>OZ244208.1:0-2415000 GCA_965216885.1 Pirellulaceae bacterium | reverse complement strand
CACATCGAGATCGAAGAATCCATCCGCGAGGTACATCGCGTACTGAAGGACGATGGAGTGGCGATTTTCAAGGAATGGGTAGAAGTCCCCGTATTCGATCGGGTCCGCGAGAGCCGCCTGGTGCGGGCGGTCTTTTCGAAGGAAATGTCGCTCGATACGCACATTACCCACGATGAACGCAAACTCTCCGGTGACGACATCTCCCTGATTCGGGACTACTTTCCCGCTGGCGGCACTAAACGATTTGGCGTTTCGTCCCGAATTCGCCGGATTATGCCCAAGAAGGGCTTAGGTCCCTGTCGTTTCGAGAGATTCGATCACTGGCTGACGGAGGTCATTCCGCCAGTTCGCTCGATAGGAGGCGAAATCGTATTGGTGCTCAGGAAGTGAAATCCCGACCGGTCCCATCCCACCGGGCGTGCCATTGCTGTGGCAAGATCCACCGGATGCCTTCAAGCGTTCCAGCTGGACATCGAACGGTGTGTACCCGGTGCAACACGACGATTCGTGACACCGCGAATGCAAATGCCAATGCCAGCCGAACGGCGGCGGCGGCGATGGCGGCCTTCGTTCTATTCTGGCCGGCAGTCCTGTTGCCCATTCTGAAGGTCGAAAAGCTGGGGCAGCAGCAAACCTCCAGCATCCTGGGCGGCACGATCGACTTGCTGCAGCACGGTAGCTGGTTTGTTGGTTCCATCGTGCTGGTTTTCTCCATCGTTTTCCCGCTGACCAAGATCGTCCTGCTGCTCGAGCTGAGCCTGCTGGAAATCCTGCATCGCCGCCACAAGGCACGTACACTTCGGCTGATGGAGCACCTTGGCAAATGGAGCATGATGGACGTCATGTTGCTGGCGTTTCTGGTCATGCTGGTAAAACTCGGAAGCCTCGTCGAATTTCATCTGGGGCCTGCTGTGGTCGCATTCGTGCTGTGCGTCACCATGAGCATGGTTGCCTCGCTGACTTTCGACCCACATGTGATCTGGGAGAATGAGCATGACTGAAGACGGCAAGGACCCGTTTCCCGAAGCGGTAGTTCGCCCAACCGGCGCCGCCACTTCCGCCAGATTCCTGCAATCGAAAATGTGGTGGGTGACTCTGCTGTGTTTGCTGATTGCAATCTTCCTGTCGTGGCAATCGCACCGCCCCACCGGGACTTCAATCAGCATCGAATTCCCCGAAGGTCATGGCCTGAAAGTTGGAGACGCCCTGCAACATCGCGGCATCGATATCGGCATTGTCACTTCGTTGGACATCAACGAAGACCTCGATGGCGTCCATGTGACCGTCGAAGTGGACAATTCCGCCGTTGCCGTCGCGAACGCGAAGAGCCGCTTCTGGATCGTGCGACCACTGCTCAGTTTGACGAACATCAGCGGGCTCGAGACGGCCGTTGGATCGAAATACATCGCGGTCGATCCCGGACCGCCGGGCAGCCCCGCGGCACGCTCGTTTGTGGGACTGCGAGCACCTCCGGCGACCGATCTGGACAACGGAGGTATGGAGATCACACTCAGCAGTGACGAGTCGCACGGCATCTCACCGGGTTCGCCCGTGGCTTATCGTGGCGTCGAAGTGGGCCAAATCGTCAGCGTGAACCTCGCCAAAGACGCCCAGAGCGTGACTTTTACAGCACAAGTCCATGATCGCTTCAAACCGCTACTTCGTCGCGGCACGAAATTTTGGAAGACGAGCGGTGTCGATGTCGACTTCGGCCTCAAAGGAATTCACCTCAGCACCGAATCGCTCGCGACGATGGCTCGAGGAGGCGTTTCGTTCGCCAATCCAGAGGCCGATGACGACTCGGAACGCACGCCGGTCGCCAGCGGACACGAATACAAGCTCCACGAGGCTCCTGAGAAGAGCTGGCTGCGATCTTCCGACCCCATCTCGCTGCCCTAGACGTTCCAATCGCGGCTGCCATCGCGGCGTTTCAACTCGCGATGGGGGCTACCACCTCAAGCCAAATCAGAGATGAACGGGAACCAATCGCGTTTGCTGATCGGCAGTAGGTTCGGGAACCGGATCAATCCACGGAATGGCGGTACCAGCCCCGTGCCATGCCGCCAACTGCTTCTTCACCTCGGTAATCGCCTGCTTTAGAGCCACCGGTTCGCTCAAAGCAGAGAACGAAAGATCCGGAAGATTCGCCACATCAGCGACCACCTTTCCGTCGACTGAGGCGACGTAAATCACGACGTTGAACACCGGCACGGACATCGGGTCCGAAATTGGCTTGATTTGCGGCATCGGGCGATCAGCATCTTCACTCATTGGTTTGCTCCGTAAGAATCCCGCTGGGGCTTATGTGGCCGGACCTTCTGCGTCCAACCGAATCGTAACGGAATCGGCCATGTCGTGGTCAAGCTCAAGTCGAGATCCGTCCGGCAACGTCAAAGTCCACAAACGCTCGCCATCTTCGCGCGCACCGGCAATGACTCGCATGCCAATCGAAAGTGGAGTCCCAAACACGTCCTCATCCAACATCGTCACAACGCCCGCGTGCCCTTCCCGAAGCAGACTGACGACAACCTCCTCGCCAGGCACCAGATGTTCGAAATCTTCGGGAATCTCCGAACCGTGGGGATCTGTCAGCGGATGCCCCAGCTTGTCATCCAGATAGTCGACCGTATCTTCGTCATGCACGTGCTCAAGGCGATGGGCCTGATCATGCAGCGAATCGACCGGCATTCCCACGTGCTGCAGATACGTTTCCCATAGTCGATGAGCCCGCAGAATTCGCTTGGTTTCCCGCCGCCCGGTCTTGGTGAGCGACAACAAATCCCCGTCGATGAGCATCCATTCCCGCCGCGCAAGGCTCCGGACCGCTCGCTGAATATGCTCCTCGGGACGCTCGACTTCCGCGACGAGGTCGGCCAGTCGAAGGGACCGATCCATTTCCTTGCGAAAACAGCCCAATACATCTTCCAGCAGTTGCTGGGGCACCATCGTCTTTCGACGCCACCAGCCCGCGATCAGCCCGTACCGTGGCGCACAAGCCAGCACGACCATGAACTGCAACGTGCTCACAATTACGATCGCCGATCCCGAGGCAACATTCAGCCAATGAGATACCAGCAGCCCACCGAGCACGCTAGTTACGCCGAAAACAGCGGCCAAAGGCAGCATCCGCGTTAGTCGATCGCAAAGCAGATACGCCGATGCCGCCGGGGTAACCAGCAAGCCCACGACCAGGACAACGCCCACGACCTGAACCGCACCGACGACGACCAACGAAGTACACGCCGTCAACAGGTAGTTGATCGCGAGGACATTGATGCCAATGGACGCCGCCATCACGGGATCAAAGGTGGCAATTTGCAACTGGCGAAACAGCAGGATCACAATCGACAGTACGACCACGGCAATGATGGCCATCATCCACAGATCAGCGTCTTCGATCGCCAGCACCGATCCCATCATGAAATGATAAAGGTCGATGTGAATCCGGTCGCTAAACAGCGAATGCATCACGCCCCCGGTGGCAAAAATCCCCGTGTACATGACTCCGATTGCGGTATCGTCCTTGATCCGTGACACGCGCGAAACAAAACCGATCAGCCCAACAGTGATCATGCCAGCGACCAACGAGCCAAAGAACATCGCCGGCGCGTGGGCGTCGCTGCCAAAAACGACATTCATGAACAGATAGCCGGCCGTCACGCCCGCCAACATCGCGTGCGACAACGCGTCACCGAGAAACGCCATCCGCCGCAAAATGACGAAGCAGCCAATCACGCCGCAGACGACCGCGACCAGCGAGCCAGCGATCGCCGCCTTCTGAAAAGATCGGGTAAAAGCACCCAGAATCACGGGCATCTCCAGGGCAAGCCCCGCGCCAAGATCCAGAAGAACAGCCAATCCCGATGTCACATCGAACATCATTCGGCCTCCCTCTTGAGGTCGGCGAAGACACGCAACTTGCCTTCATACACCTGACTCAGCAACTCCTGATCGAGCACCAGTGACGGTGGCCCGTATGCAAACAAACGTTGCTTGAGCAGAATCAACGTGTCAAAGTACTCAGCTGCGGTCGCGAGATCGTGATGCACGACCATCAGTGTCCGCCCGGAAGCCTTGGTGAGCTCGAGCACATCCAAAATCGCCCGCTCGGTCGCGGCGTCGACTCCCGCGAAGGGCTCGTCCAACAGCAGGATCTCGGCCCCCTGCGCCATCGCACGCGCCATGAAAACACGCTGCTGCTGGCCACCAGAAAGCTGACCGATCTGCCGGTCCCTGAAGTCCGACATTCGCACCATCTCCAGCGCCTCGTCGGTGATTTCGCGATCGCGCCGCCCCAAATCCCGCCACCAAGGAACGTGACCATAACGGCCCATCATGGCAACTTCGCGGACGGTGACGGGGAAATCCCAATCGACGCTACCACGCTGGGGCACGTAGGCGACTCGACCTTTTGCCTTCGCAGCTTCTTCGCCAAAAATCTTCACTTCGCCGACGTCCGGCTTCACAAATCCAAGTATCGATTTGATCAAGGTCGACTTGCCCGAACCGTTCGGCCCGATCACTCCCACCAGCTGCCCCGAGGGTATCGAAACGGAGACGTCCAACAACGCGGGTACCGGTCCATAGCTGACCGTAAGGTGATTGACGTCGATCGCCGGGACCGTCCTGCCTGCGTCGCGAGTTTGGGAATTCGAGGAATCGCTGATCATGGCCGAACCTCCAAACCTAGTGTTCCCTGCACGATGTCACCCAGTTCCGGCCAGAGCGTTGCGGTGGCGACCGCGATACCGTCCTGCAGAATGCGGACCCGCACGGAACGTGGCTGAGGCGAATCCACGTCGGCGGGCGAGGCCTGTACGAAGAATTCGTTTTGCCCAACCACCACGCCGGAAACCTCATCGAGCGTAAGAGGTGTCTCGGCTGCCGTGAGCGTGCCCATCTTCCGAAAGATTTCTTCGCCGTTCAGCTGCACCAACAAGCTGGGCGCGTCGCCAACGTCGTCCAGACTGAACTCGTCCGGCCCCGCGTCAAACGTCGTCGTAAGCTCCACCGAGTAGTCACCGGATGCCTCGATCATCTGCAGCGGATTCTCGTTCGCGCCCGGCGGATCGTAGGAATCAATGAACCATTTCACACCACCAAGGGTGACGACTGCGATGACAACTACAAGCAAAGGCCGCATGGTTTCTTCGCGATCCCGACTAACGCCGGCTCTTCAAAAACGTGTCATTTCCCGGGACCGACGCAGCCCCGAGCGTGTTTTACTTCAACCCCTGCACGATCGACAGCACATTCTCCCGCATCATGCCAATGTAGGTTTCGCCTGCCGATCCCGACTTGCCCATCGAGTCCGAATAGAGTTCGCCGCCTACCGTGACGCCCGCCTCGCTGGCAATCTCGCGGATCAGTTTCTTGTTCACGCTGGTCTCGACAAAAATTGAACGCACACCAAACTCGCGAATCGAATCAATCGTCTTCTGTCGCCGTGCCGGTGTGATGCCACCGCCAACTTCCTCGCCCGTCGACCAGCCCGCCGGCGCTGCTCCTCGAAATCCGTATTCCTTGCAAAAGTAACCGAAAGCGTCGTGGCTGGTTACCAGGATCCGCTGCTGCAGAGGAACCGAGTTCACCTGCTTCAGGATCCATGCGTGCAGGGTCTGCAGCTGACGCAGGTAGAGCTCCGCCCGCAGTTTGTATTCACCTTCCCGTGCCGGATCAATTTTCGACACGCCTCGCAGGATATTCACCACGTAAACTCGGGCGTTCTTCGGAGTGAACCAGGCATGCGGATCGTGAACCTCCTGCCCTTCTTCCTCCAACATCAGCGGCTTTACGCCGTCGGCGCAAACAACCAACGGCTTGCCGGCGTCAGTTGCCAACTTCTGCATCCAGTCGCCCCCTTCCAGATGCCAACCGTTGGCGAGACACAGATCGCACGCCTCAACCAGCCGCACGTCCGTCGGCTTCGTTCGATAGAGGTGCGGATCCGAACCGGGCGCGAGGACACAGTCGACCTGCCACCGATCCCCGACAATCTGTCGAGCGAAATCCGCGATCTGTGTCGTCGAACAAACCAGCTTCTTTTTGGGTCCGTCATCGTCCGCGACAGAAACGGACACAAAACAAAAACCGAGCAGTAAAGCGGTCAACCAGCGTTGAAGCACGGTAATTCCTCCGAAGTAGAACCGGGGAGTGCAGAATTTGTAGCATGGGCTACAAATTCATCTCTGCAAAGTGTAGCATGTGCTACATCTTGGGAAAGAGGAGAACCAGGAAATGACCAAAGTGCCCGACAGTTCACACCCCCATCGCCGCACCCGCAAGGATCATTCCACCGAAACGGCGGAAGACTACGTGGAAGCGATCGCGGAAATTGTGCAGGAAAAGAGCACCTGTCGTATTGTGGATCTGGCTCGCTACTTTGGAGTGAGCCACGTCACGGTGACGCGCATCGTCGCTCGGCTTCAGGATGAAGGCTTGCTGGAAACGGAGGCCTATCGCCCCGTCGACCTGACTGCCAAGGGAAGGCGGCTTGCCAAGCGTTCGCGGGAGCGGCACGAAACGGTATACCAGTTCCTGCTGGCGATCGGAATTGACGAAAAAACAGCCGCAATCGACGCCGAGGGCATCGAACATCACGTCAGCCCAAGAACGCTAACGAAATTTGGCGAATTCGTCGCACTCCACCGGCAATAGTGCGGACCTTGTGTCGAGCAACCGCAAGAAGCACTCGGGAAGGCGTCGTCCGCAGTAGCGTCGGGCAATAAAAAAACCGCGAGGCACCGTGGCCTCGCGGTTTCGTATCTCACTTGCCCGCTGTAGGACGTCAGCCCGAAACAGGCGAAAACAGCTCTAGGCGGAAACAGCGTCCCACTTGCGGCTCTTGCGAGCCATCAAGGCGTTGGCCTGATCGTCACCAAGGAAGTTCTGTGCCTGCGGATCCCACTTCAGCTCGCGACCGAGCATGAGTGCGATGTTGCACATGTGGCACGAGGTCATCGTGCGGTGGTGCGAATAGACGTCGGAAACAGGCAACGTACGATCTTCGATGCACTCGAAGAAGTTGTTCATGTGGCCCTTCGTTTCCTTGCCGTTGTACAGCTTCGTGATTGCGGCTGCGATTTCCTCGTTGTCCTTTTCGGTCAACTCGTCGATCACCTTCCCCTGAAGCTTGCCACGGTTCACGAACATGCGGCCTTTCTCACCTTCGAAGAGAATGCCGTTACCGAATTTCACTCCGTCCTCACGATCCACTTCGTGATTGACCTGCATGACGGCACCGTCGGCGAATTTCAGGTCGATCTTGAACTTCGTCGCTGCGTTGTAGCCATCAGGCAACTGTGCTTCGCCGTCAAGGAACGCGGCCCAGTTGAAGTTATCGGGGACCATCGGAGTAAATTCGCCGGCTCCGTCGATCGCAACGGGACCGGTATCGCCGTGACCGAGGGCCCACTGAGCGATATCGATGTGGTGAGCTCCCCAGTCGGTCATCTTGCCACCGGAGTACTCAAGCCACCAGCGGAACATGCGACGACGCTGCTCGGAGTATTCCGCTCGAGGAGCAGGGCCAAGCCACATTTCCCAGTCGAAGCCTTCTGGAATTGGCTCGGCGGGGAACGGCTCGGGGCAGTTTGGTGCGCCGCCGATGGCAACCCATGCGTTGACGTTCTTGCCAAGCCGACCGCTCTGCACAATCGCGATGGCCTTCAGGAAACGAAGATCCATTTCACTTCGCTGCTGCGTTCCCACCTGGAAGACGCGGCCAGTTTCTTTCACGACCTTGCAGACGTCGATACCTTCCTGAATCGTCAGCGTCAGCGGCTTCTCGCAGTAAACGTCCGCTCCACTACGCATCGCGGCAATGGCGATGGGCACGTGCCAGTGATCAGGCGTACCAATGGTGACGATCTCGGGCTTGCTCTTGTCGAGCATCTCGCGATAGTCCGTGTACATTTCCAGCTTGCCGCCCTGGCCTTCATTGAATTGCTCGTTGTGCAGCGAATCCACGTCGCACACGGCGATGGTCTTGCCAAGTTTTGCGGCCTGTCGGGCGACGTGGCCGCCGCGACTGTAGCGACCACGCTTGCCACCCACACCAATCGAGCCAACGGTGCGCTTGCTATTGGCATCCTGGGCGCGAACGTAGCTGCTGGTCCAGATGTATGGGTTGGAGATGAGAGCCCCAGCGGCAGCGGAGCTTTTCAGGAAGGATCTACGAGTCGACATATTTATTCCCAATGAATGCGGTTTAACCAGGAAAAATCCCCGCACATTCTAACCCGCTGGCGAGGCCGATCGCCATGCCCGCGCGTGGAACGTCCTGTCCCGTGCTGCGATGAGCCGAAAACCGTGCGAATTTCGGGGCAGAAAGGAGGTTTTCAATACTCTATCGAATGAATGTTCCACCGACTGAACTTCGTTTTGAAGCCTGCAGGTCTTTCACAGAACGCAGGTCGATCGGTACTCGCGGAATTTGCCCGGTCAGCTTGGCGTCGCTCACCCACTTCTTCAGTTCCGCAAGCTTGGCGGTGGCCGTCGGTTCACCAACCTGTTCCTTTCCGGGAGCACGGCCCCAGCGAACAATCAGCCCGACGCCGTCTTTCCCCGGACGACTACGGATATCGAAGTCGGCCGCATTCGATGTCGAAGTATCCAGACTGCTACGTTCCACCTGGTACAGCACGTCACGGAGCTGCTCCCAGTCCTTGTAAAGCAGCTCGGCAATCTTCGCAGCATCGGCGACCATTTCATCACCCCACGCTGACCCAACGGGACCGGACGGCACGGTGTTGCCCACGTCGATCCGTGGAAACTTCTGCGCGAATTCAGGCGTGAAATCTTCCGCTGGCAGCAGGGTAGCCTCCGAATCAATCGGCAGGATCCATGCTTCCCCGTCGTCCGGATCGTAATCCGGCAGCGCCACCATGGCCACCGGATCGCGATAGACGAGCACAGCCTCGAGGTTCGCCGGGTGGAAAATCCGAATTCGTTCGACTTCGCGAATCCACGGGTGGTGTACGAATGCGTTCCGCACATGCACGGTCAAATCCGTCTCGTGGATCTTGCGAGATTCAAGACTGCCGAGTTCGACAACTTCCTTCAGGATGTCACGCTTCAGCCACTCGGGAGGCGGCGTGTACTTGATCGCCGTCGGATCGAGCGCATACGAAGGATGATTGAGAACCTCGTCCTTGTACTTCTTCCATGCGAACCAGGTACCAAACCCGAACAGCACCAGAATCAGGGGCACGAGGAGGGCGCGTCGCCACGAAGCCTGAGAAAACCTGTCCGCCAAGGAATCACCTTCGTATTCCTCTTCGTACTCGTCCTCATACTCCTCTTCGTACTCTTCTTCCTGCTTCTTGCGTCGTGCCATCGTGGGCCCTTCCTCTGCTCGATCCAAGCGAGAGCTATCAGTGCTGCCGCGGACCGCTTCGAATCGATTCGGTCCACTAGTGTTATCGGCAGCTTTAGAAGGAACCTGAGATTTCCGTCTCTGAGGCTAGCAGGGCGACCGTCCGACTCGCTACCAGACTTCGATTTCGGGCTGCAATTCGACGCCCAGCACTTCCGAGACCTTGCCACGCACGTCTTCGATCAGCGCGAACACGTCAGCACTGGTGGCACCCTGTTCGATTTCGATAAAGTTGGCGTCCTTCTCGCTAACTCGAGCACCGCCGACCTTGTGACCTTTCAGTCCGGCCTGCTCGATAATCTCGCCAGCGGACAAACCACGCGGATTCGAGAACACCTGGCCATGTCCCAGTTCACCGCTGGGCTGCGAGGTTCGCTTCATGATCCACAGCTTTTGCATCTGACGGGTCACTTTCAGCATGTCGCCCGGTTCAAGCAAAAACGTGGCACTGAGAATGATGATGGCATCGAGGTTGCTTTCACGGTAACCGAATCGCAACTCATCCTTGCCAAGCTGGACCGCCTCGCCGGCGTGAGTGAGCCCGGAAACGGAATCCGTCCATTGACCAATCGAGGCTCCATGCCCGATGGCGTTTCGCCGCAGCGCTCCGCCGACGGTTCCCGGGATGCCGACCAGGGCCTCAAAACCCGACAACCCTTCTCGCGCGGCGGTGGCCACAACGTGATTCAATCGCGTGCCGCCACCGGCCGTTACGGCGTGGCCGTTGACCGAGATTTCGCTAAACGCCGGCGCCGAAAGGTGGATCACCAAGCCTTCGACACCCGTGTCGCGAACCAGCACATTCGAACCGGCTCCCAAAAGCCGGACAGCCATGCCGGCCTCATGCGAGCGTTTCAGTACCTCCGCCAGTTCCTCGACGGACGTTGGCTCGGCGAAGTATTCCGCATGGCCACCCAAGCGCAACCAGTTCCATGGTGCAAGTGGCTCTTTCTCGCGAACGATATGCTCAAGGCCGTTAAACAAGGTCACAGTTTCTCTCGCTGCCTGACGTGAAAAGGATCTGCCGCGAACGCCCGCGCATCGACCCGAATCTTAGGCGGAACGAGGCAATTCGGCGAGTGGAGTTTCGCACAACGTGGGCAAAACGCAATCATGAGCCCGGCTTAATCAGCTTCCGGTCAATGACGTCAAAGATCTGCCGCGAAACTTCCAGCTTGCTCCCTTCAAGATTCGCCAGAACGTTCCCGCCCGGATCCAGCAATTCGACCTCCGTCGTGGTGCTATTCATCGCAGAGGGCGAATTCAACACCATTAAGTCACAGCTCTTCTTCTCCGCCTTGGTGATAGCCCGAAATCGATGGTCCTCGGTTTCCAGGGCAAAGCCCACCACCCAGCGATGCCCCTTTTCTGCCCCCAGACTTGCAATCACGTCAACGGTCTCCACCAGATGGACGAGCAACGGCTCGCCGGACTTGGAGATTTTCTCGTCAGCCACCTTCACGGGGCGGTAGTCGCAAGGTGCCGCCACACCGATGGCTCCATCGCAGTCCCGAAATTCTCGTTGGGCCGCGTCGAACATCTCCTCGGTGCTGACCACATTCACAACTCGAGCGGCCGCCGGATATTCGACTTCCACTGGCCCGCTGACAATCACGACTTCGTGACCAGCATCCAGCGCCGCTTGAGCCAGCGAACGGCCCATCCGACCGCTGGACGCGTTCGTCAGATACCGAACCGGATCGAGGTACTGACGGGTGGGTCCGGAGGTAATGAGAACTTTGGCCAAGGCTCTGCCCGTCGCGGTTGATATTGAATGACACTACCAATGTTAGGCGCAACGACATGCGAGGAACATGGGGAGTAGCGAGGGGCGAGGGGCGAGTAGCGAGTAGCGGGGGGCGAGGGGTGAGGGGCGAGGGGCGAGTAGCGAGTAGCGAGTAGCGAGGGGTGAGGGGCGAGGGGCGAGTAGCGAGGGGTGAGGGGCGAGGGGCACTCACTTATGATTCCTTGCGCGTTCTGCATTCAGCGGTCACGGCTTAAACATCGAGCGGAATCCAAGCTTTTAAAAGGTTTGTACTCTACCTCGTCGCTCCGCGACTATCAGGTTGGTGCTTGAGGCTATTCCTGGGACTGAAGTCCCTGGCTATCGGATGCCGTCGCTCCGCGACTAACAGGTTGGTGTTTGATCCTATTCCTGGGACTGAAGTCCCAGGCGATTGGATGCTGTCGCGCCGCGATTATCCGGATGGTGTTTGAGGCTATTCCTGGGACTGAAGTCCCGGGCTATCGGATGCCGTCGCTCCGCGACTAACAGGTTGGTGCTTGAGGCTATTCCTGGGACTGAAGTCCCAGGCTATCGGATGCTGTCGCGCCGCGACTATCAGGATGGTGGTTGACTCTATTCCTGGGACTGAAGTCCCAGGCTGTCGGATGCCGTCGCTCCGCGACTACCAGGATGGTCCTTGAGGCTATTCCTGGGACTGAAGTCCCAGACTATCGGATGCCGTCGCTCCGCGACTATCAGGTTGGTGCTTGAGGCTATTCCTGGGACTGAAGTCCCAGGCTGTCAGATGCCGTCGCTCCGCGACTAAGGAAAAGATCACCCTACAAGCTAAAATTGCCACAGGGCTCGTGGCTCGTGGCTCGTGGCTCGTGGCTCGTGGCTCGTGGCTCGTGGCTCGTTGCTCGTGGCTCGTGGCTCGTTGCTCGTTGCTCGTTGCTCGTTGCTCGTCGCTCGTCGCTCGTCACTCGTCCCTACTTCGCCTTCGCTCGCTTCTTGCCTTTGGTATTGCCGCGGCCATTCCGCGCAGTGGGCTTGCCCTCAGGCTCGACTTCCGAATTCGCGGGAGTCCCACCCGGGCGCACCGCTTCGCCTTCCTCGCGATGTATTACCGGCCGATCCGGGAACGCAGGAAGCCCCAACAAGTCGTGCTGACAACGATAGGGTTCTTCACCGGCGGCCGGCTTCAGATTCTGATAGGTGCCATCTTCCTGAAGTTCACGGGCACGCACGTTATCCTTCATGTAGCATGGCAGGATGTCCTTGAGGATACGCTTGCGTAACGCCGGCGACTCGATCGGAAACATGACTTCGACGCGGCGATAGAAGTTCCTCGGCATCCAGTCGGCACTGGAGAGGAACACCTTGGCATTTTCGCCTTCGCCAAACGCCAGAATTCGACTGTGCTCGAGGAGTCGGTCGACCACACTGATCACCCGTATGTTCTCCGAAACACCCTTAATTCCGGGACGCAGGCAACAGATCCCGCGAATGATCAGTTCAATCACAACGCCCGCCTGACTGGCGGTGTAGAGTGCTTCGATCACACGTTGGTCCACCAACGCATTAAGCTTGACGACAATTTTTGCCGGCTTCTTTTTACGGGCTCTGGCCGTTTGTTCTTCGATGAGTTCGATCGTTCGCGAATGCAGGTGCTCGGGGGCGATCGTCAACTTCCGCCACTCGTGCCCCTGCGAATATCCGGTCAGCATGTTGAAGAGCGCCGAAGCGTCCGCCGCAATGTCATCATCACAGGTGAACAACCCGATATCCGTGTACAGCCCGGCGGTTTGAGGGTTGTAGTTTCCTGTAGATAGATGCACGTAGCGTTTGACACCATCGCCCTCTTTGCGGGCGACCAACGCGATCTTGGAGTGTGTTTTCAGATCCAGGAAACCGTGTACGACGTGGACGCCGGAACGTTCCATCTGTCGGGCCCAGTCGACGTTGGCCTTCTCATCAAAACGCGCCTTCAGTTCGACCATCGCCGTAACATGCTTGCCCGCCTCCGCGGCCTTCATCAGGGCCTGGACAATCGGTGAGTCACCGCTGGTTCGATACAACGTCTGTTTGATCGCCAGGACGTCCGGGTCCTCGGCAGCTTTTTGAATGAATTCGACGACCGGAGCGAAATCTTCGAACGGATGATGCAGCAGGATGTCGCGACGACTGATTGCATCGAAGACATCTTCATGCTCGCGTCGCAATCCGCCGGCGACTCGAGGAGTAAACGACACGTTCCTCAGGTGATCGTATTCCGGCAGGTTCGCAATCCCCATCAGGCACGTGAGATCGATTGGCCCCGGGATGCGATAGACTTCACTATAGCCATAACTATTTGCCGTCGAGCCGTCGCGAATCTGCTCGTGCTTGCGAATGGTATCGTAGAGCTCGTCGCCGGCTCCTTCGCTAATCTCCAGACGAACGGCGTCCGCCTGACGACGCTGCCGCAGTCGCTCCTCGATCATCCGCAGCATGTCATCGGACTCCTGATCGAGCAGATCAATGTCGCTGTCGCGGGTGATGCGGAAGGAACAATGCTGCTCGACGTCAAAGCCGCCAAAGAGATCGGGCAGCTTGGCAGAGACAAGATCCTCAAGTCGAACGAACGTGCTGCCGGGCTGGTCCGTCACCGGTACGAAACGCGGCAACACCTGCGGCAATTGAACGACCGCGAAAAGCTGCTTCGGACCAATGCCCTTCCGACGTCGAAGCTTCGCACCGAGGTACAGACCGCGATTGTGGTATCGCGGACGCGGATGACTGGGGTCGACCGCCAACGGTGTGATCACGGGAAAGACGACTCCCGAGAACCACTCATTTAACGCCCGTGAGCCGGACACTTCGTCGTATGAAATGATGCGGATGCCTTCCGCACTGAGCGCCGGCTGGACCTCTTCGGCAAAGCAGCGATATTGCCGAGCCACCAACTCACGGGTGCGTCGAGCGATCAATCGCAACTGCGAGATCGAATTGAGGCCATCGGAATTCAGGTCTTGCGGGGCCCCGTCACTGAACGCCTGTTCGCGCAACCCCGCCACGCGCACCATGAAAAACTCGTCGAGGTTGGAACTGACGATGCTGAGAAACTTCGCCCGCTCCAGCAACGGAGTCTCAGGATTCTGCGCTTCCTCCAACACCCTGGAATTGAACTCCAGCCAGCTCAATTCGCGGTTGATGAAGTATTCGTGTTTCTTGATCGCGTTCACTAGGTGTTTTCCATGCAATGACCGTCCGCGAAAGTTTAGACTCCCATTCGAGGGCCGTCGGGCGTTCTCAGATGACAACGGATGAACAGCTTCGAGGACTGTAGCGATTGTGCCGATTCACCAAGGTAGCGGGGATTATATAGGATCGGGTAGCCTGAGACCTGAAAGAAAAACCATCCCCGTCCGAATCCGGGAAACTGTCCCGCGGTCAGACATTTCGAGTTACCTTACTAAATGATTGTCACGATTGATGGACCCGCTGGAGCCGGCAAGTCTTCTGTCGCTCGAGCTCTTGCAAAGCGACTGGAATTTGATTTCCTCGATACCGGAGCCATGTATCGGGCGGTCGCGTGGTCTGCTATCACCGACCCAACCATCGATTTGGCAGATCCGGCTGGCATGACCAGGCTGGCGCAAAGGATTGTTATTGAATTCAGAGACGACCAAATCCATGTAAACGGTCAGAATGTTTCCGAAGAAATCCGCACGCCGGAAGTCACGAAAAACGTTCGATACGCCGCCGGCAACGAACTCGTGCGGGAGATTCTGGTCGAGCAGCAGCGTCGGATTGGCGTCGAGGCCACCAACCTCGTCACGGAAGGACGCGACCAGGGAACGGTCGTATTTCCCGATGCCGAGTGCAAGATATTTCTCACAGCCACGCCCGAAGAAAGAGCTCGACGACGCTATCGCGAGCTGATCGCCAAGGGTGAAATGATCACATTCGCCGATGTGCTGGACAGCCAGAACGAGCGCGATGCCGGGGACGCCAATCGTGACGTCGCACCGCTGGCCATGGCCGACGACGCCGTAGAAGTCTGCTCGGACGAAATGACACCGGAGCAGGTTCTGACGCACCTTGAATGGATCGTGCGATCCCAATCGCGATCTAATTGATCCCGTTTTGCGCCTATCCATGTCCGCAAAACGGACCAGCGCGGACTTTACAATCAAGGTGAAATTCTGGACAATTTGAGGAATTGATGAAGTAAGGAATTTTCGGCAGCGGTCGGCACCTGTGTGCCCAGCCGCTGCTTTGTTTTTGGGAGTACCCGATGAGCGACCTGATTCCAATGACGAAGGCTGGCTACGACAAGATTCGTGCTCAGGTGGAAGTAATGGAAAACGAGGAAATGCCGGAGATCCTCGAACGCCTCGCCGCCGCCCGCGCGGAAGGTGACCTCAAGGAAAACGCCGAGTACCACGGGGCACGCGAATCACAGGGCATGCTCCAGGCCAAAATCAATCAACTCAAAACGAAACTCGCCAAGGCTTCTATCATCGATTCGTCCAAGATCGATAAGAGCAGCGTCGCGTTCGGTGCCAAAGTCACCGTGCTGGATGTCGACATGGACGAAGAGGAAGTCTATACGCTCGTCGGCGAGGGCGAAGAAGACTACGACACCAACAAGATCAAAGTCACCGGACCTGTCGGCCAGGCGCTCATCGGAGCCAAGGTGGACGACGTCGTCGAAATCCCGGCGCCGAAGGGGAGCTTCGAATTCAAGATCCTCAAGATCGAGTACAGCGAGTAGTCGTTCGTGTGGGCGCAATTTAGCGGACGACGTCGCGGAGCGAAACTACTTCAGTACCAAACTAATACGGTACCGATTCGCACGCAGTCGCATCCCAAACTAGTCGCCACACAATCTGTCGAATCGTCCCTGCATCTCCAGCGGCGAGAGTTCCTCAACGGTCTGAGACAGCAGCCACTCGTGACCGAATGGGTCTTTGATCTTCGCCACGCGTTCGCCATAAAACTGATCCGCCGGCTCCATGACCGAAACGGCATCCGCCGCGATTGCCTTCGAGTAGAGAGCATCAACATCCGTGACGTTCAGGTAGATCGCGACACTTGTTCCATCGAAAACCGTGGGGCTCATAATTCCCAGCTCGGGATATTCGTCCGAAACCATGATCGTCGCGGGGCCGCATCGCAACTCGCAATGGGCGATGCGATCGTTCGGCTCGGTTAGCCGTAGAATCTCACACGCGTCAAACACGTTCATGTAGAACTTGATCGCCGCAGCCGCATTGCTCACCCGTAGGTAGGCACTCACCTGCCGAATTCCAACCGGCCTGGCATCATCGCTCATGGCAAAATCGCCTCTCTCATTTCCAAAATCCGGTTCAGCAGCCCACCCAAACCGCGTTACACTCTGTACGAACAATATCTTACGGTTTTGGCCTTACAACCGCCATCGATCCTCGGCGAGTAAATTCCACCAGGCATTTACACACCGCTCCGCCCATCACCGATAGGCCAAAGTCCGTGCTATAAACCAACCACGGCCAGGCAATTGGCAGTAGACCGAATCGTGGTCATTGGCGAAACATCGAAGTAAGTCGCAAACTTATCGAGGTAAGAGAATTTGAGTCAATTTAGCGGACAGGTTGCGGTGGTTATCGGCGGAGCGAATGGAATCGGACGCGAGACCACCAAACTCTTTTCCAGTCGCGGTGCCACGGTTTATTCGCTGGACCTAAGTCCCGCTGACTCCCCAAACTCGTTCCAAGTCGACGCGACCGATCTGTCACAATTGTCCGCAGCAGCCGACACAATTCAGCAGAAACACCCACACGTCGATCACGTCGTCGTTTCCATTGGCCTGCCGTCGGGAACGCTGGGATTTCCGTTCTGGAATCTCGATCCCGCCGTCTGGCAACGCGTCGTGGACGTCAACCTCATCGCTCCAGTGAACATCACGCATACGTTTTTGCCCCTCATGCTTCCCGTCAAAAGCGGAACTTTCTGCTATGTCGCATCTGTGGCGGGACAGATCGGCTCGCAAACCGACCCCCCCTATAGTGCTGCCAAGGCCGGACTCATCAATTTCATGCAGTGTGCCGCCAAGGATCTTGCCGGTCATGGTATCCGCGCCAACGCCGTATCACCGGGTATGGTGAAAACCCGCATGAATCGTCAGGTGTGGGCTGCATGGAAGGCAAGCTCGCCTGAAAATGTGCTCGACTATGAACAATGGGCGGACGAAAAGATCAAGTCGATCGCACCGCTCGGCCGTTGGCAGACGGAAGAAGACGTCGCGAACGCAATTTGCTTTCTGGCTTCCGACCAGGCGAAGAACATCACCGGGCAAACGATCAACGTGGACGGCGGCCAGGTGATGCATTCCTGAAAGTCCAAATGGACTCGGGTCGCGTAGGGCAATTGCCTGCTAACGCCGCTCGGCAATCAGCGTGGCCCGCAGAGGCGCGGGATGCCCTTCGATCGTCCTTTTCGAGTCCACCGGATCAAGGAAGTCCGCCAACGATTCGAACGTCATCCAGTCCGTCGTGCGTTGCTCTTCCTTCGTCGTGGCGGTGACGTCGACGACCCGCACGTTGCGAAATCCGGTGCGTTCAATCAGCCGTTCCAACATCAACGTGGAGGGAATCAACCACACGTTGCGCATTTTTGCGTAGCGTCCCGATGGCACCAGAACGGTATCCACGTCGCCATCCACGACCAGTGTTTCTAACACCAGCTTGCCGCCGCTGCGTACGGAATTCCTTAAGGATTCGAGATGCCCAACGGGGTTCTTGCAATGATAAAACACGCCCATGGAAAACACGGCGTCGAACGGACTGCGTAGTTCCGTTGCCAACACGCGATCCGTGCCAGCAAGGACGTGGTTTGGAAATTCGGGAAGATACCGTTTCACGACGGCGTGTTGCATGTTGTAGAGCGGATACGGCTCAAGCCCCAGCACGGAGGTCGCGCCAGCGCCCAGCATTCTCCAACCGTAGTAGCCGTTTCCGCTGCCGACATCGAGCACCCGATCCCCTGCCAGGTCAATGTGCGATGCGATGCGTTGCCATTTAAGATTCGAACGCCATTCGGCATCGACGCTGACACCAAACAGATCGAAGGGTCCTTTGCGCCACGGATGGAACGCTTGAAGTGACGCTTCTATCTGGCGTCTCGCCGCTTCGTCGCACTCGCCGCCAACCGTCACGGCAGCTTGCGAAAAGTCGCTGCAAGCGGGCTGGAGCTGGGGCAACGAATCGTACGCCTGCCGCCACTTACCGGAGTGCCCATTTTTCTCAGGAGCCAGCAAATCAGCGTTGCTCTGCCGCAGGCGTTCCGCGAATTGCGAGTCGCCCGCGTCGGCAATCGCTGCCAGAATGGGGTTGGGATCTTCGTTCACCGGATCGCCAATATCGAGACAAAATTGAAGCACTGAAACCACATCGAAACGCTGCTGAAACCAACATCCTGCAGCCGCCGCGTGTGCGTCTCAATCGTTTCGGTAACCAGCGTATTCTCAAGCGCCGATCGTTTCTGGGCGATCTCCAGATTGCTGTAGCCGTTTGCCCGTTTGAAGGCGTGATGCAGATCCGTCATCAGCGTTTGCTGAGCTTCGTCATCGAAATGGACTTTCTCAGAAAGCACAAGAGCTCCTCCGGGCAGTAGACCGTCGGCGATCCGCTGCAGCAAGTCACTCCGCTCCTTCAGATCGATAAATTGAAGAGTGAAATTCAGAATCGCAAAACTGGCTCGCTCAATCGCAACTTCCCGAACGTCGGCCTCGTTCACTCGCACTTCGCACCCAAGGGCACTCGGGTCGGCATTGTCGTGATCGTCCAGAATCTTTCGCAACCGGCTAACCATGGCGGAGGACGAATCGATCGCTTCAATGCGACAGTCGGTGGGAACCCTCGGGCGAACCAGCAAGGTAGCCGCTCCCAAAGAACAACCGAGGTCGTAAATGTTACTGCCGGGCTGAGCGTACTCCTCTGCGAGTTCGCCGGTCATCGCGAGGATGGATCCGTAGCCCGGAACGGATCGGGCAATCATGTCCGGGAACACTTCGACGACGCGTTCGTCAAACTGAAAATCACCAACCCGCTCGAGCGGCATCGAGTAAATACGATCTTCAGACATGGGAAACAGGCACGGGAAACAGAGGGGTCAGTGGTACGAACAGAAATACGACATCAGCAGAGCCATTGCCGACAAGAAACAAGGAGGCGACAGTTCAGCGTGAACTCAAATCCTACACAAACATGCCGCTAACATCTTCGGGGCTGAGCAGCCGCAAATTAGGGCTCAATTGGGCAGGACGCGGTGCCAGTCCCGTGCCACGCCATCCAGGTTGCAGAACAGTCAGGCGACGTCACTTCCAGGCGTCACTTCTGCTTGACCAGCCCCAGAAACTCCCGGTACGCAGCCGCCGCGTCAAAATCGGCCTCGCTATTGTGTAGATGAAGCAGGCAGCCGTATCGCAAGCGAAATGGCTTGCCTTTCTCTACCAGTACGTTTTCCTTCTTTTTGCCATTCCCGCTTAGTTCGCTTTCGCCCAACGGATTGGCAACCAGCAAACCGGTGTCCACGGCGTGCCACCAGGGCTTGCGGAAATTCGCCGGATCATTCATCAACGTCAGCCCGCCGTACTTGCCGTCAATCTTCCCGCTGTAGTCGCACCAGTCAGATTGATTCGTGCGAATCTGCTTGAGTTCCGTTCGGCCCGCGCTGTCCTGTATCCGCCCGCCTTTCTTCACTGTCAACGGCGTGGCAACTCGAAACGCCAGCCCCATTTCTTCCTGATCGCCCAACCAGAAATCGCCCGCGTCTCGCACGAAGACACTCTCGCAAATCAGCAAGATTCCGCTCTTCGCACGATGGAATTCGAATCGGCACGTCTGTTCGCAGAAGGTATCACCACCATTGTTCTCCCGCAGCTTGTTTTTGACGTCGAAGGAAAGCTTGTCCATGGAGGCCCTCGGAGCGGACACAAACTGGCCGCCCAGAATCTGGGCCTTCATTCGCCAGTAGTCATTGCCACCAACATCACCAAAGCCCCACCAAACACCGGGATGATAGGTGCCGTGGTCGTCGAAATCGCCAGCTTGCGGTGGGAAGTTTCTCGTCAGTTGCGTCGTTCCATCGATCGCTTTGAGCTGTTTGAAATAGGGCCGAGTTGTATCTGGATCATTCCAGCAATAAGAAGCAATGGAGCGGCCATCCAGAAAGATCTCCAGTTCGCCGTCCTTTTTCAGGTAGTCGAAACCAACCTTGTTGATGTCTTTTTGCCCAAACGCCGATCCACACAACAGCAGCACGCCAGAAAGTACGACGGACAAGAAACATGGTTTCGGACAGCTCATCGATAGCTCCTTAAAGAGGAATTGCGTCGTCAGTTTAGAGTCGACGCGAGGCTTGTGCAAAGCCGGTAGCGAACGCCGCCGTTCTCGCGCGTTACACTGCTGACTTCGCAATCCAAACGCTCCGGAGAGCTCGCCATGCGACAAGCCACGCTCCAACCGCTTTCGCCCATTCGTCATCCAGGTCGACTTCAGCCTCGACTGCTTGCTCTTGTGTTGATCGCCTTGTCGAGTGGCTCGCGATGGGACAACACTGCGAACGCCCAACAGACTGCAGCTTCCGCCCGAGCCCGCGTCGTAGCCGTCCGCAAGATCTGGGACAACGCGCCGCATAACGCCTTTACGGACCTTCAGCGTTTTCAGGGGAAGTGGATCTGTGCGTTTCGCGAAGGCGGCAAGCACGCCGGCAAAGGAGATCACGGCAAGGTTCGCGTGATCGCCTCGACGGACGGAACGGACTGGAAGTCGATGGCGTTGCTGGAGAGTCCGGGCGTCGACCTGCGGGATGCCAAGCTGTCCGTGACGCCGACCGGCCAGTTGCTTTTGAATTCCTGCGAATACGATGTCGACAACGACTCGGCCGTGAACCGCAACAATCAATCCGTTGTGTTCCTTTCCGGCGATGGCGAGCAATGGGAAGGCCCTCTGAAAATCGCCGACAAGGGTTACTGGCTGTGGCAAACGACATGGACTGAAGGAACCGGGTACGCGCTCGGCTATCGCTGGGGCGAGCAGGACGCGACTCGACTCTATGTCACGAAAGATGGTCGCGACTACCGGCAACATCTCGATCATCCGCGACCACCGACCGATCGCAGCAACGAACACGCGATGATCTTCGACGCCCGCGGAACCGCTCACATGCTGCTGCGGCGTGACGGAGCCACCAAGTCATCAACCGCCAGCCACGCGTTGTTGGGGACCGCCGCCGCACCGTATCGCGATTGGGAATGGCGTCGACTACCAATCGCGATCGGCGGACCGGCCATGCTCCAGTTGCCCGACGGAAGCATCATGACGTGTATTCGACGGTACGCGAACGAGGACCAACAGCAGTGGGGATCGCAATGGACCGAGTTGGGATTCCTCGATGCAAGAACCGCGGGCTACACGCCAGGGCCGAAGCTCCCCAGTGGCGGCGATTCCAGCTACGCCGGCCTGGTGCTTCACGAAGGCCGCGTTTTCGCCAGCTACTACAGCAGCCATGAAGGCAAGACATCGATCTACTTTGCCGAGATTGAATTACTCAACGAACACGACGCAGCGGGCTCGTAGACGCTGGCCGCCGGTCAGTGGCAACACGTGGCGATCGAACACGTGGAATGGCAAGACGAAGCGTTACAAAACGAGATCGCGAAATGCGTTACCACTGGTACGAAGAAAGCCGTTAAACTTGCGGTCCCGTTGTTGCGAGCTTCCCGAACTTTGCAGAGAACCACGAATGTCCAAGCCAACCATCAATCGTCGCCGCGCCCTCAAGAGCACTCTGGGATGGGCCGGAGCTGCTGTCATCGCAAGTCGCACCGACCGAGCCATGGGATTTCTCGCCGCAAACGATCGACCGCGAGTGGGGGCAATTGGTACAGGCAGTCGCTGGTGCCAGAAGGCAACTGGCATCGACGGGCCGCACGGATCCGCGCCCGACTTCCGCAAGTACGGCGACTACGTTGCCGTGTGCGATGCCGATGGGCGACGCCAGGAAATGGCACAGGAAATTGTAAAAGGCTGGACCGGCTCCGAAGCCGCCATGCACACGGATTACCGAGCGATTCTTGATGATGACAAGATCGACATGGTTCACATTTCAACGCCCGATCACTGGCACGCAAAAATCGCCATCGAAGCCATGCTGGCGGGCAAGGACGTCTACTGCGAAAAGCCCATGACGCTCACGATCGACGAAGGTCGAAAGATGAGTGAAGTGTGTCGCAAGACAGGTAGCGTCGTGCAGATCGGCACGCAACAACGTAGCAATCAGAATTTCATTCGAACCATCGCGCTCATCCGCGAAGGGCGGATTGGCGACATCACCAAAGCAACGTGCAGCATTGGTGGCGGACCAACGAGTCCCAAGCTACCGGTATCCGCGCCGCCGGCTCACTTTGACTGGAACCTGTGGCTCGGGCCGGCTCCTTTGGTGAAGCATCGATACCAGGCCGGACCGAACGGTGAGACCCAAAGCTGGTCGCGATCCCACTACGAGTTCCGTTGGTGGTACGAGTACTCCGGTGGCAAACTGACGGACTGGGGAGCTCATCACGTCGACATCGCAACATGGGGCATGGACAAGATTGAAACCGGGCCTGTCTCTGTCGACCCCGTGATGGCCAAACACCCCGTACCCTATAAAGATGGCTACCCGCTGGACGATTCGCAGTACAACACGGCAACCGAATTTCTGATCAAGGCGAAGTTTGCCGATGACAAGCTCATCGAGATCCGTCATGACATGGGCAACGGCATTCTCTTCGAGGGCACCAAGGGGCGCATCTTCGTAAATCGCGGCCGCCTGACAGGCAAACCCGTCGAAGAACTGAAGTCGAACCCACTTCCCGCCGGCGCGCTGGAGGCTGCCTATAAAGGACGGCCGCTGGCTGACCATTTCCGCAATTTCTTCGAAGCAGCCACCGATCGGAAGGATCCCATCTCCGATGTGCACTCGCATCACCGGGCACTTTCAACCTGCCATCTGGCCGGTATCGCCGCTCGACTTGGGCGCAAGATCACCTGGGATCCTGCGGCAGAGAAAATTGTCGGAGATGATCAGGCGAACAGCTTTGTAGCTCGCACACCGCGAAGCGGATTCGAAATTGAAATGTAGTCGTTTCAAGAGCGAGACGAATATGTTGCCGGGCAAGCACGGTTGTAAAGGAACGCGATTTCGACTCAGCATGGGCCATCCAAAACCTGATGCGTAACGCATCGTAACATCCTGCCGAGAATTTGAAGTTCCAATTGCAATCGACTAAATTGAGCTGTTATGTGGGCAGGTCGTCCGCGCTGGGAAAGCTCGTCGCCATAGAACTGCGGCGACAGAGGCGAACAATGCAATCGCCTGTGATGGTCCGTAAAGAACATTGATTCAGGGAACTAGTGAGTATGAGAATTCAACCGTGGTCGCTCGTCTTGGCACTCCTTGCATTGGGGTCAGTCTTCTCCCTTGCTCAAACGGCAAACGCAATCATACTTGCCGAGTTTGATTTTGAATCGGCCACCGGATCGACGGTTCCGAACCTTGGGGTTGGTCCAAATGGAACTCTGATCAACGGTGCGATTGTTGCCGACGGCGTTCTTCAAACGGACGGAGTTGGCTCCGGCTTGGACATCCCGTTTGGCGTACTCAATCCATTCGGTGGTGCCGCGGACTGGAGCGTCCAATTCGACTTCTCCTCCGAAGACGATGGTGGCGGACCACTTTTCTCATCAGACAACAGTAACTGCCCGGAAGACTGCGAAAACGATGGCGGTAACGGCGTTGGATCGCTGAACATCTTCCTTACCGGCGAAGGCGAAGTGGTTGCCGATGCCTGGTACATCGGTGGGATGGGCTTTGGCGAGGGACTCAATGACGGCGAGTTCCACACTGTTCGCCTCGACTACACAGCAGGGGAAAGCCTCTGGGAATTGTACGTGGACGATCTGGAATTTCCGGTCGCCGAAGAGGTCTTCGAATACTCGCGTGACGCAACGCTGGACCGCACCCGTGTCGCTGACCAGACGAATGACGATTTTGGTTTCGAAGACATCGACCCAGGTGCAGACGGAATCATCGCCAGCTTCGACAACCTCATAATCGAAGCTCCCAGTCCTCCTCCTGTACTGATTGAAATCAATCGAGCGACAGGTGAAGTCTCGCTGGAGAGCATTCTGGATGACGACTTCTCCTTCAACTCGATCAGCATCATTTCCAACTCCGGTTCGCTCGATCCTGCGGCGTGGTCATCCATCTCGGGTAACCTCGATTCGGCCGGCGACGGTTCGGTTTCGGATGTTGCCTGGAACGTTGACGAATCATCGGCAGAACTGCTATTGGAAACGGGCGATTCAGCCACCCTCACCAGTGGACAGGTTTTCTCGTTCGGTGACGGACTCTGGTTGGCTTCGCCGCTGGAAGACGTACGGGTCGAACTCTTCGATACCGCTCTTGAGGAGTCGGTTAGCGGAGCCGTGTCCTACACGGGCAGCGAGTCGATCTTTGCCGACCTCAATATGGACGGCGAAGTCTCCGTACTGGACTGGGAATTGTTCGTTGCCGGATTTGGGTCCGACATCGACGACTTGACCGGTCGCGAAGCGTATTTCCTGGGTGACTTAAATACCGATGGAATTTTCAGCGGTGATGACTTCATCGAGTTTTCCATCGCATTTGACGAAGCAAACGGCGAAGGTGCATTCGCGGCAATGACGGCCGCTGTCCCCGAGCCATCCGGTTTCGCGTTGCTGGGACTGGGCGGTCTTGGCCTGCTTTCCCTGCGACGTCGCAAACAGCCGGCCCGTGCCGCTGTCGCGATTGCAACCAAGCGATCGGCACCGTTCTTCGTCGGCCTGGTGGCAGCCATCCTTTTCATGGCACCCAACTCGGCGAACGCAGAATTGCTGGTTGAGTACACGTTCCAAAATGGAACAGAAGACAGTTCGGGCAACAATCGCGACGCAGACATCGACCCCGGTTTCTTCGGTGGCGACCCCGAGGTCGACGGTGGCGTGCTCTTCATGACGGGAACACCAACGGAATTCGTTGGCGTGCCACTTGGTGACGCCAACCCGTTTGACGGCAGCAGCGACTTTGCAATCGACATCTCTTTTTCGGCACTTGAGCATGACGACGGAGCGGGTCATATCCTCCTGAGTTCCGCGGACTTTGATGCTCCGGACAATCCCGACAACCGCTCGATGGCCCTGTTCATCGAACCGGAAGGCGACATCGTCTACGACAACTGGTTCTCGGGCGAAGTTCGAATCACGCCGCCAGAATTCGTCATCGGCGACGATATCCAACACCAACTACGCGTCACCTATGTCGCTCCCGAAGACTTCGACCCCGAAGAGCCCGAGCCCGGTCAACTCTTCATGCGGCTCGATGACGTCTGGCTGGGTGACGGTGAACTCACACCGGGCGTTCCCAACATCGAGAACCACGAAGTCTGGATCGGCTCGTCGCTGAACGGCGATTTTCCGTTTGAGTGCGAAGAAGGCGAATGCTTCAACCGCGAGTTCCTTGGTGAGATCGACGACTTCCGAATTTACGACGAGTCGTTTGCTCCAACGCAAATGCGAGTCGAAGTAGATCGCGGGACGGGTGACATTAACCTGATTGGTGGTCAGTTCGGCCGAGAGATCCAGTATTACGAGATCACCAGCGAGGAAGGATCCATCAACCGTCAGTCATGGGCCGGCAGTAATCTCGACGCTCAGGACCTGGATGCGGCCGGAGAAGGAAGCGGCGAAACATGGGATACGCTGGCCGCCAGTGTCGACCATGTTGCCGAAGCATTCCTGCTGGGCAGCACGGTGTTCGATGAAGAACAGATCGTAACACTCGCGGGTGCATGGGGCGGAAACGCCGAGGACCTGGAAATCTCCATCGTTACGACGGACCAGCAAACAATTGGACTGGACGTTTCATACATTGGCGAAGGCGAAGGTAACCCGGGAATGGAGTTCGACCTGACGAACATCTGCGAGTCGGGCGACGTTGACGCGGTACTTGCAGACCTGGGTTTGATCAAAGGTGACGTCGACGGCAACGGAGTCGTAGAATTCCCCGACTTCCTGACGCTTTCTGGAAACTTCAATCAGGAAGGCGACTATCAGGCGGGTGATTTGGACTGCAGCGGAACGGTAGACTTCCCGGACTTTCTGGCACTTTCCGGTAACTTCGGTCAAACGTCCGGAGCTGCCGCCGCAAGTGTTCCGGAACCGGCTTCTGGACTTCTACTTTCTGTTGCCGCTTTGATAGGATTGGCTTACCGCAAACGACGATAGTCGCTTGCGAACGGGTTTCTGGGGTAATGAAAACCTGGGTGACATCAGACAGAGGCGATGAACTTCAGTGCGGTCGCGTACTGTGGAGCATCGCCGTCCGTTTGATTGGCCCAACGTTCTGGAGCATCAAACACTCCAGCAATTACTGATTTCAAGGGAGAGATTGACAGTATGCGCAAAACACGTTCTGGATTTACCCTGGTAGAGCTGTTGGTGGTCATCGCCATCATTGCCATGCTCGTCACACTCCTGTTGCCTGCTGTTCAGTCAGCTCGCGAAGCCGCAAGACGCACGCAGTGTGTCAACAACCTGAAGAACATTGGCCTGGCGTCGCTCAATCACGAGAGCGCTCACGGCTTCCTGCCTTCGGGCGGTTGGGGCTTTGGCTATATCGGAGACCCGGACCGTGGCTACGGCGAGCAACAGCCGGGCGGCTGGATGTACAACATCCTCTCGTTCATTGAGGAAGGTCCACTCCGGGAGATTGGTAAGGGCCTTCCCGAGCGTGAAAAGAAAATGCAGCTGGGCATTCGTTTGGCAACGACGCCCGTCGCGACCTTTGGCTGTCCATCACGTCGGGACAACGTGGCACGGGCTTTCAGGAACTACGACCCGTGGATCAATGCCTGGACGGCTCGACTTCCCCGCACCGCGCGGGGCGACTACGTTTTTAACGGTGGCAGTGGCGAAGATGGTGCCGCCTACGGACCAGGTTCCTACTCCGAAGGCGATGGCGACTACGACTGGATGAAGGACAACATCTGCCCCATCGGACAGTCGGGCGGAGGGTGTGTCCCGCAAGGTGCTCTGAACGGAATTTGCTTCCAGATCAGTATTCTCAGCCTTCGTCGTATCGAAGACGGCACCAGCAAGACTTATCTCGGCGGCGAGAAATACCTGATGCCCGACTACTACGAAACGGGAGAGTCATGGGGTGACGACGCGTCCTACTACACGGGCGTTGATCACGACAACCTGCGATGGGCAGGCATCCCTCCCGCACGGGACCAGGTTGGACTCCATTCACCCAAGATTTACGGCAGTGCTCATCCGGCCGGTTTCCAGACGGTCATGGTGGACGGCTCCGTCCACAGCCTGGGATTCGATATCGATCATCGAGTCCACAAGAGGAACGCGAATCGAAAGGATGGTGCCTCGATCATTGACGGGGACCAGTAGAAAGCAGGAAGCTATGCGCCACTTGATGCTCTTCGTGATCACATCGTGTCTGCTGATCACCGGTTGTCGATACCAGTTGCCCGCCCTCCGACCGCCGGCTTTTGATCCGGACGGTGCGGCCGCGGCGGCGATGGCGCAATACGACACCAACTCGGACGGCAAAGTCGATAAGAGTGAACTCAAATCGGCACCCGGCCTGAAGTTCTCATTGGAGCGTATCGATACCGATGGGGATGGTGCAATCACGGCCGAAGAAATCAGCGCCATGATCCAGGAAAAATGGGTCGATGCGGGAGCCGGCATCATGCTGGTCGGTGCGAAGGTCGTCTACCGCGGTCGCACGATCGACGGAGTGAAGATCACGTTCGAACCTGAAGAGTTCCTTGGGGACGTGCTGCATCCAGCCACTGGCGAAACAGACATGGACGGGTTTGCGTCGATGTCGATGGCCAAAGAACACATGCCTCACGACAACGTCCGCGCTGGCGTTTCGCCGGGGCTGTACCTTGTGCGCATCTCGAAGGAAGTCGACGGCAAGGAACTCATTCCGAAGAAGTACAACACGGAAACAACGCTGGGCGTTGAAGTGGCGGCTCGCGCGTCGTACATGCCGGGCTCGGTTGTCTTTGAACTAAGGAAGTAGCTCGGCCGTCATTCTGAAATGATGTTGCTGCCTCGAATGGCCGCGATTCCGCGGAAATGCCCCGCCATGCAGCCCGCACGGCGTAGCCGAGAAGAAGTCCAATGTGCGGCAAACGGCGAGCGACCTGGCCTTCGAGCGTAACCGAGCGTCAGCAGTCGAATTGACGCGTCTTCTTACACATCCTTGGCCCGTTTGAGCTGGTGGTGGCGCTGTCGTTGGTATGTTACGTTCTTGGATTCGTTTCTGACAAAGCTGCACCCGATCTCGCGAGAATCCAATGCGCACGTCACTCAAGTTTGCGGCTGTTGCCGTTCTGTTTGCGGTTGGATGTACCCCCAGCCCAGCCCCCACCCCGACTGCGGTCACGCCAACGCCATCAGGAGAATCCATGTCCGCTCCCGACACCACCAATGCGGAACCCCCCACTGAATTTCAGACAACGGCATCAGGTT
Organism: Pirellulaceae bacterium; assembly: GCA_965216885.1. Taxonomy (GTDB): domain Bacteria; phylum Planctomycetota; class Planctomycetia; order Pirellulales; family Pirellulaceae; genus CAYNJG01. The sequence goes on along the minus strand of OZ244208.1, from coordinate 2,386,310 downwards.
TGAAATATCGAATCCTCCGCGAGGGCACGGGCCCATCGCCGGCTGCGACGGACACGGTCACCGTGCACTATCGTGGTTGGCTGCCGAACCCGGACAATGGCGATGAGGGCACGGAATTTGACAGCTCCTACTCGCGCGGTACGCCCACCAGCTTTCCGCTGAACGGCGTCATTCCCGGTTGGACCGAGGGTGTGCAGCTGATCGGTCAGGGCGGCAAGATTGAATTGGAAGTCCCGCCAGAGCTGGGATACGGAGCAGCCGGTGCTGGCGGCGTGATCCCGCCAAATGCCACACTTCGATTCGTGGTCGAGCTGCTGGAGCCACCTAAACCCGGCCCCGTCGACGAAGATGCGCCGACCGAGTTCACCGCGACCGAAAGCGGACTCAAGTACCGCATCCGACGCAAGGGTAGCGGCGGAACGCCCACAGCCACCGATACGGTAACGGTGCATTATCGCGGCTGGCTTCCGGAAGCGGCAGATCCTACGCAAGGTGAGGAATTTGACAGTTCTTACGGTCGCGGCGAACCGGCAACTTTCCCGCTCAATCGTGTCATCCCTGGATGGACGCAAGGACTTCAACTTGTCAGCGAAGGTGGCATGATCGAGTTAGATATCCCGTCGTCGCTCGCTTATGGCGAACGCGGAACGCCCGGAATTCCCCCGGGATCCGACCTCCGATTTCTTGTTGAGCTAATCAGCATCCAGCCGTGACGTCCATCATCGCCCCTCTCCCTTTCGTAGGGAGAGGGCATTGGGTGAGGGGCACTAACCTGCCCCGCCACTCGCTTCTCCGGCACATCTGCCGCTCCGGCGCCGTACTCACAAAGAGGTACGCAACATTGCCTCATCCGGACTCATTGGCACCTCCCGCATGACCCGTATTCCGCTGAAACAGCGTGGAAAGAGCTTGCAGTGCTGCCGATACGAACATGGACGGCGGACTCGCCCAGGCAGGTTCGCAAGCGGGAGTCGTTGAGCATTCCAGGAGGTGCGTTGTGCTACGCCATTTAGTTGTCATTGCAGCCATGACTGCAGCATTTTCGAATTTGGCGAATGCGCAGACAACAAAGCCAGCCGCAGCACCCGCCAAAATCGAATGGCACGCCGACCTGAAAATCGCCCATCAGGTCATGGTCGAAAAGCAACGGCCCATGATGCTGTTCGTGACAGTTCCGGGCTGCACCTACTGTGAACTCATGAAGCAGCAGGTCTTCACGCAGCCGGGTATTCGGAAAGAGGTAGGCTCGAAGTACGTCCCGACGATGATCAATGGGCGACAGCATAAAACCGTCGCCAGCCAGCTTGGAATACGCATGTATCCCGTCGTCGCGGTCGTTCATCCAACCGGCAAGGTCGTCGAAGTGATTCGCGGCTACAAGAACCCGGCCAGTTTCGCGAAGGTGATGGCCATCGCCAAAGCCAAGCTGGATATGCACTCCAAACAGCTTGCGTCAGCGAAGAAGCCGGCAGTGCTCAAGTAGCCCATTGACCGGGCCTAAGGACCAGGCCGAAGTATCCGGGCCCAAGTATCTGGCCGCTGTGGAATCAACGTTGCGGCCCAATCTTCGCCACGTGGCATCAACTGCTGTCACGAAGCAAAAAGTAGAAAAGCAGTCCGACCGGTACGGCCGTTACAAGTCCAAAGAACAAAATGCCCAGTAGCGTGGCCATTTCTTTCTAGCTCCCGTTTTCAAGTGGCTGTTTTCAGGTCGGAAATTCTACGATTGATTACCAGCGGATGCCAGTGCTGTCTCCCGTGGAAAAAACCGCGAAATCGGCCCTCTTTTAACTCGTGACGGAAGCCGAAGTAGCGAGACCGTCTGGCTGTGACGGTCTGCCAGTTCCTGTCGACTACTTGCGACGGCCCGGGACATACCCGTGCTTGAGAAACCAGTCCCACGCATCACCCGCACTTTCGGAAATATCGCGAACACGATAATCCAGATCCTGTATCGCACGCGTGCTGTCGTAGTAGTGGTAAAGGTCCGACATCCCTATCGCGGCGGAATTAACGTCCCCTTCTCTGCCGGTTATGGACGCCATGGTATCTCCCCAGCGCCCCGCCATGATTCGCATCAGGGGGCCTGCCGGACAGATCGGCGCCGACCCGCCCGAGACACTGGCGAAGACCCGCCACGCATCGATATAGCGGACGTTACTGCCTGCCAGAATGTACTGATCGTAACGAGTCTCGCGGATCACGGCGGTACAAATGGCGGCCGCAACATCGCGAACGTCACAGACGCTGAAACCACCTTTGGGGCCAAACGGAGTAAACTTTGTGGCTACCTCCAACAGCATTCGTCCCGACGACGGCTTCCAATCCCACGGGCCAAGCATGAACCCCGGATTGACGATGACGGCATCTAACCCGTTTGCCATGTGCGCCCGCACACGTTGCTCGGCCTCACGTTTTGTCGTGACATAGCCACAATCATGCTTGGCTTCACCGACAGTCGTTTCGTCCGTGGGCTGATCGGAATGTCCGGTTGGCAACGCGTCGACGCTAGAAACGAACACCAACCTGGCTCCCGTCTCCAATGCAATCCTCGCGATCGTATCTGTTGCGACGACGTTTACAACATGTTGTTGGGGACGATCGATCTTGCCGATATGAGTGTCACCGGCGGAATGAATGATCGCGTCGACCGCAGGCATCGCCTCGGCGATCCGCTCCTGATTCGTAAGATCTGCAAGGTGCCGCGAAACGTCGATCCCCTCAAAGGGACGATCGTCTGCGTTTTCGCGAACTAACACATGCAGTTCGTGGTCGCGATTTCGGGCCAGTTCTCGCAGGCAGTTGTTGCCCACCAACCCCGTGGCTCCCGTAACCAGAATTCGCACTTTCCTTCCTCCAAACGAATTGCTTGAGAATCGATCACTGTTCTCACGGACAGGACCACTGACCGACCGCTGCCGCCATTTGACCATCCTTCAACTAGTGGGCAAGAGGTAGACTCGAGATCTGGTTCTAACGGTTTGATGACTTCGCAGCTATGATCGCGACTTGACGACTGACGTACTTAAAGGCATTTACCGTATGACGAACATTCAAGTCGTTCCCGTCACGACAAAATCCGATCAAAAACGCTTCCTCGAGCTGCCGTGGAAAATCTACGCCGGCAGCGAATACTGGGTTCCGCCGTTGCGGATGGACCAAAAGGAAATGGTCGGATTCGCCAAGCATCCTTTCTACCTGCACAACGACCGCCAGACGTTCCTTGCCACACGCGACGGTGAACCCGTTGGTCGAATTTCCGCGATCATCAACAAGGCCCACAACGATCGCTACGACGAAAAGCGTGGCTTCTTCGGATTCTTTGAATGTATCGATGATCAGGACGTCGCCAACGCTCTGTTCGACACCGCTTCCGACTGGCTTCGCTCGAAAGGCATGACAGCCCTGCGGGGCCCGTGCAGTCCATCACAAAACTATGAGTGCGGTCTACTGATCGACGGCTTCGACATCATGCCGACGTTCATGATGGCCTACAACCATCCATACTACCAGGCGCTGTGCGAAAACTATGGACTGGAAAAGACGCAGGACCTGATTTCCTTCTACGGTCATACCGACATGATCGAGACGTTGGACACGAAGATGGCCTTCGTTATCGAAGAAGCCAAACGCCGCTTTGACATCCGGCTGCGCCCAATCAACAAACGCAAATTCACCGAGGAGCTGCGCATGTTCCTCGACATCTACAACAAATCGCTCGTGGGGACATGGGGATTCGCGCCCCTGTCCGATGCCGAGATCCGCTCGCTGGGCCAGGCTCTTCGGTTCCTGATCGTGCCGGAGATGACCAGCGTCGCCGAAGTCGATGGCAAACCAATTGGAGCCGTTTTCGGACTGCTCGATTTCAACCCCCGGATCAAGGAGATCGACGGCAAACTGTTTCCGTTCGGCTTCATCAAACTACTGGCCAACAAGAAGGCCCTGAAACGCGTGCGACTGGTCAGCACGAACGTGCTTCCGGAATATCAGCGCTGGGGTGTCGGATTGGTGCTAATGTCCCGACTCGTGCCCGAGTTGTTCAACTGGGGGATCGACATCGCCGAGTTTTCATGGGTGCTGGAGACCAATCACCTTTCCCGAGCGACGTTGGAACGCGGCGGCGCAAAGATTGACAAGATGTATCGACTTTACGACAAGACGCTTGTTTGAGAGGGCGGCACGGCGGACTGCATCTGGCGGTCCACGACGTCGTTGACTAATTTGCTTCCATGGCAACACCCCGAGAAGTCGTGATTACCGGACTGGGAATCGTCTCGCCGATTGGTATCGGCCGAGAGCGGTTTAGCGAATCGCTGCGCGAGCGGACAAGCGGCGTGCGACCCATTCAGCAGTACAACACTTCCCAGATGGAAGTGCGCTTCGGGGGCGAGTTGGACGACTTCCAACCCAAGCTCTACGTGAAACCACGCAAGAGCCTGAAGGTCATGTCCCGCGAAATCCAATTGGGCGTCGCAGCTTCGACACTCGCATTCGAAGATGCCCAACTCGCCGCCGACGAAATAGACGTCGAACGCCTTGGAGTCGTCTACGGCAGCCCCATGCTGTACGCCGACCTCGCGGGACTCCGGGACGTGTACCAGGGTTGCATGCAGGACGGGAAGTTCGATTTCAGTCAGTTCGGCGAGCAATTCCCGAAACAGATGCTGCCACTATGGATGCTGAAGTTTTTGCCCAACATGACCGCCAGTCACATCGGCATTGCCCATGGAGCTCGTGGGCCGAACAACTCCATCGTGCAAGGCGATGTCTCTTCGCTGCTGGCCATGATTGAAGCCACGACCGTGATCCAGCGAGGTATCGCGGACACGATGCTCACCGGCGGCGCCGGCAGTCGTCTCGCAATTACTCCCGTCACGTATCGCACGACTTCCAACCTGTCCCACAGGAATGAAAATCCCCAAGACGCGTGTCGGCCATTCGACGCGGACCGAGACGGCATGGTACTTGGCGAAGGCGCCGCCACCATGGTACTCGAAGAACGAACTGCGGCTCAAAATCGCGGAGCCAACATCCTGGCCTCCATCCTGTCGTATGCGGTGGTACATGCCGGAAGCGACATCACCGGAGGAATGCAGTCGGCGATTGAACGTTCGATTACCCAATGCCTCAAGAAAGCCAATGTTGCTCCCGGCGACATCGGGCATGTCAATGCGCACGGGGTCAGTGAAGTTGACCATGACGTTCGAGAAAGCGCCGCGATCCGGAATACGCTGGGCGATGTAAAAGTTACCGCCACGAAGAGCTTCTTTGGAAACATCGGCGCCGGCGCGTCGGCACTGGAACTGAGTGCCAGCCTTGTCGAAGGCAGCATTCCACCGACACTGAACTTTGAGACCCCAGACCCCGAATGCGACATCAACGTCGTCACCGCCCCGCAGACAACTGCGCCGCTCGTACTAAAGCTCAGTCAGAACTCGACCGGGCAGGCTACCGCCATCCTGGTGCGTAAGCACTAACCACGATCCGCGCTGGCGGTCACACCGGCAGCAACTCAGAACTTCAGTCAGAACTTCAGATAGAAGTCGCGAAGCAACCGTCGAAATTCCGGCGTGTACTCATGGCGCCGGCACTCGATGGTGAGTTCTTCCTCCTCGCAGTCATGGCCGGCAGTCGACTGGCTTTTTGCAAACTCCAACAGCACGCGATGCGGCGGCCTATCCGGCAACGGCCGAACCAACGTTAATCGCCTGGGCACGAGCCCGGCAGCGGAGGCAAGTTCCTTCGCCCGCTCAAGCTGCGACTGAGGAATTACGACCGCAAAACGTCCCGAGTCGGCGAGCATACCAGGCACGGACTCGAACAGCAGACTTAAAGATAGATGCGTTTCATGCCGCGCGAGAGCACGTGGCGTCGTGGGAGAGGGTGCGCCCTCGCGGAACCAGGGCGGATTCGACACGATCAGATCATAGGCTTCATTGGTACTGAGGTCGCCGGGGAACTGACCGTGAATGACTCGTACCGAATCGGGCCACGGCGAGCGTGCGACGTTCTCGGTTGCTTCATGTGCGGCGGCGGCGTCCAGCTCAATCGCGTCGACTCGAATCGCTTTGCTCCGGAGCGGTAGGCACTTGCTCGAGTGGACGTGGGCGTCGCCTTCGGTGTGATTCGTCGAAATCGCCCGCTGCACCAGCATCAGTGCAATCAGCCCTGTGCCAGTCCCTACATCAAGTAGACGGCGGCCGTTGATCGATGCCCACGCCCCCAGTAGTACTCCGTCAAAGCCGATTTTCATCGCGGCGTACTGTTGCTGTAGCTTGAATCGCTTGAACTGAAATGTTGATGTTTGGTCGCGCACTGGAATTCCGGTTGCCGATCGCAACGCTGGCATTGAAAGCAGAACCCCCTCCCGGGGGTGAATTTTCAGCCGTAAATTGTGAAGCCGCCGTCAGAAAATCTCGATAAAAGGTAGACAACCAACAGCCACCTAAACCATGGTCTTCGGGCACTTTCGGTTTGTAACGGGATACCCGCAGTCGCAACGATACGTGCGACAACATCGTTAAGATACTCCAGGCAACGCCATGAACAGCACGACCCTCGACCGAATTGAAGCGGAAGTCGCCCTGATACGCCTAATGGCCAATCTGTCAAAAAACGGGCACAACCCGAACCACATCGACAGCTTGAAACAACTACGCTTAAGCACTGCGTGTATCGTTGCGGCACTCGATCAGCTTGAAATGGAAATGAGACAACATTGCGCTGTGCCCGAAGAAGGCTAGGCAATCGTCAAACACTCAGCCGCCAAGTATTCGGGTGCAGTATCTTAAGTAGTGCCCAAACCATCAGCCAGCCAGTAGCAAACCGCAGACGCCTGCAAAGGCGATACTCGCACCCGCGATCCCAATGGCCGATATCTTCTGCCGATAAGCGAACCAAACGACCGGGATGATGAACAACGGCGACGTCGACGTTAACGTCGCGGCGATCCCCGTCGAGCAACGTTGGTATGCGATCAGCATGAACCAGACCCCAACCACAGTGCCCAGCAACGTCGCCGCGCAGAGATCTCGCATCCCACGTCGATCTGAAAACAACGCCGCGATGTCACGCAGCTCGCCATTCACGCCGCTGACCACGATGCCAAAGACACTCGCCGAAATCAGTCGAATGAAGGTCCCTTCGATCGACCCCACGTCTACCGTCCCGCGTTTGAGGATCACAGCACCGATCGCCATTGTCACGACGCCCAACAGCGCACAGGTGACGCCCCACTGAGTCGTTCCTGGCCGAATCCCCTGCTCCTCCGTCTTCTCCGTGCGTTCCCGCATCACGATTCCGATGCCCGTCAGCGTGAGCAATATCCATCCCCAGGTTGCCCAGCCGAGCACCTCGCCCAACCACCATTGCCCCAGCAGCGTCGTGAGTGGTGGTATGAGCAGCGTTAGCGTGATGCCTCGGCGCGGACCCAGAATCTGAATGCTGCGGAAGTACGCGATGTCAGCCAACGACAACCCAATGATGCCGCTCAGCCCAATGTCCCACCAGGCGCTTGCAGAAGCCTGAAATAGTTGCGTGCCGTGATACTGGGTCCAGGCAACCAAGGCCGCCAGCAGGCACACGGCTGCCAGACTGTTCTTGAATGTTGTCATCGCCCCGGCGCCGATTGGTACGCGAACGTACAGAATACTCGCGCTCGCCCAACATGCTGCCGCTGCCAATCCTGCGATAGGGCCGATTTGATCCATGTTTTGCGTCTCAGGAGTCCCAATTGAACATCTTTTTTAGCCGTCGAGATCCAAATCGTTGTTTTCTGGAAATAGCGTCCAGGATCCAGTTTGAAATTTCGAAAAATACCCGAGTACATTCAGATACACAGACCGCTACAGTAGTGGCACGCAAGCTACCCGATTCCGGGGATACTCAACGGGCAATTCTGTCAAAAAGTGTTTGCGTGTCGCGGGCAAAGACCTTCACGACAAGATTGGAGGACTGTCATGGCTCAAAAGAAGTATTACGAACTGGCATGTGAACTGGCTTTCGACGCTCAGGCGAACCACATCGAAAGCCGGCGGGGCATTTGGCACCTTGAGCGTGAGGACCTGCTGTGTCTTTACGACAACAACCCTTACGACGACGACCTGGATGCGCGACCACGCCAGAATTTCCGCATCGTACGACGACTCCGCGAGCACGGTATTTCTGTGTTGGCACACGGTCATGACGACGAGTACTACACACTGACGATGTTGCTGGATTGTAGCTGGGACCGCATTCCACTGGTTCGTGACATCATCGGTGAAGAAGTCGAAGAAACCCTACGGGAACTTTACTCGGATCTGTAATGAACAGACGGAGTGAGTCCTCGGTCATGACTTCAACGGACGAACAGCAACGTAGAATCACCTGCGGCGAGCGGTGAACACCCCTGAAGCGATGATGCCCTTTCCTTCGGCAATCGCTCGTCGCAAAGACAACGTAGCGAAGAGGCTGCGGCGGCCCTCTCCCGTTTCGGGAGAGGGTCAACACTGGGCGGACGTTTTGCGTCAGAACGTTTTAAACCGACTGTTGGTCGGCGATCGCACCGTGGGCTAACGAATAGTGGCAGGCGCTGCGGCTTGCTGAACCGGCTGACGTTCTGCGGGCGTTGGTTGCCCGGGTTTGGGAGGTCCCTGTGTCAGAGCCTGTTGCTGATGCAGTTCCAGTTCACGTTGCTGACGGATCTGCTGTTCGGCCCACTGCTGGCGACGCTGCATTTCCGCCTGGTTTTCAAAGTTCAGGACGATTGGCTGAACGGTCGGCAAGAACTTGGTGGCCATGCCGTAAATACACCAGCCGTGCGACTCCTGTCGCAGCAGCCAGACGCACTGAAACTCTTTGTCTTCGCCATACGGAGTCTTGTCCGCCCACGTGCTCATGACGTGAGCTTCGGTGTTCTCGTTGATATATTCCACTTCGGAAATCTTGAACTGCGCGTCGGGAAAACCTTCGCCCGAAATCGCCAGTCCGTTGGTCCACGCTTCCTTTTGAGCCCCGGTCGTCAAGAGCGAGGTGGCTACCTTCTCTTCGCCACTTTTCACGGCGATCAGGAAGTCATTGACTGACTGGCGTGGATCGTCGTATCGGACGGCTGGATGCTGAGGTTCGAAGCCAGGCGTAGCATCAGCGACCTGAGTTGCGACCGGCCCCTCAGCTTGACTCTTCATCGAATTCGACGCAGCACCATCGCCAGGGTTCGACTGGGAACAGCCGGTGGGCAGCAGCAGCACACAAGCTGCGAGCAACGTCGCCAGGACGTTGACGGAGATTCGAGGAAAATACTGCGGAATATGGACGTTCTTGTACTTCATGATTTGGATTGCTCCCGTATCGAAGATTCCGTTTTGGGCGGCGGAGTGTCTCAGGACGTACGCTGACGGTCAATACGAATGCCCCAAGCCAAATAGGGACGAGATTTACCTGGCAAATCCTGCTTTTGCGACATGCCCAGAGCAGACGAGATCAGCGCTCATAGGCCCAATCCCCCCGAACCATCCATATTTTGCCACCTAACCCACACCATCCACACTCGACGAGTCGCGGACGTGTCTGCTAGATTACCGGGCTATATTTGCCGCGAAGTTCACACCTGTGGCGGCCACGTCGGTGAGTTGCCGCTCACGCGATGCCGCCATCGACTAAACGTTCGCGACATATCCAGTCTCGTTTCCAATAGTTAGTCCCGTTTCCATTTCACCCATGGAACCTTGATGTGATCGTTATTCTCAAATCGGACGTTACACCGAAACAGGTGGACGACGTTGTGAATCGAATCGAGGAACTTGGTTTCCGCGCTCATGTCAGCCAGGGGACTTACCGCACGATCGTCGGGATCATCGGCGACGAACAGAAGTTGCAGGCACAGCCCCTGACGGCAATTCCGGGTGTCGAGAAAGTCGTCCCCGTCATGCCAGCCTACAAACTGGCAAGCCGTGATGCTCACCCACAGCCGAGTATCATTGACGTTGCCGGCGTTCGCGTTGGTGGCGATCACCTCGCCATGATCGCCGGTCCCTGCTCGGTCGAAGAGCCCGAGCGAATGGACGCCATTGCCGCTGCGGTAAAAGCTGCCGGGGCCAACATTTTTCGAGGCGGTGCCTTCAAACCAAGAACCAGCCCCTACGCGTTTCAGGGCATGGGAGAAGAAGGCCTGAAGATCCTGCGCGACGTAGGTGATCGTCACGGCATGCCAATCGTGACCGAAGTCATGGACCCCCGCCGCGTCGAACTGTGCGACGAATATGCCGACATGCTGCAAATCGGCGCGCGGAACATGCAGAACTTCACTCTGCTGTCCGAGGTTGGAAAAACACAGACGCCCGTCCTGCTAAAACGCGGCATGAGTGCGACGATCGAAGACCTGTTAATGAGTGCCGAATACATTCTGGCCCAGGGCAATCCAAACGTCATTCTCTGCGAGCGAGGCATCAAGAGCTTCGACAAACTGACTCGCAATCTGTTTGATGTCGCTGCCGTGCCGGCGGTCAAGGCACTCTCGCACTTGCCGATCATCGTCGACCCCAGTCATGCGACAGGCCGACCGGATCTGATTCCACCGTGTGCCCTTGCGGGGTTGGCCGCCGGAGCGGATGGAGTCCATATAGAAGTACACAATCAACCGGAAGTTGCCAGGTCGGACGGTCCGCAGGCTCTGCTTCCAGAACAATACGCAGACATCGCGGAACGCATGAAGGCGCTCGCCGGTCTGTTGGGAAAATCTTTCTCTGAACCATCAGGAGTCACCACGTGAGACGTCCATTTGTTGCCGGTAACTGGAAAATGAATCTGAACAAGGCCGACAGCGCCGCACTGGCCAAGGGCATTGCCGATGGCGTGGAAGGCGATTCGGTCGAAGTTGGAATCTGCCCGCCCAGTCCCTATCTGGACGCGGTCGTCGGTGCCGCGGGTTCGACGGTTGGTGTTGGCTCGCAAAACATGTATCACGAGCCCAAGGGCGCGTACACCGGCGAAGTCTCGGCCGACATGCTTCTGGATGTTGGTTGCAAGTACGTGATTCTCGGTCACAGCGAGCGACGAAATGTGCTGGGCGAATCCAATGAAGACGTCAATCGCAAGCTCGTGGCAGCTCTGGCGGCGGGCCTGACGCCGATCGTCTGCGTCGGAGAATTGCTGGAGCAGCGAGAAAGTGGCCAGACGGCGTCTGTGATTCAGGAGCAGTTTGACGGCTCGTTTGCCAATATCTCGGCGGAAGACATGCAAAAATGCGTTGTCGCCTACGAGCCTGTATGGGCAATCGGCACCGGAAAGGTCGCCACCCCCGAGCAGGCGGAGGAAGTTCACGCCGACCTACGCAAGCTGATGGAGCAGCGTTACAATGCCGAAACGTCAGAAGCAGTGAGAATCCAGTATGGAGGCAGCGTTAAACCAGACAACGCAGCCGAGCTACTTTCACAACCCAATATTGACGGTGCCCTGGTGGGCGGAGCTTCCCTGAAAGCAGACAGCTTCCTGGCCATCATCAAGGCAGCCAACCCCGCGTGAACGCCAACGGATCCGTTCACTCAAATTACCTGAGACCTGGAAAGTACACATGAACTTTTTGTTTGGCTTCCTACTGAGCATAATCTCGATCTTCCTGATCCTGCTTGTGTTGGTGCAACGTGGAAGAGGCGGCGGACTCACCGGTGCCCTTGGCGGAATGGGTGGACAGAGTGCGTTCGGTACCAAAGCCGGAGACACGTTCACTCGGATCACCGTCGTTGCAGCCACCGTCTGGATCCTGTGTTCAATCCTCGCCGTGAAAATGCTCGGCGGAGGTTCCGCCGGTCCGCTCGGTAATCCCGATGCTCCGGACACAGCCAGCACGTTGACCGTACCGGCACTGCCCGAAGACGGCGGAGCCAGTGGCTTGGGAGCGTTGGAAAACCTGCCCACGGCACCACCGACCGACGGCGCAACACCACCGGCGGACGGCGCAGTCACAACACCGGCAGGCGATGCAGCACCGGCAGGTGAAACGGCAACGCCATCGGATGGTGACGGTGCGGCGGAATCGAACCCCGGTTAGTTGTCACACTGCTTCGATTTTTCACTTCGCCCGGCGTTCGTCGGGCGATCCTCGTTGAGAGACGACCATGTTGCTAAGCATGACCGGTTATGGATCGGGACAGGTTGACGAAGACGGCGTCAGCGTGGTCGTAGAGATTCGGTCGGTCAACAACCGCTATCTGAAGTTGCACACGCGACTCCCGGAAGGCTATGCCGCCCTTGAGCCACGCATTGAGGAAGCCGTCCGTAAACACATTCGCCGCGGAGCAGTACAACTGAATGTGGACTTGCGGCGAACTTCTTCCGGCGATGACTTTCAACTGAATGAGAAGGTACTGGAGTCGTACTTCCAACAGGCTCAGAAACTGCAGCAACGGCTTCAGACCGGTGGTGAAATCAACATCAGCGATCTACTGACGCTACCCGGCGTGGTCAGCGATGACCGCCGGCAGTCCACCAACGCGGAAGAGTACTGGCCGCTCATTCAGAAAGCGCTCAAACTGGCGTTGGAAGATCAGAGCAAGATGCGTCAGTCCGAAGGCGAAGCGATGGCGCGTGACCTGTCCGAACAGGTCAACGACATTGCCGCTTGCTCGGAAACGATCTCCGAACTGGCACCTCGCGTTGTCGAAGCCTACCAGACCCGGCTCACAGACCGGCTCAACAAGCTGTTAGCCCAACACCAGGTTGAAATCCAGCCTGCGGATGTCATTCGCGAAGTCGGCGTGTTCGCGGAACGTGCCGACATATCCGAAGAGATCGTCAGGCTTGGTAGCCACCTTGATCAGTTTCGGGACATCATGACCCAGAAGGACGGCGGGGCGGGCCGCAAACTGGAATTCATGGTTCAGGAACTGCTGCGAGAGACCAACACCATCGGCTCGAAGGCCAACGATGCCGAAATTGCCCGACAGGTAGTACACGTGAAAACGTGCATCGAACGCATCCGCGAGATGGTTCAGAACGTGGAGTAATGATTTGACGACCGTCGGCCGACTACTAATTTTTTCCGGACCGTCCGGTGCCGGGAAGACAACTGTGTTACGCGAAGTACTCGAAGCAAGCAACCAGCCACTTCGCATGAGCGTATCGGCCACGACCCGACCGCCGCGACCGGGCGAAGTCGACGGTGTCGACTACCATTTCCTGAAGGACGAAGACTTCCAGGCAAAGAAAAACGACGGGGAATTCCTTGAGTGTTTCGAGGTTTTCGGCCGCGGATACTGGTACGGGACGCTGAAGGAGACCGTGACCGCTAGCCTCGAAGCAGGACAATGGGTAGTCTTGGAAATAGATGTGCAGGGACGTGCCAAAGTAGTTGAGCAATACCCCAACGCGGTGACCTTCTTTGTCCGCCCCGAGAGCCTTGAGGTGCTCGAACAGCGACTGCGCGACCGAGGCACCGAAAACGAAGAAACAATCAAACGCCGTCTGGAAGTTGCCGGTCACGAGTGGCCCTACGGCAAAGAATATACCCACGAAATCATCAACCATTCCATTCCCCAGGCAGTCAGCGAGATCTGCCGGCACCTGGATATGATCGGAGAAACATCATCATGATGGAAGAACTACGCGAAGAGCACATCGTCAACAAAGTTGGTGGGCGCTTCAAATTATCGACCCTGATTCAAAAGCGACTCGTGGCCCTCAACAAAGGCTCGCGTCCGTTGGTGGAACTCGACACCCAGAACAAAATGAAAATCGTCCTGCAGGAAATCGTGCAGGACAAGATTTACCTGGATTCCTCGAACGAAGTCAAAATCACCGGCGAAGGCGGAGATGAGCTGGGCGGACTCGGAGAGGTAAATCCGCTTGAAGTATGAACAAGCGTGAGATAATTGTCGGCGTAACGGGCGGCATCGCTGCGTACAAAACGGCGGACCTGGTGAGCAAACTGGCTCAGGCAGGTGCCGCCGTTTCTGTTGTGATGACCGAGTCGGCGACAAGTTTCGTTGGCCCCGCCACGTTCGCCGCCCTATCGGGTCGACCGGTCGCCACCGCGATATTTGATCCCGCTCATCCGCTGGGTGCACATATCGAACTGGCAAGACGGGCCGACCTGCTTTGCATCGCTCCGGCTACGGCAGGATTTATGGGGAGCGTCGCCAACGGCATCGCGGACGATTTGTTGACGACGCTGTACCTCTGCTTCGAAGGCGATGTCATCATGGCTCCGGCAATGAATACGGAGATGTGGCGTAAACCTTCCGTACAGCGCAATCTTGCCCAGCTTGTCGAAGACGGCGTAAGGATGGTGGGTCCGGGCGAAGGATGGCTTAGTTGCCGCGAAAAAGGCAAAGGCCGAATGGCCGATGTAAATGAACTTCTCGAAGCCATCATCTAAGATAGGCTTATGGTCCCGGTCGCGTAGTTGTACCGTGTCAGCTTTCTGAACGCTCCATGGAATCGCATTCGGAAATCCAGATCGCACAATAGAAGCTATCGGACGCGGGGACAGCATACATGCGAAGTCTTCAATTCCCGTCCATAAGATTAAATCGCCAGGCGGTCGTCAGTTGCTAACACGAGGCAAACCATGAAAAACTATAAGGTGCTATTGGTGTTCGTCGTCTTGACCGGTGCGTGGGTTAACGCACTCATCGCTCAGCCGGTGGATGGCGAACCGGTGAACGAAGGTGCCGCGGAGGTTACACCAACCGGCGTCGGCTCGGCTCTTGAGGGCCTGGACATTGACTGGGAGCAATTGGAGGCAGATGCCGTGGCCCGGCAAAACGCCAACCGGGAACTCGCGCTAAAGGCGGTGCCCTTCATAAGTGGACTTTCGCTCCACGGACTTGACCCGGAAAGTCCTGGAGAAGCCTCGATGCTGGTGATGGTCGACGGCGGCGTCATGCTGGTCGGTGGCACGGTTTCGCGCGACGGCGACTCCGTCTCCTTCGCGGGGACTCGAACTCGGGGTTCCGGCACAAACCCGATTAATCGGGTGGTCTGGTTCACGATCTGCAAATGGATGGCAGTTTCAGCCGTGCTGGGATGGCCGTTCGTGGCGTTCGTGCTACGCGGCACGTTGCACGAAAACGACAAATACGACCCCACAGCCGGTAGTCGTTTCTTTCGATTTGTAGGCTGGGTTGCCAACCTATTGGTTCTCGCCGTGATGTCGGGGCTGTTCCTGTTGGCAATTCGGCGCCCGGCACTCTGGATGGATGGCCCCAATCTGCATTTGCAGCACGTCGCGTGGCTCACCGCCGCCGCCGGAGTCGCTTTGGCATTGGGTTTGCTGGGTAGCGTAGTTGCCTGGAGTCGCGGCTATTGGCGCATTCCGGGGCGAATTCATTACACGCTTTCCATCCTCTGCGGCATCGGGTTCCTCTGGTATCTCCACCAGTCCGAAGTGCTGATGACGCTCCTTGAGCAAATACGTGCCTGACTTCGAAGCAACAAACTCAACACACGTGCCATCCACCGTGGCAACTGGATCCAACGCGAGCGACGCACCCTTTAGTGCACTCGAGGAATGGGGGACGGACATGACCAACAAGCGCTTTCGCTCAGTATTGTTATTTGGCCCTCCCGGTGTTGGCAAAGGTACGCAGGGCGGTATTCTGGGCACGATCCCGGGCTTCTTTCACCTCTCAGTCGGTGACGTTTTTCGATCGATTGATATCGGATCGCCTGAAGGCCAGGAAGTATGTCGCTACAGTTCCGCGGGCAAGCTTGCCCCCGACGAATTGACGATCCGCATCTGGAAGAAAGCACTCAACGCTTACGTTGCCCTTTCGCGCTACAAGCCTCGTGAAGACCTGTTGGTCCTGGACGGCATCCCGCGCAATCCCGATCAGGCGGAACTGGTAAAAGATCATCTTGAAATCCAGCGGGTCGTACATCTGAGGTGTTCAGACGAAGAAGAGATGATTCATCGGATTCGTCGCCGTGCCATTCGTGAAAACCGAGCGGACGACGCGAATGAAGATGTGATTCGAAAACGCTTCGAAGTCTATCGTCAGCGTTCACAGCCATTGCTGGACTATTTCAGTGATGACATCATCGCGACGGTCGACGCAAACGGTTCGCCGGCCGAAGTCCTGCAACAGGTACTCAATCAGTTGATTCCAATTCAGAACGCCCACTTCGCCGACCGGTGGTAACGCGCCCCCTCGTTCCCGGGCTCCGCCCTGGAACGCACTGCCCTGAGGCTCTGCCTCATACGACCGGCTGTCTCCGCTCCGCGGAGGCGCGGAACGAAGCGCCGCATGCTCCCCATGCTTACGCATGGGGCTACGTGCTGCCGCCGCTTCGCGGCTGCTCCAAATGAAGCGCCGCAGGTCCCAAGTCCCTCGTTCCCTCGTTCCCTCGTTCCCGGGCTCCGCCCTGGAACGAGGAGGAAGCGCCGCATGCTCCCCATGCTCACGCATGGGGCTACGTGCTGCCGCCGCTTCGCGGCTGCTCCAAATGAAGCGCCGCGTGTCCCGAGTAGTCATGCATCGTCGTCGACCCCATGAGGCAGAGCCTCGGTGCAGCGCGTTCCAGGGCGGAGCCCGGGAACGAGGGGCCAGGCGCCCATGAGATCGCCACCGGCCCGTTTGTATTGAATCTGCCGAGACTTCCCGTTTCCAAACCACCGGCGGAATCCTTCGAACGGTTCGATTACGAAGCCCAGACAAACCAGGACGCCTGCACAATCCGCAAAAATATCCCAGCTCGTGATAGACTTAGGTGATCTTCGCCTTGAGAAGCGAACTCTCTTTTGCGGCAACGAAACAGATAACGATATCCGCTATACCCGCAATTGGATGCCGATCTGCTAGTCGGAGCGCGACAAAAAGTCTCAGGTAAGAAAATGTTGGAGTTGATCAAAACCATTGTGGGCTACGCTGTTCCGGTCGTATTCATCGCGATCATTGTGTTGGCGACGGTTTGGTGGAAGCGACGGCAGACGGACGAAGATGCGGTCACGCCAACGCGGAAACGCAAGCCCGCTGAGCAGGACGATGGCAAGATTCAGCTTATAACCAGCGATCTCGCTGCAGCTTCTCTTGCGGCGGAAGCTCCGAACGATCAACCGGAGGAAGCTCCGAATCAGGCGGAACCCACACCGGAAACCTCTCCAATCGAAGTCGACGATGTGAAAGACATCGCCCCCAAACCAGAACACCCTGCCGTCACTGACGATTCCGATGCCGAGTCGACCGTGGAAGCAGAAGTGGTTGCCGTAGAGGCGGAAGTGGCGCGCCTGGAAGCCGAAGTGGTCGCGGTGGACGAAGTGCCTGAAGAGACAACTCCTGACTCGGACGTTCAATCTACTGCCGACGAAACAATCGAAACGCCTGATCCGCAGATCGCGACAGATCCCGAGACTTTAGACGAAGTGCCAGAGCCAGCCCCCGTGCATGACGGGCCTGAGCAAGAAGTGGAGGTCGCATCCGAAGAAACGGTAGCTCCGGAGCCAGTTGAACGCGAAGGCGACGTCAACATCGAGAGACCAGCTCATGTCGAGAAAATGCAGTCGATCCCCGCCAAAAAAGCGCGGCCAACCAGCAGCGACACTCCGGACGTGAATCGTCCCGAATCCAAGCCGTCGGCTTCCAGTGCAATTCCACCGCGACGTTCGGCCTCCTCTCCGCCCGGGGTCAGCTTTCCCGCCGCGAAGAAGCCCACGGCATCCAAAGAGGATTTGATGGCTCGCCCCATTCCTCCGCGACGCACTCGAATTGAAACCCCCGGCACGATCCCCATGCCGCCTCGTGCCGCAGAATCAGCCTCCGCACCACCCCAACCAAAACCAAGCCAGGACTCGCCCGCTGCGTTTGACGCGACCATCAAATCACCCGAGAGCACATCACCCGACGCGCCCACGGCAACAAGTACAGACTCATCATCGCAAGAGGAATTGGCAGATCTACGCCTCGCGATGGAGGCGACCCACAACGAACTGGCTCATCTGACTACCGAAAGAGACCATGCTTTATCATTGGTCTCGCAACACGAACAGAATCTCGAGCGGCTGAAGCAAGAGTACGCGGCCGCGTCGCAAGAGCAGATGCAACTGCGGAACGAGCGACAGTCTCTCACCGATCTCGTCGGTGAGTTGGAAGCCAGAAAATCGTCGTTGGCCACCGAACTCGAAAAGGCTCGCAATGCCGCCCGCGAAGCGGATGCCAAACTCACCGGCAGTCTTTCCTCGGAGGCGTTGGAGCAAATACAATCGCAACACCAGGCGACTATCGACGAACTGAGGTCAATCCTCGGACAGCGCGAAGCGACCGAAGCGTCCCTCATTCGCGAACGCGACAGTCTGGCCGACGTCAATGCGGAGCTGCAGCGGAAGCTCAATGATGCTCAAAGCGGTCTACAGGACGCTCAAACGCAACTCAAAGAAGCGAAGGCAGCCGCGCCTGCAGAAAAGACGGAATCCGCAGCGAGTCCGAAACCCGACCCGCAAATGGAAGCCCGCTATCAGGAAACCGTCGCCCAAAACCAGCGTATCGCGGCCGAACTGTCGCTCGCGAATGAAACAATCCGTCAGCTCAATCAGAACATGTCGCTCCGCGACGCTCAGTTGTTGCACTTGCAGCGTGAGAAATCTGCCGTCGACACGGAACTTGCTGCGGCACAGGAAGCCACCGCGACTCCGCAACAGGACGCTTCGGCGATTGACGACCTCACGACCGCCCGAGACCGAGCGGTTGAAGAGCGGGATGCGGCCCGCGCGGAATTGACGGCGGCGCAAACTGAATTGACGGCGGCGCAGTCCGAATTGACGGCGGCCCAATCCAAACTTGCCGAAGCCCAAAAAAGTATTGATGCATCCAGTTCCGAATTGAGCACCACGCGAGCCGAACTCGAAGACACCCGATCTGAACAGAACGCTGCGAAAACCCAACTTCAGGAAGCTACCCGTTCACTCACCGCTTTGCAGAACGAGTGCGAAGCGGCAAAAAAGCTTGTACATAACCAACAGGAAGCCACCGCCGAACTCAATCGGCAGTTGGCTGGTGCGAAGAAAACGATCGAAGAGCTCGAGGCGAAATCGGCAAATCAAGACGAGCTGATCGCGAAACTCCGGTCGTCCGCATCCACATCCGAGCAATCCCGTCACGACGAGTCCGCTCGACTCGCTGGCGACCGCGACGCGTTGCAACAGGAACTGGCGGACGAGCGTGAAAAGGGAACACACCTGCAACAAACTATCGCGGAACTCCGGGCTGCTCATAGGGCCCTCCAAACCGAGCGGCCCGATGAACATCTGGAGGCAGAAGTACGCGGATTGCGGGCCAGCTGTTCGCAACTCGAAGAAGAACGCACGCAGGCCGTAAGTCAGCTGGCTTCGGTCCGCGACGAGCTAACTGAGGAACTAACCCGCACCCGTGAGCAGCTGGCCGAAGCCGTCAAGCTACAAGCGCAGACTCAAACGGAACTGGACAGCGTCGTCAAACAAATCGGGGAGACCAACTCCTTGAGCGACGAACTGACCAGCACGCGTGAGCAACTGGCCGAGGCCGCCAACCTTCAAGCGCAGACTCAAACGGAACTGGACAGCGTCGTCAAACAGCTCGGGGATGTCACCTCCCTGAGCGACGAACTGTCCAGCGGGAAACGGGCGGCCGAAAAACAGTATCGGGAAAAGATCGATTTACTGACGCAGAGGATCGAGTCACTTCAGCATGATCTGAAAGCTGTAACGAGCGTGGCCGAAGCAACCGAAGCCGGTGAAGCAGCGGGAGACGCCGCCGATCAGCAGGCCACTGCACCACTGGTTGGGCGCATTTCCGAGCTGGAAGCAGAATTGGCGGAGCTAACGGAATCCGCCCAACGGACGGAAGCCGAAAAACAGAACCTCGCCGACCAGCTTGGCGCTTCGCACGAAGATGTGGATGCCAAGGCTGCCGCCATGCGGACATTGAAAGCTCAAATCGACGCCGACCGCCAGAAGGTTGACTCGGCAATGAAGGATGCCGAAGAACTGACGCGACTACGGCAATTGACCGAGCAACTAACCTCACAAGCTACGCAGGAAGCCAGCGAGCTAAAACGGGTTCAGGATGAGCAAATTGAGCTCAAGCAGCAGCTCGCATTGCTCAACGAAGCTTCCGAGTCGTGGGACGCCGAACGCATATTGCTGTTCGCGAAGCTGGGATTGGACGAAGACGGGAATCCGGACGAAAACGCGAGCGTCGACCAAACTCCTGCTTCCGACACTTCGACGGCCGAACTGGAGGCTGCTCTTGTCGAGATGAAACGCCTGCAAGCGGATCTTGAGCATCGGAACGGAGCGATTGGCGAACTGAAACAGCGGGTCGAAAAACTGGCAGCGGAAAACGAGGAGCTGAAGTCGTCGCAAGCCTCAGGCGATGCCGATCTCGATACTGCCGCGGCACAAAAGCTCGTTGAAGTTTCCGACCAACTCCAACGCCTCCAGGAGACGGCCGCAAAACGCGACGCGGAAATCGAAGAACTGCAAGAACAGAATAGCGCGTATCGCCAGAGCGTCGCC
The DNA here is from genome assembly GCA_965216885.1 of Pirellulaceae bacterium. Taxonomy (GTDB): domain Bacteria; phylum Planctomycetota; class Planctomycetia; order Pirellulales; family Pirellulaceae; genus CAYNJG01. Next base: position 2,365,846 of record OZ244208.1, on the reverse strand, counting down.
GAGCTACATGCGGTCGCAAATGAGCTGGAAGAATCCCGACTGGAAAGGTCGAGGGAACAAGAGTCCGCTCGACAAAGACTGCAGGAAGCCACCACCGCGAATGCAGAGCTGTCGGCTGAGTTGGCAGCCGCCCGCGAGCAGTTGCAGAGCTCCGACAGCAACAGTCCCGTCGGGTCCGCACTCGACAATGCGGTCATCGAAGAATTGCAGGATCAACTGGACAGCGCCAAGCGAAAGATCGCAACGATCGAACAGTATCGCAAGCAAGATCAGGTGAAACTGGCCGAGATGACCGAGGCGTTTCGCGAACTGGACGCAGAAAGTGGCGACTCCGGTCTGACCGAGCGACAGGTGAAGAAGCTCAAGACGGCTCTTGAGAATTCGCAGAATCGATTGGCGGACAAAGACGAGCGGCTAGAACAACTTGCCGGCGAACTGGGCAAATTGCGGTCCGAGACGGCGTCCTTGCGTTCTACGATCAAGGAGCAAGAGGCCATCATTCGGGCTCAGGCCAGCACTGGCGATTCGCCGGCTTCAACGCGCAAACCCAGTGTTAAACGCTCGAAGACAGCGCCATCCAAATCATCAGGCAAGTCAAAAAGCAACTCCAATGGCGCGACGAAAACGGACCCGAATTTCGGGCGAATATTCACTCGCAAGCCCGAGCAGATTGATGATCTAAAACAGATCAACGGGGTGGGGCCTGCGTTGGAAAAACGCCTGAATTCGGTTGGCATCTACACCTTCGAACAGGTCCGCGACTGGACGAAAGAGACGGTCGAATACATCGACGATCAGCTCTCGCTTGGTGGCAGAATTCGCAGGGAACGATGGGTTGCCCAAGCGAAGAAGCTGTCTCGCTGATGTCGCGGCCGTCGACTATGCCCAACGGTAGACCGTTAGTGCGTTGAGGTCCCGAACCAACACAAGGTCATCGACAACAGCAAGGTGTGCCCATGCGTTGGAAGTCACCTTGAAACGATCAACCAGCTTGAACTCTTCTGTGCTCGGCTCCACGAGCAGCAACTCTCCACGCTCATCGAGCGCGAGAATTCGATTTCCCTGAGCCACCATACTCCAGTACTGGCCAAACGGTTTGCTCGACCATTTTTGGCTTCCGGAGTTGAGATCCATACAGCTGAAACGGCGATTCTTCAGATGGACGTAGACGTGCGAGTCGAACACCATCGGACTGGACATATAACCCTGCACCGTGTTCTTCCACAATTGCGTGACCTTCCAGCCAGCAGCTGCCGAGTTCTTAACGTCGAAGCAGAACGATCCTCCTCCGTAGGTGCTGGTGAAGACCGTATCACCATGGACCGTTGGCGGCAGAATATTCATGCCCCGAAACGCCGGTACATCCACCGCCCACAACTTGGCGCCCGACTCCGGATCGACACCTGCAAGCTCCTTGCGAGTCTGCACGACCAGCTGCTCTTTCCCTGCGATCGTCGCGAGGACAGGCGATGAGAATGCGCTACCATACATTCCTCCACCATCATCCAGTGCTCGCCAGACAACTCGCCCAGTCTCCATTTCCAGTTTCAGGAATGCGCCGCCAGCCTGAACGTAGGCGAAGTCGCCAATAATGATGGGCGAACTGACGTATCCAAAGGAAGGTAGCTTCGATTTCTGTGTTTCGACAAAGTCGTTCCGCCACAGTTCCGCCCCGGTGTCAGACTGCATGCAAACGAGCACGTCACGCATACCGGCAACCAGGAGACGGTTCCCGGATACGGCCGGAGTCGAACGAATCCAACTACCGTTCGAGGCGGCGAAGAAAGGCACCTTCATCGCACCGGGCCAATCGGTTCGCCACAGCGATTCCCCGTCACCAAGCGCGTAGGCGCTGACCACCTCGTATTTCTTGTCAGTCGTCTCGGTTACAAAGACTCTGCCCTCAGCAACAACCGGCCCCGAGTAGCTGGGACCCAATTCAGTTCGCCAGACCGTTTCCAGAGACTTCAAACTGGAGGGCCAATTGTCTTCGGCGCCAACAAGTCCGTTGCGGCTGGGGCCACGCCACTGATTCCACTCAGCAGCAGAAGTGGTTGTTGCGGATGCCGCCAACGAAAAAGCCAGAAAAGAACGACGGTCCATATTCATCATGATTACTTTTCCTTGGGATTGTGAATCGCCGCGACGAGCGACTCCAGTCGCTGCAGATTTTCGCAGCAGGCGGTGTAGCGTAATTTCGACCGGATAGGTTCCGAGAAACCACGCCCGCCAATAATCAGAGCCGTTGTCTCCCCGCACGCCGAAGAGAGTATCTCAAAGTCCGAAATGAATTTCTGTTCGTCCGCGACACTGCTCGAGCTAACCCAGAACAAACGCGGACGATTTACCTCAATCGCTTTCGCGAGCGACGCAATCGGTACGCCGGAGCCGAGTGATGTCGCCTTCCAACCGCTGTCGATCAGAATCATTTCGACGAAGCGACTGGCAAGTGTGTAAGGATCACCTTCCACCGACGCCCCCATCGCAACAGGGGCCGTCTCCGGTGGCAAAGGAATCGTCATCGCCAGTTCATGGACCAGACGCGTCACCAATTCACAACCGCGTCGCTCTTCGTAAACTTCCAGGCTACCGGCACACCAATCTTCGCCCATCTCGTGCAGCGCAATGGTGACAACCTCGTCGAGGATTACCGCAAGCGGAACGTTCGCGAAGACGAGGTCATACAGAATGCGACGACAATCCGAATAGTCACCGCTCGTGAGCGCCTGTTTGAAAGGCTGCAGAGCATCGGCAGATGTCGATGGCGTCGAACCAGCCCCCTTCGGCAGTCCAATCGCGGTCGGGTCGTTCAGCGCCCGATTTTCAGAACGCAGGAATTCGAGCACGCCAGAAATCGGCAATCGCCGATGCCCCCCAGCGGTCTTTACCGATGGGAGCACGCCCCGGTCGCACCATCGCTTGACCGATGACTCGCTCGCTCCGATCGCCCGAGCAACCTGTCTTGGAGAGAAAACCTGTTGCATTTGATGAACCCGCTGCGGCGAAATGGACGTTATGAACGATTCTTGCTGACGGTTAGCCGACTGGCAACGGGTCTAAGTTCAAATTTTTCCTATTTTTTGACGGGTTGCAAGACTTAATGCCGATCACTACATTCATGAACGAATTGAACGTTTTGAACGAATTGACTGTTTTGGAGCAATCATGATCGCGTCGACCAAGCTGCAATCTCAAAATCGCCCCGTTCTTTCGAAGGATTCCGAAGGCAAGGAGCAAGTCTCACGGAGGCAGGACAGCCCCCGGGATCGGCTGCTAGCGTTTATCGAAAACCCCATCGCTTACATGGCCAATCATGCGTTCGAAGAGCGAAATGCGAAACGCAAGATCCTCGGCGAACCGCTCGATCTGGATTTCGCGCCCGAAATACACTGCAAGCCTGGCGTCCGGTTGCCCACACACCTTGTTCGCATGTGCGACGCTCCGTTACTGGAGGGCGACGAAGAAAAGACGCTGTTCCGACGCATGAACTACCTGCTGTACCGAGCCGAGCGTCTGCGATCCAAACTGTCGCCACGTCGGCTCAATACGAGCCGCATGGACGAAATCGACGAACTGCTGGCGGAAGCGGACCAGGTCAAGAACCGCATCATCTCCGCAAACGTTCGCTTGGTGATTTCGATCGTCAAACAACTCTCGCCCAGCCAATCACTCTTCGAGGAGATGCTCAGTGACGGCCTGTTGGCCATGATGCGAGCGGTTGAAAAGTTCGACTTTGATCGCGGCTTCCGATTCAGTACCTACGCCACGATGGTGATTAGACGGCAACTTTATCGATCCATGAAAAACGATCATCGGGATCGTACGCGTTTCTCGACGGGTGACCAGACGTTGATGTCCGAGCAACCACAGGCCGAGTCTGATCCTCGAATCGGTTATCAGGGCTGGGTGTACCTCAATTCATCACTAACGGCCATCATGGCCAGTCTCGACGAACGTGAGCGTTACATCATCCGGGCTCGCTTCGGCTTTGACACCGACGGCAAGAAACAAACTCTTCAGTCACTCGCGGGCGAATTCGGCGTGTGCAAGGAGCGGGTTCGCCAGCTGGAGAAGCGGGCCATGACCAAATTGAGATCCATGATTGAGGGTTACGATCTGGAAAATCTGCTCTCACCGGAATTCGCGTAGGTTTCCTCCTGAACTGTCGTGCCCCGCAGATTCATAAAAACGACACTCTATCGATGACAACGCAAGAACAGAGCTAGCACGAGACGATAGCAACAACCAGGGATGACCCTGGATGTTGATTGGACGGAATCGTGATTAGTGTAAGGGACGCGCAAGCCGATGGGATTTCCCTTGTGGGAGGAGGTGGCCACGCATTGGTTGTATGCGAAGCCGCTCGTCTTGCAGGTCATACCATCCGTGGGTACTACGACGACAACTCGTCGGATTGCCTACTGGCTCTTGCAACGCGTCATCTTGGCGGCTTCAGTCACATTCCGCCGGTCGCCAGATATGATTCCCATCTGAATCCGTCCGCGATCCTTGCCGTCGGCGATTTGGCCTTACGCGAACGCTTGCTCGAGCAAATTGAGCTTCCATTCGCTTCGATCGTTCATCCAAAATCGATCGTTTCTCCGGGCGCAAGTGTTGGCGAAGGCAGCTTCGTTGCCGCGAGTGCGGTGGTGAGTGCAAATGCGGGAATTGGCCGTCACGCCATCGTCAACACTCGGGCGATTGTGGAGCACGACTGCGTCTTGCAAGATAACGTGCACGTGGGACCAGCCGCAGTTCTGGGCGGAGGCGTTCGCGTCGGCGCCAATTCGCTGATCGGTTTGAATGCCTGCGTCAAACCGAACGTCGCCATTGGCCGAAATTGCATCATTGGCGCTGGCGCCGTCGTGGTGAACGATGTTCGCGATGATGCCATCGTTGTCGGAGTTCCTGCGCGACCGATTGCAAGACGGGAATTCGAACGACTCTCTGCGTAGCGCGCAGCGTTTGGGGGCTCTGCGTCGTGAACGCATTGGAGTGCGTTACACAGCGGAAAGCCCTGCGTATCTAGTGTGCTTCCAGCCAATTCTGGCCAAAGCCCAATTCAACCTCGATGGGGACCGACATCGGCAGAGCTTCTTTCATGCATTTTTCGATCACAGGCATGACGGAATCTTGCTCCGGAATGTACATATCAAAGACCAGCTCGTCGTGTACCGTCAGAAGCATCCTGGTTCGGAAACCGCCATCACGCAGTGCGCGATGGACACGGATCATGGCCAATTTCAACATATCGGCTGCCGTACCCTGAATCGGACTGTTCATGGCGAGTCGCTCTGCTGCATTCTTTGCGGTTCGACTGCGAGAATTGATTTCGCGAATGTAGCGTCGCCGACCGGATTGCGTTTTGACGTATCCATTCTCTCGAGCAAACTCAATCGAACGATCAATATAGTCCTGTACGCCGGGGTACTTCTCAAAGTAGTTGTCGATCAGCTCGCCAGCTTCCTTGCGAGGAATGTTCAATCGCTGCTGCAACCCAAACGCCGAGATGCCATAAATGATGCCAAAGTTGACCGTCTTCGCCTTATCACGCATTTCTCGGGTGACGTCATCCAAATCGACCTTGTAAGCCTGCGCCGCGGTTACACGATGGATGTCGGTACCACTTCGGAACGCGTCCATCATGGCCTCGTCGCCGCTCAGTTCCGCCATGACTCGCAATTCGATCTGCGAATAGTCCGCCGCCAGAATCAGATGCTCTTCATCCCGCGGAATAAAGGCAGCACGAATCTCGCGGCCCCGCTCCTTGCGAACGGGGATCGTTTGCAAGTTGGGATGATTCGACTGCATCCGCCCCGTCGCCGTCCACGACTGGCTGTAGTGGGTGTGTAGCCGCCCGGTCGACTCATTCACATGTTCGGGCAGTTGATCGACGTAGACCGATTTGAGTTTGACGGCATTTCGATAGTCGAGCACATCCTGGATGATCTTGTGGCGACCGGCCAGCCTCAGCAGTTCCGCTTCACGCGTGGAAAATTGCCCCGTCGCCGTCTTGCGGGGATTTTTCTCCAGTTCCATTTCTTCGTAGATCACGACGCCAAGCTGCTTGGGCGAGTCGATGTTGAATTCGTGTCCGGCCTGTTCGTGGATCCCCGCTTGCAGTTCCTCGATGTCACTTTCGAGCTGCACGGAATATCTCTTCAAGGCTTCCACATCCAGGCGGATGCCTTCGAACTCCATATCGACGAGCACCGGCACCAGCGGACACTCGATGTCGTAGCAAACCTGGGCAACGCCGCGTTCTTCGATGTCGGATTGAATGACCTCGGCAACCTGCAGAGTAACGTCGGCATCTTCGCACGCGTATTCGGCCACTCGCTCGACCGGAATGTCACGCATGTTCTTCTGTTCTTCGCCCTTCTCACCAATCAGGTCACTGGTGGGAATCGGACGATAACCCAAATAGAGTTTGGACAGATAATCGAGCCCGTGCCGCATCTCGGGCTCTTTCATCGAATGCGCCAACATCGAGTCCATGAGCGTTCCACGAACCTCGATTCCAGCGTGCCACTTCAGCAGCGTCACATCGTATTTGAGGTTATGTCCCACCTTTCCGATGTCCGGGTTTTCGAACACAGGACGAAATTCATCGAGGACGGCAGCAGCGTCCCCGTCGGGACAGACAACGTAGTAACCCGTGTGCGGTTCGAAGGAGAAGGCAAGCCCCAACGGTAGGGACTGCCGCGGATCACGTCCGGTCGTCTCCGTATCGAAGCAGACCTTCTTCTGTTGCAGCAGCAGTTCGAGCAACTCTTTGCGTTGCTCGGCGGTCGTCACCGTGTGGTACTGGTGCGGAACGTCCGCGATCGCCTTTTCCTGCTCGACAGGTTCGTCGAACAGCATCTGCTGAATTTCTTTCTCGCGTTTTTCACGGATGACTTCGCTTCGTTTTTGCGCTGATGAAAAGTCCTTGCCGAAGAGTTTTCTGCCCAACACGTCAAATTCCAACTCTTCGAACAGCGACTGCAGGGCTTTGGCGTCATAGTCCTGCGCCGTCAGTTCGTCGCACGTCACCTCCAACGGGACATCGCATTTGATCGTGACCAACTGCTTCGACAGAATCGCCTGTTCGCGGTTTTCTTCGATGCGTTCCTTCTGTTTCCCCTTCAACTTGTCCGTATTCTGTAGCAGAGCCTCTACCGAACCAAATTGCTTTATCAGTTTTTGAGCGGTCTTTTCACCGACGCCAGGAACTCCCGGAACGTTGTCACTGGAATCGCCCATCAGGCCGAGAATATCAATGACCTGATCAACGCGTTCGATCTGCCACTTGTCCAGCACTTCGTCTTCGCCAAGGATCTCAAATTCGGAACCCTTGCGCCCCGGCTTGTAGACGACTGTCTTTTCCGTCACCAACTGATGGTAGTCCTTGTCGGGAGTCACCATCCAGGTCGCGAACCCGTTTTCTTCGGCCTCCAGCGCCAACGTGCCAATAATGTCATCCGCCTCGAATCCCGGCTTGCGGATGACGGGAATGTTCATAGCCTGAAAGAAGCGGTCGACCAACGGGAACTGTTGCGACAGATCTTCCGGCGGTGCGTCTCGAGTCGCCTTGTATTCAGGGTACTGCTCGTGCCGAAACGTCGGACCCGGCGTATCGAATACAGCCGCAATGTGTGTCGGTTTCTGTTTCTTCAGGATGTCGAAGAGCGTATTGGATATGCCGAACACCGCATTCGTGCAGATTCCGGCGGACGTATAACGCGGACTGCGAATCAGCGAAAAGTGGGCCCGGTACGTCAGCGCCATGCCGTCTAGCAGGTATAGCTTCTTGGGGTCGTCGAACAGCATGGCTTGGTTCCGTTGGTTGAGGCCGCAACCCTGAATTGTCGCATCTTGACGTGGAATTGGGACCCCCGGCGAGCGGCTGTCGAATGACAAATACCTGCCGCCGAACCCCGGACGTACGGTAGCGAGCCAACAACGTTTTGCCTCGTCTGGAACAAAAAAATGTGACGGGCAGGTGCGGCCGTGACAGGAAACGAGGACTCAAAGCCGCGGCCTTTCGACAAGTACGCCGCAACGACACGGACTGCGTCGACAATGCGTCGCAGAAAACGACACAACGGAAGCTGACAACGTTAAGACAGACACGCCACGTTGGCTGTATTCCGCGAGAACGACCGCCAACCCTCGTACTTCTCCGATTCTTCCGGCTGGAGAAAATGCGCACAGTGCCAGCATTTTGTCACAGCATTGCATTCATAGCATGCCGATAGACAACTACGACAGTGCCATGCTTGCACTCGCCCCTGAAGGAACGTCGTGGGGATTCGAACGGATGCAAGCTTTTAATTCACGACGCTTAAACTGCAGGATGCGGGGGAAAATAAAATGCTGCGTGTCAGCCTCTTAATGTTATTCAGTTTCTTGTTCATTGTGCCCGCGGGTCAGGCAAATGCCGACTGGTCGCAATGGCACGCCTTTTGGAATCGAGCACACCTCGACAAGCAACGCAACAATTGCTGGCCGGTGCCATTCCAACAGGCAGATCGAGTCACCGTTTGCGAAACGCTCACAAGGCAGTTGGCAAACGGCTGGAAGCGACAAAACACCCTTTCGGAAGTCTACTTCAATCCTGAAACTCAGGAGTTGAATGAAGCGGGCCGTCGCAAGCTCTACGCCATCATGACGAGTGCTCCCAGCGAGTACCGCACGGTGTACGTTGTGCAGTCGATGAACCCGGAAGCACAACAGCGACGACTCGACTCCATTTCGACCGCGTCGAGCCAGCTGTTTACCAACGGAATTTCGCCACGTGTCGAGTCGGTTCAGGTCGCACCACGATCCTGGTCGGCTGAGTACATCGATGAGATTAGCCGCAAGGTCAACTCGTCGATTCCGAATCCTCGACTGCCACAATTCCAGTCGACGACCGGCGGCAGCTAACAAGCGTTCCAGCGAAGGTCAGCGCATCTGCTGAACCCGCCGGAGCCACCCTGAAGCTACGAAAAACGCGAGTCCATGTGACTCGCGTTTTTTTTGCCACGACGCCGCAACGAGCTTTCTCTAGCCGTCCCCGATCAACGCGGCAAACTCGTCTTCACCGAGCACCTTGACACCCAGTTTTTCGGCCTTTTCCAACTTGCTGCCGGCCTTCTCGCCGGCGACCAGGAAATCCGTCTTCTTCGAGACCGACGACGACGCGCGGCCACCATGCTCTTCGATCAGCTTTTTGATTTCGTCCCGTTTGTAGTTCTGCAACGTCCCCGTCACGACCAGCGTCTTGCCATCGAGCGGTCCGGATTTCCGTTCGGCTTTCGGTGGACGATCGGAGGTCATCTTCACGCCCACCGCCTTCAGACGCGCGATGATCTGACTGCCGAAGTCTCCATGCAGGAACTCGTGCACACTCTCCGCGATGATCTCGCCAATCTCTTCAACCGCATTCAGTTCTTCGATCGAGGCGGTCGCCAGACGATCCATCGAGCCGAACTCATCGGCGAGAATCACCGCGACGCGCTGGCCGACGTGCCGAATGGACAACGCATTCAGCAGACGCCCCAACCCACGAGACCGACTGCCTTCAATCGCCTTCACAAGCCCGCCGGCGGACGAAGCCCCCATGCGTTCCAGCTCGGTCAGTTGCTCAACGGTCAACTCGTAGAGGTCGGCGTAGTCGTTGATCAATTCAGCATCAACAAGCTGCGCGACGATTTTGTCACCCAGCCCGTCGATATCCATGGCGTTTCGCGTGGCAAAGTACCGAATCCGCTCTTTGACCTTGGCCGGGCACACGTCACTCGGACAGCGAACGTAGACGCCCCCTTCATCCTTGACGAGCTTTGTGTCGCACTCCGGACACCGCGTCGGAAACGGGAATGGCTTGAGTTCTGTTTTGCGTTCCTGCAGTTCGACGCGGACGATATGCGGAATAATCTTTCCGGCTTTCTCCACGACCACCACATCGCCAACGCGAATGTCCTTGCGTTCGATTTCATCAGCGTTGTGTAGGCTCGCGCGGCTAACCGTTGTCCCCGCCAGTTGAACCGGCTCGAGAATAGCCACCGGCGTCACGGCCCCCGTCTTGCCGATATTGACCTCAATGGCATTCAAACGCGTCGTGGCTTCGTACTTCTCAAACTTGTATGCCACCAGCCAGCGAGGGCTCTTGGTGGTATTGCCAAGCTGTTCGCGTTGCGCGAAATCGTTGACTTTCAACACAATCCCGTCGACTTCAAAATCAAGCTCGGGAAGCTTCTCAATCAATTCGTCGCAGTACGCGACCGCCTCGTCAAACGTCTTACAGCATCGATAGTGCGGCGTGGCGGGCAATCCGAATGCCTGCACCTGCTGCAGAAAGTCGGCGTTGTTGGTGGCCGTCAGTCCCTCTTGATAGCCGATGCCGTGACAGAACATGCGAAGCTTTCGTTCCGCACATTCACGGGCACTCTGCAACCGCAGTGCACCGGCGGCCGTATTGCGTGGATTTGCATAAGGCGCAAGGCCACGGGCGACCTGCTGCTCATTGAGTTTCGCGAGATCGGAATTCGTCATGTAGACCTCGCCGCGAACTTCGAGAATCTCCGGAATATTTTTGCCCGACAGCTTCAGCGGGAGATCGGGGATCGTGCGAACATTGTGCGTAACATCGTCGCCAACCTTGCCGTTCCCCCTCGTCACGCCAAGCGACAGCTGGCCTTTCTCATAAAAGACGGAGGCCGCCGCACCGTCGATCTTGAGTTCAACCAGCCATTCGATTTCCTCATCCGTATCCGCCAGAAGCTTTCGCGTTCGCTGTTCGTACTCCCGCAATTCTTCCACGCTGTAGGTGTTGTCAATCGACAGCATCGGCAACCGGTGCGTTACCGATCCAAGATGAGAAACGGGCTGATCGCCAACACGCTGAGTCGGGCTGTCTGCGGTGATCAACTCCGGGTGTTCCGCCTCCAGCTTCTTGAGCCGACCGAGTAGCTTGTCGTATTCAAGGTCGGACAGTTCCGCACTGGCTTCAACGTAGTACAACCGGTCGTGATGCCGGATCTCGTCGCGGAGCTTTTCGATTTCCTTTTCAGCGCTCATACATTTGCCGATCTGTGGCCCTAGCGTGTCATTGGTATGAGCGAAACTCTAGCCGGGAGAACCGGAACTCATCTCGCCACCGCATTCCGGCATCACCGTGACCTGTTTGCCGGCCGCCGAATTAGGAATCAGACAAAGCACCTTCATCGTCGACGTCCCCTCGTTGCGAAACTGATGAACGTCGTTCGGATGGACGTAGACAACGTCACCGGCTGCCAGCGAATGCTGTCGGTCTCCATCAATCACCGACCCGCTGCCTTCCAGCACATAGATTTCATGCTCGTAATCGTGTTGATGCAGCGGCGTATGGCCACCGGGTTCGATCTCGAACATTCGCATCGCAAAGTTGGCGGCACCGACATTCTGCCCGATCAGCTGCCGCACGCTGGCTCCAGCTGCACCGTCCATCTCGACCGGCTGTAGCTCAATTTCGGAATGATGGCTGACTTTCATGTCGACGTTTCCTTTGAGTGATCATCAGGCGTCTCAGCGGTCGTTTTTTTCGCATCCTGCGCATCGAGCCGTTGGTCGTAGGCGATCGCCCCGAAGGTGCCGATGCCCAACAATACAAGTTCCGCAATCATCGCCGTCAGGCCATGCTCGTCGACGACCTGGTTAAAGGACGCCGACGTTTCAATGTCCTCAACCGGCATCCTACGAGCCATCCGGCCCGCCTGAAGCTGGCGCACCGTCATCACGCCATAGGCGCACGCGGTGACCGCGAAAGCGACACCGGCGAGCAGTAAAAGTACGTAGAACGGATTGGTCGGTTTCTTTTTCGTCATGATTTCCCGAGGATTATATCAGGCTTCCCGGCCACGTGGATTTTACGTGGCGCACCAGCAATTCAACGATTTTTGCCATGGATGTTTCACGGGGCCAACACCAGGTTGCCTACCTTCAGTCGCTGGATTACGGTACAGGATTCAACGGAGTGTTTTTTCGCAACCAGGGGACTGCCATGGCGGAAGTATCCGGCAATGGTAATGCTGCAAAAGGCTCGGCAATCCGTATTCGCGGAGCGCGAGTCCATAATCTGCAAAACGTTGATCTCGATATTCCCCGCGACAAACTGGTCGTCATAACAGGACCTAGTGGCTCGGGAAAAAGCTCGCTCGCCTTCGATACGCTGTACGCGGAGGGCCAACGGCAATACATCGAAAGCCTCTCGGTCTACGCCCGCCAGTTTCTACATCAGCTACAGCGCCCCGACGTTGATCTGATTGATGGTTTGCCGCCCACGATCTGTATCGACCAGCGACCCGGACACCAGGGCCGACGCAGCACGGTTGCCACCGCAACGGAAATCTACGACCACTTGCGACTGCTGATGGCACGCCTGGGCAAGGTTCACTGTTACAAGTGTGGTTGCGAAGTGCAACAACAGAGCGTCGATCAGATCATCGATCGCATCATGGATCTGCCACCCGAAACCAAGACCATGATCCTCGCACCGATTATTCGTGGCCAACGCGGCACCCACAAGGACGTATTCGCCAAGGTGCGCAAGTCGGGGCTGGTGCGTGTTCGCGTCGATGGCGAAGTTTACGACCTGGATAATCTGCCCGAACTTTCTTCGCGCAAATCGCACAACATTGATGCGGTCGTCGACCGTGTGATCATCCGCGATGGAATTCGTTCACGGATCGCCGATTCGGTGGGGTTGGCGATCCAACAGTCCTTCGGGCTGGTGGAAGTGTTCTACCTGACGCCTGACGCGGAAGCCCGCAGCAAAGCCAACACCAGTTGGCAGGAGCAGCTCTACAGCACGCAACACGCCTGCCCAAAGTGCGATATCAGCTACGAAGAAATCCAGCCGCGCACCTTCAGCTTCAATAGCCCGTACGGAGCCTGCCCGGTCTGCGAAGGCATCGGGGCACTCGATCAGTTCGATCCCGAAATGGTCATTCCGGACTTTGACGTGAGCCTTGCTGACGATGCCGTGGTCGCATGGAAAAATGCCCCGGCGGCCTCCAGGAAGAAATATCAGGAAGAAGTGCAGACCTTCCTGGAAAAGTACAAGCTCGACGCCGATCAGCCGCTCTCGTCGTGGACGGAGAAGGTTCGCAGGTACTTCATTCTTGGCGATGACAAAAAATTCCACGGGATCCTGCTTCTGCTGGAGCAGGAGTTTTCCACCACGTCCAGCAAGAAACGCATCGCCGAACTGGAAACGTATCGAGCCAGCCTGCGGTGCGACGCCTGTGACGGTTCACGTCTCCGTCCGGAAGCCATGAACGTCCGCATGGGCGGCAAGGCAATTCATGAGATCACCGGGCTGCCCGTCGAAAAAGCCAACGCCTATTTTCGTTCGCTGGAGTTCGACGAGGAGGAATTGCAAATCGCCGAGCCGTTAGTGAATGAGATGCGAAAACGGCTGGACTTCCTGGAACGCGTCGGCGTCTCCTACCTGACGCTCGATCGCCCCACCGACACACTCAGTGGTGGCGAGTTGCAACGGGTTCGACTGGCGACCAGTATTGGCTCGGGCCTGGTGGGAGTTTGCTACATTCTGGACGAACCTTCCATTGGACTTCATCCCCGTGACAATCAACGTCTGATCGAAGCCCTTCGCGACCTTCAGCAACAGGGCAATACGGTGATCGTGGTTGAACACGACGAAGCCGTCATGCGCGAGGCGGACCAGGTAATTGATATCGGACCGGCAGCCGGCCAGAGCGGTGGCCGCGTCATGGCGCAGGGCGAACTGGAAGCCATCTGTAATGGCAACGGCTCCATCACGGCCGCGTACCTGGCTGGCAAAAAAGAAATCCCGATTCCCGCCAAACGGCGCAAAACCAGCAAGACTCGCTCATTGCGGATTGAAGGAGCCAGTCACAACAACCTGCAGAACGTGAACGTGCGAATCCCGTTGGGAGCCCTCGTTTGTATCACGGGAGTAAGCGGCTCGGGCAAGAGTTCACTGATCAACGAAACGTTTGGTCCCGCCGTCATTTCCCGATTGGGAAGTGGAACGGCCAAACCGGGGCCACACAAGAGTCTGCGTGGCGTTTCCAAAATTGAAAAGGTCGTGCAGGTCGACCAGTCGCCCATTGGCCGAACACCTCGTAGCAACCCGGCGACCTACACCGGCGTCTACGATGAGATTCGGAAAGTGTTCGCCGGCACGCGTGAGTCCAAGCAACGCGGCTTCAAGTCGAGTCGTTTCAGCTTCAACGTGAAGGGCGGCCGCTGCGAAGCGTGCGTGGGGCAGGGAGTTCAGAAAGTCGAAATGAGCTTTCTCCCTGACATCTATGTTCCCTGTGACGAGTGCCACGGCTCGCGATTCAGCCGCCAGACGTTGCGCGTGCTTTATCGCGGCAAATCGATCGCGGATGTCCTTGCCATGCGGATCGAAGACGCTGCCGGCTTCTTTGAGAACTTCGTCAACATCGCCCGCGTGTTGGAAAGCCTGTGCCGCGTTGGATTGGGCTACATTCCGTTGGGGCAGCCCTCGACGACACTCTCCGGTGGCGAAGCGCAGCGCATCAAACTGGCAACCGAACTGGCCAAAGTCGAATCCGGCAAAACACTCTATCTGTTGGACGAACCGACAACCGGCTTGCACTTCGAGGACATTGCCCGCCTGCTGGATGTCCTGAACGGACTGGTCGACAAGGGAAATACCGTTGTCGTGATCGAACACAATCTGGATGTCATCAAGTCCGCCGACTGGGTCATCGATATGGGACCGGATGGCGGCGAGGGCGGCGGCTACGTGGTTGCGGAAGGTACGCCTCAGGATGTCGCCGAAGTCGAAGAGAGCTTTACGGGGCAATACCTGAAAACGGTGTTGTAAACGAAACCGCTCTGTTACCGGCTGGCAGGTTCACGTCGCCATTGCACATCAATCGGTCGTGAATGTTGCACAAAACCGACACTTCGACGGGTGAACCCGGCTCTTTGGTCACCTTCCCCCTCCGCAATGCTAGGCTTCCAATAACCACGCTGATGTTGCCGATTCGCTCGAATCAACGGCGTGTGTCGCAAAGCCCAGGTCCGTTCGATCGACGGAGTGAATTTTATGAGAGCCCTCCTTACTCCACTGCTAATGCTGATTGCCGGCGGAGTCGGTTTCGTTGGGTTTCAATATGTCGAAAGCGGCTACGAACTCGACTTCACGCAGCAACCGCTGCCGTCGGTCGAAACCATCGTCTCCAGCCTGAAGCACTCGGAAAAGGCACTCAACGACCTCTATGCCGACCTTGGCAAGCTTCCTCCCGAGGAAACCGGTGCCCGGGGCAGCGATCACATTGCACAGATCGAGGGCGACTACAAACTGCTCGGTAAACACGGTGACATCCCCACCGAAGTAGAACGCGAAGCGCAGATGATCGTACTTCGCAGTCACTTCCTCGCGTCCAAATTGCTGCCCAGCCTCACCGAGAGTTTCAATTGTCAGGCGAAACGCGTCGTCGTACTGCGGCCCGATACCGACGACGCCGCGATCGCCAGAGTACTCCTGTTCTGTGCCAACACCGACCTGACAAAGCCGGTCACCAAGCCAACGTTGAAAGCCGTCATCTCAGAAGCAAAGGAACATTCAACAACCGCGCACGCCGTCGGACTCTATTCGATGGTCGCCCACGAATGCTGGAAAAACGGACACGCGAAGTCAGCCGAAAAAGTCCTCGAGTGTGGAATCGCCCAGTTCCGCAACACGCCTGAAAAGATGCAGCTGGTCAATCAACTAATTGATCAGGGTCACCGGGCACCGCCCAAACCCAGCATTTCATCGGCGCAGTACGTGCGCATGCAACGGGCGATGGAGAAAGGCCTGGCCGGCAGCGGCGTCCAATTCCGGTCGTGACGACGCTAGATTCGGGCTTCGGTCGAAGCCAATAACCAATCACCTGCCAGCAATCGCGCCGGAACACTTCGACGCGTAGCAATTTGTAACGGCCAACGCAGACGCTGGCGTCTGGCAACGCAAGTCGCAAAAATGGTGAGCGTATCTTCCCTCAACATGAGACGACCATGCGCACGCCAACTCCTTCACGAACGTTTGTCTTCGCCTGCCTCCTGTTGCCCGCGCTTTGCAGCTCCGGAATCACGGCAGAACCTGCCGCCAAACAGGGAAAGTCGACCGGCTTCAAATCCATCTTCGACGGCAAGACGCTCAAGGGTTGGCGAGCCATGCCGAAGGAAAACATCAGCGACTTCTCTGTCCGAGACGGCGTGTTGGTTGCCAAAGGCAGTGAGGACCAGTTGGTCTATCTGATCTACGAGGACCAGGATCTGGGCGACTTTGAATTGAAACTGGACTACCGCATGGCTACCAAAGGCAACAGCGGCGTCGAAGTTCGAGCCCACATCGACAAGTCCGGCAAGCGACCGTTCGAAGGCTATCACGCTGACTTCGGGCACGTCGGGATCGGTCCACAGGTACTTGGTGCGTGGGATTTTCACTTCGCCGATCGAGAGGAGTATGACTGTCGACGAGGCCGTAGCCTGCTCATCGCCAAAGACGGAAAGACAAGTTTCACAACCCTGCCCGACGCCTTGAAGAAAGAAGACATCCACAAGCACGGCTGGAACGAGATGCACATTGTGGCGAGGGGGCGAAAGCTGTCCTTCTCCATCAATAGTAAGGTCGCATCCGAATTCGTCGACAACAAACCCGAGTACCTCAAGAGCGGCATCATGGGACTACAGATCCACGATGCGGGCATGATCACCGAGTTTCGCAACATCCAATTGAAGCGACTCGGTCCAAAGCAAACCAGGTAGTCGCTCAGTTCGTGCGTGGCAAAGAGATGTGGACCGTCGTCCCCATCGGCGTGCCGGTGAATGCCGTCGCGTTCAGCACAAGCAGTCCCGGCTTCGCGTGTATGACTTCAACTGGCAATGTCTGAGTCTTTCCGTCCTTGCTGAAACGTGCCCAAACCGTGCTTCCGGCAGTGACGCTCGCATGGCTCTTTACCGATACGAGTGCAGTCCGGGCTCGCTGGTCAATCACCTCGATCGTGCCCAACCATGGCCCCGCGGTAGGAGCCACACGTTGGCTGGACTTTCGTGCAGCCGCTTTCGCCTTGGGTACCGGGACGAACCCTGCCACCTGGCGGATTTTTCCTCGCGCTGCATCAGGACGATCGCTCAGCCACGCAACTGCTCGTTGCGCCGGTGATGGCTGCCGGGACGGAACGGGCTTCGACTGCACGCTTTGGTTGGAACGGTTTGCCTGCGAGACCACCGACGTTCCGGAAGGTCGCGTCGGCTTCCAGTTGGCCAGGGTGGACCGTGACACATCGGTCACACGCAAGACAGGAGGTTGTTGCAGTTTCGCGGTTACTCGAGGCGTCAACTCGCGAGTTGCCACGTTTCGTGGTTTCGAATGTCGAAGACCAAAATCCATCAGCGGCAGACGGGCTTCTTCCAGGCCTGGTGGCTGCTCGGTCCCACCTGCGGGCGAAAGCTCTTCCGGACTGGACTCGTTGTCCGTTGGAGACGTCTCTTCTTTGCCCGGATTGCCAGCGGGCTCAACTGGCGGCGGGGTATCCTCCGGCTTCGCCAACGGTAACGGAGTGCCAATGCGTTCGAAGGGCTCCGGCAGTTCGCCGACAGCGGGTCCATCGAATTCCTCGAACTCCATCGGAGCCACCGGGCAGGCACACAACAGCTGTCCCGCCATGCGCCGCAGCTCGACGGATGGCTCTATCCAACACCCGTCTGGCTTTTGCCCGGTCGCCATGTCGGCAAGTCGCTTTTGAATCCTGGCAGTGCAGCAGGTTCCGCAACAGCTACCGCACTTGCAGCGTGACAGCGTCGTCTCGATGCCCTCGATCGCGGCCTTCCGTACGTCTTCCGTACAGTCTTTCAACGCGTCGAGGAAGGCTGCCTCCACGATTCCGTCTTCGTCGTAGCAACCGCAAGCGGCTTCCGCGAGGTACTTCAGTGCTTTGATTTTCTGAGGAGCCAGATCCTCTTTCTGCTTGATGCCAGCAGCAGCCTTCACGGCCGGGACTTCCGACTCGAGATTCGCAGGGTCGGCCAAACGCTTCACCGGCGGCTTTCTTTCCAGCCCCGGGAAGTTGCCTCGACGATTGATGAGGTTATCCCGCGCCGTCTGGAACGCTTTCATGCCAGCAGGCACACCAAGCTTCTGCCAGATGGTAGCAACGGGAGCAGCCGGGGGAACAACGACATCCTGCTGAAGCGCCGCACACCCCGACGCTGCAATTGCGAGCATCGCCATAGGAACAATCAGCAGTCGACGAGCTATTCCGCTAGTTCGGTCGGTCATCATCAATCGGCCCGGTCGTGTGAAATCGATAAAGGTCGGACTATCCTCAGAACCGGTATCGTCATATATACCCGCAATCTTCCACCTATCTGTAGACATGCCCCTGGTCCATTCGAAGTAGTGGAATGGGCAAGATTTATTGATTATTCCGATTCTGCCGACCGAATAAAAAGAAACGACCGCAAGACTCGGTTCCGCAGGGCACGGAGTCACGACGCACCAGAACGGGGCCTGTCGGCGCCCTGAGACTGGATCAGTCGCCTTTGCCGGATTTCCCAACACATGGAACACGATGGAATGGCACCTCGAGTTCGCACACGAACCTTCGCTTGCCTGTTGCTGCTGCTGTCGGTTTCCGCCTGCAATTTTCGCCAGGTGAAGTCGGGGTGCGGCCCGGGCGAGATGTGCCTGCCCATCGAGACGACACCGGGTTGCGAGCCCGCCCAGCTGGAGATCACCGATCCGGTCGACGACAGTTGTTGCCCAACTTCGTTCGCGATTCCACCGTCTCCGGAAATCGCCGACGAGACCAATCTCGTCTATTTCGATCTGAGCCTGGAACAGGCCGTCAAGCTTGCACTGCAGAACTCGAAAGTCATGCGTGACCTTGGCGGTACCGTGCTAAGACAACCGGCTATCCTGCCAACGGTGCTCGATCCGGCCATCGCCTACACCGATCCACGTTCCGGTGTCGAAGCCGCCCTTAGCGCGTTCGATGCGAAACTGAGTTCACGGGCGTTCTTTGAGAAAAACGATCGTGCCTTCAACAATACATTCTTTGGTAACGGCGGGCTGCTGACGCAGGACCTTGGAAACTACGAAACCGAAATCAGAAAACAGTCCGCCACCGGTGCGGCGATGGCGTTCCGTAACGTCACGGACTACGACTACAACAATTCCGTCGGCAACCGATTCGGTGTCCCCAGTAGCTCGTGGACAACCTATCTTGAAGGTGAAGTCCGGCAACCGCTGATGCAAGGTGCGGGCGTCTTCTTCAACCGGACAGCCGGCCCCGGCAGTCAACCAGGCAACATCAATGGCGTGCTGATCTCCCGAATTCGCAGCGATGTTTCGCTTGCCGAGTTTGAAAAAGGCACTCGCGACCTGATAAGCAACGTCGAAAACGCGTACTGGGATCTCTACTACACCTATCGCGACCTGGATTCGAAAGTCAGTGCTCGCGATTCCGCGCTGGACACGTGGCAACACGTTCAGGCTTACAAAGCGCAGGGCGACAAAAAAGGCGAAGAGCAGTTCCTGCGTCAGGCCGAGGAGCAATACTGGCGATTCCAGGCGGGAGTTCTGGACGCATTGAATGGCCGCCCGGTCGATGGAACCCGTACCAACAATGGCAGTTCGGGCGGTTCCTTCCGCAACCTTGGCGGGGTGCGTATCGCCGAACGCCGACTACGACTCATCCTGGGCATGCCTATCAATAGCGTGCAACTAATCCGACCTTCCGACGAACCGACTCCAGCGCCCGTTCACTTCGACTGGCATGAAATTGCCAACGAGTCGCTGGCCAAACGCCCCGAGTTGCGTACGCAAAAGTGGAAAGTCAAACAGCGCGAACTGGAGCTACTGGCGAACAAGAGTTTCCTGCTTCCGCAAATGGACGCGGTAGCACGTTATCGCTGGCGAGGCTTTGGCCAGTCACTGGTTCGCGGCGAACAGAACCAATACGACGGCGCACTACGGAACCTTGCCGACGGCGACTTTCAGGAATGGCAACTGGGCGTCGAATTCGAAATGCCACTCGGCTTTCGAAGAGCCCATGCGGCCGTGCGTAACACCGAACTCCTGCTGGCTCGTGAACGAGCGATCCTTGACGAGCAGAAGCAGCAAGTCATGTTTGGGCTGAGCAACGCTGTCTCCGAGCTCAAACGCTCCTTCCAACTGGTCGAAGCCCAATACAACCGGCAACTGGCTTCTCGCGAACAGGTCCGAGCGATCCAGTTGAAGCATGAAGAAGGCGACACACCGATCAACGTCCTGCTGGAAGCTCAGCGTCGACGCCTGGATGCAGATCTCAACTACTACCAGGCCTTGGTCGAATTCGCGCTGGCCATCAAAAACCTGCACTTCGAAAAGGGCAGCCTGTTGGCTCACAACGGCGTCTTTCTCACCGAGGGCATGTCAGATTCGATCGCCTACAACCAGGCCCAGCTACTCACTTATCGCCAGAAGCCGCCACACGGTGGAGATCTGAAGCACGACAAAGTCATCTCAACCGGGGGCACGACCGATTTCACCAACGGCCCGCAGCATTATGCTTCGGCTCCCGCATCGACCTGGGCGGACGACAATTCACCGATGCCAACACTGGCCCAACCGGCAGCCAACCAGTCGGTTGCTCCATTACCCTATGCGTCTTCCGACGCTTCCAATTCGTCAACGCTACAAGGTATCGAGCAGAGCCTGTTGAATACGCAACCGGCAGAAATGGGCGACGCGCCATCAATCGACACCGGCCCACTACCCAACGAGGTAGTGCCGAATCCAGCGCCCATTTCACCTACGCTGACCGACCCCATTCCGGGCACCAACCTTCCGGTACCAGCGATCCCCGTCGAAACACCGCCGGTATCGACTCGGCCAACATCGATCGTCCCGCCAACACCGCGCGGACTTCCAGCGGTTCCGTGGGCACCGGCTCGATAGCATCTTCGGCTCGAATTCACTCGGTCACGTTCGCAAGACAGAACAGACCGAACACTCGATTGACCAACCGGCGAATAGCGTGGACGACTAGTCCGCGATATTCGAGATCAGCTTCGTCACCACTTCCGAAACCGCGGGATTCTCCCCATCGGTGGCCCACTTCGTCAGCCACTGAATCGCTTTTCCCTCTTGCGACGTCGTGACAAGCTCGCGACCATTCTTCGAAAAATGCATGGACGCCACGGGCGTGTTGTGCCCCACCAGCGAAATCAGCTCGGCCTTTGTCTGCTGCTCCGGATCGATGACGAGCATACGAATTCGCCCATTTTCGTCGCCAACCAGAAGTCGCCGAGCACTACGATAGCGGGCGAGAGCCACCGACGTGACACCCACACCCTGCCCCTGCGCGTCGAATTGCTTGTAGGTATCACTCGCCTCGTCGCGTGACCAGATCGCAACCTGGCCCGACGTCGTTCCGGCGGCAAAAACACCTCCATCAGACGTTGAGTACAGACACTGAATACGCGATCGAATGTTCGCCGCGAACGGCACCATCACTTCACCGGGCGTCCATATCGCCAATTGCGAAACGTTCCCGGTTCCCATAGCGATCAGCACTCGGTCGCCCTGCCATGCAAGGCTGTGAATCTCCGCCGGCCCCTGAGTCGTCGCTTCGATTCCCGTCGCCGTGCCCCATACGCCGATCGTGCCGGCCGATGTGACGAATGCAAAGCGCGATTCGTCCGCGGACGACGCAATCATCTCCAGCGGTTCGGCGCCAATTCGAGCCTGCGATATCACTTCGGCCGTTTGCGAATTCCAGATTCGATAATAGCCATCTCGGGAAACCGTCCAAACCCGATTCGGTTCAGCACCAATGCCACTCGCCAACATGGGGCTTTGCGACACAAAGTTGCGACGACCCATCTTCCCCATCGACGTAGCTATACTTCGCTTGAAGCTCACTCCACTCAATGCATCAACATACAGGACACCATCGGCATCCTTCACAGCGGCGCTGGCAATGGGATGCTCGTCCTCGGTAGCCATCAACGTACCGTTGTTCCAATCATAGATCTTTCGACCCTGCGTAATCACAACAACGCGTCCGCCGTGTGTGGACAGCTGCGCCACCGCGTCGTTTTGCAGTTTCGTTTCAACAACGGGATCACCGCCGGTACTCGCCCGCCATTTGAACAGAAAACTCTGCGAGCTACCTTGATTGTGAGCGCTGTACAGGAAGGCTCCATCCGCCGTAAATGCCAAAGCCTCGGTGCGATGCACGGTCTTCAGGCTGTCGCCCATCCACATGCGTCGCGTGCGCCCCGGCTGGCTCGCATCCCACACCTGAACGGTATGAGCGGAAGCTCGCTTTCCAACCCCCATTGCCACCATCCGGCCATCGTCCGAGACGGCAATCGAATTTAGCGGGCCGACAACGTTTGGCACGAAGCGATTCACGACCTGCCGCTTTGCCGAGTTCCAAACCTGAATCGTCGGACGACTTTGGGTGTCCCCGGCGGAAGGTGCGCGGGTCTCTTTCGCGGTTACAAAGTATTTCCCCGACGTCGATGCGTTGACCAGAATTCCCGCGTCGCCACTCCGCCATCGTCGTAGCTGTCGGGCATCCGTCGAATTCCAAAGGCATATCGATCCATCGTCCGCCGCGGTCAACAGCTCGTTGGTTGCATGTAACCAGGACGCATGCTCCACTCGACCGGCATGCCCAACCCGCAGCTCGCGCCGTGATTCGTCCGCGAGATTCCAGACGATCGCCGATCGCCGACCGGCAACCACAGCAGTTTTTGAGTCGGGCGAAATACGAGCGTCAATAAACTCCTCGCCAGCGGACTCCAACGTAAGCTCGTCACGATAGGAAGTCAGATCCCAAATTCGTGCTTCCCCATCATAGCCAGCCGACACGATCGTATTCGGACCGGCAAACACGCACGCCCTTACCGGCTCGGCATGACCACGTAGCGTAAATTCCCGCTCGCCATTGGAAACATCCCAAACGATCGGCGCCCGATCGTCACCAGCACTGAGCAGTCTGATTTTCTCGGTCGGATTCTGATTGGGCTGCCCGTGGAAGGCGACCGATCGAACTGCCAGATCATGACCGTACAAGGTAGCGACAGGTGATGTCGGGGGCACCAGTTTGGTCGGTTCTGGCAACCGTGAAAGTTGGTCGCGACCATGCTCGAAGACGAGTATCTTTTCCTCCAGCGTCGCGCAGGCAATCATCCGTGTGCCGTCGCCGGTATCCGCCGACATCGCCGCGCCCAGCACGTGCGAATCCCGCACACAGATGACTCGAGTTCGCCCTTCGTCGTTTGGGCGCAAGGCTTCGCGGACGAAAACGTAACTCCGACGACCGGACGTACCTCGATCGCCAGCGGAATAAATGTACTTTCCATCTGTGGACCAACCAACGGAGGCAACGCGATTGCGGTGATTGTCCATTCGTTTGCTACCAACGCCGCCCCCCAATTCCATCGCAACGGCCAGTCGACCTTCGGCGATCGGGAATAGATAGACCTGAGAATTCGCCGTCTGTCGGTTGGCTCCCGGGACACTACCTACCAACAACGATTCGCCCAACGGCGAAAATGCGACGGCAGAAACTTCTCCAACCACTGGCGCGATGCTGGCGACATTGCCGTTGGTAGCATCAATGATGCGTAGACTACCAGTCGCGATGTTCGTCGCAACCGCAATGAAACGGCCATCAGGACTGATCGCCGCGGCATTGATCGTGCCCTCGACCGGGATCGACTGAATCGGAACATCGACGTCCTTCTGCCACAGATGAATCATGGCAGGACCGTCGGTGAAACTGTTCGCGGCGGTGAAGAACACGGAACCAGCAACCGCCGTTCCCGTCGACACCACGTTGCCGCCAGCGTCCCGGGTTGGGGTATCCTGGTGTGTCAGATGATTCAGGCGGAACCACTCCCAGCCCATCAGGTTATCCTGATTTTCATCACCTTCCAGACGACGACGGTCTTCTTCAAAAATATCCCCAAGCGTTTGTGCGGCCAGAACCGGATCCTGGTCGGAAATCAGCTTGTCAGCCAGCGAGATGCCGGCGGTGAACTTTCGACGTTCCGCCAATACCAGGTTCCGAATGGCGGCCTGTTCGTTCTCCTTCGCCTTCCCTTCGGCGATTTCCGCACGATCCTTTTCCGTGTTCGCACGATCGCGTTCTTCCTTGGCTTCTATCTCGGCAGCGAGCGCCCTCATCTTCTCGCGTTCTTCAGCCTTACGAGCCTGCTCCTCCGCCACCCGAGCCTTGGCCTCCTTCTCCTGAGCTCGAAGCGCTTCATCGCGTTTTCGGATTGCCTCGGCATTCGCTTCCTCGGCCAGGGCCAGGGCCGCCTCTTTCTTCTGAAGAGCGTCTTTTTCTTTCGCCAGCGAAGCAACGGCTTTTGCTTCAGCCTTGGTCGCCTTAAATTCGGAAGCCACTGCCTTCTTGCGGGCTGCGTTTGAAAGGAACGCTGCACTTGACGCAATCACGACACCCACCAGCAGAACACCAGCACCGGCCAACAACGTACGGTTCAAACGTTGCTTGTCCGCGTATTCCTTCTTGACCGCCGCCTGAAATTCCTCCACCGACTGGTATCGATCCTTCGGATCGGTGGACATCGCCTTCATCGCGATCTGCATCAGCCCCTTCGAGCGGGACTTGGCGTCAACGATCAAGTTCTCCTGGCATTCGGTGATACGATTGGATTTCCTGTTCCCCATGACGCGCGGAGGTTTTCCCGTCAGCACCTCAAACAGATTCGAACCCAGCAGATAGACATCCGATACCGGACCAATCCTTTCGTAATCCAGATTGAACATTTCCGGAGCCGCATACTCAGGCGTCCCCTGCACTACGCAGATTCCGTGCTTACGTAGCCGCACAAGCTCTACAGCGCCACCCCAATCCATCAGCAGCACTTCGCCGTACTCGCCAATCATCACGTTTTCGGGCTTCAAATCGCAGTGCAAAATGCCTCGCGAATGTGCGTAGGCCATCGCGTCGGCGACTTTCATGAGAATCTCGACGTTGTCGGACTCGCTCTTCGATTCGATGACCTTGTGCCAGCCCTGCCCTTTGACATGCTTCATCGAGTAGAAGATCGTGCCGTCTTCCGCGCGGCCGAGCTCATGAATCGGTACGATGTTCGGGTGGTCGAGCTTCGCGGACAGCGTTGCTTCCGCCACGAAAGTACTGCGGAGATTTTCCGACGCCTTGTCGCCGCGAACGTCTTTGGATTTCAGGATTGTCTTTACCGCGACGTCACGACGAACACCGCCCTGAGTCGCTTCACGGACGAGTCCCACTCCGCCCTTCCCGATCGGCTCCTTGTCGAGAATCATGTAGTCCGCGAACTCGGCGTGCTTCTCGCCCTCTTCGCGAACCGTCCGTAATGGAATACGGTTAAAACCACCATACTCCTCGATGAACTGGCTGGAGGAAGAAATCTGCGTCGTGCGAATCGACGGCATCTGCGTCGGGCCAAGGGGTGGCTCTACCGACACCCACGCGGTTCCACCCTCCAGATTTGCAGAGGCATCAACACTGAAATCAACCGTTCCTGCCGGCTCGTCCGTTTCATCAGTCGAGCCACTCCCATCGACAACGTCCGTGTCCGGTATATCAAACCCGGTCGACTGTGGTTTGAGCGTCCCGGCGTCCGGCACAATCGTGGGAGCTTCGTCCAATCCTCCGTCGGCAGTGTCTTCGGGCGTAGCGAGCGGAATGTCGACGTTCACGGTATCCCGTTTCGGAGCCGTAATCGTCGGAGTACTCAGGTCGTCCAGCTCGTCGTCCGCTTCCACGTCGGACAGATCGCCCAGGTCGATGTCGTCTCCAAAACTCTCGTCGGGCAACGGAGTCCGCCCGTCGTCGCCGCCTTCGATCTCACCTGCCGATGCATTGGCGTCCACGGCGACTTGCAGCGAATCAGAAAACTCCAAGGTGTTGTCAAACTGTTCAGAAGTCGGCGGCGCATTCGGATCAAGTGGCTCCACACCTGCGGCGATGCACTCATCACACAACCCGTTACCGTCGGCGAGTGCCTCGTTTTTTCGACAGTTCATGCAAAGCTGCAGGGCCATGGCATTTTCTCCTGAATCCGAGCGATCCTTCGATTATATCTGGCGTATGGGTTGCGGTACCAAACTATGGAATAGGGGCTAAAGCTCGAACCTGAATGTATGGTTCAGATACCGTTTGCAGAGCTGGGCGAGCGTGGTTGTGCCGGTATGCACAATTGCACGGCCACGAGATCCATGAGTCGCCAATTGCTGCGTTCTACTGGTTTGTGCATCCCCCCCAACGCTTTGGGGTAAACCGGGGCTCCATTCTGACTCGAATTCAACGCGTACCCGGTACGCTTCGTCATCCTCACCGAGCCTTTGCGGTTCGGTAGGAGTCATTCCGTCACGGTATTCCAACGCTGCCTGGTTGCCACGGGAAATCTGCCGAACGACGCCTTCCAGTGGTCGATGCGGCACCTGATCCAGCCACAACTCGACGCTCGCCCCCTCCCGAATATCTTCGACGGATTCCTGGGCAACAAGTAACGTCGCCTGCAACTGCGTAGGATCTCCAACCATGCAAATCAGATCGCCTGCCTCAATGCGACAGGAAAAGTTTTCAGGGTCCAAAGGCGAACCATCCCGCGCGTGAACTCGCATGTCGTCGGATTCGTCGCGGTGGTTGACTCGCGAATTCAAAACAGGCACGACCATTCCAGTTCGTGGCGACCGGACGACAAGTCGATCCCGATCTCGTCGAGCCAGTCGCAAGGCTTCCTCTCGCTCATTCAACGCTGCTTCGATCGTGGGAATCTGCGCTGACAGTGATCTGTCGTTGTTCATGCGTTTGCGAGCACTCTCCAAGTCATGTCGCAAACCCTCGACCTCAGCCTGAACGCGAATTATCTCCAGTTGTTGAGTTTGCTCGCGCAACTGGGCGATCGTCTCGCCAGCCTGGACAGTCGTGCCTTCCGTTGAGCAGGCAACCAGTTCTCCGGAAGCCTGAGCGAACACAGGGCGAGCCTCTTTCAACTCAACCACAAACGGTGCATGGACCGAATGCGGAAAAGGGTACAGCCAGACCGCACGCATCACGACCGCAGCGAACACGACGCAAAGGGCAAAACGTCCCCAACGAATTTTGCGACCGATCGTCGGCTGTCGGGCAAAACTGACGGCCATCGTCAGTGTCGGCAACATCAGGCCGCCCAGCGTGACCAGCACCAACACATCGCCGACGGCTGCGAGCTGTATGTGCTTGAGGAACCGATACGTGCCCCACAAGATCACAGTTACCACAAACAAGCGATACACTGCGGCCGCGATTCCATAAAGCCCCAGCAGCCACGCGTTCGCAGACAGCGGATACGGTCGCGATTTCCCGGAGAACAAAAACCTGTCGGCCACATTTCGAAGCACCCACGTCGATTGCTCGGCAAGGTTAGGAACTCGCCAAACGTCCGACAAAACAAAATAACCGTCGTAGTGCATCAGCGGATTGCCGTTGAAGGCGATCGTGCCCAGAGAGCAAACGAGGATCAGATTAAATGCAATCGACTGCGTCACACCGGGCTCACTGAAGTACCAGATGAACACGCAAGCCGAGGCAACAATCAGTTCCAAATAGACTCCCGCCAGGGCCACGGCGATTCGATGCCAGCGACGCGGGAACATCCACGAATCGGTTACGTCGCTGTAGAGACACGGCATGAAAGCCAGAAACATCACCCCAATCTCGTGGCACTCACCGCCGAAATGCCGACAAGCCAGCGCATGGCCCAGCTCGTGAAGCGATTTCGCAATCACCAGCGCCACCAAGAACAAAACGAGATTCGACCCCGTCAGGAATTCCTGCATCGATGGCATGCGTCCGGCGACCGTCTCAAACTGACTGACCAACAAGGCAACAGCCGCGACGCAACTGCAGCCCACGATCATCACAAACAACCGGTGGAAAAGTAGCAGTCCAACTGGCCCGAGCACATCAAGCAACCAGGTCGGATTCACACCGGGTAAACGAATCGACAACGGGCCCAGCAGCGTCTGGCCAATGCCCAGCGTCCGCTTGCGGTCGGCTCGCTCGCGAAGAACACTCCCCTGCCCCGTTCCGTCAGAAAGCACCAGACCATTCTCATGCAGATGGAGACAGAACGCTTCCAACTCGGCCGTTGAAATCCGTCGCGGATAGAGCTCTTTCTCGAAGCGCTGTTTGATTTCTTCCAATGGCGTGTTGCCATCCAGCAAACGAAACAGGTACCACTCTTCGGGACCAAAATGGAAATACTCCAGCCCCACCGGATCCTTGATCGCCCATCGCTTTTCCGTTCCGGAGGATTGCTCCGCAACGATCAAGTCGGGTCTGGCTCGCAGCGAACCGGGCGTCGGCAGCCCCAATCCCAAACTCATGGCGTCCGGCCTCCGGTGGATTTGGTACCGGAGAGTTCGCCCGTCGATCGCAGTGGCGACGTTGCGTTACCTGAATCCGCACCCGTACGTGCCGAGTCGGTCGTAGTCCCGGCGGAGTCGGCGCCCGTGGAAATCTTCACTTCGACCCGCAGTCCGGGACGCAGCCTCCCGTCGACGTTATCGAAATCGACCCAAACGCGAACCTGGCCATTCAGCGCGTCCGCGATGGGGCTGACGAACGCAACCGTCCCGGGCAGCGCAATCGGTTCCTTCGTGCCGGGCAACACGGCGGACACGATTGCGTCATGCCCTCTCAACGACGTCGCCGCGGCGATCGTGGGAACAAACCCTTCTGCCCGCAGCCGATCCATGCGGACGATCTGTACAACCGTGTCCCCGGGGTTCACCCATTCGCCCAGCCGTTTGTCGACCTGCATGACCATCCCGGTGACCGAAGCCCGGATAACACTGCGTTCCAGTTCGTGTCGAAAAATCTCATAGTCGGCCCGTTTGAGATCGGTGTCCAACGACGCCAGTTCGCGTTTGTGTCGGGCCTGTTCGATTTCCAGCGAAGCTCGATCGACGATCAGCTGCAGCCGGTCAAGCTCCTTCTGCGACACACTATTGGCAATCTCGGCGTTGATCCGTTTGGCCCTTTGCAAATCAGCCACCGCCACCGCATGCGCCTTGGCGGCGTAACGAACGTCCACATCATTCGTCGCACGCTTCTCTGCGGTCTGCAGATTCACCGCAGCACGATTCAATTCCAGTTTGGATTTCTTGTAGTCAACCTGCGAAATGACCTGCCCTTTTTCAACCATCGCGCCCTCGGCAGGCGGAGTTCGAGAAAGTAGCCCCGTCGTCGCGGCCGCAACATGGATCGTCTCAGTGATTCGCAACAAAGCCGATGGCATCAGCACGGTTTCGCTGGCCATTCCCGGAAGCGAACCTCCCAACATGGCGACGAGAGCGAACACGAAGATGAGAACGATGCGTCGTACACGGGTGTAGCTCATTGCGATTTCCATCCTGGTAATTCCTCGAAGCCAGCCAGATAACCTCGCCGTTGCAGCTCCCGAATAATCGGACGCAGCCAAATGTAGCCGATCGGTCGCCTGCCGCAGTCGACCGTGCCAACCACCTCTGCACCCGGCCGCAGTTCTTCGACCAGCGACTCGTCGAAGTCAACTTCGACCAGTACGGACGGCGTGCCCTCGTCATCCGGTGTGGAAACCGTACCCAGCCTTGCCGTCTTCCCGTCGTGTTTCACTTCGGGATTGGTCGCAAGCACAAACTGGACATTCAACGGATTCTGCAGCGGATCCGACTCGAGAATATGCCCCATGTCGTTGTCCGGAACGTTCAGCCGGACACGCCATTCGCCCTTCAGATCGGCGATCGAAAACAACGGCTGGCCCCTGCGAACCGGACGCGATGTCAGACTCTGCTCGACATCCCAGTTCATCACGGTACCGGCAATCGGACTGGAAACATTCAGGTCCGCTCGCATCTCCACCAGAATCTTTTCCTGCTCCAGCAGATTTTCAATGCGTTTTTGCAAAGCCTGCTGTTCCGAGGTGTACTTGCTGCTCAGGCGCATGCTTTCCGGATCGAATCGCTGCCCCAGTTGGAGCCGTTCGGCATCGATTGCAGCGAGCTGTTGTCGGGCGGTCTGTATTTCTCCGAACAGTCGCTTTGATTCGAGATCCAGTTGTGGCGAAGCAAGCGTCGCCAATGGGTTTCCCGCGGCGACCGACTGTCCGTGAACCACATGCAAATCCCGCACGTGGCCATCGATGGCGGCAAACACATTTTTTCGAGTAACCGGCTGCAATTCGCCACGCACGGTCACGTGAAAGTCGCGTTGCACCTGCGACATCAACCAACCAACACCGACCAACACGGACGCGCAGATCAACAACGTCACCGCTCGGCGAAACGCGATGCCCGACGCCCAGCTTCCCAGCCGGGCGACGACTCCAGTACCACAGGCACGGCCCATCGCGATGGAAGCATGTTCGGAGAATTTCGCCAGTCTCTGCAGCCAGTCGTCCAAGGGTCGGCCACCAAAATCCTCCACCACCAAAGCGGCCAACGGCGCATTGGCTTTCTCGTTGAGTGGCAAAACGGCGAGCTGCCTGGTAGCCGACTCATCAAGGTAGCGCTGCAATGGTCCGTCAATTTGTGGAGGCAGCCCCGACAGGTCGCCCCGGAAGATCAGCGGCTCGCGGGTTCTCATTACCGCATCGACAAGCGATTCCAACTTCTGCACCAGCGGAGATTTGCGATTCACGGTCTCCATTCCACTGATCGAAACAATTCTGCCTCGTCCACCATACAACCGCGCGACACTCACCCGATCACTGCCCATCAGCGCACGCCCCTCGTTGGCCAGAACCTGTGCGACATCCACCAGACCATCATGCTGGTGAGCACCTACGCTGAACGAACGATAGCGATGCCAAACTTCCAACTGCGACGCGTGGCTGCGAAGTCGATGTTCCCGTTGGTAGTCGACCGCAATCTCCGCAACGGCTTCAACGAGCCGCAGGTATCCGTCACGCACCACTTCCGGCAACTCTCGATCGTGGTAGATCGCCAACGTCCCCCACGATTTCTCACCCCACGCAATCGGAGCGAGTACTACAGAATGCCCGATCGCCGACTCTGAAAGCGACAGATACTGCGAGCCTGCCTGGCCGTTCAGTTCGTGCACCACGCTCGCATGGTGACGAAAATCTCGCCGGGTTACGCTGGCCACCAGATCCGCGAGCCCTTTTTGACAGGCAAGATGAGCTCCCCCCGGCGCGTTCACCCAGACAGCAGCTCCCTCGGCGTCCATCAACAGCGCCGTGTGCTCCAGCAAGATCGCAAAAAAATCATCGGCCTCGCGATTGGATTTGGCGAGCTTGCCAAGTTCGCGCAGAACTCGATCGACTTCACGCAGTGTGTCATCGTTCGAGGCAGCCGGCACGGATTGCGAATCAGCCATTAACAAAGTATATCACTCAGCCCGGGGCATGCCCCTTTTGCGCGACACGGGCCTGGAACCATCCATGACCGAGCGCGAACTATTCCTTGTTTTTGTCTTCACTAGCCCTGCGGATTCGTCGATTGGTCGTCGACAACAGGTCACTGGAAGAATTTGCGAACAGGTCATCCAACTTCTGCCGTTGGGATTTCTTCCCCGGTTTCTTCCGGTGTCCCGCAACGAGAATTGCACTACTCACCAGCAAGCCGTCCCGAGTGCGAGAATTGGGATTGGTCGATTCCGCACCATCAAAGCGCACATCGCCGGACGGCTGCAAACCATCAGTGGGCAGCGGCGACGCGTCATCCGGCAGCTCGTCGTCCGATCGTGCGTCGTCTGGATCGATCCCCGGCGTAAGATCGCCTTTCGATTCTGACTTCGCCTTCGCCTCTTCGTCCGGTGAGCCAACTTCGCCATCGCCCGCAGCATTACCACGCCCTTGCACGCCGGCTTTCACGTCCTCGGTGCTGGGCGCGTCCGGAAGCACTTCGCCCGTGCCTACATCGTCCGGTAGGAGCAAGTCACGGTCGTCTTCCAGTTCCGGCGGACTGGCGAATTCGCCACCTTCGGTCTTTAGCACACCATCGCTGGTTTCGGTCCAGATCTGGTAGAAGCCATCCTCGAAGCCTTCGGTCGATTCACGAACATATTCACGAATCTTCGCCTGGAAGTCGTCTTCGACTTCGCCCTTCCATTCTACGCGGCTGCCGGCAATCTCATTGCCAAACTGATCGCGTACCCGGCTGTAGTAAACGGTTTGAATCTGTACGGCTTCTTGCGGCGGTGAATCAGAAAATCCGGGCGTCTCATAGAACGTCGCAGGCTCTTCCGGGACAATGATAACCTGCGCCGGTGGTATCAACGCAATTGGATCCTCGATCGAGACGCTGATGACCGGCGGCGGTGTGACCAGCGTTTCCGCAACGACCAGCGTTAGCGTTTCGTTGTACTCGTTAAGGCTACGGGATGTGATCACATCTCCAGCAACCGTGACGCCCTTGGCCGTCAGGTCGTAGAGGTTGATGCCGGGGTCGTTAAACAGGCGCACTTCGGTTCTCAACGCGGGCGTGTGCGGATTGTTCGAGAAGAAAAGCAGGTCGAACTGATGCCTGAAATCGACTGTTCGCTCGGCCGTAAAGATCTGTGGAACAACGGTGTCCGGCGTATTCCGAAGCCCAAAGACTTCCGGCACGTCCGGGGTCGACCCGATTTGCGCCGCAGTGACGAACCGGTTCGTGTCCGCCCAGGCGATCTCAACAAGAAAGAACTGCTCGTCGTCGCGACCGAATCCCAATTCGACCGTTTGCGTCAGATCGTTCTCCCCACCCACAAATGCCGTCGTGCTGTCGGTCATCAGATCGGCGTCGGCCGGTGACACCAACAGGAGCGGGCCGACCACATTGACTCCGTCAGGATACGTATCAGGACGATACTCCCGTCCCGGAGGAACTCGATCGGTCCGCTGGAACAGTGACAGGTCAGACACAACACCCACGTCAAACCGGGCGACCGGTCCCGGCGCGACGGCCGTTACGACATCATCGGGCGTACCAAAAACCTCGTCGACACCCGCGGTCACAAACACGTTGGACCCTGAATCGAATAAGAGATCATCAACCGTTCCGTAGACGCCATCACCACCGGGCAGACGACCGTCATCCTCTGTCCCGGCTACTCCATCGAGCCCCACAAACATCAGGTTGGTGGTCGACGTGACCAGCCGTGTGTTCAGGGTGTAGATATCATCCAGCGTGCCCAAAATCCCGTCACCACCATCGACAATGACATTCACGACATCCAGTTCACCGCTGGCGATGGCCGTGAACACGTATTGATTGTCAACGTCGACGACGGTCCCGTCAGGCGTTGCCGGAGGATCAAGTAACACGTCTGCCGGCGCTCCCGTCGCCTCGAAAACGATGTCTCCCGCGTCATTGGTGATGAACACGTTGCCCGCCGTGGAACGAATGCCATGCACCGCCCCCAGCGTATTGGTTGCGTCCTTGATGGTCGTAACCGTGAACGCGTCTGCATTGGAAAGCACGACCGCGTAGTCGTTACCACGCAGCGGATTCATGTGTCGCACGAATCGCGAGGCTGCCGTATCGCTGCTGTCCACCGGAACCAACGGGGCAAAATCAAGATTCCCCAATCGCGGTGCGTCCGGAACGGCCATCGTGATCATCGCCGACGCATTGGTAATGTCGACGAACCCGGCGGAACTGGCTGCGAACTGATTGAAATCCGTGTGCGTCAATACGACATAACCGTTCGCCGCAATCGCCGCTCGATCTGCCATCAAATCGCCGATGCCGTCGTTGACCTGAAACACATCCCCCGTCGATGTCAGAAACAGCGTCCCGGCAACGTCCGTTCCTCCGGTACCAGCCAGCAGGTTCACGGAAGAATCAATCTGCATCGACACATTGTCCGCCACCAACGACAGAAAATGAACCGGAGCAAAATCGCCCGATCCGAACGCGAACGTGATCGTTGTTCCAACTCCGTCGCCAAGGACAATATCGTTCCCGGAAGCCAACAGGCTGGCCGACGTCGCCACGGTCAGTGTCGTGTTGTCCGCATCCGTGATCGCACCGGTGCTGGTCAACTCCAGCGTGCTGGCCACGTTATCGTCGAACAACAAAGTGGACGAGTCCTCGATGATCGTCACCGCCACGCCATCGAAATTCAAGGAGCCGAAATTCGTATCGTTGCTGGCTTCGTCACCAAGCGTGATGTCCGCCGCCGCATCGAAGGACGCCGCCCCAACGACCGACAGATCCGCACCTGCAGCATCGGCAATTGAACCGGCACTGGCCAGCACAAGGCTGTCGGCCGTATTCGTCCCCACCAACATTGTGTCGGAATCTTCGCTGATCGAAACGGCGGCACCCGTGAACGTCAGCGTGCCAAAGTTGTCGATATTGTTCGCTTCATCGCCGATCGTAATGTCGCTCGTTGCCGTGAACACCGCCGCGTTGACGACGTTGAGATCCGCATCCGAGGAGTCCGTAATCATACCGGCACTCGTCAACGCCAGACTGTCAGCGGTACTCGCGCCAAACAACTCAGTGCCCGAGTCCTCCGTGATCGTAACCGTCTGGCCCACAAAGTTCAGTGAGCCGAAATTCGTATCGTTGTTGGCATCATCGCCCAGCGTGATGTCGTCGACGGCGATAAAGGAAGCCTCGCCAACAATCGAAATATCCGCATCCGGATCGTCCGCAATCTCTCCACCGCTCGAAAGCACAAGGCTGTCGGCCGTATTCGTCCCCACCAACATTGTGTCGGAATCTTCACTGATCGAAACGGCGGCACCTGTAAAATTCAGCGTGCCAAAGTTGTCGATATTGTTCACTTCGTCGCCGAGCGTAATGTCGCCAGTCGCCGTGAATACTGCGGCCGAAGTGACGTCGAGATCCGCATCCGAGGCGTCTGTGATCGCACCGCCGCTTGTCAGCATCAGACTGTCCGCGGCGCTCACGCCAAAAAGATTGGTTCCAGAGTCTTCGGTGATTGTGACGGTCTCGCCCACAAAGTTCAGCGAGCCAAAATCCGTATCGTTGTTCGCTTCATCTCCCAGCGTGATATCGCCAACGGCGTTGAACGACGCCCCGCCAGTCACGTCAATATCCGCATCCGGCGCGTCCGTGATCGGGCCGGCACTCGTCAGTGCCAGACTGGCAGCGGTGCTCGCGCCAGACAGCTCCGTTGCTGAGTCCTCACTAATCGAAACGGCGGCTCCCGTGAACGTCAGTGTGTCGAAGTTGTCGATGTTATTCGCTTCATCGCCGAGCGTAATATCGTCAGTCGCCGTGAAGACCGCGGCACCGGCAACATCGAGATCCGCATCCGACGCATCCGTGATCGCACCGGAGCTCGACAACGCCAGACTGGCCGCGGTATTCGTCCCCAACAACTCGGTATCCGAGTCTTCACTGATCGATACGGCGGCACCCGTAAAAGTCAGCGTGCCGAAGTTGTCGATGTTGTTCGCCTCATCGCCGAGCGTGATATCGCCTGTCGCCGTGAAGACCGCAGAACCGGTGACACTCAGATCCGCATCCGACGCATCCGTGATCGCAGCAGCACTCGTCAGTTCGAGGCTGCCAGCGGAACTCACGCCAAACAGCTCCGTGTCCGAGTCTTCGCTGATCGAAACTTCGGCACCCGTGAACGTCAGCGTGCCGAAGTTGTCGATATTGTTCGCTTCATCCCCAAGCGTGATGTCCCCCGTTGCGGTGAACGCTGCCGCCCCAGTCACGTCGACGTCCGCGTCCGAGGCGTCCGTGATCGCGCCGCCGCTCGTAAGCGAAAGACTGACCGCGGTATTCGTCCCTAACAATATTGTGTCCGAGTCTTCACCGATCGAAACGGCCGCGCCCGTGAAAGTCAGCGTGCCGAAGTCGTCGATATTGTTCGCTTCATCCCCGATCACAATGTCGCCGGTCGCCGAGAAGATCGTCGTCCCCGCAACACTCAGATCTGCATCCGACGCGTCCGTGATTGCACCGGCACTCGTCAGCGTCAGACTGTCCGCGGTACTTGCACCGAACAATTGCGTGCCCGAGTCTTCACTGAACGTCACCGTCTGACCGACAAAATTCAGCGAGCCGAAGTCCGTATCGTTATTCGCTTCGTCCCCAAGCACGATATCGCCACCGGCACTCAACGAAGCCGTACCAACAACCGCGACGTCCGCATCCGAAGCGTCCGTGATCGCACCGGCACTGGTTAGCATCAGACTGTCCGCGGAATTCGCGCCCAACAGTTCCGTCGCGGAGTCCTCGCTAATCGAAACGGCCGCGCCCGTGAAAGTCAGCGAGCCGAAGTCGTCGATGTTGTTCGCTTCATCGCCAAGCGTAATGTCGCCCGTTGCGGTGAAAACCGCGGCCCCCGTCACATCGAGATCGGCATCGGAGGCATCCGTGATCGCACCGGCACTGGCCAGCGTCAGACTGTCCGCGGTATTCGTCCCCGACAGCTCAGTGTCTGAATCCTCACTGATCGTAACCGTCTGACCGACAAAATTCAGCGAACCGAAGTTGTCGATATTGTTCGCTTCATCGCCAAGCGTGATATCGCCCGTCGCAAGGAGCGAAGCCGCATTCGCAACCGCGACGTCAGCGTCCGACACATCGGTGATCGACCCGCCGCCAGTCAATACCACGGTGTCTGCCGAGCTCTCGCCGAACAATACGGTGGCGTCATCTTCCACGATATCGACATCCACACCATCGAATCGCAGTTGCCCGAACAGCACGGATGCTCCCGCGTCGCTGCCGACATCAATCGTCCCCGCGCCGGGACTGGCGAAGGTCGTATCGCCAGTCACATCCAGGACGTTGGTGGCTTCGTCGGCCAGCGTTACGTTGTTGGCTGCCACAAACTCCGCGTGCCCCGCAACGGTGACCGCGGTCAGGGCCTGATCGGTCATACTCGCGGTTGCATCCGAAATCACGTTGATCAACGCCAACCCCGTCGACGGCCGCACATCGCTCGTCCCCGCAAGCGTCGCCGGCGAAACATCGACGCCAGCCACCAACGACAAATCCCCCAGCACGTCCACGGCCTGATTGGGAAGCATGATGGACGCGTTGGTGAACCACAATTCAAGATCCTGCAGCTGGGCCGGCAACGTAGGCATCGCGGCCGTCGTCGAAACATTGCGAAGACGCAAATCGCCCAGCGGCGAAGGGCTGACCGAAAACGTCCCTGCGAGATCGTTGTCCATCAACAGTCCGGCGTCCACGGTGGCTGCGTTTGTTGGATCGGCCGTTGCACGCGCCAAATAGACGTCACCACCCGCCGCCGGGAACGTGATCGTCGTGACACCGCTGACCTCGACAAACTCGGTGCCCGCTCCCGTGTCCAGGCCCGATTGCGTCAGCTGCGTGACGGTCGCCAAATCAAGACTGGTGGCATCAACGCCGTTCAGATGCGTCGCCGAATCTTCATCGATCGTGACCGCGCCGCCGAAGACGCCAACCGAGCCAAAATTAACGCCGTTGACCGCACCACCGGTACCAACGCTCACCGCCGACCTGCTTCGTGAGGCAAACAATGCCGATGCCCCCACGGTAAATTCATCCGTCGCCGTATCCGCCAGAACGACACCCTCGGATGCGATCACTCGCGCGTGATCGCCCACATCGATCTGCGAGTTCGCATCGTCTGTGATCGTGTGAGTCGCCCCGCCATTCACTTTGACGGTGATCGTTGCTGCGTCGCCGGATTCGGTTGCTCGAATGTCGTTGATCGACGGATCCGCAACGTCCAGCCCGGAAATCAGAATCAGATCATGCGTGATCGTCGTGGCTTGCGCCGGCAGGGCAATGGAAGCGTCCGTGTACCACAACTCCAAATTCTCGAGAGTCGTTGGCAGATTGGGAAGTGCTGCACTGGTGGCGACGTTGCGAATACGCAGGTCTCCCGTCACCCCTCCAACCGTGATCGCCCCCGCGAGACGGTTATCCACCAGTCGACCGACATCAATCGGCGCCGCCGCGTTTGGAGCGGGTGTCTCGCGAACCAGAAAGATACTGGTTGGGTCAGCCGGAAGGACAGGTGATAGCGTAAACGCCGCGTTGCCGGAAACATCCACGATATCATCCGTTTGCGTCACCTGACCGACCGAAGTCAGATCCAACGTCGTCGCGTTCACACCGGCGAGATGCGTTTCGGAATTTTCCGTAAGCGTCACGGCACCACCAGTAAGACTGACCGAACCGAAATTCGTGGTGTCCCCGACGTCGCCGCCCAACGTGATGGCATTCACGCCGGCATCAAAGGTCGCCAAATCCGTGACACCCATCGTCGTGCCAGTGGCATCGGTAATGTCGCCCCCACTGGTAATCGAAATCGTCGTCGCGGCGACGCCCGTAAGCTCCGTCGCGCTGTCTTCGGTTACCGTGGCACTTGCCGCCGTGAGATTCAGCGAACCAAAGTTCGTCGTATCCCCGACGTCATCACCCAGTGTTATGGAACTGGCTCCCGCGTTGAGCGTCGCAAGCCCCGTGACGCTAATCGACGCGCCGTTCGCGTCGGTGATGTCCCCGGTGCTGGTCAGCGAAAATGTGGTAGCAGAAACCCCCGACAGTTCGGTCCCACTATCTTCAGTAATGGTGACCGTTCCACCGGCGACGTTCAATGATCCGAAGTTCGTCGAATCACCAACATCATCACCAAGCGTAATCGCGCTGGCGCCTGCGTTGATCGTCGCCTCGCCCGTAACGGTCAAACTGGTACTGGCCGCATCGGTGATCGCTGCGCCACCGACGATGTCCGCATCACCGCCAACTGCCAGCGTACCGCCAAACTCGATCGTCCCGGACGCATCGAGATCGAAATCGATCGTCGTCGCCATGCTCACGTCGGAGAGCAGTTGCACACTGTCGACGTTATTCACGTCCACCGACGCGATCGTCGCCGCACTGAAATCACCCGAGATACTGAAATCTCCAATCGGTGGATCAACAACTCCCCCGACGCCGTCACCATCCCCCAGAACCGTGACCGACGTCAGGCTGGCAATACTGTCGGTCAGAATCGTCGTAAGCGCGCCATCGACGACCTGAAATTGCGTCGCATCCCCGGGATCCACTCGTAGCTGAGCGGTTGTGTCGCCACTGTTGTCGATGGTGATATCGAGTGCACCGCCAAGAAATGTCGCACCAACCGTCAACAACCTGCGCCGTTCTAGCTTGCGAATCGCGAGCCGCGTATCGAACGATTCAATGTAGCTCTCCGGTCCAGCCATCGATGCAATGTGGACCAGGCGATGCCAGTGTCTGAGGTATTTGTGAATCATTACTGGTTAGGCCTTCTGCCGAAACGCGCGAAACGATGTCGCGCACGAAATCTGATTCGGTATTCAGCAGTGGACGGGTTAAGTCCACGTTATTCAGAATAACAGCGAATCTGATGAGGGCGGCGGTATTGCTGCTATCACTGGGAAACGCGTCGAATCGTTCACCCCGGGAAACGCGTCACCGCCGTTACCAGGCTCAACGAAAAGCGCCCGAGA
The DNA here is from genome assembly GCA_965216885.1 of Pirellulaceae bacterium. Classification (GTDB taxonomy): domain Bacteria; phylum Planctomycetota; class Planctomycetia; order Pirellulales; family Pirellulaceae; genus CAYNJG01. Next base: position 2,326,402 of record OZ244208.1, on the reverse strand, counting down.
ACTTGCCTAATCCGAATCGAACGACTGACTGAGGATCAGAAAATCCGCAAAGTCGATCAGACGGTCGCCGTTGAAATCACCATCGCTCCACACGCCGCGGTTTGCGCCGAATGAACCCGACAGCGCCAGAAAGTCGTCAAAGTCCACGCGACCATCGACATTCGCATCGCCCTGCCGGATGCCGGCCGCCGCCAGATATCCGTCGAAATCCCGATCGGTGATGCGACCGTCTTCGTTGAAGTCCACTCGCCCCTGCAACAGCCAGTCGACATCTGCCGCATTCAGTTGGCCGTCCTGATTGACGTCGAACTTCTCCCGGGGCGAGTCGCCGATCAGCGAATAGCTAACCCGGTAATCGCCCGGACGACCACGGAACGAACGAACACTCATGTAGAAAGGCCCTTCGCCGGGTGCATCCCAGATAATGCGTGACGCCGGGTTCCCAATCTGGACATCATCGTTCGACGCAAGTCGGCGGCTAAAGGGATCAAGGATTCCAAGTTCCGTATCAACTCCCTCGCCCGGAATCGCGTCAAACTGGTATCGCTTGCCCGGTACCGGAAAGAATTCAAAGACGTCGCGATCGCCCGCCGTTTCGATCGTCCCGGCCAATTCCTCGTCCGGCCCAAGAACCGCAGCGCCCTCGGTGGTCGTGTCCAGGTGATCGTCGAAAGTTTGCGTCAGGATAAAGGCGTACGTTCCTTCACCCGAAAAACTGCTGATGTCGATGTAGTGCCGTCCCGCCGGCGCGGACCAAACATTGGAGCGAGTGACAACGTCGAAGTCTTCATTGAACAATTCAATCTGCAGCGTTCCGGTAGATTCGGTGGTGATTTCCACTTTCGAATTCGCCGGAAAATCGAAGGCAAAGATGTCGTGGTCGCCGACCGATTCCAGCACCCCGGCGAGGGACTCACCGACGGTAGCCGTCGTCAAGCCGTCAACGACCGTATCCGGATGGTCGTCCTCCAACCTTTCGCCCTCGATGGAATACGTGCCGGTTGAAGATGATCGTACGGCCACGTAGTAGGTACCCGTCTGCGGTGCGCTGAAATAGACACCATCATCAAGTCGACGTTCCGTTTGGAAGTCCACGACATCCAGCGACGGATCGTCAAGAGAACCTCGGACTGTCAGCTCGATTGTTTCGCCAGCGAGCAGTTCAAAGGCAAACACATCCGAATCACCGGAAACCTCAATCTCCCCGGAAACCCGTTCGCCATAAGTCAGCGGAGTGGCGTCATCGCCGGCGACACTGACATGATCATCTTCGATAAAATTGACCCGCACCCGGTAGGTACCTGTGCGGAAATCGGAGACCCTGAGGAAGTAACGGCCGGACTCGCCCGCTGTCCAGTCGAGCGACGTATCAAAGAATTCAACCGCCAACAGGTTGCCTTGCCCGTCGAGTATTTCAAGGTTGGCATCATCCAGCCCTCGGCCCCGGAAATCCGCACGGACGATCTGGCCCGCGTCGACATCAAATGGAAACAGATCCGCGTCCCTGGAAATCTCCAAAGTGGCGTCGACAAACACATCCCGTTCTATCGGCGTCGCATCGGGTGTTGGGTAGTCGGGGAAATCGTCCGCGTGCCGGTCCAGTGTGAATGTGTATTCCCGGCCCTGAGCCGAGAAACGGCGAACCTGTACATAGTGACGCCCGCCCAGTTCGCTCTTGTAGACGATCGGTGACGACTGCGGCAACGCAAGCTCGGTTCCGTCCTCGGCAAGGACCGCGATCGACGCCCCCGGCGTTTGCAACGTGACCTCGATACCGTCGGCCGGCGTTAGATCAATCGCGAACACATCCATGTCGTTGGTAACTTCCAAAAGGCCGCTGACCGTTTCGCCGATCGAAATGAACGCAGGATCCTCTGCGGGACCATCAGGATAGTCATCAGGAGCCACGTCAACGATGAACTCGTAATCCGTCGGCCCCTGAACTTCTACGCCCGGGCGGTGCTCTACGGCAAGAAAATAACGCCCCGGCTCGACAGCCGTCCAAGCAAGTTCGTTGTTGAGTTCCGGGAAGAAAACAACCGGTTCTGCATTGGCGTCCAGCACGCCCACGAACAGATTGGCTGGCGGAGTGATCAGGAAATCGCCCGGCGCGTCAACTTCCAGCGCGAACAGATCAACATCGCCGGGCACATAGAGATTACCTGTGATGGCGCTGCCCAACTCAACCCGCACCGCCCCGTCGCCCACGGCATCGACATGATCATCCGCCGTCACCGTGATACCGACGTCATACGCCCCCGTTCCCGGTGGACTATCGATGGCCAGAAAGTATTCACCGGCCGCAGGGACCGCCAACGTCGCGCCGGCGTCGAGACTTCCCTCTACGTCGTCGACGAATGCAATGTCCGTTCCGCTGCTATCAAAAACACGTAGTCGCGGATCTGCGAGCGTGCAGCCGGTGACCTGAATTTCGTAGAACTGATTTGGCTCCGCATCCAACGCAAATACGTCGACGTCATCCAGCGATTCCAGACGAGCCGCCATCGCGAACGGCGAGCCGTCCAGAGGCAATTCAACGGGCGTGGCGAGGTCGGCAGCATTTCCATGGTCGTCGTCATCGAACACGTCCGTGCCCAAACGCAGCTCATACAGACCGCTGGATTCCTCGGCGCCCGACACGCGAACCAATAGTGGACCATCCGATTCGGGAACAAATTCGATCGTCGAACCACCACTTTCGTCCGTGACGCCGGCGGCGAGTTCTATGCCTCCCTCATCAAAAAGACGAACGGCCACTTCACTGACCTGTTCGAACATCCTCGCATTGATGACATAGTTGGTGCCGGCGATTCCATCAAAGCGATACCAATCCAGATCCGCAACGGCGTCGACCGAAGTTCGCAGTTCGGTCGGCACGGTCAGCGACGTCGCCGTCTCCGAGCCATCCGCGTGCTGATCGACAGACTCTAAATTCAGGTCGTAGGAGCCCACAAACGTACGGCCCGTGCGAACCTCCACAAAGTAGCGCCCCGATTCCGGAGATTTCCAGTCCGCGATGGTGGCTGTGCCTGTCGTACCGAGCGTCGAGGAGAGAATCGGCAATTGGTGTTCGAAGTGGAGCACCTGCAAAGAGATCGCAGCTGTGCGATCGGCGATGCCCGATAGTTGATAGTTTTGCCCCGCGACCAGATCGATGGCCCAGATGTCGACATCGCCGGCGAATTCGAATTGCCCGCTGGATAACTCGCCCGCGTTGGCGACCGTCAGCGAGTCACCGGGAATGTCCGCGTGGTCGTCAACAACCTGATTGACGGAAATGGTGTAGGTGCCGTTGTCCGAGGAAAAACGTCGCCGCACATGAAGCTCATACGATCCACTCTCGGGCGCCAGCCAGGTGATGCGGGATCCGCGCCCTTCGCCGCCGTCGTCGTCACGTTCGATCGGTGTGTCGTTGCCGCTGGAGTACAGTTCCAGCACCGAATCTCGCATCGACCCCAACAACACATCAAACTCGTAACGCACTCCCGCTTCCGCCTCCACGACGTAGCGATCAAACTGCTCAAGTTCATCCAGCTCGGCTTCCAGCGACTGCTCCAGCGTGATCGGAACAGCTGGAAAATCGAGCGCCGTAAGCTGGTAAGTCCCCGTCGACGAACCAAACCCCGTCACCTCGGCAAAGTGAGTACCGGTCTCTCGTGCCGTCCACGCAATGCGCGAACCAAAGCTTACGCCGCCATCATCGTTCGATGCCAGTAGTTGACCATCGGGACGATACAGTCGCAGCACGGAGTCACCCAACGACTGCAGTCCGACATCGATTACATATTGTTCGCCTTCCGTCATTTCAACCGCAATGACGTCCTTATCCCCACTGCGTCCAATCGTCCCGATCAGCGGCTGGCGAAGTGAAACTGGTTCGTAACCCTCACCAATAACGTCGGGATGGTCGTCCGTTCCCGTCGCCACCAACAGATCATAAGCCCCAACGTTGGAGCCAAACCCCGCGACGACCAGATAGTACGTGCCGGAAGAAAAGATGTTGACGTCCAGACGCGACCCCACGCCGAATGCATCATCGTTGAAACCAATCTGCGTCACCCGATCCGGCGCCAACAGCTGAAGCGTCGAATCCCAATCGGAACCCAGGATGACTTCAAACCGGTTCGTGCTGCCAGCCTGCAGTTCAACGGCAAAGACGTCCACATCACCCGGCTCTTCGATAGCGCCCACCGTTGTACCGGGTCCCACGACCGTAGCCTCCGGACCGGCGATATCTGCATGATCATCATTCGGGTCGGAAACCGACGGGCCCTGGACGAACGCGGTAAAGCTACCCGTCCGTGCCGGCACCAGCGAGGACACCTCGAAGAAGTAGGTCCCCGACGCGGGCGCAGTCCATTCAATTCGCGCATCGAACCGGTTGCCGGAATCATCGTCGGCGGTCAGCAGGGTTTCGCCATCCGGACCATAGAGACGTACGAACACGTCCAGAGCCGATCCACTGCCGGCGTTGATCGAGTATTGCTCGCCCTCGGCGGCGCTGAACGAATACCAGTCAACATCCGAATGGTGATCGATGGCATCGCGACTTTCGACATTGACCTCCAGCTGCTTCGCGTCGCCGGCAAGATTGCCAACCGTATCGCGTGCCACGACGGTTGTCGCTGCAACTGTGCCTGGCGTGCCGTCGGTGAGATTCGCATCGAGGTATTCGACCCGAATTTCGCGGTTGCCTTCGACGGTGAGGATGCCATCCTCCGCCGCCGATGCGTTGGGAGTGAGCTGGATTCCACCACGGAAGCGACCGGGCTGATACGCCGTCAACGACAATGACTCGCGTTCGGAATCGCTGGAGATGGCCACCACCTCCACGACTTGCACGTTCAGCAGATCCGCGTCTTCCAGAATGATTTCCGCGAAACTGTGTTGGCCGATTTGTGGCTGGGCGAAACGAATCGTGCCCGCAGCCCGTGGGCCGGGTTCGGTGTCGGAATTGGCAGCCAGCAGATCCCGTCGCTCGAGTCGTTCGGCAGCCAGTCCCGATCTACGCGATGGCCCGCAGCGACGCCTGTCCATCATGCTTGCAATTCCAGGTTGAATCCGTATTTGACGGACTCAATATAATTGCAATGTGCGTACAACAAAAGGAATTGAATCGAACTGGCTTCCCCGAATCCTACGTTAGGGAATCAGCCAGATCAGTCCGCCAGCGGTGAGCGCCGTAAGCCCCAACCCTCGCGCGGAGCGGACGGGGCGATACGAATGAAAAGGTACACATTCACCCGGCAGTCGATGCCCCAGGGTGTACGTCCGCTGGCACGAGTCCATCGATCCGACCTTGTAGGGAATTAGTGCCGTTCCCAGAAAGAAGTGAGCACTGGAGATCACGGACTGAGCAAGGTCGCCGTGGCGATAGTGACCATATCGCTCGAGCGTTGGATCTTCGAATAGCAGTGGACCGTGAAAGAAGTTCGGTGCGACCCAGGCGACGGGAGTTGTCTCCCACGATTTGCCCGTCGTGCCGTACATCGCCGAATCCAGACTGCCAAACTTTTCGGCAGCGTAGTTCGTCGGCATGCGTCGCGTTCCAGCACCGCCACGCGGCAATCTCGGCGAGATATCCAGTGTCAGCGACGAGATCGGACGTTCCTGCTCGATAGAAAGCCGCCGGCCTGTCGCCGTGGCGTCTTCTGAATTTCCCGATTGGTTTCCAGTTCTGCCTTCTTTCGAGATACCATCGGCAGCTAAATCGTCAGTGCTGCGAGAAGGTAGCGGCGTGAGGTCTGTTTCGATCGCTTCGATTTCGGGCGTCGGAGCAACCTCGACTGCGCCGGCATCGGCCGAGAGTTCCGGTGGCTCTGCGAACTCTTCATCAATCCCCGTTGGCCCGCGATTGCCATTCGGTGCTGGCAGCGTGTCCGCCGCATCGACCTCGCGGAATCCTTCGTCCTGAAAAGCCGCCGGCACTACCGCGGAATCCGATACCACGAGCCCCCGTTTCGACAGGTCCTTGCTGACCAGCTTGAGTTCGGACGGTGTAAAGGACGAGGGCTGTGGCGGAAGGCTGAGTGTCAACGGAGTCGGGGCAGCGGGAACAGCATCCCAATCGGCCACGAGCAAGTCCGCGTCCGAAATGTCTTTTTCTGCCACAGCTTCTTTCTCATTCAACGGGCCAGCCATCGCGTCAGCCATCGCGTCAGCCATCGCGCCAGCCACCGCGCTCGTTTCTGAGACGTCCGCTTGCGTCTCCGAAGACGTGTGCGTGGCCACCGAAGTTTGCTTGCCGGTCCCGTTCGCGGCGTTCGCAACGAATTCGACAACCGCCTTTCCGTGACTTTCGCGGACGATGTCGTTCGTGTCTTCGGGAGGCAGTTGAAGTGCCAACTCGGCCGACGCGTCCAATGTCGATTTGCGAAGCTGCAGTTTCTTATGAAGCCGGTTGCGGCTGGACCTTGACGTTGGTCCTTCAAAGCGTGCAATCGCCTGCCGTGGTCTGGGTTGCGTGGATCGCTTCGCACTCAAACGCGTTGCGTCGGTCTCAATTCTGGTCGCCAATTGATTCCACTTCCCGCGGCGGCTTGATTCGTCCGGCGAATCCACTTCCGCCACAGGCCCATCGGAAAGCCGCATCGTCACGCCCGACGCCACGGGAGCGACGAACCGCACGGGCGGCTGCGCGGCAGTCGTCGATTGCAATCCGGCCGGATTGTGGTCCGTCAGGCGTATCACGGGCAATGGTCGGTCGCTCTTCTTTCCGGAATTCGGCGGCTGTTCCACAAACGGGGCACTTCTGGGCATCGCGGGCGCCGCCTTGGCGACGCTAGTTTTGGCTCGCTCCCCGGCCACCCGGTCAGAACGCGTGCTGCCGGCCTGGTCAGGACTGCCTGGCGGGCGGGGCACAAATCTCACCGGCACCCAGTTGGAGATACTATCTCGCTTCGCGCCTGCATCCGCGCCGCGTATGGCGGTATTGGGAATTTCGGATGAGGAAATTGTTTGAGCGTCGCCCGGCATCGCCAAACCCAACCAGGCAGAACCGATGAGCAGTGCCAGCGTTGATACCGAGACTCCAGTTGACTTTGCAAACATGTCGTTGATCTCGAGTCGAGTTGGGCGATATAGACGAGCAACACGTGGGTTTCACTGGTACGCGCAATACGTACATCTCTCATGATCGGCAGAGTTGCCACACCGCCACATTTTTTCCCGACCTAAAACTCGCGATTAGGCCTGTCGGAGCCGGGGTTTCAATCCAGATCACCACTAGCGAGGCTTCCCCGAGCAAACAGCATGCAATGCTTGCAAAGTCCCACGTCCGGCAATAACATCAACCCCCAACAGCTACTAGCCGACATTGCCCGCTTTTGATGTCGCTTCCGGTAGCCGTACGCACCGTTGACTCTTTGTAATGGTCCACGACTAGATGGCTAAAAAAGACAAGAGCAGCTGGCAGTCCTCCGGTAGCACGCAAGCCTACTCCGGCGCGCAACGCGACTGGGATCACACCTCGAAAAGGGCTTCACGAAGTCTGGTCAACTGGCGTCAGCTCACGAGGTATCTGCCATTCGTGATGCTGCTGCTGTTGGTAGGGTTGGCGGTGTATCTGATCACCCGTGTGCCCGAAAAGGTACCCATGCTTTCGTACGTGGTGAAGACGTACAAAGCGCCGGTGCCTCCGAATTCGCTGGCGCAGGAAGACCAGGATCTGCAGGGCAAGATTCTTGGCGAAAGCCCCAAATTCAACTGGGTCAGGAATGAGAAGGACGGCGTTTCCAGCTCGAAGTACCTGAAGGACCTCGAGATTGAACTCAGCCGGATGGAACCTGGCGGGCCGGATGGCAACGCGAGGATCATCTACCTGAGCGCTCACGGCGTGGTCAATCGCCATGGCGAGCCGTGCCTGTTGCATTCTGGTGCCAGCCCCAGCAACTGCGAAAACTGGTTGACGATCAAGGACCTGCTCGACCAGATCATCCGCGTCAACGAAGCCAGTGGCAAGCGTCGCCCCAACACGCTGCTGCTTCTCGATTCCGGACGCATCCGTGACGACTGGGGCCTGGGAATCCTTGACAACAGTTTTGCCTCACGACTGGCGTCACTGCTGGGAAACCAAAAGTACCTCGACCACAACATCTTTGTTATCAACTCGACCGGTGACACGGAAGTTTCCTACCTCGCACCCGAGCTGATGGGTAGCGTCTTCGGGCATTTCGTCACCCGTGGGCTGTACGGCGAGGCGGACGGATTCAACGGCGCTGGCCGGGATGACAAGGTGAGCGCCCTGGAGTTATCCGTCTATCTTCAGTCCTGCGTGAATTCATGGGTGGACAGCTACCGTGGCGACATTCAGGTACCGGCCATGTATCCACAGATCACCGCCGCGAACGATTTCCAGTTGGCCTATGCCACCGACGACGGCCAGTTGCCTCAATCGGAGGCGTACCGTCAGTACACGGAAGTCAAACGCAAGCTCTACCTGACTCGGGCCGAGGCAAGGCAGAAGGACCTTCAGGATTTCTGGAATGAGTTTGCGACCCTGGAACAGTCCAGCGCATTTCGATTCGATCCCTCGACATGGGCCCGCTTGCAACAACAGATCAAGCGCGCGAACCAGCTGATCTTCGCCGGCGAAGGTTACGCCGACCAGTTCAAGTCGCTCAGTGGGCAGATCAGGAACCTGTCGCTCGCCCCGTTGCGAAGTTCCCATGCGTGGGAATCCGAGACCGAGTTGCGTCGCGGTTTTCAGTTGCCGTCGAGCGCCAGCCTCGCCATGCAGACGCTGCGTCACGCCGACAAGCCGCACGACGATGCCCTGCAAAAGGCCTGGGTGCAGTACATCACAAACACCGACTACTCGATGGCGGCAACCGTTCAAGGTGACGTGCAACAACTGCTGGAGAAGCGACCTGAGACGGCGGAGATCCTGCCCTTCGTCGCCTGGGACAGCCTGTTAGAAGATGGCCTCAAAGCAGCCGTTTCGAAGGAACAACTGCATCAGCAGATTTTGCACCTGTCGACTCTCCACGCCACCTGGTTGCCGGGCTCAAGCCAACTCCGATCCCTGGAAATGGAACTGGCACACCTGTTGGAGAACCTGGATTGGGACGCGGAGGTTCGCACCGACCTGCTTTCAACACCGCTTACGAGCGCGCTCGATCAGCGCGACCGCATCGAAAAACTACGGGCACTCGATGACGCCCGAGTCCAGTACTGGATCTACTCTGGGTTGAACCGGGTCGACCGCCAATGGCGCACCGGACTCGATCAGCTCTTCGTCGGTTCGGCCGAAAATCTGGACGTGGCGGAGAGCACGCTCGCCAAATCCAGATTCGATCTGGACGCCGTCGAGAAACTGGCGGAACAGGTCCGCGAAGCGTACCGCCTGCGCGATCGCACATGGGCCAAACTTCCGTATCTGTGGAATTGGGTCCTGGGGCAGCCGTTCGACGACCATCTTTGTCAGGACCTGCGAGCGCTGTTCATCGAGGCGCAGGACGTGCACGATTCGCTGGTGGAACCCATGGGCAGGGTGACGCAGGAAGCAATCGATGAGCTGGCCAACAGGGCATCACGACTTCGCTCGCGGCTGGACGCGGTCGAAGCGAAGTTTGCATTGTGGGAGGAGGATCTCACCACAGGGCGTAGCGGTTCAGATCAGATTGTGAATGTCGAGCGACGGTTATCGATTCCCCTGAGCGTCAGCACGGCAGATGCGTCCGCGACGTCCGGGTTTGAGAAACTTTCGCGCGAAGTTCTGGAACAGATCCGCAAGCGAATTGGGGCCGACTTCGTCTATACCGACAAGGACAAGTCCAGCGAGAGTCATGACTCGCGCATCAAACTGCGCAAGTGGCTGGCGTCGCTGAAGCCGCATCCCGTAATGCTGATGCTCAGTGAAAAAGCCCGTCGCATCGAAGCGGGCACCGACGGAGATGAAGTGATTGGCAATGAGAACTTCGGGGACTCCGATTGGGCGGTACTGGGCGGGCAGGTTCGCGATCAGCTGACCAACATCGAAGGAGAATGCGATCAGCTTGCCAAGGGTGTCTATGCGGCCCTGGACAAACCGGCCGACAACGGTTTCTGGGTTCGACGAAAACTGGCGGACAAGGCCAACAGTACTCGGGCATTAATGGGATTGTTGCGAGACGAAGAGCAACGTCCCGAAGCGACCGTCGATCTGCGCCACATCGACCGTCAATCGCAGTTGCTATGGCAGGCGGAATCGCGACTGGGAGACGCCTGGGGACCAGCGTACTTTGACCGCAGCTTCCGCAGCCTGACCGCTGCCGCCTCCCGGCAACTCAACAAGGAACGCATTACCAAGCTGGACCTGACCCAACGGAAGACGGCCCGCATTTCACAACTCGATACGAACCGCAGCGAACTCAGTCGCGGGATCAAAGGGTGGGTGCCTTTTGATAATTCGACAAGCGTGGATCCTGCAACGGCCGGACAGGGTGTACCGGTGGACCATGAATTTACGGTCGTCTCGCAACAGGCTCCGTTTCCACCCGGAATCCAGTCGGTCTTCTACCAGACGACTTCAGCGACCAATGGTACGTCGCTAAAAACGATCAGCGAAAACAACCGCGCCGTTCGGCGTCGCGGAGTGGATGCCAGAAAAAGAGCCCGACTCCGACAATCCATCTCGGCGTCTCCCAACGAACTGAAGAACATGCGATTGATCTCCTGGTTCCGGGGACATGTGGTGACGAAGTCGCTGGAATCCAACGCACAGACGGAACTGCTGGCCAAGGCCGCCGAGCCTCGACTTACCGTCACTGGCCGCAAGACGAGTACTCCCTACCGCTTGGTCTTCGTGCTGGATTGTTCGTCGTCCATGGACGACGGCGGCGACTACCTGACGCCCGCCAAAGAAGCCCTGAAGCGATTGGGACCAGCCCTCAAGCACGAAGAAATCGACGTTGCATTGGTGGCTTACGGTCACCGGTTTGGCTTCAACAACAACTGCGTGGGCACCAAGAGCCAGATGGCCAAATCCAGGGGACTGGAGTGGAAACACGTTCTTGCGGATGTCGAGACGCTCGTCCCGCCGGCATCTTTGACGGACGAGCTGACGATGCGCAAGTGGACGAAGTCGCTGAACAATCTCCAGCCGTGGGGACAGACTCCGTTGTATTACGCAATCTCACAAGCGATGCGACTGGCGGCGGACGGCGACGACAAGGGACACACGATCGTTATCACGGACGGCAATCAGACGATCGCCGCGCCGGGGAGTTGCGCCGCGAAGTATGCGTTCCCGGATGAACTCTCGAAGGCACTCGCCCAACGCAGCGGCGAGCAGGTGTTGTTGCGACAACGTTTTGACAGACGCGATATATCGTTAACGCAAATCGACATTGTGGGCCTCGTCGGGAAGGCCAACATGGAAGAAGAAATCCTCAACAAGATCACACAATCCGGCCAACAGAAGGGCCGCTTCCGTTCGGAGAAAATTGGCAACCTGGAAGCCGGCCTTCGCGACTTGCTGGGCCTGCCGCGATTTCAGATCTACAGGACCGGAAGGAACGCACCCGAGAGACTACGTGACGAATCCGAAGAGGAGACTCTGCTGTCGTCCTTCGACTACAGCAAGACGGCACACTTTGGGGAACAGCCCGGCGTGCGAGGTCCCTACGAAGTTCGCATCTCCCCGAAAGATGGTGGAGGCAATCTGGTGCTGGATGGAATCTGGCTGGAAGGCGGCGAAGAGATCGAAATCAACTCGACCAGCCTCTCGCCTGAAAAGTATCCCGTGAATGCCATGTTCGCGGTATTCAAATCCCAGGAAGCCCGCCGGGATCTTGGCAACAATCCGACCATCGATCCGCGCAGCGACTACAACGCATTCCCGCTGGTGGTTCGCAAGAAAGGCACCGGCTACGAATTCCGTGTCGCCCTGCAAATGAAGGATCTCCAGCGATTTACCACTCGACCGCCCGTTGTCTGGATGGAGATCTATCCGGTCATCGACGGCGAGAAGGTCGACACACCGTACTACCGTTTTGATCGCACGTTCGAATCGAATTGGGGTGTGCCCGTAATCGCCCAGTCGGTAGCAGCTTGGCCAGAGGAAGCGGACGAAGTCGAGTACTCGATCTGGTTCGAGCAACCTCGTGAGGGCCTACCACCGACCGAATCCCAACTGCAACAGCACGAAATCCAGCTCGATCGCATTCTGGATGGGAAGTCCGTTAGGCACGCGGGCGTTGAGTTCACCGGTAAGTTGACAAGAGCCCCGGGACAACCGATTCGCATCGTCGTTCTGGAACAGCATGGCCCCGAGTCGGCGGTTCGCTTCCCGCTGAACGTTCAACTTGCTGCGGGCAAACAGGTCCTGGAAAAACGGGGCCATGCGTTTGACGAACAATCAGGAATCAAAAGAGTTCGCCACGAGTATGAATTCGCGGAAGGTTCGTCCGCCGAAGAGCTGAAGAAATCGCGGCTGCAGCTGCTCACGCAGGACCAGATCAAAACGCCCGTCACGGGCTACGTACCGGTCAAAGTTGGCCCCATCCGATTAAAGATCGACAGATAACCGACGGACCGACACACAAGGGCGCAAGCGGCACAGGTAAGTACTTCCCTGTCAGGCAAGGTATCCATGGCAAACAAGAACTGGAAGGGAGACTCGCGGAAACAGGTCTCCAAAATTGCCCAGCAAAAATGGCAGTGGACCGCCGGCGCCGTGGCGTTGACCGGCGTGCTCGTCCTGCTGGTCGCCTACATGATCTGGAAGCTGACGCTAACCTACACGTACTTTGAACTCATTCGTGTCGGTGTTCCCAAGGAGCTCAGCCTGCCGCCTATCCAGTGCGTCGATGAGGACCTGAAAGCTCTGCAAGCTTTGGAGGCCGCCGGGACCATCGTCCTCAATCGGGACTACGAAAGCGGACTGGGCGCGGATCTCACCAGCAGTCGTATCGGTTACCTCGAAGCGAAAATACGCACACGACTGGAATTGCATCAGAAACGCGATCGGCTGATTGTTTACGTTTCCGCCTACGGCATCTGCGACAGCGAGGGGAATCCGTTCCTACTACCGCAGGACTTCGAAGTCAGTCGACTGGAAAGCCAGAACACGGGACTCCCGGTGAAACGATTGCTGGAGTTGATGACCGAGTCGCCCGCAGCCACCAAACTCCTGGTGCTGGATGCCAATCACATCACGTACGACCCCCGTCTGGGCATCATTCAGAATGACTTCGTCGCAGCGGTCCAGTCTCTTGTCGAAGCGGCACCTGCCGATCCGACGATGTGGGTAGTGTGCTCATCGTCACTCAATGAGCAACCTCAGGTCCGGCAGACGCGTGACGGGTCCGTGTTTGGCTATCACTTCTTCAATGCTTTGATGGGCAATCTGGATGACGAAGTCGCCAATCAGGACGACGATCCGCGAAACGTGATGCTCAGCGAGCTGCTGCAGACGGTTTGGAACGGCTGTGGAAGGTACGGGCAGACTCCCGTCGTCATGGAGCCTGGAAAAGGGCTGTCGATGCAATTCAACAGACCGGAATTCCCCGGTCTGCTGGTCACGCGACTGCCGGCTCCATCCAAAGAAGAAGACGATTCGGAACCGGATCCCGATGCCGCGGAAGACCCGGCCAGCGAATCGACCGATGATGCCAAACAGGCATCCCTGATTCCCGGAGTCCTCCTTTCTTTTCTTCAGAATGACGGTGCGGAAGCAGCGGGTTCAGGCGAGAAGCAAGATGCCAACGCCAGCGAAACACCAGACAACGATGCGCCCTTCCAGGACGAAGTGGGTGACGAAACTACCAGCACCGCAGATGAAGCGGCAGCGGATTCACCGCCGTTGAAGTCGGCAGATGCCGTGGCGATTGAGGGCGACGCCTTCCTCCGCGCCTGGGCGGCCCGCGACGAAACGGCAGCGCAACAAGCCGGAGAATGGAAGCCCACCTATTACGCTCCCTATCTCTGGCGGAAGCTAAACGCCACGTTGGTCGACCTGAAACAACGACGCGCGGCCGGCATCACCGAAGGCGTCGAAGAAGCGATTCGCGTTATCGACGCGGTGCTGCGCAGCTCGGAAGCAGTGAGCGACGAGGCTGGCGACATTCCCAGCGCCGAACTCGTCAAGCAGTTGATTCGTGCCCGCGATCAAATGCGACTACAACCCGGGCCAAAGCCTGGCGTGGTTTTCGACGACGCTGTGGTCGCCGTCTATCAGTTACGTCACGATCTTGTCGACCTTGTACGATGGCATGGTCGAGCGACGTTGATTGACGATCGGGCCGGCATCTTTTTTGAGGACATCGAAAAACTGGCGAACTCGATTTTAAGCTTGCAGACCAAAATCAATGCGGGCAACAGGGAGGAAATCCGCCCCAGTGAGATCTTGATCTCGAACCGTGACTTCGCCGATGTACGAAGAAAAATCGTCACGGATCGCCTGAACAAGGCTGAAGACAGCCAGAAAATCACGATCAGTACGTTGCGCCATATCGACCTGCTGCTGGCGACTCCCATTCCGACCGCCTCCGAAAGGTTGCGACTCGAGCGAATCAGCCGCCTCGAGAAAAAAACGATCCAACACGAACAGATTACACCGGCCAGTGATGCGAAAATCGTGGGAAACACCTCCCGGGTCAGCAACCAACGACGACTCGAATCCCTGCTGCTGCAAATCGGCGGCGACGACGCGACCGACCTCAAACCGGCGGATCCTACCGCAGATGTCCGCATCGCGTTGGCAACTGGCTTCGGCGAAACAACTGCCGCCTGGTTGGTGGACCCGCGGGACCGGGCCCCGGCCGAGGACGTCAGCGGCGATCGCATCGCAAGACTGGGCGTAGACGGACCGCAGGAAGTGCTGATTCGCAGGGGGTCGGCGACCCGAATTCGCGTGACATGTTCTCGCAACACCGACGCCACCGAATGGACGCTGAAATGGGATTCGATACCGCCGGGTATCCAGCTTCGATCCGGCTCGTCCACACTGTCCGCAGGCGATGCGATCACCACCAAATTTGACCAACAACGTGAATTCGACATCGAGATGACCAGAGCTTCCGCGATGCGGGAACGCGGCCCCGTTCTCCGGGCAACCATTTCGGCTGCGGGAATTCCGGCGGAAAAATACAACGTCACCGTGAAGTTTGACGTACTGAGCCTTGTTGCCTCGCCGCAGTCCGTCACGACGATCAAATCGCTACAGAACACGGTCGAGTTTCGTCCTTTTCCCGGACGCAGTACACCTTTCCAACTCGCCATTCGCAACTATGACAAACCCGCACAGTACGGACCTTTGAAGGTCGATTTGTTCGCGTTGCCGCCGGATCGGTCAGGTCGCTATCGCCCCGGTCAACTCTTTGCCAACGGCCAGCCCACCGACCACGTCGCTCGCATCATCGAAGCCTTCAAGCGTGGACAGTCTGCCCAATACAAGCATGTCGCCCAGGCCACGGATGTCCCGCTGCCAGCGGATGACCGTCCCGGTCGCGTCACGCTCAAGCCGGTCGAAGCTGCTGCACCTGCCGGTTCGCCAAAAACCAAACCCACGCCGTCGGACGTTGCCAATGGCCTGATTGCGGTCGTCACCGACAACCAGTCCGGGAAGAGCTTCTTTCCGATTGAGATCACCCCGCTAAAACCCAGAGACTATCTGAACGTTGATTTCGAGGCCAAGTCGGACGGAATCTATGCGACGTTCTCGCCCATCGATGCCAACAGCGATGGTAAACCAGATCGCTGGCCGGAAGACATCGAGTCAGCTCCGATGTTTGTGAATTGGGAAATCTGGGAGGCAGACCGGAATCCGATCGAACTGGATCAGGGTTCTGCGCCTCCCCGCAGTTCGCAGGCCATCAGCGGGGAACTTGGCGGGCTGATTTCCGGATCGTCCGGGCCAAACGCATCGCTTCGCCTGAGTCGACAGATCAACCTTGGCAATGGACAGGGAATCATCGCACGGTTCAGCGTCGACCATTACCCGCGTGCTTTCATTCAACAGATCCGACGAAGCGGTAACAACGTTTTTTTCAACGACCGTTTTGATTCCGTGAATGCCGTACGCATCAACTCGATGCACATCGAACAACCGGAACTGGAAGCCAACAAGAATTTCAAACGGCTGTATCACAGCTTCACTGCAAATCGGGCCAACGAATGGAATCGTCGCAAATCGCTGGATGACCAACTACAGAAAGACCTCCATCCGTTTTTTGCAGGACCGCTGGCCGTCTTTCCTCGCGCCGGTCAACTGGTCAGCGAAGTCCAGGTAGACTGTTTCCCCGACATCTTCGACCGACTGGAAATCAGTTTTCGCGGCAAATCATACAGCTTCCGGACGCAACGTCGCAGTGTCGTCACTTCCAATGTCGACGGAACCGGACGTCTTGTCCTGAACACGCGAGTCCTGGATCACCGGATCAATCTCAATTTCGCCGGATACGCAACAACCGGTCCACTTACGGCTTCCCTGTTCACCTTGCAGAGCCCCGTCGTCAGCGAAGCAGACAAGGTTATTGTGTCCGCCACGGGGGCGCCGATTGCCAGGTACCAGTTGGTGCCGGACACCCCCAAAATCCGCATGGGCGAGAGCTGGCGAATTCGCCTGGACGTTCCCCCAGGTGAACTGGGGATCGAATCCGCCAGAGCCGCCGTCATTCAGACGCAAAATCCGGACGAGGCGTCCGAGCCAACAAGTGACGACGGCGTTACCTTGTTGGTGGCGGGCGAGCCAAAGACGATTCGCTATCCGCCGGGTCTCAAATTCAACGTTGGCGAAAACTCGCTCTACATCAAATGCTGGTTCGTTGATCGGCTGGGACGCACCGGCAGCGTTTCGAAACGCGTCATTGTGGAAAGGCCTCCCGAACCCGTCGTCGATGCAGGCGCGGGCGGTAACAACGGCACGCCGGCACAAGAAGTTACGCCAGGCACGCTTTGGGTGCGAATCTATCGCGGCGATGATCCAGACAAGGGCGCGGTACAGGGTGTCGTCGTCCAGACGGAAGTCGATGGCGAGACCGTCACGGCCACGAGTAATGGAAGCGGCAATCTGCGGTTTCGAAACGTGCCCGCGGGAACTTACAAGTTGAAGGTCATCCGCGGCACGCTGATCGGAGGCAAGGATGCGACCGGCGAAAAGGAAGTCACGATCGCAAAGCAGGAAGACTTCGCCAGCACCAAGCGGCTACAAGTGACACCGAAGCAGTAGTATCACAGCGTTGCATTCGATTCTGGCAACGCCCGCAATGTTGGCACTGCCATCAGCAATTTCTGGGGGGAATACTGCCCTTCTTAGTGCGGGACCGTTGGTCACCAAGGCAGATCTTTCGGTTCATGCCGGTTCTAGCGAACAACCAGCGGCGACGCTTTGTGCGGCTCAAAGCGGCCCCTTTGAAATCGATGGATACACCCATAATAGGGTGACGATGGTGCTACTCGTAAGCGAAATCAAGTTTTTCCGGCCGCAGGTTCGAAGGGATTCGACGAATGACGGGTTGCTACCGAAAACAGTGGATCATTCCGCTAGTCGCGTTGTGCGTGATGGCACAGTCACAATTACCGGTGTCTGCACAGATCCAGATTCCACCTCCGCTTCCACAACCGGCCAGCCCTCCGACACTCTGGTCTTTCCTGGGGATTCCCCAGGGAGTCCGAAAGGTTCGGGGCGCCCTCACCAATCGTCGGGGTAACGTTCCCCGCCTGGAGCCCAAGGTTCCTGTGCGAGCCCTGAACGATCCGATCAATCTGCTTTCGGAAAACAAAGCCATCAAGAAGGCTGCCGAGGTCAAGATTCAGGAAGACCTGAAGCCGCAGAAGATCAAGGCGATCAAGTACCTCACCAGCATCGCCTGTGGTTGCTACGACGCCGGCGAGCAGGAAGTCTCGCAGGCCCTGGAAGCGGCCACGAAGGATTGCACCGAAGACGTTCGCCTGGTCACGGTCGAGCATATCGAGGAAGCCGCCCATGGCAAATGCTGCTCGAACTGCGGACAGGTTTGCTGTTGCAACGAGATCATCCTCAAGCGTCTCGCGGAGATGGCGTATGGTCGTGACGATACCGGCTGCTACAAGGAACCATCAACGCGAGTTCGCGAAGCGGCCGTCAGTGCACTCGTCGCCTGCTGTCCTGGTTCCGAACCGCCTGTGATCATCGACGACGAACCCACGATGGAAGAGGACACCTCCACGACCATCGAAGAGGAAACCAGCGGTAACTCGGAAGAGACCAGCCCGTCAGAAGAAACGAGCGGCCCCGAGGAAGACGAGCAAGCCCCGGCGCTTGAACCGACCAGCTTTGCACCCGGAGTGACCGACCTGCTCCCGCCGACGATTCCCGACTTCAGCGCCTTTGCCGATCCGCTTCCGGCAACCAGTGCTCCCGTGCCGGCTCACGCTCTCGAGCAACCTCGTCCCGGGCAGCGACCTCAAACACCGCCCACTGTCGCTGACCTGAAGGTTGCCAAATCGACCGTGGCGGCGTCCGATTTTTACGCAAGGTGGTCCGATCAATCAGCTACTATCAATCCTTTTGATCGGCCGCTTCCCAAGGAAGCAAAGATTCCACAAGCAAAGGCCCCCCAAGCCGATCTGGTTGGTACCGTGATGCACGCGGACCATGCGAGCGGGATGGCTCATGTGCACCTTGCGGGATCGCATGACGTGGAGGTTGGAACGCGACTGACACTGGTCAACGCGAAGGGCGAATCGGCCGAGTGCGAAGTCGTACACGCCTTCAAGTCGACGATAAATATCCGAGCTAACGGCAAGAATCGCCACGCTCTGGCCCCAGGCTCAAAGGTTCAACGTCTCGTGCGACCCAACATCATCCGCGTGTCGCACCTGGCCGAGTAACGGTCAGCACGTCAGAAACCTGAAATCAAACAGGCCCGCAACAATCATTGCGGGCCTGTTTTCGTTTAACTCGAGGCCACACCGCCGGATACTACGGTCGGCAGCTACAGGCGGCTCTCATGAGCCCACAACCCCAATGCCGGGTTGCTGATGTAGTACACTTCTTCGCCGTCTACGGTATTCCAACCATCGACCATGCGATCTTCCGGGTACTTCGCATCCATCTCGTCGTAGCTCGCATAGTCGTAGCCGACTCCCCGGATGCGTTCCTCGGAAAGATGACCGGGACACCAGGTAATTCGAAACCGGCCCTCCGACGTGCCATGCATCAGATGAGCGGCCGCCGACAGATTGCCGCGCAGATCGTTGTTCTCTTCGACAGCTTTCAGGATCTCGGGCGTTGAACGATAGCCGTACTTTTCGATGAGCACATCAATCTCGGGATCTTCGCCGAACGTCTTGACGCCCTTTCCCAGTACGATGAGATGCCCCTCGTCGGCGATTGCCATGCGTGTTCGATAGACGGCCTTGTTGCCGATCCAGGTGCTGTGAAACTTGCGGGGATTCAACCGCACGACCACCTTCTTGAGCGGCTCATCCACTCGAGTGAAATTCACGACCTTCGCCAGGTCCGCCGCCTGCTCGAAACAGTCGGTGTCGTCACCGATGTACAGCCCGCGCACCGCAGTGCTGCCGTCCTCTTTCGCACCGACCACCGTTTGCACATAGATCACGGGCAGATGCTGACAGTACAGTTCTTCCGCCCGATTGAGGATTCGGCGCAGCGGCGTATCGGCGCGCCCCATCATGCGTTCCATCCCGTAGACGGCGCCGATATAGTGCGACTCGTTGATCCCCAGTTGGCCACCGGTACCGACGAACAGGTTCTTGTTGTAGTTGGCCATGCCAATGACTTCGTGCGGCACCACCTGCCCGATGGAAAAGATGGCATCGTGCCCACCTTCCCAGACCAGCTTGTTGAGTTGAGCCGGCCACGCTCGCGTGTGAATGCCCTCGGTTGCTTCCGAAACGAATTCAGCGGGTACTTCGCCAATCGTAACGACATCGTTCCGCCAGTCGTGAACTCGAATGAGCGACTTTGGCAAGCCCGGAAACATATAGTCCAGCTCTTCGTCGGTCATCGCGAAGTGGGTACCAAGAGCCGGCATCACATCCACCAAACGATCCCCCAACAACTCCTGTAACTGACAGGTAAGCACACCGGCGTAGCTCTTGTCGCGGGTGTGGTCCGGCGGAATCGCCAACACCTTTTGACGCGGGCCGAGTGCATCGAGCGTCTGCTGCAGCGCGTTGCGCAGGTCGTCGTCGGTAAGATCCGTATCGGTGGAACCGTTCGCGTAATACGTAGTCATGTTTTGCTTCGATCGGGTTGAGAAGCACCGATTTTACCACACGCGAACTTTCCTGGCATCAACGCATTTCTACCGCCTGCCCAGACGCTATACTCGTGCGATGGCCGGCCCCAATTCAATCAGATCAGTGTTTCCCACGAGAGTCGCGGCGGCGTTGTTCATTGGGCTTTTTCTGTTTGCAATTCCGTGGTGGTGGCAGTTTCTTCCCGATCTGGGCGATCGCGTCGTCCTCGGCGCTCCGTTGTGGTTCATCACGTCCGTTGCCGGATCGCTGGCGGTCTCGATCGTAACGGCCTACTTCCTGTCGCGCGCGTGGCAAGCCATCGAAGACGATCCGGAGGAGCCGTTACCGGAAACGGATGACGGAGGCCCCAGTCATGAATGAGCTACTGCCGCTGGACACGTATGGCCTGGCTTTCATTGGGCTCTACCTGTTAACCCTGCTGGGAATTGGCCTCGCGGGTTACCGATCGCGCAAGGAAAACTCCATGCGTGACTTCTACCTTGCAGGAAATGGCATTGGCTTCGCCGTGCTGCTGCTGACGCTGTACTCGACGCAGTACAGCGGCAACACCCTGTTTGGTTTTACCGGCAAGACATATCGGATCGGCTATAGCTGGGCGATGTGCGTCCACTTCATGACCGCCATCTGTTGCGTCTATGTCTTCTTTGCGCCGCAGTTGCATCGACTGGCTCGGCGGCACGGCTTCGTCACACCGACCGACTACCTGCACCATCGATATTCGTATCCACCGCTGAACTTTGCCGCCACGATCGTCATGGTCGTGGCCATTTCGAATTACATGCTGGCGCAACTAATGGCGATGGGTCGAGCCCTTGAAGGGCTAACCGTCATCGACGACTGGCAGGCTTATGTCATGGGTGTGGTGGTGCTGGCGGCGATCATCGTCGTCTACGAAACGCTGGGCGGTTTTCGTGCCGTTGCATGGACAGATGTTATGCAAGGAAGCGTGCTATTGATGGGCTTCATGGTGCTCGTCTGGATGGTGCTCGATCGATACGGCGGACTGGCTGCAGCAACACAGAAGCTGGCGGAGGTGGCCCCGGAGAAGATCGCCGTTCCGCAAGGTAACCGAGTGCGGGAGTGGTTCAGCTATGTCATTCTGGTCGGCCTCGGCGGCGCACTCTACCCGCAATCCATTCAACGCATCTATGCTGCCCGCAGTGCCAATGTTTTGAAGAAGAGCCTCATGGTGATGGCCTTCCTGCCACTAACCACAACGCTGGTGGCCGTGGTCGTGGGCATTGTTGGTGCATCGCAACACGCGGGCCTGCAAAACGAAGAGGCCGATCGCATCCTCACCATTCTGTGCCGACAGATTCAAACCGAATCGACTTTTGGATACTGGTTGGTCGTCGTGCTCTTTGCTGCCGTGTTGGCGGCGATCATGTCGACGGCGGATTCCGTCCTGCTGTCGATCTCTTCGATGCTGTCGAAAGATATCTACGGCCGATTCGTAAAGAAAGATGCCACCGATGCAGAAATGACGAAGGTCGGCAAGCGGATCTCCTGGGTATTGATTGTCGTCCTGTCCGGTCTGGCGATTGCGTTACGCGGTCAAACTTTGGTAAAGATGCTCGATCGCAAGTTCGATCTGCTGGTACAACTGGCGCCGGGCTTCCTGCTGGGTATCTACTGGCCACGCCTCACGGGCCGAGCCGTCTTCCTTGGCTTGCTTGCTGGAGTTGCAACTTCCATTGGTATCGCCATCGTCAGCGAGCTTGCGTTGGGCGGCTCAAAGCCATGGGGAATTCATCCAGGGCTTTACGGTCTTGTCGTCAATCTGCTGTTTGTTGCCTTCTATCCGTCGACGCCCCATGCGGCCAGCGACTCGCCCGCAACCGCCAGTACAGACTGATACCCGAAGCCGGCGCGCGTCGGCTATACTCACGACTTCCAAAGTCGGTCTACGTTCTCTCACTGGCCCTGTTTTTCACAGGAGTAATTACACATGCGAATTCATTCCTTCCTGCTGACAATCACGCTTGTGCTGCTCGCGAACCTGGTGGCTTCGGCTCAGGACCGACAGCTGATCAAGGTCTCGACGTATCAGATCAAGAGTGAAGAAAAGGCGAAGCTGTTCGATGAAATGATGGCCGCCGCCATCGCCGCACTCAACGACTACGGCGTCAAAAACGTGGGCGTCTTCCAACTGGCGGACGCCGAATCCAACAAGGACTATCCGCACCTGCGCGTCACGGTGGTCCCGTTCGATAGCGCGGACAAGATGCTGAAAATGGGCGATGCCTTCACCAGCGGCCCAAACTTCTGGCAAGACGCGCAGGAGTACCTGAGCCTTGAGCAGGACGACAAAGCGTTTGACCGGATTGATTCCACGCTGCTGCAGGCCTTTACCGGCATGCCCAAGCTGGCCGTTCCCAAGGGTGGTGAAAACCGTCTCTTTGAACTGCGTGTCTACGAGAGCTACAGCGAACTGACCGGCGTCATCAAAGTGCAGATGTTCAACGATGGCGAAATTGAGCTCTTCGAGAAAGTCGGCTTGCCTGCCATCTTCTACGGTGAAGCCATTGCTGGCGGCAATCTGCCTCAATTGACTTACATGTTGGCTCACGACAGTACGGAAGCGCAGAAGGCCGGCTGGCAAAAGTTCATCCGCAGCCCCGAATGGGCGTCGCTCCAGAAACAGGAACCGTACGCTGGCCGGAAGCTGGTTTCGAAGATCAAGAAAACCATGTTGGTCGCCACGTCGTATTCGCAAATCAAGTAGCCATCTGGCTGCACCATTCACTACACCGCCATTCACTTCGTTCAAAGAGCACTATGAAGAAAGTTTCCATTTCAATCCTCGTCGTTGCCCTCATCGCCGCGGCGACGGGTATCTCCTCCGCCCAGGAAAAGAAAACCACTCCCGCCAATGCCGCAGGCACCTGGCGTTGGGAAAGTGACCAGCAGGGCGAAACGGTGGAGCACAGTTTGAGGCTCACCGTCAATGATAAAAATGAGGTCGTCGGTGTTTACAACGGCATGATGGACGATCTGAAATCCACCAAGGGCAGCATCAAAGGTAACAAGCTCGCGCTTCACTTTGATGTCGACCGCGACGGTGTCGAATTCGAAGCCGACTACGACGCCGTCATCAAAGGCGACAAGGCAAGCGGCACCATGGCACTCTACAGCAGCCAGGGTGAAATCGAATTGCCCTGGGAAGCGACTCGTACGCTGGACGTTCTCGACGTCGTGGGTACATGGAACGTAGAAATCGAGACCGGCGAACAGACGCTCAAACCCAAGCTGGTTGTCAAGGAAGACGGCAAGAAGGTCTCCGCGAAATTCGTAACCGACGACGTCAGGAACGCAGTGGTCTCCGGCCTGAAGGCCAAGGACAACAAACTGATGTTCACCATCAAGGGCGAATTCGAAGGCTCGGATTTTGTCGCCGCATGTACTGCCAAACCCAGCGGTGACAAGTTCGAGGGTGGCCTCATTGTCGAGATGGATGGTCAGCGTCTCGAGCTGCCGATCAGCGGCGCCCGTCAAACCGAGCCCAAGATGACCGACCTGGTTGGTACCTGGAACATGGTTCTGGAAGCCGCGGACCAGGACCACGAACCAAAGCTGATCATCAAAAAGAGCGGCGACAAAGTAGCCGTTGTTTTTGACGCCGATGTTGTTGGACAGTTTGACGCCAGGAAGCTGCGATACAAAGGCGGCTTCCTCTCGTTCGAAATGGATGGTGCGATTGACGGCAATCCATTCGAAGCCGAATGCGAGCTGAAGGTAACCGGCGACACGATGAAGGGCGGCATGGCACTGGACATTGCCGGCGAGTTCATCGAGATGGATTTGAGTGGCAAACGATCGAAGTAGTCGGCGTTTGCGTCGCCTCGCTGTCGTTTTGCGAGAAAAAAATTACGCCACGGGTTTGCCATGTTCGGCAGCCCCGTGGCGTTTTCTTTTGCGCTACGATGTCGCGCTTGGCGAGACGCTTGGCGAGGCTACTCAGGCCCGCCGTCTGCGTCGACTTCAAAGTCAAAGATCGATTCGCGTTCTTCCAGCGTCACGTCCGGCTCCGAATCGGAAGCATTCGCCGTAACCCCGATTTCCGAGGCGTCCGTTTCCGAGGCGTCCGTAGCCGAGGCGTCCGTTGCCTCATCCACTTCCTCCGCCTGCGGTGCATACTCGACGATGTACCGCGTCACGGATTGCCCAGATTCGACCGGTGCGTCTTCCAACATGGGCAACCACGCACCAGGAGGCGTTTCGTAGCCACCGTAGTCGTGGTCTCCGCGGTCTAAATAAGACGCCGAATTCCACAACAGGTAGCGCTTCAGACCGTTGGTGTTGTTCGCCTGGCCTTCGCTGTCCCCATCCGGAAACAGGGAATCGGCGACGGGGCTTCCCGGTCGTCCCATCACCCAGTTCACGTACTGCGGGGAGGTCTCCGTCGTAGCATCCCAGATCACACTTCCAGTCTCCGGCCCGCATGCCCATCGCCAGATTCCAGCATCGTCTTCAACGCCACCGAGCCATGCGGGCTCAAACATGTGTGGCGAATCATCCACGAATGCCGCGAGAAGGAAATCGTTTTCTCGCTTGGTGGTGATCGTGGCGAGGTGACCTCGCATGCCGCGGAAAGTCCTCATCTCCGCCGCTTGCCGTGCCGCCTCCCAACCAATGTGCCCGGACGACATGCCCTCCAAACCGAGTCCACCAAAGCTGTCCCGCTCGAGCTTCAGTGCGTTGGGAACGGCTTCGTAGTAGTGACCGTTTTCGGGATTACGAATCGGCAGGCCCAGCGGCAACATATCATCGCCGGAGATCGACGCACGTTCGGTGACCTTAGCCTGTTCTTCGTCCGAAAGTAGCGTGAAGACCGCCTGCAGTTTCCGGGACGCGATCGACGACACGCCGACGTCTTCGTCATCGAGCAGCACTCGTAGCTCGTCGACAAACGCCAGCACCGATTCGACATCTTCCAGCGACAACAGGATCTCGCGTTTCGTTTCCACTTCACCAATCAACAGCATCTTACCGAGCACGTCCCGGAACGCGGTTGACTGAGTTTGCTCTTCGACACGATCCATGATCGCCGCGATGCGGGACGGCGACAAAGTTCGTCTTGCCGGTTGCGATGGATTCGCTTCCGCCGTTGCCTCATCAACTTCCTCGAACTGGCCATACGCATCCGCTTCTTCATCCACGGGGAACGTATATCCGCCCTCGTCTTCCAACGGGTTGGCACGCGAAGTCATGACGTTACCCGCAAGGGGATAACCCAATTCCGCTTCGAGCGCAAGTTCGATCTGACGCTCGTAACGTGCGTCGGACCAGCCTTCGAAGTCTGGCAGCACAAAGGGTCGTTTGTCGCCAAAGGGTCGTTTGTCACCCTCCGGATAAAAAGCCGCGGCGCCTCGATAGGTATGTACACTGCGTCCCGGGAAGGCCCTGACGTCTCCCCGCACAATGCACCAGGAAGTGATCGGATCGCCACGCCGCTTGTCGTAACGAACCAGCTTCAACTTCTCCGTCGGCATCGTAGAGTAGACGTCCGTGGGAAGACCGGACGTATCCAGTTTCTCATACGATCCGGTTCGCATGTGATGAGCGATCGCAGCAAGCTGATAGATCGTTCCTCGTCGGACATGCTCGTGACGGACAAACCGGAAGTCGTGTACTGTTTTGACTCCCTCGAATTCTGCACCGAAGGCTGTCGTCCGGTGCCATTTAATGATTTTCGCCAGGCTTTCGTCCACCGGTGGCAACCATCGCTCGGCGTAGTCCCGCCAACTCAAGCCGCCTGATTCCAGCAACACCGTCGCCTCGAATTCATCCTTGATGGTCACATTCTTCAGACGTTGTTCACGGATGGCTTCCCAGGGAGCAAATACCAGTGCGGGCGAACGGGCTACGTTGCGCTGGTTTCCAAGCTTCTTCGGTTGCCGATTCTCAAGCTCCTCCAGCCAGTATTCACCGGCCATGACATCGGACCATGGCGTCAGCGAGCCCCGATAGTCCTTGAGGAACTGAACGGCCGCATCCACATTCGAGACAGCCGTCTGCTCGTTCATGGCCCACGAAATCAGCCGCCGATAGACCTGACTTTCAACTTCCCATGCATCGTTCAGGCCGTCCACACCGGAAAAGCCATCGTTACGGTGCCGCGCCAGATTCAGGGCAGCTTTGTACAGCATCAAAGCTCGTGTTGTATCGCCGGACGCTTCGGCGTTGACCGCATTCGCGATCAGAACCGACGAAACCGTCGGAAAGGAGCCAGCATGTGCGGCAGGATAAACGGCCGTACCGCTGGTCGCCGCGGCCAGTTCGTCAACAATTTCGGTTGGCACATTCAGAGTTTGCCACGCTCCGGAGTCGACAATTTCTCTGGCATCCATATAGCCAGGCAAAAGCCTGCCCCGCTGTGCCAAATCAGGCGCACGTTCAAACAGGTCTTCGTATCGCTGACGCCCGTGCAATTCGTCAGAAGAGAACATCGAACGCTCCGCCAGTTTCGACGGTAGCTCCACAACCGGAATCTCATTCAATCGAAACAGGGCCGTAGCGATGGGGGCTCCAACGATCATCAAAACGATCGGCATCGCCGGGACCACCCATTCCCGCCAACTGCCAGTATCGCGGAACCAACGGGATACTCGCAGGTAACTCGCCAATAGCGGCAACAGAATTACCGGAACGTAGACGAGCCAGATTGGAGCCTGAATCATCAGACACAGGAACAGCCACCCGGCCGTGAGGAACGCCGACATCGCCGCAGTTGCGACCGCCAGGATGGTGCTACGAAATGCAATCGAACAATACTGTGCGACACTGAAGATCGCCATGAATCCCAAACTGAAGTACAGCCCAATCCATACCGGTGGGAAGTCCGGCACATTGTTACCGTCAATCAGGGCCATCGCCAGCAACAGCACCGACATGATGGCGACGCAGCACATGGGAAATGCAATGCGAGAAAACCAGTACGATCCCGGACCGACGCCAATCTGTGCGAGGAATCGATATCGCTGTTCTTCGTGCTCCGCGCGAAACACCACTACGCCGATCGCCAGCGGTACGATAAACAGCAATACGCTTGCCGGTCCATGCAGGTTGAACGCTCCAAGGGTTGCCCATGAACAGGCAAGCAAAATCACCATGACAAGTGCCGGCAACCACTGTCGCTTGCGTTGAAGCCACAGCAAACGTCGAAAACCCGGCGACCACATGGACGGTCGCGGTGCGGCTACGACCGTCGCGGTGATCGGAACGTCCTGCTTGTTGGGTAGCCAGGCCCACGCAAGCCGGCGATTTAGGAGGAACAGCAGCACCGTCGTTACGACTATCGTTACGTTCGCATAAGCTGGCGAATAGGAATTGGCATTTCCGCCGGCCAACTGGGACATCGCAAACGCCGCGAGGTGACAGACATACACGGTCACTAACAATGTCACGCCGGCCACGCCAATTGCCGCCAGCGGACGCTTCATCCGCAGCGACCAGAACATGCCGATGGACATGGCAAATGGCACCAGAACCAACCAGGGACCAATAAAGCCATCCAGTTCCGCTCCGGACTGAAGCGGAAACGGATGAACGAACGTGCAGCCAAAACACAGTGCCATCAGCGCCAGAATGAGCAATATCGTACTGCCGACGCCCCACAGCAGCTTTCCATAGAACACGCTGTAGGCATTGACGGGCATCATCCTCAACAGGCCATACGTCTTCTCCTCATGCTCGGCGGCGAACGTGATTCCCCCCCACCCCAAGGCATAGAACGTTGCCGTAATCAGAATCCCAATGGTCGCATCCACAAAACTGGGAAGCTCCGTGCCGGATGAATACCCAAACACGGACATCGAAACCAACGCGTACCCCAGACACATTGCCCAAAGTACAAACAGCGCGATCCACAATCCGCCGAGTCGGCGAAGATCTTTCCAGGCGATTCGCTTAATGTGTACCCAATCCATCATCGCACCTCCGGTGTATTTGAAGATACTTGCTGAATCTGACCGACAGGATTGCCAGGGATCGAATCATCCTTCATATACGCGACAAAGATGTCTTCCAGGGAAGGACGTCGGACGTCTACCGTTCGCACGTCCGGTCGATCCTGCAGTGCATAGAATTGCCCTTCATCGTCCGACCGAACCAGACAAACGCACTGCCGGCCCTGCACGTTGTGATGCACGACCAAACCGGGAATGGCCGAAACATTGACGCTGTCCTCGTAGGTGACAATCACTTCGCGGCAACTGTCCTTCAGCGAAGAAAGCTCTTCAACCAGTAACAGCCGGCCACCCTTCATGATGGCCACGATGTCTGCCACCCGCTCCACTTCCGGAATCTGATGGCTGGAGAGATAGACCGTCTGTCCCGTCGCGGTCAGCTCCACCATGCTTTCCAGGAACTCGCGTCGCACGAGCGTATCCAGTCCGGAAGTGGGCTCATCAAGAATGAGCAGGGGTGGGCGATGTGCCATGGCCAGCGAAAGGACCACCTTGGCCTTCATCCCCTTGGAAAGGTTGGAGATCTTTTGCCCGATCGGTAGCCCGAACGAATTTGCCAACCGGTTGTATTCTTCTTCGAAGCCCGGCGGATAGAAGCCCGCCGCGAACCAGCCAGCTTCGCCCACCGTCATCCAGTCGTACAACGCTGCCTGTTCGGGAACGTAACCCACCTGCTTGCGAATGTCGAAGCCTCGCGCCTCCGGGTGCATGCCCATCACGGAGACATGCCCGGAATCGGGACGGCACATACCAAGAATCGACTTGATCGACGTCGTCTTGCCGGCACCGTTTTCCCCTAGCAGAGCGAATACAACTCCGGGCGGAACCTTGTAGGAAACACTGTTCAACGCGATCTGTTTTCCATACGAACAGCAGACGCTGTCAAACTCGATCACGGCATTGCCACTCTGGTAATCACTCATGGGATGACTCCTCTGACTCAGGGAAGTGTGCGAGACCTTTTTCAACGAGTTTCCGTACCTCGTCGCCAGACAATCCACTCTGCTGTGCCTCTTTGAGGACAGCTTCAAGACGAACAGAAATCAGCTTTTTGCGATCCGATCGGCAGCGTTTTTCCGCTCCCGTCATGACTTGCATCCCCAACCCCCGGACCGTTTCCAGGACCTGTTCGTCCTGCAACTGCCGGTAAGCTCGGGCAACCGTATTGGGGTTAATCGCGAGTTGTTTCGACATCTCGCGAACGGACGGCACCAACTCACCTCTCCGCAGCTTACCGCCGGCAACCGCAAATTTCAGTTGCCGGACCACTTGCTCGTAGATGGCGATGCCATTGGACGTATCGATCTGCAGTCGCATACCAGTGCTCCTGTGTACTAGTTACGTAGCACACTATCACGGAGCGGGATCGAAAGTCAAATCGTTTTTTTGAGAGGCGAGGGGCGAGGGGCGAGGGGCGAGGGGCGAGGGGCGAGGGGCGAGCGGCGAGCGGCGAGGGGCGAGGGGCGAGGGGCGAGAGGCGAGAGGCGAGAGGCGAGAGGCGAGAGGCGAGGCAAGAAAAAAACCTCAACAACAACAGCCGCCCGGACGCGAACTAGGCGACGCGCCTACCGTGAGTGCTGACCGCCCACGACTGACGACTGACGACTGACGACTGACGACTGACGACTGACGACTGACGACTGACGACTGACGACTGACGACTGACAACTGACGACTGACGACTCGTTGCTCGTTGCTCGTTGCTCGTTGCTCGTTGCTCGTTGCTCGTTGCTCGTTGCTCGTTGCTCGCCGCTCGCCGCTCACTCCAACTCAAGCCCAAGCTGGTAGATCGCGTCCACATCCATCACGACATCGTTTCGCTCGAAGATGCGTCGGATGGCGGCCTTGTGGATTTTCATCTTCGTGCCGCCGACGCCAATCGCGCCGTACAGGATGCAATCGTTGGACTCCTTCGCGTTGTCCATGACGTCGATGCCGCCGATGCCCGCGGGAGGGACGGCGTTCAGGTCGATGGCGACTTTGGCTGCCGAATTCGCCAATGCTTCCGCCGGTAATAGTTCAACGCCCGCCGCTCCCGCTGCGATGATCAGATCAACTCCCTCCAGCGCCGCAGGAAGGTCGTCCGTGGTCGTGATTTCGACGGGAACGATCGCATCGTTCTGGACGGAAGTCGCAATAGTTTGCACGGTTTCCGTCGCCCGTTTCAACGAACGCGATGCCGCTTTGACGGTTGCCCCGGCTCCGGCCAACAGGCGCACGGCGCGTTGGCCTACCGGCCCGGTTGCCGCCAACACCAACGCTTTTGTGTTTGCCAGATCCAGATGCCGCCCGGCCGCGACGACAGCGGCCGCTGCCGTCGTGTTCGAGCCATTGGAATCCATCATCACGGACACGCGAATCGGCCCGAAGAAAGATCCCGTGGTCGCCTTGAGGAGCGTTTCGCCCGCCTCGACGTTGCTGCCGCCGATGAAGACGGCCGTGTTGTGGAGGTCTTTGGGGCCGCGAGTGAACATGGCGCCATGAACGAGTCCCTGCACCTGACTTTCATCGACGCCACCGTGTCGAAACAGCTGATCGACGCCGGCATCAACGGCCACCACCGAATCAAAGACACTCGTTTGCGGGTCGGTATCCAGTTGCACCAGAATTTTGGGCTTGGTCATGTTCACCACCTATTAAAAGGAAAACTCGGCGAGATTGCTCCCGCCGAGTTCGTACGTTCGTAGAAAAGCGCTGAGTCATTGCCCAGCTGCTTTGGGTGAAAACCCGATCGAGAAGCCTTGACTAGAAGCCCTTGAATGGGTGAGCTGCCGAGTCCTTCTTGGCCAGCATTTCGTCAACGGTCGGCTTGCCGCCCATGGCCGCTGCGATCGCCTGCTTGGTGGCTTCGTAGTTGTACTCGTAGATCTTCTTGTCGTCAGCAGCTTCCCAGTGGATGAAGACACCACAGGTGATGCAAAGGGATTCCGCCTGGTCCTTCGGAATAACTCCGTCAGCAACCGAATCGGCAACAGCCTGCGCGACAGCAGCCTGTGCGGGGCCGAACATCTGAACGGCCTGCTTCGCACCCTTGATTGTGACTTTGGTGATCATCACGGTGGAGGGCTTTACCGCAACGTTTGGCTCGAGAACGGCCAACAGATTCGAGTGACCTTCGCTCTGCGTCGACAGTGCGTTGGCAAACGCGATACCGGCGGGACCGTCTTTGCTGCCGATGATCAAATCGATGTGGGCGATTTCATTTCCGTCACCAACGAGGGCTTCACCTACGAGCATCGTGGACATGTTTTTTTCCTTAAAATCTGGAACTGCATTTTTGATTGCAATGAGGACCCAGAAATTAACATATCGCCCCTTGAATACAAGAAGACTGGCTGCCCGGTTGAGAGCCCGCACCTACGCGGAAAACGCTCGCTGGCGGGTCGCATTTCGTCTTCCCTCCGGGTCTGTGGGTTCATCCCCGGCGATCTGGGCGATCTTGGGTGTCATCATCGTCAGAGCCGTTGCATTTCCCGTGAAAAGTCACATTTAAGCGGCCGTCAGGTCGCCCACATCGTTACTACCTCGTATATTTGCCTGACAAGAAAACCCTCACCGCGTTGAGGCGGTACAAATCAGGAGAGTCGACAATGTCCAAGTTCCTTTCATTGACGGTGTTCGTCACAATCGTCGGTCTGAGCTGCTGGGGCTGCACGGCCAGCACAACTCCGGCACCCGCTACAAACACGACGGCTGACGTTCATGGCGATCACGATGGCCACGATCACGATGGCGAATCGCACGAAGTTGCCACGAAACTGTGTGGCGGTTGCGGTGACGCGAAGGGTAGCGAAAGCTGCTGCAGCGAGACGGCCGCAAAATGCGACAGCTGTGGGCTGAACAAGGGTTCGGCACTTTGCTGCGTCGAGCTGGAAGAATCGGTCGCTGGAAAAGACATGTGTGGCAAATGCGGGCACGCCGCTGGCACCGAGCAGTGCTGTGCTGCCGACGCTGAGAAGTGTTCCTGCGGCATGGCCAAGGGATCACCTCTGTGCTGCAAAGTCAAGCTGACCAGCCTTGAGCACGACCCAGAGGGTCTGGCCAAGCCAGCGGAAGCAGCCGACGCCAGTCACTAGGCCTTCGTCTGGTTGACTCACTACAGATCAAAAGACGGTCGGACGACTTTGTCCGGCCGTTTTTTCGTGCGCGAAGCCAACCAACCACTTTCGCTCATCTGGATCGAAGTCGCCGCGCCGCTGGTGGCCCGCCTGGTGGCCCGCCACTCAACCCGCCACCCGCCGTCGATATCTACCGGCGACTACAGTTGTAGCGAACCGTAGATCGTACCGTCGCCGGACGTTCCACCTGCCGCTCCGACCTTCGCGGTAGGGGCCGGCATCGGTGCCGGTGCAGCATTCCCATCGGCCGTCGCTGGATCGGATAGACCGGTCCCCAAAACCGACTGCAGCGGAGCAGGCTTTCCAGGCGACAGGGCATCCAGTATGTCGGCTCCGACATTGCCCGCACCTTCGCTACCGACCTCCGTCGGAACGGCGAACAAATCCTCGTTCGCCGAGGCGGCCTTCAGCGGGGCGAACGTCGATCCTTGATGTGGAATCGTATTCACCGCACCAGTGCTGAATTGCTCAACGGGACCGCGACTGATAACCGCGGGTCGCGTGAATCCATAATCAAGGTAGTAGCTGCCATCTCGCTGACGAGCTCGACGATGAGCATCAAAGTAAGCCTTACCCGGCCAAGGCCCCTCAGCAAGAGCAATGCCGTTGTATTCCAGCAGCGAGCCCTTGCGAAGATGCACTTCAGCGATGGCGAGGTTGTATTCCGAAAGTGCCCGAAAGTAGTCGATCTCCGCCTGAGCCTGACGACTCTGAGCATCCAGCACCACGTCCAAGGGAACCGTCTGAGCAAGTTCGTAAGCGGCCTCCGAAGCGGATACCTGATCTCGATATGCCTTCAGCGTGTTGTACTGCGTTTGGGCAATTCGGTAGCTGTCTCGCAGACGGCGAACACCGGCACTCAGTTGATGCGTGATTGCCAACTCCTCATCTTCCAGTCGCTTCTCCGCACGCCGCAACTGCAACTGGGTCGTGCGAACCTGGTTCATCTCTGCTCGGAAGCCAATTGCCATCTGGTACTGGAAGCCGAGTTGGAATTCCCCAAAGTTGTTTTCCGTCAGATTGTCCATGGCGAACGAATCGCGTGCCGGGAAGTTGGCCCCGGATCGTGAGCCGAATCGTGTCAGTTGATCGCCGAAGCCAAGGAATCGGTAGAGTGCAATCGCGTCGAACTGCGGCAACAGTTGGTTGCGAGCCGCGATCAGTTGCAGCTGCAGCTGTTTGATACGCCACTTTTGACGCCGCAATTCCGGGCTGCGAATCAGGGCTTCGCTTTTGACATCCACCCAGTCAAACTCAACGCGAGCCTTGGTAGGCTGGTCGATGGGTTGAATCAGACGACCATCGGTCGCGGCGAGCCCCAGCAGGTAGCGGAGCCGACTTTCCTGGTGCAACAGATCGCTCTTCGCCGATTGCAGGCGACTTCGGAACGAGAAATACTGGGCACGCGACTGAGCTTCGCTGGCAGCTTCACCGCCCTGAATCTCGCTTTCGCCCCGAACCTTGGTCTGCTTCCACGTCTGCAGTGCACTGTCTGCACCCGTGCGGGCCGCATCGAGTTGATGGTAGTGGAAGTACAGATTCCAGTAAGTCTGCTCGATTTCAAAAACGAAATTTCGCACGTTGATTTCAAAGTCCGCAATCGCCACGTCCGTGTTGATTCGGGCGAGCATCAAAGGCACGCGGTTCACCTGAACCCCGGAGCCCCTCAGCAACGGATGACGGGCTTCCATCTCGAAGGACGTAAACCAGTCACTGGGAAGAATCCGGAACGGGTCATTGTTAGAGTCATACTGCGTCACGTTGCGGAAGAACCACTGTGTTCCGCTGGGCGTTCGCTTCGAGATCTCCGTCTCGTAGTTCATGTTGTCACGCTCGATGGTGCGCTGAAACACGTTCGTGACGGATTCGTCGACG
The DNA here is from genome assembly GCA_965216885.1 of Pirellulaceae bacterium. GTDB lineage: Bacteria > Planctomycetota > Planctomycetia > Pirellulales > Pirellulaceae > CAYNJG01. Next base: position 2,292,252 of record OZ244208.1, on the reverse strand, counting down.
TTCCGCGGGCGATCGGTGCGATCCCAGGTCATCTGGGTTTGTAGCTGTGCGTCGAAGTTGGCCAATGCTGCGGCCGGCCCCGTGTTGCTCGTTTCCTGGATCGCGACGTCGTAGGCCGTCGGTGCAAAATCCGGGTTCAGTGTAATACTCTCTGGTGGCGAACCTGCCGATTGCCCAACCGGCGTGAACACTCGACCGCCCAGAGTTCGCAGCACGTGCGCATTCTGAAAGGCGATCGCAATTGCTTCTTCCAGCGTCAGTTCCCAGCGCTCTTCGTCGCCGGTATTCTCGACGGTGAACGGAGCATGCGCCTCTGTCGCGTCCGGAATCGGCGTACGCTCGAGGTCCGGATAGGCGATTTCCGTCGCGGTATCGAGGTAGTGCGACAGGTCCCCGTCCTCGTGAACGAAGAAGGGTTGCGTGGGACTACAACCAGTCAGGCAAGCAGCCAAAACAAGATTGAGCCAGCAGAGTCGGTTTCGAAGCCAGTTCATTGTATTCTCAGTCCGGGTATGCACTTCCATCACGCCAGCATCGCACGCAGCGATATCATTAAGTGCCGGTTTCCCCCCCGGACTGCACAATGAACCGCGCGAAGCGAGTCAATTGGGCAGCATCGATTTCATCGGCCGTTCCCGCGACCGACTTTGACGAAAATGCGGGATAGTGAATATTTTGCGCCAGCAATGCCCGCAAGCGGTCCGTGCCTACAACGGCTGCTGTCATAGTCCGGCGTCGCCAATTCACCGTCGTTCGCCAGACGTCTGTATCTTCAACAGCTCCTCAAAAGTAGCGTCGCCGTCGTGCCCCGTGTATGGTCTGGCTATTCGACAACCCCACAAGGCGAGACACACCATGCACAACGCGTTCATCCTGTTTCTGGTCACATGCTCAACCCTGGCGCAAGCCGCCGCCCCCGAGCCCACGGAAACGGCGAAGCCCTGGCCGGAGCTCGCTCCGGGAGAATCATCCAAAGAGACGGGGCGGACATTGCCATTTCGCGAAAACGAAAACCCGCCCGTCTCACGCGTTGTCGAGATTCGTTGCCCCACGATCGATATCTTTCCAGCCGCCAAACCCAACGGTGTCGGCGTGCTGATTTTGCCCGGCGGTGGCTTCGGAAAAGTCGTGCCCGATATGGAAGGGTCCGAGGCAGCCGCGATCCTCAACAAGTTGGGCATCTCAGCCTTCGTACTTCGGTACCGAACCAAGAAGGAAAGCTCGGATCCCGGCTGGGTACGCCCGCTTCAGGATTCCCAGCGTGCGATGAAGTGGCTACGAGCGAACGCCGAAAAATGGCAACTGCAGCCCGACAAGATTGGTCTGTTTGGCTTCTCGGCCGGTGGGCAGGTCGCGGCCCGACTAATGACCGACGCTGGTACGCTAGCCTATCAGTCCGTGGACGCAATGGACAAACTGTCCCATCGCCCGGCGTTTGGAATTCTGATTTACCCGTGGAACATGTACGACAAGCAGACCGATCAACTCTTCCCGGAAATCAAAGTGACCGATCAGGTTCCGCCCACGTTTATCGTCCACACGCACGATGACGGCTCGACGTCGCTGGGCAGTGTTCTCTTCTACGCCGACATGAAACGTGCGGGCGTCGATGGCGAACTACACATCTATCGCAACGGCGGACACGGCTACGGAACTCGCGATCGCCCCGATTCCTACATCGGTTCGTGGCCGGACCGGATGGTCGACTGGCTACGCAATCGCAAGCTTGGCCGCTAGCGTTTCATCCGAGCGCCCAACGCCTCAATTCTCTGTCGCTATTCGCTCGTGCGATTTGCTGCCTCGATCCGAGCCAGATCGTCCGCGGCCAGTGTCGAATGACGCAGGATCTCCAACAGCATGTCCGTCTTGCCGTCGATGTAGGCATCGATGTCGTCCGGGAAACGCTCCGCCAGGCGTTTTTTTAGCGATCCGTAGCGATCGACAAACGTGGCATTCGCCCGCAGGAAGTCACGAACGGCCAGATGATTGCGCAGCCCGAGACTGCCTTCGTAGCAAAGATACAGATGGTGCGCGATGTCGCCCGCGGGATGTTGGAAGGCTTCACGACCTTCCACACCAAGGTCACCGCGATGGCGATAGCCCAACGTACCGAGTGCTTCGATGGCCCGCGGAACGTCCTCCTTCGCAGGAACCACCACGTCGATGTCAATGATCGGCTTGGCAGCCAACCCCGGCACGGACGTACTACCAACATGTTCGATGGCCGTTGCAATGCCGTCAACCGCCGGTTGAATCCGCTGCCGTAGGCTTTCAAATTGGCTCGGCCAACCAGCGTCGTAATCCACGACCTGAATCTGAGTCATTCCGCGACATCCTCCCTGAATCTGCTCGCGCCGGTCCACCTGCCGTGATGCGCACCCGCCGTGAGTTCACGGTAGCATTCGGCCGCTACACCGTACTCTTGGGAACGTCCTGCGTCGCCATCTGTACAAGTCGTCGCAACGCATCAGCCGACATGGACGAAGGCATGAACGGCGCGGGTTCGTCAAGTTCGATAACCTGCGAAGTGTCCAACGGAATGTGAACAAACGTCGAACGAGTCGGCAATTGCAGATCTTCCACAATGCGATACGACCAGTAAAGAATCGCATTGCAAAGATACGTCCCGGCGTGAAATGAAACTCGCGCTGGAATGCCCGCGTTTCGCAACTCTTTCGCCCAATCTCGCACCGGCAACATGACGCGATAGGCGTCCGGCCCATGCTCGCAAACCGGCCGCGACTCGTCCTGATCCCTAATGGAACGCCCTGAACTGGCAACGTTGAGCGCGATCTCCTCTAGCTGAATACAGCTTGACCGGGGAGATTGCCCAACGTGAAAAGCAAAATCAAAGCGGGACTTGAGATCGACCGCCAGCTTGTCCTTCATCTTTGCAAGTTCAACCGGATACAACCGGGTCGTGATCTCCACATCCTCCGGCAGTTCGCGCGTGAGTTCGATGAGCGATAGCCAGCTGGCGTTGGCATCCCACGATTCGTACGGTTCAAAGGCGGTAAGGAGAATGCGTGTCATATCGGAAGCCTAGCACGGATTCAGGGCCCACGGGAGCATCAAGTCGGCGATTACCGCAGGACGAAAGGGCTGAGCTTCAAAAGCCACGGCTGACTTCGTCATTCGAGCCTGTTGCGTGCCTGTCGCGTCGCGGAACGCTGCTGTTGGCGGTATCGCGGCCGCAGTTCAGGGCCTCTTGCATGCCTGATTGACGCCCTCTCCGCCGAGTGACGAAGCGACGACAAGCAGCCTGAACGCGGGAAATACCGGCGGTAACTCGCAAGCCGCCAGCGTCCGCGACTTGCGTACTGGAACGACCCCAAAACCGAAACTAAAGTATTAAGGACGCTTTCCCGTCATCGCGCAGGCGAAACTGTCCCTCCAACCACAACAGGAAGCCCCCACCGTGACACCCGCCAAGGCAACGTTGCTCGCATTGTTGATCGCCAGCCTGACCTTTCAGTCGCTCGCCGCACAGGACGAGAAGAAGGAAGAGAAAGCCGAAGAGAAGAAGGAGAAGGTCGTTTCGATCTTCCCCGACAAGAATCTCGAGGACGTTGTCCGCCGTAACGTATTCGCCAAGCGCGACAACGACGAACCGCTGACGGCCGACGACGTCAAAAACATCTCGACGATCGAAGGCAAAGGGAAGGGCATTCGCGATCTACGTGGTCTGGAACACTGCAAGGCACTCATGCTGATTGACCTTGAGGAAAACGACATCGCCGACATCGATCCCATCATGGACCTGAAGAATTTGCAGTCCATCAACCTGGCGAAGAATCGGATCGGCGACCTGACGGCACTCGAGAACCTCAGTCGATTGCAGTACCTCCACCTCGCTCACAATCGCGTCGTCGATCTTGGACCAATCCGCAAGCATACGAATCTGCGATCCCTGTACCTGTCGCACAACAAGATCCGAAACCTTGCCCCGATCGCAAAGCTCGACAAGATCTGGTCGCTGTACGTCGACAACAATCGCCTGACCACGCTCAAGCAGCTCTCGAACCTGAAATGGCTCTCTTCGCTGGACGTGCGTAACAACAAGATCAAGGACCTGTCGCCACTGAGCTCGCTCAGCGAACTCAAGTACGTTGTCATCGAAGGCAACAAGATCACCGACATTGGCCCGCTGCTTGAGATGGCGAAGAAAGACGCCGAAGGCGAGCGACGCTTCTCGCAATTCTGGAAGCTCTACGTCGCCAACAACCCGCTCAGTGACGACGCCAGTTCGCAGCTTGAGAGCATCAAGAAACTCGGTGGTCGCGTCTCCGAAGAAGCGATCGCCAACTAGCATCGACGGGGCAACTAGCATCGACGGGCCAAGGTCTGCCGTCGCGAGTGACTGCTTCTAACGAGGGAGTTCGGGAAGCGTCTGCACGCCTGTCTCCCTTGGCCGGAACGGCGAGTAGCTAGGGTCGGACAGTTCCGGAGCGTACGTGGTCGGCTGGCGTTTTTTGCCGTACCCACTGCCATAGATCAGGCTGGTCCCGGGAATCGCGGTCGTCAACACTTGCTGGCCGGAAGGTGTGCCGTTGCGCGGAGTTGCGTCCGATGCTTCACGCCTGCCTGTCTCGCCACCCGGACCGCCGGCCCGACCATTGCCAGCCGCTTCGCCATTCGCCCTGCCACCGTTTCCAAACGCTTGCGGTTCACCAAGGCGCGGACCGAATGCACCCTGAGCCGATGGCGGCAGAAATCCGGTCGGTCCAGAAAAGCCCAATACAGGATTCGCGTAAGGGGAACCCTGATTGAGGCCGCTTGGTAGCCGGTTGGAACTTCGGTTGGCGTCAGCGCCGCTGCGGATGCCGGTCGTTCGAAGCGACTGTCCGAATCCACCGCTCGTACCGCCATTCTGAAGCGGTCCGCCAACCCCGGGATAGCCGTAACCGGAAGTCGCCTGCTGACCGTACGGGCTGAGCGTTTCACCCCGGGCATCACCTCGCGTATCACCCCGAGTACCACCGGAACGGATTCCCGTGGACGGCCCATTGCTCCGAGTAAACTGCGACGGCAATGTCGTTGGGTCCGGGCGATTCAGCAGCGGCAGCGGAATAATGGCATTCCGATCGAAACGCGTGACCTGAGGCGTTGTGGGCTCGGTAATGGGCTCTTCATCCTCAGGCTCATCGTGAGGAGGCAACGTCATGTCACTCGGCTCGCCAAGGGCGAGATCGCGATCGCGAATAGCTTCTTCATCGGAATCCGAGCCAGCTGCCACACCACCCGATGGATTTCCACGCTCGCGTTGATTCGTAACGTCAATTCGCTCGCGCGCGTCGCTTAGCATCTCCGCCGCGGAGGAAGTGGAAGTCGAACCACTGCCACCCGCACTGCCCTCACCTGTCGTCGCCACCGTTTCGTCGACAACTTCCAACGACTGATCAAAGGGATCCAGTCCGTCCGACACGTCCTCGGCGGTATCGCCTGGCTCCCAACCGGGTGGAGGTTTCTGCAGCGACGGAACCGTAAATTGAGGCTGATCCTTGAACGCCACAATCGCATCCGGGTCCAATCGACAGCGTTCCTGATAGTCCGCAGCCGCCATGTCCCGAAGCACCTGCTTCTTCTCGATGTGGACTTCGCGTTCGGCCATTTCGCGATACAGCTTGTAGCGTTGGTCGAAGGCCTGAAAGCGATCCGGATAAAGCTCGATCGCTCGTGAGTAATCCGCGATCGCCTCTTCCTTGCGAGCCCGACGAACCTGAAGGTCACCTCGCGCGACCAGCGTTTCGTAGTCGTCTGGACTAACACGAAGAATCTCGTTGCACTTTTCCAGTGCCTTGTCGTAATCCTTGGTGACCGCCAGCTTCTTGACGGCGTCCAGCGGAGACGGTGTCGACTTCTTTCCACAGCCAGAGACACTCAACAGCGAGATGGACAACGCGACGAGCACGGCGATAATCGGAAGTCGTGGGCTCACGGTGGTTACCTTTCTCAGTCCATCTGGCGACGTTGGGCTTTACCCAGTTTAGCGATGATCGAAAAAACCGTCATCAAGATTCTCTTCGGCGATTTCACGGCTAGCAATGAAATGGCGATGGCAGGCTAGCACCGTTGTTTCGCAACAATGCGATCGATCCTGGGGAAAAAACAGGAAAGTTGGCCTGTAGGTGACATACCCCACTTCGGCGAAGCGGCAATTCTCCCACTTCGGACCTCCGGCCTCGGCGGCCACCCCGACATTCGAGGCGACGGCTAGATGAGCTCGCGAATCGGTGCGACGCCCGCGTCCACCAGATACTGAGGACGCCCACTGAGGTCATCGATCGTCGCGGTCCGGACGTCAATCCCCATATTGTGGTACAGCGTGGCGAAAATCTCCTGGAACGTCACGGGTCGTTCGATCGGATGTTCGCCCAGTCGATTGGTGGCACCGATGACCTGCCCGGTCTTCATTCCGCCCCCGGCCAACAGAGCAAAGGTCGCCTGGGGCCAGTGGTCGCGACTGTTCATCTTGTTGATTTTTGGAGTACGGCCAAACTCGCCCCACACCACCACAGAAACGTCCTTGTCGAGGCCGCGTTCCTGGAGATCAACAAACAACGCAGAGAGCGCCCGGTCCAACAGGGGCGCCTCTTCGCGAGTACGAGGGAAGTTCATTCCGTCGCCACCGTGCCAGTCCCAGCGGCTGTAGTTCATCGAGACAACTCGAGCCCCCGCCTCGACCAGTCGTCGGGCGATAAGGAAGTTGCGAACCATCTTCGGGGCACCGTCACGTTGGTACTTCGGATCGTTCTGACCATAGCGTTCGAGGATGCGGGGATCCTCTTTCGAAATGTCGAGCGCGTCGGCCAACTTGGAATCCGTGAGGATCGACAGCGCCTGTTGCGTAAACGAGTCCATGCCCTGAATCGCCTCGGATCGATCAAGACTGCGGCGGAACTGATCGACTGCACTGAGCAGTTGGCGTCGGTCACCCAGACGTTCCAGCGTGATGCCATTGAGTGTCATGCTTTCCGGCTTGGCCAGTGGATCCTTGCCAACCAAGGGCATCGGGTCGTGTGCCTTCCCGACGAACCCGGCGTTGTGCGGGTCGCCCCAATCACGATGACGTGCGGGATACATCATGGACAGGTTGGCTGGTATCGCGGGCGTCGCGTTACCCTGCAAGCGGGAAATCGTCGAACCCAGCATTGGCCAACCGCCGGCCGGCGACTGCTCGTTACGACGCCGGCCCGTCATGCACTGGAATCCGTCGTGCCGGCCATCAGCATCCGATATCGAACGCACGATGGCATACTTGTCCGCTTGTTGCGCCAACAGGGGAAATACTTCGCTGATCTCCATCCCGGACACATTCGTTCGGATCGGAGAAAACTCGCCACGCACTTCCGACGGAGCGTCCGGTTTCAAATCGAAAAGATCGATATGCGAGGGACCACCGGGCAGGAAGACGTTGATGATCGCTTTGTGCGAACTCCCCGTACCCGCCGCCGCTTCGGCCGCCAGCAACTGCGGAAGCGAAAGTCCACCGGCAGCCATGCCGCCGACCTTGAGAAAGTTTCGTCGCGACACACGATCGCAATGCGCTGTTGCGCGGTCACTCTTGCCGAAGATAGTGAGCATAGCTTGCAGCTCCGAAGAGAACTTCATCAACGCCTACGGTGGGCCCGCATTGTAGTCCATTTTTCGACAATTTGGAATTTCGACTGCATCCCAATTCCTGCCAATGCCTTCCCCGAAACGGGCAAACTTTGCCGATAATCGGCCCTATTTTGTGTCGATTCGTTACAAACGACCCCGCGTCGCTGGCAACCAACGCACTCAGGCCGGTCGAGAAAGGTCGAGGAAATCGGGCTTCGCAACCCGGATGTAATCCTCCATGGGCACGATCAACGAGGTCGTGAGCGAGCCCGCGTTGAACGCGATACGATCGTTCTGTCGCAACGCATCATCGCACGTTAGCGGCAGCGGCAAGATGGGTTCGCCGAACGGCGGAACGCTGCCCGGCACCAATCCGGTCAGTTCGAACAGCTCATCAGCCGTCGCGAAACGCATCTTCTTGACGCCAAGCCGTTTCCGAACCGACGACGAATCAAACTTGCGATCCGCCGGCAGCACGAACAGCCGAAAATCCGCACCTGCCTTGATGACCAACGCTTTTCCGCCCACTTGCAACGGCTCGCCTCGCGCTCGGGCGGAGTCCTCGGACGTCGGCGTCTCCTCGTGCTGCACTTCGCGAAACGTGGCGTCGTGCTGCGAAAGTAATTCGCGAATACGATCAAGAACCGAAGGCTGCTGAAGAGGATCCGTCACTTCGTTCTCACCTTGAGATGCGCCCTGCTGTTTTCGAGGCACTCGCCTGACTGCGATACCCAAAGACCGCCAGAGAAAGTGGCGCAAAGCATTGAGTGACAATTCTGCGGCCCGGGCGGAAAACCGGGCGGTAACGTCGAGCCGGCGCGAGACAGATCCGGTACGCCAACCAATACCAACCTAGCTATTGGTTTTGCCAAGAGCCGGAGTGGCGGCCGAACCGTTGCTTGCAGGAATCGCTTTGCCGTTGCCATTGCCGTTAGCAGCAATCGACTTGCGTTCCAGACTTGGATTCATGAGCGAGACCAGTTCCGCGAAGCCGGCTTCAGCAAACTGTCGGCCGGAAATGTAGCGGCCCGGATTGATCCACTTATCGAGCACTGCGTGTTCAACGCCCAGCATCTCGGCAAGGAGGCGGTCCATGTCGTTTTCGAGATCGCCAAAGTGTCGTGCCCATTCGGCGGCTTCTGCCAGACCTACGTGCTCTTCACTCTGCCACTTCATTGGGTGGAACAGCAACACGCTGTAGGGCGTGACGATACGCCGAGTACAGGCTGCCAGGGGCCACAACGTTGCGGACGAACATTCCCCAATCACAATTCCGGTCGCTCGGAGGCCGCGCAGCTTGATCAACGTCGTAATGGCAATCGCGCAATAGGGGCTTCCGCCCGGCGAATCGATGAACAGACTGCACTCGCCGCCCGGCGGAACGCTCAGGAGGCGATCGGAGATTTCGCCCTCGTGGTCGGTCAGATCGCCAACGAGCGCAATTTCAATTGGGCCTTCGTCTTCTTCGTGGTCGGACTGGATCATGCGGTCCATATCGGTTCTCCACACAACAAACGTACAACGAGCGTGCGATTAAAACAGAACTACCAAGTACGAGTGACTCAGCTTCCTCGGAACTACCACATTCGCCTAAACAACAACAAAAGTCACTAAAACTGCCAAGGCGGACGGAAGGGATGTCCGGTGAAGTGAGGTAATTAGCAGCTCTAGGGAGTCAGGTAAACGTTCTTTTGGTAACTTTCCGTAGTTCCAACCTTAATATAATGCGTGAAACTGTGGAAGTGAGTACCGATTAGATCGCTTGTTTTTTTACCATTCGTACAGCGGTTTTAACTCAAAAGCGGAAGAACGAGATGGGCATTCGATTCAATTGTTCAAATGGGCACAAGATCCACGTCAAAGCTTTTCTTGCAGGAAAACGCGGCATCTGCCCCAAATGTGGTGTGGCCGTGCAGATCCCCATCGTCGATCCCGCGACCGTGGCAACCGCTTCTCCTACCTCTTCGCCCCCACCAAAGGCTGCTAAGTCGCCACCTCCAGTGATATCCGACGCAGCAGGCAACGCAGCAGACGACGTCGAGTGGTACGTTCGTATTCCCGGCGGCGAACAGTTTGGGCCCGCATCGAGCGACGAGTTTCGAGATTGGATCGAACAGGGGCGTGTTGGCACGGACTGCATGGTTTGGCGACAGGGATGGACGGACTGGAAATCCTGGGACGCCGCGCAACCGCTCGTGCAAGTATCGGCCCCATCACGACCGATTGCTGCGGAAAGAAGACCACAAACAAGAGCGACCTCTGCGGCAGTCGTCGCCAGCGACGTCCCCGCATTCAACAGCTCGGAGACGGCACCACGGGCCTCCACTCCACCCGAACTCGACACCATTGCCACTGTGGCCGCGAACGACCCGAAAATCGAAATTACCCAAGCCCGTCCCGTTGCCAGAAAAAAATCGAAAGCACTGGTCTATATTCTCATGGCCACCTGTGTCGTTTTGCTGATCCCACTGGTATACGTGATTTCGCAAATGTAGAAAATTGCACGGGACTCAGATCGCACCGCCAACCAACCAAACTACGAGGTTACCATGCTCCGTTTTGCCATCATCGCCGCCGCCGTATTGTTGAGCTTCGGTTTCGTTTCCCCCGCTATGTCACAAAACACGGCAACCGCTGTCGACACCAAGGAGAAGACGGAGAAGCCAGTTAAGTGGGTCGCCGTCGAACTGGCGGGCGGCAAACTGAATCTTCAGGTGCCCGATACATGGAAACAGGTAAAGCCACGCAGCGGCCTGTTGGAAAAAGAGTTCGCGGTAGGGGCAAAGAAAGACGCAAAGCAAGCCGGACGACTGACGATGATGCGAGCCGGAGGCCCGGTCAAGGCGAACGTGGATCGCTGGATCGGCCAGTTCTCGCAAGCCAACGGAAAACCAACGAAAGATGTCGCCAAGGTCACCACCAAGAAGGTAAACGGTATGGAAGCCACGATCGTCGACATTCCCGGCACCTTCAGTGAACGCATGGGCGGAGGTCCGTTTGCACCGGGTAAAACTGTCGTGCGAAAGGACTACCGCATGTTGGGCGGCATCCTGCAAACCGCCGCAGGACAGTACTTCGTGAAGTTCTACGGCCCGGCAGACACCGTCAAGACGTCGGAGAAACACTTCATGAAAATGATGGAGTCTTTCAAGTCAGGAAAGTAGCCCGAGACCGTTCCGCAACCGGATGCAACTTTAATCACCGAGCGGCCGCTACCTGGTAAGGGCGGTCGCAGTAGCGGATGGCTCGACGCCACCTTCGACGCCACCGACAGGCTCCGGCGGGCATGGCATCATTGGCACCGGCATTAGATAGTCATGGGCGTTCTGCAACGCGAGGTTGCTACACCGTTCGAAATGAAACTGACGAGGTTCGCAGCGGCAGAGGCAGAGCCCCAGAAAACGATTCTTGCCCAGGAAGCGAATCGGACTGACGACTCTCGTGGTCCTTTCGCCCTTTGCATCGCGGTACTCCATTTCCACAACCAAGTCATCCGCTCGATTCATCGCTGTTCGAATCAGGTTTCTCATGGCCTCTGTCCTTGGTCCCGTTTGCTCGTTAATTCCCGCCTCAACTCCATCGGAAATGATTATCGAGAGCCTGCGTGACAAGTTAGGTCGTGCGTCGGCGGGAAATTCGGCGAATCGATCCTCAAGGAGCCACCATCCAAAGGCGGACTCCCCGGAGAGGCACCGACGACAGCAGGGGCTTCTCAAGCGTCTACAAGCCCACGAAAAACGTCATCGGAGTATTACCCTTTTTGACCAAGCCGCTAGAATGCGGCGGGCAGGCGGCCAACACCATAACTGAATCCAGTAACCTCATCGACGATCGTCGAAATGGTGACGCAGAAGGAATCTGAATGAAGATACAAGACTTTTTAAAGCATCACGGGGTCGCTCGAAACCCGTTTTCCGAAGAAGACGCGCAAACGGACATTGTCTTTAAAGACCATTGCATCGGCAGCACGTATCACGTCGGCTGGGACAAGGTCTACGGCGACCCCAACGACCCCTCAACGTCGATCGTGTTTGGTGAAAAAGGGGCTGGCAAAACAGCCCTGAAACTGCAAATCGGCCAGCACATCGACGAACACAACAAACAGAACCCGACGAACAAGGTTTTCGTCGTCGAGTACGACGACTTCAACCCTTATCTCGACCGATTTCGGGATCACTTTGGTAGCCGCTTTCGTCGCCCCGACAAACTGCTGGGAGCATGGCGACTGTGGGACCACATGGATGCCATCCTCTCGCTAGGCGTCACGAAGCTGGCCGACGAAATCACCGCCGCGGACGGCGACCTGAAGAAAAAAACGCGGGCGTTACCTTCGCATCTGCGACGCGACATGTTGTTGCTCGCGGCCTGCTACGACCAATCGAAAACGGTCGCGATGCCCGTGCGCTGGAATACGCTCCGCAGCAACCTCGGCTTCTGGACATGGAAGGGCCTCCTGCCAGGCTGGATTGGCATCTTCGGTCTCATCCTTGCTGCGGCGTTGTTCCTGTTCGTGACGCTGTACAACAACGGCATGTTGCCCCAGTCTCAAACGGGGGCGACGCCAGCGACGGCAGCCGCAATCGATACGGGCGACGGCACAATTGCCCCCACGACGGACGACGCCTCGGCGCCAGAACCGGCAGCCAATGATGCCGAACCGGAAGAGTCTGCTACGCCACCTGCAACCGACGGAAGCAAAATCAACGTTCCGGGATGGGTTTACGTCGCAATTCTCAGTCTTGCATGGGTCCCGTGGCTCGTGAAAGCAATTCGTCGCATGTGGCTCGCCAGCACGATCACGCGCCGCGTCCGCGTCAACAAGCAATACACCAATTCGTTGCGTCGCATCCTGATGAACTTCACCAGCCGTGATCTGCTGGGACAGCCATTCCCCAACAAGGATCGCACCGACGACCGCTACGAGTTGTTGGGCAAGTTCCAGAACATTCTCGAACAACTCGACTACACCGGCGTCATCGTCATGGTCGACCGCCTGGACGAACCGCACATGATCAACGGCCAGGCGGAATTGATGCGAGCCTTCCTGTGGCCGATCCTCGACAACAAATTTCTCAAGCATCCCGGCATCGGCATCAAGATGATGCTACCGATTGAATTGCGGAGGTTCGTCGACCGAGAAGACCGAGACTTCTACCAGCGGTCACGACTGGACAAGCAAAATATGATTCCGTCACTGCAATGGACAGGCTCCGCCCTCTACGACCTTGCAAATTCAAGGCTGACAGCCGTTGCGAATGCTGGAAATGCCGCCTCGGTTCGCGCACTCTTCGACGAAGCGATCACGGATGAACGGCTCATCTCGGGCTTCCAGTCCCTGCGAACTCCCCGGCACCTCTTCAAGTTTCTCTATCGCCTGTTGGTATCGCACTGCAATTCCCACACCGACGAAAACCCTCGTTACGAAGTGTCGAGGGATCAATTCGAATCCGTCCTGGCTGTCTATGCAAAAGATATCGAGGCGGCTGACGCGGGTGTCGGCATCTGACATCAACACCCTGACTCAAACCACATCTCACCGGAGTTTGCCATGGACATTCAGTCTCCCACCGATCTCATCGCCAAGAAGTGCAAACCCTGTGAGGGTGGCGTCGAGCCATGCACGCTTCCCGAATCGGAAAGCCAACTGGAACAACTTCAGGGCTGGTACCTGACCCATGACGGCCAGCGTATTCGCAAGGACTGGACCGTCAAACACTTTATGGCGGCGATGGACTTCTTCAATGAGGTTGCCAAAGTTGCCGAGGACGACGGTCACCATCCGGACCTCCACGTTGCCGGATATCGCAACGTTTCGGTAGAATTGTGGACGCATGCGATCGGCGGACTCAGCGAAAACGATTTCATTCTGGCCGCCAAGATCGACCAAATTCCCATCGAGCTAAAATCCTGAAGCAATCAGGATGCGGGGCTCCCGAACTTCAGCAGGACGCGTGCAATGTCGCTACTCCAACGCTTCCGCTTTCGACAGTTCTCCGTCCGTTTCATGCTGGTCATCACCATGGCGGCCGCGACATTGTTTGCGTTTGTCGGTTGGCAGGAATCCGAGCGGCAACAGCTGATCCGCGACATTGAGCGAGTTGGCGGGTCGGTCAAGTACGAGGCCGACGCAGCATTTACAATGTTTCAGTCGCAGCGTGTTTCGGACGTGTCGTTGCCGCACGACAGTGTCAGGGAAATCGGCGGTTCGCGATTGAGGAAATTCGAAAACCTTGATGGCTTGCGACTTCTGGATGTGGAAGTCACAAACGGCGACATGCAAATGCGCGCCAACGAAATGGTGTTCCTACAAGTCGACGATCGCCTGCTCGATCACCTTGGCGCGCCGATCCCCGAAGACACACCCTGACGGCCAAACGCGACGACACGGTTCACCTTACAAGTCTGCATCGGAGAAACCATGAATCAGCAGTTCGTTCGTATCGCAGTCATCGTTGTCGCCCTGACCACCATCGCTTCGACGGCGGCGGCGAAGGTTCGTGACGATTACGAATTAACGGTGGCCACCGCCGTGCAGGCCGTAAGAGGCTGGGAACTATACCAAAAGGGCGAATTTGCCGGTGACTACCGGGACGGTCACTACACGGATACCAATCCGGAAGACCGAGCCAAGGATTTCTGGTCCGATGGTGTAATCGTGAAATGTGACCGCGATGGAAACGGTCATCACGAAACGATCTTCCTCGTGAAAGACAAACAGCTCATCTACGCCGCGTGTATCGGCAGCAAGGGCCTTCTGGTCCACGTCGCGAGACCGTTCCGCAGATACTATGGCAAGAAGTGGAAGCTGTTCGAATCGGATGCCATGGAAGCAGCCGAGAAAGAACGCAAGGCGAAAGAAGCTGCCGCAGAATCAGCCACGGAAAACAAGAACACGAACTAGCGAGGCGTCATCCACGACTCAGGCGTCATCCACGACTCAGGCGTCATCAGGACTCAGGCGTCATGACGACTCAGTGCGTCATCGCGTACGTGATGATGTTGATGCCCAGCGGATACGAGACCTTCACGGAATAGTTTTTGAAGAACTCGTGATTCTCACCCTCTCGCTCCCAACCATCGCCCACGTCACTGTTGAGGCAGAAGATCCCCACCATACGATCGTCCTTGTCGAAGTACCCGTAAAAGTGCGGGTCCTTGTCATTGTCGCCGTACCAGTTGTGCCAGTCTTCGTAGTCCAGGCCACGCTCCCACGCTTTGATGCTCAGCACCCGCGGGATGTTTTCAAAATGGTAGACGATGTGGAAAATCTCATGGTCTACAGTCAGCTCGCGTGCCTTGCCCTCGGGCAGGACTCGTTTCATGACGGACTCCACATGCTGCCACGAACGCCGCGTCCAGAAATCGTCCGCCATCATGAAGCCGCCGTTACGTAGATACTTCCGCAGGGCTTCCTCTTCCGCTCGAGACAGCGAAATTGACTGAACGTTGGACATAAAGATGAACGGGTACTCGAAGAGCGTCGGGTCTGTCAGGCGAATCAATGCCGCATTTGGCTCGACTTGCATCGACGTCAACTGTTGAAGTCGGTAGGAGAAATTCCAGTCGCTGTCCGGATAGTCGTTCGACCAGCCTCCCCCGCCACGTCCCCCCGAGTCAAACTGAATTCGGCAGAACGTAAATGTGTCTTTCTCAAACGACGTCGGTAACTCCCAGGTCGGAAACTCACTTCGATCGGGGCCGCCCCTTCGACGGTATTGCGCATACGTCGTTGCAGTGACCAATACGATGCATGCGATCACGCAGTACACCAACCGTCGGCGGATAAGAGATCCAGATTTCAATTAAAACACCCAGGGCCTTGCTTGCTTGATCGCCAGCTTACCATCTTTCGTAATCTTGAATTCAATTTCCATCGCGAATTGATCATCATCCGAAACCTCGTACAAATTTGCGAAGCGACGATAGATGCGGGCAAGCGCAGATCGCAACTCCTCCTGGTGTACGGGTTTCATCAGTTTGTCACCGTCCGTCGCGTGAGCGGACTTACGGACCAAATCGTCTCCATAGCTCTTCTTCCATCCCAGCAGCAGCTCTTCCGGCGAAGATTCTTCGTCGGGATTGGTTACCAGATCTTCGCCAATTTGCGAATTCACATAGTAGCTGCCTTCGGTTTCGTACAGGATATCCTCGGTAACCGCGACGCCGTTAAGTTGCTCGCCCTGGTAGTTTGCGTGCAAGAGAACTCCCATCGCCGCGGACATGTGATCAATCCGGTAGAACTCTCGCTCTTCGTAAGCCCGGAAATTCCAGAGGCTGGCAAAAACCTGTTTTATCGACTGCGACAGATGGCCTTCCTCAGCGCGATGAGTACACGAATCGTACAAACCCGCACCGCTAAATCCGACAAGATCTTCGTTGTTGGTGCTCGATCGGCAGCGAATTGACTGCCCCTCGGGAAACGATTTCTGCACTTCGGAGAGCGCCGTATGCATCCAAGTCGGAACGTTCCCGCTCCGTATCCGTTTCCTGATCGCCTTCAATTGTTTTTCCCGGACGTCGGCGGACCTGGAGAAATCATCCTGCTCGGACACGGCCCGAATCGCTTCGTAGAAGCCGTTGTGCTTCATGAATTCATCGTAGAAAGAAAACGGCACGGCGAATCCGTCCGGCACTGTTCCCGCTGGCAGATCAAAGTTGTGCATCACTGCGACGTTTGCTGCTTTGACGCCAACACTTTTGGAGTCATCAAATCCAAGCTCGGTCAGCGGTCGAATCCTTCTTTCCGTCAGGTCACTCGCCAACGTCTGGCCTTCGGTAGGTCGGACGGATTGGAAGTGATCTTCGACTTCTTCGTTGGTCGCCTTCCTCAGTTTGTAACCCTGAGCGGTAACTTCATAACGTACCCACTGACCTAACAGCGATTTCACGTTAGCCTCTTCAAGGACGTTGGCCACAAAAGCGTTCGGTATTCGGTCCTGAATCGCCCTCAGATTCACATGCGAAAGTGGCGTCTGCCGTGCTTCGGTGATAACCCCCGCGACACGCGGCATCTCATTGGGCAGCGACTTGTAAATCACGATATCTCGCGGTGCGGGACGCGAATCGTTCTTCATCACCCGCAATCGTCCGAATGAAACGGCGGCATTGAGCGGCAGGAAGGCGATGTCTCCAAACAGGCTTTCGTCCAGATGGACGGCGACGTCGGAGCTGGCGTATTTCGCTTTTTCCTCTTCAACCAATTGCTCGTTGCCACGCAGTGGGTGGAACGCAATCTTGCCCTTCAGGACAGGCATCGTCTCGACCAGCTTGTCGCGGGCAAAGCGAATCTCGTCGAACGAAAATCGATCGTTCGGCTGAAAGTCAAAGATGTACAGCCCGGCACTGCCATCGGGCGCTTTCAATCGTGGCAGCCACGTCAACGCGCCCCGCATCACGCCACCGCCGCGTTGATTCAATCCGATCATGCCCATGTACGGCGGATGAGCTCGATAGTTTTCCGTGTTCATCCAGTAGATACTCGCGTCCGATTCCGGCGCGCCGGCGATGATGAACTTTACGAATTCCAGATCCGCGAGGTAACTGTCACGCATCACCTCACTGCCCTGGTAGGACAGTTTTTCGAAGGTTTCGCGATCGGGAATTTCGGCAACACCCATATCGAACGTCAGCTTGCTCGGGTCGATCCGTTCGCCAGTCCCACCGCCAAAGTTACCGCCGCGGCCCCCTCGTCCACCGCGGCCGCCGCCGAATCCGCCAAAGTCCGGACGACCACGCCCGCCGGGCGGTTGCGCGGTTAATTGCGTGGCCATCAGCATTGCCAGAATCATCGTTAGCCAAAACAGTTTGCGACCCATCAAACTTCCCTTTCGTGTACTCATGGTTCGAGGTCAATGGTTCGGGGTCAATGGTTCGAGGTCATTCCCCGACCCGAATATGCCCCAGCATCCGACAACCATGAACGTATTTCGAACAGCGGTCGGCTCGCGGAGTGAGTGGATGCACGAGCGACTTGAGCTCCGCCTCGCGACCCAACGGAGTCTTGCCCTCAACGACGCAAAACCCATCCATTCGCTTTGGAAAACGCATGGAAAGCGACTTCTTCCCCAGCTGGTCATAGAAACGGAGGTCGTAGTCCATCGTCATCCGCAATTCCTTGTCGGGCGACACGAAATGTTCGCGTTTGTATTCGACCACCACCACCGGTTCCGCGAAACGCAGCACGTCCCGCTTGTGTTTTTCCGGCACCGCATCAAACAACCAACGGCTGATCTGCGAATAAGGCAATTCATGAAGTGGTTTTGGTGCCCGCATCTGAAAGCGATGCTTTCCGGTCGTGCGATTGTTCCGCCACTTGATTTCCGCGAAAAAATCCGCCGGCGCGTCCAACGTGTCGTACCAACGCAAACGCAACTTCTTCCGTTGCCCCAACCCGTGGAGATTGGCAACGCAGGCATCCAGCCTGGGAGTGTCGAAGTAGATACTGCGGACCGTCGAAACCCGCTCGTTGTGAGAAATAGCCTTACAGGCCGCCGTGAGCGTTTGCCGCAGCTTTCCCAGATCCGGAAATTGCTGCGTGTACTTTACTTCAGTTCGGGAATGCAGATCGGCCCGATCCTCGCCGTAATCGAGGATCTCAAAGCCGCAGGTCTTTGTGGCAACAGCGCTCTCCAATCCACTCGCATCGGCTTGTGGTTCGGAGGAGCCTGAGTGATCTAGACCGTCGAATTCAGATTCACCCATGACATCTCACAATCCGGCAGTCGCTCGCGCAGCTGCACCATAATTTCCTGAGACCGGGCGTTTCGCGTCGTCGGCAGCAAGACCCGAACCTGACCGTGGCCACCTTCCACGTCGTATCGCTGCAGCACGTAAGAGCCGGCCACCTGTTCGATGGTATCGAGGACATCACCGTCTGTTTTTCCAGTGACGGTCAGCAACAGGTTCTGATCCGATGCCACATTACCGAATCGGGCCATCCCAATCACAAACAACGTCACGACGCCAACGAGAGCACACGCCAACACCGGCTTGCCACCGCCCAGACCAAGCCCAATCGTGATGCAGAGGAACAGATAAACCAGTTCCTCGGGCTCCTTCAAAGCAGCGCGGAATCTAATGATCGACAGTGCACCAACGAGCCCCAGTGACATCGTCAACGAATCGCGCAGGACCGCCGCAACAGCAGTCGTAATGATCGTCAGCAGGGGGAACACGCGACTGATCGAATCCGTCGACGATGCGGTCGAACTGTACTTGCGAAACAGGAATCGTACAAACAACGAAAGGACGCCCCCGATCACCATCAGCACAATCAGCATTGCCGGTGGTATCTCGGTCGCTTCCGCCGACGACGTGACCTGATTCCATGCCTCTCTCAATTGCTCCATTGTTGTTCCTGTCGATCTATGCTGGCAGGTTGCGGCGAACCGCCCCCTAAGTCCAAACGTGTGTGTCCGAGCCTCATCTACGCGAATTATTCACATAACCTTAGCCAAATCGGCCATGGCCTGCACCGTCTATGTCGTACGGATTGCGAATTTCCTCGGTCCGCCAGAGGCACGTCAAGACGGCAATTGGAATTGCTAGCCGACCGCGACGCAATACTGCGCCGCGCGCACGACTCAAATCGAACTTACCGCATAGCCAGAAAGAGCGAACATCAGTTGAGACGTCGCGACGGCAGCGCACTAGGCGCCGTCCGGCCGGACGGCATCTCTTCGGCGGCGATGCGAGTGCCTGCCGATCTCAAAATCCATGAACAGAATTCCGGCCAGAACGGCCGCCGGAACCAGGAACAGCAATTCCGATACACCCCAACGGGCGTCTATCGAAAACGGTTCGTCGACGTCGACCGACGCAGCACCAGGCAGCTCGAGGCCAACGTCCGCAAGCTCAATGGCATCGACGACGCGGACCGGACTGTGCACTGCCGCGACCGCGAACTCAAATATCCGCGACACTTCCAGCGTCGCATTCATGCGCACCGGAAAGTCCTGCCACACCATGTCCGAAATCGCTGCCGAATCAACGTGCACCGTCCCTCCGGCCATGAGTTCGATAGCGCCGCCCTCCGACCAAAACGACTCGTTGTCTGCAACGTCCACGCCCGCCGCAACCGGAATCCCATTCGCCGGGGCGCCATCGGCCGGCGCCGCGTCCATATCATGGCTTGCTGCCGCTACGTCGCGTTCGGATAGCTCTTTCAGAAACGAGTAGGACTCGTCGCCCAGCTCCTTCAAACGCTCAATCGCTTCCAGCAACTGCGCGGTTCGCTCATCGACTTCTCCACGCTCGTCTTCCCCACCGACAACCGAGAAACCGTGAGAATCACGATGAAGCGTGCCGGGCACGTCGCTTCCGAACTGTGCCTGCCGATTGTCGTTTTCGCCGGCCAAGACAACAAATGCATCCGCTCCGGATGAAGTCAGCAAACCATCGGAAGCTTCCGAAGCCGACGCCTGCGAGAAGCCCAGCGAAGCGAGCACACCATGCTCGTCATCCGTCGGTTCGATAAATCGCGGACCAACCAGTCGTAAATCAACACCGCCCTCTCGCCCACCGGTACCAAACGTCGTCGCATCCAAAGGGCGAGGCACGTTGTAAGTGGTGACCGGCTCTGAGCCGAAAGCCGCATTCGTCGGGCGTTCTGAAATCGTCGAATCAACCTGCGGAGACGCAATGCTGGCCGGCACGTTGTTGCCCTGCCCGGTCTGAATATCCGACGACGGACTGGTGATGCGAATCGTTGTCACCGTGGAGCTGATGACCGGACGCGTCGAAACTCGCCACGAGTAGCCTTCGACGGGCATCAACGCCACCGAAGAAGGATAGCCGAACGTTTCGACACGAAAGACCATCGAGCTACTATCGAAGCCATAGTCGATTCTCTGAAACTCGGGAATCGCCGGACTGTCGACCGCTACCGGTTTTCGCAGGCGACGGCCGGGCGAGTAGCCGTCGTGGTTGGACTCACGTGTGACTGCCTCACGCGAGACGGGCGTTCGTTCAGGCTCGCCACCGGATATCGCGCCGGACACAACATCAGGCGTCTCTCGCTGCTTCGTGTTGAGCTGCTTTGAATCCGATCCAGAAACATTCGCCGGAATCGCTTTTCCATACAACGCGGCATCCTCGGATGTGAGCCGATCGCGCCCGGACTGGACGTCCGAATGACGCAGCCGCTCGCGAGTTGTCACCGAAAGCAACTCGCGGCGTTCAAGGAACTCGAAGCGAGCAAATCGTGATTTTTTCGAACTGGTTTTCATTGCTTTACCATTTGCGGTCCGTGCAACCTCCAGAGTTTCTCCAACCGAGCGGGCCGCTGAAGGACGGCAAGCCTTTCGAACAATTCTGAATCGGGCGGCAATCCACACTCGATTGCCTCCTGCAGCACATCCAGTGTCAGATCCGCGATTTCGTCCGCCTTGTGAATCGCGCCCGTCTTCCGCAATGGAAGCACCGACCGGGACAGCTCTTCCGCAACGGTTCGCAGTCGTGCCGGATCGGCATCCCAAAGCTCGCGGCGTTTCATGGACGATTCCGCCGCCTCTTCATGACGCCCAAGCAAACGCAGCGAATGGGCGAGATTGAAATAGTGTTTGCTGAGATAGCTCCGGGAATCGGAAACTCCGCCAGCAGCCATGGCGTTTGCCTGATGCTTCACAGCCAACTCAAAAACCGTCAGGGAATCTTCGAATCGCGACATGCGCTGCAGCACGATTCCCAGATTGTTGTAGATATTCGCCAGCACACTGTGCAACTGAACGTTGGTCGCGTTGCGACGTAGCACTTCCTTCTGTGCCTCAATCGCAGCCGTAAAGGCCGCAATCGCATCGGACTCATGCCTCGTTTGTCTTCCATAAGCGAGCGCCAGGTTATTCCAACACAACGCGAGGTCGCTGCGGTACTTGAGATTCAGGGAATAGTTTTCGACGATCTGCTGCGAGATTTCGATCGCGTGTCGATAGGCGTCAATCGCCTGCTCGTGCTCGCCCGTTCCCGAAAGCAACCCGGCGTAATTGTTCCACGTCATCGCCAACGCACTTTGATCATCCGGACGATCAGGCTCCAGCTCCAGCAGTTTCCCGTGGTAGTGAATCGCTTTCTCATAGCAATCCTGTGCCGCCGCCCGGTCCGCTCGCAGATTCGCACCCTGGTTGTTGTACGTTGTCGCCAGACGTCGCAAGTAATCAACGTTGCCCGAGTCCACCTTGACCAATCGCTCAAGGATCGCAATGGCACCGCCGGTTGTCGCCAGAGCGGCGGCGGGCTGGCCGGATCGTTCGTACAACGTACCAAGGTTCACTTTGGTCAGCGCGAGGTCCGACTGTACACCGATGTCGGCAGGATGGTCTTCAACCAGTCGTTCCTGAATTCGATTGGCCTGCTGGATCTGCTCCAGTGCGTCCGGTAGCTGGCCCATTTCCGCAAACAGCATCGCGAGATTGTTATGTCCCAGCGCTTCCTGCCGCGCGTAGTCGACCTGCTCGGGAGAACGGGCGGCCAAATCCGCGAAGAGCTCGATCGATTTTCGGTGCGAAACGATCGCCTCACGTTGGTCACCAAGGCTCCCCTGAATGAGACCAATCTTGCTGTGAGTGAGACCGATACCGCCGTCAATCGTCACACGTTCGTCGTCCTCGCTACCGACAATTCCCTGATAGAAGTCCAACTGCCGTTGTTGAAGCTCGCGGCGCAAATGCTCGGCACCCGGAATCGACGCGAGCCCTTCCGCGACCTGGTCGCCAAACTGAATGACTTCCAACGCCTGTTCGAAATTGTCCTCTGCCTTTTCCCGCGCCCGTGACTCCTGCACTCCGGCACGCATCACGCGAATCGTCGCCACCGAAAGCACCATCAACAACGAGGCAGCGATCGTCGCAGCGAGCAGCACGACGCGCTGATTTCGCGACACCCATCGACTCGCACGATCCACCATCGTGATCGGCCTGGCGACCGTGGGGCGACCGTCGATGAAGTTCATCAGGTCCCGGGCAAATTCCTCCGCCGTCTCGTAGCGGTCTTCGCGATTTGCGGATATTGCCTTGACGATGACATTCTCAAGGTCGACGGGAATCTCCGGTCGCAGCCTGCGCGGTGCGGCGGGTTCCGCCGAAGCAATCTTCTGCAACAGGTTGGGACTGTCGTCCTCCGGGTAGGCAGCTCGAAACGTCAGCAATTCGTAAAGCGTAATTCCCAGCGCGTACACATCCGTACGCTGATCAACCAGGGCCGACTTCCCCATGGCCTGTTCGGGACTCATGTAGCGTGCGGTGCCAATCACGTCGCCCGTCCGAGTCAAATCGTGATCGGACTGGCATCGGGCCAACCCAAAGTCCGTCACCCACAGTTTGCCCTCATCATCCAGCAACAGATTCGACGGCTTGATATCCCGGTGAATGACACCCAACTCGTGCGCCGCGTGCAGCGCCTCTGCCGCCTGAATCCCCAGCCGCGCGGCCGTGCGGAAAAACTCGGCCCCCTTGCCGGATTGCTGCGTGAGAATCGATCGTTTCGTGGAGCCATTCGTGTCCACGGTGTCGCCGGAAAGCTCCGCAATGATTCGGTCCAGCGGCTGACCATCAATCAGACGCATCGCGTAGTAGTGAACGCCGCGTTCGGCCCCAACAGCAAACACGGGAACGATGTTGGGATGCTGAATCTGCGCCGCCGCCTGCGCTTCGTTCTTGAACCGCGAGATCTGCTTCTCATTCAATACCGCGGCGAAGGGCAACAGCTTCACCGCCACGCGACGATCCAGAGAAATCTGACGGGCTTCATAGACGACGCCCATGCCCCCGCGACCTAACTCCCGCCCCAATACAAAGTCGCCAATGCGTTGCTCGAGCTTGCCATTCTCCTCGCCAACGGTTCCCGGAGGAGTCGCCGAACCCTGCCGATTGGTTGTGCCTGCAATGGAAGTCGAGTCATCCTCCGCCGGAACAAATCCCACGGCCACATCGTGAAGTGCTTCCAGGTGCCCAAGGTAAGAAGCCAGCGGCGTAGCCAGATCCGGGTTCTGTTCAATAATCCGCTGGCCGTCCGGAGGCACTCCGGTATCAAGCTGCAACAGATAGTCGTCCAACACTCGAGTAAGACGTTCGCGTTGGTCGGACGTGAGGTCCCCCAGAATCGATGGCTCGGCACTCAGATCTTCTGGAATCGACGAGGGCATGATCAGCTCCCTACCTGCGTGTCGACTTCGTAGACCTGCTTCAACTTTTCGATGGCTCGCAACCACAACATCCGTACGGCGCCAGGCGAACGCTCCATCCGCATCGCCACTTCCTCGAACGGCATTCCCTGCAGATTGCGAAGCACGATGACATCGCGATAGTCGGGGCGAAGCTTGGCCAACTGATCGGCAATTTCAACCGCCAGTTCACGCCGCCGCACCGGCTCGCTGGGAGACGGTCCGCGATCGGCAAAGAGATCCGCGAAAGCCAGCTTCGATCGTTCAACGCCGTTGCCAAGCTGCTCAAAGGAAACTTCCCGGCGAATGTCGCGTCGCTGCGCTTTCAGATGTTTTTCGACGGCGTGATGAATCGTGTTCAGCAACACCTGTCGCAACCAACCCAGAAACTCGCGTTCGCTGACGCCCTTGAAATCCTGAATGTCACGGTGGGCAGCCAACATCGTTTCCTGGACGACATCTGACGGA
The DNA here is from genome assembly GCA_965216885.1 of Pirellulaceae bacterium. GTDB lineage: Bacteria > Planctomycetota > Planctomycetia > Pirellulales > Pirellulaceae > CAYNJG01. Next base: position 2,268,029 of record OZ244208.1, on the reverse strand, counting down.
CTCATGCGGCGGCGCAGTCGTCCCCCAAGCTGAGTCGTCGCGAGCACGGTCAGGTAGTTGTGATAAACCTTCAGCAGCTCGCCGAGTCCGTCCGACTCGCCAAGCTTTGCGCGCGAAAGCAGTTGTTTAACGGAAGTATCAGACATGAAATACGTCGCTGGAAAGAAAAGAAGCAACCAGCCAGCCGCACCGAGAACACGGTGATAGGCCATTCTCCCGGCATTCTACCCGTCTCAGTGAAATCTTGACAAGAATCTTTCTGAATAACGATGCCCGCAAACTTCTCCGCGATTCCCGCAGTTTTTTACTCCAAAAAAAGGATGTTCCTCAGGCTGAGCCACCCAACTGACCACTCGAATCTATGTGATTCGGAATCGAAAGCGTCCCATGCCGTGCAAGTGAATCAATACAAATCGACGAGGCGGATCGACATCCATTGTGTCACGCGTGCTCGTTTCAATTTCGATCGAAGGGCCACGTCGATTCCATCCGAAATGCCAGCGGAAGCTGCGCCTCGGTAGCCGTCGTTGTGTCGTTGGAATCTGCGCCGGCGGCAAGTCCTGATTGGCTTGTGGTGTGGGCTCCTGTTCGTCGGCAGCATCATTCATTGCCCCGACATCCGGCTCCAGCTCCGGCGCGGAACCAAAATCCGGTGGCGGCAGCGGATCCGGAAGCGGCACGGCCAGCTGAGCCGGCGCATAAAGCGCCAATGCCGCATCGATGTCATCCGCCGAAAGCCCCGCAAACGACTGTCGCGGCGAAACGGAATCGTGCAGCACCGCGGCATCGGATTCGAGATGTTCGATTCCCAGCGAATGACCAATCTCATGCGCGGCGACAAGCGTCAGATCGAAGGCCGCGGATCCTTTCGAATTCCCAAGCTCCCAGGACTCGCTGCTATCGAACAGCACGTCACCGGCAATTCGGGCCGGATTGACGTCGTCCGGAAACCACGCCTGCGCAAGCGTGCCGTAGCTACCGTCGATGCGATCAAAGCGGAAATCGATCGAGTCCCGTTGGTTCGCAATCGACGTCTCCGTGAACGTGACATCAATCACGTCCGACCACGCGTCGAGCGCCGTCTCAATCGCCAGCTCGACCTCAGCATCCGTCAGCCCAGCTGGAGCCGACCCCACGTAGTAAGTCAATTCGGCGCCCCCTTGTCCGATACCATCCCAGCCAACGCTCGAGAGATATCGCCGACTCTCCAGCGGCTCGATTCCAGGCCGTGTGCGGCGTTTTCGCGGGCCCTTGCCGGCTCTTGGGCAATCCTGCTTCGATCCCACCACATCCCTCTCAACAAAGACATTTCACTTCGTCGGCGTCACGCGTGAATGCACTGATTGCGGTGCGAAATCGTGCTCACAGACGCCCCAACCCATTGAGGACGTGCGAATAAACCGGTTGTCACGGTTGCACGCGAGAAAATAGATAAGTTTTTTCGGTTACGGAAACTTTAACGATCGTAGCGAAGATTGCCGATTAACGACTCTGAGACGTAGGTGCTCCAAGCACTGATCACCAATGGAGAGAGCGAAATGACGGGAAAACCATGCGTAGCAACAGTTCTGATCTGCCTGCTGGGCTTGATCACGGACGCGCGTTCGCAGGTGACCGAGCCGCTGACTCCGTCTGAGACGACGGTTCAAAAGGGACGCCATTTCGGATTCGTGCCCAAACACCAACGCATTCTGCAAAATCGCAATACGCAAATGCCTGCCGACCGTGCCCCGCGGACTTCGGACGAACGCCAGAGTCGCGCATCGGCTCCCAGTCCCGTGCAATTGGCCAGCTACGAAGAAGTCGTCGGTACGACCGTCATTGACGGCGAAGCGCCAGGCATGTTTGACGACGTGATCGGCGCCAGCTCGTGCGATTGCGAAGTGCCGTGTGGTGGCCGATGTCAAAACCCATTCCAGCTTTGGGGCAGCATTGAATACATGCATTGGTGGACCGATGGCTCGGACGTACCTTCGCTCGCGACGACCGGCCCCGCCGGAGCCGCTCAGGCCGATGCGGGAGTCCTACCCGGCGCGACGACGCTGTTTGGCGGAGACAAGCTATTCGACGAAGACACTTCCGGCGGCCGCTACGCTTTGGGAATGTGGCTCAACCCGGCACGTTCGGCCGGTATCGAAATCACCTGGATTTCGTTCGACAATGACGACTCATTTTCTGCTTCCAGCGGTGACTTCTCGATTCTGGCCCGACCGTTCTTCAACGTCGACCTGGGCGCGGAAGATTCGCGACTGCTCACTTTCGACAGCCTCGTGAACGGCAACCTTTCGATCGATGCCAACAGCGACTTTGAATCCTTTGAAGTCTCGTTGCGACGCATCGCCTCAACCTCGTTCGGCGCCCGCAGCGATTTTCTGATTGGCTATCGACGTGCGAACCTGGACGAGTCGCTTCGCATTTCGGAATCGACGACTTCGATCGCCGGTGCCACCGACGGAACGACATTCGACCTGTTCGATCAGTTCAACGTCGAAAATGAATTCCACGGCGGCGAAATCGGCTACCACTACGAGGGCGCCGCGATCGGTTGCTGGTCGATGGAACTGCTTGGCAAGATTGCCTTCGGGAATACAACGTCACGCGTGGGCATCGCCGGCCAAACGACAACCACCGCCGCCGATGGCTCGTCTTCGACCGCCGACGGTGGCCTGCTGACTCAGAATTCCAACATTGGAAGCTTCACCGACGACGAATTCAGCACGCTCACGGAACTGGGAATCTCGTTCAACCGACAGTTCAAATGCGGATTCGGTATCAAACTGGGCTACACGTTCCTGAACTGGAGCGACGTCGCTCGCGTCACCGAGCAGATCGACCGTTCCGTCAATCCGACGCAAATCGCCCCCGGAACACTCACCGGAGCGGCACGACCCGCTGTTCAGCAGGACCGTGGCGACTTCTCTGCTCACGGACTGAACCTGGGAATTGAGTACTCGTTCTGATCGCCCGACGGCGCCGCCGGGCCGTCGAGCAAAAACCAGTCGTCGAGCTACAGCCAGTCGTCCTCTGACGCGAACGCATCGTCGATTGACAGAGCCGAGGACGCTCCCGCGGAGACATCATCCACGTTGATCACAAGATCAACCGTTTCGCTGGTGCTGAGATCCTTCACCAGCGCCGACAGGTTATGGGTACTGGACGCGGTCAACTGTGACGCATCCAGCACGATGATCTCGCCCGTCTCGCGGTCAATAGTAAACGCGTCGTCCACGGCATCCAACGCATCCTGAATAACGCCGGGGAAGTCAGCGATGGCGGGAATCGAGATTTGCTGATTGTTGAGGAAGAACGTGGGCGTGCCCGTCGCACCAAGCGCGATGGCGTCGGCAAACTCCTGCGATATCCCGGCGGCAAGGTCGGCGTCCGCCATATCGGCCCGGAACTCAGTGAGATCCAGACTCAGCTGCGTCGCGTAACCTTCGAAAGTTGCGGTCGGGTCTGCGAGTCCGGACCAGTCGGACTGATTGTCGAACAGCAGATCGCCCATCTCGTCGAACTGTCCCTGCCGCCCCGCCGCCTCGGATGCAAGCGCCGCTTCGATGGCGTTGGGATGAATGCTGTCCAGCGGCAGATGCCGGGTCACCACCAACAGGTCGCCATCAAAAGTGGTCTCGAGATCGGCAACAACGGGATGGTAGAGCGCACAGGTTGGACACTGAAAATCGAGGTATTCCACCAGCAACACCGGTGCGGAAGGTTCGCCCGACAGATGGTCGTCCGCGTCAAGTAACATCTCTTCGTCGAGTGTCGGGTTCGCTTCCTGGTAAATCACCGGGTCACTGAATTGCGTTGTGGGAATGACTCGCCCGATAACGTCGCCATTCTGCACATCGGAGGCAATTCGTAGCGAGGTCACCGGGTTCACTTCGATGGTGACCGTTGATTCGGAGAAGTCGAGCCCGTCGAACGCTTCGTACTGAAACGTGTCCGTTCCCGTGAAGCCGTCATTCGGCGTGTAAACGAACGAGCCATCTGTTTGTAGCTGTACGCTACCGGAGGTCGGAGCCGTGGAGACGGCCGCGGTCATCGAATCCCCCTCCACATCGAAATCGTTCGCCAGCACGCCATCTGCTTCTGAAACTGTGAGCGAGATGCCGGGGTTCACGTTGTAGCTGTCGTCCGCGGTGGTCGGACGATCATTTAATGCCTGAACGTTAATGGTCACGGTGGCTAGTGTCGAAACACTTCCGTCGTTCGCACCGTACGTGAACGTGTCGGTGCCACCGAAATTCGCATCCGGCAGGTAATCAAAACTACCGTCTGCGTTCAACGTCAGCGTACCGTTGGTCGGTAGGTCGCCCACAACGGCCGTCAGCGCTCCACCTTCCGCGTCCGAGTCATTCGCGAGCACACCATTGGCGACGTTGATCTCCAACAGCTCGTCCTCATTCGCTTCGTACGTTTCGGGAACGGCATCCGGAGCATCGTTCACGGCAGCAATCGTAATCGTCGCCGCCGACGTGCGAACGGCTGCGGCCTGGTCATCCGTCACGTCATAGATAAAGTTCACGACTCCAGAGAAATCATCCTCCGGATCGTAGGTGAACGAGCCATCGTCGTTCAGCGTAAGATTCCCCGACGACGGCCCCTGAGCAAGTTCCGCGGTCAGCGAAGCAACGCCCTCCGGGTCGTTCGCCAGGACGCCCTGCGCGTCACCGACTGCCAGAATCGTATCCTCATCGACGTTGTAGTCCTCACTGAAGTCGCTCAGCGACGAATCAACCGTAATCGTCACGACGGCTGCATCGGAGTCATCGGAACCGTCGTTGGCAACGTACTCAAAGCTATCTTCTCCGGAGAATCCTCCAGTTGGCGTATAGACGAAAGAACCGTCCGAATTGAGTGTCACTGAACCGTTCGTCGGGTTTTGGCTGATCACCGCCGTCAGCGGATTGTCTTCGATGTCCGTATCGTTGTTGAGTACTCCGTTCTCTATCATCACTTCGAACTCCGTGTCCTCCAGCGCGATATAGCTGTCGTCATTCGCGACCGGTTGGTCGTTGATGGGCCGAACGTTGATCGTCGCGGTCGCCGTCGATTCGCCTCCATCTTCGTCCGTCACGCGATACGTGAACGAATCGGTCCCGGCAAAGTTCGAATTCGGAGCATACGAAAGCGAACCGTTCGCTTGCAACGACAGAGTTCCTTCACTCGGATCCGTCAACACTTCGGCGGTTAGCGTCGTACCTTCAGGATCGCTGTCATTGGCCAACACACCCGAGTCCGCTGCAACCTGGAGGATTTGATCCTCATTCATATCGAAGGAATCGTTCGCCACGAGTGGCACATCGTTAACTCCGCTCACGAAGAGCGTCGCCGTACTGGTCGCTTCGGAGGTTCCGTCCGTGACGCGATAAACGAAGGAGTCGGTGCCAAAGAAGTTAGCGTCCGGGACGTATTCAAAACTGCCATCCGGATCCAGCGTTAACGTCCCGTTCTGCGGTGGCGTTTCCAGGATCGCGGACAGCTCCCCGGCACCCGAGTCATTGGCGAGGACACCACTAGCCGTGTCGGCGGTGAATGTCGTCTCTTCCATCAGGTTGTACGCTTCGACTACCACGGTCAGCCCGTCACCCGATCCTCCGTCGTCTGGAGTGTCCGGGTCATCGGGGTCGACCGATCCACCATCGGTCGGATCATCCATCGGATCATCGATCTCGCGAATCATGGCGGCCAGTTCCATATTGCCAGCGGTTTCTTCGCCAACAGCAATTGCCTCACGGAACGCAGCTTCCGGCGATCCGGATGAGGCGAAGAACCAGACGATGGAAGCATAGTCGACATCCAGCGAGCCTTCGACAAAGTCATTGCCATCGAGATTCGCACCGCCGGTGACTTCGATGCTGGCGATCTCGTTTTCCGCCGGTGACATATTGCCGTCGTCGTCGCTCACCTCACCATTCACGATCGCTTCCGGCTGTTGCTGGGTCAATGTGTAGGTGCCCGCCGGAACGTCCTCAAACGAATACGCGCCGTTGATGTCGGTAATCTGAGTCAACGTGATTTGCTCGGAGCTCTCCGTCGTCGTACCGCTCAGCGTGATTTGGGAACCGGGCACGCCAACCTCGTTGTTGTCAGTATCCTGCGTCCCGTTCTGGTTGCGGTCGAGATAGACGATGCCCGAAACGGATCCAACATCCGAATTCGTGACGGTGACAGAGACGGTTGCCGTTTCCGTTCCACCGCCGGTCTCGGCGAGCGTATACGTGAATGTCTCGGTGCCAATGAAACCGACCGGTGCCGTGTAATCAATCTGGTCTCCGTTGATGACAACATTGCCTCCAAACGAACCCTGCGTCACGGTGGACAGACTGGCGTCGGTCGGCACGGAGTCATTTTGCAAGACATCGAACGTCGTCTGGCCGGCGTCGTCGAGGATTTCGAACGTGTCATCCTCGGCGATCAGATCTTCGGGGATCGCGGCCACCCCAAAGTCGTTTTCGCCGGATTCACGCCCGGATTCGACGGTCACGGTGTAGCTGTCGGCTCCATCGGGTACGGTCAGAAAAGAACCGGCATCGGGCTCAAGGACGACGGTGTAGGTCCCCGGATCGACCTGAAACAGATATCGCCCGTTGGCATCGGTCGTCGTCGACACCTCGCCTGAGTCAAACGTGCCGTTCGCATTCGCATCGAGAAACACCGTCGCGTTTTCAATCGGCGACTCGGACGAGTCCAGCAGGCCGTTGGCATCGTCATCGGCGAAGTGAGTACCCGATATCTCGCCACTGCCGACCAGGCTTTCGACCACCACCAGGGTGTCGTCGTCCGCAATCGGAACTTCACCATACGGGTCCGTCGAGTTGATATTAACGTTGCGAATTGGCAGCGCGTTAATCTCGTCCGCCACGCCAATGTCCAGTATCTGAGCGAATACCGTGAAGCCTCCGCTGTTGGTCGGACTGTCCAGCGAAGTGTTGTCGGAGATATTCACAAAGAACTGGTTGGTCGCGCTGTCCGGGTCACTGGTCTTCGCCATCGCCACCGTGCCGCGGAGGTTTGCCATTCCCGGCTCGTTCGCGATCGCTGGATCCGGATCAATCCGGTCAAACTGTGTGGCAGACGTGAAGGTCGTGGACGTCGTGGAGAAGCCTCCGCCCTGAATCACAAAGTTATCGACCGATCGGTGGAAGAACGAATCGACGAAATCGCCATCGTTGAAGTAGTTGAGGAAGTTGTCGACCGTACCGGGAGCTTCGTCCTCAAACAGCTCAAACACCAAGGGACCGAACGTCGTATTCAAGGACACCACCGGATTGTCGCTATAGACCAGCACGATTCGATCCTGATCCTGCAGGACGTAGTTCTCGAAATCCTGCGACAGATTTCCGTTAACGAACATCTGTAATGTGCTGGTTGTGTTCGGCACGTTGCCCAGCAAGTCCGAACTGCTCAAAGTGGCACTCGCGTTGTTGCCCGCAACTCCGGCGTTCGTTCGCCACGTTTCAAAAAAATCGCCCAACGTCACGTCATCGACCGACTCGCCATTGAGAGCTTCAACACGCAAAGATCCGTTCGCATCCTGCGACGTTACCTGCGAGATCGCTTGCCCGCCGGAATCAACACCGATATCGACGGGGATATCGACCTGATCACTGTCTACGAAGACCGACAACGTGACATCCGCATCCAATACGATCCGTGTTTCCAAAACCTCGGTGGCGAACATCGAGAGTCGACGGTAGTTGCTGTTGGAGAGTTTGCGACGTTTCATCAGTTTCAGAATCCTGCTTGTTGCGGCCACAACGGGCGCTAGTGGTGCTTGTCTATGTTGTCGTCAGGCGTTCCGTCGCATCAGGTGTCGTACGTAATTTGATTGGGTTAAAAGTTTCGTAGCGAATAGGACGTGAGTTCCTTGCGGGTAAATCGGTACGGCACGAGATTCATGGGGTGGTACTTCGCAATTTCTTCAGGAAACTCTCGCCGCGTCCCCGGAGTTGCGATACTTCTGTTTCGATTATGAGGCCGTTTCCGTGTTCTGTCGCGGAAATCGAAAGCCATCCAGCGTCACCACTCACTCGTCGACGCCAGTTCATCACAATCAGCACCCAGCGCCTCGCTTCATCGCAGATGTGACGAAAGCCGACGGTAGGCGTTAGACGCATTACTCAATCCCGGGCCCATTTTGTAAAGTTGCCCGATCAATGTGATTCATGTTTTCAAATTCGCTTGCCGAGATGCGCGCAACCTGTCAAAACAGCTTGTAGGAAGGACAGATGTTGTTGGCCGAATTTTGGCGAGTTCGTCACACCCAGGGGACGACTCCGGCTACCTGTCTGCCAATCGGGTCCGCCATGAATTCATCCACATACCGGTTCCAGCGGCTGCATCTGGAAACGCTTGAAAGCCGCGAATACCTGACGGCGGTTGCCAACGCCCAGCCGTTCCCCGATGTGGAAGATATCGGCAGCTTTCGACAGTGGTACCTGAACGCAATCAATGCACCGGAAGTCTGGGAAGCCGGATTCACGGGCGAAGGCGTGGTCGTCGCCGTGATCGATTCCGGCGTCAATTACCTCCACAGCGACCTCGATGACAACGCATGGATCAATACCGGCGAGATTCCTGATAACGGCATCGACGACGACGGCAATGGTTTTCGCGATGACGTTCACGGGTGGGACTTCTTCGACAGTGACAACGACCCGATCGATGAACTGAACCACGGTTCGCATGTCGCCGGTATCGTCGCCGCGGAAGACAACGGCACCGGTTCGATCGGCGTGGCCCCAAACGCCACCATCATGCCCATTCGGGTACTTGGTGGCGAAGATGGAACGGGCAATAGTCGTGACATCGCCAGCGGCATTTACTACGCCGTAAACAACGGTGCCGACATCATTAATATCAGCATCGGTTCCGAGGAAGCCAATCGCTGGATCCGACGAGCCGTCGCGTTCGCGGAACAGCGTGATGTGCTGATCGTGACGTCGGCCGGCAACGAATCCGCTGCGGTGCCCAACTACCCGGCAGCCTACGGACCTTCACACAACAACATCCTGTCTGTGGGCGCCTACAACACATCGTTCACGATTGCAGATTTCAGTAACGGCGTCGGCGACAGCGGCGTAACACAAGTCGACGCGCCGGGCGTGGCGATCTACAGCACGACGTTGGAAAACGAATATCGGCTGTTCAGCGGAACCAGCATGGCTTCACCGGCAGTTGCCGGCATCGCGGCCCTTGCGTTGGAAGCCAATCCGGCCCTAACCGCAACAGAACTGCTCGATCTGATTGTTGCCGGTTCCACGATCGAAGTTGCCAACTCGGATGCACTGGGCGGAGCCAACGCGGCGCAGATCGTGGCAGATGCGTGGGAACCCGTCCGGCCTGATGTGTTCGACGTTCCCGGGGATATTGATGGCGACGGTGAACTGGCGTTCAACGACTATTTGGTGCTCTCGTCCAACTTTGGCATGGTGGAGGCAACGTTCGCCGACGGCGATATGGATGGTGACGGCCGTGTCGACTTCACCGACTACCTGTTGCTGTCCGGCTGGTTTGCCATCCAGAACGACGCCATCGTGGCGGACACACCGGACGCAGGACCGACTGCGGCGGCAACGGACGCAGCGTTCGCGACGGTTTAGTACATCGCCCCGGACGCTCCCTCGGTCCTACTCCGCACCAATGCAGTAGAGATACTCCTGTCGCGTTTCACCTTCCTGAAACGCCACCCGCGTAAAAATTCGGCCGCCGCAAATCGCGGGCGTGGCAAACACGCTGTCGCCAAGCTGGTTGGTGGCGATCGAGTTGAATTCTTCGGGGGAAGCCGTGAACACAAAGGTCTCGCCGATTTCATTCGTGGCATAGATGCGGTCGCCCAACATAACCGGAGACGAGCTGAAGTCGCCACCGAGTCGTTCTTTCCACATTTGCTGCCCCGTGTCCGCCTTCCAGCAAGTCGCCACTCCCGCATCAAGAATCGCATACAGATAGCCGTCTCGCATCAACATCGAAGGCACGTACACTCGGCTGCGATTTCGCCATACCACTTCGCCCGTTCCATCTGCCTTGATCGCTGACACGTGATTGTCCGGCCAACCTCCGCTGCTGTAGACGTGTTCGCCGTCGGTTACCGTCGACGTGACGCACTCCTCGGTCGCACCTTCGATTTCCCAATTCTTCTCGCCCGTAAGCGGGTTGAAACTGGATACCAGTTTGCCACCGATCATGATCAGCTGATCTTGACCAGCAGCATGGACCACTACCGGTGACGGATAGTTTGGCAGTTTCGGTCGGGGCTGTCGCCACACTTCCTTACCGGACGCTCGGTCGAGCGCAACAATCGCACCTCCGCCCTTGTTGTCCGCATTGATGATTACCAGGTGCTGGTAGACATTCGGCGATGCGGCGTATCCCTGATGGATGACGTAGTCGCTGACTCGCGTCTGCCACAACTGCTTTCCGCTCGTGTCCAACGCCGTCGTGAATACCGCGCCATTATTCAGGAAGCTGACGATCAGGCGTTCTCCGTCCCATGCAAGACTGGGAGACGCCTGAGATGCCTTCTTGTTCTTCTTCATCAAGCCACCGGTGTGCACGGTGGTCTCCCAGTGCTGTTCGCCCGTTTTCCGATTCAGACACAACACCGTCTGCACGTCCCGCTCTCGGTCGGCGGTTGGCAAATAAACACAGTCGTCCACCACAATCGGTGAACCGTGCCCTCGTCCGGGGATGGGTACCTTCCACAGGATGTTCTCACGCTTCTCTTCAGTATCACTCCACGTGGTTGGCGGATCCTGATCGGGAAAAGCATGGCCATTGCGAAAGGGACCGCGCCACCATGGCCAATCCGACGACAACACCTGCTGCTGATCATCAATTTCGCCAACCAGAAATTCCTCAGCACCAACCGGCAACGAAAGGAACAAATGGCAAAGGAGCAATCGGAATAGCGAACCGAGGAGGGAACGATTATGCATGATGAGTTTCGGGTACACTATGGGCGGAAAGAATACCCTGAAAATGTATCGCACCGGGAGTTATCATGACAACAAGGCATTCACATCGGTTAGCTGTCTTCGGGCTCTGGCTCGTCCTGGTAAACGTGGCGACCGCTCAGGAAACGGCCACCCAAAAGCCGGTCTCCTACACAACCGTTTCTGACATTGCCTATCGCACGGAAGACGATCTCTCCGACTACGCGAAGGAACGATGCCGACTGGACGTGTACCATCCGTCGACGCCGGGATTCGCCACAGTTGTCTGGTTTCATGGCGGTGGGCTGAAGGCAGGCAAGCGATCCGTCCCCAAACGATTGCAGGAAAAGGGCATCGCTGTCGTCGCGGTCAACTATCGACTTCATCCCAAAGTCAAAGCACCCGTCTACATCGAAGATGCCGCCGCCAGCGTCGCATGGGTGTTCCGAAACATCGAAAAGTTCGGTGGCGACGCCAAACGAATCTTCGTCAGCGGCCATTCAGCCGGCGGCTACCTGACAAGCATGATCGGCTTGGACGAGCGCTGGCTCGCCGCGTTCGACATCGATGCAAATCAGATCGCTGGCCTCATTCCCTACAGCGGTCATACGATTACGCACTTCACCGTTCGAGCGGAACGCGGAATTGACGGCAAACAACCCATCGTCGATGACATGGCGCCGCTATTTCATGTCCGCAAGGACGCCCCGCCGACGCTCTTTGTCACGGGCGACCGCGAATTGGAAATGCTAGGCCGCTACGAAGAGAACGCGTATATGTGGCGAATGATGAAAGTCGTCGGTCACCCGGACGTCGAGCTCCACGAGCTTGATGGCTACAACCATGGGCAAATGGCCGATCCCGCTCACCCTCTACTTTTGCGGTTCGTCGCACGCCAGAGTCAGAAAAACAAACAACAATAAATTTGTGGTGACACAGCTCGCCAAACTTCGTCCCCAAAGGTGTGTGTTTGGCGTTGACATCGTCGAGTTTCTTGGACGCGCAACATCCAAAACAGGAAATGTCGCCGCGCACTCAGATTGGCGGTGTGAAAACTCCTACGTGCCGGCTAATCTGTAGAGGTATTCGATAACCAATTTACTGGGGGGAATAGGTTATGCTTGCAAATGAGAAAAACATCGGGCTTTCACCGGTAGAAACCAAGCAAACGACCGTTCGAGCGGTGCTCGAGCAGGTTGTCGGCATGAGCTCCAACGTCGCTCAAAACGCGATGAACGTGTTTCGTGTCGAGATAGATGGGGCGACCTATCAAAATCTTGACGACAAGCTGAATCTGCGGCTTGGCGCATGGGTCGACCTGGAAGGCTACACCCGTCTGAAGGTTATCAAGGCACACTTTCGAACGCTGGAATTCTACCGCGCCTAGAGCTGAGCTTCCCGGGCACTCGCCGCGGGAAACTTCTCGCAATTATCGAGCTGCCGGTACATCGCACGCCGATTGTTGACCGCGCGCGATCCCGTTTTTCGGGCACGTCCACCGCTACATCAGAATGTCGTTCTCCGGTTTCAGCGGTGGAGGTACGTCGGATTCGCTCATCATCTGTCGCAAGTCGATTTCGATCGTGCGACATAGCGCCGTCATCGGAACGTCATTGATGAAGTTCTCAAATGGGTCTTCGCTGGAGTCACCAACCGCCTCCATCGTGTAGAAGATCCACGAGACCACCGCGGAGAACGGCACGGTCAACCAGATCATGATGTTGCCCCGCGAGGCAAACTCACCCACGATCCCAAACGGCAGCAGCCCGATGAAGATCCATGTGAATACCGTGCTGAAAAACGCGTACTGCCGTGGGAACGGTGTATTCTTGATGCGTTCGCATTTTCCCTGCAGTGAATACATTTCGGTCTGCAGATCCATCAATGCGATGAACCGAAACTCTTCAATGAGATGCAGCTCGTCGATGACCTTGCGCAGGTGATCACCCTGCAATCGCAGAATCTGGGTCGCGGAATTCACCTTCGTACACGCCACGGTAAGTTCGCGTTCAGGGAGAAGCTCCGCGATCTGCTTCTTCATGGCTTCGACATCGGTTGCCTGCGAATACTGCTTGGCTGCGCCCGTCGGCTGAAACCCAAAAGAAGTCTTACGGCGTAGCTGATAACGCAACGAGTGCATCCATGCGAGATGCCGGTAGATCAGTTCCCTTTGCGTATTCGACACAGCCACGTCCGCGACGGCCCCAGCGGCATGTTTCTCGGAGACGTACGCCAGGACCTGGTTGGCAAAACTGCGGCTGACATTCACGATGCCTCCCCAAATCTTGCGGGCTTCCCATGCTCGGTCGTAGGACTGATTGTTCTTGAAGCCGATATAGAAGGCAACGGCGACACCAATCGTCCCCAACGGAGCGATCGGAACGCTGCAATCGATCCCCCTACTCTTTAGCTGGGTATAGAGCACAACGACGATCGTCCCCCAGGCCACGAACGCGACAACTCTTCGCAATGCGAAGGCCAGCACAATGCTCCAGCGGATATTGCGACGAGTATACATGTTAGTTCTGAATCCTGCGTTCCAAAATTGATGCCGAGATTCTATCGACATCTTTCGAAACGACGAACCCCGACGTCCCCAATCTATAACCTATGCATTCAACCGAACGTTCTTGTGAAACGTTATCCATAACCCTTAGGCAGATTGCCGCGCGACGCATGCCACCTAGAATGCGAGCAACTCAACTCGCACACGGGATTCGCCATGAACTCAATCGCAATCGCGGCAACCGCTTTTCCAAAACTGAATCAACAACAGATGGATTCAGTCGGTTCCATTGGGGATCTCGTCAGGTTCGATCGAGATGAAGAACTCATCACGCAGGGGCAGAGAGACTACCCGTTCTACGTCATCAAATCGGGCGAAGTCCGGGTTGTCGAAAAATGCGGCACCCACGAAAAGCCAATCGCCACGCACAGTGTGAGCAGCTTCACAGGTGACGTCGATATGTTGACAGGGCGAGCTGCTGTGATTTCCGTTATCGCCAACGGCGAGGTCGAAGCGTACAAGCTGTGCGCGTGGCGGCTAAGGCAGCTATTAGGGAAGTGTCCACAAGTGAGCGAGATGCTGCTGGACGCTTTTCAGCTGCGTCGAAAACTGCTGGAGGAGTCCGACTTCGTTGGCGTCCGACTTATCGGCGATACCGGCTCGCGGGAGACATCCCGCATGCGAGAATTTTTCTACAAAAACCACGTCCCTCATACGTTCTACGAAGCCAGTTCGCCGGACAGCCAGGCACTTCTCGAATGCATCGATGCGAAGGACCTTGAAACCCCCATTGTCCATTGCAACGGACACACCGTGGGCAATCCGTCGCTTCCCAAACTGGCGGAATGCATCGGCATCTCGCGCAACGTTGATCAGGAGCTGTTTGACCTGGTCATCGTCGGCGCCGGTCCGGCGGGTCTCGCCGCGTCCGTGTACGCTGCCTCCGAAGGAATCCGGACTCTCGTTATTGATGCCGTGGGCCCAGGTGGTCAGGCAGGAAGTAGCTCGCGAATCGAGAATTTCATGGGCTTTCCGTCAGGCCTCAGTGGAAACGACCTGGCAAACCGGGGGTACCTCCAGGCGCTGAAGTTCGGTGCCCAGTTCATCGCTCCCATCACCGTCCAGGCGATCGAATCTAACACCGCAGGCGAACACGAACTAAAGCTCTGCACCGGCCAAACCGCTCGAGCCAAATGTGTGTTGATCGCCAGTGGCGTCACCTATCGGCAACTGAACCTCACCGGCTGTCGCGAATTTGAAGGAGCCGGCGTCTTTTACTCGGCCACCAGCGTCGAAGCGAGACTGTGCCAGGAGGCAACCGCCGTCGTCGTCGGAGGCGGAAACTCGGCAGGACAGGCAGCCATGTTCCTGGCCAATTCCGCGAAGTGCGTCAAGCTCCTCATTCGCGGCGACGATCTGTCAAAGAGTATGTCCAGCTACCTGTGTGAACGCGTGCTCGCCCATTCCAAAATCGAAGTCATGCCATACTCCGAGGTCGCCGCTATTGAGGGTGACACGTCCGTTTCCAACATTCAGATCCGCAACAATCAGTCCAACGAAATTACCAGCATCGGCTGTGCCGGGCTGTTCATCTTCATCGGCGCCCGACCTCATTCGGACTGGCTTCCGGACGAAATCAAACTGGACGAAAAAGGATTCGTCGTCACGGGCGCTGCGATTGCTGAAAGCGACAACTGGCCGCTGGAGCGAAATCCGTGCGAGCTGGAGACCTCGATCCCGGGCATCATGGCCGCCGGCGACGTACGAGCCGGAACCACCAAACGCTGTGGATTCGCAGTTGGCGATGGCTCGTTGGCGGTCGCCTGCATTCATCGTCACCTTAGCGGCCTCGACTAAGGCCAATCAAGGCGATCAGCTGTTCCCATGCGGAACAGGATGTAGGCGCACAAAAAAGTGCGGACAGGCTTCCCATAAAGCCCGTCCGCACAAACCCTCGGCATAATTGTCTATGCTCGCGAATTGCCATACCCGCGGAAGCCGCCAACGTTATGCTTCCGCCATCTCGGCTTCGACAACGTTGGTCGCGAAACCTTCGTAGGCAGCACCGATCTGTTTGGCCATGGTATCGGGAAACGCGTGAAAGCTGCCGTTTGCCAACGCTTCAATAATCGCATCCGCAACCAACGTGGGCGGCTCGGCGATTTCCGTCAGCCCGGCAGCGTCTGCCATGTCCGTGGCGATCGGTCCGGGGTGCACGCTGACAACGTGAATTCCATCTTCCTTGAACGCGTCTTTCAGACCTTGCGTGATCGAATAGGAAGCAGCCTTGCTGGCCGAGTAGGTGGCGAAGTCCACGAAACTCTTGAGGGAAGCCACAGAATTAAGCTGAGCGAATCCGCCGCCACCGTTCGCCTTCAGAACCGGGCCGAACGCCTGTGCAACGTTCAGGAGCCCATAGACATTGGCTTCCATTTCGAATTTCATGGATTCGATGGCGTCCTCGGCAAGCGGCGTAGCATTGCGGAGCACTCCGGCATTGTTCACCACCAACGTCACATCGGTCGCGACCTTTGCCGCGGCGGTGATGGTTTCTGGCCGCGTCAGATCGAGTTCTACGGGAACAACACGGTCGCCGTATTGCTCAACCAGCCCATCCGCCGATGCGGTATTGCGCACTGCCGCGTACACTTTCGCCGCGCCGCGTTCCAGCAACTGTTCGGTGATGGCCTTGCCAATGCCTCGGTTAGCGCCAGTAACCAAAGCAACTTTGTCCTTGATTTCGTAAGTCATCGTAAAGCCTTTTCTGTCCTGAATGGCGGACCCGGGGAATACATAAAAATCGTCGCCTTCGTTAACCCGAAGACTGACGTGCCGGCATGCGAAAATCACCCTTACCAGCGTGTCCTGTACTCGGACGCCGCCGCCGGGAGAGTCTTACGGATCGAGGGCAGATTTTTTCATTTGCCTGTCACATTTTTTTGCCGGTAAGGTCGTGAGCCGTTCTGCGTCGGAGGAATACAAGCGAGCGGCAACGGTGTCGCTCGGCGAACGGGGCCAAACGGCCCTTTTAACAGGGAGTAGAACCATGACTGCCAGAAAAGTCACCACCAACGACTTTGAACGAGACGTAATCCATGCGGACGTCCCAACCCTTGTGGACTTCTACGCTGACTGGTGCGGACCATGTCGTGCGATGGGGTCGGTTGTTGACGAGCTTGCCTCCAGCACGGGTGAAGCGGCAAACGTCGTCAAAGTGAACATCGACGACTCACCGGAACTGGCTCAGCAATACGGCGTTCAGTCGATTCCGACATTTATCGTCGTTCGCGACGGCCAGCCGACCGCCAAACTGGTCGGAGTGCAGAGCAAGGAAGCACTCGCCGAGGCTCTGGCTGGATGATGCCAGCCATTGAGTGCGACGGCAAATTCGCATGGGCAACTGCCCGTGTACGATGGTATCCTTCCGGTTCAGGGCGTCCACTGATGCCCTGAACGCGGAATACCCGTTTGCATCTGGTTATTGGACACCAGAGTCAGGGGCGTAGCGACGCATGACGACTTTGCGAGACGACAAGGACTGGACGACCGACCTTGCATCGGATGATGACGTGGTGCGCGACGATGCGCTACGTGATCTTCGCGACATGTTGGTGCGTGGGCTATCGAAGAGCCTCTCGCGTAAGGGCCGCGTTGACGATGCGTTCCTCGACGATGTGGTTCAGGAAGCGTCGCTGAAAGTACTGCAAAAGCTGGATACTTTCCAGGGCCGCAGCAAGTTTCGAACGTGGGCAGTTACCATTGCCGTTCGCACCGCTGTCAGCCAAATGCGAAAGAAGGAATGGAAAAACGTATCCCTGGATTCACTGACCGCCGATGCCGAATTTGATCCGCAGCTGGCGGTAGATACGTCGGAGACCACCGAACAAACTTCAGGCAAGCGCGAACTGTTGTACGCACTGAAGGAAGCAATCGACAGCGACCTGACCGAAAAGCAGTGGACGGCAATCACCGCCGAGTTGCGAGGTATGCCGTTGGCGCAGGTCGCCGACAAAATGGGCACCAAACCCAATTCGCTTTACAAACTGCTGCACGACGCCCGCAAGAAATTGAGAAGCGGAATCGAAGCAGCCGGATTCACAATCGAAGATGTGCGTGAGGCTCTGGCCTGACAAACGGAAATGGCGGGAAATACGATGGCTTTGAATTCTGAGCAGGTCGGCTGGTTGCTGAAGATGATTCAGAACACGCACGAGATTGAACTCAGTTGTCCCGCTTGCGCAGCCGAGCTGGATTTGTATGCCCAGAAGATCATGGATGGCGAACCGATCGAAGGCATCCTTGTGCTGGTCCGCGAACACCTGGCCGCATGCTCCGGCTGCGACGACGAGTTTCATCTGATTCTGGAAACGATTAACGCAATCGATGAACCCGAATAGCGTCGCCAGCGTCGCAGTCGAATTTGGGTTCCGACGGCGCATTGTGCTAAAACGGAGGATCTTGTTTCCCATCCCTCCGAGCAACAGGTAGCGACATGGCCACCGGCTCTTCGAATCCTGACGACGTCATCCATATCGAGGAGCCCAAGCGCAAGATCGGCTGCGTCCCCATGGCGATTGTCGCCGTATCCAGTGCGGTCGCATGCATTTTGCTCGGCGCGTTCTTCTGGAATCTCGCCGCCACGCAACGCCTCAAAGAAAATCTCGACGCACTCGGGAAGGCCGGGTATCCATCCAGCTTTGCCGACTTCGCAGAAAAGTACAAGCACGAACCGGGCTCGCCGGGTCCCATTTGGGTCGCCGCGGGCGATGCACTGGAGCAGAACGTTGACAACGATTTGCCATGGATTGGCAGCAACGGTTCAGACCCACCGCTGCCGGGCACCCCATGGGATTTACTGGACAAGTGTCGAACCTACCTGCAAGGCGTCGCGCCGCAACTCGATCATCTTTACGCAGCCGCCGAAAACGAAACTCCTGCGACGTACGGCTACAACCTTCAGCCGCTGAACCCTGGCGATCCGCTTAGACTTCCCTACATGCGATCGCATCGTCAGGCCTGCCGGGTGCTCTCGATTGCGGCTTATGTTCACGCGCACGATGGCGACATGCTGGCCGTCACCAAAGACATTCACACCGGACTACGTGCCGCGCAGAGCCTGGGCGACGAACCGTACATGATCAGTCACCTGCTTGCCGTCGCCTGTACAGAAATGATGTGTGCACGAATCCGCGAGTTGATCGACGAGGATTTCACCGACGAACAACTGGCAAAGCTGCAAGAGACGATTCGCGAATTCCCGCAGCGCGAATCGCTAAGGGCATCGCTCACGGGCGAGAGCCTCAACGTTGTCGAGCTACTTCAGAACCCGGCCGTCGCGGGCATGGGCCGCAAGGAAGATGCGTCTTTCTTCCTGGAATGCTGCCTGCCATTGCTGGAATCCATCGACGATGGAGCGTGGTCGGAGATTTGGGATGCCGCGGGCCGAGTGAGGCTGGAATCCGAATTGCTGCTCAAATCGAACCCCATCCAACGCACTCGTTATGCGATGTCCGCGAGTATGATGCCTTCCATTGATGCTGTGGTCCGAGCCCACATTCGCCGCGCCGCTCGTCTGGAAATCACGGACGCTCTGCTCGCAGCACGTCGCTTTCAGCTTCGCGAAAAACGTATGCCAAAAGATCTCACCGAACTGGTTCCGGACTTTCTGGAAGCCGTTCCCGTCGATCCGTTTTCTCCGGAAAACGCCACGCTCAAGATGGTGCGACGCGGCAACGGAATCTGCATCTACAGTGTGGGAATCAACAGGACGGACGAGGAAGGAGCTGACTTGCCCGAACCCGGGCAGGCAACCGGCTATCCGCAGGACGAAATCGCCGAGCTCAACGTAAAATAGCCCGCCAAACAGTCCTGGGGGAACTGCCTGACGGGCCCGTTCGCCGGCGACGAGCCGGATTCACAAATCCTCCGTATGACTTAGCGCCATTGCAGCACGCGGAAGACGCCCTTCCCTGCCCGAATGTCGGCAGGCAAGGCAACCAGTCGATCGCGATAAATGCTCAGCACGACGGCGATCAGGAAAAAGCAACCGCCGGCGACCATCATCACAACCGAAACGCTCTGTAGCTGACTCGGCCATTGCATCAGCGATAGAATCGAAACCACATACGTCGTCAGCAACGTTACTCCCATGATGGTTGTCGACCGAATGCGACAGGCAAAGCCGGCTCCCAATAACCCAAGCGAAACCACCAGCGCCGTGATCTCGTGGAACAACATCCAAGTGGTCTGCGTATCCACTTCAAACGTACGATAGAAGACCAGCCCCAAACCCACGGGTACCGTCACCAGCAGACTCCCCAACCAAAGTCCAACCGAGGCCATCTCGTCCTCGTGTTCGCCTTCGCGATACCAGCCAACGTGCCCCATCGCCAGCAAAACAATCCCCAGCGACATGCTGGCCAGTTCGACGCGATGCAACCAGTGAGCGTCGAGAAAACTGTTGAAGACCAGAATTCCCGTCGCGGCGATGCCCAATGACGTCGCCCGGAAAGTTCGACGCCATCCGTCAATCATCGCCAGCCAACCCGTCACACCAACAATCGCAAGCTGGCCGACCAGCAGCACAAACAGTCCCGGTACCGCGCGATGCTCAATGACCCGTGACAACGAGAGCAGCATGGTCATAACGCTTCCCGCGACGACCAGCGTGTTGGCCGGAACCTCCAGCTTGTTACCATCCGTGAATTCAGGTTCCGTCACGCTATTACGACGGAGAGCATTGACTATCGCTAGTCCCAATCCCATCACACTTGCAGCAAGCACCATCGCATAATCCGTATTGAGCCCGGCAAGGATCAACAACTGCGAAGTGCAAACCGTCGCCGCCCCGTAGCCAACGATTTGGCTGGGCGATGCGGTCGTACGAGCCGCCAGCAGATAGACCGCGGCAGCGACGGCCGAGATCCAGGCCACCGTAAGGTGGATCGAATACGGCAAGGCAAGGCCGGCAATTGCGACACTGGCCGAACAAATCAACAACATCGAGACACCGGCAACGGCCGATGCGTAGCAGCCATCGCGAACCGCCGCTTGCTGTGACCAACGCCCCAGCAGCATACAGCCCACCGGAAGCAGCAAGCCAAGGGCAACGATGATATCGAGCGTCGCTATTCCCAGCGCGAAGCCAATCGACATCGCGCCCCAGGCTGCTACCAGACCGCCCATGGCCGCCATGTCACACAAGCCGCCTGCCGCGACGCCCTCGTTCTCCTGCTTCAGCCGAGTCGCCGACCACACGGCGAAACACACAGTCGAAGTCATCACCAGACTGATTGCCGATAGCCAGCCAACGGGTGCGATCACCAGGTTGCTACCGCCAACGTAGAACTGACCGCAGAACTGAATGAATCCCAGTATGCCCAGCGCCAATGCACACGGGGCCCATCCACCGATTTCGATTGAGCGTTGCGACGTGCTGCCTCCCGGCGATTCCTCGCGTTTCAAGATTCTCGCCAACAACCGTGTCTCATGGACAACGTTTCCAATGATGACCAGACAAACGACGATCGTCAGATGCGGCAGTGTTGGCTGCAACGACAGGACATTCATCAGGGCGAGAATGCTCCAGCCCACCATCGCCAGCGAACTGACAAATTTCACTCGCGTCTTCGCAGTAAGATAGTCGCCAACCAGCCCAATCGTGGAACCGGCGATCAAGGCAAACGCCCACAATCGCTGCATCTGCTCCGACGCCAACAGGGGCAACTTACTGAGTCCAAATGCTTCGCCGAACAGGCAGGTAAGCTGGCCGCAGAGGACGATCCCCAAGCCGCCCGCGAGGACAACGAATCCGCAATTCCGAAATGCGGCACCGAATCGATCTTTGGAGAAATCGCCCTCATCGGGAAAGAATCGCTGAGCACAAATGCAACTCCATGCCGTGCCGACAAGAAATGTAGCCGGCGGGAGCAACGCCCAGAATCGACCGACCGACTCGTCGGCAAGGAACAGGAGCCCCGTCAGCACGTAGCCACCGACCAACGTATAGACAAACATCGGGTCGCGAAGCAGTCGCGCAACGGCAGCGTAGATACCACAACAGATCGCGGCCGGAATCCATAAATGCCCGCCGCCCTCAATCGTGATCAGCCCCTGCGCAGAATAGAACCAGATGTTTAGCGGCATTGCCAGTGCCGCCAGGTGGGTCAGTCCGTTACCCGCCAGACGGTATCGGCTAATTCGCACCAGGGCGATGCCTCCGGCGAGTACCGTAAAGTTCAGCACGCCGATCGTGACGGCCACGACCACCGGACTCTCAAAAATCCCAATGGACCACAGCCAACCAACAAACCCCAGCACCAGAATTCCGCCACCGCTGGCCATCATCCGCTGCAACATCAGCGGACTCAAAATCTGCTCAATGAACGAACCATTCGTCTGCCCCGTATGATCCGTAGTTTTGTCGCCTGTCGCCTTCGTTGAGCTGGCCCCGACCAGCTCCGCTTCAATTGGCTCCATAGTCATCTCCCCAGGAAAGGTTGAAGTAGTGGACGTGATGCCTTTTTGCATCCCGCGTACCACTTCTCCCGCTACCGAGTGCATCCTGCGGAAAGGGGCGTTTTTGCGTTAAAAACGAGCGACTCTGCCAGAATGCTCATACCGCACCCGAAAACCACGAGTACACCCAACGACCTACAGCGGTCACTGAATGTACACCGCAGCATCGATCTCCTTTTCCAAAAACGGGTACAATACGGCCCCTTTAAACCGCATCAGGACGCTATGGATTCGACAAACAGTTTCGTCTGCTCAGGCTCAACTTCCACCGACGTTGACGAAGTCGTCGCGGCCCTGCTGCAGGACGTTCAATCGCGAAGGACCAGCGACGTTCCCCCTGACCTCGGTGTCCTTTTTGTATCGCCCGATTTTCAGGACGACATCGAGCACCTGTCCCAACGGCTCTGCGAAGCGCTGGGGATCGAGCGGCTGATGGGCTGCATGGGCGAGTCCATCATTCATGGGGCAGAGGAGATTGAGTCCGAGCCCTGCGTCTCGCTCTGGCTGGCGTGGATGCCGACCGCAAAGATCGATTTGGTGCAACTTGATTACGAACGCTCGCCCGATGGCGGATCGTTCGTGGGCTGGCCCGATGCGTTGGAATCAGCGGATCTCTCCGGCGCCACCCTCCTGACGTTGGCAGAGCCGTTCTCGTTTCCCGCGGACGTATTTCTGGAACGTATCAATGAGGATCGTCCGGGAGTGTCCGTCATTGGCGGAATGGCCAGCGGCGGAACAACGCCCGGAGAGTCGCGACTTCTATTGCAGAACGAGGTCCTGACGGAGGGAGCCGTCGTTGCCGTCCTTCGCGACGCGAACGTGAGTCCCGTCGTGTCGCAGGGATGTCGGCCCGTTGGTGCTCCCTTCATCATCACGCAGGCAGAGCGCAACGTGATCCTGGAACTTGGTGGCAAACCGGCCCACGAGCAACTCAAGGACATCTACGACCGACTGCCGAATTGTGACAAGGACCTGATGCGAAAGGGAATCCACGTGGGTCGCGTCGTAAATGAATACCAGGAAACATTTGAATACGGCGATTTTCTGATTCGACAGGTCACGGGCATGAACCAGGACGACGGCAGCATTCTGGTCAGCGACTATTTTCGCATTGGCCAGACGGTTCAATTCCACGTGCGCGACAGCACGACAGCCAGCGAAGACCTTAGTCAACTTCTTGAGAACGGCGACCGACCACCCGTCCTCGGCTCACTGCTGTTCACCTGCAATGGGCGGGGAATGCGGATGTTCGAAGATCCGCATCACGATGCCGCCATGGTAAACTCGAAGGTTGGCCCTGTCGCCAACGCAGGTTTCTTCTGCCAGGGAGAAATGGGACCGGTCGGCGGTCGGAACTTCCTTCACGGCTTCACCGCCAGCATCGCACTCTTCCATTGAACCAATGAAACGCAAAATCGTCATCGCCAGTGTCCTTGGCCTGCTCCTGCTTGGAACCGTGGTCGCACTACTTCCGTCCGTGTTCATGCAGTCGTCCGTTCGACGCTGGATCATTGCGGACCTGCTGAAACAGCAAGGCATCGATGCCGAAATTGAAAGCGTTTCACTGGGTTGGTTTAAACCTGTTCGGGTCGAGGGTGTCTCGATTGGACCCGTTGGCGAACCCACGCTGCTGAAGGCATCCGGTATTTCCAGTGACAGAACGCTGTGGAAAGCGATCACCGAAGGAGTCGAACTGGGGCGTCTTTCGATTGATGCTCCTGAAATCCACGTTTGGCTGCGCGAGGGATCTTCCAACCTCCAGTTCCCGAAGCTCGAAACGGCCCTCGAGGAAGCACCAAGCGAACCCGCGTCGACATCAAATTCTGACTCGACCGAAAAGACCTTGCGGATCAAGGTCAACAAGGCATCGCTGTTCGTCAAAACGCCAACGATGACGGAGGAGACGGCCGTATTCCGCGATGTCGATCTGGATGCGGCCATCCTTCAGAACAACGAGGGCCGCAGCCTGTTGATCGAACCGGGGCGTATCCTCGATCACGCACAGATCTCACCGGAACTCTGCGAAGGCGGACTGAAGTACGTGGTGCCCATGCTGGCCGAAGCAACGTGGACGCGAGGCGAATTTTCCATCGACCTGGATGCGTGCGTCATTGATCTCGATAACCCCGATCAGTCGCTGGTAAGCGGAACCCTTCACGTACACGGTGTCGAAGCGGGCATCCGGAATCAACTGTTGGCGGTCGCCACCAAGTCCATCGTGGGCGCGATGGGGCGTGACAATCTCGATTCAATTCATCTCGCGGACGATAGCGAGATTCACTTCCAAATTCGCGACGGTATGGTCTGGCACGATGGAGTCGAATTTGGATTGCCTCGGGTTTCCGAGGATCTTGTCGTACGGACTTCCGGAAGCGTCGCGTTTGACGAACGCATGGATCTGGACATCGACATTCCCATGCCATTGCACCTGGTCGCCGACGGTCCATTGGCACAGGCATTAACGGACAAGTCCCTGACGCTAAAAGCCAAGGGCACGCTGAGCAATCCGGAGGTCGATGTCAACGACGGCGATCTGGTCGGCAGGCTTGTACAGGAATTGGGGCAGCAATTTGCCGATGGCGAGCGGCCGGTGGCGGGAATTCTCAAGGGAATTCGCGAGGTGATCGGCGGCGGTCGACAAGACGGCCCCACTGCGGCAGCCGACCTCTCGCCGGAAGACGAACGTGAATTGGGGGACGACCGTGAACCCGGCGACGAAAGTGAGCTGGGCAATGACCTCGATGCGATTCTCGAGGCAGGCGGACCGCTATTGGATCGGCTTCGCGATCGCCTGGAGACACCTCGAACAGAACGGCGCCGGTTGTTTCGACGCCGTGGTCCAGCCGACGTTCAATAGCATTTGAACGAAGAAAAGTGGTTCTCAAGCCGCTACTTCAATCGACGCTACGCCGTCAAACATTGGCTGGCTCGTACCGCAGCCGTCTACTCGTCGTCGTCCTGCGAAGCGGCGAACACGCAATCCGCGAGGCACGCCCAGCCCGAGCCTGCTTCCGCCGGCTCCGCCTGAGCATTCGCACCGGCCACCGAATCGTTCAGGAACTGAATGAGTTGCAGTGCGTCGATGGCCGTCACAAAGCCATCGCCATTGACATCAATGAAGCCCGGCGGGTCACTGAACGTGTTGCTCAGACGCTGCGTAAACGGGTCAGAGACGGACGGGTTGTTAACCTCACGCACAATCCTCAGAACGTCATTGGGTGCGACTTCACCGTCGCCATTGACGTCGAACGGATTGTCTCGATTGTTCCAGATCGCCACGGATGGAAAATCGTCATCGCTAATCGTCACTTCGATTGACGAAGGCGAGCCGATAGTGGCTTCTGCCGACGGATTCGAAAGTACGACTTCAAACGTCTCATCCCCCTCTACCAACAGATCTTCCATGACTTCGAATTCGATTGACTCCCGATCATCACCGGCATCAAAGGTGAGCGTACCGGCCGTCAATTCATAGTCGACGCCATTAGTGGCACTGCCTCCGGCAACAACCGAGTAGTCCACGGTAACGCTGGTGGATGAATCGCCGTCGCGATTGACGTCCAATTCGTACGTTCCAGATTCACCCACGACGCGGACACTGTTTGCGAAAGAAAGTTCGGCAGGAATGTCGTCATCGATAATGGAAACGACCGTCGCGGGAAGAGCACCAATCGTCGCTCCGCCACCCGGATTCGACAGGATCACCTCGAAGACCTCGTCACCTTCGATCAGCGTATCTTCAAGGATCGTGAAACTGATGACGCCACGTGGAACTCCCGGACCAAAGGTGAGCGTGCCCGACGTCAGTTCAAAGTCGGTGCCGAGATCTGCATCCCCGGCCCCTGAAACGGCGAATGAAACAACCACGGTTCCCGTCAGATCACCGTCGCGATTTACCGTCAACTCGTAGGAACCCTGTTCGGGCACAGACGTCAGTCCGCTGGCGAAACTGATCACAGAAACCGGATCGATATCGTCGTCGAGGATCGTGACTTCCGTACGCGTCGGCTCGCCCAGCACCGCGTCGTTCGTCGGGTCAGATAGGACGACCTCAAATGTTTCGTCGTTTTCCGGGAATGTATCGTCGATCGTGGTGTAATCGATCGTCAGCGACGTTACGCCGGGACCAAAAGTCAGCGTCCCGTCATCCAGAATGTAATCGGTGCCGCGATTGGCCGTGCCCGACTGAACGGTGTAGGTCACCTCGAAGCTCTCGGAGGTATCACCGCCCCGGACGACATTGAGCGAGAAGTCGCCGCCCTCTGCAACCACGACCGCAGAAGTCTCAAAGGCTACGTTGGGGATGCCACCACTTCCGCCGCCTTCGGGCAGCTCGCCATAAATTACAGCCACACTACCAAAATCATTGGTATCGTCTTCCGGCGTCTCCAGATCGATATCCCGCACCGTATCCCGGTCATCATCGAGCGGCACGCCCACGATCAAATCGAACACGCCATCCACAATTCGATTGTCGCCATCTCCCGTCGCATCGGCACAACGCCCCGCGGAACCGGGGAAGCAGTAATCGCCCGCCACAAGAGACGCACCAAACTGATCGTTATCCCCAGCGACGCCCTGCATGAACGGCGCGTCGTTGGTGGCTTCCTCGAAGATATCCTGGTGCAAGAACTGGCTCTCGTCCGAATCCAACCCGCCGCCGTTGTCACCGTAGATCACGTTGACCGCCCCGGCGTCCACAATCGAATTCTGCGATGTGCCATCGAGGTTTTCTCCCGGCACTCCAATTGCAAGATCATCAACGCCATCCCCGCTGAAGTCCCCCGCGGCGAGCGCGTATCCGAAGAAGTCGTCCACCTCGCGGACGCCCTCGATACCGCTCGTGCTCTGGCTCCAGAGTTCCCGGGCCTGAGATGCGGAAAGGATCGGGCCGTCGTAAACGGCGACGCGGCCTCGATTCTGTTGGTGTCCGGGTTCTCCAACGGCAAGATCTTCGGAACCGTCGAGGTCAAAATCACCCACCGCAAACGATCGACCAAAATCGCTGTCGGCCGCCCCCGAAGACAAGGTAATGTATGCCGACTCCGCCACACCCGTCAGTTCCGATCCGGCAACCAGATGAACGCGTCCGGCGCCCAGGACAGCATTCGGGGCACCGACCACCAGGTCCTGAATGTCGTCCGCATCCAGTTTGCCAACGGCGAGTGTCTCGCCAAATCGGCCCTCGGCTGTGGGAACGGGTGCCACGAGCAGATTGTTGGCGATCGTGATGACTTCGTTGTCCGGTCCCA
The DNA here is from genome assembly GCA_965216885.1 of Pirellulaceae bacterium. Classification (GTDB taxonomy): domain Bacteria; phylum Planctomycetota; class Planctomycetia; order Pirellulales; family Pirellulaceae; genus CAYNJG01. Next base: position 2,240,814 of record OZ244208.1, on the reverse strand, counting down.
GAACTTCCTCTTCTTCGGCCAGACCGTTCTGGTCGTTCGCCGCGCCGTAGAGCACGAGCGTCGCGCCGGCGTCGGCGGTCACAGCATCGTCTTCGGCAGTGAATTCAAGGAACGGAATGCCGATGGCCAGATCATCGACATCGTCGTTATTCAGGTCGCCCGCCGTCAGTGCCATCCCGAATCCGTCGCCGGTGTTCCCCTCGGTGAGGTTGGCATGCAGACCCGATTCCGCATTCAGCTCTAGCGTCGGCGTGAACGAGAGTCGCCCGCCGGTCGAATTACCAAAGAAGACGAAAACCGTTCCCGGCTCATCGTCGTTGTCGATCGTGTCGCTCGGGGCAGCAACCGCGAGGTCATCGTGCCCGTCGTTGTCAAAGTCACCCACTGCCAACGCAGCGCCGAACTCGTCCTTGTCGTTCACGCTGCCCGAGGGCGCGGACAACACCTGGACATTGGCGGAACCTTCTGAATCGTTCAGGCCGTCAGCCGTTCCGTAGATGATGTAGACGCGACCTCGATCATCGTCTTCAACATTGTGGTCTTCACCGGGAACACCAACAGCAAGATCGAGGAAACCATCGTCATCGAAATCACCGCGGGCCAGCGTCGAACCAAACCGGTCACCCGTTTCGGCAGTATCGACAGAGTTGCCGACATTCGCTTGCGTGAGCAGCGTGTTTTCTGCGAGTGTCAGACCCGTCAGCAACAGTCGCGATTCCAGGACTTCAGACTGAACGCTTACGTTCCGCGACAAACGACGGTGACGATACATAGGTGACACTCCGGGAGCTTTCTCGTTCACATTAGTTGCTGGCCGCCCGAGTGTAACGCGGATCATGGCCAAATTTCAATTGTTTACTTCGATGCTGTAAACGTAATTAACGCCTGCGCGAGGGTGAAACTCGCCTGAACAGTTTGCTGATCATTTCACCGTTACAATCTTCACCAGAAGTCCCCCTACGAAGGATGAGCGGACCACGACTCGCTCACTGATTATTGGGAGGAATTGGCCACGCCCACCCTGCAGTGAAGCCTCCGTCCACGTACAGCACCTGTCCGGTCATGAAAGCGGACGCCTCCGACGCCAGAAAGATCGCGGTACCAACCATGTCCTCCGGCTTGCCGAGACGACGCTGGGGCGTGTTGGCTTTCCCCCACTCCTGCATGTCAGGATTTGACCAAAGTTTCTGCGTGAGCTCGGTCAGAACAAATCCCGGCGCCAAAGCGTTGACGCGAACTCCACGATCTCCCCATTCCAGAGCGAGCGCCTTCGTCATCTGCGCGATTCCCGCCTTGCTCATCGCATAGGGGATGACCTGCGTCAAAGGACGATCAGAATTCAACGAAGCAATGTTGATCTGACTCCCCTGCCCTCGCGACATCATGGCAGTACCAATCCGCTGCGACAGCAGAAAAGCGCCCTTGAGATTGATGTCCATGATGAAATCGTAGTCGTCTTCCGAGATCGATTCCGTGGGCTTGCGCCGATTGACGCCAGCGACGTTGATGAGCGTATCAATGTGCCCATACTCGCCAAGGAGTTCGTCGGACATGCGGTGAATCTCCGCGGTATCGGCCACGTCGCAGACGTAGGGCCTGACGGGATGAGTCCCCGTCGAGATTTCAGAACACGTTTCCGCCAGCACCGCTTCGGAACGTCCGGTGACAATGACCTTCGCGTTGCGTTGGGCAAAGCCGGCCGCAATGGCCTTGCCAATTCCGCGGCTTCCGCCAGAAACGAGAACAACCTGATCTTCAACGCTGAATAGTGAGTCCGACATTTTTCAATTCCCAAGAGAAACAACCGCTCGCCCGGGAATTAGTTTATTCACTTCCGGCGTTTCGTTGTACGCTTCCTGGCTGCAGGCCGCTTCTTCGCCGCCGGTTTCTTCTTCGGGGCGGGCTTCCTCTTTGCTACAGGCTTCTTCTTTGCCGCGGGCTTTTTCTTCGCAGCAACGCGTTTCTTGGGAGCTGCCTTCTTTGCCGCGGGCTTCTTCTTGGCGGCGGGCTTCTTCTTGGTCACGGTCTTTTTCGGGGCGGGCTTTTTCTTCGCAGCAACCTTCTTCTTGGGAGCTGCCTTTCGCGTTGTCGCACTCCGTGGCGCTGCCTTGGCCGGACGAACCTTCGCTTTGGCCTTGGCTGCCGCGACGGCTTTGACGCTCGCCTTCAGCTTCTTGGTCAGATCGGCGACCTGCTTCTTGAGCTTGTTGGAGTCGGCCACGCTCTTCTTGAGCTTTGCGGCCATCGAGTCCCGTTGTTTCTCGATCGAGGCGATTTGTCGGTCGTAGCTGGCTTCCATTCGATCGGCTGCCTTTTCGGCTGCGATCGCTTCACGTTCGGCCTGACGAATCTCTTTGTCACGGAGACTAACTTCCGCCTTCCACTCCTTGATGTCCGACTTAAGAGCGTCAACATTTTCCTGCGAGCTCTCATTTGCCGCGGTCAGTTTCTCAATCTGCTTTTCCAGGCCCGCGATCGACTTGTCACGCTGCGCAATCACACGCTCGGCTTCCTTGTAGTCCGCCTGCAATTCCTTTTCCGAGTCGCGTGTCGCCGTCAGATGGTGCGCCAGCTTTTCCGCCTGCATCTGAAGCTTCTGCAAGTCTTTGATTGCTTGAGCACTTGTCGCCTCATTCTCATTGAGATCGCCCGTCAGACGTGCAATCTCCTCCTTCTGACGTGCGAACATATCCCGCGCGTATCGTTGACTCTCTTCCTTGTCCTTCCGCAGAGCTTCGTACTCAGAACGCATGCGACGCAAGTCAGCCTCACGCTCTGACACAGCCTTTTGCAGTGCTTCGGCCTGCGACATCACCTGGGCCGCAGACTGAAGTTGCTGACGGGCCTCTGCCAGTTCGGCCTCCAACGCTCCGGCTCGCGATGTGACATCAGCAATCGCCGACTCGGCGGTCTGTTGTGCCGTCTGTCGTGCCGCGTTGTGCTGCTCCACGGAAGCTCGGTGCTGTTCATTGGCAACGGCCAGCATCGACTTCAGTTCAGCTATTTCTCGCTGCATAGCCTCACGCTGCCCATCGTCCATTGCTGGCGGTGGCGGAGTGGCGGGCGCTGGCGGAGTGGCGGGAGGTAGAATCGACGGATGTGCAGCTGCCGCAACCTTCAGCTTTTCAATCTCAACGTCGCGCGTCACCAGCTGGGCCTGAAGTTCCTCTACACGACTGGCAAGACCAGCCGCCTCATCGGACTTCGCTTTGAGCTCAACTTCGAGCCTGCCAATCTCAGACATTTGGTGCCCCTACTCTTCTCCGGTTCGGCATGGAATCATCTCCATGCGATCTCATTTTTCGTACTCGACGAGCCGTGAAACGCGACTATTCCGCTCGCGCAAGCCCGCGGGTTCGTGGGCTGTCAGTTCAATTCTGCTCGTCTGGTCGTCTACGTGATTCAAGTTGGAAAAGAGCAATACAAATCCGCTTTTTTTCGATTGCTAGCTCTCGTTCCACCCCATCTCTGGGTCACGACATGACTCTCCAAGCAACAGTTTGAATGCGATGTGCCGGCATGACCACCCTTAAAAGGAAATGCTTTACAGAGTGCAAAAAAAAATGAACCTGCATCGTAATGCAGGTTCAGATTTCTTGATGGATCAGCGAGCAGCTATTCAGCTCTGTTAACGTCCGGTCGGCACGACAAGCTTTTTGGACGCGCCCCGAGTGGAGACCGGCCGAGCTGGAACCTTGCCACGGGTGGGCTTTTGAGGTCCGTAGGATTTCCCGGTCTGCGATGTCCCGGCGAGGAAGTTGTCGATCTGAGCCGCATCCCGGAGACGCTCGAATTCGGAAGCCATCGCGACGCGAAGCTTCTTCTCGCGGATATCCTGGCTCAATTCAACCTGGACGTCCTTGATCTGCTCGACGATCGGCTTCGTCTGGCCGAGGCATTTCATGATGATGAATTTGTCGCCCATCGCCACGATTCCAGACAGCTCGCCAACCTGAAGGCCAAACGCTTCCTTTTCAATCTGAGGCTGTCCGCCATGACGCTGGATCGGTGGAATCTCGCCAAAGTTCGCTCGCGAAATCGGCTCAACCGAATACTGCTCGGCAAGCTGACCAAAGAACTCTTTTGACTGATTCTTCCGCGCCATGTCCCAGACTTCCTGAGCGATGCGTTGATTCCCAAGCACGATCGCCAGCACTTCGACACGTGGACCATAATTGGCCTCGAAGCCCTTTTGCATGTCCTCGGCGTTGACCGTAACCTGATTGCCAACCAGAGCCTTCAGGGCAACGGACGGCCAAACCGCATCACGAATGTATTCCTTTTGGCCAATGCCTTCCTGTTCGGTTACGGCAGCAACCCAGCCATCCATGTCCGCTTCGCCGTTGGGCTTGATGTAGCCAAAGGCCAACGCCGCACGACCCACCTCTTCGTAGATCGCGTCCTGCGAAACCGTCAGGCTTCGCTTCGACAACGCCTGCTGGAGCAACCGGTTGTTGATTTCCGTATCCAGCATTCCGCGACCGTATCGCAGGATGCACTCGTCCACCAATTGTTTGATGGTCACCTGCCGCTTGTTCACGAACGCCGCAATGCCCGGCGATTGCTTCCGCAGCTTTTCGTCGTTCCAAACATTGACGATCTGTGCAGTCTGCTGAAGTTCCTTGAAGATGTCGCCGGAAGCGGATCGCAGATTACGTTCAACAATTCGCTCGCGCAGTCCCTTTTCGGCCTGCTGGCGATACTGTGGCGAGATCGTCGCCGGCGGAATGTGTCGCTCGCAGCGGAAGATGAAATACTGATTCGCCGCGTGAACGACTTCCGAGATCGCACCTTCCTGCAACGCAAATACGGCAGCCTCAACAGCCGGCTCGCCGATATGTCGTTTTACGGGAGGGATAAGTCCCTTGGCCGCAGCCGAATTGGGATCTTCCGAATATTGCTTCGCCAGGCGAGCAAAGTCATCCGGATTGGATTTGGCCATCGCCAGGACCTCCGCCGCACGTTTTGGATTCGTGAGCGAAATCATGCGGACCTGGACCTTGGCGCCGTACTCGGATTCGTATTCCTTCTGCAACTGCTCGCGCGAAACCGTCAGGCGATCGGCCGCGAGTCGTTTCAGGGCCAGCGTTGGCCAGATGATGTCACGCTTGTATTCCGTCGCGCTGACGTCGCGTTCTTTCCGCAGCATTTCGAGATACTGGTCCGTCGACATGCCAAACTTGCCGGAGATCGATTCAATCTCGGTATCGATGTCTCGCTGGGAGATTACGATTCCCCGCGCCTGACAGGCTTCGGTAATGAGCTGTTTGTTGACGAGACTCTCGAGCGTCTCTTTGCCCCAACGCACCAGACATTGCTGTCCGATAAACGTCCGCGTGATTGGCTCGCCATTCACAACGGCCAGAACATTGGCGGCGCCGGCATTCGGTGCGCCCGCTGCCTTCTGGCCGGCCTGAGCGGCTTGGGGTGGGTTTTGAGTTCTCGCTTGCCGGGCAGGCGGACGAGCTTGCGCTGTGTTTTGACGCCCCCGCGTCAATTGCGCCTCAGCCCGTGAATCAGGAACGACGGCACGAATGCCAATCGCGGCTGCTGCCACCACGCCCGCCAGAGCGATCATGCCCCATCGCGAACGATTCGAATCTTTTGACGATTTGCCATCCATGCGTGTCATAGCCGGTTCCTCCTAAACCGTGCAAGCTTGCAAGCACTCCTACCCTGGAGCGCTATCAGTTGGATCGGAAATCTAGTTCTGATTCCCAGAAAGGGTCAAGAGCGATCGCGATTGTGCCGACACTTTGCGCGTCGACCTGCGAATCTCTCGCGAAAACGGATGCCACCAATGCATCGATAGCAACAATAGTCCCGAGGAAAGACAGGTTGTATCCACGGGTGCAAACCATCCCGCGAAGCCCGGAACGGACGGCTGGAGGCGATGGCGCGACGTTTCCTTTCGTCCCTCCGGGACTAAGAGGGTAGTGTGATTCGACGTTCCATGGGCTCGCGCCCATGGCTACAACCTGTCGCCACTTCGTGGCTATTTGGGAGCGCAAGCCATGATCTTCCACGGCAACAATTCGCCGGATAAGTGCCTCGTGGATGGCGGGGGAGTCTGAAGCACGTCTACATCCCGGCACTTCGTTAGCCTTCCCAGGCTCGCGATCTTTCAACCGCCGCCTGCCAACGTCCGTAGAGCGCGTCGCGATCATCGGTCGACATTGCCGGCACGAACTCGGATGCCTGCGACCACTGGCTCTGTATTTGTTCGCGGCTCTCCCAGAAACCAACACCCAAACCGGCAAGATAGGCGGCGCCCAAGGCGGTCGTTTCCGTGACCGTGGGAATGCGTACAGGAACGGCCAGAACGTCGGCCTGAAACTGCATCAGAAAACCGTTCGCGACGGCTCCTCCGTCCGCTCGTAACTCCGCCAGCGGAACTCCGGCGTCCCTGCTCATCGCGTCCACGACGTCGCGCGACTGGTAACAGATCGCTTCTAACGTCGCACGAGCGATGTGAGCCCTGGTGGTGCCGCGAGTCAGCCCCACGATGGCGCCGCGAGCATACGGATCCCAGTAAGGAGCTCCCAGTCCAGCGAGTGCCGGCACGAAGTACACGCCGTCGTTACCCTCAACCGACCGGGCCAGCTCTTCAGTGTCCGCGGCGGTCTCGATGATTCCCAAACCATCCCGCAACCACTGGACTGCCGATCCACTCACGAAGACCGAACCCTCCAACGCGTATTCGACGGGCTCATCGCCAATCCGCCACGCGATCGTTGTCAGCAGACGCTCCTTGCTAACCGGAGCCTCCGTGCCAGTATGCATGAGCAGGAACGAACCCGTCCCGTAAGTGTTCTTGACCTGACCAGGCTTGAAGCACGCCTGGCCGAACAACGCTGCTTGTTGATCACCCGCGATCCCGGCGATTGGAATCTCGACGCCAAACAGCGACGCATCGGTCACGCCCAGTTCACCCGACGACGGGACAACCGCGGGCAGCACGGCGCGAGGAATCTCGAACAGGTTCAACAACTCGTCGTCCCAATCGAGATCCCGGATGTTGTAGAGCAGCGTTCGCGAAGCGTTGGTGTAGTCGGTTACGTGTCGCTTTCCACCGGTCAGGTTCCAGATGAGCCACGAGTCGATCGTGCCCGCCACGACTTCACCACTCGCGGCGCGTTTCATAAGATCCGCGTCCTGTTGCAGGAGCCACCGCAGCTTTGTTCCACTGAAGTACGGATCCAGTAGCAATCCAGTCTTTTGCTGGACGAGCGGCTCTTTTCCGTCGGCCTTCAGTGTCCCGCAGTAATCTGCCGTACGTCGATCCTGCCACACAATTGCATTGCCAACGGGAGCTCCCGTCGCCTTATCCCACACCAAAACGGTTTCACGTTGGTTGGTAATTCCGATTGCGGCAATCTGCGAAGCGGTCGCGCCCGCGTCTTCCATTGCCTTGGCGATCAGCTTTTGGACGTCGTCCCAGATTCGCGTCGCATCGTGCTCGACCCAACCCGGCTGAGGGAAAATCTGGGGAAATTCTGAATAGGCGCGCCCACAAATCTGGCCACTCCGATCAAAAACCAGAATCGTGGACCCCGTTGTTCCCTGATCAATTGCAAGTACGAAATCGCTCATGATTTACCGCCTGAGGAAAAAACTCTGTAAAGCGACAGTAGCGCCCCTACAAAACGTCACATAATTCGCCAGGATTACAAGTCGTCAGAAGGCCGTGCATCAATCAAAATGGGTGATTGCGGCGGAGTGACGCCGGGCCGATCCACGATTTCGATTCCAGATCTGACACTACCGAATCAACGTAACAATGCCGATCAAAGCTTCCTGTTCCTGCGGACACGTTTTCAAAGCCCCCAGCAAGCTGGCCGGGCAAAAGGTGAAGTGTCCCAAGTGCAAAAAGCCCATCAAGCTGCCGGCAGCGAAAAGCTCGGGCGACAAACAGGCCAAGCCCGCGGCAAAGGCCAAGCCCGCGGCAAAGCAGGCGGATGGCGCGAAGAAGTCGTCGAAGATCGCTGTGAAGTGTGGCAAGTGCGAGAAGACATTCGGCGCCAAACCGGAGCTTGCCGGCAAAAAGGTAAAATGCCCAAGCTGCGGTGAGCCCGTGGTCATCAAAGGCAAGAAGTCCGGGTCCGCGTCAAAGCCCACCAGGAAGCCAACGAACAAATCCGCCGCCAAAGCCAAGAAGCCCGATGAGGAAATGGGCGAACTGTTTGACGAGATTGGCTTCAACCCCGACGACGGATCGGCAGCCAAAAAGTGCCCGGAATGTCGCGCACCGATGCGAGACGAAGCCATCGTCTGTATCGATTGCGGCTACAACGAGACCACCGGCAAGGTCATGCAAACGTATCGGCCCGTCACTCAGGACGACCGCAAGAAGCGACTCGAAAAGGAAGACCGCCCCGCCGGCGCGCCGGCGAAAGATGGAAAGAAAAACAACAACCTTGTTTTGGCGGTCGCGGCACTCGTGGTCGTCGCTGTAGCCGGCGGCGCGTGGTACTTTCTGATGGGCCCTGGCGCCGGGACTGGCTAGTTGGGCAGCGCCAGGATTGAGCCAGCGATTTCGCATAACGTGTTCGTAGTTCGTAGTACCGCCTTCAGGCGGACCGGCTTGGTAGCGCGAGCCAAACCAGCACGTCTTTCCGCCTGAAGGCGGCACTACGAGCGAAGCTTGCTCCAACTCTTCCACTACGAAAGCGGACCGCTCACAATCTGAGGCTCTCCCTCGCTGGCGATCTCCCACCCCCGGTCAGGCGTAGGACAAACTACGTGGGATAAACTACGTAGGACAAATCACCCACGCGATGCCTTGCTGGCATTTAAAAAAATATCTGAGCTTTCTGCGTCAGGTTTCTTTGCCCTGCCGTAAACCCATTTGAAACGGATGGTCCCGCACGATTACTTACGAGGCGAACGGCTCAGTTCCCTTGATTCGCATCGATGCCAGCGACGGCGTGGGACCAGTACCGAAACACTCTTTTAATTTGGGGTCTGTCTAATGGCGACACGTTCCGATTGATTCGGAACGAACTCTCATTCGCGTCCACGTGTTGGACGTGTCGAACTGGTCGCCATCCCTCATCTTCGTTGCGCTCCCCGTTCGTCACGAGAGAGTCGTCAGACAAGCCACGACGCTCATGGATATGGAGTCACTCGTGCAATACTTGAACCACTTTAGAAGCGGCCTCGTCGTCGCATGTCTTGCCGCATCCGCCGCACTCGCACAGGAATCGCTGCAGGTTGGAATGAACGAGGATGCGAAATTCGTGCTCACCGGCTCGAACTTCTCCGCGTTGGGACTACAGTTCCGTTCGCCGTCGGGATCGCTCTCGCCAATGCCACTGGATGCGGACGGCATCCCCGACAGCAGTCCGTTCAACTTTGCACTGCGCAATGACGAACGCATGGTGACCATCGGCGTGCTGGGTACGCCCGTGAATATCGACGGAACCGTGACGCTCACTTCCGGTTGGAATTCAAATGGCTACCGCGACATTACCGTGGAGTACGGCGACAAGAGCGGTGTCACCGGCCCGCTCACGATTCCGGCGGAAGACTATAGCGGAGCGTGCCCCGACTGTGATGTTCCGCCGCTGTTGCCAATCGGCGTTACCCTGGATGACAACTTGAATTTCACGCTGTCCGGGCGTGGCCATCGGCTGGGAGCTTTCGAATTTCGGTCGCCCTCCGGCTCGTTGCGCACGGCCACTTCCGCGGCTCCATTTTCCAGCCTACCGACCAACACGGCTTCGCACATTCGCTACGAACAGGCGGGCGAACACGTTGTCATCGACGGCACCGTCACCCTGAACTCGGGCTGGAGTGAATACACTGGCGGACGCGACCTCACCTATCAATATGAAGTCGCCCCGGACCAGGAAGTGGAAACGGGGCCATTCCCGGTTCCCCACGAAGAGTACTCCCCCGAACCAACATGGCCCATTTTGGGCGTCCGCTTCGATGACCAGCGACAATTGGTGCTGTCCGGCACGGGCCAACAACTGCGAAACCTCACGTTGACCTCCCAAAGTGGATCGTTGATTCCCGGTACCGCCGGGCCCTTCGACACGGTGGAAGCCACGACCGAACGGGTTGCGTACGAAAACGCGCCCGAGGGCCTGGTAAGCATCGATGGCGACGTCACGCTGGATACGAAATGGCGATTGGGACACCGTGATACCGAGCGAGATATCTTCGTTAACTACAACGTTTACGGTAGCACGAGAAACTACCACCGCAGCGTGGCGCAACGCGAGTACCCCGCGGAGTTGAGCTGGCCCAGACTGAGCGTCCAGGTCAACGAGGAGGATCAAATCACGATTTTCGGTTCCGGCCAACCATTGACAGAACTGTCGCTGAGTTCCAGGTCGGGGTCGCTGATTCCATCCGAGGATGCGGGACCGTTTGATTCTGTCGAGGGAAGCCCGAACGAAATTCAGTACGGCACCATGAGCAACGTGGTGGTCGATGGCACGCTGACACTCGCAACGAAATGGGATCGTCAGGGAACCACAGACGTGGGATACCGATACCAACTTGACGAAGTGTCCCGAGGATTCGCCGGCACGATCAGCAGCTACCCAAACGTCGACCAGGGCGGCGGTGGTGATGGCGGCGGTGGAGATGGTGGAGATGGTGGTGATGGCGGTGGTGGCGATTCAGGCGGTGGGAATGGCGGCGGTGGAAACAACGGCGTGTTTGGGCGAGTGATCGACGGGAAGGTGGCGATTTCTTTCCCCGGAGAATTCGACCTCTCCGGCGTCAACGTGCAATCCGCGGATGGCTTGCTGGTGCCGATTCCACCCGGAGGCGTAACCGCTCCCGCGACGCCCTTCACCTTTTTGCTGGCCAACAATCCCAACAACGTTTCTTACGCGGCGATTCCGGGTTCGACCGTTGAAGTATCGGGAACGTGGATCACCGAAATAGGCTACCCGGGCGACAGCCCGGAGACCGATCTGTTGATCGCGTACGGAAACGCTTCATTTACTCAGGTCAATATCCCGGTGTTGCGCAACGGACTCGTCCCCGAGCCTTCCGCCGACCTAACCGCGTTCCTTGGCCTCTGCTCGCTGGTGTTGTTGCGTCGATCTCGCGTTCGACTTGCCCAAAGAATCGCGAATTGATCCGCCCCGCAGAGGTACGCACCACTACCGCTGTGGAGAGCGCAGTCACCTCGAAGAGCTTGCACGGGCAATTCACAACCCGATACTAACGCAGTCAAACACTATAATTCTTCGACACGCCAACTAACACGGATTTTGCATGAGCGATTCGACAACAAGGCCGGCAGAAGGATGCGTCACCGTAGATCAGAATTGGAGTACGGCGTCTGCCGCATCGGGTGCAAACACTTCGACGATCAACGGAATTCGCGCGTTCGTGTTTTGCCTGGCGGTCGGCTACATGACTTTCGGCCCGTTTTACAGGCAAGCCCTCAAAGGCTCATCGTTCGTGTTTCGCCCGTGGATCATGTTCAGTGGTGCCGGTCGCAATTTGCTGGAAGTCGAGTTCCGCCAGCGTCACCCAGACGGATCCGAAACGCCGCTGGACCGATATTCGACTCTGGGATACGACGGCTATCACGACGCTCCCGTCTGGGTACGCAATCTATATGAACTCCCGGAACCAGTGCGTACGGGCATGTGTGAAGCATGTGGCGACGACGCCGACATCCGTTTTTATGCCCATCGCGTCGAGGGCGGCGAAACGTTTGCCAACGGAGCCGCAAACATTTGCGACAACTCATCGAAGCCGGTTCCGGAGTCGAATCCGGATCTGGCTGACGACCTGGTCTCGCGAAAACAGGTCGGATTCAAACAACCCGCGTCGGAAGTGAGGTAATCTGCCATGTTGGGAATCGCAAAGCCTGGAAGCCTTTGGACCTGGTTGTGGAATGAAACCATCCTCCACCAAGGATCAACGCGACCGGTCGCGTTGCTTCGCATCGGCCTGGTATTCATTCTCTGGAGCGAATGGGGTTCGACCTACTACCTGCCAAAGAGCCATATGGTCAGCCTCCCCTACACGTTGTTTGGCCTATCATTTTTTCTGTCGACGACAGTGATGCTGGTTGGGTACAAAACGCGAATCGCAACAGCGTGGACGGCATTCAACGTTCTGTGCCTGTACGCGCTCCAGTCACCTTTGGGCGTCCCCCCGGAGCTCGTCAGGTACCACGCGCACAACAACCTGATTACGGTTGTCACCTGCCTGCTGTGCCTGACGCCATGTGGGACGTCGCTTTCGATCGATCGCTGGTTAACGATGCGTCGGGCAATTCGCGAAAACAAACCGGTTCCACCGGAGCATGGCGACCTCTGGGCCACCCGTCTGATCGCTTTTCAGTTGAGCATGGTGTATTTCTGGGCGGCATTCGACAAGACGAACTACATGTTTCTCAGTGGCGAACGGCTACAGGAGATTCTGATGGCGTTTTTTCTTGGCTCGGACCCTCCCGCGGTTCCGGGCTTCACCTTCGGAGTGATGGCGCTCGCCGTTTCCACCGTCGTGCTTGAGTACGTACTCGCGTTTGGGCTGTGGTTCGACAGGACTCGTGGCTGGTGCTGCCTGGCCGGGTTTGCTTTCCACGGCATCATCTACTACACGCTGCCGGTGATGACCTTTTCAGCCGTTTCCTGCCTTCTCTACCTGAGCTTTTTTCCGCCAGACCGGGTCAACGAATTCATCAGTCAACTGTTGGGACAAACGCAGCAAACGCGTGCGCCGATCGAGGTGTCGCAAGCGACGTCGCCGGTCGTCACGTAGTTGCCGGGAGGGCCCTCCTCAGCCGCTCCTTGGTATTCGACTACCAGATTTTGCTATGATGCCCGCTCGTATCCGCGTCCTATCAGCGGCATTCGGTCGACCTTCAGGAAGGGCATCCATTGAGTAATTCAAAATCTATCGTGTGGCTTCTTGCCGGCCTCTGCCTGAGCCTTTTGGCTTCGCACGCAGCCGCCGCCGGCCACCCGAACATCATCGTCATTTACGCCGACGATCTCGGGTATGGCGACCTGTCTTGCTACAACGATGAATGTGCGTACGAGACACCGAGGCTGGATCGAATGGCCGCGGAAGGCATCAGGTTTACCGACGCCCACAGTCCGTCCACCATCTGTTCGCCATCGCGATACGGTTTATTTTCGGGGAACCAGATTTACCGTTCAACGGGTCGTGGTGGAGGAGCCTTTGAGGGCCCAGGTGGCCCCAGCTACCTCAAACCGGGAACGCTGACGATTGCCCAGATGCTGAAGGAGCAGGGCTATCGCACCGGCGTGTTCGGTAAATGGCATGTAGGACTGACCTGGTTCGATAAGGACAACAAACGATTGGGCGGCGGATTTAAAAACTCGCTGTTGATCGACTACGAAAAGAGTACGCCGCTGCTGGACGGTCCGAATAAGCGCGGTTTCGACGAGTCGTTCATCACGCCAAACTGCCCGAATACCGACCCGCTCTATGTCTACATCGAAAACGGCATGGTCGACGTCCCTGCCAGCGAGCGACACAAGCGATCGAATCTACCGAACCCGGGCGGGAAATGGAGATGGGACAACGATGAAGGCTGGATGTCGCCCGGCTACGACTTCATGAACGCGGACCTCTTGTTCTACGAAAAGACAAAGACCTTCATTACGGATCATCGTAAGACCACGCCGGATCAGCCATTCTTCGCCGTCCTGAGTACTCAGATCGCACACGCACCCGTGCTGCCCGCCGAGGAATTCAACGGCGCCACGAAAGCAGGACCGCGGGGCGACTTCGTCTGGGAGTTGGATGTGCTGGTCGGCCGCGTGCTCGACTTGGTCGAGGAACTGGGCATCGACGACAACACGCTGGTGCTCTTCAACGCGGACAACGGTGCCGAGACAATGCACTTCGACTGGATGAAACGCGATCACGACCACGACGCCAGCGGCGGTTGGCGAGGGGTCAAACGCGACGGTTGGGAAGGCGGCCACCGCGTTCCCTTTATCGCTCGTTGGCCCGGCAAGATCCCGGCCGGTCAAGTATCGCAGCAAATGACAAACACTACCGACATTTTCGCCACCGTGGCGTCGGCCGTGGGCTACACACTTCCGGACGAAGCGGCCGTCGACAGCTACGACATGCTGCCCGCGATGCTGGGTACGCGGGACGACAAAGACTCGATTCGTCCCCATCTGCTGACGCAGAGCTTTCGCGGTGAGTTCCAGCTAAGGCAGGGCGACTGGAAGTACCTCGACCACAAGGGCTCCGGCGGAAACGGATACGAGCGAGGCGTCTTGCAGCCCTACGCGCTACCCGAAAACGAACCGGAAGCGACCGGCCAGTTGTACAACCTGAAGTCGGATCCCGGCGAACGGAACAATCTATTCTTCAAAGAAGAAGCCAAACGCAAGGAAATGCAAAAGCTGCTGGAGGAACTTAAGACTTCCGGCCGCAGCGCACCACGCGGACGAAAGCCGATCATCACGCAGTGAAACGATTGCCCCGCGCGGCCAAGCCCAGTGGCCGCGGGAAAGCCCACGGATTGAGTCGCAAGACAGCCGCTAGACAGTCGGCTCCCAGCCCTCACGATACTCGCGACGCAGATACTGATTTGCTTCCGCGTGATTGGTGAATGCCATTTTTTCGCCATCCCACAACAGCTTTTTGCGAGTCAGGTCGTCTCGCAGTTGCGAGCGAAGCGCGACGTTGCCCAGCAATACCGTTTCCGTCATGGGGCCGGCCCAGTCGAAATTCGAGCCTGCTGGAGGACCGCCCTTGCACGCGTTCAGCCATTCTTCGCGGTGACCGGGCGACCGAGCCAACACTTCCGCCGGCACGCCAACTTCCTTCGCTCGAGCTTCCGGTACAACTCGCCACGGCGTGTCCCAGTCCGTGAGCAACGCACCTTCGTCACCCACCAACATCAGGCCATTACTGCCCATCACGTTACCATCCTCGACGACCGCTGGTCGGGCCGGGCGGAGGCCGCCGTCGTACCAAACAAGCTTGACCTCGGGCATCTCACCGCGGGCGGGGAAGTGGTAGGTAATCATCGAACCAATCGGGAACGTCTCCGCGTTGACTCGCGTCGAGACCGCTTCCACACTGGAGGGCGACCCGAGCTTGAGTGCTCGTAGAACCGGATCAAAGTAGTGGCAGGCGATGTCACCCAATGCCCCGGTACCAAAGTCCCACCAACCTCGCCACTTGAAGGGCAGATACGCGGGGTGGTACGAACGCTGCGCTGCTGGCCCCAGCCAGACGTCCCAATCCAGCGTCGCGGGTACGGCAGGCTTATCCGTCGGGCGATCAATGCCCTGTGGCCAGTATTCGCCAAACAGTCCTCGAGACGGCCGGTCGGTCCAGATATGGGCTTCGCGAATCGGTCCCACGGCATTGGCGAGCACCAGCTCCTGAATCAGCCGAGTGTCGTCGCTGGCCTGCGCCTGATTGCCCATTTGCGTCGCTACGCCTGCCTTGCGTGCCGCGAGCGTGAGCTGGCGTGCTTCCCAGACCGAGTGCGTGAGCGGCTTCTCGCAGTAGACGTGTTTTCCCAGTCCAATCGCCAGCATCGAAGCCGGGAAGTGATGGTGATCGGGCGTCGCGACGACTACGGCGTCAATTTTCGCCGCCATTTCCGGCAGCATGTTTCGATAGTCCTTGAACCGTCGTGCCTTCGGGTAACGGTCGAACGACCCGGCGGCCCGCTGCCAGTCAACATCACACAGCGCGACAATGTTTTGCGAGTCCACTTTGCGAATATCGCCGGCCGCCTGGCCCCCGGCCCCCACCGCGGCAATGTTGAGCTTTTCGTTTGCGGCGTAGGTTCGTGCCGAACCGGCCTGCAAAATCGTGAACGTGGTGGCGGTCGCCCCAACCGTTTTCAGAAAGCCTCGCCGATGATTGCGTTTGGTATTCATGGCTGTCCCCATTCGTTAGTTAATCCGGTCGTCATCGTAGCACAACCGGTGTCGCCATTGGCGTGCGTGGCTGACGCTGCAGGCCCACACCGGACCGACCGGCGAGCATGCATATCTGGCGCCGCAGCACCAGAACCTGCCGAGCCCTGCCTTGCCCGTTGATGCGTAAGGCGTGGATACCAACAAAAAAATGGAGCCTCGATAGTCGAGACTCCATTTTGGATCATTCTGAATTAGAACGCGGCGGACTAGTCTTCCGAGTCGTTCGACACGGGAGCGATCAGAGGGCCGCCGGAACCAAGTCCACCCTTCAGCTCCTTGTCGGCAGCGCGACGCTTCTCGAGTTCCGCTTCTGCTGCAGCTTCCTCTTCGGCGGCCAGCTGGTGACGCTCGTCGTCCTCTGCCCATTCGACTCGCTTGCGCGAGAGTCCGATTTTGCGATCGTCGGTGTCGACGCGGAGGATCTTGACTTCGATCTCTTCGCCCACTTTGACGACCTCTTCCGGATTCTCGACCTTGTGGTCAGCAAGCTCGGAAATGTGCAACAAGCCTTCCAGTCCATCCTCGAGTCCCACGAAGACGCCAAAGTTGGTGATCTTCGTGACCTTGCCTTTGACAAGCTCGCCGGGCTGGTACTTCTGTGGAATGTCGGTATCCCATGGATCCGTTTCCAGTTGCTTCAGACCAAGGGCAATACGACGTCGCTCCTGATCGACCGAAAGAACGCGACACTCGATCTCCTGTCCCTTTTCCAGGACTTCGTTCGGGTGACTGATCTTACGAGTCCATGACATGTCGGAAACGTGCAGCAGACCGTCGATGCCCTCTTCGAGCTCGATGAACGCACCGTAGTTGGTCAGGTTGCGAACGCGACCTTTGACCATGGTTTCGATCGGGTAGCGACCGGCAACCTGTTCCCACGGGTTGTTCTGGGTTTGCTTCATACCCAGCGAAATCTCTTCCTTCTGCTCGTCGATACCGAGGACAACAACCTTGATGTCGTCGCCAATCTGTACCAACTCGTTCGGGTGACTGATTCGCTTGGTCCACGACATCTCGCTGATGTGTACCAGACCTTCGATGCCTTCTTCGAGTTTGACAAAGGCACCGTAGCTCATGACATTCACGACCTGACCATCGACCGTGGCGCCAACCGGATAGCGGTCGCCAACATTGGCCCATGGACTTGGTGTCTTCTGCTTCAGACCAAGAGCGATCTTTTCCTTCTCGTGATCGATGTTGAGGATCATGACTTCGATCTCTTCGTCGATCGAAACCATTTCCGAAGGATGGCCAATACGGCCGTGGCTCATGTCGGTAATGTGCAGCAGACCGTCGATTCCACCAAGGTCGACGAACGCACCAAACTCGGCGATGTTCTTGACGATACCTTTGCGAAGCTGACGAACTTCCAGTTCCTGCAGCAGTGCCTGGCGGTCTTCCTGACGTTGCTTTTCGATCAGCAGACGACGGCTGACAACAATGTTGCGCCGGGCTTCGTCGATCTTGAGGACTTCACACTGGACATAGCGACCGATGTAATCGCCGATGTCGTGAGGACGTCGAATGTCGACCTGACTGGCCGGCAGGAAGACGTTCACGCCGATGTCGACCAGCAAACCACCTTTGATTTTGCGAATGCATTTTCCGGTGACGACCTGTCCTTCGTGGACAGTCTTCATCATGTCCTGCCATGCCAGGATCTTCTCAGCCTTCTTCTTGCTGAGCTGAACCATGTCGTAGTGGTCGTCGACAGGACCGGCGCCATCTTCAACATCTTCGACGAGGACCTTGATCAGGTCGCCAACCTTTGGCTGTTCTTCTTCCTCTTCCCATTCGCTGAGCGGAATGCGACCTTCACTCTTGAAGCCGACGTCCACAAGCACGCGACCGTCATCAACGCGAATGACGCGGCCTTCTACGATGGAATTGACATCAACATTACGCTCGGTCTCAATGGCGGTGGCCAAACCACCATCGTCCGTCGCGGACATGGCAGCTTCGATTTCCGCTGCCAGATCGTCGTCGTTGTCGAGGTTACGAATGAGATTACGATTTACCATGAATTGGTCTCAGGGGCACATGTGGTGGCTGGGTGCTGTCAGAATGACAACCAGCAAGAGAATGAGTCAAATCCCGTAGGATTCATGGACTCGCGCCCGGGGGTTAGAACTTTGTGTCGCCGGACCATCTAACATTAAATGGTCACAAAACAGCTTCACCGATTCACGCAACGGTATCAAAACCCTGAAACCCCCACAACCGGGAGCACTTCGGATTTAGAGCCAACACAATGGGCGGCTCTGCTTCAGAATTCACATCCGAGCTTCAGAATTCACATCCGAAATGCCGCCAGATTTCCGGCAAACACCTGTCGCGTTGGAACTTACGTATCGGTCGATTCGTAGCCCACAATCAGCCGAACTCGCTGCACTACGGTTCCACGCACCAGAAATCATGGAGTCACCCGGAATTGCCGGAGGGCGATAATCGGCTGGAGGAAGGTCTGCATTAGCGATTTTGGATTTGCGTCGATGGACCTCGGCCTGGTCTTTTTCTGGAAAACGTGGGCCATTTTTTTGATTTCCTCCCCCGCCTTGACTACAGTCGATCCCGATCAGGAAAGGGACAGGGCGTGATAAAGAAACGATTGGCTTGCCTGGCTGCGGTCATTGGCATCGGATGTTGGGCAATTCCAGCCAACGGGCATCTTGGCGAGGAACACCCGGAAGGACAGCACGACTACTTTCCCGATTTCCCCGTCTCGGATCTGAACAGTCAGATCTACTTCCGCGATGTGCTCAACGTACCCGGGTCGCGGGACTTCGAGGAGATACCGGATGGCTCCGGGCGATTCCTGTCTATCAATGGCATCAACCTTGCCAAGATGACTTGGCCTGGCAGGGCCAATCAAATCCACTACGTTACCGGCGGCGACGACAACATCGCGATGACCGAGGGCGCAACCAGCCTCGCCCTCCATCCCGGTTTTGCCACCGAAGGCGATCCGGGCTACGGCAAGTTCTACACAAGCACGATCGATTTGAGCCGGACTGGCGAGCCGGATTTTCAATCAACCAACACCAGCGTGCTGTCTCACTATGTGCTCACCGAATGGACCCAGGAGGACGTGTCGCAACCACGATTCTCGGGGACCCGTCGGGAGCTGATGCGATTCGACGAAGGCAGTCCTTTTCACAACCTGAATCATCTCCAATTCGGTCCGGATGGTTTCCTCTATCTGGCGGTTGGCGAAGATAACAGTGGCTCGCAATCGTCCGACCTCTCCTCGGTTTACGGAAAAATCCTCCGCATCGACCCGTTGGGCGAAAACAGCGAAAACGGAATGTACGGCATTCCGGACGACAACCCTTTCGTCGAAACCGAAGGAGCGGCACCCGAAGTCTACGCGTATGGCATGCGGAACCCGTGGCGGATGGCATTCGACCGTGAGAGCGGTGCACTGTTCGCATTCGATGTTGGATTTGATTCGATTGAGGAGGTGAGCCAAATCGAAGCGGGACTCAACTATGGTTGGCCCCGCAAGGAAGGCAGCTTTCTTTCGGCACGCGAGGTACTGCCAGACTTACCAGATCCCGAGACGGGACTCACGCTCGCCGAGAGCATGAACCTTGTCGACCCGATTTTTGAACTGGATCACACCGACACCAACTCGATTATTGGTGGCGTTGTCTATCGCGGCGAACGCTTTCCCGAACTCGATGGCAAAGTCATCTTCGGATCGTGGAACACGCATACGCTGTATGCTGGCGACCCAGAAACCGGGGAGACGCAAATCATCGTGGAAGGTCCCGAACTAAAGGCGTTCATGCGGAACGTGAGCTACGTCTCCATCAACGAAGATGTGGACGGCGAAATCTACCTGGCCGGCGGACTCAAGATCGTCAGTCTGTTCGCCCTACCCGACTTCAACGACTCCGGTGAACTGGATCTGGCCGATATTGACGAGATCTGCAGTAACTTCGGATCGGACGGATCCCGATTTGATCTGAACGGTGACCTCGAGGTGGACAAAGGTGACCTCGACGAATTCCTGACGTTCGCAGATTCATTGTCCGGCGACCTCGACCTCAATGGAATCGTGGAATTCCCGGACTTCCTCACCTTGTCCGGCAACTTCGGTGACGAAGGCGAGGGCTGGTCGTCCGGCGACCTGAATTGCGACGGGATTGTGGAGTTCGACGACTTCCTTGAACTGTCCGGGAACTTCAGCAGACCGGCAGATTCGCCGACCGCCACCGTCCCCGAGCCGACGGCGGGTGTGGCCCTGTGGATCAGCTGGATTGGCGGCCTTCTCCTTGTGCGCCAATCAAAACGCGGTTCAACTCGCTAGTCTGCATTTCTCGCCCGAGGTGAGAAATGCAGGGGAGACCGTTGTGGGGCTGCCGGTATCGCGCGGCACTCCCGCGCGCCAGCCGCGAAGCGGCGGCAGCACCGAGCCGCATGCGTAACGGCCTGCTGATTAGATCGCAAAGCGCGTGGCATAGGCTTCTAGCCTGTGGAGTCGGCGCGTGTGGCATAGGCTTCCAGCCTGTGGAGTCGGCGCACCTGCAACCGCCGATGTGTCTATCGCTTCGCAGACTGACAGGCTGGAAGCCTATCCCACTTTAAATCAACAGGCCCGTGAACATGGGGTATCGCACGGCACTCCCGGAGCTCACGATTCCGGAGTTTGCTATTCGGAAGCTTGCTATTTCGTCGCGTCTTTGATCGCAAACAGCGTCGAACGAGCCAGAAGGTACATCACGTTTCTGTGGATGACAGGCGTTGCATGAACCGATTGCGATGCGTCGCTGACACTCACCGGCAAGTTAGCCGGCATTGCAATCGCGGCATCAGCCGAAAGTGCGAACGCGGCAACGTCGCCGTCTTCGTCGCCAACGAACACGTGTTCCGCGCCGATTACAGGCGATGTCCATGACGCTGCGAACTGATCGTACGACCAGTGCTGCTTGCCGGTTTCGACATCAAGGCAGTGCAGCAGACCAGAGAAATCGGTAACAAACGCGAGATCCTCATAGAAAACGACCCGACTAAGACTACGGTGCATGGACTCGTCGAAATCCTGTGTGCCGTCCTCGTTGGTATCCGTCCACTCAAAGTGCCAGACCTCGGCCGAATTGGGATTGGGAATGACAATCTCGCCAGCCTCATCATCGATCGCCTTGCGTCGGCGATGCGCTACGACCTGCTTGGGGTGATCCGGGTGAACAACCAATTCGGGACTGACATCACCACGTTTGGTTGGATCGATGCACCAGACGTGCCCGTTGCCTTCGCCCAGTTCCGGGTCCTGCCCAACTGCAATGAAGATGCGATCCCGATAGACCGACGCCGCGGTCATCAGATTGTTTCGAGTTCCCTGTCCGCCCAGGATCCATTCAGAATCCTTGGGATTGCAGTCGAACTTCCAAAGCAACTTTCCGGTCCCATCAGAATTGCCCGCAGGGTCAAAGCAGTAGAGCCAGCCGTCTCCACCCGGGAACAACACTTGCGGCGTGCCATTGATCTCAAAGTAGATCGGCGACCCTAGCTGGTTATGCAAAATATTGCCGCTTGGGGAGCTGTCGGACCAAACCAACTCGCCCGACTCCTTATTTACCGCGATGAAACTGGGCGCCGCCTCCCGGGCCGTCGCACCATGCCCGGTAACCGCGAACACCTTGTGCTCTCCAACGCATGGAGAACTTCCAACGCGGTGCTCCGGGTGAACGCCCAGCTCGCCGATCATGTCCAAACGCCAAACGACGTCCGCCTCATTCTCAACCAGCGCGATATCCTTGGGGGCCGCAACGCCATCGTCAGTGCCATCGCGGAAACCGTTGGCGTCCAGGCAAACCAATTCGGCCCGGTTGGTGACGTACCACAGCCGGTCGCCTTCGACGACGGGAGTACTACAGATTCCCTGCAATGGTGTCAGATGAATCGTCTTGTGCTTGAAGGGCTCGGTTGATGCCTGCCATAGCAGCCCGCCATCGGCCGCATCGAAACAGAGAAGCACTCCAAGGTCCTCCGCCGCCGGGTACCGATCGATGTACCCCATACCATTATTGGTACCGACGAAGACCTTTCCGTTCGCCACGACCGGGCCGGCATACGACTGCGTGCCTACCTTCTGCTGCCAGAGCACATTCCGACCTGTGATCACGTTAAAAGCCGTGGGAACCCGGCGATCACCGCGCCGGAGCTCCATGCGATAGTCGTGTCCGAAATCGGCAAGGAAGAGGCTTGCTGCCGAGAGCAACACTAGCAGCGACAGAAGGCTAAACCGAAGACGTCGCCGTCCACGCATCCGCCTGGTAGTTGCAAACCGGGGAACCGAGGTTGCCGTCATTTCGTCCATCACCGAAGAGTCCCTCATCGGATTCAGAATTCGCCACGCCAGAACACTCGCCACAGAACTGCGAAAGACGTGCGTCATGGCAAGTACGGGGCCCCCACGTCAACAGTTCGACCGCTGCGAGGCAAATGATCAGACGTGCCGAGAAACCGGCTTCACCGCAGCGCTGACGCCTGCAGTGACAGCAAGCAGAAATCGCGCAAGAAATGCGCGACGAATCGGCAAGGACCGTTGTGACAATTCACGAGAATCCGGTACTAGACCAGCTCGGCCAAAACTGGACGGCGCCAAGTCTTAACCAGCGATTTCGTGCAACGTGTTCGTGGTACCGCCTTTTGAGCGCAAGGGCTCGGGAGTGCGCGCCTTCTTCCGCCCTAAAAGGCGGTACTACGAGCGAACTTCGCTGCCCCGCGAGAGCAGTATTGCTGGCTCGCCCGTGCGGCAAAGTCATGCCGGCTGACTAAGGAATCAAGCCACGCTTGACCGCCCAGACGGCAGCCTGCGTTCGATCGACCGCGTTGATCTTCCGAAGAATGTTTTGCACGTGTTCCTTCACCGTTTCAACGCTAATCCCCAAGGATGCACCGATTTCGCGGTTGCTCAAGCCAAGAGCAATATGTCGCAGCACCTGGAGCTCTCGATTGGTCAGAGGAAAGTCTGATTTGACGTTCTTCCGCTGGGCCATCGTTGCTTTGACGGAATGGAGAATGCTGTCTTCCGTGGGCGGACGATCCTCGGCAACACCGCGAATTCGCTCTAGCAGAACCTCGCGTGGACTCCCCTTGAGAACGTAGTCCTTCGCACCAAGCGCCACCGAACGGGCCACGTACGTGGGATTGTCGTAGGTCGATAGAATCATGACCCGCGTGTCTGGCGACTGTTCCCGAATCTCCTTGAGCGCCTTGAGCCCATCCGCATTTTGCATACGAATGTCCAGTAGCACTACGTCCGGTTGCAATT
Source organism: Pirellulaceae bacterium (assembly GCA_965216885.1). GTDB lineage: Bacteria > Planctomycetota > Planctomycetia > Pirellulales > Pirellulaceae > CAYNJG01. The sequence goes on along the minus strand of OZ244208.1, from coordinate 2,217,627 downwards.
CGAGCGTTTGGGTGAGTGCCTCGTTGCCGTCAATTGCTTCACCTACGACACTTACCTCGGAACCATCCAGCATACTGCGGAGTCCACTGCGAACGATCGCATGGTCGTCAACAATTAGTACGGAAATGCTCATAGATCGTAGTTCCCCTCCAATTGGGAGCCGCCAGGATTTGACAATTCATTGGCAATCTGAAGCTTGCCAAACCCGCTTCGCAAAAGTGTGATCCCTGCCACTGAGTATAGCACCGTTCGAAACGGAATGTACCGGTAGTTCTGTTCATTACGGCCCACCTTCCTATCTTCCGCCCAGGGAAGAGGGCGTTGTGGGCTCAATATTGGTATCTCGTTGACCCTCATAAAGAAGTGACGTAGATACACTACGTGTCGGTTACTTCATTCGTGCAGAACTACACCAAATGCGTGCCGTTTGGCAACATTTCGAACATTCGTTCTGCAACGAAGCCCGACTCCCACACGCCGACGTGGGAACAGAATTAGCTTGGATCGCAGTTTTTGCAGGATGTTTAACGCGAACCTTGCCAGAAGAACAACAACCTGAAGACCCAATACAATGACCCAACTGGCTTCCATCCTGCTCGTCGATGACGACCGTCATGTCCTGGACTCCATGTCACAATGGCTCCGCGGTAAGAACTACCGTGTCGATACCGCACGTGACCGAGATTCAGCAATCGCACAGCTCGACACCAAGAAATACGAGCTTGTTTTGTGCGATATTCGCCTCGGTGAGGACGACGGCTTCGACGTTCTAGCTCACTGCCGAGAGCACCATCCGGGAGTGACCATCACTCTGATTACCGGCTATGGCACCGTAGAGACGGGTGTAGAAGCCCTCCGTGCGGGGGCCTTTGATCTTCTGACGAAACCGCTCCTTGACCAGGAGCTTGAAATGTCGATTGATCGCGCCCTGTCTCAGCGTAAGGTCATCAAAGAAAACAACCAACTCAAGGCACAACTCGACAAGCAGTTTGGCCTGGAAAACATTGTCGGTCACGATACCCGGATGCAGCGGGTTTTCGATATGATCGATAGCGTCGCTGATACCAAAGCTACTGTACTAATTACAGGGGAAAGCGGTACTGGTAAATCACTGATTGCTCGTGCCATTCATCGACGCAGCGATCGACGTGATGGTCCCTTCGTTGAGGTCGCTTGTGGAGCTCTTCCTGAAAACCTCCTGGAAAGCGAACTCTTTGGACACGTTGCCGGGGCCTTCACCGGAGCGTCCGCGGAAAAAACAGGCAAGTTCATGCAGGCCAACGGCGGCACGATCTTCCTCGACGAGATCGGCACGGCTCCCATGAGCATGCAGGTCAAGATGCTCCGCGTACTGCAGGAACTTCAATTCGAGAAAGTGGGCGGAAACAAGACCTTCACCACCGATGCTCGCGTCGTCCTGGCGACGAACGAAGACTTGGCAAAGTGCGTGGAAACGGGGACCTTCCGACAGGATCTCTACTACCGCGTCAACGTCATCAATATCGAATTGCCGTCACTACGCGAACGTCCAGCGGATATCCCGCTGCTCGCCAATCACTTCCTGCGTCAGGTTTGTGACGACACCGGAAAAGAAGTCGCGGGTTTTGCTCCGGACGCAATCGAGCACCTCCAGCGATACCGTTGGCCAGGCAACGTTCGTGAACTACAAAACGTGATCGAACGAGCCGTTTTGCTGGGCAAGAGCGAAACGATTGGGGTCGAAGATCTCGCCACAACCGTGACGACCTCGTCCGCAGCCATGACCATGCCCGTCGCCTCCGGACGCACGCTGAAAGAAGCACTCGCGGGCCCCGAGCGACAAATCATCCTTGAGGTCCTGGAATCGAACGGCTGGAATCGCAATGCAACCGCCGACGCATTGGGAATCAATCGCACGACGCTCTACAAGAAAATGAAGCGTCTGGGACTCGAAGAGCCCTTGCCGTCCATGCGTCCGCAGATTTAATCGACTACCCATCCCTCGCGACGCCATGTCTATCTGATGTGGTTACAAACGACCTTCCTTTCGGGGAGGTCGTTTTTTTGTGCGCTTCGCCGTCGAAACTTCCATTCGCGAAACAGAACGCAAGAACGATGCCCTCGTCGCGAATACCTCTACATGGGCACATATCAATCCGGGCAAGCTTTCGCAACGCGACCGCAAATCAATACACTCACGTCGGACCGGCAAATTGTCCGTCGCGATCGCTCACATCTACACGCGGTCACTTCTCCTTCGCCGCGTTCACGCAAGGCGAGATCCGAATTCGTTGCGTTGGGATGCGCCATCGCCGCCGCCGGCTACGTCATCGGCCTTCCCGATCAACTAATGGTGGGCTATCTGGCAGGATGCATGGCCGGACTGGTCCGCTGGTCGCTCTTCGAAAGCCGCTCTAGTCGACCCCGCCCGCAAGCCGCCTTCCCCAACGCAGAACGACCATCGCGACAACTGCCATCAGACTTGCGAGACAGTTGAACAGGATGTCCTCGACGTCAAAATGCCGACTTGGCAAAAACAACTGTATGCACTCGTCGACCAAACCCACCAGCGACGTCACCAGGATGGCAAGGATCGCCGGAAAGGGCACCCGTATATGCTGGGCCCGTTCTGAAAGTGCCTCGAAGACAAACACCGCAACCACGCTGTATTCAATCAAATGACTGCGCTCGGGTAATGTCATGCGCATGAAGAACATCACGTACACAACGACCACCCCGAGCGTGATCCCCAACTCCACCCCGCGCGGTCGCGCCCGCAGGCTCTGCGTCACGACCGTCAGCAACACCAGGACCATACAGCCGAGAAATCCGACCGCCGCCATCGTCTGATTCCCCAACAACTCGACCAGCCGCGCTGCCAAACCCAACGTTGCATAGATACCTACGACCAGAAGTAGCGTCAGCCGCCAAAGCCAGCGCTCGCGAGGCGACGTAAACAGTCCACCCGACTTTTCCTCGCTCCCAACCTCTTCACCAGAAGTCATATCCCCGCCCCCGCTGTAAGGATTGAACGAGCTTGATCATAGCACCTTTTCGCTACGTCAATTTCAATCTCGCCGGCGGTGCCCCCCAATCGCTTCAGGCTTCTCTTCGCATTTGCAGCAGATGACGGTCAATCGCTCGCCTGAGCAACATCGAGATCACTACCAGCATCGGTCGAGTCCAAAAGGATCGGGCGTGCAACGCGAACGAGCGCTCGACGACGGTCGTCTCGTCGCGACGAGTGAAACTCCAGATCTCGTCAATCCCTGTCGCCAATCGCGAAAGCGGCGCCGAGAACTCGGCCATGCGAAACTCGATCTTCGAAGCGGGATCCCATGAAACGATTTCCTCGATGTGACTCGAACCGTCCGAGTTCCGTACTCGAACGCGACTCCCCACGACTTCCGGCGTCCGAACCTCGAACTCCGCCGACACGATGCCAGGCAACGGTCCATAGCCCTGGAAGTCCGTCCAGTTGGAAACGTCGAGGATTTGCTCGGCGATCTCCTCCGGCGTCTCGGTTAGCGTTGCGACGCACGAAAAACTGACGCTTTTCATCTCCGTTCTCCCAAACGTGTTGAGGAAGTAAGTGCGTTCGCGAGTCCCCGTTAGTCTTCGTGACGCGCCATCGTGATCAACATGGGGTCCGGCAACGGCTGGACACCAACATGACGCATCATATTGATGACCTGTGCGGACGTGTATTGAGCGTGAGTGCAAACGTGGATCAGGATGTCGCTGCGACGCGCTGGCAATCGCTGCCCGGAAACGGAACTGTTCTTGTACACCACGTCGTCCAGCGATTCTGCGTCGAGCGAATCGAGATAGCCACGCCAACGTTCATTCAGCTCGCTCCAACGCGATTGCAAATCCGCAAGTTCCGTTATGGGGTCAGGCCCCTCCTGATTTCCAGGCAGTTTACCTTTCGCGTCACCGGGCGTGAGCGGGCGTTCGTTTCCTTCGAGTGCCTCCAGCCAGACGTACTCGGCCGCATACAGGTGTGTCAATGATTTCCAGATCGTCCCCTGCCCCATGGCGAATGTCTTCAGGAGTTGCTCATGCGTGAGCTGGACGGCCACATCCAGTAGCTGGGAGTTTGCCCATTGGCGGTGTTGGTGCAAACGTCGAACGAGGTCGATGGAATTCATGATCGCGAACTTTCGAGTGGGAATGATGTCGTATTTGACCAGACGCTTTCGCCGAACTGAAATGATGGGCAACACGCCATCACGACGCAATTCCGCGTCGACAGGTTCGGAGGCGAATCTGACGAACGATAGCGACTCACGACGAATCCAGAACTGCCACCGCTCCATCCCGGAAAAAAGAACATGTCATTCAAGCTGGACAAAGTCGTCCCCTGGGGCCGGTCACTCGGTGAGTATCGCCACATGTTTGCATTGACCGAGGATGACCTCGCACAAAGCATACTCGGTTGTGCGGACGGCCCGGCGAGCTTCAACGCGGAAATGCATCTCGCGGGGCGGACCGTCGTCTCCTGCGATCCGGTCTATCAGTACTCGGCTGACGAAATCCGAAATCAGATCGAAATTACGTCACCAAAGATCATCAGCTACGCGAGGGCCCATCGCAGCGAATTCGTGTGGTCGAAAATGATCCCCAATCCCGACGCACTGGCCCAGCATCGCATGCAGGCGATGGAGCGGTTTATAGCCGACTTCGCAGTCACGCAGCACAGCAATCGCTACGTCGCCGCGGAACTACCATCGCTCCCCTTCGCGAGCGACGGCTTCGACCTCGTGCTGTGCTCGCACTTCCTGTTTTTGTACAGCGAGCACCTCTCGACCGATTTCCACGTTGCGTCCATTCGTGAACTAATGCGAGTCGCCACAGAAGCGAGAATCTTTCCACTGCTGGAGCTGGGTGGGCAACGATCGCGACATCTGCAAGCTGTCACCGCATCGCTGCAGGGCGAGGGCTACGACGTCGAGTTCACGACGGTCGACTACGAATTCCAGCGTGGCGCAAATCAGATGATGCGAATCCTACGCCCTGCGGAATAGATCCCGCGGAACCGACCGCCACCGGAACCTCCACCGGCACGATTCACAGGAAACAGGAAAAACATCGACAACCGCCAATCCCCTGCCAGGACGGCCTTGCCATAGAATTCCAGCAAAAATGCGGCTCGAGCCGTCGAGTAAGAGGTTCCCTCGAAACGGTAGATGACGATACACTGGTCGTCCCGCGAAACGGGGGCGGCCGACAGACCACGCCCCATCGCGATCCCCACCCAAAAAAGCGACGCGCCCATAGCTCAGCTGGATAGAGCAGCGGACTTCTAATCGGAGCGGCACCCGGCAGAAAACCAGCGGAAACACCGGTTTTTCTAGGCTCAAACGCAAATCCAGCAGACACCAAATACCCGCATAAGGCACCAATAAACCTCGCCAAACGGGTAGTACCCGCCTAGTGTTCCGGACATCAAAAAGGACGCCCCGCATTCAACGGAAGCGCCCTGATTGAGCCGATCCTTAGCTGCGGTGTCCGCCTCAGCTCGATAGCCATCCGCACAATCCGTAGACGGAGTCAGGCTTTTCGGTAGAACGGACCGGTCACATATCAGTCGTCGTAGCGGCGGATGTACGTGCCCCAACAGGCAACAGCCAAGGCTATCGCAAAGCCGGAGGGTTCCGGCACGCTATCAACAGTCGTTGTGGTGTTCGAGTCGCCGAAATGCTCTGAGACAATTAGGAAGTCATCAAAATTAATGACGGCGTCGCAATTGAAGTCTCCCTGCGACCAGTCGCCATCCATGTCAAAGTTAGCTGAGAGGCTCAGGAAGTCACCGAAGTCGACAGTACCATCGATGTTCGCATCCCCAGGAAGCCAATCGTTGGGTGTACAAGGAGCAAACGCTGATAAGACGCGGAGGTTGTCAAAGTATGCATCCCCGGCAACACCTCGCGAGTCGAGAAAATCTTCTACAATCACCCGGATCGTGTTGTTAGTAGGTTCAAACGGTTGGATTCGGCCAGGGAGAGCAAGCACATTAGGGTCGAATGGGTCGAACTCCACCTCGTACGTACGCCAAGTGCCATTATCAACTAGGGTCGCTGACTGGACGTCAGCGTTATCGACAGTGGCTTCCAGCCAAACGTGTTGGCCGCCGGGGAACGACAGGTCGTCCGATAAGCCAATAGCTCCACCAAGGTCACCAGCGACTCCACGGCCGGGCAAGCCAAGGTAATCGAATTCAATTCGGTACCTATGAGATCGAGCAACTGGGATTTCCTCGCTAAATATGTCACCGCGAGTCGTCAAGCTAGTGAAGGTAACGACGTGGTTGCCGGCTCGAATTGGGTCGGCCACAACAACACCTGAATGCGAGCCATCATTCTTACCGGTCCACGCGGCCAAGTCGTCAAATCGCTCGATAAACAGTTGCTCGGCAGATGCAACGCCAGCTAGCCAAAGCACGATGGCCAGAGCTCGAAGAATCATGTTTGACTCCCGTCATAATGTGCTGCAGGCAGAAAGGCCCGCGGCCCCAGTATACCCCAGCTAATGGGATGTTGTGGGCCCGCAATCACCAAAAGCGAAAACATGTGGTGATCAAAATGCCGTCAGCATTCGACACACAACTGCTACGGCGTATCAAACGTATCCAGCGTGATGACCCCGGCACCCGCCGAACTCACCGCGATGAACCTGAGATCGCCCGCTGAGCCGCCTGTGAAGTGCGTGGTCTCATGGGCCGGGAGGTAGTGCCCGAATGAGGCTGTGGGCGTGCCTGCCGTTAGATAGCGAACAGGGTTGTCCACGGTGACCGCCAGCCCCCGTGAGCCCCGTACTTGCGATGCGGTGAAGCCGAGATCCTCGAGGCTGACTGCGGTGGACGAAATCGATACCGACTGGTCAATCGTGTTCCGTGTTCTGGTTGCCATTGCTTATGGCTCCTGTATTGAATGAACGAAAAAGCGGCTGACTCCGCTACTGCCAAGGAGCCAGCCGCAGGTGCCGGGGGGAAAGAGGTAAAACCCCCAGCAGGTTGAACGTAAAAGCGGCTGACTCCGCGACTGCCAGAAGTCAACCGCAAGATGCCAGGGGGAGGAGATGGCACCCCCCGGCAAGTTTTTCTATGGCTGGATGCCGGTGATTTGGCAGAGGGCCGCTGGTCGCTTCACAATCACGTCCGCTTGAGCATGGGCGATAAACCCAACCTCACCGGTTGCCGCGTGCAGCTCCTTCAGAACGAACAGCCGAATATTCTCCCGAAGGACCACGCACACCTGGCTGAAGTCACCGAGGAAGATGGTCGACTCATCGGAGCCGGCTCCGCCGTCGGTTGGGATCGAGGTCGTGGCCAACTGGCTCAAACCCGAGACCACTTCCGGCATCCGCAATGGGTTGTTGTCCGCATCCACCAGCCCCGCCAGCTCGTACTTCGTTCGCGGGCTGGTCACCAGGTAGGGGCTGGGCTGCTCGTTCGCTGACTCGACTAGCTGCAACCCTTCAATGATTGGCGAGTAGTTTGCCAGCGTGGAGTCGAAACTCACTTCCTGTACGCCCGTGACGTTGGTGATGCCCTCCGGCTCGGGTGCAGACCCACTGCCGACGAATACCGCCTTGTCGAGCTGGACCGCCATGGCCTGTGCTGTGCTACGCATCAACTGACCCGGGACTCCGATGCCGTTCATCAGTAGCTCGCGGCTCGCTTTGAACTGAACCGCCAGACTGAATGGTGTCGCGGTCACCCGGCTGAACGTGGGGTCGCTCTCCGCAATAGCGGCCGCCTCATTTCGCCATGCTGCGACCGGGTCGGAGTCCTGTTTTGGAAAGTGCAACGTATCCGCTGCCCCAATCGGCAGGAATTCAACACCCGCTCTGGATGCCACCGTCATGTTGCGGGCTACATCAATCCATTGGCCGCTGAGGATCTCATCGACAGCCGCCCCACCGGTTGCATCAGCACCTTGAGCCAACGCACGCTGCTGGTCGTTCTCCGGCCGTCGGCCAGCCAACAGGCAGCACATATCACCGAGGGTGGACGTGTGTTCACTAGCCCGAATGCCGAGACGCTCACGGGCCGCAGCTTCGATGCTCTCGCCATGGCGGAACGTTTTGCCGTCCCGTATTGCGTCCGCGATTGGGACGCCACGGGGGGCCTTGTCGAGCTCTGCGTCGACTTCCTCGAACCGCTTGTTCAGCGAGTCCCATTCTGTTTTCTGCTCCGGCGTCCATTCGCTGTGGGCCTGGAGTTCCTTCAATTTGGTGTATAGATCCCGCTGCTCCTTGCGCAGCGAAGTCAGTTTACCGTTTGCGACCATTGGTCAGCTCCTTAGTGATGGCGGCAGCTGTTGCCGCGCGATACTCTTCAAGTTCCAGTTGAGCCTTCCTTAGTTCATATTCCGCCGTCCGCCTGAGCGCCGGGGAGAGGTCTGTTCGCTCGGCCATTTTTCGGGCCGCATCTACGTGCCACCGAAGCTCCGCGAACCGGTCGATAAACTGTCTCACATGGTGCTCCGATGCAGGTTCTGTTCTCTGGACTGCCGGTCAAGGTCCGATTCAAGGTCGGCCAGTCGCCAGCGCTGGGTGCCGCCGATAACCAACGCTTGGGGGATGTGCCCGTCGCGCGCCCAGCGTCGAACCGTTCGTGGGCAAACCCCATAGACCGCTGCGCATTCCTCGACACTTAACAGTTTCAACACTCGTTTGCCTTTCGTCTGGGGATTGGCTTTCCGAAATACTCTTCGCAGTTAGTTCGCTCGACTTCGCGTGCCCATTCCAGCTGGGCACCGTGAAGTGTTCGCTGGACCTTGATCAACACATCGCGCACCGATGGCGTCCACCGGTCCTCCAAGATGAAGGCGAGGACCATGGCACCTTCCGCCGCGTCCGAAAGGCTGCAATGAGGCCACGGCGGCTCCGGCATCTCTTGGGAAACCATTTCCCGCTGCATCTGGATGGCGAACACGCAATCACTTAGCCAGTGGCAGAGTACGGGCGCTTGGCCATCCAGCTTGCGGGCAATCTCGGAGATGAATTCCAGCTCCTTGAAGCTCAACTTGAGCATCGAATGTTCAATGTCTTCCGTGAATTGCTCGTAGTCGAAATCTGCCGGGTCGATAGTCAGCATGCGCACCTCCTTGTGTGTTCGCGACTCACGTTACGTGAATCCTGTTTCGTGCTTTGATTGTCGTGCATTATGGCCGCTTGTCAACGATTATCCGTAACCTATTGGATGCCAACGGGTTACGACTTGCCGGAAAAAATGTGCGAGCATTCGCTATGGTTTGCAGATTGCCGTTTCCCCAACAATTTCTGGAGCCCATCGCCTGAGAGGCCCTGAGGGGCCGCCTAACGCACTCCGAGCCAAACCGGGTCATACTGCGGCCCTCCGTTTTGTCGCGCGACACGACGCCGCTGAGGGGCTAGCCAGCGTAGCGAGCGGCTCGCAAGTAGTCTTCGAAGGTCAGCGTGGCGAGCGCATGTTCAGTGATCATCTGTTCATTCTCTGTGCGACCGTCTTCCAGTGGTTCGCTGGTTTCGCTCATCAGCATCATTCTGCTCCGTTGGCCACCGATTGAATGGGTTAGTGGCGACGCCCGTATCGCAGTTCGCTGTATCCCAACCGGATGGAAGAATTACTACTCTTCCTTGGTTGTCACACACTACTGTCCGCCTTAAAGGCGGGCGGACAGTGGACAGTGCCCAACAACCTTTAGCCGGCCAGTACTTTTAAGCGCCGACTGTCCGGTCGGCGGACAGTGCGGACAGCTACTCGCTGTCTTTGCATTTCTCATACTCACTCCGCCCGTGAGGCGTGAGTAGGTAACCCTGCACGTCATGCCCTCCCTTGCGTAGCATTTCCCCATACTCGACCAACTCACGTGCCTTCATGTCGCTGACTAGCCGGTTGGCCTTACTCTCACCACATCCCATCGCATCCCGCAGTTGGCGACCGGTGAAGCAGTAGCCCTCTTCTTGCCTGCAGGCCCATTCGAGCCCCTTCATAGTGGAAGCCTTGTCCTGCATCTCGTCCGCCGGAGACCGCTTGGTGCTCTTTACTTCCGGCTGAATCTGGTCCTTCCGTCCCCATACCGGGAACTTGAACTGTATGGTGAACGGATCAAGCGGGGCGAACGAACGCAGTCGAGCTTCAACCACCGCACAATCGGCCACCTCATGCTCTCGGATAGTGAGGTGGCAATCAGCAGCTCTTGCAATTGCCCCAGCGCCGGACCCGATATCCGTTACGGCCTTGCGGCTTTGACTGCCCTTACTGGAGTGGTGGACGTTGATAACAGCTGCACCCACCATTGATGCATAGCGGTCCAGTGTGTTGTAGACCCGCGTCATCTCCGCGTTGTCATTCTCGCTCATACCAGCCGGCAGCATCCGATAGAACGCATCGAAGATAATTACATCGGGCACCCAGCCGCCGGCTTTGAGCTCCCGGAAGTACGTAGCCATTGCGTTAAAATCGCCAACACGGCCGCGGAGGGGCTCGATATGAATCCTGTCCTCCGTCTGCTTCCAATCGAGGCCGAGTGCGTCACAGACCTGCTTCGCTCGATTTACAGCGGTCGCTTCATGGAGCTCGTTATCAACAATCAAGACCCTGCCTTGCTTAGTCGGTAGGCCGAGCCAGTCTTTGCCGAACGCAATATGGGCCGCCATCCCCATGACTAACCAACTCTTGCCTTGCTTGCTGGCGGCGATAATATTCGCAATCTCGCCCCTCCTGATGAGTCCCTCGATGATTGCCGGATGGAGTGTTGGGTTCTCTGTGTGCATGGTGCAGAGTCCTTTGTGGCGCGGCCGCAGGACGTCTGAGGCAGCCTCTGAATCCTTCCACGGTTTAGCGTTATCGATTGCCTTGCGAACAGCCTCCTCACCGCCTGGCTCTTTCAGGAAGTCACGTACATCGCGCCCCTTCGACTGTTTGACAGGGCCAGGCAGAGTGGCGATGCGGATATCTGTGGCGTAGGCCTCCAGCTGCTCTGCAGCCTTTACTGATGCATCCTGTCCCGGCTTGTCGAGATCGCCGAGCATGATGACCGTGCATCGCTCAAACATTCGGGCGAAGCTGACGCCCAATTGCCTGCCAGCACGGCCAGCCACGTTGTATTCCATCTCAAGCAGCCGCGTAGCGTCCTTGACGCCTTCGCAGATGACCCAGGTCTCGCCGGGGGTCGGCTTGCGTCCGGGAAGGAAAATGCCCGACCGAGATCCCTTCTTGTTGAGGCCATGCCCGCTGGAAGTAATGTCGTAGTGGCCTACTTCACCATCCGGGTCGTACATCGGGAAGCGAACGACAGGGAAAGCCCCGTCATCATTATTGTTCTGGCGAGTCGCGGGCTTGCCGCCAAACTTCCTCGCGCCTTCGGATGACATGTTCTTCGAACGCATCACCTTGTTCCATATGTCATCCGCCGGCTTTGAGGCTGTCCCTGCGAGGCCGAGGTGTTCGCCTAGCAGCTGGAGTGCCTCTAGGAACTCAACACGGCATAGCCACATAACAGCGTTAATGACGTTCGCGCCTTTGCTGTCCCCACAGGTTCGGCAGCCGGTGCCGCCCGTTTCCATGTAGTCCTTGTGCCGATAAAAACGGTCCGTGCCACCACAGACTGAACAGGGGCTGCCATTCTTGGCAGGTGGGTCTACGCCGCAAACGTGTTTGTAGATGCTGTCGAAATCCCCCCTCTGCGCTGCGGCTTCAATGACCTCGTCCCTGTCGAAATTTGGCTTGCTAGCCGACGCGCCGCTGGTACAATGCATGCGAATCCTTTTCCTTTTGGCCCGTTGCGTGTTTCCATTCCGCGTGACGGGCCTTTTCTGTTTCCGTACTGCCGCCCAGGTCCGGTACCGAAGCGGTTACCTTGCCTGTCAAACTCTCGTGGTGCCGGTCACGCGCTTTCGCGTCCGCAGCAGATTTCTCATGGCCAGACGCCCGACTGCGTCGAGGTTGGCCACCAGTTCCCCCAGGGCCTCACGTCGCGTGGCTTCGGGTAGCGCTCGCCATTCGTCCACCCAACTTGCAATGGTCGGTGAAACGGGTTCCGGGCTCGGCTCGGCGTCGTCGAATAGGTCTCGCTGAACGCTCATCAGACCCACTCCTTCACGGCCTTGCGGCGCTTTGCACGGGGTGAAGGTTCCTTCCGGTGGTCAGCGTTGGACCGACGCCGCAGGAAGTCATCAAAGTCCTCTCGGGATATCCGCCAGCGCGGCCGAGTTCGGTTTGAGAGGTTGACGGCTTTCAATTCGCCGGAGGTAATCCACTCGATTACCTTGCCGGCGTTGATGCCGAGTTCGCGGGCAATCACGGGAGGTGATACCCAGTCGCGATTTGTGGTCTGCCTGTTCATTCCGTTTGCTCCAATGGGTTTGGGGTACAAACGAAATGTATGCGGGGAAAACTCCGTTAGTTATTCGCGAAGTTAAGTATTCTGCCGCTATCTGCTTCGCGAGTTATTCGCGAAGTTCCTCTCGCTGACGGTGCTCTCTGATTAGATCGTTAATTTTTGTGTCCTCGCCGCCAAACTCACGCTTCAGGAGATTTAGCCGTTTTCTGTAGGGGTAGCCTAGGTCCTCGAACTCCTGGTTTTTCGCACCAACCTTTGCCGCCAGTTCGGCTCGCTCCTCTTTCTTCGTTCGGGGCCCCGGCTTGAGTAGCTCAATCCACATAACTGCCTCATCATCGCGAATGGCTTCCAGTAACTCCCAGAGGAGCATCCTTTCTTCGAAGGCAAGTGCGTCCCCCGCAAACAGTTCAACCAAAGCGAGGACATGATGTTCGAGGCTGTCAGCCTCCACCGGCGCTCGCCCCGCAAGGTATTTGGAGTCTGGGGCTTCGAACTTGCGTGTTGAGCGTAGGGTCAGCCTACCCTTGTTAATCTTCTCTCTCATTTTCCCAACTACTACCCGCCGGGTATCCGTTATCAAGGGAGCGGCCGAGTCCATGATTGCGGTCGACAGCGCAGTAGGCTGATGTTCACGGGGTAGTCGCGGTTCGCCGCCCCTGATCGACTTCCACATATTCTTTATGGCAACCCGTGCCTCGCGGATCCATGTGTCCTGTCGAAGTCTCCACGCGGCGAGCTTCTCTTTCGCTTGCTTGTATCCCGGCGTCTGCCGGATCTTGTTTTTCTCGACTTCCCGTAGGTCACTGTATGCCTGCCGCAGGGCCAGCCTTTTCTCTTGCTTCGGCTCGCTCATCGGTCACCCCCTTCGTTGCCGAACAGCCACTGATGGACGTGTGCGGCCACTGCCTCCAAACGGTGGTCCTTGACCTTGGCGCGGTACGTGGAAGCCATACTGCCATCGACGTGGCCCATCACGTAGTCGACCGCCACCTGATCGCCCTTGTCGCCAGCCTCAGTCTCGAAGACGTGCCGCAGCGAGTAGAAGGACTTGCCTCGAAGGTACAGTCCGGTGGCATCAAGCAGTTTTCGAAATTGCTTGCCGATGGGGCAATCGCGACTTTCGAGGGTTCCCCAAGGTCGCCCATATTTGGTTATGAAGACAAATTCGATGTGATCCTTCGACCGGGGTTTACGACGGCTCGTAATCGATACCTGAATGGCCTCGACGGTCTCAGGCCACAACTTTCCGCGACGATTCACTTTGGTTTTTGGGCGAGGGAAGTTAAGCCAGCCGCCTTCTAGGTCGAGATGCTCGAATCGAAGCGTCTTGCAGTCGGCATTCCCCATTCCGACATTCACGCCGAGCAGAATCATGGCCTTCAGGTGTGGGCACTTGCATTCGGTCATTAGCGTTCGGATTTCCTTCGAGGTGAACACCCGAGACCCTGCCACCTGCCTTGCTTCCCGTAACTTGCTCTTGGCGGGCACCGAGAACTGCGTGCCAAACTTGATGGGATACTGAACGAGGTCGTTTTTGTAGGCAAAGTTGAAGATCGAGCGAACGTTCGTGATCTCTCGCCGAAGCGACGTGGCGTTGTATCTCTTCGCCAGTTGTCGTCGCAGGTCCCCAAAATCATCCGGCTTTAGGTCGGCAATGTCTCGCTCGGCTCCGAACACATCCATGCAGATTTCGGCCGCACGCTTGAGGTCCTGCCACTGCCGTTCAGACCGCTCGCCCGAGTCGACCAAGTCGCGTTTCTGACCGAGGATGTAGTTCGACGCGTACCGAACCGTCACGACTTCATCGGTGTCACGACTCTTCGGGCGACGCCCGGCAAGGAGTTCGTCGCGTTCGTCCAGATAACGGTCTAATGCGGCCGACTTGTCCGTGCCGAAGTAGTACCGTCGGCCATTGATTTGCTTGCACCATTGGCCTGAAGCCTTGTGCTTGAAGAGCGGGAAGTCTTTCGCGCGAGAGAGCGCGCGGGTAGAATTTGCAGCTGCCATACTGGTCCTCACTATCAGTAGGGTCGCGCCGGCGGATGTTGACGCATCGCGCCGGCATTTCGATTCTCCGCTCAAAACGGGTAGTAAGCGGGTAGTCGCAATTTTAGCAAGAAACGGCCTACGACCAACAGGCCTACAAAAACAGGTAAAAGCGCCCATAGCTCAGCTGGATAGAGCAGCGGACTTCTAATCCGCAGGTCGCAGGTTCGAATCCTGCTGGGCGTACTTTCTCGGCGAATTGCTTTGGAATTCCAAATTCCTGCTTGAGCGGGGCAGAAATCTCACCGACTAGCACGCTGCATGAGCTTCGCTGCAACGAGACCATCAAAATGTCGAGTGAGTTGTCGGCCGATGCTTTCAGAGTGAATCAATACACCAACTTCAACGTTTCGCTCCTGCCCTGCCTGGGTGAAGTTCGCGGAAGATACGAATACAGATTTTCCATCAACAACAATGCATTTCGCGTGAAGACTGGATCGTCTTTGAATGGAGACGGACCGAGGATCATAAAAAACGTCGGGCAAGCGACATCCCTCAACCCATTGGGAAGTCCGCAGTCGACGCATGAATTTGTGTACCACAATCGAGGCATCGGAAGTGTCGCCATCGGGCCTTGGAATATCCAGAAAGAACTGCACTTGCAAGGCCGTGCACGAATCCATTCTTTCAGCGAGCGTGCGGAAGACCTGAGCCCCCTGGTAGACGGCATACCCGGCGACCAAGACAGATTCCCGAGCCTTCGAAAATAGCTCTTGCACAACGACGCTGGTATCTCGATTCGTGGTGCCAGGCGCTTCAGGCCCCGTAGTGACCAGTTCGACGATCTCGTCGGTGCGTTTGCGGGCAGATCGCTCAGCCGCCAGGCTTTCGATAAAGATCGCCATCTGTGCTTCATCGAATCCACATTCAGCCAGCGCAAGTAGACTCTCTCGCGTCTCCGGCGATACTCCACGCGTCAGGATTCGCCGCAACGACGACTCGACAAAGGGCATGGAAAGTCGACCAGATCTCAATGCAGCAGCGAGCGTTTCAAGATCGACGGCGTTAAGCGTGGAAAATCTAACTTTCATCGAACTTGAAAAACTCGACTCCGCGACGCTCGAGAGTCGGAACGACCAGAGCGCGATCCAGGAAGCTGTTGAACACTTCGCAAGAAGTTTCCGCAATCAGCAGACAGCCGTGGCACGCAGCGCCATGCAGGAATCGGCGTTCATGAGGGTTTTCGGGTTGGTGCGCTGCACAGACGGGATCATTCGAGCAAAGTTCTCCGTACTCGATCGCAGTTTTGACAAATTCGTGGATGCGCCGCCCAACCTGGATCAGGCCACCCAGCGTTCCCTCGGCATCCGGCGAACCTGTATAGAGCAGAATTCCATATCCAACATCGGGAATTGCGTAGATTCGCTCACGAATGGAGCTGGCAGGATAACCACATTCCAACGCAATGTTCGTAACCAACAAGTGAGACAACGAATGTAGCATGGTGTAAGGCAACCCACGAAACTCGGAGTTAGAGCTCTGGTGCTCTGCTTTCCAAACATCAAAACCTCGCAGTAGACTTTCACCGTATTCGATCACACGAGGGGAGCTCTCCCATTCCTGAATCGCCTGGCTATTGAATTGCAGGAAGATCCCTTCCCCCCGATTCTCTATAGCTGGTACCCATTTCATATCACGAGCCAGTTGGGCCCGCTCGACACCGATTTCCAGCTCCCCTTCCGCATCCGGGGCGATAGGTTCAAAACGCGTGAAACCAACCTGAGCGACCACTTCACGCAAGCGATGGACGAGAACGACACGTTCGATATCCTTCATCATGGGATTGTCCCAACGGTCTCTTGGGAGTGCCCTGGCGAAGAAGTCTCCGTCAGGTTGATCGTTTCCCAATTCGTCCTTGCTGGCAACCAGCGTCTCCAGTTCGGCCTGCTTTACGGACTTCTGCGAACCACTCGATTCGCCCCTTCTTGCCTGTATCTCCTCCCAGACCTCATCATTGCTGATGCCCTCCAGAATCGTTTTTACACGTGCCTTCTTCCGTTCGTATTTGACGTCTCCCACCGATTCGGCCTCTTCGATGAAAGGCCAGGCATTGTCAACCGCCTTACTGATCGTTTCATCCCGTTCGGGCAGCGAAATAACTGCCATCGTCTGCGAGAAATAGGCATTGCTTGCGGACCTGACCAACAATCGGTTTGGCTGTCGACATTGCTCTTTGCTATGAATTCCCAGCCATGGCCTTGCTCCGTCGCAATGTCCCAGCGCGCCCGATTCAAAGCCCTCTTTGCCAATGGCTTCTGCAAGTTGGCGCCGTTTGCCGCATTCGCAGCGAATCTGAATCTCGGCGATGTCACCGCTATGCCCGAACTCGTCCACCCAGAGCTGCCGACCGCAATCCGACTTCTCCTCATCGTGATGAACGAATTTCCGCCAGGCAATATCTCCGATATGTCCAAGAATACACGCTCGTACAAATCGGATCGGGACAACCGCCTGCGACTTTCTGGCACCATCGATGAACCTGCCTTTGGTCAGGCTATTGCGATGAACCAGGAGTCGAGAGCGTACATTCGATCCACCACCGGCCTCTACCTGTACATTCTGCGTTATGAACCATTCGGGAAACTGCCAGACGTCGATGCCCGTGGGTGCAGCCAAAGGGTCATCCGGATCCGAGGGCGGCGCACATAGCTTTAGTTCTGGGATATCCAGTAAAGTCCGCAGCTTCTCCAGCAGACGCAGCTCATTGATCTCGTCTTCGGCACCACGCCAATACTCCAACCCACCGACGAGGACGGAGTGTTCAGGCAGATCCATCATGGCGCCCGGACCAAAGGTCGTAATAATCTGACTCCTTCGTAGCTGACCGGCGGGACGCACGTTCTTTCTTTTAGCCATCCTCATAGTCCTCCAGGTCCTGACCGTTCAACGTTCGAAGTCGCAAGTTGACATCAGGCTCCACGTCACGCATCGAACGGTTTGCGCGAAACCTTCGGTGCCGTGAATGAAGTTCAGCCAGCTCAGGGTGTAAAAACTCGTACAGCAACTGCTTTGCCTGACCAACCTCGGTCTGATACTGCAGAGACGTGCCCGTTTCGGTGTACTCCTCGGCAATCCTGATCCATGTGTCGAACAGATCGAGGCATCGCTGTCGCACGTGAGCCCGCAATTCTTCAGCGTTTTGTTGGTCCATCCTTGAGTGCGTCAATGCTCGCTTCGAAATTACGTCCGCGACAAAATCAAGCTCAGGTCGATGCCTGAGGATTTCCTGGGCCGCAAGCGGAGCCGTCATTGCGCTGTTGCCAAGCCGAGCGAGCGCCACCAGGGTACCGGCGAGCCCCCGATCAAGCGCCCTCGGCGAAAACGGCGTCACACTGGTTGCTTCGACCGTGCGATAGAACGACTGATGAAACGCTTCGAATCGTTCATAATGCGAGCGGTCACGTGGCTGGTTCAAATTGAGCACGGACACCACGAGGCCGGGTTTATGATGGTCGCGCCCAACGCGACTGGTTGCCTGAATGTATTCTGAACTGGTCTTGGGTTGGCGAAACACCAACATCAGCCCCAGGCGGGTGATGTCCAGACCAACCGAAATCATGTTGGTGGCCAGCGCGATGTCAACACATTCCTTGTCAGAGAAGGGTTTGCCAAGTCGACGCTTGGCGTCAGAAACCTTGTTGGTACTAACTCGACTGGTGAGTTCCACCACTTCGAATTTAACTTTCCGGTTTCGAAACGAGCCGACCTCTTCCGCGACACGCTTGCGAATGCCGTAGCCCGCCAACGAATTCCTGATTTCATCTTCAGCAATCCGCCGCGTGCCACCAAGCTCGCGCAGCGAGTTAAAGTACCCCAGCAGCGTCATGTAGGGATCCGCCGGATTCTCTTCGCTTTTTGGGTGGGCCTGGTACTGCATCTCTGCGGCACCCATCAATGCCAGTGCGGTTCGCAACAAGACCCGCTTGGCCGGGCGTCCCTGGGCCGCGACGCCCACGTATAGCCTTGCGTTGCTAACGTCGCTGGATTCCGTCTTTGCAAAAAAGGAATCGCGTACGTCCGGGCCCGGTGGAGGAAAGATGTCAACTTGTCCACGATTAAAAATCGCGCGAATCTGGCTATCGGCACGCCGCACCGTCGCCGTCGACGCAATGATTTTGGGGTGCAGGCGTTCGCCGTCTTCGGTAAAGCTCGATAGTTCGTCGACGGCCGTTTCATAGAGCCCCGCGATCGTCCCAAGCGGGCCCGAAATGAGGTGCAGTTCATCCTGGATGATCAATTCGGGCGGGGGCAATCGACCGTCCGGCAAAGGACGACCCGTCGTGGGTGTACACGGCCCGTAGAATCCATTTTCGTCATGTCGTTGTACACGTCCAAAGAAACCACCAACTTCTCCCGTCCACGGCATCGCCGCGAACTTGTCGACGGTAGCAATCATGAAGCATGGTAAGCGACGATAGATGGGTTCATCGACGGCTACAATTGGTAGAGGATTGCCACGACTGAATTCACAATTTCGATTCGCGCACGTAATCCGCAAATCCGTCGGATAATCGGAATTGGGCACCAGCTTGAATGAGGTCCCCTTGAATTTGGTTCCGCACCACGGACATTCTTCCAAAGGGATGGGCAAAGGCTTGCGAACATCATTCATGAACGCAATGGTCTTCTGTCTGGCCGTTTCGCGACTGCGATCTTCCTTCGTCCCCATCCGGTTCGGCGTGGCAGCGCGACCTACCCACAAACCAATTTCAAACGGCCAACTTCCCAGTTTGTCTACATCCTGCTGTCGCTCCAACTCCAACGCGCAGATTAAGGCAGCAGCCCTACCGAGTTGATCCAGCGTCAGCAGGCGAAGCGTATATCGCATCAGCACCGTCAAACCGGCGGAAGAGATGCCCGGGTTGCGAAGTCGTCGCAATACCAACGTAAACGCCGCGAGACCAAGGTAAGCCTCCGTTTTGCCACCTCCGGTAGGAAAGAACAACAAGTCGACGACATCCCGGTCATCGTGTCGTGGATTGACCATGCCAGCCAGATTCATCAACACAAATGCCAACTGAAAGGGTCGCCAACCTGGATTGGGAATCCCCAGACGCAACACGGCCTGCCGATTCATGGCCCGGTTTGCAATCTTGAACGCATCCAACAGCAGCGGGTCTTGCAACTGCCGAATCCCCTCCTCAATTCGGTCGGCCGCCACACCGGCACGGTTGAGCAACTCCATTGCAATTTCATGTCGACTGGCAGGATGCTCTGGAGCGAGCTGTCTCTGTTCCTCAATCCATGTGCGGTACTGGTCGACAAATGGCATCAGTTTCTGCCGGGCATCCTCACCATCGCGCAAGACGGCAAGTTCGCCCATCCCAAGTGTGACGTTGCCGATCGGCGCCGCGGCGACTCGTTCGACCTCTGCCTGAGGTATCCAACTGGTACGAACGACGGAACACTGCCCCTCCGCCGTTACCGCTTCCGTGGCGATGTTATGGCCCACGGCGTATTCGCACGCATCGCGATACTGCAAATCCGCAACCTGCACGTCCCATTCGTCACTCCGCAAGCTACGAAGGTTTGGTCTCGCCACAAAGGGTTGATCGGCCATCAATTCGAGGCACACCTGAAACGCAAATGCCTCGTCGCTGGTATCGTCAGGAGCCGGCCGACGGCGATTAACGGCAAACAGGGAAACACTTCGGGTCCCGACCGTCAGTCCACCGTCGATGTTCGTATCGCGAACTGTTCGCATTGAGACGGAGAGCTCGAGCCCCTCGCTACCGGGGATTTCAATCTCATTGCGGTAGTAGTCACGGTTGCCGGGTAATTCAACATCCACGTATTCCGTGCGTTGCGATCGTGACCAATGAAGTCGCAGACTGTCTTCGCTGACCGGCGAACTGGTGTAGTCACCCCAGCTCAGTTGAACGCGGATCTTCCTTGAATCGCCGGGCAACAGCACACTGAGCCCGATCGAGGATGGCTTGAAGGAACGCCTTGCGGCCGCCTTGTCGCTTTCGTTTTCATCGTCCACTCCTGTCGATTCAGAGACAGCCTCCAGTTCGTCCTCTGCGTCGTCGTCCGATTTTTGCCGGTCGCCGGCATCGGTGGGTACGAGGAATCCCGTCAGGTACCAGTGACCGGGTCTCTTGTCGAGGATCTCATTGAGATTCCCGTTGGCTGGGGCAGGACCAACCAGATCAAGACGCAATGCGTCGACAATCTCGCTTCTAACTTCGGCGGATGTTTTCATTTTGATACCTCGGCGGCGCGGCGGGATACGTTCCTGGAACCTTCAAGGCCGTTGGCGATGCGGTGGATGCCGGCTTTGAGAAGTGCCGATCCAAAGTTGATGAGTAGACCGAGCTGGAGGTTCGTGAGCCTCAGATAAGTCAGCGTCTGTTTCTGGGGGACTTTCGAAATGGTCTCGACGGATTTCAATTCGACAAACACAAGGCTGTTGACGATCAGGTCGGCGCGGAATCCCTCGTCGATCCTGCGCCCGTCCCAGGTGACCGGGATGGCGACTTCGGTTTGTACTTTAAAGCCGGATTTGCGTAGCTCGTAGGCGAGGATGCGGTGGTAGACCGATTCCAGCAGACCGGGACCGAGGGATTGGTGGATCTTGATGGAGCGGTCGATGATGGCGGCGGATATTTCGTTATGGTGCATTGATTGGTGGATTTGTTAGGGATCACGCTGAGCCGCAGGGACGCAGAGGAAGTAGTTGCCAAAGAGCCGCCAACTCCGCGGCTCTGCGTGAGTCATTCCTTGAAGAGTTCTTTTTGGTTGGTCTGCTTCCTTGCTTTCTTCTTCGCTGGCTTCGAAGGATTTTCGGCGGCTGCGCCGGCGAGGAGGTCTTCTTTGTGGCGTTGTTCGTTGAGTTCGAGGAGGCGGGCGAGGACTTCGTCGCGGAAGTCGTCGGGCCAGCGATAACGCCAGGGCTTTTTCTTTTGCCGACGAGTACCAGCTTGCTGGGAATCGCCGGCCTCTTCTTCCTCTTCGTAGTCGAGCAGGAACTCGCACGTTGCGGATTCTGCCAGATCGTCCCAGCCGTAGGCCCGCAGCACCGCTCCATCCATCAAACCGTGATGACGTGCGATGGCGGTGTCGCGTAGTAGCGGACACTCGATACGAGCGAACCGATTTGCGGGGATTCGGTCTAATTGTGTGTACAAATGTCGGTTTCCGGTTGACTTTGGGACCATGGTGGCCGATTATTCATCTGGACTGGAAATATCTGGTCGGCAAATAAGCCTCGGAGAATTCCGAGGCTGTTTGTTTTTATGGGTAGCACTCAAGGCCTGCCCCTTCGATTTCTCCGTTCGCATCACGAACAAATTTGGTGGCCAATACTTCGTAGGCCCGGTTCTCCTGCTCGGGCGTCAAGTGTTTGCGTCCAATTGGACGGGCGACAAGATCCGCCAGTTGTAACCCGCAAGAATTGATCTGCTTGTTGGCCATCACGATCGAGAACGGCAAGGGGACGCCTGCTGGATTCTCGTCGTCACATACCCGGCGAAATTCGAGTTCGAGGTCGTCGTCTTCGTTCTTGCCGCGTTGTTCAAAGATCACATTGGTGACGCAGTTCGTTTGATCGTTTTCGTCGAGAACGCGGTAGAGCCTCTTCAGACAAGATCGCATGGCAACGTTGTACAGATTCTCCGTGTCACCGTGCTTCTTACGGAAGTCGTCTTTTTTGATGTAAGTCGCGATGATTTTGAAATCCGATTCAGAGATGATGTTCGTCAGGTCGGCCATGAAATTCTTCCGGACATCGGCGTCGAACAGAATCAAGTACGGGCCTTTTGGTTTTCTGATTTCATGTTCGTGAAGGACGACCATGTCATGGCCGAAGTAACGGAACTTGAAATCCTGAATTCTCGGCGTTATGACTTTGACGTATTCGTCTTTGGAAAAGATGCAGAAAGCCAGAACGAAAACTGGGTAGGTTGCTTCCATAGACTTCAGTCCGTGATCGCCGCTTTCATCGACGTACACGACAAAGTCGCTGTGGCAAGTTGGGTCGTTCTGGGGCATAGTTAGAGGTCTACGATTCTGGTGAGTTATTCCTGGAACAGCTCTTGTTGGTCGGTTGATTCTTTTCTAGTTGTCTTTTTGCTGGGGTTCTTTTTTTTCGCAGTTTTCTTATCGCTGCGGTTGGTGGTACTGGTACCGGTTAGTTGTTCTTCTTTGTGGCGTTGTTCGTTGAGTTCGAGGAGGCGGGCGAGGACTTCGTCGCGGAAGTCGTCGGGCCAGCGATAACGCCAGGGCTTTTTCTTTTGCCGACGAGTACCAGCTTGCTGGGAATCGCCGGCCTCTTCTTCCTCTTCGTAGTCGAGCAGGAACTCGCACGTTGCGGATTCTGCCAGATCCTCCCAGCCGTAGGCCCGCAGCACCGCTCCATCCATCAAACCGTGAAGACGACGAAGCTCCAAGATGCCCTCATCACGCTCATCGGGGGAATGAAAACGGTTGTAGGTCTTCGTCAGACCAAGTTCGGTTTGCACCATGAGACTCGCGCGAGTTTCATGATAGTTCTCTGCTGCGTTGGTCAGCCCAAGGAAATCGTCATTGGGCCTATTGAACCAGTCGATCGTCGGAAAAGCGAAGGTATCAAGGCAGTCTGTTGGGTTGTAGCGCAAGTCGTCCTTCATGGATGAGGAGAAAAACCTCGCCCAAGTTTCATGCAGTTGGGACTGAACGATGCCGAAGTCCTTCCATCCACTCATGACCAATATGTTCAGACTGTTGGCAAAAACCACATCGGTTCGATAGAAGACAAACGCCAAATGAGGTGAAGCTTGGGCGTTGGTTAGCAAAACACGATCTCGACTCGATATTGCCTCGTATAGCTCGTTTCGGGTCCTCCAAAAGTGCCACCATGGCCATTCGCGGACTTCTTTCGATTTCTTTAGCCGTTCTGGTTTGACGCGATCTTCAATTATCTCCATTAAGTCTGGCCAACGCCTCGCCTCTTCTTCCGTCATCTCACCGAAATTGATGACATATCGTCGAAAAGCGTGAGCTGGATTTGAATTGACTTCTTCACCGCCGATGTAAGGAAAGATTCGTTCTTCGTTGCGCGAATCTGCTTCGATGAGTTTATTCATTCTTGAGATGGAGCTAACGGTACCGTTGTCTTCTTCCGCGAACGTGAAACCCATTCCGAGCGTGATGCTCCCTTGGTAGCTAAGTTCATGTTGCCTTCCAAGCCGTTTCGGGTCGCCGTGCCCACCACGGTGAACCAAGTATGCTGTGATTCGGTCAACTGGGTTGCCATCCAAAAAGTGTGGAGACTGTAAGCTTCCTTTCCTAATGTGTACGACGCTAACAATTACTGCTGCCACACCGGGCCAGCGAACGCGCCTCCTCGCGCAATAGATCGTTCCGTTGTTTTCGCAAATCACTCGTAGTCCGGCGGAGCGAGTGTCGCCTTGGGCAATTGTGTTTGTTGCGATAAGCCCGACGGTGCCTAGTGTTCTGAGATTCGCAAAGCATCGTCGGTAAAAATGTGCGACTAAATCTGCTCCGCCTGAAATGTCCCGTTGAAGAGCACGGAGGGCCTCTGAATAGACATCCCCATAACTGTTCGTGATATTCCTTCCTCCCAAGAACGGCGGATTCCCCACAAACGCATCGAACCCGCCATTCTCACGCGAAAAAACCTCGGGAAACTCAATCTCCCAGTGGAAGGCGGGGACGGGGTTTGCGCCTTCTCTGAGGCGGGCCGCTGCGGCGTGCAGACTCTGGCGACTGGCGTGGTCAATTTGCGGTTGCTTCTGACTTTCGAGATAAGAACTCGCCAATCCGTACACGCGATCCGCGGCTTCGCCACGAGACTTTTTGGTGGCTTTGACCGGTTTGGACTTGGCGACGGCAACGGCGGATTGCGACTCGCCGGTTTCAGGACTCGTACCGGCGGCTAGCGCCTCGCCGCTCACCGAAGTTGCTGCTGAACCGGCGGCTTGCGACTGGCCGCTCACCGTGGAAGCGGGCAATGGCGATGGGTCAAAGAAGCAACTGACGCACGCATCGCCAAGTGTGCGGATCAAATCCAACGCCTCATCCGCCACCGCCAATCGCTGCTCCTGATCTTTGTAAGGCACATCCTCGCGGGCATTTAAGATTTTGGCGCGGGCTTCGGTGGCTCGGTCGAGCCGTTTTTGGATCGGCTCGTTCAAGAGCGTCTTGAATTTCTTCCGATCCCAATGGAAGCCGATGATTTGCTCGCGCGTCAGACCCACCAGCGAATCGCCGTGACGAAGCGAATGATCCAGAAACGTAAACGCGTGATCCCGCGCCAGCGTCACCAGCCATAACGACAGCTTCGCCAGATCGACCGCCATCACGTTCTTGTCCACTCCGTACAGACAACGCTGCGCCACAAGACGACGGGCGTAGAGGACTTCGTCTTCGTCGGCGGGGATGTCGGCTGGCACCATGTCATGCGCGTGCCAGGCCGCGATCAGGTGGTCGCCCAGTTGGCGGCACACTTCGACAAGGAAGGCTCCGCTGCCCATGGCCGGGTCGCAGATTTTCAGGTCGAGGATTTGGGAGGGGTGAGGGGTGCCGATCTCGCGGGCGGCTTTCCAGTGTTTGACGTTGCGTTCCGAGGCTCTGATGCGGAGTTCGATTTCGCCTTTTGTGTAGCGTTTTCTGTCCGCTGGAGTAGGGTGCCAGACAGAAGGTACGTTGATGTTGGTAGTATCGGTTTCGGCCGGAATGGCACGGGCATGCAGTGCGGGCTTCCGGCCAACGTCGGTTCCCGAGACACTGGCCGAGGACGTGGTTGAGGTCGCAGCTGTGGCCCCGCAAAGTTGGTTCAATAGGGGTTCCAGCGTCGTGCGAACGATCGGTTCGGTCAAGGAACGCGGCGTGTAGTGGGAACCACTGCGTCGTCGTTCATCCGAGGGCTGAAAAACCATCGCTCCCTGGGGGACGATGTTTGGGGTAACTTCTCGTGCAACTTTCCGATTGAGCGCCGCGATCAGGTCTTCGATGGTAGCTGCCGCTTTCAGGGCCTTGGTATCTGAGGCACTCAGTTTCTGGTCGGACCATTCCTTCAGGCGTTTGGGGCGATCCGTCGGTTTGGTGTCCAACAGCGTTTCCAGGTTAATCGTCGCCGGAGCACCGTGCGGCCTGGCGGGCCTGATCGCAATCGACCGCCCCCGGGCTACCTCCAGTTCGAACCCCATGATGGCTTCGTAAACACTACCGATCTGTTCGACATCCAGGGTTCGGTAGCTCAGCCTTTCACCATCCAGAACCAGCAGCGATTCGAGCACCCGGTAGATACAGCCATCCGAAACATGGGGCACGGGGTGAGGCGATGGAGCCAAGGGGTCGATTGAGGTTGCATCGTCGCTGCCATCGGGCAACTGGGCCCGACCTTCCAGAAAGGGATAACGATCCGGATCGAAAAGGTATCCCTTCCGTGCAGGAATCCGGAAGTCGTGGTGCGAACCACCCTCATGAATCAACCGATTCAAGGTCAGTAGCTGCGCCCACGCCCCGTATCGCTGATTCATGGTGTCCGGAAAGCGTCCTGCGTCGGTTCGCAACCGATCGAACAGACCCGCGACCGAATAGTGATTGGCATAGATCGCATCACTGGACATCAGCCCTCGATCCTCGGCATACATGACGAAGACCAAACGCATCAGCACGGTCAATAGTCCCTTGTAGACATGCTGTGGATCCGTGCCAAGAATCTCACGCAACAGATCACCCTGACGATGTTCGTTCGCCGCCTGAAAGCCCCGCAACATTTCAAACAGGGCAGCCATCACCTGATTGGCCAGCTTCGTCGAAACCGTATTCTGGTACTTGCGACTATCCTCCAGGATCGATGGCAGACGATGCTCCTTACCAAGGGAGAACATCCGGGGTTCTTCCAGCAGCATGTGCATCGCCGCGAAGATTGGACGCCCCGCCACCGTGGCCATTTCTTCGACGTTGTAGGTAATGAAGCCACTCGTTTCGCCACGCGGCGCATAGACAAGCCGCAGGGAACGCCCATTACTGAGCAGACCAATGGGGACATTCGTCTCACGAAGCAGACGCTCGAACTTCGCATGGGGCGACGCCTGCCACTTTCGAGACTTCAGATCCAACTCATTGACGGCATCCAGTGGATCACCATGGCGAATTTCCTGAACCAGCATCACCCAGGGTGACTCATCTGGTTGCGGTTTAAAGGCAGGTACGACCCACGTCGGACGCAGCGTTTCTTCGTATTCGGCGAGATAAACCTCCAGGTCTTCAAACTCTTCATTTGGTTCGTGCGTGGGAAACACAATCAGGTCGTCTTCCGACCAGTCGAGCACCTGTTGTGCGAACTCAGGGAAATCGACAATCGTCGGCGTTATTTCGTCATGTTCGTTGCGTGGCAGGCACGCCAGAAATCTCTGATGATCTGGCCCAATATGCCGGTTTGGATAGGCCTGCGCCCGGATCATGGCTGGCGGGGAAACCACCAGGCCAACCGGTTGTACATAACCGATCCATTCGACGTGTGCTGCGTATTCGGGAGTCATTTGAGATTGGAGTTCCGCAACAGCGGGCAGACGGCGTGTGGAATTGAACTCAGGAACTGGTTGGCCAGAGGTAGACGATGCCGATTGGCTCGATGCGTTGGGCGATTACTTCGTAGACTTTGCGAATGCGCTCAGGCTCGGACTTGAGTTCCCCCTTCAGCAGTTCAAGTCGCTTGGTCCAGTGCCGCTGATTCGCTTTCAGTTGGGCGATCTGTTCCTGTTCGTCTTCACGCTTGAAGTCGAACATCCCCTGCAGTGTTTCTTCGTTCGCGAATTTCCGGGATTGGCCGGAGATATACTTCTCCTGCCTGACAAGAATCTCGCGCATGGACTTCGCTTCGGCTTCTGCGCGAGTGGCTAGCTCCTTCTTTGCGTTGTCCGCCGAACGCCCGGCCACTTCCTGAAGATGTTCAAGAAGTTCTGATACATCCTGCGCGGCGGATTCTTGCAACTGGCCGATGACTTGCTGCTCGAATTCCTGGTTGGGGGCATCAAGAAAAGCACCATCCAGCAGATCAATCGTTTTCGACTGTGCGTCGCGAGCATATGGCCTCAACGGTCGCTTGCCGCTCCCCGGGTCCGTCCACCGGGCCGCGACGGGCACCAGCTCCTCATGAAGCCGGGCTGCGCCATGGCCGTACAGTGCGAGCCGACCGACCAGAATCACACGTGGAATCGCATCCGTC
Organism: Pirellulaceae bacterium; assembly: GCA_965216885.1. GTDB lineage: Bacteria > Planctomycetota > Planctomycetia > Pirellulales > Pirellulaceae > CAYNJG01. Next base: position 2,190,093 of record OZ244208.1, on the reverse strand, counting down.
GTTTGCGTCAGGCAGGCGCGAGAGAGATCGTCATGAACAAACCCCTGGGTAGTGAAACGCCCCAACAACCGCTGCACAACACGATGCTCGAGATGAAGATGAACCACCTCGTCCGTGACACGACCTGGATCCTTGAAGACAACCGGCCGAATGGGTGAATCGCGCCGCCACTCCCAATGCTTTTGGCCACGTTTTTTTGGAGCTCGCAGCGTATCCATCGTTTCCGCCCACGTCGCATCCGCTCCAGACCGTTGATCGAGTGAAGGAAAGACCAGCTGTTTGGGGCCCCCAGTAGATCCACCGGCATCCGTGAGACTTTCTGACCCGAGAATTTCCAAAGATGACGAAACTGCGAGTCGAAACAGGTTTTCGTTCAGCCCAATGCTTCTTTTCGAGCGATCAAGAATGTCCCGCAGTTCTTCGATCTGTTCGCGCAGCCCAACCTGCCGTAGCCGTGCCCCTTCCAACTCCGTCTCGATTGCCTGCTTATGGTCAGCCGCAAGGTCTGCCTCGTCGATTTGGGCTTCCATCTTATCGATGCGGTCGCGACGTATCCCCGACTTCATCGTTCCAACCAGGCTTGCGTCGATCACTTTCGACAGGCTTCCCAGTTCCTGTCGGATGGTTTCGGTTTTCCTGACGAGGACCCGCAAGATGCGATCCTCTGGACGCTGCCGGTAGTAGTAATAATGGCAATATACAGTGTCCGATGGCTGCAGCTTGCGATCAATGCGACCGTTCCGTTGCTCCATGCGACTGGGGTTCCAGGGGACATCAAAGTGAAACAGGTTGAAGCAATTCGCCTGAAGATTCAGCCCTTCCCGGGCGGCGTCCGTGGCGACAAGGATGCGCAGCGGGTGCTTGTCCGGTGCTGCGTTAAAGGCACGCTTGATTTCTTCACGTTTTTCCAGGGGCGTTGGCCCATGAAACACGTCGATACGTTCTGGACCACGATGCGTCTGATCAACGAGTGCTCTGAGTTGCTGAACGATGTAGCGTTTCGTGTCATCGTATTCAGTGAAAATCAGGACGCGTATGTCGTTCCACCGGGCATCCGTTTCGGTACCGTCACCGCGTTGCGGTAGATCCGGGCACATATGCTGCCGAATCCATTCGACAAGACGGACGATCCTGGCATCCGGTCGACCGCGAGCCGCTTCGGCAATGTCGGTCATTTCATCGAGCAGGAGTTGCTCCTGCCGCCAAATGTCAGCCGCGTTTGCATCGCCAGACATAATCGCCGTTGCTGCCGAAGCGAGTTCAATCTGCGAATCGACTTCCGCCGCGACTTCGTCTTCAGGCGAGGTTGCTCGGTCGTCGTCCCCGGTTAACCCACCATCCAGCAGATCCAACTGAGAGGATGGAACAGCGGCCGGTCGCTTGCCTTGAGTTGCTTCCCATTGCCGTACGACCGTGCTGCGATGAATCTTCAGCGTTCTTGCAAAAGCCTCAACGGAAGACAGTAGTCGTTGTTGCAGACCGATGATCAGCAAGGCCGACGCTGCTTGCTGCCGCTTGGTGAGCGACCTGTTTCGTTCATCTCGCAGATCGCGATACCGACTGAGTAGATCCATTAACCGGAGTTCGGCTGTCTCGGCCGGCAATCCATCAATGTCGACTTGAACGACTTTTCGTTCTGGAAATCCCCCCTGAACCGCTCTAATGTCCTCTTTTATGCGGCGAATTACGACTTCGTCGCGATGTTCAGGAGTCACAGGCACCCCGCGGCAGAACCGCTGTGGGTCCAGTAATTCCAACAACCGCGAGAAGCTATTCGAGTGTCCGTTGTGCGGGGTAGCGGACAGGAACAATCGGTGCTCGAAACGTTTGGCGAAGTCTTCCACAGCTCGAGTAATCTTTGAGTCGATCGCGTATTTCTGTCCACTCGCAGGGGCGGCATGATGCGCCTCGTCCAGAATGAACATGGACCCACTGCGGAACGTGCCCAACCAATCGCGAAACGGTCCCGCATAGGATTCGCTGGTGAGCAAGCGATGGGAAATAAGAAACCGTGAATGCGTTGTCCACGGATTAACCGCGAAGCCTCGCTCCTGACGTACCTGCTTCAAGTAGTCCTTGTCAATGATCTGAAAGGTCAGTCCGAATCGATTCTCAAGCTCTTCCTGCCATTGCAACAGCATTGATGGTGGCGCAGAAACCACGATATCTCTGACCCGTTTACGCAGTAGCATTTCCCGCGCGATCAGGGCCGCTTCGATGGTTTTCCCCAAGCCCACATCGTCCGCAATGAACAAGTTGACTCTTGGAAGTCGTAAGGCCTTCCGCAAGGGTTCCAACTGGTAGGCATCCAGGCGGATTCCGGCCCGGAATGGCGACTGAAAGAGTTTTGGGTCAGTGGCCGTTACACAATTCCACTTCAATGTATTGAAGTAAGACGAAAACGTGCCTGGCGAATCGAAGCCCTTCGATGCAATTGCATCCCAATCCTCGGCATCCAACAACTGCTTGTCGAGCTCACGCTCCCAAAGAACCTCCAGAGGAGCACCCTGATTATCGTCATCAAGACACGACAACCGAACAAGCGTACTATCCTTGACCCGGCGAGGTTTCCTGACTTCCTCAATGAGGTGTGTGCGCTGGCGAACGCGTGCAATCGCCCCCGGAGTCGGATCCAACCGTTCCACTCATGCCTCAAACTGCTGCATTCGAAATACTGCTATTTACTCTTGGCAATAATGGCATATCAGGCGAGCCGGCGATATCCCCCCAAAAGCAAGCCTCCCTACCCCGCGGCAGGGCATGCCTGAGCATCGCCGACGTTCGACCGGTACCTTGGGACCGCGGCGAGGTCCTCAACGCTCTCAACAAATAGCCGCGCTCTTGGGATTCGCCCCGAGCCGCACCAACTCGCCCGCAGTTCGCAGCGCGAGTCGCCTCAATTTAAAGTCATTTGCTCACCCCGCCCTTCGACCGACGTAAGCTTCCGGCGAATTTCGGAATCAATCGCAAGGGAAGTTGAATGCTTCGCGAATGTTGAATCGACGTTCTATTGATTCCTCCCTATGCAAATCACGCCGCGATTCATATGTGGTCCGTTGTGCTAGTTCGATTTTGGGTTACAAATCAAGCTCGTCGGTGATTGGGAATACGGGCTTTCGTGCAGCGAGCGGCTCAGAGCCGGATTCGTGGTTTCGCGTGGTCCGCACCAGGACGGTTGCGGCTACGTGGTTGGTGACCAACGAAGAGTTGCCGTCCGCTGCTGTTGGACCGTTGCGGTTCAAAGGAGACGATTTCAAGTAGCGTCTGGAGGACGCCGTTTCCTTCCTCAGGGTGCAGACGGCAACGGGGCGTCTCAACTGCTGTTGTCAAATGCCTTCGTCAACTGGCACCAGCCATACCACCACGCCGTTGGCCGTCGCGTTTGGGGCCGTCGCGTTTGGGGCCGTCGCGTTTGGGGCCGTCGCGTTTGGGCCGGTTGCTGCTGCCGTGTTGCGGTCCGTCTTGGAGAAGATCACGAACGGCGAATCTGCTTCGCCTACGTACGGTTCGCGAAAACCAACCGCAGATACGTCGAAGATCGAACTCTTGAAGACTTCGTCCTTGGCGATGAGCTGCGAGATTGTTTGCGATCCGTCGCCGCCAATCGAAAGCTTCCACGTATCCGCGTCTGCCTCAAGCAACGAAACGAAGATCGTCCTCGTCTCGCCATCGCCGGTTAACCACGTCTCTTGCACGTTGCGGAGATCCGCCGCGTTTGGAACGCCGCTCCTGGGTACCGACCCCACGCCGCATGTCAGCTTGTAGGGTTGATCAACCGGCAAGTTGATGTGCCACTTCCATGGGTTCTCCAGGTTGGCATACCGGAGTACGTGCGGTCGAGTGGCGTCGTCAACGACCAGCACGCCATACTGATAGCGAAACTCAAGCAACTCTCGGCGTGTCGACGAAAGCTCGCAAGACGTAACGAGGTGTGAAAACCCAAGAATGAGAATCGTCAGCAGCAACAACAAGGTGAGCAGCGAAAACCTTGGTCGTAGACGATTCATGACAGCTCGTCGCGAGGGAACATTGTCCGCTTCGCTTTGAGTATCCTCTTCAGCGAAACCCCAGTCAAGACGCCATGTCTTAATCGTCCGGCGATCGCAGTTGACCGTTGGATCGCGTTCATGCTGGGTGCGCGCGGATTGCGGATCCGCATTAGGACAACGGGGTGAATAGACCCGAGAAAAATCTTGCACGCAAAGGATCGAATCGGACGGCGAGTAGCTCGACCGGAATACGGTGAGCACGCCTACGTTCAAGTCAACGCGACACGCACAACCCACTCGCAACGCGGACAACGCCCAGAAATTTCGCCCCGCCGCAAAGTGGGCCCCGGGCCCCCGCGAGATGACCCTCAGGCCGGTCGTCGTTCCTTTACTGCTCCCTGATCAAGAAGCGATTTCTACCCGCGTGCCCAGCAGCACCGACAATTGAAGCCATTTCATCCGCCGCTGCCGAAACAAACCCAGAATTGTTCTGCGCGATGCACTCGCCCTTGATTCTCAAGGTTTGCGTATTTCCCCAAATCCATCCTGACGCATGCATCGAATCGTAACCGGGCATGACGGCCGCCGATGAATTCAATTACAGTGTTTGTCTTCCCAATTTCGAACGATCGTTCAAAGCAGCGGGTGACAACGGTCAGGTAGCGACGGCGGCGATATGAGAACGTGCACTCCAACAGAAATGTAGACGGCTCCCACGCGAAGCTCGGTTTTGAAGCCAAACTTTGGATGGCCGCGGATAAGCTGCGCCACAACATGGATGCGGCCGAGTACAAACACACTGTGCTGGGCCTGATCTTCCTGAAGTACATCAACGATGCGTTTGAGATGCACTTTGCCAAACTGCAACTTGGAAAGGGTCGTTTCCGGAATGCAGATCCGCAGGATGCCGACAGATATCGCGAAGAAAACGTTTTCTGGGTGCCTCCGAAAGCGCGTTGGGACAAACTACAGAGCAAGTCGCGTCATCCAAGAATCGGCAAGCTCATTGACGATGGCCTGGCCGCTGTCGAGCGGGAGAATCCCAAACTCCGTGGCGCACTGACGAAAAACTACGCTCGGTCGGCGATCGAGCCGCAAAGGTTGGGCGAGCTGATCGATTTGATCGGAACCATCGATCTCGTCGACCGGTCCCCCGAGCCATCGGAGTCCCCCAAGCCTCCGCAGACGCAGTTAACACGAGACATCCTCGGGCGAGTGTACGAGTACTTCCTTTCCAAATTCGCTTCCGCGGAGGGAAAAAAAGGGGGCCAGTTCTACACGCCAGCCTGTATCGTCCAAACACTGGTCGCCATGCTCGCTCCTCAGAAGGGCCTCGTTTACGATCCCTGCTGTGGAAGCGGCGGTATGTTCGTTCAAACCGACAAGTTCGTCCGGGAACATGCATCACGAGACGATTCCGCCAGGCGCAAGGGAGCTCAGGAAGGACTTATCACGGTCGTCGGTCAGGAGTCGAATCCAACCACGCGTCGCCTGGCGATGATGAATCTGGCCATTCGCGGTATCGACGGCGATCTCGGGGAGGAGCATGCGGACGCCTTCCGCCGCGACCTGCACAAGGACTTGAAAGCGGACTACGTTATCGCCAACCCGCCGTTCAACGACAGCGGCTGGCACCGCGATGAAGACGACGATCGCTGGACTTATGGAACTCCTCCGAAGGGCAATGCCAACTTTGCGTGGGTGCAGCACTTCATCCATCACATCGGCCCCGGCGGTGCTGCCGGATTCGTACTGGCCAACGGCAGCATGAGCAGCGACAGTTCGGGGGAAGGCAGCATCCGGCGGCAGATCATCGAAGACGACCTCGTCGACTGCATGGTCGCTCTGCCCGGGAATCTGTTTTACAGCACACAGATCCCCGTCTGCCTGTGGTTCCTGTCGCTCGACAAGGTCGCCAATACCCGAAGCACTAAAGGGAATGGCAGGAAGTCCAAAGTCAGCCGCAAGGGGCAGACTCTCTTTATCGATGCCCGGAACATGGGCACAATGGTCGACCGTGTTCATCGGGAATTGCTTGATGAGGATGTCTCACGACTTGCGACCGCGTATCACAACTGGCAGCAGGGAAAAGGCTACGAGGACGTACCCGGGTTTTGCAAGAGCGTAACGATCGCGGAGATTGCCGCGCAGGGTTATGTGCTGACACCCGGGCGCTATGTCGGCGTCGCAGAGCGGACAGAAGTCGACGAACCATTCGAGGCCCGAATGCAGCGACTCACGGGAGAGCTGGAAAGCCAAATGAAAGAAGCGAAAAAGCTGGACAAGACAATCCGGGCCAATCTTTCATCACTCGGTTTCAAGATGTAGAGAATCAAACGGAGAGCAAAGCGGTGACTGCGACACGGGCAATGGAAGCGGAAGAATTTGAGAACGGCAATCGGGCTAGTCTGAAGGATAGAGAGTTAGTCTGATGGCTGGAGTCCACACTGATTGGCCAACGAGAACGATTGGAGAAATCGCTTCAGTGAAATCTGGAAAGCGACTTCCCAAAGGACACACCCTTACCGAGGCGGCAACGCCATATCCCTACGTTCGCCTGGTCGATATCAAGCACCGTCGCATTTCCGGGGCTGGCATAAAATTCCTCCGGCCGGAAACATACTGCCGCATCAGCCAATACGTTATCAATACCGATGACGTCGTACTTGCAATTGTGGGGCACACCATTGGTCTTGTCGGTTACGTCGATGCAACGTGGTCCGGTGCGAACCTGACCGAAAATGCCGCGAAGCTAACGACTGCGGAAGGAGTCCTACCAAAGTACCTCTTCTACTACCTGACCAGTGAAACCGGACTTCATCAGATCCGGTCTCGCGTCGTCGGGACGGCACAGGGAAAGCTGCCGCTAAATCAGATCAGGTCGATGCCGATCACCGTTCCTCCGCTGCCCGAGCAACGGGCGATCGCTTCTGTCATGACACGGCTGGATGAAAAGATCGAGCTACTCCGCCAAATGAATACGACGTTAGAAGCGATCGGGCGGACAATCTACAACAGTTGGTTCGAGGAGTTTGAACCGGTACACATCAATCGGCAGGGTCGCACCGCAAGCCGAGGCTCCAACGGGCGAGACGCCAACTCGTCGGCCTTCCCGGCGGAACTAGCCGACCTATTTCCCTCCGCATTTCAGGACTCTGCGATCGGCAAGATCCCGATGGGCTGGGAGGTGCTTTCCAACGGTGAGTTGATGGACTTCGAAAACGGCGACCGAGGAAAGAACTACCCACGGGCGTCCGACTTCGTTTCAACCGGCATCCCCTTCATCAACGCAGGGAACCTCGTGGAAGGAGGCATCGACCTGGGGCGGGTCAGCCACATCTCCGAATCAAAGTTTGAGAGCCTTCGAGCCGGCAAGGTTCGTCCCGGTGATCTACTGTATTGCCTTCGCGGATCACCGGGAAGAATCGCCCGAGCTGGATGTCTGGCGACCGGCGCGATTGCTTCGTCGCTGGTGATCATCCGGCCCACGCACCGATCGTGTACCAACTTCATCTACTATGCACTGGCTGGCGAACGGGGCCAACGCATGGTCGCGGCACTCAACAACGGTTCCGCTCAACCGAACGTCTCCGTGCGAGCGTTGTCATGCTACCCAGCACTTGCACCGCCACTGAAAGTTCAGGAAGCATTCGAAGCACGAGTCCAGCCGCTGTTCGCCAGAATCGAATCCAACTACCGGGAAGCGATGAAGTTGCGAGAAATCCGCGACACGCTGCTACCACGGCTGCTTTCGGGCGAACAACCGATTACCAAGGCACTCTTACGCGCAACGTCCGCGGCATCAGGCGGCTCGTAAACGCCGACGGTTTCCGTTTACGACGGACAAGACCGAGAGCACTCCCAGTGCCGACATAAGCGATGCCGATGGCTCGGGCACACTCGTAATCGTTAACGGAAATCCGTGGTCAAATTCGACGTCCTCTCGAAAACGCATCGTGGGATCGGGGTCACCCGGAAAACTTCCAATGTAGGTGCCGACCACACCAATGACGTACTCGCCGGCCGGTAGCCCTGCAACATCGAACACGCCCGTCGATCGTCGCGCGTTGTTGTCCAGATCGATCGTGCTGAATTCAACCCGATCGCGCAGCTGCACTCCCGAAGGAGGCGGTGCCACGAGGTTGCCGAGAATCGTCGCGTTGTTTCCGGGATCCTGAATCATTACCCAACCAATGCCACCGAACTCCCAGCTGGAAACCAGTGAAAAGTCCCCCACCATTTCAAAGTCCTCGCAATAGTCGATCTGCAATACGACGGTGTCCTCTCCCTCGGGAATCACCAGTTCGCGAGTGAAATACGGCACTTGCTCAAGCACGAGTGGCTCAAACGCAGAAATGGGGCCGCTCCATTGATCGAGGTTATCCGACGGCCCCTCAGCCCGTTGGATACAATCCACCGCGTGAGCAAAAGAGGCTGTGGCGAATACGATGCCCAGCCAGCCGATGAGGAGTACCTTTGAACGCATGTTGGAACACCTTTCAAATTCGATCATGCTGCAAGCTAGTCGCTACCCAAGGCGCGTTTCAACGAAATCTGCAATGTCCACGCGATGATCACGCTGATTCAGGCGATCAGATCAGGCGATCAGTTCACGTATCACTTCGCCGCCAAACTGACTGAGCTGCTTGAAGCGACCGGCGTGGTAGTACGTGAGCTTGTTGTCGTCGAGCCCCAACAGATGCAGCAACGTCACGTGGACGTCGCGAATGTGATGCGCACACTCGACCGCTTTGCCGCCGAATTCATCGGTCGCGCCGATCGTGTGTCCGGCGTTCGTGCCCCCGCCGGCGAACCACATGGCCATGGCGTTGGCATTATGGTCACGTCCATAGGACTTGCCGCCGCCCCGCAGACCGTTGTCAGGCGTGCGGCCAAACTCGCCACAAAACATGACCAACGTGTCCTGCAGCATCCCGCGTTGCTTCAGGTCTTTCAACAAGGCAGCAATCGGCTGATCGACTGCTCGAATTAGCGAGCCGTGTGCGCGATGAATATAATCATGGCTATCCCAGTTTCCGGAATACACCTGCACGAACCGCACGCCCTTTTCGACCAGCCGCCGAGCCATCAGACATTTGCGTCCAAACTTGTCGGTTTTGGATTGACCGATTCCGTACATATCCAGAGTCGCCGCCGTCTCGCCCTGCATATCGAGGACTTCGGGGACTTCCGTTTGCATCCGATAGGCCAGCTCGTACGAATTCAATCTCGCTTCCAGATCATCACGGCCCGTACGTTGACGCAGGTGTTCGCGGTTGAGCGTGGCAAGCAAGTCCAGATTCTGCCGCTGCCGATTCCGAGTCACTCCCGGCGGAGGCGAAAGATCCAGAATCGGACTGCCATCGGACCGCAGCGGCGTTCCCTGAAATTCCGCCGGCAGGAATCCGTTCGACCAATTCGCCGCACCGCCCTGTGGGTAGCTGGAACGTGGCAACACGACGAACCCCGGAAGATTATCGTTCAATGACCCCAGACCATAATTCACCCATGCACCGATGCCCGGGTCGCCGCCAAACCGGTTGCCCGTGTTGACGTGGTAGCAGGCCGTCGGATGATTCACCGACTCGACGAACGCCCCACGGTAAAAACACATGTCGTCGACGCAACCCTGCAGGTGTTCCCACCTCGAGTTAATGTCTGCACCGCTCTCCCCTGCCCTGACGAACTCAAAAGGACTCTTCACGAAGTAGCGTTTCCCCGACGACATGGCGCTCTGCTCTTCGCCCGATCGCGTGAACTCCTCCAAATGCCGCTTCGCCAATTCCGGCTTGGGGTCAAAAGTGTCGATGTGCGAAGGACCGCCTTCCATCATCAGGAAAATACAGCGTTTGGCGCGAGGCGGATGATGGGGTTTGTCGGCTGCCGGGGCTTTCGCCGCCAAGCTGCCGGACGCCGAGACGTTGGTCGCCGCGACGTTTGTCGCCACTTCGTCAGCTCGCAGCATCGAGGTCAACGCGACCGAACCCAGCGATGCGCCCAGACCGTACAGGAATTCTCTTCGCGGATGAAACACGATACTGCCCTAGTTTGCGTTGCGACTTGTGGGGTGTTGGTTGACGGTGTTGGTTGAATGGGGTGGATCGACGCGGCGACGAGCCGGTGATGAACGTCTAATCGAGATAGGCAAACTCATTCAGGTTAAAAATGACCAGGCAAACCTGCGCCAGACCGCGAACGTTCGCATCGACGTCGCCAGGCTGGAGGTCCGATACGTAGCTCTCATACGCCGGCATCGCCTCGGTGAATTGATACGGCTCACCGGTTTTTTCGGCCATTACCGTTCGCAAAATCTCCGTCGGATACGTCACCGGTTCATACGATTTTGACTCTTCTTCCCGCGTCGCCGCCGACCAGTGCTTTACGCACGCGGCAAGTTCCAGCGAGGAGGGTGATCGACCCAATGCCAATTCGAAGGCGTGACGAATTGTGGCTTCTGGGTCGAGCCCCTTCAACGCCAGCCGGTTCGCAAACGCCAACGCTCGATCCTGGACTTCGGCAGAATTAAAGAGCGTCAGGGCCTGCGGTGCGACGGTCGAAGTTTCCCGCAACTCGCAAGACTTGTCCGGCCCCGGCTGATTGAATGTCTCCATAAACGGATCACGCAAGCCTCGTGTTTTTTCGGCGTAGAGACTGCGACGACTTCGTTGTGACGGAAGTGGATCAGGCTCATACACCGACGCCGTGCCGCCCATAATCTGCCGAGGCTGCATGGCAACTTCGATATTCATATCCGGTCGGCAGGGAATTCCGCCCACCGCAACATTCAGCTCTCCGCTGACGGCCAGCATGGCGTCTCTGAACTCTTCGGCCGTCAACCGACGAGGGCGAAAAACGGCGTACGACTCGTTGCCCGGATCCTGTTTTGCGAGCTTCTCGGCCAGGTCCCCAGCCTTGCCCTCGCCATATCGTGTGCTTCGCCGATATGCCTTCGAAGTCACAATCAGTTCATTGAGTTGCCGGACCGACCAGTCGTGTTCCATGAACCAGTTGGCGAGGTAGTCCAACAGTTGCGGGTGCGTCGGCAGTTTCCCGGTCGCTCCGACGTTGTTTGGATTGCCTGCCAGCCCCTGCCCAAAATGCCACGACCAAACGCGGTTGACCATCACACGTGCCGTGAGTGGATTTTGAGGATCGACAATCCAGTTCGCCAACGCCAACCGACGCTTCGCGCGTTGTCCCGGAAAATCCGCAGCCGACATGCCGCCCAGAGACTCGGCCGCACTGAGCGGCGCCGGTATGACATCATCGCCCCGCGTGTAGGCATCGCCGCCGGCCAGGATGGAATCCGGTTCGAGCACCCCTTTGCCCCACGGGTTTGCGGGCGGAAGAATCCGAGCGGACACATTCTTTCGCGTGATCGTCTTGCCGGTGTAGACCGACAACGCAATCGGCTGCGTCTTCTCCAGCTCCCACGTGTGTCGCGAAATGTTCTTTTTCATCCGCGCCAGCGAGTTTTCATCACCGGGGCTCAGCCCGTTGTTCCCCACCGTGGCGTCGCCGGACTCCTTCCGCTTGTTTTCCGCGATGACTTGCTGGAGTGCGTCACGCTGCTTTGCGTAGCCGGCGATCTTGGTCTTCGTCCACTGGTCGGCCGATTCGAATCCGTCCTGATTCTCAACTGGCAAGAACGGAGTATCCGGCTCAGCAAACTGCGTCGTCGAAAAGACGGCCATCAGGCTGTAGTAGTCGCGCGTCGGTACGGGATCGAATTTGTGGTCATGGCACCTGGCACATTGCAGTGCGTGCCCGAGAAACGTTTGTCCCACTGAATCGGTGACATCATCGAGCCATTGTTGCCGAGTCACTCGAAAGACGCTCATGCCCGTCTGCTCCCACGGCCCCATCCGCAGGAAGCCGGTGGCGATACGCTTTTCCGGGTCGCTGGCATCGATCTCATCGCCAGCGATCTGTTCCCGCACGAATTCGTTGTACGGTTTGTCATCGTTGAAAGCCCGTACCACGTAGTCGCGATATCGCCATGCGTTCGGTCGAGCGTAATCGTTGGCGAAGCCTGCCGAGTCCGCGTATCGGGCGACGTCCAGCCAGTGACGCCCGAAGTGCTCGCCATAGTGCGGCGTGTCCATTAGCTGGCGTGCATAGTCGCGAACCGAAGTCGCCGGATCGCGAGCGTATTCTGTTTCAAAGTTCGACCGCTCGTTAGGACCGACAGCAGGCAGCCCGGTGATTCCGAATGCCATTCGCCGCGCCATCTCGCGTGGACCAGCGTTGCCAGCGGGCGTTATCCCCAACGCTTCCACCCTGCGATCAATAAACCAATCGATCGGATGTGAACCCGTGGGCGGTTCAACGACCAGCAACGGCCGATACGCCCAAAGGTGCTCCGACTGGTAACGTCGATTCGTCCAATCGTCGCTGAGTCCACCGGAAGTTTCGACCTGTTCGCCTTCGGCATACTGATTCTGGATTTCCGTGACCCTTTCGGCGTCCGGCCATGGAGCCCCCGCGTTGATCCAGTCGCGAATCCACCACGTCTGCTCCTCGGTGAGCCGCTCCGATTCCTTGGGCGGCATTTCGTAACCTGCCTCGGATCGAGTCGTCACCACGTATAGCAAACTTTGTTCGCCCTTTCCCGGCTGAAGCACTTCCGCTTCGAAACTGTCACCCCCGCGAAGCATTGATTGCCGAGATCGCATGTCGAAGCCACCTTCGATCTCGTCTGGATCCGCCCCGTGGCAGGCGATGCACTTTTCGGCAAAGAGCGTCTTCAGCTTGAGCGCGAACAGCCGTTCTCCTTGTGAAGGCTCGACGGCCTTTACAACGCTGAGCAATCCCAGCAACATCAGTATGGACATGATTCGGAGCGAGAACATACATCCAATGATACACCAGGCGGATGCGGTGCTGGCCGGCTACCACTGTAGTTTCCACTCAGTTTCCGGGCCGTACGCACAAGTCGCGGCTGACCGTCACGCACACTCCGTTTTTAGATCGCAGACGCGAAAAACGACGGCCCACGCGAAGGGCCTGCGCATCGGGTCAGATACCGATTGGTCTCCGTTCTTGTTGCCGACGAACGCGAAGCAGGGGGAATGCCGACCACGAGCGCAACAGTGTAGAATCAGCGGCCAACATTCAATGACACTGGGAACCGTCATATGTCGATTCGCAAGCAAATCAGCTACTTGCTGCCGTTCGCGCTGCTCTTGCAGTTCACAATCCTGTCGGTCGCCAACGCCCAACAGGCGCCGCCGTCGGACGCCAGCTTCGAAATTCCTGACACCGACGATGGACTGGCCGGTGACGGTCCAATTCGTCGCTACCGCTGGTTCCGCAATCTTTGGAAGAACCGCCGATCCGGTTGGGCGAAGCAAGTGAAGCAGGATCAACAGGCTCTCGTTTTCCTGGGCGATTCGATCACGCAAGGCTGGGGCCCCAACATGAAAAATGCCTTTGCCGGGGTGAAGGTCGCCAATCGCGGCATCAGCGGTGACACAACGCGAGGCATGCTGCTACGTCTGGAAGAAGATGTACTGTCCCTGAATCCCACCGGCGTCGTGATGCTGATGGGCACGAACGATCTTGAAGAGGGCGCCACGCCGGCCACGATCGCCGCGAACCTGAAGCTGATTGTTGCCGCCCTTAAGGCTCACAACCGCGAAATGCCGATCGTGCTGTGCAACGTATTCCCCAGCTCCGCATCGAAGAAGCGATCGGCCACCGATATCAAGGAAATCAATCGCCTCTACGCGGACGCCGTGAAGGGTGATCCGCAAATCACGGTCATCGACACGTGGACGCTATTTGCAAACGAAAATGGAGACGCCAAGGAGGAGGAATTCCCCGATCTGCTGCACCCCAACGGAAAGGGCTACGCCAAGTGGGCCGCCGCACTACGGCCGATTCTGGCGACGCACGACTTTCTGGACCGGGACGTCACACCGAAACCGCTCGAGCCGGGCTACGTCAGCCTCTTCAACGGGCGCAACCTGGATGGCTGGATGTATCGCCCCAGTACCGAAAAGGACAAGAAGCAGAGTGCGAACTGGCGGAAAAACAATCCTGCCGCTCCGCCATGGCCAATCCTGACGGAAGCCAAAAAGTTTGATGGCGAAACGAGCACCAACGATGGACGCTACATTGCGAAGAACGGTCGCCTGGTCGTGACGACTCCGGCCGAAGGGCGACGCATTCAACAGTTCTGGACGCAGCAGGAGTTCCCGAAGGACTTCATTCTGAAACTGGAATTCCGGGCAACGCCCAACGCCGACAGCGGTATCTTCCTGCGTGGCAAACAACTTCAGTGCCGCGATTTCACACTCGCCGGCCCCTACAAGACTCTGAAGAACTACCGCCCGCAGGACTGGAATGAGATCGTCGTTTCAGTGAAAGGGCAGTCCGCGTGGTGTGCGTGCAATGGCGAAGTGATCGAAGCCGACTTCCAGATTCCGAAAACCGGGCCCATCGGTTTGGAAGGCGATCGTGGTCAAATCGAATATCGCAACATCCGCCTGAAAGAAATCAATAGCGAACTACCCCGCAGTACGCCGGAACAACACGGTGTCTCTTCGGCAGCCATCCTGAATCTCGTTAACGCATTCGACGAGCATGACAGCGTTCACAGCTTCATGTTGCTTCGCCACGGCAACGTGCTCGCGGAAGGTTGGTGGGCTCCCTTCGAACGAAACGATCCACATCAGCTCTACTCACTGAGCAAGAGCTTTACTTCAACCGCTGTTGGACTGGCGATCGCGGAAGGAAAAATGTCCCTTGATGACAAGGTGATGTCGTTCTTTCCCGACGAATCACCCAGCGAGCCGACGTGGCAACTTTCTGCGATGCGGGTTCGCGATCTGCTGACCATGTCGACAGGGCATGTGTCCGCCGAACTGAACAAGTTCTCGTTCCAGTCCGACTCGGTTTTGACGAAAGACTTTCTGGAACTGCCCATCGACCATTCGCCAGGCACGCACTTTCTGTACAACACACCGGCCACTTACATGTGTTCGGCAATTGTGCAAAAGGTCACCGGCGAAAAGCTGATCGACTATCTGCAACCTCGCCTCTTCGAGCCACTTGGAATTGAAGGCGCCACATGGAGCGAGTCGGCACAGGGCGTGGCTCATGGCGGCTTTGGACTGAATGTAAGGACCGAAGATATCGCTCGACTGGGCCAACTCTATCTGCAGAACGGCGAATGGCAGGGACGACAAATTGTTCCGCGAGACTGGGCTGCCATGGCGACCATGAAGCAGACATCCAACGGCAGCAATCCCGACAACGACTGGAATCAGGGCTATGGCTTTCAGTTTTGGCGCTGCCGGCACAACGCCTATCGCGGCGACGGCGCGTTCGGACAGTTCTGTATTGTTATTCCTGACCACGATCTGGTGCTGGCCGTAACAAGCGGATCCAAAAACATGGGCGCCATCATGCAACACACGTGGGACCATTTGCTGCCGGGCATCCACCAGGACGCTCTACGCCGCAATGCGAAAGCCCACAAGCAACTACAGGAACGAATTCAGCAACTCAGTCTGCCGTTAGTCGAGGGCGAGAAGCGTTCGAGTACGCTGGAAGGCGAGCATGCTTTCGCCATCGCTGACAACGACAACGGCGTCTCGTCAATTGATTACAACTTTGGTGATAAGCCAAAGCTTACGATCCGCGACGCCGATGGTGAGTACCAGATACCAATCGCCACGGATGGCTGGGTTCGCATGCGGCTCGATTCCATCGGCCCATTGGGACAACGAGTGCCCAACGCAGACACCGTCGCAGTTGCCACTCACTCGGCGTGGCAAGACGCCAATTCGCTGCATACTCGAATCTGGCTGTACGAGTCACCGTATCGTATCGATCTGATGTCGAAGTTTGACGGTGACACGGTCGAAGTCGAGATGAAACAGAATGTTGGGTTTGGACCGAAGGGTTTTCAGCTCAAAGGATCCGCCAGGTAACCGGCAACGGCCCTGTCCCCATCACAACTATCCATCTGAAACGACACTCATCCATGAGCGAGTTTGTATTTGTCGCCTGCCAGGCCGGCGCAGAGAAGACACTGAAGCAGGATATTGCCAGGCATCATCCGGAACTGGCTTTTGCGTTTTCGCGGGCGGGATTCGTCACGTTCAAAGCGAACGAGGACGCGAGCTTTGATTTCTCTCAGCCGCTAAAGTCGACTTTCGTACGCGCGTTCGGCCAGAGCGTCGGTTCCATCAAGGATCCGGAATCCAAACTGGCCGAGGTGCTGGGCTTGCTGCCGGAACGAAAGTACCGACATCTGCATCTCTGGACTCGCGATCGATGGGTCCCTGGCGAACGGCAGTTTGAACCGTTTCATTTGCCGGAGTCGCTGGAGTTGGGGCAAAAGATCAAGGCGCACGATCCCGCAGGCCCATTGAGCAAAGTCGCCATCAATCGCACAGCCAAAAACGGCGATGCAATCGCGGACATCATCATTGTCGAGCCGGACCTGTGGTTCGTCGGTTGCCACACGGCATCGTCGGTCGCCACCCGCTGGCCGGGCGGAGTCCCCCCATTGAAGCGACCGGACGACATGATCTCAAGAGCTCATCTGAAGATGCAGGAATCTCTGCGCTGGAGCCGACTGCCCATGGTGGAAGGCGACGTTTGCGTTGAACTGGGCAGCTCGCCCGGAGGTTCGTGCCAGTGCCTACTGGAACGTGGCATGAAAGTCATCGGTGTGGATCCCGCCATCATGGATGAACGTGTGCTGAAGCATCCGAATTTCACCCACGTGCGGGCTCGAGCTGCGGACCTGAAACGCAAGGAGTTCGCAAACGTAAGATGGTTGATGGCAGACGCCAACCTTGCTCCGGAAAATACGCTGGAGGCAATCGAGGCGATCGTCACCAACCGTCGCGTTAACATTGCCGGGATGCTGATCACCCTGAAACTGCTCGATTGGAGCATGGCAGCCGAGATCCAGCGTTACCTCGACCAGATTCGCGGTTGGGGATATCGCCACGTCCGTGCTCGACAGCTGGCCTTCAACCGCCGCGAGGTCTGCGTGATGGCAATTCGAAACAAGAGCAAACTCAAGTACGGCAAGAAGCGAAAAGTCACGACCCAAACCTAATGTGGGCCGTGACACGACAAAGTAGCCGGCAATCCGGATTCAACACACCCGGCCTACCAACTACCGCTGGCACCGCCACCGGAGCTCATTCCGCCACCTCCCGAACTCATCCCGCCACCTCCGCCGGACGAAAATCCGCTGGAGTCTGACTGCGTGACGCGGGGAATGATGTGCTGCTGCACATTGTGATAGTCGCAATGCTCGCAGCTCTCTTCGACCTCACGCAGCCCCGTCGACATGGTGGTCGCACTGCTAAGTGTGCGACTTACGGAGGACTTCGTCTTGGCGTCACACCGCGGACACTTGCCAAAACGTGTGAAGAACGCACCATAGCGCACCTTCACGACGTGGCTACACCCGGTACACGACCAGACGTCATAGTCCACCGAACCCAGCCGCTCTTCCAGTCGTTCGGCACGGTCGAGATGCGCATCGTCGGCCACTTCATCCAGTCGAATCATTGGCGAACGACAGTGCTCGCAGTTTCGGGGACGGTTTCGAGCGGTAAGCATCCGGTATCCAAGACCGGTTCCGCCAAGCGTCGCGGTGCCGCCCAACAAGAGAGCCAACATGGATCGTCCACCCATCGGTCCGCGTTCCCGGGCCGGGCGATTCAGATTCGCATTGCGGTTGTGATCGAACGCAACGTTACCGACGGGCTCTTCCGCTTCGACTTCGACAGGCTCGTCAAACCCAAAGTCCTCCGTGGTTTCCGCGTCCACGAAGCCGGCAGCCTCAACGCGAGACGCTGCCAGGTCTTGTGCCCCGTCGTTTACGGCCGCAGGAGCAAGCGACAATGCATCGACGTTGTCGTTGCCACGCGATTCCACTTCGGTGTTTGTGTTGGAATCGCCCGTCTCTGATTTCGCAACGTCGGGGACATCAATCACCGGCGGAGCAAATCGTCCCGGCGGGAAGAATCGTTTTGCGCACTGCTCCACCGCAACTCGAATTCCTTTTGACGGTTGCCCCCGTTTGAATTCCGGGATCATGTATTGCGACATGATCTTACGAGCGATCGCTTCGTCTTTCGCACTGTCGATTCCGTCGCCCAGCACGATCTCCGCCTTGCGATCATTCATGGCTGCAAACACCAGCACACCACGATTGGTCAAACGGTTGCCGATGCCCCAACGATTGAACAACCTCGTCGCGTACGCTCGAGGGTTCTGTCCGTTCGTGGTTCGCACGACGGCCACCATGATTTCACCATCGGAGCGATTACGAATTTCCTCACAGATGCGATCGATCTTTGACTGATCAGATCGGCGGACGGTAGAAGTTTCGTCGCTGACAAATCCGCGAGAAGGGCGAGAGAGAGTTTGCCCGTGAGCCAACGAAACGAGAAAGAAAGATCCTAGAACAAGACTGATACGCAGCATATGCTTACCCCACAATTGCTACCTTCGTCACACCCGGGTCCACTCCGGGATATTCACCATAGAGTATATCGCTCGAAAGAGGGGGATCTTGCCAGAATTCGCCGTGGGCGAGTGTGAATGCGACGATGAAGCGTCTATGAAAGCGACTTGTAAGGGCCCCAGTTAGCGGTGAATTACTCGCTGGCCGGTTCGCTTGTTGGTTCACTGTTTGCATCGCCGGCAGCAATGAATTGCTGGCTGACCATGTCGCAAACCAGTTGGTGCCCGCGTTCGGAAAAGTGGCAACCGTCGGCGAATAGAAAGTTGCGTTTCATGTCGTCGCCTTCAAACCACGATCGGGTATCAACGACGTTGATTGAATTCGATCGCAGGTACTCGCCAATTCGTTCCTGTGGCAACCACGCATCGTCGAACGTGGAGGCATATTGCCCCACATAAGGGAAAATAAAAACGTCGAAGGCAATGTTCTTTTCCGCCGCCAGCTCAGCAATCTCGACGATGCCCTCGACGTCGCCCGGCGTCTCCGGATTCCACTGGCGGTACTTCTGCAATTCCCAGTTGAAGTATCTCGTGGGAGGGTCCGTCAGAATCCCTTTCGCCATCACATACAGTTTCGAACGTGTCCGCACCAGCGACACCAGCTTCATGACGATGCCGGAACGATTCTCCGGATGCAACAGCCGCTCTTGCGCAGAGAGCTTTTCCTGTTCGAACTTGATGTCGCCAATATCATTGAGCACATAGAACAGGCTGATGCGATCGATAGGCGGGTCGATAGAATTCAACATTCGCCGCGTGACACGCAGCTGATCCTTGCTTCCCGCACCGCAGACACCCGAATTCAGAACTCGCACCTCGGGATGCTGCGTTTGATAGACGCCGGAGAATGTCTTGGGACCCTCGACGCCGACACCAAAAGCCACCGAGTCACCCAGCACCAGCCACGATTTTTCTGGAGCATCCGGAGTTCCGACAACCCGACAGCCAACCTCATCGATGTTGCAGACTGCTCCGAAAGAAATTCCGCTGGCCCCGGGAGTCCAGTCCGGTCCGCCTTCGTCCCAGCGATACAGCTCCTTTGCCGTACCCTGCAACTGCACGAACGGGCAAAAGATACGCACGCCCAATTCGGCCAACAACAGCATCGCGAACGAGGCTACCACGCCAAAGGCGACTGCAAAAAGCCGTCGCTTCCACGGCGAGAGTCGTGGAACGGATTCCGATTTGGATTCCGACCTGGAATCGGATGCGGTTGGACTGTTCATATTCTGTGTCGTGAGGAAACGCGAACCAGTTTACCAGATTACGTCGGCACTGATTCAATCTTCCCACGACGCAAACGCGACTGCCAGAAGATTTACGGCAGATCGGTCATCGGCGTCCGGTCCCTGATCAAAGTTCCGGGAGAGTTCCAGGAAGTCCTGAAAATCCGTCTCGCCGCTGCCGTCAAAATCGCCCCCAGACCAACCGCCATCCGTCCCGAATCCACGAGACATCGCGAGGAAGTCCGAGAAATCAACGATCCCGTCAAGATTCGCGTCACCTCGAATTGTGTTCATCATATCCAACAACGCGTCCACGTCACTCTGATCAATCTCGTCGTCATCGTTGACGTCAAACAGCGTATCGTCCAGCCCTTCGTTAATCGCGGTGAAGAGCAGATCGATGTCTTGCGAGTCCAGTACGCGGTCAAGGTTCACATCGCCCGGAACCAGATCAATTTCGACGTCCGTCCGCAATCGATAGGTTCCCATCGAGCCGTCAAAGCCAGAAACCACAATGTAGTACGTGCCGGTTGATTCTGCTGTCCATTCGATCAGCGATCCACGGTTGACCGGGTAGTCGACATCGTCGTTCTCAGCCACCAGCGTCTCGCCGTCTTCACTAAAGAGCTGAAGCACCGAATCGTCGAGTCCCCGCAGCGTCGTACGGAAGGTGTACTCGCCACCTTCAATTGCATCGAACTGGAACCAGTCGACGTCCGCCTGAAAATCCACACTGCCCGTTACCCGTTCCGGAACGTCAATCGACTCTGCCAGTTCGGCGCGATTGGGGTAATCGTCATCCGGGTCCGGAGCGATTTGCCGTGCGTTCAGTTGATAAGTAAATTCACCGGCGTAGGCTGACACTTCGACGTGAAAATCGCCGTCACGCGGCGCTTGCCAGACGATCGTCGACAGGAAGTCGCCATTGTTGAAGTCCGCGTCATCATTTCTGGCCAGCACCTCTCCGCCCGTTTCATCCAGGACTCTCAACACCGTGTCGCCAGACGTATTGAGCGTTCGAAACTCGTAGTACAGATTGGCTTTGACAGAAACACTGAACCAGTCCACGTCCTCCGGAGTCAGCTCGCCGAACTCGCGAGTCACGGTCGCGGTCACTTCGCCAATCTCCGTCGCACCCTCTGCGTTGTTGCCGTGATCGTCCACCAGTGCCTCAACACCAACGCGGTACGAACCGGTCTCCGTTCCCCAACCGGTGACCTCCATGAACAGCGTTTCAGATTCGTCCGATCGGTAGTAGATCTCTGACCGACGCTCAAACCCAAGCTCAACGTCGTCGTTAAACGCCAGCTCCGTCCGGCCATCGGAATCAACCAGTCGCAACTGCGAATCATCCAGCGTGATGAGCGACACATCCAGGCGATAGGTAACGCCCGCTTCGGCCTCAAACTGGAACCAGTCGGCGTCGTCCGAGTTCCCAATCGTGCCACGTTCCCGGTCACCAACTTCCACGACCGTCGAACCGCCCACGATATTCGGATGGTCGTCACTGGGTTCGTCCGTCTCAATCACGCTCAGACTGTAGGTACCGATGTTTGCGCCAAATCCACCGACTTCAATGAAGACCGTTTCGGCTTCGTTGGGGAAATAGATGATCTGCGAACCCAGTTCGTCCTCGACGTTGTCGTTGAAGCCCAACACCATCTCACCGCCATCGCCGTAGATCGTCAGTTCGGAATCGTTCAACGATTCACCATCCAGATCGACGAGAAATTCGTAACCGGTCCCGGCTTCAACATCAAATTGAAACCAGTCGGTGTCGCCGTTGAGATCAATCTCGCCAACGGTGGACGCTTCCAACGCGATTGGTGCAGCCTCCGAAGGCTCGTTGCCGAAGTCATCCACCACGATCAACGCCGTGCTGCTGACTTCGTTCTCGACACCCTCGCCGTTGTCGACATCGAGATAAGTCACTGTGAGCAGCTCTTCACCGGACACGTCCAGCTGTCCATTGTCCGTCGCGATTTCGGATGTGGCGACCGCGATGGAAGCCACATACCGACCGGTGCCGGTCTCGGTGAGCGTCAGTGTCTCCTGGTCGCCCGAGTCGGACGTAACCATGACGTCGACCGAATCGCCTTCGACGTTTTCGTCCTGAACCCGAATCTCGATCTCGTTTCCAGCGACATAGCGTTCCTGATTGAAGTTGACGCGGCCTTCCGGTCCAAAGCCTACGATTTCGTCAATCCAGTCAGTGAACGAAGTGACACGCGCGTAGAGTCCATACTTGTTCGGCCGGGCGCAACCTTCGCCCCAACTGACAACTCCCGCGAGCTGTGGATTTCCGGACGAGTCACGAACGATCAGCGGACCTCCACTGTCGCCCTGGCAGGAATCGATGCCTCCCGCAGCCTGACCAGCCGGCAGCATGTCGTCCGTAATCTGACCGTTGTAAGCCGCCGGCGCGTTCGCCACGGCATTGGAGACGATAGGCAGGTCTACCTCGCGCAAGAACGACACCACACTGCCACCTTCACGCGTTGCTCCCCAGCCTAGCGACGTGGAGATGACGCCCGCGTTAGCGAGGGACGCGTTACTCTGATTCAGGTAATCGATCGGTTCGTTCGGCACGGGCTCTTCCAACAACAGAATCGCAATGTCCGCGCCGTTAGAGAAGGAATCGTAGTCCGGATGCACAATGATCTGCTCGATGCCCACTTCGGTACCGTCATCGTTGCGATTCAGATCTTCGCGACCAATGATCAGTTCATACTGCGAGGCCGACGACCCCTCAACGCAGTGTGCCGCAGTGATCACGGCCGTCGGCGAAACCAGTGTTCCACCGCACGTGTGTCCAAACCGAGGAATCTGCAAGGACACGATCCAGTCGTATTCACCACGCAGCGATTGATTACCACCCACGATGGCCTGCGGTGCATCGGGATCGGGTGTCGGGATGCCCGTCTTCTCAAAGCCAAGATCCGCCGCGAGCAGATCGCGCGACTCAAGGCTCTCCATCGTCCGATTTTGCTCGGTCGCTCGTGTTCTTCTGATTGTCCTGTTCCCGTCTCGCCGCTGCCTCGTCCTGCTCTTCATCCGTTGTCGCCTTTTCGATCCCAAATCGCTCTCGATTGCCAGCTTCCGTGTCCTCACAGGCTAACAGAAACGACGATCTATGGCCCGCAAAATCGGATTCTGTATGGGTCCTGAAACGATGTAAACACGTAAATTCAACCATTTGCTGACGACATCAGACGTTGAGCGTACGCCCGCCAACGGATTGGAGTGCAAGCATTGCTGCTGTCGTCGAACTGAGTATTCGCGAAGTCAACTTGCGACGCGCCCATGGTTGATCCTGACGGTTGCGCCAACGAGGTAGGCGTTCTGGTGGGGCGAGCTGCCCACAAACGGAATGGCACGTGTTCTGCAAAGACGTTGATAGGTCTCAGCATCAACGCCCGAACAAGGATGTTCACATGTCTCGCAGCAAACTCGTGATCGTCATGCTCCTCGTTTCTCTGCCAACCGTTGCCTGGGGCGGCAAGCTCCAGGCGTTGCGAGGCAAGTCCGCCGGCTCGCCCAAACCAGCCGCCCGCTCCGCACCAGCTCGTGCGTCCAACGATGACCGAAACGAACGCGAGGAGCGAGAAGAGCGAGACCGTCAACGAGCCGCAGAGCAGCGCGAGCAACAATACGAACAACAGCGCGAACAACAAGCCGCCGCTCAGCGAGAAGCCGCCGCGACAACACGATCAACCACCAGCAGTTCAATACGCAACGCCACTCGAACAGCTCGAAGCTCGGACCAGCGTCGCAAGCTGGGTTCGATCCGAGCCGCCACGAATCAACACGCTTCCCGAGACCGTCGTCCCCGCGACCCGGCTCCCGTGCCCGTTCGCTCCGATCGCCACCAACCCTACCACCACCGGCATCGTCCGCTGCGTCACCCGCGCTGGCAGTACGGATTCGGGTTCGACTACCACTCGCCGCGACCAGTGACGGTCGTCGAAGAACATCACTACTACGACAACGGATTCTCGATTCCACCGAACTCCGTCGTACCTTGCGACCCGGTCGTCATTCACGACGGCACCGAGAGTTACGCTCCGATTGAAGAACTCACCACGCCAGGCGAACCGTTCATCCTTCCGCAGCCCATCGTGACACCCGTGATGCCTGCCGAGTCGAGCATCGTGACGGAATGCGATGAGCAACAGGTTGTGATTTCGGATTTCGCCTCCACGTTGAAGCCGATCCATTTTCGCCTGGAACTGGATCACGCGAACGACGAAGCGGACGTGGACCGGACGGGATTCGGCATGCTCCTGAACGCGACCGGTGGTTTGGGCGTCGACTTGGGCGTCCGACTGTTTCGCGAACGGGACGCCGACTTTCGCGATCACATGTGGATGGGCGATGCGAACATCGTCTACGAGATCATGCCTTCCGATTTTGCCCGCACACGCGTGGGCATCGGCATCAACTGGCTGGCGGACAGCTACGGCGGCGAATCCGGCTTGAACCTGACGCTGGGTACCGACCTTTTCGCCGGTCCCGTTGTCTTCTCCGGCGAGGTCGATCTCGGCACGCTGGGCGACGCCGACTTGTTCCACGGTCGACTCACGGCCGCCCTACGGCAGGGTGAACACATCGAATGGTTCGCGGGCTACGACTACCTGGACATTGGAGGCGTGGAGATTCGCGGCGTCGTAGGCGGCGTTCGCTTCCGATTCTAAAGCTCATTTGCCGATTCCTGGCCACAGCCCCATTTGACCAGTTTGGCATTCGCTGGCGTTGCCCTAAAATGCAGCCGTCGCCGATTGGCGCACGCCCGTCGCCGGAACACGTCGCCCAACGCACACCGGCATTCTTTTGGGGTTTCCCGGGTCACGGAAGACGACATGGTCGAAGACAACGCGACAGACCTATTAAGCAAGGCAGGCCAACAGTATACGCCCGCCGAACTGGCCCAAATCCTCGACTTACCGCTGGACACCGTGATCCAGTGGAACGAGAAAGGGTCGCTTAATCGCGTCGAACAACTGGCACTCGAACGGGTGCTTCAGCACAAACGCGATGAGCTTGTTCCGCCCCCGGCCTTCCGATTCATCGACCTGTTCGCGGGCATTGGCGGCACACGATTGGGACTGGAATCAATCGGTGGCAAGTGCGTGTGGACCAGCGAATGGGACAAACACAGCCAACAGACCTACGCGGCCAACTTCCCCGGCGAACACGCGATCCACGGTGACATCCGCGAGGCGGCGGCCGAAGACATTCCCAAATTCGACATGCTGGTCGGTGGCTTTCCTTGCCAGCCGTTTTCCATCGCGGGCGTCTCCAAAAAGAATTCGCTGGGCACGCCGCACGGGTTCGAATGCAAAACACAAGGCACTCTGTTCTTCGAAGTCGCCCGTATCCTCAACCATCATCGACCGGCAGCTTTCCTGCTGGAGAACGTGAAGAACCTGCTACGACATCGCAAGGGCGAGACCTTCGAAGTCATCCGCGAAACGCTGGAAGATGACCTTGGTTACGAACTGCACTATCGCGTCCTTGATGCCCGACATTTCGTGCCACAACATCGCGAACGAGTGTTCATGGTTGGCTTTCGAAACCGTACAGAATTTTCCTGGGATGACCTGCAACTCCCGGAAGACGCCGCGCCGTCGCTCGGTGATATCCTGCATTCACAAAACGGCTCGGAAGTAGCCGAACCTCCCTTCACGACGGGCTCGAAAGCGCGAGTCAACAAGAAGTACGTGCTGACCGATCATTTGTGGCGCTACCTCCAGGACTATGCGGAGAAACATCGGGCCAAGGGCAACGGCTTTGGCTTTGGGCTGGTGGGCAAGGGCGACGTCGCTCGCACGTTGTCGGCGCGATACTACAAAGACGGTAGCGAGATTTTGATCCGCCGTGGTCCACGCAGCAATCCGCGACGACTCACGCCACGCGAATGCGGGCGGTTGATGGGCTTTCCTGATGACTATCAGATTCCCGTTTCGGACACTCAGGCCTACCGCCAGTTTGGAAACAGTGTCGTTGTGCCGGTCGTTCGCGCCGTTGCCAAATTGATGGAACCTCATTTGCTGAAGGTCATGAAGGACGGGAACCGAGGCCGTCGGCCGCTGAAGAAAAAGCGACAGCGCCAGCTCATCGAGGTTTAGCGCCTAGCGAAAATTGCGACATCGCATTCGACTCGAATCGGCCCGAATCCAGTCGCTCATGCGTTTCCCCAGTGCCATCAACTGGTTCTCGGATTTACGTCGAGTGGCACACTCCCAGACAACCATCACGTGCCAGCCCGCCTTTTTCAGCTCGCTCTGCACGCGCAGATCACGGTCGCGGTTACCTTCCAGCTTCTTCTTCCAGAATGACCGATTGGTACGTGGCCATTTGAACAAATCACAACCGTGGAGGTGCCAGAAACAGCCGTTGACAAGAACGGCGACCCGGTAGGACGGTAGCACAAGATCCGGTCGTCCAGGCAGATCGCGACGATGCAGCCGATAGCGGAATCCCTGCTGGAACAGCAGATGGCGAACGACCAATTCCGGTTTCGTGTTCCTTGTCCCAATCCCGGACATCATCCGGCTTCTGGTCTTGGCGTCCACGATATCTGCCACGATTTTCGCCTTGTCAGTTCGCACGGGGACAAGAATGTAGGCCACGATACCCGAACTAATTGGGTTGTGTGTGCCGTAGTTGGGTCTCGCGTTAGATTACCGCAAGTGGAATCGCGAAGCGACAGGCGGCGCGAGGGGCGAGGGGCGTCTGCGAGGAAACCCAGAACGAAAGACAAATCTAACTCGCTACCGAAACTTGAATTCCGCATCTTCATACGGTCGCTTGTTCAGAGAGTGAATGCCGCCAAACCCGGCTTCCAACAGGAAGTATCCGGTCAGCTCATTCGAGGCATCTTTATACGTAACGGTAAGATGTACACCGCGGCGACCACGAACCAGATCTTTCACCGTCAGTGCTGAAGGCACTACGTGAGCGGCCTCCATCGGTTGCCATTTGGTGAGCATGTCATCGGCACCTTCGACGACGAACATGGACCCCGCGCGTTCAAAATCTCCCTGGTTGATCGCCGAAACGAAAGCCGCCGTGACGCGAGTTGGTGTTGTCGTCCACCAAATCACCATGGCCGCCACCGCTGTGAAAAGGAGCATCGAGCGGATTGAGAAGCGAAGGCGTGGCATGATGGGATTATAGACCAATTCCCCGCATGGGTTTACCGATTCGCAGGCAAACGAAACCGCACGCGCACCGTTTGCAGCCCGTCATTCAACCGCACGACAGGAGGTTACTCGATGATCTGACTCTGATCGCCGGCGATATACTTTGCTTTCGCCGTTTCGAAGGCTTCCATTCGAGGCATCATATAGTTGTGTAGTTCATCGAAACTGACGGGACGATAGTCGCACACGTCGACGCCCATATCACGCGTCAGTAGCACGGGGCGCTGTCGATCTTCTTCAACCAGGCGGCCGTGGACATGTCCGTATAGATGCCACGCGCCATGGAAACGTCCATCCCAGCTTCGCATTGGGTAGTGATTTAGCCAGATGCGTTGACCGCGAACATTGATCATGCCCTGCTCCATCGTTTTTGAGAAAGCCTCGCCAACGGTCCGGTCATCGTGATTACCCCAGACAAGATTGATTCGCTCGCAACGAAAACGGGAAAGGTAATCCCGAGCTTCCCGGAACTTGCCCCAACAGAAGTCGCCCAAAATCCACAGCGTATCCTCCGGCGCAACACAATCGTTGATCGCATCAATGAGCGCCGTGTCGTGTCGATCGACCGTCTCCCGAGAGACCCGCCAATCTCCGCGCGGCTCGGTGCGCAATAGCTCGAGCTCGTTCTCGGTCATGTAGGGCCGAGCGCAGTACTTGATGATGTTGGCATGGCCCAGGTGCGTGTCGGCAGTAAACCAGATCTGAGGCATGGGTGACCGCATGACGGCGGAGTGGCACGGAAAAATAAGTTCGAAGCGGGCTTGTAAGCCGGGTTCTGTACTGACAGAAAAACTGTCAGCGATGGTCATTTATCTAGGATGCCGATTGCCCGACACCTCAAGCAGCCTACCCGAAAGTGATGACGCAACGAGCCGCTGCGTGGGATGCAATGCACCCCGTCCTTTCTGTTTGGCCTTGCTCCGAGTGGGGTTTACCTAGCCAACCAGGTCACCCTGGCTGCTGGTGAGCTCTTACCTCACCGTTTCACCCTTACCGGCCGGCAGAAGTCTGCCCGCCGGCGGTTTGCTTTCTGTTGCACTTGCCCTGACTGTCGAAGCGAACTTCGTCAGCCGGTCGGCGTTACCGACCACTCAGCCCTGCGGAGCCCGGACTTTCCTCCCGTCACGTAACGTGACCGGCGACCACCCCGCCCACTTCGAACGTACGGACTATCGTGCCAAACTTGTCTGCCAGGAAACACTCCCTTACCCCGCCTGTCACCGAATTTCGCGGTGTTTTTCGCAAATGCCGCGTTCGCAATGCAAAAATCTCCGTTGGCTGCCTAACCGACAAACCGATCATTTACTCGCAAAAAAACGCCTAACCGATATATTGTGCTTAATCGGATCCCGATTTCCCGAACGCCGATTGGCGAGCCGCCCAACACTGCGACTGATTCGAGAAATCAACTAGGATGGGAACTGATGCTCGTGGAACGCCCCTCCAAACGTGTCAGGGGTTCACGATTTCGAATCACGGAAATCGCATGACGACGGAACCAATCATTGCCGGCAAGTCCCGCAGCCCTGGCTTTACGCTGGTCGAGCTGTTGGTGGTGATCGCCATCATTGCGATGCTCGTTTCGTTACTCCTTCCGGCGGTTCAGTCGGCAAGAGAAGCGGCACGCCGAATCAGTTGCTCCAATAACATGAAGCAGTTGGCGCTGGCTGTCCTCAATTACGAATCCGCCAACAGCGTCCTGCCGCCACCGGGACTGGCTGGCTACAACGCCAAACCCGACTGGGACTTTGGCTCGTTTGTTCCCAATGAAAAGCAACAGCTCAGTTGGATCGTACTGACGTTACCATTCTTTGAAGAACAGGCACTCTTCGATCAGTTCGATCTGAAGACCCCCGTGTTTGAACAGGATGGCAACCCGGGCGGTGCACAGCCGCAGGCCTTGATGTGTGCCAGCGACAGCGCCGAGGGCCGGTTTCTCAACAGCCCGCTGTCATTCCACATTCCGCTTGGCAAAGCAAACTACGCCGCATGGGCTTCGCCCCATCATCTGGATTTGCAGGAAGTCTTTGCCGGCGCCATGGGTAGCTGGGGACTTGAACTTCGCGAAGTGGAAGACGGCATGTCGAAAACGTTCATGTTGTCGGAGGTTCGCACTCGGGCCAACCCCAACGATCAACGTGGCGTATGGTCGCTTCCGTGGAATGGCTCCAGCCTCCTTGCCTACGACGCTCACTATGTCGCACAAACACGCCGTGAGATCGAAGAACAGAATCGCTTCTCGCCGATACTTACCGCAACGCGTTTCATGCAACGCCCCAATCACCAGGGTCCAAACATGGACATGTTGTACGGGTGCGACGACCCCGAGGATGCACAACTGGAAGGGATGCCTTGCGATCAGTTTGTGATGGGTACGAAGACGCAGTGGCTTTCTTCATCACCGCGCAGCAATCATGCTGGCGGCGTGAACGTGGCCCTGATGGACGGCGCTGTCCGATTCGTCCCGAATGAAATCGATCCCATTGTCATGTCGTTTTTGATCAGCGTCGACGATGGTGAAGCCAATGTTGACTATTAGACGAGCGGACTCATGAATCTGGTAAAAGCCGGTATCGCGAGCGTCGCCGTCGGAGTTCTGTTACTCGGTGCCTCCTTCGCGTGGCCCTACGTCGTCCCACAAGAATCCTTGTGGAGTCGGAAGCAGGCGGTCGCCTATCAGGAAGCATCCGGATCCTTCCACGCCGATACATTCAACACCGAACTCAGCCCCGAAGAACTCGCGAAGTCCGAAGCGGAATACGAAGGACTCCGCAAGGAACTCGACCGCGCCGTTGCGACCCACAAGTCAACGCCGTTCTACTTGCGAGTTGTCGGGCTATTTGTCGCGGGCGTTGGCGTCTGTCTCGTGCTCGCCGAACAGAATAACTCCTGAACGAGCGATTTCTGCCGGGCAAGCCTGTTTCGCAACGTCAGGTAGGCGAACTCACGCTGGCAACCTTTGCGGCAATTCCTGCCAGCAGTGACAGCAGTAAATTCGGCTTACGCTGACACGCTCATTCTGCAACACTCCGCGCCCATATTCTTTCGCCTAAGTCCCCCAGGGTACGGCTCGGATGTCACGTCACCTGCTACCAACACTTTTCGCACTGATCCTGTTTTCGTTGGCCGCGCCATCCCTTGCGCAGGACGAACCGGCCGCGCCGGCGCCGACGGAGACAGCCGAGGCGACACCAAAGCCCAAGAAGGTTGATCCGGAATTGGTCCTCCGATTGGGGACACCAAGAAGATGTTTCGAGAGCTTTCGGGCGGCACTGGACGGAGACCAATGGGACGTCAAATGGGACGTCGCCGTATCCTGCCTGGACTTTGGCAACTTCCCCAGTCCCGCCGAAGTCAAATCCTCCAACGGACGTTTACTGGCCTACCGGCTGAACCAGATTCTGTCCGCGGTATTTATCGACGGGTTGATGCCCGACGACGAAGATTTCGAAGGCCAGTGCGTACTCTCCGAGTACGCGCGAGACCAGCAGCAGGGGCCGCTGGACGGCTGGCAAAAAAACAGCTTCGACATGATTGCCATCTCTCGTAGCGAAGTCGATGGGCTTTGGCGTTTCGATCCCGGCACGGTGACGCAAATTGAAGCGCTGTATGAAAAATGGCAGCCTGAACTTAAACGGTCGGCGGAGTTCAACGATTCCCCCAAGCCCACCGCCGTTTGGCTTGCCGAGCAGTTCCCGGAATCGCTGCATTCGACACACTTTCTGATTGCGGACTACATCTGGATCCTGTTGGCGGGAGTCGTGGCACTGGGATTCCTTGCCGACGCGCTGGTTGGCTTCCTTGCCATCAACGTATCGCAACACCTGTTTGGCATCGTGCGAACGGATGAGAAAGACGCCGCTGTTCGCCAACTCTGGAAACCGTTCGGACTGCTGCTTCAGGCGCTAGTCTGGTATTACGGGACCTCGCAAATTGGAATTCCCACCTGGACGACGAACTACCTGTCGACGGGCTTGAGGTTCTTTGCCGTCTTCGCCGGGATCTGGGTCTTCTTCCGGCTGATCGATTTCGTGAGCGACTACCTTGCACGTCGCGCGTCGGCAACGGCATCCAAGTTTGACGATCTCCTGATTCCCCTGATCACCACCATCGCAAAAGTTCTGTCGACGGTCGTCGGGCTTCTAATCTGCGCAGAGACATTCAGCCTGAACGTCAACACGCTACTTGGTGGTCTTGGTATCGGCGGTATGGCGTTGGCCCTGGCATCGAAAGACGCGGTCAGTAACCTGTTCGGATCATTCACCGTGTTGATTGACCGACCTTTTGAAATTGGTGACTGGGTGATTACCGAAGACGTCGAAGGCACCGTCGAAATGGTAGGCTTCCGCAGCACCCGAATTCGCACCTTCTACAACTCCGTCGTCACGCTTCCGAACAGCCGACTAACCACCGCGATCGTCGACAACATGGGGCGTCGTCGTTACCGTCGCGTCAAGACAACGCTGGGGCTGCAATACCGGACCACCCCCGAACAGATGGACGCGTTCTGCGAGGGTATTCGTGAACTCATTCGACGCAACCCTTCGACGCGGAAGGACTACTTTCACGTCTACTTCAACGGCTTCAATGACAGTTCGCTGGATGTGATGCTCTACTTCTTCCTTCGCGTTCCCGACTGGGCGACGGAGCTGCGTGAGAAGCACAAGCTCTTCCTGGAAATCCTCCAGCTGGCACAGGAACTGAACGTCGACTTTGCGTTTCCAACGCGAACACTGCACATGCACCCCGAGACGGAACCGCCAGCACCGCATGCACTCGACTCCGATGATGCGGAACTCTTCGGTCGTGAATCTGCGGCACGAATCGCGGAACGTGCGGGTATTGGCAGCAGACGCCATCATTCCTAGCCATATGGTCGGCGCACAGGCGACGCATTGGGTCGTCCGGGCGGATTCGAAGGCCCCATCTGGTTTGGATTCATTCTGCCATAATTTCGTGTCGATCACTTCTAGGTGCCCGTATGCATGCACGCATGCGTCCCCCAGAAGAGGAAGACTCGATGACGCGATACCAACGGCTCATGATCGCAGCAATCATGACAGCAACGCTGACTCTGACCGGATGCGTCAACCTCGACGGAGGGCGCACCACGTCGACCAAGGCTTCCATGATTCCGACGCCCAAGCAAATGCAGCAGGCGACGCTCAACAATGGTGGCTCCTTCATGGCGAAGGTCAAAAGTATTCTGCCCAAGCGCAAGTCCAGGGTGCTCATTCAGGATACGCCGATCGCATCCGACGACCCGACTCGACTGGACTACGACGCAGGTGAACTCGGCCCCGAAATCTTCCTCGCCGCAGCTCGCATGTCGGAGAAGAACGGACAGTATGCGGCAGCCCTCGATCAGTACAACTCGGCTCTTAAAGTCGACGGGCGAAACCGCAACGCGTTGATAGGTATGGCTCGACTACAACACAAAACGGGCAATACGGACGAAGCGATTGCGATCTACAAGAAAGCACTCCGTCTCCATCAGAACGATGCCGTCATCATGAATGACCTCGGGCTGTGCCATGCTCGCATTAACCAGTTGCCCGAGGCAATTCGGATGCTGGACGGTGCCCTGCGACTGGCCCCGGAACGTGAGATGTATCGCAACAATCTTGCGGCAGCATTGATCGAATCCAACCGCACGCCAGACGCGCTAAACCTGATGTCGCAACGGTATGGCCAGGACGTAGCAAATTTCCGAATCGGTTACCTGCTGGAGAAGGCAGGCAAGCAACAGGAATCGCAATTCCACCTCAGTCGCGCGTTGGTGTTGAATCCCGACCTTACCGAAGCCCGGATGATGATGGAGCGACGCGAAGCTCAGCGAGTGAGTGCCCTTTCGCCTGGCCAACGGTCGGCTCAGTAGTTCGTGCAAAAAAGGGTCGGCAGGGCTCCACTCCGCCTTGCTGAAGTCTCAGTCTGGCTCTGGCTTGAACTCAAACCAGACGCATCCCCGGGTCATCAGCGTTCC
Source organism: Pirellulaceae bacterium (assembly GCA_965216885.1). Lineage (GTDB taxonomy): Bacteria > Planctomycetota > Planctomycetia > Pirellulales > Pirellulaceae > CAYNJG01. The sequence continues at coordinate 2,157,188 of OZ244208.1, read as the reverse complement.
GCCCACTCGCAACCCGCAAGGCAATTCCGTAAGATTTCCTGCTTGGTAAGCCATCGCTGGCAAACATCCAATCCGGCTGGGAGGTCATATGGGATTCTTGACGATCGCTTCGTTTCTGTTCTTTACCGGCCTCGTCGGTTTCCTGACGTGGCGAATTACTCGCAACGACGAAACCTCCAGCACCAGCGGCTACTTCCTTGCCGGCCGTTCGCTCACGTTCCCGCTGATTGCGGGCTCGCTGCTGCTTACCAACCTCTCCACCGAACAGATGGTGGGTCTGAATGGTGACGCGTTTACGAACGGTTTCTGCGTCATGGTTTGGGAAGTCGTCTCCGTGATCTCCATGGTCTGCATGGCGTGGTTCTTCCTGCCACGGTTTCTGAAGAGCGGAATCGCGACGGTACCGCAGTACCTGAAACTGCGATTCGACAGCCAGACAGAAACGATCACGAACCTGATCTTTCTGGCTGCCTACGTCGGCATCCTGCTTCCGATGATCCTATACACCGGCGCCGAAGGCATGACGGGAATCCTGGACGTGCAATCGATGCTGGGAACCGACGAAGTCACCACGCGTTGGATTATTGTTTGGGCGGTCGGCATTATCGGTTCGATCTACGCTCTCTTTGGTGGTCTGCGCACGGTCGCGGTTTCGGACACCATTAACGGCGTTGGACTGTTGGTCGGCGGCTTCCTGATCAGTTACTTTGCTCTAGGCGCCCTCGGTGGCGACGGCGGCGTTGGGGCCGGAATTGATCGATTGTTCACCGAACAGGAAACACGCTTCAACTCAATCGGATCGCCGGAATCGTCGGCTCCGTTTGGTGGTGTCTTTTCGGGAATCTTTCTGCTGACACTGTTCTACTGGGCGACCAACCAACAAATCATTCAACGTACCTTCGGAGCCAGCAGCCTCGCCGAAGGACAAAAAGGAGTCTTGCTGACGGGCGCGTTGAAGCTTCTGGGCCCGATCTATCTGGTGCTTCCCGGCATGATTGCGTTCACAATGTTCGCCGGCGAATCGATCAAGCCCAATCAGGCCTACGGCAGATTGGTCAATGAAGTCCTCCCGGCTCCACTCGCGGGATTCTTCGCGGCGGTAATGCTGGGAGCGATTCTCTCCAGCTTCAACTCGGCCCTGAACAGTACGTGCACACTATTCAGCCTTGGACTTTTCAAGAACATTTTCAGTCCCAACGCATCCGAACAGCAGGTTGTCTCCTCCGGCAAAATCTTCGGCGTCATCATCGCCATTGCCTCGATGCTGATCGCACCGGGACTTGCAAAGAACGAGAACATCTTCGCCTACCTGCAAAAGATGAACGGCATGTACGCGATTCCGATTCTGTCCGTCGTTCTGGTCGCCATGCTGTCCCGCCGCGTTCCACCGATTGCCGCGAAACTCGCGCTTATTGCGGGCTTCGTAGTCGTTGGGCTTGGCAACTTCGTTCCGCCGTTCAGCCAGATCGCAGACACAATGGGCGGCTTTTACTTTACGGGCACGGTCTTCGCATGGCTGGTGATCATGCAATTCGTTATCGGCGAGCTCTATCCATCGGAAACCGAATGGGTACAGGAAGATGTTGGCGCAGTGGACATGACTCCCTGGAAATTCTCCGGTGCCGCGGGCGTCGCTCTGATCGTCAGCGTCATTGCCATTTACACCTTCTTCGCTGACTTTAGCGACCCAAATGCCGAAACAGCACCGCCGCAAGCGGAAGCTGAAAATGTCGAAACCGCGATGCTAGAGAGAATTGTCAAATGAGCGGCCTGAGACCATCCGTATGCATTGATGCAGTACTCGGCGAACTATCGATCACTGACGCCACGTCCGTTGTGAAGTCCTGTGGCATCGACGCCTTCGAATTCTGGGGTTGGTGGGACAAGGACCTTCACGAGCTACTTACCGCCAAAGAAGCACACGGTTTGGCGATTTCCGCTTGCTGCACGAAGTTCATCAGTCTGGTAGACCCGACGACACGTGCCGACTACCTGAACGGGCTGGAAGAATCAATCGAAGCCGCAAAACAACTTGGCACGGACAAGCTGATTTCGCAGGTCGGCGATTTTCGAACCGGCGTCGCTCGAGCAGACCAGCACCAATGCCTGGTCGATGGCCTGAAGGCCGCGGCGCCGATGCTGGAAGCGGCCGACATCACCCTGGTGATTGAGCCACTGAACGAACTGGTCAACCACGCGGGCTACTATTTGGTCCGGAGTGATGAGGCTTTCGACATCATCGACGAAGTGAATAGCTCGCATGTGAAGATCGTCTTCGACATCTACCACCAGCAGATTAGCGAAGGGCATCTCATTCACAACATCACACAAAACATCGACAAGATCGCCCACTTCCACTCGGCGGGAAACCCGGGTCGCCACGAACTTTCACACGGCGAAATCAACTATCCGAAGGTGTTCGACGCCATCCGCAGCACGGCGTACGACGGATATGTGGGGCTTGAGTATTGGCCGCTACAACCCGCGGAAGAGGGCCTGAAGGAAGTCGCCGGTTGGTTCTCCGCGGACGGCTAACGCTCAATGGGACTCACTTTATGATTCCTTGCGCGTGAATTCAGCGGTCACGGTTTAGACATCGAGCGGAATCGCAAGCTTGTGAAGGTTTGTATTCTACCCCGTCGCTCCGCGACGGTATCCGATATCCTGGGACTTCAGTCCAAGGTAAATACCGTAAACCAATTCCATTTGAGTCGCGGAGCGACGGTATTGGCTGGGGCCAAAAGCCGGATGCCGTCGCTCCGCGACTCTCGGAATGGTATTTGATTCTGTTCCTGGGACTGAAGTCCCAGGCTATCGGATGTCGTCGCTCCGCGACTGAAGCGACTGAAGCGACTGAAGCGACTGAGGAGACCGAGCTGACCGAGCTGACCGAGCTGGCCGAGCCGACGGAGCCGACCGAGCCGACCGAGGAGAACGAGGAGAACGAGGGGACCAAAGAGACGGAGGAAATGATCACCCTCGAATCTTAAAGTGAGCGCCATTGGCCTAACGCCGGACGTTTACGAATTGTCGGACACGATATTTCAGAGACACGACTAGCTGTCTCGTCCGACGACTACTGCACCACGCGCAGAGGTGCCACCGCAGCGGGCGGCACCGGTATCGATCCCGGCACGCTCGATGCCCGGACGGCGACCGGGTTGACTCTCGGCGGACGTGCAATGGAATTCGACGGCGACAATAAATCGCGGCCTTCGACCAGATCCGGATGATAGGAATCAGGGTTTCGAGGGTCACCCCAACAGGCAGGGTCCTGCTTGTCCCACACGCCGTTTCCGTCATTGTCCTTTCCATCGCGGCAGGAAGTTGTGGGCCGAAAGGAATCCTCATCCGGCCCATCAACACGGTTGGCAGGAAAGAACAACAAGCCACCGCGGGCGCACCCCTGATCCCGAGCTATCGACTGACCGATGAACCGTCGTTGACGCTCCACCGTCGGCAGCTCAACAAACAAGCTACGCCGGCCGGTCGTCGGAATCGCGGGAACATCGATCATTGGTTCCGCCATTCCCAGTCCAAAGTCGAATCGAACCACCTGCGGTTGCAATTCCGCACCGCCGGGCGATTCTGGCGACGAAGCCCGTCCAAGCTCGGGAACCGCTCGCGTGTCTTCATGCCATGGCATTGACCGTTCAGCGACCATCGCCGCCAGCTTTTGCAATCGAGCGACCTCCGGTGAAACGACGGTCGGTCGACGCGAAGCTGGTTTCGGTGCGGCCTGGGCACGCCGCTGCGTTTGGCGATAAGCCTTGTCGCCAAAATCATTTTCCGGTTTGTCTTCAACACCTGAGACTGCGGTCACAATCGACGGCCCATCGATTGAACCGCGAAGTGATTCAGCTGCGTGCGGATGCTGACCGTGCTCCGGAACTGCATCAAACTCCATCGATTGAACCGTGAACTGATTCAGCCTCGCCTTTGCGTCGACGTCGTTGGGGTGCAGCCGAACAGCCAGCTGATAGGCCGTCATTGCATCATCCGCCCGACCCAACCGCTCGAGTACTTCAGCTCGCAGAATCATCATCGGAAGATCGTCAGGACGCTCCGCCAGCTCGTGATCGCAGACGCGAAGTGCTGATTGCTCCTGACCGTTCAGCATCAGCGCGGTCGCAATCGCAATCGGAGGCTGCAAGGGCGGCGGTTTGTGTCCGCACCCTACAACAAACGCCAAAGATGTCAGCAGCAAGATCGCGACCGGGCCTAACGAATATTCTCGGATGACCATGCATCACCTCGCCTGAAAAGCCGTTTCGTCCTAATCAAACGTGAACAACTGTCGTCGATTCGCCGCTCCCGGTGTGATCTTGGTCACAAATTCAGGCCGGCGGTCAAAAGAATCACGTAGCTTCAGTGGCCACGCGTTTTTGCTCCCACAGCGAACGGGCATTTGCCACAAACGCTCGGAAATGCTCGTCCGTGGCGAACGCTCGAGCCGGAATTGTTTTGGCTTCGGTCCCGGCGAGATAGATATAAGCGGCGTCTTCTTCGGTCACAATTTCGGGAACCGCCCACCACATCCAGCGAGAATCACCGCCGGGGTAGACCGACGAGATGCCGTCTTCCGTCAGCGATACGGTATGGCGACCGAGCATGCCCGAAGACGGGCGGCGACTCTGCATCTCCGTGATCGTTTTGCGAACGGCTTTGTCGACGCGATTTCGGACCCACGCCGCGCGAAAGAAGAAATAGACGGACATCAATGAAATCGGCAGCGCCGAGAACATCGCGCCCACGGGTGTCGAACTGAGCAGCAACATACCGCCGCCCAGCACGGCAAACACCAGCGCCGCTATGAGCAAAATCGTGCGACGCTGCCTGACCGACGACGCCACGTAGTCCCTGTTTTCACGCAGGGAAAACTCCACGGCGTCCTGCATCGTGTAGTCGAATTCGACGACGGAGTCCGACGTACAACTCCCTCGAATCCCATCGGATGACGGCGATTCGTAGGGGTTGGATGTCATGAAGACTCTCTTGGGCCAGCCGACTATTTCATCGGCCAACCGATTCGACCGTTAGTGCTCTACGCCGACTTGATGGCACGCTGCATGGCCGCGCCCATATCCGCGGGACTCTCGGCGACCTCGATTCCAGCGTCTCGCAGTGCAGCGATCTTCTCAGTCGCCGTACCTTTGCCACCGGAGATGATGGCGCCAGCGTGTCCCATCCGTTTTCCAGGAGGGGCCGTTCGACCGGCGATGAAGGCCGCGACCGGCTTGGTGACATGCTCCTTCACGTAAGCCGCAGCCTCTTCTTCGGCGGTACCACCGATTTCGCCCATCATCATGATGGCCTCGGTGCCGGGATCCGCCTCGTACAGTTTCAGGAGGTCAATAAATGATGTGCCGACAATCGGGTCACCCCCAAGGCCAACGCAGGTCGATTGACCGAGCCCAAGGTTGGTTAACTGCCAGACGGCCTCATAGGTCAGCGTACCACTTCGGCTCATCACACCGACCGAACCGGCTTTGTGAATGTAGCCCGGCATAATGCCGATCTTGCACTGTTCAGGCGTAATAAGCCCCGGACAGTTCGGGCCGATCAGCGTGACGTCGTTGGCTTTCACCACTTCGTAAACGCGAACCATATCCAGCGCCGGAACGCCTTCGGTGATCGCCGTGATGACCTTGATCCCGGCATCGACCGCTTCCAGAATCGCATCGGCCGTGAATGCCGGCGGCACGAAGATCATGGTGGCATCGGCACCAACCTGTTCGACGGCTTCGTAGCACGTATCGAAGACAGGCAAATCGGCGACGGTTTGCCCGGCCTTACCCGGCGTTACGCCGCCAACCATTTTCGTGCCATATTCCAGGCAGCCGCGAGTGTGAAATTCGCCAACGCGTCCGGTGATGCCCTGGCAAATTACGCGAGTATTCTTGTCTACGAGAATTGTCATGTTTTGACTTCGATGTTTTGGTGTGTGTTTGGGTTTGGGCGAAATGGCACAACGGGCGTTGCCCGCTGGCGTTCTCGGTCCTAGCTAACGGCGGCCACAATCTTCTTCGCGGCGTCGGTCAAACCGTCCGCGCTGATGATGTCGACTCCGCTCTCCTGAATGATCTTGCGTCCCAATTCGACCTGCGTTCCTTCCAGGCGAACAACCAGGGGAATGCCGTCGAAGCCAATGGTCTTGTAAGCGGCAACCAGGGCGTTGGCGATCGTTTCGCAACTCATAATGCCGCCGAAGATATTGACGAGCACACCCTTCACGTTCGGATCATCCAGAATGATGCGGAACGCCTCGGTCACCTGGTCTTCCTTCGCGCCGCCTCCGACGTCAAGGAAGTTCGCAGGCTCGCCGCCGTGCAGCTTGATCAAGTCCATCGTGCTCATTGCCAGGCCCGCACCGTTCACCAGGCAGGCGATATTTCCGTCCAGCTTGACGTAGCTCAAACCCGCTTCGCCCGCCCGAACTTCCGCCGGCTCTTCTTCACCGATGTCGCGGTATTCAACGACTTTCGGATGCCGGAACAAACCATTGCTGTCGAACGACATTTTGGCGTCCAGGGCAACGATATCGCCACTTCCGGTCACGACCAGGGGATTGATTTCCACCAGACTTCCATCGTTTTCCACGAAGACTTTACACAGTGCCTTCATGAATTTGTCCGCCGAACGGACGCTCTTGCCTTCGATCCCTAGCTTCTTGCAGAGATTTCGGACCTGATAGGACTGCAGTCCAAAGTGTGGATCGAAGTGAGCTTTGAAGATCTTTTCGGGCGTGTTGGCCGCCACTTCCTCGATTTCCATCCCGCCTTCGGAGGAAACCATCAGAACGGGCTTTGATTCTGCGCGATCCAGCACGATCCCCAGATAGAGTTCGCGGGCGATGTCGCAGCCAGCTTCAACGAACACCTGACGAACGACCTGTCCTTCGGGGCCCGTTTGAATCGTGACCAGTTTGTTGCCCAGCAGATTCTCGGCGACCCGCTTTGCATCGTCTGCCGATTTTACCAGTTCGACACCATGCTGCCCTCCGTCAGTTTTGCCCTTACCACGCCCGCCAGCGTGAATCTGTGCTTTGACGACAGCGATCGAACCGCCCAGTTTGTCATATGCTGCAGCAGCCTCTTCGGGCGTTTTGCAGACGATTCCTTCGAGAACAGCAACGCCTGCCTCGCGGAGAATTTCCTTGGCCTGGAATTCGTGAACTTTCATAGGTAACGCTTTGCTCGCGTGACGGACGGATAAAGAAGTCGGACATTATAGGAAGGCCAAGAAAACATGGTCAACCGACCACGCGCGACTTAGACAGCCGGCTGTCCCCGATGTCGGGCTGCCCCGGGCCGCGCGGAGGGTCTCAACCGCGGCCATGCAGCTTCAGATGGGGCCAATGTCGTGCCCCGAGTGGGCGAATACCCCGTCCAGACTGCAGCGAAGGCATGCCCAGACTGGCCCAATGGACTTACGCCAACCGACTCGTCAGCGCGAAGCACGAGTCGATCTTTTCACAATCTGCCGGACGCAGGCGTTTCTAGAAGGCCAGCAGATCCCGCTTGGAAATCGGTCGAACCAAGCCGATGTCGATCGTCGCAGGATCTTCATCATCCTGACTTTGATCGCCATTGTCGTTGGCAGGTTGCGAATCGATGTCGTCCTGATCCTGGCTGGCAACCTCGGCGACGTTCAGCAGACTCGATCCGGCCGCGGTGGATTCCACGATCGTGACAATCGTCAGCGTGGACGACTCTCCCGGTGCGAGAGCCGCAGCCAGCGTCCAGATTCCCGAAGTACTGTTGTACGATCCATTGGTGGCCATCGCCGACACGAAGCTGACTCCGGCCGGAAGCACATCCGCAATCGTCACTCCGGTCGCCGAAGTATTGGCGTTCGCAGCGTTGTTGGAAACCGTGATGGTCCACGTGACCTGGTCACCCACCTCGACGTTGGCCTGATCGACCTGCTTGTCGACCTCCAGGTCAACGATATTGTTCAGCGTAACCTGTGCACTCGCTTCTTCATCTTCGCTCTGATCACCGTCGTCATTGCCTGGCATTGAATCAAAGTCGGGTTCCGTCGCCGCCGTCACCTGGACGGTATTCGTCAGCACATCTCCGCCGGAAGCCGACGAATCGATGGAGGTGACGATATTCAGAGTCTCGCTTTCACCTGGCTCGATCGGGCCGCCCAGCGTCCAAACTCCGCCAGCGTAGGTCCCCGACGACGGGCTGGAACTCTGCAGCGTTACTCCCGTTGGAAGTATGTCCGTGACCTGAACTCCCGTGGCAGCCGCGTTGGCATTCGCAGCATTGTTCGTGAGCGTGATCATCCACGTCACCTGATCACCTGTGTTGACCGTCGTCGCACTGACCGTCTTCTGCAGTTCGAGGTCAATCATTGACGGGGTGACCGAGATCGAGGCGTTGTCCTCGTCATCCTCACTTTGATCGCCGTCGTCGTTGCCCGGCGTCGAATCAATGTCTGTTTCCGTCGCAGCGGTCACTTCGGCTTCGTTGGTGATCGTCGTCGGAGCACTTGAATTGACGGTTGTCACGAGCGTCAACGTCTCGGTTGCTCCCGGTGCCAACGCGCCACCCAGCGTCCACGTGTTCGTTATGAAAGTACCGCTTGACGGCGTGGCACTAACAAAGTCCAGGCCGGTTGGCAGAATGTCGCCGACGGTCACGCCCGTCGCATCCGCGTTGGCATTGGCCGCATTGTTCGTGAGCGACACGGTCCAGGTGACCTGATCGCCAACCAGTACCGTCGACGAAGTCGTGGTCTTTGTCAGTTCGAGATCGATCACCGAATTCACGGTAATCTGTGCTTCATCTTCGTCATCCTCACTACGGTCGCCGTTGTCATTGGCCGGAGTAGAATCGATGTCCTGCTGATCCGCGGCGCTCACCTGAGCGGAATTGATCAGGGCTGAACCGCCGGCTGTCCCAACGTCGACGCTGGTCATCATGGTCAACGTCGCGACCGAGCCCGGCTGTAGCGGGTCAACCAGCGACCATACACCATTGGCGAATGCACCATTGCCCGACGGCGTTGCACTCACAAGCGTAACGCCCGTAGGCAGCACGTCGGTCACTTGCACATTGGTCGCAGCGGTATTGGCGTTTGTCGGATCGTTCGTCACGCTGACCGTCCAGACTACATTGTCACCAGCGTCCACCGTCGCCACATTGACTGACTTTTCCAATTCGAGGTCGATCACGGCGCCCACCATGACCGTTGCATTCGCCTCGTCATCTTCGCTCTGGTCACCATCATCATTGTCGGGAGTCGAATCCGCGTCGTCTTCGTTGGCGGAGGTGACCTCTGCAACGTTCATCAGCGAAGCATCGCCCAATACATCATTGTCTACGGACGCTACGACTGACAGGGTCTGCGATCCGCCGATGGCCAACGGGTCGATGAGACTCCATATGCCGTTACTGAAAACGCCGTTGCCGGACGGAGTGGCACTCACAAGCGTCAGGCCCGCAGGCAACGTGTCGGTAACCTGAACGTTCGTAGCGGCCGTGTTCGCCGTGTTGGCATCGTTGGTGATCGTGACTGTGAACGTCACCTGGTCGCCAGCAGAAACGATGGCGGACGAGGCAACCTTGGTCACTTCCAGATCAATGAATTCGCCAACTGTTACACTGGCATTCGCCTCATCATCTTCGCTCTGATCGCCGTCGTCATTGCCCGGCGTCGAATCAAAATCGGCCTGATCGTGTGCCGAAACCTCCGCGACGTTTTCAAGGACCGTACCGCCAGCAATCGCGCCGTCAACCGAAGTCACCAATGTCAGCGTTTCGGTTGCTCCAGGAGCCAAAGAAACGCCCGTTAGCGTCCAGGTGCCGTTGGTATAGGTTCCAACCGACGGCGTTGCACTGACGAACGAAACTCCTGCAGGAATGACATCATCCACAACGATGCCCGTAGCCGGGACGTTGGCGTTGGCCGCGTTATTGGAGAGCGAAAGCGTCCACGTCACCTGGTCGCCGTTGTTGACCGTCGTCGAGGTCGTCGTCTTGGTCAATTCGAGGTCGATCTGAACGTCGTTCTGGAAATCGTTGATCTTGGGTCCCAGGACACCAATCGAGTCGATTTGCCCGTCAACGGAATCGTTACCGGTATCAATAAACAGCTGGATCGCATCAACGTTACTCGCGTCCACCGTGCCCACAAAATCCGTGAACGGAATGAAGACCCACGACGTTGCCGCCCCGCCCGTTACCGGGATCGCTCGGGTCACTTCCGAGAAGTTGCCCGAGTTGCCCTGGTAGATTCGGAAGCGAGCGTTGGCACCGTTGGCGTCGACACCCATCAGGGAAGTGATACCCTGCAGTGTCCCGCCTTGCGTGAGGTCGATTCCGCCAAGCCCCATTGCCAGCGTGTCGCCGTCATTGTCGACGCCGTCCCAAGTGACTTCGCGAAGGCCCGTGGTGCCCGCCGAACTGTCAAAGATAAGCACGTCGCTCAAGCCAAACGGATTCACGCGTAACTGGACTTCGGATGTACCCGCCTGCAGTTCGACCGCGAGATCCCGCTCGCCGCCGATGACTTCAGTTCCGCCCAACGAAAGCGACGATTGGTCGCTGGATACCGGCGGTGGAAGCGCAGACGTTGACTGGGTTGTTTCAAAAGAATCGATGATCAATTGCGGTTCGCATTCGATCAGTGCGCTCGCCATCTCTGCAAGGGTAACGCCGTCAACCTGTTGGGCTGGCTGTTGAACGAAGTAGTTGGACTCCTGATCCAGATTATCGAAGCAGTATTCGCCGTTCGCATCGGTCAGCAGGTCCGCTCCAACCTGGACATCATCCGTCCCCGGTTCGAAGATGCCGTCACCGTCGTCCAGAAAGAGACGCACAATCGCGCCTTCGACGCCTTCGCCAGTGTCCATCATGCCGTTGGAATTGTCGTCGGTGAAGACCGTTCCCGCGATCGACGGCAGGGCGCCGGCGGAAACCGATAGCACGCGCCGGTCTTCTAGCGTTTCGACGACCAACCGCGTCTTGCGGGACGGACGAAGTGCCTGGCTACCGTGCTCGCGACGAGCAAGAAATCCACGTAATGCCTTCAACGGATTCAACATGACAATCCCCTCTGTCGATTCATTGCCAGCATTCCCGCGGGCAATCTACGTGCGCACAAACGCGCGACGCAGTTTCTATCGGCCGTTAAAGGCTGCAAAATTACCAAGATCCGCAAACTCGGCCCCGGCGAAGACCTTTCGGTCCCAAAAAGGTCGAAAGGATTCAATTTTCGTCCGCTGTCATCAACACAGGCGTGAACAGCACGCACTGAGTTCGCAGCGTCTGAGCTCATTGAGCGGGGCAGAAGTCGACTACCAGCGGTACTCAAGGCCCAGACTCAGCCCCTGGGCCCAGTAGCTGGAATCTTTCCACGCAAAGACCGGACTGGCGGGTGCCGTCGTCGCTTGTGCCGGTGGAATGAGGTCCGTGTTGACGTTCGTATCGATGTGCTCGCCAGCACGAGCTACGTCATTCCAGTACATGAAGCTGTAACCCACCAGCAGTCGCGAACGCGGAGAAATGGCGTACCCGAGCGTTGCCTGCATCTCGGGCAGGATCGTGAACTCGTCACGCGAGTAGGTGCCAATGTTCGATTCGAGTGCCAGCAGTCCGCCTGGATCGTTGAACGTCGACGTACCGGACGTGGTCGCCGTTGATCCACGAATCGACACTTCCTGACTGGTCTGACCGATGCCAACCCGGCCAACAAGTTCCAGTGACCACGGGCCGCGATAGCCTTCCCAAAGGAAGCCCAGGTCCGCTCCGTTGAATTCATTCGTCGAGTCGAACTCGTCTCGCAACACAAAGTAGGTCGGTGTAGCGGTACTCACCGTGGCCAGACTCTCGTGAATTCGCACGCTGTCATCGAGTTGCATGTATCGGTAGCCGACCAACAGGTCGAGGCGATATCCGCCGTAGTCGCACGGGTCACAGGGATTGCATCCGGGGAATCGCTCGCACGACAGGTTCACTCGCAGCCTCGGCGAGATCGACCATAGCGAGGAGTCCGCGTCTATATGAATGCTGCCGTTGAGAACTCCCGGGAACTGCACAAGCTCGGAATTCTGCTCGCCGGAATTCACCTCGAACAAGGGCCGGGCATAAATGGTCTGGCCTACGTCCGTGCAGTCGAAGTTATCATCTTCGTCGGAAAGGAAGAAATACTCCGTCTCGAAGCCAATCCAGTTGCACTGGTCGCACCACTTTCCAATTCGAAAGCGGGCCCCCGAGCGAGAATCGTCAAACAGTTCTTCACCACCAAACAGCGTCTGCGTCCCAGGTTGCCCAAGCACACCCGCACTGGCTCGTGGCGTCCCGGCGGGACTGGTCGTCACCAAAGCCGGTGTGTCCATGCCTTTCGTCCACCAAATCAGGTACTCGGAACGAACCCAGAAACGTCCCGGTAGTCCACACGGACATGCTGCACATGTCGAACATGCAACGCTGCCACAACCGCCTCCGCACGAAGCACAGCCGTCAATGCCGCAACTCGTGCCGACATAGTCGCTGGCGACGATTTCTTCGCCAATGATGGGGCCGAATTCCGTTGCAGGATACTCTTCAGCGATGCTGGGTGCGGTAATGATTGATGGCAGCCCTCCGCTCTGGGCGATGTATTCTTCCTCGTGGCTTGCCAACGCGATGTGGCGATCAATGTCGTCGGGCGAAACCTGTCGTGCTTCACCGAATGTTGTGACGTTCTCCGCCAGCAATACTGGCGTGTCGCCGTCGACCAGCGTTCTGGCGGTGACGCCAACGTCCTGACCCACGAACTCGCGAAGTTCAACGCCCGACGCCGTCCGGAGACTGGCAGTCACCTCGCCCAGCTCGTCAAGCAGCACGTAGCGGGCAGACTTGCCTTCCCGGGATACGCGGGCAAGCTGGCCAACGGCCACAAATCGCTGCCCCTCATCGGTAGAGATGGCATCCTGCGCGAAAAGTCCATTGGCTGTGAACAGTAGCAAGACCACTACGTACCGAATGCAATCCGTCTGCAATCGCTTTGTCATAGGACGACTCAACTTCGAGAAAGGATAGTCGGGAAATGAATTCCCTTGAAAAGCAGGCGGCTTGTAAAACAATCCTAAAGTTACGGTCAAGGTCAATCGCGGGACGAGCCTCCAGAAACTTGAGCGATTCCTGGAATTCGAGGGACAACGGACGCACCGAAACGAGGTCCGTGAAGCAGCGAATGCATCGCTATAAATGCGGTGCGCTGTGTGGTTCAACGACATCTCGAGAGCCCCAGGCGAGCGCGTTAAACCCGACGAGCGGTCGCTGGTGACGATGGCGCGTGCCCGCTCGATGGAGCGATATCAGGCAGCAAGCTAGTCCGCCGATTTTGGGGTACACGACAGCAGATACGCAACGAGATCCGCTGCCTCCTGAGCCGTCAATGACTGCAGCAACTGCGCCGGCATCATGGATACGTCGCCAGTCGAAATCGCTTCGATATCGGCAAACGGAACGACACGTTTTTGATGGTCAACCTGCAGCAGCGTCAATGAATCCGTAGCCTCGCTAACCACGCGTCCGGACAGTGTCTCGCCATCGTTGGTGACCACAATCTGCAACTGATAGTCCGGCAGAATCTTTTTTGACGGTTCAACGATCGTCTCGAGCATCTCAGCACCGGTCCGATACGTGCGGCCAATCTCATCCAGCGGAGGGCCCAGCTCGCCGCCAGAATCTCCCACCGCGTGACAGGTGACACACTGGAGTTCCTTCCTGCGAAAGACGGCCTCGCCACGGTCGGCATCGCCGGTTTTCGCTAACACCAACTCGCGAGAGAAGTTCACACCGAGACGTTTTTTTCGGGCGTCGGCGGGGAAAAAGGGCTCCAGCAGGTCGCGAACAAACGTGGCATCCGATGCCAACGCTGCCTTCACGATTCGTGATTTCAACCCTGCACTGGTTTCCGGAGATCGCATCATCCACGACAACCGCAGCGCTCCTTGCGGTGTTGCCAGCAGTTGAGCCACTGCGTTGTCGCCCGTCGAGTCTTCCGGCTGCAGACTGGCAATCCAGTCGTGCATCAACCGAATTCCGCGATCGTCAATTTCACGAGCCCCAATGTGTGGCATGTGCCCCGCCCCGACCTTCGCCATGCGATAGAAAAGAATCGAACGCATTGGGTCACCGGGGCTCACGATCCGTGCATCGGGAATCTGAAAATCGCCCTGCACCGGCAGGCTGTCGACCAATTTTGTCGCTTCCAGCGTCTGGCCAAAATCCAGATGAATTGGCGACGGTCCACCACCCTCCGGGCGATGACAGTACACGCAGTTCACATGCAAGTAGGATCTCGCTCGTTGTTCCAACGCCTGCGTTTCGTCATACGGATCGACCAGACCGACGACCGCTGCCTTGTTACCGGCCGATTTTGCCGTCGCGGTATTGGCACCGCTCTTCAACCGGGAATTCTCTGCCAGCAATCCCTTTTCTTGTAGCGTTGCAAGGCTCTCCCCAGTCAGCTGCATGGCGGTCAGTCCAAGCAGCCCTCGCATTGGCTTGCTGTGGCAAATCCGGCACTCCACTCGACTGGCGACGCGATGTCGATAGCTACCAAAGTCAACCTCCATCCCTTCCGCCGGAGCCAACGTAGCCTCGTCCTGAGCCTCATTCCAAACGTATGAATACGGTCGCCACTCGTTTGACTCAAAGTGCAGGACCTGCGTCTCCAATCGCTTTTCGACACCGTCGATTTGCTTCGTTACCGTCCTCACCGCCACGGAGTCAGCCGGGAATCTCCAGCTCCCATTCTTCGCGGTGGTGATCTGCCCCGCACCGGGAATCGCGATGTGCCGTACCGCCTGCCGACCGTCGTCCCACATCGCTGCACTGACCGAATAATCTCCCACGCCGCTCGCCAACCGATAATCCGGTAGCGACGAAAACAGCCCCGTATCGCTCAGCTTTCGAGGAAACGCCGACGAAGTATCGGGCACGTCATTGGGAACAAGATGATAGACCTGATTCGTGCGCTGGTAGTCAACGTAGTAGAGCTCGCCATCATTCGTTTCGCACCAACCGATGATCTGATTGGAGGTATCCGTCAATTCGCGGACGTCGACAGCCTTTCCATCGTTTGAATCCAGTGCCCAGATCTTGCCCGTGTTGTAGTCACCGTAAACGTATTTCCCCTGCAAATCCGGGTACTTCCTGCCATGATAGACGTACCCGCCGGTGATCGAGCGGGCTTCGGAATGATGATGCTGAATGACTGGCGGCAGAATGGGACCGGGTCCCTTTGCATCCGTTGGATGAATCGGATTGCTGCCTTCGACGATACTCCAACCGTAGTTCCCACCACGCTCAACTCGAAAAACGAGCTCCCACAGGTCCCAGCCAACATCGCCCACCCAGAAGTCTCCCGTCTTACGATCGAAGCTCATCCGCCATGGATTGCGAAATCCAAATGCGTAGATCTCGGGCCGCGCATTCGGCATGTCGACAAAAGGATTGTCCGGCGGAATCGAGTAGTTCCGGTCGTCGCCCGGTTGATCCACATCGATCCGCATGATCGTCGAAAGCACATTCGTAACGTCCTGCCCGGCGCGGCGGATGTCGGGAGGGTTCGGGCCTTCCCCGTCGCCCGCGGAGATGTACAGAAAGCCGTCCGGACCAAACTTCAAACAACAACCGTTGTGACCTCCGGAGAGCCAACGAATAATCTGCCGCTCGCTTTTGGGGTCGGCTCGAGGTGGCTCCACTTGGTCGACCGTGAATCGCGAAACGATCGTGCCCTGCGGGTCCTTGTTATCAAGGATGTAGACGATGTAAACGTATGGCTGCTGGGGATATTGTGGGTGAAACGCCAGCCCGTAAACCTGTCGAACATCCGGGTTCACATCGCGAAGATCGATCAGCTGGTCTGTCTCCGCAACGTCTGCCGCGTCACCCGTATCCGATGGCTCGCGGAAGGAAACGACTTCACCGGCAATCTGCACGGCAAACAGTCGGTCGGTCCCCGGAGCATTCGTGAGCGCAACGGGCCGCTTGAGTTTCAAATTCGGGAATGCGACTTCTGCCCGGTACGGCAGCGGCGGTTCAGGGCGACCTCGAAAACGCGAAGTCGCCCACGCCACCGCGCGCGGATTCTCCACGAGCTTTGGTTCGGCCGATTGGCAATTCCCGCTGGAAGGCATCAGGCAAAACGCACTCGCCAGCAGCAGGGAAAACAAGCGGACAGCAATTAGTTGGGTGCAATCAGAACGTACCATCGGCGTGCCATCGTGAACTCAACGGACCGGGCAGACGGGACCATTATGGTCCAGTGGTCTGGCGGTTGCGATATCCCGATGAAATTACTGGTCGCACTTGATACGAACCGGTTCCCGGTACCCCGCGGCGCTACTGAGACAGTCGCTCGTGGGCACGTTCAAGCTGCCCCAGCACGTGGTCCAACTCCCGAAACGTCGCCGAGCCGGGCCCCTGGTCCAGCAAGGGCGCGATGCGGCCATGCAGCGCGTGCACCTCGCCGCGCAACAGCGACTGGAAACTGCGTTCCGCCACGGCATGCTGGATTCGCTGATCAAGGTCCAGCAGTTCCTTGCGTAGCACGGCAATCAGCAGCTCCTCGGTACGTGGCCAGGTCTTGCCAAGATGCTGCGACAACGCCTGCACGATGCTCGTGCGGTCCGTGAACACCAGCAGCCCATCCGGTTTGGATGGATTCAGAGTGACACTAATTCCACCGGCCACGCGGCGATAGACAATCGGTGAAAGCCCACCTGGTTCCATGCGAAAAGCGTCACGGTGCGTCGACGTGGGAATCTCGATATTGTTCGCCACGTATCCCCGAGCAAAACTCGAACGCGTCCGACTCACCGGTTTTAACAGCACCAGACTGGAGTGATCGTTGGAAAGGTACGACGTCACGAAACGTGAGGAGCCCGACTCATACACCCGCCGCTCGAGTTGCGGCTGGATGATCCAGGGCCGCAGCATGGAGAGCTCCAGGTTGAACAGCTCGGCCAGATGAGCGGCGTGTTTGGCCGAATGCGGTTGCAGCGTGCTCCCGGTACGAAGTACGAACCCGCGGTAACCACAAACCACCGACGACCACGTTTCGTTCCGCAACGGGATCCAGCGCGACGCCGGAACCAGGGGTGTGCCAAGTCCAATCCAGTTCGAACGACGGTGGGCGGAATTCGGCTGACTCTCCACCACGATATCGACGAGTCGCTCAAGGGTCCGTTGTTCGTCGAGATTGACGCCAAGCGCAATCGTGGGACGCTTGAGCGGATCGTGCTCTCGAAGCAGCGAAACGGAACTTCGCAGCTGGGCCGGTGCCCGGCCTCCCGACTCCCGAACTCCGGACTGAACGTCCCACGCGACGACGCGATCGAAATTCGCCAATCGCCCCCCGGCAGCAAATACATTCTGCGGAGGCGGGCAAATCAGCCAAACATCTCGTTTCCGAGCTTCGGCCAGTTGTTCTGCCGTCGCCGCGCGATCCAGCCATATCGTGTTGAATCCAAGACCACGCAAAAATCCGAACGACTCCCCGTGATGCGTTACCGCTCGAGGCAACCAATCGGAAGCCGGTCGCTGGGCGGTATCGGCCGTCGGCGGTGCTTTGCTGGCCAGTACGCCAGGGATTCCCGTCTGACGCGTGTTTACATACACGGCCGAATCAAGGGTTAGATCGTCGATCCACAACACATTCGAACCCGCGCCGCCGTACGTATTGATGACCACCTCGTCCAGGTACGCTTCGGTGGAATCGACATGCTTGCCGCGTTCAATACGTAGCGCCCGTACGCCGTCACCGATCTTACGGTCCACCTCGTTCAAACGCAGCTCCTGCCACATGTTGACGGCCGTATAGACGTCGCCATGAATGTAGAAGGACAGTGGCTGACCGTGCTCATCAAGAGTCCGCGGCAAACGAACTCGGCCCATCAATTGATAACCCGGTCGAGTCCCCCGTAACCAGGTCCGAATCTGGAATTCCTCAATCGCCGCGGCCGAGGGCATGTCATGAACGGCCAGAATCTGCTCGGCACCCCGATGTGCGAAATGCGAAATCTGCTCGCACCGCCTCCCCGCATGCGGCGATACGTCCGAACGCCTTAATCGCGCCGGCGATGCCAATGCACGACTGGGGAGAATTCGCCAAGAAGGCTTAACCCCTTCGAACCCATCGAGCAACTGTCCGGTTGGGCTGGCCGTTTCCATTGCCACGGGCGTTTCCATTGCCACGGGCGTTTCCATTGCCACGGGCGCTTCCGTGCCGACAGGTTCTTCGGGCTGGCCGGTGACCAAATCCGTGCGGCTTTCCGTGGGCAACGGCTCGGTCGTTTCCGGGGTTGAGCTTGGTGTTGTCTGCCCGGCGGCAACGTGCCACGTCCCCAGAAGTAAGGCGCACCACAAAAACATCGGAGAGCGGCGAATGTCTCGAAATGCCAACCTGAAGTCCTTTCCAAAGCTGCCCGGATCCCGTAAACGTCAATCAGCGGCCGATTACGCCCCTTTTTGACGGGGTCCGGCATCACACGACGGTAGGCTTCCCCGCCACGAGCGTTCAATCTGCCGAACTCGCGGGACTTCTAGCAACTCCGATGATGAACCTCTAGGTCACCCTGTAGCAGCATTACCACACAACGGTGGCCGCCGATTGCTCGACACATCCCGTAATCTCTTATAAGTTAAGGACTTAAGCAAGATTCCCGTGTAGCCATTCGACTTGGCACGTCCCCTGCATAACTCAGATTCCAGATCACGCAACTGGAGACGCACCAATGAAAACCGGCCCACGTTTGACGAACAACAAGAACGAACAACTTCCTCGCGACATGGTCGATTTGGCCGCGGTAATTTCTCGGCTGCCTGCCGAACATCGTGCCCAACTGGAACCCGTGTTTCAACGCGTCGCAGATAGCACACGTCGTCGACGTCGAATTCTGAACCTTGTTCAGGAAGCACTGAGCCAACTTCGACTGGACATGAAGTACCTCCTCTTCGATCTCGAAGCGACCCGACGCGAACGTAACGAATACCGTCGCTGCCTTGAAGGCGAAGGCGAGGAGTGAGTTAAGTCAGCGTTGCGTCGGTCTGTCCCAAAATGGGGTTACCGAATGGCGCCCCATTGATAGCATAGAGTCGAGGGCGCACCGCGCTCCTCGGGCCAACCAAAACAACCAGGGCCAATCAGGGCCAACCCAGCGAAACGATTACCAAGGCACTATGGTCGACTTGTCGCCAGAACAACTTGCACAACGCGCATCCGATCTGAATCTTGTCGACAGGCGTCAACTGGAATCAGTCTGGAGCGAGCTGGGTACGGATGTTTCCATGAGTGAAATGCAACGCGTCCTGCTGGGTCGCGGCATCCTCACCAACTATCAATTCGATCGGCTTGCCCGCGGAGAACGAGCCGGCTTCTTCTATGGCGACTACAAGGTGCTCTACCTGGTAGGTACCGGTTCTTTCGCCCGCGTCTATCGCGCTTCCCACCGTGAAACCGGTCAGGTTGTGGCACTAAAGGTACTCCGCAGTCGCTACAGCGAGAGTCCTGTTCAGACCGAGCAGTTCCTGCGGGAAGGTCGTATGGGTGCCGAGCTGCGGCATCCGAACATCGTGCCGATTTTCGAAGTCTACTCGAAGAAGAAACTCCACTTCCTCGTGATGGAATTCGTCGAAGGGCAAAACCTCCGCGACTTTGTGCAGGTCCGTCGCAAACTGACGATCGCCGATGCCGTCAACATCACGACCGACATTACCGCGGGACTCGCCTATGCCGCCGACCGTGGCATCACGCATCGTGACATGAAGTTGTCCAACGCCTTGATCGCCAGCAACGGCCGGGCACAAATCGTTGACTTTGGTCTGGCCGCCGCGACATCCGGGGATGACGAGGAAGATCTCACCAACCCGCGCACGATTGACTACGCGGGACTCGAAAAGGCAACCGGCTGCAAGAAGGATGACCCACGATCGGACATCTTCTTCAACGGCTGCATGTTCTATCAGATGCTGTCAGGCGAATCGCCCATTCCTTTCGGCGACCGCATGGCACGTATGAACAACAGTCGATTCAGCAACCTCAAACCGTTACAGGACGTCGCCCCCGACATCCCCGGCGTCATCGCGAAAGTCGTCGGAAAAGCAATCAAACTGGAAGTTGATAAACGGTATCAGACACAAAAGGAAATGCTGGTCGATCTGAAGATGGTCCAGCAACTAATGAAGTCCGGCAAGCTCGATAAGGCAGATGTCGAACTCTCCGACACCGGACCGCCAACCTCCGTCATGATTGTCGAATCCAGTCAGGAAATGCAGGACGCGTTCCGCACACGATTCAAAAAAGAAGGCTGGCGAGCACTCGTGATGCGAAACCCGTCACTGGCTTTGCGTCGCTTCGAGGGCGAGCCGGATGTCGCCGATGTTGTGATCTTCAGCTGTATCGGCCTTGGACGGGCCGGGCTGGATGCGTTCAATCACTTCGCCAAAAACGGCGCCACATCTCGCGCACCCGGAATCCTGCTGCTCGACAAGGGGCAGGGAGGCTGGGCCGAGCACGCCGAACTGGCCGACCACCGCGTGTCACTCACCATGCCGGTGAAGATGAAGCAGCTTCGGCAGGTCATCGACAAACTGACGGCCAAATAGATCTCCGCATCTATCCACATCCAACCTACACAACGCGGACGAACGAACCTTTGAGGTAGTGTTCATCCGAAAAGTAGATCTCCCGGATCTGCTTCGTTGATTCAACCACTTCGGCAACCAGCCGTCGTTTCCCCCGGTCCACCCGACCACGCCCCACGTCGCCCTCGACGTAACAACATCCCTGCGCGAGCTTCGGTAGCGGCTGCCCCGTACTCCGCGTGACATCTTTGCGATTGTTGAACGTGCGTGGCGACGAATCCCCACCAGTTCGAATCCGGTTCTTCAGCGTCACGATCGCCGCCCGAACATCCACCGGTAAATCGGACTGGCGTTTTGTTGGTACCTGTGACCTGGCAAGCATTCCACTCATCAAGAGCCTCCTCGTGTCTCGTAGCCATCGCGACTACTGGCTGGTTACCACATAAAACAGATTGCCATTGTTCGACCCATCGGTCGTGTTGCCGTTGTTAAAACGAAGCGTACGTTTGTGCCAGGGCTGCCCGGCCCATTGGTCCCAAACCTCCAGCCCCGTGTGCGTTTCACGGATGAAGACCGCGGCGTGCTTCCAGTAGCGACCGTTCTTAAAGGAAGCAATCGCCGTCCCCGCCGCCACGCTGTTGCCCTTCACCTGAACACCAGGCCGCCATGTCCGCGTGAGCCCAAGTGGCTTGCTGGCTTCGCTAAAAACCTGCTGCACACCCGCGGCGCATTCGCCCTTGAATCGGCCGTAGCCCAACACATCGCCTTTGTATTTCGCAGCGTGCGTTAGCGTCACCGACTTCCCCTTTGACTTGGCAGGCACCGGAGCGGCTGGTGGCGGGGTCGGAGCGGCTGGAGCGGCATTGAGCGCCGCCCATGTGTTGGGCCCCACGATTCCATCAACAATCAACCCTTTCGTGCGTTGAAACTGTCGCACCGCCCGGTCGGTGTTGCTGCCGAAAATACCGTCCGTCGAAAGCCGCGGGCTGGCACCTCGCGCATTCAACATTTCCTGTAGCGTGTTGACCGCCGTACCGCGTGATCCTCGTCTTACCGTTTGCATCTTGAGCTCCTTCGTGGCGTCGGCCAATTGTGTTTTTGCTATTCGGCGGACAATCCGTCTGCCCGCAGGTCCGTCAATAATTCTCGTGGCGTCCACCAATTTGTTGCGGACAATCCGGAGAAACTTCACTTCAGGCAGGAGACGGTCTTGCTCACCGACCAATAAACGCTGCGCGGACAAGTCATCGCGCGCGCACCGGGCACCACGAATCATGGAGCTTCACCTCCGTTGCGTGATTTACTCGACGGTAAGAATCCCGTAGTAGGTTGTCGATCCACCGGAAATGGTTTCTGGCGACTGTGCCAGCAACGTGTTCCGTGCTTCGGTGAACTGCGACTCGTTGATAAACGTCACGCAACCCACGCTTCGCGTACCCGGATGCATGCGAAATTGCCCACGCCGCACACCGTTAACGGTCGTCGTGTCGTTCACGCGGCCATCGTCCCGATATAGGGCGAACCATTCGTCGCGCCCCGTCAGCGCATCGCGCCATGGCCCCAGAGTTCCGCCGGACGGACGATCGACAACATAGTAGCGTCCTTTCGGCAGTGGACCGGCATTGGCCTGATCGGTGCTGTCTGGATTGTTGCGATGCTCGCCTGCTCCGGAAAACACCGGATAGGAACTTCGCCTAATCGCTCCGTCATCGGCAACGGTGCGAATCACCAACCAGGTTCTCTGCTGGCGATTCAGTTTCATCGTAAGCGTCGCTGGCATGACTTTCTCCCTTCGTAGTGAGTTCTACAACCACGGAGGAGTTATCTGCCAACGGAGGAAAAAGTTGCGTGGAATCCGCTGGATTTAGGCCAAGAACGCAACTGACGATATGTTGGACCGCTGGATTCTGAGAGACGTTCAACCAGTCACGACCGGCTGTCGATGGATGTCGACGACAAAACCCATTTCGGCGTCATCCATGGCATTCAACAGCGCGGCAATACCTTTCGACGCCTCCAGCTGCATCTCCGACCAATAGAGCGGCGTCAAACGATACATCTGAACAATTCCATCCGCCACTTTGACGCTGTTTTCTGCAAGCACCAACATTCCCGTAAACTTCCCGTTGGCAGAGAACGTCTTTGTTTCATCCTCATTTCCAAGCACCGCGACATGTCCGATTGAAATATTCTGTCGATGCGGGAATCGCGCGATGCGCCATATCCATTCGATCGGCCATTGCTGATCAGGTTCATTCAACTGCCAATCCGAAGGCAGTTGGATGAAGGCCTCAGCGAACTGAAATTCCGGCCCATCGTTTGAATAGTTGAGCGGCGCCGTACTCATACCGGTTGTGAACAGTACGATGCCTTCGTCAACGTTGCCACAGCGAGCCAACCGAATATCCACTTCCGGTTCCTGCGAGACGATTTCCCTTATCACCTTCGCGTCCACAGGCCCAAAGTTCTGCTCGAAGTGATTGATGATCTCTGATTCTGTTGCCACGCGATCACGCTCCTTCCATCTCCACGAGAGACAGGCCGCCTGCCGCCCGCAACAACGCAAGAACCTCCGGCTTTTCGGAAGCCCAGTCGACGGCAGTTTTAAACTGCTCGCCAAAGATGTCGAACTTTCTATTGATCTCGACCCCATGCGATATTAGCAGTCGCGTATAGGAAACGTCGGGGTCTTTTCCGACAGCGATCAGCAAACCTCGCCCGAGGTTAGGGTCAGCACCATTCTTAAGCAACATACTCGCTATTTCGAGGTTATCGGATTCCATCGCGCGTTCCAGGGCGTACGCTCCGTCACCTTCGGCGTTTACGTCGGCACCGAGCGCAATCAATTCTCGACAGACCAACTCGGCACCCTTTGTTGCCGCCACAACGATCCATGGGTCGCCGAGGTACTTTTCTGAATGCAACGCAGGATTGGCCCGCAGCAACGCAATCGCGCGTTCTTCATCGATCGCCCCCAAAAAGCACATCGTTAGTTCGCCAACGAGGTTATCCATACCATTTCCCTGCTACAGTTTCTTGCCGCTTTCAAGGTCTCGTCGCATTTTATCCATGGCATCCACGACGACCTGGCGACGCTGCTCCCTGGTCGCGGACGCAGGAAGCGAATTGGCCACTTCCTTCGCGTCGCTAAGTCGCTTGTGCACCGCCCTGACATATTCCTCACCATGTACATACTTATACGGAGCGATAATCAGATTGTGTAGGGGCTCATCTCTTGCGATCTCGCTGGCAGCATCCGACTTGTTTCGCAGCAACGAGATGTCAAATTCTTCAAGAATGGCCTGCGACTTGGAGTTAATTTCACCGCGTACACCATCAAAGCCCTCCTTGTGAACGAGATGGTGACCGTGCGTACTACTGTCGACACCCTCATCTGCCCATGCCTTTTGCACCTCCGAACGTTTCTTTGCCAACGCGTCCTCGTCGAGCCCCCTGCCCTTCGCAAGAATCTTGCACCACGATTCGTTGTGAGCAAGCAGCCCATCTTCGCCGACCGCGAAGGAATGAATGGTGTCCGCCGTCAAACTGCAAACAGAGACTTCCGCGTCAGCGACCTGCTCCAACTTTGCGATCGTAACGACACCGTCGGCAGTCTGCACCTTGTCGCCGACCGACAGGTCGTGCGAGTCAATCCAACGGCCTTCGACAGACCTGCCTTCGTCCTCGCCCATCGCGAGCTGAGCTGCCCCCGGGCGTTCCGCAAGTGACGAGCCCGCCACCACCCAGAATGGATGGAATGGAGTTACTTCGATTTCGGAGTCACCAGCATAAACCCTGATAAGTGGCCCGCGGTAGCTTCGTGTCTGAGTCCGCAGAACCCGTGTGCATGTCCACTCGCCACGATCGAAATCAAACGCACGAATTTCGGTCCCCACCCGAACTTCCCGGATTGGTATGCGTCCACCGCACGTTGCGACCAAGGTGTCGCCGGTAAAGCACCACTGGTCCTCAATCACTTCTTCGGCCAACTGACGAGATGCTTTCTCGGTTGTTTCATTCGCCGCCTTGCGTGCAGCCCGCGACGCCATGACACCGCCAACTCCAAGGCTAACGGCCCCAATTCCACCCCCAACCAAAACAGCGATCGCCAGTTCTGTACCAGTTGGAGCACGTCCTTCCAGGGAAGCCTCGAAACACACTTCGGCCAGGCCGCCGGCGATGCCTTCTGCCGCACCAATCGCTGCAAGCGTTCCCAACGAGGCAGCCCCCACCTCCAACGCAGCGACACTGACTCCCGCGACTGCCGCTCCTCCCATCACGGCCAGACCACCAGCCAGTCCACCGACGGCTCCCACAACGCCGCCAATCGCCGCTTTCTTGGCGACGGCTTTTGTCTTTTCCCAAAGCGTACCTTTCTTGCCGCTTTGCTTGTACGCCTCGATCGCTCCGGCGATGACAGCACCGGCAATCGCCCCGACAACGATCGCCGTGAGGAGAAACAGACCGGTGGGATCCGCTTTGTTGATGGGATCCCCGTTGGCGTAGCCGTAGTAGTTCGCACTGCCACCATCATCAAGCAGTGGATCAACCGTGAGGTAGCGGCCCAACTGCGGGTCGTAGTAACGCGCAACGTTGTAATTCAATCCGGTTTCCGAATCGAAATACTGATTCATCAGCCGCCAGGGATTTTCAACATCCTGTTGAACGAGCCTCGTCTCCCCGAAGGCAGAGTGTTCTGCTCGCCAAACCGGCCGCCCCGAAGCATCCGTCATGGCAATCGCAGCCATGCGCTGGTCGGTATGAATGGCATAGGTTTGTCCGTCGACACGCATTGCCAGCGGCAAGAATTGCCCGGGCAGGAACAAATGGTCGCGTCGCTGGAATTCTGCCGGACCGGTGGTGGTCTCGCCAAGCAGCGTGTAACCGGCCCATGTGTATTCGACAACCGTTTCGCCAACGATCTTGCGGGTGCGTCGACCGAGCGGATCGTATTCGTAGCGAGCTACTTCACCGCTGGGCAACGTGGCTTCGACAAGCCAACCGGCGCCGTTGTAACGATAGCCAACCTTGCCATATGGCTTTGGAACCACCGTCGCATTTCCAACCGGGTCGTGTTCGACATCCGCCGCACCAATCCGGGCAAGCTGATTCGCATCGTCATATTCGAACGCCAACCCACGGTTGCGAATGCAATTGCCCGCCTGGTCCCACTCGAAGCGTTCATCATGCTGGGGGCTTCCACCAATGACCGACTTCAGACGCCCCGCAGCATCGTAACGAAAGCTACGCTTCTCGCGGCCCGCAATTTCTTCCGTGACGCGATCGCAGTGGTCGCGAACGTACGCAAGATCGACAAGCGGTTGCCCAACGGCAGGCGAAGTCGTTCGAATGTTTTTTGCAAAGCCGGCAACATCCGTCTCGACATCGGTTGTAACGCCATTGAACCACGCAATTTTGCGAATCTGTCCGTTGGGGTGCTCATCGAGCCGGGTTACATTCCCGTCCCAGTCAACGATGCGACAGATGCGTCCGTCTTCATCACGTTCGTAACGCAATTCGTCACCGTCGGGAGTGATCAGTGACGTCAGCAGCCCCGTCTTGTCATACACGTACTGAACGAGCTTGCCATTCTGATCTTCGGAAAGCAATCTTCCCGCGTCATCGTAGGCGAGCTTCAACGTGGAATCGCCATTCGTCGCTTCGCCAATGTTGTCGCCATCCATCAGATAACTGACTTCCGACCCGTCCGCATAGCGAATGGTCAGTCGGCCGTCTTCGTCGGGGACATACTCCGCATGAAGATTCCCGTTGACGCGCCACGCGTCTGGAAACCCGGATTCATCGACCTCAAATTCGTGTACCGTCCCATTTGGCAACGTAATTCGATCAGGCAGACCATTTTCATCGTAGCCGAAACGTGTTGTCTTTCCCCGCGGATCCGTGACCGCTGCGACATTCTCGCCACGGCCGAATTCATACCGGGTGACTCCCCCGTCACGCTCAACGGTGTTCCAGCCAGCTTCGGTCTCTTCGACGGAGTAGTAGGTTCCATCGGGATATTCGAGCTGCCTCAGCTGCCCATCTTCGTCGAGTTCGATTTCGTATTTGACGTCATCGCCGCGGCGAATCGTCGACCTTCGCTGGGCAGTCGAGTCGACAGCGATCGTCAGCCCACCGGGATCAACAAAACGGCTGACGTTGCCCTGTCGATAAGAAACGTATTTGCGCTGTGATTCCGTTGTCGTGACGATCGCCCCGTCACCCTGAAATTCAAGCTTCGCGCTACGCTGTTCCGCGTCCTCCACGTGCAGCACGTTGGCGGCGTGGTCCTTATGAACCGTAAGGCCCTGAGCCAACAATTCGGAGGCGACCTTTTCCGGTCGAAGGGCAAGTGACATGTCACGGAAGTGCTCTTTCCGAAACTTCATCCGGGCCTCCTGAACGTCATACTAGCCGACTTCATTGCAATCTACCCGCTCCTTCCAAAACGAAACAACGCATCGTCGACTTTGCTGTAATAGCAATCGACCGGGCCAAAGAACTCATCCCGCTCGTTTTTATCGCAGGTCTGGAGGAACACTTTCAAAACCCGCGGGTCGTAGAACCGGAAGAACAGCCTCTTACCATCCGGGTCTTCGACCGTCAGAAAGCGACGAAAATGTTTACGTAGCGACTTCAGGTCCGTCGCCGCGAACATAAAGATCCCCCAAGGGTCGTTCCACAGGTTTTCCTCAATCCACTGCACGAGAGCTTCGTCCGCCGAAACCAGGTACGGAGCCACATTGGCGTAGTCCTGTTCCACCGAGCCGCGATAGAGCGAGACCGCTCTTTCCGTGCCCAATTCGCGTGTCTTTTCGGGCACACGGGGCTCGTCGCAAGAATCCAGAATCGCATACAACTGCCCCGGCTTTTCCCGGAACACGTGCATCAGGGCATCGAGGGACGACTCCGTTATCTCCACGTGCATTTCCATCGGACTCTTGCGCGAACTTCTGGTTTCTGGTTGGGGCGAATCGCATCACACGGATGCGGAGGAGACTACGTTCAGGGCTCGCAAAAAGCTTTCGCTCCCGCCTTCGCCTTACTCATCGCGGTGCCCAGTGGACTGGCGCCGCCCATTCCAACCTGGCCGATCAGTACCGTTGGGCATCCCGCGACGATCACTCCTCCGTGTGCCGTCATATCGCCCACTCGCGCGGCCGGCATGTTCTGAATTATCACGGTGAACGATCCCATCGCGATTGAATCCGGTGGCCCCGTACAAGTACACATATCGTTGACGCGCGCCGCTGGCATCCCGCCAATCAGTACCGTCGGGGCGCCAACGACAATCGGTCCGCCGACGTGTGGTACGGGCCCCGGTGACACCATGGGACATATGTGCATGTCCCCAATTCGCGCTGCCAGACTCATTTCTGCTATTCCCCCACTCTCTCGTGCGACTGCTCGTCCATTCAGGCTTTCGGTGCGTCGTCCGCTTCTTCCTCGGTGTCGTCCGCTGGAATGGCACCGCCAATGCCAACTCCCTCAAGCTGCTCGATCAACTTTGCTCCGCCAAAGATGTGCCAGGGCGTATCCGCGGCTTCATTGAGCACGATGTCGATGCCGTCCATAATGAGCCCGGCCAGATCCGCCTCGCCGTGTTGAAGCAACGGATTCATGACCGAAGGCCAGCAAACGCCCAACATTCCCTTGCCATTGTCGGTGCCAATATTACCGTGACACAAGCGACGGAAGTTGGCCAGCAACGCGGACGTATCCGAACTGGAAAACAGGCAAATCACCGCGTCGCAGCCAAATCCCTCTTCCACGAACTCGGGCCATTCCGGCACGTCGTCCGCCGCAAACAGACTCGGCGACATGGTCTCAGCCGCTTCGCCCATCCAGTCAAATATCAGCGTCGAAGCATCAAGCGCGTCCGGCCGATCGATTCCAAAGCGATTGAAGTCAACGATCAGATGCATCTTGAATGACTGTGAAAGTCGCCGGATGATTTCGGCCACATCCATCTCACCGGATGCGTCGGCTCCCAGCAGCAAACCGGTCGCCAACTCTTTGAGGACCAACGCGTTTTCAGCGGGCTCCATCTTTGTTGGCGCCTCGGGAGCCGCTTCCACATCCGCCGTTCGGGATATCGCCGACTTGGAACCCGTGACGCTGACTAACATAAACGTGTCGCCCGCGCGAATGATGTCACCATCGAACAACCTCGCCGCCGCGATTCGCTTGTCGTTCACAAACGTTCCGTTGGTGCTATCCAGATCGGTGATTTTGCAGTGATCCCGCTGACACTCGATGCGAAAGTGCTGCGTGGAAAGCGACGGGTCGAAATCGAGGCATCGATCACACTTCGCGCCGCGGCCCATCACTTGCGACTGCCCTGGAGTCAGCCAGTAGACGGTGCCTTCTTCGGGATTGGAGATGATCTTCAGGTGTAGCTGCTCGATCCCGTCGACGCCCGACTTCCTTTCCGGCTCTTCCGCCAGTTCAGATGGAATTGCCTGGGTGCTGGGAGTCTTCAAATGACTCGAGACCAGGTCATCGGAATGCTGATCTTTTGGCGGCGCTTGAGCAGGTGCAGCAGGTGCAGCAGGTGCAGCAGCGACCGGCGCGGCAACGTGCGGTTTCGGACTGGCAACGTGCGGCTTTGGCGGGGGCGCCGGGCTCGGTGCGGGTGGCGCAGCTTGTGGCGCAGGCGGTTCGGGCGCGGGAACCACGGGATTCGACGCCGGCATCACGGGGTCCGACGATGGCATCATGTGCGGTTCCATCTGCGTCGAAGAGGGAGTCATCGAATCTGATTCCGCATCCTCCTCATTCGCCGTGGCCGAGTCGTGCAGCGACACAACGAAACGCGTTTGCCCGGCCGTCACCTCGTCGCCATGCTTCAACTCGTGCGCACAACGAAGCCGGCTTCCGTTGGCGAACAGACCGTTCGTACTCCGCAGATCTTCGACGACGTAGATGCCGTACTCGTACACGACCGAAAAGTGACGGGTCGACATCAACAGGTCGTCCGGGAATGACTCGTCATTGTCGATACCACGCCCCACGAACAACCGTTGCGTATCGGTAACGGAGATCGTCCGTACCGACCTGCCGGATGAGAAAACCTCCAACTCCAATCGAGGCTTTTTGTTCATTGCGTCGTCTTAGTCCTTCACGGATTTTTGGCCGGTCTTCGAATCAAATGCAATCGCAGGATCGTTGGGGGCTGCTTCCTTGGCTGCCTCTGGAGCTTCTGGCGAGCAGCTTCCTCCGGAACCTGCGGCACCGCCGCTGTTGATTTTCACCATTACGCCCTGAACTGTCACCCCCGCAGGACCAATATCGACAAAGCCGCCCGGCCCGACCAGCGATAGCTGAGCTCCAGCCTCAATGATCACCTTCATACCAGCCTTGATGTGAATCTCCTGTCCAGCCTGTTGCTGGATCTGCATTCCTGCCTTGGTATGAATTGCATTGGAAACGTCGGTGGATTGGTTTCCGCCGATTTTGTTGTTCTGGCTACCGGCGATCTTGATGTGTTGGCCACCGTCACCAATATCGCGAAGCTCCTTTTTCTCGATGACCACATCCAGTTGGCCCCCCTCATCCGCCTCGCCATTACCGACCATCATTTCCACGTTGCCTTCAACGTGTTCGACCTGATGACGCTTGACGTTCAGATGCTTGTCCTGATAAACCCGTTCGTTCTGATCGCCACCCTTCTGCCCGTCTTTCTCCCAACCGATCACCTGGTGCCGATTGCCGAAGGTGCGATTCTTGGAGTCGTTCAGAACCCGGGTATCCATGTTCTTCTGAGCATGTAGGAACAGGCGTTCATCATCGGCGGTATCATCAAACATCAGCTCGTTATAACCGTCGCCACCCTTGGTCGAATTCGATTTGATATACGTCTTGTTCTTGTGGTCGGGCAGACTGTAGTGCGGCATCTGCTCGGCGTTGTAGACGCCCCCGGTAATCAGAGGACGATCCGGATCGCCTTCCAGAAACTCGACGATGACTTCCTGCCCCATACGCGGAATGGCCACAAAGCCCCACTTCTTACCAGCGATATTGTTGGCCGAGCGAATCCAGCATGAGCTGTTTTCGTCGTACTCTCCTTCGCGGTCCCAGTGAAACTGAACTTTCACTCGTCCATACTTGTCACAGTAGATTTCCTCGCCCCTCTGCCCTACCACCACCGCCGTCTGGATGCCTTGCACAAAGGGCTTGGGCGTCACTCGCGGCGGACGATAGGTGCAGTCGTCCGGAACACATGTGAATGTATTTGCGTAATCAAGTTCTGCGCCGCGTCCGGTTTCATAACCTTTCGTTTCTGCAGCCTGATGGCGAATCGAGGTAATAACAACCTTTTTTCCCTGCTCGGAATCGCAGCGATGCTCGTTGACTTTGAACTTGCCGCCCGGCGTAAACGTCCGACAGAGGCTGGACGCGTGCACGATGTCCCGAGGAGCTTCCTCCTCGCCCATTCGCGCGTCGGTCAGATTCTGCCCGTCATTCTTTTTGACATAGATGCCCGGGTAGTCATAGTTCTCATAACTATCGACACCCTGGATCGGACTGGCAGCAGGCTTGGTAGCCGTCTTGGTCATCAAATCGGTGCTGGGGTTCTCGAAATCGTATTCCGTCTGAGCCCATTTGCCGGTGTGAAATTCAAAGCGGTGTTCCCACGACGTAATATGATCTTCTTTCGCCTTCCCGCCCTTGTCACGCGGGTAGTCGACGTTCGCTTCTTCGCACAATTCATAGGCGGAAGCCGAGTCGCCTAACTCCATAATGTGTTTGCCGTTTTCATGCTTGAAGTAATAGAAGATACCCTCTTCCTCAAGCAATCGTGAAACGAAGTTAAAATCCGTTTCGCGGTACTGCACGCAGTATTCCCGTTTGCGATAGCTGCCGCTGAGTCGCCCCAGCGAGTAATCCGAGAAGCCGAGGTCCCCGAAGATCTTTTCCACGATCTCCGGTACGGTCATCTCCTGAAAGATGCGGCAGTCAGATGTCTGAGTCAGGAACCAGAACCAGGGCACAACTTCTGCCGAGTAGGACCGTAACTTTCCATCGGTCGATGTATCCTGATCACCGGCAACGAACGCCCGGACGCAACCATTGAAGTACCGCAATTCGTCACTGTCGCGGTAGATACCAAAGGTGACGTTCTTCCCCACGATATCGGAGGGCGTGATGTCCAGTTCTTCCGATACCAGTTCCAACTGGAAATTGAACAGGCTTGAGATCGACTCGGTTCCGGAAAAGGAAACCAATAGCAGTTTGTCTTCACCAAGAGGCGTCGAGAGTTGAAGCAGGCGTTTTTCTTGTGTCAGGGCCATTTCGTTTTCCCGATGCGAGTGATGCGGATTTCAGAGAAAAGAAAACGGGAAGATGAAATGCTCATCTTCCCGTTGATGAATGTCAACTGGCTGAGCAGCCTTGTCGAGTCTAGCTTTCGCCTTCTTCGACCTTCCAGCTGTACTCGACGTTGCCCTTCTTCTTGCCTTTGCTGTCATTCTCGGTGTAGGTCACCTTGATTTCCTCAAAGTTCAGCGAGAAGTCTTCCATTGGCACGTCTTCCGCCTGGCCGGCACCACTGATGTTGTAGCTGGTGACCAGCACGTTCTTCAGCTCATACTTGTAGAATGTTACGCGGCCCGAGTCGGTGTAGGATGCGGTCAGGTCAATCTCCACTTTCGGGAAAACA
Organism: Pirellulaceae bacterium; assembly: GCA_965216885.1. Lineage (GTDB taxonomy): Bacteria > Planctomycetota > Planctomycetia > Pirellulales > Pirellulaceae > CAYNJG01. The sequence goes on along the minus strand of OZ244208.1, from coordinate 2,124,935 downwards.
CGGCCCTTGGCAACCGCTTCCGCGATCTTGGGGCTGGCCTTGTCCAGCTCTTTCGAGCAGGTCAGGTCGTCCATGATGACGTCGCCACGTCGACGGGTAGCACCCGTCGCTCCACCACCAGGCTGATGCAGAGCCTGACCGAACGATGCCAGGTCACTCCAGCCTTTGTGATCTTTGTCTTTGCACTCACCGTCAACGCCGTCGAATTTGATGTAAGCAGCCATGGTGGCCTCCTGGGGTAGAAAAAATGTTTACAGTTGTCTTTGCCGCCCTCATGGTCGGCTCGTTATGTCCCGTGTGTGACACTAATCATTCTCGGCGCGACCCCCAGATTGTTGCGTCGATTTCGAAACTTTTTTTTCGAGCCTCAGAATGCCGTATTTTAGGGGAAAATGACCGATTCTGTACCAATCCGGGATGTTGCCTCAAAACTTTTTGCTGGACAAAATCCGACTTCCACGGCCGCCCAAAGGCTTATGACCGAACCTTCAATTAACCTTAAGGAATTGCGGCGTCAACCGGTCACTCGCCCTTATAGCCTCCCGGCACTCACGACAGGTCGTAGGCGAACGAACCATCGTCGGCCATCTTGATCTCAACGCCCGAAATTTCGTGACCATCGGCCATCCGTTGTAGGAATTCGGCCGACAGCTGCGGCAGGATTGTGCGGGACACGATGTGATCGATATTACGAGCTCCCGTATCGACTTCGGTGCAACGTTCCAGAATCGTCTGGGTGACGTCCGGTGTGTAGCTGAACGTTCCGCCATAGTGCTCCTTCACCCGGCGTCCAACTTTGCCCAGCTTCAAACCGATGATCTTCTCCAACACGTGCGGAGCTAACGGATAGTACGGGATGATCTGCAGTCGGCCAAGGAACGCCGGAGCAAATCCGCCACCGCCCTGCGACCGGTCCTTCAACATCTCGTCAAAGATGGCTTCACTGAAGGCCTCCGGTTCGGGAATCGTATCCGGGTCACTGCACAAGGCCTTGATCGCGTCGGTACCGGCGTTGGTCGTCATCAGGATGACCGTGTTCTTGAAATCAATCTCAACTCCGTCCGAATCGTTCATTTTGCCTTTGTCAAAGACCTGGTAGAACAGGTCCTGGAACGAAGCATGCGCCTTCTCCAGCTCATCAAGCAGGATCACGCTGTAGGGCTTGCGCCGCACGGCCTCCGTCAGCACGCCGCCGGTTCCGTACCCGACGTAACCTTTAGGCGAGCCAATCAGTTGCGAGATCTTATGCTCTTCCTTGAACTCGGTCATGTTGATGGTCGTCATGTTCTGCTCTCCACCATAGAGCAACTCGGCAAGCGTGATGGCCGTTTCCGTTTTACCAACACCACTGGTTCCCGCGAGCAGGAAAACACCGATCGGCGTATTTGGATCGTTCAGGTTTGCCCGAGATGTTCGAATCCGTTGCGAGATCAGATCCAGAGCGTGCGACTGCCCAATGATCGACTTCTCCATCAATTCCTTCAGGTTTAATACCGTCTGAATCTCATCGGCCACCATGCGACCAACGGGGATTCCCGTCCACGCTGCGACCGTTTCGGCCACGGCTGCTGAATTCACGACGGGCTGAACGAGCGGATCTTCGCCCTGGACCGTCCGCAGCTCTTCCTCGATCTTCAACAGTTCCTGCTTCAGCGATTCTGCTTCTGCTTCGGTTAGCGGCTCGGCCGGTTCCGCCACTTCGGCCCCTTCCTCGGCAGTGGCCGCTTCATCGGCCGCCTCATCAGCTTCGGACGAGGCCGTCCCTTCCAGCTTGTCGCGAATTTCGCCGATCTTGCCAACCAGCTCCAGTTCCTGCTCCCATTGCTTCTGAAGGTTCGCGTACTCAACTTCCGAGGCCGCCAATTCTTCCCGCTTCAGTTGCAATTCTTCGTCATGGTCGCCACCGGTGGTAAGCTCGCGTTCCAGAATACCGATCGAAACCTTCAGTTGTTCGATGCGTCGCTGGCAATCTTCGACCGACGGAGGCGTTGCCGCCTGGCTGAGCCGGATCCGGGCGCAAGTCGTATCGAGCAGACTGACCGACTTGTCCGGAAGCAGCCGCCCGGCGATGTAGCGACTGGACAGATTCACCGCGTCCACGACCGCTTCGTTCAGAATCCGGATTCGATGGTGATTCTCCAACGTCTGCGTCAGACCTCGCATCATATCGATGGCCGATTCAATCGAGGGCTCTTCGACCTTCACGACCTGGAAACGTCGAGCCAGCGCGGCGTCCTTTTCGAAATACTTTTTGTATTCCGTCCATGTCGTAGCGGCGATCGTTCGCAACTCTCCACGCGCCAATGCCGGCTTCAGCAAGTTTGCCGCGTCGGCTCCACCTGCCGCGCCACCGGCACCGATCATCGTATGAGCTTCGTCAATGAAGAGGATGATGGGCGTGGGAGACGATTTGACTTCGTCGATGACGGATTTCAATCGATTTTCAAACTCGCCTTTGATCCCCGCTCCGGCTTGCAGCAGCCCCATATCCAGCGACCGTAACGTGACGCCTTCCAGCGCCGGCGGTACGTCGCCCGCGGCCAAACGCAGAGCGAAGCCTTCGGCGACCGCCGTCTTTCCCACGCCCGGCTCGCCCGTGAGAATCGGGTTGTTCTGTCGACGCCGCATCAATATGTCGATGATCTGGCGAATCTCCGGATCGCGTCCGAGCACAGGATCAATCGAGCCACTCTCGGCACGTTCGGTCAGATTGATCGTAAACTGATCCAGCGAGGGCGTATCGGTGGGCCCCGACACTTTCCGTGAGCCTCCGCCGGCCGGTTCCGATTTGATCTTCTTCGCCGCGGCACTCTCGCCGCTTTCTGCCGTGATGGCCGCCAGTTCATTCAGTAGCTGGGGAGCCGGCAGCTTTGATAGCTCGTCGACCATCGCTGCTGACGAACGCGAAAGGGCTTCATCATTCAGTAACGCCGCCAACACATGCCCAGTGCGAATCTGCGACTCGCCCGAAGTGACCGAACACACAACCCATGCTTCCTTGATCAGGTCCACGAAGCTGGGACTGAGCGCCGGCGTGCGAGCGTTGCCCGTCTTGAAACTGTCGATCTCCGTGTTCAACTGCGTCATCAGACGCGAAGTATCGACACTGAAGTGATTGCAGATTGCGTGCAAATCCGAGTTGGGAATCTCTAACAGCTTGACCAACCAGTGCTCGATCTCAATGTTGTAGTTTGTCCGCGAGAGACACAAACCAGCCGCTCCTTCGACGGCTTTCTGGCTGCCTTCATTCAGTTTCGCAATCAGGTGTTTGGGGCTTACATCAACCATCGCAGAAGTTCTCCGGTAGCTTGGTGTTTGTGAATCGTTTCAGTCATTTTGTTTCTTGTTCGAATCGGTCCGCTAGATCGCCAGTTGGGGCGAGCCATCGCAGGCAAAGACGGCGTCATCGGCATCGTGGGTAAAGGGATCACTGCGAACCCATGTGTTCCAGCCGAGTCGAGGAGCATGGCTTTCGGACAATTCGAGTTCCGGCACGTCTTCCGCGGTCAGCACGGGCTGGATGTCAAAATCGAACTCGGGGCCAACGTAGGTTCGTATGAACTGACTCATCTTCTGGAATAGCGTTCCCAGTGGCGAGTATTTCATGTAGTCGCGGTAACCGAGCGGCCCAATCCGCACCGTAAACCGACTCTCGATACCCCACACTCGATCGCCAACCACGGTGGACTCGCCAAGGCGGCTGTTTGCCATCCCAACCTGCGTCTGGTCGACAACATCCAGCATCATCCACTGGCCGACGAACTGTTCAATTTCCGCCTTCACGCAGAAATGCCCGGCCACCATTCGCTGCAACGAATTGGCGTTCGGCTGGCTGCGAGCAAACTGCCCGCTGTAGTAAAGTAACAACCGGTCATCGATTTCCAACCGCTGCCGCAAACCACCGGTTCCCATGCCGGCAAAGCTGAAAACCGCTTGCGTAAAATCGTCGGTCCCGTAATGGGAGAGACTGCGACGTTCGTAGAGCACGGGAAAACGATATTTCTCCCACGCCCGATAGTAGAGTGAAATCAGACGGTGGTTGAAGAGATCGAAGAACTCGCGCAGCCCCAGCTCATTCCGCCGCTCGCGGTCGATGACTTCCTGGGTGTAGTGTTGTGGCAGGACTCCTTGCGGGCCCGTCAGACCCATGAAGAGCACCGTCATGCTGGCGGGTTGCAAGCGCCGGCTCTTCGTCGCATCGTACGGTGTCGAGAATTCCGAAATGTCGTTCGGCGAGAAACGGAACGTCGGGGCCGTGGCAAAACGAACGACTTCGCGATCCGGCCGTCCACGATAACCAACCGGCCGTTTGGCATCGGCACCGGGATCGGTCGAAGTGTTGAATCCCAGCAACCGCATCGCCTGAAAAAATTCAAAGGCGTACGGGCGTTCGACCAACTGGTCGATGATGTTGTTGGAATTTGGCCGCGACATGCTGATTGGTTAATCGATCTGGTAGGACGAACTGAAATATGGACGCGCCGACTGGCGACGACTCATGAAAGCAAACGTTCTCCGGCACGCGCGGGCGGCGGAGTATGATGGAGGTAGCCTTCCCGACGATCCGTGCGAACCAGCGTCTGCGTGAACGAATTGATCGACGTATACAGGCCCAGAAACCGCTCAATCACCGCAGCAAAGAGGAACAGGTTCCCCCCGCTCATCTTTTCTTCGTCGATCGTCAGGGTGACTTGCGTACCTCGGCAAAAACCGTGGTGACCGCCCTGCCTCGCCGCCACAATCGAGCGGACAACACGTTTGCTCTCGACATTCGAAAGAGCATCGATGTTCCTTCGGGTCGCCGGTGAATTCCGCAAGTCGTAGAGCGACAGGATTTCGCGAAGCGCTTCGGCGCCGCGCTCATTGTCCACCAGCGAAAGATGATTCAGCGACAGGTGCGAAATCAACTTCCACAGCGTGCCGCGTCGACGTTCGGGACGCAAGACATCCGTGGGCGCGGTAATGCAGATCGCTCGACTGTCCTGAATGACAGCGCCGCCGTCGGAAACCTGCATCGGAATCTCGCCGGAAAACTGTTCAGGGACATTACGGTTGAAACAGGTCGTGCCCACCGTGACCGTCCATTCCTCCAATTCCTCGTACGGCTTTAACTGCAGATCCACCAGCGAAAGATAGACTTCCGTTCCCGCTCGACTGCCGGCGCCGCTTTCTTCCCGCACTCCGTACCAGTACGCGGTCGATTCGTCCGTCGCCGCTCCGTGACGCGTCGAATAGAACGGCGCAAACGTCGTCTTCTTCTCGCTCGGCGAAATCGCGCGGACCTCATCGACAGAAAAGATCTCGTACATGTCCGGACGACGGGCATCGGGAAGGATGCGATGGCGATACACCGAGTGGTCCACGCGAAACGCTTCCGCCGTTTGCCGGAACAGATTGATAATCGGCGTACAGCCCATCTGGAACGTGGTCTTGTCGACGTGCGGCTCCAATTCGGGCATGTGCTTGCGGAGGAAGAAGAACAGCTCCATGTGCTGGCCTTCGCCCATCTGTGCCCGGACTTCTTCGCCGAATTCAATATCAAAGAACAGGAACTTGTCGGGAAATGCAAAGAACTCCGTTAGCAGACGGTAACCTGCAAAGGATTGCGCCGAGTAATCGATCAGTCCTTCATCCACGCCAAACCCAACGGGCTTGATCGCGCCCTCGGGAAGAATGTGGACGTTGTCCGAGTCCGGTGAACTGGCGACCGCGACGCCCAACAGTTCATTGAAGAGCAATTCGTACAGCGGATACTGATGCTGTGCCTGCCCCTGAATGAAGAATCGCAACTTGTTCGCGTTGATCTCGGAGATGGGCACCTTGCTGGAGTAGGAACTGAGCTGAAGACGAATGACGGCTTCGGACTCCTGACTGAAACGCGTCGTCGGTGCCGGCGTTGGGTGGCTGTGCAAAGTCGCCAGTGATACTTCGATCGGCCAGATGTGAACCGGGTAGCACGTGCGGAAACGACACCCGCTGTACTCGAGCGCCGTGCCCGTCTTCACCGCGTGCCCCTCCGTGGCATCAATCTGAGCTCGATCGAGGTCAAAGCGGGCAATCGCCGTCGACGGAAACGGAGCCAGAAAGTGCGGATACAACACATTGAGGAAGGACTCGCTGATCTCCGGGAAATCGTCATCAATCTTGTGACGCGTCCGGGCCGCGAGGTAGGCGAACGATTCGATCAGCCGCGAAACGTGCGGGTCTTCAATCTGGTCGCCCGACATGCGCAGGTTGCCGGCGATCTCCGGGTGAGCCTCGGCAAATTCGGCACCAAGGCTGCGAATGAAAGCCAACTCATCGTTGTAGTAGGGAAGTAGTTCGTCACTCATTCGGCCGTTTTGACCTCCACTTCCGAAGTTGCAAGTTCCATTCTTGATTCAAACACGACCGGTTCCGGCGCGGGTTCGGCATACAGCGTGGCATCGATTCTCAGATTCAATGAACGGTCGGATTTGGACGAATCGTCGACCGTCACCTTCACCGAAACAAACCGCGGCTCGAAAATTTCCAGCGTCTCTTCCACGATTTCACGCAGCGCCCGTTTGGCTTCGTTACGACTCATCACGGCACCGGTAAAGTCGGGAATCCCGTACGCCACCAGCGACTTGCGCAGTTCGGAATTCCGATCTTTCTTCAGCAGATCAGGATCCGAAAAGCGACATCGTGTATTGAGCAGGTTCTCGAGATCACGCCGCACAGACTGCTTCAGGTCGCGTAACAACTGTCCGCGCGTGGAACCTTCCGTAAGCTGCGCGCCCAGAAGGCGGTCATACACCGAGGGGATAATGGGTCTTGCGTCGTTGCGTGCCATGATCGATTCCGGTTCTGCCCCAGGTTACTCTGACGGGCGGTCAAACTTCAAACTCTTGAGTTGCAGTATCTGTCGATTTTCTTCGCCCAGGGCGAACATCCGGACACCGACGCCACGCAGTAGATCACCCTGCTCGACCCAATCGGTAACACGACCAAGCTTGACGTCATCGGACTCGTGCTTCGCAGACCCGGGATAGAGTGCGGGAAGATAGACTTCCCCATCCGGTCCGTTTTCAACGGAGATCGTCGCCTGACGCCAGATCAAATCTCGCGGCGTGGTCACCGGTTCGAATTCCAGCGAGTGAACATCCGCCATCGGAATCCAGAAGAACTTGCCGTTGGAGGCAATCACTTCCAGCGTGCAGGACGTGATGTCATCCCAATCGCGGAACTCTTCGAACTTGATTGTCGAACTTTCATCCTCTGCCGAACCGGCCACCTTGAAGCTCTTGCGCTCATCACAGTCCAGCAGTTTGGCAGCGGCAGCAACGTCGCCTTCACGAATTTCGATGGATGCCTTCAGCGCGGCTGCTTCGCGGGGTGCGGGAGGCGGCGAGAGAAATTCCGGTATGCGGCCTTCAACGTAGAATTGCTGCCGTGCCACTTCGCCTCGCAGAATGCCACGCCAGATTCCAATGCTAACGGCCGACTTCGTATCCTGCTTCGAAATCGTATCCAGTTGCCGGTCCGCCCGTTCGAAGTCGCCGGCGAAACACAGCAGACTACAAAGGAAGCTCCGCTTCGTCGTATCCGTAGGCTTCGACTTAACCTCGCTGAGCGCCGCCGCGATTGCTTCACTCAGATTCCCCGCGTCAAACAATGCTTTTGAATCGTCAGCCATATCGGTATCCCTGTTCCTTTGGTCAGTTGAGGCTGTGAGCAATTAGCTGTGAGCAATTAGCTGTGAGCAATTAGCTGTGAGCAGTTAGCAGTGAGCAATTGGCAACGAGCCGTGGGCGAGTCGTGAGCCAGTTAGCTGGGTGTAATCTTGGTCTTCAGTTGTACCGATGCCTGAAGGTCATCGACTTCAAGGTGCGGCACGAGCCGAATTGAAGTGAGGAAGTGCCCTGAATCCGACAGTTGTGGTCGCACCCTGATCTCTGCGTCCCGCAGCGGAAATCGTGCACGCTGCTCGCGGGAAATGTCGCTGGTTGCCATGACGTAATCCATAATCCAGTTATGCAAAAGACTCTCGAGATCCCCGGCGTCGGTGAAACTCCCCACGTGCCAACGCGCCAGCGTTTTCAGATAGTGGGCGAAGCGAGACGAGCAGAACATGTACTGCAGCATTTTGGAAATGCGTGCGTTCTGCGTCGCTTCGGGGGTGCTGTACTGTTTCACCGACTGGGCGGATTCGTTGCTGTAGAACGCACTAAATTCGGTGTCATGGCACGACGACAGCGGCAACAAGCCAATGTCACTCAGTTGGCGTTCCATCACGTCCGTCACCGACAAATCCGTTGATGACTTCGGCGTCACGCCCCACGCATCGGTGCCAAAGTGATGAACGGGCAGACCCGTGACGATGCCGCCGGCCTCTACGCCCTGCTGCACGCCGCGAATGTCCGCCAGCCAGTTTGAGTTTGCAAAACAGCGAATCAGGACTTCACCAAATGCGAACGCCGCGTTCCCCCACAGGTACTTGTTGAGGTTCGGACCACCCACGCGTTCCCGATATCGAAATCCAAAATCGTGCGAACCGTCATCTTCGTAGGGAAGCCGCATCAGCACCCGAGGCATCGCCAGGCCGACGTAGCGTGAATCTTCCGACTCACGGAAGGACCGCCACTCGGTGTATTCCTTCCGATCAAAAATGGAGCCAAGATTTCGCACCGACTCGAGGTCGCTGAATTCCTCGACACCCAGAAATTTCGGCGTGACGCCCATGATAAATGGCGAGAACGATGCCGCCGCGACTCCGGACATTTCCTTAATGACAAAGTAGTCATCGGGATGCGGCCGAAGTTCATAGTTGCCAATCAGGACGCCGTAAGGTTTACCGCCGGCGATGCCATATTCAGCTTCGTAGATCTGTTGAAAGGCGACCGTCTGATCAAACTCGACCGCGTGCTCAAAGTCCCTGCGTAACTCGGCCCAAGATGCATTGAACGCTCGAATTACGATCCGACCATCGGGCACGTCGTGGTCGTCGACCTGGGCGATCAGATACTCAACACCCCGCCACGACGCTTCCAGCTTCTGGAATTTCGGATGATGCAGTACGGAATCGACGACGCGGGAAACGATGTCGTCGATGGTGGCAATCACGACACCAAGCCCGTCCTTAATCGACTCACGGTCGCGTTGCGTCAGATCTTCGAAGATCAGAAACAATGCCTTGAGGTCATCCGGCTCCTGCAGCAACGCCAGTGGGCTGGAACCAAACTTCGCGAGAATGCGGTCGAGATCCGGAGTCGCGAGCGGCGTGGCCGTCGAGCCTTCGCTCAATGGTCCCGTCGACTCAACCGAGTCGAGAAAGACCTCTTTGCCAGGACTCTCACTGCCGGAGCTCATAGATGTGCAACGCCCCACTCGACTAGAGAAAGTAAGGGACGCACGCGGCGCCATGCGCCGCGTGCCCCGCTAACTACATTTTGTAGATCAGTCCTTTTTCAGCTTGGTGACCATACCGATATCGGCGGTCAGCTTTTCCATCTGCAACCAGGGACGCAATCGGATCTTGGTGGCGTAGTGCCCGGCATCTCCGGGAACTTCCTTGACCTCGATTTGAGCCGCCTGAAGTGGATATCGCGCCTTCTGTTCCGGGCCGGGATTCTTGTCGGCCGAAACATAGTCGTGAATCCAGTCGTGCAACCACTTCTCGCAGTCGGAAGCTTCCATGAAGGATCCGATCTTGTCGCGAGCGATCACCTTCAGGAAGTGAGCAATCCTTGAACTGGCAAGGATGTAAGGAAGCCGCGCCGAAATCTGGGCGTTTTCCGTGGCGTCCGGAGTGCTGTACTTCTTCGGCTTCTGAACCGTCTGTGCACCGAAGAACACGGAGTAATCCGTATCCTTGTAGTGACACAACGGCAGGAATCCACAATCACTGAGTTCCTGCTCGCGACGGTCCGTGATGGCGATTTCCGTTGGGCATTTCTGCTGGGTCTCACCGTCATCCGATTTGAAGATGTGCGTTGGCAGGCCGTCAACGCGACCGCCGTTTTCCGCTCCACGAATGGCGGTACACCAACCATATTTGGCGAAGGCATCCGTCAGGTTTGCGCCCATGACGTACGCTGAATTCATCCAGCAGTACTGATCGTGGCCAACGGCGATGGGCTTGCCGTCCGCACCCAATTCAACTTCTTCGTAGTTGAACTCGTCGACCTTCTTGGTGTTCTCACCGTAAGGCAAACGCGACAGGACGCGTGGCATGGTCATGACCAGGTAACGCGAGTCTTCCGAATCACGCAGCGAACGCCATTTGACGTGCTCGCCCGATTCGAAAATTTTCTTCAGGTCGCGAATTTGCGACATCTCTTCCCAGCTCTCAAAGCCAAACATCCCTGGCGCGGGAGCCGTGATGAACGGGCACAACGAAGATGCTGCAACACCCGACATGCTTGAGAGAAGATCGATGTCTTCCGGGTGCGTGGTGAACGTGTAGTCACCAATCAGTGCACCGTAAGGCGTACCACCGGGAGTATCGAATTCGTTCTGGTAGATCGCCTTGAAGACGTTGCTCTGGTCGAATTCGACGGCCTTGTCGAGATCCTTGAAAAGACTTCGTTTGTCCACGTTGAATACGCGAATCTTGATGTCCTGCCCCGTCTCACTCTCGTGAACGAGGTGATGCAGCCCACGCCACGAACCTTCCAGCTTCTGGAATTTTTCGTTGTGCATCACGGCAGCGAGTTGCTGCGAGACCTGATTGTCAATTGAATCGATCGCGGAATTGATTGTACGCAAAGCATCCTTCTGGATACTCACGCTCTTGCCGGCGACCTGCTTCATCAAAGCAGCAACGAAGCCATCGACTTCGGATTTCTTGTCGTCGGCTTTGGTTTTGGTCGCAGCATAAATCTGCTCCATAATCCCACCGCCGGACGATGCCTCCTGCTCCTGCTCTGCCGCGCCACCAGATTGTTCTAGTTCACCTTCTGACATTGCACTTACTCCCCACCATCACTGGAACCGGAATCGATACCCAACTCTTTCATCAACTGATCCTGCTTTTCAGGATTGTTCAGGATCTGATCGAGCACTTTTTCGAGATCACGTTTTCTGTCCACGTTGATGGCCAGATCCTTCAGCTTCTGACGCATCTGCAACAGTTCACGCAATTCGGGAATCTGCTGGGCAACCTGGGCGGGTGAGAAGTCGTCCATCGACTCGAACTTCAGGTCAACCGACATCTGCTTGTCGGAATCCGGCTCGAGCGTGTTATCGACGCTGATCTTCAAGCCCGGCGTCATGCTCTTCATGACATCGTTGATATTGTCGCGATCGATATTGACGAATTTCCGGTCTTCGATTTCCGGAAGCTCCTTCGTCGGATCACCCGAGAAGTCGCCCATCACACCAACCACAAAAGGCAGCTCCTTGATCTCCCGGGCGCCATCAGTCACGACTTCGTACTTGATCTGAACGCGAGGAGGTCTCACCCGTCTGAGTTTGTCTTGCTGGCTCTCGCCCATTGTTCAATCTCCACTACGGAATACAGTTATGCTCGGCGAGGGAGTAACCCCCCAAAGGGACGCGGCACACAATATAGTCAAAAGGAAAACCAATACCAACAGCATGGCCATCATCGGTTACCCCATAGGCAGGACTATGGTGCGGGCTCGAATGGTCTATCCACAACGATTCGATGCGTTAGTCGGGGAATCCGCATTCCGGCGTAAGTCGCGACAAGCAATCCCCGAAATTGAATTGCAAACAGGTTGCAGAGCAGACTTTTTGTGCCTGGCAGTGGAGACGGCGTGTTCGCCGAGAAGCTGGAATTATGAGCCGGGGCGTCAGCCTCTTGAGCTTGAGGTGCGACGATGCCTGTCGACACGGGCGATGCGTGGGGGCAGGGTTACACGTGGCAACGCAGGCCAAACGTGGCAACGGCGGGCAACGCGTCACAGTGCCAAGGTCACGAATTCGACGAATCCGGCTCAGGCTCCGGCGGCTTTGGCTCGATGCCAATGAGTCGAAACATCTGGTCGCGAGCGTTCTGCTCGTCCAGCAGTTCGGTGAGTAAATCGTGAAGAGACATGCGTCCCCACTTCACGACACGATGCAGGGCCGGGGCGACAGGCGAATGCGGCTCGGTCTTTTCAAAGAACCTGGCCACCCGTTCCAATTCTCGGAACGCCTGTTCGCGATTACGAATACTGTCGTTCGCAATGCCCAAACCACCAGCCGGAGCCGCCGCGGCCCCTGGTCCACCGACGACGGGCGGACTGGCCGCTGCTTCGGTTTCGGCCGCCTCTTCGGATTCTCCGGATCCATCCGCGATACCGGCCGTCTTACAAATCAATCGGCGACAGGCGGCAATCGCTTCCCACAGGCCATTGCCGGCGTCACGTCCTTCACTGGCGGAGGGGCGTCCGAAGGAAGGTGCCATATCACGGGCGTCATCACCAAACTGTTGAAGCAATTTGGCATCCAGCGTATCGGCCAGCTCGTTGATAGCCGTATGACACTCGTCCAGCTGGGCCACCAGCTCCTCGAAGAACTTGACGGAACGCTGCTGAGTCTCTTTAACGGCAGCACCAAAGCTGATGTTGTCCTGTTCGTAGCCGAGGAACGAAAGGTTGTAGGCATTTGGCCCATTGTCAGGCGATGTGATGCCCGTTTCCCGAATCGGCGACACCAGTGACTTGTTCAGTCCTTCGAGTTGACTGAGCGTTTGTTCGACAACTTCCTTGGCATTGATGTCACCTTCCACTCGGGGAAACATGCCCTGGTCCCAGAAGGTTTCGACGAGTGCCTTGGTCGCTCGCATGCCCTCGGTGAGTCCCGCAAAACCGTGAATGCGTACCAACGCCTCCATCATCCAGGAGGCAGCCCAGAGATCCTTGGCCTGGTCGGTCAGGTACTTCGCAGCCTGATTGTTGAGTTCTTTCCAGTCGGGAGGCTCCAGCTTCGCGCGGTCTTCGTCACTCCACGCGTCGCGAATTCGAAGCTCCGCTTTCTGGGCCGACCGCAACGCGGAACGCACCTCGGCAAACTTATAAACGTCCGCCGTACCAACTGCCGAATCGCCCGGGATGGGCGCAAGGAGCTCTTCCAGTGAAACTGCCAGTAGTGCTGCCATCGGATTACTGCCCAATTTTGTACGTCTTAGTCGCCAGCATCCATCTTCTTCAATTTACGGCCCAGATCTTCCAGGATCCGGGCGTGCTGCCGGCTCGCCCACGACTTACTGATACCCATTTGATCGGCAGCTTTTTGCAGTGTCGCCCCCTCAAAATAGATAGACCGAATGAGACGAGCCTGTTCGTTCGGTAGCTGCTTCATCAATTCTTCCAGCTTTTGCACAATCTCCCTGTTTGCCACAATCGCGTGAGCCCCGTGACCGGCAGACTCAGCACGTGACAGAGCATTGTCGGACTCGTCGTCGCCCTGACTGGCGAGATAAACCACGCCCAGACTTTGCGAGACCCGTCCAAGCCATTTGGCACTCTCCTCGGCGGTGGCCGGTACGTTCGAGCGATTTTCCTCGGCCACCACTTCGCTGGCCAATTGTTGAAAGCGGCGATTGCGACGATAGCGGGCTCGGCTGGTCCAGCTCATTTTCCCGATGCCATCAAAGATCGCCCCGCGGATGCGGTGATACGCAAAGCTGGTGAACTTCACGCCCCGATCAGGATTGAAATCGCGGGCCGCTTCATGGAGACCGATTTGCCCGTACGCAATCAGATCGTCCTTGTCGACGCGAAATGGAATCTTGCGCCAGATCTCCGCCGACAGCGCGTAGACCATACGAGTTCCTTCAGCGATCAGCTCCTCGTGCGACTCGCAACCACTTTCGCTCATGATTTGCTCGAATTGTTGAGATGTTTCCACAGAGTCTCAAGACGACCGTAGCTCGACGTGTCCGAAACGATGACGCCCATGATCTGCTGGGACATCAGGACGGCATTCTCGTCGTTCAAATCCGGAAAGTGCTTTCGCACCATGGTGCTTATCAGGGTGGAGGCAATCGCCTCCGACATGGGTTCTCCCAGAAAAGGCTGGGCAGCCTTCGCAAGCAGGCGCAACAGTTCGCCACCATCGACGGGCTCGGCATCCTTCGCCGCGGCACTCAGAATTTCATCGAGGACCGAGCGATTCTTGCCGTCAGCCTTCGGCGGCCCGGCCGACCTGCTTTCGGGCGTGGCATATTGCTCGATTTTGCCATCGTGCCCGGGTTCGCCTTCAATGCCCATGATTATCCTCGTGGAGCTTCGTTTAATCGAAGTTGGTCAGGTTGCAGCGAAGTCTGTCAGGTTTGCGTATTCACCCAGACGATCGCCACGATCATCGTCACCAAAAGCAGCCCGCTGATCGCCATCGCAACCTGGGCGATGACGTGGTACCGCGCGTCCTGATTGAAGGCCGTTGGTGTCCACTCGATCTCCGCCTGATTGTCGACGACCTTTTCCAGCACGCTCCCGATAAATGCCTGTCGATCGGATCGAGGCCCCGATGCGGCGAAATAGCAACCGATAAACGGAACCGGCGAGAGCGAATCGCCGTCACGGTAGCCCAGCCCGTCCGTCAGTAGCTTTCGAATTCTCGCCTGCAAAACCGTGCGAACTTTGCCCAGCAGCAAGTACAGGCGACTGTTCCCCTGCAGCAGATTTAGTGCCTCGGGGCGTTTGAAGAGCGCGTACACCCACGATTCGAAGGCGCTACAGGCCTGATCCGCGTAGGCGGCGACGACCGGCTTCTCGGCGATTGCTTCGATGCCATAAAACCCTTTGCCGAACCGCGATCTCTTGGCCTCCTTCTCACCGACACGACGCACCAGTTCGATGAAGCCCTCCTCCGTATGCAATCCGTGAATCAGCACGGCAGCCGGCAGACGAAGCCCCGTCTTCTGCTGTGAAACCAGCATGTCACTGCGAACGGCACCATCCAGTTTGTCCGACACCGTTTTGGTCTGCAGGCCCTTCCAGCCGACCAGCAGAACAATACCGTTGAGCCAACAGAGTGGCTGTCGCTCGCGGCCGACCAACGACAACAAGTGCTGCAACCGACTTCGCTGTTCGGTTTCCTTGTTGCGATCCCAGTTCACTTCTTTCGGAGGCGCCGACCGCTTGAGCGCGTCAGCATTCAGCGTTCCGCCAATTCCACCGCCGGCGACAATCGTTCCGCCATAGGCGACATCGCCACCTTTGAGGCTGCCTGGCGTGGCCGAGTCATCTTCGGAGCTCGAGTAATCCACGTCGGCAACGATGGTATTTCCGCCGATCGCATCCTGAGGCGGCCTTGTGCCGCTTTCGCTGAGCGAGCTACCGGGAGTCACGCCGGCGGCTTCCTCCTGCAAGCCACCAAGGCATCCCAGCCCGACCGTCGCAAGGAACACGGCATCCTTCCGCGCGTACCACACCAGTTCCTTCTGCCCTTTGGGTTCGCCATCGGTCACGTATTCAAAACCGGCTCCGTTAAAAACGGCTTCCATTTCCGATCGCGACGCCGCCCCGAGAGCCAGAATCAACGGGACCGAGGCGAGATCAACGCCGTTCTCGCGGAGCTTTTCCAGCCCCTTGTTGAATGCGTCATCAATTTCGGGAAAGTCGGACAGTTCGGGCGTCAGCCACGCCTTCGTCGCAAAGTAGGCCACCACGGGGATGGCAATCCACAGAGTGATCGCCAACAGGACGGACATCACAAAGTTGCCGGTGTGCTCGGACCACCAGTTTCCTAGCGTCGTGCCCAGCGTGTCCGTTTGAAAACCCCAGATCGCCAACAGGGTGAGCAGCGGCAGGAAGACCGCCAGGATTGCCGCGACACGCGCCGGTAGTGACAGTCCCCAGATCGCTCGCGGCGCGGAAACCACGTACGTTGGAAACCGGAAAATAAACCGGAACGGCAGCGTCAGGTAGTACAGACCTCGCTTCAGGTAATAGCGAACGTATCCCATCATGAGATTAGCCCATCAGTTTTTCATGCAGGAAGTAATACCAGACGACGGCGAACACACAAATCATCATCAGACAAAGCAACGTCGATCCGACAACCAGAAACTTGCCATGCAATGGCGGAGCACCTTCCAGCGGCCGTGACTTGACTTCAGGCTCTTTGACCCGGAAGAGCTGGATCCGACGCGATTTGATGGAGGTCCACATCTCCAGCGTTTGCGGAAGGTTCTTCTGCTGCGCGATGAACGCGGCATCTTCCGGACGTGCAGCATAGAAACCGCGAAAGCCCAGTAGAACGCAAAGAAAGTAAACCTCGATCGGGTCGTTCGACGGAAGCTTGTCGGCCTCCTGCGACTTCAGAAAAAAGTCCGTCGCTCGTGTCTGGGTGCGGAAAAAGTCAAACTCCAGCGTGTTGTTTTCCCACGCCGTGCGCCCGTCCCAGGGTGCGGCAATCAGCATCTCGTCGATCCACGCGGCCAGCGCATACTTGGATAGTTGCCAGCCCTCCGTAGAACCCAATTGCGACTCGGCATCTCGCAATTTGGCCAACAGCTTTGCCTTTTCTTCCGACACTCCACGTGTATTGCGCTGACTGATTCGATTTAACAGATCCAGTACACCGACAAAAACAGGGTCCACAGCTCGGGCGTAGTCAGGGCTCATCAATTCTGCCTATCTCAGGGCCTAACGTGGTACGGCAAACAATGCAAATTCAAGGGTGGTTCGTTTATCGGGAAGGACAACCTCCAACTGCTGCTGTCCGGTAAGCCCCGCGAGATTTCCAATCAGATGGTCAACAAATCGAAGGGCCAGCGTATTTTCGGCCACCACGTCACGCCACGATGCGTTGTCCAGGTCCTTGAAGACCTCGTAGTACACCCAGCCCTGATTCGGAGGCAGCGTGCGAGGCACTGCCTCCAGATCCTTCATGACAACTCCCGGCATTCCATAGCGATGGATCATGTCGATGCGGCTGGAGCAGCCCATTTTCCACGCCAGCTTTCCGGGTTGCAGGATCACGCGGATTTCAGCATTCGAAATGTTCGTCCCTTTGACCCCCACAAACCAATCCCAACTTTCCGACAGCCATTCGTCTTCCAGTTTGACTTCCATGCCCTGGCCGGCACCGATGAATGATCGCTGTTCGTAGTTGGCCTTGTCGTTGGTTCCCAACAGTTGATTGATTTGCCGTTCAATCCAACGAAAGATCCTCGCAAGGTCGTCGTGGTCGTACGCCGGCATGTCATTCGCCACGCGGTGGGTAGCGCTGAAAATCGATAGCATCCCCACGCAACGGCACAACTCCGTGTATGCCTGAAACGGGTGTACTCCCGCCGAGTTCGTCAGCACATGCAGAACCGCGTAAACCTGATTGAGGACCGATAGCTTCAACAGATCGTCGAGGTCACCGGGAGTCTGACTGGTCAGGTTGATGCCCCGCTGGCTCACGCGTTGCGAGATGAGTTCGATGTTGACGCCAATCTTGTCATAGATCCTGCGCACCAACCCAATCGACAGAGGCTCCCACGCATCGATCGAAACCATGGGAGGAAAAAAGTCGTCGCTCAATTCCGGCACGGCCGCCTGGTCGGTGCTCGCACGGCGGATCCTGGCAATCGGCAGCGTCTCAAATCCCTCTTCCTCTCGAAGCAGGAGTTTGGCGTTCAGATGCCGGAATTCGACCTCCTGACTGTTGCCGCCCTGAGCTTCCTCCGCGACGGGCACCGTCGACTGGCTGTAGCGAATCAGCTCGCCATTGGTCGATGCGGTCCGCGAAACGTTGGGCCGCCCCAGGACCAGCTTCGGAATACCAAGATAAACCGTGACTTCCGACGACGACGTAAAGGCTTCCTGGAGACTCAACCGATCTGGCTGAGAGCCAGAATCCAACGCCACAATCGAACCGTCACGCATCCGCAACTGACAGACAGTGACATCTACCTGAAAATTACCCAACGCTTCGCGACTGATTTCGATCCGACGCAGGCCGTAATTATGCGAACTGTCCCACTGCTGCGACGTCGACAACAATTCCGACCAATGGCGATCTGCAGCCTGAAAGTGCTGCGGCCGCAGAAACATGCCTTCCGTCCAGTTTACAGGTAAATGTTGCATCCTCTCGACGTGTTACCTTTTTCGGATATCTGGCTTTTGGGGGGTCCACAGTAGGACCCGCAATCATATCCCCGGCTGTTAATGGCCACAATGAGAGTCCGGGATCCCTCATATGGACCGCACATTTTGGCTATTCGGTCACCACTCCATCTTGCCATGAGGCCAAAGCTCCCAACCGCTCGTCATGTGGAGATAGACGTTACGCGAATCAGAACTGATCAACGTGCGAGCATTCCCTGAGAACTGCAGCGATTCGACCGGCTGATTATGGGCCACAACCGACACAAGGTCCTGCGAGTTCGCGGGGCGTCCTACGTCGCGAATCCAGATTTTGCCATCGCGATACCCCAGCAACAGCCGCTTTCCGGATTGCGAGAATGTGATGGCAGTTATCGGTCTACCGGAAACAACCCGATGAACGTTTTTGAACTGCCCGCGTTCAAATTGATGCAGGAGGCACGTCTGACGTCCGGCTGGATCATCTACAACAACTGCAATGCCTCGCTGGTCCGGCGAGACGCACACCAGCGGCCGAGGGTTCGAGCTAAGCTCGATCTCATCAACGCGAAATTCCTCTCCCGGTGCAAACACAAGCAACCGCGACCGGGTGAGGATCGCACCCATTCCGTCCACATAGTCAAAGGCCAGAAAATCTTCGGGGCCCGTGGTCACACTGCCAAGGACCTGCGATTCATTGGTTGCAAGGTTGTGCCGCACGACGACCATCTCGTTTCTGTTCGCCACCAACGCGCAGACTTCCCATGGACTGGTGCCCCGGCGAACTGCGAGCATCTCCTGGCCTCGTTCCCGATACCACATGCCTGCGCAGCGAGCGTAACCACTGTCGATCGACTTCACATCCCAGACGAAGAGTGAACTGTCAGCCAACGTCAACAGGCCCTCCACGCCCGTTTCGGGATGACGTCCCAGAAACATTGCGTCGTCGATTCCACTGGAAGCACATCGAGCCAACATCTTGCCTTCCGCGGTCAGATCCCAGACACGAACCTTGCCGCCCGGGGACCAGGTCACACACTGCGACTGGTCGCCGGCCGCGATCTTCTGCGCATCGGTCGACATTACCGAGTCAGAAACGGCAAGGCGCGTCGCACGTTCGCCCACGGTGTCAACTCGCCAGATTTCCGATGCAGCCGTCAGCAGCAAAACCCCCGTGCCGTTTGCATCCAGACAGGCATCCCGCACGCCGGGAGGCAAAGGAGCTCCGTCGGTGCCGACCTTTTGCGTCACGCCAGAATCAACATCAAACAGCACCAGGAGGCGAACTTCATCCGCCGTCCCAAATTCGAGGAGCAGTTGTTCGCCCGCCAGAGACACGTCAACAATGTCCGCCGCCGGCAGTTCATACGACGTCGGCTTCCGATCACGAAACACGTCTACCTTCGCGCCGACGTTGTTGCCAGTGACTCGCACCAGCGCGCCGCTTTCAGCCTCGCCAAGAAAATGGTGTGTCGTTCCGGGCGTTGTCTTGCCAAAGTTACCGCCGGTCGTGGCCTTGATCTGCGGGTCGACTTCCTGAGCTCCGAATACGGCATATCCCGTCTTGTCCGCCGCCACCGCAATCGTGCGTACGTTCGCCGCCGTCATGGGCACACGAGTAACCTCGAACGATTCCGGAGCGACATATTCGAAGTGGCGCTTTGCATACCGGACAAGAAACCGTCCGTCCGCGGAAACGGTAACGAGATCCGCCGGAGACACTTTCGAACCTCTTTCGGATGGCGACAACGCGGGCAATAGCAAACGCACCGGATTCTCGCCGCCCGCGGCCGCCGAACCGTCTGCCGCCAAACCGTTTGCCGCGTTGATATCCCAGCCCCAGACAGCTCCATGGCTGCCGATAGTGACGTAGCGTTTGGCACCGGACCAGTAAACGACCCGCATGTTCGGCCCGGTAACGAATTCGACGCCGACACTCCCCAGCTCCTTGCCGTCGGCTGCGAACAATCGCCCCGGCGTGACTCCCGCGAGCGAATTTCGGGAGCTTTGTTCGTTAACCGCGGCGAAGAAGTATTCCGCATCCGGCGAAGCCGCCGTGAACTGCACGCTCCCCTTGCCCGTGTCCACCGGCGTTGTCGATGACAGCTCATCCGGCAGAAGCCAACGAACTCGACCGAGCTCATCCGCCGTGAAGACCATTTCGCGACCCACGGCATTCTCGACCATTCGCAGGGCGACGACCGTTTCACGGTGTGAAGGCAATCGCGAGTCGAATCGCGTGCCGTCCTCCGTCCAACTCATAATTTGCCGCTCGCCCGCCGTGTTCACCAAGCCGCTATCAATCGAAAAACCGACGTCGGTAATCGTGCCTTGATGGTCGGTAGGGAACGAATTTCCCGAAAGACGCTCGCCCGCTCGCTTGAAGAGATTCACTTGCGTATCACTGGCGTAAGCCACGCGTGACGGGTCCCGCGGAGCAAACACGATTCGCGAAGTTGCTCGCGGCGATTCGGTTTTGGCCGATTCGGTGGAAACGCCTTCGAACGTAATCGACCGCATGATCAGACTCGTCTTGCTGGTCCTCCCGGCCTGAGCCACTTCGGCAACCGTCGTTCCGTCATCAGAAAACGCAATGGAATAGACCGGCAAAGCGTTGTGGCCATCCGAAAGACGGTTCGGCAGATAATTTTCGATGCGCACCAGTTTGCCCGTCGCATCCACTCGCCACAGCCTCGCACCGTGGCGATCTTCTTGCGCCGAGCTATAACCGGCCGTCGCGACAATATCCTGCGTCGGCGACGCCGCAACCGACAGCACCCGGCCGCCAACGAACGCACCATTCCCGTACTGATGATGAATTGACTTGCGGTCCACGATATCCGCCGAATCGACATCCACCACGAACAGGTTAGGATCTTCGCTACGACGTTCGAATCCCGATATCAAATACCGGCCATCACGCGTAAAGCAGACTTCGGAAATGCGGTCGCGATCACCCAGCGGAATTGCCACCGTCCGCGGAGTCTCTTTGCCTGTTTCCCAAAAACTGATGTCCGCTCCATCGGCCGTTCGTGTCGCGGTCGCAAACCTCGCTCCATCGCGTTGCACCGCCAACCGGGGCATGGGGCCAGCCGCGACTTCCTGATTCGCCAGCTCGGGGTGGGTCAATCGGTAGAGGTAATGCCACTCCCAGTCGTGTAGTCTCGCCCACGCCGCCGCGCCGGCCTTTTCCTCGTGCTCAAGCTGCCGAGTCCGCAGGAGCTCCAACAGCCCCAAGGCACTGGCCTCATTGTTGGTTTTCAATTGCGAATCCGCCAAAGCAACGCGAGAGGCAAACTCGCCACGCCGCGCCAGCTCGGCCTGTTCAATGGCATCCAGCCTGGCACGTTTCTCCGCCAGCTGCGCGGCAATTGCGTCGTCTTTGGCAGCGGCTTCTCTTATCGCCAGTTTCTCCGCTTTTTCCTTGGCCTTCGCTTCGCTGATTGCCAGTTCCCTGGCCTTCCGCTCTTCATCCTCGGCTTTCTTTTGCGCGTTGACAGCCACTACTTTCGCGGCGGCTTCGCTTTCAGCGAGTTCCTCAGCGACTTTCTTTGCAGCAATCGCTTCGTTCTTCAGCTTCACCTCCCGGCCCTTCGAATACTGAACCAGTCCCGCGATGCCCAACAACAGCACAATGATGCCGGCCAGTGCCGCACGCAGTCGGGTTCGCCGCTGTATTCGCGCCGTCCGGCCGGCAACCATTTTGCCGTGCCACTTCTGATCGTCGGGATCCGCCGGGTCCAGCAGCGAGATACCGAGATCGTAGTCCTCGTTCTGGTAGGCCGCTTCGGCGAACGCCAGTTTCGCGTCGTGTAACCCAACGACAGCGCGTTTGTTGTCCGACCAGAGCTCCAATGCATCCTCGAAGCCGAACTGCGCCCGAGCCAACGTATCGTATTCGCGCGTTTGCTTGCCTTCCTCCAGATCGCTGTCCGCTCGAACGGCCAGCTTGATGCTTTGTGCGTGTCGTTGATAGGCGCGCAGAGCATCCTGAAATTCCGCCACCGAGTGATAACGATCGACCGGATCGGTCGACATCGCCGTCCTCGCAACCGCCAACAGTTCATCGTCCTCGTCTCCCAGCGGCAAAATAATGTTGTTCGCCGCGTTGCGAAGACATTCGACAATCTGCGTCTTGCGATTCTTGCCCTTTCGAGAACAACCGTGCGGCGGATGCTGCGTCACGATTTCAAACAGGATCGCACCAAGCAGATAGATATCACTGTGAGCTCCGCGTTTATGTTCCGGCCCATCGGCCCAGTCGCGAGCCCCCATTTCCCGCAGGAACTCCTGAGCCATTTCCGGAGCCATGTACGACGGCGAGCCGCCCGACGGCAATGGCAGATCGCTATCGACGTGCCCGGCCAATCCCCAATCCATAGCAAGGACTTCGCCAAAGTCGCCCAGCATCGTGTTTTCCGGCTTCAGGTCCTGATGCACGATGCCGCGAGAATGCGCAAACGCGACCGCGTCGCAGAGCCGCAGCAGGATGTCGACGTTTTCGTCCAGCGGCTTGTAGCGATACCGAATGACGTCCTTCCAGCTTTCACCGGAAACAACCTTCATCGAATAGAAAAGATCGCCGTCCGGGTTCGTGCCCAGGTCATGAATGGGAACGATGTTGGGATGAGCCAACTCGCCGGTGACGGCAGCCTCGACGAGAAACTTGTCGCGACTTCTGGAATCCCCGCCGCCCGCCTTGATGCGTTTGATCGCAACTTCGCGATTCATGGAGCACTGACGGGCGCGAAAAACAACGCCCATGCCACCCTCACCAAGCTTCTCCAGCAGTTCGTAGTCGTCATCCAGCGACGGCGGAGCGTCCAACTCCTTCACGTGCCGAGTGCGAATGAACGTCCCCAACTGCTCGATGTTGTACGTTCCACCTCGGCTCTTGCTGCCCGACCCACTGCCTGACCCACTGCCTGACCCACTGCCCGACCCACTGCCAAATCCGCTACCACTTCCACTTCCGAACCCCGAACCGCTGCCGACTCCGGAATCACTTTCGGACGCGGAACCGCCACCCACCAGCGTCGGCGTATCCGAGCCTTCCACAGGACGGTCTTCGGAACTGCCTGCATCAACACCTGCCTGACTGTTATTCGGTTCCTCCCCGTCACGGACTGACTGGTCACCGCCTAAATCGATCGTATCATCCGTCGAACCGTCGATTTGGCCCTGTAGCGTCGACGAAATCGTGTCGAGGACTTCATAGTCCGGACCGTCACCTCCCGGCCTATCACCCGTATCTGCGACGTGGGTACCGCCAGAAGGCTCGTCGGTATCCAACAGCATCGTGCCGTGCGGTCCAGAGCCCGGGGCCTGTTCGTTGGCGGCCTCCAAAGTGCCCATGACGGGAGCCTTTGCTTCCTTCGACTTGTCAGCCACCGATTGCGACTTCGATGGCTTCTCCGCTGCCACCGATTCGTTTGCCTCTCGATCCGGCACGAGCGTTTCGCCTCTTTCGGCGTCCACGGAGCTGCCCGTCCCGGCTCGATTTCCTTCCGCAGAAGAGGGCGACTGCGATTCATCGGTTGGCTGGGCAGCACAACGCGCACATTCACCGCGTTTGAGTTCCGCGACACTGAGGACAGAATTACAATCCGGACACTTTGTGGACATTGGTCGACGGCTATGGCGAGAAGGAAAATTACCGGGCCTATATGAGCTTCGCAGAGTGGTCTTATATCCTACTTCAACTGGGGCAATCAAGATTCAGCCCCGGCGCCCGACAAGCGCAAGGCATCATCTCACCAGAGTTTGAACATCAGACGCCGCTCCATGCGGAAGACCGTGTGGCCCAACCAGACGGTGGAGCCCAGAGACACATTGGGCTTAGAAACACCACAGAGCCCTGAATACAGAGTCCGCCAACGAAGTCCGCCGTCCATGACGTTCGCGTTGGCTGTGGCTAAACAGCTTTTTCGCGGCGACGTCTACAGCAGGTCGGAAGCAAGATCCGCCAATTCGCTGCGTTCACCTTTTTCCAGAGTGATGTGGGCATAGAGCGGCTGGCCCACCATGCGATTCACCAGATGGCTCAGTCCATTCGTCGACTTATCGAGATACGGCTGGTCAATCTGATGCATGTCGCCCGTGAAAACAATTTTCGTTCCCTCGCCGGCCCGAGTGATGATCGTCTTTACCTCGTGAGGAGTCAGATTCTGGGCCTCGTCGACGATAAAGAACATTCGTTGCAAACTGCGACCGCGGATGTAGGAAAGCGGCGTGATGACCAGCTTTTCATTGTCCAGCATTTCGCGGATCTTCTGCGCCTTGGGATCGTTATCGTTGTACTGATGTCGAATGACATTCAGATTATCGAAGAGCGGTTGCATATACGGATCCAGCTTGGCGTGGATATCCCCCGGCAGGAAGCCAAGGTCCCGATTGCTCAACGGCACCACGGGACGCGCCAGTAGAATCTGTCGATAGTTCGAACGACCCTCGAGCGCCGCCGCCAGGGCGAGGAGTGTCTTCCCCGTCCCCGCCTTGCCGGCCAGAGTGATCAGTCGAATATCGTCGTTCAACAACATACTCAGGGCAAACGACTGTTCGGAGTTACGTGGAGTAATTCCATAGGCCACCGGTTTTTCAACTCGTTTGTAGGAATCGGATCCCGCCTGGTACGTTGCGAGCGCCGATTTTGAACCATTCCGCAAAACGAAGTTCTCGTTGGCAATGGGTTCCTCAATATTTGGCAGGCGATCGCGGTCGACGAACCCGGCACCGTCATAGAACGAGTCGATCGTTTCGGTTGGCATATCCGGCACGAATCGCTTGCCGGTGTAGAGTCGGTCGACATTCTCAACCTGGTCGGCGGTATAGCCTTCGGAAGTCAGCCCCAACGAGCGAGCCTTCAGTCGCAGGTTGACGTCCTTGGAAACGACAATCACCTGATTTTCCGTCCCCTCGCACTCCTCCTGAATGCGAATCGCACATTGCAGGATGCGATGATCGGGCATGTCCGAAAGAAATGCGTCCTTGAATTTCTGGGAGACCGGGCCTCCCAACATGACGCGGATGTTTCCCAAACCTTCGCCACGCGGAGCTCCCTCTTCGGAGAGGATCGGGCCGGTCAGAGCGTCAAGGCGGCGGACAAACTCACGCGCCTGGAAATGAATGTTCTCGTTGCCGCGTTTGAACTTGTCCAGCTCTTCGAGAACCGTGATGGGCAAAACGATATCCGATTTGCCAAAATTAGAGATGCACTCGGCGTCGTGCAAAATAACGTTGGTGTCAAGAATGAAGATCTTCGCAGTAGCAGGCGACATTGGGGCCTCCGTCTCACGTGATCGATTCGATCGAGGCCGAATCAATCGGGACTCGGTTTGAAACAATTGCTGTGGCGTCGCAGGCAATCAGGATGCAGCAACGCGGCAACCGTCTACTGGAACTCTATCTCCCTTCTTGTCATGTGGAATGCGCTGGGTGATCGATGGCAATGATTGAGCATGGTGAAGACACCTCTGTCAGTTTTAGGATCGTACCTCGAGTCTCTTTCCGTTGATTTCGTTCAACTATTTCTGTGTTCGGGATGGTTTATGCCACATGTGTTTCTTCAACACCACACGAGTTCGTGATAATGAAGAAACCACCTAGGTGTTTGAAACTGGATTCAAAACGACGTCGCCAGCGTACGCGAGACTGCAATTCAGGCGTCTCTATCGTCTCGCCGGGTCGGCGCCCCAGGCAGGCATACCGTGTTGTAAAAACTGTGTTCTAGCCAATTCGTTCGAAAACCGTTGCGATGCCCTGACCGGCACCAATACACATCGTGGCAAGGCCGTAATTCGCCTGCCGATCCATCATCGCGTGGATCAACGTCGTTGCGATTCGAGCTCCGCTGGCCCCCAGCGGATGGCCAATGGCAATGCTGCCACCGCGGACATTGACCTTGTCCGGATCGGCTTCCAACATTCTCATACAGGCAATCGCCTGTGCTGCGAAAGCCTCGTTCAATTCGATGACGTCGATGTCTCCCAACGACATGCCGGCTCGTTTCAGCGCTTTCTTCGTCGCCGGTACGGGCCCCGTTCCCATCACGGACGGTTCGACACCGGCAACCGCCGTGGACCGAACGCGGACCAAAGGCTTCAGTCCCAGTTCGTTTGCTTTTTCTTCGGACATCACCAACATCGCCGCGGCGCCGTCATTGAGCGGCGAACTGTTGCCCGCGGTGACCGTACCCAGTTTCGGCATGAACGCCGGGTTGAGCTTTGCCAGAGCGTCCGTGTTGTCGGCATTACGAACACACTGATCGCGAGTCACCAGATACCGCTGGCCAGCTTCATCCCGTCCATAAACCGGAACAATCTCTCGTTCGAACTCGCCCTTTTCGTGCGTCGCATGCGCTAACTGGTGACTTCGCAACGCAAACGCATCCTGCTCTTCGCGAGAGATGCCCTGTGTCTGAGCCAGGAATTCGGCCGTGACGCCCATCATCAACGCACCCTTGGAGGTACGGTGGAACATCTTGGGATTCAGGTCCAGACCGTGATCCATGGGCAGATGATGCATGTGCTCGAGGCCGCCAACGATCTGTACGTTCTCACCGCCAGCAACGATCGCGTGCGAAGCCTGATTCAGCGCCTGAAGACTACTTCCGCAAAGCCGATTGATGGTCGCCCCACCGGTTTCCACGTTCAGTCCGGCCATCAGGGCAACGTTGCGAGCGACGTTCAGGCCCTGCTCCTTGGTCTGTTGCGTATTTCCAAGGATGACGTCCTCGATTTCTGCCGGATCAATACCCGTGCGTTTCACGAGTGCCTCGATGCAGGCGACGGCGAGGTCATCACTGCGAACATCCCGGAAACACCCTTTGGACGGATGAGCACGGCCGATGGGAGTTCGGACACAATCGACGACTACTGCTGGTGACATGGCTATTCCATTCTGTTTGGTTTGCGGTGCCAGCGGTGGCGGTGCAAACAGCCTTTACTTCGTTGTTTCGTTCCGATGCGACGAGCCGTACGGACGGACTTATCCGCTCAAGCTCAAGGGGCGAATCTACAGCGTGAGTTCGTAGAACTTCTGGTCATCGGCCGCCATGCGATTCAAAAGATCGGTCGGCTTCATGCGATCGCCCTGATCTTCGAACGGCTTCAGCATCTCGACAATCTGCTTCGCACCCAGCGTGTCTGCCCAGTGCAAGAGACCGCCCTTGAACGGTGGAAAACCGAGCCCAAATATCAGGCCAAGGTCGATGTCGCGAACATCCCGGACAATCTTGTCTTCCAGCACACGGGTTGCTTCCAGCAGCATGGGCAGGAACAACCGGTCGGTGATCTCGGGCAACGTGAATTCTTTCGTCGTCGCGGCCATGTAGGGATCGACGTACTTCGCCAGTTCCGGATCGGGCGTTCCCTTTCGCTTTGGGTTTTCGTAGGAGAAGAAACCCTTGCCCGACTTTTGGCCAAGACGGCCCGCCTTGACCAACGCCGGCAGGATGGGCGACGCCGTTATGCGATCCGGGAATGCCTCCCACATTGTGCGGCCGGCGTACATTGCGGTGTCCAGTCCCACAACGTCATAGAGCGTGATGGGCCCCATGGGCATGCCAAACTTCTTCGATGCCTTTTCGACGTCCGCGATTTTCGCACCCTCGGAAATCAACAGCAACGACTCATTCATATACGGAAGCAGCAAGCGGTTGACCAGGAAGCCGGGGCCGTCGTTGACGACGATCGGCGACTTCCCAATACTCTTCGCGTACTGCACAGCCGTCGCAATTGTTTCATCGTTCGTCTGCTCGCCACGAATGATCTCCACGAGCTTCATCTTGCGAACAGGATTGAAGAAGTGAATGCCGCAGAATCGCTCGGGCTTGTTCAGATCTTTCGCCAGATCGGTAATTGGGATCGTGGACGTATTGGACGCCAGAATCGCATCATCACGCATAAGTGGCTCGAGCCGTGCGTAGACGCTCTTCTTCACATCTGCATTTTCGACGATCGCTTCGATGACGACATCGGACGAAGCCACTTCCTCCTGCGAGACCGTGCCGTTCAGAAACGGAGCGAACTGCACCGCGCGTTTCACGTCACCTCGGCGGGTCTGTTTGTTGTAAGACACGTCCGAAAGCACTTCCGCGACACCGCGACCGAGTGCCTCACGATTGGCGTCGCTGATCGTCACGTTCAACTTTTTCTTGACGTTCGCCGCGGCAATCCCTGCGCCCATGATCCCGGCTCCAATCACGGAGACCGATTCGATCTTGCCAGTCGCCACGTCGCCGTCGACGCCTTTGTCCCGCTTGTTGTTGTCGGTGAGGAAGAAGATGTTCAGGAGGGCCGCATTGACGGGCGAACCGAACATCTTCGCCATCCCTCTTGCCTCCAGTTCACAGGCCTGATCGGAGTCAAGCCGCGCGGTCTTCATCATGGTCTCCAGCGCCGCGACCGGGGCCGGATACTGCCCCTTGGTCTGCTGCTGAATCATGGCGGACGCGGTCGCATTCAGAAAACCAAGCTCCGTGTCGCTAATTTCAATGGGTGCGGACCACGACTTGCGATCTTCGAGATATTGCTTCGTCGTTTGCTCGTCGCGCACCATGCTGATCGCCGCGGACAGCAATTGCTCGCCCTCAACGACGTCGCTGCAGAGGCCCATCGACCACGCCGACTTCGCGTCAATCGCGTCGCCACCGGTGATCATTTCCACGGCATTGCCAAGACCAATCATGCGCGGAGCACGGGCCGTTCCTCCCCAGCCGGGGAAGATGCCCAGCTTGACTTCCGGGAATCCAAAGTCGGTGCGGGGATTGGTAGTCATGATCCTGCGATCACACCAGATCGCCAGCTCCGCTCCGCCGCCGACACAGGTCCCGTCGATCGCGGCGACCGTTGGAAAAGGCATCTTCGAGAGGCGACCAAACAGCTTTTGCCCACGTTGGCACATGACAAACGTCTGGTCCTCGGTGATGGTCGAGATCGAAGACGCAAACTCGCGAAGGTCCGCGCCGGCGATGAAGATGTTGGGCTTCGCTGAAATGAAGATCAAACCCGCCAGGTCACTGCGATCCTGGAGGGCATCGAGCTTACTTTCCAGCTCATCCAGCACGTTTCCGGACAGCACGTTGGCCCCTTTTCCGGGCATGTCCAACGTCAGCAGGGCGACATCGGATTCGGGAAAAGTCAGATTGAAGGTCTCGGTCATCGTGACGGATGCATTCATGCGTTAACCTGTCTGTGGCAGTTGGCTCATGGGGCACGTGGTCGTGACTGCTCCAGCAATCGAACGTGTTCTCTGTACGCAGACGGGCGGAAAACCGCCTATTTGCATGCTAGCCCTCGTTGCAGTTGCGTCAATGGACTGCAAATCGCAACATCATCCTTGTTTATCGGACACTTGGCGAGCAGCAAACAAAAGAACCATGAAAATAAGAATCACCGCGATCGCGATGCTGGCAGTTGTGTTTTTGCTGGCACCACAAGTCAAGTCACTGTCCCGCGCGGACGAACAGCAAGCTACACCCGGCGCTTCGGCGAAGAAGCAGACAGCCGTGGTGACGCTGACCGTTGACTACGGGGACGGAGCCCAAAAACGCTTCCCGGCCATCCCGTGGAAAGCCAAAATGAACGTCGTAAACGCTCTGGATTGGGCCGGCAAGCACCCCCGTGGCATCAAATTTACGCAGCGGGGACGCGGTGCGCTAACGATGATCACGCAAATCGACGACTTGAAGAATGGTGGGGCGGATGACCGTAACTGGGTTTTTCGCGTGAACGACAAGCTGGGCGATCGCAGTAGCGGCATTTTTGAGCTCAAAGCCGGCGACCGCGTCTTGTGGAAGTTCGAACGGTATAAGTAAGATGCGTCATCCGACGGCGCACGTCAGCTCAAGTGAAGGACAGGTTTGTGATGAATCGCCCACGTATCAATGATCTTCTGGTATTCGTACTGCTCGTGACGCTTGGCGTCGTCGCCCGAGTCGCGTTTCAGTACGTACCGAACTTCGCGCCCGTCGCGGGAATCGCTCTCTTTGCCGGCTACTTCTTCGGTCATCGTCTGCTGGCAATTGCTGCTCCGCTGACGATCATGCTCATCAGCGACCGACTGGTAGAAGCTGGCGGATACGCACTGCCATTGATGCTGACGGTCTACACACTGCTGGCCCTGCCGGTACTCCTTTCCGGATTCGTCCGTCGCTACTTCACATTCGACCAGCCGTCTGCCGGCAAAGCATTCCAAAGCGTCGCGGGCCTGATGGCTTCCAGCCTGGCGTGCTCGCTGATCTTCTTCCTTGGCACCAACTTCGCGGTTTGGGCAACCAGCTCGTGGTACGAGCCTACTTTCGCCGGACTCGTTAGCTGCTACACCAGCGCGATTCCGTTCTTCCGCTACACCTTGGCCGGCGACGCGATTTTCGCCACGACCCTGTTCGGCAGCTACGCCGCCATTCGTCTGCTGGCCAATCGCGACTCGAAGGCACTGGTTACGTCGTAAAACGAAACCAACGCCCATTCGCACCATGCAGGCCGTCTACGACCATCCCGTTTCCGTTGCCCAGTCAGACATCGACTTCCTGGGACATGTGAACAACCTCAACTATCTGGCTTGGTTCATTGACGCCGGCGTTGCCCACTCGTCCGCGAACGGATGGCCAACGCGACGCTACGTCGAACTGGGATCTGGATGGGTCGTGCGATCCCACTTCATTGAGTACTCGGCACCAGCGTTTGCCAACGACGAGCTGATCGTCTCGACGTGGATCGCCCGTTTCTCGAAAGTACGTTGCCTGCGGAAGTATCGCATCACACGTACGCAAGACGAGCGTATTGTCGCTCAGGGCGAAACCGTCTGGTCATTCGTGTCGTTCGAAAAACAGGCACCCGTGCGGATTCCAGAAGAAGTGGCCTCCTGCTTCATCGTCCACGATGAGGCCTCGTAACGCCGGATTTCGAGCACTCACCGGACGGCGCCGCCCAAGCCGGACGACGCTAGTTTCGCTCGTAGTACCGCCTTTCAGGCGGAAAATCTGTTTGGCTCGCGGTTCCGTGCTCGTCCGCCTAAAGGGCGGTACTACGAACAGGGCGGTACTACGAACACGTTGCGTGAAATCGCTGGCGTAACCCTGACGTTGTCCATCTCCGGACAACGCCACCCAGACTTCACCCGAGGCCCAACTTCAGCTCAGGCCCAACGTCAACCTGAGCCAACCCGATCGTTACATCTGAATTTCAGGTCCCGGTGGTGGTGCCTGAACATTCGCATTGGCCATCGCCACGAAGAGCTGCTGCAACTGATTGATGAAATTCTCAATCATCGCCGTTTCGTCTTCTTCAAGGTTGCCTTTCGTCTTTTCCTGCAAGACAACCAACGTATCGATGTGATGGCGTGCCAGTTCCGGGTGATAGACCGCCTGGCCACTCATGGGGTCCGCCACCTGGCCCAGCGCCATCATGGCCTGAGTTGCGATGGAGGTCGCCAGCATCGGGAATGAGGCTGGCGGAATTTCGTTTGGTCCGCCAGGTTGAGCTTCGCCGTCTTCCGGCTCCGATTCAAGCTGCTCTTTTTCCTTCTCGACCTGCGACTTCCAGTCTTCGTCGATAATGATCTTCTTGTCTTCGTCGCTCATGATTGGCTTTCCGGAATGGATTGTTCGGTCTTTGGTGCCGTCGACTCGGCGGCACGCTGCTTTCGTTGCTCGATGGAGGCAGCCA
This sequence comes from Pirellulaceae bacterium, assembly GCA_965216885.1. GTDB lineage: Bacteria > Planctomycetota > Planctomycetia > Pirellulales > Pirellulaceae > CAYNJG01. The sequence continues at coordinate 2,093,278 of OZ244208.1, read as the reverse complement.
CAAATGCCGCAAACAGCGGATGGGCATTGGTTGGCTGCGATTTGAATTCGGGGTGGAACTGCACGGCAAGGAACCACGGATGTTCGGCGATTTCGACGATTTCGACCAGCGAATCGTCGGGGCTTGAACCCGTGACGCTCATGCCGTGGCGATCGAACTGCTGGCGATAGGAATTGTTGAATTCGTATCGATGGCGGTGCCGTTCCGAAATCTCATTGGTCTCGTAGGCCGTTTCCGCAAGCCTGCCGGAGGCGAGTTTGGCGGGCTGCGTACCCAGTCGCATCGTGCCACCCTTGTCCGTAATGTTCTGCTGCTCGTCCAGCAGGCAAATCACGGGGTGACGCGTATCCTTGTTGAATTCGGTGGAATTTGCACCTTCCAGGTTGACGACATTGCGACCGAATTCGATCACCGCCGACTGCATGCCAAGACAGATACCGAAGAACGGAATCTGCTTCTCACGGGCAAATCGGGTTGCTTCGACCATGCCTTCCAGCCCACGCACGCCGAAACCTCCCGGCACGAGGATTCCATCGTAGCCCGACAGAATCCGCTCGGGACCTTCGCGTTGAACTTCCTCGCTCTGAATACGGCCGATGCGAATCTGAGCGCCATGATGGATCCCGGCGTGGTCGATGGCTTCGTAGACGGACTTGTACGCATCCCGGTGCTCGGCATACTTCCCGACGACGGCGATGCTGATCTCGTGCCGCGGATTTCGCAGGCCGTGCAACAGATTCCGCCAGTCATCCAATTCCAGCGGGCCGGCTTTCAGGTTGAGTTTGTCGACGATCAGTTTGTCGAGGCTATTGTCGACCAGGCTGAGCGGAACTTCGTAGATGGAGAAGTCTTTGTCACGTTCTTCGATGACCGAATCGAGCGAAATATTGCAGAACAGGGCGATCTTGCGAAACTCATCGTCCGCCATCGCGACTTCCGTTCGGCACACAAGGATGTCCGGCTGAATACCGATCTGACGCAGCAAACCGACGGAATGTTGTGTCGGTTTCGTTTTGAGCTCCGCCGCCGCTTTGAGGTACGGTACCAGTGTCAGGTGAATGAACAGGCAATTCTCTTTGCCGGCATCCAGCGCGAACTGACGAATGGCCTCCATGAACGGCTGACTCTCGATGTCGCCCACGGTCCCGCCAATTTCCGTGATGACCACGTCAACATCGTCGCTGGCCATCTTCTGAATGACGCTTTTGATTTCGTCCGTGATGTGCGGGATTACCTGAACGGTCTTCCCAAGGAATTCGCCGCGTCGTTCCTTGTTGATGACCGAAAGATAGATCTGGCCGGAAGTGTAGTTCGAATCCCGTGTCAGGGGACTGTCCGTAAATCGCTCGTAATGGCCAAGGTCCAGATCGGTTTCGCTGCCATCGTCCAGCACGTAAACTTCGCCGTGCTGATAGGGGCTCATCGTGCCCGGATCCACATTGATGTACGGATCCAGCTTCTGCATCCGCACGCGAAGCCCGCGACGTTCCAGCAGCATTCCAATCGAGGCGCTGGTCAGGCCTTTGCCTAGCGAGCTGACAACACCACCGGTTACGAAGATATGCTTTGTCATGGATTGGCCCCTGCCCTCCTGGCGGAATCAGCACAGCCCCGGCGCGCTTGGTCCGGTTTCCGTGCACGGAATTCGGCATTCAACAGATCGCCGCAGCCCACGGTCTGCGTGACGAATCGGCTGAGTTGCCGGCAATTCTGTTCAGAGTGATTGCAATCCCGTGATTCTATCGACCACGTGCCCGACTGACAAACGCCCGATAATCGTCGAGCGTATCGATACCCGCAGGGGCTCGATCGATGATCCCCACCGCAATCTTGTGGCCAGCCGCCAGAACACGTAGTTGTTCCAGCCGTTCGACGTTTTCGATCCGAGCCGGAACCCGGTCGGTGAACTCAAGCAGAAAGTCCCGCCGATACGCATAAATGCCAAGGTGCAGCAAAAACGTCGGCGGATCGCTGGTCAGCAGATCGTCCGACCACTCCCGCGCGAACGGAATGGGACTGCGGCTGAAGTAGAGCGCTCGACCATTGTCGTCGCGGACCACCTTCACACAATTGGAGTCCTGCAACGTCTCGCGATCCCGAATCGGCGTCGCCAAAGTTGCCATGGGAGCTTCCGGGTCTTTTTCCAGCAAGGTGATGACCAGGTCGATGGCTGCCGGTTCGATCTCCGGCTCATCCCCCTGTACATTCACGAAGACTTCAACATCGGGCATGCCCCGGGCAACTTCCGCGACACGATCCGTGCCACTCGCGGCGGCCGGGCTGGTCATTTGCACACGGCCGCCAAAACCCGAAACGGTCTTTCGAATTTCATCATGATCGGTCGCTACACAGATACCCGACGGCTTGATGGCTTTGCTGGCAGACTCCCACGTATGTTGAATCAGCGACTTGCCAGTGTCACAAAGTAGCATCTTGCGCGGCAGACGCGTTGATTTCAAACGTGCTGGAATGACGATGAAGTTTGATAGGGCTGTCACCGGGCACATCCTTTCGCCGGGTGGTAGAAAACAGAAACTAGCCAGTACGGAGCATTTTGGGACGAAGTTTAAACGATTGTGCGTTTTGAAGCGAAGCATAAAATGACGGTAGAACGAGATCCGGGCTACCGATCAAAAACTGCTAGCAGTGATTGAATCATTAACCGTCTCCGGCTCGTTCAGACAGCGAACCAGGGAATGGTATCGACTTCGAGATGACAGCAGTGCAATCGTCAGCCGCCCCAGGTGCGTGAGGAAGGTCAAACATGTGTGGAATTGTTGGTTACATCGGCGATCGTGACGCGACCGAGTTCTTGTTGGAAGGACTCCGTCGACTTGAATATCGCGGCTACGACAGTGCCGGCATTGCCGTCCTGAATGACAAGGCTCTGGACCTTCGCAAGGCCGGCGGCCGAATCCAGAATCTTGCCGATCGCCTGGACGAATCCCCCATCACGGGCCTCGCCGGTATCGGCCATACCCGTTGGGCGACCCACGGACCAGCAACCGACGAGAACGCTCACCCGCATGTCGGTGGCAGCAAGATTGTCGCGATCGTGCACAACGGCGTCATCGAGAACTACCAGGGACTCAAGGATCAGCTCATCGCCAAAGGGCAATCCTTTGAATCGGCGACCGATAGCGAAGTCATCGCCCATCTGATCGCTGCCGAAATGGAAAACGTCAAGGTCTCGGAAGTCACCGATCAGTACGAACCGCTCGTCGAAGCCGTCCGACGCACGCTGGCCCAACTCCGCGGCACGTACGGACTGGTCGTGCTCTTCCGCGATTTCCCGGACGTCCTCGTCGCCGCTCGACTGGGTAGCCCGCTCGTCGTCGGCGTCGGCAAGAACGAACACTTCATCGCCAGCGACGCGTCTCCGTTGGTCGGACACACCGACAAGATCGTCTACCTCGCGGATCACCAGATTGCCGTCGTCACCAAGGACGAGCTTCGAGTTACGCATCGCGACCACGGTCATGTCAAACCCAGCGTCGAAGAAATGCCGATTCAAAACGGCTCGGCGGACCTGGACGGCTACGAACACTACATGCTGAAGGAGATTTTCCAACAGCCCGATTCGTTGCGTGACACCATGCGAGGTCGCCTGAACGAAGATGACGCCACGGCGGTCTTTGGCGGACTGAACCTTTCGCCTCAACAACTGCGTCGCTGCGAACGCGTCCTGCTGACCGCGTGCGGCACCAGTTGGCACGCCGCACTGGTTGGCGAATACCTCATGGAGGAACTCGCCCGCCTACCGGTTGAAGTCGAGTACGCCAGCGAACTTCGCTATCGAAATCCTCCGGTCCACCACGACACCATTCTCTTCTCCATCACGCAAAGTGGTGAGACGGCCGATACGCTTGCCGCCCAACGCGAGATGAAGCGTAAAGGACACCCGACACTCGCCATCTGTAACGTCGTCGGCAGCTCCATCGCTCAGGAAGCCGATGGCGGAATCTACCTCCACGCGGGCCCCGAGGTTGGCGTGGCGTCGACCAAGGCCTACACATCTCAGCTTTGTGTCTTGACGATGTTGGCGCTCTACTTCGGCCGACTACGTCATCTCAGCTACGATGCCGGCCGTCGTATGATTCGATCTCTCCAGGAGCTGCCGGACAACGTCGAGAAAGCGCTCGAAGCGAATGATGCGATCAAGAAGATCGCCGAGAAATATCATCAGGCGAATAACTTCCTGTATCTCGGCCGGCACTACAACTTCCCGACCGCTCTGGAAGGTGCCCTGAAACTCAAGGAAATCAGCTACATCCACGCGGAAGGCTATCCCGCCGCAGAGATGAAGCACGGCCCCATCGCACTCGTCGACGAAAATACGCCCAGCGTGTTCATCATGCAGCAGGGTTTTGTCTACGAAAAAGTGCTTGCCAACCTGGAAGAGATCAAAGCACGCGGCGGACCGATCATTGCCATTGTGGGCGAAGGCGACACGCAGGTGCGAGATCTGGCCGACGACGTCATCGAAGTTCCTCACGTGGAGAGCTTCGTGCAACCAATCGTCTCGATCATTCCGCTGCAACTCCTGTCGTACCACATTGCCCTGATGCGGGGCTGTGATGTCGACAAGCCGCGTAACCTCGCGAAGAGCGTTACGGTCGAATGATCCAATCGCATTGACATTTGATTCACAGGAAAACGCCGGCACTGTCCGGCGTTTTTTCATGCGCCCCGCGCACCTCGTTTGCCCGTCGCGATGCCAATAGCTGGATGTGCGCATATACCGTCGCAGTGTGCATCGACCGTGCGAGATCGCTCGGTTGCCGTCAAGGAAGTCGCACGTCCCCGTGTATTCCCGAGCCAAAATCCCGCGAACGTTGTCGTGAAGCCGGTGGTATACCATTTGCCACCCTGGTTTGCGTTACCATCGCATTAAGACCATCGCGATTCCAACGATACACGGGATCAATCATGAGCAACTTCATGCCCAGAAAGAAACTGACTCCACGCCGACGACCGGTCGTCGAACAACTTGAAGTTCGCCGCGTACTCGCCGCCTCAACCGTCGCATTCGAGCCGGTGACCGAGCTGCTGGAAGTCGCCGACATCAACCGCGAAACCGACGGGCTCGACCCACAACAACTGACCGTCGTCGGTGACGATCTTTACTTCTCCGCAGACGACGGAACGCACGGCCGCGAACTCTGGAAGTCGGACGGCACGGCAGCGGGAACGTACATGGTGGAAGACGTCACCGCCGGGCAGGAAGGCCACGTCACGTCACTGGCCGCACTTGGTGAGCTCGCCATTTTCGTCGTGGAGCCAACCAATGGCGATATTGAACTCTGGAAGTCGGACGGCACGGCGGAGGGAACGAGCATGCTTCGTTTGCTACCTCATGCTCCTCGGGAAATGGTCGAAGTCGCAGGTACTCTGTTCCTGAGCGTCGGCAGCAACCTGTATAGCTCGGACGGGACGCCGGAAGGAACGGGCTTCCTGGCCACGACGCAAGGCTTCAATCCGCAAGAACTGACCGTCGTGGGCGATACACTTTTCTTCACCGCAAGCACGCTTTGGAAGAGCGATGGCACGCAGTTTGGCACACAAATGGTGAAAGACGTCCAGGCGAGTAGTCTCGCCAACATGGATGGCACGCTGTACTTTGCCGGCGGCACCAGTCGACGGGGCAACGGAGTCGAACCGTGGATCTCCGACGGCAGCGCGGAGGGAACCATGGAGCTCAAGGATGTCGCGCCCGGAGACAACATTGCCGGACCATCCGGCCCCAGGAGTTCAAGACCGTCTGATTTCACGCTTGCCGGTGGCGATGTCTATTTCACGGCCGGAAGCGACGTTTGGAGAACCGACGGCACCGAGTCGGGAACCGTCAAAGTCGACAACGGTGCAGACCAGTTAATCACATTCAACGGCCAACTCTTCATCTACGACCAGCAGCGCATCCGATTGCTGGGTGAGCAGGAGGCGATCACGCCCAACATCAACGTCATCCGAAACGTCACGATTGCATCAGACGGCTTCTACTTCTCCGGCGCCACTCCCGAGAACGGACGGGAAATCTGGAAGTCGGACGGAACCTCAACGGGAACGGTAATCGTTTCCGACATCGCCCCCGGACCCACATCAGGCATCACGACCACGCCACCGCTCATTTTCCAGGACGATCTTTTCTTCCCCGCGGAGGACGGCATCACGGGCATAGAATTGTGGCGATCAAACGGCAGCCCTGCCACAACGCAGCCCGTCTACGACCTTGCGAAGGGCTATGGCTCGAATCCCCTCGAAATGACGCCGATTGACGACTCGGTCTTCTTTAGCGCTGACGACGGAGTGACCGACGCCGCGCAGCTGTGGGCGGCAGAGGAACTCGACGCCCAGCTACTGGCCGCGTTGCCGGAGCCACAAAAACTTTTCGACGACCTGGAATACCCCGGCAGTGATTCCCTGGGGCTCATCAACTTCCTTGAATTCGACGGCAACCTGATTTTCACGCACCACTTCACCTATCTCTGGGCAAGCGCGAACCAACAACTTGAATACGAGATGTGGACCTCCGACGGAACGGCCGCCGGCACAGAGCTCGTCGAGCCATCCTACTATTCGTTTTTCGCCGAAGAAGGTCCCGATCATGGCCCGCTCTATCAGACCGTCTTCGATGGTTCGATCTACTATGAATACGGGAAGTATGACGGCCAATCGGTCGACCAGATCAATCTGGAGACGGGCTCGCTCTTGTCGCAGTTCACGACCGCCGGCGACCAGTTGTACTTTTCATTGATCATTGGATCGACAAGGGAGTTATGGGTTGGCTCGGTCGAATCGATCGATGGCGAACAAACCTTCCACCAGGTTTCGAACTTCGGCAGCGATGGAATTCTGCGGCCACGGCTGGACCTCCAACCAAACTTCAGCGAGTTGGTCAACGTCGGGGACGAGTTGTACTTTACCGCCGGCATCGAATCGCAGGTCGTCAATTTCAACGAGATCCTGCACGTAAGGGAGCTGTGGAAATCGGACGGCACCAGCGAAGGTACAGTCCGCGTTGCCGACTTGAGCTCCGGGCATCTCGCCAATCTGACTGCCGTCGACCAACGTCTGTTTTTCACGTCGGCCGCCGAACCGGCGCTTTGGGTGCATGACGAAACGGGAGTGTTGAAACTTCAGGAATTCGCGCAACTGGGGACCGAGTTCCACGCCTGGAATGACTGGCTGTACTTTGCCGCGGACAATGGCCAGGGCCTCGAACTTTGGCGATCGGACGGTACGGTAACCGGCACCGAACAAGTCGCCGACATCATGGCCGGCGAACCGTCTTCGGCCCCCATGTCATTCGCTACGGTCGGCGATCATCTCTACTTTGCCGCAAACGACGGCATCACTGGGCGAGAAATCTGGCGTACCGACGGCACTTCCTCGGGAACAACCTTGTTCGCTGACGTTTTCAGCGGGCCATCGTCCTCGGATCCCAACCAACTGGTGAACGCCGCGGATCGCCTCTACTTCACCGCCGATGACGGCACTCGAGGTCGCGAAATCTGGCGTTCCGGATCACTCCTACCCAACATTCCTGGCGACGTGAACGATGACCAGCTTGTCGACGCGACGGACATCGATGCCGTTTTTGCCGCGATCGTGCTTGATCCAACCGATCCCAACTACGATCTACCGAAGTACGACCTGAATGAAGATGGCGAACTGAACACCTCGGACGCCAACTTCCTGGTGACCGAAATACTGCAAACCCGGCAGGGCGACGCCGATTTGAATGGCCGCGTCGAATTTGAAGACTTCCTCACGCTGTCTCGCAACTACGGCAAAGCGACCGATCCATCATGGAGCGAGGGCGACTTTGATGGCGACGGAGAAGTCGCCTTCGTTGACTTCCTGCTGCTATCCGGAAACTTCGGGTTCGACCAATCCGAGTAACAGCCTTGCCGCAAAATAGCCTCGCCGCAAAAAACCTCACCGCAATAAGCCTCACCGCAAAATAACGGCCTTGCCGCAAATAGAGCACGCTACGCGATGTAGCTGTTCAGCAGATCTTCCATGCGATTGAAGACGTCACAGATCACGCTGGCCTCGGGCAAAATCGTAATCCGGAAACTGTCGTTATGCGGATAGTTGAAGCTGCTGCCCGGCGCGAGCAGCACATGTTTCTTCTCCAGCAAATCCATGGCAAAGTCGTAGTCGTCGAAGTCTTTCAGTTCAGGATGGCTGACCTGAATGAATGCGTATAGCGCGCCAGCGGGCTCGACAAACTTGAGGAACTTGCTCTTGTTGACGCTCTCGATGACAGCCCTCCGTGACTCGGCCAACCGCCCGCCTTCACCGGTCAGGTCGGCGATGCTCTGATAGCCACCCAATGCCGTCTGCACCGCCCATTGCCCGGGCACGTTGCTGCACAAACGCAGCGACGCCAGCAATTCGATTGCCTGAAGGTACTCGGTTTCGTTCTCTCGCACGCCGGTAAACGAAACCCAACCGACGCGATAACCACACGCGCGATAAACCTTGGAAAGTCCGCCGAAGGTCGCACATCGCCCGCCGTTCATCATCGGTGCCGTGGGCGTATGAACGGCTGCATCGAACAGGACGCTGTCGTAGATTTCGTCACTCATCACCAACAGATCATGGTCGTTCGCGATCTTGATGATCTCCTGCAGCGTCTCTTTGGGATAAACGGCTCCCGTGGGATTGTTCGGATTGATGACGACAACCGCCCGCGTCTTTTCATTGACCAGCTCCGCGATATCCTCGGCCCGCGGAACGTATCCGTTCTCACGGGTACACGGATAGTGGACGGCTTTGCCACCGTTCAGAATCACGGCAGCCGTCCAAAGTGGATAGTCGGGCGACGGCACCAGCACCTCGTCATCCTCATTCAGCAATGCTCGCAACGTCAGGTCAATCAGCTCGCTGACACCATTGCCCAGAAATACTTCGTCCGCGGTGACGTCGTTGACGCCGCGGTTCTGCTGTTGCATGACAACCGCTTCACGCGCCGGGAAGATACCTTTCTGGTGACAGTACGGTTCCGCCTCCGCAAGATTTTCAATCACTGCCAGACGCATCGATTCGGGCGTGCGAAATCCAAATCGGCCGGGATTGCCGATGTTCAAATAGACGATCTCGTAACCGATAAGTTCCAATTCGTGAGCACGCCGGGCCAACGGACCTCGGATTTCATATTTGACGCCGGAGAGTCGTTCGCTTGTGCCAAGTGGAGCGTGAGACATGTTTCGAATAGGTTCAGTCATTGGAGCTGCTATCGGAGACCGCTTCGAGCGGGCCACGGATCAATATGTGTTGCAAACAAGGAGCGTCGGGGCCGATTTGATGTACCCGTTGTCGCGGTTCCGCCGCAACGCAGGCTGCCCGACGACGCCCCCACAAGCCTAGCGTCAGACTCGCGAAATGGCTACGCCGTTCACGATTTTCACCTCGCTGCCGATTGTCCCTTGCCTGAAGTTACGGTGCGAACGAATACGCAGTTCGAACCGAGCCGACGATCGGCCAAGGCACCACCAATTGGGCCGCCGCTGGAACCCCGCCTCACAGTCGAAAACGAAATGTCTGGTTGATCAAACGAGACAGCCGCCACGCAATGGTTCGCGACTGAGTTTCAATTCGGCAGACTCCCGCGGTTCCGTGCCGCAAAGTCTGCGGAACATCATAGAGCTTGAGGCTGACAATGTACGTCGGAACCGTCGGTTCCGCGCCGTCTTTCAGCACGTTGCCCACTGGGATTTCTCCACCGGACACAATCGCCAGCGGCACGTGTTTCACCGTCGAAGCGGATACCGCCGTGACCTCGGCGTCGAAAACATCCGACGGAAACTGGGACAACAGCACGCGAACATCGGCCCCCTCGCGAACGAGCTCGATATCATCCTGAGACACATACGCTTGGGCCCCCGCTCTGTCGTCGGCTGCTACGGTGGCAATCACTTCGCCACGCAGTAGATATCTGCTCTTGCTATTTGGATGCAGTGCGGGTCGCTCGGGAAACGAATCCAGCGGCCTGGAATCTTCGGCAACCGGTAATGCGACGGGACTCAGGATGCCACTCACAGGTGCGACGATTGTCAAAGCAACCTGTTTCGCTTCCAACTCCCGCAAGCTCTCCTCGCCTCCCTGCAGCGCAGCCTCCATCGTCGGAAGCTGCGACAGTCGTGCCGGATCGACATTGGCCTGCTTGCGCGTGCTCTCCAAAGTTCGACGCAGGTACGCCACCTGACCACGCAGCTCGATCAGCTCCTGCTGCATCTTCGCGTTCTTTAGGCGAGCTACCGGAGCCCCTTTGTCAACGCGTTCGCCGTAACTCTTCGACCATTCCAACCAACCGTCCACACCGCAATAAACATCACGTGACGCATCGCTTTGTGCGAGTAGCGGAACGCGAATGGAACCGGGAATCGGCAACCACACCAACACGGCAATAACCACCGCAACCGCCACCGCACATAGTCGCAATCGCATCGTATCCACTCCCAGTTCGACGGGACTATTCCACACTTTCCAGATCTTCCGTAGCGATGGCCAAACCATCGAGACCACCGTCATCATCGCCAACCCGACGACCATCCACTCAAGATGCAGAGGCTTCAACAAGTGATGCATGCCCCACAGGATGACGGCGACCACGAACCAACGGTACGCCATCGACAACACGCCATACGTCCACAGCAAGCCGATGTTCCCATCCACTTCCGTTGGTCGACGACGCTCCTTCTTGAACCACTGCGTGACCGGGTCCACCACCGCACCACGCGATTGCTCGGCGAGGTTGGGAATCTCCAGATAGTCCGCCAAAATGAAGTATCCGTCATACCGCAGCAACGGATTGCCGTTCAACAGGACGGTTCCAACCGTACACACAGTCATTGTGTTGAAGAGCAATGCATTGATCACGCCAGGCTCGCTGAAAAACCATAACACGGTCGCCACGGCGGCCAACGCGAGCTCCACGTAGATTCCGGCAAAGGATACCAGGATACGATGCCAACGATTGGAAAAGGTCCATGCGTCGGACACGTTGCAGTACAGGCACGGCGTGAACGCCAGGAGCATCACGCCGATCTCGTTGCATTCACCGCCGAGGCGTCGACAGGCCACCGCATGCCCCAGCTCATGGAGTACTTTCACGAACATCAAACTGATCATCAACAATACAAGGTTGCGACCACTGAGGAACGCAGCGAGATCCGGCAGCCGTTCTGCCACGAGGTCGAATTGCCCAAACAGCAACACGGCCGCAACAAACCCAAAGCAAGCGAACACCGACGCCGCCAACGGATGAAACAACAAGCGGCCGACCGGATACACTGCGTCGATGAATTTCGTCGCGTCGACACCACGAAACCGCAACGCCAACGGATTCGCAAACGATTGCCGAAATTCTTCCCAGCCCTGGCGCTGGCCCCGATCGCGAAACACGACTCCCTGTCCCGGGTGATCCGAAATCAACAACCCCTGGTCGTGCAAACGCGCGGCGTATTCGGCGATTTGTTCGATGCGAAGTCGCAATGGCCGGAATTGCGATTCAAACGCAGCCTGAATCTGACCGTAAGAACGAAGGCCATCGAACTGATCCAACAGGAATCGTTCGGACCCGCTGAGCATAAAATACTTCGCCGAAACGGGATCCTTGACCACCCAACGACGGCTAACTCCCGCACGCTGTTCCGTTAAAACCAGATCACGGCGGCGACGTAAACGCGGTACCTGTTCTGCAATACGTCTGCGCATCCTGTCTAGCCGCCTGACGTGGAGCTTGCCACTTTATTGACGCGTCGAACTCGCTCCTCGAGGATCGTCACCGTCCCGCGCAGTCCTGGTCGCAGGGCGAGATCCGCATTGGGAAACTCGGCCCACACCTGAACTTCACCATTGACTGCATTCGCTTCCGGATTGACGAAGACCACTTCCCCCTTCACCGTCACCGGCGCAGAGCCCTTCATTTTCACCGTTAGCTCAGCCGCCCGCCCAATCAAACTGGTGCTGGCGATCGAGATCGGCAAGAAGCCCTCGGCCCGCAGTCGATCCACGCGGACCAGACGCACGACCGTTTTTCCCGTGTCCACCCACTCGCCTGTTCGGTGATCCACCCGCGCGACCATCCCCGCTTGAGGCGACCTGACCTGATGAAGCTCCTGTTTGATCTGCGCCTGCTCCAGCTCTTTTCGTCGCATGTCGGTCGTCAGTCTTAATGATGCCAGTGACTTCTCCGCCTGCTCGATTTCCAGTTTCGTCTGGTCCCGAGTCAGTTTCAGAATGACAATTTCCGCCTCCGTGACGCTGGTTGGCAGACGGGAATTTAACAGTTCGGCTCGCTGCAACTCTTTCACGGCCACTTCATGCTTGTTCCGGGCGATCCGCAGAGCAACATCATTCGCCGCGTCGCGTTCTGCCTGTTCGAGTGCCAGTTTCGCGAGCGACGTTTTTATTTGGTCATCGCGATCATCGGTACGCACCAACGTCGCACCTTGTTTGACGAAGTCGCCTGCCCTCACGGGCACCTCGACAACGATGCCTCCCTGCGCCGCCGCGACCTCGACGGAATCGATGATCGTCACGAGTGCCGATCCCATCCGCGGTAGTTCCCCGTCAACCGCCAAACACGACGCGGAAAAACTGGACACCAACATCACGGCCACCAGCATCACGGCCACCAGCATGGTGACACGCGGTATTCCAATTCGATTCGCCCTGTTTAGAGCCGTGTTTCTGGACATGTTTCTACTTTCGCGTCATTCAGAAAAAGCGACGACGCAGCTCCTCATAGATGTCGTGGAACCAAACAAACAGCCGAGACTTACGCCCACACTGAATCTTGCCAACGACCGAGGCCCCCGGCCGCATCGGCACTCCCTGAGCCGCATCGAACTGCACTTCTACCAGAATGGTCGGTCCTGCATCCACCGACGGCTCCGGCGTCAGGCCAATCGACTGAGTCTTGCCCACGTACTCCTGCTGCGGTTCATTCGCGAGCACAAACCGCACGGGCAAAGCCTCGTCGGCCAACTCGCGGGCACGAATAATATGGCCGACATCCGTATCGGGCACGGAGAACTCAATGAGCCAATCACCATCCAAATCAGCAACGACCAGCAACGGCTGTCCCGTCTGCACCGGCCTGCCCGACAGTTCTCTGACGACATTGGGCGTCAACACCTCACCAGCGACAGGGCTCAAGACATCCAGCCGCGATCGCTGCTCGTCCAGAATCTCCAGTTGCTCGCCGAGACTTTGGGCCTGTTCCACCAACGTAAGCTGTTCGCTTGCCAGCTCGGACGCGGACGCTTGCGACGAGCCGTCCGATGCACCCTGCAACTTGAGCGTATCGATGGCTACCAATCGCTGCCGAATCGTCGCCAGCTCGGACGACAACCGCTTAAATTCAAGCTCCAATTCCCGCGACTCAATACGAAGGACGATTTCCGATTCGGCAATCGCCTGACCTTCGCGAACATGTACCGCAGCGATCTCGCCGTTGAACGGTGCATAAACATGACGCCGTTCAACCGGTTGCAGATGCCCACGCACCGTCACATCAAAATCCGTCGGCATGGACATCATCAACGCAGCCAGCCCGATGAGGACCAGCGACGCGAACAACCCGCGACCAAGCCAGCTGAAACTGGTAATCCCAAACACGTTGTGCAACGCCAGGCCGGTCTTCACCAACGGCACTCGATGCATTCGAACACTGTTCCCCAACGCCAGTGCCGCCTGCCGACAAAGCCGATTGAGTCGATACTCCTGAAACCCGGAACGTTCGAACTGTTCCGCAATCAGCACCCCGAAAGGCCTGGCGTCCTGTGCCTCCTCCCCGGAATCAGCAAGCGGTATCACCGCGACGGACCGTGCGGCGCTGATTTCCAGGTACTCATTCAAGGGCATCTCAAGTTGCGGCGGAAGCCTTGAAGTTTCACCGTCCGAGATGATCGACTCGCCGCCAGCCGTCACGGCTTCCGCGAGCTTCTCGGCAGCCATTACTGATTGAGTACGCCGGTCAATTCGATCCACCCCACTCACCGCAAGCATCCGGCACTCGCACGAACGACGACCTTCAAGACGCAAGACGCTCAGGCGATCGCAATCGAGGTAAGATCGCCCCTCGTTGGCAATCCGATACGCCATTTCTTCCAACTGCCACGAACCGTGTACTTCGTCGGTCAATTGCAGGAAAGCTCGCATCTCCGCGCGTGAACTTTCCACAGAACGCCAGCGACTCCGAGCTTCAAATTCGGCGGCGAGTTCCGCAACCGTCTCCGCGAAGTTCACGTACCCGGCTTCGGCAGATTCCGGCACGTTCGCCTCAACCACGAAGGCGAGCGCACCGGTTCGTTCCGCGCCATCACGAATTGGACTACCCACGACCAGAAAGCTGCGATCGCTTTCCTGAACCCGTTGGCTACCCGCCCGGGATGAAGATTCAATCGAGCAAGTTCCTGCCGTCAGGAAACCCAGTTCTTCGCCAGCGCGAAATCGTGGAGACAACTTTCCGTCCGGCCCAGCGAGCCAGACCTGCGATGCCACTGCCGCAATGGGCGCCCCCGCCAGACGCAGCAGATCACGGTAGTACGCGACCGAATCCGGCGCTGCTGTCGCTAGTGCCTCGATCGCGTCAATCGAGGCATCAATCTCGCGAATGATTTCGGAAGCTCGTGTCACGCTCAAGCCTGACGGAAACCGGCTGTGGTCCTCAAACCTCCCGATTCTACCGTCTGCCTTCGCCATGCCCTATCCCGGCTTGCGTTGGCGACGCCTGCGCATCGCCGAGTCGAAGAAATTCCCGGCGCCGGCCTTCTGCATGGCTGTGGCGACTTCGCCGGAGTTGCGTTTGGCAACGATTGCAGAACCAAGGATGGCCTGCGCGGTTACTGTCGCCGTTGAAGTCGAGTCAAAACCAGCCTGAGACGCCTGGGGTGCTACTGCGGAATCCGCGGGAGTCTCCGGATGTTGATCTTCCGGCAGCTCGGCTATGTCATCACCGTTGCGAGCCCATTCCTGCCACGCCCGAATTCGATCGGCTTCAAGATCACCGTCGGTGTTGTACGGGAACACGTCCCGTCTGACGCCGGGCAGCATGTGAGCGCCCTCGTCGAACAGGTCGGTGGTCTCATCCTGATCGTCCCGCGTCTCTTTGCGATACGGGACTTCCTTTTGCTGACCGTCCGCAAAAATCAGGATGATCCTGTAACGCCCAATCGGCCAACCAAGTCCCGCCGCGTCCTTTTCCGGATCGATGCGTTTACCATCATCAATGCGTTTCTTGATGAGCTCGACTGCACCTTCCTCTTCCGAATCCGTGTCCCAGTTGTCTTCTTCCTTGTAGTCCTCGACGTCTTCCCAAGTGCCGCTCTCTTCATCCACCAGGCCGTACTCGATCTTCTGCACCTTCGCCACAACCGAGGGGCGAATGTCATCAAACTCGATGAACGACGGGTAGTCGATCGGCGCCGGCGGAACCACAGGGGCAGGTGGCAACGGTGGACGAGGAGGCGGCTCCGGGGCCAGTGGCGGACCACCAAGCGGAACAATCCCAAACGCAAGAGCATTGATTTGCGTTCCAACGCCCGTCCCATCATCACCAAACACGCGAGACGATCGATTCAAATTTTCAACGAAGTCAACCTCCGCGGTCTCCGTCGTCGGGTTGCCAGGGATATCCGTCGACTCCACCGCAACCTGGATCTTGCTTTCCGGCTGGACCTGCAACACCGTGTCCAAATCGTAGAGGTTGATCAGCGGGTCGTTGAAGACATTGATCGACGTCGGCAAATTCGGAGCAATGTTACTGTTACTGATAAATTTGCCGTCGAACAAATGCGTCAGGTCCGTCACATCGAATGGAGCCAACACGAAGACGCCCGTCGTGTCCGGCGTGACCGTCGTTTCTCCCGCGGAAGCAATCAGGCCGCCCTCGATTGCCGGCCCCGGAAACAGCGAAATTGAAAGCTCGTTGTCGGCGATCAGGTTCCGAATATCCTGCTGCAGTGGGCGGGGAATGGACGACTGAAACTGAGCGTCCTCGAACTGTCCGGCGTCGAAGTCAGCAAACGCGACGACCAGCAGAATGTTGGTCTCGTTGACGCTGCCGGCGGCGAGCTGAATTCGCTGCACCGAGAATGCCGAATTGTCAGCCGACTCGAAAACAAAACGACTGGTCGCCGCGTCGCGTTCGTTGCCGGGCCTGGTGAACGTAATCAACGGCCCCTGCTTGGGATCCGGGTTGATCACCGCGTTGTCGTCGAAACTGGCAAACTCGTTGACGTTGCTGACAATGCCCGTATTGCTTTCAAGAAACGCATAGAGCTCTTCCGCGTCTTCAACAACGCGCAAAACCTGGTCGTCCAGTTCGACCGTCGCAGGATCCAGTCGGTCCACGCCGGGACGATCCGGGGCCACAATTCGCAAATCCCGGGCGGCACTGGCCGTGAAGATGTTGTTCGCATCGCCCTGACTGTTGATGTAGACAACGCGATCGGGCGAAGTCGATTCGTCATTCCACCCCTGGAACGTAATGTCGCCATTCGCGATCGCCGAGAGAAATTCGGGCGGCGGATTCTTCAACAGCCGCAACCCGTCCTGCGTGAGTGTCGGGTTGCCGGCTTCGTTCCGGAAGAACTCAGGGACAGCCGTCAGCAAGTTGACTTCCCATTCGCCTTCGATCACGGGAGCCACCAACGTCAGGCGAATTTCTCGCGTCCCCACCACGTTTCCATCATCATCCAGAACTTCCTGGTGATAGAGAGCTCGCACGGCGACCGTCTCTCCCGTAGCCGTACCCGTCACCGTCGTCGCGTCTGGCTCGCTGGTCACTTCGAAATCTGTCTCGTCCTCGACCGCCTCCAGGTATCCGTTGCCGTCCTCGATCTGAATTCCGTCTACATTGAAAATGCCGTCGGATGCCAGAATCGGCGACACCCGCGTGACAACGATATCGGACATGTTACTGACGATCAGTCCGTACTCAGTTCCAACTTGCTCCGGCGAAAGCAACGGCGCCGTCACGCCAGCCTGCTGGCCGAAGCCGCTGATCGGCTCGTCGGGATTCGCGATGATTTCATTTTGATCGATGGGGCGAATGGCTTCCCGATTTTGTGGCAGTCGCGAAAGGATTGTCCCTCCGTCCGGACCATTCGGTTCGCCAAGTACAGCCAACTGGCGAACGTCCGTTGCTCCGTCCACCATCGCAGCGAACTGGTCGAAACGCGTATGCGTAAGAATTACGGCCTGACCGCCATCAAACGCAGCGTTCGTTGCGGTGACAAGTCCGCCCACCTGGACGATGTTCTCGTCGGATGCGATGAACAGTGTGCCGGAAACCTCGAAGGGATTCGAACCTTCCACCTCGCGAAGGTTGACCGGCGAATCCACCCAGATCGAAGCCTCTTCCGCTTTCACGGCGAGGAAAACCGGCGAGTCGACATCGTGCTGCACATTCGCAAAGGACAGCGAGCCTACTCGTTGTGGAATGCCACTTATTGAGTCATCCGAGCCAATCGCGGGTGTTCCATCCAGCAGCACGTTGGCAGCGGCGTTGAACTGCCCAAATCCGGGACCGCCCCCCGCCACATTGAGCAAGATACTGGCACCGTCGGCGTCATAAATCGATGCCTTGAATACGACGATGCGAGATTCCTCGTCGTTGTCGTCCGTAATGTCGTCCGTAATGTCGTCCGTAATGTCATCCGTAATGTCGTCCGTAATGTCGTCCGTAATGTCATCCGTAATCTCATCCGTAATCGTACGCACAGCCGCTTCCGCAACGGCATGCAACGACTGCGCCTGACTCTCACCTACGAAGATTAAGTCGATGTCCGACGAAATCGTGACGTGGCCGGCGCTCCCCGTCGACTGAAAGCGAACACCACCAAACAACTCCAAAACGCCATCATTCCCCTGCCCTCGAACGGCGGAACTAGCGTCGGCAGGCACAACGCCCACGTCAATCGACAGTCCTCCGGTCGACTGAACGAACGTAGATCCAGAAACCGTCAGCCGATCATCCGCGGTGTCCACAACGCGGATGGCTCCACCAGCGGACAACGTCAAAGTGCCAAGTACGTCGTATTGAACTCCCACTTCATCGGTGATGTCGATGCCTGCCCTCACCGTCATGCTCTCCAACACGTCCAGTTGCTGAGCAGGCAACGAGATCCCGCTATTCGGAAACTCGAGGTTCACCACATCGATCGTCGTATCCACCGGCAACGCGGTGAGAACGGCATTGGTGGCGAGATTGAGGTAGTCCAGCGTTCCCACTTCGACAGCAGAAATGAAGCTTGTATCCGAAACCACGTTGCCGGCTGACAGCAGGATTTGAACACGGTCGCCTTCACCAAGAGAAAGGCTCCCGAACGTCACCGCGTCCGCGGCGCCACCCTGCTTACCGCGTACCGCCCCGGTCTGATCCTGCCGAATGCTGCCATGAGCCTGAATCGCGGCCGTCGTCGCCACCAATCCGGACTCGGCGGGCCGACTGAACAACTGCCCGCCCGTGCGATACTGCGTCGTGAGCGTACTCGTACCCAAGAACACATCGTCATCTTCAATGAGCAGCACATCATCCCCGAACAGGAAGACGTTGCCCGCCCCGTCGTTGTCATTGGTCGCGTCGCCGAATTCTACGACCGCTCCACTATCGTCCGTGCCATCGGCACCAACGCGAATGTCCCCGTTCATCGAGAAGAATTCCGCATTGCCAAGCACTCGCAATTCCACAAGCTCCGATTCATCGTCGCCGCGGAAATCAGCAAGCTCGATGAGCCCCTCGGCAACAAAGATCGCGTCGCCAAGCACTTCGATTCGGGTGCCATTGGCATCGGTGATCGCAGCGTCCGCCCCCGTTGACTCGAGGATGGCCGCGGGGGTTCGAGGATCCGTAAAACCGTCCGGCATATCGATTCCGGCGATCAAAACCAGATCCTGTTGCACCCGAATCTCCTGGGCTGGCAACTCGATGGAAGCGTTAGGAAACCAGATCGAAAGGTTGTTGAGCTCAGACCGGAACGGCAGCGAAGTCACGTCGGCCTCATCGGCGACGTTCTTGTACCGCAAGTTGCCGACGTTCACGCTGTCGGGCACAACGAATTCGGCAAAGCTGACGTTGTTGTCGGCGAACAAGTCGATATCGATTCGCTCCAGCGACGCGGTGATCGAACTATCGATGACCTGAATCGTCGCGTTGCCATCGGGAGACGCTTCAAGGATGGGGGCATTGATGTCCTGACGAATACTGCCATGGGCTGCAAGCAGGATATCATTCCCCACAACGCCACCGCCCACACGATCAGGGGCCGCAGTAAGCTGCGTCAAACCGATCGCGATGTCATCATCTTCGACGACGCGGATGATCTCGCCGGCGAGTGACAGATTGCCCCCAGTGTCCTGGTCGTTAACATCATCTCCAAATACAACTTTCGCGCCGCTATCCACGTCGCCCGTTGCACCGACAGAAACATCCCCGCCCAGCGACAGGAAACTGGCATGATTGCCAACCGTTATCTCGTCACCACCAAACACGACGTCGTCCGTCGCGTCATCGTCGCCGGCCGTTAGCAAGGGTGAATCGGCCAGCACAATATCGCCGTCTGCAATGAAATAGGCATTCTCCGAGATATCCAACACGACGCCCGCAAAGTCATCGGTGATCGAAGCATTCGCGCCGGTCGACGTGATGCTGGATGCCGGACTCGTGATGTCGGCGATCGGATCCGCGCCTGCACTCGGTCCATCGACTTCAGCACCAGCGATCAGGGCAATTTCGCGAGCGGTGTAAACCTGGCTGGGCAAATTGATCGAACTGTTTGGGAACCACAAAACAAGTCGATCGATCGGCTGCAGCGGGATTTCACGCACGATGGCGTCGGGAGCGACATTGCGGAATTCCAGGTCACCAATCGAAATCGCGGTATCGACAACGAACGCGGTCGAGCTGACGTCGTTGTTGGCAAGCAGTTCGATCTCCACGCTTTCCAAACCGGGCGATTCGAGCACTTCTACCAGCGCCGTGCCAGCAAGAATCGGTGCGTCGGCATCCTGATGAATATCACCCCGTGATCGCAGTATCAGTTCATTCGCCACGATCCCGGCGTCCTGCGGCCGCACCACGATGCCTGCCCCCGTATCGTATTCACAGGTGAGCATACTGTTGGCAAGGAATACGTCGTCGTCTTCCAGAATCTGGACGATGTTTCCAAACACGGCAAGATTGCCGGCTGGGTCGACACCAATGGCATCGCCAAACACAACCTCCGCGCCACTTTCATTTCCGACCGCGTCGACGCCCACTCGGACATTCCCTTGCAGTGAAAACACTTCCGCGTGTCCCTGCACAAACAATTCGTCGCCGAACAGAAGTTCATCCGATCCAAAGTCGGCCAGCGTAATGTCGCCAGAAGCAACGAACTGGGCGTTACCGCCAACGCTCAGTCGGCTGTTGGCAGCATCCGTGATCGTTGCATTCGCACTGCTCAGCGTCAGCACCCCGCCGGAGTCCTTGCTGAGATCGATGATCACGTCGTCGCCCGTTGGAGGCGGAACATCGACCCCGGCGATCAACACCAGATCCTCCCGAACTTCCAACTCCTGCCCGGGAAGTTCGATCGAAGCGTTCGGAAACCAGATCGACAGATTGCGGATCGAGGCAAAACCGGGCAGCGACGAAATCGTCGCGGAGGCCGCCACATTCTTGAAGCGAACGTCGCGCAGCGTCGCTCCGAACGTAGCATCAATCGTGGTTACCCCAATGTTGTTGTTGGCGTAGAGATCGATGTCGAATCCAGTGTCCGAATCCGTTTCAGCGTCCGCCGCACCACCGCGGACTTCAAATCTTGCGAAGCCCGCCGGCCCACCGCCCTTTCCGATCACCGGAGCGTTCACATCCTGTCGGATACTGCCATCCGCAACAATGTTGATGCTCGTCGCCTCGATGCCAACCAGATCGGGGCGCACCACACTGCCGCCCAACTGATATTCCCTGGTCAGTTCGCTGTTGCCAATGAAAACATCATCGTTCTCAAAGAGCAGAATCTCAGCGCCGAAGAACGAAACATTGCCGCCACCGTCGTTGTCGTTGGCGGCGTCGCCGATCACCACGGTGGCAGACTCGCTACCTACCGAGACATTCCCGCGTAGTGAGAAAAACTCAGCATGCTCGCCAACCAGTAATTGATCAGCCTCCTGCCCGAGCATGTCGGCAAGCACGATCGAACCATCGGCGACAAACTGGGCACTGCCCCCAACCGTCAATTGCGTCCCCGGCTGGTCCGTGAGTGTTCCGACCGAAACACCGGTGGGCACCAACACGGCCGACGGGTCACTCAGATCGGTAATCGTCGTACCGTCACCGGCAGGAAGGATATCGATGCCGGCAATCAACACGAGGTCTTCGGCGACATCGATCGCCTGTGACGGGAGTTCGATTGAAGCATTCGGAAACCATATAGAGAGGTTGTCGACCTGCGACATGGGAAGCCCGGAAACGGTGGCGGTCGTCGCCAGGTTCCGGTAACGCAGATCCCCCACTTCCACGGAAGCGTCCACCGCAAAGGAAGCTACCGCGATATCATTTCTTGCGTAGAGATCGATGTCGACCTTCAAAAGACCTGAGGACGGCAGCACCTCGAAACTCGCGACCGGAGCTGTGAACAACTGAGGCAGAATCCGAGCATCCAGATCCTGTCGTATGCTGCCTCTCGCTTTGATGGTTGCTGTCTCGGCCGTCAATCCGGACTGATCGGCCCGAACGCGTTGCGTGAAGCCGATCATGCTGTTGTTCGTCAACGAACTGTCCGCGAAGCGAATATCGTCGTCTTCAACGAATTGCACCTGTCGACCAAAGAGTGCGACGTTGCCCACACCGTCGTCATCATTCGACGCATCGCCGAATACGACCGTCGCTCCGCTGTCAGCGCCATTGTCCGCATCACTGCCCACGAAAACGTCGGACTGCAATGAATAGAATTCCGCGAGGGTTTCGACCTGCAGTTGGTCACTGGCAGTATCAGCCAGCCGAATTTCGCCGTCCGCGACGATGACGGCAGTACCACCCACGCTTATGTTCGCGCCTTCAACATCCGTAATCTGCCCGCCAACACCATTGGATTCCAACACCGCATCATCGCGGCTGAGATCCGTAATAACCCCAGTGCCGTCAGCCGGAAGCATGACGTCGACGCCCGCGATCAGGACCAGGTCATCAAGCACCTGCAGCTCCTGACCGGGCAGTTCGATCGAAGTGTTTGGAAACCAGACGGAAAGATTGTCGAGCGTCGTCTGCAACGGCAGCGCGGTGATGTCCGCACTGACGGCAACGTTCTTGAATCGCAGGTCGCCCACCGCTTCACCGCTGGCAACGTCAAATTCGACGTTCGCCAGATTGTTGTTCGCGAACAGCTCGATATTGTGTTTTTCCGATCCCGGCGAAGTCAGGATCTCAAACACGGCGTTGGAGGCGGCAACCCCCGTCCCGCCCACGATGGGAGCATCTTCATCCTGGCGAATACTGCCGCGGGCCTTGATGACGATGTCGTCCGCAACGATGCCCGAATTGTCGAAAATGGTCGTCGTCGTTCGCTCGGTCCCCGTCAGCGTAATTTCAACCTCAAGAATCGAATTGGCGGAACCATCCGTGGGGCCGGGAAACCCGGACAGAGGATCATCGGCGTGGACAACCACAACGCGGTCGACATTGTTGCTACCAAAATTGATAGTGCCAAAGTCGGTCACAACTTCACCGCGTTCGACAAATTCCGGCAGATCCGCCGTAAAGCCGGTTTCAGCAACCAGCAGATCGCCGGCGAAGAACTGCAGTTTGACCTGTTCCTGTAGGTTCACATCCAGCTCTCGCCCGGGAAACTCGTCGACCGTCAGCACCCGCACGGCAACCGGGCCATTGATCAACCCAGGCAGCAGAATCTCTTCGCGAGTGTTGATGTTGGCACGAATCACACTGCTATTGGTAAAGACACGAGTCACGACCTCTTCATCCACGCTGATGACGCGTGGCGTGGCGCCGCCCAGAAAAATGTCATCATCTTCCACAATGCGAACGGCATGGTCCGCTGCTTCGACCGCGAGATTGCCTTCTCCGTCGAAGTCGCCGTTCGTTGGATCTCCGATCTGGACGAACGCGCCGCTGTCGACCGTATCCTCGGCATCAGCAACGCCGAACTGTTCGTCGTGAGCCACTCCCAGGAGCACATTCCCATCGGAAGAATTCAATTCCAGACGTTGGCCAACGCGAAAGTCGTCTCCCGCTTTGTCCGCGAGCACAATGTCGCCGGCCGAAGTGAAAGACGCTTCCTCGGCAATCGCGATCGTGGTCGCATCCGCATCCGCAATCGAATCAGCCGTCACGGTCGCGTTGTCCGCCATCAGTTCCTGAATAACCAGCTCGCTGGAATCCACCAGTTGCAGATCACCTTCGGCGACAATCGAGACCGTTCCCTGAAAGTCGTTCGCCGAACTGTTGAACTCCACATCGCCGGTCACCGAGACGTTCGTGACGCCGGCAACCTGGACGGATCCACTTGCGGTGTCAGAGACATTTCCGCTGTTGAGAATCGTCAGCGCTGTCAGTCCATAGTCACCCGCGAAGAGAACCGAGTCGACCTGGCTGATGCCGATACTGAAACTATCGACCGGTGCAAGACCTTGTCCTACGTCGCCCGTAAACGTGACCGCCTGCCCACCGTCGACGAGTCCCGTCACGTCAATCCGCTCAATAAGATCAAGAGCAAGGTTGTCGAGGATGACGTTGTTGTCGCCGTCCGTGACCGAAACCAGCTCTGTGGAAGCATCTACATTGATGGTGGCTTCGTCGGCGTTCTCATCGAGCCCGACGTTCAGCGCAGCAGCCAACGAATCAAAATTGGCGCTGACCGAAAGGACTCGCCTTTGTTCCAACTTGCGAAGATTGAGCTTCGCTTCGAAAAGGTCTTGAAGACTTGTCGCCCGTTTGGTGGCGAGCGACTTTGGTCCAACTCCAAATAGACGACGGAAGAGTCGCATCGGGATCTCCACACGCACTGACCAATCAAGAAAAAAGCCGAACGAATGCCCGCCCGGCTTACACCCAAATTAGTGGCGTCAAACTGGCATTTCAAGCACAATCCGCACAATGTAGCGAATCGCAGGCCAGACAATGCCAGTTCGGATCTTGATAAGCAGTGAGATGTGAAGGTTCAGAATAGAAAACGATTCCCGGCGATGGGACCACAACAATCCGCAGGTCTACTTCCCTGGACGGAAGTGCGGATTGCAATTTCCCGGACGGTAGTGTCCCAGCGTATAGACTCGTTCACACGGTCGGGTGTGCATGGCTTTCAAAGGTAGCGCAGGAATCGCGGCGAAGAAGTGGGCCGTCGAAAGCGCGGATTGCAGCTTCCAACTGCCATAGTAATGACCGTACCGTTCGAGATTCGGTTGCTCGAAGTACAAACGTCGGTGATAAAAGTTTGGCGCTTCCCAGGCATAGCAGTTGCCGTACCACGTGCGGGCATAGCCACTTCCGATCATCGGTGAAGACTTGTAGTCGATCACGACACGCGGGTCATCCGGATCGGTTTCAGGCAAATACTTTTCGCCTTCCTCGTCGCCCAGCGTGGGAGCCAGTCGCAAGTCGGCCTCGATCAACGGACGATCGCGTTCGAATCGCAAGTCATGACCGCGCGACGCGGGCATCATGTCGACATCCACGTCTTCAAGTACCGTGTTTTTCGTCAACAGGCTTGGCCCCGCAACGCTCTGCACAGGCATCGGCGGCATAGCGGGATTGACGAATTCGGACTGCAAGTCCTGCACGGTCGTGTTGGCGACAAGGTCGGTTGAGTTGTAGTCCTCGATCGCCGCAAGGTACGCCTCGTAACCGGCGCGGTCCGCTGCTTCGCTCGCCGTCTGTGTAACCACGGTCTTGACCGAGTCGACCGAAAGTAGACGCAGCCGCCTTACGCGACTGCGGGCCGAAGCAGTTACCGTCTGTACGGAGCCAATCAGATCAGACGCGAGCGACGGTAGATTCCTGTCAAACGGACCATCCGCAAGACCAACAGTGGTCACCAGTAGCACAAAGATCGTGCTGCGAACGCCAACAGCCAGTCGATCTGGTTTTGACTTGCGTGAATTCATGCGAAGCATGGTTCAATTCCTTCGTGGTACGCGATGTATAGTCGGGTGGGTGACGATGTGAGGAGAGTTGGATGTTGAGCTGAATACTTTCGGTATCGAGCGGCGAGACTCAGTTGAGTTCGCCGTCGACGGGAATTGCCGGAAGTGCCTGGTAGCCGTACCGCGGAAGTTCAACGGGCACCGAACCGGGCGCGAATGCGGCGGGCTGAGGTGGGACAGAGGCTTCAAATCCAACCTGCCGAATGATCGGACGGTCGAAAGGGCCGGGTGAAGTTGGAGCGGGCAAGGCTTGCTGTTCCGTCTGAGCGGACCGCAGCGTTTCGTGCTCAAGTGCCTGACCGATTTCCACAGGCTCCCGAGGTACCACGGGACGACTTCCTTCGATCGCTGCGTCGGGTACGTTACTGCCACCGTCAACACCTGCCGAATGCGTTGCCGCCGTAGTGGTAACCTCCATATCACCGTGCGGCAGGGTATTCTGCGGCGTACGGCAACGGCTCACGGAGATATCTCGCGTGACATAGTCAATCAGTTTCCCACGCTTCGACATCAGTTTCGCAGCATCAATTTTGGCACCCCGCGACGATCGGCTTTCCGCGAGACTGACGTTGGCGTAGTCCAGCAGTGTGCCCTTCTCGTAGTGCATGTTCTTGAGAGCAAGCACATAATCCGTTCGAGCCTGGAAGTAGCGAATCTGCGCGTCCAGCAGTCGGCGTTGGGCCTCCAGCAGAACGTCGATCGGCGTCTTGCCGCTGTCAAACGCAGCTCGTACGAACGTTACCTGACTGAGTGCCGCTTTGCGTCGGTAGTACTGCGACTGCAATACGTCGAAGCTGCGTTCAATGTCGCCCATCGCGTTGCTCACGCCATACAGCACCTGCCGCTTTTGCTCACGCAGGATGGCCTTTTCCCGAGCGAGTCGGAGTTCGCCGTTTCGCACGGCCGCATGCCCCTGTCGGAAACCGAGTGGAGCACTGAATTCGACACCTAACTGCCATTCCTGAAAGTCGCCATTGAAGAACTCCTCGGAGGCGCTGTCAAAGTTGAAGTTGTCGTCGGCGATCAACGATTGCCCCATACCGCGAACACGATAACGTCCGACGGCGTCCAGCTGCGGCAGTAGGTGATTGCGATTCGCCAACAGTTCCAGTTCGCGCTGTTTCACCGTCCATCGCTGTTTGCGAATTTCGGGACGCTGGGAGACGGTCTCCTCGCTGATCATATCCCAATCGAATCGAACCGGAGCCGTCGTTGGTTCGTCCGCCGGTCGCATCAGCGTGCCGTCGTTGATCGCGATTCCCATCATCAGCCGCAGACGACGTTCCGCGACGCGAACACCTCCGGCCCCGCGGAACGTTCCGCCGCCGCTGCCATTGAAGGTTCGTGTCGATTCAACCAGTCGGCCGCCGAGAGCTTCCTGAGCTTCTGACTTGAATCGCCAGTACTGCTCTTCGACCTGACTCAGCTCGTCCTGCTTGGCATCTCCGGCATCCATGCGGTTCTTGACTTGCTGTAGCGAACTGAGCGCCAGGTCGCGTGCCTCAACTTTGGCATCGAAGTCGCGGTAGGCGAAGTAGAGATCCCAGTAGGCGTTTTCGACGTTGCTCACAAGGTCGCGGATGCCGATTTCGAAATCTGCCAGAGACTGATCCGTGCGAATACGGGCAATCAGAACACCGTTGTTGACGCCCGGTAGGTTTCCCGGTCCGGCGATGCGGTTGAAGGCAATTCCCGCGCCCTGCAACAACGGCTGTCGAACTTCCGCATCCATGAATGTCGTCCACGACGAACTGGGCGAGCCAAATCGATTGCCCACCGAGTTGTTGTAGTCGTAGTCCGTCACGTGGCGCAAGGACATCTGCGTACCCGTCGCCGAACGCTTCGCCAATTCAAGCTGATAGTTGCCAAGATCCTGCTGCAACAGTCCATTCGCACCGAGGAACTGATTGTTAAAGACGCGATCGTTCTTGTCGAAGAACGCCCGGGCCGCAAAACTGGCGTCAAAGGCACTCAGGGCGGCTTCCTCTCCGAACTGTGGATCGGTGTAGGCAATCGCCGGATCCGACGTCGTCTGCACGGCCGTTGGACTGCGAAGCACCGTGCCACCAAGGTCTCGCATCACTTCCGAATTCTGCAATGCCAACTGAATGGCTTCTTCCAGCGTCAGATTCGTGAAGGTGGCATTCTCGGGATCAACGAGTTCCGGTGACTGCTCGTGTACCTGCGATTCGGTACATGGCGTAACCCACGGATCGTCAATCTCCAACTGATCCACGGAAACGCAGGGAGTTGGGCCGCACGATTCTTCGACGGAACAATTGTCCCGCTTCAAACAGACGCAGCCCTGATTGAGCGTTAGACCAATCAGGCAAGAGAGGACAATAAGACGCGAGGACAAGGTCCGTTTCATCTGAAGATCCTTGATATACGGCGCGGCAACTACCGAATGGCAGCGGTGATCCGGGCTGTTCTGATGTTGGCTGAAACGACAGTTAATCGAATTGCATGGATTGAATCGGTAACGATCGTTTCATCGTCGCCCTACGATCCCATCAATAGAACTACGCGTGATAGCTGGTATCGCACGCAAAATCGTTACAACCTTCCTCGCGACAGCCACTACGAGGTAGCCACACAACCCCCACAATCTGTGGAAGCCGTACTTCGATGATTTTCAAGTGACCCCGTCGACCTGCGGGCCGATGAACAGGCAGGTCCACCCCGCCAATCTAGACAGAAGGATTCTGTGATATGGCTCTTCTATTGAGGCTCATCAACTCAGCCGTTCTGGTCATCGCGTTGCTCGCAATTCCACAAATTGTGACAGCGTGCGATGCCTGCGATGCTGGCGCGACATCAACCTGCGGACACTGCGGCGACGATTGCTGCGGATCGCGAATGGTCAAGAAGGTCATCTGGGTTCCCAAAATGGTGACCGAAACCCGTTTTAAGACCGTGGTCATTCGCGAGATGGAAGAACGCGAAGAAACGTACACGGCGTTCAAACGCGTCCCCAAAGAGCAGAAGTTCACCAAGGAAATCTGCTACCTGGAAGACAAGATCGAGACCAAGACGATCACGGAAAAGAAATGCCAGGTCGTCATGAACCCGGGCACGCGACTGACTCACGTCGATGTCCCCGTGGATGAGGTGGTCATGCGAGCCCCGAAATGCACGTGCAATCGAACGTGTTCGTGCGACGACAATTCCTGCTCGGTTTGCCTCGGAGAACCTTGTCCCTGTACGATCACCCGCCTGAAGCGTGACACGCGGCAGGAAGACATCTGCCGGCCACAGCTGATTCTCTCGGAAACGAAGAAAGACATCTTCTATTGCGTCAAAGAGCCCAAGAAGAAAACGGAAGTCTGTGCCGAAGAGATCGTCTACGAACTGGAGCCCGTCACGAAGACTCGCAAGGTCAAAGTCTGCGTCCCTCGCATTGAGAAGCAACCTTACGAGGTCTGCTACAAGAAGATGTTCCAGAAAACGATCTACGTCTGCGAGAAATGCGGTAAGTAGCCGATTCGGCTGCGGGAGTCAGCCACTCACCAGTAGCAATTGAGTCTATCGTCCATCCAGGCACCCTCATCCGCGAGGGTGCCTTTTTCGTTGCTGACTTCGATATCGGCAGCGAAGCCGTCGTCAACCGTCCCTGTTTGTCACCTCCACGGCACCGTGTTCAAAACGGCAAACGGCCGCGAATCGATCGGAATTGATTGACCGACGGAATTGGCACCGACACACCACGGCGAACGCCACTTGGCAAATTCTGTAGATTCTGCAGTCCCTGCACCCGGTCAACGATCGCCTTCACTTCGTTGACCCTGCCGGATACCTGGCTGATGGCTGTCACGGCTCGGTCGATCCGATCGATTGGCCGAGCTACCGACTGGTTTCGGCTGACCTGTCCATACTGCCTCAACTCACGCGAGCTCTTCACCTGCTGTTGCGTTTCGGTCTGATAGGACTGAATCGTCGAGATCACGTTGGGCACGATCTGCGATACCTTGACGTAGCCGTGCGCCGACGCATCCCATTCACTGGCCCCACGCGGTTTGGTCCGCGAGACGTAGACCCATTGCCTGTCCTGCGAATACTTCGTGATCTCGATCGTATCGAGGTTTTCCACGACGCCCAGCACATCCTGCCCGCTCTTCAGCGAGATCGGCGACGCGGCGTCCACCCGAAACTGGACTTTCCCATCGATCTCACGCGCATCATCAATGGCTTCCGGGTATTTGAGGTTCAGCACATAGGCGGTCTTGCGAAGCGATAGCGGCAGCTTGAATTCCGCATCCAGCTCGCGAGCCTTCGTGCATTTTTCAATCACGGCATCAACATCAATCAAAATACTTTCGATGGACTGCGCGTGTAGTTCGCGAGCGTACTCCTGCTCGTAGGTTAGCTTCGGAGCGTACAGATCCCCGGAGTCGTACTCTCGCGCCAGCTCCTGTCGAACGGGTTGGGGCAACGCAACCAGTTCGCAACCAATCGAAAACGCGCCTTCCAGAAACGGCACCTGTCGCAGGCCCATTTCAAGCGACCGAGTTCTCGTTTTCTGCGATGCATAGCGGAACACTTCGATAATCCGTAGCGAACCGTCGCGATTTCCGGCAATCTCAAAGTCCGCTTTGCCTTCCAGCGCCTCCACGACATACGACATGAAAACGCCATGTCGTGCCTCGGGATCTTCCAGTGAGATCTGCCCGGGAAGGCAACTGGAGATCACCAACTGCTGATTGGAACCGTCTCCCGATTCGGCCATGTTGTGGATGTGAGCGGTGATGTCGTAGTGACGGGCCGATTGCATTTCGGCCGAGTCCGCATCGGCCCAGTTCCGGCAGGCGTCAGTAAGGATGATCTTGCTGCCCGCGTTGACTTCCTCCAGCATCTCCATCAACAACGGGATATCAACGACCCCGCGTGGTACGACCTGGCTGTTTCGGTTCGCCTTGTTTCCACTGAGCACACAGTCGCGAAAACACAGGTAGCTTGTGTCACCAATGTTCAAACCGTGGCCACAAAACACGAACAGCAATGTGTCGTCACTGGTCACATCCGGATTCTCGGCCAATTCGGAAAGCTGATCGAGGAACGCCTCACTCGTTGGCGCAATTCCCGAATCGTCATTCATGGATACGATGCGAGCGGCATCAACGCCACCCTCTCGCAAGGCCCGTTCGACATGCCTCACGTCGTTCACGGCATATTTGAGATCGGGCAGATAGAACGCATCGGGCTGTTTGCTGCCGTTGCTGTATTGATTGACGCCCACGAGTATCGCCCAGACACGACCGCCGTCCTGCTGCGAAGCCTGTTCGGCAACCGCCGCTGAGCCGAACAGCCCGGTCACGGCGAATAGCAACGTAAGAGCGCGAAGGATCGATCGAGTCATTTTCATGGGTTCGGTTTTCATCTCTGGCCCGTTTCCGTAATCAGATTGAGGTTGTCATCGCGTTCGCGTTGCACATAGCGAAACGCCATTGATTCAAGCATTACACCCGGGTCCGCCTTCAGTCTGGCTACCGGCAGTGTCATGTCCGTCGTGCGACCGGCTCCAAACGCGGTGCCAAATCCGCGTGCGGCCATGCCTTTTTCGCGAGTACCGAAGACGACCACTCGCACTTCACCAAGACCGGCACCGTACCCGGCTTTTCCAGCCACCGAATCGCAATGATCGACCGTCTCAAAACGAGCGCACTCGAATTCACTGCGACCAGGCTGTCGCGTCATCCAGCCGTCGATCGCCACCTTTCGTTGGCCCGCGGGATGGACGAAGTACAGCCCCCGATAGATCGACTCCTCCGCCGAAACGCCGACGGTCCGGTTGAAGATGTTCACGCCGTCGACATAAATCACGTATGCCAGGGCTTCGTTTGTCTGATTCATTAGTTCGATGCGCATCTCCTCGCCCTTCGACACGGCAAAGACGACACGTTCACGGTCATCGTTAACGGTCTTGATGTCGCGGAAGTCGTCGGTGTCTTTCGCGGCCATCTGAATGCGAACGCCAACCAGCGAATTCTCGTAGTTCGACCAGTGTGGATGCGGAGGATATACCGTGGCGGACGGAATCGCGGGCTCCACCGGCTCGGCAGGCTCCGTCAGTCTGTCAGGCTGCGCCAGTTCCTCCCCCAGCAGCACGTTCTGTCCCGGCCGCGAATACGAACAATGGAGGAATGTTTTCATCTCGCGATTTACGGGCACCCGGATGGTGCGGCGTAGTTGCGTTGCACGCGTCTGAAGCTCATCCAACTGCAGAGTCACCAACATGTCGCCTTCGCTCTCACGCACCTCGAACTGCGTGTCGACTCGGTAATCAAACTGCGACTTTTCCCAGACGTCGGGACTGTTTCGGTCTGCGATCGACGTGCCGGCCAACATCCGCGCGACAGCCTCCGGGCCCGCTGCGACATATTTCCCGGCCGAACGCTTGGCCAATTCCGCTGCGAGCCGATGACCGGCCACCAACCCAAATGCTCCGCGGTCATCACGCAACTCCATGGAATCGCCAGCACGATGAATGAACTGACCAATCGCCACACGCGCGGTCTCCGGTTGGCCCGCCGTATTTTTCGAAAGCAACGCGTCCACCGCGTTGGCGATGGATTCCATGGCAATCGAGAACGTCACTCCACCAAGATGAAAGCCGCCCTGAGTCCCAGTGTTGCCGGCCAATACGACCGAATCCGAACGTTGCAGTGTTTCAGGCAATTCCGACATGTAGCGTTCCAACTCGTCCAGCGACAGGAACGCGTCATGATTGGCGTCAGCCAATCCATTCAGGCCCATCATCATCCACGTTCGCACGCCGACGGATTCGCCGTCAGTGGCAGAAGTCGCCCGATGCAGCGTACCCATTGCCGCAACCGAGGTGGATCGAGACAACTCGGCGAGGCTGGAACGCATTTGTTCAAGGCTACCGCTCACGACAACGCCGTCGATAAAGAGGCTGGCTTTGCCCGGCAACGCATCCAGTCGCTGCAGTAAATCTTCGATGCGAATACCGTTCGCGGCATCCAACCGATTGCCGGTCCACAACGTCATGCCGTCTCGCTCAGCAGCCAGTCGGCCACAGGCAAAGACGACGACCTGGTCCGACTCGAGATCCGTCAATTTGTCGCGGACATTCTCAATCGTGGGTCGCCTCCTGCGCGAAGGCGAAGTCGCCGCCAGCTGCACCGTCTTGTGACGGGGGACACCTTGATGAAAGAGCGAAATGGATTCACTGAATGAAGTCGCCAGTTGATCGGCGCCATCGAGTTCACCTGCGATTGTCAACACGGTCCGCGAAGTGGGCGGCGTTGGAATCGGCTGGGTGGAAGCGACCGAATTGATGACGGTATCAATTGGCGCAATCACGGATTCGTTGTCGTCGAGTTTCTGGGTATCGACGAGCGTCGTGGTATCGACAACGACAGAGCCAGAATCTTCCGCTGCCGACAGTTCGGTCGCGTCCAGCGTTTGCAATTCCACCAACGACGCCACATCCCCTGCAGTTAAAGTCTCCGCCGAGGAGTCAGTCGCCGAGTTCGCTTTGTACTCTTCCAACGCCCTGATAACTTCACGAACATCATCGCTAACGGGCAGTTCTTCGACTGGGGTAGTCCCGTCGATGGCAAGATCCACCGGCCCCGGGTCGACCAGCGGTAAGTTAGTCGACGCTATGTCGGTCGACTCCTGAGGTGTCGACTCCGCAGTTTCCGAAAGCTGTGTTTCATCTCGCGAATCGGCAGTGGTTGCGACGACACCCGTTTCGGCCGCTTCCGAACTGCTGATGTTCGACTCGCTGAATTCTGATTCGACGGTCTTGGACTCGTTGGTCTCCGCGTCACTCTTCTTCGATTCGTTAATCCCGTCAACTTCGTTTTCCGTTCGATCGGCGACGTCACCGATGTCGAGGTTGTCTTCAGCTGACTCCTCGCGCCCGTCCTGCGATATCACGTCGACGTCGGCGTCGACGCCGGCGTCCTTGCTGATCGCGACTACTGCGGTAGCGCTGTTGTCGGCGTCCGGATCTCCCTGGTCGCCCCACAAGAAAAAGACGCCCGCCGACGCGGCAGTCACGGCAGCTCCTAACACAATCGGCCACAGCAATCGAGTTCCCGTTTGACGGACGGGCAACGGCTCATCGTTCAGGATTGCCCGCAACTGGTCTTCTACGGCGAGCATGGTCGGTGGACGATTGTCTGGATCACGCGCCATCAAGGTGCCCACCAGATCGTAGAGCGGCTTCCAACGCGATTCAGGAAGTTGCGGCAGAGCTGGCCGTTCCGCGAACGCATGGGAACTCAGTTTTTCCGTCAGCCCGGTCACCTTCGCATACGGCGCCTCGCCCACCAGCAGATAGTAGGCCGTGCAGCCCAACGCATAAATGTCCGCTCGAGAATCGACGTCCACTGGCGACGTCACCTGTTCCGGCGCGATGAAGTCGGGCGTACCGAGAATTCCCACCGGGCTGGTCAAACGTGCCGTTTCCAGATCCTGAATGAGTGAAATCCCAAAGTCCGCGACGCGCACGTTTCCCTTGCGATCCAGCAACAGGTTGGAGGGTTTGATATCCCGATGCAGCACACCCTTGTCATGAGCCTGTTGCAACGCTCCGCAAACCTGAACGAGCCAACGGCATGTTTCCTCGGGCGAGGCCGCCCCGTTTTCTTCGACCCACTGACGCAGGTCCTGCCCCTCGACGTAGTCCATCACCAGGTAGGTGACATCGTTTTCCTGATCGGCATTCAACGCTCGCACAATGTTGGGGTGATCGAGCGCTCCGATCGCCTGCCATTCGCGACAGAATCTCACTTGCAGGTCGTGCGAACTGCCCTGCCCATTCGCGCTGGGAGTGTGCGGCAGAGTAACGCCGATGGAGTGCAGAACCTTGATCGCGACTTCACGGTGCAGGTTCAGATCACGCGCCAGAAAGACGTCCGCATGTCCACCACGACCAAGCCTGCGTAGCAACTCGTAGTGACCCAGTCGCTGGAACGGAAGATCCTCGGGAACGATCGTCGTCATACCTGTCACCTACCCCTGGACGTTCTGGATCATGGCCCCATGCGTGCGAGATGGCACTTGCCTCCCGACGATGCGAAAGTGTAGGACGCACCGACGAACAGAGCTAATTGAGGTATCCACCGTTCTCGTGGACGAGCGCAGGATGTTGCGTTACTTTTTCGAAAAAAAGCAAATTCGATTCAGGCGACGCGTCGAACGTTGCGGAAAGCGGAGCACTCGGACAACGTTGTGCCTTTTGCACAGCACGCGTGTCTACTCCGGGGAACAGCGAATACACTGATCGACGACATGAATTCTGGGCTTTGTCCCAAGGGACGAGAGCCCCTGTGTCGTGGCGAAGATTTCCGCGCAGCTCGTGGTTTAAGAACGCCAGACACGAATCAAAAGTCGGCTGCGGCCCCCCGCATCAACCGAACTTCGTGTCGCCCCAACACCGCCCCGCGCTAACTCCGCACCGCCCAGTTAATTGCCATTCGATCGTCCATGCGTCGACGATTACCGCGGCGACTAGATATCCAGGTGCCAACCCGGATAGCCCTGAGATTCCGCCGGATTGACCAGGGCACCCTTCATGTCCAGCAAACGACGGCCCAGCTGCTCGTAGAGCTCGATCAACGCCGACCGATTCAGGGCCGTGGTACGACCGTCGGGGAAGAACGCCACAATGACGTCGTCCGGCTTGATGCGATCCCAGTTCCCATAAGCCTCTTCGGGGCCGTGCAGGACACGCTTTTCACCAATCCCGCGATTGACCAGCCGACTGACTTCGTCCACAACCGTGTTCGTGAAATTCGAGAGCATTTTCTTGTTACTGGAAACCAGCGCCAGGTTTTGCCCCGTGTTCGATGGATTTACGACGCCCATCAGGTCATAGTCACCGGGAAACGGTTTCTGGCTTGCCGGCGAAATGATTTGACCGTGCTCCAGCGGCCATTCGGCGTCGGACAGATCGATCGTGTTTCCGTCACCGTCGGTCGCCGTGCGGCGATTTCGATCGACGACGTAGAACTTCTTGCCCGAATCCTTGTGGATGATGTTCGCGGCATTTTCGATCTCGTTCGTCCCCGGTTTCGCTCGAGTCAGACCGTGCTGCGAAGCACTTGTTTTGAACGGTTCCAACTCCTTGGGTTTGCCCGGATAACCTTTTTCGATCCAGCGCACCGATTTGGGGTTCGTTTGGCGCACAAGAATGATTTTGTTCGTATCCTGCGAGACTTTGCGGAACACGCCAAAGTGCCGCGTGGGCATACCGGCGTCCTTCGCGGTCGCAATCCACGACTTCGCCCGGGCCGCCGCGGCGCCACGAGCTCCCTTGACGCCTTTCGCCAGCAATAGCATGAAGATTGCCACACCGACGACCGCGATGAATTCCGCGAGGTGATTGGCTGCTGTGTCGAGGTCCGCGCGAGTGCGTGCGCTGTACGTGGTGTCAATGAATTTCACAAAATCGTCTGCCGCCGTGAAAATCTGCCAGCCCAGCAGCGCAAGGCCGCCAACCAGCATCACCGCATCGGCAATGAACCCAATGCCGATGTAATGCGAGCCGGCCCACGCAGCGAGCACCACGACCATCATCGCCAGACTCTGAGGCGCAAGAAGCTTGAGGAACTCCTCCTGCATTTCTCCCGGAAGCTTGTCCTTCGTCAGGAATAGCACCTCGCGAAAACGGTCTTCCAGCGACATCCTCGCCACGCTTTCGACGCGTCCAACGGCTGTTGGCGTTGGCATGTCGGCCAGCGCGGACGTGCCACCATCGACGCGGCACACGCCGTATGTTCTCACCGGGCCCGGAACCCTCGAAGCGCCCATGATGCTTCCCTTCGTAATAAACTTCGGTTGGTACGCCCTGGCCGCGCACCGTTCTATCTAAATGCTAAACAGTGCGTTCCGCAATGAAATTTCGCCAGCTTCTAAGCCCCGCCAACGCCTTCGCAGCGGCCTTCGGGTAGTCCATCAACCGCTCCAGCTCGCCGTCGCCCGACTGTCGCACGATCGGTGCGATGCTAAAGGATGCCTCCTGCGCAAATGGATCACTGGAAAACATCGCCATCCAACTGGCATCCTTGGGAAATCGAGCCAGCATCGCCGCCGTCGCGTCATCGCAGAACGGAGGGACTTCGTCTTTCCGCACCCAAATCAAAAGCATCGCCGGGGATTTGGCTACGGTTGGCGGCACGTCCAGTTTCAGACGCGTCTTTTCCAGGTCGTGCGTCATTTCGACAAGACCCAACCAGTCCTCGAAACCCGATGCAGCCTCCACCTTCGCCAACAGAGCGTCTACTTCCAACACGAAATCTTCAGCCGATGAAGTCGTCATGCGAATATCTCGCTCCTCGATTAATCGAAACCGTAAATTCTCGTCGCCAGCGTGGTGCGATCTCCGTTTCAGAAGTTGTCGTGACGTCGATCGCGGAGTTGCTTACAAAATCCGCATTTTGAAAGATAAGCACCTACACGGTATACCAGACCCCCTGAAATGTGTTATATCCCATATCGTCAAGAGTCTGGAACACGGCGGGTAGGCGGCGGCGGACAGTTGCCCGACAAGTCTGAACGCCCAAGTTCATTCTGCATGCACCCGAAGAAGGCAAGCAATGAGCGGCAAGAATCTGTTCACGATCCGCCTCGACAACATCGTGGCACCGAAACGCGTTTTACGAGATCAGGCGGCCTATCTGGCTCAACTCAGCGATGGCACGATCTACGGAAAAGTCGAAACAACCCGCGGAAATAAGGGGCAGTCGGAGTACTTTATCCACGCTTTTCGGATTAGCGTGCCCAAGATCGACTATTCGGCCAAGCTGTTCGAGGTAACGCATCCGATCGATGTGTACCCCGTCCAAATCACCAGCGACGACTGGTCGCTGGAACGCGAATGTGCCGACGCGGCGGCCTTCGAGGCAACCGTGTCGGAGATCCTGAATGCTCCTGTCGTCAAACGTCGGCTCGAGTCACTCCGCAGCCAGGCGTTCGCCGAGATGGACTCGCCCGCGCCAAATTCGTCCGCGGTCGCCATGCCCGACCCAACCGAAACGCCGGCCCCAGACGAGTACGTCCCGGAACCGGCGGCCGCTGCAGCACCTGCTCCCGCTGAAGCTCCTGTTGAAGCTCCCGTCGTCGCCGAAGTGGCTGCCGCGGCCCCTGCGCCTGCGGAACCCGCCGCACCGGTTTTTTACGATTGGGCCAGTCCGATCGAATTCAACGTGCAAAATGTCGACCTGACACCGGAAGGTCGCGGGGCCGCGATTCTCTACACGCCCTCGGAGGATCCCGTCTTTATCATCTATTCCAACAACCTGCGTGCGGCACTACAGCGGCAACTAACGGGCCGCGGTAGTGGCGAAGTGTCTCGCCGAATCCGAACCGGTGGACTCGTCTTCGTTTGCGGAGCGGTCGACTCGATTGATCGAGCGGACGACGAAGTAAAGAGCCGCATCGGGCGGCAGATGTTCAACGGCCTCCTTGGCGATGGCCTGGCGGACTGGTACTAGGCGACAACGATGAGCGACGAAGAAGACGAAGAAGATCTCCTCCGTATCGTCGCGGAATTCGACCAGGAAGCTGAACTGGACGGTCAGGTAGCCGCGTTCTGCGAAGATGCTCTTCAGCGTGCGAAGAAGATCGACTGCTTTGAATTCGTGCCCAGTAATCACCGCGTCCTACAGCAATGCCTGAGCACGCTGAAACAGGCGACGGCAGATTCTGATTCAGCTTCTCCGGCCGCGACCGGCATGAGATTTTGCGAATGGGGCAGCGGCATTGGCATCGGTGTGGGCATCGCCACAATGCTGGGTTTTGAGGCGTCGGGAATCGAAATCAATCAGCCGCTGGTGAATGCCGCCGAGCAGCTCTTTGACGACTATGGTCTGAAGGCCGAATTCCACTGCGGCAGCTACTATGAGATTCACGTCCCGGCGGACTGGTATTTCACTTATGCCTGGGCGAGCACCATCAACCAGCTGGAAGCTCACTTTGACGCCACGGCCAACACGGAGTCCCAACTACTCATTTGCTATGGTGCCGATCGAATTCAGCAGAAGTCACGGCGTCCACCACGACCTTGAGAGAAAGCTCACCGTCGAACTCGGGACGTTGAACATCGGCCAGACAAAAAGCTATGGAAAAACGGGACACCGTGCCCTGGCGGGAGTCAGGAAAGGGTTTGGCGGATGGTCACGGTGTCCCCTACTCAGGCAATCCGCAGACTTCCGGCATCTGCGACACAAAATCCCGGCGACCGACACGCGTCCACCGGGGTTTTGTTAGCGTGACACTTCATCACCAACACTACGGATCTCCTTGGGAGCGATATGGATCTCAGCTCTCTGGCGGAGACCATTTTCGAATAACGTCTCTGCGGCTGCTCTCGCGTCGTCGACCGTCGGACCGGTCATCACGTCCGTGTCCTTTGGGATTGGATAATTCATCAAATTCGCGATGCAACCGATCTCACCCTCAGGAAGCAACGGCCTGAGACGGCCCGACCCATTTCCGCGAAACCTTACTGCACTACTGGTTCGCCAGTTTACGCTGATGATACTTCCAGCCCGGCAGAAAGAAGCAAAGACCTGCGACGACGCCGAAGATCGAGTGACCGTATTCGGGCCATTGCGCCATCGCCAGTGCGCAGAGGAACAGCGCTATCGCCTGAAAGTAAAACGTCCCGGATAGCATCGAAGCCTTGATCAGGAACACTACGCCGCTGCTGACTCCAAGGATTGGAGACAGTTTCAGGACGGGAAAGCCAAACATGGCTTCCAGCGGAAACAGCATCGCGATGCTGATCATACTTCCCGCCCAAACGTGAGCGATCTGGCGTTCGACAAAAGTCACCGGCCCCATGCGTTGACGCATCATCCAGAAAACCAACGCCCAGGTGCCAAGGCCCGCCGTCCACAGCAGAAAGAATCCCCACGGACTCTCGACGCCGTATCGCTGGAGTGCATTGGTCAGCACGCAAACAACAAACAGCACAAAACTGTGCCACATCCAAAGCAGTCCCCAGTTTTCCAGCACCGAGACATGATGCGTCTCGCGGAACATCATCGCCGCGAGTTGCGAAATGGGACCGGTTCTGGCTGCCACTGGTTCGTCCGCCAACCACGCTTCAAGGTCCTGTGCCAGTGCAGCCGCCGACTCGTATCGAAGGTCCGTCGGCTTCTGCAAACATCGCGTGGCAATCATCTCCAGATCACGATTGGCATTGGGGTTAATCGTGCGAGCTAACGGCGCGTCTTCCTCAAGGACACGCAATACAACGTCGACGGCCGAGTCACCCTTGAAGGGAGGCTGTCCGGTGATGGCGTGATAGAGAATCGAACCCAATGAATAAACATCGCTCACCGGTCCCACCTGACCTCGATGGCCGGCAGCCTGTTCGGGAGACATGTAGGCGGGAGTTCCAATGACCGCACCGGATCGAGTTAGCGAATCTCGCGCGGAGAGTTGTTTTGCCAACCCAAAGTCGTTGACGTGCGGTTCACCTTCGTCGTCAATCATGATGTTGGAAGGCTTCAGGTCGCGATGCAGCACGCCGCGTCGGTGCGCGAAGTCCACGGCCTTGGCAACTTTTGCCAGCAACAGGGCGGCCGTATTCTGGTCCAATGGGCCACCCGCCAGCAACTGCTGCATCGTCTGACCACGGACGTATTTCATGCTGAAGTAGACATGACCTTCCAGTTGGCCGACTTCGTAGACAGGAACGATATTGGGATGGTCTAGCTGAGCGATCGCCTCCGCCTCGGCGCGGAAGCGAGCCTGATCGTCTGCGGAAGCGAAACGCCCTCGCAGCAGCATCTTGACGGCGACGATGCGATTCAGGCTGACATGCAGCGCTTTGTAGACGACGCCCATGCCGCCGCGACCGAGCTCTTCCAGCAGCTCGTAATCACCAATCCGACAAGGCAGCTCGATTGCTGCAGTGATGTCGGGTTCCTCAACCACGGAGGCCGCTCCGGACTCCACATCGCTGCCAACCGCGTTTGCGATCATGACAGCGCCCCACAGTTCTTTCAGCTCATCAGCCAGATCGGGGTGGGACTTACAGACTTCCGTGATGTTGACGTGCTCGCCTCGTGATGCCCGGTCCGACATCGTGCTCAGCAGATGCGCAAGAATCTCGTCGCGTGACATGGCTTGCTTGGGATCATGCGCGGAATCCGGATTGGAAGTCACGCTACCGCTCCCGTTTTGTTGCTGCCCAGTGACATCGGGGCAGCGGCCAACGTAGTCGGACCGCGCAGCAATGCGGGCGCCAATCGTGGTCCGAGCATTGCTATTCCTCCTCGCCTTCCCCCGGCGCAAATCGTTTCTTCAGACGACGAAACGCTCGAAGGTAGCGCATGCTGGCAGCGGGCTCGGAAAGGCCCAGTACCTGGGAGACTTCCTGGTTGGTGAGTTGTTCGAAATGTCGCATCACGATGATCTCGCGATCCTGTTCGTCCATTTCATCCACCGCCTCCACAAACATCCGCTGCATTTCCTGCTGAATCGCATTGGCGGCGGGCGTCAATTCGCCATCGGTGATCTGCGGGCCAAACTGGATGGTCGAATGATCCAGGTTGGAAGCGACGACGGGTGCTTGCTCGACGTCCACCGATCGCTTCTTGCTAACGCGATGTCGGCGATGGGCATCAATGAGCCGATCCGTCATGATCTGCCGTGTCCATAAATGGAACGGCATGACAGGATTTTCGAGATACTGAGGCAGCCGTCGACTGACCTCAATGAGTGCTTCCTGGACAATGTCGCTGGCATCGACGCGTTGTCGAATCTTGGCGTCGAGACGCATGTCGGCCATGCGGCGAAGGGATTCACGATGTCGATCAAGCAACCGGCCGGTGGCACTTTCGTCACCGGTCCTGGCCAAGTCCAACAGTTCGTGCGTCTTTTCGGCTTCAGGCCACATGCTGTTATCGTAGCTCAATGGCCCACGTTGGCCGTCATCAATTGATGGAATTCCTTGAACAAATACCGGCTGTCATGCGGACCACTGGAAGCTTCCGGATGATACTGAACTCCAAAGGCAGCGTACTCTTTGTGTTTTACGCCGGCGACCGTGTTATC
The DNA here is from genome assembly GCA_965216885.1 of Pirellulaceae bacterium. GTDB lineage: Bacteria > Planctomycetota > Planctomycetia > Pirellulales > Pirellulaceae > CAYNJG01. Next base: position 2,052,082 of record OZ244208.1, on the reverse strand, counting down.
GTTCAGGTTGCGGTGCGTTATTTCCAACGCGTCAGGAAGGCTTTCCTCTTTAACTGCAAAGCCGTGATTCTGAGCGGTAATTTCGACCCGACCGGTCGGCAGATTGATAACCGGCTGGTTTGCCCCACGATGACCAAACTTCAACTTGAACGTTTCTGCTCCGCAGGCCAAGGAAAGCAACTGATGCCCAAGGCAGATTCCAAAGATGGGCTTCTTCCCCAGCAGCTGGCGAATTGTCTGGATCGCGTAGTCGAGCGGTTCTGGGTCGCCCGGGCCGTTCGACAGGAAGACTCCGTCCGGATCGAGTGCCAGCACTTTTTCCGCCGTCGCTTCGGTGCCAGGAAGAATCGTGACCTTGCAACCCAGCTCGTGCAAGTGCCGAGCGATGTTCCACTTCATACCAAAGTCCAGTGCCACGACATGGTATTGCTTCCCGTCAGCCGCCGCATCGCTTGCCGAGTCAGCAAGTTTGGACCAACTGTTGAGTGGATCGCACCACTCGCGCTGCGGATCAATCACCACTTCCTTCACAAGGTCACGCCCAACGAGCCCCGGACTTTGCCTTGCCTTGGCAATCAAGCTGTCATCATCGAGGTCGACCGTCGAAAGCACGCCTTTCATGGCTCCGCTGGACCGAATCCTTCGCACCAACGCGCGAGTATCGATTCCGTGGAGTCCAACAACTCCATGTTTCTCGAGATATTCGTCCAGTGAGCCTTCAGATCGAAAGTTGCTGTGCCGGCGGGAGTTCTCACGCATGATAAACCCGGCAAGATGAGGCTTTGAACTCTCCAGATCATCGGTGTTGACGCCGTAGTTTCCAATCTGGGGATACGTCATGGTGACGATCTGCCCTCGATAGCTCGGGTCGGTCAGGATCTCCTGATACCCGGTCATCGAAGTATTGAAGCAGACCTCGCCATCGACTTCTCCACCAGCACCGACGCCTGTGCCGGTTAGGACGGTTCCATCTTCAAGGGCTAGTTTGGCTGTAACGATCATTCCTGGCTCCATTCGCAATCGAGTTCATCATCTTACCCGACATGTTTAAAGCGCCGTAGTGGAGTCGCTCGATACTCTAGGTACGGCTGTGGGTCTCTGCTCGTATCAACCTATGTTGTAACGAACAGTCAGCCGAACTTGGAGGGTCCCTGTTGCGGCGAGCAGGGGCCCTCTTTTTATTTCTCGATTTGGTGGCCCTAAAGGGCCCTCTTCCAGCCCCGCCTCAACCCCGATGGCCCGGCGCTCCCTGAGAAGCCCGGATTACCGGACACCAATCGGATGCGAATCCCGGCATCCTGGTTCACGACAATTTGCCGCGAACCCAGAATACGGGCTAAAGCCAGCTCCGTAGAAACATCGCCAAGCTAACCACGCCGTCGTCGAAGCAGCCCCAGCCCCAGCGGAACTAGGGCTACCATCATCGCGGTCGAAGGCTCGGGAACCGCCTGAAAGTGTGCCGCGGAGACATAATTAGCGACGTTTCCACCAACACTCCGAGCCTCGAAGTCGTCGAAATCCCAGTGAATCCCCAGATACACGCGGCTCCGGCCGTTTTCCTCCATCGCTTGGCTGAAGCTGTCAAAGTTCCGTATCGCGCCCGGTACTTCGTCTGAAGTGAGACTGAAGGAGATCGCGTCGGTCCCATAGAAATTTTCCAGCGACTTGAACAAGGCGCCTCCGAACGACGCATGGCCCGAAACATACGTCGGGAAGGGAGGTGTGAAGTCGTCGATTACCGTCCCGTCATCAAGAACTCCGCCGGGAGCCCCCAGTGGCACCCACGTCGGGTCCGCCATCGTGTCCGGATTTCCATCCATGTCGGCTTGCCGAATCCCCGATATGGGTCGCCAGAAGTCGAATTCAAACTTCGAGTCCCAGGCGACGATGCCGGCGTCGGCGATTGAAGTTGACGCCATGGCGTACATCCGAGCGTTCTCCTCGAACGTGTTACCCTCGTTCTCGGACACCGTATCCATGATTTGGATGAACATCCGCATCGGCGTGCCCATCCCCAGCCTGTCATACGCCCAGAACAGGCCAATCTCCGTTTGGTCAGCCGTACGAGTCGCACTGTTCAGCGATCCGAGAGATTTCACTTCGTTAAATGCGTTGGTGTATTCCTGACTTGTCAATGAAGGCATGGATGGCGGCATCATCGCCGCGGTATCCATCAGCGAAAACGGCTGTATCTCGCCCCATTCAGGACCCCATGCAGATTGCGCCGGGTTTAGGGGATCCGGCTGCCAGTGGCCGACTGCATTTGTCGGAGTGTACGGCACGATATTCATGTAACCATCTGTGTCGCGCGCCATGGTTACGGTCTGTCCGACCATGTCACCAAAGCTGATTCCGGCAGTGGTTGATGCATCGTTGGGAAGCGTCGCCAAAATAGAGTTGTAGCTCATGTCGAGCTGAGCCTGTTGCCCCGGATAGATGTTGGAGACAACTCGGTAACCAGCTCGAAGAGCGGCTGCTTCTGCGGATGCATTCGAAGGTGCCGCGCCATGGCTGTAAAATGTTTCGAAGTTTTGGTCGATGGAATTGACCGCGTCGTACATCGCGAGATTTGTCATCGCGAGACTTCGCGACGCCATGCCGGGATTTTGATACGTCACATCATCCAGCATCGTTTGTGAGAGCACACGGTTCCATGCCTGAATGACGTCAACCGCGTACACATGCGTATCTTGAAACACGACAGATACGAACGCCCCCAAAAGAAGGAGGTTCCTAAAGTTTCTAATCACTAGCTTACTCTTGCGGGAATTCTCAAGTTGCAAACATCTTCGGCCTTGCCAGCGAGCCCTGCGCCATCGCTGTGACGACGACTTTCTACCGTGCCGCATATCTCTAACTATAAATGCGGCCCAATCTGTCTGAAACTAGTTATTCGCGGAAGCGTTGCAATTCCCCAACTTTCGTGACGTCACCGCCAACTAAGGGGATAAGATCCTTTAGCCCCTTTGTCGATGGACGTTTGGACCGACTCGTTTTCGCTCCTTGGCGCTGGACAATTGCATCATCCGGTTTGCTTCGGCGATCGCTCTTTCGACGAGCGAATCGTCAGCGAACGAATGAAATCCGGATCGTTTTTTATTTCACGCAACTCATGTGGGCTCCGTTTTGCCCTGGTCAGGCGGAGGCCCGTCGACAGTCGCACGCTCGGCAACATCTTGAGCGTCACGCCGTCCAGTTCTTCGACGCTTCACCAACCTTCGACGCCAATGACTTTGCCGGTGGAATCGAGACCGCTCGGCCATCGGGTAAACGTCAATCCCTTCTCGGGATGGCGGCGGTCCGATGTGCCGTGTGATTCCGATGTGCCGTGTGATTCCGATGTGCCGTGCGATTCCGATGTGCCGTGTGATTCAGTTCAAGGCTTCATCGCAGCGACATTTCACAGCGGTGTAACAGCTTCGCCCGTTCGCGGTGCCGATGCTGGATCCACCCAATTCGTCCGAGTGGCTTCGGCTGCACTGGCGAACCAAAAAACGCACTCCACGCAGACAGCCCATCCAACCACACACTTAAACTCGTCGTGCGCGATGCCTGTCGGCAAGAAACAGGCCATGTGGCTTATCTAAATGCAGCCACATTGTGGTAGGATTAACTCCCACACGGATTTCCCCCCCGATTTGGCGTCATGGTTATGCATTTGACCTGTTCGCACAATCTCCTCGTCGCGCGTCTCTCCGCGAGAGATAGGTGCCACACCGAGACTCGATGTCTATGAATTTCACACCCAACAAGGCCGTTTTCTACACCTACGTCATGCTAACGACGCTACTGTGCGTGGCAGATGTGCGAGGTGAGCTAAAGGAAGCGGACGTCCTGTTCAAGGCGACATTCGACAAATCTGCCGACGCCGACGTCGCGAGAGGCGACAAACGCATCTACACCGCCGAGTCACTGGCAAAGAAGGATGCCCACGTCGCTGGTATCAAGGGCGATGCAGTCCAATGGCTACCCAAAGGGGGTCGCAATGGATCCGGAGCATTACACTTCCGAGCCGCGACCAAACAACTAACCTTCTTTCAGGCTGACAGGAATGTTGCCTATAAGCCCAAGGGTTTTGGCGGAACCGTTTCTTTCTTTATGAAACTGACTCCGCAGGAGGATCTCCCCAAGGGCTATGTTGACCCTCTACAGATTACGAACAAGAAATGGAATGATGCATCCTTCTTCGTCGATTTCGACAATACGCCGGCAAGGGATTTTCGTTTGGGAGTCTTTTCGGACCTTAAATTCTGGAACCCCAAAAACACGGACTTCGAAAAGATTCCGGTCGGCGATCGGCCCATGGTCACCGTAAAGCAGCCTCCGTTCAGCCGTGATCGCTGGACACACGTTGCTTTTACCTGGTCTGATTTCAACACCAATCGCGAGACGGAAGCGACCCTCTATCTCCATGGCAAACAGCAAGGAAATGTTTCAGGAAAGCAGAGATTTACGTGGGACACAAAAAACGCCATCATCATGCTCGGCATCAACTTTGTCGGTTCAATTGACGAACTGACGATCCTCGGTCGCGCCCTGTCCGCGGGCGAAATTAGCGAACTGTCCAAATGAGAGCCCGATACTGAACCGTATAGCTAGTTCGCCCAGCGCGAACAACATGAAGCCCCAGCCAGATCCACGCCAGGCCCCACCTCAAACCCCATCCAGTTTCATTTCGGATCTCCCCCCCAAAACGCCCGAGGCGAGCTTGTTTCTCGACAAAATAGTTCCCGAGATTCCCAAAGCGTTTCGTGAGCGCTTCCGCGAACGCCAGACGGAAGCCGGACTCGATTCGCTGCGAATGGGCGCCCTACTGCTCACACTCTGCTTTGCCGTCGAAGCCTATTTTCAGAGCGTGGGACGTACGATCTTCTTCGTCGCTCCGCTGGTTCTTGCATTCTCGCACGCTTGCCTCGCGTTCGCGATGATCCGCTACCAGTTTCGCCCGCGACGCGTCGCTCTCTGGCAATTCGCGTCAATCATGAGCGTGTATGGTCTGACGTTATTGAGCCTTCTGCAGTACGAGGCCCCGCAGATCGTCGGCTACCAGGTGCTTGCCCTTGTGGCGCTCTGCGTTATGACTCCATTTGCCGTACCGTGCCTTGTCGGGGGCATCGTCATCGGGACAACCATGATTGTCCTGATGTACATCGATTCAGTAAATGATCTCGGCTCGATCGTGACGTTTGTGACGCCAACCATCTCGCTGGCGCTGCTCGCGTTTTTGGGTCGTCAGCGATCGATTCGCAACACGTTCCTGAAGGACATTCAAAACGAGGGTGTAACCAAAGAGCTTCGTCTCTCCAAACTGGCGCTCGATACATCCTCCCAATTCGTTTTGAGGCTGACGGCCGAGGGCGCAATCGAGTACTGCAATGTGTCGTTGCAATGTGCCCTGCAATATTCGCAACAGGAATTGCGGAACAAGTTCATCTACGAAATATCTCCGGCGTGGACCGCCGATCAGTGGACGATCTTTTTTGACAACCTTGTGCACACCGAGTCCGAGCGGCGTGAACTGCGACTACGATCGCGACTGGGCGATATCATCCCGACCGAGGTGCAATTCGATCTGGTCGAAACCGATGAACAACCGTTGGTGCTGGCCATTGCTTCCGACCTGACGCAACGCGAACGTCTGAATGAGGAAATTCAGCGAGTACAGAAGCTGGAAGGCCTGGCAACGCTCGCAGGCGGAATTGCCCACGACTATAACAATCTGCTTGTCCCCGTAATCACGAACGGGCACTCGCTGCTCAACAAACTTGAATTCTACGAAGATCAGGAGTGCATCCAGAGCGTACGCGACATTCTTTCGGCAACGGAGCAGGCCGCGAATCTCACCCAGCAGTTGCTTGTGTACACGGGCAAGATTGAAGCCGAGCGATCACCGATGTCGATCGGTGCCGAACTGAATGCGATCGCGAAGTTGCTAAGAAGCGCCGTCCCCCGCAACGTACAATTAAGGATCCTCGACCATAATCAGTCGCCCGTGGTCGTTGCGGAACGCGGGCAAATCCAACAGATCCTGATGAACCTTGTCATCAACGCTGCCCAGGCAATTGGAGAACGGGAAGGTAGCGTAAGCGTCCACATCGGTACGGTGCAGCTTGACGAGGCCAGCGCCAGTCGGCTTGAACCGCCCATGAACCGAACGGCTGGTGCATACGTCGTCTGCGAAATCGCCGACGATGGGTGCGGAATGACCGATGAAGTGCAACGCCGAATGTTTGACCCGTTCTATACGAACAAAGCCAACGGACGTGGTCTTGGCTTGTCCGCCGTGCTGGGAATCGTCCGAAACCACAAGGGCGGAATTCACGTCGACTCGATGGCCGGTGTAGGAACGACAATTCGCCTGTACCTGCCCTCGGCCGGTGAAGGTGACGTGGAAACATCGTCCAAATGGCAGGCTCCCCGTAAGCACTCGGCAGCAACGGTACTTATCGCCGACGACGAGGAACTAATACGTTCGACGACCCGTCGTATTCTTGAACGCAATGAAATGATGGTCCTTGAGGCCCGCACGGGATTCGAAGTCTGCGAGATTCTCGAGCGTGAAACCACTCGTATCGATGCCGCAATCATTGACATTCGCATGCCGGGACCGGGTCTGCGAGAAGTCATCGAACGCCTCCTTCACACTCGGCCCAACCTGGGCATCATCGCATGCAGCGGTTGCCCCAGAACCATGCTCGACGCTGAAACAATTGAAGTGCTGGAACCGCACCGATTCATGATGAAGCCCTATGATCCGCGTGAACTGATTCGCAACATCGAGCAGGTCACCGCGTCCTCGATGGAATGGACTTCACCTCTGACGGCTGACTAGAGCAACTTGCAAGTCCTGGATTGCAAGTCCCGGTTTCCCAATCCCGAAATACCTGTATCGCAGGCTACCTTGCGGGCATGGGTCGTTTCGATGGTACGCCATAAAAAGAGCCGCGACAGCGAGCCGTCGCGGCTTTCGGATCATCGACTTCAAATTCGAACCTGAAGGCCCAGTCCTGAAGGCCCAGTCCTGAACGCGCAGCCCTGAACGCGCAGTCCTGGATGCCCTGCTCCTGGCCCCGAGTCCTAGATGCCCAACTCCTTAAGTTTCGGTTCAATTGCCTCCGCCCAGCGACGGTAGCCTTCAGGACTGAGGTGAAGTGCATCGGGCATAATCTTTGGCGACAAACTGCGATCTTCCTCCAGGAAGACACTGCCAATATCCAGATAGTGGACTCGATCGCCATCATGCAGTCGACGAATCTCCTGGTTGATCGCCATGTTGTTCAGACGTTTCTCGTCAAATTCCTGCTTCCCTCTCGGGAACACACCCAACAGCAGTACCTTTGTTTCGGGAACACGTTCCTCAAGAATTTCGAGGATGCGTTCGACACCGCCGGCAACTTCCTGAGGGTCCTGCATCATGTGACCGGTATTGTTGGTACCAATCATCAATACAGCGACTTTGGGTTTTGTTTTGCCGAGATTGCCGTGCGTCAATCGCCAGACAACATGCTCTGTCCGGTCACCACCAAATCCAAGGTTGATAGGCTTTCGATCCGCGTAGAACTCATCCCAAACCGCTTTGCCTTTGCCTTCCCAGCCCTGCGTGATCGAATCACCAATGAACGCCAACTGCGCTTCGCCTGATTTGGCCTGTTCCGTTTTTTCCCGGTCGCGAGTTCGCCACCACTTTTCATCGCCGCGGGTCTGGGGAATGGTGGCCCAGTTGGCATCATAGAAACGACGCAACTGACGATGTCGACGCTGCAATCCGGCAAAGATCATCTCGTATGCGGGATCATCGTGAACGCTCTTCAGCTCCTGGGGGTCCGTCTTCAGATCGAACATCTGATATTGCTTTCCGCGAGGAAAGAACATCATTTTGTATCTGTCGGTGCGGACACCATCATGAATGGGCACAGCGTGCACTGCGGCATTCTCGTAGTACGCATAGTAAATCGCGTCGCGCCAATCGGTCGTCGCAATTCCGTCGTTCTCCAGCAACGGGACAAGACTCCGCCCCTGCATTTCCGCCGGTACATTGACGCCCGCAGCGTCCAGGAACGTGGGCCCGTAGTCGATGTTCTGAATCAGCGCCGTGGAGCGGGTGCCGGGATCGACGACGCCCGGCCAGCGGACGACGAATGGCATTTTCAGTGACTCCTCAAACATCCAGCGCTTGTCGTACCAGCCGTGTTCACCAAGGTAAAAGCCCTGGTCCGACGAGTAGATCACGATCGTGTTCTTCGCCAACCCGGATTCATCGAGGTAGTCAAGAATCTCGCCGACTCCATCGTCGACCGCCGCGATACACTTGAGATAGTCCTTGATGTAGCGCTGATACTTCCACTGAATGATCTGTTCGGGCGAAAGCTCATCCGCTTTCATCTTTGCGAGGAATGCCTGGTTCTCCGGTTCGTACTTCGCATCCCACACACGCTTCTGCTGGTCGGTCATCCGACGATATTCACCATTGCCAAGATGCGAGAAGACATGCGGGTACATGTTCTCGCCCTTGAATTTCATGTCGTGCCCCCAGTGAAAGTGGTCACGAATCGACATCTCATTCTCTTTGAGCAGTGACGTGCGGCCCGCATAGTCATCCATCAGCGTCGCGGGTTCGGGCACATCATCGGGAAACATGTCGAAGTGCCGTTCGGCCGGCGACCAGTTGCGGTGCGGAGCCTTGTGTTGACACATCAACATGAAGGGCTTGTCGGAGTCGCGATTCTTCAGCCAGTCCAGTGACTTTTCGGTGATAATGTCCGTGCAGTATCCGGTGTAATTCTTTCGCGATCCATCCATCTGAAGGAACACCGGGTTGTAGTAGTTCCCCTGGCCAGGCAAGACTTCCCAGTGGTCAAAACCGACCGGGTCTGTCCCCAGATGCCACTTTCCAATGATGGCCGTCTGATAGCCCGCATTTTGCAACAACGGCGGAAACGTCATTTGCGAACTGTCGAAGCGATTTCCGTTACGAAGAAAGCCATTCAGATGACTGTGCTTGCCAGTCAGAATGCACGCCCGGGACGGTCCGCAAATCGAATTGGCGCAGAACGAATTGAAGAAGACACCGCCATCTCTCGCAATGCGGTCGATGTTGGGTGTCTCGTTAATCCGCGAACCGTAGGCGCCGATCGCCTGGGTCGCATGATCGTCGGTGAAAATGAAAACGATGTTAGGCCGTTCCGCGCGGGCGAAACTGGCGACAATCGTGATCAACAAAAGAGTGAGCAAGCTACGAACATTTTGCATGGTGGGAATTCCCTGTGTTGAGAGACGTGCCCAATCGTGACGGTTGGATTCGCAGTCGTCAAGCTGACGCGCACGGATACGGAGGACCAGTGGCAGAGGGAAGACCGGATGCAAGTCGGCCAACCGCGAAAGAATGCGAGGCCATGAAAAAAGCCGCACAGGGTTTCCCTGAGCGGCCGATTGTCATTTCGTGATTGCCGGGAAATGATCGATTGCGTCAGTTGGCGAACGTCAGATCCAGAAGGCCGACCGCCGACCCGAACGTAATCAGCGGATTGACGCCCTGCGTGAACACAAGGTTAATCGCATCATCGATTCGGCGGATCGGACTCTTCGGCACCAGCACGATGTCCGAGTCTCGCAGGAAGATTTCATCCGCGGGCGTCGGGTGGTGCCCCATCAACGCTCCCTGAAGATTCAGTTTTGTGGCCACCAGCCGCCAGTCGTCCGCACGGCGGAACACAATTACATGCCGCAAGTTTCCGCCAATGTTCCAACCACCAGCAAGCGAAATCGCACCCATTACGGTTGTGGGGCGTTGCATCATGAATTGCCCGGGACGAGCCACTTCGCCCAGTACATAGATGTACGTGGGAGCTCGCTGAACGAGGATCGGGGACACTTCGATGCCGCGAAATCCGGACTGCGAGTATCGCTGGTCGATTTCAAACTTCAGTTCGTTGAGCGTCAGGCCCTGCACACAGACCGACCCCAGTGCGGGAGGCTGAATCGTGCCATCGGGACTCACCATCAGTGCGATCGACTGACCACCCTGCCCTTGCCGAGCGTCAACGGCACTTCGCAAATCCTCCAGCCGCGTATTGACCTGAAGGGGAGTGACTGTCCACAACGCAAACTTGTACCATTTTTTTGACCGTTCCTGAATGTCATCACGAAGCTGCTGAACGGTTCGCCCAGCAGCTCGAACCTGACCGATCAACGGCAGGGTAATGGTACCGTCGGGCAAGATCACCAGGTTCCGCTGAAATCCGTTGCTGGAAGTACCATTTTGCTGCGTCCCCTGGGCCGGCGTGTTACTTCCTCCCGTCAGTGTCTCACCTTCGACAAGCAATTGATCGCCGACGTTGAACTCGTATTCCCCCGGCGAGAGTTCTCGCGTGAGGCGATACACGAGCGAAATCTGATCATCAACACGCAGTCGATACTGTTGAACATGGTGTGGACGGTGAGGTCCAATGTATTCGCCCTGCCCAAACTGATCGAAGTCCATGAGGCGACGCTGACGCCAACGGCCATCGTCACAACAGCATTTCCCGGCTTCGTCGACGCCGCAACGCGGACAGACCGCGGCTCGATTAAGTCCGGAGATAGCCGGGCCACATCCGGCTCCACCCTGCCCACTGCAACCGTTGACTCCGCAACCACAACTGAACTGCGAGGTGTCGACCGTCCGCGCGAAATCGCCGGCGTGATTGGCCACTGGCATCGACGACTGATGCGGTGCCTGATGCGTGTGCGGAGAGTCGGCAACGGAAGCGGCAGCAACTCGCGGTGAATTGGGGTTCTGCATCGCGACAAACAACGGAGCCTGTGCAGACGCCAGCGAGCCGGCAAACAGGACCAATACGCAGGTGCTCGAAAGCAGTCTTGTGGTCGTCAATTTCAGAATCACGGTTAGCACTCCATCCTTGGGCGCTGGGCACCTTACTGATGCCCGCATGTACCGGTTGTAGTTTTACGTTCCACGAACGAGTTTTCGCGGTAGGTGTTGCAAATGCGGTTCGCTCGCTCAACGGCGAGTGTCACCTACCGACCAAAGGCCCGAAACAGACTCTTCTTTGCAGTCCGGCCTTCGGGATTCTGCTTCGCTGTCTTGGGGGCAGGCCGTTCCGTTTCGGTTTGCCGGTAAGCCATCTGAGCGTTGGGGTCCATTGCCGGAACACTTGCAAACTGATTCGCATCAACCCACTCGACCCTCGGCCGGGTGGCGACGAATGGTGCTCGAGGTGCCGCGGCCAGCGTCTTCTGTGCATTCATCGCCGCGACCTGAGCGTCTTCGTCACGTCCCATGCGGCGATACACTTGCGAGAGATTCTTCCACGCCGTCGCCTGCGGTGAGATTTTGACACAATGCTGCAGAGCCGCCACGGCATTGTCGAATTGGCCGTATTGGGCCAGTAGCACCCCCAACTCGTTGGCGGCTGCGTAGTTGTCCTGACTGATCTTGAGTGCCGACTGATGCAGCGTCAGCGAACGGGTTGCCCGCACGTCACTCGATCCCGTCGTTGTCGTCTCAATGGCGGACTCCAGCCGTCCAAGACCGTAAAGTGCCTGCGAGGCGAACTGTTCATTGCCGAGTGCCTTGACGAATTCCTGCTCGGCAAAAGCAAGGTACTCTCGCACGCATCGACGTGGGCTGAGATCCGCTGCATTCGCGTCATTCATGATCGGAGTGTCATGCCCGCCAACAATCACGTGGAGATTGACATTTTCATCCGGTCGTGTGGCCGACGGGAAGAAGTCTTCCGCTTCCTTGTAAGCCGTCAGAGCACGCTGTAGCGAGGCCGAGTGTCTGGTCGAGAAGCTCTGCTCATCCAACGATCGGGCCACAATCCGTAATGCCTCAACAAATCTCGCTCGAGCCGAGTAGTTGGCCCGTCGCTGCACCAGTTCAAATCCCATCTGAACGGCTTTGTTGGCGAGCAGCTTGTCGTCCGCGGTCGCATGGACGGGAGCGGGCAAAGAGGTCGTTTGATTCCGCGTGTCGACCTCCACGTTGCGGATGTCGACCTCCCACGCCGACCGACCGGCCGGTGCGTCCTGCGCAACGTGTGCGTCAAAAATGGGTGTCGTTGGCCTTGAAGCCGCAGCCATTTCGATCGCGGCAGCGTTGTCCTGGCTGACTCCATTTTTCGTTTCGGCAATAGCAGGAGCTGCGTGTGCCATCGACCAGGGAGCCACCGCTTCCACTTCCGCCGCTTCCACTTCCGCCGCTACCGTCGTGGGTTCCGGCAGCTCAAATCTGTCGATGGAAGCGGACCGTACCGCTACTTCACTGGTGTCATCAACGATGCCGTTAATATCTTCCAGACGCACGACCGACACTTGCTCAGTCGTACGAAGCGCTTCCACCGACTCCGCCACACCGACGGCGGGAAGTAAACGGTTTACTACCACCGAAGTCATGGAGTCAGCGGGATTCGGATCGTCGCGTTCGTCCTGTTCCTGGTCCGTAAGTATCACGCCCAACGCATCGGATTCCATTTCCACCGCCGGCAACCTGATCATTTCCGGCGGCAGCCGTTTCATAGTCGACTTTGGTAGTACCGGAGACTGAAGCCCACCAGTGATAAAGCGAGGAAATGCCGCGTCACCAGGTTCGCTGGTTACAGAAGCCGATTCGAGTTCGGTCTGCCACCCTGCAGACGCTTCGCTATCCACCGAAGTCACCTGCGTTCCGTGGAACGTGTCTTCAGTCTTCACGGTCCCGCCCGAGAACAGTCCGGACTGACTGATAACAAGGCCCAGTACCGGAAGAAGGAGAGCCAGAACTCTTGCTTTAATAGAATCCATCGTGACGAACGGTCCTTGTTCGGTTTCTTGACGAGATGCACTTCCACTGTGCCGTGCCGCCATCCTTTGGTGACACAACAAGCATCGACAGCAGCTAGTGATGATATCCACGCATTTCAGCTATCACTGTCTTGTACTGATTGGCCCGGTGAGTCAAATTCGGCACATCCCCTGTTAGCCCTAGGTCTGCCGGAACAACCGCCAGGATCACTATTTCGGTTGTAATTCCGAAGCATCCAGCCCTGCCCATCGACGATTTCAACAGTGAGCGGCGGAACATTCCGCTCGTAGAGGTGGCACCGCCCACGACGTTGGTTTCCTTGCAGCCCAAAAGGATGCACATTTGGATTTCAACGGATACGATGAAAGATGCGCAGCGGCAGCCGTGTTCATTTGTTTCGATTATTACACCACCGAATGCTCGTGACATTTGCACCCGTGGCGCGGCCAGATAGAGCAACCAGACGCCCGGCGAAACGAACTCCGTTCGCCAACCAGGACACGCCAACTTCTACGATGAGCACACCATGAGTTCCGGCAGACCCGCATACAGCATCCGATTGACGCCCGGCTTTGAACGATTGTCCGATCGCCTGCTGCTGTCCGTCAACAACTCCATGGTCGGACCGTCCGGGGAAGGCGAAAGCCACGTCGTTCATCAAGCCGACAATGTTGTCTTCGTCTTTGGCGACAATGTCGAAAATGACTCCATCCTGCTCACGATGGGTACGACGCAACATCAACTGCGAATCAATGACGAGGAGTTCGAGTTCGATGCCAGTGTTGTCGACGAAATCGTACTCTCGGGACTTGGCGGCGACGACGAACTCACGCTGATCGGCAGCCCGCTCGATGACCAGGTCGAACTGTCCGGAACGGATGTAAAGATGTCCAGCACGAATTACGTCGTCCGCACAAAAAACATGGAAACAACTCGCGTCTTTGGTGCAAGTGGCGAGGATCATGTGATGATTCACGACACAGCGGGCGACGACGAGTTGTACATGCACAGCAACTTCAGCGCATTTGTGAACGACCGCGGGGACATCTTCAAGGTGAGCGGTATGGAACGCGTGGAAGCCTTCTCACGTCGCGGTGGTCATGACGAAGTCAAATTCTTCGACTCGGCAGAAGACGACCGCTTCGTATCGCGTTCCGGCACCCTGGTCCGAGACTCTAACGATGTGGAAAGCCCGCAATACGGGTCTGCCTACATGGTGGGCGAAAGCTTCTGGAACTACGCCAACGGGTTCGCTCGCGTCGATGCCTATCACCGAACCGGCGGTGTCGACGAAGCCCGTGTCTATGGCACGCAGGAGGACGACCACGTAACGGCCACTCCTGATTTGGTGACCGTATCCGCCGGCGTCACTTCGACAGGTTCAAGCTTCACGGTGACGGGCATTCACGGATTCAGGACCACGCGAACCTACGGTGACGGCGGCAACGACCTCGCCGAACTACACGGTCAGCAGCACTACGAAGATCGATTCGTCTCCGAACCAACGTCCGCCTATATGTATTCGACCGGCAACAGTCATCGCGATGTCGCTTCCGGATTCGAGCTCAACTTTCCGCCGATCGTGGCCTCGAATATCGTCGTTGGCTTTGAGCAGATTCAGGCGAACGGCGGCGACGATACCGACCGGGCTGAGCTGCGAGGCACTTCCGATGACGACCAATTCGTGGGACTACCCGACATTGCCCAGTTGACCGCAGGCGGCACTACGGTTGCCGCATTGAACTTCCGCGTCGTACGTGCGATTGGCAACGGCGGCGAGGACGAAGCGTTTCTGCAAGGATCGGACGCGAACGAGACCTACATCAGCAACACCCGATTCGCCTACCTGGAGGGCGGCGACTACCTCAACTATGTCTCCAATGACTTCAATGTCATTGTCGATGGCCGGGGAGGGGGCTTCGACTATGCGAACCCGCAAGAGTACGCTGGTCCTAATATGGACTACGTGCTCTTCGATGGACCCCAGTTTCTCATTTATGGCCCGGAACGACGCGAACGAATCCACGGGTTCGATGAAGGTCGCGGCGATGCCGAACGCGCCGGCTGGCAGGTCATGCGGCCCATCGAACACCCCTTCACGCTTGGCGGGTCGCATGACCAGAACGATGCGCCCACCGAAACCCAGTTCGAAGAAATCCTGGCGTGGGCCGGTGCAGATCTCCCCAACTACGAGCTACAGGAAGACGGGTTCCTCTGGCTTGTCACAGACGCCTGATCAATCGCCGAAATTTCAGCTCGCGGTGTAGATGACGAAGCGTCCTCAAGCTCGATCGACACCCATTTCCGCCGTTTTCCGCCCTCAACGCGGTAGGCTGAACGGCCAGTGCTAGCATCGACAATCGATGTTTTAAGCAATCTCAAAATGGATTACTCTATCGGGCTCGAAATTGAGAAAGTCAAGGAAGTGGTTTTCTGCCTGGAGGGCAACGTGAAACTCGCCGGTTTGCACATCGATCGTTTCGGCGCTCGCACGGGACTTGGTCTCACAGACATCGCCGATCAACTAAACATCGTTTACGGACCCAACGGATCCGGCAAGACCACCGTCATTCAGTTTATTCGCTGGATGATGTTTGGCGAACGCGATGAAATTTCACGCCGGTATCTCACCACGGGTTCATCACCGGTCAGCGGCTCGATGTCCTGGTCGGATCTGTCGGGGGTACGCAGTGTCCGCCGGGTTTGCCAGTCGGGTAGCCTTATCAGTCAACTGACCGTTGATGGTTCGCCACACACCACCCAGGTGTCACCGGGAATTTCGGCCAGCGAGTTCAATCGTCATTTCGTACTGAGTTTCGATCAACCACGCAATATCGGCGATCTACTCAACTCGGCTCGCTCCCACGGCTTCCAGTTGCACCTGGACCAGCGGCAGCTCGACCGAGTCCAACAGCTCACCGAAGAACTCAATCGTTACCGTTCCGAACTATCGCGATACGGCACCTTTTCCACGGCCGACAGCCTACGCGCTCAACGCGACGACAAGCGGCGCGAGATCGACAATATCCGCCTCGAATGGCAGCGTCGACGCGAGGAGCTGGAGACACAACGAAATCAGCTTTCGATTGCCGTCGCCGATCAGCAACAAGTCACCAGCCGCCTACAGGGTGTCGTCTCGAACATCGATTCGGCATTGGAGAATCGCAAGCGTCAACTGGAAACGGAATATCGCGAGTGGCTGGAAGCACGTCGTGATTCCGAGAACCGCCGCCTGGCCCGCATTCAGGAAGTGGACGCCCAAGCCCATCGTTGGCAGGAAGTCCTGTCGGAAGTTCGCAGCCGACTGGAGGGCGTTCGCACTCGAGTATCATCGCTGGACGAAGTTTCCGTGAACGCAACGGAGACAACCGATCTGCATTTCTTCATGCGGCGGTTGGGCTTCCGAATTCGCGACATCGAACAGGATATCTCGGGCGTCTACGAAGCCGACACATGGCGTGACCACGAATCGGATGCCGAATACCTGCGAGGTTTGCTGGGCTCCGCACTGAATTCGATGCAAAATGACGTCACCCGTTTGTGCCAAACGGTGGAGAAACAACACCATGCAAACGAACTGTACGAAACCCGGGAAGAGCTGAACTATCTAACGCGTGTCGAACGCGAATTGACCGACCTCATCGACGCACTCAATCGTCAGCGTCGGCAGCTCGACCGCCCCTCGGAACTGCTGCCCCACATGTATGGTGAAGTTCGCCACGAGTTCCTTCATGAGCTCGACCTGAACACACCCATGGACATGACGACGCTGCTCAATGATTTCCGACTTCGTCACCTCACCGAGCGACGGGATGCTGCCATTGCCCGGCTCAGCGAAGCGGAATTGGAACTGTCCAATCGACAGCGTCATTTGCGAGACGTCGAAGAAGAACTGGCTCACTACGGCCGGGATGCACGCACGGAATCTCTCGAGCGAGACATTGTTCAAATCGAAGAGCAATTGCGACTGCTGGAGAAACGAGAACAGGTCGAACGCACAATCGCTTCGCTTGAAGAGCAACTTCGTCAGGCTCGTTTGGTGACCAGCCAATCGCACATCGTCGACGAGGCTTCCGCCATCCTCGGCAAGCTGACCAACAATGAGTACTACGGCATAACGGTCCAGTCGGACCATCAGTGTCACGTAACTCACAAGGACGTTCGAACTGCCCCCACCACCCAGCCGTTTTCCCGACTCAGCCGCGGAGTGCAGGATCAAGTTTACCTCGCACTCGGTTTGGCCATTGCGTCCGCATACCGAGCAAAAGGCGTCACGGTTCCCCTGATTCTCAACGACGTATTCGTCAACCTTGATCACGACGCGACCATCATGCTCGCCGATGTGTTGCTCGAGGTGGCCAGCACCCAACAGCAGATCCTGGTGTTCACCCGACATCACCATATCCGCGATCTGTTCTCCACACGTTCGGCTCGAATATTCTCCATCGGCGAACCTGTCCCCACACCGATGCCAGCTCCACTTCCGGCTCCACCGCGTCCCGTGATCAACTACGCACCGGCCCCAATCCCCACTCCCCCTCCGGCGCCTGTTGTTGAACTGGCTCCCGAGCCACGAGACCCGACCTACCAGTGGGTGGCCGAATGGCACCGCAAGACCCCCAACACTCCGGCACCGTCGCCCAGCGAAAAACCGCTGAAGATCAAACCGCCGAAGGAAGATCCACCAGCCGCGGTAGTGTCCCGATTGACGCTTTCCAGTCCACTCGCCAAGGCCGCGACACTGACGGACGAACTGGTGACCTACCTGTCGTCGGTTGGCGCTCGCACGATAGGCGAATTCATCGAGCTTGATGCCGACACCGTCGAACAACAACTTGGTGACCACGGCATCACGGCAGAAATGATTCAGCGTCGCCAACGCGAACTGCTGATGATCGTCTATCTGGATGTGTCCGTGCTGGACGCTCAGCTACTGGTTGCCTGCGGTGTTCCGGATCCGGCCCGACTCAGTCGTGCCGATGACGCGGTTCTACTGAAGCGAATCGAAACAATCCTCGAACGTCCCCAAGCCGCCCAACGATTCGGAGCATTCGCCCAATATAGTCTCGCCCGAGTCCGTCGCTGGATCGAGACAGCCCAGGCCAGCGGCTACCGTGGCCGCACCCGGCGTTCCTACGGTGCTCGATCGGCGGTCATCAAACCCAGCGTCGATACCGAACGCCCGTCCTCGCGACGTCGGCAAGCGAACAATGAAGCCGCGCGGGTTGCCACCGTGAAGCTCAAGCAAGAAACCACTCACCGTTTCTACCTTGAAGTCAACGACCCGGTCGTCGACGCACCCTCCATCGGGCCCAAGACCGCCGAGCGACTCAATGAAGTCGACATCTACACGGTCGCTCATTTACTGGACGCCAATCCAGAAGAAGTCGCCGCGCGACTGGACGACCGCCGCACCAAGGCAGAGACCGTCGAGCAGTGGCAACTGCAGGCTCAACTTGTTTGTCGCATCCCCAATTTGCGCGGACATGACGCGCAGATCCTTGTCGCGTGCGGCGTTGAGGACCCGGTCACGTTGTCCTCCATGGAAGCGACGTCCTTCCTGAAAAAAGTCCTGGCCTTCGTTTCCACGAAGGACGGACAACGGGTGGTCCGAAACGGCAAGAAGCCCGATCTCGCCGAAGTCACCGCGTGGATCGAATGGGCGAACTCGGCCCGTCAACTTCGCGCCGCCTAAAAGACTCCGATGCTGCTGGTCAATATAGATAGTCCGGCCCATCTATCTTTCTAATGCGGGCTTTCGACAACAACCGAAAGCCCGCGCCGGTCGCCAAAGCCTGCTAGCGATTTCGCAGATCTACCATCACGCGTAGACCGCCAACGAAACGTCGCAGGCTCCAGAACCATCTGACTTTTTCGCCGGGAATTACTAAAGTTCGGCCCCGAATCTGACTTGGCCGGCAACCGCGCGATTGCTACACTCCCGCCGCTTCACGCGGAAGCCGAATGTAGGTTCGTCTATTTTGGAGATCTTCATGTCTCGTCTAACTCGCATCGCTTTGGTCACTCTGGCTGTTCTCATGAGTGGTCAGGCCGTTGCCAAATCGCCGTTTTCACTGATCAACTTTCGTCGCTCCAACGAGATCGCCAAGAGCTCGAAGCTGTTGACGGAAGAAAATGGGCCGTGGATGATTTTCGTCGCGGCATTCGCGGGCGAAGGAGCCGAAGCCGAAGCACGACAGCTCGTCGAGAGGTTGCGTTCGGACTTCAAAATGAAGGCCTATCTCCATCGCCAAAATTATGACTACACCAACCGCGTTGAAGGCAAGGGATTCGACAAGTTCGGAAATCCCAAGTCCATGCGATTCAAAAACGCGGCGGCATTCGAAGAAATTGCCGTGTTGGTTGGCGACTTCGCATCGGTCGATGACGAGGAGCTGCAGAAACAGATGAAGACGCTCAAATATGCGACGGCCGAGGAGCTGGCGTTAAAGGGCTCTTCCAAATCAAATCCAACGACACGTCGCTTTGCCGGCATCAAATCGGTCATTTCCCGAAAGATCACCGGCGAAGACAAACGCCGCAAAGGTCCAATGCGAAATGCGTTCGCGACACGAAATCCAATGATCCCTCGGGATGCCATGGTCACCAAGGGCCTCGACCCGTGGCTGATCGGTTGGAACAAGAGCGTGAAGTACTCCTTGCTCAACAACCCCGGCAAGTACTCGATCCGCGTGGCTTCGTTCCGCGGCCAGGTAATCATCGACCAGAAGAAGATTCGCGACATCGAAGCAAACCGCGACTCAACCGACGAACGAATCGATTCGACCGATGAGAAGGCCGAAACCCTGACCAAGCTGCTTCGCTCGAGAGGCGTGGAAGCATGGGTGTACCACGATCATCACGAGAGTATCGTCACGGTCGGCAGTTTCGAGGAAATTGGCACGAAAATGCCCAACGGCACGATCGAACTCCAACCCAAAGTAGCCCAAATCATCGAGAATTTCGGCCCCTCCAAGAAGCCGCTTTCTCGTGGAGCTAACGCCATTGCCGGTGTCCAACCGAAATCCGTCGACGGATTCCTGTTCGATATCGCTCCCCAGCCAATCCTGGTACCGCGGAAATCGATTGGAGCGGATTACCTTTCGACTCGCGACCGCTAGTCAGCCGGAACCGGGGCCCTCATCATCCGGGCCTTCTCCTTGCAAATCAAAACGACACCGTTGGGTCCAGCTCAACGGTGTTGTTTCATTTGCGGACAAGATTGTGTGCCGCTCGCTACCTAGCCACACAGGGTAGTGGCCGAGTATAACCCGAGGCAAACGAAGAAATCCCGGGTTCGCACGTGTCCAAGACTCCTCCAACACTTCAGTTAGTCGCCAGTCACAAATCCGGTGCGTCACTACGGCTGCTGCATTCCATGGTCGGCGATCGATTCGCGACCGAGTTGGAGCTGGTTCACGGCGAAGAGACAACCGTGATTCTGCGTTCGCTGGAGGGTGATTCCGCCGACATCTGGCCCACCAGTCCGCCGCTTCAGGAAGTCATACCTCAGTCCAACGAACAGGGCGACTACCAGGCAGGAATCGGACGAGCTGGAAAAAGCACATGGTCCGTGATTGTGGCACCGTTGGCGGATGACGGACCGGCCGGGTTTGAATTGGATTTCGCCTGCCGGATCAAGAGCGAGCCCGAATGGCTGGGCAGCACCTACCAGCTCGCAGCCTCCAACGCACAGCTGACGGGCCCAAAGGTACGCATCGAGCTAGGTGATCTTGTCGTGACTTGTGAGCCGGATACATCCTCCGTCGTCGAAATGAACCAAACCCAGATTATCATCAAGCCCCACAGCCAGGATGATGCTCTGCCTCGCACCGAGCGGTGGAAATATCGGTTTCTGATCGGTGATTCGTCCTGACGGTGTCAAAATCGGGCGAATTTGCCGCGTCGCCGGACAACCGGTTGGCGTTTGGGCTCAGATTTCACACCGGAATTCTGCCCGTAAGAGGCTCGACCGTCCCTTGCGAATTGGGGCGCGTTCGATGAAAATTGAGGTCTGAAAAAATGCGCCAAGCTGGAGTCGAATGACTGATGGTTTTCGATCACATCGAGAAACTCAAAAAAGAATACACTGACAAATACGTCGTGGTGGACGCCTCGCGTCCTGAGCTGCAACGTTTCGAAGGCCAAACCGGCATGGTTCGCACCGTGAACATGAACGGCAACGCCTTGGTGGAATTTGACGGCTATAAGAACATTGGCTGGTACGACATCGGCTTGGATTTTCTGAAGGTTGTGGATAAGCCACTCCCTAAAGAAGAGCCGAAGAAGGAAGCCAAGAAACCAGCCGCGAAGAAAGCAGCCAAACCCGCTGCAAAGCCCGCCGCCAAAGCGGGTGGCGGTGGAATGTCCGTTGCTGACATGCTCGCGGCCGCGCGAGGATCTGCCGGCGGCGGTGGCGCAGCCGAAAAGAAAGAAGCAGCTCCAGCCAAAGCGGAAGCCAAACCAGCCGGCGGCGGCGCGAAAATGTCCGTCGCAGAAATGCTGGCCGCTGCCCGCGGTGAAAAGGGTGGCGCAGCTCCAGCCGCAGAAGCTCCCGCTCCTGCAGCCGAACCCGAACCTGCCGCCGCACCAGCGCCGGAGCCCGAACCAGCACCCGCCGCGGCGGAAGAAAAGCCCGCTGCTTCCGGGGATGTCCCTACCGACACGCCTGGAATTTTGGCCTACTGCCGAAAGGCTGACGGCTAGTCGCATTTGTTCGGGGCAACCTACGGAGCAATACCGTCCCAACGCCTCGCTCAACACTTCGAATTTTGATCGCCTGCCCGGCCAAACCGGGTACGCGATATGGCAATCGAATTACGGCCCTGCGTTGGCAGGCAATCTTGCGTGGGCTGGGTCACTCCACGCGGATTTCCGAATCGTACGATGGCGATGCCGATGTACTGATCGCGCTGCACGCACGGCGAAGTGCTCTCGTCATCACCCAGGCCAAGCAACTACACGCCGATCGCCCTGTCATTCTGGCAATCACGGGCACCGACCTCTATCGCGATGGCGACACGACGGCAACCCAAACGTCGCTTCGACTCGCTGATCGAATTGTCATCCTACATCCGCTGGCGAAGCAAGAACTCCCTCGCCGCTGCCGCAGCAAAGCGCACGTGATCTACCAATCGGTGAACGCGCTTTCGATCGCTCGCCCGCAGCAACCTCGCGTACACCGCGTCCTCGTCGCCGGTCATTTGCGTCCGGTGAAGGATCCGTTTCGCGTCGCGATGGCCGTTCGCTCGCTGCCATCGGATTCAAAAATTCAGGTCCATCACTACGGCTCAATCATTGACGCCACCATGCGTCAACGGGCCACCACCGAGTCGACGTCGAACGATCGATACCAGTGGCACGGCGAGATTCCACGGGGCGAATTGAAACGGCGTCTCGCAACGTGCTGGATGATGGTACTCAGTTCGAAGCTGGAAGGCGGTGCCAACGTACTCTCCGAGTCCATCGTACATGGCACTCCCGTACTCGCTTCAAGAATCCCCGGTAACGTCGGACTGCTGGGCGAAGACTACGAAGGCTATTTTGACGTCGGGAATACACGTCAACTGCGAGCTCGTCTGATGGAGGCCGAAACCGATGCAGACTTCTACGCCCGGCTGCAATCACAGGTCAAATCACAAGCCCACCTCTTTCGCCGCGAGCATGAAATTGCCTCGTGGCGAAAGCTGTTGAATTCGCTGGAGTCGTGACTTACCAAAACGAATGGCCGGCAATGGCCGCTCTTCCCCGAGAAGACTCGACCACACTAGCCGTCGTAGTGACTGCTGAGGATCAGAAAGTCTGTGAAGTCCACTTCGCCATTTCCATCAAGGTCGCCCTCGGACTTCGTGACCGTGCGCTTGCCGAAGTTCGACGACATCACCAGAAAATCGTCGAAGCCGACCACGCCGTCGCCGTTGAAGTCGCCTTCTGACGACGACTCGGGGATGATCACCTCGAAGAGATAAACACTGCCTGCATCGGCCGGCGTGCCGTCACGATTGCGGATCTCATCTTCGCGAACTCGCACATCATAGACGCCGTTGTCCGACGACTCCCACGCGCCGCCAGGTGGATCAAGGTAGTAGATCGCCGTGAAGGATTGTGGCAGGCTGAAAGATTCGGATCCACCGTACGTCGGAATGGCGACCGTGCCATCCGGCAAGACAACTTCGATATCGTCGTCACCGATCGTGGACTGATCAAGGAAGCCGTCGTAGCGAACGTTGATCTGCTGCCGGAATGGACTTTCAAAGTCGATATCGATCGCCCTCACCGTCGCCGTCGGTTCGGGCACATCCTGAATTTGTATGCGAAACGACTGGCGAAGTGCTTCTGTCGGCGACCCGTCCGTCGCGCGTACCGCCGAAATTTCGATTCGGTAAGATTCCGCGTCGTCAAAATCAATTTCTCCCGCGACCGTCACGACTCCGGTCTGGCCGTCGATTGCAAAAAGCCCACCAGCATCGTCGCTCAAGAAATATTCGACGGTCGACTGCGACTCCGCAAACGCGCGGAGTCCAACATTCGTTCCGGCGCTGGCATGCTCGGCGACGACATTGGGCGAGCGATCGAGGTCTGTCATCGCCAGATTGTTCGTAAAGATGACATTCGCCGCGCCGCCGGTGGCGAACACAACGTCCAGGTCGTCGTCACCATCCAGATCACCGAGCGCCACGTGCTCCGATCGCGAACCCGGTAGTAACCGAACCTGCGTGTCTCTGAACGAGCCGTTGCCGTCATTCTTCCACACGGTATTTCCATCGCCGCCCCAGTTCGCGGCCACGATGTCCAGATCACCATCGTTGTCGAGATCGCCGAGAGCAATGTGCGAAGTCACTTCGTCGCCGAGCTCCCCCACCGCCACAAAGTTGGCGTCGCCATCGTTCAGCCAAATGATGTTGGGCCCCGACTGAGCGCCCACCAGATCAATATCTCCGTCACTATCCACGTCGCCGGCTGCGATGTGTTCTCCGCCGGGTCCAAATTCCGCATGCCGATCAAAGAAGCCGTTCCCGTCGTTCAGCCAGACGACATTCCGGGCTTCCGAATTGTTGCCCTCCACATTGGCGACGACCGCATCCAGATCTCCATCGCCATCCAGATCCGCGAATTCAATGCTCTTCGACGAGCCCCGCCCCAGCGACTGATTCGAGTCGTAGAAGCCACTCCGACTGCCAAAGAACACCCAATTCGGCGTCTCCCGCGTGTTCGCGACAAACACGTCGACAAAGTCGTCGCCGTTGAGATCCGCCAGTGCCACATCGATGGAATACACATCCGGATTGATCGGCGACACGCGCTGGTGCCACGCGTTCAACGGTGTACGCCCCGAATTTTTCAGCAGATACGCCCCCGTCCCCGACAGCGAAACAGTGACCACATCCAGATTGCCGTCATTCCCAACATCGCCAACGTCCGAATAGATGCCCGCCGCGTCAACTGTGTTCGTGGTGAAATCCCGAGCGAACGAAGTTGAAGGCTCCTGAATGAAAACCTGATCGGGACCGTCGGTCAACGTAAAATAGATATCGAGGTCGCCATCATCGTCGAAGTCAGCAAGGTCGACGTCTCCCGAATTCCACGCCGACGGAAAGGACTGCCCCTGCGTCAGATTGATCGCCGGCGGCAACGTCACCGTCGAGACAATTTCCTCGGCCACTTCATCGGGTTTCCGTGTTCCCGTAACGCGATAAATCAAACCCTCGCCACTGGCGATATCGATCTCTTCCCGGATATCACCGCTACCTGTCCGCAACGGATTCTCCATCGCGGATCCGAATTTGATGAATACCATTCCGGCTTGTTCCATTGAATCAACGCGGGCAACGGAATCGGATACAACACGGTCCATGATACCGTCGTTGTTGATATCGATTTCAACGCCCCACACCCCACGCGTCGCGAACCCGTTTTCGCCGTTGGCGTCCTCCCAGTCGCCCAGGTCAAAGCTTACGTCCATCATCTCACTTCCGCCAAGGAAGACATGACCTCCCAACGCGACGTCGCTCAGACCATCCGCATTGCGATCAGCGACGGTCGCGGAACCCGGCACATTCAAAAACGGCCGGAGATAATCGATCGCCACCAAGGGCTCCGTCTCTGCGTCAAAGTGCCCGCCCTCGCCGATATTCGCCGACCCGAAAATCACGGCGACCCCCGCGTACGTCAACGCAGACTCCTTGTCCGTAGCCGTGCAGAAACATTCGCGACTTCCGACATAGGTGATCAAAAAGTCGTCGATGCCGTCGCCATTCACATCGTCCGCGGCAAGCCCTGGAGTCGTCTGGTGCGTGTTGATCACCGCCCTGGTGAGTGTGCCGACGGAGAACCCGGAAGCTGCGTCGATGGACTCAAGATTTTCCGGCAAGCCCGTGACGTCTTCGGCGCCAAACATCACGACGCCCGCCATTCCCGTTCGGTCATTCACGGTTCTCGCGGACATTTCGAAATACACATCATCGAGTCCGTCGGCGTTCACATCGCCGATAGCTGCGACACTGTCAACGCGGCTGGCGATCCGAATCCCCATACCGTTGTCGCGATCGGTCAGGTCTGGCCACCGCAGTGGATCATTGTCCGCGATCTCCGCCGAGCCCCAAATCAAATAAACGTCGGTCGACAGAACAGCGTTGGCAGGCGGTCCTAACGCGGCAATGTCCGCCAGTCCGTCGCCGTTAACATCACCCGCGGCATAGACTCGACCAAAGCCCTGAAGATGAAAGCCTCGCCCCTCATCGAGCTCATCCAGATCAAGCGAGCCGACAACGCCGATGTCAGCCGCCCCCAGGACCACTCGACCGTCAAACGCCAGGTCGTCGAAGCCATCCCCATTGATGTCGCCCAGCGGTTCAGTCTCATTAAACAGCGCTGAGGAATGTACGCTCAAACCCGTCTCGCCACCGAAAGGGAAACGACCAATTTCCGCCGAAAGCGTTTCGCTGCCGAAGAGAATGCGATCCTTGCTAACCGCCAGATCCTGCACCCCGTCACCGTTGATGTCACCAATGGGCTGCACGCCACGACCGAGTTGCTGGGCCGCTGTCCAGCCTTCAAAGACAAGGTCCGCGTCGAATCGATTGAGCTGCTGATCCACGACCTGCGCAAAACCCGCTTCCGCAGTCCACACCGGATCGACCAGTTCGTTGGTCAATTCGCTGGTTACCATCGCATCCAACGCGTCGTCGGATCCGTTGTTGAAGACCCGCACAACCCGAGTCACTTCCTCGCCGGCGCTGGCCGGTTCCGCGGCGTCCAGTTCCACCAACAGATCGACCGTCAGCAGTCGTCGCGCCTCGAGTGACTGAAACCCGGGCGATCGGCGAAGCTTCCGAGTTAAACGTCTCATTTTCAACCTCGTGGTGTCATCGAAAAATCCGAACAACAGAAGTACGCGTCGGATGGCGATGCTGACCCGAAATCATGGTCAAATAGTCATGCAATCGGCAAAACATTCCTGATAAGCGGCAAAGTCTGATTTACGTTGCGACCGAGGCAGCGGCGGCATAAAATCGGGTCCACCCACCGTCGAGATGCTTCGACATTCTCCCCTACTTTTTTCTTGGTCGAATATGCGATTCTGCCTCGTCATTTTGTTCATTCTAATTTCGACGAGTAAAATCTGTGCGGAGCAAACTACCGAACCGATCGACCCCATCGCCGCCGCCGAGTTCTTTGAAACAAGCGTGCGTCCGCTGCTGATCGAGCGGTGTTACGACTGCCACAACGAAGACGTGCAGGAGTCCGCACTTCGGCTCGATTCGCTGCAAGCCATGATCGATGGCGGTGACCGCGGCCCCGCCATCAAACCCGGCGATGCCAAAAACAGTTTGCTGATCCATGCGGTGAATCACAGTGAAGCCGAACTGCAAATGCCGGAAGGCGACAAGTTATCGGCCAGTGAAATTCAGAACCTCGCGAAATGGATCAACGACGGTGCCATCTGGCCGGGCCAGAAAGCCGAGCAACGTAAGTGGAAAGACGCAAGCGAGGGTCCGCTGTTCTCCGAGGACGACAGAAACTTCTGGGCGTTCCGGGCTCCACAACTTCCGGCTCCGCCCCACGTAAACGACGAATCGTGGGTTCAATCGGAACTCGATCGGTTCGTCCTCGCGAAACTGGAAGCGAAAGGGCTGCAACCCGCTCCACCAGCATCGAAGCGCACACTCATTCGCCGCGCCTACTTTGATCTGATTGGACTACCGCCAACTCCGCAGCAAGTCGCCAACTTCGAGAACAACTCGTCACCACGGGCTTTCGAAGACGTCATTGACCGACTGCTGGCTTCGCCACAATACGGCGAGCGTTGGGGACGACATTGGCTGGACGTCGCTCGCTACGCCGACAGCAACGGGCTGGATGAAAATTGGGCGTTCGAATTCATCTATCGATATCGTGACTGGGTCGTTGATGCGTTCAATGCCGACATGCCATTCCCGCAATTTGTCGAAGAGCAACTGGCCGGCGATCTGATCGAACCGGGTCCGGATGAATCTGTCGACGCACGAGTTCGCCGCGTCGCCGCTGCCGGGTTCCTGTCGGTGGGTCCCAAGATGATCGCCGACGATGATCCCAAAAAGAAAAAGATGGACATCATCGACGAACAGCTGAGCACCGTGTCCCAGGCGTTTATGGGGCTCACCGTCGGATGTGCTCGCTGCCACGATCACAAGTTCGACCCAATCCCAACCTGGGATTACTACGCGATGGCCAGCATCTTCAAGTCGACGAAGACCATGGAGCACCTCCGCGTGGTCGCGCCCGTTTCGCTCCATGAGTTCGAACCCGCTGGCTACGCAACAGCCTTTACCAGTTTCGAATCACGCCGCAAGCAACTCTCCAAACAACGCGACGCTTTCTGGATCGCCCATGCCGGCGACGCATGGGGTAAGGACAATCCGAAGACAGCCGCGAAGCTGAACGACGAAGACTTCCAGCTACCGAAGAAGCCAGAAAAATGGGTCCCCAAAGAGTACAAAGCCGAATTCCAGCGGCTGGAGAAACTCGTCCGCGAGCACGAAAAGACCGAGCCACAAAAGATCAAGGTTATGGCTCCAACCGAAGGCGAAATCGAAGACCTGAAAGTCAGCCTACGAGGTAACTACCTGACGCAAGGCGCACCAACGAAGCGACAGTTCCTGCGCATCATCGAAGGCGAACAGCCTCGGCCCATCGAAACAAAGAACAGCGGACGCCTGGAACTCGCTCGCTGGATCGCCAGCCGCAACCACCCGTTAACGGCTCGAGTGTTCGTGAATCGCATTTGGCGATGGCGATTCGGACGCGGCATCGTTTCAACGACGGACAACTTTGGCAAGCTTGGCGATCGCCCCACACATCCGCAACTACTCGACTGGCTGGCCGTCACGTTCATGGAAGACGGTTGGTCGCTGAAGCGATTGCACAAACGCATGCTGCTTAGCTCCACCTATCAAATGAGCACGCAGTTCAGTGAGAAGGGCAACGGCGTTGATCCGGAAAACCGATTCTGGTGGCGATTCCCGCGCCGGCGACTGGAAGCCGAAGTTCTGCGCGATTCCATCCTGGCCGTTTGCGACAATCTCGATTTGACCATGCGCGGATCCATGATGCCGCTGAAGGATCGCAGCTACGTGACCGGCACCGCATCCAAACAACAGAAGTACGACAACCCACGTCGCACCATCTATCAGCCGGTCTACCGCAGTGCCGTCTACGATGTGCTGACGGCGTTCGATTTCCCGGACCCTGCCACGTCCACCGGCGACCGGAAGAACTCGATCGTCGCACCACAGGCCCTGTTAATGATGAACAGCCCGTTGGTCGCCGAACATGCGTTGCGATTGGCGAAGCAACTGCTGGAAGACTATCCGTCCGATCAGCAGCGACTGGAAACACTCTTCGCAAAGCTGCTCTCGCGACCGCCGACGGCCGACGAAACAACCGCCGTCCTGCTGCACCTTGAAGAGACAATCGCCCAGTTCGCCGATGCCAGTGCCGCAACGGACAGGCAACTGGTCGCATGGCAGGGCATCTGCCGCACACTGATATCGTCCAACGAATTCCTTTATCTGGACTAGGATCCGCGCAGCGGTACTACCGAAATGAATCGTCACTGGATCACCAACCGACCGCAGTCCCGACGCGAAATGCTACTTTCCAGTAGCGCCGGATTCGGGTCACTTGCGCTGGCAGGACTACTCGCCGATCAGGCACGCGGCGACGCATCTCCGCTGACTCCGCGCCACCCGCACTTCCCGCCGAAAGCCAAACGCGTGATTTTCATGTTCATGCATGGCGGTCCGTCACAAGTCGACACGTTCGATTACAAACCAGAATTGCAGAAACGCAACGGCGAACCCTTTGCCTACGAAAAACCCCGCGTTGTTTCGTCGAAAACAGGCAACCTGCTCGCCAGCCCCTTTCGGTTCAAGCAATGCGGCGAGAGCGGCATCCACGTTAGCGAGATTTTCCCGCACGTCGGGCAATGTGTCGACGACATCTGCTTCATCAATTCCATGCACGGCAGCAATTCGCGGCACGGCTCTGCGTTACTGGAACTGCACACCGGCAGCGACACCTTCATTCGCCCCAGCATGGGAAGCTGGATCACCTATGGCCTTGGCAGCGAAAACCAGAACCTACCGGGCTTCATTACCATTTGCCCAACGTTGGGTCACAGCGGATCGAATGCATGGAGCAGTGCGTTCCTGCCGGCGCACTATGCGGGCACGCCGATCGGATTTTCCAGTACCAAGGCCGAGGAAGCACGCATACGGTACATCCGCAATCACGGTCAGCCCCGCGCTCAACAACGCCGCGAACTCGACCTGTTGAAGCAACTCAATCGGCAACACATGGAACGCACGGGGCCGGACGAGAATCTGGAAAGTCGTATTGAATCCTTCGAACTGGCGTTCCGTATGCAATCCGCCGCGCCCGAGGTTCAGGACCTTTCCAGCGAAACCGATTCAACGCGGAAGTTGTACGGCATCGACGACGCGAAGACGAAGAACTTTGGCATCCAGTGCCTGATGGCTCGACGCTTCGCCGAGGCGGGTGTCCGCTTTCTGCAGGTCACGCACAGCTACAAATGGGACGCTCACGGCGACGTCGAAAACAATCATCGCAAGAACGCCACGGAAGTCGACAAGCCTATCGCCGCGTTGATCACGGATCTCAAACAGCGCGGAATGCTCGACGATACGCTGCTTGTGTGGGGAGGTGAATTTGGACGAACGCCCGTGACGCAGGGCTCGGACGGTCGCGATCACAACAACGTTGGTTACACGATGTTCCTCGCCGGCGGCGGAGTGCAAGGCGGGCAGCGATACGGCGCCACGGACGAATTCGGCTACTTCGCTGCTCGAGACAAAGTCCACCTTCACGACCTACACGCCACCATCCTGCACCTCATGGGCCTCGACCACGAACGGCTCACCTACAACTTCGCCGGCCGCGACTTCCGCCTGACCGATGTCAAAGGCGAAGTGGCTCATGGTGTGATCGCGTAGAGTCCTCAAGCCCAAACGAGCATCTTTGTCGTTTACTCGTTAGTGCAGGCGAGGCGACTGCGGTACGACTTCGCCCCGGCATTGGGCAATCTCAAGGCTTGCAGCAGCCCTCTTTTCTCCCATAAAAACTGCCCGAACGTGCGCCGGAGCTCTACAGCGGGGCGGCACCCCACCCACCAGCGAACCGCTTCGCGGGACCTGAATTATGCAATTGAGGACGAAACCAATATATACACATATTGGTTCACGGAGGTGACATTCCGTCAAAGGGCGGCGCCTTCGAAAGGTAATTGCAACGGTCCAGACGCCGTGCCGCGCTCCGACTGGACTCCCACCAACAGAAACGAAAAGCACACATGAAAGCACTACTGATTCTCCTCACACTCAGTTCGATCGTGGCAGCGCAACAGCCCAGAAAAAGATCGACAATCGTTGACTCCGTAATACTTGCCAATATGGATATGGCACTTACCTACAGCTATCGGGAAGTCGGACTGGACTTTGAAGAGCTCAAAGCACTACTCCATGAAGCCGAAGCAAAAGGAATCCGAAACAAACCGGGCGCAACAGCCGCAGAAATCAGGGCAAAGATGGATCGCGCAATACAAGGAATGAAACCGCTCCCTAACAAGCTGTCTCCGCCACCGGCCGTGCCACACCGCATACCGTTCATGAAACTCATTGAGGAACATCTCGACACAAACGGCGTAAGGCGATATCGCAACTACGCGTTTCAACAGATGTTGGCGAACGGTAACGTGCCGGGTGCACTCGTGTTCGCGGGCCACGCGATGCCGTCGGAATCCGAGCTGAGAGAACACCTACAGAATGACCGATGGCGCAATCTCAGATCACGGCAAATGAGAGATGAGCAGTTCATGCGCCGGGAGGCGGCTGCTGCGATCAGTAACAACCAACTAACGGAAGTATCCGGCGAGCCCTACGAATTCCGCTTGCCGTCCCTGACCACCGAAGCATCACGAGTTGGAGCTGATGAACTTTCACTGCAACCATTATGGATTCTTAGATCGCCATACGTTCAAAAGCATCTAAAGATGTCCGTCGCACAAGTACGGCAGGTCGATCCCCTCGTAAAAAAGTGGATGGCCAAAATTGAGGACGGTCAACGGTTCGAAAACATTGACTGGGAGTTCGACTTCGATCCGGGCCAACTCTTTTTCGATGACGAGCAGGACGTGCCCCGAGCACGAACGCGACTCAATTCTGACATTTGGCGAATACTCAAGTCGCACGAACAGCGATTGAGGTTCACCCAACTGTTGATCCAGCGCCACGTCAACAGCGGCGACTTCAGGGAGGCGGCGAAGGTCGCTGGGACAAAGTCCAGTAAAACCCCACGAGATGTCGCTATGCAAATCGCAGCCGACTCGTTAGTGCTAAAGACCCTGCGAGCTGTCGAATTCTACAAGCCAGAAATACTGAAGACGATGAGTGAAAGTGAGTACGCAAGGCATACACACTATCGATACCTGCCTCGCATGGTAGACAGCGACAAAGCTCCCCTGAAATCAGAACTGTTCGCAAGATTCGGCCTGGGAAAGACACCGTCGACAAAAGCTAACCCACGCCGAAATCGAGAGTAGCAAGCTCAGCCATCCGAAATGCAGTCTCGCCAAGTGAATCCATTAAACCTGGCTCCCTTGGTGCGGTCGTTGCGCCACGCACTCCCCCGCGGCAGACATTGGGTTAAGCGATTGGACCGTCAAGGTTTCGCTGGTGGATTCCGAATTACCCGGAATTCTTCTGGTATCCGATTGCAAGGCGACAATCGGGATGTGGAGCCGCCAATCCAAACGGATTACAATAGGCCGCGTGATTCTCCAGGGCACGGCGACATGAAATCTACCAGTGCAAGACGATCGTTCCTGAAAGCGGCTGGCGTTTCTTTGGCGCTGCCGTTGCTGGAAACCCATCAGGCTCAGGCCGAACGTCAACCCGATGGAAACCACGCAGAGACGAATGGCCCCAAGGCAAAGCGGTTCGTCTGTGTCGGTACATTTTTGGGCTTCTATCAACCGGCATTCTTTCCCACAGCCCCGGGTCGCGACTATGAATCGCCCGAACTGCTAAAGCCCATCGAGCACCTGCGTGATGACTTTTCGATCCTGTCGGGTTTCGATCATCGCGCTCCCAACGGCCATGGCAACTGGGGAAACTTCCTCGCCGGGGACAACATCAACCAGGTCTCCGTCGATCAAATTATCGCCGAGGCCATCGGTAAGCACTCTCGTTTCGATTCGTTGCAAATCAGTGCGGGCAAAGTTTCGCGACCGATGAATTTCACTCGGGGCGGGGCGGCGATGCCGACCATCGAACGTCCCAGTGTCCTTTACAACAAGCTCTTTTCATCGCCGGATGATCGCAAGCGGCTCGATTATCTGTTGTCGACAGGACAGAGCGCCCTCGATCACGTTCGCGATGAAGCCAACCAGCTACGTCGCTCGGTGAGCAAACGGGATCAGCGGAAGCTGGACGAGTACTTCGCGTCGCTGCGTGATGTGGAACGACGTATTCTCAAGCAACGGCATGGGCTCGCATCGCCACCGCCCAATGTCGACTATAAATTGCCCGAGGTCGATCCTCTGGCACCCACGTTGATGCTGGAATGCGAACAAGTCATGTACGACCTGATGGGACTGGCCCTGCAGACCGATTCGTCCCGCGTGATCACCATGAATATCGGCGGACTGGGACAGGTATTCACGCTGGACGGACGCACCCTGCGAGCTGGTTATCATGCGCTGTCGCATCACGGCAACGACCCCGACAAAATCCGCGACCTCATTCGTGTCGAACTGGAACACATCCGCTGTATGGGACGGTTCCTCGAGCGACTGAAAGCCACGACGGACGCCAACGGCCAGCCGCTACTCGATTCGACAATCGTGCTCCTCGGGACCGGCATGGGCGATTCCAGCCGTCACTCCAACGACAATCTGCCAACGCTGATTGCAGGCGGTGGTCTGAAGCATGGCCAACACATCGCCGTCGACCCGAAAGCCAGCGGATCCGATCGCCGACTGCTTGGCGATCTGTTCATCACCGTGATGCAGCAAATGGGGCTGGAGAACGAGACCTTCAGCAACGCAGATAAAAATCTCAACGAGTATCTCGTGTGATGACGGCCAACGATGCAATCCGGCGAGCGATCGTAGCATTCGCGGCGTTCTTGATTGCATCACCGTTTGCCGCAGACACGCTCGCTCAGCTACCGCTCAAATTTTTCGCCGACCACTGTGTCGACTGCCACAACAAAGATGAGGCAAATGGCAACATCCGGCTGGACGACCTCGTGGATTTCGACTGGCAGGATGCTGAGGAAGTCGCTGGGCTCGAACGGGTCTTCAACGCGGTGTACTCCAAGACGATGCCACCCGAGGATGCATCGCAGCCATCCGACCTCGTGCGCATCAAGGCTACCGACGCCATTCACGTTGAACTACTCCATCGTGTTCGTCCGCAGGACCTGGTGCGACGCCTGAGTCGATCGGAGTATGAGTCGACGATTCGCGATCTTATTGGCATCGACTTTGACTTGCCAACCGGTTTTCCGTCCGACTTCGCCCAGCAGCAATTTGACAACTCGGCGGAGGGCCTGGTGCTTTCTGCACCGTTGTTGGAAGCCTACTTTCACGCGGCAATTTCCGTTGCGGATCAGATATTACCGCCCACCTCGAGACCCGTCCCGCCGGTCACCACAGACATTCCTGCCAAAGGCCTGGTGATCAGCTATTCGTCCGGACACATCATCGACGACGCCATGCGGCTGGCTTCCCGAACGGGCCAGATGTGGCGAAGTTCGACGTGGCCCGAGAAATTTGAAGTACGTCATAACGGCGTATATCGAATCCGCGTCAGTGCTTCAAAGTTCGCGCCCGGTTCCAAAGCGTGGCCCGTCTTCGATCAGCCCATGCGACTACAAATCCGCGCACGTTCGCTGAATGAGCGTGACGGGGACGACATCAAGAAGCAACGGTTGCTGGCCGAATTTGATGTCACTGCGAACGAAATGGCGGACTTCGAATGCGACGTGGAACTCTTCGAATCCGAAACGCCCGTATTCCATTTCGCCAACGCGTTGCTGGATTCCACCGACAAGCCGGATTTCGGGGAGACGCTCCGCAAGCTACTGACGAACGACGAGCGGTTACTGGCCGGCTGGCAGAAGATCGAACATGGCAGTGGCATCCGCGGCGGTCCGGGCTGGGATCGCGTCAAGGCAATTCGCGACGCGGACGACCTGGACATGTCCACCGTCGAAACGGGGACGGCGGCCGTGGAAGCCATGGTCAAACGGATGCTGGGCAACCCAACGCTGTATATGGAAACGGTCATCTACCAGCTCTTTGAAGAAGGCCCGGCACTTGAGCTGCATCACGTCAACATCGAGGGTCCACTGCGGCCGGCGAAGAGCCCGTTGGATCTCAAACGCGAACGCCAGGCCAGCCGGTTCCTCGGAGACCGACAGGCCGTCGACACCGATGCGGAATTTGCCTCAGCTTTCCTGAAACGGTTTTTGCCGCGAGCGTTTCGAAGACCGGTTGATGCAGCAACGCTGGATGCCTATTCGCAGTTGGTCCGACAGCGAGTCGACTCCGGTGGTCAATTGAATGACGGACTGCACCTGGCAATTCGCACGGCGCTCATGTCGCCGAACTTCCTGTACCGTTCTCGACGCTCGCAATTCGACGACTACGAACTGGCGACACGCCTGGCGTTTTTCCTGACCGGTTCCATGCCGGACGAAAAGCTGACACAAATGGCTGCTCGCGGCAAATTGTCGGACCGAAAGATACTGCAGCACCAAACCCTGCGGCTGCTGAATTCGCCAGAGATAAAACGATTCGTGAATTCGTTTACGTCCCAATGGCTCGAGACACATCAGCTGCAGGAGATCATGCCCGATCCACAATTGTTGCGACGCTTCAGCGAGAAACATCGCGAAGCCATGCAACGGGAAACGGAACTCTTCTTCACGGAAATTCTGAAGCAGAACCTGCCGCTGGAGACATTCATTCAGCCGGACTTCACCTTCGTCGACCGGAGGCTGGCGAAGGACATCTATTCGATGAAGTTCGACGATCTGAAAGACGGCAAGCTCACCCGCGTTTCGCTCGACCCAAGACAACCGTACGGCGGGCTGTTGGGCCAGGCGGGAATCATGATGGCGACGGCCAACGGCGTCGATACGCAACCGGTCGTCCGCGGCGTCTGGGTGTTGGAGAATATCCTTGGCGATCCGCCACCGGAACCACCCAACGCCGTCCCGGCGCTCACGCCCGATACGCGAAACGCCACGACCGTACGCGAGCTATTAGCCGCGCACCGCGCCGACGACAACTGCGCGTCGTGTCATCGCAAGATCGACCCGCTGGGCTTTGTGCTGGAGAACTTCGATCCCGTCGGGCGCTGGCGTACCCACTACCCGGCGAACTCCACGGCAAACGACGGCACAAAGAAGCGTGCCAAGCCGAAAAAAGGACCGAAGATCGATGCGGATTCCACCTACGTCGACGGCACGCGATTCAGGCACGTCGACGATTTGAAGCAACACGTCGTGGCGAACATCGACCAGTTTGCCGCCTGCCTGTCGGAGAAGTTGCTCGCCTACGCCACCGGACGCCCGCTGACCTATGCGGAACGATGTGAAGTCGACGCGATCGTCCGCAAGGTGGAACAGAACGGCAACGGCTTTCGCGATCTACTGCTGGAACTTGTCGCCAGTGAGACGTTTCGTACACGCTAGATTGCAACTCGCATTCTCGGTCTTGCACGTGCCGCGTCCCAGCCCGCTGCCCACGCGAGGTTTGCTATGATGGTCGCTCGGTCGTCATCTATCCAGAAATCAGGGTATCAATATGCTTCGTATGATTGCATTGTTGGGACTGCTCGTTGGAACAACCGGCGCGCACGCAAGGACACTCGACATCTACTGGGTGGACGTGGAAGGCGGCGCTGCCACTTTGATCGTGACGCCGGCGGGCGAGTCAGTTTTGATCGATAGTGGAAACCCCGGTCAGCGTGACCCGCAACGGATCGTCAAGGTCGCAACCGAACAGGCGAAGATCCGCCGCATCGACCATCTGATTACCACGCACTATCACCGCGATCACTTTGGCGGTGCCTCGACGCTGGCGAAGCTGATGCCGGTTGGGGTCGTGCATGACAACGGGAAGTTCGCGGGGATGCCCGAAGACCCGGGGCCCGATTATTGGGAGTTTCCCTGCGGTGGGAGGAAAGTCATCAACCCCGGCGATCAACTGCAACTCCGGCAAACCGAAGGCCAGTCGCTTTCGCTGCGATGTCTGGGAACCCGTAGGACTTTCCCGGATGCCGCCGATGACGATCCCGCGAACGCCAACGTTTGTGGGACACATCGCCCCAAAGATCGGGACGGATCGGACAATGCCAATAGCGTCGCGGTGCTGCTGGAATACGAGGGCTTTCGATTTCTGGACAACGGCGACATGACCTGGAACCAGGAATTCAACCTCGTGTGTCCCCAGAACATGATTGGCGAAGTGGACGTGTATCAGGTCACGCACCACGGCCTCGATTCCAGTAACAACCCCGTGGTCATCAACTCCGTTAATCCGACCGTGAGCGTCATGAACAATGGCGTGACCAAAGGCTGCCTGCCGGAGGTTTTCGCGAACCTGAAGGCCAGTAACTCGATCAAGGCGATGTACCAGGTCCACAAGAACATGCGGCCGGACGGCTCCGTCAACAACACGGATGACGAGTACATCGCGAACCGGAAGAAGGACAAGTGCGACGCGAACTTCATCAAGCTTTCCGTTGCGGAAGATGGAAGCCAATACACCGTCAGCATCCCCGCCAACAACCATTCGCGAACCTTCCTGACGAAGGCTCAGGCGCCGGCCGATTCGGACGAACCGACAAGTACCAGTCAGTCGGCCGTCGATCGTTCGCAACACGACCAACAGGTATTGCTGTGGCCCGACGGTGCACCGAATGCAAAGGGCACCGAACCATCGGACCGCCCCGCCCTGACGATTCACTTGCCGGCGGAAGAAACAGCCAACGGTGCCGCGATGATCGTCAATCCGGGCGGCGGCTACCGTGTCCTGGCCGCGGACCACGAAGGGCTACAGGTCGCACGCGAACTGAATCGACAGGGCATCACGGCGTTCGTACTGCGTTACCGCTTGGGCCCCAAGTACGACGTTGCTGATTCACTGGCCGACGCACAACGAGCAATTCGCTACGTTCGCGCTCGTGCCGACAAGTTCGGTATCTCGGCGGATCGTATCGGGATGATGGGATTTTCCGCAGGCGGTCACCTGACTTCAAATGCCGGTACGACCTTCAATTCCGGCGACGCGTCCAGCGACGATCCCATCGAGCGTGTCAGCAGCCGGCCCGACTTTCTGGCGATGGTCTATCCGGCAATTGCCGGGGAACTGTTCAACAAGCCTCGCGACTATCCTTCCACGCACAAGAAAGTAACCGACGAAACGCCGCCGGCCTTCTTCGTTCACACGCATGAAGACGGACTTTCGCCAAACCACAGCATCTACTTCTATCAACAACTGCTGGAGCGAAAGATTCCAGCCGAACTGCACATTTTTGGCTACGGTCCGCATGGTACCGGACTGGCCCCCGGCGACCCGGATCTGGGACGTTGGCCAAAGCTCCTTGGCAACTGGATGCGACGAAGCGGATTTCTCACGGCAAAAAAACGGACCGCCATCAGCGGCAACATTACCGTCGACCGGCGCCCTCTGTTCTGGGGCTGGCTGACACTGATCCCGGAAGATCCGAATTCGCCCACGGTCACTTCCTACATGGGCTGGAACGAGGAAGGAAAATTTGAATTTGACGCGACCAATGGCCCCGCGCCGGGTCGACACCGGGTTGAAGTCCGCCGCGTCGCCACCAATTTTTCCGACAAGACGGGCGGAACCTATTCGATTCACGACGCGGAGTTGATCATGCCAGCGGACGGCCGGTCAATTGATTTGGACATCACGGAAGGCTCGCAACCAATCACAATCCGGTTGCGTAGTCCGGGGAAAATCCAGTAGAGGAGACGGAACGATGAAACGCGAAACGACTGGAGTGAGTGCGACGGGCTCGACTGCGTTTGGGAAACTCGCACGGTACCTCTGCATGCTGGTCGCTTGTCTGTATTTCA
Source organism: Pirellulaceae bacterium (assembly GCA_965216885.1). Classification (GTDB taxonomy): domain Bacteria; phylum Planctomycetota; class Planctomycetia; order Pirellulales; family Pirellulaceae; genus CAYNJG01. Next base: position 2,013,627 of record OZ244208.1, on the reverse strand, counting down.
CGGGCATCGCGGAAGGCAAACTCCCGAACATCGTGGTTTTCATTTCCGACGACCTGGGACGTTTGGAAACTTCCATCTATGGTTCGAAAGAAATCAACACGCCCATGATGGATCGGCTTGCCGAGCGTGGGATGGTCTTCGACAACGCGTACGTCGCGTCTCCTTCGTGTTGCCCCAATCGATACTCGCTGCTGACCGGATTGATGCCCGCTCGGCATGGTGCTCACCCCAACCACAGCCTGCCAAAACCGGGCACGCAATTCCTGCTGCCGGTACTGCAGAAGATGGGATACTACGTGGCCTCGTTCGGCAAAGTGGCCCACGGCCGAATAAAGATGAAGGGAACGGACTTCCACTCGCCTCCACCGCGGCAGATGTCAAAACAGGTCATCAAGCACTTCGCGGAAACGGACGTCGACGGACCTGTCTGCCTGTTGGTCGGCGATCGGCGACCGCATGTGCCATGGACGAAGGAGATGATCTACGACCCGGCGAAGGTAACCTTACCCGCTCACTTTATTGATACCCCCGAAACGCGAGAACACTGGGCGCGGTATCTCACCGACATCAGCGGCATGGATCAGGAGATGACGCGGATCCATGACTTCGCACGGCAGAAATTCGGCGACGACTTCATCTTCCTGTTCACCAGCGACCACGGCGGACAATGGCCCTTTGGGAAGTGGAATCTGTATGACTCGGGCGCACGCGTGCCGCTGGTCTGTGTTTGGCCGGACCACATCCCTGCCGGACAGCGATCAAGTGCGATGGTGAGTTGGGTGGACCTTATCCCCACGCTCATCGATCTTGCCGGCGGTACGGTTCCTGACGGAATCGATGGTGAATCGTTCGCCAGTGTCTTACTGGGAGTGAACGCCATGCACCGTGACGCGATTTTCACAACACATACCGGTGACGGCGGTATGAACATCTTTCCCATCCGCAGCGTTCGAGTTGGCCGGTTCAAGTACATCCACAACCTGCGGCCGGAAGCCTATCACACAAACCATTCAGACCGTTTGCGCAAGGACGGGGCCGGAGCGTTTTGGGATTCCTGGGACGAAGTCGCCAAGCGTGATCCGGCGGCGAAAGCGGTTGTCGATTCGTACTACACACGAGATGAATTCGAGCTTTTCGATCTCGACAGTGATCCGCATGAGCTCAACAATCTGGCGGACAATTCGGACTACGCCAAAACACGAGACATGCTTCGAGCTCGGCTGGCTGAATGGACGACGTCCCAGGGAGACGACCTGGCCCCACATCGCGAGCCGTACCCGGTTTCTGAATCGCTGCCGGAACTCAAGCCAAAACCGAAACGAAAAGCGACTTCCGCGAAGCGATAACGCAACCCATTCACGCAACCCATTCACGCAACTCGTATCCGGCAGCAGGGCCAAGCGAGATCTGTTAAAATGAGGTTCCTGCCTCCCTGAGAATCGGACCTCCTGCACAGGATCGAATCCATGTTTTCATCGCTATCCCGTCGCTCGGCACTTCGGATCGGAGGCGCGGGCATGCTGGGGCTGACCGCTCCCAAAATGATGATGGCCAGCGAACTTGCCGGTAAGAGCGGCCCGGCTATTCGACCTCGAGCAAAGTCCGTCATTTTCCTGTTTCAATGGGGCGGCCCCAGTCAGCTCGATACGTTCGACATGAAGCCGAACGCACCGGACACCATTCGAAGCCCCTACAAACCCATTTCAACGACGGTGCCCGGCATGCAGATGTGCGAGCACTTTCCAAGGTTGGCGAAACAGGCGCACAAACTGTGTCTGATTCGAACGATGACGCACACGATGAAGAACCACGCGTCGGCGGGCTACTATGCGATCAGCGGGCACGAACCACCCAGCGATGATCAAAGGTTGCGCGAATCGCTCAGCATGTATCCGGGCTATGGAAGTGTCGTCGATAAGCTTCTGCCCAATCAAAACGGGATGCCGACCTACGTCTCGTATCCACACGTCATCCGCGACGGCTCGATCGTCCCCGGGCAGGGAGCCAGTTTTCTGGGAAAAGCCCACGACCCATTCTTCTTTTCGGAAGACCCCAATCGAGACAGCTTCCAATTGCCAGAACTAAGCCTGCCCAGCGGTATCTCGGTCGAACGGCTCCAGCGGCGTCGCGAATTGCAGTCGATCATCGACCGACAGACGCGAGTGCTGCAGACATCGCCCGCCGCGCAGGGTTTTGATGACTACTACGCACGCGCGATCTCCATGATCACCGCGCCGAATGTGCGTCGTGCGTTTGACCTTGAGTCCGAACCGGAGCATGTGCGTGACGCCTACGGTCGAACGACGTATGGTCAGAGTTGTCTGCTCGCGAGGCGACTGGTCGAAGCCGGCGTCAAATTCGTGACCGTGTATTATTCGAACAGCATCGGCGGCCGGAAGGTCAACAGCGGCGGCTGGGACACGCATGGCTTTGACAACTCGCGTATGTACAAGATCGTCGACAAGTACCAGCACCCGATGACGGACCAGACGTTGCCTACCCTGTTGGACGACCTGGACAACCGCGGCCTGTTGGATGAAACCCTGATTGTCTGGACGGGTGAATTCGGACGTACGCCAAAGATCAACAAGAACGAGAGTCGCGATCACTGGCCCCAGTGTTATACGGCGTTGCTCGCCGGTGGAGGTGTGCAGGGAGGCGCGATCTACGGTACGTCGGACGAAAATGCGATGTACCCGGCCGAGCACCCAGTCCGCCCGGACGACCTTGCCGCGACCATGTATCACCTGTTGGGTATCGATCCAGCGACGGAAGTGATGGATGTCTCAAACCGTCCGTTGATGATTTCGCAGGGCAATCCCATCATGGACATCATGGCCTGATGTCGCCCGTTGCAGTAGGCGCAGACGGCCATGAGCCATCACACTCGCAGTCCAACGCGCAGCCAATCGCCGGGGCGGCAACTCGCGTCGACTACTCGGGAACCCTCTTCATTTCCATGCTGGGCCTGTCCATTGCGGCGGGCCTGCTGGTGCCGACACTCCACGACCTGATCAGCGGTCGCGCCAGCTCCGGCGGAAGCGTACTCCGACCGACGCTAGGGCTCATCGTGATGCTCGTCTCCGCATGGGTCTCGACGTGGTTGTGGATTCGCACAAGCCGCATTCCACAATTGGACGAGTACCAACAGGAAGACTATGAACTGATCATCGACGAATCGCCATTCCCCCGATTTGGACTGCGCGGCCTGATGACGATCATGACACTGCTGGCTGCAACAATGGCTGCCGCGCGGGTTCTGAATTGGGAATTTGCCAACGTCGGGGTTGGGTTGATTGTTGTCGGCGTTGCGGTGCGTTCCTGGTTTTGGTCGACGCGCATGACCTTGCGGCTGTTGACGTTGCTGTCGAGCATGTACCTACCGTTCGTCGCGTGGATTTTTTCGGCGGACGCAACGATGCGGATCCTGCTGGAACACTTGCCGATTTTTCCGGGATGGATGCCCGCAGTTTTGATCGTCGCCAACGATGATTCGGCGGCCGGTGCGGTTGTGGCCGCAACCTGGGTCACTGTCGAATTGTTCGTTGGGATAGGACTGGCGAAGACGCGGCTTTGGTTCTTTGCCGTCTATTGCCTGGTGATTTTGGGCAGCACGGTGGTGGGTACTTACGGCGTACAGGCGCTCGCACGTTGGTAGCGTACCAACCGCATCGTCTTCGTGACGCGCATTCACACGCCGGACTGCAGGGCATTTCGCGACCAGAATCGCCGATCGTTCAGATTTCGCGTCATTTGGGTCGCGCCACGATTGCTAGGCGGACGTCAATCATTCACATTATGGTTTCCGTTCAATTTCATCTGGGAGAAATAAATGAAACCCCGCCTGCTCACCATCGTCGCATTGCTTGTTTCCTCGCTTGCCACTGTATTCACTGCAACAGCGGAGGACGCACCCAAAATCAAGGTCCTTATCGTCGATGGACAAAACAACCATGGCGACTGGCCCAAGACCACCGCCATGATGAAAAAGTACCTCGAGGATTCGGGGCGTTTTACGGTGGATGTTGAGCGGAGCCGATTCACCAAGAACGGCGACAAGCACTTTCCGAAGTACGAGCTGAACGACGGCAAGAAATACGAGCACGGCAAGGCTCAAACCGACCCGGACTTCAAGCCCGAGTTTTCCAAGTACGATGTCGTCCTCAACAACTTCGGTTGGGGCGCGGCTCCATGGCCCGATGAAACCAAGGACGCATTCGAGAAGTTCGTCGCAGACGGTGGTGGCCTGGTCGTCGTCCACGCTGCGGACAACTCGTGGGGATCATGGAAAGAGTACAACGAGATGATCGGGCTGGGCGGTTGGGACAATCGTAAAAAGGAAAGTGGCCCTTACATCTATTGGGAAAACGGCACGATCGTCCGTGATTCGGAGATGGACGGAAACGGTGGTGCTCACGGACCCCAACACGAATTCACCGTGATTGTCCGCGATGCCAACCACCCGGTCACGATTGGTATGCCGCGCGAATGGCTGCACGCCAAAGACGAGCTCTACGACTCGCTACGAGGCCCCGCGGTCAACATGCGAGTTCTGGCCACCGCATTTTCGGCCCGTACGAAACGCCACGAACCGATGATCATGACAATCGATTACGGGCAAGGACGTGTCTTCCATACGCCGATGGGCCATGCCGATTACAGCATGCAGTGTGTCGGGTACATCTCTACTCTGCTTCGCGGAACTGAATGGGCCGCGACCGGAAAAGTGACAATTGCCATCGACGAGAATTTTCCTGGACCAGATAAGTCGGTTTCCGTCGAATAACTGACAGGAAATGCCTCGCAGTTGAAATATCATGGACGAAGACGCGACGTATATCTGTGACGCCTGTGGTGAGGAGATCGTGATTCCGGTCGATCTCTCCGCAGGCGCACAGCAGGAATACGTCGAGGACTGTCCGGTATGCTGCAGGCCGAACATCGTTCATCTGGATATCGACGAAGACGGAGATGTACGCAGTTGGTCGGAACCCGAGGCCCAGTAGGAATTTACTGAAGGCGGAGTCAAATGGAGATGCCCTGGCAGTCGTTCAAGAAGCAGCTAGATCGCTTCGTTGACGGCGTGAAGGATCAGCTGGGCGCAATCGTTTTGGTCATTGCGACTATCTGGTTGGCATTTGCCCTCGATATTCTGGTCTTTGCGTTGGGCTTCGATTTCCGGGAATGGCTGGCCCTGCGACCACGTCAACTGGTCGGTATCCCCGGCATTCTCACCATGCCTTTTGTTCACGCCAACGTCTGGCACCTGATCAGCAACACATGGGGGCTGATTGTCGCCATGCTGGCATTGGTCGTGATTCGACCGAACACGTGGTTCCGCGTGCTCTTGGGGGTCTACGTGATTTCAGGTGTTCTAACCTGGTTGCTGGGAGGTTTGGGAGCGAATACCGCCATCGTCGGTGCAAGCGGCGTGGTGATGGGGCTGGTGACATTCCTGATTGCCCCAGGCGTCTTCGTGATCGGATGGTGGGGCTACAACAAGCTGACCGGACAGCATCGCCCAATGCCCATTGACGTGCAGATCGTGCCATTGATCGTCGCGGCGGTTGCGGGATTCTTTTACATCGACAACCTGTTCTTCAACCTGGTTCCAATTCCCGCCCTGACAGCCAATCCCAACATCTCATGGAGCGCTCACTGGTGCGGAGCCATTGCCGGGCTGATCGTGGCGTTCCTGTTTCTCAAGCACGAAGAAAAAACGGGAGCCCCGATCAACATGCACTCCAGTACCCTGGAAGAAACTCTGACGTAGAATCGGTTCGCAAAGACGTTTGCCCGAAGAAAAAAGCTCCTGCCCGAAGAACTCGGACAGGAGCAATCAAGATTTGCAGGGTGCACATCAGCACTTCGTCAGGCAACAGCTTCATCGGTAGCCCGCCGGATACGTGCTGGTTGGTCTCCTGATTTGGCCTCATTCACGAAGTCGACTCGCTCGACCTCAACGTTCTGGAATTTGGCGTTCGTTTCAAAGTCGTGGAAGATGTCGATGACATCCTGGTCGATGTGCACCGTGTCCGAGGCATCGATGACAAGTTTCGAACCAGGTTCAACTTCCTTCAACGCGGCCTGAATGTGTCCCTTGTTAATAAAGAAAACTCGTTCGGCCAGTGTCATTCGATACACCTTCTTCCCGTCGGCTTCCGACTCGTTCATCCAACAGGATCGCACGTAGCTGTTCTTGAGGATGAAGAGCAGGGAAGTTGCCAAACCAATGCCGATTCCAATCAGAAGATCGGTGCCCATGATGGCGCCGACGGTAATGATGAACGGCAAAAACTGAGTCCATCCCAGCTTGAACATGGCCAGGAATTTCGTCGGATGAGCCAGTTTGTAGCCAACGACCAGCAAGATGGCCGCAAGGCTGGCCAGCGGAATCATGTTCAGGATCCAGGGAATACTGGCAACGCAGACGACGAGGAACACCCCGTGGACAAATCCCGCCAGGCGGGACTGCGCACCGGATTGGATGTTGGTCGAACTCCGGACGATCACCTGCGTCACGGGAAGACCACCAATCATTCCGGATGAGATGTTGCCGATGCCCTGGGCGATCAACTCGCGATTGAGATTCGTTTGCCGTCGCTGGGGATCCAGTTTGTCGGTCGCTTCGGCACACAGCAGCGATTCAATACTGGCAACGATCGCCAGCGTAACGCCCGTGATGTAAATGCGAGGATCACCGATCAACTCCAGGCTTGGCAGCATTAGCTCGCTCATCAGCCCCGTGGTCGGCAACAGCACCAGATGTTCCGAAGACAGCGTCAGATTCTCACTACCCCGAAACGCGACGTTCAGACCGATCCCGGCCAGCACCGCAACCAGCGGTCCCTGGATGATGCTTGTGAACTTGAACTGTTTTACGAATCGGGTTTCCCAGAGGATCAAAATCGCCAGGCAGACGGCGCTGATGATGACGGCACCTGGAGTCAGCAATTCAAATGCGTGCCCGATTTCGGAAAACGTGTTGTATCCATCTTCCTGACGAAAAGCCAAATCACCTTCGTAGTCCTTGTCGTAGCCGAAGGCATGCGGAATTTGCTTCAGAAGGATGATCAGTCCAATTGCGACCAGCATGCCCTTGATGACGGCCGTCGGAAAGTAGTAGCCAATTGTCCCGGCACGCAGCATCCCCAGTAACACCTGAAGGATACCGGCAACCACCACCGCGAGCAGGAAATTCTCAAATCCAAGATCCTCGATCGCCAAAGCAACGATGGCAACAAGGCCCGCAGCAGGTCCACTAACACCTAACGAGGAATCGCTGAAAACGGTGACGATAAGTCCACCGACGATGCCCGCGATGATCCCTGACAATGCGGGAGCCCCCGAAGCCAGGGCGATCCCCAGACACAGCGGAATCGCGACGAGAAATACAACCAACCCCGACGGAATGTCGGTCTTCCAGTGCTTAAGTTCACCGATCATCGAAACTCTGCCTCGTACTTTCAAATTTGATTCTGGGCTTCGACCACGGTCCGCCTCGAACAATGGCCACGACGCCGACGTGCCTTATGCACCCGGCGACCAATAGAATTACTACGACGAACAACCGATCTGGCTCGTTGATTGCGCGTATGTTTAACGCGGTGCCTCAACTTCGTCTCCAGGACAATTCACTCGAATGCGTGGTGTGGACCACAGTGTGAGTGTCAGAGCGTCGGCCAGAATTGGCTTGTTGTGAATATCGCTAGGTCGTCAGCGGACGTCCGATGCCGTTCCAGAAAGCATGCTCAGACAGGATTCCACACCAAAGGATCTTGCGTACTGATCGGTGCGTGTCCCGGGAGTGCCGATGGACGCAGCCCAAAACGATGCGTCTTTGGTGGCGATCGCGGGAAGATGCCTCACGCCGCAGGAGGATTTCCTCCAGCTCCAGGCTAGTCTCTTCACTTTCTGATTGTTCGAAAGGAATGACGCCGCCAGCAACACAGATTGGACCCACCAACAGCGACATCAGTAATGCCAGCATCAAATGGGCAAGACCGGCGATCGCGTTGGGAGTTTTTTTCATCATCACCGTCGAAGCTTAGAGACAAGTGCTGCCTGGCACTATAGGAACAACCAGTGATGACTTCTACAGGCGAGTATCCTGAATCGCGCGTTTCGCGTTATCACGCAGGACGACTGCAACAAAACTTCAGAAAAAAGACAATTCTCCTTGGCCGGCTGGAAATCAATCGCCCCGCGCCAACCGGGAGCGGTTAAGATACGTCTTGCCGCTCCCGGTCGAGCGGCGGGGCCTGTGAAGGGATGGAGAGAGCAAACGGAAGCACACAACGGAACAAGCGTGACTGATAACGACGCTTCGGCGTCACTGCGTAGATGAGGCAACGTCGGAGCAGCGATTGAGGTCACAGGTTCGAACCAAGTACGAAACCCGTCAACAGCGAGGTGCGTATGGCAGTCGAATGGTTCTGTCGAATTATGGGGTCGGAAGTTGGGCCGCTGAATCAGGCTCAGCTTGTGGATATGGTTCGCCAACATCAGGTGAACCCAGAAGATCTTGTCCGTCGCAACAATAGTGCCTGGGTTCCAGCGTTTGAGGTAAAGGGGCTGTTCGAGGCGGCCGCGAAACCGGCGCCTCCTCCTCCGCCTGCCGAACCGGAAGCGGTGCAAACGGAAGCCAAACCAGATACGCAACCCGCCGAACCTCGCGCCCCGGTCGCAGAAAGCGACGCTTCCCATCACCGCGTCGATGCTGGCCATGCGAATGCCACAACGGCCCCAAGGAACATTGCCACCGACAACGGCAAAGCCGATTGGTTCTGTATTGCTTCCGGCGAGAAACGCGGGCCACTGGGCTTTGACGAACTTAAGAGCCTCGCGAGTGACGGCAAGCTTCGAGCGAAAGATCGCGTTTGGCGGGGATCGTGGCCGAAGTTCCAGAAGGCGGCCGAAATTGAGGGACTGTCCACCGAGTAATTCGATACTTTGCGGCCCGTCGACAAGCAGTCGCTCCACAGGCACGTTGGCAACACGTGCCTTTTTGCGTAACATCCGCGAATTCCATGTTGTCCGGCGCGCCGATTTTCGGTGAAGGCGAGATACGGGACAAGGACCGAGCGACGGATGAGCAAAAAAAAGAAGAAGTCAAAAGGCAAGCAACGCAAAGGCGAATCGCAATCAGGCCCGAGGCGTCTGAAGACACAGGCGAGCATTCAGGAAGCGGCCGAAAACCGAACGGCAGTGGCCGCCAACGTCGCGTGGATGCTTTCACTCATGTCAACCGTTGCCGCCGAGGGCATCGGACTCGCGTGTCGCTGGTATACGTCACTGGTGGAACCAGTCGAGCTTCTGACGGTGCTTAGTGGCGTCATGCTGTTCGTAGCCGTCATCTCCGGCACGCTAACCCTGGTGATGATTCCCGTTGTCCTGAAATTCAGCAAGGTCCGGCCACCTGCGATCATCCTACAAATTGCTGTCGTCGCCGGGGCACTCCCGATTCTGGTCGTCTTCCTGCAAGGCGTATTGCGGCAATAGTGTGTGGCGGGCCTGAGGCGAGATGACGCCCACCCGTTATAGTTTCCACATTCTCGAAGGCGCACAAAAAAACGACGGCAACTTTCGCTACCGTCGTTTGAAATTTCACATCAGGTTCGGAAGAACCAGCGATTAGAAACCGCCACCGCCACCGAATCCGCCGCCAGCACCACCGCCACCGAATCCACCGCCACCGAATCCGCCGCCGCCGGCGCCACCGCCGGCTGCACCCTGGTTTTGGGCATTACCGGTCGCGAAGTTGAACGTCTGAACGTCCGCAACACGCGAGAAGAATGGCGACATGGAGACTCGAACGTAGCGTCGATCAGCCGAGATCACAGCCTGTCCCAACATCATTGTTCCCTCAGGAAGGACAGTGAGCTGAGGCATGAAACCAACCGTACCGCGTCCGCGAAGAGCAGCTTGCAATCGAGCAGCCGATCGAGGATCACGCGTCGTGAGCAATTCGAGTTCGGCCAGCGATGAAGAAGCCGCAACACGCTCGTCGGCAAGCCGGTCAAACTGCTGAGCCAGAATTGCCCGATTGGCCTCGATGTGTCGCACTGCTGCATTGGCAACAATGTTGTCCTCGATAGCTTCCTCGCGTCGGCCGTTCTGCAGTTCGAAGGTCAACATTGCGTCTTTCTCGCGAACGTCGATCTGCTTCTGAATGAACTGTCGGGTCGTTGTGCCTGCCTCGTCCGTTTGGACGTTGGTGGCAATCTCAACGTTGACTTTCCCGGCAGCGACATCGCCCCAGATTCGACGAACGAGAACGCGGTACTGACCGGAAAAGCCTTTCGGACAGATGTACGTTTCCGAGATCCCATCGGCTGTCTGGTCATCAGGGTTCGGCAACGCGTCGCCGAGCATGACACCGCCGCTGGAAGTCCGGGCGTTTCGAAGCGAGCAGACCGTACCGGATGGCTCTTCGACCAACAGGTCAATATCGGCGTCGCCTGTCCAGGTAACGCGGACAACACAGTCTCGACTGAGAGCATTGTTCAGCGTTTCCGCCAACGCGTTGTACTCGGCCTTCTTACCGGCCTTGTCCAGATCATAGAGAGTCGCCTTGGCGGTCAGCACAGCTTTGTCGAAGACATGCTTGTGCTTTTCCGGCCACGCTTGCGACAGGATATTCTCACAAGCCCACTGAATGCCGTCTCGATCCTTGATTCGCTTCGCAGCGTCAAGAGCGTGCATGTAAGGCTCAGGACGAAGCGGGAACGAAGTCGCGACATCGCGATAGAGCTGCATGGCACGAGCATCCAACCCAAGTCGGCTGAGTTGCGTGGCCACGAACAGAATCTGATCGGGATTCTGCGAGAGATCCACCGTCGACATCAACGCACGCTCAAGAGCATCGTCGTTGGCATCCATCGCTTGCAACGCAACGGCAAGCGTTTCGTGCAGGACGGGTTGGTACTGACCGTTTCGAAGTGCCGCAGCAATTACTGCAACCACCTCGGGAAAGTTCTTTTGAGCCGTCAGCTGTCGAAGCGTCTCACGAACGTTTGCAAAGTTCTGTCGCTCCTGCTCCTTCGTGACGTCTGCATTCCACATCTCCGCGAAGTGTCGTTCCCACATTGCGTGAACCGACTCGCTGCCCTTACGGACAGGCGTGATGCGTTGAGACTCCACTTTGGTAGCGGGTGTTGCCACGGCTTCTGAAGGTGCTGCTGTGGTCTTTGGCTTCAGGGTCAAAGCGTCTTCGACGTCGAACATGCCGCCGCCCATGCCGCCGCCCATCATGCCGCCGCCCATGCCGCCGCCCATCATGCCGCCGCCCATGCCGCCGCCCATCATGCCACCGCCCATGCCGCCGCCCATCATGCCGCCGCCCATGCCGCCGCCCATCATGCCGCCGCCCATGCCGCCGCCCATCATGCCGCCGCCCATCATGCCGCCGCCCATCATGCCACCCATACTGTTGATGGGCATCACGAGGTCACCGACTGGATAAACCTTGGTTACGAGCGTCTCTTCGGCTTTGTCCTTGCTGGTGATCATCAGAACTTCGTTATCGATAACGTAAGTCAGATTGAGCTCCTTCAGCATCAGTCGCAGAGCCGAACGCAGCGAGATGTTAGAAACGTCAATGGAAACCGTATCCGCAGTTTCGTCAACGGTCTCATCCTGGAGAGCCTGCCTGTCGAACTGGATAGGAATGTTGTAGTCCTCACGAATGATCGCGATGACTTCGCCAAGTGGCGTCTCTTCGTACTGAAGTGGCGACGTCAGGTTGTTCTGCAGAGCCGACGAAATACGTCGTTCAGCAGGACCGGTTTCACCGAGGTCAAACTTCGAATACTGGGCCTTACGTCGCTCGCTAAGAGGACCCCATTCTTCCGCAGGTGGATACTCGATTGGAGGATCGTCGGGGAACGGGATGTGCGAGAGTTCGACCTGATAGAGAGCATCGTTCCATCGACGAGCACTCAGCTCAGCGAGGTCACGCATACGCTTGTAATTACCAAGGTGCCCCGCCTCTGTCAGAGCCACCATCGGCTCGACCATATTTGGAGCTTCCTCACGCATTTGCAGAGCGACTTCTTCAGCAAGCTCGAATCGACCTTCGTCGATCAGGGCATTGATCTGATCCAGATACTGTCGCACCTTCTGGTTGGTACGGGCATCCGCGTCGAGGAGTCGTCGACGAGCATCAAGTTCCGCAAGATTGGCTCGAGCGATTTCGTCCAACTTGTCTTTCTCGATACGAGCTCGTGAAGCCTCACGCAGACCAACTTCCAGTCGCCCCAGCAGTCCCGCTCGAACGCTCGAGGAGAGGTTTGGAGCCTGAACAATGGTCTCACGCAGATTCTTGAGGCTATCGAGTACGCCTGCAGGATCGCGACGCATGGCATCACGGCCCGCGGACAGCGAACGAGTCACTTCAACTCGCAGCATCTCTTCCTGCAGCAATCGCTCTTCTTCTGCATTGAGCAGAAGGTCACGATCCGACTTGGGCTCGTCACCGTTGAGCACCAGGGGCGATTCGCCATAGCCGTAATCAACGACTGGCGGCAATTCGACCGGCTCCGGAGTGGCTTCGACGGCCGGAGTTGGCGTTGTCGAAGGCTCTTCCGCTGGAGTAAGCGTCAAATCCTCAGGAACTTCCGTTGGCTCTTCTGGCAAGACTTCTGCCGGAGCAGGGTCTGTTTCTGCCGGCTCAAGAACTGGCTCTTCATCTTCAATCTCGAGTGGATTGTCGTCCGTGGTGTCATCGCCACCGAACGGATCGTCGCCGCCGGCGTCACCGAATGGATCCTCGTCACCACCAAGATCGCCAAAGGGATCTTCGTCGCCACCAAGGTCTCCGAATGGGTCTTCCTCAACCTGGGCGACAATGCCCTTGGTGCTGGTCGCCCGCACGGCAGTGTTCGAGTTCAGTAGCGCCTTGGCTTCTGCGTTGCCCGGATCACGGCGAAGAGCTTCGCGAAGCAATTCGATGCCGCCATTCACGTCGCCGCGAGTCAGAGCCTGCTTGCCGAGTTTACTTAGGTTCTCCGACGCGGCCTGGAAGCTGCGTCGTGCCTGATCGAGTCCCTGCGATCCCAACAGCGGCATCATGATGCCATCCGTCTTGCGGGACATGGCGACCAGTTCGGGAACCATCGCAAGGTCATCGATGTCCGATGTATCTTGCGGTTGAATCGAGTGCGTGATCGTTCGTGCTTTGCCGGCGATCTCCGCGTTTATCGTCAGGTCCACGGCTTTCTTGCCGACCAAAGTACCAATCAGAACCGTGTCGCGGTCGTATCGCAGTGGAGGCATACGAGCGGGAAACGATTGCGTGATCGAGGAGGACCATTCAACGTTGGTGGGCCAGACGACCGTGCCACGAGCGAGTTGCAGTGTGGCCGAACCAGCATCCTGGGCAGAGATGCCAGGGCCATCAAGGAACAGGGATCCGCCCGAGTTGTTGGCAAGGACTGCCAGCAGGTCGATATCCCGTCGTAGGCCAATCGCGTAACTGTTGATTGAGATGCGATTGGCGGCAAGCTTCTGAACGAGTGGGTCCAGTTCGTCGAATGCCATCGCGTTAGCTCGACTCATGCCGTCGCCGATGTAGACGATCGAGCGAGCATTGCCATTGTCTTCGAAGAGCTTGGCTGCCGTATTGAGTCCGCCAACCAGATCCGTCGCTCCGAGTGGCGTGCGCGACTTCAGTCGCACGAGCCCCTTGGCAAGAGCCTTGCTGCCAGGAGCAACAAATCCCTTCGTCATGGGCACGACTTTCAGGTCGATCGCCATGATGTTGACGCGTTCTCCGGCACGCAGTCCGCCCGCCAGTGAGCGTACAGCTTCAAGCGTGTCTTCGCGGAACAGTCCGGTCTGACTTGCCGACGTATCGACAAGGACCAGGATGTCGCGATTCTTCTGCTGCACCGGCTCAACTTCGGGTCGAAGCGCGAGAGCAAAGTAGGTCTGCCCGTCGACGTCGCGATACGTCTTCAGGTTACTTCCTGTTTCGCTGGCCTTTGCGTTACCAAACTGCGCCATCGCAATTGCGACGATGCAGAGCGGCGTGACAATTCCAATTGTCCACCTTGTCAACTTCGACATGTAAATAGCTCCACTACGAGATGTAGGTTAAGGCGGGGCTCTCTGTTCCAGGTGAAAAAGCCTTGCCAGGATTCGTGTACGCTTGAATGAGCCGGAGAAATTGCCCAACGATTAGTTTATTGTGTTGTCCAACTCAAAGCTACCAATAATTCGTTCACCGAAACTGTAAACGCGTTCAAATTGGCCGTTTCGACCGGTAATCGGCTAGCAATTCGGTACGTTGGAGCACCCTCACGGCCCAGGGCTTGGTACGACAGGTCAAAACCTCTAGCATCCTGTTTCGGTTCGTGAACCTCCGCACATGCACGCCCCCATACGGTAAAGCTGGTACGGGGCGTGTGATGTGTTACGCTGACCGAGCTAGCGAAGATAACTGACTTCCGTTTATGAGTTCTGGGGAAACAAAGCAATGATTTCACGTCGTCAATTCTCAAAGGCCGTATCGCTCGGCGCCGCCGGAGTTGCACTTGCCGGCGCCAAGACAGCCTTTGGCGATCATCACAAAAAGCCATTCGACATTTCGCTCGCGCAGTGGTCGCTCCATCGCGCCCTCAAGGGCGGCAAAATGGACAACCTCGACTTCGCCGCTCACACGAAGAAAGAGTACGGCATCTCGGCGGTTGAGTACGTCAATCAGTTCTTCAAGGACAAGGCTGAGGACAAGAAGTACATCGCCGAGATGAAGACGCGTGCAGCCGGTGAGGGAGTCACGAACGTCCTCATCATGTGTGATGGTGAAGGTCGTCTCGGTGACCCGAGCCTCAAGGCTCGCGCAACCGCTGTCGAGAATCACTACAAGTGGGTTGCTGCAGCGAAGGAACTCGGCTGTCACTCGATTCGCGTTAACGCCGCCAGCGGTGGCTCGTACGAAGATCAGGTTTTTCAGGCAGCCGATGGACTGCGTGCCCTGACCGAGTTCGCTGCCGAACACGACATCAACGTCATCGTGGAGAACCACGGCGGACTGTCGTCGAACGGCGCATGGCTCACGAAGGTCATTGAGACCGTCGATCACGAACGATGTGGAACGCTGCCCGACTTTGGCAACTTCCGCATCAAGGGTGACGAGTGGTACAACCGCTACCTCGGTGTCATGGAACTGATGCCACACGCCAAGGCCGTTAGTGCCAAGTCACACGACTTCGACGCAGACGGCAACGAAACCAAGACCGACTACCTACGCATGATGAAGATCGTCATGGACGCCGGCTATCACGGCTACGTTGGTATCGAGTACGAAGGCGGCAAGCTCAGTGAGTCCGACGGCATCAAGGCCACCAAGAAGCTGCTGGTAAAAGTTCGCGAGCAGCTTTCGTAGAACGGGCGTCATGGCCTGTTGAGAAATCGCAGATGCAAACGCCGTCGAGCCTGGCTCGACGGCGTTTTTTTGCGTTCTAGCGAGCCGTTGTGGCGGGCTGGATGACACTCACGCTCTCCGGACCATCGAGGGCGATCTCAAGCTGTTGCATTGCCTCCCTTACGGTCTGCATGTCGCGTCGCAGCGCGGAAAGGTCATCCTTCCTGGCCTCAAGATCACCGCTACTGCCGCCAAATTGCCGCAGTCTTTTCTCTGCCCCCCCGATGCGTTCCTTGACGAACTGAATCTGCTCTTCAAGCTCCTTCTGTTCAGCTTTCCCCATACCGGACTTTATGTTTCGCAGCTCCAGTTCAAATAGCTTCGCGTGCATTGACCGCAACTGATCCACTTCAAGGCCGACACGGATGCCGCTTGATGCACCTCCGAAGTTTCCGTCGATCGTCCCAAGCTGTTCCGCGAGTGCGGAGACTTCGTCCGTCTTCTTCTTGATGGAATCGAACAAGTTTGAGTATCGCGTCCGGAGCTTGGAGAGTACCGCCGTCTTGCTCATCCGCTCCTTGTTGACGACTTCGTTCATAAACGCCATGACTACCTGATTCAGGATCAGCTCACTCTCCTCGTCAGTCCAGTTTCCATGGCGCAGGACAACGTACAACAGTTCGGTCTCGTCCAAAGTCACGTGTAGGTGGTTCCGAACCTCCTGTGCCGTGAGCCCTTCAATCACAGCGACCTTGGGATTCCGTAACGCCGTCCGCAGCACAAAGTTGCTCTTCAGCAGACTCGCCTGCGTTTCCTTGTAGACCATGTAGTCGGACGCGTTGCCGTCAAACGCCTCTCGATTGACCCGAAGCACGGCTTCTGACTGTGAACCACCAAGGTCCTGACAACCCAGTGTCGCCACCAGCAAGCCAAGCATTACCAACCACAACAGACGATGAATTCCGACCTTGTCCATAATCATGGAATGAACTCCGGGCTTCGCGAGCTTTGAAACGTAAATGTAGCCAGCCATTCGTGACACCGTCAGATATCTTGACCGAAAACATCAACTTCCGGCCGATCCAGCGAAAGAATATCGCCAGCCCGCTATTCCACGCCCAAAAATGAAAAAGGGTAGGTCAGCAGCGAGATGAACAGTCCTGCGTCGGCGAGGTAGTGCAGGAACAGCGGCGTTAGCGAGTCGGTCGCGACGTTTTCACCAAACAGATTCACATGGGCACCGGCCTGACTGAAGTCGGTCATCACAAACGCAAAAGCACCCAGCAAGACCGGGATCGAAACGTGAATCCAAAACAGGCTTTTCTGGTGCTTCAATGCCAGATAGACGCCCAGTCCCACCCAGCCCATGACGCGCGCGGCAGATGACGGGCCCGACGCGAGCGTCACCACGCAACCGATACCGAAGACCAACAGGAAAAGCGTCCTGGTAGAAAACCGTCGCGACAAAAATTCCATGCAGACGATTCCATTGGACGCTCGTTGCGACGCATTCGGGACTAGCACGAACATCCCGGTCGCGGCCAACACAGGACTGCCTTCCGTAGCAGGCCAGTCCCGACCTAGCTGAACAGCTCTTTAACAGGTTGCTTTCCGAAATCCACAATCGGGAACGGTCGCCCCGCCGGACCGGGCAAGTGCGTTTCCAGATCAAACCCAAGACTATGGAAAATCGTCGCCATAACCTCCCCCGGGTCGACCGGGCGATCAGCCGGCACACCGCCAATCGGATCGCTGGCTCCAATCACTCGTCCACCCTGCACTCCCCCACCCGCAAACGTGGTTGTAAAGCACTGCGGCCAGTGGTCTCGACCGCCGGCAGGATTTACTTTCGGCGTGCGTCCAAACTCGGAGAGCGTCGTCACCATCGTTGAATCCAGCATGCCGCGATCGAACAAGTCTTCCAGCAACGCGCTGTACGCCTGATCGTACATCGGAGCCACAATGTTCTTCATGCCTTCGATCGAGGTGAAGGGCTTCGAACCATGGATGTCCCACGTGATCTCGTCGAACACCGTCAGGAATGTATTGATGGTCACGAACCGCACGCCGGATTCAATCAGGCGGCGAGCCAGCAAACAGCATTGGCCGAATCGATTCTCGCCGTAGCGCTCGCGGACGGATTTGGGTTCCTTACTGAGGTCGAATGCCTCGCGAGCCTGCGTGCTGGTCATCAATCGGAACGCCGCGGCAAAACTGTCATTCAGCAACCGGGCATCGTCGCTCTGTTCGAACGACTTCACCGTGCTGTCGACGATTTCTCGCATCCGACGACGACGTTCAAGCCGCACACTGTCGATGTTCGGCGGCGGCAGCAGATCGGGGACCTTGAAGTTCGGCTGCGACGGGTCGGCCATCAGCGCGAATGGATCGTGAGTCTTTCCAAGAAAACCGCCGGCTTGCCCGTTGGGAAGATTGCCACCACCCCGCCCCATCAGCTCGGGCAGAATCACAAACGGCGGAAGGTCCGACTTGCGACCCTGCAGGTAGCTGACAACCGCCCCGGCATGTGGTGTTTCAACGCCGCCCTGAAACTGACGGCCCGTTTGCATCATTTGCCAGCCGGCGTCGTGCACGGCCGCCGACGTGTGGTAGCAACCTCGCAGGAGCGAGAACTTGTCGGCCACCTTGGCGATCTGCGGAAAGATCTCCGAGATCTGCATTTCCGGCGACGCCGTATTAATGGGTTTGAAAGGTCCACGAATCTCGGCCGGTGCATCCGGTTTCATATCAAACGTGTCGATATGACTGGGAGCTCCGAGGTTGAAAATCATGATGCACGATTTTTCGTCGTGGTGATCACGAAGCGACCCGCTCTCCTTGGCATGCAACAACTGCGGCAGCGAAAGTCCGACGGCGCCGAGTGTACCAACCTGAAGGAAATCACGACGCGTTGCCCCGTTGCACGTATGAGCCTTCCCGCGATCTTCGAAATTCAGCATCATTCATCCTTTTGATTTTCCAGACGCTCGTCTTAACGGTCAGGATAATGTGGCGAGGGAGGCGAGGCAAATCCGGTCTACGTTGAAAACGCCCGCGATTACGCAGCACGACGTGGCTTGACCGCCAACGAGCGTTTTTGCTACTTTCCCGCGATTTCTTTTTGGGGATAGCATGCGGTTTCTGATCATTGTACTGCTAGGCGTGACGGGTTGTTCAACCTGGAAAGCGACCGAGCAAGCCGCTGCGCCTCGACTACCTCAAACCCGTATGTCGCCAGACAGCGTTGGTGTCGAGGTCGCCACCGTAACGCTTGATGCAGACAACTTCCACTTACTGGAAGGGATTGTCGCCGAGCTGGATGAACAGGTCATTGATCCGGAAACGCGACGTCATCTCGCACAGAACGGCTTCCGCGGTGGCCTGTTGGGTCAGCAACTGCCGTCCGAAGTACAGCTGCTGCTGCTGGAAGCCGCCGATCGTCGAGAGCATCCCACTGCGGAAACGGTCAGCGAGTTTCCCGACCAGCAGCGATTCATCCAGTGTCGCCCTGACAAAAAAGTAGGCATCACACTCTGGGGTAGCGTGCCGCGACTGGCTGTGAAGCACAACGATGGCGAGCTGATCGTGACCGAAGAATTGGTCGACGCCGCCTGCAAATTCGGACTACGGTGCAAAGCAAACGGCCCTGATGGAACCACGGTGACGCTGATCCCGGAAATTGAGCATGGCCAACTGAAGCACAAGTATGTCGTCGACGGCAGCTCTTTTCACATCGAAGCCCGTCGCGACGAACAGGCCTACGATGACCTGAAGACATCGTTCTTTATTCGATCAGGCGAGACGCTACTACTAACGTGTAACGAAGCCGAAGACCTGGTCGGGCAAACGTTCTTCCGCAACTCGACCCGCACGAAGCAAAAGCTGCTGCTGGTCCGACTGGCTCAAACGCAAGTCCACGTAAAGTTTGAAGACTAGCGAATCGCTGTTGTGTGGGCACGGGTGTTAGGGCACTCGTGCGAGTGACACAGCAAACGCTACTTCCCGGGCAACTCGCGAATCATCGTCAGCTCATCCTGCAAACGCTTTGCGACGTCGGGATGGCTATCGAGCAAATTCGTTGACTCGCTGATATCGGACGCCAAATCATAAAGCTGATAGGGCCCCTCGAACGCCTTGCCCCGGGGGTTCTGCCGGCCACCGGAACCGTTCCCGGCGATCAACTTCCACTTGCCTTCGCGAATCGCAAACATACCGGCACCCGAGTGGTTGATCACACCCGGTCGTGGACTGGCCGCCCGACCTTCGGCTGCCGCGAGAAAGCTATGACTGTCGATGGCGTGGCCTTCCGGAATTTCCGCACCGGTGATATCGGCGAGCGTTGCCAGACAGTCGACGTGGCAAATAACTTTATCTGATTCGCTGCCAGGCTTGATTCGTTCAGGCCAGCGAACAAAGAAGGGTACATGGTGGCCGGCTTCGTAGATGTCCGCTTTGGTTCCACGAAATGGACCGTTGGAAGTATGGCGGTCACTGCGATATGCCTGGACCGTTTCATCATCGACGTGGCATTCGGCATTCTCGTCGTCGCGGCGATACATGAAGGAGCCATTATCACTGGTGTAGATGACCAGCGTGTTCTTGCGAATTCCAGCCGCATCGATCGCCTTCATCACGTCACCAACGGTCGCATCCACCTGGTGTACAAAATCTCCGTAGGCACCAAGGTCCGTTTTGCCCTTGAAGCGAGGGTGCGGATACACGGGCTTGTGGGGTGCCGTCAGCGGGTAATAAAGGAAGAAGGGCTTCTCGCCGTTGGCTTTGCTTGTAATGAATTGAGTTGCTTCTTCGGTCAGGCGATCCAGACAGTCGGCCATATCAAAGTTTGGCGAACGTTCGCCCTTCCGCCAAAACGCCGGAAACTTGCTCGCCTTTTCCCGAATGGACGGGAACTGCGTGATCTGGTGATCCTTGATGTAGATGTACGGCGGAAAGTCCAGCGAGGCAGGAATCACGAACGAGAAATCCCAGCCCAGATCGTTCGGACCGTGATCAATCGGTTGGGAGAAATCGAATCCGAGGTTCTCCTTCTTCGTCGCGTCTTTCGCGAAGCCCAATCCAAGGTGCCACTTCCCCACGATACCCGTCTCGTAGCCCGCCGATTTCAACACGGTCGCGAGTGTCGGACGATCTTTCTCAATGAGCGGCTCGCCATAGCCGTTCAACACACCACGCTTTAGCCGGGATCGCCAGCAGTATCGTCCCGTCACCAGTGCATACCGAGTGGGTGTGCAGACTGCCGATGGCGAATGTGCATCGACGAACTTCATTCCATCCGCAGCGAGACGATTCAGATGGGGCGTCGGAATCTTTGAGTCGGGGTTCAGGGCCTGGACATCGCCAAAGCCCATATCGTCGGCCATGATCAACACGACGTTCGGCTTGTCTGCAAACAGGACAGAACAGCAAATCAGCCACAGGAATGCGGCGAGGCCACTAGTGAATCGCAGGACCGTGTTGCTTCGGGTGCCAGGCATGGGTAGAGCTCCGGGTGGAATTTAAGCGATTGAAAACGACCGACTGGCGTTGAACCGAGTAACAGCTAGATCATCGGTTCGCTGCGGCTGACCAATTGCAAAGTCAGGCCCCAGGGGTCGCGCACCATCGCGTAGCAATCGCCGCTGGGAAAATTGTTGATCTCACCATCCAACTTGCCGCCGGCCTTCACCAGTCTTTCGACGTCGGCCGGCACATCCTGACTGACGATAGCCAGATGCAACGCCATGACGTGCGTGGCCTGGTAGTCCGGCACGGGCGCGTCCTGCCGATAGATTTCAATCATCACCGTCCCGCTGTCGTCAGCGAGAAAGTGCGTGTACGGAGCGTCAACCAGCCGTCGTTTCACGGTGAAACCCAGATGCTCGACATACCAACGGCCCATTGCATTTGGGTCGTTCACATTAAAGGCAAAGTGTTCGATCTTCATGCGAGCATTGTGAGCAACGGCGCGGCAAAAGCAAGCTCACGGCGACGCGACAATTTTCGAAACGGAGATGTCACCTCCGAAGCAGACCGAAACGTCGCTACCAGGCGTTCGCGGTCGACCGCGATAATCTCCAACGTACTGCCAGGCTTCGCTACCGGATTGCTCAAAGGAAACGTCCATGTGAAGCGGCTCGATGATCGTGTCGACGATCTTCAATTCGCCAACCGGCGTATCGACATCGGGCAGATTGGCGTTCCAGAATTCGCTCACTTCACCGGCAGGCGTCGCAAGAACCCTTTCAACCAATTGCTCCAGGACGCGAACGGTCATCGCCGCGGACCGAGGCCAATCACGCTCGCGATCACGGCGCATGTACTGCGAAACCGCGATGCCGGGCTTGTTCAACCACACGGCCTCACGGATGGCGGCGACCGTGCCGGACATGTAAACGTCGACGCCCAAATTTCCTCCGGCATTCACTCCGGCCAGCACAAAATCTGCGTCGCTCGCCAACTGCCTTATTCCCAGACGCGT
This sequence comes from Pirellulaceae bacterium, assembly GCA_965216885.1. Classification (GTDB taxonomy): domain Bacteria; phylum Planctomycetota; class Planctomycetia; order Pirellulales; family Pirellulaceae; genus CAYNJG01. The sequence continues at coordinate 1,991,785 of OZ244208.1, read as the reverse complement.
GCAGTCCGCCGGAGTTCCAAACACTTTGTAACGCTGCGGGCCAACTTCCTCGACGCGGATCGGCTCATAGCATGTGACTTGATGTCCGCAGCCGGAATAGCCTTTGTGTGGCGCAGCGACGGTCAGACGTGCATCGGCACCAGCGAACTCGCGCACCGCCTGTTCCAGGGCGGCCAAACCAGGCGCGTCGATACCGTCGTCATTGGTCAGGAGAATATGCATCGGCACATTGTAGGCGTTCGCTTCCCGTCTGTTAGGGGCAGGTGATTCCGGCCGGGAGGATTCAGTGCCAGGCTGGGTTCGTAGCAAGCTGGGTTCATGGATTGACTGGCGCTCGCTACAATCCTCGCTTCCGGTTGCGCGTTCTGCGCTCCATTGCAAATCTGCGGGGTCGATGCCATCAACCAGTCGAAGAGCCGATTTCAGAATCGGCGGACACCGGGGATTCTTGCGTTGCTCGTAGGCGTTGTGTGCTGGGGCTTCACTCCCGTGATCCTGCGGCGACTTACGCCGTTCATCGATGCATGGACAGCAAATGGCGTACGCTATCCGATCTCCGCAGTTCTTTATTGGCCGCTGCTGTTGTTGGCCATCCGATCGGGGCGATTGAGCTTCGCCCTGTTTCGGCGGTGTGTCGTGCCGGCGATTTTTGCCTTGGGCGGGCAAGTCTTCTGGGCACTTGCTTTTTACGAGTTACAAGCCAGCGAAGTTGGATTTCTGGTGCGACTTTCCATGCTGTGGGCCGTCGTCGGATCGATGTTCCTCTTCCGTGACGAGCGACAGCTTGTGCGGCGGCCCGGGTTTCACCTGGGAGTGCTTCTGATCGTGGGTGGCTTCATTGCAATGACGGTAGGCAATCAAGCGACAAGCGAACCATCGGATATGCCGGTGGTGGCGGCGGAACTCGACGCCGAAACTTCACTCCCCGCCACGGATGCCTCGCCGGCGGCGCTGGATGTAGCTCCCGTCGCGGACGACGGCAATTATCCGCTGGGCGTCCTGTACATCTTGCTGTGTGGCGCTTTCTTCGGCTGCTACATGGTCAGCGTGCGAAGCTGCATTCCAGACGTTGACCCGCTGCTGTCGTTCGGAGTCGTCGCTAACCTCGTATCGGTTGGCACAATCATTGGCATGCTGCTCCAGGGCGACGTACGGGTTCTCGCCCAGCAAACGACGTTCTCCTGGTCACTGCTTGCCGCCTCATCCTTCCTTGGCATCGCCCTGGGACACATCATGATGTTCGTCGCCGTGCAGCGCCTTGGGGCCGCGATTACATCGAGCTGCCAAACGCTCATGCCCTTTGTAACCGCCGCGGCTGCCAGTGTGCTGCTTTCCGAATCACTGTCGGGTCAGCAGTGGGTTTCCGGCAGTGTTATGGTCGTGGGTGCAATCGTGCTGCTCTCTCTGAAGCACGAGATCTCCGAGCATCCGAACAACCAGAATCCCGTCGACCAGAATCCAAATGGCGAGCAAAGCAATTCCGGGGAAGCTCACTAAGACACGAACAACGCCAGCAGCATTCCCACCAGCATAAACAGCACCACATTCAGGCTGACCACCGCCAACGCTCTGCCGAAAGAAGTCGGCAACAACCACCGCAGAATAAGGCTTGCGGTCGGCATCACAATAACGGGAAAGCTGAGCATTACTGCGGCCCAAGCCAGGTAGGCCGTGTTGGCAGCGGCTCCACCGGACAGTGCGAGGCGCGAGACAATCCCGACGACAATCATCACGACCGTGATACTCAAGACGGTCAGAAAACTGATGCCGACGGTTTTCAGGAAACCGGGCACGGGAACGAACTTGCCCTGAGCACTCGTCACGTCGATTTCCGTTTCGGCATACGTTGCCGGGGACGTATACGGGCCCGCTTCACTGACGGAATAACTGCTCTCATTGACCGCCGCATCGACGCCTCCGCCATCCACCTGTTGCGCAACAGCGACTGCCGCGGACGGCTTACTGAACAGGCTGTTGAGAATCCAGGTCGAGGCTCGCAGTGCAAGTGCGTAGAAGAGCGGCAGGAACAGGATTTCCGCCAAACCAACCATTACCACGGCACGCTCCTCTATGTTGACGGCAGAAACACTTCCCTGGGCTCAGCGCCCACCAAGTCGTAGACAGTTATTCGGCTTGCTACACCGAATCTTGCAGATGCGTCGAAACAGCACCTGGCGCCGGCGTTTTGGTGCCAACAATCGCTCGTTGCCAATGGCAACCCAGCATCACGCAATTGATCCCGGAACCGATGCCGAACATCCCGACGTTGTCGTTGGTTTGAAGGTGGCCCTGTTCTGCCGCGATGGCCATGGTGATTGGCAGCGCCACGGATCCCGTGTTCCCCAGCCATTCGACGGTCGTAAAATCCTTCGAAGTATCCATCTTCAGCGCATCGAACATCGACTTGCGATGCGTCGGCCCCACCTGGTGACAAACGGTCTTGTTGATGTCGTCGCGGCTCCAGGCCAATTCGGAGAGGTACGGTTCGAAATTCGCGGCTCCGATCTGACAGCCTTCGTGCATCAACTTCTCACTGTCGGTGTCCATTGTGGGTGCCATTCCGGCGCCCGCCTCATCCGCGCCGCTTTGACATAGGTCGTGAAACTGTGAGTGCGAGCGAACGGAACCGCCTACCAGGCGATTGCCGGATTGGCTCATGTCTTCCCGTGTCACCAGGATGGCACAACTGCCCGACCCAATCGTCAGTGAAGCGATGGCGGCCTTGATAGTCTTTCTTGTCCACGAGGAATTGGTGTTCAAGTCGTCGACGGTCGTCTCGACAAGTTGCCGACTGCCTTCCGATCCCACCACCAGGCCAGCCTTGATGATACCGGCCTCAATCATCGCACCGATTTGAAGGACGCCGTTGAGCAACCCGAGGCACGCGTTGGACAGATCAAAAATCTGGCACTCCGGCGAGAGCCCCAGCCCATGGTGAACGGCACAGGCCGTGGCCGGTTCGAGATGGTCGCGGCAGACGGACGCATGAATCAGACAACCAATCTGACTACGGTCGAAGTCGGCCGCCACGATCGCCTGCTCGGCGCTGATGACGCTGTTTTCGCTTGGTACCGTTCCGGGTTTCCAGAAGCGGCGTTCGCGCACACCCGTAATGAGTTCCAACCGCCCTTCCGGCAGACGCAAGCGTTCGTAGACCGGTCGAAGCCGATTCTCCAATTCATCGGTGGTTACGATTTCCTCGGGGAGCGTGTAACCAAACGACTCAATACAGACAGATTGGAACAGCATGGTATCATCGGCAAAGCGGATAACGAGCGGAATTCCCGGCACGGGGCCTTCAACATACGGGTCAGGCAATCGAGCGTAAACCACCGGATTTCGTCGTGACGGCCAATGGAGTCACAAAGCCAGCCATAACGCGAGCCGTGATGAGCCGGTGCCGTACGCTATCACTGCATCTACACAATGTAGTAGCAGCACTGGGGCCGAACCCAAGATATGGCAAACCTATTGCTCACCGGGGCTAACTCACTAGGTTTGCCATTGACTTGTATCTTTTCGTGTAAACAAAGTTCCCATGCGTTTTTGGAGCGTCCAGACAGCAGGATTGCTGTGAGACTGGCCAGATAGCCGGTAATTGCCTTGCACCGCGGATCCGGATGATCGGGTGTCTTGTTCGTCAGTTTAACTGACCGCTTACCGACTCTCTTTTCCGCTCTCAATCCCCGTCGCGGGATTCGGCGTCGTTCGCGCGCAAACCAGAAGGAGCCTTGGTATGGCACGAAAACCCTTAATCGGAATTAACACGGATTTTTTCTCGGCTGCCGACAGGCGTCCAGCGTACTCAGTGACGTGCGCGGGCTACTACGACAGTGTTATGTCAGCGGGAGGCATTCCGCTACTCATTCCTCCATTTGAAACGGAAGACGATCTCGAAGCCATCCTGGAATTGCTCGACGGCATCGTGCTGATCGGCGGACGCGACCTGGACCCCGAGCTTGATGGATACATGCGTCATCCATCCGTGCGTCCAATGGATTCGCGCAGAGAAAAGTTTGACCGTATGCTCGCTCGCAATGTCTGCGAACGACAGATGCCCATTTTCGGCATCGGCGCAGGCATGCAGCTGCTGAACGTCACGATGGGCGGAAACCTGTTTCTGCACATCGCGGAAGACTTGCCAAAAGCAATTCCGCACAAAGATCCACTCGACCAGTCCCATCGACACGGCCTGGACGTGACGATGGATCGCGGTTCGATCCTTGAACGCGTTTACGGTGACGGCGAAGTCCGCGTCAACAGTATGCATCACATGGCCGTCGATGAGGTCGCGCCAGGTTTCGTGGTAACGGCACGATGTCCGGACGGTGTTGTCGAGGGAATTGAGAGTCGTATCGAAGGCTGGACGGCCATCGGAACGCAGTTCCACCCGGAATCCAACTCCGCTTCGGCACTCGACTTACGGATCTTCGAAGAATTCGTTGCCGCCGTAAACGAACCAGCATCGATGCTCAAGGTGGCTTAACCACGGCCATCGCCCAAAGGGACTGTTTTAGTTCTTTTGCGAATGATCAACTCGAACGGCAATTCGGGAACTCACAAAATTTCCGAATTTGCCGCTTCAAAACTCTGTACAAAGCAGCGAACGTTGGAGTAATATGTGCGTGAGGAAGAGACGGGACTCTTGGTAAATCTGGGTCTTAGCTTTTCCGTTGTCGCCGGCACCTTGCGAAAGGTTGCTGGCGGCAAAGCTTGAGGAGAAATGATCCTCTCAATCAAGGCGGTGTCGTGCGTTGCGACGCAGTTTTGATCAGAGATACAGTCGCCATTTTTCTTTGGCTTTGCCGCTAGCCGCCTTTTCTGGACAGGGTGAGGATTCTCGATCCCAGGATGGGTAACGTGTCCGATGTCGCCTCTGCGGCCCCGCTGACCTCCGAAACCGTAAGTGCAATTGGTGTGCGCTTTGACAGGCGGTCTGCGGAAGCTCGTGCATGTCGACTTCATTTCCACGGGTCGCCGCTCTCCGAGCCGCCGGCCATCACCAACACGGCTTCGACGACTCTCCACGCAGATCAGCTCCGAATCTGGCACGATTTGGAACGCGATGAATCGACACTGGAACAGCGCGAGCTACTGTCGATGCAGCTAACTTCGATTGCGCTGCAGTTGTGCCAGCAGCTCATGTCGACGGAAGCCGACGAGGTTCTGGCGGCGGGAATCATGGGAGCCGGCCTTTGGTCCTGCGATGATGTAGAAGCCCGCAGCTACACGGAACTGGTGAACACTTCGGTCATTGCAGAAAAACTGGGCACGACCGTCATCGACGACTTCCCGGGACGCGATCTCGCTCAGGGCGGCAGAGGCGGCCCGCTGGAGATCCACGGTCGCTGGATGTTGCTGGCGGATCGCTCCTCAATTCCGGGTCGTCGCTGGCGGGCGTTATTGGACATCGCGCCTCATGTTTCCAACTTCTCCATGATCGGGCCACCTGACTTTCGTGGCAGGGAGGAGACCGTCCTGTCCACCGACATCACGGTTGGCAGTCGACTGATATCGGAAATGATTGCTGACCGCTGCAGGGAGACGACACAACCGGTGGACGTTGATCAGTTGGCGGATAACGGCACGGTCATCCCCGAACTCTACGACCTCTGGTCTGCGACCGCCACCGAATATCCAACGTGGCATCCGCACGGCGTCAGTGTCTTGCCATTGGTGTACGCGTTGGCCGATTCGGTCCACGCCGAAGAATCAGTCGAGAATCTGGTGGCGACTGCGTTTCAGTTCATCGCCACTCGCATCGCTGATCATATCAAGCACCGTGTGCCGCCAACCTGCCCTGTCGGTGAGCTGCTGCTGATGGGTGACGGCAGTAACCGGCGCACGATGGTACGGCTCCTGAATGAACAACTACCGGGCGTACCCGTTCGCAAACTCTCCGAGCTCGGGCAGGATCGCACCATTCACGCCGCCTCGGTTGCGGCGCTCACCCTGTTGCATATCTGGCAAATCCCCGTGCCCTCCACCAATGGCTACGAGGTGCCGCGTGTGCCGGGTCGCATCACCCCAGGCAGCCCCAGCAACTGGCGCCGCGTGCTACATGCGATGACGAATAACGCGCCGTGGCTACTGCCACTCCGGGAAGCAATTTAACGGGACAAGCCGAGACTTTGCCGACGCCGTGGTAACACAACCGAAAACCGGTAGCAGGTCGCCTGGCAACGCACGCGTTTCGCCACAACCGTCTGTTGCGGGAAATTAGATGTCGCAGACCTCGACTGCGTGCCGAAGTGCGGCCAGTGGATCGTCCCAATTTGGAATAAACTCCTGTGCGACGAACCCCTTGTAACCGGTCTTCACGATCTCTTTTAGAATCGGCGGGTAGTTAATTTCCTGCGTGTCATCCAGCTCGCCGCGACCGGGATTTCCGGCGGTGTGATAGTGCCCGATCAATTCGTGATTGTCGCAAATCCTGCGAATCACATCGCCGTTCATGACCGACACGTGATAGATGTCGAACAACAACTTGAAGTTGTCGGAACCGACGCGACGGATCAGATCGAAGCAGAAATCAACGTCGTCCCCGAAGTATCCCGGGTGGCCTTTCATGGGGTGCGAATCATCACGCGAATTCAGATGTTCCAGTACCAGCGTAATGCCATTCTTTTCCGCGTGCGGGAGCACTTCCTTCCAGACATCAATACATCGCTGCGCCGCCTTGTCGTCGTCGATGCCGTCAAATCGCATGCCCGTAAACGTAATCACATTCTTCGTGCCGATTGACTTCGCCAGATCGATGCCATCGGTGAGCTTCTTGATGACCTCCGCCTTGTTTTTCGGGTTGCAGGGACCGCTGGCGAAACCGTGACTGCCTACCAGCGAGACCTCCAAACCCAGTTTGCGCACCCCCGGATAGGCATCCGCGGAAATGCCTTCCATCGCGACGATGCCGAGTGCCTTGCAATGCTTTGCGAGCGTCAGAGCATCGAAGTGCTTGTTGAAGCACCAGCCCATGATCGATTGCCGGATGTTGCCGTTCTTCGCGACGTAGTCCGGCGTGGCCTTCGAACGAGGAAGCTGAGCCACCAGCCGCGATCCCGAGAGCAGCGAAAGACCTGCAACGCTTGAAGCCTGAAGAAATCGTCGACGCGAACTTTTCATTTTGAATTCTCTCACGGGGCCAATCGGACACGAGCATTCTACACACTCGAGCCCCGGCCGATGAACCGCGATCCTCACGACGTGGACACACACCGCGTCTATTCAAATTCAATCTCCGCTCGCAACGCGTCGCGGCTCCACGCAAGGAAATCTTCAAGGCTACGGCGATCATCATTCGAAAGATCCCAATGCGCCACCGTGGCTTTCTTCCAGTGGTACACCGTCGCGGTGCGAAACTTCATGAAGAGCGGAATTCGTTCATACCAGATCTGCTCGAGCAAATTCGCTTCCGCATAGCCATTCAAAAAGCTGTCTTGCAATTCCAGATACGGGTAGGCCAGCCTGCCGTCGTCCGCCATCCGCTGCACGTAATACAACGGAATCGCAATGTCGTAAGCAAACCAGTGGTAGACCGCATCGTCAAAGTCAAAGGCATTGATCCGCCCGTCCTCGACAAAAAAATTCCCATGGTGCAGATCGCAATGCACCAGCCCGTATCTGTCACGGGTCCGGTCCAGCTGCTGGGCCCACGCAAACAGTTCGTGAAAGCGTTTGAAGGGCATCGCGTCGGAAGCATCCAGTCCGTCCAGCGTTACCTTGAAGCCTGCGTCTTCGTGCCATTGCGACCGCCGCGGGATGCTCTCATCGGGCACGTAGGATTTCGTATGTTGATGCATGTCGCCGAGAAACTTGCCCCATGCCCGTAACAATTTCGGCGTATAGTCTTCCGGCGCCTCAGGAGAAGAACCGCCCACCTTCGTGAGGACCGAGACGTGGAAGGTCGGCTCGTCAACGATCGCGACAAATTGCCTCTGTACTGAACGCACGGGAACCGCCACGCTCATCCCGCAGCCGGCGAGGTATTCCATCCAGGCCAGCTCCGCCTCCAGTTCCCCGATGGAGCGATGCGTCGGATCGGTAAATCGCACGATCACGGAACCTTGCGATGTGGCAGACTCGAAGACAAAATTCTCCATGCGCCGCAAGAATCGGATCGGCTCCGTGAGGCCCCACAACTTTGCCACACTCGCCAACTGCGGTTCCGTCGGTGTTGCGTCGCAATTGCCCATGGATTCCTCGCTCAGTGTCTCAAGGCAGTTTGCCAAAAATCTGCAGGCAATGCAGGACAACTCCCAACAACACGCAGGGTGCCGAAAACCCGATCGCAAACGTCGCGAGTGCGGTTACGACGCCCGACACGATGCCGTTGCGAATGTGTCGGGAAAGCGCGTCGACGGTTTGCGATACGTGGAAGAGCAGCAAACCTAAACCGACGAGTCCCGCGAATGGCCATTTCCCTGCAAATGAAATCAGCCAGACAGCGAATGCAACAAAAGCTACACCAAGAAACAGTCGTCGCAGCGAAAACTGGCGGTCGCGATCATTCATTCAACGAACCGGTAAATTGCAGTTAGTCCACATGTCCGAAACCACCCGAACTCGTTTGTGCGCACTTGGCGTGGTTGCCATTGTCATTCCGATCGGCCTGTTTGCACGTGCTCACCGCGCTTCCGCCGACCCATCAAACCTGACAGGATTTCTGGCGACGTACACCGGCGACACGCTTTGGCCGGTCATGTTCTACTTCATGGGGCGATTCTGTTTCCCTGCAATGCGCATTCTGCCGATTGTGATTGGGGTGTTAACCCTGACACTCACGCTTGAGTTTGGACAACTCTGGCAACCGCCGTGGCTCCAACATCTTCGCAGCCTACCGGTCATTGGATTTCTATTGGGAAATTCTTTCATCTGGAGCGACGTCTGGTGCTGCCTGCTCGGCACGATGATCGCCACCGGTGTCGACATGCCGGTCCGTTACCTTGTGAGTCAGCCCACAGAATGATGATGGTTTAGTCGGTGCGTCCACGTCTATCAGACACTGAGAAACGACTGCGAAACGGTGGCCAACCGACCTCGATGGGCGGGCCCTGGATGCGGGCTAACGTCTGAGTTGGCGATATTTCCAGGAAATGAACTAGCCGTGGCGGCGACGACATCTATACTCTTCAAACGACTGTTTGAAACTGATGTTCGGAATTCTTAATGGCGTCACCGGAAACCATATCGCAGATACTCGACGCGGCAGGGCAAGTCTTTGCTGCGAAGGGGTTTGAGCGCGCCACGGTACGTGAAATATGTGCTCAGGCGGGCGTGAACCTTGCGGCCGTTAACTACCACTTTGGTGACAAGGAACGGCTGTATGTCGAGGCGGTCAAGACAGCTCGTCTTGTGCTAGAAGCGGTCGCTCCGATCCCCGATGACGTTGAAACGCTCAAACCCGAGGATGCGTTGCGTGGTTTCATCCATGCGTTGGTGAAACGAATTCTCTCCAGCGAAGGGCAAACGTGGCGACACGAATTGTTGGTTCGCGAGTTTATGAAACCGTCGCGTGCTTGCGAAGAAATGATGCAGGAATCGATTCGACCAACAATGGATGTCCTCTACGCGATTCTTCGACGCCTCATGGGTGACCAGACTCCCGAGCACGTCATTCGACAGACCGGGTTCAGTGTGATTTCCCAGTGTGCTTACTACCGTTTGCAGGCCGAAGTGGTTGCGATGCTGACTCCCGAGGAGGAATACGAGACGTGTTTTACTCACCAGGCGTTGGCCGAGCACATCACCCGCTTCAGCATTGCCGCAGTTCGTTCTTACAACTCCGTTGATACATATTGCGAAACTCAGGAAACAAGATGAAAGCCATTGGTGCTTCACTTCCATTCGTCATTCTTTCGGTTGGCGTCCTTGGATTGATAGGGCTTAGCAGCCTGAAGACAGATCCGCCGCAAAAGCCGCCTGAGTCCACCGAGACGTTGGTCGAGATTACGCCCGTCGTGCCCTGCGAAACGGGATTCACCATTTCCGTGGATGGCCAGGTGATCCCCTACCGCGAGATCAGTCTCGCGGCAGAAGCCGGTGGGCGGATTTCGTGGAAGTCTGACAACGCCCGGGCCGGCAGCTACGTTCGCAAGGACGATCCGCTCTTCGAAGTGGATCCGCGTGATTACAAGCTGGAAGTTCGCCGCTTGCAGGAGACCGTCAAGCAGGCCGGTTCCAGCATCGAGGAACTGGACGTCGAGGAATCCAACGCCAATGAACTCATCACGCTTGCGGAAGAGCAGCTGGCTCTCCAACGCAACGAACTCAAGCGGTTCGAGAATCTGAAAAACCGAAACGCCGCTTCCACCTCGCAACTGGAACGAGCACGCCAGTCCGAGCTACAGTCGTTGAATTCGCTGCAGACGCTGAAAAATCAGGTCACCATGATCGGCGCGCGGCGGAATCGTCTGCTACAGGAAAAAGAAAGGGCGATCACCAACCTGGATCTCGCCGAGCTGAATCTGCAACGCACAAAGCTGGTCTCGCCGATCGACGGCGTCGTCATCCAGGATCTGGCCGAGCAGGACGACTTCGTGCAAAAGGGTACCAGCCTGATTCAACTGGAGGACACCTCCAAGGTCGAAGTCCGCTTCAGCCTGCGAATGGACCAGCTACGGTGGTTGTGGAATTCGCCGGGGCCGGAAAGCACCGAAGATTCACCCACCAGCTACACCTACGAACTTCCCCAGAAATCCGTCCTCGTACGAGTCGACCTGGACGGCAACGAATTTAGCTGGCCGGCCACCATCAGCCGCTACGATGGAGCGGGCATCAACGCGGGTACGCGAACCGTCCCCGTTATCGCCGTAGTGGAAGATCCGCAGGCGGTGGAACTGACGAGGAAATCGGATCTGGTCAGGATGGCCGCACCTCCTACGCTGCTGCGTGGCAGTTATGTGACCGTCGATATTCCGGTTGGCGACGACATGAATCTTGTTGCCATTCCAAATTCGTCGTTTCAACCGGACAAGACCGTGTGGATCTACGACCCAGCGTCGGAGCCGGACAAAGGCACACTTCGCATTGAACCGGTGCGCGTCGCCTATTCGGATTCGGAAAAAGTCATTGCGATCGCCGACCCTGAAAAACTCTCCGTAAACGACTCCGTCGTGGTGTCGCCACTTCCCGTCGCGGAATCAGGAATGGCATTGCGACTGCATGCCGCCAGTCAGCCGGCGGCAGCGGAAAACATGACCGCCCGTGAAGATGGTACCAACGCCAGATAAGCTCGGGATCGGGCACAGGAAATCACAACCATGAAAGAACTCATCCGCTCGGCGATTCGCAATTCCCCCGCGATGAACACGCTGATGATCGGCATCCTGCTTCTGGGTACCGTCTGCTTTTCAATGATGCGACGCGAGGTGTTCCCCGAGTTTCAACTTGAAATCGTGCTCGTTTCCGTTCCCTATCCCGGTGCTTCCCCCGAGGAAATCGAACGCGGCATCTGCCAGAAAATCGAAGAAGCCGTGCAGACGATCGACGGCATCAAGAAGATGACTTCCGTCGCTGCCGAGAACGCCGGTTCGGTCGTGTTGGAACTTAGTGCCGACGTCAAAGACGTGCAGCGCGTCGTCAATGAAGTTCGGTCCGAGGTCGATCGCATCCCCAGCTTCCCGGACCTCGCCGAAGATCCAGAAGTCCAGCAAGTCACCTTCCGCGAGGCGGCCATCAATGTCTCCGTGATGGCCCCTGAGTCCGACGGTCCCGTCGACCGGCTGGAATTACGTACCGTCGCCGAACAGATTCGCGACAAATTGCTGCTGCTGCCGACGGTGTCGCAGGTCAACATCAAGGGAGCATTGGACTATCAGATCGATGTCGAGATCGACGAGGACACGCTGCGAAAGCATGGTCTTTCCCTACCGCAGGTCGCCGACATTGTCCGTCGTGAGAATATGGAATTGCCGGCCGGCAAGATCAAGAGTGACGGGCAGGAAGTGCTCGTCCGTGGCAAGAACAAACGACTCACTGGTCGTGAAATCGCCAAGCTGCCACTGGTCACCGACCCCGGCGGAGTCGTCCTTTCGATCGCTGACCTGGGTACTGTCAGCGATGACTTCACCGACGGAACTGCCATTACCGAAACCAATGGCCGCCCTTCCCTGTTTCTTGAAATCCAGCGCACCTCCAACGAAGACCTGCTGAAGATTGCGGAGGAAGTCCGAGGTTTCGTCAAGGAAGCCCAGTTGCCAACCGGTTACGAGATTGTGGCATGGGGCGATCGCTCCATCGACGTTCGCGACCGACTCGAGATGCTGGTCGAAAACGGCCGCATGGGACTATTCCTGGTCTTTCTGGTTCTGGCCGTGTTCCTCGAATTGCGACTGGCATTCTGGGTTGCGATGGGAATCCCCATTGCCATGCTGGGTGCCGGCGGCATTCTTCTGGCGTTTGGACAGACGCTGAACATGCTGTCCATGTTCGCGTTCCTGATGGCGTTGGGAATCATTGTCGATGACGCGATCGTCGTCGGCGAAAACATCTACGCTCACCGGCAAATGGGCAAGAGTTTTCTGAATGCCGCGATTGACGGAACGCACGAAGTCATTCCGTCGGTCATGGCTTCCGTGACGACCACGATCATCGCCTTTTGCCCACTGCTGTTCGTTTCGGGCGTCATGGGCAAGTTTATCGCCGTGATGCCGTTAGCCGTCATCGCCATGTTGGCAATCTCGCTCTTCGAGAGCATGTTAATTTTGCCATGCCACCTGGCCCACAATGACAGCCTTGTCTTCCGTGTTGTTGGCTTTCTGTTTTACCCGCTTGGGTTTGTCATCAAGCTGTTCGAACGCATCAACCGGTATACGGCTCGCCAACTACAGCGATTCATTGACTCGCTCTACACCCCCGTTCTTCGGGCGGCAGTCTCCAACCCGTGGACCGTTCTTTCAATGGCGGCGGCGTTGCTGCTGGTGACCGTTGGCATTGTCCGGGCTGGTTTTGTGCCGTTCATTATTTTCCCCAAAACGGACGCCAACTATCTGGTGGCCAAAGTCACCTTCCCCGACGGTACTCCTTCGCACGTCACCGACAAGGCGACACAGCGGATGGTCAGGCACTTTGAATCCATCAATGAGGACTTCAATAACGTCGCCCGCGTGATCTACCGCGGTGTTGGCGTCGTGGAAAACCAGGGCGGCGGTCCAGCCGGTCAAGCCACCTCGGGAAGCCACGTGGGATCCATCACGGTCGAATTGGTCGAAAGCGAGAATCGCCAGATCACCAGTGACGAGCTGAATGAAATCTGGCGCAAGGAAGTTGGCGAAATCGCCGGCGTGGAAGCACTCACCTACGGCTCCATCGCCATGGGACCCCAGGGGAAACCTATCGAATTCAAACTGCTCGCCGATCCCGGCAGTGAACAGAACCTTGAAGCTGCCGTCGAGGAGTGCAAAGACAAACTGGCAACCTTCGACGGTGTAAATGATATCGACGACGATTCCCGCCCGGGAAAATGGGAGTTCCAGGTCTCCGTCAAGGAACGTGCGAAAGCGTTGGGCGTCAGCTCGCAGGAACTGGCCAACACAATCCGGGCTTCCTACTACGGTGCCGAGGTCATGCGTCTTCAGCGTGGACGCCACGAAGTCAAACTCATGGTTCGCTATCCGCCAGAGCAACGACGTTCGCTGGCCGATATCCAGGAAATTCGCATTCGCACCGGCGGCACGATGGGACAACCCATTGTTGAACTGCCCATTACCGAGCTCGCCGATATCAACGTCGTTCGCGGCTACAACGAAATTAACCGACTGAACCAGAAGCGTTCCATCACCATCACCGCAGACATCAACGAACAGAAGGCCAATGCCAGCCAGACTGTCGCGGCATTGCGTGCGGACTTCGTACCGGGGCTACTGGAACGCTACCCGGGCCTTTCGATCAACTGGGAGGGCCAACAGGAGCAGACGCAGGAGTCGGTTCAAAGTCTCTTTGTCGCCACCGCCATCGCGCTGGTCGTGATGTTTGCCCTACTGACATTCGAATTCAAATCGTACCTCCAACCGCTGATCATTCTGATGATCATTCCGTTCGGAGTCATCGGAGCCATCCTTGGGCACCTATGCCTGGACCTTCCGCTGACGCTGTTCAGCTTCTTTGGACTGGTGGCCCTGACCGGCGTCGTCGTAAACGACTCGATCGTTCTCATCGACTTTATCAATGCCCGCGTCCAGGCCGGTGTGCCGGCAGAAGTTGCCGTCGTTGAGGCAGGACGCCGTCGATTCCGTCCCGTGCTTCTGACGAGTGCCACGACCGTCGCCGGCCTCGTCCCAATTCTCCTGGAACGCAGTCTCCAAGCGCAGATTCTGATCCCAATGGCCACCAGCCTCGCGTTTGGCCTGTTGCTGGCAACGATCCTCGTCCTGATTCTCGTGCCGACGCTGTATCGCATCTATCGAGATTTCGTTCCCTACTCGGATTCCCACGAAGAGGAGTTCCTCACCGAGAGCGAACTTGCCGCCGCGAACGCCTGAACGAGGCTTCAGCAGCGAGATCTCGCCGCTGACGAGATGCGTGATCACCGAGTGGCAGCGGGATCACTGTCCCGTGATACGATTCCGACAAATCGATTCGAGCGAACAGGCGTCGGCCAATGCCGGCTATCGATCGATACCGGCGCATTGTCACCAAGCAAAAAGAACTCATCATCCCGCAATCGCCATTCGCGATCCGTCGACCGCCGCGGTGAGTCCAGCGTAATGTTCGCCAGCTTGTCGACTCGGAGCCGGGTAATGCTCGCGGAGAGCCCCTTTGCGCCCACGACAAAACGAGCCTGCCCAGCGGGCGTCTTCGAGGCACCGATGGAATTAGGGGTACGCGGTACCCACACAACGTTGCGATCAATACGAATTCCAAAACTCTCGTCGACGATCAATTGAAACTCAATCGTGTCGGCTTGCACTTTATGGATTGTCGCTTCGTCACCTTCGATCCACCATGCCCGCTTCGCCGAGTCGACGACAACGCTGCAATGATCATTGCCGACGTTGCACCGCAGCAACAATTGCCCAGTGCCCTCAAGCGTGGCCACTCCTGCGAAACGAATCGTCGTCGCGGGCGTGAGCATTCTTGAGACGCTGGCGTTGAACGGATTGTCGTCATAGATCACCGCCGGTTCGGTCCCCTGATGCGCGTCTTCGTGTCGATACGACAGTTGGTGCTCTTTCGTCCCGGCTTCCGCATCAACGTAAAACCCCCGGCCTTTCCTGGACCATGAAGAGCTGCCAACGTTGTGCCAGCGCCGCGATGGTCGGTTGGCATCACGCGATTCAAATTCCGGCTGCCGGCAGACAGATATCCACGGCGCAATGGACGTGGGGAGCTTTAAATCGTCGCGTGCCAACGAATGTTGTTCGCCGTTGGAGTCCACGATTTGCAGGACATTACCTACCATCTTCAATGAATCACCAGGCAGACCAACGACACGCTTGACGACGATACGATCTACATCCTGTGGATCTCTCGCGGCGATGATCTCCCAACGATGCGGTGCACGACGAGCTAATGCTCGCTTGTCGATTCGCACCCAATCCGCTTCAACAACCTGCAAGCTCGCCCCCAGCTCCACCGTCGCCATACAGTTGTGGCAAACGATCGACGTGGGCATGCGCGAATCGGCGACGTTCGCGGGCGTCAGATCCAGCTTTAATGACACTCCACATGCATCACATTCCAGCGAAGCATGCTCGGGCATCAACGTTGGTGCCATCGACGATCCGGAAACGCGGAATGGAAATGCGACCCCGCCGGCAATGATCCGTTCGTAGACGAATCCACAAAACACCGCGACAAGCACACCTGCGCCAATCACGAGCAGCGTTCGTCGAGGCATCGCACGGGGCTCCGGCGGGTGTGATATGCGGCTACAGCCCCAACTCACGGTATGCCGTGGCAATCTTGTTGATCGCATCGGCATAGGCAGCAACGCGCAGGTCGGTAACGCTTTCGCGGGACCGCCAGATGTCGCGAATTTCCTGGTAGGCAATCCGCATCGTATCATCGAGCCCGCTGCGAATCAGATCCAGCTCGTCAGCTCCCCGCAGAAGCTGCTCGCGGAATCGCAATGGCACTTCAGACGAAGTCAGTTGCTCCAACACATCGATCATGGTCTGCCCGCGATTCTCGTCCAGTCGTCGATCGAGACGGCCGAAACGGATGTGCGAGATGTTCTTGATCCACTCAAAGTAGGATACCGCGACGCCGCCCGCATTCAGATAGAAGTCGGGAATGATGAACTTGTTGCGATTCCGCAGAATCTCGTCAGCTTCATAGGTTACCGGTCCGTTGGCAGCTTCCGCGATCACGTTCGCCTTGATTCGATCGGCGTTGTCGGCGGTAATCTGATTCTCTATGGCAGCCGGGATCAAGATGTCACACTCCGACTCCATCAGCAGATTCCCGTTCGGTTCGAACTTCGCGCCAGGGAATCCTTTCACGCCGCCAGTTTCGATTTTGTAAGCCGCAAGCTCGGTGATATTGAGCCCCTCGTCGTTGCAGATGGCTCCATCCCGTTCGATGACGGCCACGATTTTGGCGTCGTCCTCTTCGGAGAGAAACTTTGACGCATGGAAGCCCACGTTCCCCAGGCCCTGGATGACGATCTTCTTGCCGGCCAGCGTCCCCGTCAGCCCCGCAGCCTTGACGTCGTCGGGATGCCGAAACATTTCTCTCAGGCCAAATTGAACTCCGCGGCCCGTGGCTTCAACACGTCCCGCGACACCGCCCTGAGAAACAGGCTTGCCCGTGACGCATCCCATCGCATTCATGTCGGTCGGAAACCGCTCGCGATAGGCACTGGCAATCCACGCCATCTCCCGTTGGCTGGTTCCCATATCGGGAGCTGGCACGTTCAGGCTGGGGCCCAGAAAACCTTTGCCAATCAACTCTCTGGCAAACCGCCGCGTGATGCGTTCAAGATCCTCTTCCGAATACTTCTTCGGATCGATCTTCAGACCACCCTTCGAGCCGCCAAAAGGTACGTTCACGATCGCACACTTGTAGCTCATCAACGCCGCCAGAGCTTCGACCTCATGCTGATCGACGATTGGCGCGTAGCGGATTCCGCCCTTGGCGGGCAAACGATGTTCACTGTGCGTTGCACGCCAACCGGTGAAGACCTGAATCCCGTCCTTCAATTTGATTGGAAATCGGGTCTGGTAAACTGAGTTACACTGTTTGATCTGTTCACCAAGGCCGGGCTCAAGATCAAGTGTCGCAACCGCACGATCAAACATGCGATTGATGCCGTCCAAAAACTGTGATGCCATCTGCTATCCTGACTCGACATACCCCAGACGATCGTCGGGGTGAACTGTCCTGACAAACGAAACTGCCGCAACCGCAAACATCCAACCGTGCCCAACTTTGATCCCTATCTCGAATGGTTTGGAATCCAGTCGACCACCAAGCCAACATATTACCAGTTGCTCGGTGTCACGCCACAGGATGCCACGGTCGAGAATGTGCGACGGTGCGCCAAGTCACGGATCCGCATGCTGCAGAAATTGGACGTCGGGCAGCACGAAGCGATTCGGGACGAACTGCTGCAACGGATCCGCCGAGCGGCAAAATGCCTAAGCAGCGACGAAAGTCGAACTCGCTACAACCAAAAACTCGCCGCTCAGCAAAACGCGACCGGCGAGAAGCCAGCGACTTCGGTAGCTCCTCCCATTCAGGAAACGGCCTCACCGATCGTCGTTACCAGCAAGAGTACCGACAAGACCAAGTTCGCCGCATCCATCAAGGCGCAGCGATCTGGCAACCGCCGGCTCGCACTGCTCGGCACGTTTGGGGTGCTTTCCCTGCTGGGCGTTGTGTACCTGGTGGTCACGCAAACAGGGCTGGGTTCGCAGTTGGCAGGTTTGGCTCAACCGCCAGCGAAAGTCGACCGCCTGCCCCGCGAAGTTGGTTCTGCCGAGTTCCCCTTTGCCGATCCAGACGACCTGGACTCCGCCGACGCGAATACGAATGACGAGCCCAAGGTTGACGAACAACCGGTCGAGCTTCCCGATGACGACGAGGCAATGGACGACCCCGATATGTCCGATCCAGCTGAGCCAGGCGAGCCAGAGGTGCCCGTGGTCTCACACGATGATTTGAAGAAGCTCGGCGGCCTGCTCAATACCGCTCGCGATGCGTTGAAGGCCCGCGACACGCAGCGAGCCTTCGATCTTCTGACGGAAGCCAAGCCCCTGCTGATCAGACCAGCCGACGTCGAACTACACGCACGGCTCTCCTCCGTGACCGAATGTGTGCAGCAATACTGGATGGCGGCAATCGACGGCCTCGGGCAGCTACGCGCCGGGGCCGAATTTTCGCTCGATGGTGAACTGGCAATCTGCGTCGAGAAAACTCCCGACACCGTGATTGTTCGATCCGCTGGGAAAAACAGCCGGTTTCCCGTCGAAAATCTGCCACCCAGATTTCAGATCGCCATGGCAGAACGGTGGCTGGACGACAATGCCTCCTCGACCAAAATGATCCGGAGTGCCATGATGGCTTTCACTCCCGGGTTCAGCTCCGAAGAAGCCAGAAGTCTTTGGCGAAATTCGGCCTCTGCCGCCGACTTCGACCCCGATTTGCTGGACCTCGTCCTGGATGACGACTACCAACTTGCGCCCTGAATATTGCCGTGAAAATCGAATCGACGCTGAATCAACGCTCGCAACGCATCTGTGAATTCCTCCGGCAGCTCGAGGACGAGTTGCGCATCTCGGTCACCACGCTACCGTCCGGAAGCACGATTCACGACTATGGCGTCGAAACGCAAGGCGGCCTGCGTGCCGGCGTGCATCTTGCAGAAATCTGCATGGCGGGACTGTCCGAAATCAGAATCCACCCCGGCCCTCTTGGACAGACGGTCAGCGTCTACACCGACCATCCGGTCAGCTCGTGTCTCGCGTCGCAGTACGCCGGCTGGCAGGTGTCGGTTGGCGACTACTTTGCCATGGGTTCCGGCCCCATGCGGAGTGCATTTGGCAACGAGGAGATCTTCAACGACATCGGCTTTCGCGAAAAGGCCGGTCACGTCATTGGTGTCCTTGAATCCGCGAAACTTCCGGGCGACGAAGTGTGTGCGAAGATCGCCAGCGATTGCGGCGTGACGCCCGCCGACGTCACCCTGTGCGTTGCCCCAACGGCCAGTCAGGCTGGCAACCTTCAGGTAGTCGCGCGCAGTGTGGAAACTTCGCTGCACAAGCTGCACGAACTGGGCTTCGATGTCCGCAAGGTACGTAGCGGATTCGGAAACGCCCCGCTGCCGCCTGTCGCCGAAAATGACCTCGCTGGAATCGGGAGAACCAACGACGCCATTTTGTACGGTGGTGAAGTCACGCTCTGGGTCGACGCGGAAGACGACGAACTGGCGGAACTGGTCGACAAGGTCCCCAGCAAGGGCTCGCGAGACTTCGGCGTACCCTTCGCTGAAATCTTCAAACGCTACGATGGCGACTTTTACAAGATCGATCCGCATCTCTTCAGTCCCGCCGTTGTTCAGCTGATCAACGTGCCAACCGGTAGAACGTTTTCTTCCGGGGAAGTTCGGCATGACCTTGTGCGTCAGTCTTTCTTCGCGTGAAATCCCCGTTCGTTTCCCGCGGCACACCCTGGACAATTTTCCATGCGACTCGCCGTCCTTTCATCAGCCAACAGTTGGTACGCGCAAGACCTGCAGCGAGCGGCGGGAAATGCTCACACGGTGGAGCCGCTTCCGTTCACACGCATCCATGCCTCACTGGAACCTGACGAAGCCGGAAACGCCGTGTCGTCCGCTGAAGTGCCACTCGCAGACTTCGACGCGGTGCTCGTTCGCACCATGCCGCCGGGTTCGCTGGAGCAGGTCGTCTTTCGCATGGATGCCCTGCAACGGATGGAAGCCCAGGGCATGCCGGTGTTCAACTCATCCAAATCCATTGAGACGGCCGTCGACAAATACCTCACCCTTGCGCGGCTGCGGGCGGCGGGCTTCGACATTCCACGCACACACGTCAGTCAAACCTTCGAAGAAGCAATGGAAGGTTTTTCGAAGCTTGGCGGCGACGTGGTGCTCAAGCCGCTGTTCGGTAGCGAGGGTCGCGGTATTTCTCGAATTCATGATCCGGCCATCGCCGAACGCACCTTCAAGCTACTCATTCAGCTTGGCGCCATCATTTACCAACAGGAATTCATTGAGCACGAAGGCCATGACCTCCGGCTGCTGGTGCTTGGCGAAAATGTGTTTGGCATGAAACGTTCGAACCCACTGGATTGGCGAACGAACGTCAGCCTGGGAGCTCGCGCGGAACCCCTTGAGGTGACGCCTCGGCTTGCGGAACTGGCAATCCGCGCGGCAAACTGTGTTGACGCCGTGATGGCGGGCGTCGACCTGCTGCCTGCGCGTGACGGTCGACTGCTGGCGTTGGAAGTCAACGCAGTCCCCGGTTGGCGAGCGTTGTCACGGACGTTGGACGTTGACATTGCGGCAGAAATTTTGCGACTGATCAGAAATCTTGCGGAGGAGAAGCAACAATGACCAACGCACGTATCGCGGACGTCTTTGACGAAGTCGCCGACATGCTGGAATTCAAAGGAGCCAACCCGTTTCGATTGCGGGCCTATCGCAACGGAGCGCGGACGATTCGCCATCTCTCCGAACCGATCACATCGGTCCTGGCGGACGATCGCAAGCTGACGGACATCGACGGCATCGGCAAGGACCTCGCGGCCAAGATCGAGGTGCTGGTTGAAACCAATCGCCTCCCGATGCACGACGAGTTGAAGGAGGAGATTCCCGAAACCGTTTTCGCAATCCTCCGCATTCCCGGCCTGGGGCCCAAGAAAGCTGCAGTCCTCTACAAGGAAATGGGCATCCAGACACTCGATCAGCTGAAAGCCGCCTGCGAGGCGGAAGAAGTCCGTACGCTGAAAGGCTTCGCAGCAAAGACCGAGAAACTGATCCTCGATGGAATTCCCTACGCTGAATCGGCGGCCTCGCAAGTCCGGATTCAATGGGCCGTCGCCGACGATATCGCTCAGTCGCTGCTAACGCACATGCAGGAGCACGACGGAATTCGACAGATGGAGATGGCCGGCAGCTACCGTCGGCGAAAAGAAACCATTGGCGATCTGGACCTGTTGGTCACGTGCGATGACGGTGAATCCGTGATGGATCACTTCGGCGAGTTCGCAGAAGTCGATTCCGTCATCATTCGCGGCGAAACCAAGATGTCCGTAAGGCTGCACAGCGGATTGCAAATGGACCTACGCGTCGTCCCCGATGAATCCTTCGGAGCGGCGTTGCAGTACTTTACGGGCTCCAAGGAACATAACGTCGTCGTCCGCGGCCTGGCGAAGAAGAACGGTATGAAGGTCAACGAATGGGGCGTCTACAGCACGGAGGGAGATAACGACGACGAGCAATTGGCCGGAGCAACGGAGAAAGAAGTTTACGCCGTTCTGGGACTTCCCGAATTTCCCCCCGAACTACGCGAAGCGCGCAACGAATTCGACTGGGCCGAGAAAAATGAGCTACCCGAACTGGTCGAACTGGCCGACATCAAAGGTGATCTGCACATGCACACGGTCGCCACCGACGGCAAGGGCACGATCATGGAAATGGTGGAAGCCGCCAAAGCACGCGGTATGAAGTACATCGCAATCACCGATCATTCGCAACGTGTGGGAATGGCCAACGGATTGGATCCGGACCGCTGCCTCGAGCAGTGGGAAGAAGTCGATCGCATTAATCGGGAACTCGGACGAGGCTTCACGGTGCTCAAGAGTATCGAGTGCGACATTCTGGAAAAGGGCGGTATGGACCTGCCTGATGAGATTCTGGAACAGGCAGATTGGGTCATGGCCAGCGTTCACTACGGGCAACAACAATCCATGGACCAGATCACGAAACGGATCGTGGACGCGATCGCCAACCCGAACGTGTCCGCCATTTCGCACCCTACGGGACGCCTTATCAACAAGCGAAAGCCCTATGACGTCGACATGGAAGCCGTCATGGACGCCGCGGAAGAGTACGGAAAACTGCTTGAGCTGAACGCACATCCCAAACGCCTCGACCTCCACGACATCCACTGTTCGATGGCAAAGGAGCGAGGTATTCCGATCGTCATCAGCAGCGACGCGCACAGCACCGCCGGAATGGATGTAATGCGTTACGGCGTTCTTCAGGCACGACGCGGCGGACTGACCAAGCGAGACGTCGCGAACACCCGAACGTGGACGCAACTCAAGAAACTGCTGGCGTAATGCTCGCATTTCTCGGACAGAGAGTTTTGAAAACGGCGTTAGTTGTTTTCGCCGGTAAGTACCGGTTCGTCTTTACGGCAGAAATTCTGAATTAGCCCG
Source organism: Pirellulaceae bacterium (assembly GCA_965216885.1). Classification (GTDB taxonomy): domain Bacteria; phylum Planctomycetota; class Planctomycetia; order Pirellulales; family Pirellulaceae; genus CAYNJG01. The sequence goes on along the minus strand of OZ244208.1, from coordinate 1,969,444 downwards.
AACAGTGGCTTTTTCTGAATGGGTTTTGATGCGAATTCATCGCACCCGGCGTCCATGCATTTCTTGCGATCACTTTGCATGGCGTGCGCCGTCAGGGCAATCACGGGCCGCTCATAGCCCATCTCGCGAAGTTTCCCAACCACGGTGTAGCCGTCCATGCCGGGCATCTGCATGTCCAGCAATACGCAATCGAATGCGTCGCCCCCTTCCCAACTCTCAACGACCTTGCGGAAAGCTTCAGGTCCATCGTCCGCGACCTCAACGTCAGCTCCAGCCTTTCGGAGTATGACCTTGATCAGGTGTTGGTTCACTCGCTCATCTTCCGCCAGCAAAATCCGAAGTCCGGCAAGCCCGGATGCCGACGTATCCACTTTTCTCGCCACGGGGGTGTCGCCTGATCTATCCTCCCGCATTTCGGTAAAGGGAATCTCAAGCCGGAAGCTACTGCCTTCGTTGACCTTGCTGTTGACGATGATGTCGCCACCCATCTTGAGCGCCAAACGTTTGCTGACCGTCAGTCCCAACCCCGTGCCGCCGTACTTTCTGGTTGTTGACCCATCCGCCTGCGTGAACGCATCAAAGACCGTCCCCAGTTTCTCAGGTTCAATGCCAATCCCGGTATCAAGAACTTCCAGCAGCGCTACTTGTTCGTCCCCTTCACTTCGGGCGTGTAGCTTTAGAGTAACACTGCCTTCGGTCGTGAATTTGACGGCGTTCCCCATGAGGTTCAGTAGAATCTGCCGTATGCGAACCGGGTCCCCCTTGATCTGCATCGGGAACGGCTCGCAAACTTCAACGGTCAGTTCGATCCCGCGCATGCGGGCCTGAACCTGCATTGTCTCGGCAACTTCATTGGCCAACGAACGTAGGTCACACCAGATGGATTCTAACTGAAGCTTTCCGGATTCAACTTTGGACAGGTCGAGAATCCCATTGATCAGTTGCATCAGGTGATGCCCGCTGTTGGTAATCGTCTCCACCGCCTGCGTCTGGTCGGCGGTGAGGTTTGCCGCCGCTTCTCCGGAGAGAAACGTTTCCGAGTAACCAAGAATCGACGTCAGGGGCGTGCGGATTTCGTGGCTCATATTCGCCAGGAATTGACTCTTTGCGACGGACGCCTCCTCCGCAGCGGCACGCGCCTGTTCAAGGCGTTTTGTCCTTTCGCCAACCATCTGCTCGAGGAGATTCATCTTGGTCGAAGCAAGTTGGCCAAGGGTGCGTTTGGCAACCAGTGCCGCCGCAAGCTGCGCGACCTCGACATTATCAAAAGGCTTCTTGAGGATGAGCAACTTGTCGCTCTGCCCAACATGCTCGATCAGCTCTTCCCATGTGTAGTCCGAGAACGCAGTGCAAATGACAATCTGCAACTCGGGATCTACATTCCAAAGTCGTTGGATCGTTTCGACGCCGTCCCATCCTGGTGGCATTCGCATGTCAACGAACGCCATATCGTAAGGTTTGCTCTTCTCAATCGCCGTCTCGGCCAGTTCAAGCCCCTGTTCGCCCTGAAATGCATTGTCGACGTGATATGCCGATCGCACGGCACACTTGCGCGGCTGATTGAAGAATTCCGCTTCCAAATTGTTGAAAGCCAGATCGTCATTGACGCTGGTTGCGAGGATCTTGCGAAAGTCTTCGTGGATGTGCTGATTGTCGTCGACAATCAGGATCCGACCATCTGTTCGGATTTCATCGGGCATTCAACTGCACTCGCAGATTCCAGTGGGATTTCAAGGCTAAACGTGGCGCCACAACCAGGTCCATCACTCTCGACACGCAGATGACCTCCAATGACGTGCGCTGCATTGGCACTGCCGTGCAGCCCAAACCCGTGACCTTCTTTTTTCGTCGTAAAACCGTGCTCAAAGATGCGTTGCTGGATTTCCTTCGAAATTCCAATTCCCCTGTCGATGACGTCCACGAAGCCGCTACCTGCATTCGAATAGACTCGAATCGTAATGTCGCGGGCACCCGGTTCCATGGTTCGCACGGCGTGCCGCGCGTTCGAAATCAGGTTCACCAGAACCTGTAGTACTTTGTGTTTGTCCGTGTAGACAGGAGGGCAATCCTCAAACTGTCGCCGCAGGTTGATTCCGTGTTTGACGATCGAGCCATCAACCGCCTTCAGGGCATCTTCCACCAATAGTGCAAGATCGACTTCTTCACGCAGCCCCGTGACTTTGGCGACGTCCTGTTGCACAGCCACAATTTCTTTGACGTGTTCCACGTTCTTGGCCAGGGATTCAAGCTCGCCTTCCATGGCATCCTTTTCCGTCTCAAGCTTGCCTGCCAACTGATCAAGAAAATCAGGCAGGAGTTTGCCGCGACTGTCCTCGGTGACAAAGGCCCCCAGATCATCACGGTGCTCCAGGACCAGATCCGAAGCCCGGCGAACCGTACCCAATGAGCCATTTCGAATCTGCTGCGACACGAGTTTCACGGAGACGTTGATACTGTTGAGGACGTTTCCGACGTTGTGCAGTATGTCCGTCGCCAGCTCGGCCATGCCGGCCTTGTGCGAGGAAATCAGCAACTCTTGCTGGAGGCTTTCTTTTTCCTCCGCCGCTCGCTTTTGCCCCGTAATATCGCTTTCCAAAGCGATAAACTTGGTAACCTCGCCATCCGCCCCGTGAATCGGACGCGCTTCAATCGCAACCCAGTAGGGCTCTCCCGTTTTTGAATAGTTGATCAGTTCAACGTCGAACCCTTCCTTGCGTTGCAATGCTCTCCGCATGACATCGACGGCCACGGGATCCGTCTCCGGACCCTGCAGAAAACTACCGGGTGTCTTGCCAATGACTTCCCCAAGTTCGTATCCGGTCACGCGAGTAAAGCCCTCGTTGACCCACTCGATTCGACAACGATCGTCGGTAATCACCACCGCGTTGTCGGTGTATTTTGCGACCAACGCCATCTTCTCGGCTTCTTTGGTTTTCTCGACAAGCTCCAGGTCCGCGAGCACACGGTCCGTTATGTCAACGTGAGCCACGACGACCATCCGCAAAGCGCTGTCGCCGCCTTCCAACGGGGTAATGCGAACCTGGTACCAGGCCTTTCGCGATTCTGAATGGCACGGATATTCATCGACGTAGTTCTCAAGCTCACCCGCGATAATCCGCTCTACTGCGTCGGCTACTCGCAGCGCACCACCCCGGCAGGAACCGGCCGCCCCGCGGCAGGCATCCAGATAGTTCGCACCCTTGCCGGTCGACACATCGTCGCCTTCTCCGTCTACCTGATCGGCGAAATCCATCCAGTTGCGATTCGTCTCGACGATGAGCCCCGTCGAGTCGAGGATGCAGATGTTGGCGTCGATGGAATCCAGAATGACCCGAAAAAAGTCCTTCGAAGCGTTGAGCTCACTCGTTCGGTCGGCAACTTCCTGCTCGATCGATGCATTGGTCTTTTCCAGTTCCGCCTGCCGGAAACACAGCTCCTTTGTTTCGGCCATGCTCCGTGACATCGCAATCAGCAGGAAGCAGTCTTCAAAGAGTACCCACGCCGCGTGTTCCACCCATCGCCACGGGCTCTCCAGCACGACTCCAAATACGCTCTGTGGCCACCACAATCCGCGAACGAAGTGGTCGACGGCAATGACAATCGTCGCGGTCAGCAAGACGCGGTGGTCCCGATAGCAGGCCAAAAACGCCAGCGACCCGAAAACGTGAAAGTGCGTCTCGATTCGACCACCGGCAATATGAATCAACAGCACGGACCACAGCATCTGCGCGATGGCCATCGTGTGACGGGTAATCGGTTCGCCTGGCCGCCGTAGTACCAACGCGATGGGAAGGCTTGAAATGACCGCCCCCAGAATCACGGCCGCCCAAACGTGGACATGCAATTGGGAGGTCTCACCAATCCACGTCTTCGGCGTCAACGTGAGAGCGGTAACCACACCGCCAATCCACTGCAGTACCATCAGCCACATGAGCATCCAGTCCGTCGACTCGTAGATCTTCTGTCGATGTGCATCGATCAGACTGCTCACACGCTCGTCGTTCAGCTGCAATGCTGGGCGGCTCATGGTATGTCCCTGAAGGTGTCGTTGGCGCAACCATTTACGCCCACCAAAACTATTGAACAGAAGTTCCGGTGGGGGCCGTCACTCAATGCAGATGTGCTTTAAAGATAGGTAAAACGCGGTGTGTCTACGTTGCGCAACTCGCACGAAAAGAAACGCACAGGACAGTGGTCATGTATGTTGGCCGGACGATTTGACGACAGTTTCTTATCAACAACAAATGGAATGGCTACAGGTTTCGTTGCTTCACCAAATCAGCACAACTGAATTCGGCCGTGAAAACTGAACACGACGAAATCCCCGAATGCGGCTACAATCGGCGGCATTCCTCAACGCTATCGGATCAAGCAAAGAAGTCTCGTATGCCGTCTCTCATCGTAACGCTCATTGGGCCCGATCGCCCTGGACTCGTCGAATCGCTCGCAAATGCAGTAAAGGCAAAAAATGCCAACTGGCTGGAGAGCCGCATGTCGCACTTGGCCGGGCATTTTGCGGGCATCGTCCGGCTGGATGTGAAGGAGTCGGACCTAAGCCAGCTCATCGAACAACTTCAGGAGCTGGAAGGACTGAGTATTGTCGCTCGTCGCGACGAAGTGGAACCTTTGGAAGAGGAGTTCACAACCGTTTGGATGGAACTCGTTGGCAATGACCGACCCGGCATCGTCAGTGAGGTATCCCGAGTATTCGCCGAACATCAGATCAACGTGGAGGAATTCCAGACAGAATGCACGGGCGCCCCGAACTCCGGCGCAAGCCTCTTTCGCGCTCATGCCGGCCTGCGACTGCCTCCCACGCTAAGCATCGACGAACTGCAGCAGGCACTGGAAGCCATCGCCGTCGACCTGATGGTCGACATCAAACTCGCGGCGGACTAAACACACCGTCGCGGCCGAGAATGGGGCGTCGGTGAAGCGACACCCGCCTCTCCACAACGGTCGGCTTCAACAGCAATCCAGATTGGCAAACCAAATTGCCAACTAGAATCCGGCTTCCGCTTGCTCGAACTCCGTATAGTGGTCCGGTGCCGGGTCGGCGAAGCGGGTAAATTCCTTCCGCCAGATTAGTGCAACATCGCCGACCGGGCCATTTCGCTGCTTGGCGATAATGATCTCCGCAAGGCCAGCGACCCGTTCGCGTTCTTCTTCCGAAGTTTGATAGTACTCTTCGCGGTGGACAAACATGACGACATCGGCATCCTGCTCGATCGCCCCCGACTCACGCAGGTGACTCAGGCGAGGCTTGTTTTCCTTGGCGACTTCGGCCTGGCGATTGAGCTGTGCAAGACACAGGATTGGAACTTCCAATTCACGAGCCAATTGCTTGAGGCGTCGTGCCATCTTCGCGACCTGTTCCTGACGTGGATCCCGCGGGTCGTCCGGCGACAGCAGCTGAAGATAGTCGATGACCACCAGCCCCAGTGTTTTCTCGTTCCGTTTGATTCGACGTGCCGCCGCGGCGACTTCCGTGACCGTACGGCTTGGCGAGTCATCAATGAACAGCGGGCTGGCACTGATCTTGTTGGCCGTGTCAATCAGCCGCTTGCGATCTTCCTTGCTAATTGTACCGTTCCGCAAGCGGCGGCTGTCAACTTCGGCGACGCTACACAGCAAACGGTCGGCAAGTTCGATCGCCGACATTTCCAGGCTGACGAACAGCACGGGAGCCTGCTGCGCGAGGGCAACGTGTTCGGCAATGTTCATGGCGAACGCCGTTTTTCCCATCGAAGGACGAGCGGCAAGGATGACGAGTTCCGAGTTGTGCAACCCGCCCATCATCTTGTCCATTTCCTCGAAGCCCGTGTCGACTCCACCGCCGGTGTGTTCGCCACGCAATCGAGCGTCGATTCGATCGAGTGCTTCGTGTAGGACGTCGGAGATTGACGAGATGCTGGCCGATCCACGCCGGTCAAGGATCGAAAAAATCCTCTGTTCCGCCTGGCCCAGCAACTCGCGCGGGTCATTCCCGGGATCGTACGCGTCACGCAAAATCTCAGTGCTCGCGTCAATCAACGCGCGGCTGGTGGCGTCGGTCCTGACGATCGTCGCGTAGTGCTTTGCATGGGCGGCCGTCGGGACGGCATCACCAACACGCGCGAGGAACGCCGCCCCACCGATGCGATCGTAGTCATCACTTCGCTTGAGTTCGTCGACAAGCAGCGTAATGTCGATGCGTCGGCCGGCATCGTGCATCTGCATCATGTGCTCGTAGAGCTTGGCGTGGGCTTCGTCGAAGAAGTCCTCTTTACGGATGATCAGCGAGATTTCGTCGCACGCGTCGGGCTTGAGAATGATGCTGCCCAGCACGGCCATTTCGGCTTCGGCGTTGTACGGCGGCTGCCGCTCGAGCACGGGGCGATCGTCATCTCGCTTGGGCCGATCGAATTTCTTGCCACGTTCGCGTGCCATTTTTGTCTCTCCATGACCGGCCAGATTTAAAGACGAGTCGCCAGAATAGGGTGTTCTCGCCTGCGACGCCCAAAGTTGGGACGGGTCATAATCTTAGCCGCCCGGACATCGTGAGCAAGTCGCCCCCATGCCCCCCACAAAACACCGTACTTTCGGCCGCTCGTTTTGCTGTTTATGTTGAAAGAGTGTCTTTTACGCTTGTTGCAGACGGATCCACCCGGTGACCACACGTGTCACGCACCGGCTACATATTGGTGTATTCTGAAAACAGAATCTCAGGGAATGAGGTAGACGGGTGTTCAAATTCATCCACGCCGCCGACATACATCTCGATAGTCCGCTACTGAATCTCGATCAGTATGAAGGTGCCCCGACCGAGTCGCTACGCGTTGCGACACGCGAGGCGTTCGACCGCCTCATTCAACTTTCGATTGATGAGCAGGTTGCCTTTCTGCTGATTGCCGGTGACCTATACGATCAGGACAGCCCCGACTTTAACACACCCCGCCACGTCCGCGAGAAGTTTCGGGAACTCGAGTCGCACGGAATCCGTGTCTTCATCATCCAGGGAAACCACGATGCCGCTTCCAAAACAAAGCGATCCTTCGGTGCATTGACGTTCCCGGAAAACGTGCACGTCTTTCCCACCAACAAACCGGCGACCGAATATCTCGAGGATCTGGACGTTGCCATCCACGGACAGGGTTTTGCAAATCGCTCGGTTGAAAAAGATCTCTCTGCGGATTATCCCGTCGCCCGAAGTGGAGCTTTCAACATTGGCCTGCTGCATACGAACGTCGGAGGCAATTCGTCTCACGACAACTATGCACCCTCGACGCTGGACGGCCTGAGAGCGAAGGAGTACGAGTACTGGGCCCTCGGCCATATCCACAAACGACAGGAATTTCCCGGCGGGCCACAGCAGCAAATTCGCTATTCCGGCAACACGCAGGGGCGACATATTGGCGAATGCGGACCGCGCGGCTGTTTGTTAGTCAGTGTCACCGACGATCGACAGATCTCCGTAAAATTCGCTCAGACCGACGTCTGGCGTTGGGCCGAGTGCTCCGTCGATGTGAAGGGCGCTGAAGACCCACAGGATGTGATCGACTCCATCCGCAAGGCAATCGAAACGGAACTGAAGAACTCTGATGATCGCTCGTTGGCCGTTCGTGTCATCGTGCAAGGAGCAACCACCGTCGACCGCGACCTCAGGAACTACCACGACCGCTGGCGTGAGGAATTACAGCGAACAATTGTCGATGTCTTCGATGATCAGGTTTGGTTGGAAAAATTCAAGATCCGGACCACGCATCCCGTCACACACTCCGTTGAAAACCGCAGTGAAGCGGTGGGCGAACTGGTGTCATCCGTCATGGACGTTTTTCCCGACGGAGGCGTCTTCGAAAGTATTCGTGACGATATTGAACGGGTGCTCAAGAACGTACCTCGCGACCCGCGACTCGAGGACGTGATCCTTGACCTTGGCGACGACGAAGTCGTGCGCGGACTTGTGGAAGACGCCAGGCAACTTCTTGTCGCTCGGCTGTTGGATACCAGCGACGCAACTGAGCGAGGTGTCGCATGAGAATCGACGAACTTCATCTACTGGCATACGGTCCGTTCACCGACAAGAAGCTCGACTTTTCAAAAGGCAACTTCCAGTTGATCTTCGGCCAGAACGAGGCTGGCAAGAGTTCGATGCTGCGAGCGATCGAGTCGCTGTTGTATGGGATTCACACACGCACGAAGGATTCCTTTCTCCACAAGAATGCCGATCTACGAATTGGTGGCGTGTTGAGCGCGACAGACGGCACAAAACTGGCGTTCAAACGACGCAAGGGATCCAAGGGCACCCTGCGTACTCTGGACGAAGATGAAAATACGCTTCCGGACAACTCGCTGGATGTATTCCTGCGTGGCGTCGACCAGGATCGGTTCACGGCCATTCACTGCATCGACCACGACGAACTGCGTGCCGGCGGCGAGATGATGCTGCAGCTAAAGGGGTTGGCGGGGGACAGCCTGTTGGCGGCCGGTAGCGGTACGAATTTTGTTTCGCTGCAAAGCAGACTGCAGGAAGACATCGATCGGCTCTACGTTTCAAGAAAAAAGACGCGACTGAAGCTCGCGCTGGACGGCTACAGCGAGGCGAAGAAAGAGCGGGCCCAGTGCGAAGTCTCCGTAAAGGAATGGGAGAGTCTGAAGGCCGAGCACGACAAGCTGGAACGAAATCTCGGTGATTCCAGGAAGAAATGCAAAGAGCTGGATGTCGGCTGTCGGCGACTACTGCAATTGCGATCTGCGCTACCCATGATCACCAAATGGAAGTCGCGGAAGTCCGAGCTCGCAGAACTGGGCGGGCGGGATTTTGAAGCTCCAGCTTCGGACTACTCCATCGAGCAACGGCAGGAGTGCGAACGCGAGATCACACAAAAGACTGCGATGATTGATAGCCTCCACGAGCGTTTGAGCACGTTGCAGGAACAGCTGGACAACATCACCGAGCTGCCCGAGATTTTGGCACGGGCCGAAGAGATTGAGGACATTCAACAGCGAATTGGCTCGCAAAAGGAATTCATTGAGGAGCGATCGAAAGTCGACAGCGAAATCGCGACTTCAAAACGCGAGGTCGAACAACGTCTGGTGGAACTCGGGCTGGAGATCGAATTCTCCGAAATCGACACGCGACGTATTCAGCATGAACATCGCTCGGCCATTGGGGCCCTGGCGACGGAAGAGAAGGCATTGCGTCAGGCAGTTTCAAAAGTACAAGGCGATCTCGCGACGTCCCAACGGAATCTTGAAGCGTTGCAGGAGCAGCTTCAGAAATGCGGTGAAGAGATCGACTTTGGCACACTGGCGGATGAAATACGGCGTGCCGAACATGTCGTCAGCGCCACTGCAGAAATCGAGCAATTGAGTTCGAACCTGAAAATGGGTGATTCGCAGATCGCCCGTCTGCTGCAGGAACTGCCTTACTGGGATGGGTCTGCCAACGACTCGGTCCAGCGACTGGTCGATGCTGCGGTCCCCATGCGAGAGACGATAGATCGGTTTCAAAGCCAATTCGAAAAACTGGAAAACCGACGTGACACGACAAGGCTGGAGCTAAAGGCAAAAACGGACGAGCACGTCAAATTGCAACAGGCAATCGAGACCGCTTCCGGCGTTATGCCGTCGCTTTCCGAAAAAGAGCTGCTGGCGGCCCGCGAGCGACGACAACGGGGCTGGAGATTGGTGCGTCAGGCGTGGCTGGAGACGGAAGACGCGGCAGCGATACGAGAATTCGCCGGCGAAGAACGATTGGACTTCGTGTACGAAACATCGGTTCGCGAAAGTGACGACATTGCCGATCGCCAACGATTGAACGCCGACGCGGTGGCCCAGCAGGCGGAACGCGAGTCGCAGGCTACATCATTGCGGAAACAGATCGAAGCGTTGCAGGACGAATTGGACAAGCTGGCGAGCGAGCAGCAGGAATTGGAACGTGCCTGGCACTCCGAGTGGGAACGGTCCGGAATCCAGCAAATCAATTCGCCGTTGGAGATGCGTAGCTGGGTTCAGAATCGAAACGAACTTATCAATCATGTTTCGGCGCAAGGCGATTTGCAGAACCGACGCGACGAGTTCCAACGGCGACGCAACGAAACCCACGAAGCGCTGAAACAATCGCTTTCCAATGCCAACCTCGACGCTGAGGGTTCACTGGAAACGCTGCTGATGCGAGCGAACGCGGCCCTGCAGGCGTCCCTCGAAAAGTCATCGGCGAGAGAGCAGTTGGTGCGAGACAACGATCGACTGCGTGACCAGGTCGAGTCGCAGAAACTGGCAGAACAGCAGGCAAAAGAAGAGCTGGGCAAGTGGGAAGAATCGTGGGCCGAGGCGATGTCATGGATCGACTGCAAGCCGTCGGCGACAGGCGTTCAGGCGAGTGCCCGAGTGGAGGCAATTAGCTTGCTCACCAAGGCATTCGACAAATATCGCCAACAGAGCGAACGTCTCGATTTCATCGCGCAGGAGACGCAACGATTCGCGACCGACGTAAAGGAGGTGGCGAATCAAGCAGCCTTTGAAGCCGGAGATAGTTCGGCAATTGAAATCGCAAAACAACTGCGCCGCCAACTCGATGAGGCACGCCAACGTCATCAATCGGCGAACAACCTTCGCGCCGACATCGAAACGAATAAGGAGGAAACCTCCGATTTGCAAGAACGAGCGAAGACGCTTGAGCTGGAGCTGGCTGGATTCGTAAAACTGGCCAATGTCGGATCCAGCGAAGACCTCCCGCGATTCGAACGACTGTTGCAGCTCTCCGGCGAACTTCGCGAGCTTGTCGATTCAATCCAGAGTACGGGCGGAGGAATTGAATTTGATGAATTCGTTGAGATGGCCGGCGACCGAGACCAGGCGGAGTTGGACGCCGCGATTCAGGACCTCCAGGGTCAGATCGATGCCGAACGGGAAGCCTCCGAAGCGATTCGCGTAGAACTGGCCGACGTCGAAGACCGCATGAACGCGATTGATGGCAGCAGCAAGTTCGCCCTTGCCGATCAGCGTGCGGTCAACTTCCTTTCCGAAGCTCACGATATCGTTGGCGAGTACACCCGCCTGCGAATCGCCCAGTGCATTTTGCAGCAGCAGGTCGAACGGTACCGGGAAAACAACAAAGATACGCTGCTCTCGAAAGCCAGCGAATACTTCGCGACGATGACCGGGAACGAATTCACCGGGCTGGAACATGAATTTGACGAGAAGGGGCAGGCAATCATTGTCGGCATCAGGCGAGGCACTCGCGAAGAAGTCGACGTGAGTGCGATGAGCGACGGAACCAGAGACCCAATGTATCTGTCGCTACGGCTGGCGTATCTGCAACGGCGACTCTCACAATTCGGCCCAATGCCGCTCATTGTGGATGACATCCTGATCCATCTCGACGACCAGCGGGCGTTGGCCACACTCCAGGTGCTCGCCAGCCTTGCAGATGAAATGCAGATTCTGTTTTTCACGCACCATCAGCGAATCCGTGACCTGGCCGAAGCGAACCTTTCCGGCTCGATGCTGCAAATCCACGATCTCGAACGCCGTCAGTTGACGACGACCACCACTGCATCCGATTCGTAGTCGTCGAAGAGGCAACTCGTCGTCGACACGCAGGATCTAGCGGCCGAATCCAACGAAGAAGCTGAAGTTCTGAATACGGTCGGTATCCTCACGAGCAAGCGGCACGGCGAAGTCGACCGCAATCGGGGCCGGTCCCATCGCGGGCACCGTGATTCGCAAACCAGCACCCACAGCAACACGGAAGTCTTCCATATCGACTTCCTTGTAGGACTCCTCAATCGTACCGTAGTCGCAGAAGAGAGCTCCCTTCAGCATGTCATCCGCGGTGATCGGGAAGATGTATTCCGCTGTCCCCAGCAGACTCAGCTGGCCACCGACAATCACGTCCGCAATTTTCGGACTGGCATGTCGGAACCGGAAACCACGCATCGTCGAATAACCGCCAGCGAAGAAGTTCTCGTAGACCGGAGTTTCTTCACCCGTAATTCCGCCACGGAAGCTGAAGCCCAACGTGTGTCGACCGGAACCGTCAGCCCGTTGCCTTAGCAGATAGTAGCGTCGATAGTCGATGTTTCCTCGTGGATAGTCGAACGATCCAAATACCTGCTCGTAGCTGATTTCCAGATAATGTCCCTCGGTGGCGGCGAAGGGCAGGTCGCGTGTATCGTGCGTCAGGCTGACCTTGCCGGAGAAGATGTCGCTCTCTCCCAGCACCCGTTCGATGATCGGAATGCCACGAACTCGCGGATTGTGGAAATCCACCTGTTCCCCTCGCAGCGAGACGGCCAGAGAGAGGTCGGGGGTAATCCGATATCCAAGTCCAACGCGAGCACCCACTCGCTGTTCGTCCCAATCAAAGTAGCGTCGGTCGTAGAGGTATCCGCTGAGGTTGAAGGATATCGGCGTGTCGAACAGATAGGGCTGTGTGAAGTTGACCATGTACCGCTGCACTTCGGTACCAGGAACGGCCTCAATCCGCAACGACTGCCCACCACCTCGCCAGGCAGTTCCGTTGATGATGTCGTCAAGGCTGCGAGGCCAGCGACGCCAGTCAAAGTTGCGTTCGTCGATAATCGCTTGAGCGGTAAGTCCAAGGTCCGAGTTGACGCCCACGCCAAACATGAAGCGACCTGTCTGCGTCTCACGCAGGTTGACGACCAGATCGGCATAGTCGGCGTCGTCGGTATAGGGCGGCACAACGCCTGACCCGTCATAGGGCGAGTAAACCGGGCCGTAGCCCTGCTCCGCTCCGATGAAATCGCCTCCGACATAGTCGCCACCGGTTCCGTATCCGGCAGACGGCGGTGCGTAGCCTTGCGATGGTGGCGGTGCGTAACCTTGGGAAGGTGGTGCGTAACCTTGTGCCGGTGGAGGCGAATACGTTTGCCCGACCGATCCGTAGCTGCCACTGGCCGGAGCCCCATAGCTACCCGGCGAACCATAGCTCGGTCCAGCAGCTGGCCCGCCTGGCCCGCCTGGCCCGTTGTTGTACATGCTCGGTGCCATCTGAGAGTACTGAGCCTGCTGCACGCCGCCGGCGGTTGGGGCGGTGCCGCTGATGGGCATTGCTTCCCGGAAAGTCGTTGTACCGTTGGGCGAGGTGACTTCGTCGATCGACTGTCCACGAATGATGAAGTCGGAGACTTCACCAGACTCCACTTCAATTTCCTCGAGGTCTTCGGTGGATTCTTCCGGAGACAGAATGCCTCCGACCGGTGCATTCGACGGCGCAGCCTGGTCGATCGCGAGAGCCGGCGTTGCCGTTGTCGTTGGCAACTGAATCTTCGATGTCTTTGCCCACGGCCCTGCACATCCGGTGAATACCGTCGCGAGCAGGATTACGCCAGTCGCAAATCGAATGTGGTTCACGCCGTCCGCCATTTCGTTTCGTGTGTTGACTGAATTCACTGTGGGGTCAATGCAAGAGTAGGAGGGCGAGGACATTGCAGCAGGACATAGGATCTGTCGCGCTGATCGGGAACATCTTGCCTCGGTGGTTGCTCATCATTTCGCGACTACTAGTAGTTTCTGTTGTCAGACTGGGACCGGGCCGTACGGGTGCCGTTGCTCCGCGGTTGAACTGCGATTTCCGGTCCGCCCAGCGGTCCGTTTTCAAACAGCTGCGATGCCTTGATCCGCCGCTCGCTGTTGCGAAGCTTGCGGCTGTCGATAATGTCGCCTTCACGCAGCTCGATCCGATTGAGCACGACGGACTGACGCGTATGAGGATATTCACCGTCGAGTTTGACGATGATGTTTCCAACACGATGCTGCTTTCCTTCGTGCACACGATAGACGAGATCCAGTTGCCCGGGTTCCTCATCAAATTGAGGTGTCGCCCGGACGTCTGCCTTGATGTAGCCGTTGGCTCCGTAGGCATCTTTGAGGATGCGAACGTCCTCGTTCATTTTGGTGAGGTCGAAGTATTCGCCCGGTCTCATTGCCGTTGCCGTCAACAACGAGTCTTGCCCGAAGACTTCGTTACCTTCGACACTAATGGTCCGCACGACGTAGCGTGGACCTTCGTCGATGTGGAAGGTCAGATCGAGCCACTCTTCGGACGCGTTGAAGTTGAGTTCTTTGGTGATCTTGGCGCGGAAGAAGCCGAGGCTGCGATAGTAGGAAGTCAGCTTTTCGACGTCTTCTTCGATGACATCCGTGTCGACCTGTCCCTTGAAGAACCAGAGAATTCCGGGCTTCGAATCGATCTGCGTCCGCAGCCGCGAATCGCTGGCGATTGTGTTACCTTCAAAGCTGGTCCAGCGAACACGTTGTCGCGGTCCCTCGTTGATCGTGAAGACGATTCCCTTGTCGCCTTCCTTGCTGCCTTCGCGGATGACAACTTCGACATGCGCGTTGCCTCGCCCCTGGTAGTATTCCACCAGTTTCCTGCGAGCTTCGTCGACGCGGTATCGGCTGAGCGGCTGACCGACGGCGAGCTCAGACTTCTTCAGGAGTGTGTTGTCGCGAACCTTGTTGCCTTCGAACTGAACATACTGCACCAACGGCTGTTCAAAGAGTTCGTACGTGATGATGACGCCCTGGGGAGAGTCCTCCCGGTAGGTGCGAACGTCGTAACACAGGCCGCTGGAAAGGAGCTGGCGAACGTCCGCCTGCACAGCCGCCGGATCAAACTGCCGACCAGCACGCGTCTGCAGCTTCGAGCGAATTCGTGATTCGCTCATGGAGAATTGGCCCTTCAGACGGACTTCCGCAACGTTGATGCGAGGGCCGCTGGGAGCAAACTTGGGAGGCACATATCGTTTGGGACCGGGACCAGTAGGTCCAGCCGGACCGCCACCGCCGCCCATGCCCATTCCTCCCATGCCACCGCGGGAACCGGATTGCGCACTCGCATCCATTGCCAGGCCAAGGCCCAGCGTCATGACAACAGCGATCGTGATAATGCGAACAACGGGTGTGCCCAGCATACGTGCCTCCATGCAACATTGCTGATACGTGCCCAATCAGGGCAACGATGTCTTCCATGACGTGATTGTGATCCGACGAATCGCCGGCTCACAACAGACTTTTACGACATGCCACGACAATGGGTTCGGGAGGAATACAGGATACGGTCAATTTCCGTAAATAGAGATTTCTACGCGAAGTGCACTTTCGAAAAGATTTCGGATTCGGAAGGCCCCTTCCGCTGGTTCACCAGCCAGTTCAGGGACCAGTCTAAGGACCAATTCAGCGGCGATGTCGCACTCTAAATCGATTGACACAACAGAGCACAGCGAGGGGAAGTCGAATGCGATACGGAGCACGTTTCTGACTAATTGCCCAGTCGATTCCATGCCTTCCGGGTGAGGCCCTGCTCGATGTTTCCAATCTCACTCCATGGGTCGTTTTCCATGGCGGCCAATCTGCCGAGCACTGCCTGCAGACTCATGCTGTCGCTGCCAGTAAGGCCATCAAGTTCCTCCCACGCTATCGGAACCGATACGGACGCCGTTGCCCGGGCCCGAGTGGAGAAAGCGGCGACGGTAGTGGCTCCGCGCGTGTTTCGCAGCGCATCTATGAGGATGCGGCCTCGCCTTGCTCGTTTCGAAGGGTTGGAAGTGAAGCGACGTGGATGCCGGCGTTCAAAATCGGCTGCCACCTGAGTTGTGAATTTCCTGACGTCGTCCCACGTGTGACGCCGACGAATCGGCACGACGATATGGAGGCCCTTGCCACCGGTCGTCTTGAGGAACGATTCCAGCCCCGCCCCATGTAGCCACGTTCGCAATTCCCGGGCGGCGGAGACCGTATGCTCAAATGGCAGTCCCTGATCCGGATCAAGATCGAATACCAGACGATCCGGGCGATCGAATCGATCGAACCGCGCACCGGACACGTGGAACTCAAGTACGCCAAACTGCACCAGTGATAGCAGTCCTACCAAATCGTGGACCACCAGGAATGCGTGACCGCCTTCATTGCCAGGCAACTCCACTCGCTCGACCGAGTCATGTAATCCCTGGGGTGCCCGCTTTTGAAAGAAGCACGTGTCGGCGACTCCGTTGGGACACCGCAGCAACGAAACAGGTCGCCCCACGACATGAGGAAGCATCCACTTGCCGGCTTGGGCATAGAACGTAGCCACGCCCAACTTCGTGATGCCCATGTCCGGATACACGATGCGGTCGGGGCTGGTGAGCCGCACGGAAGACAGTTCTTCCGGCAACTCGATACGCGGATCGACGCGGACGTCGGCCACTGGCTCGACGTCTACGTGGCTGCTTGCGTGGCTCTTCGCGGGCGTCGCAACCGTATCCTCGCCATTTACGGTAGTATCGCCGAAGGTCTGCTCGCCGGGCAGAGTCGAATCCAGGTCCGCGTCCGTCAGATCCTCGCGTATCCCTCGAAAACTCCCGAATCGCACCAGCCCCTCTCTCGTCCAGCCAGCGAACTCAATCTCAACGACCAGTTCCGGTTCAACCCAGAGTGTCCCTTTGTCCGCCGTACGACGGTTGAGATTCACAAAGGGTGACTTGGAAATCCTGCATTCCTCCAGCTGTACTCGCAGATCTGTGAGCGTCGCTTCCGTAAAACCGGTACCGATCTTGCCGGCAAAATGCAGCTTCCCATCCTCGTCGGGGATGCCCAGCAGGATTGCGCCCAAACTCTGCCTGGAATTCGTCTCCATGGTGAAGCCGCCAATCAGGAATTCGCGAGATTGCAGGCACTTCGTCTTGTACCAGAATTCCGTTCGTCCCTCCGAGTACCGTTTATCCGCACGCTTCGAGACAATACCTTCCACGCCCAGTTGGCACGCCTGCTGGAAAATGGTGGGACCGTCTCCTTCGATGTGATCGGTATACATGAATCGTTGCGAATGCACCGTCGACTGCATCAGCTCGTCGAGGATCTGTTTCCGCTGAAGTATCGGCAGCGACGTCAGTGAATATCCATTCACGTACAGCAAGTCGAAAATGAAGTAGCGGAGATCAGCGCCTCCTCCGACACCAATGCGATTTTGCAATGCCTGAAAACTGGTTCGCCCCGCTTCGTCGATCACCACAATCTCGCCGTCGAAAACGACTGATTCAATCTGTAGGCTGGCAGCGAGACGGGAAAGCGATGCAAGTCGGTCCGTCCAGTCTTTGCCGTTGCGTGACTGAAAACGAACTTCACCCTTGTGCAGATGGCAGATCATTCGATAGCCATCGTGCTTGATTTCGTGAATCCACTGCTCACCGGTTGGAGCAACTCGGGCGGCGGTCGGCAAGCAGGGACGTACGGTCCCCGGCAAGGAGCATTCCTGCGCCTCCGGGTACTTACTAGCGTCAAACTTCCAGTCGGCGAGACGCGCGGTATTTCCAGACCACCAAGCGTCGCGGTCGGCGGCAATCTCCTCGATTGAGCGATCCGTCAGGACGCTGTTTGGCATTTCCTCGAGCACATCGAAATCCGCGAGGTCGCGCATCGATTCGTCTTTTTCCTTGATCAGCAGCCACTGCCCTGCGTCTCGTCGATCGAGTCGCTTGAGCATCCACCCGCCGCGCAACTTGCTACCGGCAAGGTGGAACTTGAGTTCGCCACGCTGGTAGTCCGACACCGCGTCGTGACGCGGTTTCCAGGTTCCTCGGTCCCAGACCATGACCGTACCGCCACCGTATTCATGTCGCGGAATGAGGCCCTCGAATTCCAGGTACTCGATCGGGTGATCCTCAACGTGGATCGAGAGCCGCTTTTCTTCCCAGTCCAGAGATGGACCTTTTGGAATGGCCCAACTGAGCAAGACGCCGTTTAGCTCGAGCCGCAGGTCGTAGTGAAGACGTGACGCTGCGTGTTTCTGTACCACGAAGCGCCACTGATTGATGGTGGCAGAATTGGCGTCGAACGAGCCTTGCGGCTCCGGAGTCTTCGCAAAAGAGCGTTTGCGTCGATAGTCCTCCAGAGCCATTTGCGGACCCGAGTCGAGTGAATACTACTTGGGTTTCTTTTTCGTCAGATCGAAGTCGGCCACATTCTCACCCTCCACCACGTCGAACTCCAGAATCGAATCCGGCCCGATGTAGTGTCGCGGAATGCGTTCCTTGATGGTCTTGTTGCTGCCGTCGGGTTGCTTTTCGTAGTCCTGCGTCGAAATCTGCACTTGGTGCTTTCCGACGAGGCAGCCCATCTTGTCGACGCCGTACATCATTTCGTAGCGCCCGTTCGCGTCGGTCTTCTCAACGGCCATTGCTTCAGCTCCGCCCTGAAACAGAGGCATGAAGTTGACGAATGCACCTTCGACCGGATCGCCATCGAGCGTAATCGTGCCTGTGACGGTACCTAGCTTCGGTCCGGTCTCACCACACCCAACAGCGACGACGACGAGTACGATACTTGCGAGTAGTTTGAATCGATTCATTTTCTTAAGTCACCAAATGAAAAGTGGCGTAGCCCGTTTGACTACACCACTTGATCAAGTCCACGTTGTCACGTCAACCAACGTCTGATTAATAGTCGCCAACGGACAGGTTGTCGTTACGGCTACCGAGTCGCTGGTAGACGCCAAGACGAGCACCGTCAAACGGCGGAGGATTGTTGTTGTTGATGATCTGGCCTTCGCTCAGTCCACCGTTGCTGAATTCGACGTCATCACTAATGAAGGCAACGTGACCGTCAGCAAATCCAAAGAATCCACCGCCTTGGTGAGCACTACTGAAGCCTTCGGCACAAGTACGCGAGTTCGTAACTGGACGCGGGTCATTCAGCTTGACGCTGACACGGCCACGAACAAAGTACGATCCCCAAAGGTCAGGGCCAGGTGGATTACGAACGCCAATCCAGGTTCCCTGACGGCATCGTCGGTCTCGTTCGCCGATGATGAACGTCTTCGAAGTACCGTCTTCGATGTCGCCGAGCTCGACTTCACTGTTAGCGTAGAACACGCCATTGTTACTGTTGAAGTTGAACTTATCCCAGAGTCCACAGACGCCAATGTAGTTCGACTTGGCAGGTTCAAACTCGGGAGCACCCGGGCAACCCGAGCAGCGGAAGTGTCGCTCGATCGGCGGACCAAACGTGTTACCACCACCACGCAGAAGTTCGACGGACTCATCTTCAGGGCAGTTGAAGATGGCGATAGGCGTCTGAGCAAATCCGCGAAGCTTGGGGTCTCGAATCACGTCCCAAAGCCGACGCTCGTTAACGCCAAGCTGATCGTAGAGACCCTGCTCTTCGATGAATGGCAGGATGTAAGTTGTCCATGCCCATTCCGCCTGGTTGTTTGATTTGGAAGTCCAACCCTGTGGCAGCTTGCCGTGGGAAGACTCGTAGTTCAGCACGCCAAGGCAGAGGTTGCGGATACCGTTAGTACACTGAGTGCGTCGTGCGGCTGCTCGAGCAGACTGTACTGCAGGAAGCAGCAATGTCACCAACATCGCGATGATCGCAATCACCACCAGCAGCTCCACCAGTGTGAACGCTTTTCGTTTCTGCATTTGTTAACCTTTCAGTAAGTTTCCGCACCGTTCGGTGCTGCCCCGGCAATTGAAAGTAAAGAGTATCAGATTGGTACACAGATGGAAGACACTGTTCAAATGTCGCACAATTCTGAGCAATTCGGCCCCTCACCCACCCAGCTCCCGCTGAATCTTCATCGGAATCCATGCCTTGATGATTGCAGTGTGAGCCGAAGCGCAACCTAGTTTCGTTAATAAATTTAGCCACACTAAAATCTTAAAGCAATCAATTTTGCCATATTCCTCGCAGGTTGCGCAGTTTCTTTTATCAAACGTCGGTGAATTCGAAATTGTCAGTGGGACTGCAACGCCCCCCGACGCGCCATTCCGTGACCGCGATTGCCTATACTGACCGGCAACTCAGGATTCATTAAAGAAGGGCAAAAAATGAGTTTCCACGTTTTTTCGACGTTTCGAAAGCTGACCGTCGGGGTGCTGATTGGCATTTCGGCGTTCGTGACGACTGCCTATGGCCAGAACACGACCAAGGGGGAAAAGGGTTTGAAGATTGGCGATGTCGCTCCAGATTTTGAGCTGAAGGGAACGGACGGCAAAACGTACAAACTGTCCGACTTCAAAGGAAAGTCGGCCGTGGTGGTCGCTTGGTATCCCAAAGCTCTTACCGGCGGATGAACACGCGAATGCATGTCGCTCCGTGAGAGTGGCAAGACCCTTCGCCAATTTAACGTTGCGTACTTTGGTGCCAGCTGTGACCCCGTCGCGCTGAACGAAAAGTTCGCGAAGAAACTGGATCTCGATTTTCCGCTGTTGAGTGACACAGACAAGAAAGTCGCGGCAGCCTACGGCATCCTCTCGTCACGTGGATTTTCAAGTCGCGTTACCTTCATCATCGATGAGTCCGGCAAGATCGCGCACATCTTCGACAAGGTAAGCGTGGGCTCGCACGGCAAGGACATCGCCGAGAAACTGAAAGAACTGAAAATCAAGCCATCCAAGCGAAAGCCGGTCGCCAAAGCCCTGTCTTTCAAGATGAAATCGCTCGAAGGCAAGGACGTTGATCTGGCCCAGTACAGCGACAAAGTTGTCTTGATGGTGAACGTCGCCAGCCAGTGTGGACTGACCGGACAGTACACTCAGCTTCAGGATCTGCACAGCAAGTACGCCGATAAGGGCCTTGCCGTCTTGGGCTTTCCCTGCAATCAGTTTGGCGGGCAGGAGCCTGGCTCGGCGAAAGAGATCTCAACATTCTGCAAGAAGAATTACGGTGTTGAGTTCGACATGTTTTCCAAGGTGGAGGTCAACGGCGATGGTGCGTGCGATCTCTACAAGCACCTCACCAAGCTGGACGTGAAACCCAAGGGTGCCGGCAACATTGGCTGGAATTTCGAGAAGTTCCTGCTCGATCGAAGCGGCAAAGTAATCGCACGGTTTGCGCCCACAACGTCGCCCGATGACGCCGCCGTTCTGAAGACGATTGAAACGGCACTGGCAACAAAAGCGGAAACGAAATAGCCACTGCCGTTCTTGCATAAGGGAAGGCCGTGACGCCGAGTCGTCGCGGCCTTTTCTACGCGCGGTGCGAATTTGACCGTGTGCCTCTCGGGGCTACCATTCCCGCGGTCCCGGACGACCCTGGAGCGAATTTTCACACATTGGTCGTCAATAATCGTACGTACGAAGCGAAAACAGGGTTTTGAGGCAAATGCTCATGCTGCGCAAGGAATCGCAGCTCCAAAAGTCTGACTTGCAGTCGACGGAGCATGATCTCGCGGAGATTTGCACGACGTTGGTGGAATCTCCGTTTGCGTCCTTTCAGGATGCGACAGATATGCCGATTGCGCGGGGCAAAAGGATAGACTTTCGGCGCGCATTAAAACTCAGCAAGGTACACCGGGGTAGAATTACGGGACCGGCATGCCTGCTCCAACAAGATGAAAGGCGAGGCCGTTCGTGGATTGCCTCGACGCCAACGCAATGCCGCGACTTGCCGAGACACAACTTTCCAGCCGCTATATCAATGAATTCCACGTAACGCCCAGTCCCCACCAGCATTTGCAAGTGAATCTTCGGACACATCAAAAGCGATTTACGTACTCCCAGGGCGACCGGCCGTTGGCCGATTTCGTCATTCAAAAGGGAGTCGGTACGGGCGGCTTCGGCGAAGTTTATCTGGCGACGACCGAAGCGGGCAAGGAAGTTGCGCTGAAGCTGATCCAACGTAATCTCGATATCGAGATGCGAGGGGTTCAACAATGCCTGAATCTGCGACACCCCAACCTTGTTGAGCTGTATGACGTTCGCTACGACGAGAAAGACACGCCCTGGGTCGTGATGCAGTTTATCGGTGGTGACAGTCTGGTCGACGTCATTCGCCGCAATCCAACCGGGCTGAAGGATTCCGTCATCCAGCACTGGTTCAAGGGAATCGCGGCGGGCGTGATGTACCTGCATGACAACGACGTCGTCCATCGCGACCTGAAGCCGGGGAACATCTTTCTTGACAATGGCATCGTCAAGATTGGTGACTATGGACTTGCGAAGCTGATTAGCGAAAGCAAGGGCAGCGGGCAGACAGAGAGCGTAGGCACCTTCCACTACATGGCTCCGGAAATCGGTCGTGGCAAGTACGGACGCCGCATCGATATCTACGCGCTCGGTATTCTCCTCTACGAAATGGTGACAGGAGACGTACCATTCAACGGCGAGAGCAGTCAGGAAATCATCATGAAGCACCTGACTTCGGCTCCTGACCTGGACAACATTTCGGAGCCGTACCGAACCGTGATTGGTCGGGCGTTGCAGAAAGATCCGGATCGTCGGTATGGCAACGTCGATGCCATGTTGGCCGACATGAACATGGACGCGTCTTACTATGAAGTTCCTGTACGACCCGTTTCAAATTCCCGGGACCTCGTGGAGGCAGACTTTCAGGTCCCGGATGTAATCTCCGGCGATCAGGTTGCGCATCTCGGAGATCGCCCCATTGTCGAAGCCGAAGCCATTCCCGACGACTCGTGGACGCTGGGCGACGAACCGATCTCGCAGAACCTCCATTGGTTCCTGCAGCAGATCAGGTCCAGCTGGGAAGATGCCGACTTCAATACTCCCACGAAGTTTATCCTGCTGCTGATCTCCGTACTCCTGTTTGTGCTGAACGCTTCGTGGCTGGTACCCGTCAGCTTCTTCGCCGGGACGGCGTACGCAGGCTACCTGTTGATCTGGATGCTGTTGGCACCTCGCAGCAGCAAGGTTTCCAGTCGCTACGACCTTGCCGATACAACGGCCATGAAACCGGCGGACAACCAACATGCGCTGCGGAAGCAGTATGCGTACGGCAAGGCCGTGTTGTCGCGGAATATTTTTTCGGCCAGAACCAAAACGTCGCGCGCCCAGGAACTGGTGTTCTCAATGCTACTGTCAACCTTCGTGGTCGGCGTACTCAGCGTACTCATGCTGGTCGTTGGTAGTACCGGGCTGGAAGACACGGTGTACAGCTGGGCTCCGACGCTCGCGTGGTCGGGACTGACCAGTCTGATTGGCACGTGGCTCATGTTGGCGCACGGCAAGTACTACGAAGGCAGCGAGGGCGACCCCGTGCTACGACGTTTCTCGATGCTGGTTGTCGGGATGGTCGTCGGCGGAGTTGCCTGGGCGCTTTCCAACTGGCTGCTGGTCGATGCGACGTATCTGTTGGAGACTCGGCCACTGCCTGCATTTGGCACTTCGACCATTCTCTACGAAGTCAGCGGTACACCCCGACCACTCGCCGCGGTCGGCTATTTCGGCGGACTATTGTTCCTGTTGCGATGGTGGAAGTTGATGGATCCATTCCGAGATTCCCGCCTTAGTATCCTGTCGACCGCTGGATGCGTGTTGGCCGCGATTCTGCTCCACTTCGTGCTGCCTTATCCGCGTGGATTTCTGATCGCAGCGACGATTGCCATGGCGGTACAGATTTCCGCACCATGGTTGAGCTATGAACAACGACGCCAACTGGTCGACGCCGGTGCGCCGCTAGTTTCCGCTCCGGAGGAGGCGTAGGCCATGACATTGAAGATGATCGCGATCGGAATCCTCGCGTTGTTGGGACTGTCTTCGGTAATGAAGCCCAAGGCGTTTCGCCTGTTCCTTGGCGGCGTGGGCGCTGTCTGCATGGCGTTGTACCTGGGGTTCGTCTTTCGCACCGACGGCAAGAGTGTCGCAAACCCGGTGGTAGCTCGAGTGCAGACGTTCCTCGGGCACGAACCCGACTGGCGAGAGTCCGCCGAAGCCATGTCACAGCAATTGCTGGACGACATCCAGGCTGGCAAGAAAGAGTCGAGCATCTCTGGCGATCAACAAGCTCCCCTGCCCTTGCCTACCCGAGAGTCGGCGGAGGCCGATGGTAATTCCGGAGCGCCGAAGGCAACGACGCCCAATCCTTCCGCCGCGGTGCGAAAACTGATTCCGATCCAGATCCGTAGCGAATCAGCGGAACAGCAGAAAGTCGACGCCGTCGCCGAACTACAGCGTCGCATTGACGGATTCCTGGACTTGCATCGTAAGGGCAACCCCAACGATCCCGGTGTCGAGCTGCTTTCGCATTCCGATATCGATCCCCGAATGCTGCGTTTCATTGGTCTCAAGCAACAGCAGGGGCTGAAGCTGTTTTACTGGGTCGTCGACGATCGCTTCGTGAATCACGTCCGGGCGCAGGGACGCAAACGCATCATTCGCCAGCGGATGAACGTCACGACGATTGCGGCGTCCGCCGGTCTCGCAGCACTGTTCTTTGCCTATGGCCTACTAAAGGTTGTGAATGGTCGGGAGCAACGACGTATCGAGGACGACTTCCTGACCAACAGCAATGTATCCATGGTCTGACGGGTCCAACGGCCCTTTCTCTGCCCAATGCGGGATTTTGGTTAACCGCATGGCTTCCTACGGTATTGGTGAGCGAAACGCGGGGAGCTAAGCTAACCGCTTACGGAATCATCCAGTGAGCCGCCCTGCCACGATCAGCCCGGCTGTGTACGGAGCTGAGTGGACGGAGTCGGGTCCGTCAATTCACGAGCTAACAAGTGTCCGAATCAAACAACCCCGACGCTGAACTGGTGAAACGCATCCGCGAAGGTGACGCGGACGCATGGAACGACCTCATCGCCCAATACCAGGGACGCCTGCTGGCGTTTGCGGAAAGCCGCTTGCGGCGACGCCAAATCAGCGAGGACGTAGTTCAGGAAACCTTTATCGGCTTCCTCAACAGTTTGCCAAACTACGATGGCAACCGACCGCTGGAAAGCTATCTGTTCACGATCTGTCATCACAAACTGACGGATCAATTGCGGCGGGCCGGGCGACGTCCGACGCTGCCACTCTCCAGCGCCGCGGCCGGCAGTAGTGGCACCTGGGAGATTCAGGGGTACATCAGCGGCGCCAGCAGTATCGTGCGCGGCGGCGAGCGGCGACGGATGGAGGAAGCCGCGCTCATTGAGGCCCTCAAGAACCAGATTGAACATTGGCGCAAGCGAAATGACTGGACCAAGGTGATGTGCATGGAACTGCTCTTCGTGCGTGGCCGATCCAACAAGAGCGTGTCCGAAACGCTAGGTATCACGGAGCAACAGGTCGCGAACTACAAGTTTGATTTTCTGGCCAAGCTGAAAACGTCGGTCAGGAAGCACGGCCTGGACAGGGACATCTTTCCGGAACTCTACAACTAGACATAGCGGGCAAACCATTGAGCGATCCTATTTCACAGGCCGATCTCGAAGCGTACCTCGACGAAGCGTTGCCTCCCAAAGAGATGGCAGCCATTGAGGAGGCGATGCGCAACGATCCCGACTATGGTCATCGCCTGGTTGCCATTCACGGACGACGCGACGCGGGTGTACACACGCTGGGTGAGATCTGGCGTCGGCATCGTCTGACGTGTCCCAGTCGTGAGCAATTGACGCTCTACATCGACGGGAAGCTCGGCAAGGAAGAAGCGGACTATATTCGTTTCCACCTGGAAGAAATCCACTGCCGACTCTGTGTCGCCAGCCACGAAGACATCCTGATTGCGAGACAGGATGCCGACGACGAATCCGTCAGCCGACATCAACGATTCCTTGACAGCAGCAGCACTTATTTGCGCAAGTCGGACGACTAGCGATGACGCCCCGCGCACGCCGCATTTCGTGGCATCGTCGCCGTTCGATCAAAATTGGTCATTTCGAAATACTCATCGTTCCAGAACGAATACCTCTCAGTAGTCAACATTCCTGCGAAGAGATTCCATGAACAATCCGCCACCTCCTCCCCAACAAGACGGAAGCACCCAACCCTACGCCAGCCCTGAAGGGCAGGTCGACGCACCAAAAAAGAGCGGCTGGTCTGGTTGCCTGATTGGGTGCCTGGTCGCGTTCGGATTGGCGGTCTTACTTTGCGGAGGCGTCGGGTTCTACGCCTACTCCAACGCCAGCACGTGGATCATCTCCGCAGCCCGGCAGGGCGTGAGTCAGCTGCTGCAGGATTCCGATCTTCCCGCCGAAGAACAGACGGCGATCATGGATCAGTTCGACCGCGTCACAACGGCGTACCAGGAAGGCGAAATCACGCTACAGGAACTCGGCCCGGTGATGCAGGAACTCGTCGAGTCGCCGCTGATGGGCGCCATTCTGTTGAAGGCTGTCGAATCAAAATACATCGACCCGTCGGGCCTCGACGACGAAGAGAAAGCAGACGGGAAGAGAACGATGCATCGCCTTGTCCGAGGAATGGTCGAGGAGAAATTCGACAAAGACGAAATCCAGAAGATCACCTCACACTTCCTGCTGGAAACACAGCCGAACGGCGCTCCGGCCAATCCGAACCAACCGCAATTCAAACAGAGCCTCACCGACGAAGAACTGCGAGAATTGCTGGCCGATGGCAAAACGCTCGCGGATGAGAAAGAGATTCCGGACGAGGACTACGACGTGAAACTCTCGGAATTGATTGAACGCGTCGTCGACGAAGCGCTCTCAAAGCAGTAAGTGCAGACGCAGTAACTTTCAATACTCAAAGCCCCTCTTCACACGTGGAGAGGGGCTTTTCTTTTACATCTCCCAAACGCACCCGCGTCGCCGTGACAACACAGCTCTAGTGAACGCGTTGACCAGGTACCGCTCCGTCGTCCGGTGCCAGCAAGAACACATCACTTTTGCCTGGCCCCGCGGCAATGATCATTCCCTCGCTGACGCCGAATTTCATCTTCCGGGGCGCCAGGTTCGCAACCATGACTACCAGCCGACCGGTCAGCGTCTCAGGGTCGTACGCCTCCTTGATACCGGCAAACACGGTGCGAGTTTCGGTACCGCCGAGGCTCAGTGTCAGCTTCAACAGCTTCCGCGCTTCCTTGATGTGCTCGGCTTTGATCACTCGCGCGACACGCAGGTCGACCTTTGAAAAGTCGTCGAACGTAATCTCCTCGGCGAGTGGCTCATCCTTCAAAGGTTGATCGCTGTCACTTCCGGACGCCATGGCTCCGCCCGTTGCCGCGACGTCGATATCTTCTTTGCTCTCGTTGATCATGGCTTCGATTTTCTTGGTGTCGACTCGCTGCATCATGTGTTTGAACTTGTTAACCGACGTTCCCAGCAGCGGAGCCTGTGACTGGTCCCAGGAAGTAAGCTCCTCGCCCAGAAGTTCGCCGGTTTGCTGGGCGAGGTGTGGTAACACGGGCTTCAGGTAGATGGCCAACTGCCGGAACAGATTGAGTGCGACAGTACAGACGTCTCGCAGTTCGTCGACCTTCTCGGGATCCTTTTTCAGCACCCACGGCTCTTTCCCTTCAACGTATGGATTGGCCCGGTTCGCCAGCTCCATGATCAGGCGTACCGCCTTGTTGAAGTCACAGTTTTCGTAAGCTTCCGCGATTTCCGCTCCGGTCTCGGCCGCCTGTTTGAACAAGCCGCCATCGTCCGGATAGGTTTCCGACAACCCGGTTTTGGCCGCGAATTTTGCCGTACGACTGGCGAGATTGACAACCTTCCCGACCAGGTCCGAATCGATCCGCTGCGCGAAATCTTCCAGGTTGAGATCGAGGTCATCCAGACGCGGCCCCAACTTCGCGGCGTAGTAGTATCGCAGGTACGCCACGTCCAGGTGCTTTGCGTACGTCGACGCCTTGATGAACGTGCCGTCGCTCTTGGACATCTTGCGACCATCCACGGTGAGGAAACCGTGGATGTGTACTTTCGTCGGCAGTGTATAACCCGCCGTCTTCAGCATGCCGGGCCAGAATAGCGTGTGGAAGTACGTGATATCCTTGCCAATGAAGTGATGGATCTCCGTACTGTCGCTCTTCCACCAGTCTTCCAGCTTCTCGTTGTTCGCGTCGCACCATTGCTGCGTGGACGCGATGTAGCCGATCGGAGCGTCAAACCAGACATACCAGTAGTTGCCGGGACTGTCGGGAATCTCAAAACCAAAATACGGTGCCGGACGCGAGATGTCCCAGTCTCGCAACGGATCGCCCAGGAAGTGGCCCTTCAGATAGTTCGCTACTTCGCTCTGCAGATGATCGCCACTCTGCGTCCACTCCTCCAGAAAACCATGCAGTTGCTCGAGTTCGACGAACAGATGGTTTGCCGAACGAACTTCCGGCGTGGCTCCGGAAAGCTTACTGACGGGATCAATGAGATCGGTGGGCGCGTACGTCGTCAGGCACTTCTCACAGTTGTCACCGTTCTGGTCCGTCGCCCCGCACTTGGGACACGTCCCTTTGACAAACCGGTCCGCGAGGAATGTGCCAGCCTCCGGATCGAAGAGCTGCGTGACTTCCTTTTCGACGATCAGGTCGGCCGCTCGCAGCGACGCCCAAATGGATTCGCAAAGCGTGCGGTTCTCGTCACTGTTGGTGCTGCCGTAGTTGTCAAACTGAATGTCGAACGCAGCAAAATCCTGCTCGTGCTGCTGCTGCATCTCGGCGATCAATTCCTCTTCGCTGCGGCCCTCCTGGCGGGCACGAATCATGATCGCGGTGCCGTGCGTGTCATCCGCACATGCATAGATACACCGGTTGCCACGCAGTTTCTGAAAACGAACCCAGATATCGGTCTGGATGTACTCCACGAGATGCCCAATGTGGATCGGGCCATTCGCGTAGGGAAGTGCGGAGGTGACGAGAATCTGTCTTGTCATGTTTGGTGTCTGACGTTTGAAGAAGAGTCCGTAGTTGGTTCCAGGTTCGCACGATCACGCCCGTCGACATTGGTATCGACTGAGCTATCCAGTTCTCGCCAGCTTAGGGTTATGACCCGATTTCCGGGAGTGCCGAACTGGCGGTGATAGCAATGGTTGCAGCATTTTTTGCGGCTTTGCAGGCGTCACAAACAGACACCGGGTCGAACGGCGTACCGATCGGACTGAATTTCTGGTTTCGGCGAACTTCTGGTCTTGAATTGGTGGTCGATCGAGCACACATTCATGGGTACTCGAAGCGGACGTGTGCCAATGGAATGGTACGAGAGCTGGCGGACCCGGTAGGTTCGCGCAGACGGAAGTCTGTTTCCTTTGCCAATCAGGCGAGCTTGTCCAGGGAGGGACATGATGGTTGTCCTACGTACTGTGCTGATTCTCTGTTTGTTGTCCTCAACGCTTTGGGCAGACGGGCAATTGCTGTGCTTCGGCGCCAAGTGGTGTCAGCCATGTCGCGAGATGAAACCGGTTATCGAGCAACTGGTTCGTGACGGATTTCCGATTCATCGCATCGATATCGACGAGCGCCGTGATGTCGCCGAGCGATATGGCATACAGACGGTCCCGGTATTCCTGTTAGTCGACGATCAGGGAAAGCCGATCGACCGCATTAACGAAGCGACCACCCTGGGGAATCTACGCGCGATGCTGGCGCACTACCGCGTCGGACGCCAACCGGCCACGATGCGTGGCCAGACGCCTGACGCCCATCCATCCCAAAACACGACTCCGGGAGTGGGGACACAACCGGCGACAAACCCGGCGACCAATGTCCCTTCCGGCCCGGTACCATTCGGCAACGCGGCGCAAAACTCAGCCACCAACACGCCCCACAATGCCGCTCGGATCAATGCCATGCAGTCGACCGTGCGATTGAAAGTTGATGACGCCGACGGCTATTCGTTTGGAACTGGCACCGTCATCGACCTACACGGCGACGAGGCACTCGTGCTGACCTGCGGCCATCTATTTCGCGAATCGGAGGGGAAAGGCACGATCCTGCTGGATCGGTTCGACGGCAAAGGAAACGCCACACCGGTTACCGGTTCACTGATCAGTTTCGACATGGATCGCGATATCGCTCTGGTGAGCATGAAAGTCTCGCAGCCAATTCGGGTCGCCAAACTTGGTCGTCTGGGACGGTCCTCGCAACCCGGAGATCCAATCTTCAGCATTGGGTGCAGCCGCGGCGCAGCACCGACCATCATTGAAGGCAAAGTCAATCAGGTGGATCGCTACCTGGGACCACCCAACATCACGGCATCCGGTCGGCCTGTGGACGGTCGAAGCGGCGGAGGGCTCTTCAATGCCAACGGCGAGTTGATTGGAGTCTGCAGTGCAGCCGATCCTGAATTCGACGAAGGCCTCTATGGTGCGCTACCGCGTGTCTATTATGAGCTGGATCGAAACGGGTTGTCGTTCGTCTACGCAGACGACGATTCGAACACAATTGCAGCAACCGCACATGTGGCCCCCGCAGTGACGCCGAATACCCTCGCCCCCAACAACCTGACTCCCGCGATTCCGCCCAACTTCGCCGTGACACCGCCAGCCGGAAACGCCGCCATGGCTCCTCCGCAGTCCCAAGTCGTTCCGGCGGCAGCGTCAATCGCCGCTGATTCCCTCAACGCCAATCCCATGACTGCCGGCAAGGAACTCGTGTGCGTCGTCAAGGGCGAACCCGGACAGCAGAACCGGGTGATTGTGATCCGGAATCCAAGCACCGCGTTGCTGCGAGTGCTGGAAGAGGAAGCGGCTCGCGGCGAACGCTAGTCGAATCGTGGCCACCGAGCATGGGTGGCCAGGTATCGTTTCTGGAAAACGCGCTGGCTTCAACGCCATGCGCGGCGGTACGAAGTGGTAACTACACGTCGTCCGGTGCGTTGTCGCCAACGGCCTTGATCACCTGGTCATGGAACTTACCGTTGGTTACGACCATCCCCTGATTCACTGCGAGCGTCGCACCGTGATTGAATTCCGGGGCTTTGCCGTGAATATCCGTTACCGTGCCACCGGCCTCTTCAACGATCATGACGCCGCCGGCGTGGTCCCAAATCTTCTCCTGATATCCCTTCCGCGTCGGCAGTCGAAGATAGATGTCGGCATCGCCCATGGCCACGGCGAGATATTTACATTGGCTGTCGATCCGGAATGGATCGCGCGTGATGCCCAGTTGCGTCGCAATCTGCCCCGACCAACCATGCGAGCTGTGACCGGATTCCACGGACTCGCAAAAACGAGCTTCGGCACTCGCGGAAGTCTGCGTGACGCCCAGTGCGGTGGGCTCGGTGTCCTCGTCCAACGGCTGCATCCAGGCGCCCTCGCCACGAATCGCCCAGGCGAGGATACCTCGTGGCCCATCGGGATTGTCAGATGACACTGGCATGTTGGGACAACCCAGCACGCCCAGCTTGATCTCTCCTTCGATGATAAGTGCCAGCGAAATGGCGTACTGGTCCTTCCGCAGAAATCCCTTCGTGCCATCGATGGGATCCAGTGTCCAAAATCGCGGACGATATTCCTGCAGGCCGCCCCGGTCAATCCAGTTGCAGACGTCTTCGCCGCTGCCATTGACGCCAACTGTTGCACACTCTTCGACGATCCGATTCAGGAAAGTTGAATCCCCACCCTTCAACTCTTCGGCGCCCTCTTCACCGATGACCGGATCGGCGGCAAAATCGATTTCCAACTGTCGGCAGATAAGCGCCTGACTGGCATAGTCGGCGACAGTGACAGGGCTCTTGTCTTTCTTCTCCAGCGTGTCCGGAGTAATCGAAGACTGCACGGCGCGACAGACAGCAGCAGCCTGACGGACGGCTTTGAGGGCGGTTTCAAGTTCGGCTTTCATGGCATCCTCGTGACTTTTCGACTGGTTCAAGCAGAAGTAGAACCAATTTTTGTTGAGCGACAAGACCGGTTCGCACAAATGCCCCGTCCGTGGCAATTTCCCGATCTAGAATCCAGCCGACCACAGCACGAGCTGGGCAATTGTTATCGTGCCGAAAATGATGGTGAGCAGCACAGAAATGCCGCCAATCGAAGTAAAGTCAACGACGGACGTGCGAAAGGAAATGATCGTCAGCAGAAATGAAATGCCCAGCCCAACCAGTCCCCACGAAATCAGCGTGCAGGTAATGGCCGAACAGGACGTCAGAACGAGCAGTTCGATCAACGAGAATCGCGTTGCATTCGGGCCGGGCGGATTGCTCTCCAGGTGACGTCGCATCATGGTAGTAGACCGGAAATCAATCGGCAAAGTAGCAACAGGTTTGAATCAACGCGATCTTCCATCGGCCACGTTGGCCCTCAGAAGTTCGCTGAGCTCTTTCACTTTTTCGGCGTTCGCCTGGTACAGATTGTTGGTTTCTGAAGGATCGGCGGCAAGGTCATACAATTGTCCCTGCGGTTCGCCCGCCGGAACGTTGCGGATCACTTTGGGTTTGGAGAAGCCACCCGAACCGCGGAAGGGAATCAGCTTCCAGTTGTCCTTACGAACCATCATGTAGTTCCCGGTCGAATTGACAACCAGTGTGTCACGTGGTCGGACGTTTTGTTTCCCCTGAAGCGTGGCGGAAAAGTCGATGCTGTCTTCGCCAGCGTCCTCCGGCAGCTCATGCCCCACGACGGATGCACACGTTGCAAAAATATCGGTGAGGCAAATCAACTGATCGGATACGCTGCCCGGCGCAACCTTGCCAGGCCAACGAACTACAAACGGCATGCGATGTCCGCCTTCCCAGGCATCGCCTTTCATACCCCGCCAGTCCGCCACGGATTTGTGCGAGTATTTTTGCTCGTCTTCGTCGTACCAAACCGGGCCGTTGTCGGAGGTGAAAATCACGATCGTGTTGTCCGCCATTCCGGTCGCATCGAGCGCTTTCAGAATGCGGCCGACGGTCGCGTCCACTTGTGAGACGAAATCGCCGTAGAGCGGAACATCGCTGGTGCCCTGAAATTCCTGCGTCGGCAACCACGGCGTGTGCGGAGCCGGCAGCGGCATGTACAGGAACAGCGGATCTTCGCCGTGCTCGAAGTGATGGTCTTCGATCTCCTTCTCCGCACGGGCCGTCAATTGAGGCAGCACGTCGATATGCCGAAAGCCCGGCGCCACGCCGCCCTTCCGCCAGAATGCTCCCTGGATGGGACTCCAACCTGCCGAGGCACTCGCTTCCACGGTGTCCGTCGGTGCGGCAACGGGTTGGTCGCCCTCGATGTAATAGAACGGTGGAATGTCCAGCGACGACGGAATGCCAAAGTAGCGATCGAACCCACGGTCGACCGGTCCGCCGCGATGTTGCTTCGCCCGGTCACGGTCCTCGATCTCAAATCCGAGATGCCACTTGCCCACCATCACCGTCCGGTAGCCATGTTGTTTCAGCATCCCCGGGAGCGTCAGACGCCCCTGCCGGATCACGGGCCTTTGCCGCCAACTCAAGTCTGCCCGAAACGGGTAACGTCCCGTCATCAGTCCGTAGCGGGTTGGGGTACACCACGACGCTGGTGCGTGAGCATCCGTAAAGCGCATGCCTTCGCTGGCGATGCGGTCGATGTTGGGCGTCGCCAGATTGGATTGCGGATTGTTACAGGCCGGGTCGCCCCACCCCATGTCGTCCGCGAGGATAATGACGACATTGGGTGTCTCAGCCGCATGCACAGCGACAGCTGTCAGTGCGGGCATGTAGAACGAGATGATGGTTACGAGCAAGCCGATGCGAATTTCGTGCATGGATCTCTTCTATCGGTGTGAATTCAGCGGGATGCAATGCTGCGCACCGCCAATCTGTCTTGACCGACAAGTCATTCGCTTGCTAATAGGGAACCGCTCGAATGCAAACTTGTACTTATCGTCTTTCTCTTCTGAAAAGTTTAATTTGCCGTGCGACTCCTCGCTGCCAAAGCGGGCACTGCACTGCTGGCCATTATCGTAACACTTTCGATGATTGCCTCGCCAGCATGCGGACAAGCTCGCGTTCAATTCCCGACGCCCAATTCCGTCGCACCGCCCATGGTGCCGGTGAATCCCGGTGCGCCTGCGGGTTTTGGAAGCGGAGGGTTCAGCGGCGGGGGGTTCGGTGCGCCCGGTGCTCTTCCTCCTGCACCACAGCCGGGTGCCTACCTTGGCGGCACGATCCAGCCTTTCGATCCCTATGCGTTGCCCGGCAATATGCAAGCGCCCGGCACCTTCGGTGGTCCGCCAGCGCTGTCGGCACCACCCTCTTCCATCTGGTCCGGTCAGCCGCCGGCGTTGTCAGTGGGCCCGACCAACGGCGCTGCGAGTGGACTTCCGCCCGGCATTCCACGAGCGGGAGCACCTTACGGAAACCCGACGGGCCCCATTGGCGCGACGCAAACCGATCCGTGGTTCCGAGGTTCCCCGTACGGCAGCAATCCAGCCTATCCGGATGGCAATCGCGGAGTCGCCGGTAATCCGTTCGGGTCCAACTACGATCCAGCATACGGCAACAACGGATACGGCAACCCGGCCTACCAAAACAATAATGGTCCGCCCTACCAACGCCTGTTTCAGGATACCGGGTTGCGAGGCACGTACCTCTACGGCAAGGACAAAGATGATCTGGCGATGACCGAAGCCGAAGCCAGTACGACGGCCTACTTCGCCAACTTCCTGGGAATATCGAACGGACTACGAGTTACGCCCGGCTTTGCGTTTCACTGGACGGACGGACCGGAGGCCCCGGAAACTTCGGACGTGCCCGCCCGGCTTTATAGTGGCTACCTCGATTTTGGACTGAATCCGCAATTCAATCAGGTTTTCTCCGCCGAGTTAACCGCTCGCGTTGGAATCTACACCGACTTCCAATCGTTCAATGAGGACTCCATTCGCCTCTTGGGATCGGCGGTAGGCATTTACCAGGCATCGCCCGAAATCGCGCTCAAGATTGGGGCTGCCTATATCGACCGCGTGAAGATCAAATTGCTGCCGGCCGTCGGCATTCTATGGACACCCAATTCACAAACACGGTGGGACATCTTCTTTCCCGCGCCGAAACTTTCCAACTACTGGACAACGATCGGTAATCGACAGGTCTGGTGGTACATCGGCGGCGAATATGGCGGTGGATCATGGTCCATCGAACGCGAAGAAAACCCCGAGGTCGGAGCTGACGAACGCATCGACATCAACGACATTCGCGCCTTCGCAGGACTCGAATGGTGGAGCCTGAATCGGGCGTACGGCTTCGCGGAAGTCGGCTACGTGTTTGATCGCGAGGTGGTCTACTTCCACGTGCCCGGCGACACCCTGCATGTGGACGAAACTTTCATGGTACGTGCGGGAATCTCCTGGTAGTCGCCGTTTCGGTTTCTTGTTCACTTCTGGCGAACGCTTCCAAATTCTTTTCCAGCATCGGGTTTGGCAGGCAATAACTGCCGAACACCGTCGAATAGTCGACCTGTCATCTCGCCGTCTACCGTTTGCGAGGCAACGGGACTGATTCATCAACTTCCAACACCGGGAAAAAACATGACGTCGAACTGGCTAACCTTTCTGGCACTCGTCGGCGGTCTCATTCCACTGGTCGCATACGCTTTCGCCTTTTTCATCGCATACTCGAATCGTCACTTGTCACGGCGGGCAGCGATGTTGGTCTGGACGGCGCTGGGAATCTGGACCTTTTCGACCGTCGCAAACTGGGTAATCATGATTGGGGTGAGTCGTTTCTACGGTCCGTCCATGGTGGGACAGATTTCGATGGGCATGCGTCCTGTCATGGCCATCCTCAGTGCCGTAGCTCTGATCCTGTTTACGAATGCCGTATTCATTGATCGCGAACCGGGCGGCCTCGGCGTTGGTTCTCGTGGCGGATCCCGTGGCGAAGACAACGATGTCTTCCTCGATGGCGACAACACTTCATCCCCCAGCGACGCCAATCCCTACACGCCGCCTCGCTAGTCCCGAGCGGACTCCCGAACCGCTTCGAAGCAACCCGCGAGCCGCCGTAGGTTCCTGTCGATCGGCGGCTGGTCGATGCGACGCTGACGTCCTACGATGGACGCCTGCACACACCATCAACCCCGGCGGGACCAACTGGATCTGGATTGCCATGGAAGAGTACAAGAAACAATTCATCGACTTCATGATGGAAGTCGGAGTTCTGACCTTTGGCGACTTCACCACGAAGAGCGGGCGGAAGACACCCTACTTCGTGAATACAGGACTGTACCGCAGTGGCGGTCAGCTAAAGCAGCTCGGAGAATTCTACGCGAACGCGATCGAAGCCGCCGTCGGGCAGGAATTCGACGTGCTGTTTGGCCCCGCCTACAAGGGCATCCCGCTCGTTGTCGCAGCATCGATGTCGCTGGCCGATCGAGGTGTGGAAAAAGCCTTCTGCTTCAATCGCAAGGAAGCCAAAGATCATGGCGAAGGCGGAGTGCTGGTTGGCCACAAGTTGGCCGATGGAGACCGAGTCCTGATCATTGAAGATGTCACGACGGCCGGTACTTCCATTCGCGAGACCGTGCCAATCCTGCGAGCCAACGCGGATATCCAGTTGGCCGGGTTGGTCGTTTCGGTCGATCGCGGCGAACGCGGCACCGGCAGCAAGTCGGCGCTTGCCGAGGTTGGCGATGAGTTTGGCATGCCCACGTTTTCCATTGCCAACGTGCATGAAATCATGGAGCACGTTGACCTCGCCGCCGATGACCGACAACGCATGGAAGCCTATCTTGCCGAGTACGGTGCCTAGCGCAGTACGTCGTTCTGTGCCTTGGCTCGTCTGAGCCAGCGATTTCGTGAAACGTGTTCGTAGTACCGCCTTCAGGCGGAATGGCACGGAATCGCGCCCCAAACGGAATCGCGACCCAAACAGATTCTTCCGCCTAAGGCGGGACTACGAGCGCACCTGACGGCGTCCAGCTCGCCCGTCACGCAAATGTGTCGGCCGGCCGCAAGCGCGACTACAGTGCATAGAAGCCGCGGAAGACGTACCAGTCCTTGATTCGCTCGGAGACGTTGCTGCGCTGAATCGTACGCCGTGGACGAATGGGGCTCGCGACCGAACCGCCGCCGCCGGACGTCGGTCGAGAGAACGCATTACTGGGACGCACCGACAAACGGGACGCGTTATTCGCAACGGCAGCTTTTCGCTGATTCGATGCGCGTAGGCGATTGGTTTTGGTGAGATACTCGTTGGCGAAGTGATCCATCACGATCAAAATCTGTCGCGGTGAGAGTTTGGTGAGCCGCTTTCGGAACTCACTCAGCTCGTCATCCTTGTACATGGCCTGGACCTGCCAAAACTCCTGAAGCCACTTTTTGGTTGCCACCCACTCGCCGGTCTCAATGGCATTACGCAGCGGAACGGTACCATCGACCCATGTCGAAAGCTCTTTGTCCGATGCCTGCGAAATGGCCACCCGCATCGCCTGAATATCCTCACCGGCGAACAATGATTCGTCCGCGACGAACTTGTCAAACCACCCCAGCGTCGTCGCCTGAATACTGCCCGGCGGCAACGGGGCCAGCTTGGCCACGGGACCTTCCACGGGACCTTCCACGGGAACGGCACCGGCGGGTTGGGCACCGGCAGACGGAGCACGATCCGGCTGCGCGACGCCAAACCAGAACGTATCGACCATGGGTGGCTGAGCTTGCGCGGCCACCGCATTGGACGCTTGCGTCGCCGCTTCCGCTGGCTTCTGAATTGCCGCCGCACCGGGCGCTTCGACAGGCTTTTGACTGGCTGCTACGCTGGCGTCGAGTTCGGCGTTCAACTTGGCCAGGTTGAGATAATCGAGACGCTCGGCGTGAGCCGCCGCGGTGACGAGAAGGCCGAATCCAATCGGAAGCAGGATGGCGATTTTCATGACTGGTCTCCATAGCGGTTGCGGTCAATTCCCGCCGATCATACACCAATCCATGCATGCTCAAAACTGGCGAAATGTTATGAGCAAACGTACGACCTCTTTGGATGCGAAATGACGAACTACGAATTGCTTGATTTTGGCGATGGCAAAAAGCTGGAGCGTTTTGGTGACGTCGTTGCTGAACGCCCATCCCCCTCTGCAGAGGAGAGTGAATTACAAATGAACCTGCGCGCCACGTCGCACTTCAAGCGTGGCCCGGCCGGACAACCAGGCGTATGGACTCATGAATCACGTTTGCCAGATCCATGGCTCGTCGAGTTCGAATCGAGCGTCTTTGAGTTGATCGCGACGGATTCGGGGCAGGTCGGCATCTTTCCCGAACAAGAACCCAACTGGTCGTGGATTCGCAAACGGCTCGCGAATCGTCCGGGAGCGAAGATACTCAATCTGTTTGCCTATACCGGCGGCAGCACACTGGCGGCAGCCTCGGCAGGAGCGGAGGTGACGCATATCGACGGCGCCAAGAGCGTGGTCAACTGGGCACGTCGCAACGCAGCGTTGTCCGGATTGGAGGACGCTCCGATACGCTGGATCGTGGAAGACGCCGCCAAGTTTGTCGCCCGCGAAGTCAAACGTGGCAACACCTACGACGGAATCATTCTGGACCCGCCCAGCTATGGGCACGGTCCCAAGCGAGAAGAATGGAAGTTGTCTCGCGATCTGTTTGATCTGTTGGGCGATTGCAAGCAGTTGCTGTCCGACGAACCGGCGTTGTTCCTGCTCTCCTGCCATACGCCCGGCTTTGGTGCTCCCGAGCTGAGTGCAGCGCTCAGCACTTGCCTGTTCGGAAGCTGCGGAGCCGGCGTCAAGACACGAGACTTATCGATAAGAACGGCCGACGGTCGCCGGTTGGACAGCGGACATGCCGCGTACTGGCCCTAGCAGCCTCACTGCTGCCGGGCCAACGACGTAGCCAAAGACTCTGCAACTCTGGATGACGCTGCAGAACAGGATCCGATTACTGATGCGGAATCCTGGACTTGATGATACTGAGGTGAGACTCAAAGTCCGACCGGGATCGATAGCCGTTCCACATGTCCAGGATCTCACCGGTTGGAGCAATCGCAACCAGCGTCGGGTACATCCTTACGCCAAACTGCTGGGCAATGCTGATTTGCTCGCGGCCATTGATCTGCACGGGAACGAAGTTGGCATTCAGGTCCTGGATGATCCAGGGCTTGGTCATCGCGTCAGCCTTCATGATTTCGCAGTACGTACAACCCGGAGCCGTCAGGTACAAAAAGACGGGACGGTTGGTCGCCTGCGACATGGCTTTCGCCGAAGCGAAATCGTACTGCCAATGCACGCGAGTGGAATCCACGACGGGTTTCGCAACGACGTCTTTTTTACCAGCCTGGTCGACGACTTTGGTCTTGCCACTCTTGGCCAACGCCAGCGTCCAGTCATTCTTGCTCATCTGGCCCTGTTTGCGGAACACAATCCGTTTGGATTTGTCGTCGGTGACCGCCGTGTAGGGAAATCGAGTCGCCCCAAAGGCTGCCGCGACCTTCTTTCCGTAATCCGTCGTTGCATCCACGCGAACCAGCTCGAACTTCTCTTTCGTGATCTTTTCACGATCCTGATTCGTCAGCTTGGTTTCGTCGATCTTTTCTTTTTTGCTATCGGGCTTGTCGATTACAACCACCAGCGGACGCTTGGACTTTTGCGCTTCCACTTTGGCCGAGTCGTAGTGTTTCTTCCATTTCAACTCAATGGTTTTCGTCGAGTTTGCATTCGTCAAAACCGACGAAGCAATGCAAACCAGAACGCTCGTGAGCTGGAGAACGGTCATCTCAAATCCCTTGTAGGACAACGTACTCGAGGAATCAGCCGTGAATACGGCGATTGAGTTTTTCCAATCCGTCGGTGACGGAAATCCGTTCGAAGATGCCCCTTCGATCGGTTCGCAACAGTCCAACTGCCACGAAACCTCGATGTAAGGCCTGCGAAACTAACGCAGCCTGGAGCGTTGTTCAAGGGGGTAAATTGTACCGACTCTACGGTTTAGCGGAGAAAACCACCTGTCTTTCCCGAGGATTGACGAGCGGCAGAATCCGGTGGAAAACCTATGCAGGTTTCAAAACCGCGGTACGTCAACGCCACAGGCTGAGGAACGCTATCACGGGCGTTTGCGAACCGGCTTGAGGCGGAATCGCAGCGAGGCAGCCAACAGGCAGCCGATTTAGTTACAACTTGGAGTAAACATGGTACGCACCAACAGCACGATGCTACCCCTGGGAACCAGCGCGCCGGATTTTTCGTTGGTAAGTGTCGATGGTCAGACATATTCGCTGTCGAACTTTGCCGACGCGAAAGCGTTGGTGGTGATGTTCGTCTGCAATCACTGCCCGTACGTCATCCACGTCGCCGACCATATCTCGGCGCTCGCCCGCGAGTACCAGGCACAGGGCGTTGCCTTCGTTGGCATCAGTTCGAACGATGTGTCCAAGTACCCACAGGACTCGCCCGAGCAGATGGTGCATGAAGCGGAAGCGCGCGGCTACACCTTTCCGTACCTGTACGATGAAACGCAGGAAGTTGCACACGCCTATCGCGCCGCGTGCACGCCAGACTTCTACGTCTTCGACGGCGAACAGAAACTCGTCTATCGCGGCCAGATGGACGACAGCCGACCTCGCACGGAGAACCCAACGCCCGTCACCGGCGCTGACCTTCGGGCCGCTCTGGACGCAGTGCTCGGCGGTACTCCCGTGACGCAGGAGCAAATACCCAGCCTCGGCTGCAACATCAAATGGATTGAGGGGAAGGAACCCCAGTACTTCAACCCGGAAGGCAACAGCTAGGAATTCGCCGCCGCCGCGTCGCCACGGATTCCAGGCCAAGGCTCAGACTCAGAGGTTCCTCGCGTGACCGACAATCCTTATAGGACACCACCGTCGGAATCCGTCATCCCTGCTCCGAAAGTTCACCGCGGACCGGCGCCCACGCGTGAAGCACGTCTCAAGGTTCTCGCTGTCTTGCTGTTCGCGTCGCTGATCACGGCCAGGATATTGCACTCCGGTGACCTCTATTCCCTTTTCATCGCGTCGATACCCATTTTCCTGTTGAGTGTCGTCGCCTACTACTTCGGCCTCAGGCATGGCACCAAAGCCTGATACCGAAGTTCCCCGGAGTGTTCATTTGGAATTCTTTGATACGCACTGTCATATCAATGACAAACGTTTCCGTGACGAATTGCCCGCGACCGTCCAGCGAGCTCGTGAGGCTGGCGTACAGACAATGGTCACGATCGGCATCTCGCTGGAAACCAGCCTGCAATGCGCCGCCATTGCGCGTGAGCATGATGGTGTGTATGCGGCAACGGGCATCCAGCCCAACTGCGCTCACGAGGCCCAGCCGGGAGACTGGGACAAGGTCGTCGCACTGCTGGATGAGCCTTGCGTTATCGCTCTGGGAGAAACCGGACTGGACCGCCATTGGGATGATTGCCCCATGGACATTCAGGAAGATTATTTCGATCGTCACCTGCGGTTGTCACAGGAACGAGACATTCCGTTCATTGTCCACATGCGAGAGTGTGGTGATGATGTGCTGCGAATGCTTGACGAAGCACGCAAACGCGGTCCGTTGCGAGGAGTCATGCACAGCTTCACCGGCGATATGGACCTGATGAAGGCGTGTGTCGAACTGGGGATGTACGTCAGTTTTGCCGGCATGGCCACGTTCAAGAAATCTCACGATTTGCGTGACATTGCAATCGCGGTTCCCCACGACCGAATTTTAATCGAGACGGATGCCCCTTATCTGACGCCGGAACCGATGCGTAAGATCCGGCGCAACGAACCCGCGATGGTCGTGCATACGGCAAGGTGTCTCGCGGAAGTAAGGCAAACCGATGTCGGCGAATTCGCCATGGCAACAACGGCAAATGCGCGCCGATTCTTTGGCATTTGAGCCAGGAACCAAAGCACTACGGTGCCTTGTGGGTCGGATTCAATACCGAGCCGGATTTGACGTATATTTACT
This sequence comes from Pirellulaceae bacterium, assembly GCA_965216885.1. Lineage (GTDB taxonomy): Bacteria > Planctomycetota > Planctomycetia > Pirellulales > Pirellulaceae > CAYNJG01. The sequence continues at coordinate 1,927,973 of OZ244208.1, read as the reverse complement.
TGCCAATTAGACTTCAAGCTCTACGAGGGGCCGCAGATCTCTGCGAAAATCAGACAAGACAAGCGAGTATTTATGTTCGGTCAACTATCGCCCATCGGGGGAGGCGATCCAATCCCGCTACTGAAGAAGGAACTTCTGATTGGGCGTCGTGAGAGTTGCGACATCTGCCTCCGATTTGGAAACGTGTCCGCACATCATTGTCAGTTCGATTGCGAAGAGGGTTACTGGTACGTAACCGATCTCAACAGCCGCAATGGCGTCAAGGTAAATGGGCAACGCGTCCAGCGCAAACGAATGGATCCCGGCGATACGGTAGCCATCGCCAAGCACGCCTACGAGATTGAGTACGACCCGACGGACAACGGTGCCATGGGACCGCCTCCGCCGGAAGACGCTTCGCAGGACATCATGTCCAAGTCGCTGCTCGAGCGAGCGGGACTTGGTGGTGCGTTCGGCGGCAAGAAAGAGCGTTCCCGATACGACGCCTCGAAAGGTACCGGCGGTCGATTCAAGGATCCAAACGAACCCGTGTAATTCACATTTGCGATCGCTGGCCTGTCGGGCTGCCAAATCGCATTCAATCTGTCAAACTACGCCGGAGCGGTGACGCTCCGGTTTTTTCATTGAACGACGGCATTTATCCGGAATTGAACAAATGGCAGAGAGAACACGATTCTCACACATGGTTTACTTCACGCTGAAGGACGCATCACCCGCAGCCTGCGACGCTCTGGTCGCCGCCTGTGAAAAGCATCTGACCGATCACCCGGGAACCGACTTCTTCTCGGCCGGAACACTGGCCGACACAACTCGCGAAGTCAATGATCGCGAATACCACGTCTGCCTCAATCTGATTTTCGCGGATCGTGCGTCGCACGACGCCTACCAGGTAGCAGAACGCCACGATCTCTTCATCGCGGAAAACAAAGACAACTGGGCCAAGGTCCGCGTGTTTGATGCCGACGTGATCTAAAGCGCCGCAGCTACTGACGCACGTGACGCCACGCGCTACTGCCGCTGGAGTCCCGGACGGATATCAAGGTCCAAGTCTTCAACGAGTCCGGCCTTCCAGCGTTCAACTGCAATCGCGCCCATGACGGCATTGTCCGTGCAAAGCCGGAGTGGCGCGATGTGTAGTTCAACATCCAGCTCGCTCATGGTGGCCGCAAGTCGTTCGCGAAAACGGCCATTCGCAGCAACTCCGCCGCCCACGACCAATCTCTTCAGACCGGTCCGACGAATGGCCGCTTCGCATTTGGCCACCAGCACATCGACCACCGCCTCCTGAAAACTGGCGGCAAGATTGGCGATCGTCTGCGGTTCCAACTGCACTTCCGAAAAGTCGTGCTTGCCGGGGCCCACAATCTTGTAACGCACGGCCGTCTTCAGACCACTGAAGCTGAACTCGATGCGGTCCGTCTCGTGAATGAACGTCCGCGGCAAATCGTAGGCGGTTGGATCGCCATCGACGGCAACTCGCGAAATTGCCGGCCCACCGGGGTACGGTAATCCCAACAGCGAGGCGACCTTGTCAAAAGCTTCGCCGGCCGCGTCGTCGATCGTGCCACCCAACAACTGCAAATCGATCGGGCCGTCGCATTGGTACAGACTGGTGTGCCCGCCACTAACGACCATACCCACACAGGGAAAAATCGAGCTGTCGCTTTCCAGTTGGCAGGCGTAGACGTGTGCGTGCAAATGGTTGACGGAAATCAGCGGCTTGCCCAACGCCAACGCCAAGGTTTTCGCCGCGACCAGTCCGACCAGCAGCGAACCGGCGAGTCCCGGCTCGGTCGCCACGGCAATGACGTCGATATCCTCGAGCTTCTTGCCCGCTCGTTCCAGCGTCAGATCAATGACGGGCAAGATGCGCTCTACGTGAGCCCGTGCGGCAATTTCGGGCACCACGCCCCGAAACCGCTCGTGCAGTTTGTCCTGCGTCGCGACCGCGTCTCCAAGCACTTCCAGCTTGTCAGTAACGATGGCCGCGGCCGTTTCGTCGCACGTCGATTCAATAGTTAGAAAGATCGTCATTCGTCGAGCTTACCAGTTTCTAGACCCGGTCAATTACGAGTTTCATCAAGCCAAACATGTCCGCCCCAATCTGGAGACAGCGTTCGTCGTACCGCGCTGCTTCCTGTGGCGTATCATCCGCTTCTTTGGGGTCATCGTAGTGCAGCGGAATCCGAACGACAGCGTCGGCGACGACCGGGCACTTCGTGTCAACATCGGAACAACACATCATGGCGGCAAAATCTTTGACGCCCGCGTTGCCAACCGAATAGATCTTTGAAAACAGCGTGACCGGTGGCGTCAGATCATCGACGTTCTGAACCCAATACGCTGGATTGGATGAGTCAACGTTTTGCCCGGCGTCCGTCGCAACGCCCACGGAAAAGCCGGCACGTCGCAGGGCCCGCACCGTCCGCTCGCTACAGGCCGTGGTTTCGACACCGCCGGAATAGCAGCGAACGGCATCAAGACCATAGTACTTCGCGGCGGTATCCGCCCAGATGTGACCGAAATGGCTGCGACGCGAATTGTGCGTGCAGATGAAAATCAACGACGCCTCCCGGCCACTCCGCAGGCGTTCCACGATGAACTGGGCTGTCTGTTCCAACTGCTGCAGTCGTTCACTGGTGTTACCAGTGGCAAGCATCTTCCGGACGTAGTCGTCCAGCGGTTCAACCAGTCGGCAGGTAACCTTCGACGAGCTCATAGTTCCACTCCCATTTCCTTCATCAACATCTTCATGTCCGTCCAGACGTGTTTCTTCGCCGAGGCGTTCCGCAGCAAGTACGCGGGGTGATAGGTCACGACGACTTTCATGCCACGCCAATCATGGAACTTACCCCGCAACCGTCCCACCGAAGCCTGCGTCTGCAGCAAATTTGTCGCTGCCACGGACCCAAGACAAACGATGAACTCGGGCCGAATGATTTCGAACTGTTTTTCGAAGAACGGCCGGCAGTTGTTGGCCTCTTCTGGACTTGGGTTCCTGTTCGCAGGCGGGCGACACCGTAGAACGTTCATGATGTACACGTCCTCACGTTGCATCTTGCAGGCTTCGATAATCTTCGTCAGCAGCTGGCCAGCTTTACCAACAAATGGCTCACCAAGTCGGTCCTCATCCGCGCCGGGAGCTTCCCCAAACAGTACCAATCGAGCGTTGGGGTTGCCGACGCCAAAGACCGTCTGTCTCCGTGATCGGACGAGATCCGGGCATTTCTCACAGGCGGCGACCGCAGAGGCCACAATCGCCAGAGCCGCCGGCTTGTCTTCCGCAGCCATCCCGCTGCCAGCGAACGCGGGCGAGCTGGGCGCCGATACGGGAGCGGCCGGAGGAGGCGAAGCAACCGGTTGCGAAGTCGTTGGCGCTCTTGCCGGTGCTGGCGATTGCGAAACCCCGGTGTCGGCTGCCGGTTGGACCGGATTCGCGGACGGCGGTGACGGTGCAGGAGCTGCAGGTGCCGTCGACGCGGCAGTGGTCGCGGCGGACGTTGCAGCAGCTGTCGCGGAAGCCTCCACCACAGCCGGACGTGGCACGGCCTGAACGCCACTACGGCGAAGTGATTCAAGTTTCTGTACCAATGCCCTGCGGGTCCGCGCTGTCTCAGCCATTTCGTTCCTCATGTTTCGACGTCTGGATTATAAGCCTGACGGCGGGTTCACAACATTGGCCCGGCAATATCGGCAGCGAGGGTGCACAAGAGGCTTTCTCATTATGGGGTGTTGATTTATAGTCGGTGTAGTTCGGTCACTCAGGCCAGCCGGGAATTCGATCGGATTCCCCAGCTCTTCGTATTTCTTTCCCAGGCAATCCTACCGATGCGCGTTCCCAAGGTTGTGATTGTCGGACGCCCCAACGTCGGCAAGTCGAGCATCTTTAACTGGATTGCCGGTAAGCGTTTGGCCATCGTCGATGACCAACCGGGCGTAACCCGAGACCGATTGACCTACCTGGTCAACGTCGATGACCGCTATTTCGAGATGGTCGATACGGGCGGTATGGGTATCGAGGACGTGGATGACCTGACCAGTCAGATTGAACAACAAATCACACACGGCATCGATACGGCCGATGTCATTGTCTTCGTCGTCGATACGCACGACGGGACGCTGCCGCTGGACCAGGAAGTCGCCAAACGACTTCGCTATGTCGAAACGCCCATCATCTGCGTCGCGAACAAGGCGGACAGCGCCAAGTATGATGCCCAGGCGGATGAGTTTTACAAGCTCGGTCGCGGCAAACTGATTCGCTGTAGCACGAAGGCGAATCGAAACCGGGATGACTTGCTGCAGCTGATTGTCGAGCGACTGCCTGCCGAGATTGAGGATACGCCCGAGGAAGTCGTCATGAAGACGGCGATCGTCGGACGACGCAACGTCGGCAAAAGCACGTTCGTCAATACGCTCTCGCAGGCCGAGCGGATGATTGTCAGCGAAGTACCGGGGACAACACGCGACAGTGTCGACGTACGTTTCGAACTCGATGGCAAGTCGTTCGTGGCGATTGATACACCCGGCTTGCGACGCACCGTCAGCGTCAAAACCGACATCGACTTCTACAGTACGAAACGAGCGGAACGCAGCATCCGTCGCGCGGACGTTGTCTTGCTGTTCTTCGACGCTTCACAGCGAATCAGCAAGGTCGACAAGAAACTGTGCGGATTCATCGGTGATCAGTACAAACCGTGTATCTTCGTCGTCAACAAGTGGGACAAACTCGTCGACCACATGCCCACGGAACGTTGGGTCAGTTACCTACGTGACACGTTTCAGACGATGTGGCACGTCCCGATTGCATTCATCACCGGGCAGACGGGCAAGAACATGAAGATGCTGCTGAATCATTCGCAGAACCTCTTCAAGCAAGCCCGTGAACGAGTGCCAACGCCACAACTGAATCGACTGGTAAAAGACGCACTCGCCAGCCATCCGCCGCCGATGCACCACAGCAAAAGGCCCAAGATCTACTACGCGACCCAGGTGGGAACGCAACCGCCGACGATCGTGTTGGTATGTAGCAATCCCAAGGCCTTCCCCATTTCCTATCGACGTTATCTGCTGGGCGTATTTCGCGATCAGCTGCCGTACGGCGAGATTCCTATCAAGCTGTACCTGAACAAACGATCGCAAAACGATGACCGAGATGAACTGCGGCACGATTGACGAACGTCAACCGCTCGCCTGAATCGTGACGCTACATCAGAGCAAATCGGTCAGATCTTCCACAGCAACGTGATGAAGTAGTCCAGGTCGTTCGGCTCAAGGCCACCGGGCGTACTGTCGTAGCGGTCGAGGATGCCAATCTTCAGACTCAGGTTTGTCTCTTCATCCAGAACCAGTTCCCATGACGCCTGCGTCACGAGACGATAGTCCTTGAAGTCTTCCCACGAAGGATAGTAGTCCGACGTGATCGCCAGACGCTGACGGTCGGAAATCTTGTGGATATAGTCGGCACCGAAGACAGCCTCCGGCACCCACTCCTCGTTGCCGCCGCCGAATTCACGAGACGCACCGGCACCAAAACGACCGGTCAGTTTGCGTTGCTCGGTACGGATGAAGTCGTAACCCAAACCGCCGTTGATCGCGAGTCGCAAATCAAAGGCCTTGAATTCGTCGTACTCAAGTCTCGTAATGTTCCACAACGTCCAGCGGCTGTCGCCAATCTTGTAGTCAAATCGCGAGTTCAAGAAGGCGTAGTGCTGCGTCAGGACGTCGGCCGCTTCCGTCTTCGCGTAGACCATGTCGATGCCCCAAATGCTCCGGTCCGTTTCGCGACGAAGTCGACCGGCGGCAAGGATGCTGATTGCTTCGGCGTTTCCTTTCGAGCCATTGATGCCCAGCTCGATTCCCTTTTCCCAATACGGACCGGCAAACCAGTCCATGGGGTTGTACCAGTTGCCCGGTTCAACGGGACCTTCGACAACCGTTCCGGACGGAGCAAAAACCGTGTCCGTAATGACCGGTCCGCTGTCCACCATGGCATCGCCAATGGAGAACGATTCCGATGGGCTGGGAAGATCCAGGCTCTGACTGAAGGCTACTTGTGAAAAGCCGACAATCAGGATCAACGCAATGAGATGATTGAATTTCGACATAACAGTTTCAACGAAAAAATGAAGAGAAGTATGAAGGGACAGGGCTTTTAGCAAAGCCAAACCACCGCCGCAACACGAATGCGCTGGACGTAATGTCTTCCCCCGCTTGAGGTTGGTGGTGCTAGCCAGTGGCTGCATTGGGGGTTCGCTCGCCACTATCGAGCATCATCCGGCGGCCAATTCTGTATGGCCACCGCACGGGCGAATTCCTAGAGTTGCGACAACTCAATGCTCTTCCAAACACGCGGCCCTGCGATCGATGCCCGATTCCACCTCGAAGCCAAGAATTCTGATAACTCGCCTTAGTGCTATCGGCGACTGCGTCCATACGTTGCCATTGGTGGCTGCTCTGCGTGAACGGTACCCGCATGCGTTTATCGCGTGGGCCACACAAGGCGCCGGTGCTTCCGTCCTACGAGGTGCCGAGGGACTGGATGAAATCATCGTCGTCGACCGCAGATGGATGAATCGCTGGAGCTCGATCAGCAAACTACGCAAGCAGTTGCGAGGCTTTGAATTCGATGTGACGGTCGATCCACAGTCGCTCACCAAGAGTGCCATGATCGCGTGGCTGACCGGAGCACCAAAGAGGATTGGATTCACGGCCGGCCAGGCGCGCGAGCTGGCGCCATGGCTGAACAATACACTCGTGCAGCCCAAACACGATCATGTTGTCCAACGCTATCTTGAATTACTCGGGCCGCTGGGCATCGAGCAACCTCGCCCAGTGTTCCGGCTTCCGCATGATGAGCAGGCAGCCGCGTCAATGATGCGATTCGCGGTGGCTCGTATTTTGGACAAGACCGCGATTGCGTCCCACAGCGCGCCCCGGTTCGCCTTGCTAAATGTTGGTGCCGGCTGGAACAGCAAGCGTTGGCCACACGCCCGATACGCCGAGGTTGCAAAATACCTGTCGAATTCGCACCGGCTGCCCTCGATTGTGCTCTGGGCTGGCGACGAGGAAAGAGCAATGGCCGCGGAGGTTGTCGCAAGTTCTGCCGGAACAGCATTGATGGCTCCACCAACCTCCCTGCGAGAGTTGACCGAACTCTGCCGGCTCGCCGAGATCTTTGTAGGATCCGATACCGGACCGCTTCACATCGCCGCCGCCGTCGACACCCCCTGTGTTTCCATGTACGGACCGACCAAACCTTCAATTTGCGGCCCTTTTGGCGCGGGCCACATCGCATTGCAGCAGTGGTACCAGGGCGGCAACAGCAAGCAACGTCGTAGCGACGACAATTCAGCCATGCGGGCCATTCCCGTCGAACACGTATGCGACGGCTGTGACCAGATTGTCGCCGGTCAAGAACGCGGACGGGTCGCCTAAGCGCGGCTTGTTCGACGCGGCTCGTTCGGCTTGTCTGCCAAAAGCCCAACGCTATTTCGATTCGCCCAACACTCGATCAATCAGCAAGGTCGTGTCCGGGGCGGCCGTCGGCAGCGTCGCAAGAATCTGAGCCCGATGCGATTCGGCTTGCCCCATGCGATCCAGAATCTCAATCATGTCCTGTAACATGCTCTGGTCGTCGCCGGATAGGCGTGCTGCAATATGATCCGACATGGCCGCCGCATCCGGCCCCATCTCGCGCAGCACATCAAAGACCCGCAGGTCGTAAGTTGGGTTGTCGATCAGCTCCTCAAGAATCTCCAGCGTTCGTTCGCTCGTACCTGTGATTTGCCATAGCGTTCTCGCAGCTTCCGGACGTTGCGAGAAATCACCGTTGGCCAATTGCTCCTCCACAAACGACCGGGCATTTTCGGCATGTCGACCAAGCCGCCCAAGCGCCGTCAAACCACGCTCCTGTGAAAACGCATTTGGCTCACTAATGAGATCCGTAAATTGCTGGACCAGATCCACACCTTCCGTGGGACCAATCGCGCCCAAACACATCGCGGCGTGCGTTCGAGTCGAAAGGAGGTTTGGCTTTTCCATCAATTCCAGCAGTTTCGGCACGGCAGCTTTCGAAGCCGGCCCCAACTCGGCCAGAGCGCGACAGGCGATGACCTTGATGTTGAAATCCTTGTCGTCGAGGTTGGCGATGTATTCCGGGATCGCCGGCAAGGCAGCGTCACCCAACTTCGACAAGGTGAACATCGACGACCAGCGAAGACCGCGAGGTCCGTTGCGGAGGATGTCGATGAAAGTCGGCGCCGTACTTTTTGCACCCTCCCCCATTTCCGCGATCGCACCCGCGACGCCCAGGTAACGGTAGGGCTGCCCCCAGCGAAGCTTGTATTTGCCATCTTCCTTCACGGTTTCTGGCGTCAGCGTTCTCGGCAACTCTTCCATCAAGGGGTCCAGCACTTCCTCCGGTCCGATCGCGGCGAGCGTCTTGCTGAACTGCACCCACACCATTTCCTGCGTCACGGTTTGCTCGATGTCGCCGATGCCCTCCATCAACGCCGGTATCGCGGGCGTCGCATCGGGACCGAACAGTGACAGAGTAATCGCAGCCTGGACCCGGATATCGGGATAACTGTGACGAAGCTGCTTGATCAGGATGTCGACCATCTCTTTGCGTTCCGCTTTGTCGATGCCTCGCGGAGAAACGGTCGCCAACATGCGCCAGCGACTTTCGGCGTCGAAGTCCATGATCCGCTGCAAACGCTTGAGCCCCACAAGACCTGCCAGCGGGTTGACGGGCTTCCCGTCCGCGGTGGAATCCTCGTTCTCGCTGGCCTCCGCCGCGCTGCCTTCGCCGGTAACGAGCGGAGGTTGTGCCAACATGGTCGTCGGCGTTGCGAGCAGAACCAGGCAACCGAGCAAAGGCAATACGCGACAAAGCGAGATTCGGCCGAGTGAAAGATGGAAGCGTGCCGTTGGGCTCAGCCAGTCAGGGAGCATTGATGCGATATTCAAGGACATGCCGCCTACCGTCTCGTTCAATTTGAGTTTCGATTTTCATTTCGCCGCCAGGATCGTCCAGCTTGACCTCTTCCGGTGACGTCGAAAAATCGCCCCGCGTCCACCGCTGTTGGCGATGAATCTGAAAGGTCAGCTCGGCCGAGTCCACTCGCGTCGCGCAGGTTAATAGCATATCTGAACGCACCTTACCTGGCGCGTGCCACAATCTGATTTCCCCCCCTTCGTCGGCAGTCAGAATCAACGTATCGTCCGCCAGTGTCTCAACAGAACAAATCGGAGCGGTGTGCTCCGCATAGATGTAGTGTTGCTGTTCGAGATTCTTGCCATCAAACAGTCGCAGCAAATTGCCGTTTCGCACGCACACCAAACCACTGGCTACCGTCACATCCCCCGCGCTCAATGGCTCACCACCATCGCGCAGTCGACGCCAATCGGTTTCAGGCGGGAGATCCAAACGCTCGGTATCTCCTGCAACGGATTCGATCTCGATTGCCCGATCTCCAGTCGAAGCGTCCAGCGCGACGAATGTTCCGTCGGAGAGTTCGATGGCAAGAACGTCCTCGGCGAATTCGAGCCTGATAGCTTTGGGACCCTCCTCGCCCGCGTGCGACATCCATATCGTATTGCCATCCGGAAGCGTCAGCATGCCAATCATGCCCGCATCGTCGAGGAAGGCAACTCGCGAAGAACTCTCGGACTTTGCCAGTTGGAGAATGGGGCGTTCGAATTCACACTTTCGAATCGTACGCTGTTGATTGGGAAGATCGCGAATCGTAATCGAAGCGTCGTCGCTGCCGCAAACCAGTTGTGAAGTAGCTTCGCAGAACACCGTGCAGCGTACGGCCGAGTCATGGATTTGAAAGAGCGGAATTTCCCGCGTCGGCTCGATGTGACTGCTGACCGACGGTAGCGAACCCAACTCCAACGGCGGCGGTGTTGTCGGTCCAAAACCCCAATAGATTGCCGCACCAACGGCCGCGCAGGCAAGCAGCGATCCCGCAGCGAGCAGCCAGTTTCGCCGCGAGCGTGATTGCGCTTCAAGCTTTTCGATCTTGCTGGTGATCTCGCCCGAGGAACTGGACGTACCGGGTTCGGCCAACGTCGTCGTCGTTTGCGCCAACTCGCCCAAATTGGCACTCGCGCAGAATGGCTCCAGCTGCTCGGCGACATCCTGGAACGAACCGGTGCGTTTGCCGGGATCGGCGGCGAGCATTTTTTGCATCAGCCGAGTCAACGGCGGAGGCAGCACACCGCGCAACGAATCCAGCCGAGGTGTGCGTGACACCATCAACGATGCCGTGCGACGTTTTTCCGGTGGCTCACCCATCAACAGGTAATGCAGTGTGCAGCCCAGTGCGTAGACGTCCGCCCGGTGGTCAATCGCATCCGCCCGAAGCTGTTCGGGCGCCATGAAATCCAGCGATCCGATCGCCTGCTGCGTCGATGTCAGTGAGCGGTTTTGATCGGTGAATCGCGCAAGCCCAAGGTCCATCACTTTCACCACGCTGTGTCGCGTCAGCATGATGTTGGATGGTTTGACGTCGCGATGAATGAGCTTTTGGCGGTGCGCGTAATCCAAAGCAACGGCCGCCTGTCGACAGATCTCACAGGCATCCGCGACATCAACCGGCCCCAGCGTATCGACAATCTGACGCAGGTCGGCTCCTTCGACCAGTTCCATCACCAGATACTGAACACCTTCGTGCTCGCCGGCATCGAGCGCCCGCACGATCCCCGGGTGCTGCAGCTTACCCACGATCGCCATTTCCAGTTCGAACCGTTGCTGTGCCTCACGGTCACCAGAGCGTCGCAGCGAGAGAACCTTCAACGCAACATCGCGATTCAATCGACTGTGTCTCGCCAGGAAAACGGCACCCATACCGCCCTCGCCAATCGGCCGAATGATTTCGTAATCGCGAACACGTTTGCCTTCGAGGAGATGGCGTTTGGGTAAGGGCTCCTCCTGCGCATAATCGCCCTGCACATAGATCTCAGCCCGATTCATCATCCGCTCGCAACCGTCCGTCACGTCAAAGTCGCTCTGGCGGCGCAGGACGTCGGTGACGCGATCGCTCTCGGCAGCAGCCTGAGCGTCCAGTTCGGCAATGATCGAACTGCAGATTTCGCAATGTTCCGCGTGCTCCAACATGCCCTCGGCACGGGCTTCCGCCAGTTTGCCCTGCAAACACAGGTTCAGATCGTCTTTCGAGGGACACGGCATTGCTTTTGCATTCAAATACTTGGGTCGCTCAGATAGTATGACGCATAGATCAGGTTAGCAACGAACCAAATTCTTGACAGAACATGTCACTCATCGACAGCACCAACCCGTATGCTCCGCCGGCGACGTTCGACAGTAAAGTAGCACGTCGCGTCGCAAAGCTCAGGCTCGCCACGACAAAATGGAATACGCGCTGGGACGTGCTGCTGCTGGTGCTTTATGGGACAGTATGTCTGGTCGGGGCCCCTTTGGCTTTCATGGAAATGGATTCGATCGTTGGAAGTGGCTTTGCGCTGTTGATCGCTGCGGTGCTGATACTGACCCGGGAGGCAATCTGCTACCGACGTGGGCGACCGGCCTGGGTGTCCGGTATCCTGTTGGCCGCGCAGTCGCTGGCATTTATCGGTATTCTGGTTTTTGTCATCAGCATGAACGGTTGGAGCCCGGAGGATGCGGCCCAAAACCATGTCGACTACGTCGTTGGCGTGTTTGCGGTCTGGGCACTCCTGTTGGCGATGGCGTCCGGCTTCCTGCTTCCGGTAATGCCTGACAAACAGGATCTGGATCTGGATCTGGATCTGGATCCCGATTTGGAAATGGCTGCCGAATTGGATTCGAATTCGTAACAATACGCTCGGCCAGCGATTTTTTTGATTTTGGCAAACACCTCTTGGTAGGCTGACGATGGAACAGGAAGAGAGGCCATCAATGCCAGCGGCCAGCAAGATTCGATCATCAGGATCGATATCCTCGAGTTTACTAGTGGGAGTTCGCTCCTTTCGCGCCGATGCGTGGCGCCGGCTGGTGCACATCTATGGCCCTCTGGTTTACCACTGGTGCCTTCGCGCCGGGCTGAATCGTCCAGATGCCGAGGACCTTGGCCAGGAGGTTTTTCGGGCCGTCGCAGCGCGAATCGACACGTTCGAACGCCGTAAGGCCAGCGACACCTTTGGCGGCTGGCTGCGGACAATCACGCGTCACAAAGTCGCCGACCACTGGCGAAAAAAGTCACGCCAACCCAACACGATTGACTCGCCGGACCTCATCCAGTCGATCCCCAACCAGCCGAATACCCTGCTGGAAGAGGACACCAGCGATGAAGAGCGCGAAGAGATTCGCAGCGTCGTCTATCAACGTGCCCTGGAGTTAATTCGCACCGAGTTTCGCGAATCGTCGTGGAAAGCGTTTTGGGGCACGGCCGTCGAGGGTCGAGCAACTGCGGACGTGGCGGCCGACCTGAACATGACGCAAATGGCCGTGCGAAAGGCAAAGTCGCGCGTGCTGAGGCGTCTGCGTGAGGAATTTGACGGGTTGGGCGAAATGGATGAATAGCTCTTCTCGAGCTCTCCGCACCAGCAAATCGGCTTGATTTACCGTTTTTGACGTCTCCCGGCAAAAAAACGCGGCAAACGTTTCTGTGTCACACCGGCTCGATAGGCGGTTAGAATCAGTGACAAAGCCAGTTTTCCGTCAGAACAGGTGCTGCAATGCTCAAACGCCGCCGCCTCCAAATCGCGCTCGCCATGATCGTAGCCATCACGCTACTGATCGGCAGCAACGTGAACGCCGCGATCAATAATCGAACCAAAACGCTCATCCGGCAGAAGATCGCTCCCGCGTACATCGGGGAGGACACTGAGACTTCTACCAGACTCCTGGAGAACCTCCTGCAGCGACTCGACGCGGATGAAGTACTGGAAGTCGACGAGATTCTGGCCGAAGAAGGCGTGCCCGGCATGGGTGAAATGATGCTGGACGCCCGCTTCCAGCAAGTCGTCGCTCGGGGCCTGAATCCGCAAAAGATCAAGCCGCGTGAAGTGGCGCTGTCGATGCCCGTCCTGAAGTCTCGCTTTGAAGAACTGATGGCGGAAGTGCAGGAGCTGGACTGCTTCGCCGAGGAACTGCCGCAATACGCCACCATTCGCGAATACGAAGATGCGTTCTGGGAAATTCACGTCGCGTCCAACAAGCTACAAAATGCCGTCCGCATGACGAAGTACGGCGACAAGCTGGTGAATACCGCGCTGGACAAGAACCTCAAGGACCTTAGCGACGACGAGATCGAGCAGCTTGAGATTGACTTCGGTTCGCTACGACAACAACTGGAAGACCTCAATTGGGAGCTTGCCGAAATCAAGGCCGAACTGCGAATCAACGCGGTAACCCTGGCTACAGAAATCGTCCGCGAGTCGGCGGACTTCAAGGAGCGACTGCGGGCTGCCTACGTCATCAATTTCGACGGACAACAGGCCGTCGATTTTCTTCGTGAAACGGAAAAGGAAAAGCTGTCGCGGCCGCTGCTGAAGGACCCCAACATTCTCGATTCGGTGATGGTTTCCGTAAACCACGCACGCGAAAGTGCCGGTGACGTGGCGACGAAAAGCCGACTGCTCTATCTCGGTATGCACTGGTGGTTGCGTGGTCGCTATGGCGAAGGGCCCGAAGGCTTTGGTCTGTTGAAGAGTGCGGCGGCGCTCAATTCGCCAATGGCCCGATTTCCTCTGTACATGCCTGCCAAGCCGCCAAAGCCGACCGCCCCCGGCTCAGGCTCGCAACCCACACCAAGGTTTGATCGTCGGCATCATTACATCTGGATGTACGAGTATCGTCAGTTCAACGAACAACGAAGGACCAACAGCACAACGACGATCGACAAGCCGGAAACATTTAGAATCACCAGCCGCACAAAGCTCAGTCGCTTTTACTGAGGACGCAACGAAATCATCAGGGGAGTTTCCTCTGGCCAGACCACGACGCGACAAGACATTCAAACTATCTATCGAACGCTCACTCCCTACGATGCCCGCCAGGCCGGACGCATCGTCGGACATCTCGAATACGGCATGGCGCTCAAGTATTTCGATGAGTTGCTGAAGCGTGTGACCAGTGAGGAATTGAAGGCGATCGACGAGTTCGTTTCCGAACAGGACCCCTATACGATTTACACCAACCTGTCACGGCAGTCAGAACTGCGTCGCGGATCACTCAGTGAGCAGCCTTCCAGTCTGGAGGACACGTATTCCCGTCGTGGACTCAAATGGGTAATGGGGCTCGCCCGGCTGGAGTACGCCGCGATCCTGGGCACGTTTACCACGACACCGGACCCCTTCGTTACGGTACGCCCAAGCTCGTTTGAACTTTCCGCCTACAAGTCATTGCTGCTGGATGCCGTGCGGACGCACTACTGGGCGTTGATGCGGGACCCGCAGGTCAAACGGGCAACACGTACCAGCCCCGAGGACTCGGGAGCTCTCTCGTACAGTCGGCGAGTCGGCGTCACGCGAAAGATGTTGTCGGCCCTCGCCAAGTCCAGTATGAGCGAGATGAATCCACAGCAGTATCGCGAGCTTGCCATCTGGAATCGAGACCTGGACGGATTGCAACGCGGGCTTCTGGGCATCATTCGAGCCTACGTGAATGCGATGGCCGTTCAACAGCGAACACTCACGAAAACAAAAGAGGAACGCGAGTTCGCGGCAGCCTGCGGGATGCAATTGCGGGCAGAACGCTACGAACTGAAAAAGGGTACCGCCAAAGTCAAGACCTACGGCAACACACCGGCACCGTAGGCGCTCCGCTGTTTCACGAAACCCGCGTGACTGCGAGCCGCGCGCGATTGCGAGCCCCGGTGGCGACTAGCGGAACGACAGGATCGTCTTCCGCTCCCGCACCGGATACCACGCATTGAGTTTTACATTCAGCTTCGCCACCATGTCCGGATGCTGGGCGGCGACGTTGTTCGCTTCCCACGGATCCGCTTCCAAATCGAAGAGCTGCGGGTGCTTTTCGGTTCGCGGATGTGTGGTCACGTAGCGATTAACTTCGCCGTCGTAGGTCATCAGCAATTTCCATTTGCCCTGGATGCACCAGCGGAACAGCAACGACGCCTCCGGCTTCTCGATGTCTGCAATGTCGTGAGCGAAACTCTCGCCAAAGACCGCTTCGCGATCGATGGCTTTCGACGACGTCAGGTTCTCCATGAGATTCAGTCCCGGCAGACCCTCCGGCTGTCGAGCCCCAGCGGCTGCCAACATGGTGGGCACAAGGTCGATGCTGCTGACCAGTTCCGGTCGGTCGGCAGGCTTCAACCTGTCAGGCCACGAGAACATGATCGGCGTACGAATCCCGCCTTCGTACGGTGTTTGCTTCGATCGCGGAGCGTATCCGTTTTTCTTGGGATTCTGGATCCAGCCATTGTCGGTCACGTAAACGACCAGCGTGTTGTCACGGACTTTCTTTTCTTCCAGCTTGCCCATCAGTTGACCGCAGGTTTCATCAAACCATTCGCACATCGCGTAGTACTTTGCGACGGGCAGAGGACGTCCCTCGCGATATTTGTCCAACAAACGCTTTGGCGGGTTGTGGGGCGTGTGTGGCAGGAACGGGGCGTACCACAGGAAGAACGGCTTGTCGGCCGCGACGGCTTCATCGACGAACTCGTTGATGGGCTCCATGCCTTCCCGGCCAATCTTCAAGCCGTCGTCACCGTGCCGACCTCCCGGCTTGGGGAAACCTCGCGTCATGCCGTGTGAGAATCCACCATGCTGATAACTGCCTTCCCACCACTTGCCACTCTGATGTGACAGATAACCCTGCTCCGCCAGTAATTCAGGAAGCGTATCGAGCTTGTCCAGATACGAGATCAGTTGAGCACGACGTGCCGCGTATTGATCGGAGTTTTTCTTCGCATACTTTGGCGAAGGATCGTTGCCGGTCACCCCATGCGCGTGAGCGTAATGCCCCGTCACCAGCGTGACCAACGACGGCCGGCAAAGGGCGGTCGGCACGTAGCCGCGTTTAAACACAACCGACTCGCGAGCCAGGTCGTCGAGGTGGGGCGTCTGCACCACTTCGTGGCCCATGAAGCCGTAGTCATTCCACGCCTGGTCGTCGGAAATGATCAGAACGATATTGGGTTTATCGGCGGCCGAAACGGTGGTGGTGGCCGTAGTGACGAAGAACGCAAACAGTGTTGCGAAAGCGATTGCAATTCTCATGGCAGTTCTCGAGGCCGGTGCTTGTGTGGCGGCATATTCTAGTGGATGTCAAACTCGCATTCACGCAGCCGGCACGGGGGGGCTCACATTTTTCGGGACCACGCGGAAGCACAATCCGGCTCTACGTCTTCTCGTCGAACGTCGACTTGCGCCGCAAAATCTTGTGATAGTGCTGGGCAAATCGATGTGCCTCGTCGCGGACGTACTGCAACAGCCGCAAGGCAAATGCGTGACGGCTGATGCGCAGCGGCTCGCGGAGATCCGGGACGTACACTTCCTCTTCGCGTTTCGCGAGACTGATGACCGTCGGCGGATCGACGTCCGTCTGCTCGAACGCATTGAGTGCAGCGTTCAGTTGGCCGCGTCCGCCGTCGATCAACACGATATCCGGAAGACTGTCGCCCTCGTCGATCATGCGTCGATACCGCCGTGCGACGACCTCGCGGATGCTGCCGAAGTCGTCGATACCGCGAACTTCACGAATCTTGTAGCGACGGTAGCCGGGTTTGAACGGCAGTCCATCGATAAAATTCACCACACTGGCAACCGTTTGACCGCCGCCGAGGTGCGCGATATCGATGCCTTCAATCGTCCGCGGAGTTTCACTGAGCTTGAGAATCTTTCGCAGACCGGACAGCCCCTTCTTGGGGTCGACGTAGAAGACTTCTGGCTGAGCGTGTTCGTCGAGCTGTCCACGTTGGTCCAGCGTTTCGATCAGGCGTATCTCATCCCGCAGGGAAGCCGCCTTTTCGTACTCCAGTGCCTTCGAAGCCTCCAACATTTCGTCCTTCAGATGTTTGAGCAGCCGGCTCTTCTTGCCCTCCATGAACATCTGCAGGCGACGAATGTCCTTCTTGTATTCTTCCTTGGAGATCCGGAGATTGCACGGAGCCGTACATTGATCGATGCTGGCCAGCAGACACGGACGAAACCATTTCCATTTCTCGTCGCCCTCGTCGATGTCCAACGAGCACGTTCGAAACTTGAAAATTCGCTGCATCACCTGCAACGCGCCACGCAAACTTCCGGCACTGGGAAAAGGTCCGTACAGCTTGACGCCGCGGTCGCGTGGTTCCCGAGTTACCTCGACACGCGGAAAGTCCTCGTGCGTCGTGATCATCAGATACGGGAATGTCTTGTCGTCCTTCAGTTCGCGGTTGTTCGGCGGCTGAATATCCTTGATCAACCGCGACTCCATCAGCAACGCGTCAACTTCGCTTTCGCATTCGACGTAGTCCGCGTCCGCAATCTCATGCACCCAGTCGCGGGTACGGAATTCCTCTTTGGCGGCTTTCAGGAAGTAACTGCCTGCCCGAGAACGTAGGTTGGTCGCCTTGCCGATATAGATCACTCGTCCGGAGGAATCCTTCAGCAAATACACGCCTGGAGATTGCGGGAATTCCTTGACCTTGTTGGCCGCTCGGCGGAACGGAAACTCGTGCTTGGTCTCCTCCGCCCCATCCGGCTGCGACGGCTCGACGGCTTCTGACGCGGCATCTTCCCCCGCATCGTCGGTGTTTGTCAGCGCTTCTGCAGCAGCTTTCGCCAGTTCGTCCGCTGGTTTGTCCGCCGGTTCGTATTCGTCGCTTGTCTCGTCCACCATGGCCCTGTTGTACCAATCGACCGTGCATAAAAAAACGCCACCGGTCAAAGACAGGCGGCGTTTGTCGTGAGGAGGTAGCTTACATACCGCGTCGAACCATGCTGGTGTAGGCGGTATCGAGTGCACGTCGCATCGTCCAGGCTCGTGAAGTCATCGAGGACGAGCGGCTGGCGTTCGTGAGTGCCATCTGCATCGTGCTCACTTCGTGGCTGGTCAAGCCGTGATTGGGCATGCCCATGATCTGCTGAACCGTATCCATGTAAATCTGAGCGCACTGGCCGTGGTGCCCCGAATTGTAGACCGGAGCTCCCTGTGCGATTGCCGATTCGATCATCTGACGCGGGTTGGCGGCTTGAGCCGCGGGCGGCAGCAGCACCGAGTCGATCACGTGGATAACGCCATTAGAAGCATCGATGTCCGTCTGCACGAGATTGGCAGTTCCGTTTACGGCCGCACCGGAATCGGTGGCAGCGATCGAAACGCTGGCTCCCTGCAGTGTCGGAGCACTCTTCGCAGCCAGTGCGTCACCGGAATACACGCGTCCCTTGACAACGTGGTAGGTGAGCACGTCGACCAACTGCTGCTTGTTCTCCGGCTTCAAGAGGTTTTCAACAGTGCCAGCCGGCAGCTTCGCGAAAGCTTCGTCGGTTGGAGCGAACACGGTTAGCGGCCCGTCACCGGACAGTGCGTCCACCAACCCGGCAGCACCCGCAGCGGCGAGTAACGTTTTGAAGGCACCCGCCTTCTCCGCCACGGCCGGGATGTTGTCGGATGCCGGCAGGATGACGGAATCGATCACGTGGATCACTCCGTTGGAACACTCGATGTCCGTCCCAACCAGATTCGCACCGTCAATCGTCAGGCTCGCTTCGGTGAATCCAATTTCGATCTGCTGGCCGTTAAGCGACTTGGCCGAATCCAGTTTGCGGACGGTGTTGGCCTTGGCTTTGCCCGGAATGACGTGGAAGGTCAGCACGTCAATCAACTGCTGCTTGTTTTCTGGCTTCAAGAGAGTCTCGACGGTTCCGGCTGGCAATTTTGCAAACGCCTCGTCCGTCGGCGCGAGGACCGTCAGCGGACCTTCGCCCTTGAGTGCATCCACCAGGCCGGCCGCTTTGACCGCGGCCACAAGCGTGTTGAACGACCCTGCTTCAACGGCGGTATCGACGATGTCTTTCGCCGAAGCCAGACTGGAAGTGGCAACGAGCGAAAGCGTCAGTGCAAAGGACAAAAATCGTTTCATAGTCACAACTCGTCTCTCAATAGGGAGGCAGGTGGTTTGGCGACGGGTTACGTTTCCGCCTGGTTCGGACATTAAAGGCACCGAAATCAAAACGACCACCCTCGCTGATCAAAAAGAGTTGCTTGCCGAGAAGTGCAGTTCAAACGGGCTTTCCGTCGTAAGAGCATCGGGTTAGCGAGCCCTGCCCCATTGGCAGCCAGCCGTGGGCCAGCGAACAGCCGGGGGCAGCGAACCAGCCGTGGCCAGCGAACCAAGCAGGGCAAGTTTGCGTAGAACCCCGTCTGCCTCGGCAACAACCAAATACTGTCACGATCCCCGGCGAAAATCGTCAAAGTCTGCGTTTCTTCACTCGGCGATAACGGTTGTTTGCGGTCGTTCGCTACCGCTCGTTCGGCCGCTACAATGCCTCCCTCCAGCATCTATCAGGTCGATCCGGATATTCCCGAACATGGGCCATACGCTCACCGCATCAACGATTCACCTCAGCCTGATCTGCTACCTCCTGGCGGTCGTGTGCTGGATCACGGGGCGTCGCGGAAATCGATATCGCGGCTTGTGGACTGCCGGTTGCCTGTTCCTTGTCGTCCACGCACTCTGCGCCTTCCACTTTTACCTCGACTGGAGCCACGCCGCGGCGGTTCAGCTAACGGCCGAGCAAACGCAGGAGCGGATTGGCGTCAGTTTTGGGCGCGGAATTTGGGCCAGCTATCTGCTGATCGCGGTTTGGACCGTCGACGCTGTGCTGATGTGGCGGAAGCGGGACCACGAAGCAAAATGGTGGCCGTGGTTCAACAACGCCGTGCATGCCTATGCATTCTTCATTCTCTTCAACGGCACCGTCGTTTTTGAAGAAGGGGCCGTTCAGCTGGGAGGCATCATCGGCACGATCTGGCTGGCGCGGCTTGGTTGGAAATACCGCGGTGCACGTTCTCGTTCAAGGACTACTGAGCTGCAGGGATGACAAATCAACTGGTAAATCCACAACGGGTTGTCTACCTGACGGCCGGTGCGGGCGGAATGTTCTGCGGAAGTTGTCTCAACGACAATACGCTGGCGCGCGGGCTGACACAGTTGGGAGTCGATATCCAGCTTGTGCCAACCTACACGCCCATCACGACCGACGAGGAAGACGTCAGCATCGACAAGGTTTTCTTTGGCGGCATCAATGTATTTTTGCAGCAGAAGATTCCGCTACTCAGACACCTGCCACCAGCATTCGACCGAGTGCTGAATCATCCGGCCCTGATTCGTTGGGCCACGAAGAAAGACGTGCAAGCCGATCCCGAAATGCTGGGGTCGATGACAGTCTCCATGTTAAAAGGGAGTGCCGGATTTCAGAAGAAAGAAGTCAAACGGCTGCTGGACTTCCTCGATGACGCAAAGCCGCAGGTCATCAATTTCACGAACGCCCTGATTGCCGGCTGTGCTCCGGAGATTCGGCAACGTTTGGGAATACCGATCGTCGTCACGCTGCAGGGCGATGACATCTTCCTCGACTATATTTCCGAGAAATACAGCACCGAGTGCATTCGTCAGATTCAGGAGCTGTCCAAATACGTGGATGCGTACGTCGTCCACAGTCAGTACTACGCCGACTACATGAGCGACCGGCTGGGCATTTCACCCGACCGTTTCACGGTGATTCCATTGGGAATCGACGGCGGCGAATTTGAAGCGGCATCCGCAACTGACTCCAACAAGAAGCAGTTGGGCTATCTCGCAAGACTAACGCCCGAGAAAGGCATTCACGTTCTGGTGGATGCATTCCTGAAGCTACGTGAGTCGCGTGACGACGTCGAGCTGCGAATTGCCGGCTGGGTGGGCACGGAACACAAGTCGTTTGCGGAGGAGCAATTCGCGCGACTGGACAAGGCCGGATTGGGCGACGCCTATTCGTACATCGGCGTCGTTAATCGGCAGGAGAAGCTTGAGTTCCTGCGTGGCCTGGATCTGTTTTCCGTTCCCACAACTTACCGCGAACCCAAAGGGCGGTTCGCCCTGGAGGCGATGGCGTGCGGGCTTCCGTTGGTACTGCCAGACCACGGTGCATTCCCGGAACTGATTCAGGACGCCCAATGCGGGGTCCTCGTGAGGCCGAATGACGCCGATCACCTCGCCGAGCAATTGAACGCGTTGCTGGATTCTCCCGAGCAACGTAAGGCGTTGGGTACCGCCGGCCGAAATGCTGTCTCGGCTCATCGCAGCGCCGAGGCCATGGCCAAAGCCACACTGGAGCTCTACTCGCGACTGTGCGAGTAGCCACTCCTAGATTCGTTCGGCCCATGTGCGCCGTCGTCGCCGGGCTAGGCGTTCGTCGCGTATCGATAGCGACGTTCGTTTTCGTCCCAGATAACTTTGGCCGCTACGCCAGCTCGACTGGCCGTGAACGTGCGGGCATCTTCGAATCTGCGGGCGAATCCCTCCTGCCATGCACTGCTCGGCGCCAGTCGCTCGTCTTCGGCCACCATGCGGGCTTCAGCCGATCCGGCGAAGTACACAAACGCCGCAGCGAGCGTCAGCATGATCGGTCCGTAGAGAATGCCGGCGATGCCCAACGCGACGGCGACGACCTTTCCTGTACCCGCGGCGATCTGTGTCGCACGGCCATACGGAATTTTCATCGCCAGCAGCGATCGCAAAACGCGTCCGCCGTCCATCGGGAAGGCTGGCAACAGGTTGAACAGGACAAGGCTGACATTCGCGGCCAGCATGTACTGGAAGAAAGTCGTGTATCCCGGAAACGCCACAGTCAGGGTGCTCATGGATACCGCGAGTGCAAACGCGATGACCACGTTTACCAACGGTCCCGCAACGGCGATCCACAATTCCTGTGAAGGCTTGCGAGGCATTTCTTCCAGCGAAGCGACGCCACCGATTGGGAGCAGAACGATGCTATGTGTTTCGATACCGAACTGCCGAGCGGCCATCGAATGACCAAGCTCATGCAGGAGCAAACATCCGAACACGGACATCAGTACGAGGGCGCCAAACATGCCGCCACCGGTGAGTGCTGTGACGAAAATCAGCAGCAACAAAGTCCAATGAACTGAAACATCGATTCCAAGTATTTGGCCCAGTTTCCACATCTGGAAGGCCCTCCGTTCTTCTGTCCCCAAAACGCAGCCGAGAGGCTGAAACCGGCGAGAACTCGTCCGATGTCAGCTTTTCGCCAGCCGAGCGAAGATATTGGGGAAAAACGGGTCCCGGAGTGTGCGGAGGTTCACGATTTGCGTGGAAAAACCAAATATCGCGTAAATCGAGCGATTTCACGACGCCGCCGGACGCGATTTGCCCACGCGAACCCGCTGGATTGCAGCAATCTGGGAGATCGCTTCAGCCTCAGCGGTGACAGATTGGCAGCAGTCTCAAGACCGCTCACCACTTACGGTGAAAACCCAGATATCGCATGAAACGCGGGATCTTGTTGCGAATGCCGCCCCAGCCAATCTTCCCGCGAACCGCCAGAGCAAAGATGTGTTGGACTAAAAGGACGGCGTATTGAACCTGTCCAACGTTCTTCTTCTCGGTCGCAAATTCCGGCTCGATGCCATACGCCTGCATTTCATCAAAACAGATTTCTTCGACGCGACGAACCTGAGCATCCGTCAGACGATTCCGCCACTTGGTGATGCTCGCCGGGTTTGGAACTTCCTGCTCGTCAAAGTTGTCCGGCATTGGCTGTCCAATGAACTCGCCAATCTCTTCTGCCGTTCCCTTGAAGTTCGAAAACAGATCGGCGTAATGAATCACGCGAACCTTGTCTTCGCCGTATTCCTGCAGCAGCTTTTGTGCGTGACGTGCCGAGTTAACCCACGCCATACTGGTCGTCACGTAGTTAACACCGGAATGCTCGTAAAACGAACTGACCACGGCGCGCGGATCGCGAACGATATACAGCAGTCGGCTGTCCGGATAGAGTTCGAAGAACGTGTTCACCTGAGCAAGCTCGCACTTGTCGCCCCAAATGACGTGGTGGTGGCGTAGTCGATACAGCGATTCCATGCACCTGGCAAAGTTACGGTGTTCGCTCGCTTCGGCGAATAGCTCGTCGTAGAAATCGGCGTCCTGATTAAACGATTTGAAGTCCGTATTGGATCGTTTGATCGTCTTCAGGAATTGCACGAAGTCGTCGAACGCAGCTCGATCCTTCAGCACATCATGCTTCTGCCAGTACTCGTGCGCGTCGCGGAGGATATCGATTTCATATTCGAGATGCACGGCATCGAAGAAGTTGGCGACACGACGCAAGTAGGACGTTCCCGATCGAGAAGCTCCCGTTACGAGCAACGGACCGCGAAAGTTGGTATCGCCCAGATGAGGCAAAGTCATATCAGATTCTTCTGGTGTGCGCAGTTCGGAATCACCTTCGACGTCCTGAATTCGATTGTTCATCTACGCAGTTGTCCTACAGGGGGGAGTGTCATCTGGAAGTATGCGACGCTGCTACAGCCAGTCAAACTCGCATCCGCCCAATTAATCGGTACAACCAGTTTAAAGCCCCGGCTTGGGCGGTTTCACGGCACCTTCATTGGGCGTCACGCCCTCGGCATTTACTTTTCGCTTGAAGACACGGTCCCCTACCGTCACAAACAACCAGTCTCGTTTCGGGCCGCCGAATACGACGTTTGTCATCCGAGCCGTGTGGGGATTGGGGAAGATAAAGTGCACGCGGCCCAACTGATCGAGCACCTGGAGACCGATGTTCGTGGCGACGTACAGGCGACCGGTCGTATCGACGGTCATGCCATCGGCACGGGTTTGCCCGGAATCGTCCGGGGTGTGAAGATATCCATATCGCTGCTTGTGCGCGAGCGAGCCGTCGGGCTGAATCTGAAAGCAGTACGTAAATCGGCCCTCGGAATCGGCGACGTGCAACAACGTTTGATCCGCCGAACAAACGACGCCGTTGGGAAAGCCAATCCCTTCGTCGACGACACGATGATTCAACTCACTGTCGACATGCCAGACCTTGTGGTTCTTGGGGTCGGTGTAGTAACCACCTCGTCCGCTTTCCAGCACGACCAGGTCATTGCACGTCGTGTCGATAACGACTTCCGAGCTGACACCATCGAAGCGGGCGATGCCACTTTTCGTTGTGCCGTAGAGGTAGCCTTCCGGCCCGAACATCAATCCGGCAGCGCGGTCCGTATCGTCCGCGGCCAACGTGACTTTGCCGTCAAGCGACACTTTGAAGATCTTGCTGTTGGGTACATCCGTAAAGTACACCTCCCCTTCCCCGTTCACGGCCGGCCCTTCGGTGAACTTGTGTCCTTCACTCACCAGTTGCCAATCTTCGCCATCGATTAGCAGATCCGTGCGGCGTTTCTTTCCGCCAACGTTCTTGATCGGTTCGGGATAGTCGCGCCACAACCATCGCATGGCATCGGGCATGATGGCCGCGCCGTGTTTTCCGTTATGGCCACCCTCGCCCCACGCGTGCCTGACGTCGTAACCGGAGAACTTCAGTGCGGAGAGCATGTCCTGGTTGGCCGCCCACCAACTGCCGGCGTAGATGTCCAGATCACTGCTGCCGTCCTGCATGAAGATGCGAATCGGTTTGGGCTCGGTCTTGCGAACCAACGACGGGTAAAGATGACCACCGCGAAGATTAACGTAGGTGCCAATCGTACTGAGAACCCGGCGGAACGCATCCGGGCGTTCCCACGCCGCCGTGAAAGCACAGATTGCTCCGGAACTGGCCCCGGCGACGCAGCGATCGTTCGGGTCGTCGCTAAGGTTGTATTTCTTCTCCACCAGCGGCAACATCTCTTCGATCAGGAACCGTGCATACGCGTCTCCCATGCCGTCATATTCGAAGCTGCGGTTGTAGCGAGCTTGAGCGTTGTCATTGGGAGCAGGCACGACACCGGGCGTGATGAAGATGCCAATCGTGACGGGCATCGCCTTCTCATGAATCAGGTTGTCCATGACCGTCGGCAGTTTCCAGCCCCTCGCACGATTGAGTCCGTCCTGAACGATCATCGAACACGCGGGACTGGAGGCGTCATACTGCGCGGGAATATACAGCCAGTACTGGCGATGCGTGCCGGGGAAGATCTTGCTGTTGTTGAATTCAAAGGGGCCCTCAATTTTCCCCTCCGGAACGCCATCCTTCTGTTTTGAATCCGGATGCACCGGATAGGACTCCTGCCCGAACATCGGTGCGATGAGGAGGCACGAAAGGCACACGGCGAATATCGACACGAAAGATCGGTAGGACATGTTTCACTCCGGCATGAGGGCAGATCAAGGCAACAGAATAGCCCACGACCAACTGTTGTTGAACTGGCTGATTGGGAGGAACCCGTTTTCAACCGGCAACATGCGGAAAATGCGAACCGGTAAAGCCGGCCACACAGACGTCGGATCGAACGTGAATCGAGCTCCGGCTTCCGTTACAATGTGGGCTTCGAAGGGAAAATGGAGTCGCATTTGATGTACGTTCGAACGACAGGCCTGATTCAGGTTCTTTGCCTCGCATTCTGTCTTGGCTGGAGCGTCAGTGTTGGCAGCACGGTGTCCGCCGACGAGTCCGCGGGCAAGGTTGCCTTGCTGCCCCCAACGGTCAAACTGCATGGCCATCACGCGAAGCAAAAACTGCTGCTGGAACGCGTTGGCCTATCCAGTGACTCGAATTTCGTCGGCCCGGTCGAAGGCGACGTCAACTGGCAGTCCAGTGACGAGAGCGTTGCGAAGATCGATGACGGCGTCGTGATACCCGTCAGCGACGGCACCGCCACGATCACCGCGACCTTCGAGCAAGATGCCACGAAGCTGACTTCTGAAGCGAACGTTCACGTCAGTGGCATGAAGGCAGACGTGGATTGGGAATTCGGACGGCATGTTTTGCCCGTGCTTTCACGCGCAGGATGTAACTCGGGCGCGTGTCACGGAGCGCTCGCGGGCAAAGGTGGATTCAAGCTCTCATTGCGTGGTTACAACCCGCTTGGCGACTGGACCTCGATCACTCGTCACGCCAAAGGTCGACGCGTCGAACTGGCCGAACCGGGACGCAGTCTGATCATTGCCAAACCCAGCATGGCGGTGCCTCACAAAGGAGGCCTCAAGCTGGAGCAGGGCAGTCCCGACTATCAGTTGCTGGTCGACTGGATTCAGAATGGCGTCCAGGGACCAACCAAAGACGATGCGAAGCTCAGCAAGCTGGACGTGTTCCCCGATGCGGCCACGCTATCCGTCGGCGATCAACAGCCGCTCCTCGTACGGGCCACTTACAGCGACGGGCGAACCGAAGACGTCACGCAGTGGGTGCGTTTCTCTTCAACCAATCAAACGGTTGCGAATGTTAGCGACGACGGCGTCGTATCCATTGAGGGCAATGGCGAGGGTGCGGTGGTCGCCTGGTTCTCCAGTCAGATCGTGTTATTTCGCACGACCGTGCCGTTTACCGCCGAAGACGAATTCGATACGCAAGCCCTGGCGAAAGCTCCTCGCAGGAACTTCATTGACGACGCCGTTGCCGGCAAGCTCGGTGAGTTGAGGCTCCCGATCAGCCCACGAAGCAACGATCATGAGTTCGTTCGCCGCGTCTACATCGACGTGATTGGCACCTTGCCGACGATTGAGGAAGTCAACCAGTTCGTCGCCGACAAACGCGAGGACAAACGCGACCGCCTGATCGAGTCGCTGCTTGGTCGTAGCGAGTACACGGACTTCTGGACCTACAAATGGTCGGACGTATTTCTGGTCAATGGCCGCCGCCTACGCCCCAAGGCAGTGAAGGCTTACTACGCCTGGATTCGCGGACATGTCGCCGACAATTCGCCGTGGGACGAAGTCGTACGTGATGTCGTCACGGCGACCGGTGAAACGGTCGACAACGGTGCGACCAATTTCTATTCGCTGCACCAATCGCCCGAAGAGATGACCGAGAACGTTTGCCAGGCGTTCCTCAGCCTTTCGATCGGCTGTGCCAAGTGCCACAACCATCCGCTAGAAAAATGGACGAACGATCAGTACTACGCGATGGCCAGCCACTTCTCCCGCGTGCGGGCGAAAGGCTGGGGCGGCGACGGACGAAACGGTGACGGAGTGCGTACGGTTTTTCTGGCGAACAGTGGCGAACTGATGCAACCCACGTCCGGGAAACCCCAGAAGCCAACGCCCCTTGATGGTGAACCGCTGGACTTCGATACGCCCGGTGACCGGCGGGCGCACCTCGCCGATTGGATGACGTCGCCGGACAATCCGTACTTCGCTCGAGCGACCGCGAACCGCATTTGGTCGAATTTCTTTGGCATCGGCATCGTCAACTCGATTGACGACATGCGCGTCTCCAACCCGGCCAGCAATGAAGTGCTGCTGGACGGTTTGGCTGAGCATCTGATTCAACACGACTTCGATCTGAAGGCCCTGATGCGAGTCATCCTGCAGTCAGAAACCTACCAGCGAAGCAGTTCGCCCGTCCCCGGAAACGAAGCGGACCAGTTCTTCTTCAGCCGCTATCTGCCCCGACGCTTGACGGCCGAAGTGCTCCTTGATGCCATCGCGCAGGTCTCCGACGTACCAACCGAGTTTACCCAGATCGGCTTCAAGGGAGCCGACTTCCAGAAGACGACGGAGTACCCAACCGGCACTCGAGCCATTCAACTGGCGGATTCGGCGGTCGTCTCGGAATTCCTGAAGACGTTTGGCCGCAACGAGCGAGACATTACTTGCGAATGCGAACGATCGAATACACCCAGCATTGTCCAGGTGTTACACATCAACAACGGCGTAACGATTAACGATCGTCTGTCGTCCGAAAAGAGTTGCGTGGCGAAAGCCATCGACCAGAAGGTGGACGCCGCGAAGGTTGTTCACGAAGCGTATATGAAATCACTGTCGCGCCCACCAACCGAAAACGAGTCACGGAAGCTGGTGGATTTGCTGACGACGGCAACGGATGAGGACCGTCGCGAACTGGTCGAGGATCTCTACTGGAGTGTCCTTAGCAGCCGCGAGTTCCTGTTCAATCACTGATGGATGAACGTATGATCAAACTACTGAAGCACACATTTCGAACTCTGCTTTCATGCGCACTCGTGGCGAGCGTCGTGGGTGCCGCTGAAGTCGACGCCACCCCAGAGGCCAAGCCTGACGCGGTGGCAGTGGCCAACGTCGAATTCGCCAAAGATGTCGTTCCGGTACTCAACAAGTACTGCGTGGGTTGCCATGCCGCCGACAGTGCCGAGGCTGACCTTGCGCTCGATACATTCGCTGCGCTGCTGAAAGGTGGAGAAAATGGTTCCACGATCGACCAGAAGAACCTGGACGGCAGTTTGCTACTGCAGCGACTCGCGGATCCCGACAGTCCCATGCCTCCGGAAGACGAACCCAAACCAACGGCGGCCGAATTGGCCATGCTGGTGTCATGGGTCAAAGCTGGAGCCAAACCGCCGGCTCGGGACATTGACCCCACCATTGTGAAGTTCGACTCGATCGAACCATCCGACGCCCCCAGCCCCGTGACCGCGATCGCCTTTGGTGGACAGGGAAACTCGACGGGCGATATCGTGTTTGTAAGTCCCGGTGTCATGTCTGGCCTGAGCGTCAAGTCCGCCGGCGGATTCCTGGCAGGGCCTCCAGGCGGCACACAAGCTCCCGCTGCACCGTTTACGTTCTTGCTGGCCAATGACACAAAACATTTCGCCGCGGCTGCCATTCCAGGTTCGACAATCGAAGTCGATGGCGAATTCAGGATGTCCCTCCGCTACACCGGAACGGATCCCGCGAACGACCTGAAAGTAAAATATGGCGATGCCAAATTCCAACAGCAGGAAATGGAATTCCGCGTTGAGTCCGGACGCATCGCAGTGGCAGCTTTCGGCGAAGTACGCACGTTTGAAGGACTGAAAGCAGCCAAAGCCAGTCACAAGCTCAAGACTCCAGGCAAGGTTCACGCGTTACGATTCACCGCCAAGGGCGACAAGCTACTGGCTGCATCCGGAATCGCAGGCGTGCGAGGCGAAGCGATCCTCTGGGACGCCGCCAATGGGAAGGTTCTCCAGCGTTTTACCGCTCACAATGATGCGATCTACTGCGTGGACATTAGCCGCGATGGACGCCTGGTGGCGACCGGAAGTTACGATCGCAACATCATCCTTTGGGACACCGAGTCAGGCGAGCTGCTACGCACGCTCAAAGGGCACAATGGCGCCGTCTATGATCTCGCGTTTTCTCCCGATGGCAAAGTCCTGGTGAGTGCCAGCGCCGACGCAACGGTGAAGGTCTGGAATGTTGCTTCCGGCGAACGACTCGATACGCTCGGGCAGCCCCTGAAGGAACAGTACTCTGTCGCCATCAGCCCCGACGGGAAGAACATCATCGCCGGCGGAGAAGACAATCGAATTCGCATGTGGAGTCTGGTTTCCGTTGACAAACCACAGATCAATCCAATCGTCTCTGCTCGGTTTGCTCATGAGGGTGCTGTCGAACAGGTGCGGTTCAGTCCGGATGGCAAATACATCGTGTCGTCTTCCTCGGACAAGACGGTGAAGATCTGGTCTCCATCGCTGGAGTTGCTGAACGCCTACGATATACCGGTCGACACGACCGAGACGTTGGCCGTTTCCACCGATGGCACGATTGCGGTCGGCACGATGGACGGCAAAGTGAAGACGATGCCCTTGCGAGTTGCCAAACAGAACAAGGAATCGTCGCCGCAGTCGGTCGCCGTGAAAGCCAGCGCCCGGGCCAAACGAAAACCTGAATCGTACACCGAAGCCGAGCCCAACAATGAAACGACGTTGGCTCAGACAATTACCGTTCCGGCGAAAGTTTCCGGAGTCATCCACAACGACTCCGCCGACGCAGCCGATGCTGACGTAGCCAACGCAGGGAAGGTCGACCGGGACGTCTATCAATTCCGCGCGAAGGCCGGCGAGACGTGGATACTGGAAATCAATGCGGCCCGAAACAAGTCGCCGCTCGATTCGCACATCGCGATTCTCAACGAGGTTGGGGAAGCGGTACCTCGCGTCCAGCTCCAGGCCGTTCGCGACACCTACTTCACCTTCCGCGGCAAGGACTCCAACGGGACCGGTGATTTCCGCATGCACAACTGGGAGGAAATGCGACTGAACCAGTATCTGTACGCGTCCGGAGAGGTCGTGCGTCTGTATCACTATCCGCGTGGCCCCGATTCGGGTTTCAACGTCTACCCGAACTTCGGAAGCCGCCGAGGCTACTACGACACGACGCCGCTGGCGCACGCGTTACACGAACCGGCTTACATCGTCGAACCTCATCCACCGGGCGTCGAACTGCCGCCCAACGGGCTTCCAGTCTTCACGTTGAACTACGAGAACGATGACGACAGCCAACGTCGGCTGGGTGACGATTCGCGGCTGACATTCGTCGCACCCAAGGATGGCGAGTACTTCGTGGTCGTTCGCGATGTCCGTGATTCTCAGGGCGAGGATTTCAAATACGACCTGACAATCCGTGCTCCAAAACCGGACTACAAAGGCAAGGTCCTGAACGAAAATCCCGTTATCTCTCCGGGGACCGGGAAGAAATTTGGAATCGAGATCGAGCGCATCGACGGTTTCGCGGGCGCGGTAGACATCAGCGTACGTGGACTGCCAGAGGGATTCACTGTCCCGGGACCGTTGCAGGTCGAACCAGGGCACGACCGGGTGTGGGCAACGATCATTGCCGACGAAGGGGCAAAGACTCCGGATGAGGAAGTCAGCAACAAGGTCGAGATCGTCGCGGCCGCTCGGGTGGATGGCGAAATCGTTGAACGCACGATTGGGCCGCTCGGCAAAATCAAGGTCGAGGAGTCCGCAAAACTGCTCGTTGACCTAACTCCCGATCACGAGCCCACGATGGGTGATGCCCAGTATCCCGTCGTCGAGCTGAAGGCGGGCAGCACAACGACCGCGACGATCCGAATCACGCGGAAGGACCATAAGGCTCGCGTCGGGTTTGGCAGCGAAGACGGCGCGGTCAATGCTCCGCACGGCGTGTATGTCGACAACATTGGGCTCAATGGCGTACTGATCGTTGAAGGTCAGAACGAACGCCAGTTCTTCATCACCGCCGAGCCGTGGGTGAAGCCGATGGAACGCGTGATCTTCGTTGAGTCAGGAGATGCCGGCCGTCCGACGTCCAACCCTGTTATTCTGAGAATTCTACCGGCCGACCAACCCGTACCGACGGATCAAGTGTCTCGCTAGGAAACCGTCATTGAGTTCCGCAATGGTTGGCGAGCAGAATGGCAGCGCGTCCTCGCAACGGTCGCGCTGCGTTCGCGACCGGCTACTTTCGTATTGGCTTCCGGATACAATACTCCGACTTTACCGAAGGAGAACGAAGTGTCCGAATCTACTCACGCAGATGGTGCCCCACCACCTGCCGATATCCCCGAACCCAGTTTGGCCGAAAAGGCAAAAACCCTGACCGTGCAGGGCGGCAACAGCACGCTGTCGACCATGTCGAAGAAGCATCCGGGGTTTCCATTTGGCTCCGTCATGCCGTACGGATTGACCGCAGACGGCGAGCCAACGTTTCTCATCAGCTCGATGGCGATGCACACCAGAAACGTCCTCAACGATCCTCACGCCACGTTGCTGATCACCCAGGCGACGGACTCGCCAAACCCGCTCGGAGCGGGGCGCATTTCGCTGATGGGCCAGGTAGAACTGGTCGAAGGCGAAGAGGCCCTCGCCGAGGTCGCATCGGGGTATCTGGAGCGCAACCCGTCGGCGAAGAACTGGATGGGGTTTGGCGACTTCCGGTTTTTCCGACTAAAACTGGTCGACGTGTATTTCGTGGGCGGGTTTGGTGTTATGGGCTGGATTACCGCGAATGAGTTCCAGGCGGCGCAACCCGACCCCCTCGCTCCGTTTTCGGATGGTATCATTCAACATATGAACGAAGATCATCGGGATTCCATGGTGCTACTGGCACGGCATTACGGAGGTTTCGAGGCCGCCGATGCAGAAATGACTTCAGTCGATCGACTTGGATTCAATTTGCGTTTACAGATCGGTGACGGCATGAAAGGGGCACGAATTGCCTACCCTGAAGCGATTGAGTCGGGGGATGACATTCGTGGCGTGTTTGTTTCAATGGTAAAGGCGGCGCGCGGTAAGTAACTGATTGCAATCGCCGGGGAGGCGCAAAAGTACGAATGCTCCGTATCGATTTGGCGGAATACGAACTGAGCGAACGACTGGGAACGGGCACCGTCGGTACGATCTTTCTGGCGAACAGAAAAGACACCGGCGATGTCTTTGCCGTAAAGTTCCTCTCACCGGCGGTCAGCAGCAATGAACTCATTGTTTCGCGGTTCAACCGTGAAATGTTGATTCTTGAAAAGCTCAGCCACCCCAACATCCTTGCCTACTATGGCGGCGGACGGCATGACAATCAGCTGTTCTACGTTATGGAATACATTCGTGGCGGGACGCTGAAGGACCTGCTGTCCCAGGGCGGCCCACTTTCCTGGCGTGAGGCGGCCGAATCGGCCCGGCAGATATCGGCTGCGTTGCAGCACGCACACAACCACGGGATCATTCATCGCGACCTGAAACCCGGAAATGTGTTTGTCACTGAAAGTGGCGAACTCAAACTGGGTGACTTTGGCATCGCCCGCGATACCCACGCCGCCGATCTCACGGAAGCGGGACTCACGGTTGGCACATACAGCTATATGGCTCCCGAACTGGTGCGGGGCGAGCGAGCGATTACCGGGCAGGTCGATCTGTACGCACTGGGGTGTTTGTTGTTCGAGCTGATGACCGGCAAGCCGCCGTACATTGGCGATAATTTTGCCCAGATCTTTGACCAGCATCTGAACGCCGAGCCTCCGACCGTCGCCAGCTATGGAGTCGAATGTCCAGCACGGGTGGAAGAGCTGATACGTCAGTTGCTCGCCAAGAGCCCCGAGGATCGCCCCTTTAATGCCCGTACCGTGCAAGGTGTGCTCAGCGATGTCCTGCACCCGGATTCGTCACCGGTTGGATCGACGACAGAAGACAAGCGAGCAACCGAAGTAAATGCCGCTCAGCAGATGTTGTCCAACCGTGTGTCCGGGCAGTTCGTCCAGCGTTCGGACGTTTCGTGGGGCAAGCTGGGCTGGTGTCTCGCCGCAATTCTGGCAGCAATCATCGTGGTAATGGTGGTAAACGGCAACTAAGCCGGCGATGCCCTTTCAGATCATTGCCTTGAGTTCCGAGATGCTGCCCGGCATTCACGTACTTCGCCCCAGCAACCCGAAAGTCGCGTCACCAGCAACCCGAGCGTCCCCGGGGCGTTTGAGTTGTGCGCCAATCGTCGGCAAAATCAGCGGGAGATCGAGGGAATCGAACGATCGACCGCTCGAGCCAACTCCGCAGGTTTCTGCAGCGTTACACGACGACGTTTAACGGTCACCAGTCCTTCGGACTGCATCTTGCCCAACACGACGGTCACCGTTTCGCGCGTGCTGCCAATAAAATTGGCCAGGTCCTGGTGCGATAGTTTGATGTTCAAGTCAATCGCATCGACCGCTGCCGGCGTGCCGTGCTGGTCGGCCAGATCGAGCAACAGATGAGTCAGCCGATCGCGATTGGATAGGAACAACAGGTAGCGGACGCGGTTTTCCGTCTGCGCCCGACGACGCGAGATCAATTCAGAAAGACTGGTCGCAAACGTCGGTTCGCCCAACACCAGCGCCCTGAGTAACTTGGTCGGGATACTGGCGACCAGTGAAGATTCGATGGTCTCCACATAGTCTTCACTCGTGCGACCGCTAAAGATTGACTGTTCGCCAATCAGTTCGTCGCGACTGACGAAGTAGAGAATCGGTTGTTTACCGTCTCGCGTCAGATAACAAACCTTGGCTCGACCTTCCAGCATCAAATGCACGGAAGTGCCACGTTCGTCGTTGGTTCCAATGGGAGCTCGCGACGGCAATCGCCGTACGAGGCTACCCTGCACGATTTCGAGTGTCTGAGCATCTGACAAGCAACTAAAAAGACGACTTCGTTGTAGGTGCTCGTACAGGTCATCCATCGTATTCTTCTGGCGTACTGTCCCGGGAGCTAGCATCTCTTAACCCTTTCCCTTTACATGTTCCGTTGGGCCCTGCTTAATTGGACGATCGACTGCCAGTTTCCTTACAAACGCACTCGAGATTTCGTTTGCCCTCGATGCGCGACAATTTTCGCCTACTTTCTGAGCGGCCGAATCTGGCGGCCGATGTAACGCATCAACATTTCGGGGGGACAGCGAAGGCAGGATGGCATCTCTTTAGATCTGCCCAATAAAGCGCCGGGTGATGACGGACAGGAATGATGGGCCCGACAGAAGTCAAAGTCCCCGCCACGGCGTGGATCAAAGAAAAAAGGCCCGTCGCCAACCGGCAACGGGCCTTTTGAATCAAATGCACAACAACACGCGTTCGCGTGCCATCTCGTGATTACTTACGCAGAGCAGCCTGAGCAGCAGCGAGTCGTGCAACTGGTACTCGGAACGGCGAGCAGCTGACGTAATCGAGTCCGACGTTGTGGCAGAAGTCGATCGAAGCAGGCTCACCGCCGTGCTCACCGCAGATACCACACTTCAGGCCCTTGCGAGTTCCTCGGCCTTTGCTGACACCCATGTCGACAAGCTGTCCAACCCCGGTCGCGTCGAGCGACTGGAATGGGTCAACAGGGAGGATGTCTTCGCCAAGGTAGTCAGGCAGGAATGTGTTGACGTCATCACGGCTGTAGCCGAACGTCATCTGCGTGAGGTCGTTGGTACCGAAGCTGAAGAAGTCAGCGTGCTCGGCGACCTGATCGGCCGTCAGAGCGGCACGCGGAATTTCGATCATCGTGCCGATGAGTATATTCAGCTTGCCCGTGAACTTCTTGGCCGTCTTGACCTTCTCGATGGTCTCTTCGGTCAGAGCACGAAGCTTGGCGAGTTCGGCGGCAGTACCTACGAGCGGAATCATGATCTCAGGTTTGACATCAATCTTCTTCTTCGTGCACTGGATCGCCGCTTCGACGATCGCCGTAACCTGCATCTCAAGGATCTCCGGGTAGGTGATCGAGAGACGGCAACCGCGATGGCCCAGCATTGGGTTCGACTCGTGAAGTTGCTCGACGCGTTTCTTCAGAGCAGCCGGCTTAACGCCCAGCACCTTGGCCAGATCGGTCAGAGCTTTGGGGTCGTGCGGCAGGAACTCGTGTAGTGGTGGGTCCAGCAAACGGATGGTTACCGGCAGTCCCTTCATGGCCGTGAAGATACCGGCGAAGTCTTTGCGCTGGTGTGGCAGAAGCTTCTTCAGTGCCGCACGACGAGCAGGCTCTTCGTCGGCGACGATCATTTCCCGCATGGCAAGAATTCGATCGTCCTCGAAGAACATGTGCTCGGTACGGCAGAGGCCAATGCCTTCTGCACCAAACTGACGAGCTCGCTTGGAATCGGTTGGCGTGTCGGCGTTCGTACGCACGCCCAACTTGCGATACTTGTCAGCCCATCCCATGACCGTCGCGAAGTCGCCGGACAACTTTGGCGTCTTGGTGGCGATCGATCCGGCCATGACCTCACCGGTCGAACCGTCGATCGAGATCGTATCACCGTGCTTGAAGGTCTTGCCATTGACGGTGATCTTGCGACCCTTTTCGTCGATGGATACCTCGCCGGCACCGGCAACACAGCAACGTCCCCAACCGCGGGCAACAACCGCCGCATGGCTGGTCATACCACCGGTACTGGTGAGAATACCGGAGGCACTGTGCATACCGTCGATGTCTTCCGGGCTGGTTTCTTTACGAACCAACAGTACGGATTCGCCGGCAGCGGTGCGTTCAACGGCTTCGTCGGCCGTGAATGCCAACTTACCAACGGCGGCACCCGGCGAAGCGGGCAGGCCACGCGTCAGAACGTTGGCACTCTTCTTGGCCGCAGGGTCGAAGCTAGGCAACAGCAACTGCGTCAGGTCATTCGCAGGAATACGAAGGACGGCAGTCTTGTCGTTGATCAGCTTTTCCTTGACCATGTCGCAGGCGATCTTCACGGCCGCAGCACCCGTACGCTTACCGGTACGGGTTTGCAGCATGAAGAGCTTGCCTTTTTCGATCGTAAACTCGATGTCCTGCACATCTTTGTAGTGCTTTTCGAGCTTCTTCTTGATGGCGATCAATTCGTTGTAGATCTTCTTGTTCCACTTGGTCATTTCGGCGACCGGCTGTGGAGTTCGAATTCCGGCAACCACGTCTTCGCCCTGGGCGTTGATGAGGAATTCGCCGTAGAACTTGTTTTCACCGGTCGACGGATTACGCGTGAACGCAACGCCCGTTCCACAGTCCTCGCCCATGTTTCCATAGACCATCGACTGAACGTTAACGGCCGTTCCTTTAAGACCACGGATGCCTTCCACTTCGCGATAGCGAACGGCACGCGTCGTGTTCCAACTGGAGAAGACGCTAATGATCGCTCGCTCAAGCTGCTTCAACGGGTCTTGTGGGAAGCTCTCTTTGGTGTGCTTCTTGTAGACAGCCTTGTAGGCTTCGCACAGTTCTTTCAGACCTTCCGCAGGCACGTCCGTATCGTCGGTGACCTTGTACTTCTTCTTGATCTTGTCGAATGCAGCTTCGAAGACATGGTGCTCCATGCCCATCACAACGTCACCGAACATGTTGATCAAACGACGGTAAGCGTCATAAGCAAAGCGAGGGTTGTTCGTCGCTTCGGCAAGACCTTCAACGGACTTGTCATTCAGTCCGAGGTTGAGGATTGTGTTCATCATCCCCGGCATGGAAACGGCAGCTCCCGAACGAACCGACACGAGCAGTGGGTTCGAAGGATCGTTCATGTCCTTGCCAAGCTCTTTCTCGAGCACTTTGACAACTTCGCCGACTTCCTTCATCAGGCCCCGCGGGAGTTTCTCGCCGGCCTTGTAGTACTTGTCGCAGACTTCGGTTGTAATCGTGAAACCGGGAGGAACCGGCAATCCGATACTGGTCATTTCAGCCAGGTTGGCTCCCTTACCACCAAGGAGTTGCTTGTCCTTGGCGTTTCCCTCCGTACGAGTCTTGCCGAAGTAATAGACGTTCTTAGCTTTCGCCATTTTCAAAAACCTGTTTTGTTCCGGTGTTTAAAACGGATACCAATTGATGAATTGAGTGGGTCGAGTCGATCAGCGTTTCGCCGAAACATTGGCTTCGGCCGTAACGTCGCCCCCATAAGTCTTCCCGCTGGACTCTGGACAGGGCTCTCGTAAAGCACATCCTTCGGGAGGAAGACCGCTTGGTCGGTACCGAAGAGACCAGAGTGATATCGGCCATGTCGGCCAAATCCCGCTAAATATAGCCCGGAAGTCTAGCAAGGCAGCAGTTGGGGGTCAACTGAACCCCGGCGCCGCTGAACTCTCCTGCGTCGAATCCGGCGTCGAATGGTTTCGACGCCGAGCTCACCTGCAGACCACCATCGTCTGAAACTCTACCACGCTCCAAACGAACTGGCCGTTTTTCGCTGACGGAGTGGCTTCGATTGGAAGCCGATTGACCCTATGATGATCCCGTGAAGGAAGATGATTCTCAATTGGCGTTGGACGACCATTCCCTGGCGTGGGCTGTCTGTTTCGAAGTTTCGCTGGGGCTTTTGGCTCTTTTTTGCGGCTATCTGACCAACGTCTGGCCGGCCGACCGGTTGAGTTGGCCGCTCACCGCACCGCCTGTTCTGATTGGCCTGGCCAGTGCCTTTCCTCCCCTGGCTATCGTGCTGGCCCTCCGGCGACTGCCATGGTCCATCTTGCGCGAGCTTTCCGATTTGGTCGACGAGAAGCTGGCTCCGATGTTCCAGTCGTTAAATCTGGCCGAACTGGCAATTCTCAGTCTTGCTGCAGGCTGGGGGGAGGAGCTGCTTTTCCGCGGCCTGATTCAGGCGGAACTGTCGGCCAACATCAACGTGTTCGTCGGCATCCTTGTCGCCAGCGTCCTGTTCGGACTCGTTCACTTCCTGTCGCTGGCGTACTTCCTGATGGCTTTTGGAATCAGCATCTACTTTGGCTGGCTCTTCTGGCACTTCGATTCGCTCTGGGTACCCATACTTGGACACGCGGCCTACGACTTTTTGATGCTGCTGATACTCCGGCGTAATCTGCCACCGGGCGAAGAGACGGACGAAGCGGCCTCGCAGGAACCGCTGCCGGAGTAATCCGCCGAACGATGGATTCGGCGGATCTTGTAAACGAGGGTTCGCCCCGTCGAACAGGCCTTCAACGGGCAAGCCATTGCCGAACTAGTCTTCGTCCCGCAACCTGGCGAGCACCGTGTAGTCCTCAAGCGTCGTCGTATCTCCCACGGTTTCCTTGCCGCAGGCGATATCTTTCAGCAGTCGCCGCATGATCTTGCCGCTTCGCGTTTTGGGTAAAGCCGATGTGAAGCGAATATCGTCCGGCTGCGCGAGCGCGCCGATTTCCTTACGCACGTGTTGCTTGAGTTCGTTGCGTAGCTCGTCACTGGGCTCAACTCCACGAAGCGAAACGAAGACGGCAATTGCTTCGCCCTTCAGATCATGGGGCCGCCCTACCGCAGCGGCTTCCGCCACTGACGGATGACTGACCAACGCGCTTTCAATTTCAATCGTGCTCAGCCGATGCCCGGATACATTCAGCACATCGTCGATGCGGCCCATGATCCAGTAGTAGCCATCTTCGTCGCAACGGGCGTTGTCACCGGCCAGATAGCTGCCGGGCACTTTGCTCCAGTAGACATCCTGGTAGCGTTCGTCATCGCCATAGATACCACGCAGCATTCCGGGCCACGGATGCGTCATTACCAGCCAACCTCCGTTGCCGGGTTCGACGGGGCTGCCTTCCTCGTCGACGATCGCCGGAATAATGCCTGGCAGCGGTTTCGTGCAGCTTCCGGGTTTGGTTGGAATCGCACCAGGCAAGGGGCTCATCATGATGCCGCCTGTTTCCGTCTGCCACCACGTATCCACGATCGGACACTTCGAACCACCAATCTTTTCGTGGTACCACATCCACGCCTCGGGATTGATGCCCTCGCCGACAGTCCCCAGTAGTCGCAGGCTGGACAGGTCGTGCTTGTCGACATGCTCGTCACCCCATTTGATGAACGCACGAATGGCGGTCGGAGCCGTGTAAAGCGTAGTGACTTTATGTTTCTCAACGAGATCCCAGAATCGGTCCTCGGCAGGGAAGTTCGGCGCGCCTTCGAACACAAGGCACCTGGCACCCGCCGCCAGCGGTCCGTAGACAATGTAGCTGTGTCCCGTAATCCAACCGCAGTCAGCCGTACACCAGTAGACGTCGTCGTCCTGATGATCGAAGACCCACTGGAACGACTTCTTGGCGTAGAGGTTGTAGCCGGCAGTCGTGTGACGAATACCTTTCGGCTTTCCCGTCGAGCCGCTGGTGTACAGGATGAAGAGCGTATTCTCACTGTCCAGCGGCGTGGCAGGACAATCATCCGACGCCTGCTCCACGAGGTCATGCCACCAGTGATCGCGGCCTTCCTGCATGTTTACTTCGTTGCCGATGCGTTTCAGCACGATGCAGTGCTCGACGCTTGGTGATTTCTCAAGTGCCGTGTCGACGGTCGCCTTCAGCGCCAGTTCCTTGCCACGTCGCCAGCCCGCGTCCGCAGTGAGTTGCAGTTTCGCGTTGGCGTCCTTATTTCGGTCGGCGATCGCCTCGGCGGAAAAGCCAGCGAAGATCACCGAGTGCGGCGCGCCGATGCGTGCACAGGCCAGCATCGCAATAATCAGCTCGGGCACCATGGGCATGTAGATCGAGACGACGTCGCCCTCGCCGATGCCCAACCCCTTCATCGCATTCGCAAACTTACAAACCTCCGCATGCAATTCGCGATACGTAAAAGTACGCTGGTCGCCGGGCTCGCCCTCCCAGACGATGGCCACGTTATCACCGCGACCTTCATCGATATGCTTGTCCAGACAGTTGTAGCTGGCGTTTGTTTTTCCACCGACAAACCACTGCGCGTACGGCTCTTCCCACTTGAGCGTTTCCGTATACGGTTCGAACCAGTGCAACTCTTCCTTCGCCAGTTTGTCCCAAAAGGCCGTCGGATCACTCCTGGCTTCATTCCAGAGTTCCTCGTAAGCCGCCATCGATCCGATGCGCGACTTCGCGGCGAATTCGGCACTGGGAGGAAACAGACGGCTTTCCTGCATTACCGTATCGATCTGGCCACTCTTGGATTCCGACATGACGATTCCTTGCTAAAGAGCTCAATTTGATCCGGCATTTTAGATTTCACCCGGTTACCTTGCAATCAACCGACAGGGCAACTCGCGAACCCATCCGGCGGCGACATGTCTCTTCAGGTTGATGCGTTTACACCAGTCGGCGGAGTCGTGCAGATGGATTTCGTGCTCAGGGAAATGACGGTGGAAGATTTCTCCCAAGTCCTCCACCTGTGGGAGTCCGTCGAGGGCGTTGTGCTGACAGATACCGACGATCCCCCAAATCTCGAGGACTATCTGTCGCGAAATCCGGGACTGAGCACGGTGGCCGAATTCCGCGGCGAATTGATCGCTGCCGTCCTGTGTGGCCACGATGGGCGACGCGGCTACCTTCATCATCTGGCCGTGCGAGCGGATTCCAGGAATCGCGGGGTTGGACGCGCAATGGTCGATCGCTGCATGGAGCGGCTTGCAGGTTGTGGCATCAAACGCTGCAATCTGTTCATCCTGAACGACCATGCCGCAGCGAGAGATTTCTGGCAGCGGGACGATTGGATCGAGTGGCCGGAGATTCGACTACTTCAAAAAGAGACTTCCCCTCAGAACGAAAGTACCAGGAGACTGTCATGACACAAGCCACGCCCAATGAGACTCCCGATAATCCCGCCGGCGAATTCGCGTCCGTTCCAGACTACGAGGAAAAACTGAAGGGCCAGTTCATTGAAGAGTTGGCCAACGCGCCGGCAAAACTGCACGACGCCGTGCAGGGACTCAGTGCGGAACAACTCGAGCTGCCCTACCGAAACTGGACGATTCGGCAGATCGTTCACCACCTCGCCGACAGCCACTTGCACAGCTACATCCGTTTCAAGTGGACACTCACCGAAGATCAGCCAACGATCAAGGCTTACGAGGAAGCCGACTGGGTGCTGACGGAAGACTCACGCGTGGGTGACATCGAGCCGTCACTACACTTGCTGGACGCAATGCACGGTAAGTGGGTGCAGGCGTTGCGAGTCATGACACCCGAGCAGTTTGGACGGCAGTTCATCCATCCGCAATCGGGTAACTCGGTGAGTTTATGGGATGCGTTGAACTACTACCCATGGCACTGCCGCCATCACACATCGCAGATCATGTGGCTTCGCGAGCACCGCATGGGGTAAGCGATCAAGAGACAGCTCGAATGGAATTTCGAAAAGGTGTCTCGAGGCCGACCTTGCTTCCGACCTTACCTACAAGAGCTCAGATGACTTCGCCTTCGTGAGCTTCCTGGTAGACACCGACGATCACCGGTCGGGGATTCGCACCACAATAAAGATCAAAGCGCCCGTCCGGGCCATTCTTCACCGTCGCCTGACTGTTCACGAACATCGGCCCCTTGAACGCAACGTCCATGCGAACGGCGCCGGTCACCGGCGGCAGCTCCGCGATCACTCGAGCGAGCGACCACATGCCGTGCGCAATCGCGCGTTTGAATCCACAGAACTTCGCGGCGATCCCGGAGACATGGATTGGATTGTAATCGCCCGTCACTTTCGCATACCGTTTTCCGATGTTATGAGGCACGCCAAAGCTGGTCGCTTCCCCAATCGTTTCTCCCAAGGGTGGAAACAGATCAGCCAACGGCGAGATCTCCAGGTCCGCAGCCGGCTCCATGCGTTTCAGGTAAGTGCTCACGCTGCGCCAGACAACATCGCCGCCAATCGAAACAGTGGTATCAAAGTCAAACTCCAATCCCTTCTCGACGTTGCGTTGCCGAGCCAGGTGACAGGAAACATCCCACGGTTCATCGATTCCAAATGAGCGATACTGAATGACGTGGTTGCGAAGGTGCAAAATTCCGAAACTGGGAATCGGAAATGCGTCGTGACTGATGATGATCAGATGCGCTGATCCCAGCAACGCGTGCGGGAACATCAACGGCACGAACGGATCATCCGAAGCGGGCACCATGGTGACGAATCGATATTGCTCAAGCGTCTCGCGGCGGACATGAATTTGCTTGCCCGACACATGGATCGCCGGCAACGTTTGACCGGCTTGC
This sequence comes from Pirellulaceae bacterium, assembly GCA_965216885.1. Classification (GTDB taxonomy): domain Bacteria; phylum Planctomycetota; class Planctomycetia; order Pirellulales; family Pirellulaceae; genus CAYNJG01. Next base: position 1,885,739 of record OZ244208.1, on the reverse strand, counting down.
AGCCCCGACCGGCGACCAAAGATCAATCGCCAATACATCCCTTTCGGAAACGGCGTCGGAGCCCAGTCGATGGGAATGGTCGGTTGGCATTCCATGTTACGATCCTGCGAAATCAACGAAGCCGGCCCGAAAAGTCTACATTCTCGGCACGTGTCGAAAAATAGAGGTACGACACCGCACAGAATGACCGATTCGCTTGACAGCCGATAGCCGAGTGTGACAGGCTAAATGCTCTATGCCACCAATTCAGACGGCATGGCAATCAGACGAGCAGGGGAGTGAATATGAATCGTTCGGCTACATGGAAGCCTCATTGGGCCACGCTTTGCAGCAGCCTCGCCTTGATTTCCCTCATGATGGGGAACGTACTTGCCCAAACGGTTTCGAACGTGCCCGAGGACATTCAGGCACACCTGGACCGTCAGGAGTTCGACGAAGCGATACAAAAAGTCAGCCTCCACGACGGCAATCAGGATCGCATCTTCGGCAAGATCGCTCTGGCTCAGGCACACGCTGGAAGCAGCGACGGCGCCAAGGACACGCTGCGACGGATCGCGGATGTGGGATCGTTGGCGGCCGCCGCCAGTGAAGTTCGCGGCGCGACCGGTGGAGCATCGGGCGCGGATTTCGACACGCTCATTAATTTGATTACCAGCACGGTGGCTCCGAACACATGGGACGATGTCGGCGGACCGGGTGCGATCGAGTCGTTCGACGGTGGCGTCTACATCGATGCCAGAGGCGTCCTGCGGAAAGCAAAGACTCAAAAGCGTGACAAGCTCGTGGGGCTCAACCTGAAACTTGAAGCGGCACGAGAAACCGTCGCTGCTGCCCACTCGTCCGGCGACGACCAAGCCACGCTCGCGGCGGACGCTCGAAAGGATTCCCAACTGCGCATGGTCTCGCTCACGCGACTGCAGCGAGAGCTTCAGCTGAAGACGATGTTTGGAGAAGCCCCCACGGAAGAGATGAAGTGGCTGGCGGGCCTACGCGAAGTGCAGTACCTGTTTCTGTTTCCGGAGACGAACGACGTCGTCATTGCCGGACCCGCCGGCGATTGGGAGTCCGGTAAGTCGCCCGGTCTACTGCTGGACGACCTGTTGACGCTCATGGCGAGCTCGCGTCAGAACGACGGAAAGCTGGGATGCGACATTTCTCCCAAACGTGAAAACCTCGCCGCAACGCAGCGAATTCTCGCCACGCCCACCGGTCCGCTGAAGCCACGCCAGACGCCACGCTGGGTCGACAGCATTCGTCAGACACTGGGCCTGCAGGATATTACGATCCGCGGCGTTGATCCGCAAAGCCACGTCGCTCACGTCCTGGTCGAAGCCGACTATCACATGAAGCTGGTCGGCATGGGGCTCGAGCCCGGCGTACCGGGAGTCGAGAGTTACCTTGCCTCCATCGAGTCCGATGAAATCCCTCAAGCGATGCAGGTCCTCCGTTGGTGGTTTACGCTGCGTGACGATGCCGTTCGCAAGAATGAGAAGGGAGACGCATACGTTTTCCGCAAACAGGTTTTGCGGCTGCAAAGCGAGAACGAACGTGTCTCGGAAGATGGCCAACGAGCACACACCGGTGAGTCGTCGGCATTGAATCAGTTGTTCGCATCACGGTTTACAAAACACTTCAAATCGATGTCGGCGGCGTACCCCGTCTACGCAAGGCTGGAGGGAATCTTCCGGCTGTCGATGCTCTGTGCCCTGCTCGATTCTGACGAAGTCCAACAGCAGGTTGACTGGGATCCGGCTTGGCTTGTCGCGAATCTCAAGACCGGACGCGGGGCGGTGCCAACCGAAGTGGGTTCCATCGTCAACCATCGTGTGATCAATCGACGTCACGTCATCGTTGGCGTCAGCGGAGGCGTCACGGTGGATGCCGCCACGGCGACTCGAAATGTGGCGCTCATCAGCAATGGTGGCGGAGTTGCCTCCGACCACGCAGCGGCGCGGCCACGTGATGCTCGTCATTCGCAACGCTGGTGGTGGGACTAGTCTTTCCGACGCGACAGTCGAGCCAGGTTGCGACTCGCAGCCGACCCGCGCGCCTATGCAAAACATGCATCGCGCAGCTACAATCGATGCCCGGCATGCATCACACGTTCGTGAACACGAGGAATCGTCGCACCGTGGAATTCGAACAGCTCAGGCAATTTCTCGTGGTGGCGGAAATGGAGAACTTCACTCGGGCTGCCGAGTCGATTGGGCTCTCACAGCCGGCGCTTAGCCGATCCATTTCGCGACTGGAGGAAGATCTGGGGCAGCCAGTCTTCCAACGCCAATCTCGCAAGGTCGTACTCACCGACGCCGGCAATCTACTCCTTTCACGTGCTCAGCAGATCCTGGCCATCGTCGAAGATACGAAGGCGGAGATTTCCGACGACGGCGAAAGCGGCCGCATTCGCCTGGCAGCGATTCCCACGATCGCACCGTTCTACCTGCCCTCACTGCTGCAGCGTTTTGCAAAGGAACATGCCAAAGCGTCCGTCACGGTGCAGGAGGACACGACCGACAATCTCATGAAACGATGCACGCAAGGCGAAATCGATCTGGCGATTGTGGCATTGCCAATCACGGCGAAATACCTGGAAGTGGAAACACTTTTCGAAGAAGAGCTTCTACTGGTGCTCGCGTCGGGTCACCCACTGGCCCGTCGCAAACAGATTCGCTTCAGCGATATCGAGCCCCTGCCGTTTGTTTTGTTGGACGAGGCTCATTGTCTGTCGGACAATATCCAGACGTTTTGCCGACAACGTTCGTTTCACCCCGTATCGGTCGAACGCACCAGCCAACTGGCGACCGTACAGGAACTGGTTTCTCTGGACCACGGCATTTCGATGGTGCCAGCCATGGCGGTCAACGTGGACGAGAGCGAACGACGTGTCTATCGGTCGATCGCTGGTTCCCGGCCAACTCGCACCATTGCGATGGTCTGGAATCCGTATCGATTTCAGAGTCGGCTGCTGGAAACGTTCAAGCAGTTGATCCGCGACACGTGCGTCTAGGACATAGTGCCGCAAGTCCTTCGGACAAACACCGAACCTTTGCCGTTGTAGCTCGTCACTGTCGAGTATCGAATCTGGCGGCATTGCCGCAGTCGCAGCCAATTCCCCGTGAATCCGGAGGTTCAACATGGAAGGCCAATTCCATGTGCGCACGTTTCGTACAGCTGATGCAGGCGATGTACTCGAAATCTGGAACACCGTGCTGCCTGCCAGCTCGCCGTGGAACGAACCCACCACCGAGCTCTGTCGAAAACTCAGTCGCAACGACCATCTCGTGCTGGTCGCGGAATTCGACGGGAAGGTCGTCGGAGCATTGATTGCCGGATACGACGGAATCCGCGGGTGGATCTATCGTCTTGCTATCGCTCCGGCATTTCAACGACGAGGCTTCGGCAGCGCGATGCTGCAGTCCGCGGAGGAAAAGCTGCGCCGAATCGGTTGCCCGAAGATCAATCTTCAGGTCCGCGCGGACAATGTGGCCGTGACCGGGTTCTACCAACAAAACGGTTACCGAACCGAAGATCGCATGAGCCTTGGCAAAGTCATCGACCCCGCCTTTTCCGAGGGCGCGGTTGCGTCGGGACCGGTAACGATTGAGCGAGCACCGATCGAACCGGTACCCACGATCGTCGTGAGTGACGAAATCGAACTCTCGCAGATTCGTCCCGGCGATCGCGACGCGTTGGTGAAACATCTGAACGAATCCGATGAGATCCGCAACTTCACCGGGACGATTCCGTTTCCCTATTCTGATTTCGATGCCAGGCAATGGATTTCAACGTCGACTCACTCGACACTCGAAAACGATCGCTTTCGCAATTGGGTGATCCGGAATCAGGACGGTCAACTGATTGGAAGCATTGGCTTGATGCAGCTCGATCGCGAGCAGAAGGCGGAGATCGGCTACTGGCTCGCCAAACCGTATTGGGGCCGGGGATTAATGACGCAATGCGCGGTGGCCCTGTGTCGATTCGGATTCTCCGAGTACGACCTGAAACGCATCTTCGCGATGATCTATGCTCCGAATCTGCGTTCGGCCAGCGTTCTGAAGAAGGTGGGATTCACGGAGGAGGGCACGCTGCGTCGCCACCACATCCGCGATGGAGAGGCAATGGATGTGCGTGTCTTCGGCCTGTTGCCAAATGAGCTGGACGACAAGACAACCACCTGAACGACAAGGCGCAGGACAAGGCGCAGGACTACGCTGCCTCAGCGGGCCGCAAACGAAAACAGGCCGGGCAATGCCCGACCTGCTTCACGTTAATCGTCATCGCTTTGAGCGTTCGTCGCTCACGAACTAGCGAACGCGGACTTTGCCGAACTTGGTCCAGACGACCGTTGCACAGTGGCCACAGCATTTCCACTTCACGGTGTAGATCTTGCGACCAAGGAAGCCTTTGCGGCTAGTGATGCATGGAGCTTCGTCCGCGCAACAAGCTGGAATGCACAGCTTGACTCGCTTGGTGCAGCCGGTGCACTTGTCGATCAGACATACCGTCGTGGTGACTTTGGCAGGTGGAGCTGGCTTGCAGCAAACAGGTGCTGGAGCCGGCGCGGGGCAGCAAACTGGAGCTGGAGCAGGTGCTGGTGCGGGGCAGCAAACAGGGGCAGGAGCGGGCTCGCAGCAAGCCGGTGCTGTATCACAGCAGGCTTTTTTGCCACAGAGCAGGCCGGCTTCAGCGGTTGAAGCGGCGAAGAAGATCGTAGCCGCACAAAGTGCGACGGAGGCTTTACGGAAGTTAGACATCGGTTTTCTCTCAGAAAAAGGGGTGCTATTTAGAAAACCGTAGGTCTGCGAATACACCTCGTCGAAGATTCAGTTGCTGAGGATCCCGATAGTTCTTCGGCAGGGATCGCACCAGGCCACAGATTCGTCACATTCGAAATTGAATGATGCGGGTGGAAGATGGCAATGTCGGGAGCTATCCGAATGCCGTACGGTGCTCGTCGTCAGACCAAGAGTCCGAAGGCCCAAAAGAGAGTTGCGGACTCGGTCGAATCGATGCGTCGCCGCCAGAGGGCCAGAAAACGCCGGACCTAACCAGCCAAGGCTCGCTGAATGCCAACGTACGCCGTGTGCGATTTCCAGCAAACTTCGCGGAACGCTTCCGGTCGATTGACACCTTCCAGCCGAAATCTTTCGACCTCACCCTGCCGGAACACAAGATCGCCAGCTTTGTACCACTCATCCCCGGGTGCGATTTCGATGTCAATCTTGTCGAACTTATCGAATGCGACTGCCTTCTCCTCAACGCCCGCCAATCCACGCTCGACCAAAATCCGCTTGTTGGTGACGCGATATCGCGTGGCAACGAAGGGACCAACTCGCTTGAAGTACAAAACGAGGGCGACGGGAATCACCAGGAGGGCGAAAAGATTGCCCAGTGTGAAGATGTAGAATCCGGTCTTATTGTTGAGCAGCTGGCCAATCATCTTGCCAACCGGGAATCCGGCCAGACGCATACCGGCGACGGACGGCCAAACCGTCATCACCGTTGTCTCAACACCATCGGTCGGGGCTACGCCTGCGATTGCCGAAGTCATTCGATTACTCGAGAAATAAGCCTGTTCTGCCATCTAAATGAGCGTTTCCACTCAACCGTAAGGATGCACATCTTAGCATTGGCGGATTGGGTCGCCCAGCCCTCCGTACGCCTGGGATTTCGCGAAAAGCAGGCGAATCGGGAGACTCGGCCAGCCCGACGAAAATCTGCCATGCCATCCGCTGGGAGGGGATCTGGATTCAGCCACGGTATCGAGCCGCCTACGCTGTAGCGGCCCAATCCATTTCGCTACGCCAGATGTTCGCTACGCCAGATGTTCGTTCCGATGGATGCTGGGAGCTGGCAGCCGGTACCGCCAACGCCTCGGATGAACACAGTCCTAAACGCTAGATGCGGTCGATATCGTCGTCGTTCAGCTCATCCGGAAGATCGTCTTCGAAATCGTCTTCTTCTTCGAAGTCGTCGTCGAAGTCGTCATCAAAATCGTCTTCGTCGAAATCGCTTTCGTCGCCATTGCCGTCGCCTTCACCGTCGAAATCAGCGTCCGCGAAAATGCCAAACTGCCGATTCGGAGTCCAAAGATCTTCGCACTCGTTGGGTTGTTCACCGTTAGCTACAGCGATCGATGGGGCACTCATCATTCAGAGATCTCCTGCTCGCAGAACTCATCTGCCAAGTTGAAAAATTTGATTCTGGGAAGTTTCAGCTGGTTTGGAAACGACGTTATCAGAACCATGTTTCCAGAAAAGGGATAGGTACCGAAGCGGTTTTCTTTTGTCAACCAATCATCCGTGGCCAGTTGTTCGTTAGTGGACGCGTTTTTGGGGTGGAAAACAAGCCTTGTACCGCACGCATGCTTCGAACCCAAGTATAGAAAAAGGCAGAGCTAACTTGGCGTCAACTCTGCCTCGCACGGGGGTGAGGATTCCCTTTTGCGTGGCGAAGCCATGTGTCCTAACTTCGCTCCCCCCACACTAACCCCGAAAAATTCTGACATCGTCCATTTTCACGCCGTGGAAATCCAAACAGCATTCCGGTCGATGCAAAGTACGAGTTTTGAGGACTGTGACGGCCGAGGGCCACCATTTCTGCCCAAACAGGGTCCGCCAAACCCGCAAGTCACGGCCGCTTCATAGCCAGAAAGTGACAAAAACCAATTGTCACGGACATTCAAATACCGTTACCAGCCCGGACGGTCGTGCTGTCCATTGCCCTTGTTTTGCTCGGGTTTCCGGTGGGATTGCCAACCGGCGCAAACCTAAAAGCTTCACTATTTGATTCATAACTCCCCCATCTGGTATAAGACTAATTGTCTTAAAACCGCATCCGAGGACTGCTTCCGGGGAGTTTGGATGCGAAACACGGCGGAGAGGCGGAGTCATTCCAGATGAGCGTTCGCGGAGATCGATGCCGAATTGAGCGTCTCGAACGCCGCTGCCTACTCACAACTCTGCCATTGCTACCTTCGGCAACAACGTTCGAGTCGCCAGGCTCGGCACCAATACTCCCGGCCGAACTGGGCACCGCTCGAGGAGCCGGCGGCTCACACACGAGTACGGCCGGTACGATTGGGCTCACGGTTTCCAAAGTTTCCATCGCAGAAGATATCGGTGAGATCGTCGCGACGGTCTCGCGTTCCGGCGGAACCGAGGGCACCGTTTCCGTTTCTTACTCGACCGTCGCCATAACCGCCGGTGCGACGGACTTCACGGCGGAAAGCGGCACCGTCGAATTCCTCGATGGAGTAACACAACAGCAGATTCGCATTGCGATACTTGACGACGCCGAAGTCGAATCCGATGAGCAGTTTCGCATCGTGTTGTCGGACGTAACCGGTGGCGCCGACCTTGGGCCTCACAATCAATTGGTGACGATCCAGGACAACGACCAGCCATCGCCCATTGTCTACGTCGAGGACTTCGAAGGCCTCGAAACCTGGACACAGGATGCCGACGGCAACGACACGGCAACTTCCGGACGTTGGGAAATCGGCGCACCGGACATCACGGAACATGACGGCAGTGTCGTGCAGCCTTCCACGACTGCCGGCGGCGCACGCGCAATCATCACCGGGCTTTCCCGTCTTGATTCTGCGACTTCCAACGACGTCGACGGTGTCACGACGGCGACATCACGGGAAATCGAGTTGCCCGTGGGGCAGACGCTCACGCTGACATTCGATGCCTTTGTCGCTCACGCCGCCGACAGCAGTGACGAAGACTACCTTGGCCTGGCCGTCATTGGCGAAACGGAAGAGACCGTCTATCGATTTCATGGCGCGGCCGAACCCCGACTTCCTGACTGGACACGCACTTCGATTGACCTCACACCGTTCGCGGGGCAGACCGTGCAACTGCAGATGACGGCAGCGGACCTCGGTGAAGACAGCCTCTTCGAAGCGGGAGTCGACAACGTTCAGATCACCGCGTCGCCGGAGCCGACTATCGAACTGGCTTTCTCGTCCAGCGAGTATTCCGTCACCGAAGGCAACCGCCTTACGCTCGACGTGTTCCGCACCGGGCCTGCTGGCGAGGTTACCGTGGACTTCACGACGGTCACTGGAACCGCCGATGCCAGCGACTTTCTGACCAACAGCGGCACGCTGACTTTTGGCTCCGAGCAGTCCGCGGCGCAAATCGAAATCCGAACGCTCAACGATGCCTCCCAGGAACAGTTGGAGACGTTTACCGTCGAATTGTCCAATCCAACGGGCGGCGGAGTCCTCGTTGATCCGTCGCTCGCCACGGTCACCATCGCCGACAACGACAGCGACAGTCCCGACTTTCTGCCAGATCTTGTTCCGCTGACCGACGACATGGTCGCCAACAGCTACATGGACGTTTCGCAAATGCCGGGGCGAGCGCTATTGCGATTCCCCACGACGATTGCGAACGCCGGTGACGGCCCTTTGGAGATCTGGGGCGGATCGGATAGCGGAGCGACGCAACGCGTCTTTCAGCGTGTCTACCAGGACGGTGGCGACTCGCGAGATCGCCTGGCCGGCAATTTCGTTTTCCATCCCTCTCACGGTCACGTACACCTGGAAGGGTTTGCTATTTTCTCGTTGCGGAGTTCGAATGAGGACGGCACACCGGGCCCCATCGTAGCGTCCGGCGGCAAGACGAGCTTCTGCTTACTGGACATCTCCCATCCATTTCCCGAAGCAACGGCGGACGCGTCGCTCGCAAGTGGTCGAGGTGGTTCGGATTGTGAAAACGTTCAGGGTATCAATGTCGGCTACGCGGACGTCTACGGTGCCGATCTTCCGGACCAGTGGATTGACATCACGGAATTGCCAGACGGCGAGTACTTTCTGGAGATCGAAACGGACCCGGATAACAACCTGCTAGAGACGGACGACACCAACAACGTCGCCGTCGAGCCGGTCACCGTCGACAATCCGTACTTCGTGGATGGAGAGTTTGTGGACGCGCCGGTCACGCCGGATGACGACCATCCCGATGTGGCTCAGGACAGTCCCGTCACGATACCGTTTGACGAGGCGATCAACGCGAGCCTTGAATATGGCGGAGACATTGATGTATTTCAGTTCGAGGCCGTGGAAGGCCGGGCCTACAACTTCTTCACGACACTCAACGGATTGGGCGACTCGGTTATCCGGATCCTCGATGTCGACGGCATCACTCAGCTTGATCGCAACGACGACGCCGGAGGCAGCCTTGCTTCATCGCTGACGTGGACGGCTCCGACCGATGGCACGTACTACGCCGAAGTGCGAGGATTCGACACTAGTGACACGGGCGCGTACTCGGCAACCGTGGTCGAGATCGCGGACGACTTTGGAAATACGGCAGGTACGGCCGCTTCTTTCGAATTTGGCACCAACATTCCGGGTTTTGTCGACTACCAGGGTGACCGGGACTGGTTCGCATTCACCGCAAGTGACAGGCAGTTCTACGAAATCCGCGTTCGTGGTTCGTCGGAATTGCGCGACACATTCGTCTCTCTGTACGACGCAGATGGATTCACGCTGCTCAGTCAGAATGACAACCTGGCAGCCGGCGAGACGTCACGCATTACCTGGCAAGCAGACGCGACTGAGACGTTGTACGCGGTGGTCTCCGCTGGCCCGACCGACACCGATGGAACCGGAGAATATCGGTTTCGTGTCAATGAGATCGAGCCACCCGAAGACGATTTCGCCAATCTCGCGAGCGACGCAACGCTTCTTACCACGATTGAAGACATTGCCGGCGAAGTCTCCTACACGCGCGATATCGACCTGTTCAAAATATCAGGGATTGCAGACGCCTCGTATCTCGTTCAGCTCGATTCTGAATTCGGGGAACCGTCCGGAAAGCTACGGATCCTGGACGCAAACGGTGAAGTGTTATCCGAATCCTTTGCAGCCAACGAATCGCAGCAACTTGTGGTCACTCAGGCCGAGACACCCTTGTTCGTGGAAGTTTCGTCCGTCGATGGCCAGGAAGGCAGCTACACGCTGGGCCTGGTAGTTGAGGATGGCCAATCGGTTGAGGCCGCAACAGCCAAATCGATCCCAAGCCAGTTTTACGCCGGCCTACACGCGGCATTGGACCGGGACTGGTTCTCGGTCGACCTGAATGCCAGTTCGACTTATGCATTTGCAGCCACACCAGAAACCTCGAACCCCGCGCTAGATCTGGAAATCAATGTCTACAACTTCGACGGGTCGACGGTCGTCGCATCCAACGATGACGAGTTGCCGACGGTCATCAACCCGCGACTACTCTGGAGCCCCGAGGTCAACGGCAGGTACTTCGTGGAAGTGCGATCCCCTAACGCGCAGACCGGTGATTATCGTCTTACGCTGGACGATCTGACGCCGACGGATGACTTCACAAATTTAGTCTCCGAGGCCGAGCGACGTGATCCCTATGTGCCCGTACGAGGCAACATCGAATACGCCGCCGACGTTGACTGGCATCGCTGGGTCTTGCGACGAAACGAAACGTACGGAATTCAGCTTTCGACTGAGACATTGGACCCCGTAACCGTTCGCATGTTCGACACGGATCGCCAATCGTTGTTGGACGAAGTCACTGCGATGCCCGCAGCCGACGGCGGGATTTCGTACACGCCCACATCTTCGGGCAGTCGCTATTTCGAAGTCTCCGGGGCCAAGGGTTCCTACACGCTCACAGTCGGTGCCGATGATCACGGCAATGCCGCCTCGGTGGCCACCACCCTGGCCGTAGACACGCCGATCACGGGCGACATCGAACACGATGGCGATGCCGACTGGTTTAAGTTCGAGGCCAGCATCTATTTTCAGTATCGCATTGAGACCACGCTGACCTCCGGCGATTCGACCCTACAACTGATTGACGGCGAGGGTCAGCAGATCGCCTACAATGACGACCACGGTGACGGCCTGGCTTCCCGAATTAGCTGGACTCCGGCGACATCGGGATACTACTTCGCCGTCGTCGAGTCATTTTCCGGGACCCTGGAAAACTACACAGTCACCATCCATCAGGAAGAGCGGACGACACCACCGGTTTCGACCGGCGACTTCAATCGGGATGGAAATATCGACGCGGTTGATATCGACCTTCTCTTTGCCGCTTTGCGAGATGGCGGCGATGCGACGGTCTATGATCTTACCGACGACGATGAGTTGGATTCGGAGGACGTTGGTGCGTTCTTCGGTCAGACCGGAGTGCTTCGCGCCGACGGAGATCTGAACGGGCAGGTGGAGTTTAGTGACTTCCTTGCCGTCGCGGGATCTTTCGGAGAATCCAATGTTGGATGGTCGCGGGGCGAATACACGGGAGACGGCATCGTTGACTTCGCCGACTTCCTTGCGGTAGCGGAGCATTTTGGAGCCTTCAGGCAATAGAGAATCACAACTGGAATTGGCGGGCCGCGAGCCCACTTTTTCGCATCGAGGGGAAAGCGAAATGGGAAATCAAATCAGACGTGCTGCACGAACGGGTCGAACGGGTCGAACGAGATCCGGTGGAATTCGCCCTGGTGGAACACACATTGGCAGATCGCGCCCTGGTGCCGCAGCACGCGGGAACCTGGAAGCACTCGAAGCGCGTCATCTGTTGACCGGTGTTGTCAGCTTTGCCGATGCCGAATACGCCGTGGACGAAGACTCCGGCGTGCTTGAGATTGAAGTCACAAGGGCCGAGGGAGCTGGCACCTCCACCGTAAACTTCACCGTCACGGAGGGCTCAGCAACGGCCGGGGCCGATTATGTTGCCGAGAACGGTTCGGTAACCTTCGCCGAGGGCGAGGACACCCAAACAATCACCGTCACCATCAATGACGATCCGGATATCGAGATTGATGAAACGTTCGTCGTGACCCTCAGTGATCCTGTTGAGGCGACACTGGGCGAAGTTCCCGCGACCACCGTCACGATTCGCGTCAATGACGACCTGAGGAGTGGCCGGTCGGATGACCACCCGAACTCCGTTGGTATCACGGCCGGCGCCTTGGTACTGGGAGAGTCGTCGCGTGGTAATCTCGAGACGCTGGGCGACGCGGATTTCTTTCAGTTCGAAGCGGTCGCGGGAGACAACTTTCGGATCCAGACGACGCTGCTTGGACTCAGCGACTCGACCATTGCTCTGCACGATTCGGATGGAAACCAGCTGGCCTTCAATGATGACTTTGCGGGAACGCTGGCATCGCAACTGTTCTATGACGCGCCGACGGATGGCACCTATTACGTTGAAGTTCGCGCCTACTCGGATTCGAGTACGGGCACGTATCAGTTGAGTCTGGACAGTGTTGAAGACGATTTTGGAAGCACACCGGATTCGGCCAGTCCAATTGACGTCGACACAACGATCGAGGCCGAAATCGAATTTCCCGGCGACGTGGATTTCTTCTCGTTCGATCTCGTCGAAGGACAATTCTATGAGATAAGAACCCGGCTCGGCAGCCTGCAGGATACACGACTCACGTTGTACGACGCCAACGGTGGCTACGTCATTGCCAACACGAACACGGGAATCAACGCCTTTAGCTCGCGACTCGTCTGGCAGGCGCCCGCGACGGCGACAATGCTCGCAGGCGTAGAGGGATACTTTAATGACCCGGATCGATCGGGCACCTACCGATTTCAGGTGACTCCAATTGAACCGCCCGAGGATGACTTTGGAAATACCGTCGAAACGGCAAGTCCCACCTCGGTTTCCGAAACAACATCAGGCCTGCTCAACTACCAGGCGGATGTCGACGTATTCAGCCTGGATGTCGAAGCAGGCAAGACGTATTTCCTGGACATGCGCGTGCCCGATGGAATCTCTCAGATAATCCGCATCCTGAATGAGGACGGCAACTGGATAGGAGGGGGATCTTTCCAGGAGCGGGTTACGTGGACGGCGTTCGAAACGGGCACGGCCTTCATCGAACTCACTGCCTGGGACGCTCAACGGGGAAGTTACACCTTGTCGATCGGCGTCGACGACGGGAATACACTTCAAACAGCAACGGACGTGGACGTTCCGGTGACACTGAACACAGAATTCCACGTCTTCGGCGATGTCGATTTCTTCGCGTTTGAAGCCAGCGAGGGTGCAATTTACGAAGTAACGACGGAGCATGGCACGGTCGATGAGACAATCGTGTCGGTCTACGATTCCGCCGGCAACATGGTGACCAGCAACGACGATGAAAATGCCTATTCGTCGACGGCCCGAGCGTTCTTCCAACCCGAGCAGGCCGGCACCTACTACGTTTCCGTATCGGGACTCGACCGGCTGGGTTCGTACCAACTCAATATTCAGGACGCTTCGATTGTCGACATCGTTGCTCCAGATCGCCCCGACGACGCCAATACATTCGCCGACGCGACCGCCGTCGAAGTACCGTCGGTGACAACAGCTGACGTTGGCACACCGGAGGATATCGACTGGTTTTCATTCATGGTCGAAGACAATTCCTTCGTCTCCATCAGTACACAGCACGGCCTGGATCTGAACACGGCTTTCACCGTCTTTGGTTCCGACGGAACGACGGTGGTGGCAGAGAGCATCGAAACGGATTCACTCGTCACGACCTCCCGCATCGTGCTGGCGAATCTGGAAGCCGGAACCTATTACGTCGCTCTGGATGCGCTGCCGAACCAGACCGGTGGCTATCAGCTGGAAATCGAGCCGATCGTGATATCGGACGACCATGACAATGACATCTCTGAAGCGACCCGATTTGATCCCGGTCAACAGCAGGCCGGACGGATCAATTATGGTGCAGACACCGACTGGCTTCGGGCTACGGCACGACGCGAGCGACGCTATGAAATCCGACTGGATGCAACGACGGCATCTTCGGTCCATGCCCGGATTCTAGGTCGTGACCGCGAGACACTGCTCGGTGAAATCACCGCTACCCCCGGAGAACCCGCGTTCCTGGTGGATACGCCGGAGCGGTCCGGAAGCTACTTCGTCGAAGTCACCGGAGCGAAGGGAGACTACCAACTTTCGGTCAGTGAGGACGATCATGGCAGCGTCGCGGCGACCGCAACTCCCGTCATGGTCAACGTACCCACGCGAGGCAACGTGGATACGCAGACGGACGAGGACTGGTTTGCCTTCGAGGCGAACTTTTACTTCCAGTACCAGGTAAATGTTGCTGCGACGGGCAATCTCTTCGAGACTACCTTGCGGGTGGTGAATAGCGAGGGGCTCGAGATGGCATTCGACCCTGAAGATGGCGAGCAAGGTTCCTCGGTCTTGTGGGCTCCGACATTCGACGGCACCTACTACGCTGTTGTGGAAGGTGGCTACGACTTCTACACCGGTGAATTCTCGGTTGTCGTAAATGAGCAGCCTCGTACCCTGCCCCACCCCGGTCCCAATGATCTGGATGGCAACGGCCAGATCGGCGAAGGAGATCTCAACATCCTGACCGCGGCCGTACTCAACGGATTGTCAGATCAGAGGTTTGACCTGAATGTGGATGGCGCCGTTGACCGACTGGACATCGACGCGTTCCTGGCGGCCAACAACATTACTCCAGGCGACGGCGACCTAGATGGTCAGGTGACCTTCAACGACTTCCTGATCATGGCGCAATCCTTTGGCGCCGTGGATGCGTTCTGGAGCCAGGGCGACTATTCCGGCGACGGCGTGGTGGACTTCGAAGACTACCTTGTGCTGGCGGCCAACTTCGACGAAGTCTTCGACTTCCTCCGGTGATCTCGTCGAGGCCAACTATTTCCAGCTGCACTCGGAGCCGCGGACGGTCGAGCCGATCGTCCAGGCTTCGACACCCTGGGACGAAATCAGCTTCATTGCGTCTTCCGCGTTCGTGCGATTGACGACCAGAACGAGTCCGATCCCCCGATTGAAGACACGATCCATTTCGTCCGCATCCACATCGCCCAGTTGTTGGAGCCACGAGAACACGGGCGGTACGGTCCAACAATCGCGTTCCACGACGGCCCCCATTCCGTCCGGCAGGATGCGTGAAACGTTTTCGAGCAGTCCGCCGCCGGTGATGTGCGCGATCCCACGCACCGCGTCCCGAGTTGCCTCGTTGCGCAGGACCTTTTGCACAAGCGAACAATAAATCCGGGTCGGTTCAAGCAAAGCCTCGCCGACCGTTGTTCCCAGCTCGGGCACCTGCTGCCCGCATTCGAGCCCGGCAATTTCGAAGACGATTTTCCGAACGAGGCTGAATCCGTTTGAATGGAGGCCACTACTGGCTATTCCGATCAGCACGTCGTCCTCCTCGATCTTGCTGCCGTCGATGACGCGAGACTTTTCCACAACCCCTACGGAGAAACCGGCAAGGTCGTACTCGCCTGGCGAATACAGGTCGGGCATGATGGCCGTCTCGCCACCAATCAAAGCGCTCTCCGCTTCCATGCAGCCATTGCTGATCCCGGAAACGATCTGCTCCAGCAATACCGGTTCATCTTTGGACATGGCAATATAGTCGAGAAAAAAGAGCGACTCGGCGCCGCAGCAGATGGCATCATTGACGCACATGGCGACAAGATCGATTCCCACCGTGTCGTGGCGTCCAGCGGCCGTTGCGACCTTCAACTTGGTCCCCACACCATCGGTACACGCCACGAGAACGGGATCTTCGTAGGATCGAGCGAACAGCTTGTTGGCAAAATCAAGCTGAAAAAGCCCGGCGAAGCCGCCGTCGAGTTTCATCACGCGAGGCGAGTGGGTACGGTGCATCCATTGCGGCAACCGCTTCATCGCCTGATCATAAACCTCCAGGTCAACTCCGGCGTCCTTGTAAGTGGCCTTTGCCATCTTGCTTCACCATTCCCGACGGACTGCTCCGCCGCTGATTTGTTGATTTCGAGTCTTCCCGTACGCTGATTCCGCAGCCGATTGACGGTCGCTAGAATGTAGAATAAGGACGACCGCCCGTACTCGCAATGACCAGGAAAATGATCGCCATGCAGCCAACTCGACTTTTCTTTTCAATCGCTTTGTGTTTTTGCCTCGCCGCGGTTGCCAACACCGAGGACTCAAAACCAGCAAAAACTTCCTCGTTCGCGCCGCTCAAGCCGACGCTGGCTCAGCTCGACTATTTCATGTCGAAGATCGGCAAGGATCTCGCCACCGAAGATGAGTACGGCGACGCCGAGCAAAAACGTGTTGGCCTGGATGCGTCCACCGTCGTCGTGCTCGGCATGACATTGGGCATGCATGACGAAAAGAATCCGCTCAAAGCATCCGCCGGCAAGATCGCGTCACTCGCCGCGGAGCTCGCTGAGAATGCCGACGATCGTGAAGCGGCGACAAAAGTCTACGAGAGCCTGAAGACGACGATCAAGGAAAAACCTGAATCCGATGAGGCTGCGTGGGATGAGCCCATCGCGGATCTCGCCATGCTGATGCAACAGGTACCGATCGTTAATGACGGGCTACGTCGAGGCGTTAATGACAAACGCCGCTTCTCCCGAAACGCGCAACGCGTCGCGCCCAAGGCCGTCACGCTGGCTGCAATCGCGCACGCCTCGATGCTGGACACGAATTACTGTAGCGATGAGGAAGACGAAAAGGCGTGGAAGGCAATCTGCATCGACATGCGTGATGCATGTGCCGACGTCTACGCCGCGTTGATGGCGAAAGATCAGGAGAAGGCCAAAGAGGGTAACGCGCGAGTGGTGGAATCCTGCGATGCATGTCATCACAAGTTTCGTGACTAAATCCCCCGGGCACGCCGCCAACGCTGGCTAGTTTGCATCGCTGGGCTGCTCTTCCACGAACCGTTTACGAATGTCCTTGAACTTCGCGTTGCAGGCCTGAAAGGCATGAACTACGTCGGGGTCGAAGTGTGTCCCCGACGCTTCCAGAATGATCTCCGTGGTGCGTTCGTGCGAGAATGCGTCCTTGTACACTCGAACGGACGTCAGGGCATCGTAGACATCTGCCACGGACACGATCCGCGCACATAGTGGAATATCCGTACCGGCAAGCCCCTCGGGATAGCCAGTGCCGTCGAATCTTTCATGGTGCGAAGCCGCAATGTCACGCGCCATGATGAGGAACGATGCTCTCGGATACTTTGACAGGGCATTATCAAGCGTCGAGGCGCCAAGCGACGTGTGCCGCTTCATGATCTCGAATTCGTCGTTGGTCAGTTTCCCACGTTTAAGCAAAATGTGATCAGGTGTGCCAACTTTCCCGATGTCGTGTAGCGGGCTCGTTTGGTAGATCAATCGCAGGTAATCCGCGTCGATAATCTCCTGGAACTTCGGTCGTTGCGCCATTTCGTTCGCCAGGGTGCGGCTGTAGCGCTGGACGCGTTCCAGATGTTGTCCCGTATCCGGGTCTCTCGATTCGGCGAGCTTGGCCATCATAAAGATTGCCATGTCACGCATCTCCAGAGCCAGAACCCGTTCGGCCGCCTCGATTCGCAGCAGCAACTCTTGTGGTTTGAATGGCTTGGATATGAAATCGTCAGCACCGGACGACATCCCCTCAATGAGACTGCCTGCATCCGAGTGACTGGTCAACAGGATGACGTACACATAGCGATCGAACGAACCGCACCGGATCTGTTGACACAGTTCGATTCCCGTCATCAGGGGCATCTCCCAATCGGAGACGACAAGGTTGATTTCTTCCTTGTGAAGAGTAGCGATCGCGTCTTCGCCATTGCAGGCCAGGACGACTTCGTGCCCGGCATTCGACAACGTGTGTTGCAAGACACGGGCGTATATTCGGTCATCTTCGGCTACCAGAATTCTCATCCGACGGACACACCTTCAGTAATGAGTTGGCGAGCCTGCTCAATGCACGCTTTCGCTTCGGACTCGAGTTCCGGAATAAGATGCCTGTAATCTTCGTTCTTACGCACGGCCGTTTCGACCTTGCTGGCAATTTCGAAAAGCCCGTTGGCGGACGCCGAACTCGCCGTACCTTTTAGCCCGTGAGAGATAAAGCGCACTTGCTCATCGTCTCCGTCTTGCGCCGCACGTACGATCTCAACGGAATTCTCGAGAACGTCCTCGTAGAAAAGCTGAAGAAGCTCATTGACGAGTTCATGATTTCCCGCGCTGAAATCCATAAGCTGTTGAAAATCCAATGCCGGCCCTTTTGTCCGGGTCGCATCCGCCTGTCGGCCATCTGCGCGTGTATCGGGCGAATCCACCCCAGCCAGTTCTCCATCGATGCCGGGCGTCGATGGACGGGTAAACTGCCTGATGACTTCAACGACCTTCGCTGGCTGGACGGGCTTGGTAAGGTACTCATCCATACCCGCTGCGACACATCGCTCACGATCCCCCATAATCGCGTTCGCCGTCAGTGCCACGATTGGAATGCGGGCGTTGTGGGAACAGAATCGGTGCCCGGCAGATTCGAGGCTGCGGATTTTCTGGGTCGCCTGAAATCCATCAAGACCGGGCATCTGGCAGTCCATCAGCACGATGTCGTAACTTCGCTTCGACAACTCATCGACGACATGATTCCCGTTGTCGACGATAGTATTTTCGATCAAGGCACGCCGAAGGATCTCTCCAATGACGACCTGATTGACCTTGTTATCTTCCGCGACGAGAACACGCAGGCCTTTTTCGGTTTGGGGAGCCTCGACGATAGCTTCGGGCGGCGGAGCGGGACGAGGCTTGCGTTGCAACTCTTTCCGCCCCGTCACATTGACAATAGCGTCAAACAGACGTGACTGACGAATTGGCTTGACCATGAATTCGTCAAGTTCGCCTTTCTGAATTCCATTGCCGGCGGCGTCGAAATCAATCGACGTCAGCATGATGATTTTCATGTCGCGATAGTCTTCGTGCTGACGTATCATCCTCGTCAGCTGCATTCCATTGGTGACCGGCATCTGAAAATCAACCAGCGCCAGCTGATACGGCGTGCCCTTGCTGGCCGCGTCCGCGAGCGCGAGCATGGCGGCTTCTGCAGAGTCGGCGACGTGAATCTCCATTTCCCATGCATTCAGCATTTCGACCAGCAATTCACGATTGACAGAAGTGTCATCTACCGCCAGAACCCGTAGCCGACCAACCTCTGCCGGAATCTTTCGACGTTCGATCGAATGACCGTGTGCTGCGGCAAACGGAATCTCGAACCAGAATTTCGAACCCTTGCCATCGTCGCTTTCCAGTCCGATTTCTCCCCCCATCAAGGAGACCAGCTGCATACTGATCGCCAGGCCAAGTCCGGTTCCACCATGCTTTCTCGTCGTGGAAGAGTCGGCCTGGGAAAAAGCGGTAAACAGTTTTGACTGATTCTCTTTCGAAATACCAATGCCGGTATCGATCACCGAAACTTCCACCCGACGGGAATTGGTTTCCGAGAGGCGTACATTGAGACTCACCGAACCCTTCTCCGTGAACTTCAACGCGTTGCCGGTAAGGTTGACCAGCACCTGCTTCAGTCGTTCCGGATCGCCTCGAACGTGATCGGGAACATCCGGGGCGATTCGACAGATTAGCTCGACTTCCTTTTCCGCCGCGCGCGACGCAAACATGTCGGCGACATCTTCCATCAGATTTGGTAGGCGGAAGTCAGTCTCTTCCAGTTCCAGTTTACCCGCTTCGATTTTGGAAAAGTCGAGCACATCGTTGATGACGCTCAATAGCGAATCTGCAGAGGTTTTTGCAATTTCGCAAAAACGAAGCTGTTGCGAGTCCAGCGTCGTGCCTTCCAGCAATTCCAACATGCCAACGACACCATTGAGCGGCGTACGGATTTCGTGGCTCATGTTCGCAAGAAAGGCACTCTTGGCCTCGCTGGCCGCCTCGGCGGCCTCCTTGTCCTGCTGTAGCTTCTTGCTCAATCGCCGTTCGGTAATGTCGACGAATGACCCTACGAAGTACTTCACTCCGCTCTCTTCGTCGTCCTCAATCAGTTGCACCTGTTCGGTGACGAAAACAGTCGTGCCATCTTCACGGCGGATTTCCGATTCGACCCCCATGACCGAACCTTCGATTGCCAACCGGCCACGCAACTCAGCACGTCGAGATTGGTCTACGAAGACCTCATCCAGATTCGCCACGCCCGCCAGACAGGCCACGGAATCTTCGAAGCCAAGAATCCTCGCCATCGCGGGATTGACATTCATGAGCTGACCATCCGGTCGCATCTGAAAGATCCCCTCGACGGTATTCTCAAAAATGTCGCGATAGTGAGCACTTCGTTCAAGTTCCCGAAACGCGAGTTCGCGCGACTCAATCTCGTTAGTTACCCGGTCGAGTACGCGGTTGTATTCAGCTGCGATCTGCCCGACTTCGGTGTGCGGCTCCTCATGGACACGTTTGTCGAAGTCGCCCTCGTTTCGGTGGTGGTCCATTTCCGTGAGCAGATCAAACAGCTCCGTGCTGGCTCTGTGTTCCGCAATGTTCAGACCCTTCCGTTCGTCCTCTTCGGAAACTCTGAGTGGGCTGACAAGATTGACACACATCAACACTCCATACCCGACTCCAAATGACCACGCCCAGCAGGTGACAACACCGTATAGCTGGACGACGAACTGATCGGACATCGTAAGCCCGGTGCCAAGGTTCTCGGGAAGTGTCACGAAAGGAATCACCAGCAAACCGAATGTGCCGGCGAAACCATGAGCCGGAATGACGCCGACCGCGTCGTCGACCTTGAAATATTCAAGCAGATATGTCCCTGCAACGCAGACAATGGCCGCCGCCGCACCAACAATGACCGCGACGATGGGCGTCACAATATGGCAACTTGCGGTAATCGCCACCAATCCAGAAATCAGGCCATTGATGGAATGCCCAACGTCCGGCACGCCTTCGTAACGCCAGGAAACGATCATCGCCATCGTCGCCCCAGCCGCGGCCGCCAGGCATGTGTTCAGCACGATTAGAGGAAGTTCTTCCGACAGCCCCAGCGTGCTGCCGCCATTGAATCCAAACCAGCCGAACCACAGCAGCAACGTTCCGCAGGCAGCGAGCGGATAGTTGTGCCCACGGATGCGATGGTTGCCGCCATCGAATCGACCAATGCGAGGTCCAATCACAAGGACCGCAGCGAGAGCCGTCCAGCCTCCCACCGCATGCACGACGCTTGAGCCGGCAAAATCGATGAAGCCCATCTCGGCTAACCACCCTTGGCCGGTGCCGGGAATCAGACCGCCCCAAACCCAGTGTCCAAACACGGGGTAGACGACTCCCGATATCAGGACACTACACAGGAGGTAGCCACGGAAGTGCGTTCTCTCGGCGACGGCACCCGAAACAATCGTCGTCGCCGTCCCGCAGAAAACCAGTTGAAACACAAAGAACGCAAGCAGCCAATTGTCTCCGACCCCCGTGATCATGAAATGCGAAAGGCCGAACGTGCCGTTCTGGTCTACCCCAAACATCAACCCAAAACCAACCAACCAATAAATCAGGCTCGCGAGGCAAAAGTCCACGATGTTCTTCATCGCGACGTTGATGCTGTTCTTGGAACGGACAAGCCCCGATTCCAACAGGCAAAAACCGCACTGCATTAGCAATACGAGGGTGGCGCAGGAGATTATCCAGGTTACGTCGAGGAGGTCTCGGCTGACTTCCATGGGATGTCCTGGAGAGTTTACGGGGGGTTCTTAAAAGAAAATCTTGACTCTAGAGAGTACCACCCGTGTAGCTTCCCAACATTTCGATCTCCCTGGCGGTTTTACCTCATTAGAACGGGTTCAATCAGCGTTCTAGGGATACTGATGATCCTGACAGTTTGCTCGCCCTGACGCCCGCGCCCCACTTCCGACGAGATCACGAATGCGTCAGGCCAGCTCATGGCATGCGACAGTCAACGACGGGCCTATTGGGGGGTCATGCCACCGCGAATCGCACCTGCTTCGGTCGCGCCATAGTTTCCGGCGAAGCGAGGGTCGAGCGGTCTTGAATTGGGCATCGATAGCCAGATACGAAACAGGTGTCGTTTCTCGTCCGGTTCGGCATGGTCGACAAATTCACCGCGACGGTGAAACGTGACGAA
Organism: Pirellulaceae bacterium; assembly: GCA_965216885.1. Taxonomy (GTDB): domain Bacteria; phylum Planctomycetota; class Planctomycetia; order Pirellulales; family Pirellulaceae; genus CAYNJG01. The sequence goes on along the minus strand of OZ244208.1, from coordinate 1,863,834 downwards.
ATTGTTGAGGAACAGGATGTCGCCCTGCTCCTGTCGAAAAGAAAAATGCAGTTCACAGCTTTCGGCCCGCTCCTCAAGCACATCCAGTGCTTCGCGTTGGAGAGGAGTCATCTCGGGCGTCTCCTCCATCGCATAGGCCCGTTCAATAAGCACACGCAGCAGATTGGCCGCAAAGTGTCCCTCGCGGAACGTGAATACGGGTTGCTGGACATAGGGAAGTTCGTTGCCGAGATCGACGTTGTGACGCTTGTAAAGATACGGCTGCATCAAGACTTCCACGAGCTCTGGGCGGTCGGCAAGCAGCTCATTGAACAAAGTCGCGGAACTGACGATGTCATTTGCGCCGCCAGACAATGCCTGGCGAAAGCACATGAAACCGATGACGTCGCAACGGTCCGTGTGGAAGCTCAGTTTCTTGCGGGTGTTGGGGCCGCGAGCTTTGGCGTCGTTATTCGCCAGACCGGAATCCCGCACACTAAACAATCGTTCGCCCGCGGCACTTTGCGAAATAGGCGTCCCAATGCTTCGGCCAATCACCCACATCGCCCGCATGGCGAGATCTTCGGGGACGTCCGCAGGAAAGCCCAGCAACCGGACGACTCCACTACCGTGTTCCAGATCATGCTGGACGCGTTGAAGCCGACGTCCCAGTATCGGCAGGGCAGGCACTCCATCGTCGTCTTCGATGGGGCGCTGGCGGTCAAAATCGATCGCCGCCGCCACGGTCAGGAGTTCGTCGATTTCCTCGTCGGAAAGTCGTTGTGACCATTCCGGACGATCGGGAATATCGCGTGAGTACCAGGCAGATGGATGTACGATACGTGTGAGTTGGCTCATTCACGTATCGTACCAAAACCCATCGCGTACGGGCCGGACGACTACCGGACGTTGGTGATGGATCGACCAGGTGCAAAGCTGCCACTCGCGACGTAGCATCGCATCGAGTGGTTCAGCATGGCGACTCGCCCGGACTGGGGCAGGGCAGGGCCGCTACCGTCCGGATACGCGTCCATTGGACTCTCCGCAGCCGTGTCAATCACGAGACGCCAACGTGTGCTCTTGGCGACCGGCGGCAACATAAAGTCACGCGGGTTTCCAGTGGCATTGATCAGCATCAGAACATCGCGGCCTTCGCCCTCGGGATCTTCCTCGACTCCAGGGGCCGTCACGAGACAGATCATCGTCGAATCGGTGCTCAACCAGTCAATGGCCGTTCCAAGAGCACTGTACCAGTTGACGTCGGACAATCCGTCCTCGGACTGCTGTCCGCTGAAGAAACTTTTACGTCGAACGGTTGGCTGGGCAAGGCGGAAAGTATTGAGTGCCTTCACGAACCGAACCAGATCTGAGTTCTCTTCAACGAGGTCCCAGTCGAACCACGAGATCTCGTTATCCTGACAGTAGGCGTTGTTGTTACCATGCTGCGTGCGCCGACATTCGTCGCCGCTAACGATCATCGGAACTCCCTGACTCAGCAACAGCGTCGTCAGCTTGTTCTTGATCTGTCGAAGTCGCAGACGCTGGATAGGCTTACGGTCGGTTGGCCCTTCAACACCATAATTCGAACTGTAGTTGTTGTTGTCACCATCTCGATTACCTTCACCGTTGGCTTCATTGTGCTTCCTCTCGTAGGAAACGAGATCGTTCATCGTGAAGCCGTCGTGGGAGGTGACAAAGTTGATACTGTGGTACGGTCGTCGACCTCCGGGTTGGAACAGGTCGCTCGAGCCGGCAAGTCGTGTTGCAAAGCTGCCCAACGTACCGCCATCACCGCGCCAGAAGCTGCGGATGTCATCGCGATAGCGGCCATTCCACTCGGCCCATCGCATACCGTGGAAGGAACCGACCTGGTAGGCACCGGCCGCATCCCATGCTTCGGCAATAATCTTGGTGTCCGACAGCAAAGGGTCTTCCGCGATCGCTTCGACCAAGGGTGGGTTGGGCACGAGATGCCCCTGTCGGTCGCGCGAGAGAATGGAAGCCAGGTCAAACCGGAAGCCGTCGATATGGTAGTTGTGGACCCAGTGTCGCAGCGAATGGAAGATCATCTCCCGAACGATGGGATGGTTACCGTTCACCGTGTTGCCGCAGCCCGAGAAGTTCTTGTAGTACTTTCCGCCGGACTCCAGCATGTAGTAGACGCTGTTTTCAAGGCCTTTGAAACTGAGCGTTGGCCCCATCTCGTTGCCTTCGGCAGTGTGGTTGTAGACCACGTCGAGGATCACCTCGATGCCCGCCTGGTGAAGGGCTTTCACCATCTGTTTGAACTCATTCACCTGACAACCGGGCTCACTGCCAGCAGCATAGCCACGGTGCGGTGAGAAAAAGGCCATGGATTCATAGCCCCAGTAGTTCCGGTGATCCGGTTCTTCCCCGTGAATATTGAGGATCGGGAATTCGTGAATCGGCATCAGCTCGACTGCCGTAACGCCCAGCGATTGCAGGTACGGGATCTTCTCGATGACGCCGAGATAAGTACCCGGATGCTCGACTCCACTGGAATCGTCTTTGGTGAATCCTCGAACATGCATCTCATAGATGACAGATTCGGAAATATCACGTCGCAGGTGACGGTCGCCTTCCCAGTCGAAGTGATCTTCCATCACAACGCATTTCGGCGGACGAATAATTCCGTCGGTTCCCTTCTGGAACGTCCCAGCGAGTGACTTCGCGTAGGGATCGATCAGCCGAGCCGTCGGATCAAATCGCATTCCATGTTCTGGAACCTGCGGTCCGTCGGCCTGAAAGTGATAGAGCTGACCGGCTCCAATCCCGGGAACGAAAACGCTCCAGATGTCGCCCCAACGATCCGTGTCCGGATTCAGGTCGATCTGATCCACCGGTTCTTTATCTTCTACCCGGTCATAGAGCAGAACGCGCATTGCAGTCGCATTTCGACTGAATACAACGAATTGCACCCCTCGCTCATGTACGATCGCGCCGTACGGAAGAAGGTGAGTGAACTGTAGTTCTGGATGCGGATATGCCATTAACATTTATCGAGTGACTCCACGGCATGCTGTTTGTTCTGCCGTCGGTTGTACGCCAACGCAGAGTTGAATCGAAGCGCAGTCACTGTCTCATTGGTCAATTTTCAACGTTTCATCTCATGCCAAATCCGGCTTGAATCGTTTGGAAAATCTTTGCCTACAATGCCAGATATTTCAGAAGGTTACCTTGCTCCGACCGGATTGCTAGGGATGAAAACCCAAGGAATCGGCAACTGCTTCGGAACCGGCATTTCCGGTGGCTCGGAGGGTAGCCCGGGGGGCGTTTCGCCAATGCAGAACCCATGTGACCGGCACAACCGACAGTGCGATGGAAAGCTTTGATGGGCAAACAAGCCGTGCCGATATCGAAATACAGGAAAAGTAGGAAGACGCGTGCAATCACGCGAACTGGTCACGGAGTAGGGAGACAGGACCAAATGGTAGCCTCATCGGACGACGCAATTCGTTTTGCGCATGACGACAACTATGATGCTGGCACATCAACGAACTGGTATGCATTACTGTTCGCCGTCATCATCACGCTATTCGCTGTTTACTGGGGATTCGTACGCCCCACGTCACGGCAGCTTACCAAGATGCGACGCTACGTCACATCGATGGAATCGAGTATCGCGGAGCTGAACGGGCAACGCGAAAATAACGCCGCAACCATCAGCCTCCTCGAGCAGTTGGTTGAGCAGGGCAGGCTTTCCAGCGATGCCGTTGCCTCTCTCGAGGAAATGAGGCTGTTGCACCGACAGCTCGTTCACGAGGCCAGTCAACTCGCGTCCGCACGTCAGGCTCTGCAGAATCTGGTCGACCTCCGCACGGATGTTGCCAGACAGTCGAGCCTCATCGAAGCAACGGATCGGGCACTTGGATCGATTCACGATCTCCACGACCGAGTGCAGTCCGCGGCCGATGAGACCGAGGAGACGAAGCTGGCGGTTGAGCAAATCGAGGGCTTGCGAGATGGATTGATCGAGGGCATCGACCTGCTTTCGGATGCCGAGCCGATTGTCAGCGACATCGAAGAGCTGCACGCTCGCCTGGCGGATGCTTCCGAGAAGACCGCCAAGGCTCGACTGGTTAGCAGCAGCCTGCTGGCCATCGAAGAGGATCTCCTGAATCGCGGCAGCTACACCGAGTCGGCCGAGCTTGCCCTGAATGACCTGATCGATCTGCGAGATCGTGTCGAAGCCCAATCCACGACGGTGGAAAAGGCCGACGCCACGCTGGACCAGATGGTGGACCTCCAACACGAGGTGCTGGGTCAGTCGGAGACCGTTGTCCGGGCCGTCGAAACGCTGGAACTTGCCACGGATGTACAAGTCTCCATGCGACGTGCCGGTGATACGCTGGACGGCGTCAAGCGGATGCTAACCGAGATGGTGCTCATGCAGCCGCGTCTGCAAGAAGCCGCGTCGACGTTGCAGCCGCTGACCGAGCTGGCCGATCTTCGCAGATTGGGCGTGCGTGAGTTGCGACAGGTAGCGGCAGGTATCTCGACACGGTACGACGCCATTGCTGGTACGGCTGAAGAATTACCATCCGAGGTCGTGGCCGACGCCAAGACCACCTCGGTGAAGTAACTGACTTCTGACTCCCTGACCGGAATCTATGTGTGTGAAATGAACAAGGGTCGCTCAAATCGAGCGACCCTTGTTTCGTTTTGGAATGTCGGCAGTCGAACTTGCGACTACTTGTAGTCCGTGTCCGTCACAGGCAACTGATGGTTGATGTTCGCCTCGGATCCGGCGTTCAGGTAAAACTCCTTGTGGCATTTCTTGCCATCGGTCGACATCAGACGGGCGTAGACCGAGTAGTCGATACCGTCTTTCAGGAATACGACGTGCCCGTCGCCAAAGGCCGCGTTGACGCCGCCCTTGTGAACGCTTGAGGGACGAGCCGAGTACAACGCCCGAGTCGTGTTGACGCGACTCGATGAAACGTCGAAGTTCGATCCCATGTCGCTGTTGATGAGCATTTCTTCCTGCTGGCCTGTCGGATTCACAACGTTGTGCCAGAGGAAAACATTCATGGGAGAAAACGGACTCTCCTTACTCTTGTGGAATGCAATATCCGTCCATCGCGACGCCTGCACATTCTCGGTGATCATGAGCGTATTGGAGGCACCGTCACCCGCCGCCAGCTTGTCGAGAGAAGACTCGATGTGGACGACCTTTTGTCCCTTTTTCGGACCGCTTGTGTAGCGAACTGGCGATCGAGAATGGACCATGCCGCAACCTGCCAGGTCTCCTTCGGCGAAACCGGCGTTGACGACATACGATGTGTGGGAGTCCTCACCCAACGGTGGATCGCTGGGGCACATCAGAAAATCGAGCATGGGGCCACGCCCCGGATCGGTCAGCTGGTAGGCGTTTGCAGGACGGAATTCGGCCGACTTGTATACGTCCAGCAAATCGGTGCGTTCCATGTCTGGCATCAACTCAACCAGCCATGGAATCGATCGAGCTTCCGATCCCACTTCGATACCATTGACGTAACCTGGAAATCGCTCGAATCGCGATTCATAAGATGCCATCGCCGTCGCGATTTGCTTGAGGCGGTTCTTACACCGCATGGATCGTGCGTTTTCTGTGGCGGCACCCACAGCCGGCAGCAACAACGCCATCAACATTCCGATGATCGAGATCACGACCAGCAGTTCAACTAAAGTAAAGCCATTTCGCCTGGAGTGCGACATGAATGCCTCCGTCTACGTTCGAAAGAACAAATTGATGAGCCCTGCCACCGATGCATTTTGTCGAAAACACGCTGGAAAGTCCAGCTAGTGTTACGAAGCACAGCCCATTGCGCGGTGGAATTCGCGTATTTAACGTTCAAAAAATCTGATTTAACACAATTTGGGTTCGAAGTGTGCACCCAGAGGGTAGATCTTTCCCCCAACGTAATGGCTCCCACTCAGAGCCCCTGAGCTACTTCGTGAACTGGTCAATGCCCTGACAGACTTGATCGATGTCTTCGTCGGTCATCGCCGTTCCGCTGGGAAGGCAGAGCCCCGTCTCGAACAACTGCTCCGACACCGTACCGCCACGAAATCGACAGTGCGCAAAAGGCTTCTGCAAGTGGAGAGGAACCCAGACGCGGCGTGATTCGATGTTCAATTCTTCCAGTGCCAGTCGAATGTCCTCGCAGGTATGTCCAAACTTCGCGGCGTCGACGGTCAACGTGGTGAGCCAGTAGTTCGGATCACCGTAGTCCGCAATCGGCATGAACTGAATGCCCGGCAGTTGCTCCAGCCGCTGGCGGTAAGCCTGATTGATTCGTTTCCTCGTCCGGATACGTTCCGGAAGCACTTCGACCTGGCCCAAACCAATCGCAGCCAGCACATTGCTCATGCGATAGTTGTAGCCGACTTCCGAATGACGGTAGTAAGGCCCGGCATCTTTGGCCTGCGTCGACAGATGGCGAGCGTGTTCAATCACACCTTCATCCTCGGATGCCAACATGCCGCCGCCGCTGGTGGTGATCACTTTATTGCCATTGAACGAAAACGCAGAGACCCATCCGGCAGATCCCGCCGGCCGCCCCTTGTAGGTTCCACCGAGTGCCTCGGCGGCGTCTTCGATCACCGGAATTTCGTAGCGGTTGGTAATCTCCAGAATGGCGTCCATATCCGCGCTCTGCCCAAGCAGATCGACGGCGATAACAGCCTTGGGAAGTTTGCCGTTTCGGGCCGCTTCCGTGAGCTCTTCCTCCAGCAGATTTGGGCACATGTTCCAGGTCGCCTCATCGGCGTCAACCAGGACCGGAGTTGCGCCCTGGTAGAAGATCGGGTTCGCCGATGCGCAGAACGTGAAGGACGAGCAGATGACGTCGTCCCCGGGGCCGATGTTCAGATGGCGTAGCGCCAGGTGTAGCGCCGAAGTCCCACTCACCAACGCCACCGCGTACGGCAGTCCCACCAGCTTGCAAAAGGTTTCTTCAAACTTTTTCAGGTGCGGACCAACCGGCGCGATCCAGTTGGAAGCAAAAACGTCCGTGACGTACTCTGCTTCCTTGCCGCTCATGTGCGGCGGCGACATGTATAGACGTTGAGAACGAGGCATTATTCACATCACACGATCCAGTCGATGGCCTGATCGTGAGCAAGCGATAGGCAGCGCCAACAATGCTGTCAGCGGTTCAACGTTGGGTAGTACTGCAGATAATAATTGAACCTCGTCGGGTGGCCAGTGACTCTTGCCCCATTTTGGCTCTGTCGAGCGGCCTGGGACCTCAGGCTAGCCATGTTCTGCTGAATCTGCTGGAGCTGAACCTGCTGTCGCTGCTGGTCCTTCTGCCGTTCGATTCTTGGGCGTACCTGCGTGAAGTAGTTCTGCGAGGTATCCAGTCCCGTCCCATTGATGTCAGCAATCGCCAGATAGGGGCTGACGGTGGGGCGACTGAGGACCGCAGCGGTCGAGCTTTGAGCCCGGCCGGCACTTCGGTAACGACCAATTCGTTGCTGCTCGCTGAACTGAGCGTCAGCGACGGAACATACCGTCATTGCAACCACGAATCCGGTAACAATCAGAGTCTTTCGCATAGCCATAGTCTCCTTCAAAGTGATTGATCGGATTAACCGGAAGACCTTCTTTAAACTACCCAGACGGAATTTTGGAAATTCCTGTCAAGAAATCAAAGTTTCGATCGAAAGTCTCGCGAGTAGTTTGACAGTATTCTTCAACGTACCTAGATTTCTTGTACACTTCAAAGCTTTTCGGTCCGCGTTCTGCGGTCAACTGCACCAATTATACGTTTGCTGTGCCAATTTGGTGCGGCGACGTATGTTCGAAGTAGCACAAGCAGATCCGCACGCCACCATTTCGGGGCCTTAGTAGCTGAAACGTAGGAAACATGACGATTTTCAACATCCTTGAATTCGCCCTCCCTGTTGCCGCATTGGTGGTCGGCGCGCTGGCCGCCGTCAATTGGAAGAAGCTGGATCACGACAAACGCTGCTGGGCCATATTCATCGGCATCACCATCTGCTTCAGCTGGTCGTATCTGAACAGCATGGAGAAGGTCGCGCAGGCGTGGAAAAGCCCCCAGTACTCGCACGGCTGGCTCATTCCCGTCATCGCAGCCGCCCTGCTCTACCTGAAACGCAAGAAATTCACCGAGGACGTCCCCATGTGGCAGCAGGCCACGGGCGCGGGCCTCATTATCGTGGCGACCCTGGTACGCCTGTATTCCGCCCAGATGGCGATTTTCACCATCGACCGCGTCATGCTGATCCCGTCAGTGATGGGACTATTCCTGCTGATTGGTGGGCTCAACGCGTTCAAGTGGTCGTTCTTCCCAACGATCTTTCTGGCATTCATGTACCCGTTTCCAACCGCGGCTGAACGGATGTTGCTGAATCCGTTACAGTCCCTGGCGACGCGAATTAGCCACTACTCGCTGGAGACACTTGGTATCGAATGCTACCGCGAGGGTAACCGGATCGTGTTGGACGGCGTCGAAATGGGCGTCGTCGATGCCTGTAGCGGACTTCGAATGCTGACAATCTTTATGGCTTTGGCCTTCGCAATCGCGATAGTCGCCACAAACCGACCATTGTGGGAACGGGTTGTACTGTTTTTTCCGAGTTCAATTCTGATTGCACTAGCTGTTAACTCAATCCGCATCACACTCACTGGTTTGGCCTACCATTTCATTGGAAATGAAGGCGAGATGGTGCGCATCATCACGACATTTTTCCACAACTTTGCGGGTCTGATCATGATGCCCATGGCAATGGGCTTCCTGTACCTCGAATACAAAATCCTTTCCCAACTCATCATCGAAGACGAGCCTGAGCAGCTTTCGCCAATCGGCATGAGCTAGTTCGCGAGTGAAACTCGAACAACCACCGAGAGAAAAAGATGGAATCCACAGCTGCACAGCCAGTCACCGACTTGCCGGTTGCTCAAGCAAACGCGGGTGCCTTGGCCTACCCTCAGGGTGTTCCAATGGGAATGCCGCCGGTCGAAGATCTAGAAGGTGGCGATGGCTTCAGCATCATGGGCCTCGTCCACTCGCTTCGTCGCCAGCTCTTGCCGGCGTTTGGCTTTGGACTTGTTGTCGCCTCGCTCATCGCACTGGGCCTTTGGTACTCGATTCCCGTGTCGTACACGGCCGAGTCGGTTTTGCGAGTGAATCGCGAACTGTCCAAGGGTAACGCAAGTGACTATATGATCTACAAGGAAACGCAGGCTTCCCTGATCAAGAGTAACTTCGTCCTCCGTACGGCTCTGCGTGACATCGAGATCAATCAGCTTCCCATGGTGCTGACCGATGCCTACGGCCGGCGACGTGAGCGTCCGGAAGCGTGGCTTGCCAGTGCTCTCGCCGTAAGCCCCGATGAGACGGAACTCCTGTGGGTTCGCATGCGTGGTCGCCACAAAGAACACACCGAACTCATCCTCAACAACGTCCTGAAAGCCTATCAGCACGAGATCGTCAACAAGGAACGAATGGAAAAGAGCACGACGCTCGCGAAGCTGCGTACTCGCTACACGCAACTGTTTGACTCCATCAAAAAGAAGTCCGACGAAATCAGCGCTCTCGCCGAGCAACTGGGTGTGACGGACAACTCGGCGGTTGCCCACCAGCAAGCCATGAAAGTCAACGAGCTAAATCAGGCTCAGCGCGAGCTGGACCGGATTCGCATGTCCCTCAATGAAGCTCAGGACCAGTATCGTCTGCTTCAGGTCGAGGCACAGCTTGGCACCTCCAATCCAACCGAATTCCAGATCCTCGACATGCTCGAGCAAGATGCCCGCTTCTTTGAACTGACCGCCACGATTGATCAGTACAAGGACGAAGTCGAGCAACTGCAGGGACTCGTGCAGCCCGGTTCCACACAGCTACTGGGCCTGCAACAGGAAATTGTGCGACTCGAGCGAAAGCGTGAACGAATGTCGGCCGAGATTCGCCCTCGAATCATCGCCCGCCTCAAGCAAGAGAACGGCGTTTCGCCACAGGCCCTACAGCGGCAACTCGCCCTCCAACGACAACAGGTCATTAACTATCGCGGACAGGCCGAACGAGCTACCGCCATCGTGGACCAACGCCTGGAAGAGGTCAAGAAATACGGTGGTACCTCGGGTGACCTCGAGGCCCGTATGGACGACCTTGCTGCACAGCGCCGCGACATGCAAATCGTTCGCGCCGACATGCAAGCCCTTGAGATTGAACTCGATGGGCCGGAACGTGTCAGCATCATTCAGCCCGCCACGATTTCACAGGACAGCAACTGGAAATCCAAAATCATTCAGATTGCCGGTGGCTGGGTCATGTCGCTGGTTGGTTGCATCATCGCAATCGCCTACTGGGATTACCTTGGCAAACGAGTCAATGGTGAAGAAGACGTGACACGAGCAGTCCGCGTCGTCGGCACGCTGCCTTCGAATCAGCGTGGCATCTTCGGTGGCAAGCGTCCGATCGACGAAGCCATGAAGGTCGCCATCGACAGTATTCGAACCGCCATCCTTTACAACCGAAACCATCCGACGCAGTGCGTCATGATCACCAGTGCTACCGGCCACGAAGGTCGTTCTACCGTCGCCAGTCAGTTGGCGGTCAGCATGGCACGCAGTGGCAAGACGACGTTGCTGGTTGACGCCGACTTCCGAAACCCACAACAACACAGCATTTTTGGAGTTCACCCGTCCGGTGGTCTTGGAGAAATGCTGCGTGGAGAACAGACTTCCGATCAGGCGATTGTCGCCACGGCGATCGAAAACGTCTGGCTTTTGGGTGCCGGACGGTGCGATCAGCGAGCCCTTCAGGGTCTGACAGCCGATCAGGCAAAAGCCATCTTCCAGGACTTCCGGGACCGGTTTGACGTCATCATCATTGACGCCTCGCCCGTCCTGACCAGCCCGGATGCATTGCTGATCGGTCAGCACGCAGATTGTGCGATGTTGTCAGTACGACGTGACATCAGCCAGACACCGAAAGTAAACGCTGCCGTTGACCGACTCCAATCGGTCGGTGTACCGCTGCTGGGTGCCGTCGTGAATGGCTCCAGTGTCGAAGTACGATCCGGCAATACTCCGATTGCGGCTCCCGAGTCGGAAGAAGAGAAGCCCGCACTGGCAAATGCCTAGTGCAATCGAACGAACGAGAGCGGGCGAGACCTGATTCGTCATGGTCTCGCCAGCACGACCATCGCTGTATCGGTCGTGCGTAACCTGCTACACGATTGAACAACTCCTGAAGGGACTGACATGTCAAAGAGCCAGTACATCTTGCTTGCCGTTGTGACCGTAGTCACGCTTGGCGGCGCGTTTTCGCAAGGCAAAATGACCGACCGCTGGAGCAACGAAGTCAGTCAGCGACTTGAGAAGTTCACGGCCAAACTGGATGGCGTGCCACCAGTGATTGGCAATTGGGCTTCGGTTGAAACTCCCGTCGATGAAGATCAGTTCAAGCAGTCCAACTGCCATGGTCGAGTCTCGCGAACCTATCGCAACACGGTGACCGGCGACGAAGTCAACGTCTTCCTCGTTTCCGGAAAAGGGTATCACTGCACAATCCACACTCCGGACTACTGCTACGTCGCAGCCGGCTACGAAACACTGCAGTCGCCCGAAGGCTTCTCGGTTGAGGTCCCGCAGGTTGGCTCCGCTGAATTCCTGAACGCGATTTTCAAGAAAGAAACCGCGACGGAAACAACGGAACTTCGCATCCTCTGGAGCTACTCCGAGGACGGCAAATGGACCGCACCGAAGTTGGCAAAGTACCAGTTTGGCAACAAGCCCGCGCTCTACAAGGTTTATCTGATCTCGCAGATCAAGGGTGCACGCCCCAAACTCAATGAAGATCCGACAGTCGCCTTCGCCAAAGAGTTCTTCCCTGCTATCAGCAGCCCTTTGTTTCAGGGTGGACCAGCAACCGCTGGAGCTGCACCAGCCGCGGAAGCCGCACCACCGGCGAACGGCTAGACTGCGTGGGCTCCAACTAGACTGCGTGGCATCCAACGAGGTTGCGTGGCATCCAGCTGGTGCTAATCTCGCAGTCGCCGGACCGTGTAGAACGCTTCGGCAGGAAAGAATTCATCGTCGCCGCTGACGAGTGACTTCAGGCCAAACTCGTAGACGAAGCCTGGCCGTAGTGCCTGTAGTTGGACCTCAACAGACATTCGGTCCGGGGCCACCACCAATGCCCCAATCGGTTCCTCCCGACGATCCACATCGTCACCGCCGTATGCCGGCGTCGATATTCGACGGACGGATGCGATGCGATAGTTGCCTGGATCACTGGCAAGCTCACGATTTACCGGCCGAGTGAACGTGATGCGAAAACCCTTTGGTTGAAGCGAGACTTCCGCAATACCCGCGGGCAACTGATCGAGGTCCGGGGTAATGCGGACGATCGATCCCGTGTTATTGGCACCGCCCCAGCCGCTGTCGCGAATGTTGGCGATATAGAGATCGCCATCCGGAGCGATTCCACAGTTGATGGGCCCCTGAAAGCCATTAGCAGGCATCTCCGCCGCGACCGCGAACGGATAGGCGGCACCCTGCATCCAACCGTTCACTTCTTCAAGGCTCATGCGGATCAGCCTCCGAGTATCGTACTCGCACCCAATCAAATGACCTTCGAAGGGACCGAAGTGCGCTTCGTCTTCAGCCGACGACGGGGTCTCCAGAAAACAGATGCCATTGACGCTACGCGTCCACGGGTGAGGAATGTCGATCGCGGGCGGGGTTAGCTCGGGGTTGAAACCCGGCTCCCGGTCGACCTTGTTGATAAAGCCAAACCGTGCGCCGTCGACCACGTGATTGAGTTCGTTGTAGGGATTGTAATTTCCCTGATTATCCGTGACGAAGACGTTGCCAGTTCGATTGATCGCAATCCCCATTGGAAAACGGTGCCCGGCCGAAACCTGCCGCAAATCAAACAAGCGAGGACTCTTCGCATCGGCCGGTCGCGGAGTGACCTGTAAAACGGTACCCCGAAACCTGGCAGCGGCGCTGTCCCGGTCATCCTGCTGACACGGAATGCTGACGTAATAGTTTCCATCGCGATCGCGCGGCAGCCCGACAATCCAGTCGTGATAGTCGTCCGTGTGGCCCCATCCCGAAGCAACCACCTGGTGCCGATCCACGATCGCGTCGCCATCGGTATCGCTCAGCCGGACAATCGCGGACTTCGTCGCCACATCAATGAAGTCGCCCTGAGTATTGATACCGTACGGCGAAGCAAGATCATCGCTGACCGGACGGATCTGATCTTCCAGCCCATCCCCGTCGCTGTCGCGTGCCAACCAGACTCGGCCCTTCAACGACCCGACGACCAGATCGCCGTTCTCCTTCCAACCCAGCGAAATCGGCATCACGTCACTGCGCAGCGGAAGTTGCGTCAACCGAAAACCAGGCATGACATTCAACTCGCGAGCGGGAAGTGTGATCGGATCCGGCAAGGCATCCGCGACGTATTCTGACGGCGGCTGTTCGGCGGTGTAGGTCAACGTGACGCTGGTGGTTCCATCGTTTGCCGGCAGTAGCAGCCGATCCCCGACTCGCCGCACCGCGTCGACATTTGTGCCAGTTACTTCGAACGCCCCAAACCCCGCGTGCAATCCAATGGCTTCATTCGCCGACAAACCCGTTACCGAAACGGTGCGTCGCCAACGCAGCTCGTTGACGGCCGTAATTCGTTCCGTCACACGCACCGGCTGATGATTGGCGGCGTCACCTTCGCCCGTACTCACAGCAAATCGAAGTCGATATTGGAATTCAATCCCGCGCGGAATCTGCGACCACTCGTCCAGTTCCGCCATCGCCTGACCATACTTCACGGGATTGACGAAAACGCCGTCCCGAAAAAGAGCCAGCGAGGAAACGGAGCTGGTTTCCGGCGGGTTGATGGAGGCCGGTTCCCAATACCACGTTTTCCCCTGCGTGCGTTGCCGAGCGACATCGCCCGTCCACCAACTGGCCAACCGTGCTGTTGAAAGATCGAACAACACGTTGTGGCGATTGCCAAGCCCAACCAACAGCGGCTTGATGAGCTTCCGCCCTTGCAGACGCAACACGTCCGTCAGCACGGTCGCACGTTCCGATGAGCCCTCCAGACCGCGACGGCTGACGATCCGCGTGGGCGACGGATCGGGCGGACTGAAACGCCGAACATTCAGGATCTGCCAAACCGCATCAAGCTGTGCGTCGAGATCCTCGTGCATGACGCCCGGAATCGGAATCTGAACCGATGGCATCTCCATGCGGGGAGTGATACGTGCCGGATCACGAACCCAACGGTCGAACCAGATCTTGCGGAGTCGCTGTTGCGGCATCGAAAGGCTTGGGCCAAGCTGATTGAGGGGCGTTTTCGCCGAGGGCGCAACATTACCAATCGCATGGCAACTAATGCACCCAAAACCATCGGACGTCACCAGACGATCGGCAAAAGCCGGGACCTCACTGGCGGCATCGGCCAACTCTTCGTCAGCTCGATCGGCGTACGCCTCGTCGGGTACGCGGTCGACGTCAATGAAATGCGCGACCAACGTATCCACCGCTTCATCATCGAGCGGAAATCTTGGCATGCGAACGTCCAGCCACGTCCGCAGCGGCTTGTCATTTCGGGTGATCGACGATCGCAGCACGCGGGCGTGCAATTTGTCGCCAACGCTATTGAGCGCCGGCGGTTTCAGTGCTCCGAGCCGATCGACGAGCTCGGGAAGGTTGCCAGCCACCTCGGTAATCGCAGGAGCGAGTCCCACGTGCGTTCCGCGTTGATGACACTGCACACAGTTGTTCTCATGCATGAGTAGCTCGCCCGCCGTGAGCTGGTTGTGATTTGGACGCGCAAGAAAGTCCATCACCTGCTGCCGTGTGGACTCATCCAGTCGATACCGCGGCTGGCCGGGTTGGGCCACGGATGTGGACGGTGACAGACAGCTCTTCGACCAATCCGCATCAGCGGGAATCTCGATGCGGCGTGTGCGAGCCGGCTTCCCAGTTGCATGACAGGCCGAGCAATTATTGGCTTCTGCGAGAGCACGTCCGCGTTGCGCGTTGCCATCGTCTAGCTGGATACCAGGAGCGGGCGTTTGCGGCTTTCTTCCGGTCGCAGCAAGAAAGGAACTCAGATCCGTAAGCTCCTGGTCGGTGAGCTCAAATTCAGGCATACGGTGATTGGCGTTAATCGACTCCGGTGATCGAAGCCAGCGACGAAAGAACTCGCGAGGGCGTTTGTTGGCAACGCCTGTCAGGTCGCCGCCGCCAAACGGATTACCGTCTGGATCGCCAGACCGAATCGCCTTCCAGCTATGACAGGCGACGCAGCCTACCGTTGCGAATAGCCGTTTGCCTCGCGCAACATCGCCGCTGTCCGTGTCCGTCGAGTCAGCTTGCGGAGTCCTTGTCGACTCGGGTTCGAGTTCGTGCAGCCATGCAATCAAGTCGGCGGTTTCGGTGGCACTGAAATTTCCGTGGACAGCTCGAAATGCAGCATCGACGGCATTGGCCGAATCCGCTTTGGCATTCCGTCGCCCCATGAAGTAGCCGACCAACCAGCCTGGTTTGACGTTCGCCGCCACCGATGACAGATCGCTCGCGCGCAGCGGTGCTTCGTCCCGGTCGTGGACGTTGTGACAGGCCTCGCAGCGTAATGCCCTCGTGATGCTCGCGGCAGCAAGCAACTGTTCGGATGTCAGCACGACAGCCGTGTCCCCCGATGGGCGATTTGATACGTCATCTGATTCGACCGCGGACGCATCGGCTTGGTGCCACAGTCGCTTGGCCGGAATCGGTTCGTAGCGAAATCGAGGTCCCGCCCAGAACGCCGTCACGCCAGCGGACCTGGCTTCGCCCGGTTTCAATGACAGGCGTAGAGAATGAAAGTCGTAATTCAGTGAAATCGGCTCGCTCTCGACCCATTTCAATTCGCGGGACTGGGCCTCCAGCACCCGTTTCCCGTTCAGTTCCAGCGTGACTTCGCCGCGAAATTTCAATGCGATCCGATACTCGCCGGAAGCCTCCGTCTCCAGACGCCCTGACCAGACGAGTTCGGTCTGCTCTGCGGCGTTCACGGCGACCTTCGACGCGGCGACCTTCGACGCGGCGACCTTCGACGCGGCGACGTTCGACGCGAAGAGCTGCGGCACGACGAGAGCTGGCTGCGGAGAGACTATCGATTTTTGCGTCAGCAACAGACCTGTCGCCCACGGCGAGGGCTCCTCGTCATCGTCGTCGACTGCGAATGGGTCCGCCACCTGGGCGATTACGAGTTTGCCGGGCCCCGGGAACGTCAGGGCAATGAATCCAATACACATGGCGTACAAGAGTAGTCGCATTCGCACAGCTCCGGTTGAGGTCCCCTTATTGTAGGCGATTCCGGATAGCGATATTCCTCGTGCCACGCCCCGTTTCGATTGCCCTGCGCGTTCGTATAATCACGGCTGACAGGAAACAGGGTGAGAACGGGTTTCACACACTCCGTGGAGCCAACGGAGAGGCCGATACCCGTTCGAACTGAATCGTCCAGTGGAGTTGATCCATGATATCGCAGCCAACGTGCCCCGTTTGTAAGCGAAAGCTTGTTCCAGAGGAAACTTCGGCAATGCCATTCTGCAGTGATCGATGTCGTAACATCGACCTCGGTCGGTGGTTGGACGAGGGCATTGGGATTGAAGTTGAACCCGGCTCCGGCCGTGAAGAAGAAGATCGAAGCGTAAACTAATTTGGGTCCTTCAGGTTCACCACCCATGGCAGGAATGCACGCTCGTTGGAATCTCTTCGCCGAGGCTTTCCGCCATTCGATTACGCCCTCCGCCATGGGACTCGCATTCGCGGGCGTTCTGCTGACGACCGTGTCATGGCAGCTTGTCGGGCGCGTGCTGCTTCCGGAACCGGAACAGACGAACGTCGTCGAAGGGCCCCAGGAACGGACTCCGCGCGAATTCCATCAGGTGGTTTCGAAGTTACCATCGCACCGTCCGCTGATATTGCAATTGCTTTCCGGCGATGACGTGCCTGCGACTGGCGACCTTCGAATCGACGCTCCAGCCGACGCCCCGAGCCAAGCCAATGCGGCAACGTCGGGCTCGGTTTTGGGCTCGGGTTTGGGTTCCGTTTTGGCCTCGGACGCGGAAACAACTCTCACGGAATCCGTCGCCAATCTTCCGATTGTTGGACCGGCCTATCGGATCGTTGAGCCGTTTCGACAACTATTCATTCCGGGGCCGTCAAAGGGAATTCTGTACTTCCTGTTCGGCGGGCTGCTGGCGGTCGCGATCTGGGCTGTGTTCGGCGGCGCTATCGCAAGGCAATCGGTCGCTCGACTGGCGATCGGCAAGAGTATCACAACACGTGACGCCCTAACGTTTGGAGTGAAGCGATGCCCCGACATCGTTTCGGCCGTCTCATTGCCGTTGGTCGCGATTGCGATGATGTCGGTAGCTGGCGTGGGCATCGGGCTCCTGGCTCGACTCGAATTTGGCTTGTTGATCAGCGGATTACTCTGGCCAGTCGTTATCGCCATTGGAATGCTGATGGCCGTCATGAGTCTGGGCCTGTTCTTCGGATGGCCGCTGATGTGGGGAACCCTGGCGGCCGAAGATTCAGACGCGTTTGATGCGATCAGTCGATCGTTTGGCTACTCGTTTCAAAGGCCGATCTACTACCTCGGCTACGCCTTGGTGGCTTTTGCACTTGCGGCCTTGGGAGGAACGCTGGCGTGGTGCTTTGCCGAATTGGTCATCAGCTTTGGATTTTGGTCAATCGAAATTGGCTGCGGCAGCCAAAGATTGCTGGAAATCACCTCGCAGGCCGGCATCACGGGAGCGGACTCGCCGGAATCAACAATGTCGGGAGTTGGCACCACCGGTAGCCGGTTGATCGGTTTCTTCGTCCTGGTGGTACGAGCACTGGGGGCGTCCTTCTCGTATTCGTTCTTCTGGAGCGTGACCTCGGCGATCTATCTGCTGTTGCGATTCGATACAGATCAGACGGACTTTGATGACGTACTGATTTCAGATCCCGGTGGGGAAGCCGCTGGCGACATCGCTGTCCCAAGCCCGACTGCCCCAAGCCCCGCTGAGCAGGACCCGTCAGACGAAAAATCGGCGGATACCAACGGCCCCAGTTCGGACACGTAAGCGGCAGCTCAACACAGCAAACCGGGACCAGGCACCACAAACCCGGCAGCTCGAATTAACTTGCCCAGGTGTCTTCATTGTTGAACGCAACGATTTCCGACTGCGTCCTTCGGCCCGAATACTCCATTTTCGTCAGCCGTCATTCACCCTGAATGGTCACGACAAGACGCCGCCTGGTCGCATGGTCCCGGTGCTCGCACAGATAGACCCCCTGCCACGTACCCAGCGCGAACGCTCCGTTGCTGATTGGTATCGAAACGCTGCTGCCCAACAACGAACACTTGACGTGTGCGGGCATGTCGTCCGGCCCTTCCATCGTATGGACGTAGGGGAAGCTCTCTGGTGCGATCGCGTTCATCGATGACTCCAGATCCACCCGCACGTCGGGATCGGCGTTCTCATTGATTGTGAGCGAAGCAGACGTGTGTTGGATAAACACGTGGGCCAAACCAGTTTTGATTTGCCGGAGTTCCGGTGCGGCGGATGCGATGTCGGAAGTGATCAAGTGAAAACCACGACGAAAGGGTCCAACGGTCAGCACATGTTGATGCCAGGTCATTACATTTCTCCCCTAGTGTTGGGGTACCAGTTAAATGAGCGTTTGCGAATTCACCTTCGTGCAGATCACCCAGGCGACAAAGTCGACTGGGCCAGTTAGCCAGGGTTGCTGACCTACGACCATGTTTCGTGTGTGACTTTCCGCAGTTCGATGGAATTCGGTCGAACTTAAAACGAATTCCTTGACTTTGGAATCCCTGCTGGAATAATCACGTGTTTTGCAATTGGTCGCTGGCCCACATAAGGGCGCAGGCAACCAGTTAGCTGCGTGACGGGAATGGAAGATCCCGCCGCCGGTCCCCGTAGAGGATCGAACGCAAGGACGGAGATAACTGTTTTATTTCACGTTGGAGGTCTGTTCGTCCATGACGACGTCAGAGAAATCGGAAAAGGTTTCAAACGTATTTGAAGCCATCCTGAAGTATGGGCACGACGAAGATTTTTCGCCAAACAAAGGCGATGGATTTCAAGCTACGAATGCGCCCGCCGGATCAGATGACAAAATTGAGTTGCTGCGCAAGCGAGTAGAAACCGGTCAGCCACTATGGCACGAAGAAGACCGACGTGACTACACGGGACTCACCGGGGCCGTGCGACCTCGCGAGTGATCTTTGGTAAGTGACGAATTTGCGAACAGGCACCTGCGTAGCGGGTGCCTTTTTGTTGCGCTCCCGCGCAAAAAATAACGGCCTGACGGGAGCCTCCCGTCAGGCCTGAACCAACCGGAGCCCATCAGGAGAGGGAGCGGAACAAGTGGGGGCCCATGTAGAAAAGGGCTCCCGAGAGATACAGCGGCACGTGACTCTCGGTCCATGCACCATGCTCGCTGCGCACGCGAGTACACACCCAGACGTCTCCCGGCACCCAGACGTCTCCCGGCACCCAGACGTCTCTGGGCACCCGGGGCACCATTGCCTCCGTCAGAACTCACGGATCAACCGACAGACGGTAGTCCTGCGCAGCTAGGCGGCCGATTCGACTTCGACAATCGCCCCGTCACCTTTCGGCTGTGCGTCTTCCAACTCGATACGCATCACACGCAATTCTCGCGGTGCGGTGACACCCAGTCGCACCTTGTTGCCGGATACCCGAATTACGGTAACCGAGATTCCATCTCCGATGTGAATCGTCTCGTTCTTTTTGCGTGTAAGTATTAGCATCGTCCGCCTTTCTTTGTGATCAACGTTCGCTGGTGAACGGATCGGGTTGATAGTCTTTGAGTCGGAATCTAACCAAGGAGTGAGCGGCTGTGACTGACGGGTTGCGAGAGCACTCGCTCGCCAGCTGAATTGTAGAAATGGATTGTATTGCCGTCCGTTTCAAACACAGCGTTGAAGACGACGCTACGCGGGCCCTGAACGGAGAACAGGACTCCGCACTTTTCAGTTCCGCGTTTCAGTATTTGCCATGTGATTGGGAAGGCCCCAACTGCGAGCTGCTCAAGCTCGCAAAGCGTCGTATAGATGTAGTCCTTCAGTTCAGCAAACGTCGTGAATCGATTGGCAGAATGGACTTGCATTGTGCGGCGGGATCCTGGTGGTACGAAAGAAGATCTAATGGGTCTGCGGATGCCCGTCATCCTCTGAGGCAGGCTTGTCACCCGCCCCAGATGCGTGCTGGCATTGGAAGGCTTATCGGCAAAAGCAACCCAAGAGTTTGGGCTGGAAGAGATTTCCGCACGTGCGGGTGAATATTTTTCTTCGGCTACTTTTTCGAGACAAGTCGTCCGGAATTTCTCGCCGCACGATACTCAGAAAACGAAATTTTCGCGAAGCTATTTAATCCATTTGTTGCGACCTTGATTAAGGCTCGATCAGAATCCGACAGCGATGTCCGATAAGCGTGATCGCTGTGAACCGCGCCCAGTTCTCTCGCTCGCGGACCGCCGGTACGGGTAATTCGTTTAACCTGCCAATTCTGTTTCTTCAGCGCCGCATTCAACTCCAACCGTGCACGCGCTGGTGGAGCGTGCGGGTTCATCATGCTGGTCAGCCGAGCGGACCAGTCGGCAAACTCGACGAACCGTTCCACCATGTCCGTCGGAGACTGACTGCCTTTGGCTTCGTAGGTGACCCACGAGCTGCTGAGCTTGATCGTCGAGTCGGTCGCGTCAAACTCTCTGATGAACCGGGGATTCGAAAGGAATTGAACCAGTCCCTTTTCTTGTTGCGCTTTCGCGGCGAGACTGGCCTGAAACATCAAGACGTCCTCAAACCCAATACTCGTTCGAGTCCGACTAACCGGATCAAGCAGGTCGATGACCTTGCCCTCGAAATCAAAACGCGCAATCGGCCCATTCGCGCCAGAGAGACGGTCGTAGGCAACTCTCCCCTCAAACACGGTGGAAGTCTCTATGTCCGCGGTCTTTTTTTCGCCGAAGAACACGGAAGTATCCATGGCAAAACCGTCCGTGTTGACCTGTTCGTCCGAAACCGCAAGACTCTCCTCGTCGGCCCATGCGGGGGCAACAGTCAGCACGGACAACAAGAATATCGTGAAGGCAACGTTTCTTTGCTCAGACATGACGCCGACCGGTTCGCTGGGTGCAACAATTAGGACGGCGGAGGATATCCCGGGACACCGTTTTCTGTCCACGGGAATCGTCAGGATTCTGCCAGAAGAAACGGCCAACCACGAGAATTCAGATGAATGCGAAAGTAAAGAAGTTAATAGACGACAAGTCAGCGATGGTTGGCATTATCGGACTCGGTTATGTCGGCTTGCCGCTGGTGAAAGCTTTCATGGACGGTGGCTTTCGAACGATCGGCTTTGATGTCGATGCTAGCAAGGTCGAGTCCCTGCTTGCCGGCAAGAGCTATATCAAGCACTTGCCCGGCGAATGGATTTCGCGGTGTATAGAGGAAGGCAAGTTCGAACCGACCAGCGACCTGTCTCGCATGGCGGAAGCGGACGCGTTGCTGATCTGCGTCCCAACACCCCTCAGCGATAGCCGCGACCCAGATCTGTTTTACGTAGAAGAAACCACCAAAGCGATCGCGAAGACGCTACGGCCCGGTCAACTCGTCGTCCTTGAAAGCACCACCTATCCCGGCACGACCCGCGATGTCATGCTGCCGATCCTCGAAGAGAGTGGGCTGAAGCCCGGCGTTGATTTCTTCCTCGCCTACAGCCCCGAGCGGGAAGATCCCGGTAATCCCAACTTCTCCGCGAGCGGAATTCCCAAGGTCGTCGGCGGACTGGACGAACCCAGCCTCGAGCTGGCCCAGTCGTTGTACTCGCACGCCGTCGTCAACACGGTTCCCGTCTCCAGTTGCGAAGTGGCCGAGGCCTGCAAGATTCTGGAAAACACATATCGCTCGATCAATATCGCGATGGTCAACGAACTGAAAATGCTCTTCGACCGCATTGGCATCGATGTCTGGGAAGTCATCAATGCCGCCAAGACCAAACCGTTTGGCTTTCAGGCGTTCTACCCAGGACCGGGACTCGGCGGACACTGCATCCCCATCGATCCGTTCTACCTGAGCTGGGTCGCGCGGAAGCACGAGATTCCCACTCGGTTCATCGAACTTGCCGGTGAGATCAACACCAGCATGCCAAAGTACGTCATCACACGACTCTCAGAAGCACTGAACGATCAGGGCAAGCCGATTCGCGGCAGCAAGATTGGCGTGTTGGGCGTTGCTTACAAAAAGGACGTTGACGATCCTCGCGAGAGCCCGAGCTTCAAGCTCATGGAACTACTTTTGGAACGCGGTGCAGATCTTTGCTACAACGATCCGCACATCCCCTCGTTACCGAAAATGAGACACTTCGACGTTCCCGCCATGGACAGCCAGGAAATGACGCCGGAATGGCTGCAGTCGCTGGACTGTGCTCTGATCGCAACGGACCATTCGGCCTACGACTACGACCTGATCGTCAAGAACGCACCGCTAGTCGTGGACACTCGCAATGCCACGGTCAACGTCAAGTCGGATCGCGAGAAGATCTGCAAGGCATAGAACTGTTGCTCGACCTTGTCATGCAATTGCATACAGGACCGTCACTCGCGCGCCGCCGGGAGTCGATCGCTCAACTACGCATTCGCAGCGTCAGTGGCCACTTGGCGAGCATGCGAGCGGCTGATTCGGTCGGCCCAGTAAATGGGTTCCGGCAACCGGCGACCGAGCAGGCACTGGGTCATGACGTCTAACGCGGTACGCGGATCGACTCCAGTTCCCGGCGAGACATACAGTGGCTTGTCGGTCCCCGAACCCGGCAGCAACGCATAGCCCCTGACTTCGCAGTCCATGACGACTGGGCGGGAGTCTCCCGGTCGCATTCTGTCGCGGTCGACGATACCAGCCAGATGTTTCTTGGTAACGCCAATCGTGGTCAGATTTGAATCGTAGCCGAGCATCGACGCAACGCCGGCCATGCGAGGATGCAGGATTCCGCTGCCGTCGACGACCGTCACCAACGGCAGATCACGTTCCGCGCGAACACACGCAATCAGCTTGGTCAGCACGGGCAATTCGCGAAAAGCGAGGTAACCAGAAATGTACGGAAACCGCACGGGTGCGGCGACGACTCTTTGGTACACCAGTTCGCCACGTTCCAGGTCGACTTCCACGAATGCCGCTACCGCCAAATCGGAATTCGGAACGAAGCTCACGTCGACGCCCCCAACGCAGCCAGACCATTCTGTCGTTGTGAGTTCAGTCCCCGACCGGCTCGTCAGCTGGCCAGAAACGAACCGCTGAAATTCGGCCAATGACTTCAGTGGATGGTCGAAGACAAAATCGTTCCATCCAATTGCGTCGAGATCAATGCGCTCGTCACCGCCGTCGCGCCCGTGTCGAACGTGGATGGCGTCTGCCTCCAGCAAGCGACGTTTTTCCTGACCGCCGGAAACATGCTTTCCCAGCGTGCCGTCACTTCGGACCAGACGATGACAATTGCAGTCTCCGTCGTGGTCATGATGCAGCATGAGGTGCCCCACGAAACGGCTGGCTGCGACATCCCCCAACGCTCGCGCAACACCGCCGTACGTGGATACCCGGCCAGCGGGAATTTGGTCCAGCAGTGACCAGACCGCCGCATACAAGTCGGGAATCTTGGGCATCTTGTTGGGCACGTGGTCGATTCCGCAGGTTTGATCTTGCCGTTCGCCGGAAGGCTCGCCATGCTACGTGAGTTGGCGACAGTAGTGTGTAGGTAGAGGAAAATAACGTGAAAAAGATGAAGCGTATTCTGGTAACTGGCGGCGCCGGATTTCTTGGTTCGCACCTGTGCGAGCGACTGGTAAAGCAAGGCCACGATGTCATCTGCCTCGACAACTTCTTCACCAGTCAGAAGACGAACGTCTCCCATCTGCTGGAACACTCGAACTTCGAACTGATTCGGCACGATATCACGATGCCTGTCTGGCTGGAAGTTGATGAGATTTACAACATGGCCTGCCCCGCGGCGCCGGGCCACTATCAATGGAATGCCATCAAGACGATCAAGACGTCGGTGCTGGGTTCCATCAACGTGCTTGGCATGGCAAAACGTTGCGGTGCAAAAGCACTTCAGGCGTCGACCAGCGAGATCTATGGCGACCCCGAAGTTCACCCACAGCCGGAAAGCTATCGAGGCAACGTTAGCCCCATCGGTCCGCGAGCGTGTTACGACGAAGGCAAACGAGCCGCCGAGACGCTCTTCATGGACTACCATCGCATGAACAAGGTGCCCGTTCGAATCATTCGAATTTTCAACACCTACGGACCCGGCATGCACCCGTTCGACGGACGCGTGATTTCAAACTTCTGCCGACAGGCATTGGCCGGCGAAGACATTACGATCTTCGGCGATGGCTCGCAGACGCGTTCGTTCTGCTACCGTGACGACCTCGTCGAAGGCATCATGCGGATGATGAACAACGAGGAGGGCTTCATCGGCCCGGTCAATCTCGGGAATCCGGGCGAGTACACCATCAAGCAACTCGCCGAAATCATCGTTGAGTTGACCGGCAGCAAATCAGAAATCTCCTACCAACCTCTGCCCGCCGACGATCCTACCCGCAGAAAACCCGACATCACGCTCGCCAAGAAGCACCTTGATTGGGAGCCGGGCGTAGAACTGCGAACCGGCCTGCAAAAGACGATCGACTATTTTGCTTCGCTGGACATCGAGGCCTATCGACCTCCGACACCCAACTACTGATCCTGGACCGCGATCATGGCAACGCTGATCACCGGTGGTGCTGGTTTCATCGGCAGCCACCTGGCTACACTGCTTTCCGGAATGGTCTCCAGCACCATCGTGTGCGTGGACAATTTCAACGACTACTACGATCCCAAACTGAAACGCGCGAATGCGGAACGCATCTCGTCACTTCCGTGGGTCGAAGTGGTCGAGGCCGATTTCTGCGACCGTAACGCGATGTCGTCACTGTTCGAAGAGCATCGCTTTGAACACGTGATGCACCTTGGCGCCTATGCCGGAGTGCGCATCAGCGTGCAAAATCCGGAAGTCTATCAACGCACCAATGTCGGTGGAACGCTCACCCTGCTGGAGGCCGCTCGTCAGTTTCCCGTCGCCCGATTCGTGCTCGCGTCGTCGTCGACCGTCTATGGAAACGGTGTCAGCATCCCGTTTGTGGAAGACGCGCCGCTAGGCGTCCCCGCCAGTCCCTACGGTGCCACAAAACGAGCCGCCGAACTGATGGGGCTCACGTATCACGCACTGCATCAAGTGCCGGTCGTGTGCGTGCGTCCATTCAGCGTCTATGGCCCGGGACTGCGACCCGACCTTGCACTCACGATCTTCACCGCCGCCATCGAGAGCGGTCGCGAGCTGCCTTTGTTCGGTGATGGCACGATTCGACGCGACTTCACTCACGTCTCCGACATCTGTGCGGGTTTGGTGAGTGCCACGACAGCTCCGGACGCACCGGGTGAGTGCATCAACCTGGGACACAGCGAACCGCACGAGATGCGCGAGATCATTCGGCTCATCGAAGAATCGCTTGGGAAAAAAGCCAACGTTCGCCGCTTGCCCGAACGACCTGAAGACCTCCCCGTCACCTACGCGAACCTGGAAAAGGCAACGCGAATTCTTGGCTACGAGCCCAAGATTCCCATCGACGCGGGAATTCGCGAGTTCTGTGATTGGTATCGCAATTGGCATGCGTAGCCGGCGCGAAGCTACCTGAACGTCGCCTCCACACCCGCGAAGAATTTCTGCCGGACGCTAACAAATAGGGTAAGCTTTGCTCAGAAGTGGTTGTGTCCCACACGTGGCCGACACACCCTCACGATCCTGCCAAACCGCATCCCGCATCAAAGAATCATGTCGAGTCTCACCATGCGAAGTAAAGTCCTGCTGATCACCCTGCTTTGTGCCTGCCTCAGTTCGACTGCGATCGCCCAGAATTGCTGTCGACAAACCCGATCGCGATCAGGTTTGATTCGTCGCATCTTCACGCAGCCCGGCTATTCGCAACCGTGCCCGGTTCAATACTACTACCCGACGGTATTCAATTCCGCGGTCCCCGCCACGCCACTGACGCCTGCGATGGAAGTGACACCGGCGGCCGATTCCGTGCCCATGATTCCTCTGACGCCCGCGATTCCTGTCGAATCAGCCCCACCCGCCGAACCAACGCCCCCTGCCCTGCCCTCGGCCGAAGGATCCGCAAAGACGGATGCGGATGCGGCTGCGACCGCGGAAAAGGAAGCCGGATGGCGATCACTGTTTGACGGGAAACAGCTTGGCGAATGGAAGGTCACCGAATTCGGTGGCGAGGGCCCGGTGGATGTCGAAGATGGGCAGATCAAATGCGACTTTGGTCAGTACATGACCGGAGTGACTCACTCGGGAAAAGATATTCCAACCAACAACTATGAAGTCGAACTGGAAGCGATGCGGGTTGATGGTTCCGACTTCTTCTGCGGACTGACATTCCCGGTCGACAAGAGCCACGCGTCATTCATCATTGGTGGCTGGGGCGGGTCCGTGATCGGTATTTCAAGCATCGACGACATGGATGCTTCGGAGAACAGTACGACCGGCTACAAGGTGTTCAAGAACAAGGAATGGTACAAGGTACGCGTTCGCGTTACGCCCAATCGACTGCAGGCGTGGATCAACGACGACATCTTTGTCGACGAAGAAGTGAATGGGGAACGCCTTTCAACTCGCATCGAAGTCGATCGCAGCAAACCGCTCGGCGTCTGCTGCTTTGACACTCAGGCAGCCTATCGAAACCTTCGCATCCGCGAAGTCAAAGAGCCTGCTCCCGAATAGAGCAAAAGAGCTACTGCAGATCTGTCTTCTGCACATCCGTCGTCCGGCGCGGCCTCATCGCAACATGGGGCCGCGATACCGTGGCGGTGGCCGTATCGGCACTACCGGGTGAGCCAGAGACGGAATTCAACTGCATACCTTCACCGAAGTAGTACTTACGTGCTTCGGGATTGTTAATGACATCCGATGGTGTTCCGTGGCACAGGACCTGTCCGGCTCGCATCACATAGCTGCGATCGGTGATCTCCAACGTTTCTCGCACCTGATGATCAGTGATCAGAATCGAGATGCCACTATCACGAAGCTCGCGCACGACGTCTTGAATGCTGGCGATCGTGACCGGATCAATTCCGGTAAAGGGCTCATCCAGCAGAATGATCTTGGGATCGGAAACCAGGCAACGGGCAATCTCCAGTCGCCGTCGCTCGCCGCCGGACAGCGAAGCCGCGTACGATTTCCGGATGTGCGTAATCTTGAAACGCTCCAGCAGTTCGTCGGCTCGCGCCTTCCTTGCCTTCCGGTCGAAGCCCAACAGCTCCATCATGGCCGTCAGATTTTGCTCGACGGAGAGCTTGCCAAAGACACTCGACTCCTGTGGCAGGTAGCCCATGCCTCCATCTTTGGCTCGCTGGAACATCGGCCAGTTGGTGACGTCGATTCCCTGCAGTTCGACCTTCCCCTTGTCCGGCTCGATCATGCCACACGTCATACGAAACGACGTTGTCTTGCCAGCGCCATTGGGCCCCAGCAGTCCAACGATTTCACCCTTGGCGACGTCAAAGTCCACACCGTCCACCACTCGGCGGCGCCCAAAGGTTTTCACCAGTCCGGTTGCTCTCAGAACGATCATGGGTTCCTTCCCAGAGTTGAGGTCACCCGTTGGGATCAGCGAATGATGCCCATACGGGAGAATTTCGGATAGAAGATCAGCGGGACGGTGCGGAACTTTTCTCCAGGTAGTTTCGCATGCCACGGATGCGGATAGTAGATCAATACAGCCTCTCCAATCAGGAACTGCCGTTCAACGTAGTTCCTCGCATTACTCCAAAGCCGGCCATCGTGGCTTTGCGGGCTGTTATCGCCCATGGGAAAGAACTGGTCCTTGGAGTCATCTTCCATGTCCTCCAAGCGGAATTCCACGGCATCTTCGTCCCGTTGGCCACGCATGCGATCAAACAGAGCGGCCGTCTTCCAGTCCTCCGGCGAACGGAACAGCTGGCGAACGCTGTCAGGGTCAACTCCGCCAATGTAGTCGCCGTCCGTCGGATCGCCCGTGCGACCTTTGACCGCAACGTAATACTTGTCGCGATACATACGAAGTCGGGTTACCTTTGCGGCAATCGATCTCCCGCCAACGCCCGCCGGCGCGAGATCGCCCGGATTATCCGGACCGCCGTAAAATGGACGGAGGAAAATCTCTTCTTGCGGATCGCGACCATAAGTCGTCGGCTTGCCAAACTCGACCAGTTTGTCGTTGACCCACAACCGCAGCTCGGAATCGACATTCGAGAACAACATCCGGTAGCTGCCCTTTCCCTTGACCGCCGTATTCGTCGTAACGGTTGGATCTGCCTTCAGCGGCTGGCTGGTGCCGGTAGGGTCTTTCATCGAGAGCGTTGCCGTTCCGTCTTCTACGTCGAACACGCAGTAAAAATGCCAGCCTCCCTCGACAAGATCCAACACGAACTCACCCGAATCACTCTGAATCTCCACATTGCATTCAACGGCCAGATCTCCGACCCAGTTCTTGCCGGTACTGCGATCCCAGAACTGCGTGCGATCCGGAATGGGCACCGATTGACCGTTCACCATCGTGCTGGTCTCGGTCGACTCGTTCAGATACGAATTGTACGCATAGAAATCGGTTACCAGTTCGCCGCGTTTGCCTTGCAGGATTGGGTCGCGACCGTTCTTGATCGCATCCCACTCAGCCATGTCCGGTACGATGTGCCGGTAACGCAACCAGCTCTCTTCGGGGCTCGCCGTGAGATCGAATGTGTAATTATCGTCCTCGGTCGTCCAGCCACCCGCCGCGGTTTGCCAGCGCGGAGGCACTCCAGCCTTGGTCAGCATGTCCGCCTGGAATTTGGTGTCGTGGACCGGCTGTAGCATCGCTCGAATCTTCTTTGGCGGTTTGCGACAGATCGTTAGCTTTGCAGTCTCGTCGTCGTTCGGTCGCGAATAGATGTCACCACGGAAGAGCCTTATCGTTTCGCCGGGGAGTCCGCACAGCCGCTTGATGTAGTTTTGCTTGGCGTCATTCGGGTTTTTGAAAACGATGATGTCAAAACGCTCGGGTTGCCCCAGCGGATCGTAAGAGAACTTGTTGACCAAAATGCGGTCACCGGTCGAAGACGCATCCCGTGCGGCGTCATAGTTGATCGTCTGCGGATTCGCACAGACGGGACAGCTGCTCATGACGACCCGCCCATGCCGCAGTTCGTTTTCAAGGCTCGCGCCTGCCGCGTACTCAAAGCCGCATGTCTCGCACTGCACGTCTTTATGACGTCCACGTAATGTCGGAGCCATCGAACCGGTGGGAATGACGAAAGCTTCCGCCTCGAAACCGCGGATCAGCAGCGCCAGAACGATTGCGACCAGCAAACCTTCAATCGCTTCCCGCCACCACTTGATCTCTTCAGTGGGGTAGTTTGCCCCCGTCACGACACCGTCGCTATTGGCCGGGCGACTGGATGAAGTGTCCGCCGTATGGCGGGGCATATGCTTGCGTTTTTTCTTTGACATATCCGTCGTCCGGAGTGGAATGCGATTCCGTGGTGTTTCGTTCTGGTCGCAGGAATATAGCCAAAATTCCCAGCGGGCGGAAAGTCAGACGAATTACCGCGAAATCGCGATCACAACGTGGCGATAGCAGGCGTCTGGTAGCAGATCGTTCATCCGCGAGCGGTCACGTGCCACCGGTCCTATCCCAGCCGCCTACCAATGATACGGCGCTTCGGGCGAATCGTTCATTGTGACCTGACTTCCAACGTCAGCTCGTGGAACGGCCAAAGTTGCGGGACAGTTGCAGGAAGTCGGTAAAACTGACTTCGTTGTCGCCGTCGAAATCGCCGCCACGCCAGAACACGTCGCGTTTCCCAAAATTCCCGGATAGAGCCAAAAAGTCGGGGAACTCGACCGTACCGTTCAGATCGGCGTCACCGGGCAGGAGATTCAGGACGTCGTTGACCATCCACTCGATGTCGCCGGACGACACTCCACCATCTCCGTCCAGATCATAGATCAGATCAACATTGGCCGCGGCCACGGCTGCCTGAAGGAGTTCGAGATCCTCTACATCGACGCTGCCATCGTTGTCGAAATCACCGAATGCCGGATCCACGGGATCACCCGTTACTCGGGCCAGAAGATCAAAAGTGAAGGAGAAGTCGTCCAGGTCGTTGGTACCAAACTGGAATGTCCCTATGTGGTCACCGGGGGACGCCGCCGAAAGACTGATCGGCAGTTCGGTGGATTCCTGCGGCGGGACGACCACAATCTTGCCGCTGGCGGCAGTGGCAAACTTCGATGACGCAGAGATGCTGGAAAGGTACAGCGAAAGATCTCCATCATTCCGGACGGTTAGCGTTTCGGTGGCGTCGGCATCAGGCGCAACGTCACCGAATTCAATCACGGGCATATTGTCGGTCGAGATTTCAGCGCCGCGGTAGAGGACGGTCGCTTCGGCATTGGGATGACGAGCGTTCAAATCCATGCTCAGCAGCCGCGAATCGTCACCGTCGTTCGCTTCCAGTCGAATCTGCAGAACCCCGCAATCGGCAGGTGACCAGGAGTCGTACAAGATCGTTGCATCCGCCGACTCTCCGGCGCCAATTACGCGGTCAATACCCTCCGGTATGCGAAAACCGTTGGGCGTCAGCAAACGAGTCACCTCGATCTCTTGCCCCGAGTTGTTCGTGACGATGATCTGCAACTCGGACTGTTGCGTCCAGGGGATGGTCCCCATCGAAATCCTGCTGCCCGTCGTGATCGGTGCCTCGACTTCGCCGAAAGCTGCCGTCAGAGTAACGTCCGCAAAGAGTCCGAGGTCAGCTTCAACCTCCGGCGGCGCGACTTCAGGAAGGCGGTGAATGTCGCACGCCAACAAGTCTCGCCGCTCGAGCCCCTCCATCTGTCCGCAAAGAAAAGCTCTGTTCGAACGCAGTTCCCGTTGTCTTAACATGTCGATGATGCCCCAGTTGCTGAATTCCTTCCCGACCCCCAAATGCATTGCGTACTCGAAATTAAGAACTAATGAGAATCGCAGCAAGCGAATATCGAACGCGCAGTCCATGCTCAAGCAATCTTCACTCGGCCTTCACTGCGAAGCGGCACAACCGTCACAAATTAAAAGGAGAGCGCCGGTGCGGTCTCGCGCGGTCATGCATATCCGCGCGTGTCGTCGTGTCCGACCGTCGACGGTTTCCAAACAAGAAACGTGCGACGGTAGTTACTGAACGTCGAGAACGCTACCGCTACAGGAACAGGAGCCGCGTCGATACGTGGTCAATCCGCAGGCTACTGGCGATGACGCGACGATAGGCGGCCATCTGCGTTTCATATCGCTCAGTCTTCTTTTCCACTGCGTTTGCATCACCATCAATATCGGTTTTGTAGTCGATGATCTCCGCGGCGATGATTTTTCCTGCGGATCGCACGAGCACCAGTCGATCGATTTTTCCGGTGACGATCTGGTTATCATCGCGACCCGCGACCGGTTGCTCCAGCCGCACCTCCAACTCAATCTGCTCGGGCAGCCCGGGCATCGATTTTCTCAGATCCCGCAAATAGACATCGTGATTCAGGATTTCGCTCAGCGGTTCTTCAACCAGCATCTTCTTGAATCGGCGTAGCGTCTTGCCGATTTCCACGGAATTGGCCCATGGCTCCGCAAGGCGACGTAATTCCGCGTCGTCCAGCTCGGATTTTGCGGAGCCCGATCGCCATTCGACCTGAGCGAGCCAAAGGTGTACGACGGTGCCGAAGTCTTTCGCGGCGCTGTCTTTTCCATTTGCCCGCTCACCCAGACTCACGTACCGGTTAGCGCCAATCTGGCTGGGTGCGACCGTCTCCAGATGGCGCGCCTGCGACGACCCGCGTGCCAGTTGCGGCTGCGGGGCTTCAGTAACTTTCTCTTCCGTCGGCGGCGCCTGCTCGCCAGGAATGTTCATGAACCATTCCTTGTCGCCCTTTTCGTAGATCGTCGTGTTCGGCTGGAGCCGCTCGCCAGGTGCGAAAGCATCCTTGATCAGATACCCAGCGTGCCCCTTGGCTCCGCCCATCTGCATGTTTTCCGGAATGAAAACGTGCAACGCATGAACCGCTCGAGTCATCGCAACATAGAGCACGCAGAATGAATCCCGCGCTCGACGGTCTTCGAACTCGTCAAACAGCGGATGATAACTGTCGGGGAGGAAAGATCGTCCGCTATCCTTGCCCATGTACCGACAGACAAGATCGATGTCGGCGTCAATTTGTGGCCGTCGATGCAGGAACGTATCGTGCCCCTCCACGAACGGTCCCAGCAAATCAGGCAGCACGACAACATCGAATTCCAGCCCCTTGGCCTGATGTACCGTCATGACGCGAATATCGGCACCGGAAGGGTCGGTAACCTTGGTTTCGCGAATGTGGCGGACGAATTCCGTAGGGCGAATCGACTGACGACGCTGCCGCTCGTAACCAAGTTGCGTGGGTGTCTCGACGCGGTGCTGATAGGCGTACGCCTGTTCCACAAGCTGCGTGAGCCGTCGGGCCTCACGTCGATTACAGTGCTTGCGAAGTTGCGCCGCCCAGCCCTGCAACGTGTTGCCAAACCCTTCGTTCAGCAACTGCCGGCGGACGCGACGTATCAACGAATTGATTTTCCTCGGAGCGATCCCGGCACGCGGACGATAGGGCCCCTTCTTTTCGTCGTCCTTCCCGGTTTCGCCTGATTCGGCCACGTCCGCGGAACCCTTCTCGACGGCATCCTCGCCCACACTCTCGTGCTCGTCCCGCGGCAATTCCAGACATTCCCCGACACGCAGATCCAGCTCCGGTCCCCACGGTGAAGACGCCAGATGAAACGCGGCGATAGAATCGGCTGGGTGGTCGGTCAGTTGTAACAGCGAAAGCACAAGCTCGACGGCCGCCGAATCCGTAAGGAAGTTTCCGCCCTCCTCCGAAGCCGGAACGCCCAGGCGTTGCAGCTCGTTCATCATCCGCGACACCTTGCCGTTGGTGCGGCACAGGATCCCGATTGTTTTGCCCTTGGCCTGATTGGCAATCGTTTGCACCCGTTCCGCTGCCCGCCGGAACACGACTTCTTCCGATGCCGCCTTGCCACCGGTCGCCGGCGGGGACGTCTCGATCGTGAAGTATCCCGGCAGGTCCCGACAATGCGTGGTGTGATGGGGGAATGGCCAGTGTTTTGCAGCTCGTTCCGCACGCCCCAGTTTCTTGTCCACATCCCATTTCGGCAAGAATTCGAAGACTTCATTCACCACGTCAATGATGATCGGTGACGAGCGACGGCTGTCCTTCAGTTCGGACAACGTGAGGTTGGGAAGTTTCTGATCAAGCAGATCGAAGATCTCGCTCGAGCCACCCCGCCAACCGTAGATCGCCTGCTTCACGTCACCAACGCAGAAGAATGAACGGCCGGGCTCGTTGGCCGTACAACGTTGCGCCAGACTCTCGAAGGCACGCCATTGAGGAAGCGACGTATCCTGGAACTCGTCGAGCAAAAGGTGATCGATGCCCGCATCCATTCGGAAGGAAAACTGATCCGGGTCGCTGGCCTGACGAGCCAACAGGTCCGTCACCTCGTCAAAACTGTACAGTCGCTGGTTTTCCTTGATGGTCCGATACTGCTCGTGGTAATGAGACAGAAACTTGTGAGTGCCCTTCGTCTGTGCGGACGCCGAATGGAGGATCATGGACCGTAAGTGTGGCAGGAATCGCTGGTACAGCTCAATGAGCTCAGGCGGCAGCTTGGCGTTGCCATACTTCTCGCCGCCTTCGTTGATCCGATTCGCAAGCGACCTACCGGAGTTGAAGAAACCGCCCCAGTCTTCGTTGACGATGCGACTGACGTCAGCGTCCTTGGCCTTCATAATTGTAGACCGTCGATCCGAGAACGCATTGAGTTCTTCGCGAACCTCCGCCAACTCGTCGTCCGACAACGGAGCAGGCACTTTCAATCGGTCCCATGCATCCGGTGTGGAATCGAGGAACAATCGATAGGCATCACCGACGCGATCCGTCAGCATCTTGTCCAGGCTGCGTTTGTTTTCACCCTTGGGCGATAGTTGGTGAACAAGCACCAACAGGTCCTCGAGCGACTCGCTGCGCAACACACCGGCAATCGCTTCATTACGCAGACGATTGCTTTCCGGGCCACCCTCTTCCAGCACGTCCCAGCCCGGAGTCATTCCAAGCTCCAGACTGAACGACATGGCCATCTGCATGAAGAACGCATCGATCGTGTAAATCCGCAGTCGATGCATCTGTCGCGTGAGCAGCGCTAACTTGTCGCGGCATTCTTCCTGCGTGACGTTGGGCAGGTCGACCGCCTGAGCAAGGTCGCGAAGTGCCTCCTCCTTGATCGCCGCTTCGCCCAGCCACTTTACAATTCGATCGAGGATCTCCCCGGCGGCTTTTCGAGTAAACGTGGTTGCCAGAATGGATTCCGCCGGAGCTCCGAGCAGCAAGAGACGCAGATAACGGCTGGTGAGTTGATACGTTTTCCCCGTGCCCGCGGAGGCACGAATTAACAGGTTGTCGACGAGAGGCAATTCCGCAAGTTCCGATGAAGAGGCTGAGGGGTCTGATGGAGATGGCCCTGCTACTTCACGAGTACGGACGCTTTGGGGCGGAGTCGAGTCCGCACCGATTGTTTCGACAGGTGACGAATCAGCTTGCTGTTCGCCCAACAAACGTTGGCTGCGCGTCGGCGCGGCTTTTTGTGGTTTTGATTGGGGTCGTGATGTCGAGCTTGCACCAGACTCCGATTTTCCGGTCGGTTGCGAGGCATCGGCAACTTTCGTAGGCGTGTCGACCTTCGCCAGTTCAGTGGCGTTTGGCTTGGCAACGTCACCCGCGTCACTGCTCGGGACGGTAGCCACCTTCGCGGAAGTCTCGGGCTGCTTCGTTCTTGCTCGGCGCGCACCAGCCTTCGCTTTGGAAGCTGATTTGGAATTCGCCTTTGGCTTCGACTTGCTCTTTTTCAACGACGGAGTTTCCGCCTCCAGTTCGTCGCCATCATCGATTGGGAAGAGTAGCTTGTTCCTCATGCTACGGCCTCCTCTGCATCAACAAATGGTTCACGGCCGAATACGCCGTTTTGCACAACCGCCGCGTGGTCGTCGAAATCCTTGAATGGATACGGATCCGTAGGCGGCCAGAAAACTTCTTTGCGTACGTTCCGGATGACGTCCTCCGTGGCGATGTCGGCCGTCCCCAACTCGTCGCTGCTCCATTCGGCAATTTCAAACCGAGTATCGGACGCCGTCGACGGCAATAGCACGTAGCCCAACCGGATTTGCGCGTCCTGCAGATCCGGCAAGTCGTCCACACGTTTCAGCAGATGGCGATACAGCGGCAACTGCAGCTCCACCCAGTTCTCGGGCATGACGGGTTCGCCTTTCCTGACGCCGCTGATGTGCTTTTTCCGCGGTGCATCTCCGGCGTCCCCAGCCTTGTAATCGAGCACGGCGATTTCGACGACACCACCGATCTCGCGACGGTCGATGCGGTCGATACGGCCATTCAACAAGAAGTCTTCGCCATCGACGTTGATTGCAGCGTCTTCCACTTTCTGTTCGGTCTTGAGAATCCGCCATCCCTCCTGGCGCCACTCGGCCTGCTTTTCGGCGAACGTCTCCAATCGCAGACGAAGTTGAGCCAGCTGGACCTGAATGGTGGGCATCGGCTGCACGCCATACTTGTCGCGTGCCATCGTGGCCAGTTGCTCGGCGAGGTAAAGCCTGATCTCGCTTTCGTTGCTGGAGTCCCTGAATTCGCTATTGCCGAACGCTTCCAACACATCATGAGCCAGATTGCCGAATTTCGAACCGTCGAGTTCGTTGTCATCGTCATTGATGTTTCGAATCCGCTGTGCCTTCTCCAGGTAGAAGCGATACGGACATCGAAGGTACGTCGCAAACGCCGTCACGCTCATACCATTGATGGGCGTATGCAGCTTTTCCGGACGAGGCACTTTGAAACGCAGTTCATCATGATCGACCGGCATGACAATAGGCTCGCAATCGGTCTTGCTATTGAATAGCCGCAAGCACCTTTGCGGCAGCTTGTCGCGTTGCGTCGCCATCAACAGTCGGCTGGGACGCAGCGGGTCATTGGTTGCCGCTCGACGTCCGACGATCAATCGCACCACCATGCGGGAATTGAGCAGCGTCTGCAACGCGTAGGCATCCCGAGCGTACCGTCGTGCGTTGTCGTCCAATCCCAACGCTTCACGGAAACGATTGGGCAGGAACACATCGGAACTGACGCTGCGAGGCACGACGCCGTCATTCATGTTGGTCACGATGGCCACTTTGGCGTCGTCCAGCGGCAAGTCCAACCAACCGACCATTTCAATCGCGTTGGGGCTGTGGGCCGGAGCCACTTCATCGTCGGCGATCTGATCCAACATCATCAGGATCGCGGCCGACGCAGACACTCGCGGCGTCAGTTCGTCCGGCAACGACGCGAAACGCTCCTGCGTCTGCCCAATTCGCTCGCACGCCGCAACGGTAGCTCGTTCATACGGATTGTCGACGTTCAACTGTCGCCGATCATAAAGCCGAAGCACGACGTCATAGATCGCCTCAGCCCAAACTTTCGGCGAATCCGGTTCACCACGCAGGCCCTTCAGCAGATCGAACAACAGCCACGCTGCATCCGGCAGCTCGCCCGCGTGCGACTTGTCCGCACAAAGTTGATCCGGCAGGTGTTCGTCAAAATAGCGATCGAACTCTTTCACCACGTCGTGGCGATATTCCAGGCCGGACAGATACTGGTGCGTGTCCGGATGGCGGATCAATTCTGCGAACGCCGAATATTGCTCGGTCGCAAGGTAGTCGGCCGCAATCCGCAGCCAATGCGCCGGCGAACTGGCCGACAGGGAACGCCCCGGTCCCCAGCGAACATCGATGCGAAACTGACTGAGCTTGTTTTCGATGTGCGGTACCAGCGATTCGTCTGGCACCCCAATCGTGATGTCGTCGGCCGAATACTGTCCGTCGAACTTGTCGATTGCGTACACGACCGCGTCCGCCTGATTGGCAGGACCATCCGCCACCAGAATATGATGGTCGTCAACACCGGAAATCGAGTTCTGCCACGCCTCGGGGACAACACAGCCAAACTCGTCGAAGCGATCCGCATGATGTCGCTCGGCAAACACCAACGCCGTTACCTGGTCGCCAATTTGCGCCATCATGCCGCGAATTGTTTCGGTCAAATTGACCGTGCCAAACAATACGACATGGCCGTCAAGGCAGCATTCCTTGTTTTTGATCGTGTAATTTCGCGCAGTCGGGCGATCCCAAAGCTCCAACGCATCGAGCGACGCCAGATAGAGCTTCTGCACTTTCGCAAGCGCCGTCCAACGAGCAAAATCGGTGAAGCCTTCCAGCGTCTTGCCACGCTTGGCCACGGCTGCAAAATCCAGTCGATGGTCTGCCAGTTCGATGTGCTGCCGTCGCAACAGCGCGCCCAATTCCAGCCAACGCGGATCCGAATCTTCTTCCGGGTGCCGTGGCATGATTTCCTTGAGCACCTTGCGGCCGACTTTCTTCAAGGCGTCGGCCCACGCGAACTGCTGGACCAGCGTGTGCGCGAAGGGCAGCTTCTGTTCGTACAGCAGTTCGGGCAGGGCCGACGTCGTCACCGTTTGTGGCGGAAAGACGGCCAACTCGCGTTCCGCAGCCAGCTCCAACAGGACTTCGCACAGTCGACGACCAGCACGCTGAGTTGGCGTGACAATGGTCACCTTGGTCAGATCAACCAGCCCATCACGCTGGTGGTGCTTCAATAGATACTCGGCAGCGGATCGAACCGCGGGTTGCTTCCAACCGAGATACTCGCAGCGGATATTCGACATGACATGGTGTCCCTTCAGCAGTCGCCCGATCCATCGGTGCGAGATTCTAACAGAGATGGCAAACTGAGAGCAGATACGTCGGATTCCCGGCAAACTGACCAAGCTCCGACGAGATTCTCTTTGCCAAGTATCTCGCCAGGGCGGGACACGTTTGGTCACACGTTGGTTTTCTCCCAGAAAATCCCCGTTCACGCGTCCCGCGCCGCAGTGTTTGCGTCGTTGGTGAAAAGCTGTCGGTCTGATCTCTTTGACGCCATTTGGGGCGGTCAAAGAGTCCCCCATCCGACGACAACGCGACGTTGAATTCGTTCTCCATCCCTGACCGGGAGGGCGAGGCTCCCGCCGAGCCAAAACACACGGCGCTCCACACGGCGCGGGAGGGCGAGGCTCCCGCCGAGCCAAAACACAATCAAACGTTACTACAAACAAGGTTCGGCAGGAGCCTCACCCTCCCGGTGACACCCCAACCCCGCGGTGACACGTTGATACAGAAACTCCCCTGCCCTTCCGTCCAACCAGCGTCGATCAATCGCCTGCACTCCAACAATCTCGCCTGTCTACAAAACTGGCAAGACAATCCGTTCCGGCCCCGTGTCGCACGAGTCAAACGGTCGACCGCTCGAGGCTTGGGGTATACTGGTGCCGCAGATTGTGCGTCGCACGTCCCAGTACGCGACACTCCAATCGCCCAAACCTGGCCCCGCTGTTGGAGGACTCGATATGCAGAACCAACCCGACCGCCGCGTCTTCCTGAAGGGCGCCGGCGTCAGCCTTGCGTTACCGATGCTGGAGTCACTGACCGCCCGTTCCGCCAACGCCAACGACACGCCGAACGAACAACCGCAGCGACTCGTCTGCATTGGTTCGTACCTTGGCTTCTATCAAAAGGACTTCTTCCCAACGACGACAGGGCCCGGCTACAAAATCTCGCCGGTGCTGAAACCAATTGAAGACTACCGCGAGCAGATGACCATCTTTTCCGGACTCGACCATCGCGGGCGAAACGGTCACGAAGGCTGGCGGGCGTGGATGTCCGGCTCGGCCACCGGCAGTGTCTCCATGGACCAACTCGTCGCCGCAACCGTTGGTCACAACACCCGGTTCTCGTCTCTGCAGCTCACGTGCGGCTCGCCACCGGGTGACGCAAAGTTGAGCTTCACCAAGGAGGGAGTTGGTCTGCCGATGATTGGTCGACCAAGCGTGCTCTACCGCAAACTGTTCGCCTCGGCGTCCGACAGGAATCGCACGGAGTACCTCCTGAATACAAACCGCAGCGTAATGGATGGCCTCATGGAGGAAGCCCGCTCACTGCAGCGTCAGGTCACCACACGCGATCGCGACAAACTGGGCGAATATTTCGCGTCCGTGCGGGACGTGGAAAAGAAGCTACAAAAGCAGAAGCTCTGGCTCGACAAGCCCACGCCTCAGGTCGACTACCCGTTGCCGGAATTCGATCCCGTCGCTCCGGACGTGGCGCTTGAGTGCGAGTCGATCATGTACGACCTGATGGCACTCGCGATCACAACGGATTCGACACGCGTGATGACGTTCCTGATTCCAGGTTGGAGCCAGGTCTTCACGATTAATGGCCGCAAGCTAAGCTCGGGTTACCACGCCCTGTCACACCACGGCAATGATCCCGCAAAGATCGCCGAATACAACCTCGTCGGTATGGAACACGTGAAACGGCTTGGCGGTTTCCTCGACAAGCTGAAAACCAACAAGGACGCGCACAACCGTCCGCTCCTGGACAGCACCGCAGTGCTCTACGGTAGCGGAATGGGTGATTCAAACACGCACGATAACACGAACCTGCCAACCGCTTTGATCGGCGGCGGATTCCGCCATGGTCAACATCATCGCATAGACCGGAAGGCCGCCAGCCCGCGGCTTTTGGGTGACCTCTATCTGACTCTGATGAATCAATTTGGAGTCCGTGCGGAACGGTTCGCCTCGGCGGCGTCCAACATGAACGAATACCTGCTTTAGAAGGAGTTCGGATGTCTCGTTTCAACAAGCAAAGCGGTCCCGTTCTTCTCGTCACGGCGATCCTGTCCCTTACGTTTTGCGTGAAACGTTCGCAGGCCAGTGACTCGCTGCCCGCGAACGCCGTTCAGTTCCTCGCGAAACATTGTGCCGATTGCCACGAAGGCGATGCCCCCGAAGGCGATGTACGGCTGGACGCCCAGCGATTGTCGTGGGATCAGCCCCAGTCGGTTACAACATGGGAGCGAATCCATGACGTAGTCTCTCGCGGCGAAATGCCACCGAAAGACGCCGAACAACCAACCGACCAAGACCGGCAGCAAATTGTCGATTGGCTCGAGCAGCAGCTCATCAAACGTTCGGCGACCGGCGGGACCGTTTTGCGCAGATTGAATCGCGAGGAATACGAAAACTCGATTCGCGACCTCTTTGACCTGACCGACTTCCGCGTTCCGAACAGTTTCCCGTCGGACGATTCCGAACATGGCTTTGACAACATTGGCGAGGCGCTTATTCTGTCACCGCCGTTGCTGGCCCAGTATCTCGAACTGGCGACGCAGATCGCGGACGAGATCCTGCCGCCGGAAACCGGTGCGGTCGTCGCCAATACGCGTCTTTACGAGATCGGCGTGGATGGACTGGCGGAGAGCAACGGCACGTACAAAGTTGGGGACCGATATCGCATCACGACGTCCAAGAGCAACGCGCACACCGCTGGCTGGCCCGCTCGATTCGAGGCTCAGCAGAGCGGCGTCTTTCGCATCACCGTGGATGCTTCCGCGTTTCAAACCGACAAGATGTACTACCCGAAACAGGACGAGCCGTTCCGCCTGACGCTGTACGCCAAGCAGAAAACCGAACAGACGTACGACGCCTTCGAAAAGATTCGCAAGCTGGCCGAATTCGACGTATTGCCCGGTGACAAGACGCCGCAGCAGTTCACTTGCGAAGTCGAACTCAACAAGGGCGAGGCATTCGGAATCCGTTGGACGAACGGCCCCATCAATGCCCGCGGCGCGCTGTCCGCACGCATTCGAATCGATCGGCCCATGCACGCAGCCATGCTGCAACTAGGCAAAGATCCTCGCAAGATGGCACCCGCCCAATATTACGACGAAACCGTCGCACTGATGAAAAGCGACAAGCTGGACCTTGATGACCCGCGGCTGGATACCCCGTTGGAGAACCGCGGCTTTGGAGGCATCGGCCAGCGCAACGGGCCGCAGTTGATGGTCCAGTGGTTCGTGAACGAAGAGTTTCGCAGGTTCGGCCCTGCTCTGGATGTCGCGGACGTCTCCATCGAAGGCCCACTTCGACTAATCGAAGACGAAGTGACTCGTACCCGAAAAGCGAGGACGGCGAGGTTCTTGGGTGCACGGCCGACAGACGTCTCCGACCGTGAGTATGCTGAATCCGTGTTGCGGCGTTTCCTGACAAACGCCTTCCGTCGACCGGTTTCGGATGATCGTCTGAGCGACTACCTGCAGATGGTCATGCACGAAGTTGGCTCAACGACGCCGCCTGGTCGCATCGAAGATGGCTTGCATGTGGCCGTACGACGTGCGCTCTCGTCCCCGGCGTTTATCTACCGAAGCCTGCAGCCCGGGAAACTGGATGATTTTGATCTGGCCAGTCGACTGAGCTACTTTTTGACGTCGTCCCCGCCCGATGAGCGGCTGTTTGATTTTGCCAAACGTGGCAAACTTTCGGAGCCGGATGTGCTCCGGGACGAAACTCTGCGGCTGATCAACAGTAAGCGTAGCAAGCACTTTGTTCAGCGATTCACGGGGCAATGGCTGGGCACGAGATCGCTGCACGACATCATGCCCGATCCGCGGCTGTTCTTTTATTACGCCGCACATCGTGAATCGATGACGCAGGAAGTCGAGATGCTGTTCGGTGAAATCCTGTCGGAGAACCATCCGATCGCAACGTTCATTGATCCAGGCTTCAGCTACCGCAACGACAAATCAAACCAGTTCTACGGCGGCGAACTGACAGGCAAGGAAATGCAACGCGTCGAACTGGAACGAGGCGGTCGTCAGGGCGGCGTGCTGGGACTGGCGGCTGTCATGATGGCGACGGCAAACGGCGTGGACACACATCCCGTTCAGCGTGGTGTTTGGCTGCTGGAAAATGTGTTCGGCACACCCACTCCCGAACCACCGGACAATGTTCCGGCAATTGCTGCCGACATCAGCGGTGCGACAACGATGCGAACCCTGGTCGAAGCGCACCGCGCCGATGCGAGTTGTGCACGTTGCCACGACAAGATTGACCCGCTGGGTATGGTGCTGGAAAACTTCGATCCGGTTGGGCGATGGCGCGACCACTATCCGATCTACGTCCAGCCCGCCGACGGTGAAGAGGCACTCAAAGAACAGTTCTATGCGAACACCGGCAAAGGCACGAAAGACGGTCCGAAGATTGATTCCGTTGCGATGCTCCCTGATGGTACGCGACTGAACGACGTTACCGACCTAAAACGGTATCTGCTTGAAAACGACGAGATATTCGCGAAGTGCCTGACGGGCAAACTGGTCGTCTATGCAACTGGACGTCCGCTGAGTTTCGGAGATCGCCGTGTTGTCGAACAGCTGGTGAAGAATGTCAGAAGCGACGGCAACGGCTTCCGCGACTTGATCGTTGCGATCGTTCAGAGTGACGCATTCCGCGCGAAGTGACCGTGTCCTGAAAATCGCTCTGTCGGTTCGCAGGCGTCTGCCGTTTCGATTCGGTTAAACACGCACAGTGCAACAAAAGCGACGACGTAACCCGCCCACGTTATGGGGCTCGCAAGGTAGCTCGGCCACCAACCGGTGCTCAGCAAGTTCCAACCAAGCAGGTGGGCCAGGTGCGCGACGAGCAAAATGGCCGTCACCGGAGGTTGCCTGACGCCGAGCTGACGGGCGATGCGCAACACGCCAGGCCTCAGCACGAGTGCGATGATCCAGACTCCAAATACCGCTTGCCAACCGACCGTCAGTCCTACAATCGTACTCGCACTGACACAGAGACCAGCAGACAGAAGCGACACCGGTGGACGTTGGTCCGAAGTGAGTTCCACGCTCTTCTCTTCCACGCTCTGTAACAACGGCGCTTCCACGTTCTGCGTTTCCACAACCTGCGCTTCCTCGCCAACCGGTTGGTCGTCGTGAAATCCGGCAGCTTGTTTTGGACTTCGAATCGCGAACGAAACGATTCCCCCGAGGACTGCTCCGCAAAGCCCGCCGACGATTCCGGTCAATACCGCCGAGATCTGCTCGTTCATTTCGATTCCCAGCGTGGTCTCTTGCAACCAGGGCACCAGGTACAGATCCGGCATCATGACGGCCGCGGCCAACAGGATTACGTAGACGCCGAACCGAGCCCACCAGGGCGTTCTTTGTCGATCGTGATCGATCAGCGCCCACGTCAGCAGCGTGCTGAGCGAGAAGCAGTGGAACAGATACACCGAAAGCAGATCCCACTTCGTGTAAAAGATGATCCACACAACACCGCGATGAAAATTGGCGCGTCGTAGAGGAAGATTACCGCCACCGGAAATCAGTTCGAAGAAGAACAGCAGCAGGAAAATCGTGCCGCAAATCGCTTCGACCGTTGGATAACGAGACGAAATCGACGTCTGGCAATTGCGGCAGCGACCGTTGAGCATAAGCCAGCCAAGAATCGGTACGTTGTCGCGCCCCTTGATTTTCATTTCGCACTGCGGACAACGGGACGGCCGAAGCACGACGGATTCTCCACGCGGCATGCGAAACACAACGACATTCAGAAAACTGCCGATCGTCGCGCCCAGGGTGAAGAACACCAAAGACGTTATCGCTTCCATGCTGCGCACCAAAATCTTGTTGCTCAGCGTCAGCTCTTCCTCCAGGGACGGCTCCGGTGGCTTGGGTTCCATCGCTTCATGCACCGCGGTCACGGTCGGGACGGCGACAACATAAATCAGGCACACGATGCCGATTGTCCAAATGGCAATGCGATGCCAATTCCAGCGACGCATTTCCACTCGCATGCGCATTCCCGGTGGCGACGCGGAAAACTCGGCGACGTCCGCACACAACAGAATCGCAAACATGCCAACGAACACGGACGGCGAGAAGCACCAAAGATACGAGGCAGGCAACTTGACGAACTGCTCAAACAATAACGTTGCAACTGCCAGTGCGACCGTTACGAAGACGGCGACACTGCGTTCCGTGAACAAATCGGCCGCACGAACGACAATCCACGCGCTGGCGATCACCATCAACAGACCGGACAATGCGTCCACCGACCAAATCGCCCAGAGGCAGCAACCGAACGTTGCGTGCACGATCATCGCGAACGAGATGTATTCGCCGGGCAAGGTTCTGCGCAGCAGGGGCAGGCGTGTTTCACCACTAGCCAATCGCATTGGGTTTCTCCAGCACGCGGGGATTCATGATAGTGCGCTCACTTCAGCTTCCGTTGCGGGGCAGGTAATCTTCCGGGTGCTCAGCCACGTCAGCGCCCAGTGTTCCCCACGCAGTGGCCATCGATCCGGCGGGGATAACCGTTCCATGCTTCGTATCCCAGGGCACGAGAGACTCGTGGCGATAAGCCAGCCCCACGCTATCTGCAATCCAGATTTCGTATTGGCGAACCCAGTCAACCAAAGTCAAAAGCAGCTTCTTCGACGAGCCATCCGGGTGAGATTTGGCCAGCGGCGGCAGGTCTTGTGCGGACCATACGGGCTCAAACAAATCAGCCTCGGGAGTCCGCTGCGGTTGAAATCCATAGCGACGGACAAACAGACCGCCCAAATCGTCGGCACCACAGAAGACTCCAAAACCACGCAGGACGATCCGTGCCGTAGCCGAGAGTTCCAACCGGTAGATGCTCGCCGCCTCGCTGCCGCCCGGCT
The DNA here is from genome assembly GCA_965216885.1 of Pirellulaceae bacterium. Classification (GTDB taxonomy): domain Bacteria; phylum Planctomycetota; class Planctomycetia; order Pirellulales; family Pirellulaceae; genus CAYNJG01. The sequence continues at coordinate 1,818,985 of OZ244208.1, read as the reverse complement.
TTTCGATGCGTTGAAATCCGAACCGAACCAGCAGGTTGCCGTCCGCATGGTCGATGTCGCGGCCCCAACACCAGATTTGCTGGTTCAACAGATTGGCAGCCTGTACCGTGCGCTCTCTGGCGGTAAGGTTCGGCATCTTGTTCCCGTGAACACTCACGAGACCTCCTTGTTGGCTTGCTGCGTCATGCTTCGTGCGGCGTCGCGGAACTTTCCAGTCGTTGGACGTACATCCATAGCGCCCAATGCAATGTCGAAAGCAGTAACCCAGCCTGACAATCTGAGCATGTTCTTCTCCGGAGAGAATGTGGTCTGTGTACTTACGATCGATGACCGACGTCGATTTCACAGCGCGCGGAATTACTGATTCATGCGCTCTCGTGAATACGACGTTCACTTCGATACGCCACGCGATCCGGCCGTTGACCAGTTCACCATTGAGTCCCGACGCACGACACTTGCGGAGTAAAGGGACTACGATTCGATTTCAGGCGGACCGCGCGAGTAGTACTCCGCGGGAGCGACAGAGAAACAACTTTCCGAATCGGCGACGACTGACTCCGGCGACAGCCTCAACGAGGTGACGACCTCGAACTCGATCGCCGTGTCCTCTGCCTGACCGAGGACCTGGCAGACCCGACAAGTCGATGAGTCGTGATGGCCATCTTCGTTGGGCGATTCTTCCGAGTCCCCTGATTCCGGATGAAAGCTGCAGCCGCAGCGAGTATCGCGTTGCTTCGTCGTATCGGGTGATTCGAGTTCCTGCCAACCACAGCGGGAATCATCGCATGACGAACACTGCCAGAGATGCATTGAACGCGCGCCAACAACCTGGGCGGCGTATATCAAAACAAATGCAGCGATAAGAATTCGTCGGAAGCGATACATGCGAAACGTCAAGGAAACGATTCATGCTTACAGTCCGACCAAGCGAAAGTATGGTTCATTGGAAACCAACAGTAAACGGGTTCCACGAAAGTATTCGCTCGAACGCGGCAACTGAGCGAGAAATGACGTTCATGGGGGCAAAAAACGCAAGCGGCCCCACCAACCGCATCTTCACTTGCGCCAGCGAATGACAAGATCAGGAATGGCGTTCTGTCCGCCAGATGCAAGAGTTGTCAGCCCGCCTGAAATTAACAGTTCCGGGTGAAGCGAAGCCGAGTTCCTGCCGCGATCATCTGGAACCTTGTATCCTCAGAGAATTGAAATTCCGACCGCCACAACCTCTGCCGAGCTACCGAAGGTGGCTTCGCTAGCATCAATGCAGATCGCCTCGCCGTTACCACAGCCGCGGGATCTTCACGGAGGGAAGAAAGATGGACCTATAAACGGAAGCGGAAGTTGCTTTTGGAGCCGCCTTGAAGAGCTCACCCCGAAGGCCCGGAATCATCGCTGAAGCACTTCGCCGTATTCATAGCCCGCCCAGAATGGCGTGGCTGGAGAAAAGAACACCCGCAAGTCATTGCTGTTCAGCGAGTTATAAAAAAGTCGGGGTGATAGGATTCGAACCTACGACCCTCTGCTCCCAAAGCAGATGCGCTAGCCAGACTGCGCTACACCCCGTTTGGTTCCAACCGCCCAATGGACGCCGGTCCCGAGTCCCAGATATTACAAAGCTGACGCGTATTACGCAATTCAGGTTTGCCCAAAAGCCGGACGAATCTGGAATTATCCGGCGAACGATTGCAGTTCGTCTTCGCCATTTTCCAACAGCAAATTCGTCAACCGCTCGAATTCTTCATTTCCGCGGAAATGGATGACCAATTGGCCACGTCCACGCCCCGTCTGCTTGATATCGACCTTCGTCCCCAGAGCGATACGAATCTTCTGCTCAAGGGAGGCGACCTGACTGCTCTTGGTTCGCGCCTTCTTGGGCTTGGGTTTGGTGATCCCCATCAGCTCGTCTTCAGCCGCGAGTTTCTCGCCAATGATCCGCTCGGTGTCACGGACGCTTAACCCCTCATTCTGAATCCGGGCCGAGAACGCAACTTGGTCGGCTTCCTCACCCAAAGGCAAAATCGCCCGTGCGTGGCCATTCGTGATCTTTCCTGTGGCGAGGTCGGATTGGACCGTCTGGGGCAGCTCCAACAGGCGCAGCAGATTCGCGATCGTCGATCGATCAATCTTCAGCCGCCCGGCGAGGTCTTCCTGAGTGGCTTCGTGCTCATCGAGATATCGCCGAAACGACATCGCCTTTTCGATCGGATTCAGGTCCTTACGCTGCAAGTTTTCAACGATCGCCAATTCGGCGACCAACCGGTCGTCCGCCGTTCGAACCCTGGCGGGAACCTGAGTCCAGCCAGCACGGATGGCTGCCCGAAGTCGACGCTCGCCGGAAATTAGCTGCCAACGAGTGCCAACGCGACGCACCAGCACCGGCTGCAGCATGTCGTGTTCTTTGAGGCTCTCCGCGAGAGAGACGATTTCAGGCTCGCTGAATTCGCGGCGCGGCTGGAATGGATTGTCATCGATGTCATGGACACCGAGCATCAATAGCTCGTTCTCTACCGGAGCATCGTATTTGGCGTGCGGCACCTCAGTCGGCGGATCGCGAGGGATGTCCACGGGTATTTCCGCCTCGACCGTGCGTCGGGGCTGAACGGGCTCTGGCGGCGGCTCGACCGGCGCGTGGTTGTCATCGCGTTCGCCCAGCAGGGCCGCGAGGCCCATTCCCAATCTTCGTTCTTTTGCCACGACGCAAGACCCTCCATGTGACGTTCGCCCTCGATCCGGACGCCGGAATTCTTCCGGTACAGATCGGTATGTTACTACGACAAGTCCCATGTACCGAATACCAATTCTGCACGTGCTAGCGAGGTTTTTGGGCCCATGCCGCCGACGTGCTGTCGCCGCTTCGCGGCTGCATGAGAATTCGGGGTGACCGCGGAATCAGTGTCGCGCAGACGGAGACGGCGGGGACACGGGAACCCCACGCTGACGCGTGGGGCTAACGGCTGTCGCCGCTCCGCGGCTGGACCAGGATTGGGATGACGCCGGATTCGGTGTCGAGAAGACGGAGCGCGCGGGCCACCGGAACCCCAAGCTTACGCATGGGGCTACGTGCTGTCGCCGCTTCGCGGCTGGATCAAAACTGGCGTGACACCGGGACTGGTACCGAGCAGACGGAGAGGGTGGCGCCGACGGAACCCCACGCTGACGCGTGGGGCTACGTGCTGTCGCCGCTTCGCGGCTGGACCTGGATTGGGTGCGCCAGAACTGGTACCGACAGACGGAGAGGGTGGCGCCGACGGAACCCCACGCTGACGCGTGGGGCTACGTGCTGTCGCCGCTTCGCGGCTGGACCTGGATTGGGTGCGCCAGGACTGGTACCGACAGACGGAGAGGGTGGCGCCGACGGAACCCCACTCAGTCGCGGAGCGACGGCATCCGATAGCCTGGGACTTCAGTCCCAGGAATAGAATCAAATACCATCTTATAGTCGCGGAGCGACGACAGCCGACTTTTTTGCCCCAGCCAATGCCGTCGCCCCTCAAATAGAATTGGTTGCGGTATTTACCCGGGACTGAAGTCCCGGGCTAACGGCTGTCGCCGCTCCGCGGCTGGGTCAAAACTGGGGTGATGCGTGATCGCCTGGACGAACCGGCATCCCCAAGCTTACGCATGGGGCTACAACCTGTCGCCGCGTCGCGGCTGGGGCAAAATTGGGGTGACACTGGAATTGGTGCCAAAGCGACGGAGAGGGTAGCGCCGAGGGAACCCCAAGCTTACGCATGTGGCTAACGGCTGTCGCCGCTCCGCGGCTGGGGTCAAATTGGGGTGACACCGGGACTGGTACCGACAGACGGAGGGGGTGGCGCCGACGGAACCCCACGGTGACGCATGGGGCTACGTGCTGTCGCCGCTTCGCGGCTGGACCTGGATTGGGATGACGCCGGATTCGGTGTCGAGAAGACGGAGCGGACGGGGACACGGGAACCCCACGCTCACGCATGGGGCTAACGGCTGTCGCCGCTCCGCGGCTGGGGTCAAATTGGGTGCGTCAGGACTGGTACCGACAGACGGAGAGGGTGGCGCCGAGGGAACCCCACGCTGACGCGTGGGGCTACGTGCTGTCGCCGCTTCGCGGCTGGAAGGATCGCCAACCGACCAGTCAGACTCCGTTTTAAGACATTCCGCTCAGACATTCCGCTCAGACAATTCCGCTCAGACATTCCGCTCAGACTTTCCGCTCAGACTTTCCGCTCAGACTTTCCGCTCAGACTTTCCGCTCAGACTTTCCGCTCAGACTTTCCGCTCAGACTTTCCGCTCAGACTTTCCGCTCAGACTTTCCGCTCAGACTTTCCGCTCAGACTTTCCGCTCAGACTTTCCGCTCAGACTTTCCGCTCAGACTTTCCGCTAGGACTTTCCGCTAGGACGCGTCTCGCTAAAAGATCTCGCTTGCAGAAATCCGACGCCACTTACCAGTTCCACGTGGAACCTACATTCGTCTTGAATTGCACGTTCCACATGAAACACCCAGTCGGTGTTTTTGCTGTTCAAGGAATTAGAGGAATTCAATGATCAAGTCACTCGATCGTTCTAATCCGCGAGTTCCACATGAAACCTGTTCGCTACTTCTCGTGGACGCTGAATAGCAAACCGCTGACGAGTGGAGGATGAACACGGATGCAGCCCGAATCATGCAGTGACTGGGAGACGCGAGATGCGATGAGGTCTTCGATCGTTGGGGCGATCATTAGCGCTACCAGCCCAATAGTCGATTCGTCTCCGTCCTCCATGGACCGAGTGACATCCATGACTTCTTCGACGCTTCCCAGCAGCGTTGTCTCTGACGTCTGCTTTCCTCCCGGGAGCAGGTCGACAACCAAACGATCATAGATCTGCGCTGCGAGTAATCCATCTTCCTCCGATGAGCCTGGCTGCTTCGATAGTTCTTCCAGACCATCGCCGTTGAGCTTCGCAATCATCCAGCGACCATCGGCAGGACAGAAGAAGCCGATCGCCGTCTGGTCGTCTTCGATTTCAATCTGATCCCAGATCATCTCCGCGAGGTCCGCTCCCTCACCAGAGATCCGGACGTCGAAATACTGAGTCAGCGCGGTCTTCAACTCGTCCGAGTTTACCGGAGGAATCCCATGGACGACCCGGTGCGGCGACGAAAGGAAGAGGCCCGGATCTTGCATGTCGACAAAGGTCATCATCACATGGTTGGCTCCGTGATCCGGACGCGATGCCAGATCGTTCTCATTACGGTATTGCTCTGCGGCCGCGAAGGACGCTCGACCAGAAAGCAAATGGGCCGCCTTGGGAGACATGCTGGACGTCACGTCGTTGATGACGCGAATGTCCGTGACCGGCCAGATGCGATGGATCGTCGCATCTGGGTCGCGGACCTCCAACGGAGCAACTCCGACAATAGCTCCTTCCAGAAGTTCCTGGATGGCGTGCGTTGGATCCGAGTACGTGGCGAGCATGGGGTCAACGCTCGCTTTGCAGGCGTCAATCAGCTGCCGCCGATCGGCCAGGGCAGCGTCGTCCAGAGGCTGGACGCAATGTATCGGTTCGGCACCGTCGTCAGGAACTCGCACGTTGCAGATAAATCCCCGCCGCGTCAGGTGTCGCCCTTCGTGCTCGAACAACTGATGATAGACATAGATCGCCGGATCCGGCTCGCGCTGCAACACACCTTCCTGCTGCCAGTGCTTCAAAAATCGCCCGGCACGGGAGTAACGTTCCCCCTCGGCGTCCCCCGGCTCTCCGCGATTGTCGACAATACGAACGGCGTTGGCAGGGTGCTGTTCGTAGAGCTCCTTTTGCATCGCCGAGTCGATGACGGACGGATCGGGCGCGATCACGGTATCCATCGAACCGACGTGCCCGAGGTCATAGCGGAGGCCTCGAAAGGCAGAGATGTGAGGCATGGTTGGCTCCGTCGCGTGAGTGGCCGAGTCGATCCGCCGGGCACAGACACAGACCGGGCTGTACCACGAAAGGAGCATGACTGCTCCGGTCGATCGACCCTGAGTGTCGCCAAGCTGCGTGTCAGCATATCAGGCCGTTCGGTGTCCACGAAACCGGGCACGTCACGACCGCAAAAAGCTGGCGTGTTGCTTGTCGAGCTGATTGGTCGAGCTGATTAGTCGAGCTGATGGACGAAGAGTCCGCTGCGCAGCTTCGGCTCGAACCAGGTACTCTTCGGAGGCATGACCTCACCGGCGTCGGAGACCGCCATCAGCTGCTCGATCGACGTGGGATACATCGAAAATGCACAGGCCCAGTCGCCCGAGTGGACCAGCTTCTCGAGTTCATCCGTCCCGCGGATGCCGCCGACGAAATCAATTCTGGCGTCGGTGCGTACATCGGTGATACCAAGGATTGGATTCAGAACGAGGTTCTCGAGCAACGCAACGTCCAGAGAATTGATTGGATCGTTGGCGTCAATATTGTCCTCGCGGACGGAAACCAGATGCCATTGGCCGTCCACGAACAGGCAGAAAGAGCCGGGCTTCTCCGGCACAGGATTGGAGGTCGTCGATACCTCACACGTCTTCGCCAACGCGGCAAGGAGGCCGGCGGCGTCCAGCCCATGGAGGTCTTTGACCACTCGGTTGTATGCAAGGATTTTTAGCTGACTGGCAGGGAAGAGCACGGTAAGGAACCAGTTATATTCTTCATCGCCGGTGTGGCCGGGATTGTCCGCTTTCCGATGAGCCGCAGCTCGCCATGCACTGGCTGCACGGTGATGGCCATCGGCCACATAGAAGTGTGAGACCTCGCTGACCGCTGCCACGATCTCCTCAGTGGCGTCCACTTTCCAGACCGTATGCTGAACTCCGTCGGGAGCGGTGAAGTCATAAAGCGGCGCCGCGGAGACCGCCGCGGCGACCATATCGTTGACGGCTGGCACGTCACGGTACGTGAGGAAGACAGGTCCGGCATGGGCGTTGAGCGTCGTCACATGGCGCGTGCGGTCGTCCTCTTTTGCCGGCCGTGTCTTCTCATGTTTGAGGATCAGATTATTCTCGTAGTCATCCACGTGGCTGCAACAGACGAGCCCGATCTGCGGCTGGCCGTTCATGATCTGTCGGTACAGGAACACGCTATCGCTGTCGTCTCGAACCAACGCACCTCCGCCCATGAGTCGTTTGAGGTTGGCGCCGGCCGTTTCGTAGACGACGTCTTCGTAGGCCCCAACGTTGGCGGCAAGGTCGATGTCTGGCCGAATGACATGCAAGAAGCTGTGCGGATTGCCTTCAGCGAGTGCGGCGGCCTCCTCGCGATTGACGACATCGTAGGGGACCGACGCGACCGACTCGGCAAGTTCAGCGGGCGGACGGATGGCTTGAAAAGCTTTGATTCGAGGCATGACTTTGTCGAGGGATGGGCGTTGAGTCCAGTGAGTGCCGGCCCGACGAGTAGATTCCGTCCGTCTCGTGGGGCAACGAAAAAGGGCCCCGTGGTTATCACGGAGCCCTTCAATTCTGTCAATCGGTAGCCAGGATCAGCCCCTGCACGCCTCGCGGGCGACAAGGGCAAAGACCCCCTAGTATCGATAGTGGTTCGGCTTGTACGGGCCTTCGACAGGCACATGCATGTAAGCGGCTTGCTCGTCCGTCAGAACCGTCAGCTCAACACCCAGCTTGTCGAGGTGCAGTCGAGCGACTTCCTCGTCAAGAATCTTGGGCATCAGGTGGATGTCGACCGAATACTCTTCGCTCTTCTGCCACAGCTCCATCTGAGCCAATACCTGGTTGGTGAACGAGGTGCTCATCACGAAGCTTGGGTGGCCAGTAGCACATCCAAGATTCACCAGACGACCCTTCGCCAGGATGATGATCGATCGCCCCGATTCTTTGAACGTATATCGTTCAACGCAACCGATTTCAGCAGGCTTGATCTCGTCCTTGGTAGCGCGACCGGCAGAGACTTCTGCCTCGAGCCATGCGATGTCAATTTCGGTATCGAAGTGACCAATGTTGCAAAGGATCGCATCTTCGGACATGTGCACCATGTGGTTGCCGAGGATGATGTCCTTGTTGCCAGTCGTCGTGACGAACAGATTGCCTTCTTTGCAGGCATTCTCCATCGTCGTGACTTCGAAACCTTCCATCGCCGCTTGCAGTGCGTTGATGGGATCGATTTCGGTTACCAGAACGCGACAGCCATAACGCTGCAGCGAGTGAGCACAACCTTTGCCAACATCACCGTAGCCACAAACGACGGCGACCTTGCCGGCCAGCATTACGTCCGTCGCACGCTTGACGCCGTCCGCCAGCGACTCGCGACAGCCGTAAAGGTTGTCGAACTTGCTCTTGGTCGCCGAATCGTTGACGTTGATTGCGGGAACCTTGAGAGCGTTGTTTTCGGCCAGCTGCTGAAGGCGGTGAATGCCAGCAGTTGTCTCTTCGCTGATGCCTTTGATGTTTTCCAGCAGTTCAGGGAACTTCTGGTGAACCATGTCGGTCAGGTCGCCACCGTCGTCGAGGATCATGTTGATCGGCTCGCCGGATGGGAACGTGAGCGTTTGCTCGATGCACCATTCGAACTCCTCTTCGCTCATGCCTTTCCAGGCGTAAACGGGAATTCCTGCAGCCGCAATTGCAGCAGCAGCGTGGTCCTGAGTACTGAAAATGTTACAGCTGGACCAGGTGACTTCGGCACCGAGTTCAACGAGTGTCTCGATCAGAACAGCCGTCTGGATCGTCATGTGCAGGCAACCTGCAATGCGAGCGCCAGCCAGCGGCTTGGTTTTGCCGTACTTCTCACGCAGGGCCATCAGGCCAGGCATTTCGTTTTCGGCCAGGTTGATTTCCTTGCGACCAAACTCGGCAAGGGAGATGTCGGCAACCTTATAAGGAAGCCTTTCTGTTTCGACAGAAGCCATTGGAATTTATCCTCAATTTGCGTGGGCGAAGAATTCGAAGCGACCCGCGGAGCCCATCCCCATCCGCCGGGTGCCTAATGTTGCGGATAGGTAGAGAAACTCTAGCCGATCCTTCCAACATGATAGAGGGATCGCCGTAAAGTTCCAGCAACCCGGACCCTTTGAAATCGTTCACTTTGTCGATTCGACCGACAATTCCGATTAGGCAGGCTAATCAGCCGAACTCGATCGGTCCCCCGTCGCCTTGGTCACTTGAGCCACGCGTCAATTAAGGGCATCAAACGCCGCCTTCGCAGCGTCCACGAAAGCCCGCGCGAGCTGTGGATCCTTCCGCCGGGCATCGCCGGATTCGACTCCGCTGGCGGTATCCACGCCGTATGGCTGGGCCTCTGCGATCGCTCGGGCGACGTTTGAGGGCGTCAGTCCGCCGGCCAGAATCAGGGGCAGCGTGCCAATCACCGCTGCTGCATTCCTGAGGTCCGGCCAATGCAGTTGCTTGCCCGTTCCCCCATACTCATCGGGGTCATAGGCATCCAGCAAAACGGTGTGCGGTTTGTGTTGACAACGAGCCAGGTACTCGCCCACTTCATCGAGGCCATCGCGACATCGAAATGCGCGAATGACGCGAACGTCGGTTAACTCCGTGAGGAACTCGGGCGGTTCGTCACCATGGAGCTGAACGAAGTCCAGTCCCACTCTTTCGACCGTGTCCCGAATCGACTCGATGCTAGCATTCACAAACACGCCAACTCGCAGTACTTCCGGAGGCAGAGCGGCTGCGATGATGGCAGCCTCGCCGACCTCAACAAAGCGTTTGCTCTTCTCGAAGAAGTTCAAGCCGATCGCGTCAACTCCCGCTGTGGCCAGGCATTCAGCATCCGGCACGTTGGTGATTCCACAGATTTTGGTTCGAAAAGGCATCCGCGAAACCTAACACGAAACGCGTTGTTTCGAAACCAATCGGCAGGTTCGACGGGCCGTTTGGAACGTCTCGCAAACGGAATTCAATTCGGCGGCGGCGCGGCCTCAGTGTACGCGAACATCGTCCCCTGACGCGAGCTGTTGCAGGTGCGCTTTGGAGAGGACTCGATTGCCTAGCTCATGGTATGCGCGGGCGAGCCCACGGTGAGCATCATTGGCATTCGGCACTTCGCCATTGAGCGCCAGTTCCAGATCCTCAACCGCTTCCGTCCAATGCCGAAATCGCAAATGGATCTGCCCACGCGTCTCGTAGAAACGAGGATCCCGCTGAAGTTCGATCGCCCTGTTGGCTGCTGCCAGAGCTTTCTTCGGATGCAACGGATTAACGTTTGCCCAAATCCAGGCAAGGTTGTTCCAGGCAGACGGCGAGCTATCTCGCAACTCGCAGGTCTTCACGAGATACTTTTCGGCCCGACGGTATTCCTTTCGAATCATGCACGTGCTGCCAACCATTTCGAACACCTTGGGCGATACCGCGTCGGCTTGCAGGAGTTGCTGGACGTACCGCTGCGTTGTAGCGTCCGAAAGATACAGTCCGCGAGCCAACATCCTCGCGAGTTGTTCATGATCAGGTGCCAACTCGGAAATGAGCTGAACCGTTGAGGGCGATTTGGACGCCAGCCCATTCGCCTGCAAGCTTGCGACTGCCGAATTCAATTGCTGCTGCAATGCTTCGGTCAGAGCTGAATCGTCAGGGTACCGTTTTATTGCCCGCCGTAGAGTCCCCAGACATTTCGCGGTATCACCCACAATTTCATAGCACGTCGCCAACTGCAGATGCCCAAGAACGGTCAACCGGGCTTTCACCTCGACGTCATCAGTGGACTCAGCCGCCTCATGCAGACGGATGGCTGCCCGGGCATTTTTCCCTGCCCTGACCGTGTCGCCCCTATCGTTATAGAGGGTTCCCAGCACATAGACCACGTCCGGGAATTGCTTGCGAACCAGTTCCATTTTTTCAATTGCCAGATCAAACTCGCTGCGCGCAAGATGTGTTTCGGCGACCATCCTGAGTGCCAACGGGTTTTCCGGCTCGACGCGCAAGATCGCCTGAGCATGTCTTTCAAGTCGGTCGACGACATCGGGCACCGTTACCTTGCGGTCCAAAAGAACCATTCCAATCCACTGATGGGCATCCAGCAATCCAGGTTGCGTGCCGTCCAAAGGAGCCAGCTTTTGCATGCGCTGGAATGCCTGCCCGATGTCACCTCCTTCGGCAAACGCCAGGATTTCGTCGAACTCCAGCCGCTCCAGATCGCGATACCCCAGTTGCTGTAACTTGCTGCGCAGGAGCCCGGTCGCCTCCGAGGTTTCAGAATCCAGCGCCTCCCGCAGCGCGGCAGAATAGTGCCTGATTCGTTTCGGCTTTGTGTTCCGCAACGACAGGATCCCCGCGGCACCCAAGGGCAGGATCAGTAGCAATGCCGGAACCGCAAAGATGAGCTTTCGAAAGTCTCGCGTGAACCACCATTCCAAACAGAAATCGTACAAGCTCATGGGGAACGCGATGACGGCGTCGAACAACCCGTAGATCGTCCATATCAATCGCTTCGGGGCGACACGCTCGGAAACCGTACCTATCGTCCGAGCCGTGGCGACCACGGTCCGCTCGCCAACATCCGCCGCAATGCTAACCGGCAGTTCCACAAGGTCCGCAACGTTCCGACGATCCGGCTCTGGTTGCGTTAAATCCTTTTGCAGTTCCTTCTGCACGTTCACGGAATCCGACTTGCGACCAGAAAACATTCGCGGGATCGCGATGAAAATGAAGTCGAACGCGATCTCAAATCCCTCTGCGACCTGCGCCAGTTTTTCAAAAAACCAGAAACCAAGATCCTGTACGCGGCCGGACAATCGTTGAATGATGCCGTTCGAGACCACTTCGTCAGGGTCCGAATCAGGAATAGCCACCAGCCTGGACTGGCCCAAGATTCGCCACCGCAACTTCACACCCAAATTGACTAGTACACTGCCAACTTTGAAGAAGGGTGACGCACACAGCGTGGCGACATCAAAGAGACTGCCAAAGAAACGCTCGATGTGATCTGCCACGCCAGCGGAATCCGCACCGTAGTGAAGGTCATCATCACCCTCCACGTAGTCCAATGATTCGCTTCGTTTACGTGATCTTCCGAACATGCCGAAAATCATTGTAAATGAAGGCAGAGGGGCTACGCACCCCCCACCAGAATTATCTGTCCATTTAGGCCAGCCGAACCGGCGGATGTTGGTACTCTTGAACAGATCGTCAAGCAGGATTCGTCGCGTTCACAGACCGTACCGAATCGCGAGGGCTGAGTTACGCAGAGTGCAGCACATCAGCTAAGAGATGTTGGTGCCGAAAGCGGGGCGACCCGATTCAGCCGTTCCACACCGCGATCAGCCGGACGTCGTCATCTCACCGATTTGCTCGAGTATCTGCATACCGTGATCCAGATATTCCGCGTCCGAGTCATCGAAATACGATGAAATCGTTTGGCGCGCATCCGGGACGATGGCATCCAGAGCCCAGAGAATCGTGAAGGCGTCGTCGTCCCGACATTCCACCAACGCCCGTCTGAGGCGTTTGAGAAGCGTTTTGGTGGCGGATTGAGCCGCATCACCGTACGCCGTGAGTGAACGGGCCGCGTTGAAGACGACCAGTCGTTCGTCGTCATTAAGCGCCTTCGTCAAGTCGAAGACCAAGGTTTCATCATCCACGCCCGCAAAGCCCGAAAGAGCGCCCGCAGCGGCGATGCGCACCTCGTCACTGGAATCTGCCAATGCGTCGGCGAGGTCCTGAGCGGCGTGTGGAGACCGATCAAAGGCAGGCAATGTTGTCGCCGCAACGGCACGCACTTCAGCCTGCTTGTGTCGCAACGCATCCATGATGAGCTCCGAAGTTTTGGCGTCATCCAGTGTTTCCCGCCGGGCCGCCCGTTCGGACAGCCCCCACATCGCCGAGATCTTCCTTGATGGGCTGCCACTCCGAAGCTCGTCCAGCAATGCCTGCTGATTGAGTTTGCCACGAGGCTTTGTGGATGTGTCGCGTGAAAAGACGGAATCGCTGGTCTTGTCGAGATACTTGCGTCCATCCTGGAATACCGAAATTGCGTCCTGCCTCAATTCCGCTTCCCATGCGGTGTTCTGATCATGTCGAGTCCAGCTGCGCAGGGCCAATGCGTACGCTGTCATGCGGGCGGGCAGGTTGCCTCGTTGCCGGACTGACCACCATGCGATCGAGCCGGAATCGGAAGCGGGTTTTTCGTATTTTGCGTTGGCGACGAAGATGCCGAGCCCCAGAAAAACGGGATACAGCGAAATGGTCCATTCGTCATCGGCCGTTCTTGGTTCGACCCCGACGTCGATGAGCGCCTGACGAGCGAGCACGTTGGCCAGTCCGCCGATGAGACCGCTCCGGTCCGCGAGCTGCTCTTCGGTAACTTTCAAAACGGCCACCTCATCGGAGACCGTTCCAATGGATTCCGGGGCGACGACATCGGAAAACACTTGAACACGGAATTGGGTGCCGTCCACCTTCATCCACGTTTGGAGGAAGTCAAACAACTCGTTGGCGGTCGCTTCGTCATGGACGTCCGGAATTCCGTCGAAGTTGGAAACCAACGTCGGCGCCTCCAGCAGCCGTGTCATGCCAAATTGCTCGGTGAGCCAGCACATGCGGTGCTCGACCCACGCTTTTTCCCATGGCCCGACAGGCGGCTTGGCTTTGAAGAGTCCGAACATGAGTCCTCCGTGTTCCCGAAAATCGGCCGCCGCTGCCAGAGACTGATCATGGTTTGTCAGCCGTTGGCCAAGTTGTAGCGAGACGCCTACCAATCGCCTCTGTCCGGCGCTATCCGAAAATATGACCTTTTTTCGGTCCGTTCCTGGTGTGCGTCAGAATCTCCGGGCCCTCTTCGGTCATCAGCACCGTGTGTTCAAACTGGGCGGTCAGCTGTGAATCCTTGGTACGGACCGTCCAGCCGTCCCGTTTGTCCAGCACCGTCAGGTGAGTGCCCACGTTGATCATGGGTTCCACCGTGAAACACATTCCCGGAAGAAGTCGATCGAGGTAGGCCTGCCGATTGGGATAGTGGGGGATCGAGGGGTCCTGATGGAACTTTCGACCGACGCCGTGACCGACGAATTCGCGGACAACGCTGAAACCACGACTGTGGGCCTCCGCAACGATAGCTCGGCCAATATCGGCAACTCGACCGCCCGGCGTGGTGGCTTCAATGCCGAGGTACATGCAGTCGTGAGCCGCCTGCGTGATCGCAATCGCCTCCTCACTGCATTCCCCAATAAGCATGGTTTCCGATTGATCGCCGAACCAGCCATGGACGATAGTTGTCAGGTCTACGTTGACGATATCGCCCGATTTTAGCTCATAGGAGCCCGGAATCCCGTGACACACCACCTCATTTACGCTGGTGCAGCAGCTGCGCGGGAAGTTGTGGTACCCGAGAGTCGCGGCACGATGGCCGTGGTCCTGCGTGTACTCGACGACAATATCGTCGATCTCGCTGGTCTTGATCCCTGGCTTTACAAACTGCCTGACGTGATCCATCAGTTGTGCATTAAACTGACAGGCAATTCGCATCGCTTCACGTTCGTCCTCGTTCAGCGACATCTTTTTCTTCTTGGCGTGCAGCATGATTGAGTTGGTGGAGTATCGAATCCCGGGAATTATAGCGTGATCGCTTCGTGTGCGGTAGGAAACCACGGCAGGATCGGCAATCTTGCCCACTCAACGCCAGGGCTTTACCGGAAAAACCAACAACAAGTAGAATCCGCAGGTTTTGACGCGGACCTCCCGGCTTGTCGCCAGCATTTTCATTCATCAAAAGAAATCAGACCAGATGCCTCGTTATAACCCGGCCGACATCGAACCCAAGTGGCAAGCCTACTGGGAGCAAAACAAGACCTTCGCAGCCCCCGACATGCCGGGCGACAAGAAGCTCTACGCACTGGACATGTTTCCCTACCCCAGCGGTGATGGACTTCACGTTGGGCACCCCGAGGGATACACGGCGACCGACATCGTCAGCCGGTTCCACAGGATGAAGGGCTATAGCGTGTTGCACCCGATGGGGTTTGACGCCTTCGGCCTGCCGGCGGAAGAGCATGCGATCAAAACGAACACGCCTCCGCGTGTGCAAACGGAAAAGAACATCGCCACGTTTACGCGCCAGTTAAAGATGCTGGGGTTCAGCTACGACTGGGATCGCGCAATTGCCACCACCGACGTCGACTATTTCAAGTGGACGCAATTCATCTTCCTCGTGCTCTTCGACACCTGGTTCGATCACGACAAACAGGTCGGACGCCCAATCGACGAATTGCCAATCCCCGATGAAGTTACCTCGCAAGGCGAGCAGGCCATTCAGGTTTACCGCGACGAACACCGCCTGGCATTCCAAAGCGACGCACTGGTCAACTGGTGTCCGAAACTCGGCACCGTGCTGGCCAACGAAGAAGTGATCGATGGACGCAGCGAACGAGGAAGCCATCCTGTACAGCGAATTCCGCTACGACAGTGGATGCTGCGTATCACGGATTACGCCGACCGACTGGAAAGCGAACTCGATGACCTCGATTGGTCCTACGGTATCAAGAAGCTTCAAAAGGACTGGATCGGTCGCAGCACCGGCGCAGAGGTCGACTTTTTCGTGGGAGGCGAAGATAACTTTGCTGCCTGGAAAGACGCTCGCAGCGGATCGGGCTTCCCTCGCAAACCCGGCGAGGATGTACTCCGCGTTTACACGACTCGGCCGGATACCTTGTACGGCGCGACGTACATGGTTATCGCGCCGGAGCATCCGTTTGTCGAAAAACTGACAACGACCGACAATGCAGAGGCAGTCAAAGCCTACTGCGAAAAGGCGGCCAACAAGAGCGACATGGAACGCACGGAGTTGGCCAAGTCCAAGACGGGTGTGTTCACCGGCTCGTTCGCTCACAACCCCGTTAACGGAAAACCGGTTCCAGTCTGGATCGCCGACTACGTGCTGATCAGCTACGGCACGGGTGCGATCATGGCGGTACCCGCACACGACACGCGCGACTTTGAGTTCGCTCAGCAGTTCGACATTCCCGTGATCGCCGTCGTCGATCCCGGTGATGACAAGGACGTGGACCGGGACGCTGTGCTGGCCGGCAAGGAAGTATCTCCAAAGCCCGGAATCGCGATCAATTCCGGCGACTATGACGGCATGGCGACTGCTGATTTCAAGGCAAAAATTGCGGCCGACCTGGAAGGCGATGGACTCGGGAAACAGGCGACGAACTACAAGCTGCGCGACTGGCTGTTCAGCCGTCAGCGTTTCTGGGGCGAGCCGTTCCCAATCCTGCACGAACTGGATGCCGACGGAAATCCAACGGGCGTCATGCGAGCGGTCGACGTTGAGGACTTGCCTGTCGACCTGCCGCATCTGGATGACTACAAACCGCACGGCAAGCCCGAGCCGCCACTGGGAAAAGCCGGCGACGACTGGCTGATTGTGACCATCGATGGCAAGAAGTATCGGCGTGAAACCAATACGATGCCGCAATGGGCCGGGTCCTGCTGGTATTACCTCCGATTCATCGATCCCAAGAATAACTCGGCGCTCGTAGACAAGGACAAAGAGAAAGCGTGGATGCCCGTCGACCTCTATGTTGGCGGTGCCGAACACGCGGTGTTGCACTTGCTGTACGCACGGTTCTGGCACAAAGTGCTCTACGACCGTGGCTACGTCTCCACGAAAGAGCCTTTCCAGAAGCTGGTGAATCAGGGCATGATTCTCGGCGAAGTCGAATACACCGGCTACAAGTCGGACGACGGTGCGTGGGTGAGTGCCAGCGAAGTTCGCAAGGATGAAGAAGGCAATTTCGTTCACAAGAAGTCAGGTGATTCGCTGGAGCACGTCCGTGTCGAGGAAGCCGATACGACCAAGAAGGGCGAGGGCTTCGTGTTGTCGGCGGATGCGAAAATCAAAATCGACGGCCGCTCGCACAAGATGTCAAAGAGCCGCGGCAACGTCGTCAATCCGGACGACATCGTGAAAAACTACGGTGCCGATGCTCTGCGTCTGTACGAGATGTTCATGGGACCGCTCGAGGCGACCAAGCCATGGAATATGGACGGCGTCGGCGGAGTGCGGAACTTCCTGGATCGCGCATGGCGATTGGTCGTGGATGCCAAGGCGGATGACTTGAAGCTCAACGATTCCGTTTCGGACACGGAGCCTTCCGATGAACAGTTGCGTGTACTTCACAAGACGATCAAGGCCGTCACCGAAGATCTCGACTCGATGGGCTTCAACACGGCGATCGCGCGACTGATGGAGTTCGTCAACTTCTTCACCAAACAGGACGTCCGACCGGCCTCGGTGATGCGTAGTTTCGCGTTGCTGTTGGCGCCCATGGCACCCCATCTTGCCGAGGAAATCTGGCAGTTGCTGGGTGGGGGCGAATCCCTCGCGAACGAGTCGTGGCCCGAATTCGATCCGGCTTTGACGATTGATGCGTTGGTAGAGATTCCCGTTCAGATCAAAGGCAAGATTAAGGCGAAAATCAGCGTTGCACCGGATTTAAGCAAGGATGATTTAGAGTCGGCTGCCAAAGAGGCGGTCAAGGAATTCCTCGAAGGAAACACGATTCGCAAGGCAATCGTGGTACCGGGACGTCTGGTGAACTTCGTAATTTAGGCAGCGATCACGCCGGCCAAACCAAATTTGGCGTGACTACTGCACCGTAAACCACCGATTGTCTGAGACCGTATGTGGGCAGCCATCTGGAATAACGCGGATGCATGGATCGCCGTTGGCGTCACCGCGCTAGTCTTCGTCGGGCTGCAGATGCGCCGCCGCTTGCCGGTGGATCTGATGTTCATCGGAGCCCTGGTCGCCGTCACCGTCACGGGCGTCATCACGCCCGCTCAGGCACTCAAGAATTTCAGTAACCCGGCCGTCGTCACGATCGCAGGATTGCTTATCGTTGCCGCAGGACTCAAGGCGACCGGCGTTCTCGACTGGCTGGGCCAAATGCTGCTGGGCAACGTCAAGGACGAGCGAACGGCCCTCATGCGATTGGGAGTCGTGCTGGTCTCGACGTCGGCCTTCGTTCTCAACACGGCCCTGGTGGCGATGACCGTTCCTGTCGTCGTGGACTGGTGTCGCCGTCGCAACATCTCACCTTCCCGGCTGCTGATTCCCGTCAGCTATTTTACGATCCTTGGCGGCGTCTGCTCGTTGATCGGAACGAGTACAACGCTGATCGTCAACGGCATGTTGCGTCAACAGCACGCCGACGCGCAAGTGGTCATGCAATTGGACGAGCAGCCGGACGAGTATTCCGTTGAGTGGGACCGCCTCACTGAGGACCGCGAACGCTACGAAGAGTTCGTCGAATCGGCCAAGCCATTGGGGCTTTTTGAAATTGGCAAAGTTGGCGTTCCTGTGGCGATTTTGGGGGCCATCGTGCTAATGTACTGCGCACCGAAGCTCCTCCCAGATCGCTCGGACCTTGCGGAGGAGTTCGACGAACACCGCCGCGAATACGTTGTCGAAATGCGCGTCTCTCCAACCTGCCGGCTCGTTGATTCGACCGTCGAGGCCGCCGGTTTGCGAAGTCTGGAAGGCTTGTTCCTGATCGAGATTTCGCGGCAGAACGAAGTCATCACGCCGGTGACTCCCAACGACAAACTCCGCGCGGGAGATCGATTGGTGTTCACGGGTGTCGTCGGGCAGATCATGGACTTGGAGAAAATCCCGGGGCTCGAGCCCGTAGATGCTTCTTCCACTTCGTCTTCAACGTCGTCGACGAAAATGGTCGAAGCCGTCCTGTCGCGAACTTCGCCATTGATTGGGCAGACAATCCGCGACTCCAACTTTCGTCAATCGTACGACGCTGCGGTGATTGCCGTGCATCGAAATGGTGCTCGATTGCCCAGCAAAATCGGCGACATCCGGCTGGAATCAGGCGATACGCTCTTGCTGCAAACCCGTTCGGACTTTATGCGCAAGTACCGCAACAGCGTGCAGTTCTATCTCGTGAGTGACGTGGATGGCTACCAGCCGCCCAAGCATCGACAGGCGATCTACGCGGGGCTGCTGGGGCTGCTGCTGATTGCTTCGCTCATCGTGTGTTCGTTGCAATCCGTTCAAGACCGCGTGCCGCTGCTTCGTTATTCCGAAGCGCCCGCCATCCTGGCGGTGGCGTTCGCCTGCATGATGATCATCACTCGCTCGGTCTCCGTTTCCGTCGCCAGATCCTCGCTGGACATGCAAGTGCTCCTGGCGATTGTCGGGGCACTGGGATTGGGCGAAGCGTTGTGGGTGAGCGGTGCCGCGTCAGGTATCGCCAGCGTATTGGTGGCGATGGTTGGAGCTAATCCCTATTTGCTGCTGATCGTCGTTTATCTGATCGCGATGTTCTTTACCGAGTTAGTTACCAACAACGCGGTCGCTTCGATACTGCTGCCGATTGCGATCAGCATCGCCTGGAAGGGCGGCTACAATCCACAGCCGTTCATTATGGCGGTTGCGATTGCGGCTTCGCTGTCGTTCCTGACCCCGGTCGGCTACCAGACGAACCTGATGGTGCTGGGCCCCGGCGGTTATGTGCCGCGGGACTACCTGAAGATCGGTGCGCCCGTCGCGGCGACGGTAACGATCTCTTCGCTGATCCTGATTACCTTCATTTGGCCGTTTTAGCATCTGATTCCGTACTAGCTGGCCTAACCAAAAGCTTTCCGAAGCTGCTTCAGATACGCTTCACTCTCTGCACGCGGATCCTTGTCTTCCTCGTACTCGAGCACCACGTAGCCTCGATAAACGGCGTCGTGCAGGATCTTCGCCAGTCGGTCAAAATCCATGGGCTGTTTCTTACCGTCAGGCCCGGACGTCACAACTTTCACTTGCACGTTGATCGCATACGGCGCGGCGGCTGCGATTTCTGCGTAGACATCGTCCGAATGAAAATTGCCCGTGTCCAGATTCACGCCAAACCAGTCACTGTGTACGTCACGAACAATCGCCAGTAGCCCATCGGCCGTCGCGGTCGGTCCGCCGTGATTCTCCAGCGCAAGGTGAACTCCGTGTTTGCCGGCGTGTTCGCAGCACTCCTGAATTCCCTCTACGATCAGCTTGTGCGTGCGTTTCGCCGACTGCCCTTTGGGTTGGTGTCCAGCGAAGATGCGAATCACCGGGGCGCCAAGAATCTCCGCTCGTTCGATCCAGCGTTTGACGTCCGCGATTTCCTGCCCACGTTTGGCGCCGGGAGGTACCCCAAAATCACAGCGAATCGCCGTCCCTGAAATATCCACTCCCTGTCGAAACGCGTGCTGTTTGAGCCGGCGAAGGTAATCATCCGTCGTTGGCTCTTCGAAGTAGTAAGACGTCAGTTCGGCGCCTTCGATTCCAAACTTCGCGCAGTCATCGATGAAATCAAATAACGTCAGAGTGGCCGAGTCGCCCTGCAAGAGCTTGCGGTAACTGTACGCAGCGAGACTGAAGGAATACTTTGCAGACCCGTTACGTTTGATTGGTTCCATCGCCATGAGGGCCGAATTCCCCATGCTGCCGACTCCGGCCATTGCAGCCGCCGCCAACCATTCGCGTCGCTGTATTTTCATCGGATGACTCCTGTTTGCAGTTGCCTGGCGTACCGTTCTGGACCGCTAACGGTTTTACCGATCATTACAAGAATGCCAATGCTAACAGATCGTGGACGGACTGCCGGCGATTCAGTCACTTTCACGGGGGATTCGGAGGGTCGCGTCAAGTTCGCGCTCCATTTTTGACGTAGGTCCGATACATTCACGGACATCTTTCTCCCTTGTGCGGTTCGCCGATATGCGTTTACTCGTTGTCGCTTCGATGTACCCTCATCCCGGACATCCGTATTCGGGAATCTTCAACCGCAACTGCGTTGAAGCCGCCGAACGACTGGGACATGAAGTCGTGGTCCTTGCGCCGCGACCGTGGGTGCCACCGTTTCTGAAGGTACATCCGCGGTGGCAGGCTTATGCTCAGATCCCGCGGTTTTCCCGGCACGGCAACGTCGAAGTGCATCGGCCCGACCTCGTGCAGGTGCCGCGCATCAAGACAACGTTCCAGCGAAACCAGGGCGCCTTTCTTCAGGTCCGCGGTATTGCCACCAAACTGCATCGCGAGAAGAACTTTGACGTCGTGTTTTCGTTCGATCTCAGCGGAGCCGGTGGACTGGCGTGGCGTCTTGGCGAGTACCTCAAGCTGCCGGCGACGGGCTGGGCTTTCGGGCTGGACGTTCGAATTCCCCACGACGGAGCGGACGCGGTCGAGCTGCGACAGATGCTGAGGAAGCTGGACACAGTCTTCTATCAAAGTAGCGAACTACGCGATTGCGCCCAAAGTTATCTTGGGGATGGCGAGCAACTGGATGAGTCACAACATCTCGTGCACCCGCATGGAATCCCCGCCATGCGGCCTCCCTCGAACCAACTCCGCGACGACAAACGCAAAGAGCTTGGCGTCGCCGATGACCAGCTATTGCTACTTTTCCTGAGCCGCGTTGTGGAAGGCAAAGGCATCCATGAGCTGCTGGGCGCGTTCGAGCAGGCTCATCGTGAATGCCCCGCGTTGCATTGCATCGTGGTAGGTGAAACACCGGGTTTCGACGACAGCGAAAAACTTCGCGAAGCCATTCGAGCCCGAGGCCTGGAGAATTCGTTTCAGTTGCTGCCGGCGTGCAAGCCCGACGAAGTTCACAAATTTCAGGCGGCCGCTGACATCTTCGCTTTTCCCAGCAAGAGCGAAGGCATGCCGAACGCTCTGTTGGAGGCGATGGCGATGGGCACTCCCTCCGTCGTGTTCGACATTCCGCCGATTCGCGACATCCTCGGTTTGGGCGATTGCCTGCAGGCGGCAAAGTGTTTCGACGAGCAGGAGCTTGGTAAGGCGATTTCCGAATTGGCGAAGTCGCCGGATCGTCGCGCGCAGTTGAGCGCTGCCGGTCGAGATGTCGTTGCCACGCATTTTGACATACAACAAAACATGGCCAAAGCGTTGGAGTACACGGAAGGTCTGCTGCCGACCGGCGCCGCGCACTCTTCGCAAGACAAGTAGCGACATCGATATGCCACAACCCATGAAGATCGTCCACATATCGAGCGTTCGACCTCCGATGGAGGTTCGCGTCTTTCACCATGAATGCGTCTATCTGGCCAAAGAAGGTTTCGACGTCGAGCTGATCATTCACAACAACGACGGTGGCGACCAGACGGTCGACGGCGTCAGGATCCGCTCGCTGGGACACAAACCCGAGCAGCGTGGCTTGCTCGTTCTGTCGCGACTGAAAGCCATGTTGCACGCGGCCCGCCGAGCGAAAGAGGCCCGACCGGTCGACGTGTATCAGCTCCACGACCCGGAACTCATTCCGCTGGGCTGGTGGCTGAAGCTGACGACCCGATCGAAGGTCATCTACGATTCGGCGGAGAACTACACCGCCTACATGAAGCAGAAGTACTTCCTTCCTGCTCCGGTTCGCGCTCTGTTGGCGCTAGGCATGGGGATGCTGGAATCGAGTGCCGCATTGCTGTTTGATGCCATCGTCACGGCCGATCAGGGCACGACGGACATCTTTGAAAAGCGCGGTTCAAAGAACGTCGTGACACTGCACAACTTCCCGGTCCTCGACATCTTCGACATTCCGCCGGTCGACGACGCCGACAAACAGTTTGATCTCGTCTATCACGGTTCAATTCCACGTTATCACCTGGAGGTAGCGCTGGACGTCGCCTCGGAACTCAAGAAACGCGGACGAGCAGCAAGGTGGCTGTTTTTCGGCGTTTGCCACGATACTGAGTGGTTCTTTGAGCAGGCGAAGGCACGCGGCCTGGAGGGCCTGTTTGAGATTCGCGGCCGGGTGAATCACGACGAAGTGGCGCCTTTGGTCGCCGAAGGCAGAATTGGCTTTATACCGCTGCCCGATCTGCCCAAATTCCAGCAGAACATTCCCATGAAACTCTTCGAATTCATGACTTTGCGAATGCCTGTCGTGCTGACCAATCTCCCGCCGAGCCGTCCTTTCGCCGGCGATGGCAAAGCGGCCATCATGGTCGAACCGGGCAACATTTCAGAATTCGCCGACGCGATTGAAAAGATGCTGGACGACGACTCACTGAGGAAATCGATGGGCGAAGAAGGTCGACGTCGCGTCGAAAGCGAATACAACTGGACGCTTGAATTTCAGAAGCTGGTCCAACTCTATAACGGCTTCGCCCGCTAGTTGGTTCGTCGCCTTAGCGATAACGCACTCCCCTGCCCTCACTCGATATTCTGCCCGAATTCGCCAGACGTTTGGCCATCCGCCAAGTCGTTCCTGCGGGTCGATAGCCCGCAGATTCCACCCGGAACGCCTCAGTTCGCCAGGGCCGCGAACCTCCGTACGCTACGCAGGTTTTGTTGCGAAACGACTGCGCGAGGTGGTTGTATTTGTGCAACGCGTTTCGCTTTCGAAGTGTCCAATCCAGATTCGTCGAATCGTTGCACCGTCACGTGACCGCTCTAGTCACGCATGCTCGAAGAATGTTGCCGGCAGACAACCAGCCAGGGCATTTTCTTACAAACGCCATGAGTCTCGGGTTCGCCTTCCTATCGGGAAACTTATATTTTCATGCGTTCGTGATCATTCGCGTTTGTCGCCATGACAATTCTGTCATGAGGAGATCACACGCAGCCCTACTCGTCACCATGAGGCTTGCACCATGCGTTTTGAAGCATTTGAACCACGTATCGTGATGGACGCTGCGCTCGGAGATGCCGTCGAATTCGACATCGACACGACCGTTGATGTTGCGCCGCCCGCGACGACACCCGCACTGCCAAACAACATTCAATACCGTGAAACGGACGACGATTTCGTCTATTCGTCCGAGGATCTCGATCCCGCTTTCATCGATCAACTGGTATCCACGTCCGAAAGTTGGCGTAGTCGACCGGAAACCGCGCGGGCTGTCGACGTTTCTGACACCAGCATCTGGCGCAAAACGATCAACACGTATCCGCCACGCTTCCATCCTGACGGCTACTTTGTGGCCGAACGGTTCGAGGGTTACCACAACAGCCACACACTGCTTTATGCCACGAAACGAGGTAGTGACGACTTCGCGCTGGGCGGTACCTACATGAAGCAGGACTACCACTACAAGGTTTCGTTCGACGTTCGCCACCCGGAAACAGAACTGTCCTGGCTGACGCAAAAGCACTGGGCCATCGTGACGCAGTTCTGGGGTCCGCGTGAGTCGGGCGAGACGGCTCGAAATCCGCCATTTGCAATCTACAGCGGCTCGATCGACGGCGTTCCGCACTGGATCATCCGTAGCCTTGGCGATTCCCGCCGCATCACGCAGACCGGTGAATTCGAAGAAGAGCATATCGCTCGTATCCCGATGACCAACATCGGCGACTGGAACACGTGGGATATCGAGTTCGTCCCCAATCCGTTCGGACAAGGAGTGATCCGCACGTGGCTCAATGGCGAGCTCGTTTCCGAGTGGGTCGACATCAAGAGCAACTATTTCTCCATCTACGGCGACGTTGAAGTCGGTCCGTTGAATCCGTCGTTTGGACTTTACAGTTCCATGATCGAAGACGGGATGGAAGCCCATTTCGACAACATTGAAATCGAGAGTAACGGCCTCTACCAGTCCTCGATTTCCGGTACCGTTACGGGGATGGACAACCTCGAGGGACTGACCGTCTTTGCGACCAACGTGTCCACCGGACAGCGATATGGTAACACCACCGGCAGCAGCGGCGTTTACTCATTGGCTGTCCCCAAGGGCATCTACACCGTCACCGCCGTCAACAGCGAAACGGGCCACCAGGAGTCGGTTGGAAACGTTGATACCCGATCTGTGTCCAAACTGGTGAATCTCGATGTCACCGATGTGCCGCCGCCTCCTGCCCCCGCACTGCTCACTACGACGGGCGATCTGAATGGTGACGGCAAGGCCGATATCATCAACCGACTGGCAGACGGTTCATGGCAGGTAACCCTGGTTGGTGTCGACAACGATGTCTCACCGCAGTTGCGTACACCACGTGATCCAGACGCCGAAGAGCCGGTAGAACAGCCAACGACTCCGGAACCGGAAGCTCCTCCGGCAGCAGAACCTCCTGCAGACGGGCTCATGATCGGCGAATCGGAGATTTGGACGACATGGTCCACCAACGTCACCTGGAAAGAGATCTTCGTCGCCGACTTCACCGGTGACGGGCTGGACGATATCGCGGGCCTCGCGGAAAACGGCCAGTGGTGGATTGCTCAATCGACGGGCGATGGCTTCCAGAATCGTCTGTGGGGCAAGTGGTCGCCACAGATTGAATGGTTCGACATGTCCGTTGGCGACTTCAATGGCGACGGCAAGGCCGACGTTGTAGCTCGCGCTGCAACGAACGCTTCATGGTGGGTTGGCACGTCGAACGGAACGAAATTCACGAATACGGAATTCGGTCGCTGGACGCTCAATGTCGACTGGCAGTCGGTCATGATCGGCGACTACAACGGCGACGGCCTTGACGACATCGCTGGCCGAGCCGGACGTGACGGAACCTGGTGGGTATCGCAATCCACTGGCACACGATTCCAGAATAGCTACTTCGGCAAATTCACAACGATCGTTGAATGGTCCACCTTCGCCGTGGGCGACTTCAACGGTGACGGTAAGGACGACATCCTTGGTCGCGCCGCATCCGACGGCACGATGTGGGTTGGTGTCTCGTCTGGCACCCGCTTTCACAACTCCTACTACGGCCGCCTGCCTACGTTCGTAAACTGGCTGGACATCTCCATCGCTGACGTCGACGGAGACGGCAAAGACGACGTGGTCACTCGAGCCGAGAGCGATGGCTCCTGGTGGGGTGCCCGTTCGATTGGAGATCGCTTCCAGAACTTCTACTGGGGCGCTGTTTGGTCGAAAGATGTCGACTGGATTGCCGCAGCCGTTGCCGACTTCGACGGTGATGGCAAAGCAGACCTGTTGGGCGCCAACACCGAAAACTGGTGGCTATCCAACTAGAGCCAGCTTCAGACGTCTGACTCACGACTTCCCTCATCCAGCAGCAAGCGCTTATTCGCTTGCTGCTTTTTTGTTCGGTAGCCTGGTCTTGAGTGTTTTCCAGTCTGAGCTTCCCAGCAGGACACGACATCCCGCTACGCGTTTGGACTACGCGAAGACCGAAGAATTCACGGTAGTAGTAAGAGAACAATCACGTCGGTCCGGAGCAGACCGAGCAGATCGCTACATTTTGGAGACGATCATCAGGAATTTGCCGCTCTTCGTCAGAAGAGGTTCCTCGGCATATTCGATGTCGATTTGCATTTTGTCTTCGCCGCCGATTTTCTTGCGAAACTCTTTCACGGCGTGGGCGGCGTCACCGTCGACGAAGTTCTCGTCGCGGACGATTCGCAGCTTCATGATTCCGGCCGTTTCCTGAACGGCCTGGCATGATTTCATGTTACGGCATTTCTTTGCCATGACGCTGATGTTGGAGATACGGCGACCATCCGCCGTCTCCAGGAAGTTGGCCGTGCGGCCGTGCATTTTTTCGATCACGCGACCGGGTCGTCCCAGCGGACACCTCGCGTCAGGATCGATCAACGCGATGTCCCCCACCCGATATCGAATCAGGGGCCACGCCGGGTTGATGGTTGAAGTACAGATAAGTTCGCAGCACGGAATGCCGTTCTCTTCTTCACCGGTCGGGATGAATTCAATGTGCGAGTACGATACGTTTTCGTGCATCTTTCCGCACTCGCACTGAAAAGCCAGTCCCGCGAATTCCGCTTGTCCGTATTCGTCCCACAACGTTGTCTCGAAGACACGTTCGATCGTTTCACGATACTTGTCCAGACACTCTTCCGAGCTGGTGACGACGGCACGGATCTGATGATTCAACCTAAGGTCATGCCGTTCCATGAAGTCTGCCAACGTGTAGATGGCAGATGGATAGCCGTAGATCCAGTCCGGCTTGAAGACGTTCAGGTTGTCGACGTAGTGCCTCTGTGTTTCGTCATTCATGTGGAACACAGAATACAGGCGCTGCCCCGCCGCGTAGTTCATCCGCCAGAAGGGAGGCTGCGCACAATCGGGCTTCACAATCTCGGTGCCCGTGAAGTTCGCGTATCGCATACTGCGCGTGATGTTGGGTCGGCACTGCGCCCAGCGCACCGCATAGTTGCGGACTTCGGCTTCGCGGTCGTTGTAGAGCTTCAGCGGCTGGCCGGTACTGCCGCTGGTGGGATCCATGTTCAAAGTCGAACGGTCATAGTCTTCGCTAATAAGGCGGTCGCTATGCTGACGCAGCTCGTCCTTGGTTGTATACGGAAGCTTTTGAAGATCCTCGGGAACCTGAAAGTCGTCGGGCGTCAAGCCGAGTTCCGCAAAGCGGTCGCGATAGAAGGGCGTCGTTCGGTAGGCGTGGTCCAGTGTCCTGCGGACCTCAGACCATTGGTACTCACGAAGTTGCTCGTCTGTTCGCGAGTTCAGTTCCGTGTAGTGATCCAGCCAGTGTTGCCAACGAGGATGTCCGTATCGGTAACTGTTTTTCTTGTACCCGGCGACGGACGCCATGACGTCCTGAACGAACGGGGGACTGGCGTCATAGACGCTGCGGATCAGTTTGGATTCAGCCATGAATTTGGATGGTCACTGCGTTCGGTTCACTACCGCCGCTGTGATGCCGACGCTAGAAATCACGGTAGCTAATGAGTTCGATTCCCGCGGTGTCCAGCGACTCGCGGAATTTCGGATTTGTAAAGAAGCTCAATTCTTCCGGTCGAACGACACGGAAATCGGGTTCGTCCAGCGGATCTTCACTCAGATATCCAGGGTGGCAACACAGCTCATTGACTCCCGGCGGCATGGAGGCGATGAAACTGTCGATGCAATCCAGATCGAAGTCCATCGGCCGGTCAGAGACAACCTTGTTGAAGCTATATCGCTCGGTGGGCGTGCGTATGCCCTTCAAATAACAGTACTGATGTTGCAGTTCATAGAACATCCGGAACGGACCACGTCGCAGGTTCGTCTTCAAAGCAGCCATCGCAACCGATGAACTGCTGTTGAGCTTGTCCTTGTGGTACCAGCCACGGTGAGTCCGCATCTTGGGAACACCGAATTCTCGCAGCAGCTTCAGTTTGATGAAGAACGGTTGTACGCACGAAGCCGCGTGGTGATGGCTGTCGGCATGAGTTGGCACGAGTCCAAGGTCGTGAATCTTCTGGAGTTGATTTCGCATCTCCAGTTCGAGATCGGCCGAGTTAAACTGACACAGATTACCGCGACGAAAGAACGTGCGGTGGTCGAGGAACATGCCGTCCTCACCCACGAGGCTGGGAATATCGGCAGGGTCACTTACGGGACGGCCAGCCGTGAGATTGACATGCAAGCCAATCGACATATTCGGGCAATCGACAGCACGCTCGACGGCATACTCCGCGGCGGGCATGTTGATCATGAGCGTCGTGCTGGTCACAACCCCGTTGTGATGCGACTCGACAATTCCGTCCGTGATTTCGCGATTGAACCCGAAATCATCCGCATTGATAATCAACTTGCGGCGTGACCCGACCGCCGCCTGCGTCGTATCAGTGGCTTGCATGACTGTGCTACTCACTCGTTACAACCTGTTTGACAACTGTGTCCGGACGCGGTGCTGTCGGAAACAGCTTGTAAAGAAGCCCGGAAGCGCTGGGAACAAGGACGGCCGCAGCCGTCAGGAAGATTAGCTGGATGTCGACCCAAAGGGAACGGTTTGCCTGATACCACAATTCCAGCTCGCCCTTGTGAGGCGCAATCACCTCGCGGTAACACTGAGCTGGCGGCAGATCGGACTCGGAAATGATCTCTTCTTCGTCGCGATAGACGATCGACCCGACACCTGTCAGGCCGGGGCGACAATCGTACACCCGTTCCTGAACGTGTGGCGGATAGGCCGAAAATGTCTCGTCGACAAAAGGTCGCGGACCCACCAGAGTCATGTGCCCCAGCAGGATGTTGAAGAGCTGCGGAAACTCGTTGATCTTGGCCATCCGCAGAAATTTCCCGAAGGGCATCACGCGAGGATCGTTTCGCAACGTGATACTCTTCGTCCCGATGTTCGGGCTGTCCTTCAGCATCGTGGCAAACTTGTAAATGCCGAAGTACCGGTTCTTGTAGCCGATCCGCTTCTGAATGTAGAAGATCTCGCCTTCACCGGTGAACCGCAGGATCACCATCACGCCGATCAACAAAGGCGCAAGAACGAAAATCAATATTGATGCGAAGGCAATATCAATCAGTCGTTTCAGCAGATCGTACATAAATTTATCGGTACCGCGTAATTCGTTAGGCAGGGGCGTGACACACCTGCGTATGAGCCGCAATGACGGACTCAGCAACTTTGCGTACATTGTCTTCGCTCAAGCCGTTGTAAACGGGAAGGGTAATCTCGTTCGAGTAAAACTCAAACGCCATCGGATGGTCGGCGATGTCATAGCCTCGCTGTTTAAAGAGCGTCAGCATTGGCATCGGCACGTAGTGGACATTGACTCCGATACCATCTGCAGCGATTGCACGCATCATCTGATTTCGCCCCTCCTCGTCGATACCATCCATCCGTAGCTGATAAAGGTGCAATGATGATTTGCAGGAATCATCGGCCATGGGAGGAAGCTTTGCCCAGGACTGACCGGCGAAAGCGTCGTTGTAAATATCGAAGATGCGTTGGCGTTCGGGCAGCATCTTTGATTCGTATTGCCGGATCTGCGCGAGGCCGACCGCGGCACACAGATCGGGCATGTTCGCCTTGAAGCCCTGATCGACAATGTCATATCGCCAGCCACCTACCGTCGACTTCTCGAGTGCGGTCTTGGTCTGACCATTGAGACTGAGGTACTTCACGATCTTGCGTTCTTCGTCGGCATCAAACGATTCGGGCAAATTTAAGCAGATCATGCCGCCTTCGCCAGTGGTCAAATTCTTGACCGAGTGGAAGGAGAAGATCGTGATGTCGGTAAGCCCCCCCACTGCAGTGCCGCCCCGCTCAGCCCCCAAAGAGTGGGCAGCGTCAGCAATGATCAATGGTCGCCCCAACTCTTCCTGAACTCGGCCGGACGGTTGGAACTTGCTCTTGGCCACATCACCATTGAGTACTTCGAGGATCTTTTCGTAGTCGCACGGCCAGCCGCCGAGGTCAACGGGAATGATCGCTTTGGTTTTCTCCGTGATCGCCTCTTCGATCTTGTCGATCGCCAGATGAAAGGGACCTTCGATGTCGACCATCACGGGCGTTGCGCCCACGTTCATCACCGCGAGCGCCGTGGCGCAGTACGTGTAGGAGGGCACAATGACTTCATCGCCGGGGCCAACACCCAACCAACGCAGCGCGACCATGGCCCCAGTTGTCCATGAACTGACGGCAATCGTTGTTGGGCAACGAACGTAGTCTCCAATTTCCTTCTCCAGCTGCTGAACCTTGGGGCCGGAAGTAATCCAACCGGTATTGGTCAGTGCATCAACGACCTCGTTAACGACCGACTCATCGAGAAGTGGGAGCGAAAATGGAATGGACATCCGTTAGTTGCCTTTCATCGTGCGAGCGGAAGTAGATGTAGCGACCGGAACGCAAATTAAATGCGTCCTATCAGCACCTACTTCTTCTCTGCGACCAAAATATTGCCAAGCGATGGACCAGCGAGCCCAATTCGCTTGAACCAGAATCTGTTGAATATGTGGAAGAAGTTCTTGATCGCCGGCGACGAGAACTCCTTGTAAATTTCAGTGAACTCGCCGGCAGCACGTCGGCGAATGGTGTAGCCGCGATCACGGAGCTGCTGTTGCAGCCAACCGATGTTCGCCTGGCGTGTCATCAGATCACCAGTGTCCGTATCTTCCCACGTTTCGTAACCCGCGGGAGACCAAACGGTCTTTTTCTTCTTGCCGACGAACTTGCGGAGGAAACGCAGGAACATCGAATGCCATGAGAACACGTTGACCTCGCTGAAGACCAACATGCCGCCCTTCTTCAGCACACGATCCAACTCACTGATGGCTCGCGTGTTGTCAGGAATGTGCATGAGCACGCCCCAGCACATGACGTTGTCGAACGTCTCGTCTTCAAACGTCAGATTCAGAATGTCCTCGCGTTGGACCCGAATCTGTTCGTGCAGGTTGTATGCCTCGATATTCTTGTTGGCCGTATCAACAACCGGCTGCGAGAAATCGACGGCGCAAACCTTGTAGCCTCGCCGCACCAGTCGCATCGAGTGCGAGCAGCTGCCGCAACCGACGTCCAGAAACTCGGTACCCTTGCGGCCGACGGTCTCGGCCACGAGGTCGAACGCCATGTCGTAGAACTTCTCGTTCTCCGGGTTACGGTAGGCGTCTTCCCAGCCATCGTGAATATCATATTTGCTGAGGGTCTCTTCGACCTTGGCACTTTGTGTTGAATCGATCACTTGAGTATCCTCTCCCAACCTGGGGTGTATCCGAATTTTCGACTAACGGCTCAATCTTGACAAATGTTTGTTCTGGGGGCTCCAGATGTTGATGCCCAGTAGATGACAGATCCATCCCTGAATCATGCCCCACGCGTACCCGGCATGCATCGTGGAAATTGCGAATGGCAAGTAAAAGGACACCGTGGGTCCGTTGGTCAGCAGGGTGCTAATGCCCACAGCCAACAAGCTGGTGATGTAAATTGCGGGTAGCCCCAATGCGATCAGCCATGACCGCGAAAATATGCCCACCACCAACGCGATCACCATCGCAAGATAAAAAAGTGACGGCACCATCTGCCGCAGCGTCGTTGGCTGTCGATGCTTGAGCATCACTGGAATTCGCCAGACGCTGTACTGGTAGTACTGCCGAAAGAGCTGACTCAGTTTTTCGCGTACGTAGTAGACATAACGAATGCGTGGCGAAATGAAAAACTTGCCACCGGCGACACCAATCCGAAAGTAGAACTCGTCGTCCTGATTTCGCACCAGTTCCTCGTCGTAGTTTCCAACCTTGTCAAACACCCAGCGATACATCGCCGGAAACGCCGTGCCCTCGCCGTAGCCCTCAAATCCCGGACGACGGTGTGTCGCGTTGCCAACTCCCAACGGATGCGCCATGGCGATGGCGATGGCCTGGCCACACTTGGTCTTCGCCTCATTGACGATCGGCCCGCCAACTGCCCAGGCGTCCGGCTTCTCCTGAAGCACTTGCACGCTTTCTCTGACGAAGTCCTCGGCAACGACAACGTGACCATCTACGCGAATAATGATCTCACCGGTGGACGCCTCGATGGCCGCATTCATGGCCGTCGGGACGATACGTTCCGGGTTCTTGATCAATCGCACCCGCGGATCTTCCTGAGAAATCCCTTCGACGATTTCGCCCGTACCATCGTCGGACATACCATCCGCCACGAGAATTTCAAGCTTGTCGGCC
This sequence comes from Pirellulaceae bacterium, assembly GCA_965216885.1. GTDB lineage: Bacteria > Planctomycetota > Planctomycetia > Pirellulales > Pirellulaceae > CAYNJG01. The sequence continues at coordinate 1,786,734 of OZ244208.1, read as the reverse complement.
GGATAATCCTGTTTGAGCAGAGTGCGTAAATTTTTCTCAATAAACGGCGCTTCATTGCGAACCGGCAGTATCAAAGACACGGACGGTAGCTTTTCGGGTGGTAGTTCAGAAATGGTGATGGCTCTATGTTTGATCGACAAAACCGTCATTACCGCTTTGGATTACAAAAAGCGGAACGTACGGACGCCCCCTCAATGTGGCAACTTTGACGAAAAGTCACGGAAAGCTAAACTCGGGTAACAGGTCCCCGGATTCTCATCATGCTCTCGCCAGTACCACAACTCGCCGCCACTCCCGCAGCTATCTCCGATCCGTTGGAGATGATGAATGTTCAACGCGTAAAGCTGAACTTCATCGGGATGATTGGCTTTTTCGCCATGTGTGCGTTGTGCACGATGAATATCAACTATCTCACACGAGCGTTCGCTGGTGTTGAGCAGGCATTCTCTGTGCTGTACCTGGTGGCCAGTCTTGTGGTTGCCTTTTCGTTCAAATTCAAGGCCCGCGCTGCTCTTGGGCAGGCGGGAACCTTTTGGATTGGCAGTATGTTGCTGTTCCTGTTGATCGCGACGCGATTCGGAATGGGAATCGACCGGGCTTACTTCATGAGCCCCCAATCCAACCTTTATCGAACATTGATTGCTCAATATCTGGTGGTGTGCGCCGCGATGGGAATGCGCCACATGGTTTTGGCGGGACGCGGACAACTTGCCTTGCGAGTTCTGTTGGGGATGTGCGTCCTGGCCGTCCTGACCATCGTGATCACGAAGAAAGCGCCATGGCTGTTGCGATTTGTGGGAGCCGGTAATCAGGATCGTAGTGGTGGCTTCTTCTCGGATCCCAACCGCGCTGGAAACGCGTGCTGTGTTGCTGCGGCAATTGGCTTTGCCTGCCTTGCTGGCGAAACGACGTCGAAAGGCAAGCTTTTCGCCTATGGCTGTTTGCTCGCCATCATGCCGTGTCTGTTCATGACGTATTCGCGATCGTCGATTCTGTTGATGGGAATGCTCGTCGTATTGCAGTTCTTCATCAGCCCGATTCTGCGACGCAAGGAATCGTTGCTCGCTATCCTGGTACTGGCCGTCGGTATTGCCGGTGGCGTTGGCTACATTCTCAACAAGCGTGGTTCGCTGGTGAATGCCACGGATCGGGCGAACGTTGAAGCCCAGCAAGAGCGAATGGAAAGCCTCTTCCGTATTCTTCGCGGTGAGTTCGATCACTCCGACACGGGCGGGCGACTCTACCTTGCAGGCGTTGGCCTCAAGCACTTCGCCAGCAGTCCCGTCATCGGTGTCGGCTACCGAAAGCTGTCCAAGATGCCGGAAGTTGGGCTGGGTTGTCACAATACGTTCTTGCGTGTCTTTGGCGAGGCCGGATTCTTCTCGGGAATGATGTACGTCGGCTCCGTTGTCTTTCTGGCATTCTGCGGTTGGCGTTCGAAGTTTCCGCAAGTCAAATGTCTGCTCATTGGATATGCCGCCGCCTATTCCGGAGGCTGCATGGTGAGTCACTCGATGCTGACCAATCGTATGCACAATATCGTGCTTGGCGTCTGCCTCGGATTGCTCAGTGCCACGATTACCATTCAGTTGCAGGAAGCCCGCAAGCGTCGCGCTGCCGAGAGAGTTACCCTGCAACAGACCTACGCCGCAATTCCACAGCCGGCACAACCCGGTCTCGGTGCTGTCCCCCAAGCGACCGCATAACCCGAGTGGTTCTCGAGTTACCGCCGGCCATATTGACCTCGGTTCGCGATCGGTCATGGCATTCAACCTAGCCACGCCCACGAATATTCTTTCTCAACGGTAACGTCAGATCGTAGAGAAACGTGAATGGCAAGTGACACACTGCCCACGCCGCCTGTTCGACGCGTTGTCGCATGGAAGGCTGCTTGCCGAACGTCTTCATGATGGAAGGCAACATCCACGCAAGCGGCGAATAGCCACTGCTGTTTCGCAACGCCGTACCGCGGAAGACTCCGGTTTCAAAATCCGTCGAACGGTAATACTTGAACGGTTGGCCAAAGCTGGTCATGTAGAGGCCATACATCAACGCCGGTTCGAGCGGTCGCGGTTCAAGCTGTGAGGATTCGATGAGCTCCAGCAGTTCGTCATCGCCTTTCGCCACCCACGCCGCGCCCAATGCCCGGTAGAAATTCATGCCACCCAGAATGGAAGTCTTGCCCCAGTAGGTTGCCTCGACGCCGATCGTGGATCCAAACGTCAACACTTTCTCGCAGCGATCCATCAGGGCATAACTGCAAACGTTGCTGTCCGGCGGAATCACTTCAACGCCTTCCGCACTGCCTTCGGGCGCCAGCGAATAAATCAGTCGCGTGTCGCGATTGTCGACACCTTTCAAATGCGGATGCATGCGAATGTACAGGTGGACGTCGCTGTCTTTCGCCCGCAGGTTTTTGTGCAGCGAAGCGATCGCCTGGGATTGCGATTCGAAACCGGGGGCAATCCATTCTTTTCCAATTGCCACGTACTCGTCATCGGAAGACGTGTAAACCGCGATGTTTCGCTTGTTGGGGTCGAACGAAGTTGGCAGTCGCCCGGCCTGTTGGGCTTTGGTATGCGAGTGCCAGAACTTTTCAACACGCTCACGACGACCTTCGAAAAACTCTTTTGCCTGCTCCCGCTCCTGCTCGGATGCGTTGTCCCATTTCGCCCGGATACGGACATCCATGTTCTGGATGTTGTGGGGCAAACTGTTCTCGTAGACCATGAACTTCGAGTTGTCCGACCCGCGTTCGTGCAAGTGGACTTCGACGTTCGCCTGCTGACATGCGCGAAACGCACCGCGACAGGTGGCAAACCGGCCGTTGAAAATATAGACGCGACCAAAATCCGGGTGTTGTCGCAGAAACTCGCGCACCGAACAGAACGTGCGATACGCGGCCTTGATCATCCGGGCCAACAGTGCCTTGTCTTCTTCCGATTCGAGGTAGGCGTCGCGACACTGAAAAACGGTTGAGGACAGTGCCGCGTATCCGATGTCGAATCCGTCGAAGTAATAGTCCTGGATCTCTTCGGTGGTTTCAAACCGGGTCTGCAGGTCAGCTTCCCGCGATCGATCGTGATCGGTGTAGTACTCGTCGAGCGCGAACATTTCCGGAGCTCGCCCCAGCAGCCGAATGCCATTGCTTCGCGAAGTGACACACTCGCGGCAGCGCACCGGTTCCGAGTTCATCTTGTGCATGCAGGCCGGCAGGAATCCCATGCACGCAAGCACCGCCACATCGTCTTTTTCGTCGATGTGCTGCTGCAGCAACTCCAGCTCCGTCGCCAGATGGTGCGGCATATGCGAAAACAGTGAGATAGCGAGTACACGCATTGTTTCTATTCCGCCAGCATCTGGCTGTAGATGATCTCGTTGGCCGGAATGTCATTTGCGGCCTGTTTGCCAACGATGCAATTTCGGTCCGCCCACGAGAACCCGTCGCCTGGTGAGAGCAATTGAATATCCTGCTCTTCGATGCGTTCCCCGGCCTTGATGGTCCGGTTCGTGGCAACCGATCGTTGTAGTTTCTTTTTCGCCTTGTCGACACCGTCTGCGATGAAGATTCCCTTCTCACCTTTGGACATATCCAGCAGCCGTATGTCACGCGTCATTCGCATGACACCATCCGGTCCGAGCGAGCAGGAGTGATCCGAGCCCTTCATGCGTCGGTCGATCGTGACGTGTTTTTCAATGATTTCAGCTCCCATGGCCGCCGCCGCGACGGGAATCGAAATACCGATCGTGTGATCGCTATAACCGATTTTGTATTGCGGGTACTCTTCCTTGAGCCAGTCGATCGTCCGCAGATTGACGTTCGGCGGATTCGTTGGGTACTGCGAGACGCAGTGCAGAATCGAGATTTCCGAATGATGTTTGGAGATGACATCCAGCGCGTCGTCGAGCTCTTTCTTGCCCGCCATCCCGGTTGAAATGATGATTGGGATTTTGGTTTCCGCCATCGCATCCAACAACGGCAGGTTCGTCAGGTCGCGACTGGCAACCTTCAGGTAGTCGGGCGTAAACAGATCGAGCATCGAAAGGCACGATGGTGCGCACAACGTCTCGACGAAATCCAGCCCGTACGTCTTGGCGTACTGGTAGACCTCGAAGTGCTCTTCGTTGGTTAGCTCCAACGCCTCGCGGTGCTCCCCGTACGTCGCTCCGAACGAGTTGACCGTGTCGTACGGCACGCTTCGCTGCGAATCGGACAACTCGTGTTCAAGATCACGCTTGGTCATCTTGACGGCGTCGATGTGCTTCAATTCATGATTGAAGAGCGGTTCGTCGGGATTTCGCGCGATGAGGTCAATAATCAGTTTGGCCACGTCGCACGAGCCGTTGTGATTCTGGCCGATTTCGGCAATCAAATACGTCTGCGTCATCGTTTCTCGTTGGCTGCGATGGCGGCTGCCATCTTTTGATGAACGTGTGGAGTTTTTTCAATTACGGACACAAGCTGAGCTGCAGAGAAGTCGGTACCAAACGCCCCGACGGTCTCCGCATAGAGTCCCCGGCACGTTTCGAAGTCTTCTGCAGTGTCGACGGTAAGTCGTAAAAAGTCGAGCTGCTGGATATAGTCCGGAATGGGCAGCAGCTTCCTGTCGTACTGTTCCGGATGATCCAGAATATGCGACGTCAAATGTTCCCGATGCCTTTCGGAAGTTGCCATCTCGTCGATCTTCAACAGCGTGTCTTTGCGAATGACTTCGCTGAACAGACCAAGGTGCGAAAGTATCACCGGCGTAGCATCCGGCAACATGAAGGACGCGTAGTCGTAGTGGTTACCGTCGCATTCACCCAGCAATTGCCCCACAAATTCCGCTCGCAGAAACGGGTTGTCGGCACACACTCGCACCACCCATTCGACTGGATCGGTACGCACGGCATCCGCGACCCGGTTGAGGACATCGTTTTCACTTCCCCGCTCGCAGCGAATCGCATGCTGAATGCCCACGTCGGCAATCGCATCGTCCGCGGGATTGGTCGAAGTTGCGATGACCAGATTTTCCGACGGGAACTGCGTCTGCAATTCCTTCAGAATCAGGTCCAGAATCGTGCAGTCCTCGAAGAAGGCTCGCGTCATCTTCCCCGGCAAACGCGTGGCACCCGTTCGAGCCTGAATCGCGATGACAAAACGATCGTTCACTGCCAACTCTCCGGTTGGACGATCACGCCAATCGCTTTTTCGATCGCCGATTCCAACTGCCCTTGCGATGCCAGAATCGTCTCCACAAACTCGCGGAACGCGCCGTCGCCGCCACGTCGTTCCGTGGTAATGTTCACCAGTTGTTTGACGTACGATGGGCTGTTGGCGGGACAACCACTAATACCGACGCGCTGTAGTAGCTGCATGTCGTTCAGATCGTCGCCAATGTATGCGGTCTGTTCCAATGAACAACCCAACGACTCACATAGCTCCGAAGCGACGCTCACCTTGTCCCGAACGCCCTGGAAGAGGTGATCAATCTTCAGCTTTGCCGCCCGATTGGCCACTATCGTCGTGTCTTCGCCTGTCAGAATTGCGACGGGAATATCCAACGCTCGCAGGAACAGCACTCCCGCGCTATCGGACGTGTTGAACTTTTTCTGTTCGTTCCCCTGGCGATCGTAGTACATACCACCATCGGTCCACACGCCATCGATGTCCGTCATGACCAACGACGGAAGTGCATGGATTTGATTGGGAACGGTCATGCGATGTTGTCGAAATCCCAAAAGTCGGCCGGCTTGCCCTCACGAGCCAGCAGCGGCGCCGACTTGGCCTTGAGATACGGTATCAGCTTGTCGCGGAATTCGTCCGAGATGTGAAAATCCGGATACTTGAGTTTGGTGGATCCCAACGGCGAGTTGGCAATCCAACGTCGCACCGAATGCCGCAGGTCCTTCGGGAACATATGTCGAAATGGTCTCAGCGTGCTTGAATTTGCAAACCAGCGGAACAGCGGATGATGCTTGCGACGTTCCTCCGCACTGTTGACCTTTTCTTCCCGTTTCGAAAGTCTCGCAGGATCCAGTTCCAGGAATTGGCACAGCTCGCGGGACTGGCCATCCGGGTCATGTTTCCAATCCTGCAAGAACATGACCTTGATTTGATCGTCCGCAAAGTACTGTCGGTAGCTGTTGACCTGACCTTCGAAGTACAGTGCATCCAGCCAGACGCGGGTAACTCGATCACTGGACGGAGCCGCCGCATCCCAACCATGGGTTGGATTGTCCCACGGACAGTCGTCCGCCCGTTCTTCTTCATGCAACACGTATTGCTCAAAGCCCTGCATGGCGGAAGCGTGGCTGACAAATCCTTCTCCGGAAGTGGCCATCTTCCAACCCGAAACCAGTTTGCGATACGGATGTCGCACGACATAGATGATTTTGGCGTCCGGGTTGTACTCGTGAAGCTGCCCGGCAACATTCTTGCGAAAGGGAATACTGCCGTAGCTGACGCTGGCTTCGCCAATCACCGGTTCGCCGTCATAGTGGGCGAACGTACCTCGATACCAATCCCATCCCTGGTCAAAGTTCATCGAGAAGTAGTTGGTCTCCTTCGGCCGACTGTGGCAGCAGTCGGGGTGACCATGCAGGATGGAAGTGAGCATCGTCGAGCCGCACTTCGCGCCACCGACGATGAAGAAATTGGCTTTCGGAATGGCGACTCGGCAGTCTTCCTCCCGCAACGGTTTGACCGAAGCAGGATTGTGGACGGTGTTGCCGATTAGCGCCTGTGGATCAACGGTGGCTGGCATATTTTTAAGGTTGCTTAGTGACTGGATCCGGCGGAACGAAGTTCGGTCGACCGTTTTGCAGTCGCCGATTGGATTCGTGACCTCGTATCAAACAGCCCCTTGGCTCGACCGTCTCCGTCGCTCACGATCGAAAGCGGTCGCGTCGCATTGTCGAGCAGGTCATAAACGGTGGCTGGATCGTTGGTGTCCGTCAGTTCAAGCTGCAGCGGATAGATTCCCGGACGGAATGCTGAGCTATCAAATTCGACGACGACTTCCGTCTCGTCACCAGCAGCCAGAGGCGTGTCGCTGACCACCTCGCTAATCGAAGTGGCCTGTTGACGTGTCAGTCCGCTGTGGACGGAAATCCGCAAAGCAAGCTTCTCAACGCGCTGAGCCGCGCGAACCTTCAGGACAAACCGACCGGGGCGTCCCCGCACCAGAGAGCTGATGGCGTTGCCGGATGGGTCCTGAATTGCAATGCCGGAGAATCGGACCTCTCCCGAGCCACGTCGCAACCGCTCATCATCGACGAAGGACGTCTCGTCGAATTCATCGTTCGAATAGGTGCCGAAGTACTTGGTGATCGCATCGGTCACGTTGCCGTCCATGATCATCTGCCCACGCTGCAGGACGCACGCGCGTGTACACAACCGCTCGACGGATTGCATGTTGTGACTGACGAACAGCACCGTTTTTCCATCCGAGGCGACTTCGTTCATCCTGCCGATGCACTTCCGCTGGAAAGCTTCATCGCCGACAGCAAGCACCTCATCCACAACAAGAACTTCACCTTCAAGGTGAGCGGCGACGGCAAAGCCAAGGCGAACCTGCATGCCCGAGCTGTAGCGTTTAACGGGAGTATCGATGTATTTCGCACATCCCGAGAACTCAATGATCTCGTCGATTTTGCGGCGGATCTCCCATTTGGTCATGCCCAGAATCGCGCCGTTGAGATAAATATTCTCGCGACCGGTTAACTCGGGATGAAACCCGGTTCCAACTTCCAGGAGGCTGGCTATTCGCCCCCGCGTTCGAATGACGCCCGTCGTGGGAGCCGTAACGCGGGACAGCAGCTTCAGCAGGGTCGACTTCCCTGCCCCGTTGCGTCCAATGATACCCAGCACTTCGCCGCGTTTGATTTCCAGATTGATATCGCGCAACGCCCAGACAAATTCGCCACCGGCCTGCTCCCGATTGTTAACCTCTCCCAACTTGAGGAAGGGATCGGGTTGCCCGGTCAGCTTCGCCCACGCCCGGCGCATGTCCTGCGAAAGCGTGCCAGTGCCGACTTCACCAAGCCGGTACTGCTTGCCAACATTTTCAAACTGTAGAGATGTGCCAGTCATTGAAACTAGACGGTATCCATAAAGGTTTTTTCAATGCGGTTGAATACGACGCACGCGACAAGGAATACAACGACCGAGCAGATTAGCGGATAGGCAAGGCTGAACGTTGTCGTCTGTCCAAAGAACGCACAACGAACGTTTTCAATGAGTGCAATCAACGGGTTCCATGACAGGGCTGTGCCGACGCCTTTGCTGACTTTTGCCAGTAGAACGTCCCATGAAAAGATGACAGCGCTACCGTACATCAGAAGCTGCACGCCAAACTGCAACAGGAACACCAGGTCACGGTATTTGGTCGTCATGGCGGAAAAGAGCATGCCCAGCCCGAGGCCCAGCAGTCCCATGATCACAATCACGACGGGAAAGATCAGGAACGCGTTGGGCTGGAACTCGATTTCACCTTTCCAGATGAACCAGGCGTAGGCCGCCAGAAACAACAGGAACTGCACGCCAAACTTGATGAGGTTCGACAGCACAATCGAAAGCGGCACAATCAGCCTTGGGAAATAGACTTTGCCAAACAGGTTCGCATTGTCCTTAAAGGTGGTCGCAGTCTTGTTCAGGCATTCCGCAAAGTAGTTCCAGAACGTGACGCTACACAGATAGAACAGCAGCATCGGCACGCCATCGCCGGCCAACCCCGCCACTCGCCCAAACACGAATGTAAAAATCAGTGTCGTGAACAACGGCTGAATGAAGAACCAGAGCGGCCCGAGGATCGTCTGCTTGTAGAAGGATACGAAATCGCGACGCACGAACAGCCACAACAGATCCCGATAGCGCCAAACGTCGGCGACGGGGATGTTGAAGAGATTCTCCTGGGGAGTAATCTCAAGCGTCCAGGGAACGGCGTCTTCGGGAGTAGAAGTGGTGGACATTTCTTCTCTAGTTGATTGGTAGACTGACGGACGTTGGCAGGCTGTTGGTGACGGCTTCGACGCGAACGTTGCTCAAGCCCATCGACCGTTTGCAGCGTGAAATAACGAAGTAGCATGGACCAATGGCGATCTCCAGACGAATTGCTGCCAGAAGTCCTGGCAGCAGTCCCTTTCGTCTGCAGATATTCCGATCGTGGAATTGCGCTCGCCTCAGGACGTTGTGTCCGCGAGTAAAATCACCGGACGCGTACAGCGAAAATGCATGATACCAGAGAAAGTCGGCGAGGCGTTCGCGCGACTCCTCATAGTCCGGTCGTTGTACGGAGATGGCTTCAATGTCGTCGAGCACTCGGACATGGCTATCCATCTTCGCCGCCGTCCGGCTTCCACTAATGGAATCCTGGTGAAGGCGATAAAAAATGGGACCATCACTGGTGTGGACCGGCAGGCAGTCTGCGGCGGCGATCATGCGCGTCTTGTAGTCGAGGTCCTGCGACTTCTCAAGATCCCCACGCCATGGGCCGGTGCGACTGACGACCGACCGGCGAATGACACAACCCTGCAATAAAAGATCCCAGTTGTTCAGCAGGGAATACCAGTGTGCGTCTTCGGAGCGGGCCTGCAGCCCCTTGTAGTCGATTAACTGATACTGCTGCCCAAACGGCACGAAACGCATCCAGGGACCGTAAGCGAAAGTTGCCGTTTCGTTGGCTTCCAGCGCGTCAATGCGCGAGGACAGAAAATCAATGGCCGCCACATCATCGTCATCCATGAATACGATGTACTCGCCCCGAGTCTCCATCGCGCCATGGTTCCGGGCTGCCGGAGCGCCCTCACGATCCTTTGTCAGGTACTGTATTTCTACGCCGTCCGGCAGCGACTCCTGAATCTTCCTCACGCATTGCTGCGATTCGAGATCGTCGCACCCGTCTTCTACAACGATGATCTCGATAGGACGGTACGACTGCGCGATCAACGCCAACAGCGTCTCCTCCAGCAATTTTGGGCGCTGATGAGTGGGCACAACCACCGAAGCCAGTCCGCGAATGCCATCTGGAGCAATCCATTTATCAACCGTAGCGGACATTAGGGATTCTTGGTTCGGCAAGGGATTGTCGTGCTTGGGTCTCGATCCGTGTGTTGATGACTGCATGTTGCTGAATTCTACAAGAGGAGCACGCCAATTCTGCGCTCCAACGGCCGATATAGTCCGCTTAATCTGCGCAGACTCCGTCCCCGTGGGTTGCGCGGATGCGCCCTTCCTGCTCACCCTCGGGGGGGTGCTAGCAGACCCATTACAGCATTCATCGTCCGTAGGTCGCCCAACATGGAGAATTATCCAAGATAATTACGTAACCAGAAAGGGTTGTGGAAGCATGGGCGTCACCTCAGCCTCTACATTCGCCCCAACCGGACGGATATTGGAGATGCCCATCCCCTCACTGCGGGGAGGTTTGAGCGAAGATGTGGCCATTCAGCCAACATCCCAACCTTGAGGAGGCAATTCGATGCCAAGCGCAATGAAAAAAGCGTTGGCCTCGCAACCAACGCTTTCGGTTTGGACATTTTGTTGTGGAAGCGACTAGCCGCCCATGTCGGGAGCACTGATTGGCAAATGCTGATACTCAGCGTTGTCCAAAAGACGAGTTGGCCGCTTGATGTCATCACCGTAGTTGATGTCCGCGTTCTTCCCATCTGGCGTCATCAGGCGAGCGTACACGTCCGGGTCAATTTCCTCGTTCACCAATTCGGTATGACCGTCGGCAAACGTGACGACAACAACGCCTGAGTGGTTACTGGCTGGACGGGAAAGCTCTTCCAGATCTTCGACTTCGGCAGCAACGAATTGCTTTTCCGATGGGTCGGCCTTCGACGAGTACTTGTTGATACTCATTTGTCGTTCGGGCGGATTCATCCACACGATGCTCGTCCCCTGTTGATTGGAAACGGCACCACCAGGCGACGAATCAAACCACCAGCGATTCGCGTCACGGTTCTCAGCCAACAGGATCGTCGTGGACGAACCGTCATTTGCGGACACATATCCGGGATCCACGCGAAGCTTCGTCGCTTCCTGCTTAATCTTGCGATCGATGTTTGCGCTGGTCCCCGCCGGACCACCGTGAACCAATCCACCAAGGTTATGAGCGAGTCCGTGGGCCTTTGTACCGCGGTACGCTCCTGCGGAAGACAGAGCCGATTCGACCTGCTTGGAACTGATGTCCCAAGTACCCGAGTTAATTGCGTAACTCAGATGCGTGTAGTTTTTCTGCGTCGGCGGATCCATCGGGCAAACAGGCAAGTCGATGTAGGACGGAGCCATGCCGTCCTGAATGGAATCGTAGACGTCGTTGCGATCAACGAAAGGCAGCAATTGAGTAAACCATGAGACGTACACACGCTCTTTGGCCTCAAGAATACCGTTGGCATTCGAATCGAACGCAAGGTCGTTGATGTAGCCGGGGAAATAGTCTCGCTTTGAAGCGAAGTTTATCGTTGCGGTGCCCAGCTGTTTCATCTGGTTCACGCACTGAATTCGACGAGCGTTATTTCTGACGCGACCCACGGCTGGCAGTAAGAGTGCCATCAATAAGCCAATGATCGTGATCACGACGAGCAGCTCGACGATTGTAAATCCGAATGTTTTCTTTGCGCGCATTACGTGCCTCCAGGGGTTACTGCGGCCCAATCTGATTGTCTCACCATCAGGATGGATTGTCCAGAGAATCCATCGCAGGTCCGATTGTCCGGGATTTCACTTCCGAATGGCGAATCCACGGATGGTGCATTCGCCACTGCCAATTGGTGGGGGAAAGCCATTTTGTGAAGGAAGAGTGACATTCGGCCTAAAGTCCCGCTATCGCTTCAACGATTCGCTGGGCAGCCTTGCCGTCACCATAGGGGCTGGTTTCGATCTGAAACTGAGCGTATTCCGACGGATCAGCCAGCAATACACCGGCACGCTCAATAATTCGGGCGGCATCGGTTCCCACCAATTCCACCGCACCCGCGTCGACTCCCTCGGGGCGTTCCGTATTGTTGCGAGTCACCAGCACAGGCCGTTTCAGCGAGGGTGCTTCTTCCTGAACACCTCCCGAATCGCTGATGATCAACGTGCTGCGATCCATCAGCCAGACGAATTCCGGGTAGGGGGCCGGATCTGAGAGGACAACATTCTCAAGGCCACCAAGCTCGGCATTCACCGTTTCGCGAACGCGTGGATTCAAATGGACGGGATAAAGGAAGACGACCTCCGGGAATTTCGCCGCCAACTCGCGAATCGCCGTACAGATCTGCTGCATCCCGTCGCCAAAATTCTCCCGACGATGCCCCGTCATCAGCACCATGCGACGACTCCCCAACCAACTGTATTTGGCCGGCCACTGCGAGTCCTCGCGTTTCTCCCGCTCCAGCGTCCACAGCAGAGCGTCGATCACGGTATTCCCGCAAACCAGAATGTGCTGGTCGTTGACGCCCTCGCGCAACAGGTTGTCGCGTGCCCACGTCGTCGGGGCACAATGAAGTCGGGTCGTGATTCCCGCGATACGCCGATTGAGTTCCTCGGGCCAGGGCGAATGGATATCGCCCGACCGCAGCCCCGCCTCGACATGCACAAAATCAAGATTGCGATAAAAGGCAACCAGCGAGGCAGCCATGACGGTCGTTGTGTCACCCTGAGCCACCACGCAATCGGGCTTCGTTTTTTCAACCGTCTCATCGAGCTGTGCAATACATCGACTGGTCAGCCCGGCGAGCGTCTGATTGGCGACCATCAGATCCAGGCTGACATCCGGTACGATTTCGAAATAGTCCGAAACCTGCTGCAGCATTTCGCGATGCTGCCCCGTGAAGCAAACAATCGGCTCGACGGAACTCCCCTTCCCACACGCCTGAACGACGGGAGCCATCTTGATCGCTTCGGGCCGTGTACCAACAACCAACAGCGCTTTGCGAGCCACTACCCTACCCCGCCCTTGCGAAGAACTTTGCCCGGTACGCCAAACACAAACGAGTCGGCGGGCACGTCATGTTGAACGGTTGAATTGGCGCTGACTTTCGAACGCGCACCAACTCGTTTCGCCACGACCACCGTCGAGTGCGTACTCATGTAAACTTGGTCCTCAAGTCCACTGAACCCGTTCATCGTCGCGTAGGGAGCCAACAGACAACAGCGACCAACTTCACAGTCATGGCCGACGCTGGCGTAGTAGTTCAGGTGCACCTGGTCTGCCACCCGAGCCGCGTTGGAAACGACCGCGAACGGATAGATGACGGCACCTTCGCCAATCTCGGCCGTGCTGGCGACAAAAGCCGATTGATGAATGAAGGACACAAACTTACCGCCACGGTCAGACAATATACGAGTCAGCCGTTCGCGGACATCCATGTATCCAATCGCCAGCAGGAACCGGTCGCTCTCTTCCGGTTGGTAGTCTTCCGGCGAACCGACAAGCGGCCCCAGCTGCTCGGCCTGTTCGTTCGTTTCGTCGGCGAGGAAGCCCTTGAAATTGTATTCGTCTGGCGAAAAACCGCCCCACAACATGGCGTGCAGCTCGCGGCCAAATCCACCGGCGCCGATGATAATGAGATCCAGCTTCGCCATCAGGAAATCGCTTTCGCGTAGACGGCCACCAGCTCACCAACGGTTCGAGCTGTTGCCGAACCATCGCGGAATGGATCGACGCCCAGTGACTTTTCCAGCGAAACTACAAGGACAGCAAGGTCCAGTGAATCGAGGCCAGCCTCGCCCATCAGCGCGTCAGTATCCTTCACTTCGAGAGCTTCACGTCCCGAGTCGGTTCGCACGCGGTTAATGGTTTCGACAATGTTGTCGCGAATCGACTTTTCATCCGCCATTCGAGGTTGCCCCGTTGGAAGTTTGAGTATCTGTGATGGGCGTGCCCATGAACCGTTCCATCGTCGCGTGGCTGGAACTGCTAACGCCGCTACGCTGGAAGACCTTCATGACAGTCATCAGCAGGATTCGCAGATCGAACCACGCCGACAGGTGATCAACGTAGTGAACGTCCATGTCGAAGCGATCTTCCCAGCCGACTTCATTGCGACCGTTCACCTGTGCCCAGCCGGTAATGCCCGGCCGCACCTCATGTCTACGCGCCTGATGCGAATTGTAGCGAGGAAGGTATTCGGCCAGCAACGGTCTCGGGCCAACCAGCGACATGTCACCCCGAAGCACATTCCACAATTGCGGTAGTTCGTCCAGGCTCGCAGCACGCAGGAATTTACCAAACGGCGTAAGGCGGATTTCGTCCGACAACAGCTCGCCGTGATCGTCTCGGCCGTCCGTCATCGATCGAAATTTCTGCACACGAAAGAGCCGACCGCCCTTCCCCGCTCGTTCCTGCTGAAAAAGGACGGGAGTCCCCAGCCGCCAACGAACCAGCAGCGCCGTTAGCAGGATCACCGGCGCCAACAGCAATCCCAGCAGCAAGGCTGCAAGGAAGTCGAACACGCGTTTGCCAGTGCGGCGATACATCTCATTCAGACCGCTGTGGAGCCGGAATAGTTGTCGATTGCATTCTGGAATACGACATCGAGCTTGTCGGCGAGCTTCTCTCGCGAGAATTCGGATTCCGCCAATCGTCGCGAGTTCCTGCCCATCTCGGCTCGCAAGTCGGGATCGTCCGCCAGCTTTTCCAGCGCGTTCGCCAATGCTTCCGGTCTCTCGGAATCCACGCTGTAACCGCAGCCGTTGGAATCGATCGTCTCTCCCAACCAACCCGGAACATTAATCAACACCGGGCGCCCCGCCGCCAACGCATCGAACATCTTGTTGGGCGACCAGGTATGTTCTTTGGAAGCTCGATAGATCGTCATGCAAATATCGCAGCCGGCCACAATTTTCGCGACCACTTCCTTGTCCGGAACCGGATCCGAAAAGATAACATTCTTCAGTCCCAGCTCGCTAACCTGCTGCTCGTGAGCGGCCTTCCGCCCACCGCCACCATGCAGGACCACGACAATGTCATCGCGTCCACGTGATTCCAGAATCTGAGCTGCCTCGATGGCGTATTCCAAATTGTTGGCGTGCCCCATTCCACCGAAGTAGATGGCCGCCACGCGTTCGCCCAGGCCCAATCGTTCCCGCCCGAACGAGCGATCAATTGCCGGATCGAACAGGCCGATATCCGATGCATTGGGAATCATGGACACGTCGTTGGCATCGATCACTCCACTGGCAACGACACCCTCCTTCATGCCGGGAGACAACGCCACGACATGTTCGGACGCCGAGTAGATCTTGCGTTCCAGATGACGCATCCAGGCAATCACCAGCGGATTCTTCAAGACGCCGAGGTTAATGAGCGCCTGAGGCCACAAGTCACGAACTTCGAAAACATGTGGCACATCGAAGTGACGGGCAAGATTGAGTCCCGCAAGTCCAATCGTAAGCGGCGTGTGTGTTGAGAAGACGATGTCCGGTTTGGGAAGTTTGCGTCCAACCGATTTCGCCACTCGTACAAAATTCAGAAAACCAAGCATTCGCCGGTAACCGCTCTGGCCCGTAATGGCCAATGGATTCGCATTGGCCGCCCGGATGGGAACGCAGTGGATGCCTTCGATTTCCACCTCCCGGTATTGCTCGCCAGCTTCCAGTGTCAGCCTTGGTTCGTTGTCGATCCCCGAGCAGATCATGGTGATCTTGTGACCACGCTCCATCAGGAATTTCGAGAACTCATACGATCGATTACCCGTGTAGCCACGGCGAGTCGTAAAGTGCTGATGCATGTAGAGAATGTGCATCGGCCGTCAGACACCTTCTTCAAGGTTACGGATCATTTCCTGTGCCCAGTGATCGCGGGCCAGTTCCGTTGTCCCCTGTAGGTTCAGGAATGCGTAGTTGCTGTACTTGGGATCGCGGTAGTCTTCGACTTTGCCGCTGGCGATCGAATCCAGCACCTGCTCGATACCTTTTTCGATGGTCCATTTCGGGGCAAAGCCCAGCAGATCGCGAATCTTGGCAAAGTCGACACGGTAGTTTCGTGCGTCTTCGCCGGAGTTGTCGACCAGCAGTTCGGCGCCAATCACCTGATCGTGGATCATCTCGCCGACTTCAAGGATGGTGTGATTCTGGGCATTCGAGCCAACGTTGAAGATCTCGTTGTGCACGATTTCGACAGGTGCCTCGACTGCCGTCTTGATCGCCAACGCTGCATCCATCACGTGTACGAACGGACGCCATTGAGCACCGTTGAACACGGTAATCTTGCCGTCGACTTTGGCTTTTGCAGACAGCAAATTCACCACCAGGTCGAATCGAGTCCGGCCCGACAGGCCGTAGATGGTGGCAAAACGCAGGATGGTGGGCGAGAACGAATCGTCCGCCATTTCCAGCAACACCTTCTCCGACGCCAGCTTTGTATTTCCGTAGAGCGAGACGGGCTTTGCCATTGACCGCTCGTCCAGCATCTCGTCGCACGCACCGTAAACCGAGCACGTACTGGCGAAGACAAATCGCTTCACACGACTGTACTTGGCCATGTCAGCAATGCTCCGCGTTGACGTGAGATTCACGTCAATCGTCAGGCCCTCGTCCAGACTGCACGCGGGATCTCCAACGATGCCCGCAAGGTGTACCACGGTGCCAACGTTACGCATCGCTCGACCAAGCAGCCCCGATCGAAAATCGGCTCGCATGATTTCCAGCCGCTCGTGATCGGCCACCGACTGCAGCGGCTCTTCGCCAAACATCATGGCGTCCAGTACGCGGACGTGATAACCGGCATCCAACAACTGAGGCACCAGAGCACTGCCGATGTATCCCGCTCCGCCGATCACCAATACAGTGTTGTCGGCGACTTCCTGCTGCACGTCGACTTTGGTTTCTCGACTCTGCGTATCACCAAAGCGGTGCCACACACGAATGAATGTCCTCGCTCCAATCAGCAACCCAACGCTGACGGCGTAGGCAATCAGGTAAGCTCCGATCGGGAAGTCATAAATGCCACCCTCGTACGGAACACCACGACGCATGAAGTAACCAAGCGCACCGTAGGCAAGGAACGCGACCGTAACGGCCTGCCAAACAGCAAATGCCTTAAAGCGTCCCATGTAAAAGCGGCGGCGAGTGTAAACGCCTGCGATGCCAAGACTGACCAGACAAATGATGGTCAGCAGGAACGACTTGGTATACCAAACCGTGACATACTGCGAAGCGATGCCGCGCAAGTCGGTGGTACCCGGCTGATTCTGGAAAACGTAGACGATCAGATAACGAGCAACCAGCGCAAAGATACACGCTACCTGGATCAACGCCGCGTCGGCACTGATACGCAGTATCGCGGAGGGTTCCGTCAATCTTGAAGCGCTGGTTTTCAAATTAGCCTCGGGTTCGTCACGTCGATACTGACTGTTGCTGCGGCCCGGTCACCGGCTCTGCAATCGGTTCAGCAGGGGCGGCGGCGGATTCGTCGGGAGCAACTGGGGCGGAAGTCGCCAATCGATGATGCTCAAGAACACTCTCAAGCTGCATTTCCAACGGCTCGACGATATCCGAAAGTGCTGTCAGTGAAGGGGCGACCGAACCACCATCCTGAACACCAGATACTGACAGCGTACCAACTACTGTATTGTCAACAACCAGAGGCAATTCGACAGACCAGCGACGGTCGGTACGACTCGTTGAACGTCGTTGCCACGTCGCAAAGAAGTCCTCGTGCAGCCGTGGCAGATAAAGATTCAGGCGAATCTTCATGAGGTTGAACTTTTCCGCTGCCTCAACAAGGCCGTCCCACGCTTCTTCCCACTGAATCGTCCCCTGCAGGCGAACACTGGAAGCATTGGTTTCTGAACCAGGCAAGAACCGTCGCCCAAAGCCCGCAATCCGGTTGTTCAGCAACATCAGTTCGGAATGCCCAAACAGCCGAAAGCCAATCAGGATCGCGAGCACCATGCCGAATGCGATCACACCAAACGGCTTGCGGAAGTACATGCCCAACACTGATCCGGTACACGTCAGTGCACACAGCCCGGCGATCAGGAACAACGCCTGGTGATTGCTAAAATTCTGCGTCAGCAAGCGGTGGTGAATGTGGCCCCGATCCGTCACATAGAGACTGCGTCCCGTGAGCTTCCGACGCATCAGTGCGGCGGCCGAATCGATGAATGGAATCGCGAAAATCGCCAGCGGCGTGGCAACGGCGATCGATGTGGCGTCTTTGACCTGACAACGTAGCGCAAGGGTACCCAGCACGATGCCGATCAGCATACTTCCGGAATCGCCCAGATAGATCTTCGCCGGCGTCCAGTTGTGACGCAGGAAGCCCAGCAAACTGCCCGCCATGGCGAACGCAATAATCGCCTCAAGCCACTGGCCGGTCATGAGTGCCATGATGCCGATCGTGAAGCTGAAGATCAGTCCCACCGACGTTGCGAGACCGTCCATGCCATCGATCAGGTTCAACGAATTCACCGCAGCCAGAATCCAGATGATGGCCAGCGGAAAACCCAATTGATGCATCTCAATGGTGTAGCCCAACACGACAATGCTGCGACTCACCATGTCGGGCCCCAGGGCCACAATGATGCAAGCGGCGACCAACTGCCAAAGCAGTTTGATAACACCCCGCATGTTGTAAAGGTCGTCATAGAGCCCCACGCCACACAACAGCACGGCAGCGATCGCCAGTCCTATTAAGGAAGGCAGTCCCTCGACCTTGCCGCTGGGGAGATCCGTGAAGATATAAGCCACCATACCGATGGCGATCGCGGTGGAAATCAGGATGGCGACTCCGCCCCCCAAGGCCACCGGAGCCTTGTGGCTCTTTCTGCCACCATCCGGTCGGTCGACAAAGTCACGTGATTCCGCGACGTCACGTACCCACGCCGTGACGAACAGGCTGCCAAAACAGGCAAAGTACCCGACCACAAGCGATAGATAGATGAAAACGACGGATTCGGACATAAGCTGTCTAGCTGGAAATTGTTTTTTCTACAGAAGCGTCGCTCGTTGTCGGACGCGTCCCGGAACCGCGAAGAACTTCGATTTCGACTACGGAAGTACGTGCCGAAATGTTTGATCCGGTGAACTGGTTTCGTTTCGGTGCCTGATCCGAGGTGCTCCCCACAATTAAAGCAGCGTATGTCAACTCCGTCAATTTATCCGATCACTCGTAGGACATTTGCGGCAAAAAAGCGTTCGGATCATGCCATCAACGGCGCGCCGAGACCCCATTTTTCCCGCATAGTCCGCGTAACCAGCAACGTCCACCACGATTTGTGGGTTAAGTCGCCTCCCCCCACACAACACAAACTTCTCACAATCCTTGAATTTCTTGAGTACAAACTTCAAGTCTCATCGTTATCCCTATATCGCCGATCAGGGCGCCCATTCGGGCTCACGGCAATGTAATTCGTCTTCACTGGGGCCGGACGAATTCGCAACGAAGAGGAACAAATATGTCTATCGTGCACGACTCGAGCAGTGGCTCGGCGCTGGATGCTGCAATGATTCCTGCCGGTGCGGGGAAAATCAACAAATTGCACCGTATCTCAACAGTAAGGCAACAGCAGGGTGTTTCCCTGCGCAGTGCCTCGCGACAGATGGGTAGACCCATGTCTGTCGTCCGCAGCCAAGAAGACGAATGTCAGGATCTGCGCATCAGCGATCTCATTCGTTGGCAAAAAGTACTTGGTGTGCCGCTACAGGACCTGCTGGTGGAAGGCGATCCGTCGCTTTCGCGTCCGGTCATGGAGCGAGCCCGATTGGTCCGACTCATGAAAACCGCCGCCGCTCTTGCTGACAGTGTCGAATCCGAAGGCTGCAAACGGATGTCGACAATGCTCATTCAACAGCTCGTCGAAATCATGCCCGAACTGAAAGAAGTGAGCGCATGGCACTCGGTGGGACAGCGAAGAAGCCTCGACGAGTATGGTCGTATCGTAGATCGCCGAATTAACGACGATTTCTTCACCCGCGACTAGACCACGCTCTGACCTGACCTACCGCGACCCATCACCCACGACCGTCGCGCTGGCAAAAAGACTCCGAACGACGAAGACCCTTTCTTCGATCCGCGAAACCCGAGTGGCCCTAGCCAGGCGATTCGGGTTTTTTCATGCGCGCAGTCAGAGGGACTGGACACTCGACAGATAGATCGTTGCTCGCCGGAAAGACTGCTGCCGGAAGAACTGCCCTGCGGATGGATTGCTTGCCCGTCGCAGAGTGCGTCGAAACCCGTTAGCGGATTGCAACGCCCAGCTTATCCTGCAACGCTTTGAGCACCTTGGCGTGTGCCTTGTCGACGGTCTTCGCTTCAAGCGTTTTGGTGCTCGAACGGTACGTCAACGAATACGCCAACGACTTTTTCGACACATCCAGCTTTTCGCCGGTCGGGTCAGAAAACACATCAAACAGGTTGCAACTCTCCAGCAGGTTTTCCTTGTAGTTCCTGAAGAAGTCGCTGACCGTCTGATTGGGCACTGCCGCATCGATCTCCATGGCGACGTCCCGCGTAATGGCGGGGTAGGGCGAAATCTCCTGGAACGCGGCCGGTTTCGCCAGCAGCTTCTCGATCGTTTGCAATCGCAGTTCCGCAACCAACACAACGTCGTAACCAATGTCACGTGACAACTTGGGAGCACACTGACCAATGCGCCCCAGCAGCGTCATGTTGCCTGACAATTTCACCGACAGGTCGGCCGCCAGCGGAAGATGTTCATCATCAACCAGCTCCATCGTCAGTTCGACACCCGGTACGAGCGCCTCCACAATGCCACGCATATCGTGAACCGACAACGATCGAGGTCGTGGCGTCATCCAACTTATGTCGTTGGCGTCGCCGGCGATCAGCATGCCGACAAGCGGCTCTTCGCCTTTTTCGGAGTAGACCGAGCCCACCTCAAACAGGCGCGCCGTCGGAGAGCCAAGGTTGGCGTTGCGACTGGCAACGTTGAGCAACCCGGACGAAAGTTCGTTCACGGCCACTCCCGAAAGCAGCGTGGTTCGCATCATCTTGTAGTCGATGCCCAGTGGATTCCGGATGGGAACCGCCGTACGCGAATGCCCCGCGACGGCGCTGGCCACCTGCGGCTCGGAGACCATCGACAGCGTTGGCGTTTCGCAAAATCCGAGGCTGCAAAGGCGACGCTTCAGCCGCATGACAAGGTCGTAGCGTTTGTCTTCAGGGCGGGGCAGGGCAGTCAACGCCTTGCCCGCAGACGGAATGTTATCGAGTCCGTAAATGCGTGCGATTTCCTCAATGAGGTCCACCGTCCGTGGCAGATCGAGCCGATACGATGGAATCTTCCACGTCGAGATTCCCGCGTTCAGACTCGTCTTCTCCAGCCCCAGACTCGCAAGAATCTCGACCATCCGTTCATCGGAAATGTCGGCACCAAGAAGCTTGCGGCAACGCGTGTGATCCAACTCGACTTCGTTCACCAACGTTGGCGGCGCGCCGGCAACCTGAATCTCCGCATCCGCCTCGCCACCCGCGATTTCCAGAATCAGCCGCACGGCGAGGTCCGAGGCTGCCAACACCTGCTGCGGATCAACACCCCGTTCAAAGCGATAACTGGAATCCGAACTCAGCGTCAGGCGATGCGAGGTCTTTCGAATGGTGGGAGGATGGAAATAGGCGCTCTCCAGTAGAATGTCCGTCGATGCTTCCGTCACGCCCGAGTCTTCGCCACCCATCACTCCGCCAATGGCGAGCGCCTTTTTGGCGTCGGCAATCACCGTGTCACTGGCAGCCAGTTCGTAGGTTTCGCCGTCGAGCGCCACCAGCTTCTCACCGTCACGTGCCGTTCGCACATGGATGCCACCATCCAGTTTCGCGACGTCGAAGGCGTGCAGTGGCTGCCCCAATTCCATCAACACAAAGTTGGTGATGTCGACGATATTGTTGATTGGTCGCAAACCAACCGACTCGAGCCGCCCCTGCAACCATTCGGGCGATGGCCCCACCTTCACGCCCGTAATGCGACGAGCCGTGTAGTACGGACAGGCACAGTCGTCATCAATTTTGACTTCGTCGTCCGTCGCCGTGCGCGTTGGCGACGTTGACTTTGGAATGGGATCACTCTTGAGTTCGCGTGCTGTAACCGCTGCTACTTCACGAGCCAAACCGAGATGACTCAACCAATCCGGACGGTTGGGCGTAACTTCAATCGTCAGCCGCGTGTCGGCGGGAAACAGCGAATTGATCTTCGCACCAACATCAGAGTTCGAATCGAGAATCAGCAAACCATCCACGTCCGAAGGGATGCCCAACTCTCCACCCGAACACATCATGCCCTGCGATTCGACGCCGCGCAATTTGCCCTTCTTGATCTTCAGCCCGCTGGGCATCACCGTGCCGGGCAGTGCGAGTGGCACTTTGTCGCCAACCTGAAAATTCTTCGCTCCGCAAACGATCTGGCTCTCGCCATCCGCATGCCGAACCTTACACACGCTGAGCTTGTCGGCATCGGGGTGCGCATCCTTCTCAAGTACCTCGGCAACGACGACGTTCTCGTGAATTCGAGTTTCCTCGATCTCCTCGACTTCGACACCGGCAAAGGTCAGCAAGTCAGACAGTTCTTCGGTATTGAGCCCGGATACATCAACGTGTTCGCTGAGCCAGTCGAGAGAAACTTTCATGGGATACTCGTCAGTACGAAGTTGCCACTACTGCGGGCGTGGGAGATTGTTGCCGAATTCGATCCGCCGCGGCGGCGGATGCCAGCCAGGACGTGCTGGGAATCCGGGTATTGAATCCTGTCCTAGACAAATTGACGCAGAAACCGCTGATCGTTTTCGATGAGCTTGCGGATATCGGGGATACCGAACAGGATCATCGCAAGGCGTTCGATTCCCATCCCGAAAGCGAATCCCGTGACTTTTTCCGGATCGTAAGCCCGGTCGCCGCGGCTGCTGCAGATGTTCTCGAAAACTGCCGGATCGACCATGCCGCAGCCGGCGACTTCAATCCAGCCCCGCTTGGGATGCTTGACGTCGATTTCAAAGCTGGGTTCGGTGAACGGGAAGAAGTGCGGACGGAACCGAACTTCGATGTTCGTGCCAAACACGATCTGGAAGAACATCTCTAACGTGCCCTTCAGATCGGCAAGGCTGACGTCTTCGGCAACGTACAGACCTTCCAGTTGTGTGAACTGCGGGAGGTGCGTGCCATCGATATCATCGCGTCGAAACGCACTACCGGGAGCAATCACACGCACGGGCGGCGGCGTGTTTTCCATCGTGCGGATCTGAACGCTGGACGTGTGCGTTCGCAGCAACCGTCCATCATCAAAATAGAACGTATCCTGCTCGTTGCGAGCTGGGTGTTCCGGCGGAGTGTTCAGTGCGTCGAAACAATGGAATTCAGTCTCGATCTCCGGACCGCTCGCCATGGCAAACCCCATGCGGCGAAGCGCTCCCATAGCAAGGTCCTGAATTTGCGTCACCGGGTGCAACGCACCGGGCTGCATGGGAAAGCCTGGCAGAGTAATGTCGATCGACGACATCGCTTCGGCATCCGCAGCGGACTGCAGTCGCTCGCGAGCTTCCTCGATCGCCGCCTCGATGGCTTTGCTGACCAGAGAGAGCGTTTTACCCACAACCTTTTTCTGGTCGGGCGCCAGGTCGCGCATGCCAGCGCTGACTTCTTTCAGGCGACTCTTCTTGCCAAGGTATTTGACGCGGGCCTGTTCCAGAGAATCGGTATTGTCGATTCCCGAAAGCTCATCCAGCGCCGACTGACGGATCTGTTCGAGTTCCTGCTCCATCGAATCACCTGACGAAGAGTGTTGGCGTTCCATAGCCGACGTCGAAGATCAGACGAGGCTCGACGGAAACGCACCGGAAAAACATTGCGAACCCAGTCGCGCACCGGACTGGCGTGTTGGCATCACCAAATGGCCGGTTAGTCCCGCGCGGAATCGCTCCTGCGCGGAATCAACTCAGCAAAGAGTCAACAACACACGAATGCAGTAGATGACACACAGGGTGCATCGCCGGTTCGTGGTCGGTATCCGCCGCCGGCAACTAGGCCGCCAGCGAACCTTTGACTTTTTCCACGATCTGGTCGAATGCCGCTGGATCGTTGATCGCCAGTTCGGACAACTGCTTGCGATCCAGTTCGATTCCGGCTTTCTTCAGGCCGAAAATGAATTGGCTGTATCGCAGGCCACGCTGACGGCAGGCAGCATTGATTCGAATGATCCAGAGCTTGCGAAACTCGCGTTTCTTGACCTTTCGATCGCGATACGCGTACGCTTCGGCACGGATCAGAGTTTCTTTGACGGTTCGCAGAAGACGTCCGCGACCACCGACATAGCCTTTGGCTTTTTTGAAGAGACGTCTTTTGGCCTTGTTACGCGCGGCCCCTTTGGTAGTTCGCATCGAACTGCCTTTCCATTTCGCTTACCGGGTCCTTCCCGACAAAAGTCAGGAAGCGTTCTGGTACCCGCATGCGTGTGTGTGGTTAGTATCTAGTTACTGTATTTTCCGAGTGCACGGCGAATTGCCTTCGCTGCCGTTTCATCAACGACACACGTGCCACGGAGGTTACGCTTTCGCTTGTTGCTCATTCGAGCCTGCAAGTGACTGGTACCGGCATTGCGATGCTTCGCCTTACCCTTCGCCGACAGTCGAAAACGTTTCTTGGTGCCCTTGTGGGTCTTCATTTTGGGCATGATGTACCCTTCCCGTTTAGCGGTGAATTCAAGCCCCGAATTGTACGGATCTTTGACTTCCTGCGAAAGGGGTCCTTGAGGGGCGTGATAGCGGTGAATTCAGCCATCGCCACACGCCAACGGCCCCAAAAATGCCTCAATCGATGACACGGTACATCACCCGATGAGGGCCAATTCCCGGCAGTTCGAACTCGTCGGGAATCGCCTTAAAACCCATCTTATCGTAGTAACCAGACGCTGAAGTCCGGGCATTACACCAAAAGAGCTCGCAACCAAGAGACCGGCTACGGACCAAGCATTCCTTCAATACGGCCTCTCCAAAGCCCCGTCCTCGAGATCGCTCGGACGTCGCCATGCCCCGCAAGCGAAACTGAATGGCTGCTCCGAATTGCGAGAATCGCTGCTCGGACTCGACGTACACCGAGGCGATTGTGACCAGTTCATCGCCCGCAAAACCGCCTAAATGAAACGTCGTCTCCCGTTCATCACCGGGATACGCGCATTCCTCGACCGTTTGATGAGGCCGCAGGATTGCCTGGCGAAGCTGCCGGGTTTCCGCCGCTGTGATCTCGCGAATGTTCATCCCGACAACGTAACGAATCGCGGTTTGGTCGTCATCCGAAAGGGCAGGGGACCGGGCCAGATCCGCAGCCGAGCCGCGTCTACGTCACCTGTTCAGGCGACGATCCGGAAATAGGCAGATCGACGCTGGGGACGGTGGAACGTGAATCGGAACTGCCCGACTGGCTAACCTCGATGAATTCACCGATGCGGCGGAAGCGGTCGTAGCGAGCTTCCATCAACGCTTCGGCATCGAACTTTTCCAGCCGGTCGAGTTGACGTGTGAGATGCAGCTTCACGCGTTGCGCCGTCGCGGCGGGGTCACGATGCGCGCCACCGACGGGCTCCGGAATGATGGTTTCAACAACATCCAATTTGCGCAGCTCCTCGGCTGTCAGGCAAAGTGCTTCGGCGGCCTGCTCGGAAAATGATCGGTCTTTCCAGAGTATGCCGGCACAGCCTTCGGGGCTGATCACCGAGAACCAGGCGTGCTCCAGCATTGCAAGATGGTCCCCAAGGCCGATGCCCAGCGCTCCGCCACTACCGCCTTCGCCCACAATGAGGCAAACAATCGGAACCCGAAGTCGAGACATCTCCAACAGGTTTTCGGCAATCGCCAGCGACTGGCCTCGCTCTTCCGCGTCAACGCCCGGATGAGCTCCCGCCGTATCGATCAAGCAGACGATGGGTACGTTGTACTTTTCCGCAAGCTTCATTTTCAGCAGTGCTTTGCGGTAACCTTCCGGATGTGCGCAGCCCGAATTGCAGGCCGCCTTTTCCGCCGCATCACGCCCCTTGCGATGCCCCACCAACATCACACGATGTCGGCCCAGCTTTCCAAATCCGGTGAGTATCGCGCGGTCGTCGCCAAACCTGCGGTCTCCAAAGAGTTCCACGAAGTCATCCACAATAGCGCCAACCAGATCAGCGGGTTGGGGACGATCGCGATGCCTCGCCACGGCGACCTTCTGCCACGGCGTCAGCGTCGCGTACAACCGACGCAGCTCCTCCATTCGCCGAACCGTGAGCTCTGCCAGTTTCGCTTTCGACTCTGGATGAGTGGACTCGCGTAGTGCGGCGATTTGCTGATCGAGAGCTTCGATTTCGGTTTCGAAATCCAGGTAGAGGTTCGACACGAGGCGGTTCCGATGCGAGAGCGGGAAGCGAAGAATTTTGTTTCCAACTCTAGGTCGAACTTCACGCAAGCCGCGCCGGATGCACCGGTTGTGCCAATCCTGCAGCCAGTTTCCGACGAACCGAACGAGGTGCCTTACGCGCGGTGCATTAATAGTCCAGCAGCGCGAACACTTCGTGTGGAGCCAGCTTTGCCGCGCCGTCGAGCGCCTTCAATTGAATCAGGAAAGCACAAGCGACGACTTCAGCACCCGTGCGTTCAATGAGCTTGCTACAGGCGTCCACGGTTCCGCCGGTTGCCAGAAGATCATCAACGATCAACACACGTTGGCCTTCCTTGATACCATCGACGTGAATCTCCAGCGAATCCTCGCCGTACTCCAGCTCGTACTGAAACGTATGCGTCTCTCCCGGCAGCTTTCCGGGCTTACGGACGGGTACGAAGCCGACGCCCAATTCCATGGCCATTGGTGGAGCGAAAATGAAACCTCGCGCCTCGGCGCCGACAATGACGTCAACGTTGCTTTCGCGAAATGGCTCACACATCCGCGAGATGGTTTCCTTGAACGCTTCCGGCGAAGCCAACAACGGCGTAATGTCGCGGAAAAGGATTCCGGGTTTTGGGAAATCCGGAATGTCCCGGATGAACGTTGTGAGGTCTAATTCCGTAGAGTCTGACATTGCGGTCTCGAAATTCCGTTGCGGGGACATAACCCTCTGAATATACGGGCCAGGGCACAGGGCCGAAATGGGCCAAAGCTTGAGATTGAGGCTGCATTCTGCCATGCTCTACGACTGAATTTTTCGTTTTCCAGGACAGCTCATCAGGAGTTCCCCATGACTTTTCGGTTCAGATTCGCTCGTTGCCTGTCACTGCTGTTGATGGTTGCGATGGCGAATACCCTGTGTGCACAGCATCGGGTGCTCATGCAGGGAAACAACAAGCTTGCCATCGTGGGTGTGGACGGAGAAATCGAATGGGAAATGAAGTGGGGCGGAATCCACGATCTGCACGTGCTGGATAACGGCAACATCATGGTCCAACGCCAGATGCGCGAAGTCGTAGAAATCGATCCAGCCACCAAAGAAGTTGTCTGGAGTTACAACTCGGCGAAAGCGAATGGCAACGATGGCAAGAAGATCGAAGTCCATGCCTTCCAGCCGTTACCCAATGGCGATGTGATGATTGCCGAGTCGGGCCCGGCGAGGATCATCGAAGTCAATCGCGAAGGCGAGATCAAAAAAGAATTCAAACTGAAGGTCAACAACAAGCACCCGCACACGGACACTCGACTTGTTCGCAAGCTGGAAAACGGTCACTACCTGGCATGTCATGAACGTGATGGTGCCGTTCGGGAATACGACGCCGACGGTAAGGTCGTCTGGGAATACGAGATTCCCATGTTCGGCAAATCGCCACAGGGCGGCCACGGGCTTGGGGCTTTCGGCAACAAGTGCTTCGCGGCGGAACGCCTTGAAAACGGCAACACCCTGATCGCAACGGGCAATGGTCATAGCGTTATTGAGGTAACGCCCGAACAGAAAATCGTCTGGCAAGTTCACCAAAACGACCTGCCGGGTATTCAGTTGGCATGGGTAACGACGCTCGAGGTTCTACCCAACGGCAACTACATGATTGGCAACTGCCACGCCGGTCCACGGAACCCGCTGCTCGTCGAAGTCGATCCAAAAACGAAACAGGTCGTCTGGCAGTTCGACAGGTTTGACGTGTTTGGCAACTCCGCGCCGAACTCGCGCATCCTGGCTGCCGACACACTTCCAACCGAGCCGAAACTTCTGTCGATCGGTGATCGTGCTCCCGGACTGAAGTTGTCCGCATGGCTCAAGGGCAATGAGATCGCCGCTTACAAGGAGGACACGGTCTACGTCGTTGAGTTCTGGGCAACGTGGTGCGTCGAGTGCCTCAAGAACATGCCACACATGAGCAAGCTGCAGTCGCAATACGGCGAGCGAGTTCAATTCGTGGGGATCTCCGGAGAAACAACGGACAAGATCGCCAACTTCCTGAACCGACCCGCGGAAAAGGGAACGTGGGATGACGTGATCAAGTATGCCCTCGCCACCGACGACGCGGACGGCTTTACCTATGAGTTGCTGGGCGCAGCCAGCGGCACGGACATGTTGCCCTACGCATTCATCGTGGGCAAAGACGGCCGCATCGACTGGATGGGACATCCGGCATCGATCGATGAACCACTGGCGGCGATCGTTGGTGGCACATGGGATCGCGTTGCCGCCAAAACCGAGCTGGAACAGGAACGGGCGGCGAGTTCGCTGATTGAAGACCTGGAGCCAAAATTCCAGCAGGCGATTGCCGAACAGAAATGGGACACGGCGCTAAAGCACCTCGACCGCATTCTCGACGTATCGCCAGGCAACCTGCGATTGCGGCTCATCAAAATGAATGTGCTGCTGGAATCCGGGAAGAGCGAACAACTGGTTGCCGAGGTGACCGGTGCGATTGAAGCAAGTTGGGATGAGCCCAAGCGACTGGACCTGCTTGCATGGACGATCGCGGCGGGCGAGGGCGAAAAACCCAAAGCCGCTCTGGAAGCAGCCGCCCGAGCCGCGCAGCACGCGGCCGAACTGACGAACAACAAGGACGTCTCGATCCTCGATACGCTGGCGCGAGTTCATTACGAACTGGGCGATCTTGATGCAGCCATCGAAGCCTCGCGAAAAGCGGTTGCGATCGAACCGACCGAGTACGCCGTTCAGGCTTTGAAAGCCTATGAAGCCAAGAAGTCGGAAGGCTAGTCAGTCGAACCCGGCTGGTAGATGGGCCAAGTAGGAGCCGAAATGCGACTTACGGCCACTCGCCCAGCACAACGTCCTTTTCGATCTTCTCGCCCGAGCGGAGGATCGTGACTTGCACTTTGTCCCCCGGTGCGTTGCGCCCGATTAACTCGGACAATGACGGCGGCGGAGCGGTTTTCTCGCTGTCCGGTGTGTCTTCGCCACCGCGAATCGGCGGTACGAATTCCGATACCTCCTGACCGTTATAAGCCAGGATGATGTCGAACTCACGAATGCCGGCGAGGTTGGCCGCCTGATTCGGCGTCACGGTTGAAACGATGCAACCCTTGATTCCATTGTTCTCGTAGCCGCTGCCGCCGATGCCAAGAAATCCTCCACGGCCATAGCGAGTGTTCCACGCTGGTCGTCGCTTCGCCAGTTCCTCGAAAGCTGGGCGGGAAATCCCACTGCCGAACACCGACAGGAAACGCATGCCTTCGTTCAACTGATCGAAGTACTGCATCGAGTCGTCAGAGAATTTGCAGTAACGGATCGACATTCCCTGCAGCCGCTTCATCGATGCAAGGTGCCCAAGCCCCGCGTCAGTCATCGTGGTTCGATTGAGCTGTAGACTGACGACCAAATTCAGTTCGGCGACGCGTTTTAGCCACTTGTCGTCGAAGCGATCGCCCTGAAACTTGACCTGGACGCCCTTATGGTCGGCAAGCCAGTCCAGAAAACTCATGTCATTCAAGTCGCCTTTCCAAGCCTTGGCGAGCGTCACAAAGACAATGTCCGTCCCCAGCGACTTCTCATCGGCCGTCGCCGGCACAAACGAGATCACCGCGCCCAGGCGACGCAGGGCCTTGATGCCCCGAGCCGTTCGGGCCTCCAACAAGGACCGCAACACTTCGTCCGCTCGTTGCGAAATCGAAGTAATCCGTCCACTGGCAAGTTTCCTGATCGCCGATTCCGCTCGCACGGCGCCGTTGCTGTCCCGCAGAGCCAACTCATGGAGGACGTCCAACCCGCGAAGACTCGTTTCGATATCTGCCACCGGTAGTTTTGCGGCAAGCATCTCAATCGCTCCGGGCCCCAACTCGATCAACTGTTGAGTAGCAGCTTCCCGGACAGCGAAACGCTTTGCTCCCAACTGCTCGACCAGGACGCGAATCCGCTCCTCCTCCGTGCTGGTCGTCGCAGCGACGCACGTCGGGCCGAAACTCGTCGAGCCCAACAAAGCAATCAGCAGGAGAACAGTCGAGAGACGCATGGGATAACTCAATGTCGATCAGGTTTCATTGCGAGTCCACATCGTCGGAACTTCGCGAATCGAGCCAGCGGTGGATGTGGGCATCGAATTTAACCGATTCCACCAGCGCGGGTATACGTCGCATGCCCGACGAAATTCCTATTTCTCGCATTCTTTCGTCGCGATCCACTGCAAAAAGCAGCCCTTCGCATCATTGACGACACGACCAACAAACGACTCCGATCGATCCGTGCCTGTCAATTTTTGGCACAGCGGTTTCTTCAAAATCCACTGTCGCTCGCATGCCGCTTTCGGCAAACCAGGCCGATTCCATACGTTCACTTCGTGAAAAGAATCACGAAGATTCCGAGGGCTTTCAGGCATAGGGTTTATTAGAAACCTCTATCTCTCGCGGAGTCGGCACCATGTTCATCAAGCCCGGTAAACCTTTCAGCAACAAGCGAACTCGAAGCCAGCGGTACCGGCCGCGTAAGCAGACTTCCAGGTTCGAAATGCTTGAACCACTGATCATGCTGAATGCTGATTCCGGGTATGTTCGCGGCCAGGATGTCTCCAGTGCGTCGGTCATGTTCGAGGTCACCGAAGACGGCGATACGCGACAGGTTTCCATGTTCACGCCGGTATTTCAGATGAACGAGGCTCGAGATTTCTCGGGCGAAGACGGCGATCATTTCGAAATTGCCCATCAGCCGGAATTCCAGGTCGCCGAAGGCACGGTTTCGCTGCGATTCACGGCAGATGACGTCTTCGGATATCACACCCTGTTTTCGAAGGACGCGTCCGGGCAGGAAGTCGGCGGCCACATTACCGCATTCGTCGCCAACGGCCGAGTCAAAGTGCGACTGCAGAGCACGACGGAATCGATCTACCTCTGGACGCATGAGGGCTCGGTTGAAAACGGCGAAACGCATCACCTGGCGATCACGTTTGGAAATGACGGGTTCTGGCTGTATCTCGATGGGATGATGGAAGACTGGAAGCTGGGCTTTACACAAGGCATTGAAACCAACCAGGAAAACCTGGTCCTGGGCGCAAACATCTGGGATCGCAGCCCGGAACACCCCGATCGCGCCAGCTCACACTTTGATGGTCGCATCGACAATTTCGCCCTGTTCGATCAGCAGTTCGACCGCGGCACGGTTTCGGATCTCGCTGACTCTCGTTACGAGCCGCCGCGTGTGCCCGGACGTATTTATGGCACCGGCTACGACGAAATGCTGACCGGACAGGACGTGCATGGTGGGTACGGTGACGACTACCTGCAGGGCACCGACGGCGACGACCGGCTGGACGGGGGACACGGTGAAGACCGGCTGCACGGCGGTCCCGGCGACGACCTGCTCATCAGTCGATCGGATGGTCGCGAGCCAATCATCGCGCAAGACTACACCAACGAAGATGACCCGGACGGCGAGGTGAACGACGAAACCAGAACGCTTTATCCGTATCAGCCAATCGAAGGTGATGACGTTCTGGTCGGTGGCCCCGGTGCCGACACGTTTCGATTTGAACCACTGATCAACGCCAAGGAAGAAATCATCCTGAAGCACGTTCACGACCACGGCATGATCAACTGGCATGGCGTCGCGGGTGAGAACGACCGCGTGCACGATCACTGGGTCGACCGCCTTGGTAACGAAGTCATCGAAGATTTCAACCGCGCCGAGGGAGACAAGATCGAGATCGTCGGCCACACGATCGACCTCTACGACGTGCAACATGTGGACACCGATGGCGACGGCATCCTCGACGCGTCAGTGCTGTATCTGCAATCCAATCAGGGCAATGCCGGAGCCCACAACAAGGACCAGATCGGGACGATCACAGTCTTCGGTGATTTGGTGGTCGGCAGCGACTACACCGTCGACGCCGGGCCCGCCTATGGCATTGTGGAATCGGTACACCAAATCGATGAAGCCATCGAGCCGCTGGTCGGAACGCCCGTTAGCGAAGACGGCACGCCACCGCTATTTCCAACTCCCAACGACGGCACGCTGCCCGATGGAGCCGTCTTTGGAATGTTGAACGAAGTCGACTTCACGGGCGAACGTGGTGACCACATCGAAGTCGCCCACAGCGATGCCTTCGCGGTCGATGAAGGTACATTTGAACTGACATTTACCGCAGACACCGCATGGGGTTCGCGTGCGTTGTTCTCGAAGGACGCGGGTGGGAATCGCGACGGCGGACACATCACAGCGTTCGTCTACGATGGTCGAATCAAGGTACGTCTGCAAAGCGCTACCGACGAAGTCTGGCTGCGTTCCGCGGAACACTCCATCGACCACGGGACAGAACATCACGTCGCGGTCACGTTTGGCGACGACGGGTTCTGGCTGTACCTGGACGGTCGCATGGTCGACTGGGAGACCGACTTCGAACAGGGACTGTCGCTCAACACCGAATCCATGGCGATCGGTGCCAATGCGTGGTACCGCGACGCCGATCACCCTCGTTCGACATCGTCGCACTTCGATGGTCGAATTCGTGACTTTGTCTTCTACGACTCGCAATTTGATCGACACCAGGTCGCCGACCTCGCCGGCTACGTCCACCAGCCAGTGCAAGTCGAAGGCCGAACTTACGGGACGGACGCCGACGAAACGATCAGCGGCACAGATGTGGACGCCGGCTACGGAGACGACACGGTTCAGGGTACAAACGGCAACGACCGCCTTGACGGAGGCCATGGCGAAGACCGGCTGGAAGGTGGCGACGGCGACGACTTACTGGTCAGTCGATCAGATGGCCGCGAACCGGTGATCGCGCAGGACTATGACTCCGAGGATGATCCAGACAACGAAGTCTACCCGGAATCGCGAACGCTCTATCCGGATCAACCGATCGAGGCCGATGACGTGATGGTCGGCGGCGGCGGAGCGGACACGTTCCGCTTTGAAGTCCTCATCAACGCCAAGGAAGAAATCATCCTCGACCACGTCATGGACAACGGCATGATCTACTGGCATGGCGTCGCGGGAGAAAACGATCGCGTGCACGATCACTGGGTCGACCGACTCGGCAACGAAGTCATTGAAGACTTCAATCGGGCCGAGGGAGATCGCATTGAAGTCGTCGGACACACGGTCGACGTGTATCACCTCGAACATGTCGACACTGACGGTGACGGAATTCTCGATGCCTCCGTGCTCTACATCCAGTCCAATCAGGGAAATGCAGGAGCTCACAACAAAGACCAACTGGGTACGATCACCGTGTTCGGTGACCTTGTAACCAGAAGCGACTACACCGTCGACGCACAGCCTGCCTACGGAATCGTCGATACGATCTATGAACTGGATGAAGCTCTCGCACCGCGGAAGGGCACTCCCGTCGCCGACGATGGTACGCCGCCACCGATGCCAACGCCCAACGATGGCAGCCTTCCGGCAGATGGTGTGTTTGGCGTGCTGAATGAAATCGAGTTGGTCAGTGAACAGGGCGACCATATTGAAATTGCGCACGACGCGTCGATGGAAATCGCCAACGGTACGATTGAAATGACGTTCACGTCCGACGATATCTGGGGACGGCACGCGCTGTTCTCCAAGGACGCAAGAGACAAGGGCAATGGAGGTCATCTCAGCGTCTACATTCAGGACGGACACATCGAAGCTCGACTGCAGAGCGCCGAGGAATCGTCATGGCTGAAGTCCACGGAGGGTTCCGTCCTACGAGGGCAGGAATACCACCTGGCGGTCACGTTTGGAGCGGGCGGATTCACGCTCTACCTGAATGGACAACCTGTCGACATCGAAGCTGGCTTCACGCAGGGAATGTCGACCAACATGGAAGCGATGGCGATTGGCGCGAACACATGGGACCGCACGGAAGATCGCCCGTTCAAGGCCTACGACCATTTCAATGGCAGGATCAGTGACTTTGTGATGTACGACCGGCAGATGTCAGCATCGGAGATCGCCGGACTTGCGGCCAACTAACGACCGGGTTTTGGGCAACCAGGTCAGGGCAGGTCGGAGCTCGCTCGTTGTCGGATCACCTCCCGGCAGCGAGCGAGCCCGCCTCCATGCATGAATGGGAACCGTGCTTGAAAAAACGTGAGCTCGATGCAAATAGAAATTCTATTGCGGGGCAGGGTAGGGCACCAACTTCGGAGGCGTCGCCGGCATTTCCTCGATGGCTGCTCGTAGTAACCGACGGGCATTCTCGGTTTCTGCACGCGTGTCGGTAAGTGGCGTTCGTTCATGTCGATCCGAGGTCGCGTACAGCGTGCCATCGCGATAGAGCTTGTACTGTTGATTCTGCGCCCAAACGATCTCCCGATCGCCAATGCCGTCACCATGCCGATTGGCCGCTTCGCCAAACTTGGGATAGTAGTATTGGAAGATGAAGTCTCGCGGATTGCCACGGGCACCTTTGCACTGCGGCCAAAAGCTTCGGCCATCGAGTTTCACGTTCGGCAGTTCTGCCCCCGTGATGTCTGCGATCGTTGGCAACATGTCCGAAAAATCGACGAGATCCTCGCACACGGTGCCGGCTTTTACGAGCCCGGGGCAGCTCACGATCAACGGAGCATGCGTCCCGCCGTCGGTGGCGTACGCCTTCTCGCCGACTCGACTTTCGTTCCTGTAGGGATACGTCAGATTCCGGTGCGTCCCGTTGTCGGTGGTGTAGATCAATACCGTGTTTTCACGGAGTCCGTTTTTCTCCAGCGTCTCGACCAACCTACCCACGATCTTGTCGGCATAGAGCGTCATGTCGCGAAAATTGCGAAGAGTCGCCGCCTTACCCTTTGCTTCGCGAGCGGCGGGATCGCTGTCGGGCGTCACGGGAAACGGCGAGTGCACCAACACCATCGGATAGTAAACAAAGAAGGGTCGTTCGCGATTTTCTTCAATGAAGTCAATCAGAAAGTTCGCAAAGATGTCGGGCCCGTAGTCAGTCTTGTCCGTCTCCAGCAACTCGCCGTCGCGGATGATGCCGGGATTCCAGTATCGCTCGCGGTTGGAGCCCGGATAATTCCAGAGGCAGTAGGTATCGAAACCACACTGCGGAGCCAGCGAACCATTCGGAGCACCGTGCAATTGCCATTTGCCCGCGACGGCCGTTGCAAAGCCAGCCGCCTGCATCATGTTGCCGAACGTTGTTTCGCTGCGATCGAGCGATCCAAATTTGACGTAGTTCCGCACGTTGTCGCGACCGGTCATGATCTTCACACGACTGGATGTGCAAACCGGTTCGGAATAACAATGGGTGAAGCGTGCTCCGTCACGAGCGAGCGCGTCGAGCGTGGGCGTCTTGAAGAAATCGCTACCGTAGCAGCCGTAATTGTCCGCGGCGGAATCGTCCGCCATGATCAGAATCACATTCTTCGGGCGGTCTGCGGCCAGGCCCTGCATTGCGAGCGTCACCAACAGAGCGAGACTCGTCAGTGCTCGGAAACACGGGATTCGCCAAATCGCGTTGGCAGTTCGGCGTGTGCTCGTCGCTGGAAACGTGGCAGTTGATTTCGTCATGTTCGATCTTGTCATGTTCTTCCCGCAAAGCCTTACCAATGCACCAGCTTAGCGGAATCCGACAGGCCGGGCGAACAACCACCTAAGCGCACAAAAAAAACGACCCGGTCGGAACCGGGCCGTTTCAGATTTTCAGACCAGAGACTTTTCGGTCTCCTGACTAGCGGGTCAACTAGCTGCCGCAGCTGTCGCAGCCACCACCACCGCAGCATCCAGCAGCGGCACCGCTGCAAGCTGGCATGGGGCAGCAAACGGTGACAGGAACCTGCTTGCAGATGACCTTGGGTACGCATCGGGTAACCGTGTAAGGCACCTTCTTGCAGACGGTTCGTGGACACTGAATCGTCTTGGTCGAGCAAACGGGCTTGCAAACCGTGTATGGTACCTGCTTGCACTTTTGCTCGCAGACGTAGCTGCAAGTTTTGTAAGTGCAAACCTTGGTGCGGCACTCAGGAACCATCTTGCAAACCTTGTAGGTGCAAGTCTTGGTGCGACACTCGGGAACCATCTTGCAAACCTTGTAGCTGCAAGTTCGCTGCTCAGGAACCATCTTGCAGACTTTGTAGCTGCAAGTCTTGGTGCGACACTCAGGAACCATTTTGCACGTACGGTAGTTGCAAGTCCGGGTTCGCTGCTCACATACGTAGCGGCATACCTGGTAGTTGCAGGTCTTCGTGCGGCATTCCTGACGCATTTTGCAGACCTTGTAGGTGCAAGTCTTGGTGCGACACTCAGGAACCATGCGGCAGACAGTGTAAGGAACTGTCTTGCAGACGGGCTTGCATACGTAGCGTGTGCAATTGATCGTCTTCTGCTCGCAGGTTGGAACCCAAACCTTCTTGCAGCAAGTCTTGTCAGGAGCCTGGCAGCATACCGTTTGGCATTCACCCGGGCAGTAGACATTGCGGCAGGTCGACGGATCAAAAGTCCATGTTCCAGGACCACGAACCTGTCGTGTATAGGTCTTTCCGGGAATGGTGTACGTCTGCGTCTGCCACGATCCACCACGAACCGTTACGGTACGGGTGTAAGGGACAGCTTCGCGAACGTAGCTGGTGACGGTTCGGTGCTTGGTCTCGTACACAGGCTTCATGACTGTGTAGTTGATCGTGCGCGTCTTCGTCTCATATTCCGGAACGTTGACCGTGTAGTTGACCGTACGCTGGCGAGTTTCGTACACAGGCTTTCGGACCGTGTAAGGAATCACCTTCGTGTGGTTTTCGTACACAGGCTTCATGACCGTGTAGTTGATCGTACGCGTCTTCGTCTCGTAGTGAGGAACGTTGACGGTGTAGCAACGGGTCTTGGTCTCGTAGTGAGGAACGTTGACCGTGTAGTTGATCGTACGAGTCTTCGTTTCGTAAGTCGGAACGTTGACCGTGTAGTTGATCGTACGCTGGTGAGTCTGATAGACAGGTTTGCGTACTGTGTAGTTAACCGTACGGTACTTGGTCTCACGGACGTAGTTCGTCACATTGATCGTCTTCGTGTCGTAAACGGTTTCCGCAACGTTACGGTAAGCGGTGTACTGCTCGGGAACCATGATGGTTTCCTGAACCGTTCGCATTACTGTAGTCGTTCCGCCACCCATTGCCCCACCGTTGGCCCCAGATGCCATTGCACCGTCAGCAACTGCGCCGCCCATAATGGCGCCGCCTCCGCTTCCGTCTGCACTACATCCAGCAGCTGCTACCGACGCACCGGCGTCGCAACAGCTGTAGCTTCCCGCACCGCAACAAGCGGCGTGGACAAGCTGACCCAACAGGACGGCCAGGACGGCCGCTGATGCTGGTATTGCCAGTCTTGCTTTCATCTCCATACTCCTGAAATTTGTCTATAAAAACCGAGAGTTTCTGGTCTGGCTGGCGACAGTCTTCAAGATTACCCATCTCCCCCACTTCGCCTATGCCGCGACTGCTGTCATTGTCATCGTCAAGGTAGGAAAGCAGGTTAAAAGGAAACGACACTCAATCTTAGGTAGTTTGGGGAAGTACGCCTGCATAACCAGCAGGAGCTGCTAGCACCGTTACAGTCCGTCGCGATATTTGGTGCCACGGCTCGAGACTGCGGTTCGCCGCGGCGATATTTCACGCCACAAACGCCTCGTTGTTTCTTTCAAAAGCCAACGTGGACCAGCGCGGCGATCAGATAGAAGGATTCTTGACCGGCGGCTTTTCGCAACCTACCTATCCCTAGGTCAAATCTCGCTCAGCAAACTGGTCGCGATGCCGTCACCTTCGGTACGGAACAATAATGAGCAGCCCCAGAAAAGGTATCAACGTCGCTGAAGTGCTTGGCATCATTGCCATGGTTGGCGTGTTGTGTGGTGCCTTCGTGCCTCACCTGCTTCGCGTCGACGAAGCCGACCGCCTGAGCAAGCTGCGATTCAACCTGCAGAAACTTCGCCAGCGGATTGACGATTTTCGTTCGCGGCACGGTCGACCGCCTTCCTCACCCCAAGAGGCTTTCTCAGAAGAGCCCGTCGAGGCGATCCCTGACAATCCATTCAGCGTTTCGATCGACGAGAAAAATCGAGTACGAGAAATCTATTCTGATGAACCAACGGTCCATCAGGCGATGCCGGCCGGAATCGGAGGCTGGCTGTATAACCCTGTCTCGGGCAAGGTTTGGCCGGATCATGCCGACTTCCTGTCAGAATAGGTGCAAATCGCACCAGCATTCTCTTGCTTCGTGCGTGCATTCCTTGCTTGCCGCTACCGCCGTAAAGCTTTACAGTAATCCGACTTACTTACGTTTGAATGGGTTCTGGCAAGATGTCTGACAGAAAAGCCAGCGACGGTTCGGTGCCGCAGGCGGTGGTTAGCCGGCTCAGTTTGTACCTGCGCGAGCTACAACAACTGCTCCGCAACGGTTCGGAGACCGTAAGCTCCACACAATTGGGACGGGCCCTCGGCTTCACAGACGCACAGGTCCGCAAGGATTTGGCGTTTTTTGGAGCATTTGGATACCCCGGCCTTGGCTACCGCTGCAACGAACTCGTCCCGGAAATCAAACGCATCCTCGGTACCGACCGACGCTGGCCGGTTGTGATCGTCGGAATCGGTAACCTCGGACGAGCTCTGCTGGGCTACCGTGGATTTCGTCAACAGGGTTTCGAAGTCGTCGCCGCTTTTGACACCGACGAGGCTGTTGTCGGTACAACCGTTGAAGGCACGCTTGTCCATCACGTTAGCAAGCTGCACGAGTTCACCCAAACCAATGAAGTCCGGCTCGGCGTCCTCGCTGTACCCGGAGCGGCCGCTCAGGAAGTCGCCGACCAGTTGGTGGGAGCAGGTATTGAAGGGATTTTGAACTTTTCACCCGTGACACTCGATGATAAAAAGGCAGCCGTCGTTGCGGTCGACTTGGCAATCGAGCTCGAACAGCTTACTTTCACAGTTGTGAATCGCCGCAAGAATGCGTAGAACCTGTTTTCAAGCGGAAATTTGTTCTGTGCTTGCCGGTCTGGAAAACTGGGAGATATCCCTGTATCTTTCTGGCAGTGGCGGATAGGCTACGGCCCGCAACAAAATAGTGCCATTCGGGAATAGTGTAATGGCAGCACCACGGTTTTTGGTACCGTTAGTCAAGGTTCGAGTCCTTGTTCCCGAGCTTCTTTCCCTCACGGCCGACATCTGGCCCTGATTCGATACAACGGCCACATCCGCCTCACAGGCCATCCAGCGGTGAGTCCAATTGTTGGCGCTAGGTCCCTTTCTGCGTCGACGGCACCTCGCCGCGTCCGCTCCTTCGACCGAACCCAAATTCGGGCTTGCGCATCACGATGCGTTCCGATGGCCACGACCAATGCGAGACTACCTAAAAATTCTCAGGCATTAAGAATTATCAATGTGAATATCTGTTTAACCCAGGTATCCATGCGTCTCAAAAGTAATTTAGGGGGCTGGCGATCCGCTTGCCGCGAGGTCACGATGCAGCTCAAAATTGCAGGTGGGTAAAGTGCCCGCCTACGGTTCGTTGCAATGCCTTCGATAAGTGCCCGCCAGCGAACCAATCGTCGACGGAATGCGAAGGAAGAAAATATTTTCTTCCGTTACGAATGGAAATGGAAACGGCTTGTTGAAATAGGAAAAAGTCGCACTGCCTGGCTGCCGCCCATACCTGTGGGTGCGTATGCAATTCTGACGCGTTTCGAAAGCGTGCCGGACCGGTGCCAGAAACCGCAAGTCTCTTGAACACGTTCAAGGACAACCTACGGTTCATTAACCTCCAGGATAAAGGAAGCCACAGTTGGAACGCCTCAAAGAGAGAATCGCGCAAATCGCAATTCTGCGAGACAACTGGGACGATCTCGGTACTCGAAAACCGGATCCCTTTGCAGTTCGGATGGCTTCGAAGTTTGTCGATTACCTTGCCTTCTGGCGGACCGTGTCGCCGCCCAAGATTCTGGTAGATCCCAATGGGGCATGCCGATTCGTGTGGGATCACGACAGCTACACAGCGGAACTTACGCTTGGCCACGAACTAACCGCGGACATCGAATGGCGGTACGGCGTCCACGCATCGGAAGCCGACGAGCTGGCAAACCTGATTGAGAGCTTCCCGTTCTGGTTCAAGCACAATCGCTGACGCAAGACAAGCGTGCGGCAAACGATTGGCCTACTGATATCGCCCACTTCACGAACGCGTCATACCAGGACTTCGCGTTGGCCTAAGACTTTGCTTTGGCCTCGCCGCGCTGACGCAAGGTTTCTTCGAAGTCGATCGACTGAAGTATTGCCGCAAGCGAATTTGCGGACGATTTGGCCAGCTCGATGTAATTCTTGCGAGCCGACGGATCGCCTGTCGCGCGCAAGCTTTCCAATCCAAGGATCACGGCGGACGCCTCGTTGATGGCATCTGAAATTCTGGATTCGCCGTTACGGCTAGGGTAGTCCATTACTCGTTTCCTTTCGTTCGACACCAGTTGGGTGCCGGATCACCAAAGCGTTGCGACGCCCGACATCGGGCAAGGAAAATTCGCAAAAGATCCGTCGCGAAATTTTGGCCGGATACGTACCTCATCCAGTTCCGCGTTTCGGAATGAGTTGTCGACGGAGAAAATCGCCATTACGCAGGCGACCGTGAGATCGCTAACCAGATCGGCGAGTAAGAATTTTCAGTGAACAATCACGATGGAACGCCGCGATGTGATCGACAACGAACGTGCGACTACGGAAGCATCGGCACGGTGACCAGCGACGCCTCGCCACTGGCTGGCACGTACTCTATGAACGCCGCGATGTACCTGTCCTGATTGTGCTTGAGCTCGCCGACGAACAACATTTGCATGCGGCGAATCTTCTTCCCTGGGTCGGATTGCTTCGCATCCCATTCCCGCGAATAGTACTTTGCAAACCACTGCCATGCCGGCGCATGCTGTTCTGCGCGATACGTCAGCAACAGCTTCTTCATTCGGGGCGAGGAAAAGAGAGCCGCCGGCGCTATCGGCTTCTCGTACGTGATCCCGGCTTCTGTAAACAGATCCAGTCTTGAACCATCCATCAATTCTGCGGGTATCAAGAGCCACCCATCGCTGACCTCAGGGGTAGGAGCGTACATGCCCCAACGTTGATCAACCCTCAGTCCACAGGCCAACAGTTCCAACGGTGCCGGGATGACGATGCCACGGCGTTTCAACTGATCCAGCCCAAGCACGTTGTAGGTAAACGCGAGCAACAAAACCAACGCGACAACGACCTGCACGGGACGACAGGTTTCAAACCGCCAGGGCGAGCCTTCCTCCGAGCCTTCCTCCGAGCCTTCCTCCGAGCCTTCCTCCGAGCCTGCCACAGAAACCGTCCATCCCATCCGACGATACAGCCAGTCCCAGGTGGCTGACGGCATAAACACCGTCCAACTCACCATCGATGCAAATGGAAAGATACCAATGCACATCAGAATGGCGATCCCAAGATGAAGCCCGACCATAACGACCATTGCCACCCAGCGACAAACCGTGTTGTACCAGGGTGACAACGCGACAAAGGGCATGCTGCCTTCCACGAACAGCGTCAGGTAAGTCATCACGACCGTCAGCGAGGTCTGCTCGGCGAACCACGCGGCGATCGGTCGCGTGTTAAAGTCCAACTCCAACGCCGTCTTGACTGCAGTTCCCCCCAACCACGCGGGAGATAGTTTCAGAATGGCGGTGAACCAATAGACGAAACAAACCTGCAACAGGATCGCAGCACTCCCGATGGAGCAGAATTGATTGTCCGTCCCAATCGGTTCGCCTCGCCGGATTCGCAGCCAT
Source organism: Pirellulaceae bacterium (assembly GCA_965216885.1). GTDB lineage: Bacteria > Planctomycetota > Planctomycetia > Pirellulales > Pirellulaceae > CAYNJG01. The sequence continues at coordinate 1,744,685 of OZ244208.1, read as the reverse complement.
TGATCGACCGAGAACCTTGCGCCCGTCGGCAGGAAGAAACTCCAGAAGAGCAGCAGTCGAATGGTCTCGTCGCCGCCAGAACACATAATGGGAACTCGACGGTTCAGGCTTACAATCAGTCCCCACGTCAACAAGGTCGACAACCGGGTTTGGTATCCGACCAACAGCGAAATAGCAATCGCCAGAGCCAAGAGCAACATGCAAGACTGCAGCCCAACGCTGGCGCCCGTATGGTAATGAAGGCTTGTCCAGGCAATTGAACTCCCTAGCGCTTCGTCGATCGCCGCCCGGGGAAGAATGCCAAGATCCGTGTAGTAGAGGCGAACATTGAGGAGACGTTCGCCAAGATCAAAACACAGCAAAGACGCCAACAAGATTCGGAACAAACCCAACGTGCGAAGATCGACGTAGAATACTCGTCTCCAGAGTGAGGCGTCGGACGCGGGCTCAGTCGTCATTCTGCCAATTCCTTTGACACTACAGTGTTAGCAGTGACACTAGAGAAGTGACACTGACGGATGACGATAATCGCATCGAAGAACCCGACTTTCAACCTTTGTGACGTGCGTTTTACCGCAAGTGCACAGCTAACGAAACAAGATGATGGCGGAACTCGGCAACGCAGCGACCGAAGACGATACTGGCCACACACCCATAGGTCTATTCATGTTCAATGAGCAAAGCCTGCTCCGCCCGAAGAATTCAATCATGTCATTGTCTTGGTGCTATCGCGGTCCGATCGTCCTGTTGCTTCTCGTGCTTCCGGTTTCAGTACAGGATGTGTATGGCAGGGACAAATTTGACCTGGATGTGCCGTATCAAACTCGGCTGCGAAACTTCAGAACGAAGCTCGTAAAGAAGGGGCCCGCGCCGCGGCATCCCAAGGAGCAGACGCCGCTTCCGGGCGTGCATGTGATAACGTATCCGTCGGGCAAACGAAAACTGAAAGCATGGGTCAAGAAGCCACCCAACTCCAACGCGCAGAAATACCCGGCGGTCGTCTACTTCCACAGTGATTTTGCATTCACGGCAAATCACTTCAAAACCTGTCGCCCGTTCCTTGCCGCCGGCTACGTCGTCATGACCCCCATGCTTCGTGGCGAAAATGGAAATCCGGGAGATTGCGAGATGTTCCTGGGCGAAGTGGACGACGCCATCGCAGCCGTGAACTGGCTCGCCCGACAGAAGATTGTCGATCGCCGACGCATCTACACCTTTGGACACAGCGCTGGCGGCGTCGTATCGGCCATGCTCTCGCTTAGAAAGGATGTCCCCATCCGATACGGTGGAAGTTCAGGAGGACTGTACGGACCTCTATTGTTCACGATGATCAAGGACCGCGTTCCCTTTGATCTCACCAACCCTGTCGAAAGGGAAATGCGTGTCCTACCGCCCAACGTTCGCTGGATGCAACGACGGCACGTTGCCTACATTGGAACCGAGGATGCGGGCGTGAAAAGCGGCGTCGAACGCGCTAAAAAAGAAATCGCCAAACTCGACAAACCCATGTTGTCAATCGTCGAGCACTCCGGCAAACACAGTAGCGCGCTGGCTCCCGCGGTGAAGCAATTTGTCGAACTCCTGAAAGCGAATCCCTAGCAGGCGGCTTTGGGGCGTGTGATACGCTGCACACCGGGCGCCTACGGTTCCGACGGATTTGTTGAGGCATCCTCCGCCGGCAGCTAGGATAAACGTTGATATTCATCACTGGGTTGTTTCAGTTCCTGAAGTTCGGCGACCGGATTCCGGTCATTGCCCGAATCCGCCACGCTTTCCCGGAGTCCGCCTGATACATGATGTTTCGTCGTCTCAACTGCCTACTCTGGTTCGCAGCCTTAATGCCCTCGGTTTGTTGCGGACAGATGGTGGTCGACGGATATGGACAGGATAAACACGATCGATTCGCCCCCGGTACAGCGGGATCAGACTTTATCGGCGATGGGTTCGATCTATCCGGTGTTTCGCGAGATCAACAGAATACCGGCCGGTGGGTAACGATGATTAGCCCCACCCATTTCCTTTCTTCAAACCATGCCGCAGCGGGAGGCACGGTCGAATTCTACCTGGAAAATGACGCAAGCGGTCCGACCATCGAATGCGAAATCGAATCGGGCAGGCAGGTTGCCGATTCCGATGTCTGGCTGGGAACGGTCGTCCCGGGTGCACAATGTGACACTTCGTTGGTACGCCACTACCCAATCGCACGCCCTGACGACTACGCCGGACAAACCGTGATTGGCGTGGGGCGGTCAGGCAATCGCTCGACAAGAGCACTATCAATCCGGCTTGGCCTCAATACGGTCGACTACGCGGCAACCACCGAGGCGTTTCGTGGCGATGGCGACCTCGTTTTCTACATCGATGACTCCGCGGCCGGCGACGTCTTCAACGAGGAGCCGGTGAATGGCCCTGGTTTGATAGAACATGAATTTCGGTTTTCAAACGGCGACTCAGGCGGTCCGACATTCATTGTGAATGATGAAGGCAAATTGGAACTCTTCGGCATCCATTCGTACCTTGCCTATGACGGCGAGAGCATACTGGACAATGACACCCCTCCGCCGAGCGCGCCGTCTGCAACGGACACCGATGAGATGGAAGAAGAAGAAGAAACTCCACCGCCCCTTCTGGCCTCTCGCTGGGCGAGCGTCGACACCTACCTACCCACCATACGAAACGACATCCTCGCCGAAGTCATTTGGGACCTGCCCAACTACGAAGTCGAATTTGACGAAGACGTTCAACCTGTGGGCACACCCGCTGATAATGAGTTCTACATCGTACAGTCGACACTCGACTGCGACCTTGACTACGACGTCGACTTCGACGACATCAACTGTGTCGACTGGGTTGGCTCGCTGGCAGACTTCGACCTGTTGCTGGAAGTGCTCAACCTTGTTGAGGGCGATTTCGATTTCGACGGCGAAGTCGGTTTCTCAGACTTCCTCATCATTGCCCGTAACTACGAACTAACGGACGTCGCCTATGCAGATGGCGATTTTGACCGCGACGGAACCGTTGGCTTTTCGGATTTCCTCTCCATGTCGGGGAACTTTGGCATGGTGTCACCCGAGGAAGAGGATTCACAAGTTGCCGGCGTTCCCGAACCGGCCTCCGCCACGGCAGCGAAACTAATGTTGATCATCATCGCTGCCGGTTTTAGGCGGCGACGTCACCAGACCTAAAACGGAGGTAACTCGGTCTGATCGATCGCACTGCGTTTCCCGACGTTGCGTGAACCTCTACGGATTCCCCGGTAACTCTACGTCGACCGCATCGATGCCCGCCGGCGAGCGGCAAAGCGTTTGACTAGCTCGTCGACAATCACGCCGATCAAAATGACGGCTCCGATGATCGCGAACTCCAGCTTGTCGGAAATCTTCACCAGCACGATCAGGTTGTAGAGTGTCTGCATCAGCGCGGTGCCTACCACCACGCCCAGGATGCCGCCCTCACCGCCGCGCAACGAACAACCACCCAACACCGCTGCGGCAATCGCGTAGAGCTCGAAGAAGTTCCCGAAACTCGACGGGGCCACCGAATTGGAATCCAGCGCGAACAGGATCCCGCCCACCGCCGCCATGAGCGTGGATATCACGTAGGCCAACAGTGTCATCCTGTTCGTATTGATGCCCGAATAACGAGCTGCATCCTCGTTCCGACCCAACGCCAGCATATAGCGGCCCCAAATCGTCTTGTTCAGGAAGATAGCCGCCACAATCGCACAGATCAGCATCACGAAGAAAGGGTAGGGGAGTCCGAAGGAATCGGAACCATCCGCCGCCGTCCACAAGGGAAGCTTGCCCGTGCCCAGCAAACTGAGGTTGGATTCGTATTCCGCTCCGAATCCCATCGTCGCGTCGTTCACCATCCACCGCGAAATGCCACGGTAGAACAACAGTCCACACAACGTCACGACGAACGGCTGCAGCTTCAGATTCGTCACCAGTACACCGTGCAGCCAACCCAACGCCAGCGCGATGCCCAGCACGAGCCCCAGCGCGACAGGAATCGAAAATCGCTGACGTCGCTCCAACGGAACAGCCATCCACGTTTCGTCGATCTTGCCTAGCGAGTCATTCAGCGACAAGGTCGTCGTATCGCCGGAGACTTCCGCACTCATCACCGTGAACTGCTTGAGACTGCGATCCTTGAGGAACCAGATCTGGTCGCGCTTTGCCATCTCAGGATGAGCACCTGCCAGCGTCACGGTGGGGAACACGGGATCTTCCGCGGACATATCTCCCGTCGATACCGCCGCCAACTTCAACATTTTGGCGACGTTGCCGGTCTGATCATCACGCGACAATTCCTCGCTCACCGTCAGCAGCGTGCCGCCAGATTGAACTTCCGCCGACGCCACGGTTAACAGCGCATTCTTTGCGCGCTTGCCCCCGTAGTAGCGAATCGTATCGCCCGCGCTGAACTGATCGCCCGTCCCAGCGACCAGAACCGTACGATTCGCCGACGAGACCTGGGTAACCGCCGCGCCGTCGAAGGGCATGTAGTCCACACCCAGAAACAACGCCAACAAACAACCGGAAAGGCACACGATCGATCCAATCGAAAGGTCAATTCCGCCCGTGATAATGACAAACGCCACACCGATCCCCAGCACGCCGTACATCGACGTACGACGAATGAGGTTCTCGATGTTGTTACCCTTCAGGAAGGAATCGGGCGTGTAAAACGAAAGAAACCCACACAGTGCGAGCAACAACAGGAAAATGCCGAGGACCTTTGCGTTCATGTCTGCCTTCTATCGTCTCAACCGACGCACCCGTGCGAAGCGTTCGCTCAGGATACTACCGATTGTCCCCCCGTGGCCAGTTGCATTATGGATTCTTCGCTCAGTTCATCACGCGACAGCTCGCCCCTGATCTGCCCCTCGTGCATGACCAACACGCGATCGCTCATGCCGATGATCTCTTCCATCTCGCTGGAAACAAACAACACGCCCATGCCATCGGCCGCGAGTGATTCCATCAGGCGATATATCTCTTCCTTGGCACCGACATCAATACCCCGAGTCGGTTCGTCCAGCAGCAAGAGTCGAGGCTGCATGGACATCCATTTGCCGATCACCACCTTCTGCTGATTTCCACCAGAAAGGTATTGGACAATTTGTTTGTCGTTGGGAGTGCGAATTCGCATCTTCTGAATCATGTCCGCCGAATCATCGCGTTCACGACGTTCATTCAGGAATCCACCACCCAGTCGATTGCGAAACAGCCCCGCGAGCCCGACATTGCGGCGAACGGTCATGCCAAGGACCAGCCCGTGCTGCTTGCGATCCTCCGGCACCAGCGCCATGCCGGCTTCGATGGCGTCAGAAGGCTCATTGATTTGAGTTAGCTTGCCACCCACCTGGACCTCGCCACGTAACGGCCGGTCGATTCCAAACACCGAACGCAACATTTCCGTTCGCCCGGCGCCCACCAAACCCGCGACGCCCACGATCTCGCCAGCGCGAACACGAAAGTTCAAACGGTGGCGTGGCCAAACGGGCGTCACCAGCTCCTTGACTTCCAGCAGCGTGTCGCCAACCTCATGCTGCTGACGAGCGTAGAACTTGGAAACATCCCGCCCTACCATCAGCTTGACCATGTTGTCGTGCGTCACTTCATCGCGACTGAGATCGCCGGCATTCTCACCATCCCGCAGTACCGTGACGCGATCGGACAGCCGGATAACTTCTCCCAGCCGATGCGAAATATAGATCACGCTGACGCCCTTGCTGCGCAGATCTTCAGTCACTTTGAAGAGTGCCTCGGACTCGCCTGCTGAAAGACTGGACGTTGGCTCATCCATAATCAGCAGCCGCGCGTCAACCGAAAGCGCCTTGGCGATTTCCACCAACTGTTGTTTGCCAATCGTCAGCGTACTGACGATCGTACGCGGGTCGACGTCCAGACCAACCTTCTTCAGGTACTGTACGGATTCGCGATTGATTCGCTTGCGATCGATGAAGCCATTCTTCAGGGGCTCGCGACCGAGAAAGATATTCGAACCGACGTCCAGATTGTCGGACAGGTTTAGCTCCTGATGAATCAGGACAATGCCGTGCGACATTGCCGTTTGAGTCGAATCGACGCGGACTGGTTTCCCGTCCACCAGGATCTGCCCTTCGTTAGGCTCCTGGACGCCGGCGAGGATCTTCATCAGCGTGCTCTTGCCCGCTCCATTCTCACCAATTACCGAGAGAACCTCGCCCTTCCCGAGCGAGAGACAGACATTCTGCAGAGCCTGAACACCGGGAAAACTCTTCGAGACATTCCGCACTTCCAGCAGTGGCGGATCAGCGGGTAAGGCGGCATCAGACATCGACGACAGGAAAACCCTCGTAGGGAATCAAAGTGAGAGCCTCCTGCCCCGTCGCCGCCATCGAAACGGGCGATGGCAACGACTCCTGATTTCATGTTCGGTACAGTCTAATTCGACCGCACGAACGATACGTTTTCTAGCCACCCATTTTGGATCGCAAGTCGTCCCAGAACTCGTCGACGTTGTCCTTGGTGATCGTTCGAGCCGGAATGTCGATGAACTTGCCTTCGGGAATCACCGAGTCGTCACCCTTCAGCAGACTGGTGAGGATGCGGACCGACTGAAAGCCGTACTCGTAAGGATTTTGTACGACTGTGCCTTGAACCGTACCGTCCTTGATACCCTGCAGCGTGTCGTCGGCTTCGTCGAATCCGATGACCTTGATTTGGCCCAGCTTGCCTTGTGACTTGAGTGCAGCCAAACAAGCCGGTGGATTGTACGCGAACATTCCAACCATCGCGTTCATTTCCGGATACGCCGTAATGGCATCCTCCGCCTTCCGCTTGGCGAAAGCCTCGTCGCCCTGATCGGTCAACGTATCGAGAATCGTGTACTTGTCGCCTTTTATCTGGTCGCCCGTGGGATCGTACTCACCCATCGAAGGGCGATCCAGAAGCACATCAATGACACCCTGCCGGCGACGCTTGGCATTGTCCTGCTCAAGCCGTCCGATGAAGAGCATGACGTTCCCGCCGTCGGGCAACGCCTGTTTGACAAGTTCGCCGCACAGACGACCGGCGGTGTAGTTGTCCATGCCGATGTACATCAAACGATTGGTCGTGGGTGCATCCGAATCCTGCGTGATCAGCGGCACTTTGGCGGCCCACTGATTTAGCAGCTCGACCTGGTTGTCCGCATCAATGGGACTGATCGCAACCGCTTCGATACCACCAGCCAACAGATCCTCGACGATCCGCTTTTGCTCGACGGCGGTTGCATTCGCAGGCATGCGAACATCACATTCAACGTCGAACTCCTTCGCCGCATCTTCGCAGCCCACCTTGGCGATGTTCCAGAAGCTGGCGATTTGATTCGTGACGAACGCCAGCTTCAGTCGCTTCTCGGTCGAGCCGCCACCGGAGGCATCCCCCGAGGTTCCGGTTGTCGCTGTGCCAGAACCTCCCGTGCATCCTGCCATCAGGAAAATACCTAGCAACAGCACGAGAGCCAGTCTTGATTTGGCAATGGTCATCATGTCTTTCTCATGGTTCGAACGAAGGAACGCCGCAGCGGCCAATTTTAGATGCGGCAATCTTCCATCGCAACAACGGTCGGAAAACCGGAACAGCCCGGCGAAAGCGAATCAACGCCCTCAATTCGCCCGTTACGCTCTACTTGGCGATACAGAACAGCTTGTTGGTCGTTCGAACGAACAATTGCCCCTGAGCCGCCACAATCGAGGACCGCACGTAGTCATCCTGCGGTTCATCCATCTCAACATCGCCCAGCAGTTTGCCATTCTCCGCGTCGTAGACCATGCACCGGGCGGACGAATTGATAATGTAGATTTTGCCATCGGCCACCAATGGCGATGCCTCGAAGAAGCCTTCGTTGCCCGGAATACGCGTCTGCCACTCGATATCGCCTTCTTCCGGATCGACGCGAACGAGCATCTTGCGATCCTTGTTCAGAATAAAGAAGTCGCCATAGGCGAACGCCGGGGTCGGAACATCCGAAGAAACGACGCGAGGATCGACGCTCGTCCAGGCGATTTCGTCATCGGACAACTGGCCTTCACCTCCCGCCCGAATTGCATAGATCGGTTCCTTCTTCGGAGCACATGCGAGGATCACCCCGCCGCCGGCAACGGGCGACGGCACGAGCCGCCAATGCCCAATACGTTCCGGATTCCAGGTTCCCCACCGCCATAGCTCTTTGCCAGTGTTGGGGTCATGACCGCTGAGTGCATCGCCGCCAACAATCAGCAACTCGTCACGTCCATTGTGTGTAAACGGCGTTGGCGTCGTGAAAGCCTCCCGCGATTCCGCTTTGGCCTTGCTGGGACGGATCGTCCTGAAAATCTCTTTGCCAGTTTTGGGATCGAGCGCCAACAGATAGGACTCGTTCATTTTGTCCTTGAATCCACGCCCCCTCGCCGCCGTGTCGCGTTGCAGAACCTGCAGATACAACTTGCCGTCGTACAGCAGTGGACTGGTGCTGAATGTCCACTGGAAGGCAAACTCGCCATAGTCCTCAGCGATATTGCGTTTCCAGATTTCTTCGCCATCCAGGTCGTAAGCGACCAACGGCCCGGTGCCATAAAAGAAGACGACGACTTCGCCATCGGTCGCCGGAGTTGGTGCTGCAAAGTTACTGCGCGAGTCCCGTCGAATTCCGTCGGCAACCCGATTCTTCCAAAGTACTTTGCCGGAGTTCCGGTCAATGCAGAGTGCGACCAGCCCTTTGGCTTCAGCATCCGTACTGGAAACGAAAACCTTGTCGCCCCAAACAATCGGACTTGCGGCACTCGCACCAGGCAAGTCGGTGGACCAAACGACGTTTTCGCTGGTGGACCATTGCTCGGGCAGATTCGACTCGTCTGTAAAGCCATTGAAATTGGGACCGCGGAACTGCGCCCAGTTTTCGGCGAGGACGGAAGTACAAGTCAACAGAACGGCAGCAACGACAAAACAGCGGGTCATGGGATTGCCTCGAAAGGGAGTGCCTCGAAAACAGCAGGTGGGCCAATCCCATGAAGTTAGCGGTCGGCCGAGCAGATATCAACTTCGCCACCGCACGGGTGTACTTTGCCCGCCTTTAGCCAGATCCGCTGGGATCTTTACGACCACTCTTGGTTCGCCGAGCAGTGCAGACCTCGATGCGTTGCATGACAGCACAACCGGGTTAACAAGCCACGGAACCAAAAATCAATCCAGCCGCGAAGCGGCGGCAGCACGTAGCCGTGGGCGTGAGCCCATGGAATCCAAGCACAAGCCGCCGCTCAAAATCGCAACCCAAATCTAACGCACCCAACACGAATTCAAACGCACGCCAACCAAAATCGGATGCCACACCAAAACTCCAACCAGCCGCGAAGCGGCGACAGCACGTAGCCGTGGGCGTGAGCCCATGGAATCCAAGCACAAACGGATCCGCCACGCCCAACGATCGCCCGCACTGATTCAGACGCACGCCCAGCCACAACCGGATGCCACACGAAAACTCCAACCAGCCGCGAAGCGGCGACAGCACGTAGCCGTGGGCGTGAGCCCATGGAACCCAAGCACAAACCGATCCGCCGCGCCCAACGACCGTCCACACGAATCCAGACGCACGCCAACCATAATCGGACGCCACACCAAAACTCCAACCAGCCGCGAAGCGGCGACAGCACGTAGCCGTGGGCGTGAGCCCATGGAACCCAAGCACAGGCCGAACCGCCAAATCGCAGCCCAAATCCAACGCACGCCCAACACGAATTCAAACGCACGCCAACCACAATCGGAACCCACACCAAACTCCAACCAGCCGCGAAGCGGCGGCAGCACGTAGCCGTGGGCGTGAGCCCATGGAATCCAAGCACAAACCGAACCGCCAAATCGCAGCCCAAATCCAACGCACGCCCAACACGAATTCAAACGCACGCCAACCACAATCGGACCCCACACCAAAATCCGAACCAGCCGCGAAGCGGCGGCAGCACGTAGCCGTGGGCGTGAGCCCATGGAATCCAAGCACAAACCAAATCGCAGCCCAAATCCAACGCACGCCCAACACGAATTCAAACGCACGTCAACCACAATCGGACCCCACACCAAAATCCGAACCAGCCGCGAAGCGGCGACAGCACGTTGCCGTGGGCGTGAGCCCATGGAACCACGCACAAACCGCCCCAACAAATCCCAGCGCACTTCACCCGACCGCCTCAGCACCCCATCGATTGCGCCGCCCCGAAACAAAACAAACACTCGACACCCCCGAAAATCCGCCAGCCGCTCTTGACCAAGTACAAATGTACGCATACCATCCGCGTACATTTGTACTCAGGAGGGTAAACAATGACGGATCGTCCCGCCCTGTCCAAGGGTGAATTGGAAGTAGCGCGAGCACTCTGGAACCTGAAGCAGGCAACTGTGCGACAGGTTCACGAGTCGCTGCCGACCACCAGCGACATGGAGTTTGCCACCGTGCAAACCTATCTTCGTCGCCTGGAAAAGAAGGGCTACCTACGTGCGAAGCTCGATGGCCGCACGCGTGTGTATTCGCCCAAAATCAAACCGCGAACCGTGATTCGCGAAACCATCGACGACGTCGTCAATCGGCTCTTTGCTGGCGATACGATGCCGCTGATGGAGCACCTCATCGAGGACCGCGGGCTCAGCGATGACGACATCGATCGCCTGCGGCAACTGTTGGATCGACTTGAAGACGACGCTTCCTGATCAGAAAGGGCGATGATGATTTTCGAACAACTACTGCTCACTCAGGTTCTGCAGATCTCGGTTCTGGTGCTGATCGTTTGGGCGATCACGAGATTCGTGACGCAACGTCACGCTCACCTGTCTCATCTGCTGTGGATTGTGGTCCTGCTGAAATGCGTAACGCCACCGATTTGGTCCAGCCACCTTGGTATGTTCAGTTGGGCCACCGTAGCGAACACGCAAATGGCCATGACCGATCAACAGCATGGCAATCAAACTCCGGAGGAGAGGTCGGCTGACTACGAGCTTTCCTCAGCCAGCTTCGGCGAAGACGGGCAGCCCCCCGGCCAGAACAACGCGGCAATCCTGTCCGAGTTGCCAAGCCTCATTGATGACGAGGCGACTCTCTTGATGGAGGCCAACCGAAACGGTCAAGCTCCTATCACGTTGGAAGAACCGGCCGCGGACAGCCCAGTACCGAACGCCAGACTGGACTCCGATCTGGACGCCTTGCTGAGAGCCGAGCTGGCCTCGATTCCGCCGAACACGGAGACAACCAACTCGAGCGAAGAACACTCGAAATTGGCTGTTCCAGTTGAAAGACCGGCGCTGACCAACCTGTCGGCTTCCACCTGGTTGATGCTCGGCTGGCTGTCGGTCGCGGCAGCGATACTGCTGCTAACACTCGCTCGCGCAGCACGCTGCGTGGGTGAACTGAAGAATGCGGCCGTCGACGCAGATTCGTTGCAACAGACGACTGATCACCTGGCCGCCCGGCTTCGACTACAGCGGCCCGTCAAACTGCTGGTTACATCGTGCGCCGTGGGTCCGGCGGTCGTGGGACTCGTACGGCCGTGGATCGTCTTGCCGGACTTCGTCGTGCAGCGGAGTTCGCAAAAAGAGCTGGAATCGATCCTCGCTCATGAGCTGATTCATATTCGGCGCGGCGATCTGTGGATTGGCTTGCTTCGTCACTTCGCACGTTCGCTGTGGTGGTTCCATCCGCTGGTCTGGAAGTCCAGCGTCGCGGTCCGAAAAAACGCTGAACGGTGCTGCGACGAAGAAGTCATCGCATCGTTGGGTATCCCGGCCGCCGAGTACGCTCGATCACTGTTGTCGGTGCTGGAACTCAAGCAGCAACTCAAAGCTATTCCGGTCGTACCCGGCGTACGACCATTTGACATTACTTCAAGAAGACTCGAGGAGATCATGATGTTAGGACAGGGAAGTCGCCAACAAACTCCACGCTGGTGCTGGGCCGTGGCGATCGTCTTTGCGATCGTCAGCTTGCCCGGGGCAGGGCTGATGCTGGGGCAGACTCAATCAGAGAGTTCGTCGGCATCCGGCGCCGCACGCGCAACAAACACCGCGGACGAAACAAACGCCGCCACACAAGCAAGCGCAGCCACGCAAGCAAGCGCAGCCACACAAGCGACGCCAGCGACGCGGGCCACATTGCCACCGATTGGCGAAGAACGCGTCGTCGGCTCTGCGATTCCGACCGGCAGCTTCCGGCCAAATCTCGTCAAACTGGATTGCGTCTTCATGACGGCTTCGGCGGAGGAAGCAAGGAACCTCAACGTCGATTGGCGGCAAGTCTCCAGTGCCGGGACTGCCGACAATCGCATCCAGAATTTTGATCCCTACGCGTTACCTGGCGGTGCGAATTCTCCATTCAGCGAGAGCCGCATGGTTGTCGAAAAGCGGATGCCCGTCCTCCGCGCGGTCTTGCCGCGAGACCGAGTCGTCCAACTGCGGCGGCAACTTGAAAAGCAGCGTGTGCTCTCGCGACCCAAGGTGATCACTCGCAATGACGCCCCCGCCACCATTGAGGTTGGTTGGCAGCGCGACTTCGTCGTGGGCGTTGGCGACGGCGGCAAACCAGAAAAGCAGACCTTCCATTTCGGCGTCAGCGGTGACCTCCGTCCCGTCGTCAAGGAAAACGAAATCCAGTTACGTTATCGCCTGAGCTTCAAGAGCCTGCGTGCGGTTGAAACCTTCAACGTGAAGACCGCCGACGGGCAACCGCTGGCCATCCAGTTCCCCGAAATCGAACGTTCGGTCGTTACCAGCCTCGAAGACATTCCAAACGGTCACTGGTTGCTGGTTCAAGTTCGCATCAACAAACCCGGCTCGGATGAAGAGCTGATGCTGGCTTTGATCAAGCCGGTCGGGATGGTGGAGGAAGCCGTCGCCAACCGCGTCGCTTCACAACCGGGGACGCAATCAGGCCCGGGTGCGACCACGACCGCCGGTGAAGCTGCAGTTCCGCGACAGCCGGTTGAGTACGAATCCATTCCATGGGGCCTGCTGCAACGGGAGCCGACGGGTGAACACGTTTTGGCGCCGGGCGACGTGCTGGGCGTCTATATCGTTGGCGTGCTGGGAGGCGAAAACCAGATCCCTCCGGTTCGTCTCCCGACGGCAAGTAACCAGCCGCCCTCTCTGGGATATCCAATTCCGATACGTCAGGACGGCACGATACCTTTGCCCATGATCGACGATCCGATGGTCGCCGGTCTCACGATCCCCGAGGCGGAGAAAAAAGTCAGCGACGCCTATATCGTTGACCGCAAACTTCTCCACAAGGGCTCGCCGATCATTCTTTCAGTGATGCGACCAGCCCACATTCGCGTGCTGGTTTTTCGGCAAGACACCGGTGACGCGCTGCAAAGTTTCCGTTCTGCTGCTCAGCGTCCAGTCACTGGCAACAGCAACGGATTTGACCTTGCGTTGCCAGCCAGTCAAGCGGATATCCTTACAGCACTAGCCATGACAGGAGGTCTCCCTGGCGACGACGCACAAGAAATTCTTGTATACCGACACGGGGATGAGCGCACGACTCAGCGAGTTCCGCTGTTCTACCCAAAAGGTAAGACCATTGAGCTCTCCGACGAAGATGTCACGCTGCACGAAGGCGACATCGTTGTGGTCAAGCCTGCGGGTTCGAAGACTTCCCGGGCAGCCGGGACACTTCAAGGGACTTTGCCGGGTGCCGCATCGTTCGCACCTAAGGCAGCCACTCGCTCCAGTACGGCGCTAGCCAACCCGGTGACCAATCCGGCAACCGCTTCGGCAAGCACCTCCGAGGCGTCAACAGCCACGGATATTTCGTATCCTCCGCTGGCACCTCCGACGCAGAATATGGAAACGAACCCTGCTTTCGAAAGCTACACGCCGGTCGCGGCAACGAGCCAGATTCCTCCGCATGAGGACGATATCGAACGAGTGGAATGGCGACTCACGCTCGATGAATGCGTCAGCATGATGATGATGATGAATTCAAGAACAACCACGAAAGCTGGTTGGCGACTTGTGACACCTGCAGGCGGACCGCAAGAAACATCGTTCGCGAAGGCACTGACGAAAGACCGCCATCTCCTTTTTCCAACGAATGCGGATGTCCCCCTTACCGAAGCAAAGCAACAAATCAACAGCCAGCTTCTAACCTTGATCGGTGCGTACTGGCAGCTCGCTGCGAAACAGACGGGCGTAACCGAGCACTCAGAAGCGGTGACGTCTTCCCATCGAATGTGGCAGCGAGTGCGAATGCGACACGCGCACCAGATCGAGGGTGGCGAAGCAGCGCTGGAGGCGCGGTCCCGAGCTCAATACTTCTCTTTCAAATCGGGCCTTGAAACGGCTACGAGGCAAAGAGACCTCGCGGAGCAACAACTACGACGCTTGCTGGGCCTCGCCGAAAACGATGGACGGCTGATTCGTGCGGTCGACAGTGCTCACCATGACGATTTTGAACCAGATCACGAAACCGTGACGAAGGCGGCGCTAGTACAAGACGACTACCTTGCCAAACTACGCAAAAGAGAGATCCAACAACAGAAATTGGTAGATGCAGGATACCGTTCGGGCGTCGCCGAACTGAGGCGAGCGTTAGACAAAATGCAACGCCTTCGCAAATCAATCACTGACGCTGAATTCGTTGTAATGCACAAAGTATCATCGGCAATTCGGCAGCACAGGGACGCTCGCCGAATCACGTTAACACACTACAACACGCTCAGAGCTTACCGAGACCAGGTGACAGCATCGGAGGCGGCATACAAAGTGGCGCAAACGGTGCCACTGGACCTCGTTCTCGACGCACAGAGTCGTCGCCTACAGGCCGCGCTGGACTACGCCAAGGCCGCGAGAGAACTTAAGGCAGCCACCTCACGCATCCTCGCCGTCCGCGGAACGTTACTACAAGAGTTCGGCTACGTTCTTAGCTCCGTGGCGAGAAATCCTCGAATCGGCGTCCCGCGTAGCATCAATGGCATCCTGCCGGATCACAAAAGTCGCGAGAAGCTGTTCAACTCTGTCAGCTGACGCCAACACCCAATACCAAGGGCTGAATCACCCCGCCACTCTGGCGCACGAAAAAGCCGTGTCGATGCAATCTGCCTCGACACGGCTACTGAACTTCAGATCCCAACGACACAACAGGCGGTTCAGATCTCCTGCGTCGCGCCTGGGTCCACGTAGGACTCGGTCAGTTGGCGAAGGATCGAGGCGGGATTGGTAACCTCTTTGCCAACGTCCGTTCGCATCACGCGATCGATCGTCGGGCGTTGGGTCTTCATCTCCTGCAACTCGTGGACGGCTTCGCGTCGCAGCATCTGCGTCCCGGTCCAACCAGTTTTTGCGATATGCGGAATGCGGTAACGATGAGCGGGCTCGGATCGGGCGAAGACCAGCTCGCGGTCGTTTCGCATCGCCCATAGCTGTCGCATCGCGTCACCGCTGAGCGGAGTCTGTACATCGTGAATCATCACGACAGCTCCGTTCGTCTTCGCAATTCCAGTTCGAGCTGCCGTCATCTCGCCGGTGCGTTCCGAGGTGCGGATCGCGCTAACCTGCGGATATTGCCTCGCCAGTTCCATGGAGACTTCTTCGGTATTATCGCTGGAACCGTCGTCGACGATCATGATTTCCAGCTCGCCGGTCAGATCCGAAACGACGTCCAGCATCTCATTGACTCGTCGGGACAACTCGTTTTCGACGTTGTAAACCGGCAAAATTACGCTAAGTGATTGGTTCAAGGTTGGGGTCCTTCCCATTCAGATCCGTTCGACAACGCAGCCACAACACGCTACGCCAACATCTGGTTGCATCGACGCCGCAATCTAGCCTACAACAAGTCTCTCCGAATAATCCCCATTACGCAGCACTGAGGATCCCTGACGATTGTGGGGACTAGGTGACGCGTACAATCTGGAGCCGAAAGTGACCCAGGCAAAATCCCTCCCCAGCTTCAGTGACGCGACGCCCATCCTGCCGGCGATAGCACAGGACGCGGACACCAACGAAGTCCTGATGATGGCCTATATGAACAAGGAAGCGTTCGAAGAAACGCTGCAAACCGGCCGCGCCGTGTACTTCAGCCGTAGCCGCAATCGGCTCTGGAGGAAGGGTGAAGAGAGCGGGCATGTGCAGACGGTTGTCGGCGTCTATATCGATTGCGACGCCGATACGATTCTGCTGAAGGTCCATCAGAAAGGACCGGCCTGCCATGAGGGGTACCGCAGTTGCTTCTTTCGTGAAATGAAACACGGTAGCGAGCCCGTGGTCATCGCCGAACGAATGAAGGATCCAGACGAAATTTACAAGAAAAGCTGACTTTCGAAATTCTGGATAAAAACACTCAAGATGTGTCCGACCCTCGCGAAGTAGCCCACACAAACCCGGTAACCACCGGGCGGTTTCACGAGAGACGTACACCATGCTTGAGCGACTTTTTACGGCTGCTGGATCCGTATTGCTGATTGCAATCCTTGCGTTCGGCCCCGACTTCGCCAGCTACCTCGCCACCACGACGGATGTCGTTGGCGCTTCGATTCGTGAACAGATTCCTGTCGAATTCGAAATCAAACGAGCTCGGAAGATGCTTTCCGATCTGGCTCCCGAGATCAAAGACAATCGCTACGCCATCGCCCGCGAAGAAATCGAAATCGAACGACTGGGCGAGCGAATCCAGACGCTACGCAGGAATCAGAAAGTCGCCAGAACGCAACTGATCCAGCTGCAAAGCCAACTGCAAACCGGCAACGGGGTCATACAGACCGTGTCCACACGACCGGCCACGACGATCCACATGTCCGCCGATGTCGCTCAAACAGCCGAGCTGAAGCTGAAGCAGTATCGCCTTCAGGAGCAGACGCTGGCCAGTCTGGAAAACAGCTTCGCAACTCGCGAGAAGGCGCTTCACACAGCGCGGCTGCAGCTTGAACAGATGGCATCCGCAAAACGCCAACTACAAACGGAAGTCGAGAGCCTGGAGGCGCGCCAGAAAATGGCTCGTGTCGCCGAGGACTCCGCCCAGTTGGCATTCGATGACAGTCACCTTGAGCGGACACGGGAATTGATCCATCAGATTGAGACCCGTGTTCGCATCGAGGAACGCCTGGCGGAATCTGCCTCCACGGAATTCGTGGCCGGGCAGAAGCAACGTTCAGAAACACCGAACGAGATCGCCCAGAAAATCACACGGTACTTCGAGGAACGGGGGGCATCGAAAGAGACCGCCGGAACGACCGTCGCGGACGCGGACACTTTTGACTAGTCACGCCGATGAGCCACATCGGTGAGCCACGCCGATAGGCGACAACAAAGCAAACCCACGACCTTTTCTCACCGCGCGAGAAGAAGAGAGGCACCTGGCGAAAGTCGGGTGCCTTTTCTTTTTGGTCGAGGCCCCTCGCGACGATGTGGCAAAGCCCAGCCAATCGCGACCAATCGCGACTAGGCCGCTCGAGCACGAGCCGGTTGTGGGATGCGCTCTTCCGGGTAGGCAAATCCACTGTCCGCGTTGTTCCAGCGTCGCACGACCACGGATACGAAGTGCCCGCCAAACGCGAGCGCCAGCTTCATCGCGTGCTGAAAGCGATTCGGTCGACAGCTGTTGCGAACGAAATCGAGATCGCAGGCCGGATCGGGCTTTTGCAGATTCAACGTGGCCGGTGCCTTGCCATCTCGCATTGCCAGCACGGTCAAGCCTAGCTCTACGCTGGCCGCGGCGTTCACCAGGTGCCCGAGTGTGGACTTCAGCGAGCTGACGCTGATGTCGTCCGCGGCGACTCCAAATGATCGGCGAATACCGAGCGATTCCAACAGATCGTTTTGTTCCGTTCCCGTTCCGTGCGCGTTGATGTAGCCGATGTCTTTACCGGACAGTTCCGCCGCACGCAGCGAATCGCCAATCAGACGCTCGATGGCTTCTGTGTCGCCGTTGAGCGAAGTCACGTGATGTGCATCCGCCAACATTTTTCCGGACGCAACCTCGGCGTATATCGTGGCTCCCCGCGCCAACGCATGCTCCAGGCGTTCGACGACGAACATGCCCGCGCCTTCGCCCATGACGAACCCGTGCCGTCGTTGGTCGAACGGCAGGCAGCTCGAATCGGGATCCGATCCGTTCGCCAGTACGCGCATCCGATGAAACCCGGCAGCGAGCACCGGCGAAATAGCCGATACACTTCCGGCGAGAGCAATGTCGCACTGACCGTATTGAATCGCACGAACGGCCGACAGCAACTCGACCAGTCCACTGGCGCACGCCGTTGCGTGAGAATACCGCGGCCCCATCAGACCGAAGCGGGTCGCCAAATCGACGCAAGCGCTGTTAGGCAGCCATTGCTCCGCCACGAAAGGAGCTTCTTTCGTCCACCAGCGAATATCACCAACGTGACCACTGATAGCACATGCAAATCGCGCCGGATCCATCTCCTGAACGTCGACGCCAGCATCGAACATGGCTTCATCACCGGCCAGCCGAGCCATGCGGATGACTTTCGACTGCTCGGGATATTCCAGCTCGACATCGAATTTGGCCGCCAGCTTCAGAGCATGCCGAAACGGAAAATCAGCGTCCGAGACGCTGCGGATTGCCGTACGGTTCGTGAGAGTCTCCTCCCACACCTGCTCTCGTCCGTAGCCGTTTGCCGCAACCAGGCCGATGCCCGTGATAACGATGGCTTCTTTCCTGCTTGTCGCCATAACCCACAACCTTGTGACTGCACTGTGGGCATTCTGCCCAAGTCCATGTGGCTAGTATCAAAAACCGGCTTTCCCGGCTACGGAGATTTCCGCCTATTGAGGGGAAACTTCGACGATTTTGGCGAATATTGCCGCGCGAGGCTTGAAATCCACACCGACCCAGATAGATTTGTCCGTGGGCAATCAACCCACAACACACAGTCAAGACTTTATTTTGTGGGTTCACTGCCCACCGAGGATGGACCCCCGAAAGACGTCTAATGAGCCGATTCGTGCTGGGAGAGTTTCGCAGGTCCATCGATGACCGACACCGAATCTCCATTCCCGGCGAGCTGACCGAGTCGCTTCAAGAGGCCCTGGAATCCCGCTGCATCCTCGCGAAGGAGCGACCGGGAGCACTAAGCCTTTGGCATGCCGATGACTGGGGTGAGAAACTCGACAAAGACGTGGCCCTTATTCGATCGAAAATCGAGGCCGGGCACCTGAAAGACCGACTGACGGACGTGCAACTCCTCGGCAGGCTGTTATCAACCCGCCACCGGGAAGTTCAGATTGCAGGCCGAGGAAGACTGAGCATCCCGGAGGGTTTTCGCGACTTCCTTGGAGTGGAACCCGGCGAAGAAGCGGTCGTCATTGGAGCCGCCGTATGCATCGAGATTTGGCGACCCGACGCATGGATGGATTACCTGAACCAACAGATTCCACAATTCGGAACGCTTGTTGAAGAACTGGCGAGATAGGAGACGGGCCGACGGCACGAACAACAAACCGCGGACGCGAGATCATGCTCGCAGCGATCGACGGTAGTAACTAACCCAGTGTTTGTTTACCGAAGAGATGCAAGTCAACATGGATTGGTATGCCTGGCAAGGAAGCCAATTCAATTGCGAGCATGATCCCACGCCCCCGGCGCATCACTGGACGGAGCTCGCGGCAAGCCCACGGCAACTGTCGCACTCAAGCATCGCCACTTCGTCAGGCCAGCCACCAAGGCACCAGCCTCTCGACAAGACAGGCGTTCTAAGGATCGTCGCTCGGAAACCAACCCAAGCGGCAACCCTGAAAACCGTCACTTCAGCGGCAAGTAAATGTCCGTGTGCAAGTCAGCTGGAGCAGTGTCCACAGGACTGTTTCGATAGATCTCGAACGTCCCAACGTTACTCTGCTTGAGCTTCTTGTAGCGGACGTACTGGTATCCGGCGCTCCACGGATTGCCGAGATTTTCGTAGCTCCCCACATGCTCGACAGCGACGGCCCTTGCAGCAGGCATCGACCACGTCGCCAGCCCCAGCGACTCGTCAACCGGCTCCTTCACGATATGGCCCGCCGTAAACCGGAATGTTCGGGTCTTCATATCGAAGTCGTGATAGACGGCGATCTTGTCAGCCTCAACACAGACATTGTTCTTCGAAAGTACGTCCCCCGACACAGCAATGGCCGACTCCATGACTTCGCCCACGGTATCCATCGTGCACGAATGCCGCTCGCCGGCGACGTACAACGGACCAATATCCTCCGTGCCGCGGATGCGAGTCGAAGACTTTACCTCACCACTTTCAATGTACTCCTTCAACATCCTTAGCCCGCGGTCGTAATCCATGCCAATGACGGATTCCATCGTGCCCTTCATCCAGAACATGAAGAACGGCAGGCTACTGTCCATCACCCAGGTGACCTGAGTACCCTCGCCGACCGGCTTGAATTCAAACCGCACGCTCGCCTGTGATTTCCAGGGCTTCAGGAAACGCAGGTCCTCCCGAATGTACTCCGCACGTTCCATGGCAACGTGTTCGATGCTGCCCTCACCCACGAGCTCCCCCTGCCACGTGTACTTCGAACCAACCGAGTTGGAATCGTCCGACACGATCACCGTTGCATCGGGCTCCGTACACAGCCACGGAGACCATTTCGTCCATTGGCCAAAGTCGGCCACACAATCAAACACTTCTTCCGGAGTTGCATTGATTACGATCGATTCGGAAACATTGATCTTTGGCATAATTTCACTCCCCGACACGAAGGTCCGGCAACAATGGCGACAAGCTGGATCAAGAAAAGCGCTCCCAGAAAACGGAAGCCACACACGCATCGGCTCGCCAGGGTCACGATGCCTCTAATGTTTATGGTAGTGAACTCGTACGTATTGCAAAGGCACCAAGGAAAAAGACCCACGCTTTCACGTGGGTCTTTTCAGTGCTTTTGATTCGGTGGCCTGCGGCCGACGGAACCTTAATACATGTCGTAGTCACCACCGTGTCCGGCGGCGGCACCAGCCTTGGCTTCTTTTGGCTTCTCGGCGATCAACGCGTCACTGGTAAGCAGCAACGTTGCGACGCTGGATGCGTTGGCAAGTGCCGTTCGGGTGACTTTCGTTGGGTCGATAACACCGGCCTTCACCAGGTCTTCGTAGGTGTCGGTGAGAGCGTTGTAGCCCTTGCTGCCTTTGGCTTCGATGACACGCTCGCAGACGATGCCGCCATCCTGACCGGCATTTTCCGAGATCATGTACAACGGAGCACGACAGGCACGAACCACGATGTTGTAGCCAACCAGTTCGTCCTGAGTCAGCTCGCTGTCAGGCTTGCAGCTCGACGAAGCTCGCAGCAGGGCAACGCCACCACCGGGCAGGATGCCTTCTTCCACTGCAGCACGGGTTGCGTGCAGGGCGTCTTCGACGCGAGCTTTCTTTTCTTTCATTTCGCTTTCGGTCGCGGCACCGACGTTGACCTTGGCAACGCCACCGGCAAGCTTCGCGAGACGCTCTTCCAGCTTTTCCTTGTCGTAGTCGCTGCTCGAGTTCTCGATCTCACGTCGGATCTGGTCGATACGGGCTTTGATGTCGCCGCTCTTTCCAGCACCTTCGATGATCGTGGTGTTGTCCTTGTCGATGATGACCTTCTTCGCTCGGCCGAGGTCCGTCAGCTTGAGCGAAT
This sequence comes from Pirellulaceae bacterium, assembly GCA_965216885.1. Classification (GTDB taxonomy): domain Bacteria; phylum Planctomycetota; class Planctomycetia; order Pirellulales; family Pirellulaceae; genus CAYNJG01. Next base: position 1,723,075 of record OZ244208.1, on the reverse strand, counting down.
CAAGCTTCACACCAAGAGCTTCGAAGATGGCCGTTCCGCCGGTCAGGATGGCGATATCTTCCATCATGGCCTTGCGTCGGTCGCCGTAGCCGGGAGCCTTCACGGCAGCACACTTGAACGTGCCACGCAGTCGGTTGATGACCAGCGTCGCGAGTGCTTCACCGTCAACGTCTTCGGCGACGATCAACAGCGGCTTGCTTTGCTGAACAACAGCTTCCAGCAGGGGAACGATGTCCTTGATGTTCGAGATCTTCTTTTCGAAGACCAGAACGTAGGCGTCTTCAAGCACGGCTTCCATGGAGTTTGGATCCGTGACGAAGTAGGGCGAAAGGTAGCCACGGTCGAACTGCATACCCTCGACCCATTCGACTTCCGTCTCGAGCGATTTGCCTTCGTCGACAGTGATGACGCCGTCTTTGCCAACCTTTTCCATTGCATCGGAAAGCAGGCTACCGATTTCACGGTCGTTGTTGGAGGCAATCGAGCCAACGTTGGCCATGTCGTCCTTGGTCTTTACCTTGATCGACATCGACTTCAGCTTGGCGGTGATGTCAGCAACGGCCTTTTCGATGCCCTGCTTCATCATGATCGGGTTAACACCGGCAACAACGGCCTTGAGGCCTTCGTTGAAGATGGCTTCCGCCATGACGGTTGCGGTGGTCGTTCCGTCACCGGCGACATCGCTGGTCTTGCTCGCAACTTCGCGAACCATGCGAGCGCCCATGTTCTCGTAGACGTCTTCAAGGTCGATCTCTTTTGCGACCGAGACGCCGTCCTTCGTGACCGTTGGCGAACCAAAGCTCTTCTGAAGGATGACATTGCGTCCTTTTGGACCAAGCGTGACTTTGACAGCTTTGGCCAGTTTCCCGACGCCGCGACGAATCGCCTCACGCGCCTCTTGATCAAATGCGATGATCTTTGCCATTTAGTTTTCTCCTGATGTGGGCTCGCCACGGGTTGGATTGCTGGGTTGGTGCGACAGGCGTCAGCCCGTCAGATGTTGCTAGTCAATGACAGCAAGGATGTCTTCTTCTCGCATCAGCAGAACTTCGTCGTCGCCGACCTTGAAGTTTTCGCCGGCATAGCTGCTGAAGAGTACGTGGTCGCCTACCTTGACCTGAAATTCGCCCCGAGATCCATCTTCGAGCAATTTGCCGTCGCCCACGCTGACGATTGTTCCGCGTGCCGGCTTGTCCTGTGCACTGCCTGGCAGCACGATTCCGCCTGCGGTCACTTCATCGAGCGTGTCACGCTCGACAACCACGCGGTCGCCGAGTGGCTGCAGTTTGATTTTTGACTTCTTCTTGGTCGCCGTGGCCATCCGTTCAATCTCCTACACTTCCGTCACTGTTTGATTATTTGACCGCTACCGAGCGGATTTGACTGCCAAAATCGGGTGCGTAGCACCGTGTCCGCGAGTCTTACGCAATCAGCGCGCCAATCGCGAGCGAATCGCCGTAAAGCCCAATATCGTATTGATTTAGAACTGACTTGGATAGCGTCCCGAACACCGATTTCCGCCAAGGTGGCAGGAGCCCCGAAAGTCAGCTTGCAACCCCTGCCAAATTGACATGGACGCCAGTTTGGCCAGCCACGGAGATGAATTAGCGGCAGATATGGCGTCAAGGTTTATCCCGTCGACCTAACCGGCTCGCCCAAAAAGCACCGCCATAACACCCCCAGAGCACCGTCGAGAATTAGCGCCCCACCGCAGAACGCCGCCCGCCCGCGACCAATCTCAACGCTCCGCGCCGCTCCCGCTCCGCAGCCATTCAAGCTCCAACGCCTCAATTGACCTCCCAAAGTGCTCCTCGCAAATCGGCTCGAGTTCCGTTGAGCACCGCTTTCGCATCGCCGTCATTGCCGAGGAAAGCTGCTGTTTGCGCTGACGATTCGCCAACAACCAGCCAACGAAATGTGTCGCCTGAGCGTAGTCGTCCAGCCGAAGACGCTTTCCGTTCGTGAGCACCGATAGTGGCTTGTAACTCCCCGATGCCAGTCGTGACCGATGCAACTCGCCCAGATCCTGTTTGGTCCAATTCAGTTGATAGTGATTGGCGAGCCCCTCATGCAACCACTCGGACGCGTTCGAAAGCCCCAGCGCCGGCCCCAACAACGCATGACACGTCTCGTGAATCCAGACTGGCCGGACCGGCCCAAACTCGGCGGAAAAATACGATCCGGCCACGCCAAGTAACGAAAACCCGTTCGATCGAACCGGCGCCACAACGGACGCGTGTTTCTGCGCAAACTTCGGCCAAAACTGCTGATACTGACTCTTCGTCGCAAACACCAAAGTCATCACCGCATGTCGTGGTTTCGGCAGATCGGGGAAATCGGCGTACACCAACTCCCGTAGCTTCTGGAACTCGGTGAGCAGCCGATCCCCAGCGACGCGATCATCGTTGGTGATCAACACGAACTGGTCCGATCGGAAGAAAATCGGGGCATCGCCAAAAGCAAGCCTCCCCAACTCCTCCGGCGTCAGATTTGGCGAGCCGTCACCGTCAGAAATCAACTCGATGCCATCGATCTCAACGTTCACCGCGTCGCGAAACTGAAAACCAAATCGTTTCACTTCAGACCAGCCGACACTCGCACCGGTGGAGTAACGAAAAAAGTGCAGCGGTAATTCGATCACTTGCCATTCATTCGACCGAACCTGAAACTTGCGCCAAAGCGACGCACGCCGATCGCGACTGTAGACGCGAAACTCCATCGTCGTGGAGTCACTCGATTTCTGATCTGGAATCCGAATGTGAAAACGCACCGCGTCAGCCGTCAACCATGCTGGCTCCGGGAAGTCCTCGCGAACGACGAACGCCGCAGCGGAGGACGCTCGACATCGAACGAGTTTTCCCGCCAAGCCGGGCGTGACGTCCGCAGCGGGCTTCGGCACGTTAACGCGTTCGACAGTGATATCACCGACTGCCGTCCAACGTTGGCCGAGCCTGAATGGTCCGTCGAAGTCTTCCAGGGTCGTCGTGTCACACCACGCGGTGGCAGCCAGCGATAGCGAGACCCACAACGCAAACACCAAAGTGCGATTCAACATGTTGGATCTCGAGCCGAGTTCAAATAGACGCCAGAAAGATTCGCCGAAAAACGAAAGCAAGGGACGCTGCCACCTTCGAGGTTATCCGCAAGCGATGCCTGGTTGCAAATGCCGCGTTTTCTTGTTGCTATCGCGCGAGGCGGTTTACCAAGTCAAACGCCGCGTCACGTAGGGCCACCCCGCCTGTCACAACAGGGTCCTAACTGCAAAGATTCAGCCAGGTCGCCCCCAAACGTCTAACACCGTGATCACTCGAAGCACCCCAACAGAACACCATGAAAGCCGCCATCTTTGAAAGTTTCGGAGTCGTCCCCCGGGTCCGCGAAGTCCCGGACCCAACTGCCGGCGCGAACAGTGTCGTCATTGACGTGAAGGCAAACGGAATCTGCCGAAGCGACTGGCATGCCTGGATTGGACACGATCCCGGCGTCACGCTACCGCACGTGCCCGGGCACGAAATGTCCGGCGTGGTGAGCGAAGTGGGGAGTAACGTTGAGAAACTGGCTGTCGGCGATCGGGTCACCGTGCCGTTTGCATGCGGCTGCGGCGAATGTCGCTACTGCAAAGATGGCCAGCTGCACATCTGCAACCATGACTTCCAGCCAGGCTTCACGCACTGGGGATCGTTCGCGGAACGAGTCGAGATTCACTACGCCGATCACAACATTGTCAAACTGCCGGACGCGTTGGACTTTCGCACCGCGGCAAGCCTTGGCTGTCGCTTCGCCACCGCCTGGCGAGCCGTCGTGCAGCAGGCGAAAATCGAAGCAGGCCAGTGGCTGGCTGTTCACGGCTGCGGAGGCCTGGGGCTTTCCGCGATTATGATCGGCAAAGCGCTGGGAGCTGGAGTGATCGCGGTGGACATCGACGAAGAAAAGCTGGCCCTTGCAACTTCGATGGGAGCCGACGAAACCATCAATGCAGCGGTCGTCGAACGTGTGCCCAAGCAGATCATGGTGCTCACCGAAGGAGGTGCTGATGCCTCTATCGATGCGTTGGGACACACCGAAACGGCAGTCAATTCCGTGAAGAGCCTCCGCAAACAGGGGCGGCACGTTCAGGCCGGACTACTGCTGGGTGATCACGCGACTCCGCTGATTCCCATGGGGCGCGTGATTGCGTTCGAATTGGAAATTCTGGGAAGTCACGGCATGTCGGCCATCGACTACCCGCAAATGCTGGAGATGGTCACCGCGGGCAAACTCAATCCCGCCGCGTTGATTGGAAACAGCATTCCGCTGACGGCTGCACCGGAAGCCCTCGCGCGGATGGACGAGTTCCCCGGTGCCGGCGTAACCATCATCGAGGACTTCGCAAACTAACGGTCGCGCCGTCGCGATCGCTGCTCCACGAACGCAAGATCCATCAAAGCAACCCAAAGAACGCGAGACCGGTTGAACGCTACGACGACTTGGCGTCCTTGAGCTGTTTCGCTTCGTCCATTTGCTTGTAGTAGGCGTCCAGCGGATAACACCCCGAGATAATGCCATTCCGCGGAGCGGTGGTGCAGTCGCTGAACGTGCGACAGATTTTCTTCCGCTGCCGTTGGCGACCGGCCAGCGTATCGGCCGGAAGATCCGGGTACGACAGGACCATGCGCCCCAGTCCTACCGAGTCGATCCAGTCGCGGCGCACGACGGCCTGCGCGACGTGTGGCAGGTAATCCTGCAGATACGTATAGCCCGTGCCAACCAGCGGAAGATCCGGTACCGCCTGTTTGCATTCCTTCGCCGCATGAATCTGGCGGGCGACACCAACCAGCGGATCCTCGGGCGGTTGGTATCCGTCGCTGGGCGGAAAAATTGCAGGCCGCATGATGTGGGGATTGTAGTAGGGGCTGCCACAAGAAATGTTCACCGACGCGACGTTGTTCTCCTTCAGCAGCCGCAACAACTGCAACGGCTCCGAGAGGTCCATCTCCATCGGATTGTTGGCATCAACGCCAAATCCGATCTGATACGGCAGCAGGTTTTCGAAGTCCATCGGCCGACCGGTTTCACGACTGGTCACGAAAGGCGGAGTGTCAAACATGCTGAGTCGAACCATCACAACGAGATCCGGCACCGCACTCTGAACCTCGCGGATGATGGTCAGGAGCAGTCTGGTGCGGCCATCGAAATCACCACCGAATCGTCCTGGTCGCTGACGAGCACTGAGGAATTCGTGCAACAGGTAGCCGTGGCAGGCTTTGACATCGACAAACTGATAGCCCGCCTCATGGGCGACGCGAGCGGCATCGACGTAATTGCCAATGAGCTCATCGAGTTGATCGTCCGTCCAGACGACCGATTCGTCAGAGGGGTCGATGCCAAACTTTTCATCCAGCAACGGATGATGGTAGGCAATACGCGGCTCGAGCTGTTTGCTGTTCGGTCGACAAAACCTGCCACTGTGAGTCAGCTGCAGTCCCACCACCAAATCGTCGGTCTGGTCAAAAGCGTCCTTGTGTGCTTCGACAAGAGTATCTCGCAGCAAAGCGAGCCCCGCGAGATTTTCGGCCATGCCCAGCGTCTGTCGCGGGTTGGCTCGACCGTCCTTGCGAACTGCAGCGGCTTCTCCGCCCCAGATAAACTTCGCGCCGGAGAAGCCAAAGTTCTTCCAGCGTCGCAAAGTATGCTCGGAAGGAGAACCATCCGGATTTGCGTCCCAGCCTTCCATAGGATGGATGCACCAGCGATTTCCAGCTTGCAGCGGTCCCAATGCCAACGGTTGAGCCATCGGTGATCCGGCCTCACCGGTGAGGACTTCATCGTCGACGGGGATATCAAGCTTCAACTCGTCAAGTCGCTGCCGGAAAGCCTCGACGGATTTGAGTTGTGCGACTTTTTGATAACGTTCTGACATTTGCCTTCATTCCTTCCTTGTAACACAGCATAACGTCAGCACGCATGTGATACAGGAGGTGCGAAGGCGGCACCGAACGGCCTGAAGTTAGCCCTTGCGGACCGACTCTTGTTCGGCCGCAAGAATTCGATTGTCGCGAATCCAGTCTTCGCGAGCGTAGACGATCACAGAAGTGTCAGTTTCCCTTACCTCAATGCGATTCAGCGTGAAACCAAAATCGGTGATTTCCGTGAAGAGCATGTGTGAGAGGTTTTCAACGGAAGTTGGCATCACGAACCGCTTCATTCGCAACGTCTCGCCCGTCCGTCGCTCGTGCTCGCACAACGTTTCGTACAGCGGGTCGTTGATGTTGATCAACATCGCGTGATCGTAGTTGGCCTTGAGATGAGGTTCGATCTTCGCGTCAAAATCACCGAACAGCGTGGAGATCGATCCCTGACGTTCCACTTCGAAATGGCAAACCAGCCCGTACCGGTGACCGTGCAGATTGCGGCACTTGTCATCGAGTTCTTCGTTTCGATGAGCGGCGTAAAACTTGTATTCCTTGCGGATAATCATCTTGGAATCTTCCAATCTGGCTCGCGGTTGTGCCCGTGCGAATTGGGATGCCCTTGGCGCTATCGGTTAATCAGCGACATAACTTCATGGCGACTGGACTGATTGGTCCGGAATACGCCACGCAGAGCGCTGGTAACGGTTTTGCTGCCCGGTTTGCGAATTCCACGAATCGACATGCACGAATGTTCGGCCTCAGCAACGACGGCGACTCCCGCCGTGTTGAGCTCTTCCTCGATGAGCGTTGCAATCTGGTGCGTTAACCGTTCCTGCAGTTGCGGCCGACGCGATACCTCGTCCACAACTCGAGCGATCTTGCTGAGCCCCGTCACACGACCATTGGGGATGTAGGCGACGTGAGCAACTCCATTGAACGGCAGGAGGTGGTGTTCGCACATACTGTTGAATTGGATGTCACGCACGAGGACCATCTCGTCGTAAGACTCGGGAAACGTCGTCTTCAAATGACGGGCCGGATCCGTTCGCAGCCCCGAGAACATCTCGGCATACATCTTTGCGACACGGCGCGGCGTTTCCAAAATGCCGGGACGATCGGGGTCCTCACCGACGGCGCGAAGAATCTGCCGAACGGCGGACTCAATCGCCGGCAAATCCACATCGCCTGTAAGTTGCGTCAAAGCCGATTCGTCTCGCGAGTGATTCTCAGACTCGGAGCGGCCGGAAGCTGCCTCGCTGTCGTCGCTGCAAGTGGAACACGAGGAGTCGGATTCGATAAACATGGGCGCCTGGCCTGCCTAATTCGTGATACATGGAACGTTGCGGGAACACAGCTTTATAGAACCACGCTTCGAATTGACAACCACGAATACGGAAGGGCGGGGTAACGACTGAAATTTATGCCGGCCATCCCTCGATCCCGAGGGTACGTTTCAAATAGGTTTGACAGGGGACATGACGAGGCACCAAATGACTACCGCCAGCATCCAGGCTCTCTTGAAAGATCGCGACAAGGAACTCATGCGCGAGCGTCGTACCGTGCATCGGAAACCATTCGTCCGACCACTGGAAGTCACGATCGGACGTAATCGAAACGAGGTGCACGCAGGTTTCACGCGTGACATTTCGCACGTCGGCATTGGGACAATACTGCCGGTCGAAATTCGCGAGGGCACGCTGGCAGTGATGAAGATCCCGATGCTGGGCAACCGCATGACTTCAATCGAGGCACAAGCTCGATGGACGAGCGAATTCTGCGAAAACTGGTATGTGACGGGCTGGACGTTCGTACTGTAACCGCGTGGCCTCGTCGCTGGTTGTGTGACGCACGCGGGCTGTTCGCTCCGTGTGTTGCGACAGCGGCCACTGTCACAACGGGCGTTACGATACCGGGCGTTGTGACTAAGAACGGGGTGACATGGCGACGGCCACCAGGAACACCAACCACGCGATCAACAGCGCAGCGCTGACATAGAGAAACAGCAGATTCTTTTTTGGCGGATCGACCGGCAGCTGGCCGGTGAGCGGCTCGGGCTCGTCGACTTCGGTGGATGGCTTTTTGCGCCGGGACATCGTGTCCGATTTCTAGAATTCGATTTCGTCGACGGTGTTAAATTCGAATGAGCCGCGCAACGCGGTCTCGAAGTCATAGACGCCGTCGAAGTCCTCACGTCGATCGTGGTCAGACTTCTTCATCAGGTCGACTTCGATCATGTTGTAGACGATTTCGCCCAGATCTTCGGTCGCCTTGATGCCCCAGCTTTCGAGCACCGTTTTTGCCATCAGGCCATACTGCTCCAGCGCGTAACGCCGACTGGCCTCGCACAGTTGCTGTCCCGTCAGGTGTCTCTCTGACTGCTGGGCATCACCACCGGGTACCGGTTCGGTAATACCAAGCCCCATGATTTCCTGCGCGTACGAAAGGGCTTCGCGAACGAAGTGATAAGCGTCAACCTTGTACCTTGGATCGTCTCTTAGAGCACGATCCAGTGGATGATTAAAATCAGACATCATCTTTTGCGGATTTGGGTTCCGTGCCGTCATGTTTTGGTTCGTTCTTTCGATCGCGCCCTCGACGTCGTTCGGGGCCACGACCACGTTGCAGGACTGTCAGTACATCATCGGCGTTGATCAGGACACGACGTCCATCTTCCATAGATACCAATAGTTGACTTGCAAGTATGGATTGGTTCAAGACATGCGCACGCCCATTTGGCGTAACAATGTCGGAACCTACCGGCGGCAACTCCTTCTGCATGTCCACATAGGTATCGTATTCAAAGCGCAAACAGCACTTCAATCGTCCACATCTCCCGGAGATCTTTGTTGGGTCCAGCGTGGCCTTCTGAATCTTGGCCATCTTCATGGACACCGGAGGCATCGCAGAGAGGTGTGTGTTACAGCATACAGGTTTGCCACAATCTCCGAAATCCGCAAGCAAACGTGCTTCGTCACGAACACCAATCTGACGCATTTCGATTCGCGTTTGAAACTCGCCGGCCAGCAACTTGACGAGTTCGCGAAAATCCACTCGCTCTTCAGCGAGATAGAATACGACGATTCGTTCGCCGCCAAACACATGCTCGACGTCAACCAGGTCCATGTCCAGGCCAAGCTTGTCGACGTATTTCTGACAGACGGCAAACTCGTCACGAGATTGCATCTGCATGTGATCGAGTTCGTTTCGATCCTCGGTCGTCATCGCCCGCAGGATCTGGCCATTATCCGGATTACGAATCTGTTCGATCGTTTCCGCGTTGGCTTCACAAAGAACTTCGCCGGATTCAAGACCGCGGCTGGTCCTTGCGATCACTTTGGATCCGCGGTCCATGGCGTAGTTACCACGAACGGAAAAAACGCCCAAAGAACGCATCGCACCATATCGAACGACGTACTTTGGCATGCCGGATCCTGTTCCTTCCTCACGGTTATACCCTGAGTATACCGAACCAGCCCAAGTGCGGAAGACAGGCCAACCGTCGTGTGCTTCGCGAGATATTCGTTAACACGAGCCCAAAAGTGGTTACCCATACGGGAAAGTGCTTACCCACACGGGAAAGGGCTTACCAGAACAGGAAAGTAGTGCCCCAGAGCAGGGCAGAGGTTTCACAGCACGCTATTTACCGCGGTTTCGCGTGGCCATCTCCGGGCAGCCGTCAATTTGCCGACCCGGAGTTCCATCAATCCCGCCTCGTCAATTCCTAGCCCGCCATACGCTCGTTCTTCATCGCGGCGACTTCCAGGGGCAGCAGCAGGTTCACGAGACTGCGAACGTTCTGCGGACGACGTGACGGTTGCTTGGCCGTCATGATGCTAATCAGTCGCACGACATCGGCCGGAATGTGCGCCGCGAACTGACGAGGATCCGGAAGCGGTTGCGACCGGTGGGCTTCGATCAGGGCGCCCGGCTGATTCGATTCAAACGGCAGCTTGCCCGTCAGCATCTCGAAAAGCGTGATACCCAACGCGTAGATGTCACTACGTGCATCCGACGAATACGCACTGGTCATCGTCTCCGGTGCAACGTAGCTGAGCGTTCCACGCACCGTGCGCATTTCCGTCATCAGCGCCTCCTGGTTTCGCAATGCGAATCCAAGGTCGATCAACGTCACGTGGCCGTCGGGAGAGAGCATCACGTTCTCGGGCTTGATGTCTCCGTGCAACCATTGCTGCGTATGGAGCGCATCCAGTGCCTCGGCGATCTGCCGTGCAATCCACAACGACTGCCGAACAGAAATGTGGCCCGTGCGAGTGAGCACCTGACCAATCGAGACGCCCTTCAACCTGGGCATGACGATAAATTTCTGCGGTCCGTCCAGTTGGGCTTCCAGAACCGCAACAAGGTGCTGGTGCGAAACCTGACTGGCCACTTCCACCTCGCGACGCATCACGTCAATGGCCAGCTCGTCATCGGCAAACTGGGGACGCAGCATTTTCACCGCGTAGTCCGCCGGCCAGTTAGGGCGACAACCGGTCGGTCGAGCCAGATAGACGTCCGTGAAACTTCCCCGGCCTGTCAGTTGAGTAAGCTGCCAGTTGCCAACACACTTCATCGGCCGTAGCCGCTCGTGATGACGTAGGGTGTGGCGTGGTGAATAATTCGAAGAGGGGCGAAGAGAAGATGTGTTGCTCATTTGGGGATGGGAAACTCTTAGGGTGAGCTAGATGAGGTGAGATAGTGTGGTGATCGGCAAGGAATACAAAGAAGTTGAGTTTGACGAAGGCCGTGTTCCTCCCTGATTGCGGAGTGCAGAGAATATGTAACGCGTGTGCCGATCGTTCCGCAGTTCGTCACCCAATTCGTGCCGCCAGTCGCTTCGCCAGTCGCTCGTATCCAACGCCGACGCCACGCGCGTCACGACTCGCCGAGCTACCCCTATGACCAACCTATGAGATGGTTGGACGGCGAATTCCAAAGACCTGGCGTCGGTACGATCGTGACGAAATGACTTCTTTGCCAATAACCTGCCGAGCAGAACGAACGCCTACAACCACCAACAACCGTGCGACGCGAATCCATGCAAGTTCGGCTGTGTCGATTACGAGGAATCCAGGGCACGTGAAATCAAAGACAGCATCTGATTTCGGCAACTCGCCAACTTCCGTGGGGCAAAATTCCGAATCCTACCGTATACGTGAAGCCTTCCGTTTGTGGATGAATAAGCAATGAAGTGTCGCTGGATGATTGAACGCACCCGTTCGCACGGAGCAATCCTCGCTCTGTCCACTTTCATGATGTGCGTATTTTCGGTCCCAAACTCCACGTTCGCGCAAGACAACATCTTCGCGGACGATCCCGCCGGAGGGCAGCCCGATGCTGGCCAACCGGGGCCAGATGACTTTCCGGATATCTTTCAGCCGGCCGTCACGCGCACGCCGGAAGAACTCGCAGCGTTGCAGGCGCAGGTCGACCAGCTGAACGCCGAAGCCGCCGCGCTCGCTCAGTCCGAAGATCTCGACGCGGCACTGGCCAAGTACGATGAAGCCCTTGCCGTCGAAAGCAACTTCGTCTCGCTCTTCGAAAAGGGCAAACTGCTTGCCGACCTGGAATACTCGGCAGAAGCCATTCAGGTATTCCTACAGGCCAGTACGTTCGCGGCGACGCTGGAGCCCGAGCAGATTCTGGAAATCTACATGGAGATCGGTTCCGCCTACCTGGACACCGAGCGGTACAACGATGCCATCACCTACTACAGCGGAGCACTCGCGCTGCCCGGGCAAGGCCGTAATCCGGAAGTGCTGTACAATCTCGGTTACGCCCAATCGGAATTTGCCCTGAACCAACAGTTCAGTACCGCGCAGACCCGGCAGGAAGATCTGCTGAAGGCGTTGGATTCGTACGACCGGGCGTTGGCCATCAAGCCCGACTATTCCGACGCGCTCTACGAACGCGGCAATACCTACCTGCTACTCCAGGATCTTGATGGAGCGGTCGAGGACCTCAGTCAGGCGGCGGAGCTGGATCCCTCCAATCCCGAAATCGTCGCGCAACTGGGTATCGCAACGCTAAGCCGTGGCCTCTCCGTCGGAGCAACTCGCAACGGGCAGCTCGCCCAGATCAAAGACGACCTTAACACGGCCGTGCGGCAGTTCACCAGCTGGCTGTCCCTCGTTCCCGAGTCAGAAGTTGAAGAAGAGGACGACGACACCGAATTCCGACGCGAGGAAATCCTGCTACGTCGTTCACTAGCCTATCTGAATCTTGGCGATGAGTCGGAGGATCCCTCTCAGTTCTACCGAATGGCCATCACCGACGCGGAAGCCTCCATCGAAATTGATCCGCTGGTTGCCGAAGCCCACTACCAAAAGGCACTCGCGCACCGCATGCTTGGCGAAATGGATGCCGCATTGGACGCCTACACCGAGACGATTGAAGTTTCGCCTGCAAATGCCGAGGCTCTGCTGCGTCGCGGTATTCTGTACTTCCGCGAGGGCGACTACGAATTGGCGAAGGCAGACCTCAGTCTTTCGATTCGGTTCACCGGAGGCGCCAACCCGCGAGCGTTCTTCTGGCGAGGAGTCTGTCACGCACGGCAGGACCAGCCCGCCAAGGCAATTGACGACTACACTTCAGCACTGAAGTACCAACCTCTACTGACGATGGCCAGCTTCAATCGTGGCCTCGCCTACATGAAGCTGGGCCGATTCGCGCAGGCCAAGGACGACTTCACGCAGGTTCTGCGACGCGAGCGAAACAACCAACAGGCGCGTACCTTGCGAGACACGGCACTGCAACACATGCAGTAGCGAGTTGGCAGTAGCGAGTTGGCAGTAGCAAGTTGGCAGTTGGCAGTTGGCAGTCGCAAGTCGCAAGTAACGCTTAGCGAGTAGCCCAATGGCACTCACTTTGGCTTGGAGGCTGATCTTTTCCTCAGTCGCGGAGCGACGATATGCGATAGCCTGGGACTTCAATCCCAGGAATCGAATCAAATAGCTACCCGAGAGTCGCGGAGCGACGGCATCCGACGTTGGCGTGACGCTGTTGCGATCGGGTTCCTACGGCCCCAAAAAAGGGCCAAGTTATACTCGCAAGAAGTTTTACGCTCGTTAGCGGGACGTAGCCACCGGCCGAGCTGAAGCACGGACGGGTTGCTGTCCCTGACGGGCCGCGATCGCCTGCTGGTTGCGGAGACTCACGTTCGCCACGACTTGCTGAAACTGCCGTCGCACGTCGGGTTGCAGATTCTGCAGACGACCCACCATGTGCTGCATGCCTTCTCCGTTGTTGCTTGCTGCATTCGACATCCGGCCGACGAACTTCATCGATTCGACAAAGTTGACGTCTGCCGACTTCCCCAACAACGGATGCAGGGTCTTCGCAAAAATGTCCAGCCCCGCATGGTCGACCTGCAGGAACACGTCCAGCATACTCGTCACCTGGTAGCCGCTGCCTGCGTTGCTGGCGCCCGAATGCAGGACCAACACGCAACGTCCGGTCAACGGTTTTCGGAATAGCGGTCCATCGTACGCGCCCTCGCAGAGGATCACGTGCCGATCACGATCGCCGTAGATCAGTTCCATGTCCGTAATGGTGCCCACACCATCGTCGCATTTCAACATATAAGGTGCGGTACGCGTCGCGGTAACCTGGGTAATGCCCATCAGTTGCCAGATGCCAACGATTACCTCCGGGTGCCTCACCGAGAAACGGTGCATTTCCGGATCGCAATTGATCGAGGTGACCGGCATGCGGCGAAACATGGTCGGCTTCTTCACCACCGCAGCCAGCCGTTGTTGAGCGTCCGGACTGAGGCTGCGAAATGGAATGCGTCGAATGGCGTCTTCCCGGGCGGCACGACTGGTAATCGCTTTGGTTGCCGAGGCCACCGACGATTGCGCCACAGCTGTGGCGCTGACGACGCTGACCAGGAACATGCCCAGCAGTAGCAGTGAATGCCCCTTCAAGACCAACCAGAATGTGGCGATCAGACGTTGATGCATTCTCAGATGCCGATTCGTGACGCGTAGCATTCAAGTCCTCCCCCAAGTAGCCCAGCGCGCATCTTCTCCGCCCCGTAAAGATTTGCGGGCCCTTCTGATTAGTCGGACTGGCGCGGTCGCGAGCGTCACTGTTTTTTTCGCGACGGCGGCGATGGTAGTGTGGGGGGAGTGAGGACCCCGGTGAGAGAGTCTTGCAACGCGATCAAGCAGGCAGACGGCATGCTGGTATGACGGCATCACATCATCAACGAACGTGACGATCCAACACGACTAGATGGCCACCACGAGAACAGGACTGCTCGACTTCTTCCAACGCAATGATCAATGGCACCACTGCGTGCGGCACACCGAACCAGTCTCGAGCTGATTGCCGAGCTACTTCTGTAGAAAGACGATCTGCTCGGCCACAACATGCGGCTTGTTGAATTTCCGCAGGTAGCCGACTTCGCCAAGAATCCCGACACGACGATTCACGTACCGGGCGAGATTGGCATCGTTGGGCGTCGACACGAATCGAGTGATCTGGCCCGTACTGTCGGTCAACGCGAATTGAGGAATGTCCGATCGCCGCGACTTCACTGCGACCAGCGTTCCCGATGCGTCGAAGACCGAGTTGTCCAGCGACTGCTTGCCCTGCAAGCGGATCTTGGAGCCATCAGCAGCAGGCGTTACAGTCCGCGTGATCTGCGGCATCTCAGGGCCCTTCGGCATGATGGCTTCCGATTGGACGTTACCTAACGGCGACGGTCGCTTGATTGCCGCCGAGTCGACATCGACGATAGCTTGAACCTGCCTGATCCTGTCGTCGATCGCAGCCGATCGAGCCAGCCGTTGCTCGTGCGACGTCAGTTCCCTCGCCGAGCTTCGTTGTCCGGCAAAACTTTCGACGCTATCACCTCGCGGTCGCCCAGCAAGCTCCGCCGTACGTTGTTGTAGCGATGCAAATTCGCCAACCTTTGACAGCAGCGAATTCGCCATGTCCTGCTCGTCCAGCGACTCGGCGATTGATAGCAAGCGTTCCGCCTGAGTCTGCACCGGCGAAAGCTCCCACTGTTGGATGTCGCCCAGCACCGCTTGCGACAGCATCAGATTCAGCGCGTCATAACTCTCCTCAAACGAACGCGGCTCGGGCGCAGAAAGTACGTCATCCGGACGACCCACAGCCTCCCAGGTCACCGCGTTGATATGCGGTCCGTTCGAATCCTGTTTTGCCTTGTCGACCGCGTTCGCTTTTGCTTGCGGTTGCGCGGTCGCAGTACCGGCGGCGGCAGCACGGGTTGCCGCTGGCTCGCGGTCGGTCGCGTTGTATGAAACGGTTCTCAACGGACCTGTCGAGCCACCAACTTCAACGAAGGCGCTATCGCGTCGCGGTTGGTGTGTAGCCATGGTCGTCGATGAAGGCACTGCGTTGACTTTCTCACTGGCAGCCGTTGCACTGTCAGCACCCGTCCGGGGTTCCTTGCGAGCCAGATCGAAGGTGCGAATCTGTGACGTGCCCACGACGACTTCAGCAGGTGGCGGAACGGCCAACGCAACGGTGTCACTCACCGGTTCAAGCGACTTGGGCGCGGCATCATGACGCTTCTTCAAACGAGCAATCTGGCTCTCGTGCACCCACCGAAATTCTCCCGACGGCGGAGCAATCTTGAACCAGCGAATTTCGTTGCCCACTTCGTCCAACTCCTTGGTTGTCCCCATCAGTTCAACGACCTCGCCGCGACGCAGCGAGATGTATTCGACGTCGCGATCATCCGAGAACCGCGAGCCAACTCGGGTTTTGACGGGAACGTTGATTACCCTTCCAATCCCGGGGTTTTCGGCAATTTCGAGGTGTTCCGCCGCGACCCAGCTAAAGCTACTGGCGGGCGGACGAATCGCACACCAGCCGTCACCGTCGTGTCGCCAGACCTCGACTTCCGACCCGGCACCCAGTCGATCCGTTTCGTAAAACTGGTCACCCGGACCACTGTGGATGGCGGCTTCTCCGGACACGGTCGCCGTGTAGGGGAACGCCGCCTCGGCCAGTAAGAACTGGGAGCATGAAAGCACAATCGCCACCGTCAGTGACGCCAAACGAAGTAGTGCGATGATGGATTGCATTGGCTGGGGCGAACGCTTCGGCATGACCGAGACTCCTGATTCGAAATCTGTACCGGTTGAAACGAACAGCTCGAAAGCCACGCTATCGCTTTCGTTCCGCACGGTAGACTCAACTGGGCGGATGCTTGTAATCCATATCGCCATGAAACTCAACGTCAGTTCCGCGCGTCTGGTACCGATGGCAACGACTGTGTCATGCCCATTCGCGGTCATCCGATACACGCATTGCATTCGATGATGTGTCACCGTTGCAGGTGCAGTTCTCGCTGAATTTACACTTCTAACGTTCGTACCAGTCGACCGATGACAGATCTTCATCAATGCGTCGATCGAACGAATCCGGACTCACGGTTTCGAGGATTGTCGGCCGATGCTTACGGACAGACCAACGTTGGCGAAGACCTGACCCTGTTTGACAGACATTGGGGGTTGGATTCCAGGACCCAACAACACAACAACAGGGACGCAGCGCGGTGCCCGCAGGCATCGCTTTCACCGCGTGCTGCATGGACCGCGGCTAGATTCGGAGATACTTCTGTGGCAGACGACATTAACGTGCTTGCACTGGTTAAAGGGGAAGAGCGTTACATCTTCCTCTACGACGACGGAAACCGTTCAAAGGCATTACGCGTCCTGGGACGCTATGCCTCCAATACGGACCTCAGCTTCAGCTGGTATGACGCCGCTGTACTGAGTCAAAAGATCCGCCGTCAACATGAGGAGAACGCGCCAGCGGAATCAACCGGCCCCAAGCCGCGATTCGAGCTGCCGCAACCCAGCGACGAATGCTACGACGATCCCGTGTAGCCCGCGACAAAAACCTGCCGACACCGATCTGCAAAAAGGAGCCTCTGGCTCCTTTTTTTCATGGCATGATTGAGAGGACAGCCGCATGTGCCTGTCGCCATCCCCGGCGGCCGGACGACTGTCACTGAATCCAGGCTGCGGAGACGAACGCCATGCTCGAAACGATTCCAAGGTTCCTGCGCTTTCTGAAAGTCGAACGGGATGCCTCCGAATTGACAATCAAGAGCTACCGCGAAGACCTCGTCGCACTGCATGAATACCTGCTGGACTCTTTCCAACGAGAACCTCGCGTTGGCGAAGTGACCACCATTGACCTGCGTGGCTACGTCGCCGCCGTCAACGAAGCGGGCTACGCCAAGTCGACCGTCTCCCGCCGGCTGGCATCGATGCGCAGCTTCTTCCGGTTCGCGCAGCGGGAGAAACTGGTCGAAAGCAATCCCGCCAAACCGCTCCGCAATCCACGTCGCAGTCGACACCTGCCGCACTTCCTGTCCACCGAGGACCTGAAGAAGCTACTCGAAGCTCCCCCGGCCAACCAGTCTGCAGGACTGAGAGACCGCGCCATCCTCGAAACGATGTACTCCGCCGGACTGCGTGTCAGCGAGACGGTCGGCGCCAATGATGGCGACATCGACGTCGGCCAACAGCTTATTCGTGTCCGCGGCAAGGGACGCAAAGAACGACTCGCTCCGCTGGGTTCGTTCGCACTGGATGCCATTCAGGAATGGCAAGGCAAACGCAAGCTCGCCGCCGGGCAGCCGACCGGACGCGACGCTCCCCTGTTCGTGAACCGGTTCGGAAAGCGGATCACCACCCGCAGTGTCGCTCGGATGCTGGAGAAGTACCTGAAGATTTCCGGGCTCGATATTCGCACGACGCCTCACTCGCTGCGCCACAGTTTTGCCACCCACCTGCTGGATCATGGAGCTGACATCCGCAGCGTACAGGAATTGCTGGGGCACAAGAGCCTTGGCACAACACAGATCTACACACACGTTAGCACCGCCAACCTGTTGAAAATCTACGAAACAGCGCATCCACTTGCACAACGAAACTCAGCCCGCCACCCACCGAAATCAAATTCAGACGCCCCCAAGAGACGGCGGGCGGCGTCCGGTCGGCGGCAACGTGCCGGCTAAGCCGAGCGTTAATCTGCGGCTGGTAATGCGAACTAGCCGCGAACCAACCGCAGGCCAGGCAGCGAGCCAACCGCGGGTATGCCAGGCTGAGCTTCGGGCATTCGCGCTCCAAGAGTCCTACCCAGATCGTACAAGCCGCGAAACATGACCTCGCCAAACCCGAATTCCAGGACTCATGGGCGAGGTGCTTTGGGCATCGGCCCGATTTGCTAGAATGCGGCCTGACCGTTTCCACTTCACCCAATCAGAGATCCACGTGTCGAAAGTTTGCCGAGGCATCCGCGGTGCAACGACCGCCGACTCCAATTCTCGCGAAGACATCCTGCAGGCCACCACTCAGTTGCTTGCACTCATGATTCGCAAGAACGACATCCAGTCCAAGGATGTCGCCAGCGCGATATTCACGACGACGTCCGACCTCGACGCTGCTTTCCCGGCTCTCGCAGCACGGCAGCTGGGCTGGTTGGATGTTCCACTACTGTGCACCCATGAGATCGACGTTCCGGATTCACTGCGAAAATGCATCCGCATCCTGCTGCATGTGAACACCGAGCGCGAGCAGGCCGACGTCGATCATGTCTACGTCAAGGATGCCGTTGCCTTGCGACCGGAACTGTCCGAACGGCTCTCTGCGACGGACATGTCTGAACTGGAGCAGTGGATCGAAGAGTACATGGCGAATTCGTAACGGGGACGCTGCCAACGCGCCCGCCTTCAACGCCCATGGCCCGGCAAGCAGAGCTGCCAATCTGAGCAGCAACTCTGCAAAGCCTCACCGCCATTCTACTTTCCGCACGCTACTTCTTTCGCACATACGCGTAGTACGTGCCAAACGTCTTGCCGCCTGCCGTCTCAAACAGGCCGCTCATTTGCGTCTTGCCACGTTCCAGCTTCACGTTGAAGACCACTTCCTTCTGGTCACCAGTGACCGGCTGGGTGGCCGAGGTCTTGCCAACTTTCAGCGTAACCTTGGTAGGCTCGATCTGTTTGCCAACGGTCTCGCGGAACGCTTTTGCTCCGGGCACCGGGGCACCTGCCGCCAGTGGCGAGTCAATCGGCAGATCCGTTTCCTCCGGCCAGCGACGTAGACGGACTTCGTACTCGCCACTCTCGTAAACGAAGACGTTCCAAAAACCGGTGTTCTTGTCTCCCGTCATGGCGGCGCGGATGTGCGCCTGATTCCAGGGAGTGCCGCCGGTGGTGATCCAGTCATGCGATGTAAGTCGAGCGGGATTTTCCTGGGGATGACCCAGGTAGATCGCGGTCGCGTTCGAAAACGTCGGCAACAGTTCCTGCCACCAATCGTCATAGAAACCCGTCAGCCGCGCGACCACGTCGCCGTGATCCTCCGCAACGTCATTCGCTTGTCCGGGATCGGCTTTGATGTCGTAGAGCTCTTTGCCGTTGACCAGTCGCCATTGCGAGGTCATCACCGAACTCTTGCGCCACTTGATCGGATCTTTGACTCGCTGCGAATCGGTGACCAACATCCGGTCCGGCCAGTCATTCGTGTTGCCATTGAGCAACGGAGCGATGCTGCGGCCATCGAATTTGACACTTGCGGGACTGGCGATGTCGCAGAGATCAATGAGCGTCGGGACAACATCCACGTGTGCGGTGATTGGCTGCACGTCCTTGCCTCCCGTCAGATTCCCCTTCGGCCAGTGGACGAAGAACGGAACGCGATGCCCGCCGTCGTATTCGCTTCCTTTTCTGCCACGCATTCCCGAGTTATGCACGTCAGCGCCGGACGAGGTACCGTTGTCGGTCGTAAAAATGAAGATCGTATCGTCGGTCAGACCTTCGGCATCCAGAAAGTCTCGCAACTGCCCCACGTTGTGGTCGATGTTCGCGATCATTCCAAAGAAGTTTCGCACACCCTCGTTGGGAACGCCGTCCTTGTAAGGAGCACTGAATTTCTCGGGCGAATGCATTGGGCCGTGCGGAGCGTTCGTCGCAATGTACGCCAGAAACGGTTGCTTCTTTGCCTTCGAATCGCGAATGAACTTCTTGGCGTAGTCAAAGAAGACGTCCGTGCAGAAACCGTCCGCCGGAACCGGCTTGCTGTTGTGCCAGTAATGACCGTCGAAGTAGGCGTTGTCCCAATAGTCCGGCGTTTGCCCGACGCCACCACCGCCGTGTCGCAAGACTTCCGTGTAGCCTCGATCTTCCGGCCGGAACGGATAGTTGTCGCCCAGGTGCCACTTGCCAAACATGCCCGTCGCATAACCGGCGTCCTTGAAGATCTGTCCCATCGTGACTTCGTTTTCGCGAAGCATCGATCGGCCCATGATCGTGTGCCAGACACCCGTGCGGTTTGTCCAGTGTCCCGTCAAAAACGCACTTCGGGTTGGCGAACAGGTCGGCGAAACGTGATAGTCGACCAGCCGCACGGCTTCGGCGTGCAAGGCATCAATGGACGGCGTCTTCAGGATGGGATTTCCGTGACAGGAAAGATCGCCGTAGCCCTGATCGTCCGTCATGACGATAACAACATTCGGCTTATCAGCGGCGAATGTCATTCCTGCTGACAGGAAAGCTACGACAAGACAAACTACGCGAATCAATTTTTGCAGAGACATGGGTGGCTCCAGGTTGCTATTTTGTTCGCATATTGTAGCCGATCCCGAATCACGTGCAGGACTCGAGTGGCCATGTCACAATTCAATTTCCTATTCGTTTACGGCACGCTGAAATCGGACCAGATCCGAGCATCCATGTGGCCGCACCCTCCACTTCGTATCGCGCCGGCCACCACGCGAGGAGAACTCTATGACCTTGGCGATTACCCGGCCATGAAGGAGGGAAAGGATCTCGTCAGCGGTGAGGTTTGGGAACTCCGGCCGGAACACATGCCGGCAACGCTCGAGGTTCTCGATGCGATTGAAGGCTATCGAAACCAGCCTGGCGACCTCTACAAACGCGTCGCCGTTGAATGCGAACTGCATTCCGGCGAAACCGTCCGCGCCTTCACGTACCACTACGCGGCGCAGCTGGATCAAGCGTTAAGGGTCCCGATCACCAATGGCACAAGCGAGTGGCCCAGCACTTAACGGGCAGACCGCACACCGGCAGTGAACAGACAAGCTTGCTGCCTGAACACCCTGACGTGCCACGAGCGCCAAGGCTTGCGACCTGCGACCTGCGACCTGCGATTACTCGCCGGCCTTCGCCGCCTTCAGCTCTTCCAGAAACTGATTGATCTCGACGGCCGCCTGGCCAGGAAATCGAGCGGCTTCTGTTTGGACTTTGAGGGCCCGATCAAGATCGCCTTTTTTGAACAGCAACCTGGCCAACGTATCCAACGGCACGCCTTGCTCCGGCGCCATCTCGACTGTCTTCTCCGCCGTTGCGATACCGGCATCCAGCAGCTCCGGTGAAACCTCGCCACTATCGGCTCGGTTGAATATCGTACTGGCGAGATTGTGCAATGCATTGGGCGGCAAGTCCTCCAGCAATTCCAACACTCCGGTTGCAGCCTTGGCATCGTCGATCTTCGACTGAATGAGCAGCCCAACACGGTTGTAACGCAGCTGAAGAATCTTGTCTCCGTCCGACTTGGCAATCAGCTTCTCCAGTTCCTCGATTCCGCCTGCGAAGTCACCGGCTTCGATCTTCTGGCTAACCGGAAGCATCATCACCTGTCCTTCGATTTCGGAAACCAATTCGAGTCCGCGACCGGACAGCTTGGACTTGTTAGCGGCAATCAACGCGAGCGACTCATCGAGGTTTCCAGCCTGAGCCAGATCGACCACCTTCTGCAGCAGCGGCTGAGCTTCCGCCTCTTCAATCATCTGAAGGTCCCTTCCTCCAACCAGCGGTTTTGCCTTTGCAGCGAGAGCAAACGCACCGTCGATGTCACCGCCCTCACCAATCTCGATGATCCGATTGAGGACCAGACCGAATTCCTGTTCCTTCGAGAATGTCTCTGCAAACGCCTCTCGATCCCATGTTCCGGCAATCACCTCCTTGAGCGGCCCTTCTACCAGAACCGGATTTCCAACCCATTCCAGCTGCCCGGTCTTACCGACCACAAAACAGTTCGGAATGCTGATCTGCCCGGAAGCTCCCATGTAACTCTTGTAGGCCGACTGATCTGGATCCACCGTCAGCGAATAGCGAGACGTCAGCTCGCCAAAGGTTCTTGCATTGCCAGGTCCACCGTATTCCTGCTGCAAAAAGCCCGAAACCGTCTCAAGCTTTTCGCGGCTGATACTGATGAACTGCACTCCCTGATCCGCATACTCTTCCTGCAAACCAATGATGTGCGGCATGGCCCGGATGCAAGGAATGCACCAAGTCGCCCAGAATTCAACGACGTAAACCTTCCCCGGTTCAAATTCCGTAACTTCCGGGTACTTGCCAGAGCCGTTGCTAATCCAATGATCCACGTCGAGCGCTGGCGCCTTTGCACCAATCGTCAGACCTTCATAGCCATCCAACAGCGCCCCAAGTCCCGTGGCTGATCCAGACGTTACCGACGACGATGGCGGCCCCAACTGCATCTGAATGGGATCGGCTTGGGTCGCTGGCTGACTGGTCGATTCCGAGCTAGTTGGCGGAGCCGTATCGGTCGCCGGGGAATCCGAACTAGCCGAGCCCGAACCAGCCGGAGACGAACCAACGTCTGCAGAACGCTCGGGGGCGGAGGTTTCGCCGCCTGTCACCCCGGTAGCTTCATCGGAAAGGCTGGCCGTTTGCCCTCCCGAGCAACCAACTACCAGAAGACACGCAGTCAGCGCAAACGCAGAGAACATTGTTTTGTTGAACATAACAAACCTTAATAACGGTCCCGATCGACTGGAATTGGCCAATCCTACCCGAAAAGATACACCCAAGATGCCGCCTACAACGTATGAATCGCCATTTATCTCGAGAAACTACCCGGGTTTGACGGCTCCCCCTTGATGATCCTTACGTGGATTTTGTATGTTTGGTTTCGTGGCGCGATGGAGGATCGTCGGGGGCATCCGCATCCAAACCGGGGGCAAAGCGATACACCAGCACTCGCCATCTTTGGGGAATCGCCACTTGCGGCGAACACCCAGCGGCCCGTATGATTGGCCGATTGGTTCAGAATACGTTTTTCGAGAATGGAAAAATGGCACACAAGAAGGGACAGGGATCCAGCCGTAACGGTCGCGATTCCAACGCACAACGACGCGGCGTGAAGAAGTTTGGTGGCGAGGCCGTGCGTGCCGGTAACATTCTTGTTCGCCAGGTTGGCACGAAGTTCCATCCCGGTGCAAATGTAGGGCAGGGCAACGACTACACCCTGTTCGCACTGGTAGACGGACACGTCCAATTCGACCGCAAGGGACGACGCATTAACATCGTCCCTGCCGAAGCCAGCTAGGCTCAGCAAAGACACTCAAAACAATCACCAAGCGGCGGCACTCCACTGGATGCCGCCGTTTTGTCGTTAGGTAACCCGCATGTTTGTCGATCGCGCCATTATCGAAATTGTTGCCGGAAACGGCGGCGATGGCTGCATGAGCTTTCGGCGCGAACGGTACGTGCCGCGTGGCGGACCCAACGGCGGTGACGGTGGAAACGGCGGCGACGTCGTCATTGTGGCTCGCCCCGGTGTGGACAGCCTTTCTGCACTCTCGCACAAACGATTCTGGAAAGCCGAACGTGGCGCTCACGGACAGGGCTCCAATCGACACGGTCGGCAGGGAAAGAGCCTGACACTGGAAGTTCCCCCGGGCACCATCATTCGCGACCTGGAAGGGCAATACATTCTCAAGGACCTCTCCACACCCGAAGATTCCGTGATCGCGGCAAAAGGCGGACGCGGTGGACGCGGCAATGCACACTTCAAATCTTCCACGAACCGGGCTCCGCGACACTGTACGCCGGGGGCTGATGGCGAAGTGCGAAAGCTATCTCTGGAATTGAAGATGATCGCGGACGTCGGTCTGCTTGGAAAACCAAACGCCGGCAAGAGCACACTGCTCAGCCGCCTGTCCAGGGCTCGTCCGGAAATTGCCGACTATCCGTTTACCACCAAGTACCCGAACCTTGGGCTCGTGCAAGTCGACATGGACCGCTCATTTGTGATGGCCGATATCCCCGGTCTGATCGAAGGCGCCCACGCCGGAATCGGGCTGGGCCACGAATTCCTGCGACACGTCGAACGCACACGCGTGCTGATTCATCTCGTCGAACCCATGCCGGCCGACGGTACCGATCCGATCGAAAACTATCGCTCGATTCGCAGCGAGCTACTGCAATACGACGCACCGCTGGCCGAGCGACCGGAAGTCATCGCAGTGACCAAGTCCGAACTCCCCGGCGCCAGCGAACTACGTGACGCCATGCGTGAAGAATGCGGCGGGCAAAACGTGCATTTGATCTCCGCCGTGACGGGGCAGGGACTACGCGAAGTGTTGGGCGAAGTCGTACAGTTGCTGGACGAAGCAGATCGCCGCGAAGCGGAAAACGCGACCTCCGACAGCAAGACAGCTGCAGCGGAAACGGCCGAGACAAAATCTCCGAGTCGCGACGAGTCAGACTAGGCCCTCGCCACGACTCGCTACTCGCTACTCGCTACTGCCGACTTGCGACTTGCGACTTGCTTAACCAGCCTTCTTCAGGCCCTTCGAATACAGATACGGATTCAAAGTCGGATCGTTGTACATCTTGAACTGCCGATATGTCTTGTGGCGTCGCTCGCCGGATTCAATCGCGGCCAGCAGTTGCGTCAGTGAGTTCGACAGATCCTTCCGCTGTTCATAGCACGTCGCCAGCTTTTGCTGGACCTTGTCAAGGTGCTGCTGATCAACATCATCCCGCTCGGTCTGTTCGATCATGTGATAGATCCGTAGCGACATGATTGAAAGCCGATCAATCGCGCTGCCTGGCGTTTCCGTGTTGATCGGAGCGTCTTCCGGAGTGTCCGGACCATTCTCCATCAACCAGCCAGTGATCCAGTCGTCGATCTTTTCGATATGGTCGTTGCGTTGCTGATTGAAGCCGTCAATGTTTCGTTTGACTTCTGCAATTTTCGCATCGCTGACGTCGCGGCTACGGGCGATATCTTCCTCGTGCCACAATTGATAGTTGAACGTGTGTTGCTTACAGATCAGATGCAGCACACCGTCGTACGGATTCGAAATTGGCTCGCGATGCCAGTCCGCGACAGTCTTTTCGTGAAGTTGTAATACGCTATCCGTGCAAATCATCCTTGCGTCCCTGCAAGTTTCGGAAAAACCACACTCGACGGAGGCAACCCTCCCAAGTCGCAAGGATGGTACGCGAACGGTTTGTGACGGGGAATAGTAATCTCACGCTAGCAGCGGACAGCAAACTGTCACAAAAGGTGGAAAAGTCCCGACAATCGGACCGTCATGCCCGCAACGGTGACCTAATTTTCATTGTTCATCGTTCGCAGTTTGGATGCGATCGAGAACGGCCCACCAGCCTTAAGTAACAACACGTTCAATGTCGTCGCCAGCCCCAAAAAGTGCCCAGGAACAGTGGCACATCCGTACACTCACCTACCGCGCCACGGACGCGTTGGTCATCGTTGCTGGCTGGATGCTGGCGACGAGCCAATTTGACGTATCAGACAACCGCAGCCATGCGTTGGTGATGACACTGACGATCGTATTCTTTCACTTCGTCGGTGAAATCACGGGCATGTACCGGAACTGGCGAGGAGTATCGCTGGATAAGGAAGTCACCTGCTCCATTCTGACGTGGGCCGTAACGGTCCCGATCCTTGTCGGCTTCGTCAAGGTATTTGGCCTCGTGGATATTGCGTACTCCTTCCTCGGCACCTGGCTATTTATTTCACTGGCGTGCATGACGATTTCGCGCATCGGACTGCGTGCGTTGCAGGGCTTCCTGCGCGCCCGGGGTTACAACACCCGAGGGTACGCCATCGTTGGAGTCAGCGAACTTGGTGTTCAACTGGCGAAGAACATTGAGAACACGCCCGAGATGGGGCTGGACCTGATTGGCTTCTACGACGACCGTGGAGCCGATCGAACAATCGAAGTCGACTCGAAGATTGGCAAGCGAGTCGGAAACGTCAGTCAGCTTGTCGAACAGGCGCGGTCTGGCGAAGTCACGATGATTTACATCACGTTTCCAATGCGAGCGGAAGAGCGGATCCGCAGCGTCCTGGATCAGCTCGCCGATTCGACCGCATCGGTCTATCTTGTACCGGACTTCTTTGTCTTCGAACTGCTCCATTCACGCTGGACGGATATTGGCGGCTTGCCCGCGGTCAGCGTTTTTGAGAATCCCTTCTACGGCGTCGATGGCATCGTAAAACGGTCGCTCGATACGCTCGCGGCCGCGATGCTGCTGATCCTGTTGTCCGTGCCGATGTCGATCATTGCGATCCTGGTCAAGGCAACCTCGAAGGGACCGATCTTCTTCAAGCAAAAACGCTACGGCCTGGATGGACGCGAAATTCTCGTCTGGAAATTCCGTTCGATGAAGGTCTGCGAAAACGGAGCCGAAGTCAAACAGGCCACCAAGGGCGACAATCGCGTCACGCCCATTGGACGTATCCTGCGTTCCACTTCGCTGGACGAGTTGCCACAACTGTTCAACGTGCTGAATGGCACCATGTCCCTGGTAGGACCTCGGCCCCACGCGAGCGCACACAACGAACAGTATCGTTCCAAGATCCACGGCTACATGCTGAGACACAAGGTTCGCCCCGGCATCACGGGTCTGGCCCAGGTGAACGGCTATCGCGGCGAGACCGATACGTTGGAGAAAATGGAGCGTCGCGTCGAGTGTGACCACCAATACATCCGCGAATGGTCGCTGCTGATGGACATCAAGATCCTGTTCCGCACGATTTTCGTCGTGTTCTCGAAGCAGAACGCCTACTAGGCTGGGCTGTCAGGCAACTGCCTTGTAACTGCGTTACAACTTCCCTGTAACTACCTCGCAATCGCCTCGCAATCGCCTCGCAATCGCCTCGCAATCGCCTCGCCGCCGCCTCGTTTGTCTCGCAATGGAGCCGCTTGACGCTACCGTTCTAAACGCGTCTCCCCCTTCCGCCAGTTTCTCGAGAAAACTTTTCGCGTCAGGATTCTTTCCGGCCCCGTACTGTGTTTGAATACGGTCGGGCAGGAGAGAACGATGAAGTCTCGCGGAAAAAGTCCTTCTTTGGGGTATTTCGAACCCCTCGAAACTCGGCAATTACTGGCGGTCGACCTGGTCGTCGAGCACGATGCGTTTGCACCCGCCAACCCCGGCGCGGAAGTAACTCGCGTCGTGCGCGTTCACAATCTGGGCGACGAAGTGGCC
This sequence comes from Pirellulaceae bacterium, assembly GCA_965216885.1. GTDB lineage: Bacteria > Planctomycetota > Planctomycetia > Pirellulales > Pirellulaceae > CAYNJG01. The sequence continues at coordinate 1,695,901 of OZ244208.1, read as the reverse complement.
GAACAAGCCCTCGTCCGCAGTTCGCTGAGCGACGAGCTGCTTGACGCGACATGGCAACGCACGGAGGACCGAGCCAAATTCATCGCCGACTCAACGGCGGGCCGCGAGCCGGATTTTGCGATTACGGAGACCCCGTCACTCGGTTCAGGGTCGTTCGGGGCGGGCGTCAGGTTGATCGGTGACGTCAACGGCGACGGGCACGAAGATTACCTCGTGCAGCGTCAGCAGAATGCAACACTAAACGCCGACGTGCGCGTAGGTGACAGTTTCATTGTCCTTGACAGTCTGGAGACGCGACTGGACCTTTCGGATCCCACTGCTGCGGCGGCGGTGATTGTCGACAGTTCCACGGAACGCCAATACAGGTTTGACGTGTTCACCCGACTGGGTGACATCAACGGCGATGGCTTCGACGATCTTGCTGCGGGAGGCAACGTGATTTTTGGTCATGCCGATTTTGGCTCCGGTACAGAAATCGACATCGCCAGCTTAACCCCGGGGCGAGGTACTTCCCTGACTTTCGGCAGTACTGCCATATTCAAGATTCATCCAGTCGGCGACATCAACCAGGACGGCTTCGCTGATTTTGCAACCGGATTCTACAGCGGAACGCCACGACTGATCCTCGGGCACGAAACCTTCGGTAGCGAAACGAACGTCAACCTGCACCAGATCGCAGACGAGCACGTCGTTCATCTTGGCTGCAATGCCCCGGGAACGGACTGCCCAACATCGTGGTTCCACAGCTACGATGCCTCGCCGGTCGGGGACGTGAATGGCGATGGTTTCAACGATGCAATCATCGGCCTTGGAGGCGTCGGATCCCTGGTCGTTTACGGTAGCCCCAATCTTGGCGGTGCGACATTGCACACCAACGCAATGGGCGAAAATGGATTTCTGATTCCAGCGACGACAAGAGAGCATCTCGGCTTCGACATCACTTCCGAAATCACGGTTCGTGTGCGCTACGACCGGGGCGGTGATTTTGACGGCGACGGCTACGCGGATCTGCTGATCACCATGCAGGGCAATGACTGTCAGGGCTGCACTGCAACCGACAAGTCCAACTTTGATTCCAATGGCGGCGCTATCGTCGTTTTTGGCGGACCGGAGATTGCCACCGATGGGCAATTCAACGCGAACGGTGCCCGAACGCTACGCATGGGAATGACCGTAAGCCACTACGATCGACGCCCCTCTGCCACAACCAGCGACGTCAACAACGACGGCCGTCCAGACATCGTGTTATCGACCAGCGCCGTTTCCTACGTAGTTCAGGACGTGACAACCGTTACCGACGACATGGACTTTGGATTCAGCGGGCCCTACTGGACCGAACAGAGTCGCCTGCTGAACGGCGAAAACGGTTTTGGGCAACTCGGTGACCGTGCCTACGTCGACGTGAATCGTGACGGCTTGGTCGACGAAGTGCTCTTTCGAGGCGGCACACACGCACGCGTGTTCCTGGCTTCGGCTGCCAATGCGACGACATCGGGAACCGGAGACATCAACGAGACGCTCGATATCGAACCCGGAACAAGTGTCGTTTACACGGTTACCGGCATCGTGCGCGACGATGCCACTGCAATCTCGTCCACCGCGGTTGCCGCCGAAGCCAGAGGCAGCGACGACCTGCGTGACAATCTGGACTCGGATTACTCCGGTGTGTTGCTCAACGTCGAAGTCGCCCCGATAGAGAATTCACTGGACGACGTCGTTGCCGGTGATGAAGTCGAATTCGAATTCCGCATCGCAAACGACGGCCCGGCCAATGCCATCGACGTCGTCATCACGGAAGACATCTCCGCAAGCCTGCAGGACGTCACATGGACTCGCAGCGAAACAGTCTACCCGCGAAATCTGGAACTCGAAAAACTCAACGGCGCCGACGGAGCTTCCTTCACCGGGCCAACACGAATATACGCCGAACGCCGCATCACTCCAGGATACGATACGCCACTGTTCGGCGGGTTGGGCCAACGTGTCGGCAGCCTCGGTGACACCAACGGGGATGGATCCGATGAGTTCTACGGAGTTGGTACAGCGGAGGGGCGTTTCGGCTTTTTCCAGAGCGACGAACGGGCGATGACGTTCCTTGGCGGGCCTGACTTTGGCAGCGACGGAAACTTCCCAACGTACGCGGAGATCATCACTCCTCCCAGTTCGCCGGCCGTTCCCACCGGTGACTTCAATGGAGACGGATTCCTCGACCGATTCGAGGGCGACTCGACGACCAACGAATCTCGCGGCGAGACACGCATCACGTTTGGTACTGCAGAGGGCATCCCCGATGTACCGGCCAGTGAACTGAACGGAGAAAATGGCTTTGTCATTTCCGGATACCTCTCCGGCGACAGGACGGGTTATTCGATAGCCGTGGGCGACGTCAACCACGACGGCTACGACGACGTGATTGTCGCTCGAGGTCGAGACAATTATCTAGACGACTACGACGAGTTCTACCCAACATCCGACCCCGCAATCTACGTCGTGTATGGCCACGCCAACGGTCACGAACACATCTCGCTTGGAAACTTCGACGCGGTGAAGGGCTTTCGGATCACTACCCCAGGCAAAGTCAATTCGGTCGTTAGCGATCTGGATGTCAACGGAGATGGCATCGACGATATCGTTATCGGCGATCCAGCGGCCGGTATTGGCGTCGATTATGGCCTGCCCATCATGCACGGCGGGCTGTATGTGGTTTATGGCCGCCAAGAAACGTCTGCCAGTGGCTTGGGGCCGATCGAACAAACTGTCGACATTCCACGCGGAGGCGAAGTCACGTTCACCGTACGCGGCACCGTTCCCCAAGACGCGACCGCAGGCATCACCGGCAGCTTCACGGCCACTCCGCAGCAGCAGATCGATCTCGATCCGCGTTCAAATGAGGCGCACGTCGATGTGCCAGTCACGCCTGCGTCGATTCCCGGATTTCCTCAAACGCCTGAATTCATCGAGCGACTGGCAACGTGCGGCCCTTATGAAGTTCGCAACGAAGGCAGTCATGACGTCGCCTATTTTTCCGGGAACGATGCCGAATCGGGCTGCGCCACGCGGCTGGACTACGAGGGAATGTGGCGGACCGACGGAACGCGCGAAGGCACCTATCCGCTGGGACGAGAGCTGGGCGAAATCCCGCACGCCGATTCCATCGTCGAATTCGAAGGCGATCTGTATTTCCGGGTAACGACGGCGGGCTACGGGTGGGACGTCATCTACAAATCGGACGGCTCGCCCAACAGTGCAGAACTAATTGGTCAGTATCAGTCCATTCAACACGACGCCATGTTCGTGCTGGGCGATACGCTCATTCACTGGGATTGGGACCCGGCTCGGATCAGCATGCCCTCGCGTCTCATGGCAACGCAAGCCGGCCAACAAACCGTGCTTCTGGAGACCGAGAGTCTGGAATTATGGTCACTTCGGCAATTGGGCGAGTACGTCGTGTTCGCCACGAACGAGGGAGTGTACCGAACCGACGGAACGCCCGCAGGCACCGTGCTGTTGCACGATGCAGATCGCATCGAGTTGTTGCCACAGGTCTCCCTGGATTCGCAACATTTCTGGCAGGCGACCGACAATCACTGGCAGTTGGGCGTTACCAACGGAACGGAAGTTCAAATCATCGACGACGCGCGAGTCGACTTCGCCGATTCCAATCGCATCAGCCCTTCGTTCGCTGTCGGTGATGGTCTCTACACCGTCGGCACGAACGGCGAATTGCTCTTCGTCGACCATGACCAGGTCACGACGCTCGTAGAAAACGTGGGGGCCATCGAATTTGGAGATCAATGGAACGAACGCAGCGTGCTGGAAACCACCAACCGAATTTTCGTCACCGACGGAACGCCGGAAGGTACAGAGCGGATAAGCATTCGCGGCGCGACCGTGGAGCCGCATCGTGGTCGCCGACAGATGTATGTCACCACGGACTTTCTGTACTTCGCCACGTCAACTGGACTCTATCGGTCGGACGGAACGACTGACGGTACAAGGTACATTGACAGGAGCGAAGTCGAGGTGCTTGCTGCCACCGATGACTTTGCCGTGTGGAACTCCAGCCCACAGGCGAACGGAGATGCTCGGTCGCTCGAAATGCTGGCCAGCGATGAGACCATCAACAGGGATTTTGATGACATTGGGATCGAACCGCGCGATTACTTTCCGACTCACATCCAATTGGAAGATGGATCCGTCCTGATATCGGGTACCCCCGAGGATGACCCCAACGGCAGGGTCGCGTTCTGGCGAACGGATGGAACCCGCGAAGGAACGGCGTTCTTCAGCTACTACCAGGCCCCGTTCCTTGTTCCCTCGGCAGGCGACGGATTCTTGCGACCACTGAACCTGGACGGCAACGCCAACTTCCTGGAAATCAACGACCGCATCATCTATTCCGCGTGGCACCTTGGCCCTTCTGCCATGTATACCATCGAAAACCGTGCACTTGATCCGCTCGAACCGGTCGACGACATCCTCGCTGCGGCAGACGAGTTTGGCGGGGACGATCCAACCACCGACGTGGACGTTGCGGATCTCGATGGCGACGGCGATCTGGACATCTTCGAATCTATCACGGGCGTTGGCGATCGCGTTTGGCTGAACGATGGCAACGCACAATTCGCCGCCCCGGAAACCAATCTGGATGCCTACCAGAGCATCTACTCGGCACTGGGTGACGTCGATGGTGATGGCGATATCGACGCAGTCACCGCGACGTACGATCGCGGTACGGTACTCGCCATCAACGACGGCACGGGCAGCTTCTCCAGCGACTATCGCATCGCGAACGAACCGAACAGTGACCCACAACTTCGCTACCGCGACCACGATATTGCGTTGGGAGATCTGGATGGCGACGGCGATCTGGATATCTACGTAGCTGCGTTCACTCGTCCGAACCCATTCGGAGGCCAGGTCGTACCGGCGCAGGACCGGGTCTACCTGAACGACGGTAGCGGTAACTTCTCACATGGCAACAACGCGGGAATTATTCCTGCCAGTACCACCAGTGTCGAACTGGCCGATGTCGATAACGATGGCGACCTGGATGCCGTGACCAGCGCCCGCACGGCCCGCGGATCTCGCATCCAATTGAACGACGGTAACGGCAACTTCGAGAGCGGCCAAACGCTGAACGCGGCGGAGCACCATACGTTCGTGGATGCTGACGGCGATGGCGACGTGGATATCATCGGCGCCGAAGACGGGGCGAACCGGATTTGGCTGAACGACGGCAGCGGCTCGTTCACACATGGCCAGCGGATTGGCACGTCACTGACCTCACAGATTGTCGCGGCTGATTTCGATCAGGACGGCGATATGGATCTGATTGCGGGCAACTGGCGAGGTGATGGGAACGAAGTCTGGCTGAACGACGGACTGGGGAACTTCCAACCACAGGCCACTTCGCTGGACGTGGAGATGGGCACCGACCACCTTGCCGTCGGCGATCTGGATGGCGATGGCGACCTGGACGCGATTGCCGGCGTCTTCCGGGACACAAATCGCATCTACACCAACTCGATCGCGACACCCTCGTTGCTCGGTGACCTGAACGGCGACAACGAAGTCGGCTTCGATGATTTCCTGGCACTCTCGCGCTTCTTCGGTTCGACCGACGCGACGCCGGAACAGGGTGACCTCAACGAAGATGGTACGGTCGACTTCAGCGACTTCCTGGTGTTTTCGCGGAATTTTGGCCGGTCGCTCTAGCCGACGAAAATCGTCATCTAAGGATCGATCTGCCCAAAGTCGTCAATCAAACGGCGGAGCAATAGATCACCGGGGACGGCCTTCTGACGATTGGCGTCAACCGCCGACAAGGCAGACTTGGCCTTCTCATCTTCCTCCCCAAAGAGCAGGGCAGTCCGCTGAAGCTGGAAATAGATATCTTCGCCGTTGACGTTGGCTAGTTCAGCGGACAGCTCGTTTGCCTCTTTGATGGAACCATCCGCGATCAACGCCGCAAGGATCGCCGCACGACTGACGAAGCTACCCTGCGCCTGCACGGCGGCTCGTCTGGCAAGTGTCAGCGCCGAGTTGGCGTCATGCATTTCGACGTCCCGTGCATGCAGTAGCTGCCGCACGTACCTAATCGTTGCATCCGGCGTCAGGTTGTTGGCGGCATTCAGTTGCTGGAACAGCCGCATGGATTCTGCATAGTCCGACGCGGCTTCGGTCGTCTTTTCCCGCTCCGTCAGATAGTCAGCGCGATCGCCGTAGACGGCAGCGAGGTCCGAAAGAATGTCGCTCATGGCTGCGCTGTCAATTGCCACATCGCCAATCATCCCCGACAACTGCGCGATAGCGGCGTCATACAATTGCTGCGTGCTTTCTGGTTCCCCGGCAAACTCGTGCGTGCGAGCCAATTGCCAAAGCGTCACGGCGTAACGATGGGTTACTTCGCGAACGCCGGCGCCGAGTGCGTCCTGTCCCTGTGCGTCCTGCATCTGAGCCGCCCGGTCTCGGAAATACGTCGCCGCCGCAAACCCGTGCTCCAGCGCCGCATCGACATCGCCCTGCTTCGCCAACGCATGCGCGATGACCGCACGACACTGGGCTCGAAGAGGACCATCGTCCAGTGCCGATTGAGACGCAAAGGTCTCCACCAGTTCCAACGCGGCGTTGGCTTCCGTCGCCGCGGTTTGTGGTTGGTTCAAACGAATCTGTATCTCGGCACGCAGCAGACGGATGCGAACTAGCGATTTCAGGTATTGCGGGCGTGCCGACCACGTGCTGTGGAGTTTCGTGTAATCCTTTACGGCAAGATCGATCACGTCCAGCGACTCTGGCAATCGAGTGGACTTCATGAGCAGGTCGGCAAGGTAAAAGCGGAGATCGGCCAGCCGCTCTTGCGTCTCCGGTTGCTCGTCGCGGTTCGCTTCCGCACGTTCGATGGCACTCGACAATCGGTTGGTGCCCTCCACCCACTTGCCGGTTCTCGCCGCGAGGTAGCCCAGCAGTTGCGCGGGTGTCGCATCGCGAACTCCATCCCCGCGAGAAAAATTGGAAAGGCGCAGAGCCGCGTAGGCGTCGTCCAGCGCCTGCTTGAATTCCTGCCGCTGAATCCGAGCGACACAGCGATTGGTAAGCGCCGCGGCACGCAGCGAGAGCAGCTCGGTTGCGGCGGCAGATTCGGGCAAAGCAGATTCGGGCAAAGCAGATTCGGGCAAAGCAGCATCGGGCGAAACAGCATCGGGCGAAACAGCATCGGTCGCTTGAATAACCGAGTCAATCTGTTCGATCGCCGCGTCGAAATCGCCCATCGAAATCAGCGTTGTGGCTTTACCCTGCGCGGACGCAAGTCGACAGATATTTGCACTCGGATCGGCTTCCGACAGGTTACCGACGATCTCCGTCGCCGCGTCCCACGCATCCAGCGACTCCTGGTAATCGCCAACCTGCCGGTGTAGTTCGGCCGTTTGATTCCAGGTCCGCGCGTTCACCAACATCAATTCCGGATGTCGCGTCTCCCGCTGGGCCAGCAGTTCGTAACGCCTGGCCGCCTGACGCAGAATGTGCTTTTGCAGCTCTTCGGTGCCCGGCACGTTGCGAAGATCGTTCGCGGGACCGGTCAGCCAGACTTTGACGCTGTCGATGGCGACCAACGAATTCTCGATCGCTTCCTGCTTGGCTTCCGTTTCGGCGGCACGGGCTTCTGCTTCCGCGACGGCCTTCTGTTCCGCGATCACTCGCAATCCATCCGCTTCGTTCCGCGCGACGGATTCCCAATAGGCGATGACCGAGCTGACACTTACCGCGGCGATCAGCGTAACGAGCACCCCAATCAGCGACAGGACGGCGATGCGGTTACGGCGATACGTTTTCTGAAAACGGTACAGCAAACTGGGTGGACGAGCTTCAACCGGCTCATTATTGAGGTATCGCTCGACGTCCCGCGCGAGTGCTTCGGCCGTGGCGTAGCGGCGGTCCCGGTCCTTTTCGAGTGCCTTCATCACGATCCAGTCCACGTCCCCGCGGAGGATCTGGCGAAGTTGAGCTCGACTGATGAACTTACCGTCCGCTCGGCTACTGACTCGACGCTGCCCCAGTTTGGTGCTGGGCCGCGGCGGATCCGTGTCGCGAATTTCAGCGAGCACCGCTAACACGTCGCTTTCTCGCGCATCACGGTCGACGGGCGTATTGCCAGTCAGCACTTCGTAAAGCATCACTCCCAGCGCGTACACGTCCGCACGCGTGTCGATATCCACCGACCCAGGCCGCGTCTGTTCGGGACTCATGTAAAGCACGGTGCCGACGACCTGGTGGATTCCAGTGCTGAGCGTCTTGTCCGTGAGACGCGTGTGTTCCTCGAGCGCTTTCGCCAGCCCAAAGTCGATGACCTTGGGGACGGGCTTCCCATCCTGCGTTCCGACCAGCACGTTCGCCGGTTTTAGATCGCGGTGAATGATCCCCTTCGAGTGGGCGTGCTGAACGGCCTTGCAGATCAACACAAATAGTTCCAGCCTGGCCACCAGCGGCAGTTGGTGTTTGTCGCAGTACTCGGAAAACGGAATGCCATCGACCAGCTCCATCACGAAGTAAGGTCGACCAAGGACGTCGTTGCCGGCATCCAGAACTTTGGCGATATGATTGTGCTCCATCATCGCCAACGCCTGGCGTTCGGCTTCGAAGCGTGCGATCACCTGTTTCTGATCCAACCCCGCCTTGATCAGCTTGACGGCAACCTTGCGTCGTACGCTTTGCTGTTGTGCCATCCAGACTTCGCCCATGCCGCCGGCACCAATGAGCTGCAGCAGTTTGTAGGGACCAATCCAGTCAGACACCGAAGGCACCGTCGACGCGTGTGGCGACCTCGACGCGTGCAAGTCGCGCGAACGCCGACTGTCATGATACGCCGTGACCTCAGTCGTCTGATTGGAGATCTGGGCGGACACGTTGGTGTCCACGCTTCGGCCGCTACCGGGATCGTCATCCTGCCCCGAGTTGTCGTCCGATGCTTGCCCCGCCTTTTCGTCCCCCGCCGAAACCGGGCCCGCTTCCAAATCCGGAACCGGGTCATGACGTGACATGATTGTGTCAGCAATGTCGGAGGGCCGCGTGCTGGCGTTTAGCACGGTTTGAACAATGTGCTCGTAGTCTCCAAAGTCCTCGTAGACCGACGGGCCCAAGGTCAGTCCACGCTCGCGACGGTATTCGACATCAATTTCGATGAGTCGAAACAGCAGCTTCTCCGCAAGGTCCGACTTCACGAAATATTCGCGCAGGACCGGTTCGTTGCCGTTCTGCCACTCCTTTTCGAAGAGGTCGCACAGCGTATCGATGATGGCAAGATCAGAACTTGTTAGCGACTTGCCCATGATCAGATAATTTCCGGAATCTTCGGCTCGGCTGAATTGCAAGCTAATCCGTCACGGTCGCGGGCAGGGCGTTTGGAAATGGGTTTACGGCCAATTTCCCTCGCGAATACAGGATTGAAGCTGAAACTGGTTCGCAATTGTAAAGCTTTTCTTCCGCGCGCCTTGACGGCAGTTTATCACCACTCATCATTGTAGCTATCGCACGACCTGGTTGGCAGCGTAAGGCTAAGCTTAATGCCAGCGGATTGTCATATTAGGGAATCAGCAAATGTACAGATCTGCGTCAAAGAAATTCACCGCCCGGATTCTGGAGAATCTGGAGCAACGGATACTGTTGACCGCAGACTCGCTCTCACATGTCGACTGGTTTGCAGACGTGAGCAGCCAGGGTTCCGGCGACTCAGTTGCCAGCGAAACAGACGCCAGCGACTTGTCCGCCAGCAACACGCAACATGGCAGCGAAGACGAGCGACGCTGGACAATCCGGATCAATGAACAGGTCGCCGCGGCGCTACCATCCGTCGCCGCCGCCGGAGAATTGTTCCAGGAAGACGCCTCGTTCTCCGTACGTCGCGGGCTTGGACTGCCCGGACTATTCGAAATCACTTCGCCAGCCAGCGACGCGGACCTGTTTCGCGAGTTGGGGAATTACGCTTTCGTGGAATTCGCCGAACCCGTGGCGATCGCCCGCGGCCAGGTCGCACCGGACGACACCGAGTTCCATCTGCAACATGGGCTTGAGCAGATTGACGCGGAGACGGCATGGGAAGTTGCCACCGAAACGGATGCCAATGGAACGCCTGGTTCGTTGGAGGTTGTCGTTGGCGTCATTGATTCGGGTATCGACCTCGCTCATCCGGATCTCTATCGCAACATCTGGATCAACCAAAATGAGATTCCCGCTTCGCTGATGCCGCCCTTGCCACTGGACGCCGACGTGGACGCTCGCAAGCCGTATCGCCTGCGGGACGTCGACGGCGATGGACTGATCAGTTTCGTCGACCTGAACTATGTAGATCCCGAGTCCGGGCAGGCCATCAATCAGGGGCCGAATCGCGTGCAACGTTCCGCGGACGGGAACGACTACCTCGATGCGCTCGACTTGCTGCGTCCGATCGCTTCCGGCGGCTGGGAGGACGGTGAAGACCAGGACGACAATGGCTTTGTCGACGACCTGGTTGGCTGGGACTTCGCCAATAACGACAACGACCCCAGTGACGATCATCGGCACGGCACGCATGTGGCCGGCACGATCGCCGCATTGGGCAACAACGCAACGGCGACCAGTGGAGTGGCATGGGAAACATCCTTGATGCCCCTGAAGTTCCTTGATTCAGGCAATTCGGGAACAACCGCGGATGCGATGTTGGCCGTCAACTACGCAACGATGATGAAGCAACGCCATGATGTTGCCGTTCGCGTGACCAATAACAGCTTCGGAATCGAGGCCGGCTTCAACCAGGGCCTGTTCGATGCTATTGCAGCCAGCGCCGAGGCCGACATCCTGTTTGTCACGGCTGCGGGCAATGGCAACCTGCTGGGTGAGGGCGTCGACATTGACAAGTCGCCCTTCTATCCGGCCAGCTATCCGCTGGACAACATCGTCTCCGTAGCCGCCCTGGATGTCGAGGGCAGGCTGGCCAGCTTTAGTAACTTCGGCGACGAAACCGTCGACATCGCCGCTCCCGGCGTTGGAATCTGGAGTACCAAGCTGGGAGGTCGCACCACGCAACTCACCGCGTCCCGCAACGGCACCAGTATGGCGACGCCACATGTGTCCGGCGTTGCGGCACTTGTATACGCCCGCAATCCCGAGGCTTCTGCCTTCGAAGTTCGCGAAGCTTTGCTGGCCGGAGCGATGACAACCAACATGGAACTGGACGATGCCGTGGAAGGGCGACGCGCGCTGAACGCGACCGGCGCACTTCAGGCGAAGACATTTGGACCCCGAGCGACGTTGGCAGCGGTCCCGCTGGTCGATGACGCCAACAGTATGGGGCAGCAGATCACGATTCGCTACTTCGATAGCGAAGGCATTGATTTTCGCTCCTTTGATGACGGCGACGTCGTGATTCGCCGCGAAGGATTTTCCGAAGAGATACCGACCACGTATGTGGAAACGGTGGCCGCATCCGCCGAAGAGGTGTTTGTCACTTACGAAATCCAGCCGCCCCATCATCCGTTTAACTACGACCCGGCGACGTGGTTGTCGATCGACAATGGCGAATACGAGGTCATCGTCCAGGCGGGCGAAGTTCGCGATGTCACCGGCATCGCTTCTGGGCGATTGAGGCTGGTTGGACGTGAAGGCGTTGCCGACCGCATTTCCGTCGACATCCCTTCCGAGAGTCAGGTGTTGTTTGTGACCACTCGGGATGACGTCTCGCCGGACGATCTTGCCGAGGGCGAGGAGTCGCTGCGTTCGGCCATCCAAAAGGCAAACGAATCCGACAGTCTGACAAAAATCATATTGCCCGACGGCGTCTACACATTTCGCCGTTCGGATGTTGATAACGCAGACGACGGCGTGGACCTCGATATTACCGGCGACGTAAAGATCATCGGCGCCGGTGAGTCTCATGTCGTGATTGATGCACAGGGGCTGGATCGCATTTTCGAAGTCCACGCGGGGGCCACCGCCTTTATCGCCGGCGCGACGCTACTGAACGGCCGAGCGGATCATGGCGGTGCCGTTCGCAATGATGGCGAGCTGCACCTTGAAAATGTGCGCGTTCGCAACAGCATCGCCAGCCAGTCGGGAGGCGGCATCTACAACACGGGCGTGTCAACGGTCAACAAATCAACGCTGGATGGAAACCGCACAGAAAACCCGTTGGGCGCCGGTGGCGGCGCGATCGCCAACGTGGGCTCTCTGGAAGTTTGGCGATCCACGCTCTCCAACAACGTGTCGCTGGGCGGTGCGTTGAATCTTGGTGGTGGCGGTGCCATTGCGTCGCAACAAGCGGACTCCAGCCTGTTGGTTTCGTTGAGCACGCTGTCCGGGAATTCGACGGCATCCGGAAGTGGCGGCGGAATCTACGCCAGCGGCCCCGTGGATATCGTGAGCAGCACGATCGTCAACAACAGTGCGGACACGGGACTGGGAGGCGGCATTTTTGCAGCCGCTGAACTCGGTATCCGCAGCAGCATTGTGGCTCAAAACCGATCGGTCGGCGGGTCTGACGTGGATGCGGTCGCGCTGGGTCGATTGATCCGTTCCGGCGGTGGCAATCTGGTTGGCTCCTTGCGCACCCGGCTGACGGGCGTTGGAATATTCGATCGCGATCAGGTCGGCAGCCTCGACGAGCCGCTCGATGCAATGCTGGGTCCGCTGCGGGACAACGGTGGTCCGACGGCGTCGCATCTCCCCCTTCCCGGCAGCCCCGCGCTCGACCTTGGCTTCAGCGACTTCTCCATCGCTAACGCCGACCAGCGGGGCTTCGAGCGACCGAATCCACTTGTTTCTGACGGTGAAGGGTTTCTCGCACGCGATCTCTCGATCGATGCATTGGCCGACGGTTTGCCAGACTCGGGGTTGCAGGTTCCGTTGCAGGGGCAGATTCAGACGTTTGCCATCACAGAGAGTTCCGTCTTCGCCATTACCGAGCCGGCCAGTGGCCGCGGGCGGCTGTACGAACTGGTAGAGAGCTCCAATCGTGTACGGCTACGTGCCGAACTACCTCGCGGCGAATACACGGTGCGTGAATTGCCTTCGGCGGTGGCGATTTCCATTCGCCCCGAAGACGACATCAGCGATGTGACCTACGTCTACGTGCCGGAATCCGAGACGTTCTATTCTGTCGGCCAATCGGCAGAAGTCGAAGTCATTCACGCCACCAAACTGGCCTCGGCGCTGGATCCCAACACGCCCCTGTTCTTCGTGAATGACGAAACCGGCTTCCGAGTCTTTGGTGACTTTGAATTGCTGCCGGGTGTGGAACCGCGGTCATTGGGCTACGTAGGCCCGGCCAATGTCCTCGCCGAACGCGATGGTATTTTGATCGTGCAGGGAACGCATGAGTACAACAACGTGCATCGCACCGGTCTGCACGCTCTGACTCTCGCTACGATGGAGAGCGACTACCTGGGCCCTGAAGCTCCAACTTCGAATTTAGTCTCGCGTTCTAATGACCACGTTTTCGTCGCAGCGTCAGGTGACGACCTGCAATTGTTCTCGCTGAACGTCGAGACCGGCACGGAGGCGAAGGCAACGATTACGACCGCGATTCACGCCGCTGAACGCCGCGTCGAGGTTGCCGGGTTTGGTGCGGGCCTGGCGGTTACTGTCTGTGGCGATTCCAATTGCGAATTCTTCTCACTCGACGCCACACTTGCGACGGCCACTCAGGAAGCAAACGACCTGGCTGCGGGAGGAGTCGTCGTGGGCGAGTCGTACTTCGCCCCCAAGCCGAACGGCGAATTTACTCAACTGTTTCGCTACGACCTTCCGGGCTTGATGGGCCAACCGGTCGACGTCGGCGTGCTGGTAGAAGATCTCAACGGCGATTCGCTGCTGGAGCATCAGGGCCGACTCTATTTCCAGTCCCAGCCGGACGCATGTGCTCACGAATCCGAACCGACCTGCACGCGATTTTTCGAGTACGAACCGACGACGCGACAGACCTCTCTGTTGACTCAGTTTCGATCGGAAGATGCCTCGATGGGCGTCGACCCGAAGGTACGCAACGGCAAGATCTATGTTCAGGTCGACCAGGATCTGCTGGTGTTTGACGCCCGTAGTCGGGCATTCGTCGGCGGCATGGTGGATGAAGGCGATTCGGCCGCCGCAACCAACATGAGCGAGACCGGCGAACTCTTGATCGAATATCCCGATTTGCAAGGACGACTCGCCGGCGAGTTTGTCCGTACAGACAACGGGGTGTTGTTCGCAGGATTCTCCGAAGGCGGTGGAACGGAACCCTACTTCTTTGATCGGCGCACGTCGGAAATCACTCTGGTCGCTGATCTGAATCCAACGGTCGCGGGAAGTGATCCACGAGCTTTTCACATCGTGGACAACAACGTCGTGTTTGTCGCCAATGATGAAACGCTGAACGGGCGACTGTTCGTGCTGGATTTGATCACGATGGATGTTCAGCCGACGGAGATAACGAATGTCGTTTGGACCGGCGGTGGTGAAACGCAAGCGTACGTGCTGACCGGCACCGACGGACCGTGGACCCTGTCACGACTTGATCCGCAGCAACCCGGTGGCATGGCGACGCAGATTGCGACGCTGGATCACGCAGACCTCGCCAACGTCGGAGATGCGATCCTGTACGTCGCCGGCAACGAGCTGACTCGACTCGACGGGCTCGATGGCGCCAGTGAATCGATTCATACCGTGGGCGATGAAACGTTCGTTGATTTCACCACGATCGGCTCGAGTGTCTATTTCCGAAGTACGGGTGGCGCGGCGGAACAGATTTTCGAATACGAAGACGACTCGCGTTCGATTCGGCAGATCACGCACAACACGGACGGCGCGACAATCGAGCTGGATGGTGGGAGCGAAGGCGGGCTGCGTGCACGCGTGGGCAGATTGACGGCCGGTGGCGAACGCCCGACCCCGGACCGACGTGTGCTCATTGCACCCTTGTTGGATGCCGGTGCCGCGGAGCGCGTGGCCGGGGAGATTTCCGGCGTCGTGTATGTCGACCTCAATCGAAATGGAATGCGCGATCCACGGGAAGTGGGTCTGGGCGGCGTTCCCGTCTATGTGGACGTCAACGGGAATGGGCGACTGGATCGAGGTGAACCGCAAACCAGCTCCAGTGAAGACAACCCTTTCACACCACAGAACGACGAAGCTGGGCTCTATTCGTTCGCCACCGTGCCACCAGGCTTGCCAACGGTCAAAATCCTGCTGGATCCGGGCTTCGAACAGATCACACCCGACTTCATCGATGTGGAGGCGCAGACCGCGGCCGAGAACGTCACCGAGTTTCAGTCGGTCAGTACGGAAGGTTCCTTTGGGTTGGACGGCGGAGTTTCCGTCGGTGATGGAAAGGCAGCCGTCGTCGCCTACAACCGCAATGCCAACGGCGGCAGGATCCCCGATTCGTTGGTCATCATGGACCTACAAACCGGCGAATCCACGAACTTCGATGATCAGGGTTCCGGATTCGTTTTCTATGATTCGCCAATCCTTGCCGATGGCGAGATGGCCTTCTGGGCGAGGTCCGTGGGCGAAGGTGGACAGATCATCCGCGGAATCTATATCGTCGGTCGGCAGGGCGAAATCAGTCGCGTGGTGGACTCAACCCAGTCCATCCCGGGCCGGGACGAAGATTTTGAATCCTTCAACCTGCTGGGTTTCGCCGACGGGCTGGTACTCTTCCGCGGAGCGGACACCGGTGATCGATTTGGACTCTATGTCGGCAATGCGAACGGGGATATCCGTCTGCTGGCCGACCGGATTACGGACGTTGTCGCGGACAATGAAGTGGTCCGTCTGACGCAGTTTGGTTCCGCTTCCATTGACGATACGGTCTATGCATTCAGCGGACTTCACGACGACGGACGGGCCGCCGTTTACCGTGCCGGAGGGGCGCCAGGCGAGTTTGTCTCGGTTGCCAATCAGTCGACGGAGATTCCCGACGGAGAAGGCACGTTCACGAAGTTCGTCGAAGTCGCCATTTCGGGCAGTCGAATCGTCTTCAACGGTCGCGGCTTGCCCACAACGGTCGCCGGGCAGGCTACCCGCCAGGAAGGAATCTACATTGCCGAAGATGAACGCCTGGATGTCGTCGCGAACTCGGCGACACTGATTCCCGATGGCGTTGGCACGTTCTCGTCGTTCGGAAAGGTGGCCGCGGATGATCGGAATGTCGTATTCCACGGTTTCGGGACGGAACTAGAACAGGAAGTCTCACTCTCGATTGATGGCGATGGCCAGATTATCCTCCAGAGCGGCGGTACTCGACTGACCGCCGTGACGATTGAATCCTCATCAGGTTCGCTGAGCCTCGATGAGCTGAGCGGCCCGTTCGATGTGGTCATGGAATCATCACCACACCGGATTTCACTGGGTAGCACAACGGGCTTCGTCAATCTTACCGGCATGTTGGAGTTGCCGATTTCGACCGACGGCCATCACGACGCGCTATCCATATCTTACGCCGTCGAGAATGGATTCGAGTCGCTACGACAACTGTTCCCGAATCAGGGAACGCGAAACATCAGCGCAGATGATCTGGACAACGATGGCGATCTCGATCTATTCGTTACGGTCAATCTTGAGCCCAGCCAGGTTTGGTTGAACGACGGCACGGGCAGCTTTATTGATTCAGGGCAACGGCTGGTCGCCGAAAATGCGTTGTGGGCCGATCTTGGCGACGTGGATGGCGACGGTGATGTGGATGCCGTGGTGGCGAATCCAACAGGGGCCAACTCACTGTGGCTGAATCAGGGCGATGGCACGTTTGACCCGCAGCCCGTGATGCTTGACTCTGACCAGAGCATTGATGCCGAGCTCGGTGATGTTGATGGCGATGGAGATCTGGACATCTTCTTCACTCGCGCCGTTGGCATTACGAATGCGGCCCTGCCGGATCACGTCCTCCTGAACGACGGCGTGGGCAACTTCGTCAACTCGGGCCAGGCGTTGGGCAATCTGAAATCCGGAGGCGTCGAATTTGGCGACTTCGACGCGGACGGCGATCTGGACGCGGTCGTTTCCGCGAGGTTGAATCCCGATCGAACGCACAAGATCTGGATCAATGACGGCACGGGCACGTTCACCGACAGTGGCCAGGATCTGCCCACAGGAAGTTTCGACGTCCAACCCGGTGACCTCGATGGCGACGGCGACCTGGATCTGATCGGTAGTCGCGGCGGCGACAATGACATTTACCTCAATGACGGCATGGGGAATTTCACGCAGGATGAGGGACGCTCGTTTGGCAGTGCCTCGTCGGGGCATGTGGGCCTGCTGGATTTCGACGGCGACGGTGACCTGGATGTGTTCTCAACAGGTTGGCGTGGCAATCCCAATACGCTGTGGCTGAACGACGGCGACGCGAATTTTTCGGACGCAGGACAGTATCTCGATCTCCCGGAAGCCAGTTCGCGGATGGCCACCGGCGACATCGACGGCGACGGTGACGAGGACGTGATCGTCATGACCGAGACGCCGGATGCCGATTCGATTCTGGTCTATCGCAATCAATATGACGCCGGACTTTCCACAAGAACTTTCGGCCCCTTCGCATCACAGGAACAGCCGTACTCGCAGGAGGGCATCTATCTGGCGGTCGAGGATCAACTGATCAAGGTCGTCGATCGCAATCCACTCGATCAACCCGAGGTGTTCGGCGGTCGCGTGCCGGTCTCGTTTTCGATCGCCAACGATTCCCTGAATGGCAATCAGCTGGCCATTCGCGTTACCTTTACCGATCAGACGCAGGGAGCTTTCGTCGCGGAATTCGTGCAACGTGACAGCCACATTGTGACCTTGCAGCCCGCCACGGAACTTCGTCATGTCAACTTCGGGGTTGTCGCACTGCCCGGCAGCATCAGCGGAACCCGGTTTGAAGACGCCAACGGAAATGCGATTCGAGAAACCGGCGAAGCCACGCTCGCAGGCTGGACGATCTACATCGACGAGAATGACAACGGGCTGCTGGATGCCAACGAAATTCGCACCGAAACCGACGAGGACGGAAACTACCGTCTCAACAATCTTCCAGGCCGCACCAGCTACATCCTTCGCAGCGAGCAGCGTGAAGACTGGAATGAAACCCTGCCGACGCCGGGTGCCGAAGGCCGACACGTCGTCTTCCTGAACGCCAGCGAGGATCGCCCGAATGTCGACTTTGGAGGGATCCGCGATACCAGCAGCGACGGCGCCACGGTCACCGGAACAATATCGGGGCGGCTGGTTTTTGACGGAGCCAACGACCCGGGGGCGCTGCTGGGAGGACGAACGGTCTTCATCGATACCAACGAAGATCAGTTTCCCGACGGTGAACCTCAAACGACAACGCTGCCGGATGGTACTTTCGAATTTCTGGACGTGCCGATTGGTTCGTGGCCGATTCGTGTCGTCGTGGACAATGACCTGCCCCAATTGTCACCTCAGCAAAACACGTTCAGCATTCGCACACTGCGAAACATTGGCGACCGACCTGCGGCCGTGATTGCCGCGGACATCAACAACGATGGCCTCGACGATCTGATCAGCGCCAACAACGTGCAAAACGATGTCACGATTCTCACGAACGATGGGGACGGAGGATACGTTCGCTCGCAGGCAACGGTGGGAAGTGGCCCGGTGTCCATGGTTGAGGGCGACTTCAACCTGGATGGCAACATTGATATTGCCGTCGCCAATTCTCATTCCGGAACGGTATCCATCCTGCAAGGCGACGGGGATGGAGGCTTTGCGTTGACGACCGTCGATGCTGGAATGCGGCCGGCATTCATCGCAACGGCAGACTACGACAACGACGGACGGCCCGATCTGTTCGTAGTGAATCAGGGCAGCGACGATATTTCCATCCTGCGAAACGCAACGACCGAAGGAAGTGTGGCAATTCAATTTGTCACCGAAGCAACGCCCGGAGTCGGCGCGGACTCGCAGCCTTCGTCGGTTGCCATCGCGGATGTCGACAAGGACGACGACCTGGATCTGATCGTGGCGATCAAAGGAGGTGGCGATGGACAGGACACGGCCGTCGTGTTGCTGAATGAGGGTGCGAGCGTTTTTGCCCTGCAGCCGAACTCGATTCCGGTGGGCAATCGGCCTGAATGGATCATCGCCGCGCAGCTCAATGATGACGACATGAACGGTACCATCGACTCCGATGACCACGTCGATATCGTCACGGCCAACGCCAACCAGAAAACGATATCAATTCGCTACGGTCAGGGCGACGGCACGTTTACGTTTGATGCACTGCGCGATGAGGTCTCGACGGGCGTCGGCACGCGTTCTTTGCTGGCCCATGATGTGGACAACGACGGGGACCAGGATCTGGTCGTGGCCGTATTCGATCCCGACACACAGTTTGGGACCGCCAGTATCGTCCGCAACAATGGCGACGGTACTTTCCAACCGGCCGCGATCCTCGGTGCGGGAGACTTTGCTCCGTCCAGCGTGGCCTATTCGTTGACTGTGGCAAACATCAACGGTGACGGCACACCGGATCTTGTCGTGGCCGATGGGATTTTCAACAGCATTTCCCTGCTGACCAACTTCGCCTCGCCCGGTGCCCACCAGGTGGTAATCTCCGGTGCCGTGGACGTGCAAAACCTGCAGTTCGCATTCCGACCACCGGAACAGCCCGACCGGCAACCCGGCGATTTTGACGATAGTGGCCAACTGGGCATCAACGATCTTGATCTGCTATACGCGGCCATTGCAGGCGGTGACAATGTAGACGAGTTCGACGTGACCGAAGACCAACAACTCGATGCGAGCGATGTCGAGGCCTGGATGGCGTTGTTTGACGCCCCCATGGGTGACGCGGACCTCAACGGTGTAGTCGAGTTCGTTGACTTCCTTGAGGTATCGAAGAACTTTGGTCAGGAAGTCGATTCGTGGTCGGATGGAGACTTCGATGCTAACGGCGTTGTCGACTTCCCCGACTTCCTCACGCTGTCCGGCAACTTTGGACAATCGAACTGACCCGACGACCTTCAATGGAGTTCGCCGGACAGTCGGTTCTTTAGTAAGTCAGTTCCGATCCAACGTAGAAGTTGATGCCTGGCTGCGACATTGCCAGTCCACCACCGGAAAGCGGTCGGAAGTCCAGGTACTCGCGATACTGGCGATCGGTGAGATTTTCCACGCCCAGTGTGATCGTCCATGCGTCGGTCATACGAAGGTAGCTGCGTAGATCCCAAACCGTGAAACCCGGAGTCACCGTTTCCAGCAGACTCTCGGCAACCCGATCCTGCCCCGAGACGATGCGTGCCGACAGTTCCACGCTCCAGTCACGTTGAATCGCACTATCATGCAACCGAATGCCAACGTGGCTCTGTACCGGATGGATGCCGGGCAGTGCTTCCCGTTCGCCGCCGGTGATACCACTGAACGCACCACGCGATTCGCCAGGCACGGTCATCAACGGTTGTGTCGTGGTGGCCCGCTGAGTCGCATCGTCGCCGTTGCGGTCCTGGTCACGACCTTCCAGGTAACTCATGGTTGCAAACACCGTCACGTTGCTGGTCATCTCGGCTTCGGTATAGAACTCGCCGCCAGCGAGCGTGGCCAGATCCGTGTTGGTAAATCGAAGTCGCACCTGTTCCGGCTGACGATTGGAGGGGAACGTGCCCAGGTTTTCGAACGTGATGTAGTCCTGCACCCAGGCGTGAAAGCCATTGATGCCGGACCGCACGTATTCCGTCTCGTGCCGCAGACCCACGTCAAACTGCCACCGTTTTTCGGACTCCAGCGTTGGGTCGCCCGTCACGGTGTTCAGCCCGCTTTGAAGCAGGAACATAAACGGCTGAGCTGCATAAAGTTCGGTCAGCGTCGGTGGTCGCTCGGCATACCCAACGCCCACCGAGAAGAAAGTCGACACGTCTAGCTGACGTTCCGCTGTCAGATGGGCGGCAATCAACTGTTCGTCGCGATCGAAATCGTTCGTCCCCAAGATGTCCGCCAGGGAAGAACGAAATGGCAAATCCGGATCACGTATGCCTATGTCCATCAGCTTTTCGGGGTCGTCATCCACGTTGCTGCTAATCCAGTCCAGTCGAGCTCCCGCGCGAAGTCGCGTCAGGCCAACGTGCTTTTCAAACTCCGTGAACAGACCGGGATTGGACTGATGCGATCGCGGCACGGGCGAATTACCGGTAGCCGTGCCGCCACCCTGGTCGATATTCTCGTTCAGCTCCTGCCGAATGAATCGCAGATCTGAACCGACCGTGAGCTTCCATGAGTCGCCCTCCCAGTCAATGGCGGCAAAATAGCCCGTCGACATCGAGTCCACATCCGTTTCGCCCAGAATGTCTTCCGATTCGTAAAACGGAAACTGGCGTCGCTTGCCGTCCTGCAGGTTGTCGCCTTCAAAGCGGGTTCGGTTGTACCAACCCTCCACGGTCAGGCGATCAAAGGCGTCGAACGACGTGTCCTCAAAGAGTAACTCGAATCCATCCGTGACCAGCCAGTCGATATCAAACGCCTGCCCGGGGAACTCAATGCCGGTTTGATCAAGCCGCAGATAGTTGAATTCCAGCAGATGATCATCGGACAGGTGCCGGCCAATCGCGACATCAAATTCCCTTGAGTTGTAGCTGGACGGTACGTTCTCGCCATCACCGCTCTCGTAGTCATTGCCCGTGCGATGTCCGTAGCCAACGCGATAGCCAGATTTCTCGTCGCCACCCCAAATCGATTGCCGACCGTACCATTGCTCGCCATTCGCCTTGTAATCAAAACTTGTGCTGCCGCCCTTCTGTGGCCCCTGCTCGAATCGCGGAGATGGCAGAAGCCTGGCATCGATGAAATCAAAGCCCGGCCCGTAACGAGCGCTGTAGGGCCCCGGGATGACCAGCACTTCCTCGATCAGCCGGGAATCAATCTTGCTAAGCATCGAATCGAGGTCCATCCGGGCGGGCACCCAGTGGGAACCGGATGCCAACAACGCACCCACGCGACTGCCGCGAACCCGGTTGGCCGTCACGACGGGAGTTCGGCGCTGAGCGTCCACGGCCGGCAGCCCCGGCGAGTCACCCAACAGGCGGGAGACATCCGTGGAGACGCGTGTTCGTGCTTCCGTTGCGCCGGCAACCGCCGATGCCGGAGCCGCCGCCGTGGCGGGCTTCGTGCCAAGGCGGCCAAAACTGGTGAGTGCAATTCCGGATGTTGGCGACGCCGGACTGCTGGTTGCCGCGTTCAACTGCGGCGGCGCGACGAGCGGCGTGGGCAAAATGACGGGCTGGAACTGAGCGTTCTGCACTTCCGTTTCGTCGACGATGGATTCGGGATGCACGACCTCAGCCGTCGGAGCTGCCGTGTTCGTTTGAGCGGACGCCGGTGAAAAGAAACTGGCAGCCACGAGGATCAGCGCAAGCGACAGCGACCAGATGCCGGACGTAGCGCCGACAAGACGACTCACACGAACGTGGTCACCGTCTCCACATCGCGATACCTGGAACATGCCGATTCCCCCTTCTATATAAGGACCGCCCCGAAATGGAGACAGCATCCCGTAGGGGACTCGTCGGCAAAATCGACAATATCGCTTTAACCCGCAACTTCGATAGCGGTTCGATTCGCGGTCTTCCGGAGTACGCGCAGGGAAGTGGACGCAGACAGACCGTATTTCGAACCAATTCGGCCGCCTTATCCGGCTTTCCGAGAACAGCTAGCGCCAGCATTGCTGCGACACGCTCGAGCCCAACAGGAATCCGAGCGTTCTCTTGTTTTGCCGTCGATCGATTCCAGCGTTAGAGTGAGCCTGTATTCAGGACAGGCACAACACTCTTCGCCGCGCTGCCCAGTGATCGCGCCCACCAGGAAGGAAACCAACATGACCAATCGACTCGCCAGCTCAGTGACCAAAGAGGCCGCATCCTGCATCGACTATGGCCTGAACAAGATTCAGCATTGCCTGAACCAGCTGGACGAAGGGCAGGTCTGGTGGCGCCCGGAGCCCAACATGAATTCGATCGGCAACCTGCTGCTGCATCTCGCCGGCAACGTACGGCAATGGATTGTCGCTGGAGTGGGCGACCTGGAAGACACTCGACTGAGACGCCAGGAATTCGCCGAGCGCGACGAGCTTCCGAAGGGCGAACTCCTGCAATCCCTCGTCGCGGTGCTGGACGAAGCCAAACGCACGATGGAGGCGGCGTCCGAATCCGACCTGCTAACGGAGACGAGGATTCAGGGCCATGATGTCACCAAGTTGGGTGCGATCTGGCATTCGGTAACCCATTTCCAGGGGCACGTTCAGGAGATCATTGGGATGACCCGGCAGCAATTGGGGGACGACTATGTCTTCGAATGGTCACCGTCGTCGCCGGAGGAAGGCGCCTAGCCGATAATCGGTCGGTTTTGGGCGACTTCCCGATTGATCGAATCTTTTTTTCGACGCTCGGTCGCCACGTCCATACGTTTCGCGGATTCAAGAACACGCGACGAAATCCACACGCGAAAACGAAACAGGCGGTGTCACCGATGAGGGTTGCGACGAACTGGCATATGCCAACCGTGTTTGCGTTGGTGCTTCAGGCGTTTATCTCAACCAGCGCTAGTGCGCACTTTGGGGACCATGCTCACGAAGAGGAGCCAACAACCAACGCGTCGACCGAAACGGGATTCTCCAGCAGCCAGGGACAGGGCAATACGGACGACTCTGTGAAACGGGAAACGGCGAAGGTTGTAGAGATGGACATCGATAAGTTCACTCAACGAGAATCGAACGCACCCGAGTCTGCGGGCGTTTTCTCGCGATTCGCAAACGTCAAGACGCGCTGGGACGCGACGCACCTCTTTATTGAATCCAACGGCATGCCGAACCACAAAATGATGGTGGGAATTCGGAACTGGCAACAGCAGGTGCCACTGCCACAACCGTACACCGGCAGGAACGCCTGGCAGATCCCGCTCCATCCACGACTGGCCGACAAGCCCATCTCGGCAAGGGACAATCTTTTTCGAGGTGCGATTGCCATCGCCGTGAATGGAATTCCAATCTTCAACGCGCTAAACAACCGTGGCGAAGACGCATTCCTGATCGGTGAACTCGACAAGTGGGGAGGACACTGCGGCCGCGGGGACGACTATCACTACCACGCCGCCCCGCTGCATCTTCAGGAGGTTGCCGGAGCGGGAGCTCCAATAGCATTTGCGCTGGATGGATTCCCAATTTATGGTCTGACGGAACCTGATGGATCACCGGTTCGCAATCTCGATGAATTGAATGGTCACTTTGACGGAGCAGGCAACTACCACTATCACGCTTCGAAAAACTTCCCGTACATCAATGGTGGCATTCGGGGTGTCGTTCAGGTGCGCGGTGGGCAGATAGAACCGCAACCTCGCGACGCTCCCGTCCGACCTGCTCAACGTCCGCTGCGAGGGGCGGTGATCACCAATTTTGAATCAAAGACCAATGACACGTTTCAATTGACCTACACGGTCAATGCACGGCCCGCGAAGATCAAGTACACCATCAGCGACGATCGGTTCGACTTCACATACACCGACACATCTGGCAGCAGCCGCAAGGAAAGCTATACCCGTGCAACGAATGACGCGCGTCGCCGATCGCCATCCTCGCGGCGGGAACCACCGCCTCGTCGCGGAAATCGGCGACCGCGTCGTTAGCTCGATGGAGTGCGACCTCCGATTTGGGGGGCCTCGCACCAACCTTCATTCGCCGCTACGGGAGACGTCCAGACTCGCAACCACGGCGCGTGAATTATTGTATGTCGATTCTCCCCGACTATTATCGTTTCTAGCGATATCGTCAGATGGGAAGCCGCAGAATTCCAACTATTTTGCAGTACCCACATCGCCCGTTCCGTGCACTTCTGTCATTAGAAGAAGCTTCCTTCGGTGTGCCGATTCCACAACGCTTAGGTGCGCCCGCGCTGACAACGCTATTTGGGCCTGGATGCCATGAAGTGGCGGTCGAGAATTTCACAACAGGATTGGATACAACATTGGCTACCCGAACCAACACTTTCTGGAAACGACGAGCCGCAGCGGTCTGTTCCTGCTTTATCGTGGTCGCGTGCTCCAATATGCTTTACGCTCATCCGGGGCACGACCACAGTGTCCCGTCGGGTGATTGGCCCATTCATCACGCACAGGAATCCGTGGGTGTTGGCAATGTTGGCGGCTACGAAGTCGCGTCCGCGGCCAAGCCAACTCCCATTCCAGCCACCGTCTGGAAGCTGGCTGACGGAACGACGGGTTCCAGCAGCAACGCTCAAATCACCGCCGCCATCGGAGATGCTCTTGCCGACGTGAATACCGTGGCATGGGACGACGACTTTGTCTACATCCGTACGTCCGGAGTCCCATCACACTCGATTGGGCCCTTCAATCCACGAAACCCCAATACGCCCGCCGACCAGGATGCGACCTATCGCATTTCGCTCGAGCCGACCGAGGCGAACGATCACGAAATGACTCGGCTGTCGAACATTGGCGTGATGGTCAACGGTGTTGGGCTTTTTAATTGGTCCGACGCGACGACCTGGAATCGTCAAACGAACCGACTGGAAATGGTAACGATGGGACGCTTTGGCGACTGGAACACAAATGCACTGTGGAACCGCATGTCGGGACTGGATTCCGGCGGAGGCCATCCGGCGGGCGGAGGCCTGTACCATTATCACCCCAATCCAGCCGAGCTCGTCGAACAGCTTGATCCCGGCAACGACGGCAACCGACATTCGTCGCTGCTGGGTTTTGCGTTTGATGGCTTCCCGATCTACGGGCAGTATGCATACGCCAACCGAGTGGACGATTCAGCCGGCTTCGAGCAAATGACGTCGAGCTATCAGTTGATCGAAAGCCGGCCGGCCAATGGCCCGTCCGAAGCATCCTTCGAACTGGGATCCTTCGCGGAGGACTTCGTCTACGTCGAGGGAACCGGAACGCTCAACGAATTCAATATGGCGTTCGTCAACACGCCGGATTACCCAGACGGCACATGGGCTTATTTTACGACGTTCGACAAGGATGGCAGCGGCACAGACCTGGACGGCGACGTCGCATTTCCCTTCACGGTTGGGCCACGCTTTTTTGGCGAAGTCGATGCCCTCATGCTCAGCCGGAATCCGGTGGTCAACGTTCCCGATGACGCCACCTTCGAATTTGCCTGGTCATCCATCGGCACGCTGGGCGATTGCAATGGGGATGGTGTCGTCGATCAGGACGACCTTCTGTGTGCCTGCCAAAACGATCTCTCCGAAGTCCTCGAACAAACGGGCCTCATCCGCGGTGATCTGGACGGAGACGGCGAAGTGGCTTTCGCTGATTTTCTAACGCTATCCGGTTCCTTCGGCCAGGAAGGCGTTGGCTACGCCGCTGGCGACGTTGACTGCGATGGACTGGTCGGCTTCGAAGACTTTCTGCTGCTTTCGTCGAAATTCGGCGAGTCAAGCTCCGCGGCGACGAGCGTGCCAGAACCCGGCGGGATGTTGATGATTTACGTTGCTGGCCTCGCGGCTTTGCTTCTACGTCCTTCGACTCGTGCGTCGACTGCCCGACGCTGATCCGCCGCACCAGCAACAGCCCGCCAACCAGAAGACAGGTTTACCTTGCGATACTCCCTCAAACAATACACGCTTGCGGTTGCGATCACCGTCGTGTTCGCAGCCTCCGCCATCGCCCAACAACCCAACATCATCCATATCATCGCCGATGACATGGGTTGGACGGACCTCGCGACGGGCCTTACCAATCTAGGCAACGGCTCGCAGTTCTATCAGACGCCCAATATCGACCGACTGGCGCAAGAAGGGCTCTCTTTCACGAATGCCTATGCGACGCCAACTTGTGTGCCCACTCGCATGGCGCTCATGTCGGGCCAGTCCGGAGCACGCACACGCACGTACGCACCCACGAATATCCAGGGTGGCGAGGATGCGCTACTGATTGCTCCGGACAACAACAATCGAATGTCAAACACGACCCAGACACTGGCGGAGACATTGCAGACCGCCGGGTACACGACGGCTCACGTAGGCAAGTTTCACATCACCCGCAACGAAAATGCGATCACGCGTCAGCACGGCTTCGACGTCAACTATGGTGGAGCGAATTTTGGCGATCCAGGCAGCTACTTGCCTACGGAATCGAACAACCAGTGGACCTATCCTGATCGCGTGGGTGCGGCAATGGATGCGTTCGCCGCACCCTATACGGAATCGTATGTTGCCGATTCGCTGCAACCATTTTCAAACGGTGCCGATGTGGCGTCGTTGGTAGGCACCCCCAAACACCTCACGGACGCAACGGCCGATGCCGCCATCGATTTCATCGACGGACAACTTGGTGCCAGTGAGCCGTTCTATATGAACCTCGCGTTTCATGCCGTCCACACGCCCATTGAACCGCGTGCCGACCTGCTCGCCAAGTACCGCGGTCTGCTGCGTGACAACGGAAACCAGTCGCCAGACGCACGACACGACGATGCCTCCTACGCCGCCATGCTGGAAGGCATGGACCAAGCCATCGGTCGACTGATGTCGTATCTGGAAAACCCGGATGGCAATGATGCCACCGACGACAGCATCGCATCGAATACGTTAATCGTGTTCTACGGCGACAACGGCGGGACGTTGCGACAAACGAGTAACTCGCCGTTGCAACGTGGCAAGGGAGCGTTGCTTGAGGGGGGCATCCGCGTCCCCATGATCGCCTATCAACCCGGCGCTGTGCCGGCGGGCACAACATCGACCGAGCTTGTGCAGCCGGTCGATTTTTATCAGACCTTCGCCTCCGTCGCCGGTGCGGCGCTGCCGGGCAGTCAACCGCTGGATGGCACACCGATCGCATCCCTTACGGGACAACAAACCGAGAGCCGTTCCGCCGCCCACTTTCATTTTCCGGGTTATGCCAACGCCGTGTCCGAACCCACCACGGCCACAATCCTGCATACGGGCGACTTCCAAACCAAGGTCCACTATCAGTACTCGGATCGCTCCATCGCAATTCATGAACTGACGACGGACATCGGTGAAGCTGTCGATCTTGCCGGCGAGGACATGACCGCTGCGTCGTACAAACTTGGTGCTCGAGCGATCGTCGAAATGCGGCAGTTTCTGGACGACGCGGACGCCGAGTTCCCACAGACGCGAGAGGGCGTCGAGTTGCCAGCGCCCGGACACCTGCCAGTCGTCGAGGTGGACCTCGACGGCGACGTGAACGCAAATCTTGGTCTCGCCGTTTCAATCGCCCAGACCGACGCCGGTCCACAGCTCACCGTGAATCGGGATGTGATGCTGAAATCTCTTGCCATTGATGCCAACTCTCTGGCCGATAGCGAATCGATTTCACTGTCCTTCATTCAAGGCGACAATCCCTTCCTTTCGCTGGCTGGCTATGATTCGGACGAATTTACCGCCACGGAACAGTCGCTCAGCGTAGCGGGATCCATTCGGGAAATCACCGACCTGGAATTCGGCACGCTGGTTCAAACCGAACTGATGCTTACCGCCGGTACGGTTATCGCCGTCACCGGGTCCGACGCAGCCGCGTTTCCCGTTTTGGAATCGATCCGGCTGGCCGAACCGCTGGCGTCGCTGGGCACATTGTTGCTGGACACCGAGCTTGACGGCGTGCTGGATACGGCCGACGTGGATCGGATCTGCAATGCAGTAAGGCTCGCCCCGACCGCCGTGGAACTCGATCAGAACGGTGACGATTCTGTTTCCATCGCGGACGTCGAACAATGGCTGCAGCTAACACAGAATCTGAATGGCGACGCCGACCTGAACGGCAGTGTCGAATTCGCCGACTTCCTTCGTCTGTCTCAGAATTTCTCTGGAGAGGCAACGTGGTCGGAGGGCGATTTTGACTGCAATGGCATCGTTGAATTCCCGGACTTCCTATTGCTCAGCGGCGCATTCGGTCAGACATCCGCCGGAATCGCCAGTAGTACTTCGTCGACCAACTCCGTGCCCGAACCCGCAGCCCACCTTGGCCTTCTGGCTGGCTGCCTGTTCCTGTTGGCAATGCGCCGCCGTGCTGCTGATCACTGCACGGCTTGACCGCGAAACATCGAGCGACAACAACTGTTCATCGCGGTCAGTTAGAATCCGTTCTGGTAGCAGTACGATGAAATGGCTTATACGAAGGACGTTTGGACTCCGTGTGTTGTTGGCGGCGGTGGCCGGCAGCGCCCTGGTGTTATCTCGTCATTTCCCTCGCGTTCATGAGTCCGCACGTGTCTGCATTCAGCCGACAGTCACAGTATCCGTCCAGCCCTCTATTGTGCGGCTGGTCAGGTCGTCGGTCGTTCCCAGTCGCGTTGCCAACCGGTATGCACATCTGTTCGAAGGCGACATCAAAGATTCGATGCGAGAGTTGCGTCAATCGATTTCATCCTCGTTCGGCGACGACGGCCAGCTCCGCATTATCGCCACGGGACCGCCAACCCAGCGGCAGAGACTAAGATCTCTTGCACGCGCGTTCGCAACTGAGTTTGCACAATACCTGAACGAACAGGGCAACCTGAACGGCATGACCGCGGTCGTCGTTGCTGAATCGAATTAAATTCGAATCCGCCGATGGCAAGATTGCGCCCCATCGGCATGCCACCGCCATCGGACCGCCATCGGACCGCCAACTCCATCACCAACCATTAACAAGCATTGTCACCCCGCTCGCCAACAGCACGAACGAAGCCACCAATTGCATTACGTAGCGACGATCGCGCGTTCGCAACACCGTATACCCGCTAGTGGCAGTCCCCAGCAAAGCAGGCAGAAGAATTGGCATCGGGTTCTGCTGGAAGATGCCCCGATCAACCAACCAGACAACCAAGCCAACCGTCGCCATCAGTGGCCATGCCCAAAACCACAGCTGCAGCAACGAGCGACCGCGAATCCTCAGGTGACGCCGGTAAACGTCGTTTCGCCGGACAACGCCGCCGGCCACAATCCGGGTTTCGCACAACGGACACCGCCGCGTCGCCAACAGCCACTGGTACCTCGGTGAGACGTCGCGACGACACTCGGGGCAAATGACCTTGAGGCGTTCGATCTGGATTGCGGATACGATCAACGCAACAATCAAAAGTAAGAACGCGGCCGCCGCGAAATCGGGTAGCCACAACGTGCACGCGACGGTGAGTAGCAACACCGCAGGCACAAATCTTAGCCCAGCCCCAATGCGTTGCCGGGCATTCTCACGGATCAGAGCCTCATCTAACATCGCGACGTCTAAAGCTCCTCCCGAAACTACCTACGCCATTTCCCCGCGAACTTTGATTTGGGAACCACGACGTATTGGACAGTCTTGAGGAAAGACTATGCAATTATCAATTTGGTAGCCAGTGTTCGCGGTCGCGAAACAGGTAAGTGAAACTTCGTGGGCCTCGATGCCGGCAGTATACACTCTTGACTCTTGCGGCCTCGGGCATCACAAGAAATAGCTGACGCACATCGTCAGGATTAAGACCAGAACTCCGGCCCTCACAGGCAAGGAATGTCTGCGGTAGAGAAGCATCATCTCGGCAAACGCCGCCATGACCTCCCCCCAACACGTCGCGACCACGATGTACTCCAATGAGCACCCGTTCCATGCCGATATGGCAGCTACACACACTGCGGATAGCTTGAAGAGGTTTGCAATGAGTGGTATCCGACAGTCCGCGAGAGCGAGGGAAGATACGCCAAAGCAACAACGACCGATCGAGACGGCGGCGGCGAGTGTCAGCCAATGGATGAGTTCCGTCGAAACGAGAAATTCGGGGCCGTAAACATGAGTGATTACGTACGCCGCAAATTGTGGCAACGTCACCAGGAAGACAATCGCAAGGAATCCCAAGATGACACCGCAGACTTGTAGACGCAACCCAAACGTGCGTCGATTGTCCTGTACTTTGGCCAGCAAGGGCAACATTACGGATGAAGCAACGCGAGCCACGATCTGGGCCGGAAGTGAAACCAATTGAAAGACAACGGCGTAGCGTCCGAGTTCTACTGCGGAGAAAGAAAACGCTACGATAAGCCGGTCCCCCTGCATCACGGCTGCGAGGATCAATGCGTTCAACATCAGTGGCCAACCGTACTCGACGAATCTTCGCACGATGCCGGCATCAAAACGGAGGGAGTATTTTCGTTCGGCGAGGCGATGCGACAGTGCCGTCGTCAGGAAGGCGTGAGCGACGTGAATCCACAAGACGACCGTGTAGTCGCGAACGTAGGTTGCCAGTGGGACCGCCAGTGCGGTGACGAGTATCGAGGACGTCAATTCTACTGCGATTGTTTTTCTGAATCCCAAGGAACGCTGAAGGCGTTTGTAGTCCAGATGGATGAGCCCTCGGGCCAAAGGTACGAAAGAGATAGCCACATACGCCCAGGGTGAAACGCCAAACAGCAGAGACGCCGGCCACGCCAACAAATTGATGGCCATGGCAATCAGGGCCCCACGCACGACCAGCAGAGCCTGACCGTTTGCCTGGAATCTCGGCGAATTCCCATCGGGTGCCTGTATTACAAGACGGTCAAACGACATGTCGCTGAGCATTTCCAGCATGCGGATTGCCAGGAGAACCGTCACTGCAGTGCCCATCTCAAAGGGCCCAATCATCCTCGCAACGAGGACATTCCTCGCAAGAGCCAGTGACTCCGAACCCAGTTGATTCACGGAGCTCAGGACTCCAGCACGCAGCCACCCGCGCAGCTTGTTGCCTGGGGGCTTACGCGCGGAGCTGACGCGACGGTCACCCAACCTGTTCGAAACATTGACTGTCAAGACTTCATTCCAAGTTCAGAGCGCGGATTGGAACTCTTTGACTAGGCAATTGAAATGCCACGGTGACAAGCTTCCGGGAGAATTCGTCGTCAACGGACAGTCAGACACGGCGTGAGCTGCAATCGCTGCCGACTTTCGTGCCACAAGTAGCCGACGGCCGCCGCGAATTTTCGAGGAATGCCCTGAATCATCTCACGAGCAATGTCTCAATTTGAAGTACGCCTCATACAAGAGTGAGACATTTCGCCAGGGACGGTTGCTCTTATCCGCTCAACTCTCTAACGGCATGTGGCTTGCAATACCGGAATTTGCAATCGCTTGGATATCCCATCACCCCAGTTGCAAAGCCTGTTGAAAGTTCATGACTTATCATCTCCCAAGATCATCTATGGCGTTCTTTAAATCCAAAAAGATCCTGGTTACCGGAGGCGCCAGCTTCATCGGAAGCCACCTGGTCGAGTCCCTCGTGGAATGCGGTGGAGACGTGCGGGTCGCGGACAACTTCTCGTCCGGCAAGGTGGAGAACCTTGCATCGGTAAAGAATCAGGTGGAAGTCTTCGAGGGAGATTTGAAGGACTGCGAATTCGCAAAGCTGGCTACGCAGGACTGCGAGATCGTATTTCACCTCGCGGCAGACCACGGCGGGCGTGGCTACATTGCGACCCATCCGGCCAATTGTTCCACGAACATGGCGCTCGACAACATTGTGTTTGAGAATGCGGTTCGCAATGGCGTGGACCGAATCACCTTTGCCAGTTCGGGATGTGTCTATCCGACAGACATTCAGCAAGGCAAAACGTTGCTTCGCGAAGATATGGTCTCCTTCACCGAACGCGGCGGAGCCTTTGCGGACGAAGAGTACGGCTGGGCCAAGCTCATGGGAGAACTATCCCTCAAGGCATTCAACAAACAGTTTGGAACCAAAGCCTCCTCCGTTCGGATCTTTACCGCCTACGGGCCGCGAGAAAACGAAAGTCACGCGATAATTGCCCTGATCGCCAAAGCCGTCATTCAGCAATCACCCTTCGAGATCTGGGGGGATGGTGAACAGAGTCGCAACTTCACCTTTGTGAACGACATCGTAAATGGGCTGATGTTGGCCTGCGAACACATCACCGACGGCTCGGCCGTCAACGCGGGAACGAGCGACTTCGTCAGTCTCAATCTCGCTGCTCAAACCATCTTTGACCTGATCGGCTGGACGCCACCCAACGGGATACACCACCAAACTGACAAGCCGGTGGGTGTCAAACATCGGGCGGCCGACACTCGAATTGCCAGAGAAACGACGGGCTGGGTTCCACAGTTCACGTTGGAGCAAGGGCTGCTTGAGACGATCGACTGGTACACACGCAATCGGAACAAGGAAGTGGTCAAGACGGAACTTGAGCATCTCTTGATGGAGCGATAAACATTGGAATCGACCCTCGTAATCGTGCTCGCGGAAACGCGCGCACACGAACACACGTTTGACTTGTTTGCGTCAAACGTATTGGGAACGTATGACGCCGATCTGTGCCTTTGCGTGGCCGACAACCCACGTGAAGACACGGAGAATCCTTTCTACAAGAAGGCCGAATACGTCTGGAAGTTCCCGGAACCGGAAGACTGGGGCGAAGCCTTTGACTTTGCCTGCGAGTCGGAAGACGGCGATCCCGAATGGCGGCAGTTGTTGTCGATCAAGGACCAATGGCTGGGAGGAGTCCGGGGTGCGGAGGAGCATCCCGGATCGGCCGGGATATTGTTATTCTTTCGCTGGTTCCTGAAACACAAGCTGTTAGAGACCGGCGTGCACCTGAAATACGACAGGTTCGTAATTACGCGTTCGGACTACATTCACCGCTTACCGCAAATCCCCCTTCGTCTCCTGGATCCAGATTTCATCTGGGTACCCCAGGGAGAAGACTACGGAGGCATTACGGACCGGCACGTTGTGGTGCACCAACGCGACCTCCTCAAGGTACTTTCTGTCGTGGATCCAATGCTGCAGGATCCCAACGGACTGCGCGAGAGGATGTCGTATTCGAATGAATGGAATTTGGAGAAGTATCTGCAATTCTCATTTAGGGAGGCGGGAATTCTCGCAAGAATCAAGAGATTTCCGGCAACGATGTACACCGTTCGAGCTGCCTCGGGACATACTCGTTGGCAAGGAGGGCAGTTGAGCAAATCGCTTGGCTACCACATCAAGTATGAGGAAGAGCACCGTAAGTTCCTCATGGCAAAACAGGTGATTCGAAACTCGAGTGACTGGTCGCACAACACCATCTCCTCCTGTCTCGTATGGTGAATGCCGATGAGCGAATGAAGGAGGCAAATCACAGCACGGCCCCCGGTCAGGCGGCAAAGTTCTTCCGCCGCGTGCTCTGGAAAAACTCCCGGGAAGAGGAACTGCTATCGGCGGTAATGGTAAGAATGTTTGCCCTGGCAATGCGGACGTTTGCCCAATGAGCGTAATACTACTCGGCGGAAACGGATACATCGGTTCGGCATTCGGCTCGGAATTACTGCGACGAGGGATTCCGTTCAAGGCAGTAACTCGTGCCGAATTCAACGGAGAGAACCCTCGAGATCTGGCGAGGGCTATCCAGGAGAACCGCGCAAGTTTCCTCATCAATGCAGCGGGATATACGGGTAAACCGAACGTCGACGCGTGCGAAGATCACAAGGCGGAATGCATGTTCGGGAACGCGGTCTTGCCAGGCCGCGTCGCGGTGGCTTGTCGGACGGCTGGCATCCCGTGGGGGCACGTTTCCTCAGGTTGCATTTTCTCAGGTTCGCATCCTGACGGGTCGGGCTTTACTGAAGTAGATGAGCCCAACTTTTGCTTCCGCAACGGTAATTGTTCCTTCTACTCGGGCACCAAAGCCCTTGGCGAAGAGGTGCTTGCCAACGAGAAAAACGTGTACGTCTGGAGGCTCCGCATCCCCTTCGATGCATACGATTGTCCTCGCAACTATTTGAGCAAACTCATGGCTTACGACATGTTGCTGCAGGCAACGAATAGCATTTCGCATCGAGCCGACTTTGTTTCTGCCTGCGTCGAATCATGGCGACGCGAAATCCCGTGCGGGATCTATAACGTCACGAATCCAGGATCCATTGCCACAAGTGAAATCGTTGAATTGTTGACAGAAAGCGATGTGTGTCGCAAAAAGTTTCGCTTCTTCCCGAACGAACGAGCGTTTATGCAGTTGGCAGCCAGAACACCTCGAAGCAATTGCGTGATGTCGTCGCAGAAACTCGCTTCCTTCGGAATTCACCTACGACCAGTTCGGGAAGCGATCAGAGAATCGCTCGCAGCCTGGACGACGTCCGACTTACCGGTATGAGACCAATGGTTGTTACGGCTGAGGAAACCAGGTCATTCCTGAACGAACGCCACGGGGGACTGGCTACCCTACCAGGCCTGTTCCCCGGAAACGAATTCAGTCATTCGCGAACAGTTTGGCGGGTGTCGGGGTGAACGTGGTCGAAACGCCAGGCCATCACGATCGCCCTGGGCAGCAGTAGACGATCTGCTTTTCCCGGACGACGTGGTATGGCACCACCGATGACACAACATCAACGCCGTGCTGACCAACCGAACACGAGTGAAGTATCACTCGCTGCTACTCCACTGATATCGAACGCTTTGGAACATCAAAATGAAACGTGTCTTGGTAACTGGCGGATGTGGCTTCATTGGCTGCAACCTCGTTCGGCATCTCCTGGATTCAACGGACTGCCATGTGTTGAATATCGACGCATTGACCTACGCAGGCAGTCGCGCATCACTGAAAGACAAGGAACATGACGACCGTTACCAATTCCTCCACGCTGACGTAACAACGTCGACGGTGATTCAAATCGCCATGGACGACTTTAAGCCAGACGTCGTGATGCATTTGGCAGCGGAAAGCCATGTCGATCGCTCAATCGACGAGCCGGACGCGTTCATCCAAACCAATGTCGTTGGCACCTATACCGTACTCGACGCCGCGAGGCACTACTTCGAACAACTCCCGGACGATCGCAAACGGCAATTCCGGTTCATCCATGTATCGACCGATGAGGTCTACGGATCACTGGGGTCTCACGGATCTTTCAAGGAAAGCACGCCTTACGCACCACGGTCTCCCTACTCCGCCAGCAAGGCCGCGTCCGACCACCTGGCTCGAGCATGGTTCCATACCTATCGATTGCCGGTGATCGTGACAAACTGCTCCAACAATTATGGGCCGTTTCAATTCCCCGAAAAACTGATTCCGGTTGTGATTCTGAATGCGATTGCCGGAAGCCGGATCCCCGTTTATGGCAATGGAGAAAACATTCGAGATTGGCTATTCGTTGCCGATCATTGCGAAGCCCTGGTTGAAGTAGCGTGCCAGGGGCAACCAGGTGAGACCTACAACATCGGTGGAAACAATGAAATGTCGAACATTCGACTCGTCCAGACGCTTTGCAAACTCCTCGACGAGCTAAAGCCCCTGCCGTCCGGGAGGAGCTATGCGTCTCAGATCGCGTTCGTCGAAGATCGGCCGGGTCACGACCGACGATACGCGATTGATGCCTCGAAGATTCGAAGCGAACTTGGATGGAAGCCCAGCAGCACGGGTGAAGAGGCGTTTCGAAAAACAATCGCCTGGTACCTGCAAAACGATCCCTGGTGGCGTGAAATTCTTGACGGCAGCTATCGGCTTGAGCGACGGGGTTTGTCACCTGCCGCGACTGGAAACGTTGCGCAGTGAGGGGTGGTGATCGTACATGAATTCGTCCTCGCCCGTTCGAGTTGGTTTGGTTGGCTGTGGCAGAGTGGCACAGCGAATTCATATGCGCGTACTCAATGCCTTACCTGGTAGTGCGCTCGTGTCCGTTGCCGAGCCAGACGAGCAAACACGTGACTATCTCAAACGTGTCTTTCCTCAAATTCAACGGTTCGCCAACTATCAGGACATGCTACGTGAATCCGACATTTCTGCGGTTGTAGTCTGCCTGCCTTCGCACTTGCACGCTCCTGCCGCCGTGTCGGCGTTGGATGCAGGAAAGCACGTGTACCTGGAAAAACCCGTTGCCATCAATGAACTGCAGGCCAATTCACTTCGCCAAGCTTGGGAACGCAACCGCTGTCTATTGATGGTGGGACTCAACTACCGATTCCACCCGCTATACCTGCGAGCGAAGCAAAGCAACCTTGCCGGCAAAATTGGTCGCGTGGTGGCGGTTCAGTCCGTATTCACCACGATGCGGCGTGAGTTGCCAGACTGGAAGCGACGTAGGGAGACAGGTGGCGGCGTGCTCCTGGATTTGCTGTCACATCACGCCGACCTCATACCGTTTCTGGTCGGTCAACGCGTTTCCAGAATCGTGGGCTGTCTGACGCAGTCTCGCTATAGCGAGCTGGATACGGCCACCGTGAACATGGAACTCGTCGACGGGACGCCCGTCCAATCGTTTGTTTCCATGGCAGCTGTCGAGGAAGACTTCGTCGAAATCATCGGAGAGGAAGGGAAGGTTCGTGTCGAGCGACATACGAATCGGTTCCGCATCTCTGAAGGCACCCAACCAACCTCTCGTCTTGCACGAGCGAGGGCCGTCGCGAACGATATTGGCACCGAACTTGGCCGTCTTCGACCAGTTGAATCTTCGCATCGCAGTTCTCTAGCCCACTTCATCGAGTGTGTGCGAGACGGAGTCCAGCCTGACGTATCTCTCGAGGACGGACTCAGGAGTCTTGGTGTGGTTTTGGCTGCAGAACGCTCAAACCTTGAAGGTGGCAAGATACCTAACCTTGATTCAGGCATTGGATAGTTGGCTATGGACCAAATGAAACAAGCGTGTCACGGTGCGATCGGCAAAACAATGGCCCCCGAGGCAACGCACGACACACAATTGGACAAGGCCTCGCAAGTTGGCGACGAAACGCGTCCTGCTTTGTCCGTGGTTCTCGTCACCGTAAAGAGCTTCTGTAGTTTGCGAAAGGTTGTTCGTCAGCTGCAACGCCAATCAATCGTAGGCAGTATCGAGCTATTGCTGATTGCGCCCTCCGTTGCAAACCTGGAGGACATGCAGTCATCCGACGTGGCTGGTTTCTTCGGGATCCGCAAGATTGCCGCAGGCAAAATCAATGACGTTGACAAGGTTGCTGCATCAGGAATTCGAGCGGCATTAGCTCCCGTCGTAACGTTGCTGGAAGATCATGCCTATCCGCATTCCGGTTGGGCAGAACGGATTGTAGCCGCGAGCCAGAATTGCGAGTGCGTAGCGATTGGGAATAGCTTTGAGAACGCCAATCCCCGACACATTCTGTCTTGGTCGAACATGTTGTTGAGCTATGGTCGCTGGGTTGGTGCGATGGAAGCTGGTGCTACCGATTGGGTGTCACGCCATAACGTCAGTTTCCGAACAAGCACGTTGCATGAGCGGTATGGTGACCGGCTTGTGGATTACCTGGGACGCGACGGAGGTTTGCTCGAGGACTTGAGACAGGCGGGGCACCGTTTTTACCTTGAGCCAAGAGCCGTCGTCAGCCACGTAAATCCGTCCCGGTGGAACTCCACGTTGAGTTTACGGATACGTGCTGGCCGCCTGTATGGTGCAAATCGAGCCAAACGGGAAAACTGGGCGACATGGAAACGAGTCACATACGCAATTGGATCGCCACTTATTCCGGTCGTACGATTAGCTCGCGTGTGGCGCGAGTTGTTTGGCTCCGACTCGATGGAACGTCGTCGCCGATTGGGCTGGAAAGCGGCTCCCGCATTGTTGATTGGACTCCTTCTCGACGGTGTGGGCCAGTTCATGGGGTATAGCTTTGGATTCGGAGACTCCCGAGAAAAGCTTGCGTTCTTCGAAATGGATCGTGTCGAGCACCTCCGGGACGATGACCTGCCAGTCATGGCCCTCGACTGATTGTTCAGACCGTTCGCTACTCGCCCGCCATCATCCTCAGCGCTTTACGGAATGCTCGCCATCCACCCGGCAAGACGCCCCAGGTGATGGTGTAGAACATTATGAAAATGGAAAGACCGATGGCCAGATGCGATAAAGTGGCATCCTGGAAGCTACTCGGCACCATCTGCCTAACGAGAACAGAGGCGATGACCGTTGCGATGAATGGGCGTGCGAGGGGTAGCCAGTAATCACGGCGACGAAGTGGCGATTGCCGCAGGCAGAACTCGACGCCTGGCAACAGCAAGATTGCATAGGCCAGTGCGTAGCCTGTGACGACGCCGAGGACACCCCAGGGAATGCCAATCACAACGGCGAGGGCAGCGAGCGGAACCGTAGTCATGAGCCACTTCAATCGCCGCTGTGTTTCACCGACCGAGAGATAGATCCACGTTGTCAGACGTGTCATTATGTCCAGCACGGAAGCGACTGCAAGGATGCGCAGGATTGGGCCACACGCTTGCCATGCTTCCCCCAACACCACTCGAACGAGTTCGTCGGCACAGAGGAACAGAAACGCCTGAGACGGAAGCACGACAGAGAAGATGCATTGAAACGCTGTCCTCGCGAAATCGCGGTAGGCCATTTCGTCGTGTCGCAGCCTGCATAGGTTACTGACAACGAACGGCTTTATGGGCAGCAGGAACTGGTGCAGCGTAATTCCCGTCCAGTTCTTGGCAACGCTGAAAGTTCCCAACACGGTGCCACCCAAAAGTCGACCGATCAGAACTGCGTCCAGCTCACGCCAGCTATTGAGAACTCGTGCGGCCAGAGTGTGTTGACCGTACGTCCTTAGTTGGTGCATTTGATGCGCGTGCTGCGTGCTAATGACGGTGTCGTATCGGAACGGTCGCCAGGAGCAGGCAATCCAGGCGATGGTCGCCCGAAAGCATTGCTCGGCCAGTTGTTTGCCGACCAGTGCCCAATAGCCGATCCCGAGTTGGGCCAATGCAACGCCCACAATCGCGCCAACAATCGTTCCGCCACCGTCCTGGAGGGCAATCGCCCCGAATCGCATCTTGCGATGGAGAATTGCGACGTGCACGTAGCTTGTGCCGGAAACGAATACCCCCAAAGCGAGCAGCGCATTGATTTCTGCGAGCTCCGGTTGACGGTAGAACCACGCCAGCCCTGGACCTGCGCATAATATTATGAGGAACAGATAGATGTTTCGCTTGAATGAAATCCAAAAGGCAGAACTCAACAGCCGGTCATCGACTGATGTCTGATACACGATCGCCGGCAAAAAACCAAAGTCGCGAAAAATCAATGCGAAGGCCATTGGACTCATCGCCATTGCAATCAGGCCGAAGGCCTCCGGAAGTAACAAGCGTGCGAGCAATGAGGTCGCGACGACATTTACAACCAGGGACACGCCGCGCGCCAGGACGAGCGAAACGCTGCTTCCGAAGAGCGGTGACGATGGCCTTGTTGAGTCCGCTTTCTCCAGCGCTGATGTGCGAGGCAAGCGAGGCTTATCCGGAATCATCGACGTTGAGGAGTCGTTCATAGACCTTCTCGAACCGAGTTGCTACGTGGTCTTCCGTCAGGTTGCTGAGAGCAAACTGACGCCCGCATTCCCCCATACGCTCA
Source organism: Pirellulaceae bacterium (assembly GCA_965216885.1). Lineage (GTDB taxonomy): Bacteria > Planctomycetota > Planctomycetia > Pirellulales > Pirellulaceae > CAYNJG01. The sequence continues at coordinate 1,655,659 of OZ244208.1, read as the reverse complement.
GCCAAATCCCTCTGGCGCAAGATCCGAGTCACGGCCTTCGCGAGCGACTTCGAGTCACTGGCGGGCACCTTTAATCCGGTTTGCCCCTCGGTGACGATTTCGCTTGTTCCTCCCGAGTTGGTAACCACCGTAGCCGTACCACGCATCATGGCCTCCGCCGTGACCAAGCCGAATGGCTCCTCCCATGTCGAAGGAACGACCTGTACCCATGCCTGTGAAAAGAGTTTCTCCAATTCGTTTCGATTCACATGCCCTACAAGCGAGACATACGGCCCAATGCCCAGATGCTGAACGGTCGCTTCAATGTGGGCGCGTTCGGGACCGTCGCCTGCGAGGATGAGTTTCACGTTGGGTACTTGCGACACAATGGTCGGCATGGCACGCAACAAAACGTCAATGCCCTTCTTGGGCACAAAACGCCCGGCGAAACCGATGACGGGCGTCGACGGCAGCAGCGGACGTTTGGGTCGAACTGGTACTCCGTTCCAGATGACATCGTCCACGGGGACACCTTCCGATTTCAGGCGTTGCCTGACCCAATCGCTATTGGCCACAATGGTGTTGAATACGGTTCCCCAGCGTTTCCACATCATCAATTGAACTTTGGCGCGAACCACACCGATTGTTGGCATGCACGCCTCCCGCAGGCAGGCGCTACCTTGCGTTTCGTTGCAGGGCTTCCCATTGGGTAGCGTCTTGGTGTTCAGCGGACAGATGAGGTTGTAGTTCACAATGTGGAGAAGCGACTTGTAGCCGCGCAGCAACTGTAGAATTGCCGGTGAAAGCTGAACCATGAACATCCGAACGTGAACGACATCGGGCGCAAACTCCCGGAGCGTGTTCCTCAGTTGGGTGACGGCGGATGGGTTGAACACCTGCAAGACCTTCCGCAACGGAGATTCGGTTCCGTAGCACTGGTAGTCCGCTTCGTTTGTAAGTTGCAGAGGGTTGGACCGGCTTGCAAACAACCGGGCGTCATGTCCACGGTCTCGGAGTCGATCGCGAAGCCCCACTGACATGTGCTCGGCGCCTCCATGAAGTACTCCGTAGTCGTTGACGATAAGGATCTTCATGTCGGGCGTCCCCCAAAACGTACCGCAGCGAAATGGCAGATTTTCATTGGCACAAGGAAATTGCAAACGTGTCGAAGTAGCACGAATGCGTTCGGTTCGCCATGTGCGATGGCTTCTCCAAGCAGTATCGGCATCGCGTGGTAATCGCCTTCGCGCGCGGCGATGCCGCTCGTTTCTGTCAGCAGGAAGGAGGCGTAAGCACGTTTGGAAACTCGCTTCTTGCGATCTCGAATCCACTGCAACGACAATCGCCAGTCATTGGTTGTGGAGATTCGTTTGCGGCTGGACTCAATATTCCAGACGCTCAGGGGATCACCAGGGACGAATTCAATTCCTACGCCTTCGACGTCGCTTACGCTCACAAACCACGCCAGGTCGACGTGTTTCCGCAATCCCGAATCGAAGGGGATGCGATCCAGTAATGCTCGCTCGACGAACACCGTCGATGTCTGTACGATTCCTTCGCCGGTGAAAAGGGATCGCCGGGCCAGGATGAAATCGCTGATTCGTTCGCCGCGTTCGGGATAGCGCCGTGGCCACAGAAACTCGCCAACCTCATTTCTTGCCAGAATCGCGCACGTGACAATGGGATGCTTGAATGCCGAATTCTCTGCAATAGCAAGCTGTCGCGCTAATTTGTCCGGCATCCAGTGATCGTCATCATCAAGGAACGCAATCCACCTTCCGTTTGCTTCCCGCACACCAAGGTTCCGTGCCTCGGCGTTTCCAAGCGTCCTGGAGGGCACCACGAACCGCAGTCGCTCGTCCACGACAGTCTTGAGTCGATTGACCGTGGCGTCTTCCCGATCGTCCACCACAACAATGACTTCAAAGTCGCGGAACGTTTGCCCGAGGACGCTATCTACTGCACGCATGAGCAGGTCTGGCCGATGGAATGTTGGAACCACCACCGAAATCAGAGTCCGAGCGTTGTCATCGCGATCCCTAACACTCAACATGCTTCGCCTCCTAACGGATTTGAACGAAGTTCCGTTCGGTGAGGAACACGACTGTTGAAGCTTTCATAAGCGAGGCCGGAAGCTACCGCAATCTGCGCAAGCACGAACAGGCCAAGCGTGTTGAGTAATGAGCAACATCTCTTCGACTCAATATGGTGAACGGCTACGGAATCCAACTTTGGATCGGGGACAGATCCGCAAAAATTGCATCTGATTGGAAATGCGAGCAGGTTGGCATAGAAGGACAACCGTGAGGGAAGTGGTGCAGGACGAAGGTACTCCTGACGACGCTTCGCATGAACCCGGTGAGCACCTCGGCCATAAGCAAACTGTTGCCGCCAATACGAGCGAAGACTCAACTCGTGTGAATGATACACCAGCGCATCCGGAACAAACTTGAGTTGCCTGCCCTGGCTCCGCCATCGATCACAGAACTCCCGGTCTTCTCCGGCGGCGAGCGGGAAGTCAACACTAAAGCCGCCCGATCTGTGAAAAGCCTCGGCGGGCATCGCCATGTTGTTGCTGGTAAAAAACGTTGCCGCGTCGTGGTCCGCATTCAGTTCGGAATACAAATAGTCAACAAGCAACTGACTTGCCGACGAAAACGAATTCTGCGTCAGGAGGTTAATGGTCGTGCCACCAACAAGGCAGTTTGGTTGCCTACGCAAGGTTGCGGCAAGCTTATCCAGCCAGTCCGGCGCCGGTTGACAGTCATCATCGGTGAACGCGAGAGAATCGCCTTGGGCAACAGCGGCCCCCACGTTTCTGGCAGTGGCCGGGCCAGATTGCGCCTGCCTGATGTGATTCAGCTGCAGACGGCTTTGAAACGGACCGAGTACCTGATCCAACGGCTCCTCACTCCCATCGTCAACGACGACGACTTCGAAGGACGTCTTGCCTGACAGATGGGTCAGGCTACTCAGACACTGCGACAGCCTTTCGGGCCTACCATGCGTGGGGATAATGATGGAAAAAGCGTACGGAGCGGTCATGCCTGATTGACCGTTGGTTGACTTCCAATAGCCGCCCGATAGTGGATGCAGAGCCGTCTGATTGCCTTCGCGATTCCAAGTGAACTCAACCGGCCAAGGGCATTGTGGAGAGCTGACCACAACAGCCTTTTCCCCATGCGAAGCTTCCGTAACTCACAAAGTGTGACTCCCATATTGAATTGAAGGTGTTCGCGATCCGCTGGTGTCAAATTGGAGAACGTCTTCAATGCGCGGTGCCGCACCCGGAAACGGTTCACCATCAAACCTCGCTTCTGAGTCGCGTTGGAGCTCGATTGATGTACGCGATATTGAGCCAGTGGCTCGTTGCAGTACACGAACTGGTGCATTGGGGACATTTGAAGCCAGTAGAGCCAGTCTTCCACCCATTTGACGCGAGTGTCGAATGCTTCCACCGTGTCCATACATTTCCTTCGCATCAGTGTTGATTGCATGTTGACGAAGTTTCTCCTCAGCAACTCGTGCTGGAGGTTGCCGGTAGGTTGTTTGGGTGGCGGAAAAAGATCACTAAACAGCTGCCCCGTCGCCCGGCCGGTGGCATCAATGATTCGTGAATCGGAATAGGCAATGTCCGCCAACGGATTCTCGTCCAGCATTGCTTTTTGCCGTGCGAGCTTGCCGGGGTCCCAGATGTCATCGGCATCGCAGAAACCAATGAATTTTCCCCGCGCGCGTGCGAGTGCCGCGTTCCGCGCGCTGGAGGCACCTGCGTTCGCTTCCTTCCGGATTGCAACAATCCGCGAATCACATGTCGCCATGTAAACGATTTCACGCCACGAACGATCCTTTGACGCATCATCGACAATGATTAGTTCAAGATCACGGTAGGACTGACGCAGCACGCCCTCGATCGAATGTCGCACGAATGATTCGTGATTGTGACATGGCATAATCACACTGACGCCTGGCATGGTGGTCTCTCTTTCTGCGACGTAGGAGGATGAGAATTCGTTGTTGGACCGGCGTTCGACTCCGTTCGACTCCGTGTCAAAGACAAAGGCAGCTCAATGCCTGTGCCCCAGCGTGGGTTCCCGGGGAGGTTGGCTCTGGCGTACCAGAGCACAATAACGACCGGTAAAACGTATTTGTCCCAGGGAAACGCCTTCATCATCAGCATCGCATGGAACAACACGAGGAAGCTGGAAGCCCCCGGCTTCGCGAAGCGCCACGCCACAAGACAGGCGAGCAATGCGACGACGAGCTGACCGCTGATACCCGGGGAGTCTGTTGCCTCGATTAACTTCGTCAGCCCCCCTTTCGTCGGACCTTCCATTGGAAAGAGCAAGCACACGATGCCAACTAGAGTCACCACGGCGATTCGCTGCCCAAGGGAAGGGTCCTCGTGAAGCCGACTTCTGCGGTACAGACACCATTCAGGAATGACGAAGTAGAGACCGATCGTCGCCAAAGCGTAGATACCATTGCTGGGAGAAAATGTCCAAAGCGTCTGTTGGACGTCGGGCACTGGTCGAGCTTGATAGGCCGCCGGAGGTGCAAGTCCGTCGAAGACCAAAATCCATCCGAACAACGTAAGCGTGGAAAATGCGGGTAGCCAGCAAGCCGCGCCGGGAAAACGTCTTCGCTGAATCGCATCCAACGCTTCGCTCGCGGCGACCGCCAACGGTATGGCCAGCATGTATTGCCGTGTGGAAATCGCGAGAGCAAAAGAGATGGCGGCCAGGATGTGGTGCTGTCTTCTATGGAGCATCCAACCGACGACACCAAAGAAAGCGGCAATGATGTCGGTGTACATTCTTGTGCTGATCCACAAGTAGTACGGACACAGGAACAACCCAATGAGCGCCAACGCGGGCCCCCACCCGTTCTCGCGACGAGGGCGGCCCACGAGCACCGCAATGCAAATCGAGAGCGCGAAACAGAGCATCCGACACTCTCGCAAACCACCATTAAACAAGTATTGGACCTGGCCAAACATAATAAATGCCAGGGGAGTGTTCAGCTCCTCATAACTCTTCAATTGCGTTAGCGTCGGGAGCAATTGCGTGCTGAAGTCCTGGCTGGTGGCAAGAAACTCGTCTTCGTCCGCCCAGGTTGGACCAGCCAATTGATCGCAGGCCAGAAAGAGTGTTATGTACGTCACAACAATGAAGGCAAAGAACAACAGTGAGCCGAGCTTTGTCGTGAAGAGGGAAGTCCTACGATGCGTGGAGTCAGGGTTTCGAAGCGGATACTCGTACTCTCCAGTCCCTTGTTCATGAGGTGTCTGCGCGTGGAGAACATCTTGCGCGTGCAAGTCAGAGGCGACGACGTTTGCGAATCCCCTGGCGTCCCCGCCTCCTCGCGTTTGGTGCGACGCTCGCCACGGAGCGAAACGCACCGGGCTTTGGCAGAATTGCAACACTTTGAAATACAGGGTTACGAACCCAAATGTAAGAACAGCGGCTCCATAGTTGACTAGCTGGATGGGGATACAGTAGATCGCAAACGGCACTCCTCTAACGCGAATCAACAACCCGTAGAGTTGGCGGTTAATTAATAGCATCCCCATAAGACAAGTGGCCATCACGCTACCAACTGGAGCATTGACGGACACGGTCGCAAACAGTGACATGCTCAAACAAACAGCGACTGCCATTCCCGATAGTGCACCGAGTAGACGGCGATGCGTATGCGAATCGAGTAGCTGGATGACAAGTCCAACACCGAGCCACCATGCCACAGGAGCAAGCGTCATTGCCATCGCAGACGCAATCACCGGACACGACATGCATACACAAGCAAGGACCGCGGCGAGACGCTGACTCCAGCTCAGGTTCAATGTGTTCGGTATTTTTTCGCGATTTCGGGCGATCAAGGACGACCATGGAACAGCGCGGTCAGCAATGTCGCACCGCAACATGCTCCAAAACGTCCATCGCTTCAGATGAGTCGCCTGAAGATTCGGCACCAATCGGATTCGAAATCCGGCTTGCGTCAGCCGGTGACCAAACTCGATGTCCTCAATACACGGCCGACGATAGTCCTGGCTGAATCCATTCACCTCAAGAAAGGCTGAACACCTGACTGCCCCAAAACCAGCCCAAAACGTCGAACACTCTGAATCCGATGTTTGATGCATGAAGTGGTGGTGCAGGTTCCTGTAGGTAGACAGAAATTGCCGAGACTCTGGAGTTTCGTCGTAGGACCCAAATACAGCAGCAAGTTCTGCATCCTGCTCAAGCACATCGAGCATTCGCGAAACAGCATCCTGATGCACGACCACATCGGCGTCCACGAAGACGATCAATTCAGAGTTCGAAGCCTCTACGCCCGCGTTGCGAGCCAGCCCGGGGCCAACGTTCGAGTCCAGCCTCAACAACCTGACGTTCTCTTGTTGATTGGCGAGCTGAACCGGAACGGGCGAGCCATCATCGACTACGATGATCTCAAATTCAGCGCTTCGATGATCGCCTTGAATCGCGCGAACGCAAGCATTGAGATGGCGGCCTCCGTTCCGGACCGGAATGACAATTGTGGCAATGGCCATGTGAAGTGCCCCGCTTATCCGTTGGTGGCAGCCTGGTGCCGAGTATTCTCCGGCGTGGCGCCAGCACGCTCATCGAGGTTCGATACCTCCTTGATTTCGTGATAGGACTGGTCGGCGTTGACGGACCACAGGTCGTGGTCGGTCTGGTAGAGTAGATTTTGGACTGCCAACATACCGGTGAGCATCGCATGATCCTGATTGTTGTAGCGATGCAGTCCGTTGCGTCCGATCGTCTGCAGGTTTGTGAACGAGCCAACGTATTCACGCAATGTTCGAAGGTGCGATTCATAGCCCGAGTCGTAGATCGGATAGGACTTCGGAACGCGAAAGACACAGCCGTCGACAATATCGCTCGATTCGACCAGGCCAAGTTGTCCAAGCTCATTCTTTGCCTGAGAAATTAGCTGGTCATCCGGAGTATTCCAGACTTCGTCGCCTTCATTGCAGAAGTACTCCAGACCCAGGCTGGAAGTTCCTTCTTCTGCGAGCATGTCAGGACTCCAGTTGCCGAAATTCTGGATGCGACCGACTTTCACTTGTGGGTCGTGCACGTAGATCCAGTTGTCCGGAAACAGATCTCGCTTGCGAACAATCAGGCAAACGGTAAGGAAGTCTCGGTAGCGGAGCCCTGCGGCTGCTTCAAGGATATTGCTCGGAGGGGGAGGGTCGAGCGACTTTACCAGCGTGGTGATCGGCATGCTCGATACAAAATCAGTCCCCTCGATATATTTTTGTTTGCCTGACTTTAGTTGGACGGTGACTCCAAAAACAGTGTTTTCACTACGATGGATCCTGACGACAACGGCGTTTGTTTCGACCTGTCCGCCAGCGTCTTCAATTTTGCCTTGAACGGCTTCCCACATCATTCCGGGACCAAGACGCGGGTATCGAAATTCCTCGATCAAGGAACGGATGTTCTTGCCGGTGTTCACAAACATGCTGTAGACGGCAGAACTCAGGGAGAGATTCTTGATGCGTTGGGCGGCCCATTCCGCTCGAATCTCGGAACAGGGTATTCCCCAGACTTTTTCGGTATAGGATTCAAAGAAGATTTTGAAGAGTCGGCGTCCAAAACGGTTGGTAACCCACTGCTCGAATGTTTCCTCAAGACGATACGGCAGGAGTTGCCAGCGAATGTAGCTCGCAATGATTCGTACGCTGTCGACCAGGCCCAGAATCCCCAAGACGTTGAGCGGTTTCAGGGGATAGTCAAAGTACTGATTGCGGTAGAAGATTCGTGACAGACGCGGCCTTGTGAGGAATTCGCGGCCCAGTATTTCATTCCAAAACTGATTTACTTCCGGGGATTTGGTGAAAAAACGGTGACCTCCCATGTCGAACCGGTACCCTTTGTACTCCTCCGTACGCGCGATGCCACCGACTCGATGGTGAGCCTCCAGAACTTCGGTTTTCACACCGGCCTGGATCAGTCGATACGCGGCCGTTAGCCCGGACGGGCCACCTCCAATCACGACCGCCTGGCGTTCGGCTGCTTCAAGACTCGAGGGTACTTCTTGGGGACGTTGTAACATTTGCTGGCTCGGTCATTAGGTAGTTCTCTAACCTTCCAACCTGAGGCAAGTGGCATGCCATGCGCGCAAACAGCGACTGGCCGGCAATTAGTCCGACGCTTGTAAAACGCTCCGAACAAAGTTGCGCAACGGTTCTCAGTGACACTCTCAAAATGCGACGTGTGCTTCGAGATGAGAAGCCGACGTTGAATGCGGCAGAGTTTGCCGGCATTGCAGCAACCGCAGATGGCAAAACTCGCCTTTTTTTCCGGCCTTGGCCGATGTCGCCGAAGCGAATCAGTTCACGTAACGAAGGCACGTGAACCCGCGATCGCGCTATGGGAGGCTCGCGGACGCTGCTCCGAACCCAGAGCCCCCACGAAACATTTCAGTAAAGAAGTTCAGGGTGAATGCATTTGTTACATACCGAGCGAATGCTTCTCCGCGAGTTTCCTGCAGAAGCACCACATCTCCCGCCTGCAACAGAATGTTCTCACGCGGGTCGCGCAGGGCCAGATTTAGGTCCACGCGAATGTTGACTTGTCGCCCATCGACCGTTGTTCTCAAGACACTCAATAGGCTTGGTGATGGGTTTCCGATACCTGCTGCCACGATTCCGCCGGCCAGATTGCTGGCATTCAAACCGCCATTCAATACGGGACCCCCAATTCGTGTGATCGCTTCCACAACGTTAAGATCACGGTCGCGTGGCAAAGGGACTTCCTGAGCGGGTAGTAGACCACCGGTGAAGTAGAAGTCCGTCGTTCGTCGGCGAATGTAAATCACATCACCGGAGTGCAGGATGATGTCCGAGGGAGCAAATGGGATTGGGCTTCCCGGTCGGATTCGCAGGGGAATACGAACTGTATCCGCCGGAGCATACAGCGCATCCCCGGTCGATGGATCCTTGCGGAAACCACCGCGCTGAATGATGACTTCATTTTCTGCATCGAGTCCCGGTAGGCCACCGGTGGCAGTCAGTGCATGAAGCAAATCATTCTCGTACGCCGGAAGGCCGACGGTTTGGCCGGAATTCTCTCCGCGTTCTTCGAGGGATACTCGATTGAATCGGCTGAGTGCGCCGAAATCAGACGTGTTTGGTCGGGCATCCTGGGTATCTTCCCGGATCACCAACACCTGCTCACGACGCGGAAACATGAGAGTCACAATGACACGGTCGCGTTCGGAATTGATGAATTTGCGCTTCACTTCGTACGCCTCCACGATCTCCCGCTCGACTTCCTCGATCGTCATTCCGGCAACGCGAACCGGTGGCAACAAAGGCAGAGAAATCGTTCCATCCGGACGCACAGGATGGGGGAGGCCGACGGCCGGCGGGCGATCCGAAGTCTGCGACAGGACAGTAGGGGGAGTTGTCGTGCGGTCACCGAAAATGCCATCGGCGTAAATGCCCAAGACGTCTCCGGGGCCGAGGCGATATTCATCGACCGTAGGCCTACGAAGCCAAACGAACGGAATGGCTTCCAACTGTTCCTTTGGCTCGGCCAACAGTTCGGGCGGCAGCAGTTGGACCGGGACACCGTTCGCAACCGGATTGCTGAACGAAGCACATCCTGAAGACAGCAGGCTTAGTAGCGTAAGCAAAATCACGGCCCGCAACCGGCAAGGCGAGCTCGATTCGCAAGTCACGGTTTGCATGCCAAATCCCGACATTTTATCCATCACCTCGCCTCGTGTCCTTCGGCGTACCACGTGCCGTCGAATTCCGTTTGGTCCGCCAACTCGTCAGCGGGAAGTCGAGAAATTGTTGGCTCATCGTGAACCAGGAGCGTCGGCTCCAGTGATTCGACAATTGAGTCTTCGGCTTGGAGCAGATGTTGTTGCTGGCTGATCGTGGGGACGAAGTCAGAATCAGCAAGTCCAGACTGACTGGCCATGCAAACACCGAGTTCGAATCCTGAGGACCACTCACGGATCACCAGTCGCCCTTGCCCCGATCGAAACCGCGTGGACCAGAGATCTCGAGGAGGCAACACTTGCGGCGGCTGACTTCCGTAACGGAGAAACTCGAGATAGCCTTCGCGGAATCCACGTTCAAAGGAGCTCGTGAGTGGCTGGGCAGAGCCGGCCGAAACGCGCTCCCACTCCTCTTTCGCGAGATGCTCAAGCCTCTTGTTTCGCGTTGCAAGATCGCGGTAGTAAGCATACTGCCGGGGTTCTTTCAGCGAGTAGTGCGCGATCTGTTGAGCGTAGTGTTTGCAACCACTAAGCAACATCAGGAGACTGATAGAGAAGGTAGCCAACCGTCCGTTGACGCAACCGAATGTCTGCATCTCACTAAACCTGACAGACAATAGCATGGTCAGGCTTCCCTCTACCCGTGGCGAATCCGTTCAGATCAAGAATCGTCCGGGGAGGAATCTGAGTCCACGGGAGCGGTGAATGTTCCGGCTGTATGAGCAAGGCCCGCTAGCAGTAATTGCTTGCTGGCAAGAACATCGGCGATACTCTGCTTGAGTTCACCCAGATGCTTGCTTATGCCATGCATATCTGTTCCCTGCTCAAGCAGGTCGTGGCACGCTGCAGCGTTTGCCCCAAGCGAAGCGAAGCCAAAGCTAAGTGCTGTCCCTCTCAGTTTGTGGACGACGTTGCGAATGAGTTCAGGACGATTTTGCGTCTCAGCATCGAGAATCGTGCCAAGATGCCGCTCGAGGGAACTCATGTATTTTTCAAGCAGCTGAGCGAATTCGGGGTCGTCATCAACCGAGCCAAGCAAGTAATCGTCGGATGCGTCAGTGCGCAGCAAGTCGCCCACACGACTCTGGAGTTCCTGCATTGAAAATGGTTTCGCCAGGATCGCATCGCATCCAGCAGCCAGACACTGTTCGCGATGATGGGACATTGCAAAAGCCGTCACGGCCAGAATTGGTGTATCCACACCCTTACGCCGGAGTTCGGCGGCTGCTTCAAACCCGGTCTTCACGGGCATGTCCATATCCAGCAGGATCAAGTCGAACTTCTCATTTGCGGACAGTACGCGGTCGATGGCAGCCTGGCCGTCGTTTTCCAGCGTAAGATCCAGTTCGCCCGAACGCAGCATGAAACGATAGAGTTCACGTCCGTCGGGGTTGTCATCTGCGATCAAGACCTTCTTGCCTCGAGTCGCTTCCGCATTGATCCGTTTTGACGCCGCTTCGGGAACGTAGCCGAAATTGGCAAGTTTGTTTTTGTGGACTGGCAATTTCAATGTGAAACAACTGCCAACATCGGGCAAACTTGTTACTTCGATGCGACCGCCGAGCATTTCCGCGATCCTTTTGGAGATGGCGAGCCCAAGGCCTGTCCCACCGGCTTCCAACCTGCGATCGTGAACTCGGCTGAAGGGTTGAAACAGCCTGTCTACCTGATGCCCATTCATCCCAATCCCGGTGTCCTCGACGCGAACGCGCAACATGGAATCTTCACCACGATCGGTAACCAGATCAACGAACAGCTTGATACTGCCAGACGATGTGAATTTCACGGCGTTGGACAACAGGTTTACGATAACCTGACGCACGCGAGTGGCATCGCCGACCAGCGACTCTGGGACAAGAGGACTCGTGGAAACGCAAACATCCAGGCCTTTCTCACATGCTTCTGCCCTGCAGGTCTCAGCGGCAGCATTGACGATCTCTCCAATGTCGAACGTTTCGGTGCGCAACTCCATTCGCCCCGCTTCGATTTTTTTCATGTCCAGCAGATCATCAAGAAGCCGCCTTAGGTGTCGGGCATTCTTCACAATCCGATTGGCCCAATCGGCATCACGAGAAGTGATTTCATGCGGAGATGCGATCAGGTCGGCGAACCCGAGAATAGATGCAATCGGTGTACGCAGCTCGTGACTGATGTTCGCAAGAAAGTCGCTCTTGGCTCTCGTTTCTGCCTCCGCGCGTTCCTTAAGCCTGCGAAGCTGCAGGTTGGACTCACGCATTTCTTCCTCAATGCGTTTCTGCGTCGTGGTATCTATGAGCGTCAACAGAGCTACGACGCTGCCGTCCTGGCGAATTTGTTTGGCACTGACATTGAGCCATATGGATTTCGGCGTGCTGTCTCCAGACCCCAGCATCACAGAGATTTCTCTGCTGTTGATTTCGATGCCTCGTGTTAGAACTTCTTCTACGACACGTCGGAGCGGTTCGACTTTCAGCTCCAGCACATGCTCTCTGCTTTTCAGACCTTCGCCCGTGCGCCGAGTTTGTAGTTGAGCGGACGGCCCCGGAGAGATCTCGCGAGCAGGTTCTACCGATCGTGGATCGGCGTCCATTTCGATTCCGAGATTTAATTTTGCTGCGTTGTTGATTCGCACGACGAGGTAGTCGTCGTTCACTAGCAACATGCCGGCCTGACTGGTGTCGAATACGGCCTGCAGGTTCGCGCGTTCACGTGCGAGCACTTCGGTTAACTGATACTGGGCCTGAACACGAAGCTCGTCATCCCGGTTCATTCGGTCGATACTCCAAGGTCCTCAATCAGCTGCCCAGCCGTTGAAACGTTTGCATAGAGCGGGAAGATTTGCTCGCAAAAGAAATTCTGCTCGACCGTCGTTCGCCCACACGTGCAGTCATCGAGAATCGTCACCCGAAAGCCTCGTTCGTGGGCCGAACGCCCTGTCGAGTCGATACAGATCGACGTCACGGCACCGGCCAGGACCACGTGTTCAATTCCACGATTCTCCAACGTTGTCGCAAGTTCTGTGTTGGAGAACGCATTAAGCCCACGTTTCCCCGGCAGCTCGGTAATTCGGTCACCGAGTTGCTTGAATTCATCCACGGTTTCGGCACCATCGGTCCCCGAGCAGAATGCGCCCGCTTCCTTCACAGCTTGCAGGATGCCAACGGGATCGACCAGTTCACGATAGTCATCTGTGAAGATGATCGGGGTGGAGACCATGAGGACATCGGTGGTTGCCAGTTTCATGGCCAGCCAAGCCGTGCGTGCAAGGACGGACTCGACTCGGCAGGAGTCTTCGATAAAGCTCCGAAGCGTCCCATCCTTGGCGAAGTAATCATTCTGGAAGCCCACAAAAATAAGGGCAGTGGATTTCGTATTCATCGGAAACGGAACAAGTATTCAGGGAGTTTGTTGTCAGCCCCGGGAGTACTGAACTTCACGCCCAAATGCGTGACGACAAACAGGGAAAGCCTCTAGTGAACTATAGCTGAGCTTTTTGAGTTTCGCACATCCTCTTCGCATCTCGTTCCAGCTCCAGACGATGATTCCAATTTGCAATCAGCCTGTTAATCGACTGAATGGTTGCGAGCAGGCCCGTTGAGCATGGTCGACGCGGATGGGACTGACGTAGCTTTACCAGGCTCGCGAGATGTCCAACGAGTCGCCCAAACTCACCTGGGCTGCCCTTGTCGAACGCACCGTCACAGCCCGCGTTGATGAGAGTTTTCAATACCGTGTCATCGAGGTGAGCTGAGAACGCGATGATGACGGCGTCTGGATTCAGCGTGCGAATTTTCATCGCGACACGCGCCGCCATACTTTGACCGCAAAAATCGTCGTCTACCAGGTAAACGTGGAACCCAGCGGTCGGAGTCGGGGTGCTTACCGTCGTTATATCGAACTCAGGAAACACTTTGCGGATCCTGAACGCCGTCAACGCGGAAGACTCTTCGTCGTCATCAAGAATCAGAAGACTGGTTCTGCCGGAAAGGGGCGGGTTGACCCTATTCCGAATCGCGACATCTTGCCCGGAGACATCTTGCCCGGCGACATTTTCACGATTCTCGATCTGCAAGCAGTCTTCGCGGTTACGAGCCATCCACATAATCGCTCCGCAGGCAAGGATCCGATGGTAGCGCAAAGTTCAACGTCAGACAGATGCGGGAGGGTTCCACGCGTAGGCCCCGGACCGCCTTCTGACACGCGTTGGCTTGACTGCCCACCGGAACGACAAGGAGAATCTGATCTCCGTGTGCGGAGGCAAGTCGTGGAGCGATTCGATTTGCAAGTGTCCCCGCATCAACGATGATCATATCCACTTTCCCTTCCTGACTCTGCCATAGCTTCGCCAGCGCACGTTGTGATAGATGACGATCAAGGCATTCGCTGTGTTGGCCAACGGGAATAACGCGGAGCCTGGGGCTCGATGCAATGGATGGGCAGACGTCGACGCGACTCGCGAGGAAATCCGTCAGCCCTTGCTCATGTTGCAAGCCTAGCAAGTCGGTCGTTGCGCCGTTCTCAATATCGAGATCGACCAACAATGTAGACAGTCCTGCAGATTCGTATGACTGCGCGAGCGTTCGCGAAACCCAGGACGCCCCGGCACCGTGATGGAGCCCCGTTACGACGATGGTTCGTGTCGGGTTGGGCGAATTGGCAACGAGATCCAGTTGGCACCGCATGCGGGCGACGCTCTGCTGCAAGCGTTCGTCCGAGAAAAGCGGGTCCAATCCGAGATCGGGGATCACGCCTACGAACGGTGAAACACTTGCTCGCAGGTCATCGCCAAACCGATAGCGAAAGCGAAGGAAGCCGGGAACCACAAACAGGCAAACCCCGGCAGCCGCCCCGCCTGCGGCCCCCACGCCGGCGAGTTCTTTTCGTTTATCCGAAACGGGACTTGTGGGCACACTAGCCTCGTCCTTAATGATCGCCGACGCCAGAAATTCACGGTCCCCCTCGACACGAACGGCATCGAGTGCTCTTCGTGTGTCGTCGAGAAGGTTGCGCAACTCGTCACGCTCTTCCTGGAGAAAGTTGATCGAAACGACGCGCCGATTCAGGCTGTTCGCCTCTTTGCCAAGTATCTCTCGGCGATTTTGAAGATTTTTTAGCAGCGATTGGAGTACCGCCACAGGCTCTCCGCTACCCGAAGCGCCTACGCTTGTGAGCGTTCCTGTGGACGCCAGCGTTACCAATTGGCGGCGACGGTCCTCTATCGCTTCGTCCACAACCACGATAGATGCATCGAGTTCGGCAATTTCGTAGTGTTGGGGTGCATGCTGGGCTTTCAGAACGGCGAGGTCCGCTTTTCTCTTCGTACGCTCGGCCAACATGTGGGCCATCGCGTTATCGAGTACGACGATCCGCTTCGCCTCGAGATCGGCGGCCGCTTCGGCGAAGGAATTGTCGATCAATCTCGACGCAATCGTCATTTCGACTTCGGCAATGCGTTCGTCGACCGCCTGGATCTGTCCCAGTTTGTGGACGTGAGCGGCTGCAATGGATGCCGAACCATACTCCTGCCCCGTCTCGAGTAGTTGCTCATCGGTGTCCATGAGCCGCTTCACCAGGGTTGCCTCCCGCTCGCTCAGTTTGCGTTCCCGAGCGGCGTCACGAAACTGCACCATCTCCATTCGGCAAAACTCGTAGGAATCGAGTATTGCCTGGGCAATCATCGCGGCGGTCTCGGGCTTCTCGTGACTGGCGGAAACGAGCAGGAGGGCGCCGTGTCGGTCGACGGAAACCGTATCCCGGAGGAACAGGACTCGATCTGCTCTGGTTGCCTTGGGGAGTAAGTGTGCTTCGAGACGGTCGGTCGCTCGTTCGAGAACCGGCGCGCTGGTGATGTACGACATCTCGGCAGCGATGTACGACTCGTACAATCGCAGCCGTCCTTCGCCGAATTTGTCCGTATACAGCAGGCTGGGTTTCTTGGGAGCGAACTCGATCATGCCCGTGCTGGAATACTCCAGGGACGTGGCAAAGTACCCCGCCACCGCTCCCACGAAAGCGAGGACCAGAGCAGTCAGAGTCATCGGCAGATAACGTCGATAGAGGATACTGTGAAGCATCCCAATCATGTTGATCGGCGGTCGTTCTTCCTCCTGTCCTTCTTCTCCAAGCATCACGGTTACAGGAGCAACCGCGTTGTTGCTGGATGCGATCTCCCGGGTTTGATCGTCGCGCGGAGATGGGCCTGGCAATTTATTCATTTCGTCCCTTCCGTCACCTGCTCAAGGCAAGGCCGGGAACTGAGGTCGCGTTCCCAAACCGTGGTCTGCGGACCAGACGCAAATCGCATTCGCGCATAGGTGGCGGCTACAACCGACGCATAGACCGGAATCGCCGGCCACAGCCACGGACGGATGGCAAGTCGACAGGAGAAACCGAGCCACTGCCACCATTTCTTGTGGTCGACCATCTTCATTGTCTGCCGCAACTCAAGATTGCCTCGACGCACACGTGTCTTCACGTGGATCACGTCACGCAGCGTACGTGGAGGGAAGACGGTAAAGCGGTGGTCTGGCAGCGTCACTCGCTCCGATCTGTCGAACAGTAAACGGAAGAATTCATCGTCAGCGGTGATTTCCGGGAACGCCGAAATGCGGTCGTGGCCAGATTTGTTGACGGCGTAAACTCCGGAGCCCACTTTTGCATTGTCGAAATAGGGATTCAGTGACCACACAGAATAGAACGCTCGCACGGCCGCGGTGCACGCGCGGAGGTCAAAATACACAGCAGGAGCTGCCGCCAGATAATCCCCCGACTCCAGTGTCTTTGCCGTTCCGCGAAGCGCGGCAATCGTGAGTACAACATCCGCGTCCAGATAGAACCTTGGAAACGCCCTTGCTGCGTTGTCGCCAGCGTTCAACGCCACAGCTTTGGATGCGGTCGCGAGTTCCAACACTCGCACAGACGGACCGAAAGTGCGTGCCACAGCCGCCGTCCTGTCCTGGCAACCGTTGCAGGCGACGACAATATCCAATTCACCTGGAGCACTTCCTTTGAGTAACGCCCTCAGACAACGAGCGATGACGGCTTCTTCATTGTGAGCCGGTATGATCACCGAAGCGATGGGATGGGTGGTTGAACCGATCATGCAGTGACTGACGGACGACGGCAATTACGCGTGTCTTCAAACAAAGTCCTGGGAAAGAAATTCGCGCAGACGCGACACGAGTCTTGTGTTTTCCGATGTGTTTCCTCGCTGGGGTACGGGCCACGAGCCAATGGAATCCAGCTTGCGAATAACGTCATCGGCACTCCACGCGACGGCCACACGCTCGCTCTCATAGAGCCATTGCGCCGTCGCCCGTTGATGGTCATTGCGGTGCTCTCCCCAACGGGCTTCTCGTGGCAACACCAGCAGTGGTTTCTTGAATTCAAGAGCGGTCAGCACCGAGCCGATGCCGGCATGCGAAACAATGGCTTCGGCTTGCTGGCACATCTCGCGAAACTCAACGCTCTTGACGAATTGGGCCCACCGAATGTGCCTGGGGACAGAGCCATCCCCGATCTGCGCGAATACATCGCTTGAGGTTGCACTGGCACCGGCCCAATCGTCGACTGCCGAAACCAGGCGATCAAAGGGAAGTTGAGTTCCCACTGTAACGACGATCATAGGATTGCTCCCCAGTACTGAGGCCCACCTTCATGAGCGATGTGTTTCCACTGGGTGAGCGTCACATGAGCGTGCGGTTGAGCGATCCTTGCTGAGAGAGAAAGCTGTTCACCGTTGGCGATGCTATCCACGAAAATCGTTCTGGCACCCATCATTTTCCCAAGACGAATCGCGAAGTATCCAGGGGCTGCCCCCGTCGTGACGACCGTGCCAGGACGATAACGGAGCATCAGCCATGCGACTCGAAGCAGGAGCCAAAGACATCCGAGCTTGTTATCTTTGTTCGCGTCCGGCAGCCAGTGCACGACATCGCCAGACCGCGTCGCGCAACGTGTCCGCGTGGCAATCGCGTACACAACCGGGTAGCCATCAAATGCAGCGGACAGGTTTTCCATTTGCAGCCAGTGTCCGCCACCGGAGCAAATTGCCAGGATAAGTGGTTTCTCAGTGCTATTCACGAAGTCGCTCCACGCATGCAAATGTCCCTGTAAAGTTCATGTAGCTTTTGAATCTTGTTGTCCCAGAGACCAATTTCAGCGGCGCGCTGCCGGGCGCCCTCGGATAATCGGCCACGTTTGGAGTGATTTGTGGCGAGGTCGCGAATTGCGCCGGCCAGGTCGCGAGCGAACTGGTCGGGAGCACTCACCTGAATTCGAACACCAGAATTCGAGTCGACCGCGTAAGCTGGCCCACCACGGTCCGCCGTGATTACCGGGAGCCCGTGACGCATGGCTTCAATCACGACGTTCCCACTCGGTTCGCGAAAGCTTGGAAATACAAAGAGATCCGACGTCGCGTAAAGTGTCTCCACTTCCGTTCGGGCAACCTTTCCACGGAACTCAACGCGATCGGCTACGCCTCGTCTTTCTGCTTCCAGCCGTGAGGCATTCAAGTCATCGCCATCACCGACAGAGAGCAAACAGACGTGAGGTAGGTCTCGCAGGTGTTCCATGGCTCGAACCAAATCGCGAAGCCCCTTCGTACGCACGGCTCGACCAACATGAAGCAGACGGATGCGCTCCTCAGAAAGTGCCGGTACGACACGACGTGCCGGCAAGTCCTGGATACCAATTTCACTCGCAACCTCGAATCGTTTCAGTCGCATGGAATGGAGCAACTCCTGTACGTACGGAGCAACACCAATGACCGCATCGGCTGCCTCGTAAGACTTGCGCAACAGAGGATCCCATCGGAAGCGAGCTTGATCCAAAGCCCTTAGCCTGGTGAACCATTGACTCCGGCGACACTCGGATCGAAAGGGCGTCGGGGTCCGCAGACTTCCCGCAACCGGCCCAATGATGACCGGCCACCCCATCCCCGTTGCGGGGCAGGGATATCGCATGGCCAGGGGTCCCAATTGATGCACCAGATCAAATCGACCTGCTCGGTCACTTACCTGGCTGATCCAGTTCCTCGCATGTATGTAGAAGCTCAGATAACTTGGCTTGAGCATGCTATTGAATCGCTCGAAGCTGCCGAAGAACGGAATTTCATTCCACTCGTGAACTTCCATTTCGGGAAGTTGTTGCGAAACTCGTTTGCGGTTGCGTCGCGCCTGCGTAAGGAGGGTGACGTCGCAATGTCTGGCGATTCCGCGAACCCAATGGAACCAGCTGCACGATTCACCGACATCGGTGCCATCGCATTCGGGCGCGAGCAATAGGACGCGAAGCCTGCTTCTCATTTCGCCCCCCTCGCTTCCGGGAACGCTGTGTGGAAGCCGGCCATCACGCCATAGAAATGGTTCCGTCTTTGAACTGCGGAACTTTCATTGGTCAGTACGGATACCAACGACCAGTAAATGGAACGACTCGCGTTGAAACACAGGAGCGTAAGAAGCGTGAGCAAGTAGACGGGGCGACTGCTATGCTTCTGGTGGTATTGCAGCAGACCTTTGGTGAGCATCAAGTCGCGTCGGCTGTTGAAGCTCTTGCTCGTCATGCTTCCGTAATGCACAATCTCGCCGATCGGTGCAAAGCGAAGACGCCAACCGCGCTGCCAGAATCGTTTGCACCAGTCCGTCTCCTCCCCGTAGAAGAAGAACGACTCGTCCAGGAGCCCAACATCGTCAATCGCCCTGGCCCGGCAGAACATATAGCAACCGGTAACCGTGTCGACATCTCTTACGTCGTCTCGGGCCCAATACGTCATTTGATAACGGTCAAAGAACCGTGGCCAACGCAAACGTGACAACCCGAACGTCTTCAACGCCAGGTTGACGAGGGTTGGAAAGCGCAAACAGGTAAGTTGCGGAGTTCGATCTTCGTTCAGCACCCGGCAGCCGAGAATCCCGACTTCCGAGTGGCGATCCATGTATCGAACAGACTGACGCAGCACGTCCCCCAGAACAATGGTGTCCGAGTTCAAGAGCAAGACGTAGCGACCTTGGGCCAACGGAATGGCCTGGTTGTTGGCGGCCGCAAATCCACGGTTTTCGGCGTTGCAAATCAGGCGAACGTCAGGAAAATCACGCGCGACCATCTCGCACGAACCGTCGGTCGAACCATTGTCAACGACGATGACTTCGCTGGATACGTCACGGACATTTCGACCGATGGACGCCAGGCAGTTTTGCAAAAGCTGCCTTGTGTTCAGATTCACAACGATTATGGAAACGTCCATCACACCTTCGACTATAAGTTTTCACACGACGCGGGTACGCATACGCAATCGACATACCGTGACATCTGAAGCTGGTAACGGGGAGTCTTATGCTGCCTGCCGCGTCAGATTGTGACTTTCATCTCAAGATGACAATTCGATTTGAGACAGACTTCGTCGACCTGGCAGTGGTCATCCACGTCGCCGCGCCAATCAGAAAGAAGAAGATTGCGAGGGTGGCATTCCAGAAATGAACTGTGCAGCCCGCCAGGATCCATCCCGTGATCATCATGAACCATGCCTGGCGGTGTGCCGCAAGCTCCTTGCCCAAACGCCTGTTCGTTCCCAGGCGAACACAAAGTAACAAGAGACCACCAGAAAGTGACAGGAATGCAGGCAGGCCATAACGTACGGCCGTGGCAAGCCAGAAGTTGTCCATGCTATCCGTGAACAGCCACGCCGGACGCTCCCAGTCACCCAGTCCTATCCCAAAGACCGGATGCCTCCACACCTCGCGGCTACCGTATTCCCAGATGGTTAGCCGGTTATAGGAGGCTGCGTGACTGAACGTCATATAGGACAGGAAAACACGCACCGGGGAGCGATTGGACACGAGGCTGAGCCCGACCCAAAAACACGCGAAGATACCTAAGAGCGCCAGCCAACGATGGCGAAAACCTCTCGTCAGCCATTCCCACGCTCCCAAACCTACTTGCACGGCCAGCGCAAGAAAGGCACCAGCGGACAGACTAAAGAACGTGGCCACGGTTGCCAGTACCGGCGCCACGCTGCTCCTGAAAAGGTTGCCTCGTTTGGCCAGCAAATATATCGCCGGCGCAAAGCTGCTGGCACAAAACACACCAAACAGGATCGGATGATCGAACGTCGCGTATGCTCGATGAAGCCCCCACCGCGGTGCCTGCAGAATCAACGGAGGGCCGCCAAAGACTGCTCTGGCGCAATCACGCAAAAGGTGATTCCCACTGACAGACTCCAACGCAGCGAAACCAAGCAGGAGAAATACCACGATGACGAGCAAAGCGGCAAGCGCACGAAAGTCCCGATCCGAGCGAATAAACGTACGTCCGATCCAATACGAGCCGGTGGTTTCCAGCATGTAGGCCCCGGCAGATTCCACCCCCTGCACAAGACCAGAGTATTTCAAGAGCGCCAACGCCGTCCAGGCACCATGGAACAACATGAACTTGTCCGTGCCACTGAAGCTCTGCCTGGCATTTCCCGATGTCGAGCGAAGGGCGCAGAACAGCAGGCCTCCCAGCAACACCAGTCGGTAGGAAGAGATGCGCAGCGGGCCCACCAGAATCCCAACCTCTGGGGGAGTCGAAATCGTCAACACAAACAGAAACGGCACCCAGTGCAACTTGGCGAGTTGTCGACGGAGATCACGAACCATCTGGCTGCCCAATTGCTTCTAACAGACACACAACCTCGAACCGATGTCCTGGCGGCACGAGGTACGGCTGCCTGAAAAAGCGAGCCGCGATTGTGTGAAGAACAAATTCCGTTCCCTCCACGAAACACCGTTGCTTAGCCGGCGTCATCGCCCGCGGAAGGTGTTCACGACGCGAACACTCTCACTTTGAGTCACAACTCCGTGTCATTCTGAGAAGTCGCGTGGTGCAACGAGGAGCTTTTCTCATCCCTGCTTCATGTCACCGTTGGCATGCTCTGTGCATCGATGGCTCGCATAATCCCCAGTTCCGACCAGAGAGAGCGTTTAACACATGGAGACTGCGCCAATCCCGAAAATCGGGCCTCGTGCGTTCCAGGGGAGAGCGCGGTTGGTCGCCCGTTGGACAAGGTTCGCCTACCAATCAGCGGTTCAAGGCCACTTTGACTTCTGTCTTGAAGCGACTCGAGCCATTGGTTGGACATTGAACGCCGGGATACAGGATCTGTCCGCTCCCGGTGCCAACCCTGTCGTCTGCAACATCTGTGGCTGGACCGGCAAGCGATTCTATCCCAACGTCGGCCCTGGTTACTCGGAGTGGGAAGAACTCTGCCCGGGTTGTCGTGCGATCGGCAGGCATCGCGCGCTGCTACTTGCGCTCGCAAGGAAAACGCCCATGTTCACGCGTGATTGCCGGGTGATCGAGGTGGCACCGATGCGAGCGTTACAGGCCGTCTACACCCAGATTGAGAAAGTGGATTACACGAGCTTCGACCTGGAACGTTATGCGATGGAACAGGGCGACATAACCGCCATGCGATTTCCGAATGACCACGCTGACTACTTCATTTGCTTCCACGTACTGGAACACATCCCCGACGAACAACAGGCCCTGGCCGAAATTCGGCGCGTATTGAAACCGGGAGGCACTCTGGTTGTACAGGTGCCGATCGATCCGAACGTCTCGAAGTCGTACGAATACGATGCCCCCGATCCGCGAGAGGTAGGGCACGTGCGACGGTACGGAACCGATTTCCGTTCACACATTGAAAAACATGGTTTTCGCGTTCAGGAACTCTGCGTCACCGACTTCGCAAAACCAGACGAGATAACGCGGTACCGACTTAACGACAGCTCGATCTACCTTGCAGAAAAAAGGGCCGACGTTCGCAGTCCCGCCGTCAGGTGAAGTGCCCAGACTATCGGAGTGTGGAGACGACGAGCTCTAGAGGAACATAAGAAATGCCTTATCGAACAGGAGACCTAACGTGAAAGGTGTAATTCTGGCTGGCGGACTGGGGACTCGGTTGCGACCAATGACTTTGGTCACCAACAAGCATCTGTTGCCAGTGTACGACCGGCCAATGATCTATTATCCAATACAATCGTTGGTGGACGCGGGCATCAACGAGATTCTGGTCGTGACCGGTGGCGAACATGCCAACGACTTTCTGAAGGTACTTCGCAACGGAAGGCACCTGGGTATTCAGCAACTGGAATACGCCTACCAGGAGGGCGAGGGAGGAATTGCCGATGCCCTGTCTCTGGCTGAGGGATTCGCCGAAGGCGAGCGGATTTGTGTTGTGCTTGGTGACAATATCGTGGGTTCGCCAATCTGCAATTTCGTTCAAAACTATCGCCTTCAACCACGAGGGGCCCGAATACTGTTGAAGAACGTTGTGGACCCACAGAGGTTTGGCGTCGCCCATTTCACCGAAACCGGGGAACTTGCTGAAATCATGGAAAAGCCGCAAGTACCGCCCAGCAGTTTGGCAGTGACGGGTATTTACATGTACGACAGACAGGTCTTCGATATTTGCCGCACGCTGGAACCCAGCCTGAGAGGCGAGCTCGAAATTACCGACGTCAATAACGCGTATCTGCGCAAAGGCGAACTGTCATTTAGTATTCTGGACGGCTGGTGGACAGATGCAGGAACCAAGGAAAGCCTTTACCGAGCCACACGCCTCGTCGCCGAGTCGCGGGCCGCTAATTTGTCAGGCGGAACGATTGGAGCAACTCCTGACCTGAGTTCCTCGGCAATCAGGTCGCGCAGCGCGGGCAACACCACGTTCGTCGACCTTCCGGAAAACTAGCGCGTCGAGGGGCCGAAGTTCCACCCGCGCTTAAGGAGTGACCCAACACAAAAGCGTCATGCCGGAACAATGAAACCCTAATAAGACATTCAACCAACGACCGTACCAAGGCAAAAAGACTTTCGTGATTGACCTGGAGGCAGCAACCGCCCCATCCGAGCATCGCTGCTCTTCGCCTCACCGAGCCCACGCGTTCAGCTCGTTCCCGGAAGACTTTCCGCAGCGAGTTATTGCAGGCGTATTATTGCTGTGCATTAGCCCGCTACTGGGTAGTTTACTGCTCCTTGTCCGTATGACTTCAGCCGGTCCAGCACTCTACTCGCAAATTCGTCCGGGCAGATTGGGAAAGCCGTTTCGAGTCTGGAAAATCAGGACCATGGTCTGTGGAGCTGACCGGGATCCGGAATTGGCGCGGGTGGTGCAGACCAATGATCCCAGCGTGACCCGAATCGGCAGGCTACTGCGGGCCACCAAACTGGATGAGCTACCACAGCTTTGGAATATCATTCGTGGCGACATGGTGTTTGTTGGTCCGCGACCAATCGCCTTGCCACTCTTCGAAGAACTCATGCTTGAGATCAGCGGTTTCGAACAGCGGTTGGCATTGAAACCGGGACTGACCAACCTCGCCCAGGTTTGCATCCTGGAAAACTCGAAACCGGACCAGGTTGTCACCGACTGGCACTTGCGATTCGAGGCAGAAAAACACTACATGGAAAACCGCTGTTGTTGGTACGACGTGATCGTCGTGAGCCTCACAGTCTTGCTGGTAGTTCGCAAGGCGAGGGACTACCTGTTTCATGAATGATCATTGAGACCGTATAGCTTGATCTTTCGGTAGATCGTTGCCGTGGAGATATTCAGACGACGAGCCGCTTCGTAGGCAGAACCATTACAAAGTGTCAGAGCCGATTTGAGCGCCTGCTCTTCCAGTTTCTGAAGCGAGACAATCTCGTCACGCGACCGGAATCGCAGTGAGGACAACGAGTGGGGTCGGTCGGGCGACGTGGAGGTCGACAACCTGTCGACGCCAGGAGGCGGGTTGAGAACTTCAGTCGGCAACATGTGCTTCTCTAGGGTACAACCGTCGTTCATGATGACCACGCGTTCCAGTAGATGAAGCAATTGTCGAACGTTTCCTGGCCAGTGATATTGCGTCAGACTCATCAGGGCTCGTGAGTCAACGCTCTCAAAGCCCCGACCGTAGACCTTCGCAAGTTGACGAATGGCATGCTCCACCAGCAATGCGACGTCGCCCTCCCGCTCTCGCAAAGGTGGCAACTCGATGGGTACGACGCAGAGTCGGTAGTAAAGATCTTCGCGGAGTCGATTCTCCCGAATGGCTTGCACGGGATCGCGATTGGTAGCACAGATGATCCGAGTGTCAGAGACACACTCCCTGTCGGCTCCAACGGGACGATAAACGTTCTCCTGGAGAAATCGCAGCAGCTTGCCTTGAAGTGCCAATGGCATCTCCGTGATTTCATCAAGAAACAGCGTGCCCTGCTTCGCTTCGCGAACAGCACCATCCCTATTTCGTTCTGCTCCGGTGAAGGCGCCTTTTTCGTGGCCAAACAGAGTGCTTTCGGCCAACTCATCGGGTATCGAGGCCATATTCAGCGCCACGAACGCCCCGGCATGCCGGTCGCTCCGCCGGTGAATTGCCGCTGCCACCAACTCTTTGCCCGTGCCCGACTCACCTGAGATCATGACACTGACGTTCGTGGGTGCCACATTCCTGATGCTATGGTAGACGGTCTGCATTTGAGGAGACGCGCCAACGATTCCTTCAAAGCTGGCGTCGACGTCATCGGCGCTCTGAAGTCGGCAGGACATCTGATACTGCTGAACGGCGGCCTGAACCAGGCTAAGCAGCCGACTCTTCTCAAGCGGCTTGTTGATGAATCCGAACGCACCCAAACGAATAGACTCAGCCGCAACCTCTGGTACCACATGGCCCGTGACGAAGATGATCTGAGAAATAGGGTGCTTCCGTCGCAGTGGTTCGATGAAGTCGATACCGTCCAGTGATTCCAATCGCCAATCAAGCAGGATAACCGCCGGCGGCCTGGCTTCCGTTTCTCGCGCGATCACCTCGTTTGGGCTTGGTGCGTATCGCATTTGGTAATCGTTACCACGCAGATTGTAAGACACGATATCGTGAAAGCTTGGGTCGTCATCAATAACCAGTACTAAGGGTTGCTGTTGGGTTGTCATAGTTCTTGTCACTGGTTTATGGAACCGTTCGTCCGGAGACTCGCGAAGTGTTGTGATCGTGACGCAACACGTATACCAATTCAATCTGCCCAAAAAAACCGTGAGGTATTGTGGTCTGCTGGAATGCCAATACGAGGTACTGCAATATTTACCGATACGAATTACAGGGTGTCCGTGTTTCTGACTTCCGGTCGGTTCTTCGGCTCGCATGAGGAGACTCGGGCCGGATTTCCAGATGCCTCAATCACTCACCGACTTTCTTACTGGCCTGGCGATCGGCGCAAAGCCTCACGATCTCTCTGCCGCCATTAGATGACGGAGTTGTGAGAGGACTCCATGTCGATGCGAGAGATCATGGCCGCCAGATTCGTCACTTCCGTTATGAGCCTTTGGACGGCGTTCGTTATAGGTGGGCCTGTAACACGGCCGCGTGCCAGTTGCTCAAGGTTCTGGGCGGAATCTCGCGAACTCTTCGCACCAAGGCTGGCAAGCGCCCCTTTTAGCCGATGGGCATGTCGTATCAACTCTTCAAAGTCATCCTCCGCATGAGCACGCTCGATGGATCCCAAATAGCCGTCGCGGTGCTTCAGAAATCCGCGTAGTAGGCTCTTGGCCGAAACCTCGTCTCCGCACCGCTCAATCAGTTGCTCCACATCAAACGGTTCGTCACATCCTTCAGCTGACTTCGAATCAGCATGCGCCAACAATGTGTCAATCAACTCCAGCAGCGTCACCCAATGCACGGGCTTGGTGATGTAGCTCGTCATCCCCGCCTGAAGGCATCGTTCGCGATCATCCTTGGTCGCGCTCGCCGTCACCGCTACGATCGGTATCTGGCGTCGGCCCGAACCAGCTTCGCTACGACGGATGGCTTGAGCCGCATCCAAGCCGCTCATCTCCGGCATCATCACGTCCATCAGGATCGCGTCGAAATTGGCGTCGGCAGCCAATGCGGCCGCGACCGCCTCGCGACCCGTCTGGACGGCCGTCACGTGGTGGCCTGCTTTTGTCAGGATCGTCTCAATCAGATCAGCGTTGACTGCCTCGTCTTCCGCCACAAGGATTCTTGAACATCGGCGGTTGATGGCCTCTCGTCCCAACAACCGCGAATCGAGAACGACAGTCGTCGCGTCACTGTCTGCTTCGACCATAGAGGTGAAATGGAAAACGCTTCCCTTGCCAACTTCACTCTCCACCCAGATTCTGCCTCGCATCAATTCCACCAGTCGACGGCAAATCGCGAGTCCCAAGCCAGTGCCCTTGTACCTGCGAGTTAGCGACGAATCCACCTGTTTGAAGGCGTCAAAGATTGTGTCCAGTTTGGAGGCTGGAATACCGTCGCCGGTGTCGGAAACGTCAATCTTGAGTAGGTGTCGACCCGCTTTCGCCAGCAGCACGCTGGCGTGGATTCGGATTTTCCCATGCCGGGTGAACTTTGCCGCGTTGGACAACAGGTTGAGGAGTACCTGCCGAATCCGGAGTGCGTCCCCCACGAACCGATCCGGCGAGTCCGCTTCGATTTCGACTTCGACGTCGATCCCACGTTCCTGAGCCTGTTGAATCATCGTTCCAACCGCCCGCTCGATGAGTTTTCTCAACGAAAAGCTTTCCAGCTTCAGTTCAAGCTGACCGGCCTCGATTTTCGAGAAGTCGAGAATGTCATTCACAATCAACAGCAGTGCATCCGCGCAGTCGGCCGTTGACTCCAGGAATCGACGCTGTTCCCTGGTCAGCGATGTCTCTAACGCCAGGTCAGTCATGCCGATTATCCCATTAATCGGCGTGCGAATTTCGTGGCTCATGGTGGCCAGAAATTCCGACTTTGCATGATTCGCCGCTTGAGCAGCATCCATGGCGTTTCGAATCTCAAGTTCCCATTGCTTCCTCTCCGTAATGTCGCGGACGAACGCACAGTTATATTCTGCGTCACCACGCGCAACATAATTGACTGTTATCTCCACGGGGAAGACGCGGCCGGATTTGTGTTGATGTACGGTTTGAAAGCTGAAGCTCCCCTTTTCCTTCAAGTCCTGCCAGTGGGTTTGCCACACTTCAGCGCGAAATTGTGGATTGATGTCGGGGACAGACATCTGCAACAGCTCTTCTTCTGAGTAGCCCAGTGACTCACAACCACGTCGATTGACGTAGGTAAATCGACCCGTGGGGCCCATCCAGAAAATGGCATCCGCGGCGCTATCCATCGCGAATTGCGTGATCTGAAGTCGTTCGCGAATCCTCAGACTCTCCGTGATGTCCCGACAAAAAGCGACGAAGTACCTCAGGCCGTCCAGTAAGACCGGGGTGATGGCCAATTCAATCGTGACCTGCGAACCATCGGCACGATTGGCAGGGACTTCAATGCGTTTTCCGACAACGCTTGAGTGTCCTGTGGCAAGATAACGTTCCAGTCCATGTCGGTAGGCGCTATAAGATTCAGGCGGAACTATAAGCTCGCCCATGCTACGACCTAATACCTCTTTGCGCCTATAACCGAACGTGTGTTCGGCCGCTGGATTGAACTCGGTGATCAGTCCGTTGGCATCGATGAGGATAATGCAATCCAGCGCCGATTTCATCAGCGTTTCGAGCTTCAGTGCTTCCAGCTGCCAAGTTTCGCCAGGGGTCCCGGGAGCAGGCGACTGGTCGCACAGTGGCGAAAAATCGCGTTGCTTAGAGGTTGTTTGTAATACCATACTTGTTGATTTTGTTGTAAATCGTCTTCTCACTTACACCCAGTCGCCGGGCAGTTTCGGACCGATTCCCGCCTGTCGCTTGCAAAGTATCTCGAATCGCCTGAATCTCGGCTTCCTGAAGCGTTCGTTGCGCTTGCGGCGGCGGCTCCGGGACGACATCCGAGGATCTCCTTTGAAGTCTAGTCAGGTCACGCTTCGTGACGACTCCGGAAGTACAAAAGGCAGTCGCTCGCTCCAGGCAGTTCTCCAATTGTCGAACGTTTCCGGGCCAGTCAGCAGCCATCAGGGCGTCCATCGCTTCGTCGTTGATTTGATACGGCGGTTCCCGGCGCCGGGCAGCAATGCGTTCGAGAATGGCCGAGCTCAGGGGCAGGATATCGTCGCGACGTTTGACCAGCGGCGGAACGTCAAAGGATATTACCTCAAGCCGGAAAAACAGGTCTTCCCGAAAGAGCCGTTCCTGGCACAGTGCCATTAGGTCCTTGTTGGTCGCGGCGATGACTCGAGCATCGACCTGCCTGGTTTCATTGCTGCCAATGCGTTGGCAAACGCGATCCTGCAGGAAAGTGAGCAACTTGGGCTGAAGCTCCAGTGGCATGTCCCCGATTTCGTCGAGAAATAGCGTCCCTCCGTCCGCCATCTCAGCTCGGCCCGGCCGATTGTTGGTCGCTCCCGTGAATGCGCCCCGGACGTGACCAAACAGTTCGGATTCGACAAGATCGCGTGGCAAAGAAGCACAGTTGACCACTACGAAGGGCGAGTCTCTGCGATTACTCAGCTCGTGTATCCGGCGTGCAAGAAACGACTTACCTGTCCCACTCGGGCCGGTTAGCAAGACGGTCGACTCGAGATCAGACACCCGCTCAACGTATTCCAATAGTTCTCGCGTGTTTTCAGATTCCGCTACGAAAGGAAGAAGGAGTGGCGGCGAATCGATCGCCTCGCGAAGATCCTTGTTTTCTCGAGCCAGCCGAGTTGCAGAAACGGCTCTGCGGAGAACCGCAGCAATCGAATCGCGATCACAAGGCTTCACAAGATAGTCCTCGGCTCCGAGCTTCATCGACTCAACTGCGTCGTTGATTTCGCCCACCGCACTCACGATCACAACGGAGAGATCGGGATGGCAGCGCCGAGCGTACTCCAGGCATTGGATGCCGTTGGCACCTGGCATGTCGAGGTCAAAGAACGCCGCGGCATAGTCGTGCGATCGCATCTTCTGCATCGCCTCCTTGCCGTCTTCCGCCTCGTCGACGGCGACTCCGCACTGTTGAAGTTGTACGCGAAGTAGCTCGCGGCTAAGCGGTTCGTCTTCTGCCAGTAGGACCGTATTTTTCTCTGCCGTGTTGTTTGGCGTTGCGATCTCAGCCGTCATTCATATCCTCGTGGCCAGTCAAGGGAATCACGTAAACTCTAGTCCTTGTGACGGGGTGAGCCAGCAATCTCACGAAGAATTTGTAGGTTGATTTCGCTCACCACAAGGACGAGGCCCAAACTCACCGCGTCAAAGATTTCCGGGAATCCAGTAAAAGATTCAGGCGTGAGGTGGTCATAGGTCAGGAAATCCCGTGGAACACGAACATCTCGCGTTGGCACTCTGCTTGCTGAGTAAATTCCAATACCAGGATCGTTAACCCACTTGATTTGGAATCCTACTCCACAAAGGAAACTCTATGTCCTCACGTCTGCCTGAGCACGCGGGCCAAATTCCGACACGCTACATCGAACTGGATGGCACAACCAAAGGGGACATGAAGCCCTCTTGTGTATTGCGCAGAATTACAGACGCGTTGAGGCGCCAACAGAAGTCGCTCCGAGGAAGTCGCGTATGCCTGCTCGGTGTCGTTTGTCAGCAAGCTGACGATAACTGCCGCGCAATGTTTGCGTTCCAGCTACACAAACTGCTTCGCCAACGGGGCGTCCAGGTTTCGTTCAACGACCCCTATCTTCGATACTGGTCCACCGGCCTTTCGTGGCTCGAAAGCCGAGAATTGACCCCGGAATTCCTGGCAACACAAGATATCGTTGTAATGGTGACGGGACAGGCTTGCTATGCGATTGACGAAATCGCGGAGCACTCCAGTGTCATTATCGACATCGCGAAACTTTCGGATGTATCGTTTGAATCGAAATTGCCCTCTTCGCGCAGTACGGACATTCTCGCGGACAATGATACGAAGGTAATGGAGATCGACGTGCGGATCCCACGCCACTCGGACGAAAGGTGGAACTCAATCCTTGGAGCATCGCGTTCCGGACCATCTCCACCGTCACAGTAGGCGACAAATTCCTCGTACGCGAATTCCGATTGCTGGAGATAGTACGTCGATGCAGGAAAAGATGCATGATGGTCGTCACGACTTGAATCGACCTCCACGCAGCAAAACGTCATTCCGAATCGTGTCGTGATCTGCGATCCACCCGCCGTCGCATTCTCCTCGCGAGCGTTTTCGCTTTCGAGCTGACCGGTGGCGGATGTGTCCTGCGACTCTTCGCTACAGCCTGTTGCGAAGACCAGCGTTAGCAGCACACAGATCCAAATGTGTGCCATCCTTGCCGAGAGTTCAATCGTCCCAAGCCGCGCTGTGTCATTCATCCTGCTTACTTTCGTCCACGTTGATCTTCCAGGAGACTCCAATTCGATCAACCACGATGCCATACCATGATGTGAACGACGACTCACTGAGCGGAATGACAACTCGACCGTCGCGGGCGAACGCATCAAACACTTCCTTTGCACGATCCACCGCGGCGAAAGACAGCGCCAGTGAAAACCCCGTCAACGACGGACTTCCATCTTCTTCACCGCCAACGTCGCTGGCCATGAACGTGGTGCCATCGATCCGAAACGTGGCATGAAAGATCTTCTCTTCCATGCCGGGCTGCTTCAGCGCTGGGTCCGGACAATCCCGGAAACGCAGTAGAAATAGCGTTTCGGCCCCCAGCACCTCGCGATACAGCGCCAGCGCCTCCTCCGTGCGACCGCCAAGACTGAGTGTGGTAACAACGGGCATCGTGGTTTTCGCAGCGTTCGTGGGACAGTGGCCAAAATCTGAAACCAAACTCTCAATGTAACGGATGAGCGACGTGCCTCGAACAGATGCGTCCCGAGGCCCTACTTCGGCTCCAGCCAGACCATCACGCCGGGACTGGGGTCCTCGATGAACGGGATGCTCGCAGCCTGCAGGGAATTTCGATACCGCAACAGCACGAACGGCTCGTCGTTTGGCCCTTGTTGCGAGGAACGGACGACGCCGCGATGTTCCACGATGCGACGGCCCCAATCGATCCATTCAAGGCCATCGGTATGCAGCATTATCTGGTTCGCCGCCGACAGGAATCCCGTCAGTCGGTCGTCGACGGGATCTCGTCGTATACGATATTGGAGGATGAGTTGCTCGCCGGAACCCACAATCACCATGCAATGGCGATCGGTAGATGGAACGCCGGACCTGGGGATCTTCTCGTTGGCAAGATGCAAGACATAGTTCGTTCCATCAGGTATCCAAACCAGCCACTTCCAATTGGTGTCACTGTCGGTCTCCAGCTGAATGGCATGGGGACGAGATTCGTCGCGCACCTCCAACTCGCCAACTTCCGCCCGCAACCGCCGTACCTCGTGTCTCAACGGCGTCACCTCGCGCCACAACGTGACTACCGTAAGCGACAGCGCCGCGACGGCCGTCAACAGTAGCAGGTTTAGCAGCGAAAACTGATGTCGGCGGCCGGTCGTTTTTTCGTCCATCATCAACGCCCCGCTAGTCTGTCATTCGAAAGTACAATACACCGTTGGCCTCATCGATAAAGATCGTGGGACGATGAGCTGTTTGACCGTCAGCCGAATCGATGACCGTCCCTGTCGCGTCAGGGGGCGGCAACATCCAATCGACGTCGACACCAAATGCGGATTGGTACTGCTTCACAGCGTGCACTGTAATGGGCGACGGGGCTACGAGCGTTTCGCGAATCGCGGGCTTATCCCAGTGAGCGGCGTATTCGGCCCGAGCGTGTTGACGAAGATCCGTGAGTGGTGCCGAAAACCGATATACAAGCAAACGCCCGCCCATGCCAACCGATGCCTGGCAAAATCGAATGTCGCTCGCCGAGCTGGGAAGAGCCCCGGAAAGTGTCGCGCCGGCGGCCCGTGTCGGGTCATCCGCAAAGCCATCCGACTGTGTTACGTTCGCGCGGCTCATGCTGAAGGCCACCAGGCTCGCGAAACACACGCACAGGATGCCGGCCACGACAACGCCTCGAAAAAACCACCGCCAAAGGGTCTTCATAGACGTTGCTCCCTGACGTTCGAACTCGTCCTCCACGAGACTAGTCGCGAGCGCAACGGTCTTGCCGCCATTTCTCTTTCACGAGTCGACTGGGGGAGGGCAGGGTATTGTCGGAGTGTTTCCATATCGTGGTAATTCGTTTGCTGGCTCAACCGCCGTCATTCCGAATCAGCTTGTTCCACAGTATGGGAACGTCCGTTTCCTCCGGCAACGACATCACCGATCCATCAAAGTTGGCCGCGACTGCACAATCCGGTTGGAAACCGTAGATCGACAACAGGTTAATCCCGTTGATCGCCTTGCGCGGCAGCTTCTCCCAAAGATCGATCGGCGAGTGATCAAAGAATGGCCATGCGAACAAAGTCGGAGAGGCTCGACCGTTCCACGCGACCGGCCGCTGGCTGCTGTCATATCTTTGTGGCAAGCCGGCCTGCTCGACCAGCATGATCGTTTTGGAGAGTCCGTCCGTGATCTTCTTCAACTTCGCCCGCTCGGTCGTATAACTGGAACTTCCACTTTCCTGAAGCTGCACCATCGAGCCGCTGAACCAACCTCCCGGCATATGGTTGCTCGTCGACCGCACAATCTCGACGGCTTTCTGATCTCGACCGCCAACCGAGATTCCTTTTGCGTCATCAACCAGCAGCCTTGGATAGCCGGGCGTCGAAGGGCCGCCGTTGATGATACCGGATGCCACCGAGTTCCACCAAAACGAAACCCGGCCGGGCATCCGAGAATCGCAACGGAAGCTTGTAATCCAGTCGTACCGTTCAGGCGTCCTGTCCATCCTTACTCCCCACGCACCTGCTAAGATGTTTTCAGGGAGACATAATACACATGTGGATTTTGGGACTATTCGCACTCTGGGGCACCCAACTCGTCCACGCCTTCTTCGCAGGTTGGCGCCACCGCGAATCGATCACGCTAACTCGAATCCTCCTGATCGGACCGCCAGTATTTCTGGCATCCTGGACGATGCTGACGGCGATCTTTGGCCTGGCCGCATGGTCTTCCCAACCAGGCGGCGACCAACACGGGTTTGGGAATTCTGTCCCCATCGTCAGTTTTACAGCAGCAGTGTTGTTCACGATGTGGGTGCTCGGCCGCCTCGTACTCGAACGCAGCAACAATCGCTACGCAAACGTGCAACTGACGATCTCGGTGGTCAGCCTGGTCCTGGTCGGACTCATAAACTTCTACCAGGCCATCAGCCGTGTCGACGGGTGGACGTCCGAGGCCGCCGTCCAACATATCGTCAGCACCAATCCCGGATTCCAACGAGCGAAAATAGAACAAGTCGAACGGCCCTCACAGACCGAATCCCTTGGTGCGACGCCTGAAGAACGACACTACCGAGTCCTCCTTGACGGGGAACAGCGAGCGACAATTTCCGTGCAAAGAGTCTTCCATGGACTGGGCTGGGGCCACAGTCGATCGGCGTGGCGAGGCAATGCGGCCGTCGAACTGGCGGACCTTCGCGACCGCGCTGCACGGATGCAATATTACCGTGATCCCATCAACCTGCGCACGGCACTGCAAGCGTTCATTCGCGAGCACCCCGATACACCGGAACTCGACGAAGTCCGCGAATGGCTGGCCGATGTCGAAGTTTCTACGACGCGTATCGAAAAGGTCGAATCGCTGGGAGGTCGGCGTTACCTGCTAAGCCGACTACCGCCGTTGATGGTCGAGCATACCGCAAAGGAAATCGAACTGACGCCTGAGCAGCAGGTCGCGGTTGAAGCCTTCCGCCTGATCGAATCTGCGAGCCTGTCAGTCTACTACCATCGCTTCTCGTGCGATCACCGCGACGCCGCGTTATCGGCGCTACGTGAATTGGAAGCGGACGAGGCAGCGGCTTGGCTGTCGGATGCCAATGACCGCATCGCACCATTTCTGGATGAGTCGCAAACACAGTTGCGCCCGGACGCGCGACTGGATGCATCGCGAATGCTCAATCGGCTGCCGCACCTTGAACATTTCAAGGCCGACATCCTGAACCGCCTGGTGATCTACTGCGACACCCACGACGACCACTTCCCAACCCGCCGCCGACCGTAGCCGGCAGTTCTGAACGTCTGCCAGGCCCCCGTTGGTCGAGAGGTGTCAGCGCCACGAGTCTGCATAACTCTGGTATCGATTGGCGCATCTCAGTAACTCACCGAATTCAATACGTAATACGTGGGCGGCCTCCCAAAAGTCCGATGGGTAATTGGGCTGACGGCAAATCATCGACGAAAGATAATCAAACGGGCAACCGCAGCTCGCCACGAGTGATCCTGGCTGGTTACTTGGCTCAGAAACACCCACTCATGCACGGTCATCGCATCGGGCCGAGCATGAACCACGGTTGCGACATGCGGGAAGAGTTAAGTGTTGCCATGTAGGCACTGTAGAACGATTCTCAGGCTTAAAGATAGAAACACAGAAGCGCGGCTAGCACGGAGGCGGGCGGCGGCACTTCTTTGATCTCGTTGCCTCTTGGTTTCAAATTCCTGCACTCAGCACGCACAAGTGAAAACCGCTACTTTTTCCTTCGACGCGTCTCTGGTACTTCGACGTTGATGGTATTCGACTCTTCCGCGACGGTGTAGCTCAGGGTCGAATCGATCGGCGTCATGAATTCTTTTGGGATGGGACTGTTTCGCTCAAAGCTGACGCCAAGCTTGTCCGGCATCTGGGCGAGGTTGGGAGAGACCCAGACACGATGATCCCCGGCGGGCGCGCCGCGTTTGCCGAATGTCATCAGTTCGTACGAACCGTCTTCGTTTATCTCGCCCGCCGACGTATAGACCTTGCCGGTGGCTTCTCCCTTGTCCTTCATTTCAAACTGCACGGTCCCGCCGTTGAGTGGATTTCCACCCACCGAGACAACGCCCTTGACGGGAAAGAGCTTCTCGGGAGTTTTGCTGCATCCGACAGCCATGAGAGTCGCGGCGGTGATTGCGATCGTGAAAGCAAGAATGCGCTTGTTGTGCATGTTGGTTGTGCCCCTCGCCAGCTGGCTACTGCTTGTGGCCCTCCCGACGGGAGGTGCCTCACTACGTGAACAAAATGGGCCCGGCTTAGTTTTCTTCCGGGATGACAGCGCCATCAGCAATCACGCCCAGCGAATGAAGTACCGTCGCTGAGATCGAGTAGTCGATTGGTTTTACGTGCACATCGAGGAACACAAACTGTGCGACTGCGCCCGTGTGTTCGCTGCCGAACTTGTCGATGTTGCGATCGAAGCGACTGGTCGGAAAGCCTGGCGAGGTTGCACCGAAGATCGTCCACGGGTTGTCGCCGGAGAGGAAAGCCGTGTCGCCGCGATCGTAGTCGCCGAAGCCGTTTCGTTCTGCGATGCCGCCTTTGGGGATCACGTGGCGTTCCCCGACCAGGAGTGTCTTTGAGGTGCCGTCGGTAACCTGACGAAGTTTGA
This sequence comes from Pirellulaceae bacterium, assembly GCA_965216885.1. GTDB lineage: Bacteria > Planctomycetota > Planctomycetia > Pirellulales > Pirellulaceae > CAYNJG01. The sequence goes on along the minus strand of OZ244208.1, from coordinate 1,619,599 downwards.
CTGCCGAGCGAGTGTAAATGACACCCGATTCACTGGAGCTCTTCTCGCCGTTGTTGCCGTATTGCACGAACGGGCCGGCGCTCGCGGCGTAATCGCCAGCTGCTGCTGCACGGGTTATCCGTGATGCAGAGTCATTATTGTCGAAGTCGACCAGATCGTCAGGCGACCGGCGCGACGAGCAGATGTAGGATGGAATTGGTGTTCGCATTGCAATTGCGTTCGCGGGGTCCTCGACGCGTTTGCCTTCCACGAAGGCATCGTGCACGGCCGACTCTTCCATAAAGGGCAGGATGCGGAACGACCATGCGAGAGCGAATTGATTCGTTTCGTCGCGACCCATCGGAAGGACTTCGTTGTTTGTGTCCATGAAGTTGGCGACGGCGAGGCCAATTTGCCGCAGGTTGTTCTGGCACTGGCTTCGGCGTGCTGCTTCGCGTGCTGACTGCACGGCTGGCAGCAGGAGAGTGACGAGCATCGCGATGATCGCGATCACCACAAGCAATTCAACCAGTGTGAAACCGCGGGTGCGAGTCGTTGCTCGCTGAAGTCGAAGACGATCCATGCGTGAACCCTCCGGAGGGAAATGAGGTCACCTGTTCCCACGCGTCTACGATGCCTGCCCAGTTGCATCGTGGACCAGCATACCAGGAATTGCCGCGCGATGCCCGGCTCAGGATACTCCAGACATCGTGAGTAATTGCTGTTTTTCCCACTGCCAGCGGCAAATGGGAGTTGCCCGTTCGTGTTTCGCAATCAAGCCACGCCATTTGCAATGCTCCCATAAGTTGAGGAATCCTACAGAGGACCTCTCGCCGAGAACATCGATACGAGTGCAATACGAGGCCAACGTCGTTCCGTAAATGTTCCGTATTCGATAACGGAACAAAAAAAGGACTCAAGGCTTGTTGCCCTAAGTCCTTATCTGATTCGTAGTTGTACGAAGTTGATTTGGCTTAAAAGAAGCTCCCCCGGTAGGACTCGAACCTACGACAAGGCGGTTAACAGCCGCCTGCTCTACCAACTGAGCTACAGGGGATCGGTTTGATGCTTGATCAAACTACTGATAATAGTCCATCGGAATTTGACCCGCAATGCCTCAGCTTGCTTCTGAAGTAGAGCGGATTTTTCGCATCGAAATCGTGCTGCCACCGTCACGAATGTTGACTTCGTTCATGAAATTACGCATCAACAATAGACCACGACCGGTAAGGCCTTCCAGGTTCTCCGAATCCGTGGGATCCGGAACTTGGGATTCATCGAACCCTTCCCCCTGATCGCTCACCTCGAACTCGAATTCACGGTCCGTGATCCGGTACGTGATCTCGACGTCCCCACGCTGGCCTTCCAGATTGCCGTGGCGATACGCGTTCGAGACCGATTCCTCGACCGCCATCTGAATGCCAAACACTTCCGACGAACTCCAGCCCAGTCGAGTCAATTCATCACTGAACTGATCCAACAGCGCCATCCTTGCCTGGCCGTCGCCAACCGTCTGTAAACGACACGGTTTGTCGTCATTCTCTGGCTGCATCAACGACACCCGTAACAAAGAAGTCCATATCCAGAAGTATTATTTGCCTGGATACTGGATTAGTCGCCGAATGCCGCAAGTGCGTCCTGCTGCGTATCCTTGATGTCGAAGACCGCGTCCAAACCAGTCAGTTTGAAAACTTCCAACAACTCGTGCTTGATGCTGCACATCCGCAGATCAACGCCCGATTTGCTGGCCTTCTTGCGAGCCGAAATTAACTTTCCAAGGGCAGCACTGGAAAGGAAGCCGACGTCCTCGAAATTGAGGAGCAGTTTCGCGTGTTCGCCGCTCTCGACAATCGCATTCAGTTCGGCACCCATTTGCTGGATGTCGATCTCATCAAGGAGCTTTTGATCTTTGAAGCGAACTACAGTTACGCTTCCTTCAGTAGACAACTCAAGGCGGTCAGCCATGGTCGGCGCCTTCCGGTCGAAAAATGGTGCATCCCAAACCCAGTGCCCAACTCAGGCACGGCAGGCTGCAATTTTACGGGTGCAAACCATTAATACTAGGTACCTGACACCGGCTGTCAAGCGAACGTGTCGTCTCCCCGTGGTTGTGGCACAGGGCTACCAATGGCTCACAAAACGGCTCGCATCTCCAGGCGGGCAAGCCAACCGGGAAAGCGAACGTTCAGCCAGCCGCTTACCACGGGCACTTCAAGCAGCCACACCCGGTCCCGCCGGCCGCACTGGGAGTTCCTGGAAACAGGCTGCTGCCCATGGCGTCCCAAACGGGCTTAATTCCGAAACAGCGGGCAGGTTGTCACCAGAACAGCGCCAATCGATAGAAATGACCAGCCCAACCACCTTGGCGGCGTAATTCGCTGGTTCTTGGGAAGGGTAACTTCCTGTACTTCGGGAGCAGCGAGATAGGGATCGAACATCGTCGCTTTGACAACGGCGGGCTGCTCGGCGGCCTTTTTTTCAATGAATCGCCGCTGGACGACCTTGGTCACCTTTTCGTTCAACACGAACGTATCCACAGCACGCAATTGTGCCCCAAGGAACAGGATGATTGCACCCATCAGAAAGATTCGCGTAGCCATGTTCGATTCCCGACGTTCGGAATTGGGGGGACGCTAATCCGTGCGGTTTGAGGACGTTCCTTCGTCTCCATCGACATCGACCAAATCTGCCCACGCAGTGACCATTTCGGCCCTACGTGGGGCTGTATCGTGGGCGCCACCTGGCCGGATCTGGGCGAATTCAACGAGAAAGTCGGAACTAGCGTGTTTTCGGGCGACGAAGACGCATTTCCGCACCGCCACAACATGCCGACACCACGGAAAACCGATGGGAATACAGACCCGGGACCGCGAATAGTCGTGGTCCCGTGCGTTGACATCGCCGATTAAAGGCTTCTAAAATTCGGGATTCCCCCCGTCACGTTGTCCCAAGCAGAGACAGTCACTTGGAAGATGCGATTCGAAAAGCGGATGTGCTCGTAGAAGCATTGAGCTGGATTCGTCAGTTCCGCGGGCAGACGACTGTCATCAAGCTGGGCGGTAGCGTCATGAAGGACGCCAACGCGCTGGAGAACATCCTCAACGACATCGTATTCATGGAGACCGTCGGCATGCGTCCGGTGGTCGTCCACGGTGGAGGTGCCGCAATCTCCAGTGCGATGGACGCTGCGGGCATCGAACCCAACTTCGTTCAGGGTCGACGCTTCACCGACAAAGCCAGCCTTGCGATCGTCGAAGAGGTGCTGGTCAACCAGATCAACGAGGATCTGGCCGAGCGAATTCGCGATCTTGAAGGACACTCGCAGGCGCTGAACTTCCGATCGAGGAACGTATTGCAGGGCCGCAAACTTTCGCTGGTGGCGGCAGATGGTTCCGACGTGGATCTGGGGTTTGTGGGCGAGGTCACCACCGTCGACGCCCCTTTGCTCAACCAGCTAGTGAAGGACGACATCATTCCCGTGATTCCGTCGATGTGCGTCGATGACCATGGGCAGAAATACAACGTTAATGCTGACACGGCCGCAACGGCCGTCGCCGTCGCCCTGAACGCCGACAAGCTGGTCTTTCTCAGCGATGTGAACGGCGTGCGATTGGACAAGGACGACCCCGACACGCTCATTCATTCGCTAAATGCCTCGAAAGCTCGCAAACTGATCAACGACGGTTCCATTGCCTCGGGCATGATTCCCAAAATCGAATCGTGCCTGGAAACGCTCGAGGCGGGCGTTGGCAAGGTTCACATCATTGACGGTCGACTCAAGCATTCCCTGTTGGTGGAGATTTACACCGACAGTGGTGTGGGGACCGAGATCGTTAACTAGAGGCGAACCCAGCTCGCCCACGCGAGTCCTACGTTTTGACAAATTTCACCTGAACCCGGGAGGACGCGATGTCATCCACCACGTCCGAGTCGTCGACGATTGATCTGTTCGAACAATATGTGATTCCGAACTACCGTCGTTACCCGGTGACGCTGGTTCGCGGAGAAGGTTCGTACGTTTGGGACGAAAAGGGTCAAAAGTACCTGGATCTCTTCCCCGGTTGGGGATGCAATCTGTTGGGACACTGCCCGGCCCCAATCGTCGAAGCCGTTCAGGAGCAGGTGGCCAAGCTGATTCATGTGCCCAACACGTGGTATATGGAATCGCAAGGACAGTGGGCCCGACTGCTGTCCGAGCGCAGTTTTGGCGGCCAGGCGTTCTTCTGCAATTCAGGTACGGAAGCCAATGAAGCGGCCATCAAACTGGCGCGACTTCACGGCGACTCGTCACGCTACAAGATCATCACCTTCGAAGGCGGCTTCCACGGGCGTACGCTCGGTTCGACCGCGGCGACGGCACAACCCAAGTACCACGAGGGACTGGGGCCAATGGTCGCCGGCTTCCACTATGCTCCCTTCGGTGACCTCGAAGCGGTCAAAGGCCTGATCGACAATCAGACTTGCGCGATTCTTGTCGAGCCGATTCAGGGCGAAGGGGGAATTCAGATTCCTCCCGACGGCTTCCTGCAGGGACTACGTCAACTGGCTGACGAAAACGAACTGCTGTTAATGTTCGACGAAGTCCAGGCTGGTTGTGGTCGAACGGGCGAATGGTTCGCCTATCAGAACTTTGGCGTGACGCCCGACGTCATGACACTGGCCAAAGCTGTCTGCGGCGGTGTCGCCGGCGGAGCCATGTTGACGACGGCGGAGATTGCTCCCAGCCTGCGGCCCGGCATGCACGCGGCCACGTTTGGCGGCAACCCCATCGCCGCTCGAGCCGGAATTGCAACGATCGAGATGATCGAGTCCGAGGATCTTCTGACTCATGCCAAAAAGATGGCGGACGTCTTTCTGGCACGGCTGACGGAGCTGCAAGAATCGTGTGAAATCGTCGAAGAAGTGCGAGTGAAGGGCATGATGATCGGCATTCAGCTAACGCTGGATGGAACGCCTGTCGTGCAATCCTGCATGGAGCGACAGCTGCTGGTCAACTGCACGCAGTCGACCGTCATCCGACTGTTGCCCGCATTGAACGTCACCGAACAACAGGTACACGACGGTTGTGACATCCTCTGTGATGTTATCAGGCAACAACAGGCGTAACTCTTCAGGCAGGCGTCGCCGCGGGTCATGCATCCGCCCCATGCGGCCCTTTTGGCTGCTTTCGCGAACTGCCGTTTGATGTTGGAGATTGGAAATTGACCGCAACCATTGAAAGTCCGGATTCAACCATGCGTCACCTACTGACACTACTCGATCTTTCGAAAGAAGAGATTACCGAACTGCTGGACCTGGCAATCTCGCTGAAGACGAAATTCCAGCAGGGCATCCGCGAGCCGCTGTTGCCCGGTCGCGTGTTGGGGCTGCTGTTTTCCAAACCGTCATTGCGGACGCGCGTCAGCTTCGAAGCGGCCATGACGCATCTCGGTGGCACCAGCCTCTATCTGGGGCAAGATGTCGGTTGGGGAAAACGAGAACCGGTCAACGATTTCGGCCGAGTGCTCAGTCAATACACCGACGCGATTGTCTGTCGCACGTTCACGCATGCATCCATTGAGGAACTGGCGCAGTACTGCGATTGCCCGGTCATCAATGGCCTGACGGACCTGGCACATCCCTGCCAGGCGCTCGCAGATATCCTCACACTGCAGGAAGTCCACGGTTCGCTGGAAGGTCGCTCGCTGGCGTTCGTCGGCGACGGGAACAATGTTTCGCGCAGCCTCGCGATCGCCTGTCGATTGTTGGGCGTCGAGTTCCGACTGTCGGCACCGGAAGGTTACGAGTTTGATGCCGAGTTCATCTCAACCCTTGAAAGCCTGGATGGTACTGGCACGCTGCACCACGTAACCAATCCTGCCGAAGCCGTCAGCGGCGTGGATGCGGTCTACACGGATGTGTGGTCCAGCATGGGCCAGGAAAAAGAGCAGAAGGAACGCGAAAAAGCCTTCGCAGGTCACCAGGTGAACGCGGCTCTGATGAAGAACGCCCCGGATGCCATCTTCCTGCATTGCCTGCCGGCGAAGCGTGGTCAGGAAGTGACCGCGGATGTGATCGATAGCCCATGCAGCCGCATCGTGGAGCAAGCTGCGAATCGCATGCACGCCCAGAAGGCCGTTCTTGCGTGGCTGATGCGTTAACGCGGTTCGCGGAACTGTGACCAACCTGTCTCGCCGTTCCTGATGGACCGTGCTGTTGACCTGCGTCCGTGCCGCACTGCGAGTACGCCTAGAACATGGTGTTATTGTGTAGCATCTTTGGTGGCACGACTTGCAGCACATCCCAGTGCTCGACGACTTTTCCATTATCGTCGAATCGAAAAATGTCGATGCCCGCCCATTCCTTGTCGGCATCCGTCGGCCACTCCTGCCGGCAGTGCAATACCACAAAGTTTCCTTCAGCAAAGACGCGTTTGAACTCGACCCGCTTCCCGGGAAACTCTTCCGCCATACGTTCAAAGTAGGCGATGAAGGCCGCTTTGCCGTCCGCGACGTGTGGGTTGTGTTGAATGTATTCGTCGCCAACGAATTTCTCGACCGCTGCCGCGGGCTGATTCTGATTGAACATCAGATCATAAAACGCCATGGCATTTGCCTTGTTCTGTTCCTGCCGGCCGTTCATTCCCTCGTCCATTCCCGTGCCCATGGCTTCGCTCATTCCTTCCATTCAGGCTTCTGCGCAAATCACAAAGTCGTTTGATACACTATGTGTCTCGAGCTTGAACTATAACCGAGTGGGCAAGGCAGCTTCGCGAAGTGTTCCGCTCGCGCCGTCGTTACTTTGTATTTCGAATTGCGGTTTGATACGTATGCGGATGGTTTGCAGCCCCTGTAGATCACACGAGGATAACGATGCCCGACTTCCACGACGTCTATGACAAGCTCAAGGCCGAAGGTGAAGTGCTCGCCGGCAACCTGATGGACATACGCCAACGCGTCGCCGTGCTCACCAACATGTATATGGATTCGGGCCGGAATCACGCGTTCTCCCAAATCGCCGCCCATGGTGCTCTGTGGGGACTCAGCTACTTCGAAGCCGGCGGCAGCCTTGGTCGACTCATTGCCTATCGTTACTGCTACAGCCCCAGCGAAAAAGCTTTTCGGCTTGGTATCCTGCGTGAGTTCTCCGAAGGTTTTCGTAAGGTCAACCGTCAGGTCTGTATCGACACCTACGCCAACTATGAATTCACGAAGCTTCACGGCGAAGCGGCGGCGCCGACGAAATCGTGCCTCCTGAACTGCTGGACGCCCTGAATCGCGTGCACCACGCGCGTCGAAGCAACGTCGAGCTCAGTCCGCAGGAAAAGAAGAATGTGTTCGAACAGTCGTTTCGCAGCGAACAGGAACTGACGGTTGCTCCCGGCGTCGCCAAGGCGGTTTCCAAATTCGAATGCAAGATTATGAAATGGCTCTGCCTGCATCCCTTTGTTCGATTCACCTACTTCCCCAGCCTTCGTTATTTCCTGTTTAGGGATTTCAGCGATACCGATGAACGCATTGCCAAGGGCCTGCGAGCTTACGACCTGGCCGAGCGGGTCGGTTGGGATAAGGTTTTTCAGGCGATGGAATATTATGGCCAGATGCCCGCCAGTTTCTTTCGCGATCCGGTCGGGCATTTCACCAGTTTGCGAAACGATATCATTCGCAAAGGTCAGATCGCAGCCCAATTGGCGAATTAACCATGCCCCAGTCCACGAGCGCATACGCTCTTCAATCGCTGCTTGTCCTCCTGGCTTTGGCGTTCCCCGTGCGCGCGGTTGAACCTCCCATCACGGCATTGACGTTCACTCCGGACGGTAACTCGGTCGTGGCCACAAGTCAGGTGGGAATCCATATCTTCCATTGGCCCGACCTGAAGCCTGTCAAAACGATTCCCTGCGAGTCCGCCAATCTTCACTGCCTTGCGTTTCGCCCGGACGGAAACCAACTGGCCGTGGGCGGCGGAGATCCCGGCGAGCAGGGGCTGCTGGAGTTCTTTTCGTGGCCGGATGGAAAATCGATCAGGACCGTCGCCCGGCACGCGGACTCGGTGACCGCCATCGTTTGGCCCGATGTTACCCGCTGCTATTCAACCAGCCTCGACCGCGAAATTCAGATCACGACCAGCAATGCTGACGACAAGACACAAACACTCCGAGGACACTCGCGTGCCGTGCGCAGCCTGTGCCTGATTCCGGAACACGGGTTGCTGGCAAGCGCCGGCGACGATCAATCGGTACGGATCTGGGACACCAAAGACAACCAGCTGATCCGCAGCCTTAACCAGCATACTCGGCCGATTCACGACCTGGCGTTAAAGCCGAGTGCAGACGGCCTCCCGATGCTCGCCTCGGCTGCTGCCGATCGCACAATACGATTTTGGCAACCAACGATCGGCCGGATGGTCCGCTACGTTCGACTCTCCGCCGAGCCGCTGGATGTCGCATGGACGCACGACGGAAGCAAGATCGTGGCTTCCTGCGATGATGGTCGAGTCCACTTCGTCGATCCGGTTGAAGTCACCGTGACGCACGTATTGCCGGGCGTTGAAGGCTGGGCGTACGCGATTGCAATTCACCCAACCGACGGCCATGTCGTCGTGGCGGGCAGCAATGGAAAGCTACATCGAATCGACGCCGACGACTTCACCGATTCGCCCTGACGGAACACCAAGGCGTGAATTGAATCGGTAGATTCAACGCACGCCGTCGCACGCTAGTTCCGCTGACAACTGCAGCTTTCCGTGCGTGGCCAGGAAATGCTGACGCCACCATATCCCGGATGCGACCAATAGAACGGTCGACGGGGCGAGCTACTGCCCAGTTCGTTCATTCGCCGAGCCTTGAAGACGCGACCGTTGGCGATCGTATATTCGATCTTCTCCGTATCGCGGATGTTCTTCGTCGGATCGAAGCCGGATTCAATGACGACAATGTCCGCCAACTTGCCTTCTTCCAGCGATCCGATATCGCCATCGAGGCCAAGGTACTTTGCCCCAAAGAGCGTTCCGCAACGTAGCGAGTCGATAGGCTTCATGCCGCCCTGGACGAAACTCCACAATTCCCAATGCGTGCAGATACCATTTAACTGACCGTGACCTCCGGCCTGAGCCATACCGCCCTGTTCGACGAGGTTCGCAGCGATCTCCGCAACCTTGATGTGGTTGTAATCCTCCAGCGGAGCCTTACTGCGTCGACGTGATCGTGGCGTCAATACATGCGGCGGCGTGAATTCGCGAAGACGAGGATGCAGGAAGAGATCGTCGACTTCGTACCAGTAGTTTTCGCCGCCCAGTCCACCGTAGGCGACACACAGTGTTGGCGTGTAGCCAACATCCGTACCCCGCCACAGGTCCATCACGTCGTCATAAGCCGTCTGCACGGGCAACGTGTGTTCGATACCCGTGTGCCCGTCGACGATCATTGTCATGTTGTGCATGAATGTGGAACCGCCTTCGGGAACGACCATCATCTCCAGCTCACGAGCGGCCGCGATTACCTGTTGTCGTTGGTCACGGCGAGGCTGGTTGTAACTCTTGACGGAAAAGGCACCGACAGCCTTCATCCGGTGAAGGTGAAATTCCGCGTCGTCCACCGAATCAATTTCCGCCTTGAAGGCACCCGTCGCGCCGTACAGAATCGTGCCAGTGGAAAGAGTTCTCGGTCCAGTGATCAATCCTGCCTTCGTCATTTCGCTGGCGGCGAAGATTGCCTGAGTATTGTTGGACGGATCGTGAATCGTCGTTACACCGAAAGCCAAACGAGCGTAGTCGACCCAGTTGTGTTGCGGCGTGATGCCTCCCGAACCCTGTGCGCCATGGGCGTGGGTATCGACAAATCCAGGCAAGACGGTTTGCCCGGTAACGTCAATCACGGTCGCGTCGTCGGGTACCTCGACATCGCCGCGCGGTCCGATCGCCACGATACGGTTACCTTCGAAGACAATCGTGCCATCGTCGATGATTTCGTCACCGTTCATCGTGACCAGTCGACCGCCCACGAGCGCCGTGGTTCCTGCCGGTCGGGCGTGTTTCGCCTTGAAGCCTATCTGCGTGACCGACACGTTGTCCGTCGGTTTCGATTCTTCGTCCGCATCGGAAATACTTTGGAACACCTCTTCCAGCGAGACGGTGTACAGCTCGGGCCCCAGCGACCACGACAAACTGCTGTTGTCGTCCGTGAAGTGAATCCAGTCGCCGGCGTGCTGACTGACTTTCGCGATGGGCAGATTGCTTCCGCCTGGACCAACACTCACCGTGCCGCCGGTCTGCACAAACGGAGCCAGATAGACATTGAATCGCTCGACAAAGGCAATCCAGCTCTCATCCGGTGAGACAACGTAGTCTGTCGCCCATCCGCTGGTGTAGTGTTTTCGCTCTTTTGTCCCGTCGAGGTTGATGGAATTCAGGCCCAGATTGTCGGCATCCTTCGTGCCGTTGCCGGCGAGGAAGAAAAGGCGATCGCTGGCTTTTCCGAACGTAGGTTTACGTCCCTTCTTCGTGACGAGTTTCGCTTCACCGCCTTTGCGGGGCACCTGATAGATGCCGCGACCGTGCGACCACAGCGGAGAGAGCAATCTGCCTCCGCCGCTCTTTTCGAACACAACGGTCTTGCCATCCGGAGAAATCGCCGGGTTTCGATAATGACCGGGCTCGTTGGTAATCGCCTTCCCCTTGCTGCCAGGCTTCGCGCGAGCGACACGGACAGCACCCAGATCCTCATCGTGCCACGATACGTACGCGATGTGTTTGCCGTCGGCCGAGAAGCTGGGCATGAACTCGAAATGATCCGACTGCGAAGTCAGCCGGCGTGGCTCACCCGCGGGCAGATCCTTTAACCAGACATGGCCCAGAGCCTGGTAGGCGACGGACTTTCCATCCGGTGAAGTCACGACATTCCGCAGCATGCGAACGTCGAACTCATCCGGCGCAACGTCGATCGGAAAACGAACGACATCGAAGACTTCACGCGTGTCCTTCACATGAAAAGGAATGACCTGCGCGGTTCCGGTCGCGACATCGATTCGCCGAATCTTACCCTTCGCCCAGACGACAATGGATTTCGCATCAGGCGTCCACGCAAAACTGCTGTACACGCCATGAATGGCCCACGCCTCCTGCATGTCGCGTTCCAGCCCATCGTAGACCAGACGCACTTGCCCCGATTTGGTATCGAACAGATGGAGCCCTGTCTTTGCACCGATTCGTCGCACAAAAGCAATCTGACTGCCATCGGGCGAGGGCGTCGGGCGACACGCTCCGCCGGGACCGGAGATGTATGTCTCGGTATCTCCAGACTCAAGGTCCAGTCGTTTGACGACGTAGATCTGCTTGTTGGAATCCTTGTCGTATTCGAACGTACTACCTGGCGACGCATCCTCCGAGTAGTAGAGATACTTTCCGTCCGGCGAGAAAATTGGCTCGTTGACGTCCTTCTGATCGGTCGGTCTCCTGGTGAGCTGAATGCCGCCCTGGGATTTTGCGTTCGCCGCCAACCGATGGTACATCCACATTTCGCCAGCACCGGCTGAACGCCGACTGGTGAAGTGCTTACGGGCGACGATGTAGTTTCCATCCGGCGACCATGCCGGACCATTCAGCAGTCGATAGGTTTCCTGCGTGACCTGTGTCAGACTTTCGCCGTCGACACCAATCGTCCAGATGTTGTCGCCACCCTTTTTGTTCTTCCCCGTGCGGTCACTGGTGAAGGCGATCGACTTTCCATCGGGGCTGAAACGAGGTTGCATATCCCACGCGACGCCCTGAGTCAGCCGGGTGGGCGACTGGCTTCCGTGGGCTCCCTCGATAGGCATGAGGTAAATGTCGCCCAGCAAATCGAATGCGATCTGCGTTCCATCCGGGCTGACGTCCACACTGATCCACGTGCCCTCGGTGACGTCGATCTCTTGTTGTGAAGTTTCGCCAGACGGACGCTCGACATTCCATCCTGATTCAGACGCATCCGCCTTTGCATCTGTAGTGGCTTCCGCCTTGGCCTCTGCAGCCTCTCCGAAAGCGGAGTTGATCAAAACCAAAGCCAGCAAAAGGGAAAGCAGACAGGCGGGAAACTTCATGATGGCAGCTCGATGCGAAGGTAGGAAACTTCGACAAGTATAGCTTTCGCCAAAGCTGCCTTTGTTGCGGGAATTAGAAATCCGGCAGCTCTGCATCCGTCAGCATGGGCATGTCACTTTGGTCCTCAATCACTTCGTTGATGACCATTGCGTCGGGAAAAGCAGCCTGAATCTCCGCGACGGCTTCTGGCGTCACGGCTGTATTGCTCAATTCGACATACATCAGGTTCTTCAGCGATTTCAGATGAGGCACGGCCGCATCGGTGACTTTCGTATTCTGAAGATCCAGTCGCACGAGCGTCCCAAGGCCCGTCAGCTTTTCAATTCCGGCGTCACCGACCGTTGTATCCGTCAGATTCAGCGTGCGTAGTTTCGACATTCCAGACAACTTTGAAAGACCTTCGTCCGTGACGTTAGTTCCATGCAGCCCCAGCTCCTCGACGGCCGTCGAAGCCTCGATATTCACGAGGTCGGCGTCGGTCAGTTTCGAACTGCTGAAGTTCAACATCTTCACATTGGGAAACTGCTTCACATGCACCGACGCAGCACTGACGCCGGGATGTGCGTGAAAGTCGAGGAACGTAATCTCGCCCTCCTTGTCGCAGACAACGACAACACCATCGGCGGCCGCTGCTTTCACGGCGTCGGCGTATTCCGGTTTGGGAGTTCCACGATCACTGAGCGCTGAATCCGGAGCTCCGCCGCATCCCACGCAAAGCGAAACGCACATCATCAACATGGCAAAACGAGGCGTTACGTAATTCATCACGATCGGTACTCCAGGTCATACGGGACGGTGGCTATTCAGGCAGTCGACTTTGCTGCACTGGCGGAAGCTCACTCGAAAGACTCTTCAGGAATTCTACTAGATCCAATTTCTCGTTGTCAGTCAGCTGCAGCGGCTCCAGGGGCGTTGGTGATGCATCACCCGCACCGCCACCATGATCAAAGAAGTCGACCACCTGCTCCAGGGTCCCGAACACTCCGTTGTGCATGTACGGTGGAGTTCTGGCGACATTGCGCAGCGTTGGCGTCTTGAAGGCGTGGCGGTCCGATTCGTCTCCGGTCACCTTGAATCGCCCCTGGTCGTTGTATTCCGTCAGCTTCGACGTGCCAAGATCGTGAAAACGTTCGTCCGTCATATTTCGTCCGGTGTGGCAATCAGCGCAACCCAGGCGATCACTGAAGAACAAATCCGCACCACGCGTGGCCGCTTCCGACATCGTGCCGTTATCCCAGGCAGAAGGTCCCGTGATAAGGACACGCTCGAAGCTCGCCAGGGCGAAGCAAATGTTCTCGAAGCTGACTTCACCAAAGATCCGCTGAAACTGTATCGCGTAGCCCGGAATACTCGCGATCGCCGCCGTCGATTTTTCCGGCGTCGAATTCATTTCAAACGGATTCTTGATCGGGCTTTGCGGCTGCTGCTCAAGGCTCAGGCGACCGTCCCAAAAGTGTTCCTTGCCGAAGATCCGATTGATCGCCGCCGACGCGTTGCGGCCAACTTCCGGCATGACCTGATAACTGGAGTAGGACTGTTCGGGACGGTGACACGTCGCACAACTGAAGGTCCCAATCCCCGATAGCCGCGTGTCAAAGAACAGTTGGCGCCCCAGTTCGATTTTGGCTCGCGTGATCGGATTGGCTTCGGGAATCACAACCGAGTTCGATTCGGCGGAAAGATGTTCGGGCAGGACAAATTCCAGCGGCTCATGCTGCAGCGGATCGTCCAACCATTGCTCGATCTGAGCTAACGTCAGCGGACCTTCCCCGGGCACTCCGGCAGTCAGACGGGGCGAACCCAACACAACCTTGCCGTCCTTGGTCCACTCAACGGCAGGAGCTGGCAGAGCCACCGGTTCGCGTTGCCCACACCCTAACAAGGTGCAACCGACAACGCATAACACTGTCGCAAAGCCGTAACCTCGGCGTGGTGTGGTACTTCTGAATAACATGCCCGCAGTATAGAAGCCGCAAACTGCCCAGTCACAGGCTTCTCGCCAATCGGGGGACATGTGGGACGTGCCGTTATTGAAAATGGCAAGAAAACGGCTTTACGCCGCCGTAAATACAAAAGAAGATATCGGTGGACAGCGAGGCACTTACTGGTCAGTTCAGTTGAACAAGTGGAGTGCAAAACATGAAATCAACTTCTTATGCCAAGCGACCTGCGTTTACGTTGGTCGAACTTCTGGTGGTCATCGCCATCATCGCGATGCTGGTGACGCTTCTCCTTCCCGCTGTTCAAAGCGCTCGAGAAGCCGCACGGCGAACGCAGTGCAAGAACAACCTCAAGAACATTGGGTTGGCGATCCTCAACTACGAGAGTGCTGTCGGGGAATTGCCGGCTGCCTGCAACTTTGACGAAGGGCAGTTGCCACAGTCCAGCGATCTGTTTCGCGAGAACTGGGTGATCTCCGTCTTGCCGTTCATGGAAGAGCAGGGCATCTACGATTCGTTTGACTTGACGGTACCGATTTCACGACCTGAAAATCTGCTGGGACGCAGCACTCCGATCCCCGTCATGTTGTGCCCAACCGACTCTGGCGGCGAAATTCCCTTCGCCGGCACATCGAATACGGAAGGCGGCAGTTGGGCACGTGGCAACTACGCCGCCAATGGCGTCAACGATCGCATCGATGGTGCGAAGAACGCCTGGAAGGACAGCACCAAGCGTGGCGTCATGGGCGTTGACCAGGCGGTGAAGCTGAAACAGGTCATCGATGGCACCAGTAAGACATTGTTGGTTGCCGAAATTCGCGTCGGCCTGACCGATCGTGATCGTCGCGGAACCTGGGCGATGGGCACCGCCGGAGCCAGCGCATTGTTCTGGCACGGTTACGGTGGAGACTGCAATGGCCCTAACGCCGCGAACGACAGCTCGGATGATATCGAGGGCTGTGCCGACGTCATTCGCGAGATGTCGCTGGACACCATGCGAAAAGAAAAGATGACCTGTTGGCAGCCATGCCCAAGCTACCAGGCGACCGCTCGCAGCCAACATGACCCGGGCGGCATCCAGGCGGTGTTCCTCGATGGCAGTGTTCACTGGATCGATGATTCCATCAACACGACCGGCCCATGGGGTGGTTGCTGTGGAGTCTGGGATCGATTGATTGCCAGCGCCGACGGAACTCCGTTTGCTCTAAACGAATAAGCCGTCGTTTGCGTTTCTGACGTAGTTTCAACACTCTGGCTTCAACACAGTCACGATGAACAAAAAACGCTTCGCTGTCGGTACTCTACTTTTTCTGTTCATCATTGGGTGCAGTGAGCGAATGCCGCTGCACCCCGTGACTGGCTCGGTCAAATTCCCGGACGGCTCCGTGCCGCAGGGTGAAATGGCCACGATCACGTTCGTGCCGCTCAACGTCATGGAAGGGAAGGGTGCTTCCAGTTCCATCGAAGAGGATGGCACATTTCGACTATGGACGCTGGAGCAAGGTGACGGCGGCGCGCTCGCGGGCGAGTATCGCGTTACGCTCAGCGTCACGAAGGGCTACCCGAATCTTCAGCACCAGGTGGCTCGCGAGTTTACGGATCTGCTGGACACACCACTGACGGCAACCGTGGTCGCCGGGGAAGACAACGTGTTCGACTTCGTCGTTGAGAAACCCAAGAAAAAGAAGCGTCGCTAATTTTTCTCGCGCTGCCTGGCCGCGCCGTATATTGGCCTGCCGTGTTTGGCCTGCCTCGCCCGCGTTGACCTGCCTCACCCGCGTTGGTCTCGCCCGCGTTGGTCGCACCACGATCTCCGCAGGCCGCGAAATCTGCGTCTGGGCATACTGCTTCATTCAATCTTTACCGGTTGAAAATAGAATCCGGCAGTCAGCCCGCCAGACCGTCACGGCGGCAACTTCCAGGATCAATTCTGCCTGAGGCGCAGGATGTCTGATGAATTTCCCGATGATCTGTTGCTTGAAGAGGACGCGCCCGATCCGCTGGCAACAATCGCAATCCAGGAACGCCGTCCAATCGGGCGACGCAAGTCTTCCTTGCACTGGCTGCTAAGTCGCTACGAGCAGCCGATTCGTTGGTGCGGCGCGTTGATTCTGGTCGCCGGAATCGTCGGGCTCCTCGGATACGCCGCAAATCAGATGCTCCATATGTACGACCAGGAGCTGGAATCGCAACGCACCGCTCCGCCTTTGGCCCGACGACAGTTTGAAACCACCGACCCCTACATCCACGCGCCAAAATTACCCGCCGGCCCAGTGCGGCTCACTCTGGAACTGAAGAACATTCAGTTCAACCAGCAGGACGCTGTCCAGACCGATTTGAATCTACTTATCAGTGACCGGTTACTGGAAAACGGGAACACGATTTCTGACCTTGCGGATTACGAATTGAAGATCATCTACACAGAAATTGCAGGCCGAAATGTGACTTGCGAGGCCACCCCGGCAGAGGGGGGCACGACTCAGCACACGGTCCCTGCGTCAACGGGACACATTGCAGTGCTGGCGAGATCGGCCAATAGCTCACGAGATTACCCGCTGGTCGGTCGCCATATTGGCGCCCCGGAACCCGTCAAGCTCGGACAAATCAAGCCATTTTCCGAACGTGCTCGACGTATCATTCGCAGCCAAATGTACGCGCAGGTTCGCGAATTCGTTCGCACGTTGCGTCTTCCCTGATTCGGGCGACCAAGTTTTTTGTTGTCAGTTTTGCGCGTCGTTTTTGCGCGATAGCAGACGCCCGCCCGCCTACGCTCGCAGACCAATCGGCCTCGCAACCGGTCCCCAACTCTCCGCCCCGGGGATGAGTACAGCCAGGCCCACAACTATTCCGCAATTCCAATGGCCTGAAATGTTCTCGAATAGTATGTTTTGGATTCAACTTATTGGGGCCAGGCAGCTTTAATCGTTCAGATGCGAGCCCCCGGAAGTCTCAGTGCGTCAAATCAGAAGGAAGTCTGAAATGCGTCCAAAAGGAATTCGTACTCGTCGCCGCAACTTTGAGAACCTTGAACACCGCATTGTGATGGCTGGCGATTTCGTCGGAGCCATGGCGGACGTCGCCTGCGAACTTCGGGCATCAGGCGAATCTTCGGAGATTGATTTGTTCGCCGAAACCGAGACCAGCCTGATCTGGGCAGAAACATCCGATGGTAGCCTCGACATCTGGCGAGCCGATTTGGACGGAACGGGCGCGGCGATGGTCGCAACGGCCAACGGCCAGCCGATCGGTGATCAGCAGACGGTTCACAATGACCGTTGGTACTTTACAACGCTGGTTGGCGAAGGCATCTTCGGAACGGATCCCGTTGAGCTTTGGGCAACCGATGGCACCGCAGATGGCACGGCCATGTTGGCGGAGATTGGAACGTGGGACCTGTTTGGACAGGCGGTCACGGTCGACTTTCATTCCAACGGTGACAATCTGCTCTTGAAGATCACCCAGAGTTTCGTGGAGTCATCCGAATCCTCACTGTGGTCAACGACCGGTACCGCCGAATCGACCGTACGCTATGCCGACGGATTTCGAGGCCCCATCAACGGCATTCAAAACGTTGCCGAGGCCGGCGGAATGTGGGTCTTCGATGGCCAAACTTCCAACGGCGGACTTGATTCATTCGGGTTGTATTCGACCGACGTGGCAGAGCAGTCGACGGGACTCATTCGTGAATTTGAAGTGCCCGTCAATGGACTCACGGCAGCCGGAGCGAATGCATTCTTCGCTTCCAGCGATACCGATGATATTGAACTCTGGATGACCGACGGTACCACCGATGGCACGGCGGCGCTCGCCAACATCAATGCCGCCGACAGCTCCGAACCACGCGATCTTGTCAGCGTCGGCGACACGCTATTCTTCACCGCGGACAACGGAATCAACGGACGCGAACTCTGGACGTCCAACGGAACACGCGAAGGCACCGTCCTGGTTGAGGACCTGAACCCTGAGGGCTCGGCCGACATTCGCGACATGATTGCCGTCGGCGACCGGCTCTTCTTTACACTCCACGACGGAGACGTTGTAGAACTGTGGTCCAGCGACGGTACTGCCGACGGCACCAGCATCGTGGCAACACTGCCGGGACGAATTGAAACGTTCACCAACAGCTTCTCATCGCCGGTCGCCAGCGGTGGCAGCCTGTTCTTCGTCGTCGATGACGAAGCATCCGGGAGCGAAGTTTGGGTGTCCGATGGAACGGCCGACGGCACCGCGGTTGCCATTGATGCTCGTCCCGGAAGTGAAGACTCCGATCCTTATCTACTAACTGCCGGGATCGACCGGGTGCTGTTTGTTGCCGAACGGGATGCCGAGGGAAATTCGATCCTGGCCATCGATACGGAAGGTGACGTCGGCAACCAGGTAGGCGAGCTACCGGGTGACGCCAATGGAGATGGCGTCGTCGACTTCTCGGACTTTCTGGTCCTGTCCCGTCACTTCAACCAGGAAGTGGAACCGAACACGAGCGGTGATCTTGATGGCAGCGGCATCGTTGATTTCTCGGACTTCCTCATCTACTCGGGCAACTTCGGCCGCGAACTCGGCGACTAATGGCGAATGGTCGTCAATGTTGATCTGACGGATAAAGCGCCGGGTGATGACGGACAGGAAAGTCCATCCTTCGAAAGTGCCGTGTGCCCGTGAGTTTCATGCGTGGCACGGGCTATTCCTGTATTTGAGGAAGTTGCGTTAGGGCCGTTGGTCGACGCTCCGAGGGTTTGCTCCCCGATACCGGTTTGGCAAGAGAGCCCAACAGACTCACCCGATCTGGACTACGGTGCCTGGAGTACGCACTGCATATGATGTTCATCATATGACTTTCCATCTACGATGGCGGCGTTTGGCTCGGTGCCGAAAATTGCGAACCCCAAGCTCTTATATAGCTCTACGGCGGTCGTGTTGGCGGTATTTACAGCCAGATTCAACTGCGACAACATTTTGTCTTCTCTTGCAATCGTAAGCAGCTCAGACAGTAGCGCTCTGCCAATTCCGTTCTTTCGGTGCGATGGAGTCACAAAGACGGAACCGACGGTAGCCTTGTGGGATAGCTTCTGACTACTCTCGAAGAAAAGTGCCGCGACGCCGACGAGAGACTCTCCCGCGAATGCTCCGACAAACTGGACGGTGCCATCTTGCCCCGTCAACTGGCGTTCAAACTCTTCAATTGGTTTCGAACGCATTTCTTCTTCAGTCGCCCGGAACGATTCAGGAGCCTCGCGCGATGATTCAATGCGAATCTCTCTGAATTGTAAAGTATCGGTCGACGCCGAAAGTGGTCTGATCTCCATCGTCCTGGTTGCCTCCATTGAGAGTTTGAACTTCCAACCCCAACAACACGTAACGGCGCTTCATTGCAGCCAATCTAATTCCGGGCAACGTTGAACGCTAGCGCCAGTCGTTGCTTGATTCCGGAGGATGTAGTTTGCTGATTAGGCGAATTAACAAATCCCGATGCGGCACGATGCGAGCCTTGTTATGCGTGCCGTTGCGGGCAATTTTCTCCTGACCAATTCGTTGGTGTTTCGTAAAACGTGAGGTACTTTGGACGGCACGCCCCGCAAGCCCTAGCCTCCAAAAGCATTCAAATTGCATGCGACATCCCGGATCGCGACGACTCGTCGCAGCTGAACCACTTGAGCCACGCCAAATGCTCTCCGCTTCCCGGCTGACGGATCTTCCAGAATTCCGCTGGGAAGAAACCCGTCCGTATCCCCTGGGTACGCCAGACGGACATCACTATTTTTCCGCGCCATGGAAAGACGGATTCGGCCTGTTTCGCACTGACGGAAGCCTCGAAGAAACTCATTTGCTTGGCGAGTTTGAGGGCATAGGTCGCGAGGTGGTCCCCGTCGGAGAAAGCTTGCTCTTTTTCGCAATTGACGAAGCACATGGAGGTGAGACGTGGATCACGGACGGGACAGCCGAAGGTACCCAATTGTTCTTCGAAGCTGAGCCCGGACCGGAGTCAACGTCGCGTGCCTGGTTTGAGCAAGTGAGTGCAACTCAAACGCTAATGCGAATCAATGACCAGTATTGGCTCACGGACGGAACGTCCAATGGCACGATACGTATCGCCGGGGAACTGGCAAATGCCGCGCACCAACAGTTTGAAGGCAACTTCTACGCTCTGACCAACGAGCTTGTCGGCGGGGACATCAGATCCGGACTTTGGAGAATTGACATTCACTCCAGGACAATCACGAAGCTGAAAGAATTCGAGGGAAACGCAGTTTGGCGATCTCCCGTGAATGAGAGAATGCACTTCCTGGCGAGAAACAACGGCGACAGAGTATCCTACCAGTCTGACGGCACGGCAGCCGGCACCAACATGGTCGCCGCTGACGGTCACTATGACTCTCGCTTCATCGGACAAATCGGCAACGAACTCATCGTACCTCTGGCGTCGAGCGACCGTAGCATCGACATCGTCCGACTGCTGCAATCTGGCGAGACGATTCCCCTGGTAACCCTGCGCGGGGGTTTCTGGCAGACGGAGACGGTGCGATCACACAATAGCCATGCTTTCTTTCCATCGCATAACACCACTACAGATGTAAGCGAACTGTGGATGACGGATGGCACAAGGACGGGTACCCGTTTCGTCATGGATTTGTCAGAGGACATTCGCGGCAGTCTACCGACGCTGGGAGTCGTAAACGACCGGTTGATAATGACCGATGGCTACAAGGTCCTGGCGACAGATGGCCCAAACGTTGAGTTACTGACGACGTTCTCCCTACCCGATGAGCTACCAACCAACTTCACGCATCTAACCCCAGAGCTCGCGGTGTTTACCATCGAGCTCCGAACCGAAGTCTTCAATCGCTCAAACACCACGGGGGAACTCTGGGTAACAGACGGAACGGCGGCGGGCACGAGGCTTATCAGGGAATTCCCGCGGCGTATATTCGGCCCCGTCAAGATGCTGAACGGCATGGCGTACTTCGCTGCCGACGACGGCACGCACGGCCTCGAAATTTGGCAAACCGATGGTACGGTGGATGGAACCAGCCTATTAACAGACATCAATCCTGGTACCGAGTCGTCCATTGATTGGCGTGCGAGTATTTTCGAAGCACAGGATCACCTTCTCTTCCAGGCGAACGACGGTATTCACGGAATTGAGTTGTGGCAAACCGATGGAACCGCGGGCGGCACGCGCCTCGTTCGGGATATCGTTCCAGACGGCTCGATAAGCCTATCTTACAGTTGGCCCGAAATTCAGCTTGTTGATCTGGGCGAAACGACCGTATTTTGGGCAAATGACAACTCATCCTACGGAGCTGAACTGTGGACATGGAATCCCGAAAAGCCCCACGTCTACTTCGCCTCGGACACGCTCGATTTTTCTGAAAATCGTACGCCCCTAGTTGCCGGAACAAACGAAATCGTAATCCACCGATCGTCTTCGATCGGCGAGAGCGAGGTAATGCTCGAGTTCAGAAGCCCGACGAATAAACTCGCACTTGCTGCCGAGAGAGTCCGCTTCAACCCAGGAGAATCCACCAAGGCCGTTGAGATCGATCTGATGTTTGCAGATAACGATTTCTCGAACCCCAACGAGCAATTTGACGTTCTTCTAACGGCAGAAGTCAATGCACTTGTCGACCTGGATGAATCTTTGGCCGTCCGCATTATCGATGACGAACGCAAAGGTGACGCAAACGGCGATGGCGAAATCGACTTCGAAGATTTTGTGCTCCTGGCCGACAACTTTGGGGCAGCGGGAATCAATGTCGCAGACTTCGACTTCGATGGCCGAGTGACGTTTGCAGATTTCCTGCTTCTATCCAAGAACTTCGGCAAGTCCGTCGGGTAGAAAGAGGAAGACCCAAAAGGGTCCGAAATCAGAGATGAACCGCGAAAGATGTGGCTTCGTCTGTCCGCAGTGTCCCGAATTCTTGCGGGCCAACCCCGAAGGTAGATCTCCCACCCCGGTTGGTCACGGGGCATTGGCGGATGACGACTTCGCCACGCGAAGAAACTCAAGGAATTCCGATTTGCTGATTCCTCCTGCTCTCCAATCCAGGGCGTTTCCCTGTCTGTCGGTAACGATGGTGACGGGCGGCCCACCGATTTCGTAACGTTTCAACACGGCTGCGTTATCGGGGTCGTCCACATCAATGGCCACGGGGATGTACTGCGCATTGACCAATCTCTTCACCTCCTCATCCGCCCACACCTGGCGTTTCATCTTGCGACAGGGAACACACCACGTCCCGGTGAAGTACAGGATCACGGGTCTGCCAGAGTCGGCTGCCTGCTGCCGGGCCGAAGCGTAGCTTTCAGCCCAGGCGATGTCGTTGGAGGGGACGTAGAAGCTGTACCAGGCATACGGAACGGAGACAAAAAGGACCGTCAGCCAAAAGCATCGCCAGAAATGGAAGAATGGCTTTCGATTGAGTCGTGCTTCGTTGTCATCGGACGATGGGACTTGTGTGTCGTTCATACGGGCTCGCGAGATAGAAAGGGGCAGATATTCAGCTCTGATTTGTTACCCGCTATTGCGTATAGCCACCCGACAACCATCCAGAAAAAAGTAAACGTCTGCCGGCTGCTGGAGTGGAGCTTCAGCAGTAACGGACGAGAAACTTACGCTAGGACTCGAGAACACCGGCATCGTTGAGCTGCTGCTTGAGGTCATCGATTTTGTCATTGGCAGATTTTGCACTGTTTGTCGCCGCGATGCCGAAAACGAATCCCATTAAGCCAAAACTGAGGCCTGACATGCCGAAAACAAATCCGATTGTGTCCATTCTGGTTCTTTCTGAAGATTCTGAAATGCGTACCAACAACGGCTGCAGACGATGTACCTATTCACTTGGTATTCGATAGTTGCGTAGCGAATATTGGCGCGAACACATGTAACGAAAACTGGCAGAAACCAAATTCGGCGAGACGACACAGAAGCCACGCATCGACCGGCCCAAAAGTAGAACCCGAGCGGCCACTCAGCGGTGTCCCCCTTAAACGAATCGGGCGGTACCATAGCTATCCCGCCGTCGGGCACGGCGGATTCTGGGCAAGAATTGGCGTTTTCCGGCGAATTACCTATAGTCGCGTCAACGTTCACGCGCAAATTCGTCAACCTATGAAAGAGGAATGCATGCCGCTTTTTTGCAGCCGATGCGGATCCGAAAACCCACAAGAAGCCCAAGAGTGTTCCAAATGCGGTTCAACGATTGGGCACCTCGCCGATGCGCCTGCCGTCGACGAGATGCAAGGAAGTGGCAAGGCGACGTGGATCATTACAGCGGTCGTCTGCGTTGCGTATCTCGTCTATCCCAGCATGAGCGTCTTTGAACTGATTCCTGACGCCATTCCCATCCTCGGTAGCCTCGATGAAGCCGCCGCGACGACGGGTTTGTTCATCGCACTTTCGCGACTGGGCGTTAATCCGTTCTCGAAATGGACGGACAAGCCGTTTAAGTAGTCCGCCTCGCATTGGCCAGGAGCGGAGCTACGAGTAACGGTACTACGATTCCGGCTGGTCGGTATCGCCAGCCTTCCAAAATCGATCGATGACCTTCGCATCGAAGTAGTTGATCTCCATGCCCGCATCGACGACTACGGTTTGTGCATTTAGTCCGCTCGATCGTGGACTCAGTAGGAACGCGGCCGTGTCGGCTGCTTCCTGCGTTTGCACCGCTCGCTTGCGAGGGATCACCTGTTCGGCGTAGAGGTACGAATCCACATAGCCCGGAATCCCCGCGGACGCCGACGTCTTCAGCAATCCGGGGGCCACCGCATTGAATCGCACTTCCGAGAAACTGCTGAACGATTTGGCGAGGAATGCCAGTGATGAATCCAGCGCCGCTTTCACCGGCGCCATGAAGCCATAGTTTTCACTGGCCATGCGCGTTGTCGAAATCGAAATCGTGACCACCGATCCATCCTTCGCCAACACATCGCGAAACGCGTTGGAGATCGCGATCAACGAGTAGCACGAAATATCGACCGTGCGCAAGAACTGCTTCTTCCCCGTTTCATGGAACGGCTTCATGCCCGTCTCGTCGTAGTCCGCAAAGGCGATCGAATGCAGGACACCATGCACTTCTGGATGCGTGGCCGCAATCGCATCTCGCACGGCCAGAATCTGATCTTCGAACTCGACATCACAGATGTGAATCTCAGGATCGTCGATCGTTTTGGACAGCAGCTTGCCAACCGACTCACGGCGGGCTTCACTGCGGACAACAAAGACAACTTTCGCACCCGCTTCGTGCAGCGTCCTGCCGACGTGATACGCGACGCTCTTTTTGTTCGCCACGCCGAAGACAACGATCGTTTTGCCTTCAAGGCCAAGGAAGTCCGCCAAGGTCGCATCTCCTATTCGGCAGCCGCGGCGGCACAAGCGAATTCAAACCTCATCACGGCTTTGCCGTCGCGAGACATTTTCGCCTTCATGAAAAACGCATTCGCAAGCTGCTCGATCAACTCCACATGGACTTCAACGGTATCGCCGGGCTTCACCATCTGCCGAAAGCGGACATCGTTCATGCGTGTCGCGACGGGCACACCTTCGCCGGCGAATTGCGATAACAGAATGGCACCGGATTGCATGCCGACTTCGCAGAGAATGATTCCCGGTACGATTGGGTTGCCCGGATAGTGCCCCTGCGTGAAGTACTCGTCGTCACGAAACGTCTTGCGCGTCACAATGTGGTTGTCGGACTTCTCCACCACTTCGTCCACCAACAGCATTGGCGGGCGGTGCGGAATCGCGTTCAGAATCTCTTCGGTTGTCATATGTGTGCCGGTGTCTTGCGGTTCGATTTCATCAGATGCGAGTCGACATCGTTCGCCACGATGACGCCATAATTAATCGCTCCCAGCCAACCGGACATGATGATGCCCACGCTGCCGGCGTGATACAGACCCGGGATCTGTTCGGGTAACGCGCGGCTCACCGGCAGACCCTCGAACTTCGTGCCGAAGCTCGAACCATTGATATGTTTGGTGTAGTGTTCGAACGTCACGGGCGTCGCCGCTTCGGCATGCTCGATTCTTTCGCGGCAGTTGGGAACGTATTTTTCCAGCGCGTCGAGCGTGGTTTCCACCAGATCCGCTTTGCTCGCTTCGTAGTCTTCTTTGGACAAGCCCGTCCAGTCCGAGTAGTTCGCGTTGGTACTGCTGACGATCAGACAGCGAGGCCGACCGTCCGGGCGAGTGCGTGGGTAGTAGAACGAATAGGTCCGACTGGTAATGTCACGACTGAGGAGGGCCTCTGTGCGAAACAGCGGAGCGGTCGAACTGAACAGCAAATCGCCCGTCGATTCTTCGATACGCTCGTCCGGCTTGAGCGCCATGTAAACCTGCGTGCTTGAGTTGTTCAGGCGAACTTCTTTCGCCTGGTCTACAAAACCACGGTCGAAATGGTCTTCGCCAATCATGTTGAAGATTGTCGCATTCAGGTTGGCATTGGAGACCACCGTGCCGCATTTGATCTGACGACCGTTCACTTCGACGCCAGCGACGGCACCGTTTTCAATCAGGATCTTTTCTACGTCGCAGCGAATGCGAATATCGACACCGTTCGATTTCATCTCCGCTTCCATGCGTTGTATCAGCTGATCGGTACCGCCTTCGTACGTGAAGACGCCCTTCGACATGAAATTGGAAAAGACGATTCCATACGTGATCGCGGGATCTTCCAGCGTTGAACCGTTGGCATAGGTGATGGGTTCCATTAACAGGCGAATCACGTCTTCGCGACCGGGAAAGAACTTTTCGAACAGTTCGCCCGTCGTCGTCGTCTGATCGTCGTAGAAGTTCATGCCTCGCGCGGTGTCGAAAAAATCGTCGACCGACTGTTTGGGCACGTCAAAATCGTTCACCAGCAATTTCGTGAAGTCGACACGATTGAAGGTCGTCGTCAACGAGAACATGGGATTGTCAAAGCGAATCCCCTTCAGCTGCACAATGGAATCCGCAATCTCTTTCGTCCAGTAACGACGACAGCTCTTGATCATGCCGTAGGGAAAACCGTGCAGCGAGATATCAAAGATGTGACCGCCGGGACGCTTGAACCACGTCGCCATGCCACCCAGCTTGTAGTGCTGCTCCAGCAACAGAACGCTCCGCCCCTGCCGCGCGAGGACATTGGCGGTAGTGAGCCCGCCAAGGCCACTGCCAATCACAATGACGTCGTAATAGTCTTTGGCGTCTTTCAGAAAGTCTTTCGGCATGTTTGTCTTTCGCTACCGCAGTTCGCTCTTTCATCCGGCGGCGTGACCACCGAAGCGAGCTGCGGATTACGCCTCCCTCAAGCAGTGCTGGTTTGCCATCGAGATACCACTGATGATTGTCCCGATGATCCCTACGAAGCCCTGGTCGGTACCGCATACGAACAGGTTCTTCAGATGTGTTGTGCCGTCAAACTGTTTCTTGGGTGCGCCGTAAACGGCACCGTTGTCGTGCCACGTAAAACGACGAATGGTCGTCGGCGTGAACATGTCCGTCTCAATCACATGAGAACGGAAGTCGGGCATAAAACGAACCGCCGATTCCACCGCCCGGTCGAACGTCTTCAACTTCTCCAGACGGTACTGTTCTTCCGGCAAGTCATTCCAGCGATCGTAGTTCGCAATCGTCGTGATCCGGACCACACCATCGGGAAGATAGTCGCGTTTACTGTCTTCGTCGAAACCACCGTAGAGAAAATTGTTCGGCGAACAAATTACGCCCGTGCGATAGTCATTCAGTTCGTCGCACTTCTGCCAGTGAAACTTTTCGCTGTCGTTGTAGAAGACAATCGTCCGATCGTGGCCGATCTTCTCCGGCTTGCAGTCCAGCACGGCGATCGCCTCGGTGAACGACATGTTGCCTGCCGAGCGAGCAACAGGATCATTGACGTTGCGACACATGCGCATCGTTTCCACCCAGCCGGCTGAAGACAACACGCGTTTGCCTTCCAGCTGCGTACCGTCGTCCAGTTCGACGCCCCGCACGACACCGTCTTCGATGTGGAGCTGCTTGACGCCGCAACGCAGTTTCAGTTCACCGCCAACTTCGCGAAAACGTCGCACGAGATTCTTCAGAATCAGCCGCACGCCCGCAAAGGGCCGTGCCAGACCTTCCATGAAGATGCTGCGGAACATGATGCAGAACTGCCCGAAGTCCATGTCGTGCTCGCGAGCGTTTCCGTACCACATCAGCGGACAGAAAATCATCTCAATCAACAGCGGATCGCTGATGGTGTCATTGAGCACCGCGCGGGCGGACTGTTCGTAGAGCTCCTGATCGAGGTCATCGTATTCGACGATCTGTTCGAGCAGTTTTTCGAAGTTGTCGACCTGCGCGGGAAAGACGCTGGCAATCTCCGCTCGGAATTGATCGAGCTCGTTGCCGAAATTCAGTTCGACACCGGGAAATGCGATAGACGAACCAACCTGAGGTGACAGTGCAAAGTCGTCCCACTTGAAACGCAACTGACGAAGCAGCCGCGCGAACGGCCCCTTCCGCGTTCCCTTGGGCGTGAAGTTGGTAACCGCGTGCAAACCAACGTCGTAATCACGTCCGTTGAGACGGTAAAACGAGTTCAGGCCGCCAATTGTGTTGTGGCGTTCGAGTATGCAAACTCGCTGGTCGTAGTGGGCAAGACGAATGCCCGCCGCGAGTCCCGACATGCCGGCGCCGATGATGATGGTGTCGTACATGCCCGACTTTACTTACGTGGGATCGCGAATGAACCCGAAACGCCTTAACAAACGAAGCTCGCCGGAACTCATCCGACGAGCGTCTGTTGTCAGAACGCGCCGGTAATTCCTAGCGCGCGATTTTTTCCAGATCTTTCATCAGTGGCTCGAGGTACTTGCAAGTACTCTCCATGCTCGCCAGTTCCGGATAGTCTTCTTCCGGAATCTGCACGCGATAGCGCTTGCGCAGCTCCATCACGATGTCGAGGAAGTCCATGCTGTCCAGCTCCAGCTGATCGCGAAACGACACCTCGTCCTTGATATCACTGAGGTCCTCATCGGGTGCGATGTCCTCAAGAATGTCGATGATTTCTTCTCGAATGTCCGCAGGTGTCATCCGTTTCTTTGCTCCACTAAACCTTCTTGATAATGACTGCTGAATTGATGCCCAGCATCCCGAACGAATTGTTCAGCACATATTCGACGTCGCCAACTTCACGAGCTTCATTTGTCACGAGCCCGGGTAGTTCGCAGGTTGGATCCAGATCGTCCACATTGATGGTGGCATGAACCACGCCGTCCTGGAAAGCAGGCAGGTTTCCCGCCAATTCCAGTGACCCGGCTGCACCCATCGAATGGCCGATAAAACTCTTTGTATTGTTGATGTAGGTATTCGTGCACTCGCCAAATACTCGTCGCAATGCGGCACATTCCTGAGTGTCACCGCTGGCAGTGCCCGTTGCGTGCGTGCTGACGATATCAATGTCGTCCGCATTCAATCCGGCTCGCTTCAGAGCCAGCTCCACGCATTGCGCCTGACGTTCCGGATTCGGCAGCACAAAATCTGTCGCGTCCGTATTCATCGCATAACCCGCCAGCTCGCCAATAATGTTCGCACCACGCGCCACCGCATCTTCATAGCGCTCCAGCACGTAGAGACAACCACCCTCGGCGACAACAATTCCAGTTCGGTCCTTGTCGAAGGGGCGTGAAGCCTTCGCGGGATCTTCGTGCGTCGCCAAAGCGCCTTGGCTGTGGAAGCTGGCGAAGATGCCAAACGTGTGAATGCTCTCGCTGACTCCGCCGGCCAATGCCACGTCGCATTCGCGCAGTCGTAGCATCTGGGCTCCCTGAATCAGCCCCGCGTTGCCGGCGGCACAGGCGGCACCAATCGTGTAGTGCGGGCCCGTGATGTCCATGTTCAACGCGATCTCGCCCGCCGGATTGTTGGCGACCGTTCGCGGATTGTGATGATGCGACCAAAACTGAGTGTCGTAGTCGTAGCCCTTGATCTCGAAGATCTCGTTTTCCGTTTCGACATTGCCGTGCTCGGTCACGCCAACGTAGATGCCGACGCGAGAACGGTCGACGTTCTCCCAATCGAGTCCGGACGCCTGAACTGCTTCGTTCGCAACGTAGATTCCAATCGATCCGGCACGCGTACCGCGTCGAACTTCCTTGCGAGATTGGTGGCGTTTGACTTCGTAGTCGCAGATGCCCGCGAGCGTCTTACCGAAGTACCGAATCTCGTAGGGACTGACTCCGCTACGGCCGGCCAGCAAGGACTCACGATACTCCGTCAGATCGTTACCGTTGGGCGCAGTGAGACCGATCCCGGTAATGACGATGCGTTGCTGGTGAGGTGGCAGTGTAGAGCCGGCAATCATGGGGCGATCCTTGCAAGATCCTGAATCCCTGAAGCTACCCAGTTCCACACCAATTGGCAAGCCGCTGCATTCCCTCAGCCGTGGAAATCCGAGCTTCATAGCCGAAGTCCCGACGGGCCGCCGAGATGTCGAAATAGTGGGATGTGGCTAGCTGTGCGGCCAGAAAACGCGTCATCCGCGGCTCTTCGGTTTTGCCCGTCGCCGAATAGAACCACTCCATCAGTCGGCCAAGATGCCAGGCAGCCCGAAACGGTATCTTCCTGGTAACCGGATCAATTCCCGCAAGTTCCAGAATCTCGTTGATCCAGTCCCAGCAATTGACCGGCTGTCCCTGCGAGATGAAATACGATTTCCCGCCCACTGGCGAGTTCTCGTCCGCCATCGCATCGCCCGCCATTAGATGAGCGGCGGCAGCGTTTTCGACGTACACCATGTCCACCAGATTCGAGCCATCACCCACGATCCTCAGTTTTCCCTGACGGGCCCGGTCGAGCAGTCGAGGGATCAAATGCTGGTCGCGCGGCCCCCAAATCAGGTGTGGGCGCAACGCACAAGTTCTCAGTTCAGCACAATTCGACGCCAGAATTTCTTCCTCCGCGATCGCTTTTGTATGCGGATAATGACAGAGCCAACTGTCCGGGTAGGCGGCCGATTCGTCGATGTCACATTGGTCGGTGCCGTCAAACGTGACGCTGGGACTACTGCAATAGACCAACCGCGAAACGCCGCCGGCGCGACAGGCCTCCAGCACGTTACGAGACCCGACGGTATTGATTGAGTAAAAGCGTTCCCACGGCCCCCAGATTCCCGCAACCGCGGCGACGTGATAGACGATATCCACGCCCTCGCAAGCTCGAAAGACGGCGTCCAGATCACGAATGTCGCCTTGAATGTGTTCGACACCCAGCTCATCGAGCGCCCGATAACGGGTCCGCGAAATCGACCGCACGCGATCTCCACGCGCAACCAGTTGCTCAACAATATATTGCCCAAGAAATCCGCCGCCGCCAGTTACAAGGCAATTGGTCATCACCGAAGTCGTATCTCCTGCGCCGTTGCAAAACAGTCCCGTATGTGAGTATCTACCAGCTTGACCAGCTCGTCATCATCAAGCTCGGCGACCGTTTCCGCCGGGATTGGCTCGCCGGCCACAAGGCACATTCGGGACAGTCCCGGAAAACGCCGGCCCTTGGGCCAAACCTCGAAAGCCCCCGCGATCGCAACCGGGATGAGCGGCACTTTGGCCTTCCGCGCCAACATACAAAAACCACTCTTCATCGGAGCGATGGATCCGTCCTGCGTGCGAGTCCCTTCCGGAAAGATGACCACCAACTCGCCTCGCTTCAACCGACCGAGCGTCGCCTTGAGCCCCGATATGCTCATGCCATCCCGCTTCACGGGAATCGCATCGTAGAACCGGATCAGACCACCAAAGAGACGCGATTCAAAGAGATTCTCGCGAGCAAGGTAGTTCATACGGCGATCACAAAGCGACCCGAGCAGCAGCGGATCCAGATAACTTTGGTGGTTGCTGCAAACCAGCCCACCGCCGGATTTTGGGAAATTGTTAATCCCTCGCAGTCGCAAACGAAACACAATCCACCCAACACTTCGCACGGCTATTCGCGAAAGGTCGTAGACGAATCTTTGCAGAAATGGTCGCTGAATTGGTTTGCCCTTGCCCATTTCAGTATGATGACGCTCAGTTGGCGGCGCGACAACCAGGCCGCGATCACCCTGCCAAACTGCGGCACAACGCAGCGTAACGCGGCGCGGACTTCAACAACGTGCCACCTCACAGCCGACCGCACTCATCGGCACTGCTTTCTCTCAGCAGCGGCCCTACACAGCCCTCGCAAGAATGTTGCCGGCAGCAACTCAAAGGAAGAGCTGCTAGCGGGATGCGGGCTGTCGATAACCGCGTCGTTGCTCGAAGCCGATTTCGCGAAAGCAAGCTTCGACGGAGTTGCAACAAGGCCAGTCGCTGCCAATCTCACCCCCGGAACCAAACGGCAGCAAAGGAGCCTCCCACCGCACGCACAGACCACCCAGCTTTCGGAACCGGAAAAATCGGCTCAACTCTCCAGCCCCAGACTGCCGATTCCCCGAACGAACGCAGTTATGTGTTCGCAACCCCTGGAGTCACACAATGCGACATGCATGCAGCCTGGCGATCGCCACCCTTTTCGTATTCAGCGCCGGATGTGCGTCAATGTGTGATAGCAGTTTGGACTGTGACTTTCACGCTTTCGGCGGCATGCGAGATCGACACGATCGCGTGAACGGCCGCGTTGCATCACTCTTTGAACCAGCCGCAGCGTTGGAATCAGATGCGTCGATGCTGGGTGCTGCCCCCTACGATCCTGACGTTGACGGCTTCACGAACGATTCAAATGGCCCGGTCGATGGCTCCGTGGAAGATTCCGGACTTACTGACGAGTTGATGAATCGTCTCAAAGAGTTCGATGATCTTCCGGAAGTGCCGGAGCTCGAAAGTGACAGTATCTAGACTTGTTGCCGGTAGTGTCCGTCGTTGGAAGCTATCTCAAGTTCGTAGTACCGCCTTCAGGCGGAAGACCGCGTTGTGAGTACAACGCGTGAGAACAGCGTAAACCGCCTGAAGGCGGGACTACAAACTTGCGGGACGTCAAACGCGCGGGACTACTAAACACACGCGCGACCGCATTCGCTAGTTCTTCAAATACGACAGCCCAACGAGGAATGCCGTAAACAGGCCGCCCGTGATCATGCCGATCCAGGCTAGTCCGTACAGCAGTCCGGAAGTAACGCGTTCACGATCGTTGTTTAGCGGACGGGAAACTTCCAGAATGCCGCGCACCTGACCGGTCTGCCAATCTGTCTTTGAACTGTCGGGATGCGTGTTGTGGCAATCGCAACAAGACTGCTGCATCTTCATGGCGATGGCATAACGTATCGCCGGTTGATCGCGGACCGACTCGAAGCGATGAAACGAATCGCCCGTTCCGGCTTCAAAATATTTCAACGCATCGCTTTCGAATTCATCCAGCGGCTCGCGCGTCCGTGAAGCAAAGGGATGACGACTTCGCATCTGCGCCGTCGTCCCGGGACCGCTACGATTCAGGTAATCAAAGAGCTCAATGGTAAACGTGGCGGGCGGCTTCAAAGCACTCGCCGCCGATGGCGAAACCTGCTTGATGTCTCCAACAACCTCGGTGTAGTACTTGTGCCCTTCGTACAGCATGCCCGCCTGCTGAGCGGCACTCTCAATGGCGGACGATCTTACAAGCTGCCGCGAAAGTCGCGAGAGATAGCCCAGCCCGAAAATCGTACCGACTAGCAACGACGCAATCAGACTGGCGATCACCGGGTTCCGCTGACACAGTCGTGCGAAGAGCTGGGTGCGTCCCAGCGGCCGGGCAATCACCGCTTCCCCATCGAGATAGCGACGAACATCCGACGCCAGCTGACCGGCGGACGCGTACCGACTTCGCGGTTCTTTCCGTAAGGCCTTCATGACAATATTGTCGAGGTCACCCTTAAGTTTCTTGCGCAGGATGGCGGGGGCGGCGTCGCGATTCTTGCTCACCACATCCGGCGACACTTCGACCTGCTTGCCGCCGCGGACTGTTTTCAAATTCGATTTAACGACCGTACTCGGCCTGGCGACATCGGTATCACAAACAGCCCGCTCAACCGCTTTCTGAAAACTGGACGGAATCAGATAGGGTGCCCGCCCCGTCAACAGCTTGTAGAGGACGACGCCCAGGGAATACACGTCGCTGGCGGTGGTGATTGATTCGCCTCGCACCTGTTCCGGGCTGGCGAATTCCGGTGTCATCGCACGAAATTCCGTGCGCGTCGGGACGGCCGTTTCGTTACCCAGTTCGGGCGTTGTCAACTTCGCGATGCCAAAGTCGATCAGTTTGGGATTGCCATTGTTCGAAACCAGAATATTGCTGGGCTTCAAATCACGATGAATGATCGTGTGTTGATGCGCGAAATGCACGGCCGAGCAAACCGACTCGATCAGCTTCAATCGCTCCTCAATCCCCAGCCGGTGCGCATCGCAGTAGTCATCGATCTCCATGCCCTCGACGTATTCCATCACGAAATACGGCAGCCCATCGTCGCTTGTCCCGGCATCGATCAACCTCGCAATATTCGGATGTGCGCCCAGTGCGGCAAGGACTCTAATCTCGCGACGAAATCGACGCAGGATTTCGTCACTGTCCATGCCTCGCTTCAGCAGCTTGATGGCTACCCGCTGCTGAAAGTCTTCCTTTCGCGTGGCGAGGAACACATTGCCCATGCCGCCGGACCCGATATGGCGTTTGACCGTATAGGGTCCCAGCGACTTGCCGATCATTTCGGACCCAACCGTGCGTGGCACCTGAGCCCGTACGTTCAGCGCGTTGGGCGCCAGAAAGTCATCTTCGTCATCGGCCGACTCGCCTTCCAACATGGCCGCAACCTGGCTCCGCAGCTCGTCGTCGGCACCGCATTCGCGATCAAGGAAGGCAGCCCGATCGGCAGCGTCAAGCTCGAGTGCAGCCTCGAACAATTCGCTGACACGCTTCCAGCGTTCCGCATCCATCGTCAATCTCCCAGTTGCGTTCGCAGCCACGCCCGCGCGATTCGCCAGTCTTTTTCGATCGTGGATACCGACACGTCCAGGTGGTCGGCGATTTCCGGAATACTCATGCCGCCGAAAAATCGAAGCGTGACCACTTCGCTCTGGCGGGCATTCATTTCTGTCAGCTTGTCGAGTGCGTCATCCAGCGCGAGCAGATCAATCTTTGAATCGTCCTGAACGAATTCAATGGCGTAGTCCAGCCCCTGCTTCTTGTACTCGCCACCACCACGACGAGCTGCATTTTTACTGCGAGCGTGATCCACCAGAACTCGGCGCATCGCAGTGGCCATCGCTCCGAAAAAGTACGCGCGGTCTCGACCACCAATCTTCGTGAGCTCGCCCAACATGCGCATCGCGGCTTCGTTCACCAGCGCCGTGGGTTGCAAGGTGTGGTCCGAGCGTTCCCGACGCATCATGCCACCGGCCAGCAGCTGTAACTCGTCGTAGGCCCGGCCCATCAGTTCCTGCTTCGCCGACGCGCTGCCCTGGCCAATCTCGCCAAGCAGCATCGTGATTTCTCTTTGCGGTGGATCGCTCATCGGTGTCTCCGTGGCCAGGATTTACAACTCCTGCTGTTAACGTAAGTCGTCGACAATCGAATTGCTCGAAATGACAACGAAACAGAGAACTTAGCGGTTGTCGCAGCGGAAAATGGGCGGGCAGGCCAACCAAGAAAAAAGTTTTACAAAAAACAGGTAAGGGGATTCGCGGAATCGTACGCAGGTCAGGGTGAGACACAACCAACAACGTCTTCGAAACCCAAACATCGCAAAGGAATACGTCATGCCCAACACACTCGCAACTCGCATCGCTCCGCTCGTTACGCTCGCCGTCGTCGCCCTTTCCGGCAACTTCGCTCAAGCTCAATCGCCCACGATCAAATACCGCTTTGGAATGAACGTCAAGCTGCAGCAATACGGATTTCAGAAGGGACTCTACATTCGCACCGTCGTTCCCGGCGGCCCAGCCTGTCGAGCTGGTTTGAAACCGGGGATGCTGATCGTGTCGTCCAACAACAAGAAATTCGAGAATGCATTCAACGATTTCCACGGGGTATCGCTGCTGCAGAACTCCGTGCAATTGGCGAACGGAGGCGGTGGTGGCGGAGGAGGAGGAATTGACACCTTCCAGCAGATGACACCGCAGCCGTTTTACTTCACTCGCCTTGTTGTGAAGCTACCGTGCGGCAGGATCAAGCATATAACCTGCTATCCGACGCCTCGGTATCCCGTCGGTGGCGGTGGCGTCGATACTTTCTAATCGAGCCACTACGGATCGAGTGATTCAGTCCATCCCAGCGAGGCCCGCACAACGCGGGCCTTTTTTTTGCGCGGATGCAAAGTCACGTCCGGCGACCTGTCGCACGGCTGTTAGAATGCCGCCAACGTTTCCGTTTCACGTGATACCGAGCACACGATCTTGTACTTCCCAGCAGTTCCTCCGGATTTCCAACGCTACGATGTGGCGCGATCGTACCAGTGGAATTACACGAACGCCCCACCGCTACCGGACGACTATGTGGTGGCACCGACAGATCAGAACTGGCAGTTGTGCGGCCAGTCGGTGAACTCGCCGATTGCGATCGCGGCCGGCCCCTTGTTGAATGGTCGTTGGGTGTTGCACTACGCGGCATTGGGCTTTGACGTACTCACCTACAAAACAGTGCGTAGTCGCGATTGGCCCTGCTACGAGTTACCGAATCTCCAACCGGTCGACGTCAGCGTGGTGAACGCTCCGACGGATTCGCCCGTGTCGGCGGCAGCACAAATGAGCGGCTCGTGGGCGGTTTCTTTTGGAATGCCGTCAGCGAGCCCTGATCTTTGGCGTTTCGATGTTGAAGAGACACGTCGCTTGCTGCCTCGAGCAAAGAAGCTGTCGGTATCGGTGGTGGCAACACCAGATACCGACTGGAGTATCAACGAAATCGCCGAGGACTATGCGCAATGCGCCGGCTGGGCCGTACAAAGCGGTGCCGATTTCATCGAGCTGAATTTCTCTTGTCCCAATGTGGCGACGTGTGACGGCCAGCTATATCAAAACCCGGACGCAGCGGCCACGGTGACGCGGTGCGTACGGCAACGTATCGGGCAAACGCCGCTGCTATTGAAAATCGGGCATGTTGCAGACCGTTCCGCCGCGGACGCATTGGTACAGGCAGTGGGAGACCTGGCGAATGGGCTGGTGATGATCAACTGCATACCATCGCGGGTGACGTCGGGATCGGGCCTGTTGTTCGACGGGCAGCCGCGCGGCATCGCGGGACCGGCAATTCGTTCGGCCGTCCTGACACAGACTTCGCTATTTCGCGACAGTATTGTTCGGCTGGCAAAACAGTTGGACATCGTCGCTGTCGGCGGACTCAGCAGTATCGCGGATGTGGAAGCCGCCCTCCACGCCGGTGCAAGCGGCTGCCAGTTAGCGACGGTGGTGATGACCTAGCCGGTTCGGAACCCAAAGGGAACCAGCCGCGAAGCGGCGACAGCACGTTGCCGTGGGCGTAAGCCCATGGATACCGGCACTCAACGCGAACACCGCAGCTCCGACCCCGCCCCGCGGTTCCGAACCAAACGAGATCCAGCCGCGAAGCGGCGACAGCACGTAGCCGTGGGCGTAAGCCCATGGATACCGGCACTCAACGCAAACACCGCAGCTTCGACCCCGCCCCGCGGTTCCGAACCAAATCGGATCCAGCCGCGAAGCGGCGGCAGCACCTAGCCGTGGGCGTAAGCCCATGGATACCGGCACGCAACGCAAACACCGCGGCTCCGAACCCGCCCCGCGGCTCCGAACCAAACGGGATCCAGCCGCGAAGCGGCGGCAGCACGTTGCCGTGGGCGTAAGCCCATGGATACCGGCACACAACGCAAACACCGCGGCTCCGAACCCGCCCCGCGGTTCCGAACCAAACCGGAACCAGCCGCGAAGCGGCGACAGCACCTAGCCGTGGGCGTAAGCCCATGGATACCGGCACACAACGCAAACACCGCGGCTCCGACCCCGCACCTCCGTACCTAACAAATCGGAACCAGCCGCGAAGCGGCGGCAGCACGTATCCGTGGGCGTAAGCCCATGGATACCGGCACTCAACGCGAACACCGCAGCTCCCACCCCGCACCTCCGTACCTAACAAATCGGATCCAGCCGCGAAGCGGCGACAGCACGTAGCCGTGGGCGTAAGCCCATGGATACCGGCACGCAACGCAAACACCGCGACAGAAACAACATCACCTTTTCGAGCTCAGTCGTGCACTTCGCTCTCGAACAACTGGTCCCGATCAAATTCGATGCCGTGGCGTTCAAGGATCAACATGTACTCGTCCTCGAAACTCAGCCTCTCATGATGCTGACGCTGATTCTGAATGTAGCTGCGCACGCTCTCCAGGCGGGAATGGCTCACCGTAAAGGCCGCATAGCCCTTTTGCCATTCAAATCGTACTTTCAAATCGGGCAATTCATTTACCCATTTGGATGTGTTCGCCTTGATTTCCCGTATCGCGTCCGAAAATGTAATCGTTGGCGGAAAGCGAACAAGCAGATGAACATGATCTTCGACGCCGCCAATTTCAACGAGCCGGCCATTTTGTCGTCGGACGACCCCGCCTATGTATTCATACAGGCGCTCGCGGATTTCGTCGGTGATGATACGCCGCCGATATTTCGTGCTGAATACAACGTGGTAAGCGAGTTTCGTGTACGTACCCATACGGCTCCGACGTGCGATCGCCGCTTCGCGGCTATTTTTTTGGCCATGCTGCAAATATTTTAGCGAGTGAATCTCGTCGGCGTCGGTAATTACGCAATAAACGAATGGGGGATGGAGCGACACCCATTCCATGGGCTCACGCCCACGGCTACGTGCTGCCGCCGCTTCGCGGCTGGTTCCAATTTGGTTCGGCACGGAGAGGCGCGGTCCGAGCTGCGGTGTTTGCGTTGCGTGCCGGTATCCATGGGCTCACGCCCACGGCTACGTGCTGCCGCCGCTGCGCGGCTGGTTCCAATTTGGTTCGGAACGGAGAGGCGCGGTCCGAGCTGCGGTGTTTGCGTTGGGCGCCGGTATCCATGGGCTCACGCCCACGGCTACGTGCTGCCGCCGCTGCGCGGCTGATCTCGTCTCTCGTCTCTCGTCTCTCGACGCTCGCCCCTTCCTTCAATCCGCTTCGAGTCGATCGATAGCGCGATGCAACAACGTCGCAAGATCTGGGACTGCTCGAACGGCATTCGCGATTTCAGGATCGATGAAAATCCGCACCCGTTTGACATAGTCATCGAATTGCTTTGCCGCCAACGTCTGGACGACCGGCGAGACGTCCGCAAACGAACGATAGGCGTCCTCTTTGGGAAAACGGACGTCGATACGGATTTCGATTTCACGCTTCACCGGTGGTGCATCAATCAATACCTGCTCCGGTGCGACCGATACGTTCGCGGCACGGGCCAGTTCGATCGACAGTTGCTCGGCACATTGAACCAGCCACTCATAAGGGCGCCGCGCAAGACGATCGTAAACTTCCGGCTGCTGGAAGTGACAGTACTGCGCAAGCCGCTTGAAGAGCCGACGGCGCGGACCAAATAAACCATGCAACAACGATTCCACAGGCGACTGGGAACTGGATTCCAACAGCCAGTCAATCATGCACTGCTCGGGCTCCAGAAATCGAGCCTCAATGTTCGTCGAATCAGCCAGAGCGAAAAAGGCCCGCTGCAGCATGGCCGTTGCCGAACGCACCGTGTGGTGCCAATAGACTTCGCTGAACATGACGTAACGAGCAAATACCATCATTTCCGCTGCCGTCCGACCCTTTTCACTGATCGCCAATGCGTCACCCGACTCGTTCAGGCAAAGACTGCCAATCAATCTCGCTCGATCAAAATTCTGACCGTACGGGACGCCCGCATGCAAACTGTCGCGGCACAGATAGTCCATCTTGTCGACATCGATGGGACCAGACAACATGCTGCCCAAAACCCGAGCCGTCGCATTCGCCCCATCACCGTTCAGCAGCGAAGTAACTTCGGCCGGCTCGATATCCCAGTCCGACTTCAGCAAGGAAGCAATCTCGTCGCCACCAATGAACGTCGCCGCCAATTGCTCGTGGCGAGGAATCTTTGAGTGCCGGGTATCCTCCAGCGGATGACAGAACGGCCAATGCCCAATGTCGTGCAACAAAGACGCCACAATAAAACGTTCGGCATCCGCGCGTGAAACAACCGACGTGAACCGCTCGTCACCCGCCAACTGCTGGAGGTAGAGCAACGCCGTGCGATACACGCCAAGACTGTGTTCGAAACGTGAATGATGAGCCGCGGGATAAACGAGCGATACGAGCCCCAACTGACTGATCCGCGCCAAACGGCGGAAGGCCGACGTATCAATCAGCCTTCGCACTCGCGGCGTAATCGGTACGTCCGTCTCCGGCGGAATCCGAATGAGCCCATCGCGGACATCAAGCCCCTGGATCTCCGGTATCTCACGGATGAGTTGCTTCGTCCCTGAATCCTGAATCATCGGAAAACTTTTTGATAGGCCGCAACGTCGCGTCGATGGCGTCTTTCGATAGGACTGCCAACCATGACGTTACGCTTGGCGGCTGTTGCTACTTGTTTGCCGCGGCCCAACGAATGGACTCGACGATGTGCTGGCGTCCAAAAGGTGTATCGAGCGATCGCACATCATGCCCCAACTCCGTGTAGAAGAATCGACCGCCTTCCAGCTCCCGCGTCCAACAAACGGGATGATCGTCGCCCATCGGTTTGCCGCCGCGCGTCTTGAAATAATCACGCACCGGTTCGAACGTCGACTCATCAACTCGTAACAATACACGGACTCCCGGAAGCCCCGTCACCGATCGAGTGTGATTCGTCCAGTCGGCCGTGTACCAGAATTCAGCACCGTGCCCCTTCACCGCTGGATGACTCTTTGCCGCAGCGTCCACGACAACTTTGGCTTTGAGAAATTCCGAGTCACTGTTGAAATCACAACCGCCGAGATTCATCAGCCACGGCCAACCCTCCTGATGAACGAGCACCGCATGGAGGGCGACGATCCCATGCCCAGCTCGATACCAGGTCTGAAACGCATCACGCTGCTTCTCGTCGAGAACCTTGTCCAGCATGTTTGCGTTGTTCAGCAAGACGACGTCATACTTCTCCAGATTGCGAGCGGAAATATCCTTCCCCGTTTCGCTAACATCAAACTCAATGTTGTGTTCAGCACCCAGGCGAACCAGCCAACCATTGATTGAAGGAACCTCCGGGTGCCGATACCATCCCGTTCCAGAAAACAGCAAAACCTTCAACGGCGGCGCGGATTTCGATGTCTTTACCGTCCCGTCCTCGCCGTCGTCTGCCAGCGATATCGCACACGGCATCAGAACGAGAAACATCAACAACGATTCGATAAGGAGCCTGAATCGCGACCGTTGCGAGGAATAAACTTGAGGGCAAAGCATGCGGATTTCTGAATTTTGACTCATATTTGCGATCAATGTGACGTTTTCTGAATGCCTGATTCTAACGACCTCGACCGCACGGTTGGGCGAACCAAGGTTCCACAGCCCCACAAAAAGGCTGTTTTCTAGGGGAAAATAGGTGCTGAGCGCCTTCGTCTCCCGTCCTTGCCCCATTTTTTGAGCGGATTTCGCCGCGGCGGTCCGGAGTGCGGTTGACAAGAGTCCTGACGGTGATAGCTTACCGGGCTTAACAGGATGGGCTATGTTTACCAATCTTGTTAATCCGCAAACTTTGAAGCGCGGACAATCACGAAAGTTTATTCCCTTCGTATTGGGTCGTCCGAACGAGGGGCTTTTGGATCACAGCGGACGGCATTGGATAGAGTGCCCTTGTGGGCATTGGAGGATTGCGATGAATCGCAAGTTGATGTTAGGGATCGCAACGTTTCTTGCGGTCGTTGGAATTGCCCTTCTGGGCGGAGACAAGCAGGCAGAAGCCGGCTTTGGATGCGGTGGTGGACTTTTCGCGAAGAGTTGCGGCGGCTGCGGCGGCGGCAAGCTCTTCAGTGGCGGCTTGTTCAAGCACAAGCGATGTGGCGGAAGCTGCGCTGGCGATGCCTGCACGGGCGCACCAGCACCTGCTCCATGCCCACCAGCTTGCCCAGAGCCACCACCAACATGTGGCGGTAGCGACTGTGGTGGAAGTGACTGTGGCGGATGCAGTGGCGGACTCTTCGCTCACCTTCGCGCCAAGCAC
The DNA here is from genome assembly GCA_965216885.1 of Pirellulaceae bacterium. Lineage (GTDB taxonomy): Bacteria > Planctomycetota > Planctomycetia > Pirellulales > Pirellulaceae > CAYNJG01. The sequence goes on along the minus strand of OZ244208.1, from coordinate 1,578,489 downwards.
GCAGCACGTAAAGCTGCTCGCAAAGCACGACGAAGCTGCTGCGGAACGCCTGAGCCAACATGCTGTGGCCCAGCTCCAGCACCATGTGCTCCAGCACCAGAGCCATGTGCTCCAGCACCATGTGCACCTGCTCCAGAGCCTTGCTGTGCGGCACCTGCACCAGCACCGTGTGCAGCTCCTGCACCATGTGCGGCTGCTCCTGCTGCCGACTGTGCAACCTGCGGCGCTGCTCCCGTGATGGAAGCTGCTCCTGCTGTTAACGACGCCGGCGAGCAAATCGTTCCTGGTTCGGTCAAGGTTGTTGAGGAAGCTGCACCTGCAGTTGCCGACGGAATCTAGAACTGTGACTCCCGTTGCACTGCAACGATGTCATGGCACTTATACGCTAAAAAGGCCGGCTCGAAATCGAGTCGGCCTTTTTTCATGCGGCAGGTGAAACTCACTTGCTGGCTGGCTATGCTGTGTGACCTTATGAAACGACGCGGAAAGAAACAACGCAAGCCTACGCTCCCCGGAGAACAAGTCTCTGCCGATGCTGCTGCGCAACCTTCTCAGCCGCAACCTTCTCAGCCGCAACACGCCCCACCGCAAGATGACGGCACTTCCGCGCGGGACAACAACGCTCAAACGACAACGGCCGATTCCTCGGTTCCCACGGAAGGCCAACGAACGCTTGCCTCATTGCTGCTGTTCATTCACTGCTTTTGCGTTGCGATTGTGCTGACCAGCTCTTTCCTGCCATCCGAATTGCAACTTCGCCTGGTCCAGGTCGTTGCTCCCTACACCAAGACGCTGCACCTGGATCCAAACTTTGTGCCCTTTCAGCTCACCGCCGGCGACGATGGCTTCAGCAGACTGCACCAATGGCAGGTACTGGACGACCAAGGTCGAGTGACGCATCGGTTTCCGGATAATCAAATGCGTGGCGGGTTCACCCGAGAACGCCAGGACATGTACGCTCGGGTCGGAGCTTTCTATGCAGCCGATGCGGCATCCGAGAGCGACGTGCCCCCGGCGATGGCGAAGGCACTGGCCCGCCACGTCCTGCTGGGCGACACCCCGTCCTCGGGCGCGAAAGTCATACAGTGCGTACGCTACGTCGACGATGCGGATCCCGCGACCGCCGACCCCGACAGCGACGCAGTGGCAATCCTGTACGTCGCCGACGCCTGGCTGGGTACCAACGGCGAAATCAATGTGCTCAAACGGACCGAGGCGAGACGCGTGGCGCCTCCGGTATCAACGGAGGCCAATCCATGATCGCCGCCGTTCGAACCTACTGCGAAGATTTGATCGCATCGACAGGTGCGTCGTGGGACACCTTTTGGTACTCGCCACGTGGAAACCGCCACCTCAACTGGCTAACGCGGATCGTTGCTGCCCTCGCACTGATCTGGGTATTTTCCTTCACCGGCGACCTGACCGCCATGCTTGGCGAATCTGGGTGGCTGTCGACGGAAGTCGTTCATCAAACGACAACCGATGGTGACCCGTCGGAACCGGCTCCGGGGTTGAGCCCCTTTTTCATCTCGTCATCGAGTGCTGTGCTGTGGGCCGTCCACGCAATCACCCTGCTTGTGTTGGGCTGCGTCCTCATCGGCTTTCGAGCACCCATCACGACGCCGCTCGTACTGTTGCTGGTGTTGGGCTACGTCCATCGAGCACCAATGGTCACCACCGTGTTCGAAACGGTGATGTGCATGCTCTTGCTATATCTTACGATCGCCGCCTTCAGTTCGGGTCGCGACTGGATTTCAAACGTCGCAACGCGGCTGATCCAGCTGCACCTTTGCGGCATTTACCTGCTGATTGCCGCCAGCAAACTGGGCACCGCCGCATGGTGGACCGGCGACGCGACCTGGTATCTCTTTACGGACACCCAACATCGACTCGGGGAACTCGATGGACTCACGCAGAGCACTTACCTGCTGAACGCGGTCGCTCACGCCTGGGTCTACTTCGAACTGGCTTTTCCCGTCCTGATCTGGAACAAAAAGCTACGCCCGCTACTGATCACGATTTCGATCCTCTTCTGGACGCTCACGGCAATCACCACCGGGCAAATCGCCTACGCGGGAATCATGTTCGCCGCCAACCTGGCGTTCATGTCCGACCAGTTCGAGAACTAAACCTTACTCGCGACTGCCAGTCGGAATCTTCCAGGCGGCCAACTGCCCGCCCGTGTCGCGTAGAAACAGATGACCATTGGACAACGCCGGAAGGGCTCGCGTCGTCGCACCGGAAACCGAGACGCTACCCAACTCGCGATATTGTCCGGTGGATAGTTCGACCAGCTTCAGTTCACCCGCGGTCGTCAACACCAGCAGTTTCTCATCGGCGATGATCGCATGCGCCATACCGAATCCGTTTTCCTTCCATGCAACTTCACCGGTCGTTGCGTTGACGCATCGAAACGAAGCCGCCGCGCCGTCTTCACGACCATGCACTCCGAACAAATGCCCCTGCCACACGACGGGCGTCGGATACTGGCTGGAGAGCGCGTCGTCGGATTGCCATTTGACATCGGCTCCCGCTTTCAACGTCAGGCATTTGCAACCGATACCGTAGCTGGACGTCACGAAGAGTCGATCGTTCTCCAGCAGCAACGGGCTGGCGGCATTGACCGTCGGCCCGGGAGCCCCGAAGGGAACCTTGAAAACAATTTCGCCATCGGCGGGAGTCACCTCCAGGACGTGAAATCGCGAGACAAAGATCGCCGTGGAATCCGCACCGCGCTTTCCCTTACGTTCGATCGGTGCCGAGTAGCTTGCCGGGTCCGAAAATGTCGTCCAGATTGTTCTCCCGGAATCCGGATCAATTCCGAGGATGCTCTGATCGTTCTTGCCGCCCACGTTTACCATCAACACGTCATCGACGACGATCGGCGAACTCCCAAACCCGAAGTAGCCATCCTGTGCTCGGGATTCGCGTCCCAGCGATCGAGTCCACAACTTGTGACCGTCGGCAAGATTTACGGCATGCATATCGCCGGCTGCCGACAGCACAAATACGCGTTGCTCATGGACCAACGGCACACATCGTGGTCCGCGGTCGCGGTCAATTCCGCCGGTATAGTTTGCTTTCCATTTCGCCGACCAAACCGGCTTTCCCGAATCCGTTGCCAGACAATCCAACACGTCTTGCCCGTCGGTCCTGTGAAAAATAAGCAACTTTTTCCCAACGACAGCCGGACCAGCGTAGCCTTCGCCAATTTCTGTTGTCCAGATTTCGACGGGTTGTTCGGCCACCCAATCGTCCGCCAACGATTCGGTTCGACTTTCACCATTTCGCTCGGGACCGAGAATCTGCGGCCAATCCCCCGAAAAGCACGCAGGTGGATTCCAAACGTGCACCGCACACAGCAGCAGCGTCAATCGGACGATCGCAATGAATTTTGCAGTATCAAACATGATTCTTGTCACCGGGAGTCAAGGACGCTTTCGTGTTCCGAAACACGTGAGGTATCTTATGGGCAATCCCGTATTCCGGCCAGCGATCGCCGAACTGTAGCATGCCCGACGTAAAATCACCGCTCGATGAATCCTCGAAACGCTCCCGACGCGCAAAACGCGGGTTTCGTATCTGGGAAAAGAAACGCGGCTCACGGCAAACGGGTTCGACATGGTGGGGTGGCGCGGGCGAGACGGTGCTCTACACCGGACTGTTCGTCATTGGCATCGTCGTCCTGACAGAACTCATCTCGCTGCGAGTCATCTGGAAGACCGAGAACTTCCTCACGTCGAACTGGGGTCTTGCACTCAGCGTCCTGATGCTGGGGTCGCTCATCGTGACCGGCGCCGTCGGGGCGATCAAGAGCGTTCTGTACACGGGAACGTCCGCCGAACGTCGCGCTGCGTTTGCCAAGAACGCCATCGACAGCGAATTGCTTTCCGAAGTGCGGACGCCCTCGAACGATTACCCCGCCATTCCGAATGATACGAACTGGAGAAACAGCCCCGGCATCCGGCTAAAGTATCGCCTGCCACATGCAACTTCGCCCAGTTGGCGGCTGGGAGTGGTCGCGTCGTTCTGCCTCGCATGGAACGGAGCCGTCGGCGTCCTCGCAGTTATCGCGTTGAATCAGAGCGAGGAAGCATTCAGTATCTACAAAGTGCTGTCGGCTGAATGGTGGACGATCTTCCGCATGGTCGTGCTCGTCTATGCCGTCATCGGCGCGCTGGCGATCAAGCATCTCGTCGACTTGCTGATGACCGCCGCCGCAATCGGGCCAACCAATGTCGAAGTCTCTGAGCTACCGATGTTGCCGGGAAACGAGTATCGCGTCTTCATTTCGCAGGCCGGCCACCTGGAACTCGAATGGTTGGAAATGCTGTTAGTTTGTGACGAAAAGGTATCTTTTTCCGATGGCACCGATACGCGGACCGAAGTTCGGCGGGTCATCGAGAATTCCGTTTTTCGGCACGACGACTTTGAAATTGTGCCCAGCCAGCCGTTTCAGTGCGATTGCCCGCTGGACGTGCCGGCGGAAGCAATGCATTCTTTCGTTGCGGCCAACAACGCGGTAATTTGGCAGCTGATCGTTCGCATCCAGCCAAAGACCACGGAGTCCCGCGCAAGCACGGTGCTCAGCCGCTACCTTCGCCAACTCAGTGTAAGATTACGACGGCTACTAAGATTGAAAAAGAAAAAGTGGCCCACCATTGAACGCGTCTACCCACTCGTTTTGCATCCAGCGACTTCCTGAGTTTCAATAGCTGCATGGAACCCCTCCTGAGTTTACAGGTCTATCACGAACCGGCTGTCTATCAGCCAGGGGACATGATGCGCTTTGACTATCAGGTGGATGCGATCGATGTCGACGACATTTCCGCGATTGAAGCATCCGTGTTGTGGACGACCGAGGGAAAGGGCGACGAAGACTTTGGCGTGCATTTCTTCGAACGCCGCGTGCCGGGAAACGAGTGTCGTGACCTGAGACCGTTGCATGTCTGCAATGTCGAACTCCCGCAAAGCCCCTTGAGCTACCACGGTGAGATCTTGCAGGTTCGCTGGTTCGTCAGGATGCGACTGTTCGCTCGCGGTGGCAAAGAACACTTCATAGAAAAGCCATTCGTCCTTAGCACGACCGCGAAACCGCAACCCGCGCGATTGGCACCTCATGAGTAGCCCGTCCGAAACGCGTTCGGCTTCTGCGCTATCGGCCGACATGCAGCCTGCAGGCAACCCGTTCGCCACTCGACACATCCGAGCGGGCGCGAGGGAGTTTCGATTTGAAGCCGGCGACTCGATCCGCCAATTCCTACAGCGACTCGAATCAGCAAACTGGCGTGGCCAAATCGTGGGCCCACACGGCTCGGGGAAGACCACGCTACTCCGGCTGCTCGAACGACACTGGCCGGATGCAGACCGCGACGTCGGTACGTTCACGCTGCACGACGGACAGCGCAACTTTCCGTTGCGAGACTGGCGAAACTGGAACTCGCGCACAATCGTCGTGGTCGATGGCTTCGAACAAACCAGTTGGCTGACGAAACTGCGGCTACTGGCTTGCTGCCATCATCGAGGCACCGGGTTGTTGGTCACCACGCATCGTCGCTGGCGCGGGTTGCCGGTCGTCCAACAGACTCGCACGACGCACGCGCTATTGGATCAGCTAGTCGAAGAGCTTCTGAAACACGAGCCGGCCCTGCAGCTCGAGCAACACGTCACGCATCCGATTTTCGATCGATGCGGTGGAAACGTGCGTGAAACACTGATGCAGTTGTACGACGTTGCTCATGCAAGACAGCGACAACTGCGCGAACACGTTGCGTGAATACGTTGCGCGAACCCGTTGCGTGAACACGTGGCACAATCAAGCGGCGTGACCAAACGGCAACTGGCCAGACGATCAGACAACTTTCGACTGAGCATACGAGCCCAGCACTTCCAGCCTCACACACTTCTTCTCCAGCGCTGCGAGCGCCCGTCGCACGCGAAGGTCGGTCTGATACCCCAACAGTTCGATGAAGAACAAATACTCGTTTGGCGAACCGGGTTTTGGGAACGATTCAATCCACGTGAGATTCAATCGATTCTTCTTGAATACGATCATCGCATCAGCGAGTGCTCCGGGTTCGTGCGCCAGTTCGAACATGATCGACGTCTTGTCGTTGCCCGTCCGCGTCGCGGCCTCCTGACCGATAACGGCGAAGCGTGTGATGTTGTCCTTGCGATCCTCGATGTTCTTCGCCAGAACCTTCAGGCCGTACTGCACGCCGGCCTGATGACTGGCAACGGCCGCCACACTCCGATCACTGGCTGCCAGTTCCGCTGCGGCGGTTGTGCTGGACATCGCCGTAATTTTTGCGGCCGGCAAGTGACTCTCCAACCAGTCGCGGCACTGTGAGATCGCCTGGGGCTTGCTGCAAACCTGCGTGACGTCCTCGCGCGAGCCGATGCCTAGCAGGTTATGGTGAATGCGTAGTGGCACTTCGCCGCAAATTTTCACCGACGCCTGAGTCAGTCGGTCCAGGGTATCGACGATGCGCCCGTCCGTCGAGTTTTCAATGGGCACAAGCCCCGCGTCGACCTGGCCCGAACTCACTTCTTCGAACACGGCAGCAATCGTGCGAACGGGAACCAGTTCGGCACTCTCGCCAAACTTTTTGAGTGTCGCGAGGTGACTGTAGCTGTGTAGCGGACCAAGAAACGCAACGCGGAATCGACGCTGCGAAGTTTCGATCCCATGGGCCAACTCGCGGAAGATGGCCGCCACGGTCTCATCTGCCATGGGCCCCGTTGTCTTTCGTCCGAGCTTTCGATTCAGCTTCGCCATCTCCTCCGCATCCCGCAACCGCGCGAGCAGTTTCGCGCCGGCTTTGGGGTCATCCTGAATTGACTCCGCGAGCGTCGCGTGCCGCTGCATCAGATCGAGGATCTTTGCCTCCAGATCGTGCAACGCGCGGATTGTGTCCTTAGACTCGGTTTTGCGGCGAGTGGCGGCGGTAGATGGGGTCGACTTCTTCTTCGCCATCAGTTTTTCATCCAGCAAATGCGATTACTGGCCCGATTTGCACTAGGTCATTAACGATGTTCGGCGGGGAGTACGCTGACGAGCACGCCGCCGCAGCGTGTCAAAATGGCAGACTCGGCTTTAGCCCGAGCACATACCGGTCGCAATAAACGATTACCGCATAATACTTTACGTTCGAAACAAATGTAACTCAGGACGGATGGCACGGCCTTTGCTTTCCAGACACGGCAGTTGAAAACGAACGAAATCAGGGGCGTGCAAGCCAAGCCCATTCGGTAATACCCGAACGACCCGACTGCACGCAGATTTTAGCAAAGGAGCAGAACATGGCTCAGGGTGAAAAAATAATCGGAATCGACCTCGGCACAACCAACTCGGTGGTTGCCGTAATGGAAGGTTCCGAAAGCAAGATCATTCCCAACGCAGAGGGTAACCGACTGACGCCCAGCGTCGTGGCGATCACCGACAAGGGCGAAACGCTCGTCGGCGAACCAGCTCGACGTCAGGCGGTCACGAACCCGACCAAAACGATCTATTCGATCAAGCGTTTCATGGGACGCCGACACAGCGAAGTTGAGTCGGAAGAAAAGATGGTTCCTTACGACGTCATCGGCGGTGCCGACGACTACGTAAAGGTTCGCGCCGGTGACAAGGAATACACGCCGCAGGAAATTTCGGCGATGACCCTTCGTAAGCTCAAGGAAGCTGCGGAGTCCTATCTCGGGCACAAAGTTAACCGTGCCGTGATCACGGTACCGGCGTACTACAACGACTCGCAACGGCAGGCGACCAAAGACGCTGGCCAGATCGCGGGCCTCGAAGTTGAACGAATCATCAACGAGCCCACGGCGGCGGCATTGGCCTATGGCCTTGGCAAAAAGGCCGATGAGAAGATCGCCGTCTTCGACCTCGGTGGTGGTACCTTCGATATCTCGATTCTGGAAGTTGCCCAAAACGAGGGCGGCGACGGACAGGTTACGGTCTTTGAAGTCATCAGCACCAGCGGTGATACCCACCTCGGTGGCGACGACTTTGATGAGGCGTTGATCGACTACGTCGCCTCCGAATTCCAAAAGGAAAACGGCATCGACCTGAAGGCCGACTCGATGGCTCTGCAACGTCTGCAGGAAGCTTGCGAGAAAGCGAAGAAGGAACTCAGTTCGACGCCACAGACCGACATCAACCTGCCGTTCATCACGGCCGACGCTTCGGGACCGAAGCACTTGCAGATGAACGTGACTCGCGCGAAGTTCGAAGAGCTGACCGACGGGTTGATCGAGCGATGTCGCAAGCCCGTGCTACAGGCATTGCAAGACGCCAAGCTGAGCCCCAGTGACATTGACGAAGTCGTCCTCGTTGGTGGTTCCACACGCATCCCACGTGTTCAGGAGCTGGCCAAGGAGATCTTCGGCAAGGACCCACACCGTGGTGTGAATCCAGACGAAGTTGTCGCCGCAGGTGCAGCCATCCAGGGTAGCGTGCTTTCGGGCGACCGGAAGGACGTACTGCTGCTGGACGTGACGCCACTTTCGCTGGGTATCGAAACGCTGGGCGGAGTCTTCACGAAGCTCGTCGAGCGGAATACGACCGTTCCAACCGAAAAGAAGCAGGTCTTCAGCACCGCCGAAGACAACCAGACTGCCGTGACCGTACGAGTGTTCCAGGGTGAACGCCAGATGGCAAACGACAACCGTTTGCTTGGCCAGTTCAATCTGGAGGGCATTCCGCCCGCTCCTCGCGGTGTGCCTCAGATCGAGGTTCGTTTCGACATCGACCAAAACGGAATCCTGAACGTTGCCGCCAAAGATATCGGCACCGGCAAGGAGCAAACCGTTCGCATCGAACAGTCGTCAGGTCTGTCGGATGACGAGATCCAGCGCATGAAGGAAGATGCCGAAACGCATGCCGCCGACGACAAGGCGAAACGCGAAATCGTCGAACTGCGGAACCAGGCCAGTCAAATGTGCTTCCAGATCGAAAAGCTGATCAAGGAGCACGACGATAAACTGTCCGATGCTGACAAGGCTCCGCTGGTTCAGGCCATGGAGAAGACGAAGTCGGTTGCCGAAGGCGATGACGTAGAAGCCATCAAAGCGGCCATCAACGAACTGGAACAGGCGTCCCACGCAGTCAGCAAGACGCTTTACGACAACGGAGCAGCTCCCGCAGACGGTGATGCGGCTGCTGATCCTGCGGCCGCTGCAGCAGGTGCTGCTGGTGGCGGAGCCGCTGCGGACGATGACGCCATCGACGCTGAATTTGAAGTCAAGGACTCGAAGTAGAGTCCGTTCGACAAGGCCAACACTGGCGGGGTCGGCACAACCTTCGCCGCCAGTGTTTTTTTCCCACGTATTTGCCCGCACTACCCCTGCGCGCACAGAGAGGTGAAAAATGACATTTCGATTCGAAAAACTGACCGTCAAAAGTCAGGAAGCATTGGTACGTGCTCAGGCACTGGCAACCAAAGCTGGCAATCCCCAGATCGAACCGCTGCACCTGCTGCGTGGGTTGGTCAACGAAGACGATGGCATTGTCAAGCCGCTACTCGGTAAGATCGGCGCCAACGTCAATCAACTCGTCGACATGCTTGATTCCGAGCTGCAACGATTGCCGGAAGCTTCCGGTGGCAGCGAACCACGAATCAGTAGCGAACTCAACGAGGTCTTCAACAACAGCCTCGAACTCGCCGAAGGCATGACGGACGAGTTCGTCTCAACCGAGCACCTGCTATTGGGACTCACGCGAGTCGAGTCCGCAGCCAAACGACTGCTGCAGATGTGCGGCGTCCGGGAAAAAGATGCCCTCGAAGCACTGCGTTCGATTCGCGGTAGCTCGCGCGTTACGGATCAGTCGCCGGAAGAAAAATTCCAGGCACTGGAACGATACGGTATCGATCTGGTCGAACTGGCACAGAAAGGCAAGCTCGATCCCGTCATCGGTCGCGACCGGGAGATCCGTCGCGTCATTCAGGTCCTGTCGCGACGAACGAAGAACAACCCCGTGCTGATTGGCGAACCGGGCGTTGGTAAAACGGCGATCGCGGAAGGGCTGGCCCTGCGCATCACGCAAGGCGACGTGCCCCAAAGCCTCCAAAACAAGCGAGTGATCGCTTTGGATATGGGCGCCCTGATCGCCGGCACCAAATACCGCGGCGAGTTCGAAGACCGACTGAAGGCTGTCTTGCGGGAAGTGGAAGACGCCAACGGTAACGTGGTTCTATTCATTGACGAATTGCACACGGTCGTCGGGGCAGGAGCTGCCGAAGGCGGGAACGATGCCGCGAACTTGCTGAAGCCGGCACTCGCTCGTGGGCAACTGAGGTGCATCGGCGCGACGACACTGGATGAATTCCGCAAGTACATCGAGAAAGACGCGGCGTTGGAAAGACGATTCCAACCGGTCCTCGTCCAGGAACCCAATGCGGAAGACACCATCGCCATCCTGCGCGGACTGAAGGCACGGTATGAAACGCACCACGGTGTGAAGATCAAGGATTCCGCGCTCGTCGCGGCGGCCGAACTTTCCAATCGCTACATTACCGATCGCTTTCTGCCGGACAAGGCAATCGACCTTGTCGACGAAGCTGCCAGTCGACTGGCCATGGAACTGGAGAGCGTGCCTTCCGAAATCGACGAAGTACAGCGGCGACTGACGCAACTGGAACTCGCCGCGAGGCAACTACGCGAGGAGACCGAGGATACGGCAAAAGAACGACTCGCCGAGATCGAGTCCGAATCGGAAACGCTTCGTCATAAACTTGCCAGCCTGCGTGAGCAGTGGGAAGCGGAAAAACTGGGCGTTGGCGACGTCAAGAAGATCCAACAGGAACTGGAACGCATCACGCACGAGTTCAGTCAGTTCGACAGCAGCATCAAGCAAAAGCAGTCGACCGGGCAACCGGTGACCGAAGAGGAATATCAGACGCTCTACGAACTGGATGTGAAGCGACGGGCACTTCAGAAACAGGCCGACTCACAGACCGAGCCCGAGCCGACGTCGGCAACAGAGACGTCCGCGAAGACAGGAGAAACCGGCGCCGATCAGAGTTCGGACTCCGGCTCCGAGCGACGGCTGCTTCGCCAGGAAGTCACCGAAGATGAGATCGCCGAAATCGTCAGCTCGTGGACGGGAGTTCCCGTTTCGCGGATGGTGGAAACCGAAAAGGCCAAACTACTGGTCATGGAAGATCGACTGCACCAACGAGTTGTTGGCCAGGACGAGGCGGTCGCGGCCGTATCCAATGCCGTGCGTCGTAGCCGAAGCGGACTCCAAGATCCCAACCGGCCGATCGGTTCCTTCCTGTTCCTTGGCCCCACGGGAGTCGGCAAGACGGAACTCTGCAAGGCACTGGCAGAGGTCATGTTCGACGATGAAAACGCGATGGTCCGCCTGGACATGAGCGAATTCATGGAACGCCATACCGTCAGTCGCCTCATTGGAGCACCTCCGGGTTACGTCGGCTACGAAGAGGGCGGCAAACTGACCGAAGCCGTCCGGCGTCGACCCTACAGCGTGATCCTGCTCGACGAAATCGAAAAGGCTCACCGCGACGTATTCAATGTACTGTTGCAACTGCTGGATGACGGTCGACTGACCGACAACCACGGCCACACGGTGGACTTTACCAACACGATCGTCGTGATGACCAGCAACATCGGTAGTAGCGCGATTCAGCAAATCACCGAAGAAGGCGGAACGGACGACGATGTTCGCACCGCGGTAACGGAGGTGCTGAAGACGCGATTCCTGCCTGAGTTCCTGAATCGAATCGACGAAACCATCATGTTCCAGCCACTGGGGCGTGACCAGATTCGGAGAATTGTGGATCTGCAAATCGACCACCTGGAAGCACAACTGGAGTCAAACGACATGACGCTGGTCGTCACCGAAGCGGCCCGCAACCAGATTGCTGCGGAAGGATTCGACCCGTCGTATGGGGCTCGTCCATTGAAACGAGTTATCCAACAACGGCTGCAGAACTCGTTGGCGACCGAAATCCTGAAGGGAACGATCGCGGCCGGAAGCGGTGTAAAAATCGACTTCCGCGACGACGAGTTTACGTTTTCGAGGGCGGAGGTGAATTCCGACGCCTCCACCGAATCGGTGGCCGAATAGGGCCGCCAATCACGCGAACATGAACGGCAAGGACGCCGTCCGTTTGCAACTTTGCCATCAGTCTTCGCTGACGACTAAAACAGCGATTCTATCGGCGAGCCTTCGCTGAGCTTCATCGGTCGATTGACGGGCGTATCCAGCTCGTGGGCGTATTCGATACCCATCGCGTGCATGACGGTCGCGTGCACATCAGCGACAGGGGTTCCCTTCGCAAACGCAATTTTACTACCTTCTGGATCCGTTTCACCAATCACGCGTCCTCCAGCAATTCCACCGCCGGCAATGGCGACAGAAAACCCGTGGGGCCAATGGTCGCGGCCGGCTGCCGGATTCAGCGTGGGGGTGCGGCCGAATTCGCCGCAACACAGGACGACGGTATCCTTCAGTTGATCCCGTTTCTTCAGATACGCGATCAGTCCCGCGAGGGCCTTGTCCAGCGTGGGAACGAGTCCTTCATGGACCGCATGGTTGGAGACGTGCGAGACATCCCAGCCGGTCAGATTCACCTCGACGCAACGCACGCCGACTTCCGCCAACCGCGCCGCCGCGAGGCAACCGCGACCAAATGGCGTATCGCCGAATTCCGCCCGCTCACTCTCCGGCACTTCGCTCACGTCAAACGCCGTTAGCTGTTCGCTACTCATCATCTTCACAGCTTGCTGTATGGAAGTCTGATGCAATGTGCGACGTGATTCCAGATCAGCCAACCGATCGCGGGCGAATTGCTGATCCAGCAGATTCAAATTCTTCAATCGTCGATCATATCGTTCGTCCGATACCCGCCGCGTCACATCCGGAATCGGCGAGTTGGGATCACCCGTCTTGAATGCGTCGAACTGATCGCCAAGGTATCCACCTCGTCCCGGCCATCCGGATGGCAAAATCGAAACGTGGCGTGGGATGTCCGTGTCGTTGGTGGGTAATTGATGGGTCAGGATCGCACCGATGGATGGATGCGTCAGCGTCGGATCCGGGCGGTACCCGGTCTTCACGTTGTAGACGGCTCGCTCGTGATCGCCTTCTTTGCTGACGACATTCCGGATCAACGAGATCGAATCCATCTGCTCGGCAACATGCTCCATGCCCGTCGCCAACTGAACGCCCTTTAACCGTGAATCAATCGCCGACGTACCCTCGGCAATACTGGCGCCGGCATGGGGATCGAAAGTTTCCAGTTGACTGTTTCCACCGTCCAGCCACAGCAGAATCAACGACTTCGCCGGTGCCTTGCCACGCTCATTAGCACGAGCGATCGCTTCCCCCAGCGGCGTCAGCCATGCCAGCCCACTGAGCCCCACCAGCTTGAGAGCGGACCGCCTGGAAAAATGTTGGGGACTTCCGCAGTGTCCTGAAAGTGGATGCATTGGATGACTCCGTGTTGGAAATTCAGTTGGACCGGAAACATACGACGCGCGACATTCCGGAAACCGGTCAGTGGTTCCAGGAGAACTCGGATGAATTCAATAGCGACCAGAAAACATCTTCCAGCCGTTGGTTTCGCCCCGCCTTCAGGGAATCGTCCTCCAGCAGCCCTTTGAAATGCTCGAGTTCGATTTCGTTGGGCTGTCTCGACAGGGCCACCAGGAAAGCAGATTCGATCGTCTGTTCATTGTCGCCCACTTGCTGAGCGATCCGTGTCGCAGCGTTGGCGATCAGATCGTCCTTCGTGCGTTCCTTCACGAGTTGTCCGTTTAGCATCAACAGCCGCTGAGGAATCGTGCCACCGCGGTCGTCAAATTCGTCTTCGCCCGTATCGCCATATCGTTTGACGAATTCGTCTACCTGATTGGCCGCGGCGAACTGAAGCAGGATGTGCGAATTGGAGTCAATCGTCGACAGCGAGGCGGCCTGAACAATGCTGCCCGCAACCTGTTCAGGACGTAGCCGGGTCACCGGGAACACGGCCCACGATTGCTCGTGTGACTCCGTGACTTCAAAATCGGCCCGACTCTCCAACTGGAATGCTCGGGTCGAAGCAATCTGCGAAATCAACCGTCGCAGGTCAAAGTGGCTCTCGACGAAATCATCCGCGAGCAATTCCAGCCCTGGTGGCCACGGCCCCTTGAGCGGAATGTCATCAATCGGCTCGACCAACGGACGGGAGAACATCAATGCCCAGACACGATTCACGGTTGCTCGGGCAAACGCCTTGTTCTCGGGATGGGTCACCCAGTTGGCGAGTTGCGTGCGGCGATTTTCCGCGTCCGATTTTAGGTCGATGGCAAACGGCACGTTGGGTTCAACGAGTTCCGCTTCGTCCTGATCGAGGTAGGTGAATTCGTAGTTGCGTTCCGCATCCTGAATCCCCAGGCCGGATGAACGGGCCTCGGAAAAGAAAGCGGCAAGCTGATGGAAATCCGATTGCAGCCAGTCACCACCCAGGTTGTCGTCGTGGCATTGCATGCAATCCAGTCGCACCCCCAGAAACGCTCGCGTCGTCCTCGCCGCCAGCCGCGCGGGATCCGGCTGCCCCTCCTCGTTGGTGCCGTTGGTGACCGTGATAAAGTTGACCCCGGGTGTGTCCGTCCAGTTGCCGCGGTCACTGATCAGTTGCTGCACAATCTGATCGTAGGGCGTGTTCTCCATGAGCTGATCGCTCAGCCAGGCAACGAACCGGCGGCGGCGGAATACGATGAAGGGCCCGTCTTCGGTTCCCACGTAGGCGCGAGCAAGTCGTTCGCCAACGTAGTCTCCAAATCGGCGATCCGACATCACGTGTCGCAGCCAGCCTTCGATCTGAGCGTCTTCATCAATCGCTTCGAACGCGCGAATCTCTTCCAGCGACGGTACCGTGCCCAGCAGCGCCAAAGAGATACGTCTCGCAATCAGCAGGTTATCGGCTCTATTCGCAGGCGAGAGCCCTTCCGATTTCCAGACGGCGGAAAACTGATCATCGATCCGCTGTACCGTGTCGCTATCGAGCACCACGGCAACGTCGGGATTGATGGCCAATGTTTGCTGCGGTTTCCGCAATTGACTGCCCATCAATGCGAGCCCCAGCCCGCAAACACCGAACATCAATATGTGTCGAGTCCACATCTTCTGTTTCCCGGACTTCACGTCACCTGAAATTGATCGCCGTCAGGCTTAAACTGTAATCGTTTCGTCGTCGTTCGTATTGCAGAATATTTTCCTCGGCCCGTCGAATTCGAATTTGCCCGGCAATTCCATGGTTATGATGGCAAGCAGGCCTGGCGAGGTCATGTATCGAAAACGCACCAGAGTGGGGTCACGCGACAATGACAAGTAGCACCAGCCACGAATTCGTCGCTCATCAAACTTCGCACGTTTTCCTCGCTGAAGCCATGGCGCCGCCGGCAGAAATTCAGCCTCGCCGGCCGTGGTACGCACGGGCATGGCGAGGATTGTGTTCGGTGACACACTGGCTGTTCGGGCTGGCGAGCCTGGTCGTTCTACTTTCTGTTCTGGCGACGATTCCGATTCTGCAGTTTCTCAGCCTTGGATACCTGTTGGAATCGAGCGGACGCATTATTCGGTCCGGTCGAATCCGCGACGGTTTTATTGGCGTCCGCGCTGCCGCAGGACTGGGTGGAATTGGTCTTGGGATTTTCCTGACGATGCTGCCGGTCCGATTTTTTTCCAGCCTGTGGTATTCGTCACTGCTGTTGAACGGCGAGTCCAATCGTACAACGGGGTTGCGTCTGTTAGTTTTCGCGCTGCTGTTGCTGACCACGATTCATATGGCATGGGCAATCTTCCGTGGCGGGAAACTTCGACACTTCGCATGGCCGGCTCCTGTGAAGCTCTGGCGTCGCTTCCGTGAAGGTGGCATGTACGACGACGCTTCACTTCGGTTGATGGCCTTCTTCGAACGACTTCGCCTGAAGCACTATTTCTCGCTGGGTGTCCGAGGATTCATCGGCGCCGTCGCCTGGCTGGCTTTCCCCGTCACACTGATGGCGGCTGCGACCAAAGTTGACGACCCCGGTTTTGGCGGTCTAATTGCGCTTGTGGGCGGACTGATGTTGGCAGTGGTACTGGCATACTTGCCGTTCCTTCAGGCTCGACTGCCCATGACAAATCGTTTTGGCAGCCAGTTTGAATTGCACGCCGTTCGCCAGCAGTTTCAAAGGGCTCCCATCGCTTACTGGTTTGCCTTGCTGCTAACGTTGGCATTGGCCATTCCGCTGTACATCCTGAAAGCGGAACTGGTACCAAGAGAGGCGGCATGGCTGCCGAGTTTATTCTTCGTCACCTTCATGTTCCCCGCTCGACTGGCGGTTGGCTGGGCGGTCAGCCGTTCAGAAAAACGCGATGCGAAGCGACACTGGTTTTCGCGTTGGGTCGCACGACTCGGCGTGCTGCCAGTCGTTTTGTTCTACGCGTTGATTGTGTACTTCACGCAATTCACGTCATGGTATGGGGCGTGGAGTCTCTACGAGCAGCACGCGTTCCTCGTGCCCGTGCCGTTCCTTGGCATGTAACGACTGGACCAACATCAGGACTTGTCGCGGCCGGTACCAATTCGGTGAACACCAAAGTGGTGATCACTCCTCGCCAAACAGCTCCAACGCCTTGCGGCTGAGTCCCTTCAGGTCGATCTTCCCGGTCCCCAACACGGGCATTTCGTCGATCTGCCGAAAGCTATCCGGCGAAGGAATGAAGATGTTCGGAAACCCTTCCTCGCGAAGTTGGTCGATGATTTCCTGCGGCGTCTTCTCGATTTCCGTATGCAGGACAACGATGCGTTCGCCTTTCTTTTTGTCAGGCACTGCAGCGACCGCGATTGAGGCACCAGCTTCCTCGTCCATTCCCACGAACTGTTGAATGGCATCTTCGATCTTGATATGCGGGACCATTTCGCCGCCGATCTTCGAAAAACGACTGATGCGGCCCGTGATGTGGATGAAGCCATCCTTGTCCAGTTTCGCGACGTCGCCGGTGTTGTACCAACCGTCCTTCAGAACTTCGGCTGTCTTTTCCGGATTGTTGAGGTAGCCCTTCATCACGTTAGGGCCTTTGATCCACAGCATGCCGGGCTGCTCGACACCCAGCGTCTCCCCGGAATCCACGTCGACGATCCTTGCCGTCACGCCGGGAATGCAGCGTCCGACCGAGCCTTCACAAAGCGACTTCTGATGCGAACCGCCTTCGCGACTGGGCGGAATGTTGACCGACACCAGCGGCGACAGTTCCGTCGTCCCATAGCCTTCCACGGGGCGTACGCCAAACTTCTCTTCGAACGCGTCGCACAATTCGCGCGGCAGTTTCTCCGCGCCGGCAACGACCGTGTCGACCGTCGAGAAATCCTCTTTGGGAACACGCCGCAGATAGGATCGCAAAAACGTGGGCGTCGAAACCAGAATCGTGCCGCCGTGGCGTTTGGACAATTTGCCAACCTGGCGCGACTCCAGCGGGTTCGTGTGATAGACGCCTTTGATGTCCAGCGTCATGACACACCACAACGTCACCGTGAAACCCATGGAATGGAAGAACGGCAGAATGCCGATGATCACATCCTTTGAATCCAGACCAATGACCTGATCGATCGCCTCGATGTTCGAAGCGACATTGGCATACGTCAGCATCACACCCTTCGGAGTACCCGTTGAACCGGAGGTGAAGATCACGGTCAGCACGTCGTCCTTGTCGACCGAGTTCACACCCAACATCGACGACAACATTCCGGCGGGAGTGGCATAGGCGCCGGCGACACCGGCAAGCTTGTCCACCAACGAGACTTTTTCGCGGAAGTCTTCGAGGTAAACGACCTCGCAATCGAGATCAAAGTCGAACTTCTCCATCACCTTGCGGGACGTCAAAACGTGTTTGATTCCGGCGACCTGGATGCACTGATTCATCACTTCCGATGAAACGGTATAATTCAGGTTGACCGGAATCCGCTTGTCCAGCACGACAGCCATGTTGACCAATACGCCACCAACCAGCGGCGGCATCAGAATTCCAATGTGCTGTTCGTCGGCGGCGAAGACATGCTTTTTCAGAAGCCGACGAAGTATGAGAGCTCGCATCAGGGCTTGCCCACCGGTGACGTCCGTCCCCAGCGAGTCGGCCATCTTCGAACGTGAGCGGCGTTTCATGCAACTCCGAATCATCGCATCGCCGACGGAGGTAAGTTTCTGTTTTCTTTTTTCCAACGCCATGGCTCCCAGTTCTGCGACGGCGCCGCGGACCGTTTCCGGTTCCGTGACGCCTGATAGAGGCTCGCCGAAGTACACATCAATTCGACGCCGACCCAGTTGTGGCATCTTGAAGAAGTACTTACCGCCCGAAAAGCTGAAGATGCTGCCCCACAGCCCGTCAATAAAAACGGGAATGACAGGTGCATCCGTGCCCTCAAGGATCTTCATCATACCAGGCTTGAAGGCCTGAAGTTGCCCGTTTCGCGTAATGCCGCCTTCGGGGAAGATGCAAACGATCTCATCTTCCATCAGCAACTGGCGGGCCTTCCTGAGCGCTCGGAGGATTGCCTTGGGACCTGGCGAAATCACGATGGCATTCCAGGTGTCTCCAAGACGTTTGATCCACCCTTTTTCGAAGTTGCCACCGTAAACCAACGTGCAGACCAACCGCGGATTGATGAACTGCACCAAAAATCCGTCCAGCCACGAAATGTGATTCGGTGCCAACAGTACCCGCCCCTTCTCAGGGACTCTCTCCAGACCATGGAGGTGGATTCGGTAGCAGCTATTGAACAGTACCCAGAAAAAACCGTAGACGAACCCTTTTGGGAAAAACCGCACGCCAATGACAAACACGAGCGGAATGATGACCAACACAAGCACCAGAACGGCGAGGAACGCTAGCAGCCAGACGGATACGGCGAACAGTGGAGCGATCAGCAGCGGATTTAGAGTCATAAAGGCATGCACTTCAGCGAATAACTGGTAAACAACCTTGTCGATTTTCCTCGTAAGCGACTACAGTTTCGCCCCGAAGGTAAATCGGCGTCAACTACGAAACCGGAAGACCATACGATGGATAAATTCTCGACCTTCTTTGCGGGACTGCTTGTAGGGGCCGCTTTGATGTTCGGCGGACTCAAATACCATATCGTCCGAGCGGAAGACGGGTTCCATATGGTCCCCAAAACCACCGCCAGTTTAGGCAGCATTTACGCGGACGTTCGCTTGTACACGGTCGACGACTGGAAGGAAAACCAGGACCTGATGGTCGACATCACCAAGTCTGGCAATGATTCACTGCAGGAGCAGGCGGCCAAATCGGCGCTCGGCAACACGTTCAGTTCGGCACTCGAAAACTGGTCCGGTGGCACTCCCTGAGTCGGCACAGCTCATTGACAGAGAATCGAATCGACCTCCACCGCTGCGACGGATTCACGCCGCAGCAAAACGGGGAGTAGCCGCAGATTTCCGGCATTCTGTGACTTCCCGTCCAATCGCGGGGAGCGGGAAATCAGCAAATTCGTGAGCGGGCGTACGTTGCTCGTCGCCACTCGCGCACCGGCCTCCGAAAACATTGACATAGCTCGTCACCACCGTCATGCTCTAAGGCTATGCGACGCAAACCAGAACCAGAAATTTCGATACGCCACCGATCATCAGGCAAACTTGCCGGCGGCGCTTTCACGTGAGTTCACTAGCAAGTCGGAGTTCCCGGCTTGGTATCTTTGCTTCTTTGCTGTCGCGAATACCCATTCGCACGTCCCGCTCATTTCTAAATCGGGAAACGTATGTCCGATAAATCTGAAAATCCGATCAACACTGATGCCAGCGTTGACGCGACCTCGACTCCCAAATCGACCGCCGACCGACGTGACTTCCTGAAGAAGGCATCCGCAGCGTTGGCGATTGTTCCCGCCGCGGCAACCGCCGCGAAAGCCCAGGGCGAAGCCGCCAGCAACGGCAACTCCGCCGATCTGTTCCAGCCGGAAGAATACTGGAAGGAACGCATCACGGCTCCCGACGATGGCAAGAAGCTTGGCTGGTTCGTCGACACCCGCCGATGTTTCGGATGCCACGGTTGCGAAGTCAGTTGCAAATCCGAAAACGACGTGCCCTTGGGCAACTACATCCGGCAGACCTTTTATCAGGATGTCGGCGAGTATCCCAAAGTGGCACGTATGTTTCTTCCCATGTCGTGTCAGCATTGCGAAGATGCACCCTGCATCAAAGCTTGCCCTTGCGGTGCCCTCCACAAGGAAGCCGGCGGCACGGTGGCCATCGACTACAACATTTGCTGCGGCCACGGCACGTGCGTTGACGTGTGTCCTTACGGTGCAATCTATATGGATCCCGTCGCCAAGCAGGCAGTCAAATGCCACAACTGTTATCACCGCACCGACGAGGGCATGGAACCCGCCTGTGTTCCCACTTGCCCGTCCGAGGCGCTGTACTTCGGTGACCTGAACGATCCCGAATCGAAGGTCAGCAAGGCGATGAACGAAGCCAAGGAGTCCGGTGAACTGCAACAACTGCGAACCGAAAAAGAAACGAAACCGCGAATGTGGTTTACGGGCCCCGCTCCGCCGGAAGTTGAACCAGTGATTCCCGTCGAAGGCGAAAGCTACAAACCGGAATCGTACGACATCTACAACTGGACGCAGAAAGGAGACGCATAGTATGGCCGATCAACCTTCACGACGTCGATTCCTCGCGCTTGGTGCCGCCTTCGCCGCCGCGACTGGCTGCCAGAAACCTGCCGGCTCGAATGCACCGGCTTCCGCCGCCAACAATGGCTCGAATGCAAACGCAACTTCCGCCGCCGGTGGTGATCCAGCCGCCAGTGCAGGAACTGAAAGAAAGCCACTGCCGCAAGGCATCGACATTGAGAAATGGAAAAGCATCAAGGGCAAGCCCTACGATTTGGGCAAATTTGGAGCCGCACCAGGCGTCTGTAAGCTGCCCGGCCCCGAAGCCAAACGGAACTGGCCCGACCGCGACAAGTACAAGAACGTGACGAAAGTCCCCGGCATGTGCCAACTGTGTAGCACGGTCTGCGGGATCATCGGCTACGTCAAGGACGACCGCCTGATCAAGGTCGAAGGTAACCCGAACGACCCCAACAGTCGCGGACATCTTTGCGCTCGTGGACAGGCGGCGCTAAACCATCTCTATCATCCCGAACGTCTACTCTACCCGCTCAAGCGTGTTGGCAAGCGAGGCGAAGGCAAATGGAAACGAATTTCGTGGGACGAAGCACTCGACGAAATCGCGGAAAAGCTGAAAGCCGTTCGTGAGAGCGGCCACCCCGAAGAGTTCGCCTTCCATCAGGGTCGCCAACGTAGCAAGGATGCACTCAAACGCTTCCTCGATGCCTACGGCACCAAGACGCAGCTCAGTCATCGCGCCCTGTGTTCGGGCAACCGTCGTGCTGCGAACCTGACGTACCTCTGGGAGAGCGACTGGGATCTGAATGACGTCGAAAATTCGAAGTACATTCTGAACTTTGGCTCCAATGCCTTCGAGGCTCATCAGGGCCACGTTCCCTTTGCCACTCGTATTCAAAACGGTCGCTACCGCAATGGTGCAAAGTTGGTGACTTTCGATGTGCGTCTCTCCAACACCGCCGGTGCCAGCGACGAATGGTTTGCGCCGTTTCCGGGTACGGATGGCGCCGTCGCGCTCGCCATGGGACACACAATTCTCGCCGAGAATCTGCACGACGAAACATTCCTCAAACGCTGGACGAATGTTCCCATCGATGAGTTACGCGCCCACATGGCTCCGTACACTCCCGCATGGGCGGAAGAAGTAAGCGGCGTGCCGGCGGCCGACATTCGCCGAATCGCCATCGAGTTCGCCAAGGCTGCTCCGTCGGTCACCACGATGTGTAACCGCGGGAGTTCCGCGCACATCAACGGTTTCTACAACGACCGCGCAATCAATCTGCTCAATGCACTCGTCGGTAGCGTCGGCAAGAAAGGCGGCTGGTGCTGGTCGCCGTGGGGTGGGCTCGATCCGATCGTCAAAACTCCGGCCATGCCTCCCGGCGCAAAGACGACCAGCGTGCTGGAAGATCCGCCGGAATATCCGTTGGCAAACGTCTGGCGCCGGATGCGTGTGGGCGAAATCATCTATCTCTATCTGTTGCAGGGTCGTGCCCGACTACAGGCGTACATGACCTACAACCTCGACGCGCCGGTCACGTGGCCCGAAGAGTCCATGACGCAACAGGTGCTCAGCGATGAAGAGATGATTGGATTTCATGTCTGCATCAATGCGTTCTACAACGAGACGGCACACTTCGCTGATATCGTGCTTCCCTGGACAACGTACCTCGAGCGATGGGACCTGGACGCGCGTGGCTCCTACAACCTGCGTCCCTACGTTGGCATCCGTACTCCCATGGTCAAACCGCTGGGTGAGTCCAAAGATGTTCGCGAGTTCTTTCCGGAACTGGCAAAGCGAATCGGCGGCGGCATGGAGGAGTGGTACAAGGAAGACATTCGCGAATACATGGAGCAATGGGCTTCGACCGTTCCCGAAAATCCCGAAACCGGAAAAAGTGGGCTCGATCGACTGCTGGAAGAAGGTGCGTGGGAAGCCGACCGCGAGCCGTTCTATGAACCGTACAACCAACCGGTCCCGCCCGAGGATATGGAAGGTGCCGTCGTGGATGACAGCGGCATCATCACCAAGGACGGAATTGGCGTCGGTATCATGGTGGACGGAAAACCGATTCGCGGGTTCAAAACGCCCAGTCGCAAGTTTGAAATACACAGTGCGTTCGTGCAGAAGATTGGCAAGAACGAAGACTGCTCGGAACTCATCGCTCGCAGCGGCGTCACCAAGACCAAGAGTCGTCCGGACAGCCACAAAGGAAACGACGTGGCCATCGATCCACTGCCAATCTGGTTCCAGCCGTCCGAACACAAGGACCTGTCCGACAATGAGCTGATCATGACCAGCTTCAAGTGGAACGTCCACAATCACGGACGCACAATGAACCTAAAATGGTTGGCCGAAATTGTGCACTCCAATCCGGCGTGGATCAATCCCGTCACCGCCGCGAAACTGGGGCTCCAGGATGGCGACTGGATCGAGCTGACCTCGTACTACTCCGAGGAACTTGAAAAACTGTCGCCGCACCTCAAACGCGATGACCTTGCGGATAGCAACGGTCGCAAGAAGATTTCCACCATGCGAGTTCCCATCGTCACGATGCAGGGTATTCACCCGAAGGCAATCGCGATGAGCAACAGTTGTGGGCACACCCACTACACCAGTGTGGCTCAGGCGAAAAAGACGCCGACACTAACCGGTCCACTGGCCGGCAGTGACCCGGGAGGCTACCGTGACTCGGATTGGGAACGGAACATGTGGTGGGAAGATAATTCCAACGGCGATCCGTCAAAGTGGAAACGCAATACCGGCAACGGCTGGAATCAGAACAAGCTGATGCCTATCGCTCCGGACCCGGTCAGCGGCCAACAGTCGTTCCACGACACGGTCGTCAGCATCCGCAAAGTGGGCTAGTCGAACTGGCAGGCGACACGATACTCGTCGCTCGATGCTCGTCGCTCGTCGCTCGTCGCTACCCAACACTCGTTACTGGATTTCAAAATGACGGACTCGCAACGCAAAGACGTCGACGCGAATCGCACAGCCAGTGACACCAGTGGCATGTACGTGCTGCTGGCGCGACTTTGGTCGATGGAAGTTGACCAGACGTTGACGCAGCAATTGAATGCCACGGAACTCGGCCCGGTCTACGAGGCGGCCGGCGGCCAGATTCCCGACGAAGCGGAACTCGAAGAACTAGCGGCGGTTTACTGCCAACTGTTCGTAGGACCACGCGGCCATTATCCACCGCTTCAATCCGTATGGGCCCGAGGCGAATTGCAGAGCGAAGTCACTTCGTCGGTCCAATCCTTCGGCGACGCCATCGGTTGGTCACGGAATCCTTCGTATCCCGATACGATGGCCGATCACCTGGGCGTCGAACTGGATATCATGGCCCGCGCGGTTCAGCACTATTCCAGCTCCGGTGATCCGGAAGCGTTCGCCTTGGCGAGCACGTTCTTCCGCCGCCATCTCACCTGGGCGGAAGGTTACATCGATACAATTCAGGCACGCACCGAAAACCCGTTTTACGTCGCCATGTTTCGCATGACGCAGGAGTTTCTGGCCGTGGAATCTGAATTCTGGCTGGACGTACAGGCCGCCGCGACCGGCCAACACGATTAGGCTGCAGCACAAAATCGGTATTCGCTATCATGTGTGACACGAAGGAAGTCCCAAGATTGCCATGCCTGATGAAGATCCCAGTCCCGATTCGCCACCTGTCCAGGGCGGGCTGAAGAAACTGGTCTCGCTGGTCCTGGCCGGCGTCTTCTTTGGATTGGGAGTTCTGGGCGCACTGCTGCCTGTGTTGCCCGCCACTCCGTTTCTCCTGTTGACCAGCTACTTTCTGGTTCGCGCGTCACCGCAGCTCAACGAAAAACTGCTACGCTCTCCCACGTTCGGCCCCATCCTTGTCGACTGGCAACAAAAGGGAGGCATCCGGAAACAGGTGCGGCTCCGCGCGATTATCTTTGTCGTTGTCACGGTTGGCCTGACGGTCTTCCTGTCCGGTGCCAAACCGGTTCCCACAGCGATTGTGCTTGGCCTGGCGGCCGTCGGTATCTTCGTGATTGCCAAGTTACCGCTGGTCGACTGACTAACCGCTCACCCCATGTGCCTGCCATGTTGAACGAAGTCTTCCAACTGAAAGATCACGCGACGACCGCCTCACGCGAAGTGCTCGCAGGAGTCACCACCTTTCTGACGATGTCGTACATCCTGGTCGTCCAACCGGGAGTCTTGTCCACCGACTTCGCCGGCCAGCCAACCGGACTCGACGCGGGAGCCGTGTTGTTGGCGACCTGCCTTGCCAGCGGTTTTGCGTGTTGCGTAATGGGACTGTACGGCAAGCTGCCAATCGCACTGGCGCCGGGAATGGGACAGAACTTCTTCTTCGTCTCCGTCGTGATGGCGATTGCAGGTCAACAGCTTTCCGCCGAACCCTGGAAAGCGGCGTTGGCGATCGTATTGCTCGCGGGCGGCCTTTTCCTGTTGCTGACGTTGCTGGGTGTGCGTGCGATCATCCTTGATGTAATGAGCCCCAGCATGCGGAGTGCGATTGGCGTTGGAATCGGACTGTTTGTCGCGTTCATCGGTTTGAAAAACGGTGGCGTACTCGCGGACGCTCCAAGCTTCGTCGCATTCAATTCCTCCGGACTGAAGACCGTGGATTCCGCCGTGTTCTGGACGGGCTTCCTCGTGACGATGCTACTGGCCATTAGAAGAATCCCGGGTGGAATCCTGATTGGAATCGTGGTCGCTGCATCGGTTGCATTCTATTGCGGCAAGGTTCAAGTGAGTCAGATCGTTGGGTTTCCGCAATTCGAACAATCGGCGTTTATGCAGTTTGATTTTGGCGCAGCCTTTTCGGCCACAGGCCTGACGTTCGTCGCCGTCTTTCTGTTCATGGACATCTTCGACACCACAGGAACGCTGATCGGAGTCTCGCAACAGGCCGGACTGATGAAGGACGGGAAGCTTCCTCGCATGCGTGAAGCCATGCTCGCCGACGCAGCCGGTACGATCGCCGGAGCCTGCATGGGCACCAGCACGGTAACCAGCTACATCGAAAGTGCCGCGGGTGTCGAGCAGGGTGGTCGCACTGGGCTGACGGCTGTGACGGTCGGCGTCCTGTTCCTGCTGGCGATCGCCTTCAGTCCGTTGATCATCGCCCTGGGAGGCTACGCCCCCATCACCGCGCCCGCGCTGGTGCTTGTTGGCGCCATGATGTTTCGCGGAGTCAAAGACATCGACTGGTCCGACGAGACGGAATCGATTCCTGCATTTCTGGTCATCGTGGGCATCCCGCTCTTCTTTTCCATCGCCGACGGAATCGCCCTGGGGCTGATCGTGTGGCCAATACTGAAAGTGGTCCGCGGCCAGGTCAGCGCAGTAAAGTGGCCAGCTTATGTGCTGTCGGCACTGTTGCTGGCCTACTTCCTGTTAGTTCGATCTGGCATCTGACTCGATCTGGCTTCCAAGTCGATACAAAGACTAAGCCGATATAAAGAATAAGTCGATCTCAAGCCAGAGGAGCCACAGAAATCGGGATCAGGAATACTTCCCATCCACGACGCGAGTCGAGGCAATCAGGTCGTGGAGGCACTGGCGTTTCTCCCCGAAAATCATCAGCGCGTCGATCAGCCCCACGAAAGGCACCTGCGCCAGAATTGCCATCACCCAGCTGCGCAGCAGAATACCCTGCACGAAACCGGGCGGCGTGCCGTCAACGTCCTTAATGACCCGGATCGACATCATCCGTTTACCGATGGTCTCCCCGTAGTACGACGTCAACACCATGTTGTAGATTGCAATGCCGAGGCCGGACAGAACGCCGATGAACACACTGATCCCCGCGATGACGCCGCCAATCTCTTCGCCTTCCATTGCTCCAGCAATCAGAGCTCCCACCATAACAAGTGCAATTGCAGGGAACACCGTAATAACGCCATCAAGAATCACGGCAATCAACCGCGATCCACGATCGGCCGGCGGAAGTTGATCACCGACGGAATATCCACCCGCGGCCGGGGTGAAAGTTTGCCCGGGTGGCAATGTTGCGGCCGTGCCCGATGGCGCTTGAAACGGATTGGAAACGTTTGCCTGCGGCGCAGAACCGGTCGGTGGCATTGGCGGAGCGGAATACGGCGAAGCGCCGGGTGAAGGCACATCGGAAAGACTACCGCAGGATGGACACTTCGCCGATTGCCCTGCGGCATCATCGGGAACACGAATCAGTGTTGAACACCCAGAACAGTTGAATTCGATCGGCATTGCGTGTCTCTGAAATTCAAATGAAGGTTAAGGCGAACCGGCAGGCGATATTGTACACACATCGGCTATGCAAGACATTCGCCAGAAGAACCGTTTTACTTCAGAGAAAATCTGCCTGACCGGCACGCACGCTCTATTCAATCGATTCAAGAAGACAGTTCAGAGCAACGCGATGGTCAGTTCGCTGGCTCCGATATGGCTCATCCCTGTGGTGGTGCCTTGGGCGGCGCGAAGCGAATTTTTTCGATCAGCTTCACAACCTCTTCTTCCGGCGTGCGATATCCCGTGACCGCCGTGATGGCCTGAATCACGTACTCGTACCTGAGCTGATAATCTGCATCGATTTCGATCTCAACCGATTCGCGGAAGCTATCTGGCTGATCACCACCCACGACAGAAATGACGTGTCGATGCAGCTCGCCGAATGCCTGAAACTCACTGTCGTTCAATCTTATGCCGGTCAGATCACCTTCGGCATTGGCTGTCAGCCGTAGCGTCATATCCAATGCCGACGGATCCACTTCACTGCCGGAAGCGGCGGCGAGCGGCATCTTGATATTGAAATCGCCTTCCTGAGTGACGATTTTGAAAGTCATGATGAAGAACACCAGCAACTGAAACACGATGTCAATCATCGGCGTCATTTGCAGTTCGATCTTGTCCTGATCTCGATTGTCGCGGTTGCGAATCTTCATAACGGCCCTTGAGTTAGTCGTACTTCTCTTCGGCGCGGAGCGCGAAGTTTTCGAAGTCAGCTTCCTGACAGATCTGCACCAGTTTTTGCACCTCGCCGGCCGCCACGTCCGCGTCGCCGCGAATGATGACCGTTGCGTTGCCGGGCGACGAGTCTTTTCCCTTGAGGATGTTCGCCTCCACAATCAGGTTGGCTTTCGCGCCATCGATCGTGGTTTCAACTCCGCCAAGGATGACGGTGCCTTCTTTGGTCAGATGGAGGAAAATCGGCTCCTCCATCGGTCCGTCCGGCGGCTTCACAATCTCACTGGTAGGCAGCTTGATCCGCTCGTTCTGATCGGCCTCGGTAAAATTGATCAACACCATGAAGAAGGCGATCAATTGAAACGTCATGTCGATCATGGGAGTCAAGTCGCCCACGGCATCGCCCTGTTTGGGCTGTTTGAACTTCATCGAATGCTCCGTCTAACCCTGCTTCGGGGTGCCAACGTTTTCGAAACGACTCATCAGGCCTTCGCTGAGAATGCCAACTTCCAGCACAAGCCGAGCGATCCGATTGCGCAAGATGCTGTAAATCGCGATCGCAGGAATGGCAATCATCAGACCAATCAGCGTCGTAAACAGAGCCTTCGAAATACCTTCCGCCAGATCCGCAGGCTTGGGTGCCCCCGTCGAGTTGGCGATCACGTAGAAACTCTGGATCATCCCCTGAACCGTACCGAGCAAACCGATCATGGGGCTGATGGTTCCAATGAGTTGCATATAGCTAAGCCGATGCTCGAGCTTCATGTTCTCCTCTTCACCAACTTCCTGCATGGCTTCGATGGCCTGAGCGTATCCGGACTGGAGCTTCGCCAACCCTGCGGAAAGCACCTGCCCAAGGAATGACTCGTCGCTCTTCGCCAATTCATAGGCTTCCTGGTAACGTTTCTCATTGAGATGATTCTCAAAGCCTTCCACCAGCGACGCCGGGCAGACGTTGTTGCGACTGGCCGTCAGCAGGTTCATCACCAGCAGCGCGACCAGCGTGAAAGACAATGCCAGGAAGACGAGAAAATACGGCCAACCGAGAGCATCCAACGCCCACCCCAGGTAGTTCTGCCGAGTTTCCGTCCCCTCATCCGCGTTGTTATCTGCGGCGACGGCCGGTGCGTCGCCGGCATTGTCCTGAGCATAGGTCGCCCCTGGCATGGCAAGGTTTGCCGCGCCACCGACGAGGGCCATCATCAGGAACAGAGCGAACCATGAACGTCGTGACTGGTTGGCTGGAATCATTGAAATCTCCGCTGGATTTGAAAACCGTTTTTCGTTGTTTTGGTATGCGGCACAAAGCACGCGTCTATTTTTTTGCCCATGGCGTGGAAGCGTATCGGGACTTCAGCATTTTCTTCGCCCGTGCCGACTCGGCTGGTTTCTGGGCTGTCGACCAGAGCCCCACAAGGTGAAACAGCGCTTCCGCGTGCTGTTCGGATTCCCTGTAGAACAACAGATCCGTGTGCAGGAACGATTCAAGGGCCGCTGAATTGTTACCACCGGCAAGGTACGCCTTCCCGAGCGCGTTGTACGCCTTGGCGAACAGCGCGGTGTCTTGTTTGGAATCACCGCCGGCAATGAGCGCCTCAAGTGCAGCGATTGCCGGTTTTGATTTGCCCTGCTCAATCTGACAAGCAGCGAGGCCAACCTGCGCAAGCCGGGAAACGCGTTCGTCTTCCGATTTTGTTGCTGACCGATAGTTGCCAATCGCTTTGGCAGCGTCACCACGGGACAGCCATGCATCACCCTGAAGCAGCTTGCCTCGCGCCACCATGCCCGTCGATTGCGAAGCACTGATACGACTGTAGAACTTCGCAGCGGAATCGAACCGCCCCAATCGCATCGCCAGGTCGCCCATGACTTCGCAAGCTTCGTAGTAGCGGAAGCTCTTCGGATGCTTTTTCAGGAAGTTGTTCATCTTGCCGGCGGCAGATGTGACCGAACCCTGTCCGGCAAGCGCCAGTCGTGCGTCGACCAACGCCGCAAAGAATGCCACGTCCGCTTTCACGAAATCTCTGCCGGACGATTTCACCGAGGCGATCTGATCCTGAGCCTGCTCCAACTGTCCCGCCAGGACGGACGAACGGACGTTGGACATTCCCGTCGGATCATCCCCAAACCGCACCTTGCCGATCTGGTCAATCGACATCGGTTGCATCTTGCCCTTCACTTCGATGGTGACCAATTCGGGGCTGACATTTCGGACCACACCGGAGATCATCGTGGTGGAATCGATCGGCCAAATGAAGTCCTTCTGCGCAAACGCCGTCGATGCAACGCCAAATGCGCACAGTAGTGGGCACAGTAGTGGGCACAGCAGTGGGCCGACCATCGTCAGCAGGGTGACCGTTCTTCGATTCATGATGAAGCTCCTGTTCCCGTCACTTGTTCGCCCAACGCCTTCTGAATCTGGCGAAGCAGCGAATCGTATCGCTTTTCCTGTTGCTTCGTCCCCAGCCCCACCAGACGTTTCGTCAGCAGTATGTCCGATTTTGCTCTACCGAGTAGTTCCTTCTGTTTGCCACCCGAGCTGGCGTTCGCATAGCGATACCTCGACAACGCGAGGTTGTAGCGGGCCTCGTGAAATGTATCCCGGAAGGACTTGTTCCTGGCGACGAGATTTGCGATTCGCCCCCAGCCCCAAATTACGTTCTTGCCAGCCGCTCCGGGGCGATCTCCCTGAATTGCCTTTTGATAACCCTGAGCATTGCCGGTGGCACCCCATTGTTGCAGGGTCTTCGCCGCTTCGACCTGGATATTGAGCACCGCGACCTTTTCCGAAAGCACATCGGCGAACAGATCGATCGAATCCTCGAACCGTCCCAGCTGGCGAAGGCACATTGCCTGCCTCACCTTGACCTGCTTTGTGGCTTCCGGCGAAAGCGCCGCCGGGTCCTTCGCAGCGAGTGACAGAACCTGCTCGTACGCACTCGATGCCTCGGTGAAATAGCGTTGTGCTTCGGGAGATGACCGCGTCCCCTTGAGCATACCGTTGCCCATGCTGAAGAACGTTTCGCCCACCCAGTTCAGAACCGAAATGTCCTGCGAACCTTCCGCCGCGCCACGCAGAAACGATTCGAAACCTCGGGACAGCGCCTTGCGAGACTTGGCATCAGCAGCGACCAGCTGGCGTTCAAGGTCACGCGCCAAACTGACATAAATTCCCATCATTCGCTTTTGGCCGTCGGTCTCCGCTTCCAGCCGCGTGCGCAATTCATCCAGCAGCTTCTGCGCTTGTTTGATGTCGCTGGAAGCGTTTCCAGATCCCGCGGCCGAGGCCACATGAGCTCGGATGGCCGTCTTGTAGGCTTCCGTCGAAATCCCGGGGATGCGTTCCAGCCAGGGGCTTTCATTCTGGACCAACCACAAGGCACCCACGCTGCGACGTTCCAGCAAATCGATCGCCAGATCCGCTTTCCCAAGGTCGACATAGATCTGGGCCAATGACAAGGCCGCTCGCAGAGTCGTCTCGTTGGGTGGTTCGCCCATCACATTCTGGATGCCGGCGTCCAGAATGTCCTGCGCCCGATATTTCATCTTCTGCAGATCGTCGAGTTCCGCGGGATCGTCCGTTGCCGCGCTCCGCTTCAGGTACTCGCTCCAAAAGGCCTGCCCAATCCTGAGTTCTGCCTTGCCGCGTTTGGTCGATTCCGCCGGAATCTTCGCAAGGTACGCTTCTGCTTTTTCGATATCACCACGCTGGATACTGACGTCCAGCAACGTCAGCAGCGCGGTTTCCGATTGCGACTGTCCGGGCCAACGAGTCACCATCAGCTCGGCCAATTTCGCCACCTGTCCACTGTGCAACGCACGCTCGGCACCGGTCGCTTTCTGATAGAGCCGCTGCCGTGAAGCCAACGCGACGTTGGCGCACTCCTTTGCCGCAATGCTGTCCGGGTAATTCAACGCCACGTAGCCCGCGATAATCGCGGCGCGACGGTATTGCTGCTGCGAATAGTGGAGGAAGGCGATGTAGTACCACACGCCATTGAGTTCATCGATTTCGTCTTCGGTCGCCAGATCCGCCGCGGCACGAAACAGTTCCAGCGACTCGGCCGAGCGACTGGCAACCTGCGATCTGGCTTCTTCCAGTTTGGCCTCGACGTCCTTCCGTCGTTGCGGATCCGAGATGCGTTCCAACTGCCCGGACAGAATGGAAACCGTGGCCGAGGATAGCTTCATCCCGTCCAGTGATTTGATGGCAATTTCGCGAGCCCCCACGAAATCCTCGGCAGCCGCCTCCGTTCGAGTACTCTCAAGGTCCGCGCCGCCCAATGCGACCAAAATGGTCTGGGCTTCTTTCTGCACCGCACTTCGCTTGCGAGCCAACTCGCTAACGATCTTCTTGGCTTCTGACGCGGCGCGATCTGCCATTCCCTTCTTTTTTTCAATCTCTGATTTCTTCTTGTAGGCCTTCGCCAGAGCCAGACGCAATTCAAGCCAGTTGGTCTGCTCCTCCTCATCGCCGCGAATACCCTTCAGCCACTCGACTGCCTGGTTGATCGCACGATCCGGTCCCTCGTTCAGATCCTCCACCATCCAGCATTCCATCGATTTCGTCAGCGCCCGAGCCTTCAGCCCGCGAATGGCTTTGTTTTGGCTCTTGTTCTGTAGCAACTCCTTGTAGTAGGTGAGTGCCTGGCGATGGTCGCCCATCAACTGATAACACTCGCCCTCATACAACAACGCATAGATGCCCGCCCCGAAGTTGCGATACTTGTTCGTTACCTCGTCGAAGGCCGTCGCCGCTTCTCGCAGCTTCGCCTTGTAGGCGCGGTCACGACCCTGCAGCGTTTCGGCCTGCTCGAACAGAATGCGGGCGATTGCGATGTACGTCTGCACGTACTTCTCCTTGATCGCCTCGACCTCCGATTTTCGTTCCGGATCGCGGTTCGCAACCAGTGCCTTGTACTGCTCGCCGATGGCGGTGCGACTGGCAGTCAACATGTCGAATGCACGTTGGTAGATCTTGTTCGCTTCGGCTGCAAGCTCCTTGCGACTGGACTCGTCCGCCTTCGCCTGCTTCATCTTCTCACGGGCGCGCTCAACCAGAATGTTGCCCAACTGACTTCTGGCCACGGCCGCCGATGGATGTTCCGGATGTTTGGAAATGAACCGGTCGAGTGATTTTTCTGCCGCATCCAGCTTCGCGCGTTTGAGTGACGCGTTTCTGGTCGAGCGGGCATGGGCGATCAGCACCGAGCCTCTTCGATAATCGAGTTCGTCGGCGAAGCCAGCGGGAGCAAGGTCGCTCTTCGCCATCCGGTCGAGGTAAGACAAAGCAACTTCAAAATGACCTTTGCGCTGTAACGCCGACAGGAAATCCTCAATTGGAACTTCCGCCCGAGCATCCGCGCAGCAAGCTACGAGGCCAGCGAAAACAGTAGTTACGAGAAACCTGCGCACCATTGTCGGTAATTGCCCCCTCACCACTGGCGTACCGCTGGACCGCTTCCGGCTGCACGCAGTCGTGGAGTCTTCCCTATTCTGTACCCAGCAGAAAAGCGACGAATCGGGTTCCGGATCCGAAACGTCGAACTGGATTTTCGACTTTTCCATTATGATGAAGTAGTCCCGTTTTCTCAAAACAATCGCCACCGAAACGGCCGGATTCCCTTTCGTTAGCGTCCGGAGATACGATTTGGACTCATCGATTTATCGAGTCGCCGTGACAATGTCGTCACAACCCGAAGTAACGTGCCCAACAAAACGACGACGCTGTCAGAAACCTGAACGTAGATCCGTTATCGTATCGCAAGCGATTTTGGTCGGACAGCGTACGAACCCGGTCAAAAACACCGATAATCCAACTCGCGAACCACGCCATGGCTGATCCCGTGAATCCAAACGCACCGTCGAGGCAACCCACGGATCGCCCCGTAGACAAGCCCAGCCTGCTCATTGGGTCCGGAGCTGATGCACGCCGCCCGCCTCGGAACTACTTTTCCAGAAAAGAGCAGTACCGGCTCTTTATGCTGTGCGCGACGCTGATGCTGGTCCTCGTCCTGATGAACGAGGCCCGAAAACCGCAAAACTGGAATTGGCTGTGGGCTGGCGAGAATGTGGCCAGCAATGAACCGCCTATCGATACGCGGCGACAACCCGAAACGCAAATACCCGTCGACGGATTTCGCACGTCCAGGTCCGTTGCAACTCCTGACGAAACACCCCAAATGGACGGTAATGCATCACCCATCCCGGCTGAACTGTTGGCGACCATCGAAGACAACAGCGTGCTGAACTCAAACGAGAATGATGCATGGTACGCTATGCTGGGATATCTGAACTCCAACTCGCAGACCGCCATCGATGAACAATCCGTCGGCGCAACCAGTTTCGCGCAGTTGTTTCGGCAGACGGAATTCTATCGTGGAAAAGTCGTGACTGTGCGAGGCACCACACACCGCATTGAATCCATCACGCCGCGTCCCAACGAAGCCGGCATCACAGAACTGACGCGGTGGATCATCGAACCGTCCGGCCCCTCCAACGCCCCCATCGTTATCTACTCGATCGAAAAGCCCGATGGCATCGAAGTGGGAGACGTGCGTGAGGAAATCGAAGTCAACGGGCTGTGCTTTAAACGTTGGGCCTACGCCGCGGGAGATGGAACACGAATCGCTCCGTTACTGTTGGCAAAATCCATTCGCTGGACTCCCGTCGCGCCGGTCGAAACCATCGAGCTACCATCCGCGCCTTCGGCAATCGGAATTTTCGCTGCCCTGGGCACACTCGCCGTCGCCATCGCATTTGTTGTCTATCGCTCGTCCGCCGCGCCGGGTTCGCACGTCGACCGAGTTCGAGCTGCTGCCGCGAAGCCCGTCGTCATCAATGAAGACGAGGTGCTCGCCCCGGTTTCCGAATCGCTGCAGGAAATTGCTGAGTCACAACAGCCCGACAAGAGGACGACGTGAGAGCTCTTGTCACCGCGATTGTTCTGCTCTGCGCTGGCCACGGTTTCGCAGCCAATGAGCCGGCGAGGCAAGTGCAGAGTCCACGCGAGATGCTGCAGATCATGCAGATCGACGCCAGCTTCCTGCGTTTTTTCCAGGACGATGCGCCCGACGATGGCGAATCCGAAGCCCTTGAAAAGTTGCTCTTTCGCATACCATCCTTCTCACAAGTTCATCTCGATCGTTGGTCAAAGGAGATCGACGACATCTCCGCCGTGGTTCGAGATCCTGATTCGTGGCGCTTCGACATGCACATCGTCTCGGGTGAACTGCTGGAGCTTCAGGAAATTGCCGTCCTGCCAGAAGCCGTCACGCGACTGGGGTTTCGTCAATACTACAAGGCAACCATCCGACACCAGGACACGGACTGCGAAATCCATGTCCGCACGATTCCCAAGAAGTGGCTACCCATTGGCACGACACGCCCTTTGGGACAGCACGTCACGGCGCAGGCGCTGCTGCTGAAACGAAGTCGCGGACGCAATGGTGCGCCCTCGTTGGTCTTCGCAGCAAGTCGACTGAACTGGCATCCGCAGGAAGTAGCGCCGGAATTTGGTATCAGCCGGGACCACGTACTGCTTTCCCAACTGGGACTGGACATTGATCGGCTGCAGGACCTCGTTCAGAAAGCTCCGATCGTCCACAGCGATCGCGAGTGCTTCTATCAGGCATTGGCCGCCGTGCGTCACACGGAACCGGAACTGCTATCCAGGCTGGGGAAAAAGACGTTTCAGATTTCGCGCCTCATTCAGAACCCCGAAACCGCTACCGGCGAACTGTTCACGCTCAGTGGTCTCGCTCGTCGGGCAATCCGGATCCAGGTCAGTGACGCGGACATTCGCGAGCGGTTTGGCATCAACCACTACTACGAAATCGAAGTCTTCGTACCGCTGGAACGCAACGTGCGCTTCGTCGATCCCAACCAGCCCGACGACCAGGAAGGCAAGGTCTTCACCGACTATCCATTTGTGATTTGCGTCCCCGAATTGCCGGAGGGCATGGAAGAGGGCGACGACATTCGGGAACCGGTTACGTTCTCCGGCTTCTTCCTCAAACAGTGGGCCTACCGCACGACATTCATGTCCGGCAATCAGGCACGCACGGACAAACCTCGCCTGCAGCAAAGCCCACTTTTCGTCGGACCAACGGTTACGCTGCAAGGACCAGGCGTTCCGCAGGATTCGCAACTGAGCCTGATTATTGCCAGCCTCTTTACGGCCAGCCTGGCTTGCGTGTGGATCGTCCTCTGGCGAGCAAGTATCAACGACAACCGGCTGACAAAGAGGCTCTTCAAGAAGCACGATCCGGCCGGGTCCTTCGACACGATCGGCGAGTTGGACGCGAACAACGATAACAGCGTCTAAGCGTACCACGAGATCGCGAATACAAATCGGCGACTACACTCCGGTCTGCAGCCAGATTTCTCCCGGTCCCCGCAACGTCGCGATCGGCGTTTGCTCGTCGACACTCGCGGTCTCGTGAGGCGTCACCGAAATACCCGAGGTGAAAGCCACCACACTATAGGCGCGAACCGCAAGCGACTTGCCACGTTTGAGGTCGCGATGAAAGAGTTGGCCGGGACACTGCAGAACGGCAATTCCGTCGCCCGAGATCACGTTCATCGCCATGTAATCCGACACGACAGGCACGGACGCCTCGTTGATTTCCGTTCCGCGTGCCGCACACAGTATCGCAGCACCCTGGCAAGTAATCTGATTGTCGTATTCATCGAGGTGCACCGGCAACAACCGCGATGCCGCCGTGGGGGCGAATGCAACGACTTCCCGCTGTTCGGCCACATTGCAAAACGCCGTCATCCGCAGCGCACTATCGGTGAGGATGCGGCGACTGACCTGACTGATCCTGTCCAGAAGTCCACCGCTGGAATCCGTATCCGCCGGTTCCGTGGCGATACCCGGCGACATGTACAGCAAGTGCTCCAGTCGCGCGACGGTGACCTCGCCCGGATCGAGCGTGATTTCGACGTACTGACTCTCTTCACCAAACAGCTCATAGTCGATAACGTCCGACCGTTCTCGAGAAAGCAGGATTGGCGTGGCGACTCCCTCCTCGCCAGGAATGTCCACGATCGCAATGCACGTGGGGCAGCGTGCCCGCTTGCCGCGGTCTTCTTCAGGAACGCGAAGTCGTTGACCGCAACGGATGCAGCGGAATTCGATGGCCATGGGTTCGACTGGTTCAGTTCGTTTGGCGAATGCGTTAGAACAGGACGCAGTGCCCCATTCGATTCGAGCGGTCGCATCGCGTCGGCACCCGAAACGCAAACGGGCTTTAGCTGACACCCTGCGTGAAACTGTTTCCAGATCAAGAGTATACCACCGATCCTTTTCTCCTGTCCAAGCGAGCCTTGTGTGTCTGCGGTAAACATTTTGATGATCGGCACCGGCGAGTATACGACGGGATTCGTCCATGGTGCCGCCGCGAGCTCCGACAAGGGAGCCGGGGTCGTGGCCCTGACCATGTTCGATCTGCGGCGACGGGGCGTCGTCGATTCGCTGCACATGGCCGGCACCCGTGGAACTCGCTTTCCGGGAATCCGTGCACATCTGAAAAACTGCATCGGCGACGTCTATCGTGACACGGCCACCGACTTTCACAGCTATCCGGCCGATGACATTGATGGAGACCCGGAAGCCTATCGCGCCGCAATACAACAACTTTCGCCGGGCGATGTCGTGACGATCTTCACCCCGGACGACACCCACTTTTCCATCGCCATGGAAGCCGTGTCGCGTGGCTGTCATGTGTTGATCGCGAAACCCATCGTCAAGACGCTCCGGGAACACCTGGAACTGCTCGCCGCCGCTCGCGAACATAACGTGCTGGTCGCGATGGAAGTACACAAACGTTGGGATCCAATTTATCGGGATGCAAGAGACCGAGTTCGGAATCTCGGCGACTTCAGTTTCTTCCAGTCGTACATGAGCCAGCCGAAATCACAGCTCGATACGTTTCGCTCGTGGGCCGGCAAGTCCAGCGACATCAGCTACTACCTCAACGCCCATCACATCGACTTTCATGCATGGTGCGTTGGCAATCGAGCGAGGCCGACTTCCGTGTTTGCGTCCGCATCAACGGGTGTCGCAACGAAACAACAGATCAACACCGAGGATACGATCACGCTGACTGTGTCATGGGAAAACGACAGTGGCAACCGAGGCACGGCCATCTATACATCTTCATGGATCGCGCCCAGGAGCGACGTTCATTCGCAACAGCGATTCTTCTACATGGGACATCAGGGCGAAGTGCAGGTTGACCAGGCACATCGTGGTTTCACGGTCGCAACGGACGAAGCGGGCTTTGCTTCGGCCAATCCGCTCTTCATGAAATACGAACCCGACGCGGACGGCAATTTCACGGGGCAGAACGGCTACGGATACCGCAGTATTGAGGACTTCGTGCTCGCGGCAAACGCGATCCGGTCGGGTGCGAGCCCGCAGGAATATGACAGCAAACTGGCCACCATCAACGACACGGCCAGCGTCACGGCGATCCTTGAAGCCGGTCGGCGCAGCCTTGATGAAGGTGGCCGCGTTGTTCGCATCGAATACAACAATGATCAGATAACAGGATTCGACGGAGAAGAGAAACGATGAAACTGAAAGACAAGGTCGCAGTGGTCACCGGCGGCGGAACGGGCATTGGTCGCGCCACGTCGTTGTTGCTGGCCAGCGAAGGCTGTCATGTGGTCGTGAACTACAGTCGGTCGGTCGACGACGCCGAGAAAACCGTCGCGGAGATCACGAAATTGGGCCGCAAAGGGATCGCCGTTCAAGCCGACATCTCCGACGAAGCGGCCGTCAATTCGATGTTCGACAGGGCCGATACGGAATTTGGTCGACTCGACATTCTCGTGAACAACGCCGCAACGACGCACTTCGTTCCCTATACCGACCTTGATGGTATGACGGGCGACATCTGGGACAAGATTTTCGCCGTGAACGTCAAAGGCGTTTTCTACTGTTGTCGCGAAGCCATCAAACGCATGAAAAGCCAAAACGAAGGAGTGCAGGGAGCCGGTTCGATCGTAAGTGTCAGCTCCATTGCCGGTATGACAGGATTGGGCAGCAGCATCGCCTACGCCGCTTCGAAAGCTGCCGTCATCAACATGACGCGCGCCCTCGCAGCGAGCAGCGCCCCGGAAGTCAGCGTGAACGCCGTCGCGCCTGGTGTCGTGGAAACGCGCTGGATCGAAGGATGGGAGGAGTTCACCGATCCGCATCGCAGTGCGACGCCCATGAAACGCCATGCGAAGCCGGAAGACGTCGCCATGGCCATCTTTGGCCTGATCCTGAATCCGTTTACGACCGGTGAGACCGTCCGAGTAGATGGCGGGCGAACCCTCGGCGCGACATAACGTGTGTCAAACTCGCGACAGAACGCGAGGATTTTGTCGGTATTCGCGATGAGACGTGCGACAACCGGGCGATTCTACGTTCTTACGCCCGCCCGCGACTCGGCTCTGAAGTAACGTTTCCCACGGGCGGAGACGGAGAGAATTTTTCAGGCAAACGCGCAATGAAAGTCATCGTTTACACCAGCAAAGTCGCTGTCGACGACCAGGAGTTTTCAGGCACACTCCGGGCGATCGTAGCCTCATCGGCTCGGAACAATTCTCGGCATGACATTACCGGCGCGATGGTCTGCCACAACGGCCGTTTCCTTCAGGTGATCGAGGGCCCTGACGAACAGGTCGATTCCCTGTTCTCTGTGATTCGCGTCGATTCGCGACACACCGAGATTGAAGTGCTCTTCAACGAACTGTCGATGGTACGACATTTCCCGGAATGGTCGATGCGGCACTTCGACTTTTCGGATGAGCGTATGTTTACCGAAGATGTGTTGCTCCAGATTCGCGACAGCTACAAAAGAAACTTCCTGTTTTCGGGCGAATTGTTTCTCATGTTGTTGCGGCGCACGCTGACCTCTCCGGAGATCCAGCAACAATTGCGCGACGCATCGCAGTCTTCCCGGCAGCCTATTCAATAGCAGGCAGTCGCTCGCGTTGGGCCCGCAATAATTCGGCCAGGCGGGAAATGGTCGATCGGCTCTCAGGTCGATCGGCAATGTTGGTCGACTCGATGGGATCCGACCGGTGATCGTACAGCTCTCGAGCCACGATGGTCCGGTCCGACCACCGCAACCATTCGACGTAACGGTGCGTCTCCGTTCTTACCGCGTACCCCATCACATCGCCGCGACCGCGATGACGAT
Source organism: Pirellulaceae bacterium (assembly GCA_965216885.1). Lineage (GTDB taxonomy): Bacteria > Planctomycetota > Planctomycetia > Pirellulales > Pirellulaceae > CAYNJG01. The sequence goes on along the minus strand of OZ244208.1, from coordinate 1,538,701 downwards.
TTCCTGTCGTCGCGCGGGGGTATTGGCTGTACACCGCCGTCTTCCACGGTTGCGAGGCATCCTTCAACAACGGCACGAAACTCGTTCCGTCCAATCCAGCCGGCTCGCTCACTCCAGACAGTCCCGACAGCTCGGCGATTGTCGGGTAGACGTCGACAAACTCCACCAAAGCATCGCACGTGGCTCCCTTCGCGAAACCCGCCGGCGCCGCGACAATCAGAGGTACGCGTGTTGAGAGCTCGTAATTGTTCGCCTTCGTCCACAGCCCCTGTTCCCCCAGGTGAAAGCCGTGATCACCCAGCAGCACGATCAACGTGTTGTCTTTCGCCGGCGACGCATCCAGCGATGCCATCAACTTCCCCACCAATGAATCGACATAGCTCACACACGCGTAGTATCCATGCCGAAGCTCCTGTGTCTGGGCTGCGGTGAGTTTTCCATCCTTGGGAATGTCCGAGTAGCCTTCCAGCTCACGCCAACTACGAATCGCCAGCTCCGGTGCATGTAACGGAGCGTCGCCGTTTACCGGTGCAGGGATGTCGGCCCGATCATACAAATCCCAGTACTTCGTTGGCGCGCAAAAGGGTAAGTGCGGCTTGCGAAATCCCACCGCAAGGAAGAAGGGCGCATCTCCGGCGGCTGCATCTGCGCCCAACCCATCCAGTGCCTCGATGGCCGCCTCACAGACCACGCCGTCGATGTAGTGGCCGTCGCCGACAGCCGCCGATTCACTGGCGGCCCGCTTGTGCCCTTTGCCGTCGAGATTCTTTGGCAAACCGTATCGCAATTTCGGATCGCGAACGTAGTCATACGTCGGCGGAATTGACCACGACGGCGGATCCTTCGACGGCTTGCCACTACCGTGAAGAATCTTACCGACGCTCTGAGTCTGGTAGCCATGCTGCCGAAAATACTGTGGCAACGTGATCGCCGATGGCATGGCCGCTCGAAAGTGAGTTGCCAGATCCCAGACCTGAATCCGGTCCGGCCGCATCCCCGTCAGGAAGGAAAGTCGCGACGGGCAGCACACCGCCTGCTGACAATAGGCGCGACGAAAGACCGTCCCACGTGCGGCGATCGAGTCGATGTTTGGCGAAATGGCGACCGGATCGTCGTAACAACCCAACGCCGGCCGAAGGTCATCGATCACGATGAACAGCACATTGGGCCGCGAGTCGTCCGCAGCCAAGACGTCCGCCGATAGCGTTGCGATGCCCACCGCATTCGCAACCAACAAGAAACAAAACAAATACCAAGTCGATCGCATCACACCCGAGCCCCAGCAAAAGCAGGCTAGTTGGAAGGCGTCCGGTCCGCGGGAGCAAACGCCATCACGATATCAGGCGGCTGATTATACAACCCGGACTGCCGTTCGAGTGAACCGCCGTCGTCCTGGCGGTTAAATCCTCGACCATAAATCATGACGATCGCCCCCTCGTTTCGAAACAGCAACGGATCACCAACCTCCGACATTGGATCGACGGGGATCTGCAACAGGAATTCGGGTACGAGGTCGCTCAGCTTACCGGGCAAGTGTCCGCTCTTTCGATAATATCGCTTTGTGGCGATGAGGGCATTGAGGATCGCGAGTTGCGACTCGGCCTTCGCGAACGTGTCAAACACTCGAGCGTTCACGATGAGGCCGCTGATGGCACCGGCATAGCGTGCCTTCTGAATTGGATTCTCCTGAAGCCCTTCGGCCATGGCCTCGTATCGCGTACAAACCTGCCGAATCTCATGCCACTCGGCATCCCGCACGGCCAACAGTGCCTCGATCATCTCCAGCTGGAGCAGGATATTTTCGCCGAGCATCGGGTTCCCCGACGCGTTCCACTTTCGTGGATTTCGGGCAACTTCGGCGGACAACACCACGCTCCCTTCCAACGAACGAAACCACGACTTTCGTAAATCGATGTCGCGAATGGTACGTTGAAGTCCCGCGAGTTGCTCATCAGAGAACTCCAGGTTCAGCAGCGACGGTAGATTCGCAGCGAGGTCGTCGATGGTGGCCACACCAAGGTCGAATAGCGATTTGTGTGGTTCGTCCCTCACGCTGTCGGCGAGCCGGAATGCGGAATGCAGATCACGCACGACGCCATCAACATCCCCATCATGAGCATGCACGAAAGCCGCCAACATAAGCGCCCGGCGGCAGAATCCATGTCCGGAGTTGTAGGGAATGATGTCGTCCGTCCGTGACGTTCCCACACGCGGGATGCCCGGTCTTACGTCGTATCGCGGCACCACCGACGATTCCGCGTCGCGATAAATCTGCGCCAACTCCGGAGCGATACCGGCGACATATTTTCTGGCCGCCGGCAATTGTTCCCACCTCGTGCCCGGCGGCGGGTACGGCAGCTGCGGGCCACCATTTGGACGCTGAATATCGTAAAGCTGTTGCATGGACTCCCGGAGCGATTTCCCGGCAGCCAGAAAGAGCGGACGCGAGCCAGCTTCCGGTTGATAGGTGGCAACAAGTTCGGCAGTCGTCGTCGGACAACCCTGCATTCGAAGATTGGCCAACTGAGCGTTCAGCCGGTTGGCATTGGAAAGCTGCCAAACCCACAAACCGACGAGGCAACAAGAGACCACGACGACGATCGTCACGCTCAACAGCGCGAGCAAACTGACTCGGCGTTTCGGCTGGACAGGAATCAGCACGCTTTCCAAGGGGTTGTCGCGCTCGAGCATCTCGACCTTCCCGTGCCAAGGTCATCGGGGATCCAGGCGTCTGCGAGAGACAGACGACCGAATTTGGAAACGTAGATTCGAACACGCAGTCTACTTTTCCAGGCCGTATTCCTTCAACTTCTTGTGAAGGGTGTTTCGGTTGATGCCCAGTTTCGTCGCCGCTTTGGTCTGCACATTGTTGCACTCGACCATGACCTGCGCGATCAGTTCCCGCTCGACGCGATTGACGATTTTGGAGTGCAAATTGTCTTCCTGCGGGCCGGATTCACCCAGCCCCTGTTGGACAACTTCAAAGGTCAGCGTTTCCAGATCAGCCTTTCGCAGCCGTCCGCGGTTTGGCCTTCGCGAAGTAATTTCATCCGGAAGCAGGTCCATCGTCAGTTCATCGCCGTCGGCCATCACCACGGCCCGTTCGATGTAGTTCTGCAGTTCACGGACATTGCCGGGCCAGTCGTAGGCCTGCAGTGCATCCATGGCTTCGCGTTGAATATGAACGACGTAGCGATCGTTTTCTTCGTTGTAGTTTTGCAGGAAGTGCGTCACCAGTTCCGGGACATCTTCCTTACGATCCCGCAGGGGCGGAATGTAGATTGGAATAACATTCAATCGCCAATAAAGGTCCTCACGGAAGGTGCCATTGCCGACCTCCTCCATCAGGTCGCAGTTGGCCGCCGCAATCACGCGCGTGTCGACGCGAATGGTTGCCGTATCGCCAACCCGTTCGAATTCGCGCTGCTGCAGAACGCGCAGCAGTTTGACCTGTAGCTGCAGCGACGTGGAGTTGATCTCATCCAGAAAAATCGTACCGCCATGCGCGGCCTCGAAGCGACCGGTACGATTGTCGACCGCTCCGGTGAATGAACCACGGACGTGACCAAACAGCTCGCTTTCCAGCAGACTCTCGCTTAGCGCACCACAGTTGACCTTCACGAACGGTCCGCCGTTGCGAAACGAAAGTTGATGTACGGCCGTGCCGACGATTTCCTTACCGGTACCGGTTTCGCCAAGTAGCAGGACCGAGGCATTCGATCTGGCTACCTTACGAATCAGTCTGTAGATCTTTTCCATCGCCTCACTGGAACCGATCAAACCGGGGATTGGTGGTCCGGTTTCATTCAGCAGTGGGTAAGACATGGAGTATTTGTTTCCATCCCTGTCACGGGTTTCTCGCGTCGGCCGCCTACCGATTCAAAGGTTAAGGGTTAGTCGCTCTTCAGTGAGGTGGGGCGGGTCTGGGTCTCGATAACGTCGAGCACCTGCCCCAGTATTTCCTGCGTCTCTTTGTCAGCAGTCTCGCTGGCATTGTATCGGTCGTACTGCAAAAGAACTCCCGATCGTCTCAGCATTAGCCCATGTCGAAGTACGGCTTCGCCAAATGAATTGGCTGCCTGTTGTCGTAATTCGGCGTCAAGCGTTCGCCGACTGGCAAGGTCGACCAGCATTTTCTGCGATGCCTCGTCACCGAGGAAGCCGAGCAACCGCGTCGCCGACGCTGACAACGCCGGTTTTGCGGAACCTCGCAACGCCACGTCACGAGCTCGCATAACGTCATACCATGGGTACGACTTGCTGAATTCGCCCAAATGGGCGAGCCAGCTCATCGCGTCACGAGCTTGCTCCGCTCGCCGCGATGGTGGAACAAAGTGATCGGACGCAGCCAGTTCCACCTCGCCAAGCCGGTCCATCAACGTTTGCTCGTCCGCAAATTCGGGCATTACGGTTACATAATCTTCCATAGTGGCGACCGCCCGAGTCCGCGCTGCACGGCTTTCGCGAGACAACAGGATGACGGGAACCAGTTTGCCCTGCGGGTCCTTACGCAACTGCTGGATTGTTTCGTTGGCCATCGGGCGGCTGACAGAATCGCTGAGCAGGATCACGTCGTAGTCCGAAGAACAGACGGCCTCGGCCACGCAGGATCGACCGTCTTTTGCACGAAAGACATTGAAGCCTAGTGAGCCCAGCAGGCCGGCGAAGTGTTCGCGATGGTCGTCCCGCGACGTCGCCACGATCGCCCTTGGTGTTCCAACGACATCGGCGAGTTCAAGGAGAGTTTCCAAAAGGAAGCTCGATCCGCTGAACGCGGTTCTTGAATCGATCTGCATCATCGCCCGAGCGGCTGCGTAGCGAACGCGACGATTGGAGGAATGGAGTGCGCGTATGAGCGGCTTTCGGCACGACATGATCGAGCCGGAACCCGCGTTGAGCTGGCCCAGCAACTCTGCAGCACCCATGGCTGCCGGATCGAGCCGGTTTTTGTGTTTGCCATCGAGGCAGGCATTCAGCACGTTGCAAACGGTGTCGACACCGGAGGACGCACCAAACTCAAAACCCGATCCCGCTCCGCGCGGCAGAAGCTCATCAACGCCGTTAAGTAGCTGGTCGACCTGAAGCCGACTGATCAGCAGCAGCTCCGTGTTGGCCTGCGAAGGAGACAACTCGTAGGCGTCTCGCATGGCCCTCGCTGCGGCCACGGCGGACGCCTCGCGAACCGTAAGCCGGTTGGCAACGACGTTTTTCTGTTCAGCACTCCACGTCCACATTTCCAACGTCCCGTCGAACTCGGGTTGCCGGGGAGGCTCGCCCTTGAAGTGCCGTTGAGCTTCGTTGCTGAGATAATTGGCGGATGCCTCCACCGTCGACGGCAGCCCGCCGCCCAGTCGCTTCAGCGCCGCCGCAGCGGCAGGTTGAACATTGTCTTTGCCAACGAAGAAGGGACGAATGAGCGCCCGGCGAGCGTGGTCGCCACCGACAACGCCCAACACGCGAGCAGCAACCGTTTGAGCGAACGTATCCGGGCCACCCAACGCCGCAATCAGGGGAGCTTCGGCATCGTCACCAAGTCGAATGAGGGCCGCTTCCAGCTGCTTGAAATTCGTCCCCGCCGGCGGCCGACGCATGGCCGTCAACAACGAAGGAACGGCGTGCGAACCGATGCGATCGAGTTCCGCCATGGCCGCTCGTCGAGTTTCGTCGTCCGAACTACCCAACAAGGCGATCTGTTTCGCGACCCGCGCCGGCGAACGCAGATGCTGCTCCGTCGTCTCGAAGACACCGCGAACAAAGTCGCCTGCCTTGGGCGTCAGCGCCTTCTCGGTCGCCAGTCGAACGAGCGCCGCCGTACCAACTTTACGATAGAGTTCGCTGGTCTCCTCCGGCGTCATGTCGGTTGCGATTGCCTGATCGAGAAATGATTCGGCTTCCGGGAACGCACCCAACCGCTGCATGATCACGGCGGCATTCACCAGATCAATCGCCAATTCTGGATTACGCGAATTGATCGCATCCAGGGCAGCTTGCGTTGCCTCGGATCGCACGACGGGTGCTTCAACCACCTCTTCAACGTCTTGGTCGGCCAATTCGTCGGCCGGCACATCAATCGCGTCGGCGGGCGTTGGGATCGGCGGTTGCGCCTTCGCGAAGTAACTTGAGACAAGCACAAAGATGATCGCAAACAACAGCTTCCACGCTGCCGTCGCCGTGAGTCGCCATTTTGGAAGGTTAAGCATGGAAAAGTCTCAGGAAGTCAAAGTCAATGTTGTCTGTCATGTTGTCGAACGTGTTGCTTTTCAGATCAGTTGTTGCTTCCAGCGATCGATTTGCTTCCTTACTTCATCCGGATTGGTCGAACCATAGCTGCGAAACGCTTCCACGGCCTTGTCGACACCCAATACCTGTTTCACCTCGGCTCCCAGCCGCTCGTCCTCCTTGCTGTAGGCTTCGTCCGGCAGGTCGGACAGCGTGCACTTTTGCTCCATAGCCGTGCGTACCAGCGTGCCAACAAGATGATGAGCCGTACGTTGTGGGATCCCCTGCTTGATGCAGTGTTCCATCAGCGTAGTTGCATCGAGGTAGCCTTCATGCAGCCTCGCAGCAATCATTTCACGATTGAGGACTGCGGTCGAAACGATGGCCGCCGCCAGTTCAAGGCAGGCCTTCACCGTGTCGAACGAATCAAAGAGCCGCTCCTTGTCTTCCTGCAGGTCGCGGTTGTAGGCCAGCGGCAGTCCCTTCACCAGCACCATCAGTGCCTGAAGATTGCCAATCACACGAGCGGTCTTACCACGCGTCAGTTCCAGCACATCCGGATTGATTTTCTGCGGCATGATCGACGAGCCGGTGCAGTACTGATGAGCCAACGTGATGAAGTTGAACTCCACCGTTGACCACAGAATCCATTCTTCCGCCCACGTGCTGAGATGCTCGCTGACCATCGACAACGCAAATGCAAACTCCAGCACGAAGTCACGGTCGCTGGAGATGTCGATACTGTTCGCTGCCACACCCTCAAACCCAAGTCGCCGAGCTGTATCCTCGCGATCGATGGGCAACGTCGTTCCTGCAAGCGCCGCTGCGCCGAGTGGACTGACGTTCGTCCTCTTCCGGGCGTCGGACACGCGTTCGCGATCGCGCTGGAACTTCTCGCAGTAGGCCAACCAATAATGAGCGGCCAGTACCGGTTGAGCTCGCTGAAGGTGCGTGTACGCCGGCAGGATCACGTCGAAATCGTCATCGCAGCGCCCAAGAAATGCCTGCTGTACGTTTGTCAGCAGAACGTCGATCTCATCCATCGCGTCGCGACACCACAGTCGAAAATCCGTGGAGACCTGATCGTTGCGACTGCGACCGGTATGCAATTTTCGACCAACATCGCCAAGCCGCTCGATGAGCGCCTTCTCGATGTGCATGTGGATGTCTTCCAGTGAGGAACTGAATTCCATCTCACCGCGAGCAATCGACTGCTCGATTTCTCGCAATGCCTGCTCGATCTGTGAGCTTTCGTCTGACGTCAGTACGCCGATGGACGCCAACATCTGAGCGTGCGCGATCGAACCAGCAACGTCCTGCTTGTACAATCGCCGATCAAACGTGTGACTTTCACAGAAAGCTTCCACACGCGGGTCGGGACCGTCCCCGAAGACTCCGCTGCGAGAAGGTGTGGCAGTGGGTTTGGACACGAGTGCCTCGAAAAATATCAACCTAACCTGTAACTAATCCCGCCTACAACCTATTGATCGTAAACAGCTTACGGTCGACTGTCAACGAACGCCAACCCGCGGTGCTTACGGATTAGGCAAGCCATCACAGCAAGGAAGGTTCGTTGGGCCCATTGAGCGGCGACGGGACATTCCGGATATTGGTTTGAACCGCTACAGCCTGATTTCAGACGTCGTGTTCTTCAAACGGATTGCCAAGACACAGCAACGCTGGAACGTTCAGCCACGAAATCCTCCCAAAGCCCGCTCTCATGACCGCAATCGCTCTGCTTTTCTTCGTGATCAGCTTCTCGATGATCATCACGCGCTCTGCCGCCGTCATGCTCGAGCTGACCGGCATGTCGCGGGACTCCGCACGGTTCCAGTCGCGAGCAGCCTACTGTGGCGTCGGTTATTCGAATCGCGAATCCGAAGGCATCATCGACCATCCCCTGCGCCGGCGGATTATTAGTACGCTGATGTTGCTGGGAAATGCTGGAACGGCGACCGCCATCGCAACGCTCATCCTTTCCTTCTCCGGCGAGAATACCAGCCACAAGGGACTCAATCTTGCTCTAATTCTTGGCGGGCTGATCACCATCTACGTGATCTCGTCCAGCAAATGGGTCGACACCCAGATGACGACCTTTGTGCAATGGGCACTGAAGAAGTACTCTCGTCTGGACCTTAATGATTATGTCGCCTTGCTCAACCTTTCCGCCGGCTACTCCGTGTTGGAAGTAGAAGTTCGCGAAGGCGACTGGCTGGGTAACTCGGACCTCGCAACACTGCGACTGCCAATGGAGGGCGTTCTGGTGTTGGGCGTGCGACGGAACGACGGTTCCTATATGGGAGTTCCGGCCGGCAACACCAGGCTGGAAGCCGGAGATGTTCTGACCGTGTACGGCAAGCTCGATCGGCTCGAGGAGCTCAATCACCGCCAGGCGGGAGTCGCCGGCCTCTACGCCCATGCTGCCGCGATTACCGAACGAAGACAGGAAAAGTCGCCCGACGAAAAGCCGGACAAATCCACGCCGCAGGACGACGAGACTGATTCCGCCGAGGCAATCGCCGAAACTGAATGATTTCTGCTAGAATTCGTGCCCGCATTCGAGACCACACGGAAAAACCATGAATCGCCCACCGCATACACGCACACCTGTTGAGAAATCGCTAACGCCGTCGGAAGGTTGGCACTGCACGCACATCTATTATGAATTCGATCGCAATGTCCTCCGCTGGACAACGCCCGAAGCCATGGCAACCGGCCGCGCCGAAATCGAGGCCGTGTTGGATCCAAACGGTCCGCACGCACCCGAAAGACTGCAAACTTCCATCGTCAGCGGACACAAAGCAGACTTCAGCCTGATGCTGATGGACCCAGATCCACTCAAGATCGACAAGGTACATCAGCTGCTGCAAAACACGTCGTTGGGTCCGGCAATCAGATCCACATATTCGTTTGTTTCGATTTCCGAAATCTCGGAATACGTGCCAACCCTGGAACAGTATGCCCAGCGACTGGTTCGCGAGGGCGAAGAAGCGGGCAGTCCCGCCTACGAAGCCAAGGTGAAAGCGTATGAAGGCCGCGAGCCCATCATGCGTAAGCAACGACTAACGCCGGACTTTCCAGAGTTGCCCGCGACATGCTTTTACCCCATGAACAAGAAGCGGAAAGTTGGCGAAAACTGGTTCACACTGCCGTTTTCCGCTCGAACTGAAATGATGAATGAGCACGCACGCAGTGGAATGGCATTCGCCGGAAAGGTGCAGCAACTGATCACCGTCGGCTGCGGACTTGAAGACTGGGAGTGGGGCGTGACGCTCTGGGGCGCGAATCCTCAGTTTCTCACCGAGATCGTCTACAAGATGCGATTCGACGAGGCCAGCGCACGCTACGCCGAGTTTGGACCGTTCTACACCAGCTACATTGCGTCTCCGGCGGACATGCTAAAGCACTGCCTTGATTAAGCTGGCAACCGCAGGATCGGACTGTCAACGCAACGTCGTTTTAAAGGAAGAGAACCATGGCTTTTGACGAGCAGAGCAGGGCACTTGAAGATGCTTTTTTTGCACGGAAGAACAGCGAATTGCTCGAGCAGGTCAAGCGGGATCTGGATGCCAAAGCACAGCGATCTGCCTTAAAGGATGCAACGGGCATCACCGAAGACGACATGCTCGATCGCATCCTGGCCCTCGACATTACCGTTGAATCACTGGCCGCAATGACGCTCGCGCCGTTGGTACTTGTCGCATGGGCGGACGGCACCGTCGACATCAAGGAACGCAACGCCATCATGTCCGGCGCAGAAAAGTCCGGGATCAAGCCAGACTCGACCGCGGGCAAACTCCTCGCCGGCTGGCTTGCCGATGAGCCCGGCGACGCACTGGCCACCGCATGGAAAGACTACACCAGCACTATCTGCAAGAAGCTGCAAGCAGGAGATCAAGTCAAGCTCATGGAACAAGTGCTGGGTCGCAGCAAAAAAGTGGCGGAAGCCGCCGGCGGGTTCCTGGGGCTTGGAAGTATCTCCAGCAAAGAACAGCAGGTACTGGATACGCTGAAGGCTACGTTCGAGTAAACGGTTCACTCAAGACTTCGTACTACCCGCCCGCAAGACTCGCGAGTAAGTAAGCTTCGACTTTGGTTGCGTTGACATGCGTTTTCTGGATGCAGCCAGCGTTAGCCGGCTGACTCAGCGGAATCCATTGTCGCGTCGCCCGCCTGCGGTTCGACGATAAACTGTCCTTCACCGCTGGAGTAAACGACGCCGGCGTCTTCGAATTCTTCGCCGATGAGGTGATTCCACGCTTTCATATCGAGCACCGTTTCGACCAGGTCCGGGGACACTTCCAAAGCCACGTTGAGGTACTCCGCCGCAGTAATGCGGTCGCCCTTGCCAACTGCCAGCCGTGCTCGAGAAACGGCATTGAAGGCGACCGACGTATCATCCCGCTCGCTCGTTTCCATCTCCGACATCATCCTGTTGATCTGCAACTCACATCGTTCCGGGTAGGCGGTAAAGTGAGCGAGGTCGAAGCAGTACAGAATGTTCTCGGCCAGAGACCGGTGTAGTTCATTCTTCGTGATGCCAAATTCGTTGTGGAGCTCTTCAGCGTATTGCTTCCAGACGGTCGCCGAATCCGTACCGGCAAACTGGTCCACCGGAAACTGTCCGTCGACTTCGACCTGTTGCCACTCGGGCAACTGCCCAATGACATCTGCAAGTTGATTCGCAATAACGGCATAGCCCAGAAAACTGGGGTGACAGATATCCGTGAAAAGATCGTCTTCAGAAACACCAACTTCGATCAACCGCTGATTGCCCTGACGCAAGTCCGTGAAGTGAGCGTTCTCGAGCTGCGTCGCCAGCTTTGCAGCTCTCTCATGCAGCGAGCTGTGGGTACGGAAGTAGTGCCCCTCCTGATCGATGGCTTTGGTCAATAGTTGCTGCGATTTGGCGTGTTCATTCAACGCCCTCCACGCCATCCCCATGCGGTAGTTGAGGATCGCGACCGAGTCATCAATCGCCGCGGCCTTCGTGAACTCATCGATTGCACGACGCGGCTGATCGAGTAGTTCCAATCCGCGTTCGTAGTGCTCTCGCCATTGCAATTTGGCGTCATCGTCCAGGTCGCCGGACAATACGGAATACGAAGGCGGCCAACCCCCGTACGTTGTCCCAGGCGCGAGCAAAATCTCAGTACCCGACGATTGAGCAAGCGCACTGAGCTCGCGGATGTCGGACTCAAAGTTATCCACGATCGCTTGAAGTTCGGCATCCGGCACCGATCGCTGGGACTCGAATTCGTCGTAGTCGTAGTTAAGGTTCTTTTCGACAGACGGGGCGAAACTCTGGCGGATCCGACCAGCCATCGCGTTAATCCGGCTATGATCCCGCAGCCAATTAATTCTTGACTGAAGTGCTGGCCATTGTGTCGCGTCAGCGGGCGGGTGGTAGACGAGGTCACGATTCGCCTTGAACTTCGGCTTGCGCCAGTACCCCGAATCGTCGTACCAGTTTTCAGCCTCGTTATTGCCACAGTAGACCAACATCAAGTCGTACTTGTCGACCAAACGTTTGGCGTATTCGGCCTGATGCCGATGAAATGGTTCGCCGTGCCTCGCGTAATTCTGAATGTGGAACTTGCGATTCGGATAGCGGCGTCGCAGTTCGTATTCGAGGAACGACTCAAAACCAAGCGGACAGTAAGTGCCTTCCGCGGACGAGCCACCGAAGATCGCGACCTTGTAGAAGTCGTCGGGACTGGCGGGATACGTGGGCGACGGTTGCTCGTTGCCTTCGGTCTGGATGCCGGCAATCGACAGCCCCATCTCGATCAACAACACCAAGGTCACAAAAATGACACCCTGCCCGAGAACGAAGACCAACCAGCCACGGCCCTTGGCTTTGGTACTCGGCTTCTCGTGTGTCTGCTCTTCGGCGCGGCTTGCCACTCGCGTAGTCATACTGGATACCCCTACACCTGCCAACGTATACACCTACCCATTTACTAGGTGGACTGCCCGATCCGTAGCAACTTACCGTGATTTGCGGCAATTTCACAGTAACTCTGGGCCGTTTACCAGCAGTAACAATTGACCGGTATGTAGGGTGTGTTGGCCAGTTCACGTACGGCTTTTCCATTAGTTCCAGGCTCGCGAATTTGATGGCGTCTTACGGCTTGATACGCGGGCATCGTTCAGAAGCCGAGACATATCCGGGCAACCCACCAGTTCCCGGGTCAGATTGATTGCACGGGATCAGTTTGAGATCGCAAGGGCGCGAAGACGTTCACCAGAGCCCTTGGCGTCTTCGCGACCTTGCGCCTTTGCGTTTCTATTTCTCTGCTGCAAAGGGGATTCTGAAAAGCGAAAAAGACAACATGCAAGCCCGCATTTTACGACACACCGAGACAAGGAGTCCGGCAGTTGGAAAACGCAAAGACGCAAAGACGCAAGGTCGCAACGACGTCACCAGAGCCCTTGGTGTCTTCGCGACCTTGCGCCTTTGCGTTTCTATTTCTCTGCTGCAAAGGGGATCTGAAAAGCGAAAAAGACAACATGCAAGCCCGCATTTTACGACACACCGAGACAAGCAGTCCGGCAGTTGGAAAACGCAAAGACGCAAAGACGCAAGGTCGCAACGACGTCACCAGAGCCCTTGGTGTCTTCGCGACCTTGCGCCTTTGCGTTTCTATTTCTCTGCTGCAAAGGGGATTCTGAAAAGCGAAAAAGACAACATGCAAGCCCGCATTTTACGACACACCGAGACAAGCAGTCCGGCAATTGGAAAACGCAAAGACGCGAAGACGCAAGGGCGCGAAGACGTGCACCAGAGCCCTTGGCGTCTTCGCGACCTTGCGCCTTTGCGCTTCTATTCTTCTGCTGCAAAGGGGATTCTGAAAAAGCGAAAAAGACAAGATGCAAACCCGCACTTTACGACACACCGAGACGAGCAGTCCGGCAATCGGCAATCGGCAATCGGAAAACGCAAAGACGCAAAGACGCAAGGGCGCGAAGACGTGCACCAGAGCCCTTGGTGTCTTCGCGACCTTGCGCCTTTGCGTTTCTATTCTTCTGCTGCAAAGGGGATTCTGAAAAAGCGAAAAAGACAAGATGCAAACCCGCACTTTACAACACACCGAGACGAGCAGTCCGGCAATCGGAAAACGCAAAGACGCAAAGACGCAAGGGCGCGAAGACGTGCACCAGAGCCCTTGGCGTCTTCGCGACCTTGCGCCTTTGCGCTTCTATTCTTCTGCTGCAAAGGGGATTCTGAAAAAGCGAAAAAGACAAGATGCAAACCCGCACTTTACAACACACCGAGACGAGCAGTCCGGCAATCGGAAAACGCAAAGACGCAAAGACGCAAAGACGCAAGGGCGCGAAGACGTGCACCAGAGCCCTTGGTGTCTTCGCGACCTTGCGCCTTTGCGTTTCTATTCTTCTGCTGCAAAGGGGATTCTGAAAAAGCGAAAAAGACAAGATGCAAACCCGCACTTTACAACACACCGAGACAAGGAGTCCGGCAGTTGGAAAACGAAAAGACGCGAGGACGTTCACCAGAGCCCTTGGCGTCTTCGCGACCTTGCGCCTTTACGTTTCTATTTCTCTGCTGCAAAGGGGATTCTGAAAAAGCGAAAAAGACAACATGCAAGCCCGCATTCTACGACACACCGAGACAAGCAGTCCGGCAGTTGGAAAACGCAAAGACACAGAGCTGTTGATTTTCGTCGACTTCGATTCTCAAAGCCCATTCACGACTCGATGAATCCCGTCTTTCACGAACCGCTCGCCGAAGTTAACGACCAAGCCAAGTTTGAGATTGCGCAATCGAAGATAAGTGAGAGTTTGTGCTTCAAATATCTCGTTGTAGTGCGAGGCAGCTTTGCACTCAACGATGACAAGCTCGTTGACCAGTAAGTCAACCTTCAGCGGCGTTGCCAACGTGACGGTCTTGTATTTTATTGGCGACGGAACCTGCCTTCTGACACGACAACCGCTTTGGGTTAGCTCATAAGCCAGCGCTTCTTCGTAGACAGCTTCCAACAGCCCGGGTCCGCCGAGTGTCCGGTGGACTTCAATCGCCGCGTTGACGATCAGTTTGCTGATCTGATTTTCGTTCATGGCGATGCTGTCCCATGGCTACCTTCACTCATCACCGTCAACGCGAGCAGCTCAGCCGTCAGCATGCCCATTCAATAGCGGCTTCAGATACCGGGCGGTGTGCGACTCGGGCACCTTGCAGATTTCTTCCGGCGTGCCGGAAGCGACCACCGTGCCGCCTTCGTCGGACGCGCCAGGGCCCATGTCGACGACATAGTCTGCCGCCTTGATCATTTGCAGGTTGTGCTCGATCACGATCAGCGAGTGGCCGGCGCCGATGAGCGCCTCCATGCAGTCCAGCAGATTTGTCACGTCACTGAAGTGCAATCCCGTCGTCGGTTCGTCCATCAGAAACAGAGTGCGAGATCGCCGAGCCGTCGAGAGGTAACCGGCCAGCTTCAAACGTTGAGCTTCCCCCGCAGACAGATTATTCGCGGGCTGCCCCAGTCGCAGGTAGTCCAGCCCGACATCCATCAGGCGTTTCAGTTTGGACTGTACTTTGTCCTGTCCACGGAAGAACGAATAGGCCTGGCGAACCGTCATTTCCAGCACATCGGCGATGCTCTTGCCGCGATACTTCACGTCCAGGATTTCGCGACGATAGCGAGAACCCTGACACTGATTGCACTTCATGTACACGTCGGCCAGAAACTGCATGTCAATCTGCACGTAGCCATCGCCATTGCAGGCGGTGCAGCGACCGCCGTCCACGTTGAAGCTGAAGTGGCTGGCAGAATAGTTGTGCGTGCGGGCTTCGACCGTATCGGCAAAGACGCTGCGAATTGCATCGAAAGCCTTGATGTAAGTTACCGGATTCGAACGAGGCGAACGGCCAATGGGGCTCTGGTCCACCATAATTACATCATCGATCTGACCATCGCCGAATACGTCGTCGTAGGGCAGGGGACGGGTGGATTCCTTTTCCTTCCGCTTGCGACGACAAAGTGCCGGGAACAACGTATCGTGAATCAGCGTGCTCTTTCCGGCTCCACTGACTCCCGTCACAACGCACAGCACACCGAGCGGCAGTTCGACGGTAATATTCTTCAGATTGTTCCCGCGGGCTCCAGCAACTTTCACCCAACCATGTGTTGTCGAGCGTCGCTTTTCCGGGGAAGTGACACCGCGGCGGCCCGCCAGGTAATCGCCCGTGAGGGAATCTTCCGATTCCAACATTTCATTCGGCGTACCTTCGAACATGACATGTCCGCCATTCTCACCGGCACCCGGTCCAATTTCGACGAGGTGATCGGCGGCTTCCAAAATCGTTTCTTCGTGTTCGACGACGATCACCGAGTTGCCGCGATTTCGTAGATCGTACAGGGCGTGCAAAAGTTTACCGGTATCCAGCGGATGCAATCCGACGGAGGGCTCGTCCAGCACGTAGAGCATGTTGACGAGACTCGAGCCGAGTGCCGATGTCAGCGCGACGCGTTGCGCTTCGCCGCCACTGAGCGTCCGCAATGTGCGCTCGAGTGTCAGGTAGTCCAGCCCCACTGCCTGGAGATAGTGCAATCGGCTCTTGATCTGTTCGAGCATGACCTGCCCGACACGTTGCTCAAACGACGTGAGTTCCAGCTCTTCGAAGAACTGCGCGGCCTCGCGGATTTTCATCTGGCTGATCTGAGCGATATTCTGTCCGCCGATGCGCGTTGCCAGACTCTCTTTGCGTAGTCTTCCGCCGTTGCATTCGGCGCACGGTGAATAGCTGCGCCAGCGACTGAGGAATACGCGGAGATGCATTTTGTACTTGCGTTTCTCCAGCCATTCGAAGAATCCGTTCAGCCCGCCGAAACTGCGTTCGGGAACACCTTTTCGGATGAGCTCCAGGTGCCGCGGTTCCAGATCACGGAACGGCACGTCCACCGGCAGGTCATAGTCCTCCGCCAGATCCAGCAGCTCCTGCAGCTCGTGTTCGTACGCCGGCGTATTCCACGGCGCGATGGCGCCTTCCTTGATCGCCTTGCCTTTGTCGGGCACGACAAGATCCATGTCGATTCCAACCAGATTGCCGAAACCCTCGCAAGCCGGACAGGCACCCAGCGGACTATTGAAGCTGAAGAGCTTGGGGCTGGGTGAGGGGTACGAGATCTGGCAGTCGTCGCACACCAGCCGCTGATTGAAGTTAATCTGCAACCATTCGCGACCGTCGATGGTTCGCTTCGACGCTCGTTGCGCCAGTTCGCTGTCGGGCGAGACCGCGTCGGCGGCAAGGAATAGGGTCGCACGGCCTTTTCGCTGCGCGGTTCCCTGGGAGAAGGCAGTCTCCAGAGAGTCGCGGACACGCGCTTCGTCGGTACTGCCCGTGAGGCGGTCGACGACGATTTCCACTGCCGAAGCCTGCACGCTGCCGTCGTCCATGGGCTCGTCGAGACGCAACGTTGCATCGCCCACGATCGCACGTACGAAGCCGTCTTCATGGAGTTCACGCAGGACTTGCTCGGGAACGGGCGCCGGTTCCTGCGTCTCGTCATCGGACTCGGGAGCCGCGAAGCTGACGGGAAAGCAGACCATGTAGCGGGCCTTGTCGTCGAGTGCCGTCAGTGCTTCGACCACCGTGTCAGGATTGTCGCTGCGAACGATCCGCTGGCAGCCAAAGCAATGCGTAATCCCAATCCTCGCGACCAGCAGCCGTAAGTAGTCCAAAATCTCCGTCGCCGTGCCAATGTTCGCTCGGCTGGACGAGCTGGGCGTTTGTTGGGTGACCGCAATCGAAGGTGGAATACCGTCAATTCGCTCGGCGGCCGGCTTCTCCAGTCGTTCCAGAAACTGTCGGGTGTAAGCCGAAAAACTCTCGATGTAGCGCCGCTGGCCTTCGGCATATAGGGTGTCGAGCGCCAGACTGGTCTTGCCGCTGCCACTTACGCCGCAAAACACGACCAACTTTTGGTGGGGAATATCAAGGTCTATCTCCTTGAGGTTGTGTACCTCAACACCCCGAAGTTCGATGTGGGACGCAGCCAAAGGATCACCTGACGCTTTGTTCTCAGTAGGGGAGCCAAAAAAGGCCCGACGAATCCCGCATCATAAATGACTGGGCACCGCCATGCCAGATTCCGGCAGGTCGTGATCCGCCCACTGGGGAAACTCTCGAGAATTTTCGCCATTCTTTCACCGCTGGCTGGACGCTCGTTCCCGTGCCAGGCCGGCCGATTGGCCGAAATCGGCAACTTCTCTTAAGTCCAATGAAAGTTCATGCCGACGGCACAACTAGGAGAATCCGCAGAGTTTAACACGCATGACAGCACTTCACTGATAGCGTTGTCCGGCGCAGAACTCGCGAAATTCACCTTCGGAAGGGGCGTTGGTTTCGGTACAAGTCGCCACCTCGTTTTTGGTGTGTTGGAGTTTTTGTCATCATGGTCGTCCCGTTCCTGAACATTCCCATTATTTCCGTCGTCCTGTTGCTGCTGGCGGGAATCCTGATTGGGCATCTGATCTGGTATCGCGATCGCAGCGACGACGAGTCCGCGTTGCTCGGGCTTCGATCGGAAAACAACGACCTTCAAGCCGCGCTACACGAGCACAAGCAGTCGTACATTGCGCTCGAGGCCGATATCGAGGATCAGCGGAAGGAGTGGGATCAGCTGAGGTCGGCCAACCACGAGCTGGAGTTGGCTCACCAGGAGACCGACCAGGACCTCAACGAACTCACGAACGAGATCTCCCGACTACAACAGCTGAAGGACCAGGCGTTCCACGACCTCGATCAGGAGCGTCAGCAACGCCGTGTGTTGCAGGAAGCGCTTGTGCAGTCGGAAGAAAATTCGACACGCGTCAACAATCTGACCGACCAGCTGCAGTCCCAAGTCGCGGCCTTTGAAGCCGAGCGGGAAGAGATTCAACAGCTCGCTTCGGCCCGTAACGCGGAGAAAGATGAACTGGAACAGCAGCTTCGTGCACGGATTTCGGAGCTTGAGGAACAGCAGACTGAACTGACGCAGCAGTACGATGCGCTGCGCAACGAAAGCGATCACGCACAGTCCGTTTCCGAACGAGTCACTCAACTGATCGCGGAGACCGAAACGCTTGCACGTGAGAATGCCGAACTGGAGGCATCACGTCAGCAACTCCGCAATCAACTGGAAGGCGTCTCGCAAGAACACCAGCAGTTTGCCGCGGTTCGTCAACAATGGAGCGACGACCGGGACGAACTGGTACGGGAGCGTGACGTACTGGCGATCGAACGCGACGAACTGCAGGCGCGTATCGCGGGACAAACGGAAGAAGCTCCGCTCATCGAGCAACTGACGGCAGAACGCAATCAAGTTCGCGAGGAGAAAGTTGAGCTGGAACAACGCCTGGCACAAGCCGACCGCGAATTACGCGACCGCGAAGAGAGCATCGAATCGCTTCGAACGGAACGCGACGAGTTCATTCAGCAGGTAGACGACGAACGTCGCAGCCGCGAACAGGTTGAGCTTCAGGCCGCCAAGGTCAACGAGCTGATTGCCCAACGCGACACGGCGATGGCGCGAGCCCAGTCGCTGGAGGAGCAGGTTACCAGCATGCAGGAACGCATCGAAGACATGAGCGTTTCGGCGAACGATGAGCTGGTGGAAGAGAATGAACGACTGCGTGTAAAACTGGCGAGCCTCACGCAGGACCACGATGCCGTTGCCACAATGCTGGTGGACGAACGAACGCGGCTCTCCAAAATGGAAGCCGACAACCACCGGCTTTCGCTGGTCGCGTCGGAAGCGAACAGTCAGACCGCCAATGAGATGCTGGAGCTGAAGAGCCAGATCGAACAGCAGGGTATCGAACTGGAAACGCTCCGCAGTGAATTGGAAGACACGGCCACACAACTCAGTAGCGAACGCCACCAGCGGGAACACCTGCAGACCGTGCATTTCGATAACCGCAAGGAAAACGAAACGCTGACGAAAGAACACACCAAACTCTGTGAGTTTGTCAGCGCTCTGACCGTTCAGAACAGCACGCTCAGCAATCAATCGGAAGAACTCCTTGCACTCCGTGGCGAACATGAGTCCGTCAAGCGGATGCTCGCCGAGTCGAACGCCGAACTGGCCGATATCCGGACCATTCATGAGGCAACGGCGCTGGAACGTGATCAACTGCGAGACACCATCGAGCAGACCGGCGGACAGTCGGACGAACTCAAGACGCAGATGGAAGAAGTCAACCAGCGGCTGGAAAGCGTCAGCACCGAACGCGACGATGTTCGCGAAGAACTGTCGCACCTGCAACGAAGGCACGTAACGCTGGTCGCCGGCAACTCGGATCTGGAAGCGGAAAAGCAACAAATTCGGGAAGAGAATCACATCCTGCGAAAGCGGCTGGAAGAGGTCGCAGAACGCGTGGAGGAATTGCAGGCGGAACGTGACGAGTCGCTCGTGCAGATCAACGAGTTGCATGAATCGCAACGTGCAGCCATGTCTACCAAGCTGGAGATTGAATCCACGACGGAACAGCTGCAGGAAGAGAATCACGTACTTCAACAACGTCTGGCTGAGCTCGATTCGATTCGCGATCAATGGCGGGACCAACAGGAACGCATGGACAAGCTGGTCGCTCAACGCGACGAAGCAGTTCACAGTCAGGCCGAATTGCAGGAAGCGATCGACGAAATGCGGGCCAACGCCGAATCGCAGGAACAGGCGATTGGGTCTCTCACCCAACAAAACAACCAGCTACGCCACAGCTCGCCGCAAATGGACACCCTGCGACGCGACAACCTGAATCTGAAGTCACAGGTTGGCGAGCTGACCGAGCAATTGCAGAGCATGGACGAGGAGCACGTCGAACTCCGCGAACGTGCAGCTCAACTGGAAGCACGAGCCCGATCCAACGAAGACACCATCCGCAATCTGAGGCGAGAACGAGCCGCCGTGCTCGCTCGGCCCCGCCCGACTTCGTTCCAGGCCGTCCCGTTCACGTCGCGGTCAATTCCGGAAGAGTCCGGTGGCCGCATGCGTCACGACGAGGTTCTGGGCATGGTGTACACGCAACCGCCCAAACGAAAAGATGATCTGAAACGCATTTCCGGGATCGCACTGGTTCTGGAAAAGAAGCTCAACGCGTTCGGGGTGTATACTTACCGACAGATTATGGATTGGGACTCGGTCGCGGTTGCAGAATTCTCCAAACTGCTCTCTTTCCGCGATCGCATCGAGCGTGACGACTGGATTGGTCAGGCACGCAGCCTTCAATATGAGGCGTACGGACGCGCGGCTTAATCATTCGTGTCAGCAAACCAGATCGACAGCCCGCAGAATCCCAAAATCAAGTCCGTCGCCCGACTTCGCACATCGCGCGGTCGCGCTCAGCAGGGCCTGATTGTCATCGATGGCTATCGGGAAGTTAGCCGCGCTATCGCCTGTGGTGTCACCATCGAATCTATCTTCGTCCCCGCCACGGCAGGCGAAGCCACAATCGATACGCAGCCCGAAACATGGCATGATGCGATTGCCGATACGGACGCACGCGTCTTCCAGGTGGCGGAACGAGCCTTTGAAAAGATCGCATTTGGACAACGCCACGAAGCGGTCGCCGTCGCCAAACCTCCGTCGACGACACTGCAGGAAGTGACTCTCACAGACACCGCAATCGTCGCCGTGCTGGAAGGAATCGAAAAGCCCGGCAATCTTGGCGCCGTGCTCCGCAGCGCAGATGGCGCCGGTGTGGATGCGGTAATTTTGGTCGATCCCGTCACGGATCTCTTCAACCCCAACACGATTCGCGCGAGTCTGGGAACCGTCTTTTCCTTACAGACGGCCACCGCCTCCTTCGCGGAGTACAAGGCGTGGGCCGAAACGCTCCAACTGCAGCACTACCTTGCCCGGTGCGACGCCCATGCGCGTAGCTACCGGGAGGTGGACTACACACGCCGTTGTTGCCTTGCGTTTGGAAGCGAAGCCAAGGGACTCAGTGATAAGTGGGACGAGTTCAACGACAAAGAGAACGTTGTCATTCCAATGGCCGGTATCGCGGACAGCCTTAACGTTTCGGTCGCCGCCGCCGTGATGTTTTACAACGCCGTCGCCACACGAGTGTGACTTTCTGGCGTTCGAATCCCCCCTCAACGTAGTGCGTTGATGTGTCATTCGCATCGCCGCAAGTTTCCGCAAAACACCGAAATTACCAATCTTGACACCCTAATAAGAAGTTCGCGATTCGCGGGATTGCCACGGCATCCGACATGACTTACGGTCTCTATCACTCAACTAGATTGCAACACGGATGCGAGCCGCTAGTGAACCTTCTTAGCTCATAGATTTCAAAACATATCGGCAACTGCGCTCTTGCGGGAAGCCGATGAAGTCAGGTACGGAAAGACGCCGTACATATCTGGGCAGCAATGGCACAACAACCGATGGGCGACGAGGCCCGTCGATCACCAAGTAGTACAAGCGACAACAGGCAAGAGTCGTTTGGAGGAGGAGACCACTAATGGTAGTTAAGGGATTAAGTAAGGTTATTCTGCTGGGCGCTGCGATTGTTTTTTGCACGCCAGCAAACGGAGCAATCATCTACAGTACGGCGCAACGATCAATCCAAAGCTCCGGCACTCAACTGGTTGAAGAAATAGAATCAACGGACGCCTACGGCGCCTACGTAAATGACATGCTGGTCAGCGGCTATGTTCGCGACGACAGCAATTCGATTGTCGGAAGTATTTCCGCATCGGCATCTCAGTCATCCGCACTCACCGACACACAGATTCGCGGCCTTGGACGTGGATCCGGTTTTGGAGCCGGCCCCGGCGAAGCAACCGGAGAGTCTCGCATGTACGTCGAGTTCTCCATCACCGAATCGATGCAGTTCTTGCTTGAAGGACAGCTACGGCTTGCTCCACACGGGTCCGGCCTTTCGCTGAATGGATCGATTGCCATGGTAAAACTGACCGGTCCCAACGGCACGTTGCTACACGCCGTGATGGACGAAGACAATCAACCCGACCACTTGGGAGCTATCGATTTCACCGGGGACAATCGCTTGAGCGGCACGTTCGCCGCCGGCGACTACGTTCTCGAGGCATACTCGACCGGACATGGTTCGGAAGGCATGACCCGCTGTGTCGACTACGACTTTACCCTCACGGTACTTGATGCAGTGGCGGTTCCCGAACCAGCCTCCGCCAGCATGCTGGGCACGGTCCTCCTGTCACTGCTCGTGATCCGACGCCGCCGAAAATAGGTTCGGCGTTTGCCCAGTGAATTCCAGGCCCGTGCTGTTGCCGCGGACCTGGACGAGTTGCCGGTGCGGGCAACGACACGCTTCGTTGCCTCTTCCTTGTCCGCCCCGGCCGCTATACAAGATGTCTGCGGACCGAATCCAGGTCGCCTCCCCGAGTTCCGGGCCGATACACCAACCCTGAGGTGTTCACATTTCTTCGCGATTCTCCAGGTCGTGAATTGTGTCGGGCTGCCCGGTGTGAGTAAGCTGGCCCCTTCGTCCGCGTGCCTCTGTCGAGCAGGAGTCAATCTGTGAGCCCATCAGCAGCCAAGCTATTCGTGCGTCATAACTGCCTGTGTGCCGCCCTGTTGCTCGCCGTGATGGCAGCGGGATGCGTTGAGCAAGATGCAGCTTGTCCCGTCGCCGACGTCGACGCACCCTCCATTCGCGAGGCATGGACAACGTCGACGATCCATGGTGCTCCGACGCCGCCGCTACCGTATCGCACGGAACGGGTGTTCGGTGAATTTCAGTTCCAACAACCTGTGGTACTCACGAATGCACCGGGCACGGACAGCATGTTCCTGCTGGAACTGTCCGGCAAAATCTACGAGCTGACGTCGGAAGAAGCGGAAACGCCACGGCTTGTCGGCAATCTTTCAGATCACATCGATCGCATGGACGCGTCACTCGGGCTGGCATTCCATCCAGACTTCAAGAACAACCGTGAGATCTATGTCTGCTACCGACGCAGGGGCGACCTTGAAAACGGATCGACCGTCTCACGTTTCCGTCTGACAAAGGAATCACCGTGGCGGATCGAAACCGATAGCGAACAGCAGCTGTACACATGGCGAGCTGGCGGACACAACGGTGGCTGCGTGAAATTCGGGCCGGACGGCTACCTCTACGTTTCCTCGGGCGATTCGGCCAGTCCATTCCCACCGGATCCGCTCAAGGCCGGACAGGACCTGGGCACGCTGCTCTCCAAAATTGTCCGCATTGACGTCGATCACCGCGACCCTCCGCTGGCCTATCGAGTACCGGCAGACAACCCCTTCGTGGATCTCGATGAAGCTCGTCCGGAAGTCTACGCCTACGGGTTCCGCAATCCATGGCGGATGGCGTTCGATCGCGAAACCGGCGACCTGTGGGTCGGCGACGTCGGTTGGGAATTGTGGGAGATGATCTATCGCGTCGAGTCAGGTGGCAATTACGGATGGAGTATCGTTGAAGGTCCGCAGCCGATCGACGGCGCAGGCAAACGGGGCCCGACGCCAATCCTGAAACCCGTGGCTTCCCACTCGCACACCGAGGCTCGATCGATCACCGGCGGCCAGGTGTACTATGGTGAACGGCTACCCGAATTGCGTGGTGCGTACATCTACGGCGACCATGTGACGGGGCGAATCTGGAAGCTCCACAAACGCGGCGAAGTCGTCGAGGGGCCAACTCAAATTGCGCGGGCGCCGCTGCAGATTATCTGCTTTGGTCTCCACAACAACGGCGAACTCTACATCGTCGACTACGTGGGCTCGATTCATCGGCTGGTCCCGCAAGAGAACAACGAAAACCGCAGCTTCCCCGTCACGCTGAGCGAATCCGGCCTGTTCAGCAACACGACGCAGCATGAACTTGCGTCCGGTGTTGTGCCCTATCGGATCAACGCCAAACCCTGGATGGACGGCGCGAACGCATCGCGGTTTGTCGCCATCCCAGGCGACCAGAAGATTGGCATCTATCGGGCCGGTGGCGGACATGCCAACTGGGATGGCAAACATCGCGGCTCGTGGAAGTTTCCGAAAGATAGCGTTCTGGGAAAAACGATCTCGTTAGGCAACCGCCGCATCGAAACGCAACTGCTGCACTACGATGGGCAGGCGTGGCAGGCGTACACGTACCTGTGGAATGAGACGCAAACCGATGCGAGCCTTGCCGCCGACGAGTCGACGGTGCTTGATATCGATGTGGATGGTGCGGCAACTCGGTGGCCTGTCTCCAATCGCGGCGACTGCATGATTTGTCATTCCAATGCGAACGACATGTTGCTGGGCTTCAAGCCATTACAGCTCGGTTCGCCAACGCCCGGCGAAGCACAGAGCGACCAATTGACTTCCCTCACGGCGACCGGCCTGTTTGAGGAAACGCCGCAACGAAATTCGGCGCTCACCGATCCCTTTGACACGTCCGCCGATCTGGATGTCCGAGCGAGATCGTACCTTCACGTCAACTGCGCCCACTGCCATCGGCCGCAGGGTGGCGGTTCGGTCGCCATGAATGTGCTCTACGATAACGATGAAATGCGAATCGTGGACGAAGTCCCGCTACAGGGAAACTTCGGCATCGAGCATGCAAAGGTCGTCGCCCCCGGCGATCCATTCCACAGCACGTTACTTTACCGTTTCAGCAAGCTTGGCCCCGGACACATGCCCAAGCTGGGAGGACTGGATGTCGACGATGCGGGAGCAAGGCTGCTGCACGACTGGATCGCGTCGTTAGACGGTAGCCAACACCCGGCGTCACCGATCGCGGACGAGATCACGTCGCTCGAGACAGATGAGCAATGGACCGAGTTCCTGTCCGATCCGGCTCACAGCCTGGCGGTCGCTCATGCGATTCGCACCAATGCAATTCCAGTTGCAACTCGCGACCGGGTAATTGCCGTTTCTCGAACGTTACCGGATATCTGCCGCGACCTGTTCGAACCCTTCGTCCCGCGCGAACAGAGAAAGCAGCGGTTGGGCGACAATATCGACCGCGAGTTCATCCTGTCGCAGCGTGGTGACGCCACTCGTGGGCAACGGCTGTTCGCCTCCGACAGCCTCTCGTGCAAGACGTGTCACTCGACTCGGCCCGGCGAAAAGGGAATTGGTCCGAACCTGTCGGAGCTGCCGGAGCGTAGCTACAAACGCGGCGAGATACTCGAAAATATCCTGCAGCCCTCGAAGAAAATCAGTGAGGCGTATCAAACACTCGTTGTGCAGACGGCAGACGGTGAACTACTGACGGGCGTCGCCTCGCGGGAAGGGGAGATACTCGTGCTACGAGATGCGCAGAACAAGGTCTACCGACTGAGTCCGGACGATATTGAGTTTCAGAAACGTTCGGACGTGTCGCTGATGCCCGAAAAGCTCTTGGCCAGCCTGTCGCTGGAAGAGGCAAGAGACTTGATTGAGTTTCTTTTGTCGTTGAAGCGGTAGGCGTCCGGTGTGACGTTCCGTGAGGTTGCGCGGCTCAACGACTAATCGAACTCGACATCAACCCAAACCAGCCGGTGGTCTGAAGCCCCGATCAGCCCGTAGTGCTCGGCACCCTGCTTCGGCCAGAACACTCCCGCATCGACAACCTTCAACGTCTTCGACGGCAATACATAGTCGGCTCGCAAATTGCCGGTACGACGATCGTCGAAGTCGGCCGTGTCGTTGGCCGGATTGCCCCGGTGTTGCGCGTTCGCGCCATTGCCCGCGAACTCGACCGAGCCCTCACTGGTGGGTACTGGTTTGGATCGTACCAACGGGTGTTGCGTGAGCTGCCGAATCGCCTGTTGGAAGCTGGCTCCGTCGTGGGGATCCGCGTTCAAGTCACCGGCGATGACGAACCGGCTGCCCGCGGCCAGCCCACCTTTCTTTCCCGCATCGTCCACAATGTACTGGCTACGATCCGGCGACACGTAGTCGGCAAACAAACGAATCTCATCGTGATTACGTTTGCCATTTCGATCCTCGGGCCCATCGAAAACAGGCGGAGTCGGGTGACTGGTCAGAAAGTGGAGTGACTGGCCTCGCACATCAATGACGACATCCCAGTGGCTCTTGGAGGAAAGCCGAAACACCTTGAGTGCTTCGCTGGAATAGAACGACTCTCCCGTTTCCGGATCCTTGGGCAGATGCGCACCCGGCATCGAAGTCCACAACATCTTCTGAAACGTGCGACACTCGGATTCCTTGATCGGAAATTTCGTCAGCACGACCATCCCGTACTGTCCCGGATGGCGGCCAAACCCAAAACTGTCGTTCCAGTCGTCTGGCTTGCCGTTGTTGTCAAAATCAATACCGGAAGGCACGCCCGTGTTGACCGCCCTGACAAACAGGAACGGATATTCAATTGCCGCCGCCGATCCATGCGGGACACCAAGGTACTTCGATTGAAAGGAACGGATCGCGGCCCGATCACGATCAAAATCAAACTCGTTCAGCAACAGGATATCGGGCCGTACCGTTTGAATGATCTCGGCCACCTGATGCGTCTTCGTGTCCGTGCCGCCGTCAAGATCCTTCACAAGCTGCCCGGCAGCGTTGCGATACATGGACACGTTGTACGTCGCAATCCGAACGGGGTTATCGACATCCGCCCCGCTGGTTTGCTGCCAGCCAAAAACCGTCAACATCAATAGAGAAAAGCCAAATGCGAACCGGTCAGTGTTTTTCAGACTGCAATTCATACTGCTCTTTGTTGAAAACTTCACCACTGTAGTAATGACCGCCACATTGACGATGCCGCCGTACCTGAACGATAATGCACACCTTGCCTCCCAAGCTAGTGGATCCGCAAAAGGGTTACGGCTACTTCTTCATCAGAGCATGTGAATAATGCGTTACCACGCCCTCGTCTTATTCGTCGCGTTGGCAATTTCCGGCACGCTTTCACTCGACGCTGACGCGAAACGGGTGAAGCTGAAAGTGGGCGATGCCGCGCCCGCCTGGAAAGAAGTCACCGCCACGGACGACAAATCGTATTCACTGAAGAGCTTCGAGAAAGCTCCTGCGATTGTCGTCCTCTTCATGAGTACCGAATGCCCGGTCGCCAAATCCTATGAAGCTCGACTGAAACAGATGGTTGGGAAATTCGAGAAGCCGGGTGTCGTGTTTGTCGCTTTCAATTCGAATCGCGGTGAGGACCTACCGGCGATGAAGAAGTATGCGAAGGCCAACAAATCGGCCTACCATTACTTGCGTGACGAATCGCAGAAGATTGCCAAGAGCTTCGGTGCACTGCGAACTCCGGAGGTCTTCCTGCTGGGCAAGGATCGCAAGATTGCCTACATGGGCGGTATCGACGACGACTATCGAATGTCCGGCAAAGCCAAGAACAAGTATCTTGAAACGGCGATTACGGAAGTCCTCGCTGGCAAGAAACTCACCAAGACAACAACACGAGCTGTAGGATGCACGATCCGATGGAAATAGCCAAACATACGCCTTCCGGATACCGGCTATGGATACTCGGTGCGACCGCGTTGCTTCTGGCCAGCGGCGGCTGCGGACCGACGGCATCCTCGCCAGAGTCCGTTGATCCGATTCCCGAGGTCGAGGTTTCCGTCATCGAATCCACGTTATCGACGGATGTGCTGCTGGTGAATGCAACGGAATTCGCTGCCGAGCTGGAAAAGAAGCGAGGCAAGGTGGTGCTGCTGGACATGTGGGCCAGTTGGTGATCGACCTGCCTCGAGGGTCTACCTCACAAGATGCAGTTGCATCAGAAGTATCGCGATCAAGGCATGGACGTTATCACGCTCAACATGGAAGGCGAAGAGGCGCTGGAGATGTCGCAGAAGTTGATGAAACAGCTCGATATCAAAGCGACGAATCTCTGCCTTGTCGAGAGCATGTCTGACGAAGGCATTGCGGCGACAAAGCTTGAGGAAGGCGTTCTTCCAGCGCTCAACCTCTACGACCGCTCGGGAGAGCTTCGGTATCAAGCCGAAGGCGTCGTCGACGACGATGAGGTCGAGAGAGCACTGATCGAGCTGCTGAGCGAATAAGGAGTGCATCCTGGCCACTCGCCACTCGTCACTCGTCACTCGTCACTCGTCACTCGCCACTCGCCACTCGCCACTCGCCACTCGCCACTCGCCACTCGCCACTCGCCACTCGCCACTCGCCACTCGCCACTCGCCACTCGCCACTCGCCACTCGCCACTCGCCACTCGCCACTCGCCACTCGCCCGTGACGGTTACCGTCAGCGCATAAAAAAGGCTCCCGGAAAGTGTTGGGGTCCCAGGGGGGCAAAGGACATCCAGGTATTTCCGGGAGCGATTGGACGGTGAAGAAGCGTTTCTTGCTGCCGTGAGGCTTAAATACTCGAATCGCTTCCTGCTCGTCAAGTTGTATTCCGAAGCGACAACGGCTTCCTTGCCGAGGCTCGCTCCGCGGTCCGCAGAGCAGTGCAAGCACGCTCCAGTGCAGACTCTTCCACGTGGATCAGGTTCGAAAATGTATTATTGAATCGTTGGCGATCGTGCCGTTCCTGATCCAAAAACTTGAGTGAATTGCTCTGCGAGCGACTCGCTCTCGTTCATGTGTGGCGGAAGATTACGAGAATCATTTCAGTCGGTCAATACGAAGATTTCCACCTTTGTGGAGGAAGTCTTTTTGCCTTCAACGCTAGCGATTTCCCAGTCGCCCAAGGCGGTAACAGGCTAACGTCCGGACTCTCAAAAATCGTGCATGGACCGCGCAGCCAACTCAGTTTCACAGCCGATATTTTTTCAAAAGGAGTCTGCTAAACGTTCGAATTGATCGTATCACCGTTAGGGGAATGCACGATTACAAGGTGCCTGTATCGCGGCGAAACCAACTTTTTTCCGGATGCCGCACCACGTTTATTGAATTAAACTCTCCAGGCACCGCAAAGCGGGAACTTTTCCGGCGACGATAGCGTCCTATGAGCAACGATGCGTTAAACGAAGACAGGCAATGGGTCGCAGAGGCACTGGCGGGAGACGCCTGCGCGTTTGAAAATCTGGTGCGCAAGTATCAGGATCGCCTCTACAACACGATGGTCCATGTGACGAACAATTCACACGAAGCAGAAGAAGTCGTTCAGGAAGCCATGCTCCAGGCATATGCAAAACTCGATACCTTCCGCGGAAGCAGCCAGTTCTACACGTGGCTGTATCGCATCGCGTTCAACAAGTCGATCAGCCGCCAGCGGAAGAAACGTCCGCGAGTATCGCTGGACCAGATTCAGGAGAACGTTGGCATCGATCCCGAGGATGGACACGAACAGCCTCACGCACACGCAGAACGATCGGAACGCGCCGCGCAAATCCATCACGCGCTCGCGCAGCTTGGTGAGGAATTCCGATCCGTCTTGGTACTTCGCGAAATGGAAGAATGTGATTACGAGACGATCTCGGGCATGCTGGAAATCCCGGTGGGGACGGTGCGCAGCCGGCTCCATCGAGCACGCTCCATGCTGCGAGAGCACCTCCGCGAATCCATCGGAGAAACCGGTAACTGAACCGACGTGATCATGGACAAGCCCGAATCGATATCCGAAGAAATGCTGAGTGCCTATCTCGATGACGAACTGACGTCGTCCGAGCGGGATCGCGTTACAGACGAGCTTGAGCGTGACGCAGAACTCCGAGCCGTACTGGCCGAACTCCAGCAGATCCGCGATGACATTCGGGGGCTCCCGCGACACATCCTGTCGGCGGACTTTGCCAGCCGAATCACCCAGACGGCGCAGACAAATCAGCGGGCGCAGACGAATCAGCGGGCGCAGACGGCTGGCAACGAAGACAGCGAAAACGTCGCCCGGCGCGACAATTCACTGGCAGCCTCAAGACAACGAATTGTGCTCGGGACGCTGGCCACCGCGGCGACCATCCTGATCGCGTTGTGGGCGGTAGGCCCGGACCGCAAAGCGCCGATTGCAAAGGCTCCCGCGACGAACGAGACCGAAGACCTTGGACTACTGCCGATTGAGTCCTCCGAGGGTGTCGAGATGCTGGCGGAGTCGATAAACGTCGAAACGCAGCCGGAGTCGATGGCAGTCGACTCGATGGCAGGTAACGCTCGCCAATCTTTTGGCCTTGGCCCGGGCGGCGACGAAGAGATGATGGCCGCGGACGAAATGGCAATCAACAGTGCGGATGCTCCAACCGAAAAGATGAGCTACGCGTTGGACGCAAGGCAACCACAACAGGCTCCGGCAGAGGATTTGGCATTGCAGGCGCAGCCGATACTGGCGTTCGAGCCAAGCGACGCGAGTGCAGCAGCTCGTGGTGGTATCGCTGGCGGCGGTTTCGCAGGTGACGCAAGGGAGGGTGACGCGACCGCGGACATCGCGGCGGCCGACGCTTACCCCGCACCCGCTGCGATTTCGATGGACGATAGTCGGGGCGTTACGGCGAATCAGCCGCGACTTTACAGTCGGTCGCTTGCGCAGGAGCAAAAAAACATCTCGCCTGGTTATGACGCGATCTACAGGCTCGAGGTTGCCGAAACCGAGTGGGACAATCGCCTGCGATCCTATCGAGGACGTACTCAGGACGCAGGTCTGGCGAAGGCGGAATCAGTGACGCCGGACTCGACGGTGTGGCAGGAAGGCGAAGTGACCCGCATGGTAGTCCTGGAGGGCACGGTTGCCGCAATCCAAAACTCGCTTTCGTCGTTGCAATTGAACGTGCCGACTGATTCATTCTTCGAAAGTGTGGCGGTCGCATCGCCGCCGTCGCGAGCAAAGCAGCAGCCACGATTCAGCGGGAATTCCGAGCTGCAGCGGATACCTACCGGAAAAGGTCCGAGCATACCCCGGGCACGATTTCAGGATCGATCAAAGTACTTCGACGATGCAACTCAGACTGCGGAAGGCAACGTACCGGCTTCCAATCTGGCGGCAGCGGAATCTCCGTTGCCAACGACTGCTCAGCCGATGGACTCCGATGCTTCAGCGGTCGCCAATGGTGTGAATCCCGTGAGCCCAGGTGCGGTCCCTCAATCGATCGCCGTCACCGAAGCCACTACCTCCACTCCGGCAGCAGGTGGTCGGAGCGGCGCAAACGTGGAGGCGTTCATCATTCCGACCACCAAAGCCGAAGATGACAATGGAATTGCGGTCAACAACCGGCAGCTGTCACTAGATAGGCAACGCGATTTTGGCAATGCTTCCCCAGCAACCGAAATCCGAAACGAGGCGCTCGCCCGCGGACTGAAAGCGGGCGGAATCAAAGCGAGCGGACAACAGACTCGATATCGCGTGCTGTTGGTGATCACTCCGCCCGCGAGTGAGCCGGCGAGTGAGCCCGCTGATGCCGCACCGGCCAAGCAGCCCTGATTGGCGCGCGGGGCGTTAACTACTCCACGCTGGCGATGGGCGTTTCGTCTCGTTCCGCAGAGATGGACTTCATCGTTGCGGCATCCAGAACGGGCGTCGCTGTTTCTGGATTGGTCACTTGACCGGTGTCCCCGTCAGCGGTGCCCCCGTCGCCGCTCGCATGGAGCCGCTTCAAACTGGCAGCGGCCACGTATCGCACGGCGGCATAGGGATCGTTCTGAGCCAACTCTTCCAGAACCGGCTTCGCCCACATGGTGCCGACCACGTCCTGCGCGTCCTTCCAACGCGGATGCCAGGCCGCCACGACTCGCTGCCCCGCATCACCGCGCAATGCCAACAGCGCCCACGCGGAATGAACGAGTTCATCCTCCTGTAACTCGGGACGCGGTTGGTCATACCATGTTTCGAGATGATCAGCCGTCCAAGCTAACGTTTGGTCGAGGTGACAGAGATTGCAGGCGTTGGGCCGCGATTTATGCTCGATCGTCGAAGCGGTGGGGCTGGTGACCTGATGACTGCGCGTCGCTTTGAAGAGCGCGTAGTTCGTGTGCGGCATGTGGCAGTTGTAGCACTGACTACCCGCTGAATCGGCCGCGTGATGCGTGTGCGCCGACACGTTATCTCGCATCGTTGAATGACATTGCAGGCAGGCTTCGTTCGAGTGCATGTCACTGGCAAGCTGATCATCCGGCTCGCTGTTGTGCATACTGTGACACGAAAGACACGACAATTCTCCTCGTTTGTAGCAAGGCGAATTCATCACCCCCATGAATTCACGGCCCGTACTTCGGCTGACGCCGTCCTTCCAGAATCGACTGACAATGTCCTCCTCCGACTCAAGCTGCGGACGATAGAAACGCCCCACCTCGGTCAGCCTTTTGCCGGGCCGAAATCGGGAACCGTCCACCATCAGGTCGGGATCGTCATGCAGAAAGTTCGAATGGCACGCACCGCAAACCTGTGACGACAATTCGTGATCCAGTTTCGCCGGATTCACGATCGTGGGGTCGGCACCGGTTGCTGGTTGGTCGTTTTCAGGTTGCGACTCCGGTTCCGACTCCGGTTCCGACTCCGGTTCGTCCGACGTTTCGTCCGACGGTTCGTCCGTTGCGACGAGTGTTCCGTTGTCATTCGCTGCCGCATGCTTGGCCACATGAGCCTCGCCTGGACCGTGGCAGGCTTCGCACGAAATCCCCAATTCAGCAACGGCGGTATCGGACATCCAGCCTGTCTCACGGTCGAGCCCCGGGCGGCCACCAACCGAGTGACAAAGAATGCAGTCGTCGTTCCAAACCCGAAAACGCATTCCCGGTCGCCATTCGGGCGGCCCCAGAAAGACGTCCTTACGATGCACCCACTGCTGCTCGATCAGATCGTAGCGAAGCGGGAACTGCCAAAGCTCGCGACCGTATTGGCTACGCGTCCAGAACACCTGAAAGTGATGCGACCCGGTCGTCATCACCACTTGCTGGGTCGTGCGGGGCGGGGAAGGCGACTCGCGCGCATCCAGGTTTGCGTCGAATTGTGCCTTTTCCCATTCGGGGTCGTCCATTTCGACCCAAAACGCGTCATCTTCCCGAAAGAGGCGGAATTCCTGGCCCGCAATTTCACCTTCGAAGTCAAACGGTGCCTTCACCGCTTCCGGCGTCGCCGCCTGGGTCATCGTGCGATGAAACGAATTGTGCCAGGAGCCATGTTGATCCAAATGGCAGTCGCGACACACTTCCGAACCCACGAACTCGCCGTCCGTTCGGCGGGGTGGCACGGCCGTCGCTACGTCACGCGGAGTCCTCCCGCCCATTCGCCACAGGGCGAAGACCGCGAGTGCAAAAACGCACAACAATGCAATGAGGCCACGCTTCAACGATTTATCCAGAATGATGACAGGGGAAGCATCCAGCACCAGTATAGTCATCCCCGATATCGTGGTGGCGGCCCCTCGAGTAGCCCGCCAAGACTGCAACATGGCAGAATTCCGGCTCCCGCCAATTGCGATCTTTTCGGGAATCGCGAGGTCGATAGAATACGATTATGAATGGAGAAGCAAATACACAATCGGACACGGATAGGGCCGTCGCCGACTTTCAGTTCAAATCTGCGCCGCTGGAAGCACCGATCGAACAGCGGAGCATACTCGAACGGTCACTGTTGTTCGCGGAACTCGCATGGGTCGCCTACCGGGCCGAGGAGAGCGCCGCGACGATGGTGGATGACATCGGTCTGCGCGAAACGCTCTTCCTGGATCGCGATGGCTCGCAGGCCTACATCTTCAAGACCGACACCGATTGCATCGTGGCATGTCGCGGGACCGAGCCAACCGAATGGAATGACATCAAGGCTGACGTGGATGCTGTGACGGCTGTCTCCGAAACGGTGGGCCGGGTGCATCGCGGCTTCAAGCGAGAAGTCGATGACCTGTGGCCACGAATGGAAAAGGCACTCATCGAGAACACGCGCACGCTCTGGTTCTGCGGACACTCGCTAGGGGGTGCGATGGCGACCATCTGCGCAGGCAGGTGTTTCCTTTCGCACATCGATTCGACGCCGCGGCAACTGTACACCTACGGTAGCCCGCGAGTCGGCAACAAGCGTTACGTCAACCATGTCAAACTGGAACACTTTCGCTGG
Organism: Pirellulaceae bacterium; assembly: GCA_965216885.1. Classification (GTDB taxonomy): domain Bacteria; phylum Planctomycetota; class Planctomycetia; order Pirellulales; family Pirellulaceae; genus CAYNJG01. Next base: position 1,504,593 of record OZ244208.1, on the reverse strand, counting down.
GTCAACAACAACGACATCGTCACCCGAGTGCCACCGGTATTCATGGGCTACCGACATACGGGGCGACAGATGTACCTGAGTTCAACCGGGAGACTGGCGAAGCTCTCCGGACCACAACGAGCTCGTGATCGGTGGGCCGGATTCTGGATGGGCATGAAACAAGGAAAAGTCGACCACTTCTCGGACCATTCGATGGACGACTACATCAAGCACATCAGCAACGCGCTCAAGGAAGAGGCGGAAGGAAAAATTCCGGCGGTGAGCTAGTCGGACATACCGGAAGCTGGCGGCGACATTCGCCGTATTCAATCTCGCGGCAGCCCCGTGCGGGACAACGCAAAATGTTCGCTTCTTGAGGCGGACACCTGGAATTAGTCGGTGGTCGCCATATTCGATGGTGGTACAACATCACCGGGTTGCGTTATGGCCTCAACATTCGAGGCTTTAACGGTGTTGTTGCTGGCCGAGTTGGCCCACTGCTGCTTCTCTGCCGGGGCGGCAGGAGCCTTAATGGGATTGTTCCGGACATGAAGCCAGAACGCCGTGCCAATCATCAGCCAGGACAGCGGATACAGCAAAATCATCGGGCCATGGATGGCGGCGCCGGCCGCACACCAGATAATCGCCTGTGACGCAATGATCAGAGTCAGTGAGGGAAGTCGCATTTGCCTGTTCTCCACGAGGTTTGCCGGTCTGCAGATTGCCTCTTGTGGATGCAATCGACGTGCCGGTTGCCTGTGTTACTTGTAGTGGATGCTAGGGGAATTCTGTCTTTCCGGGTGTGATAGGCAAGTCTTTTCTTGCCGCACCTCTCAAGCATGTAACCTGTTTCGGTCAGGACCCGCCAGATGGTTGACGAAGTTGTAATTGCCTACCACGAAGCCGGCCATGTCCTGCTAGCAGAACGCTTTGGGGCGCGTGTACTGTCTGTCACCATCGAGCCCGCGGACGATGACGGTCCGCGACGCCATGGTGAGACGACAGTAGCGTGGACTACGATTCGCGGCAATGCGAAAGAGGTCGCCATGAAGCAAGCGGCGGTCGCGTTGGGTGGCCCGGCGGCGGAAATGATCTATTGCGATCAGCAATACGAAGTAGAAGTCATTCAGGAATGGTGGGCTGATTGGCTGGTCGCCTCGAAGTCGATTCGCAGTGTGCAACCCGAGCTCCCGGATGAAGCCGTGCTCATCGTAATCGAGCGGCTGGTTCGGGATCAGATCGCCTGGCTGTCGCAAGATGCCGTCTGGGACCGGCTGGCTCGCGTCGCCGACGAGCTGGAGGCTCACGAGACGCTGGACGCCGATCGGCTGCAAGAACTGCGAGAATATGGATTTCTGTCGTAGAACTGGTTCCCGGGGCCGCGCGGATCGCGAGATACGAAAGGGCCTCATCCGGAATGCGGATGGCCCGTTGTCATGGGCGTCGGATTGCTTATCCTGATGGCCGTCGGCACGGGTGGTCTGCGAAATGCCGGCCTCTTCGCCGCGCTGATACTGGTTCTTTCCGATCGGGAACTGCGACCAGAAGTACGTTAGCTTCGAGAAATCGCTGGTCGACAAAACCAAGGCCAGGCACGCCAAACTGCAGTCGAAGATCAACTCCTGAAGGCCCCTGCCATGAATCCGGACCTCGAGACCATCCGCTGGGAAGGCGACACGCGTGGACACCTTTCACTAATTGACCAAACGCAGCTTCCGACCGAGTTGCAGCGTATTGCCTGTCGTGACGTGGAAACTGTCTGGGAAGCCATCAAGATGCTGCGTGTGCGTGGCGCTCCGGCGATTGGCATCGCAGCAGCGTATGGCGTGTGCGTTGGGCTGCAAACCGCCGTGGCAGAATCAGCAGAAGCCTTTGAGCAACGAATCGCCGAGGTGACGGACTACCTGGCAACCAGCCGGCCGACGGCCGTCAACCTGTTCTGGGCGCTCGATCGAATGCGTGCCCGGGCGGCGGAGACCGCGGCCAGCGCCAATGAGGATCGACTGGCGGTACTCCTGGAGGAAGCCAAACTCATTCATGAGGACGATCGTCGCATTTGCCATGCAATTGGCAAGTACGGCGCCAAACTCCTGGGTGATGGTGCGGCGGCACTGACGCACTGCAATGCTGGAGGACTGGCGACCGCCGAGTACGGCACGGCACTTTCGGTGTTCTTCACGGCTCAGGACGCTGGCAAGTCGATTCATGTCTTCGTGGACGAAACGCGACCGCTGCTGCAGGGAGCACGACTGACGGCGTGGGAACTGACGCAACGCGGCATCGACGCGACGCTAATTTGCGATTCCATGGCGGCTCAGGTGATGAAAGAAGGCCGAGTGCACGCGGTCATTACAGGCGCTGATCGCATCGCAGCCAATGGAGACGCCGCCAACAAGATTGGGACCTACGGAGTCGCTGTGCTCGCGAAGGCTCACGATATTCCGTTTTACATCGCAGCTCCGCAAAGTACGTTCGATTTAACCCTGACCAATGGCGAACAGATTCCAATTGAAGAGCGTAAATCGGAAGAAATAACTCACGGTTTTGGCCGGCAAACGGCACCGTCCAACGTCAAAGTCTATAATCCTGCATTTGACGTGACGCCCGCGAGCCTGATAAAGGGAATCATTACGGAACACGGAATCATCGACCCGGTGACGCCGGAACAGATCCAAAAGGTGCTCAAAGTCTGAGCTGGTCGACCAGACGCGAGCGACGATCCGAAAGCAGGTTTGACGATGCGAGCTCAACTAATCACCGTTGGACGTGGCCTGTTCTCCGTCCGGGGTGCCCAGCTTGTCGTCATCGCATGGCTTGCCGTCGCAATCACTACGGGATGCAATGGCGGTCGTTCGCAGCCCGACGACAACACCACGACGACCGCAAACACGTCGGCAGATGATCAGCAGGCCAACGCCGGCGGAGAGCAGCCGGCCGCTACCAGCGGCTCGGATTCAAAACCCGGTGCTGCAGACACAGCGGCCGATGGCTCATCGGGTTCGGCGGATTCTGAAACCGGCTCAAAGGGTAAATCGCCAAAGAACGACAACGGCGACGGCAAGCAAGTCGTCGATGCGACTACCCCGCCAGCTCCTCAAGGGAATCCTGCGGACGCGCCCGTGAGAGTCATTTCCTTCGATGATCTCAATATTGGGATGCCCATCGACAAGCAATTTCGGCCGCGGATGCTTGAGTACGAGGGCGGGCGTGTCAAGGAACTATTCGGGCGGCGAGTTAACGTCGCTGGTTACATGAACCCGACCGACACGCTGGACGGCGTCACGGAATTCATCCTACTACGGAATCTGGAATGTAAATTCGGGCCGGGCGGTCAGGCGGATCACCTCGTTCATGTCCTGATGGAGGAGGGGCTGACCACGAAATTCACGGATAAGATCGTTTACGTAGAAGGGGTAATATCCCTGAATCCGTTTCCGCTAGACGAGCCGATAACGTGGTCGATCTACGATATCAAGGCCACGAAGGTTTCGACGACGGCACCGCCACGCAATCGCTAGTGCGGACGTCGACCGTCACCGGGCTGGCAAGTGCGTGGCTTGTGGGTAGACGTGCCAGTGTCCTGATGGTGCCGACGCATGTCCGATAACCGTGGAAATTACGGCACGGTCCAGCCTCTCCCGGCCCTGTCTTCGCCCCGCGTTTACTTGTCGCGGGATCTCAAACCGGATAAAACATCGGGCTATGAATTCAGCGGCGTGATGCGGTAATTGCACGCCAGACGTTCCCGGGGGAAGAGTATGTCTGCCACCAACGTGGTCCAGAAAGACAACGTCGCGGCCATTCTGGATCGCGCGATGGACGCTGGCAACGGCCTGCTTCGCCTGACACCCACATGGGTTCCACGAAGTTTTCTGCACCCGGGGAAACGTATCAAGCTGCATCCGGATGACTGGTATGCCTACGGCGCGGAACGCGGTGGCATCGACGAACGCTGGTTCGGCAGCACGACAGAAACTACCAACGAAGGCCGCGACTGGCACGAAGGACTGAGCTTCGTTAGCTTCGAAGGTCAGCAGTTTTTGCTGAAGGATTCGGTCGACGAAGCTGGCAGCCGCATCGTTGGCGATGCCATTTTTGGAAAGTACAACCGCTGGCCGGTTTACTCGAAATTCTTCGATAACATGGGGCCCATTCCCCATCATATGCACCAGTCGGCGGAAGACGCAGCGCTGGTCGGGCAGGAAGGAAAGCCGGAAAGCTACTACTTCCCCCCACAGATGAACAACGTCGACAATAACTTTGCGTACACCTTCATGGGTCTCGAACCGGGAACCACGAAGGCTCAACTGCGCAAGTGTCTGGAGGACTGGTCGAAGGGTGACAATGGAATCCTGGACCTGTCGAAAGCCTACCGCCTGAAGCGTGGCAGCGGCTGGCTGATCCCGCCGGGCGTCCTGCATGCCCCGGGTTCGTTGTGTACCTACGAACCGCAGTGGGGTAGCGACGTGTTTGGGATGTACCAGTCACTGGTCGAAGGACGTGAGGTGCCGTGGTCGCTGCTGGTCAAGGACATGCCGCCCGAAAAACACCATGACCTCGATTTCATCATTGAACAACTCGACTGGGACAAGAACGTCGACACGCATTTCAAGGACAACAACTATCTTGAGCCGATCGTTGCCGCCAGTGGCGAAGGCTGGGAAGACCTCTGGATTGTCTACGGACAAGTCAACGCGCAACAGCTGTTCAGTGCTCGCGAGATGACACTGCAGCCCGGTGCCAGGACCACGATCAAGGATCCCGGCGCCAGCAGCTGGATCACCGTTCAGGGTTCCGGTCGCATTGGCAATATGAAACTGCAGACTCCCGCCATGATTCGATTCGGGCAGGAGACGGAGGACGAAGTCTTCATCACTCACGAGGCGGCGACGCGTGGCGTGGAGATTGAGAACACCGGCACCGAGCCACTGGTTGGCCTGCGGTACTTCGGACCGGACACTTTCGAAAACATTCCGAATGTCGGTGACTACAAGAAGTAGTCCAGAACGACACATCAACGGGCGACTTACGCAAAATCAACCGGAAAGGTAACGCGATGAAACCAAAACTGCACAATGCAATGTGGCCAGGCCTGGTCGGCAAAGGTACGGACGAGGAACAGGAGCCGCCCATCAGCCTCGAAAAGATGCTGGACATGACGGCGGCGGCAGAAGTTGACGGCCAGAAGTTCGAGGGCGTCGATTACTTCCTGTTTCTTCCGCACACCGATCCGGATGCAAGCGACGATGAGCTGAAGAAGATCGCCGACATGATTGCCGAGCGTAATCTCAAGGTTGGCTCGCTGGTGGCACCGGTCTGGCCGGGGACCGTCGGTGATTCATCGATGGGTGATGACGAGCAGCAGAAAAAGTTTCTTTCGGCCGTCGAAAAGGGCTGTCGAATCGCCAAAATCTTCAATGAACATGGTGTTCGCGAGTACGGCTGCATCCGCATCGATTCGGCCGAGTTCGGTGTCGAAAAGTGGAAAGCGGATCCGTCGACGAACACCAAACGAATTGCCGACACGTTCCGCAAGGCTGCGAAGATTGCCGCGGACCACGGCGAACGACTCGCGGCGGAAGGCGAAATCTGCTGGGCAGGCATGCACTCGTGGAAAGCGATGCTGAATCTGCTGGAAGAAGTCGGCATGCCGGAAACACTCGGTTTCCAGGCGGACCTCGCCCACTCGTATACGTTCATGCTGGGCTTCAACGCACCGGAAGACGCCTTGATCAGCCCCGACCATACGGACGAAGAGTTCTGGCCGGCCTACAAGGAAATGACCGACAAGCTGCGACCATGGACGATCGATTTCCACGTCGCCCAGAACGATGGTACGGTCCACGGCGAAGGGGCTCACGACAAGACAGGCAAGCACTGCATTGCCGACGACCCCAATGGCAAGCTGGATATCGCGCGATGTTCCTCGTACTGGCTGGAAGGTGCTGCGGACCGCGGCATCGAACACATTTGCTGGGATGGTTGCATGTTCCCGAACGCTTTGCTCGAAAAGCCTGATACGTGGAACACTATTCTGGCTGCGATGATCAAGGTACGCGAAACGTGTAACTGGTAACGACACGACAAAACACGTGGCGCACGGTTGGCCGTTGGCGGCCCGCCGTTCTCGCGTCAGACGCAGCCGGATGCTCTGGCTGCACCAGGAATTCAACTCAGGAAAGGTATGAAATGGCAAAAGAACTTCGCATCGGCATGATCGGCTACGGCTTTATGGGCCGAGCTCACTCGAACGCATACGCAACAGTCGACAACTTCTTCGACCTCGACGTGAAACCCGTACTCAAAGCTGTCTGTGCACGAAACCAGGAAAAAGCCCAGGCCTTCGCAGACAACTGGGGATACGAGTCCGTGGAATCGGACTGGCGCAAGCTCATCGCTCGTGATGACATTGATGCGGTGGACATTTGTGTCCCCAACAACCTGCACAAGGAAATGTCCATCGCGGCAGCCGAAGCGGGGAAGGCGATTCTCTGCGAGAAGCCCATCGCCATGGACACCGCGGAAGGTGAGGAAATGTGCGACGCCGTCGAGAAGGCAGGCGTCGCCAACATGGTTTGGTACAACTACCGCCGCGTTCCTGCCGTGACGCTCGCCAAGCAACTGATTGACGAAGGACGCCTTGGCCGCATCTTCCACTATCGCGCCAACTTCCTACAGGACTGGACGATTTCCGAAGACCTGCCACAGGGCGGCGAGGCACTCTGGCGTCTGGACGCTGCGGCAGCCGGATCCGGCGTGACGGGCGACCTCTTGGCTCACTGCATCGACACGGCCATCTGGCTGAACGGTTCCATCACGGACGTCTCCGCCATGACCGAGACGTTCATCAAGGAACGTGTCCACCAGGATACGGGCGAAAAGATGGCCGTCGGAATCGACGATGCCTGTGCCTTCCTCTGCCACTTCAACAACGGCTCTCTGGGACTCTTCGAGTCCACCCGATACGCCCGTGGCCACAAGGCGTTGTACACGCTGGAAGTCAATGGCGAGAAGGCTTCGCTGCGTTGGGATCTGCACGACCTGCATCGCCTGGAATACTTCGAGCACAATGACGATGGCATTCTGCGAGGCTGGCGAAGCATCCATGTGAGCGATGGCGACCATCCTTACATGGGCAACTGGTGGGTGCCAGGATTGCAGATTGGCTATGAACACAGTTTCGTTCACCAGGTCGCCGACTTCCTGCAAGGCTATGCGAAGGGTGAGGCCGTGGCGCCAACCTTCCGCGACGCACTGGAAACGCAAAAGGTCTGTGACGCGGTTCTGACCAGTGCCAAAGAGCGATCGTGGCAGGACGTCTAACAACGTGTTGATCATCGGGGACATTGCCGGAGTGCGTGCGCCCCTTCACCCCAGCCTCTCCCCGCGGGGAGAGGCGAATATGGGCCGGTCTGATGTGGCACTTCCCTTCAGCCATCGATTCTACGGGAAGAGGCGTTAGGTAATGCCGGACATCGGAAACTGGTCGGTCGAGACGATCGCGGGGCATCCCTGTGATGTATTCGAACCAGCCAAGCGAAACCCGCACGGCTACGTCGTCCTGTACCTGCATGGCGTTCACCAGGGGCAGTTGAACGACAAGCCTGAATTCGTCGACCTGTTCGAAGAGCACGGACTGCCCGTCATTGGTCCGCGCACCAAACGGAGTTGGTGGTCGAGCCGCATCTGTGCGGAATTCGACCCGAACATCTCCGCGGAACAACATGTACTGAAAAATGTCGTCCCCTACATCGAGCAGCGTTGGGGCAGCAAGCCAACCCAATTCGCGCTGCTGGGCACCAGCATGGGTGGCCAGGGAGCATTGCGATTCAGCTACAAGTATCCCAACATCTTTCCCGTCGTCGCAGCCATTTCTCCCGCAATCGATCATCAACGTCGGATGCAGGAACCGGAGGAAGAAGAGCCGCTGTTCGACATGTACGATGACCCCGAACAGTGTCGGCAGGACACCGCGTTATTGCATATCCATCCATTGAATTGGCCGCGCCACCAGTTCTTCTGCTGCGATCCGACCGACTGGCCCTGGAGCGACAGCGCGGACCGGTTGCGTATGAAGTTAGGCTCACTTGGAGTGCCGTTTGAAACGGATCTCGAAACGCAGGGCGGTGGCCATGGCTTTGGCTACTACGGCAAGATGGCCGAACGTGCGGTTGGCTTCATCGTCCACGCGCTCGAACGCGAAAGGCTTCGCGTGGCCTGAATTGCTGCCGGCGCAGTAGCAGGTCCCTGGTAGTGACATGCGAGTCTACGGCATTGACTTCACCAGCGCTCCTCGCAAGGCCAAGCCGATCGTCTGTTCGGCGGGGACGTTTTCCGAGACCGAGTTCTCGCTCGAACGCATCGACGATTGGTGCGGATTCGAACCTTTCGAACAACTGTTGGCGAGTTCGGGCCCGTGGTGCGCGGGCGTCGATTTCCCCATCAGCCAACCCGCCGAACTGCTACGCGCGCTGGCATGGCCAACGGAATGGCAAGCCTGCCTCGAGCATATTGGTTCGATGTCGAAAGCGGAATTCACCGAGACACTGTTGAGCTTCAGTCGTTCCCAGCCAGCCGGGCACAAACATCTCTTCCGAAAAACGGATCGCGACGCTTCCGCTTGCAGCCCCATGATGGTCTATGGCGTACCGGTAGCCAAAATGTTCTACGAGGGCGCCACACGCCTCGCAAAATCGGACTGTAATATCGTTCCGTGCCGGAGGCGGGAAGACTCACGCACGATCCTCGAAACGTATCCTGCAATCATCGCGCGACGGTGCATTGCGAGGACCAGTTATAAGTCCGCGACGCAGCGTCAGGACACGGTGGAGAAACAGGCCGCGCGAGCGAGTGTTATTGAAGCTATTCGGGACGGCATCGAGCACGTTGGCATTACCGTCCGAATGGACGAGACGCTATTCGATAAGTGCGTCCGCGACGCCACGGGCGACTCGCTGGATTCCGTACTATGCTGCCTGCTGGCGTCATGGACGTTGTCGAAACCGGAACACGGATTGCCGGAGCAAGCGAATGACGAAGGCTGGATCGTCAACCCATTTCCTGAACCGGGTTGAACGCTGTAGGGCCTGAATGAGCTGCGGGATTAGCGACGGCGGGAATCGGTTTTCGGGCGTTCGACGAAATGAACGGTTTCTGTTCTTTCACCCAGTGCCAGTGCCAGCCAGCCGTCACGGATCGTAAACTGCGTCACGTCCAACGATCGTAGTTGCGGCTGCTCGCGGATCGCATCGCGGAGAATGGCGAACCGGGTATTTTTCGCCAGCACTTTCGAGAAAATCGACCGTAACATGATCTGGTCTTTTAGTCCGAAGCGATCACTCAGAAGTTCGATACCCTCTTCGCGAACCAGTTCGACTTCCAGTTGCCGAATGTCGGCCCGGTAGTAGCCCCGCACGGAGAAGTCACGCCACTTTCGCTTACCGGTATTCAGTTCTGCCAGATGAATAGTCAGCATGATCTGCCCGTCGACAAATTCGAATTCCAAAGGGTGTTCGGCAGCGAACTGGATGATCGTATCGCCGTAGCCTTCTTTCGGCAGCGTGAGTTCGGTGCCGAAGCGTTTTGACAACGCTGCCATAAGCTCGTCCAGCGTCATCCGACGATTGCGGACATTGATCTGTTCAATCCAGTTGTTCGCGGCAGTATGGTGGATCTGGACACTCAACATGCTGTTGGCAAGTGCATTGGGCCGCGGCGTATGAGCGGCCAATTGCATGGAACTGGCCAGACGCGAACGCATGATGGCGCGATTCTCTGTCGTCCTCATTTCCAGTAGTTGCGGATTCAATTCCAGTTGCCGCAAGGGTTCTACCAATCGGCTTCCCACGCTTTCTTCCGCACGAGCGAGGCGTTGACTGACTTCCTGATCCATACGTTGACTCGCACTTCGATGAACGCGCCGCAACACTTCAGCCCGGACGAACGGCTTCTGTTCGTCATGTTGCTGCAGAGCAATACTGCGAACGATATCTCCGAGGATGGGGAACGAGTCCCACTCGGTTTGCATTTTGATCATCCGCGTTCCGGTCGAAGCACGGGTTTCCGTCGGCGATTGGAAGATGCCGTCCGGCTTGATCAGTAGCTCTTTGCCAGCCTTGAATGTGGACTGGCCCCGGTTGAACATCTTCACCGGACCTTTCCACGACGTTGTGTTGGAATGCACTCGACCACTGGCCAGCAAGCCAAGTCGGATGCCCTGATCATCGGGAAACAGGTGGACGGACATATTCGTCCGCGTATTGTTTCGCCCCCGAACGGCCGCACCAAGAATTGTGTCGTGGACGGCTTCCGCGTATTGCTGGAAGGCTGGCACGAAGCGATTTATCAATTCCTCCGAGACCGACCACCGGATATTTGCGTTCCGGTAGTGGGTTACGACTGCGTTGATCGTGGGCACGTAAACGTTGCCTTCGGGCGAAGAACGCCAACGAGCCAGAAGTCCGACCAGCTCCGCCGCTCGCTCGTTGTCCGGTTGCGACTCATAGGCTTCCAACGCCGAAACGACGACCGTGGGGTGAATGGACCGAGCGATCACGGTTCGCAATTGCGACTCGAATTCTCGTGAGCCCGCCGATTCCAGATACCGGAGCTGTCGCTGATCGATTTCCGGCGAATACAGTTTTTGCAGGACGTGTTCGGCTTGCTGCCGGAGTGTCGACAGATCGAAGTTGCTGGTCGTGATGCGATCCAGTTCCAGGTAGTTCGCCCAGGGACCCGCTGAATCCCGAGCCAGCTGCGAAGCCAACGTCCGTGCGGCGCTGGCGGTCTGCTGAGCGACCTTGTAAGTGGCAAGCGCAACCGGCTCGTCGTTGGCGATCTGCATCATGGGTTCCCAGACGTCTACGCGACGGAGCACGGCGTATCGCAATCGATCATGCAGCACTCGGTGTTCGTAGGGCCACTGGCTGCGGTCGATTCGAAATTCGGCCAACTGCCGCAGACGGGCGATCGCCTCTCGTTCCGATTGGGAACCCGTCATTCGCGAACCCAACAGCAGGTTGCGGGCACGAGTAATCTCATTCGCCCAGTCATGCAGAACGCGATCCCGAACGGCCTGCTCGAGCAGTTCATCAAGCGCCGCCATGGCGGGCCAGTCCCCAACGCCGGAAATGGACGCAGCGAGCGGTTCCGGCGTATCCTCGGAACGATCCGTAATTCTTATTTGCTCGGGGCTGCTCGATTCTTCTTCGATTGGAAGTTTCGCCGGCTCCTCTTTGCGAGGCAACTCTTCCTTGGGCAATTCTTGCTGAGGCACTTCATGGCGCGGAACTTCGATGCCGGGCTGCTCGGCACTCTCCCGCAACTGTGGCTGTGCGGACAACGACTCGACGTTCAAGAGTGGATAAGCCCGATCTGCCGACGGCGATTCAGGCTGGGGTTTGATGCCATCAGGAATATCGCGTTCCAGGTCCGGTCGAGAAACTCGCTTTGCAACGGCAGGTTCAGGCTGGGCAGGAACCAGTTCGTTGTGGGGCACGATCGGCCGGGGAACCCAATTCGGCGGCGGTGTCCAAACATGCCGAACGATCTGTGGTTCAGCCTGAGGAGTCCGTTGCGGTGGACTGGACCCGACAGTTTTCGCAGCGTTGACTTCGACCGCGGTCGGACGACTGGACAGTTCCGGCGATGCGAAAATCGTGTCGGCGGCGTTTTGACTTTGGAGAGGCGTGTCAGAACGGCGTGGATACTTCACTGGCAACGGGCCGGTATACCGATCCTCGGGGTCGCCGTATTCGGACCGGAAAACAGACGAAATCGGAGGCAACGGGATCGCGCGACTTGCCGCATGCTGCGTCTGGTCTTCTACAGCCAGGTTATCCAAAGCCAGGGGCGTACTGCCGGTGGCTCCCGATGTGACCGTCCACGACGACGCGACCGCCCCAGCTGGTTGGCCGGACTCTCGCGACTTCACCAATGGGTCAAACTCGACGACCATGGGCGTACGCGGGGCGCCCTCTTCATGTTCTACGGGAACAAGGACCAACGCATACTCATGAATCTTCTTGACGGTGGCGGGCCATTCCGTCGGAGGTGCGAGCACCATCGCGAAAGCCACCAGAGCCGCCATGACGTATGGGTAAGTATTTGAACCGGGGTACGAATCCTGCATCGCCTGTATCTCTTCGTCTTCCTGACTACGTCGGCCAATCATGCCCGGTGATGAAATCACAGCGTTTCGCTTCTTCTCCTAAATCGGCGATGCTGTGGGTCAAATTGGAGCACAAGAATGTGCACTTCGTCGCGAGGATATCGATTGCGCAAGGAATACCAGCCACGCAGTGGGGATATGCCGGCAGGGTAATCAGCGCGGTCGCCAGCAGAACGAGCCCGGAGCGGCCCGACGCGGCGGAGAAAAGCTAGCTTGCTTGCGAACTGTTGCCAATGCTGGCTCGTAATTCATCTGTAACCGTAAGCAAACCGACGACGGCCGGAGGATAAGTCCGCACGTCCCAGTGCTCGGGATGCGGCAACTGTTCGAAATCGAACTCTTTGGTGGCCTCCACGGCAATCATCGATCCTTCCGGTGCTCGCTGGAGAGCCGACTCGATCATCTGGAGCATGTCGTCCATGCGTTCGGTAAAGAATCGATACGGTGGCGAAATGAAAACAACCCAAGGTGCCGAACTGAGATCGCCCGCGTCGCGCCACCAGCGAAACGCGTCCGCATTGACGAGTTGTACCTCGTCCCCCAGATTCAGAGATTCGATGTTTTCGCGAATCACCTTGGACGTGGGGATATGCCTTTCGACAACGATCGCGCCAATCGCCCCACGACTGATGGCTTCCAGAGCCAACGCCCCCGTGCCACCGAAAAGATCGATGGCGAAAGTGCCCTTCACGGGCGGACCGAGCAGATTGAACAGGGCCTCGCGCACGCGATCCTTCATGGGACGCACTCGATTGTCCCCGGCATACTTGAGCTTTCTGCCGCCCATTTTGCCACCGACAATTCGCAAGGTGGTCTCCTGCGGACCCTCGCCCGGCGACTTTTTAGGGCGATTTCGATTCGATTTTCGGGGCATGTTGTCCAACTTTGCGGCCGGTGAGTCAGTCGCTATCCTATCGTATCCGTTGAAACCCCGCGTGGCCCCGGGGTTGGTCGTTTGAAACTGAGGAAAGTCATGAAATCGAAGTTTGTGTTGTTGGCTATTCTGTTGTCCGGATTCGTTTCCGCCGCTTATGCCCAGGAAACCGAGACGGAGGCCGTGGCTGCCGAAACCACCGCTGAGACTGCCGACGCTACGGCAGTCGCCGATTCTGGCGATGTCGCAGCAGCCCGCGAGAAGTTTGAGGCGGTCTTTGCTGAGTGGAAAGGTGTTCTCGCGGATATGCGTCTGCTACGCGAGAAGGCGCGGCTGGCCGAAGATGAGGAGCTGAAAGCGCTGACGGACCAGTTCGACGCCGACATTAAAAAGGGTGAAGCTCTGATCCCACAGCTGCGTGATGCGGCCATCATCCTGTACGAGGCAGATCCAGGCGGAGATAGACAGATCTCAAACTGGTTGGCGACAATTGTTGCTGACTACGTTACCAGTGACCGATTCGAGGACGCCTTGCCGGCCGTCGAAGCGCTCCTGAAGGCGGGCGACGATCCCGTCGTCCATAACAACGCGGGCATCATTGCCTTCGCCATGCACGACTTTGAAGCTGCCGGCAAGCACTTCGAAAAAGCTGCTGCGGCAGGCGTGCTCACTGGCCAGAGCCAGGGCATGATGTCCGAGGTGGAAAACTACATTCGCTACTGGGGACGAGAACAACGCCTCCGCGCGGAAGCAGACGCACTGGAAGGCGACGCACGATTGCCTCGGGTCAAAATTGAAACGAACCGCGGATCGTTCGTCATCGAGCTGTTTGAAGACGAAGCCCCCGAGACCGTTGGTAACTTCATCCATCTCGTCGAGTCGGGCTTCTACGACGGGCTAACGTTTCACCGCGTCCTGCCTGGCTTCATGGCACAGGGCGGCTGCCCTGAGGGCGACGGTCGAGGCGGACCGGGCTACGAAATTTTCTGTGAGTGTGAATCACCCGCTCATCGCAAACACTTTACGGGTTCGCTGAGCATGGCCCACGCTGGCCGCGACACGGGTGGATCGCAGTTTTTCGTTACTTTTGTGCCCACGCCGCAATTGAACGGCGATCACACGGTCTTCGGACGGATCGTCGAGGGCATAGATGTGCTCGCCCAGCTCCGCCGACGCGACCCGGACAAGCCGGCCGAGTTGGCGATTCTGCCCGACAAGATGATCAAGGCGGAAGTACTCAACAAACGCGACCATCCGTATGAGCCCAAGAAGGTGAAATAGACCTTCGTAGAACGTCCCCAAGTTCGTCGACTGGCAGCTTTGGGGAGTTCGCGTGACGGAATTGCACGAGCCTGTTCGCAAATGCGGACAGGCTCTTTTTATATGAGGAGCTCGCCTGTGTCCGTGTCCTGCAATAAGCGATTCTGCGCTAGACCATGCGGTTCTTGTTGGTCCCTATACAGCGTTCCGTAAATTCGCCACAGCCGGTTGTTTCCGCTGTAGACGCCCGGATAATGAACACGTTACTGCTGGAGCAATCCTGCACACAAGCACCACACTCATTGGAGTCTAGCCATGCGACGTCTCTTGCTCTGCTGCATTGTCTGTTCATTTTTAACGCCCTCCCTGACGGCCGCTGAATGGGGAATGAAAACGGGTGACCCTGGCCTGGAGTCCGCCGGCCCGCTCGCATTCGGTGACAATGGAGTGCTCTTCGTTGGCGATCCAATGGCGGCAACCGTTGTGGCGATTGATACCGGCGACAAGTCGGGTTCGCCGAACGAAGTCGATCTCCACATCCACGACATCGACAAGGCCGTCGCAGAAGCCCTATCGGCGAAGGAATGCAAGATCAATGACCTCGCAGTAAACCCGGCATCCGGTAACGGATACATGTCCGTCACGGCGGATGGCAAGCCGGCGCTCGTGAAGCTCGATTCCGAAGGCCACGTACACAAGATTGACACCAGCAAGATCGATTTCTCGAAAGTGGAATTGCCCAACGCCCCGGCCGACAAAGAGGTTGGCCAAGGTCGACGTCGACGCAACTACCGCAGCGAATCGATTACCGATCTGGCTTTCAGCGAAGGCAAGGTGCTCGTCTCGGGTGTCGCCGGCGAACGAGAAGCGAACGTTCGCGAGTTGGTATTCCCATTCCTCGCAGCGGACAAGGGCGTGAACGTTGAGATCTATCACGGAGCTCACGGTAAGTTCGAAAACACGGCGACGGTTCGCACCTTCATTCCTTTCAAGATCAACGGCGAGCCACACTTGCTGGCCGGATTTCAATGCACGCCCTTGGTGAAGTTTCCACTGAAGGAATTCAAGCCCGATTCAAGCGTTCGCGGAACGACGCTGGCGGAACTGGGAAATCGTAACCGCCCTCTGGACATGTTCGTCTACGAACAGGATGGCGAGGACTTCCTGCTGATGTCGAACACAGCACGCGGCGTAATGAAAATCAGCACCAGTGATATCGAACGAACCGAAGGCATCACCGAGCGAATTGGTGGCACGGCCGGGCAGACGTACGAAACGATTGAGTCGCTGAAGGGCGTCCAACAGATGGATCGTCTGAACGACGCACACGTGCTGGTGATTGCTGAGGACAGCAAAGGTTCGTTGGACCTGCACACGGTCGACCTGCCGTAATTTGCGGCGACGCATTCAACGCGTCGGTTGAATGAAGACTCGGAGCCGGACGGCTTACGATTAATCACATCGCGAAAGTCGGTGCGTTCTGCGTCGACCAATACCGGAACACGCCGTCAGCCATAGAGGCTGGCGGCGGCCCGGTATCTGACTGGCTTCATCGAAGCCCACCTGTTCTCCGCATGAACGATCAAGACCCACCGGCCCGCATGGCGTAAAGGGAATTGACGCGGTTCTGAACAACCACACCGTCGCCAGGCCTCGCCAGACATGCGTCCCGGGGCGAATATTGTAAAGCGGACTTAGCACACTTCGGTATTTCCCGCTGAAGACGAACGGATTCCTGGCCAGAATCTGAAATCGTTTGACGATGTCGAAAACCGGCAACTAAACTGGTGCTTAATTCTATCGGAGTTCGCTGGGGCTCCGTTTTTTGTTTGCAACACTGCAGTCCATTCGGCACGGAACAGTTGATGTCAATTCTGAAGCAACCGGTACTTATCGCGGCCCTCGTCGTGCTCGCGTGCGATCTGGCGTTCGCCCAAGGTCTCTCGGACAGTCGGCCCCGCAAGCTCGCACCCGGAGTGATCACCGTCATCCGCGACGCGAATATTGACGACGCGACCCTCGATGAGACTCGTGAGTTCTCCGAACTGATCAGTGTCGCCAGACCACCAGAGTGGGAACCAAACTTCGACCCGACGACCGAGACGATTCTCGAAAAGGCGAAGCGTATTAGTTTCCAACGCGACGTTTGGTCGCTGGAAATCGGCTTCAAGCCACTTCGCGTTATCAAGGTCGGCGGTCGCAACATCTACTACCTCATCTACTATGTCCGTAACACGGGCGACGTTCGCACCGCCGCGCGGGATGGCGAAACGATCAAGGTCACCAGTTCACGGGAAGAGATCCAGTTCATCCCTTCCTTCGTGTTGCAGGCTCACGATCTCCGGCAGGCGTACAAAGCGCGTACGCTTCCCGACGTTGTAAATCGAATTGCCGCGAAAGAGCGAGTCACGACCGGCGTACTTTACGATTCGTCGTCAGTTGCCCGCATCAAGATTCCCGTTAGCACGCCCAACGCCGATCGGCGCGTTTGGGCCGTCGCGACCTGGGACAACGTCGATCCTCGAGCAGACCTGATCTCGGTATTCGTGAGCGGCCTTACGAATGCCTATCGTTGGCAACCACCCAAAGGTGGTTACCAACCCAACAAGAGCTCGCTGGAGCAGGACGTCGTTCAGTCCAAGGCGCTGCAGATCAACTTCTGGCGTGGCGGTGACGGGGAAGATCTTCACGACAACGAGTTCGCCTACGGGATTCCGCTTTATCCCAACGAGCCGACTCGGCAGCAGGCCGTGTTGAACGCCTATAAGCTCGAAAAGCCGCTCTCGCACCGCTGGGTTTATCGCTAAAAGGAATCCAGCCCTTCAAACGAGCTTCGGAGTCAGTGTCAGGGTCAGTCTTCAACGTCGAAGACCGGCCGGCAGCCTCGCGCCTCTGCAGCAGCCGTAGGGCCGAGTCCTGGAATCGCGTTTGGCCGGTCAGCGAGCGGACGTGCCTTGCAAGCTTCTGCTTTTCTTCATTTTCCGTCAGTTGAGCTCCTGCCGTGGAGCCATATCAGGCAATTGGTAACCCGTGACGCCTAAGTGCCGTTACGAACTACCGAGATCATTCACATTGCCGTCACGGGCGGTCCTGATTTGGTCTAAATGCCAGGTTTCGTAGCCGCCCGTTCTTGAAACCTCTATCTGGCAGATTTATAGTGCGGAACTGGGTCGCGCTCACACTGGGGCTTAAAAGTGTGTGCGACGTGAATGCTGGGCCGGCAACGCGAACCACTCGACCACCACCATCGTACGTCGCTATGTGGGCAAAGCATGGTGACAGCGATCCAACTCTGATTTACGGCCATCCAAAGCGGATATCATTTCAGATACACCTCACGGATCGAACTCCACCGAACTGCCGGAGACCAATATGACAACGACCGTCGCCAACGAGAGCGATTCGAAGTCCACACCCGCGTCCAGCGAAGTCATCATCGAAACCCGTAACCTTACGAAGGATTACCGGGACTTTTGGGGACGTAGAAAGGTTCGTGCTCTCAAAGCACTGGATCTGGAAGTTCGACAAGGTGAGATCTTTGGTCTGCTGGGTCCGAACGGATCTGGCAAGACGACCACGATCAAGCTGCTGCTGGGGCTGCTCTTTCCAACCAGCGGTGAAGCTCTGGTTTTCAACAAGAAGGCCAGCGACGTATCCAAGAATGAAAAGATCGGCTACCTGCCAGAGGAATCTTACCTCTACAAGTTCCTTAACGCCGAAGAGACGTTGGACTTCTATGGCCGGCTATTCAACATGCCGGGCCACGTGCGACGCCGAAAGGTTCAGGACCTGATCAAGCGGGTCGGATTGGACTGGGCCAAACGTCGACAGTTGAAAGAGTATTCAAAGGGTATGACGCGGCGAATTGGTCTGGCTCAGGCTTTGATCAATGACCCCGACCTGATCGTGCTGGACGAGCCAACCACAGGACTCGACCCGATCGGTACCCGCGAGATGAAGGATCTGATCCTTGAACTGAAGGCCGAAGGCAAGACCGTCCTGATGTGCAGCCACTTGTTGGCGGACGTTCAGGACGTGTGCGACCGGATCGCCATTCTCTATCAGGGAGACCTGAAAGAACTGGGACGCGTCGATAGCCTACTGCAGGTTCAGGACGTCACGCAGATTCAGACGAAGGGGCTTAGTGAGGATGCGAAACAGAAAATCCGCGACATCGTCAGCGAAGACAACGCGGAGCTGTTGAGTATCGAGAATCCGACCACGACACTGGAAGAACTGTTCCTTGACATTGTCCGGGAAAGTCAGGCACATCCTGGTCGACGATCGAGTGGTGCGAGCGGGAGCTAATGCTCGCGACGCCCACCGTTGATGGACTGAACCACAAGCCAGATCTGAAATACCGATGGTACTCGACGACAAACAAGTAATTCCATTTTTCCAGTGGTTGCCCGGCGGCTTGTCCCTGTTTGGGGTCGTACTGCTGACGCTAATTGTTGGAGGAGCCTTCATTGGCTACCTGGTCTCGGCACTGCGTTACGGACCAGGTGTCGCCGTGGCCCGTGTCATCTCGGCGACACTGACCGGCATCCGCGAGTTTCTCGAAATCTCGCCGCGGCGAGTCATGGCAATGACGACGCTCGCGTTTCGTGAAGCGATTCGGCGAAAGGTACTGATCGTCTTCGCGGTCTTCATGGCGATCCTCCTGTTTGCCGGATGGTTCCTCGACCCCGGTGCGGATCACCCCGCGCGGCTGTACCTCAGCTTCGTGCTCACGGCCACGAACTACCTGATTCTGATGCTGGCCGTATTCCTCAGTACTTTCAGCCTGCCGAACGATGTCAAGAACCGCACCATCTACACCGTCGTGACGAAGCCCGTTCGCGCTTGGGAAATTGTGCTGGGTCGAATCCTTGGCTTTACGTTTATCGGCACAGTGCTGCTGCTGATCATGGGCGTATTCAGCTACTTCTTCGTCGTTCGTGGTCTCAGCCACACGCACACCGTGGGGCAAACGTCCGAAGTCGAAGTAGAAGTCGATAACAAGCTGGTGATGGTGCAGCAGGGCGAGACTTCTCGCGATAACCGCCACCGCCACAATGTGATGGTCACACCGGACGGCGTTCGCGTTGAAACCTACCATGATCACTCGCATGCCGCCGTCGCTGCGGACGATGGAGAAGTCACGTTCTTCGAAGGCGAAGGTAACCTGCTTGCTCGCGTACCGCTGTACGGCAAACTGCGTTTCCTCGACCGCGACGGCAAGCCTGTCGACAAAGGCGTCAACGTTGGTAGTGAGTGGGCGTATCGCAGCTATATCGAGGGTGGCACACTGGCCGCTGCGATCTGGACGTTCGATGGGCTCAAGCGTAGCGACTTCAAGGACGGTATCCCGCTCGAGATGGTCCTGCGTGTTTTCCGAACCTTCAAGGGCGACATCAACCGCGGAATCAGCGGGACGATTCAGGTCGTCCAGGCAGTCGACACCAAACCAGGTGAACTCCCCGTTCCACTGCAGCAACGCAACCGATTCGAACAGATTGGTTTCACGGCACTCGACCAGCAAACCGACAATCGCAACGTCATTCCGTTCAAGCGACGTGGCTTCCGACCGGATGGAACGGTGAAGGAAGAGATGCTGCTGTTCGAGGACCTCGTTTCCGACGATGGAAAACTGGAAATCTGGGTCCGCTGCGGAGAACGAGCTCAGTACTACGGCGTTGCCCAAGGTGACATTTACATCCGTTCCGCGGACGGTTTCTTCTGGGCGAACTTCATCAAGGGCTTCCTTGGCATCTGGTTCCAGATGGTCATCGTGACGGCCTTTGCAGTGATGTTCAGTACCTTCCTGAACGGCCCCGTTGCCATGCTGGCAACCGTAGCGGCCATTTGCCTTGGTTACTTTGCCAACTTCGTCATGGGGCTATTCACGGGCGAAGTCGAAGGGGGCGGCCCGACGGAATCCATGATTCGGATGTTCACGCAGAAGAACGTAATCGTCGAACTGGAACCGGGCGTGACAACAACAGTCGTCAAAGGTTTTGACTTTGTGACGACACTCATCATGGCCGGAATCTGTACGTTGCTTCCGGACTACGGTGGTTTCAATACGTCGGACTTCGTTGCCTACGGGTTCGATATCAACAACGGACTGATCATCCGGCACTTCGTCATTACTTTCGCTTACGTGTGCGTTCTGACGACGGTCGGCTACTTCTTCCTGAAAACGCGTGAGATCGCGGCATGAATAATTCGTCATTTGTTCGCAAAATCATCTACCTGGTCGCGATGGCCGTACTGCTGGTCCCGCTGTACCTGATCAGTGCACCATCCTTCATCGAAGGCGGCGTGCTTAGCGAAGGCGGCAAGCTGACCCAGTTGCGGGACGACTACGGACTGGCTCAGTCGAACCTCGGTGAAATTGACCCGGCCAGCGAATCCATGAAGCTGGCGACGCTGGGTATGCGTGGTGTCGCGGCGAACATCCTTTGGGAACGAGCGAACGAATACAAGAAGAAAGAGGAGTGGGACAATCTTCGCGCGACGCTGAACCAGATCGCCAAACTACAACCCAACTTCATCTCCGTCTGGCAGTTCCAGGCGTGGAACCTTTCCTACAACGTTTCCGTCGAATTCGATAACTACGAACACCGCTACCACTGGGTGAAGAAGGGCATCGAATTCCTGATGCAGGGAATTCGCTACAACCGCAATGAACCCCGGCTGCTATGGGACCTGGGGTGGTTCTTTGGACATAAGGTTGGTCGATCCGACGAGTACATTCAGTTCCGGCGCGAATACAACAACGACGATGACTTCCACCAGTCACTCGATGGCCAGATTGATGTCGAAGCCGCCAAGGACTTTAAAGGCGATCCGGACAACTGGCTGACCGCTCACCAGTGGTTCAACAATGCACAACGCGTTGTGGACCTCGAAGGTGTGCCCATCAAAGGCAAGAACCCACTGGTTTTCCACTCGGATTCGGCCAAGTCGCTGATTCGCTATGCCGACGCGATTGAAGCAGGCGGCGGCGGAATCAAACCGGTCTTCGGCGAGGTTGCCCGACTGGCGTGGGAGCGAGCCAACGTTCGCTGGCTCGAGTACGGTGATCGTGAAATCCCCACGTCGTACGGATACAAGATCAGCCTGAACAGCGGCGAAAAATGGACGGAGATGGCCGCCGAACGCGAACAGGCGATGGAAGAGTTGGCGCCGGGCCTGAAGGATAAGCTGACGATGCAGCGCCTGGCCAGTCTGACCGACGAAGAGAAACGTCTGCTGGCCGCTGACCGGGCGGGACTTAACGCCGAAGAGTACGACGTCGCCGTCAGTGCACAGGCAAAAGCCACAATCACTCCGGCCGATATCGTCGCCGCGATTGAAGACCCCGTGAAGCGACGTGAGGCCAAGCTGCTCACGAACCGCATCGCGGAATCCAAGGCCTTCTCGACGACAATTCGCCGATACCGCGATATCGTGAACTTCATCTACTGGCGAACGCGTTGCGAAGTCGAGCAGGAAGACCGCGCAATCGAAGGTCGTCAGTTGCTTTGGGAAGCGGAGAATCTGGCCGAAGAGGCCGACCTGATTGGTGCCGTCGACAAATACGACGAAGCCTGGAAACGTTGGTCGACGATTCACAATGACCACCCGATCCTTGCCGAAGACGTCACGGCCGAGGACCTCGTCGACCAGATCAAGGAGTACCGCACGGTACTGACGCAGTTGGACCGCGACTTCCCGCCCAAAGACTTTCCCATGTTGCGACTGGTCGCAAACTACGCGGACGAATTTGGTATCTCCAAGGAAGAGGCACAGCGACTGCTGGATCAAGCCGAGCGTACGGAGTCCATGGGAGCCGGTGCCGGCACGGGCATCGTCGCCGAAGATCCCATTGTGGAAGACAGCAGCGACGCCGACGACGCGAGCGAAGCGGGCGATGATGCCGACCAAGCCGACACCGGAGCAGACACTGCTACGGCGGAGGCAGCAGATCCCGCGGACGAAGAAACACCGGATGACGCGACGGAATCCAGTGAGTCCCAGCCGGCTGAAGCCAGTAGTGAGTCCGAGGAGTCGTCCGAGGAAACAGCTCCCGCAGTCAACGACTCTGACGACAACGACTCTGGCGACAACGAAGCCGCAGCCGCTGACGACGACGCGTACTCCACAGCTCTCGCGGCAGCCGACGAAGCCTACCGTGGAGCCGACCTCGCTACGGCCAAGTCCAACTACGAAGCCGCATGGCAGGCAGTAACGGATCCGAACGGCGCAGAGAATCTGATCTCTCAGATTCGCAACTACCGCGTCCTGCTCGGCCAAATGGACGAAGCGTTTCCGCCGGCAAACTTCCCCCTGCTGGACTTCGTTAAATCCAACGCGGAGGAGTTTGGTTACACGGCAGACGAAGCAGCTGCCCTTGGCAACTAGCAGCTAGTTCGTAGCGGCAAACTGTACCTGCCGAATTTACTTGTCGGACCAGACGCCCAACTCGTTCCCGTGCGGGTCCAGGAAATGGAATCGCCGGCCACCGGGGAACGAGAATATTTCGCGGTGAATCACGCCACCCTGTGCTGCGACTCGATCGCAGGTTTCTTCGAGGTTGTCGGCATACAGCACGACGAGCGCCGCTCCGTTTTCCGTCGAGGACTTTTGCTTCGAGCGGAAGAATCCGCCATCGAATTGCCCGTCGCTAAACGCGCGGTAGTCATCTCCGTAGGGTGTAAACTTCCAGCCGAACGCAGTGCCGTAGAACGCTTCGATGGTATCGAGGTCCGACGCGGGGAATTCGACGTAATCAATTCTTCTGTCGGTTGGCATCCGTTAGTCTCCGGTCGAGGTTGTCCATTCCGCTGCCGCGTGTTCCGTCCGGGCCATGGAATTTCTTGACTCGCCATGTCGCGAATCGTTAGTCTGGCTCAAAGAAGGTCACGGCAGGAGCAGAGGTTAACTTGTGTGGCCAAACCGGGCAAACGTAAGGGGCATATCATGCGTGGTACTATTCGCGTGGCAACTTCATGTTGCCTCGTTTGCGGAATCGTATTGAATCCGTTTTGTTGGGCTGCCGCACAGGAAGATGCGGGACTCTCTCTGATTCTGATTGGAGGGCAAACGGTTCACGACGATCCTTTTGAAGCTCAGTTTATCGTTGCCGGACGCGACATCACATCCGAGCTAAAACGGTTGCGACGTCCTCACGGAACCTCGAACACGCGTGCCACCGTCACGAAGTCATCGACGATCGATGCGAAGGAGGCGGTCGTTACGGACACGTCGCGTTCAGAAGGAATTGTGCAGCTCGAAGCGAAACTGCGACAGAAAACCGACTTTGATCTCGAGGAAATCACGCTTGAGGAATTGCGTGTCTGGCTTGCCCGAGAACTTGACACCAACGTGCGTTTTCACGGTCAGGCACTAAGTGACGAGGGCATCGACACGGATTTCGAAACGGTGACCATCCAGGGCAGGCAAATCAGCTATTTAGCGGCCCTGAAGCATCATCTGGCAGAGAAATCGCTATCGTTCACCGTTGCCGACGAGCTGTTGACAATTACCTCCCAGGTTGATGCGGAGGAAAACCTGGTCGAGCGCGTCTATCCGGTCTGGGATCTGGTGAAGACGTCCGGCGGCGATGGGGTCGACACGATGAATGTCGTCTCGTTGATGAAGACTCTGACGAGTACCGTTCTTCCCAATTCATGGTCGCGCGTTGGCGGCCCGGCGGAACTTCGTTTGTACAAGGGATTGTTGGTCATCTCGCAAACGACACCGGCTCATGAGTCAATCTCCCGGACGCTGACAGCTATACGTCGGGTTCCAGTGGTGGACGAATTGGAGGCTTCCAGATCAACATCGGTTGGCAGTATCGCCAATGTGTCGCCGGCGATGGAGGCCGCCCTGAAGCGAACGGTCGACGCAGAATTTGAAGATGAAGAGCTTTCGTCCGTCGTGGGCAAGCTACTGGGCGACGCCAAACTCCCCTACTTCGTTGACTATGGGGCGCTGGAAGACGAGGGCGTCCGGTTTAATGACCATACCGTCTCCGCGAATCTCAGGGGACTGACGCTGGGGCGAACCTTGAACCTCATTCTCAGCGAGCTCGAATTGGCGTGGACGATCAAGGATGAAGTCATCGTCATCGTGTCGCACGACAAAGCCGAAGAAGCACTTACGACTCGCGTGTACCGTGTGACAGACCTACTGGACAATCCGCGCGATCCGACCGATGCCCTGGAACTCATCAAGACCGTACAGGCACACTGTTCGCCCAACACGTGGGATCCGGTGGGCGGCGCGGGAGTCTCTGCCTACTTGCCTCAACGGGCGGCCTTGGTCGTGAGCACAACGCGGGAGGTCCACCAACAGGTCGATTCGCTGCTGCAGTTACTCCTCCGCGGTCGACAGGGCACCAATGCGGCTCCGCCCACGATGAAACGACCGGATGCCGTGGTGACGAGACTGTACGAGCTGAAGGAAGGATTCCATGGCAAGGAAGCCAGGCTCGGCCTCGTCAATTTCTTCGAGCATGCGTTGCGTGGCTCGGACAACTCGGTGAATTCGGATACAGGGTTCACCGTGGAGATGGTGGGGACCAGGTTGATGATCACCCATCGTCGCGATGCTCATGAACCGCTCGTCCAGATCCTCGACAAGCTGAATGCGATCGGGGTGGGAATGGCCGAAATGGATAGCGGGTCAGGAGACGATTTTGGGGGCAATTTTGGAGGCGGCTTTGAGGGCGATTCTGGCGCCAAAATCGGTGGCGGGATGTTTTAGGCTGCAATTCCAGCAGCGACGCGCGACGGCGGTCTGACGAGTACTCCCTTTCACCCCGCACCTCCCCCCAACCCTCACTCCGCCAGAGAGTGTTAGGTGGCTGACGCACGGCCTCTCGCCCGCTCATTTCCCGACGTGAGCGGGCTGTTCGAACGGATCTCGGCGAATCCGGCCTACTGTTCTGCCAATATGCCGGTCTTGCCCAGTCTGTACTTTTCTGATGCTCGCAATCTGGATACCTTGAACCGCCCGATATTAGCTTGCGTAGCTATCCACGGGACGTTCGCGCGGGTTTTGACGCCCCGAACCAATCCAACAACCATTGCAAGAGCCGGAAATGCTGCATCTGGAAGGTGTCAAAAAATCATACGAGGAGCCAGGCGGCAAACGTCTGCAGATTCTCGATGTCGATTCGTATCACCTGGATGAGTGCGAGCAGGCCGTTCTGATTGGTCGCAGCGGCGGCGGAAAGAGCACCATGCTTCACGTCATCGCCGGTATCGCCCAGGCAGACGAGGGGAAGATCGAAATCGATGGCCTCGACATCATGCGTCTGTTCGAAGCCGGGCGAGACCGATTTCGAGCGGAGAAGATTGGCTACGTTTTTCAGACTTTCAATCTTCTTCGAGGCTTTACAGCGCTCGAAAATGTGATGCTGGGAATGACCTTCGCCAAAGGCCGCAAGGACACGGGTCGCGCTCGAAAATTGCTCGATCGCGTGGGCCTCAGCCACCGCCTCCATCACCGACCGAACGCACTGTCCGTCGGCGAGCAGCAGCGGGTCGCGGTCGCTCGGGCTCTGGCCAACAAGCCGCGTCTGTTACTGGCGGACGAGCCGACGGCCAACGTCGACCCGTCCAACCAACAGCAGGTGATTGATCTGATTCGCGGTACGTGTGACGAAGAAAAGGTCGCGTTGCTCATGGTGACGCACGCCATGGAAGTGGCTGACCAGTTCGATCGTGTCGATCGGCTGGAAGAAATCAACAAGATTCATTCATCAGATTCAGTTCGGGGATAGGAAATGCCGCTCTGGAAAATTGCCTGGCGCAGCATTCAACGCCGATCTCTCGCGTCCGTATTGACCATGTTGTCGATGGCGTTGGGAGTCATGCTGGTTGTTGCGGTACTGTTGATCGTGGGCGTGGTCGATGAATCATTCCGCAGCAACAGTAGCCTTGGTTACGACACGATTGTGGGCGCCAAAGGTGGCCAACTACAACTGACGCTCAACACGGTTTACTACCTCAGCCAACCGGTAGAGAACCTCCCGTTCGAATTCTACGAGGAGTTCCTGCCAGCGGACAAACGCAAGGATGGCGAGGATGGCGAGTTCTACAAGTACGTGAACCCAGACGTTCCCGTCGTGCCCGTCTGCCTCGGTGACTACTATCTACATTATCGTGTCGTCGGCACGACGCCGGATCTCTTCAATCTTGTCTACGATACCGAGCGCAAGCGGACGTATGAATTCGCCGCCGGCGACAACTTTACCGGCAAGGGTGAACGCGGCGTCTACGAAGCCATCCTTGGTTCGAAGGTCGCACGAGATCAGGGGCTGGAAGTTGGCGACATGATTCAACCCGCTCACGGCGCACCCGACGGAGCCGCTCACGATGACTTTCAGATCGTTGGCGTCCTTGCTCCCAGTGGCACGCCCCAGGACCGGGCTGTGTTCGTGAACATGGACGGCTTCAACAGCATCGACGAACACAAGCGTGAAGATGGAACGACGGAGATCACGTCGATGTTGGTCGACACGAAAGACCCGTTCCGCAGTATTCAGATGGTCGGCATCATCAACGAAGGAAATCAGGCCCAGGCGGTAAAACCGGTTGCGACGATCTTCATGTTGTTCAGTCGCATTGTCGGGCCGATCCGTAACCTGTTGCTGGTCATCACGTTGCTGATTTGTGTCGTTTCCGGCATCAGTATTCTGGTCAGCATCTATAATTCAATGAGCGACCGAAAGCAGGAGATCGCCGTGATGCGGGCTCTTGGAGCCGGACGTTCAACGGTCATGTCCGTTGTGTTACTGGAATCCGTCATGATTTCCATGATCGGAGGCGTATTTGGCTGGATTGCCGGACACGCTTTAATCGGACTCGCTAGCGGTGTAATTGAACGAGAAACCGGAGTTGTCGTTAGCGCATTGGACCTTGCTCCGCCGATGGACGAACTAGGTTATTTGTTGGGTCCGGCGTTAACACCTAACATATCAGTAGAGATCTGGCTGATTCCGCTGCTCATCGTGCTCGCAGTGGCGGTTGGATTTCTACCCGCGTTGTCCGCCTACCGGACGGATGTGGCCGAAGCGTTGCAGTCCAGTCCATAATTCAAGCAAACACGTCAATTCAAGGTGACAGTCATGTTGCAACTTCGAATCCTGCTCGTCACGATGCTGGTCATCGCGAATGGCTCAATCGCAGCGGCATGTCCATTCTGCTCGGCGGTCTCCCAGACGTTTAGCGAAGAGATTTCGACGATGGACGTCGTGGCTCTCGCGGAACTGCAGAAGGCGGGTGAGATCTCGAAGCTCGACACGACGGACGCCAGTGCCGAGGTGCCCAAGTCCACCTTCATTATTACCAAAGTGATCAAGGGTGCCGAGTTCCTCGCAGTCGGCGACACGTTCGACACAATCTATTTTGGGGAAGCCAAAAAGGGTCGTCCGTTTCTCGCCATGGCGACCGACGCTCCAAAACTGATCTGGTCCACGCCGCTCATCCTGTCCGACCGCGCGGAGAGCTACCTGGGGGAATTGCCGCGTCTCAATGGCGAATACGCAGCCACGGTCGAACCGCTGGATGCAAAACTGAAGAAGCTCAAGGACGACGAAGCGAAAGCTGAAATCGACCAATTGAAGGCCGAAGCCAGCGCCGTGCGTCTGGCATTCTTCCAGGAATTCCTCGAAGACGAAGACGAGATGCTCGCCCGGGATGCCTATGACGAGTTTGCCAAAGCTCCATACGCCGACGTCATCGCGCTCAAACCAAAGATGAATCGTGAGCAACTGATTGCGTTCGTGAAAAACCACGACGTCCCATCAAATCGCCGTCGACTCTACTTCACGATGTTGGGCGTCTGTGGAACGCAGGCCGAAAGCGAGCTGCTGGAAACGTTCATGAATTCCGACGACCGCAAGGCCAAGGCTGGACTGGACGCATTGCTGGCCTGCTACATGATTCTCAACGGAGAGCAGGGGCTGGACAAGGTTGATGAACTGTTCCTCGCCAACAAGGAAGCCGAGTATTCGGATACCTACGCGGCGATCATGGCGATTCGTTTTCACGGGTCAGAAACCGACGTCATCTCACGCAGCCGTTTGGTCAAATCTCTGCGTCACATGCTGGACCGCCCTGAACTCGCAGATCTGGTCATTCCCGATCTGGCTCGTTGGGAAGACTGGGAAGTTCTTCCCAAGCTCACGGAGCTGTTCGTGAATGCCGACGAAAACAGCAGTTGGGTACGAGTCCCCGTCATCAACTATCTGCGAGCCTGCCCGCTACCGATCGCAGCCGAGAAAATTGAAGACCTGAAGAAGGTCGATGCCGATGCGGTCAAACGGGCAATGACCTTCTTTCCAGTCACCTCTGAAAAGAAAGAAGAGAATGCGGAGGAGGCAGCCACCGACACCGAGAAACAGACCAGCCTCGAGGATTTCCAGGAACAGCTTCGCAAGGAGAACGACGGCATAAGAGATGTGCTGAGCCAGCCGGTGCCGATCGAAAGGGAATCGGCGGACGCCCTGGCGAATCAGCTGTCGTTTCCGGGCAAGTCGGGAGACTCCCTTGCCCAGTTTCAGACCGTTATCTCCCCGGAAGCCGCTCGCGCCAACAAAGCTGAATCGCAAACCAGCATCGACACGCCGGCAACCCTGAATCAGGTGGAATCCGCCGCCGATTCAGCCCCGAACATTTGGAAACTATTTGGCGTAACGATAATCGGCGTCGGTTTGTGCTTCGCCACCATGCGGTCCATACTTGGGGTGAGTGTGAACGCCTGATCCTTTTGGGGCAACATTCGTACGTATATCCAACTCTCTGCGTTGAGCGACTGCCAAAATGGAACCTGTCACCGAGAAACTGACTTCCGCCGAAGCGGAGCAGTACCAACAGTATCGAACTCTCAGCTTCGCCGCGATCGTGGCGATGGTGTTCGGTGTGATATCGATACCGGTTGCCGTTGGGGCAAGCCTGAATCCGTTCCTGTTGATCTTCCCGTTCATCGGAGTTCTCGTGGGCGTGAACGCAGTCCTGCGTCTTCGCAATCGCACGGACGAATTCACCGGGTTGGGAGCTGCCAAAATCGGGCTGGTTCTGTCCGCAACCGTGCTCTGTGTCGGCTCGATTTACTCAGCCTATGTGTATGCCACGGAAGTTCCGGACGGCTATGAGCGAATTGCGTTCGCCGACCTCCAGCCGGATCCACGTAAGCCAGACGAGCAGTTTCCGCCGGACGTACAGGATCTGTCCGGAAAGATGGTCTTCCTGAAGGGATACGTTTACCCTGATGACCAGTTGGGCGACATCAAGCGGTTCATCCTTGTGCCGGACATGGGAACCTGCTGTTTTGGCGGGCAGCCCAAACTGACAGACATGGTGCAGGTGACGTTGGCCGATCCACACCGAGTCAAGTATTCCATGTTCCGACGCAGCCTTGCGGGCGAATTCTACCTACAGAACTCGAAGGCTGACAAAGTCGGTCAGGTGATCTATCACCTGGATGCGGACTACGTGAAGTAGCGGCGAGGCGGCTGACACGCTTGCCGGTTTTCGTCTGCTACAAATCACGCAGGCATCACGCGTACGGATTCCTCCGAAATTGACTGGCCGATTTCTAACGGGCGTTTTCTAACGGGCCTTCAGTCCGAATACTTTTTCCATTTGGCGACGCACGGTTGCCAGACGATCAACGCCGCCGCCTCCCACTTCCGCGGTGGCCCACCCGGTAAAGCCAATGTCGTCCAGTCCCTTGCGGACTTCATCCCACGGCAGGTCGCCTTCGCCAATCTCCGTGAACTTGTCTTTCGCGCGACTAAAGCCTTTCACGTCCAGCTTTACACAGCGGTATCCAAACTCGCGAATCCAGTCACCCGGCGCGCCGTACTTCCAGTGGTTCCCGATGTCGAAGTACATCCCTACCCATGGACTGTTGAAGCTGTCGACGAAGTCAACGAACCGCTTGGCCGACTGATCGCCCGCCCCGCCATGGTCGTACATCATTCGATTCCACACATTTTCGAACAGGATCGGTTGCCCCAGGGACGCAGCCAGCGGAATCAGCGAACGAATCTCTTCGCGGCAACGCGGAATCGTTTCTTCTTCGGGCCCGTCCGCGGCACTCCCGATAACGATCAGCACGCCGTTGCCGCCGGCTGCATGCGAAACGCGAATACAATGTTCGATATTGGCTCGTGCCGTTGCACGATCTTCGTC
Organism: Pirellulaceae bacterium; assembly: GCA_965216885.1. Taxonomy (GTDB): domain Bacteria; phylum Planctomycetota; class Planctomycetia; order Pirellulales; family Pirellulaceae; genus CAYNJG01. The sequence goes on along the minus strand of OZ244208.1, from coordinate 1,474,136 downwards.
ATTCGGACTGGTCAGCCGCTTTTGCCAGTGTGTGTGATTGATTGCGTTGTGAACAAAAACGCCCGATTCAATCATCGCGTCACGAGCCTCCTGTTCGGTAAAGCTGCCCGCCTGATCAAAATCAACGCCATCGAAACCGGCGTCGCCCGCCATTTTCAGGCGTTCGGTTAACGTTAGAACCCGATCACCGTCCTTTTTTGCAATCATGCCCAGCTTGCATGACAACAGTATCTTCCGATCCAGCGGCGGTCGAACAAACTCTGAATTCGACTCGGCGGCAACGGCTCTCTGGCCGCTCGATGCGACGACTCCGGTTGCAGCACTGGCGGCCAGAAACGTTCGGCGATTAAATCCGTTGGACATGAGAATCTGCTCAATAGGGATCGGGTGGGAATCACTGCCTGACGTGCCACTATACAGCAATCAATTGGCTGTGCAATTTCATAAGGCGACCGCTGGTTACGACCATGTGTCCGGACGCTGCGATTCGAAAACGACCCGCTCGCGCGAGCGGGGATGCTCGAACCCGATCCGGTTGGCGTGCAGCGCAATTTGTCGCTCGCGGTGATCCTCAACCGTCGGACCAAACGCTTGCTCACTTCCATACAGAACGTCGCCCAACACGGGGTACCCGCGTGTCGCGCACTGAATGCGAATCTGGTGCATGCGACCGGTCTCGAGCTGAATTTGAAGTTCGCTGAATTCGTCGCCGATCAGAATCACCTCATAGCGAAGCGTGGCCAGACGAGCATCCGCATGCGCTTCATCAACGACTTCGCCCTTCGGTTGGTCAGGGATTTTCCTCAGAAAGTCATGCCAATGCCCCGACGCCGGATCAACACGCCCGGTGACTCGAGCCACGTAAGTCTTATGTACACTCCGATCTTCGAACTGTTTCGACAAACGCTGCGCCGCCTTCCGTCGCTTGGCGAAAACCATGACTCCTGAAGCACATCGATCCAACCTGTGCGGAATGCCAAGATAGGGCGTCGTTGATGGCTCAGCCGTGCCCTGCAAATAGTCGCGTATTCGCGATTCGAGGCTATCGAATTGCCGGGGCGCCTGAGTCGCTACGCCGGCTGGCTTGTTTACGACCAGGACGTCGACATCTTCAAAGATAATATTGAGACTGGACATGCGACTCGAACCGAACAACGTTGAATGTCCCCATCATAGGGAGTCTTGCGTCGTTTCGAGAGATGTGAAGCAGGCACAACTGCCTATTGGCTTCTCGTGCTAGATTCCCAGCATCGACATCGTGCTTACCGGGGGATTGGCCTCGATGTACTGCCCCAATTCCCGCAACGCCGCATAGTCTGTTTCACAGAGCTGCTCCATCGCTTCGAGCCCACTTCGATAGTAGCCGTACCCAATTGCATCCGAGCGACAACAGCGACAAAGAACAACCACGAAGTCATCTTCCACACCAATTCCAACCGCAACTTTGGAATCCGCTTGCAGGCTTCCCAGCGTTGAAATGCAAAATCCTTCGGATGAAATGTCGAGTGTGAGCCCCACGAATACCGCGGCCGCTTTTGCATCGCCGTCCAATGGCAACACAACGACAGGTATATGCCGCACAATACGATGCTCAATCCGTTTGTCGCTCGACGGATCAATCGCAATATGAGAAGCAAGGGACGTAGTGGTGTTGATCAACCGCGAGAGATTGCGGCGAACGGCTTGTTTATGATCAACTTTCGAGCGAAAGAACCAGGACATCTTGCGATACCAATCGACGAGAAAACATCTACCCCCCAAACTTGCCCCACCTAAGGGCAGAATCAAATTCGTCACTGCCAATTCCAATCCCCGGCCGACGAGAGTAAAAGAATTCTCTGGATTGAATCAATGCAGCCCCCCAATTCGTGCCGTTCCGTAAACATACCGGCTGCCCGGATGAACTCACCAAAAGCCGACGCGACAGCGCCATGCTTCTGCGGCAATGGCCCCATAGGACGGTGACTTGAGGGCATACCGTCAGCGAATTCGGCCTGGGTCCCCAGATTGGACAAGGCGGAGCCAATGAGGCAACATGTTCGCAGTCGTCGCTACTCGTTTTCACACGGAGGAACACGATGCAACTTTCAGAAGTGATGCATGAGCTAAAGGCGGTAGGAAATCCACAAACCGTCAGGATCTACCGTAATCACGGCGCCGACGGCGAACTCTATGGAGTGAAAATCGCGGACTTGAAAAAGATCGTCCGCAAGATTCGCGGCGATCAAGAACTTGCTCTCCAGCTTTGGGATACCAACAACTCAGATGCCATGTATCTGGCGGCGCTGGTCGCCGACGGCAGTCTGATGACCAGGCGTACGCTGGACAAATGGGCGAAAACCGCATGGTGGCACATGCTCAGCGAATGGTCGGTCCCGTTTGTTGCAAGTGAGCATCCAGATGCTTTTGCGATTGGTCGAAAGTGGATGAAAGCTCGCAAGGAGAACGTGGCCGTCAGCGGCTGGAACACCTACGCCCTGGCGATGTCGGTGCGGCCGGACGCCGAGATCGATGCCCCGGAAGTCCGGCAACTACTCAAACAGGTCAGCGAGGAAATCCACGACGCGCCAAACTACGTGCGATATTGCATGAACGGGTTTGTGATTGCAGCCGGGGCCTACGTCAAACCGGTGTTGAGCACGGCCAAGGCAACCGCGAGGAAGATCGGTACGGTCAAAGTCGACATGGGAAACACTTCGTGCAAGGTCCCCCTCGCCATCGATGCCATCTCGAAAATCGAATCGCTAGGCCGGGTTGGCAAGAAGAAGAAATCCACGAAATGTTAGCCATCGCGTTTTCTTCTACCGCATAAATGGCAGCCAGTTCCTGCACTATCCGCCGTCTCGCCCGGACCACGTTCCCGGCTGCTCTGGCAAATTCAGAATCTGATTGGGATACAGAGCGACAATGTGTTCCACAATGTCTCGCATCGAAACGACGGAAACCGGAACCCCTTCGCGATCCAACAGTGGAACGTGACGAAATCCGCCAACCGACATTCGCTGCAGAGCAAAAACCAGAGCGCTATCGATCGGTAGCGTGTCCGGATTCTTCGTCATGAGATCCGACACTGGCGTTGTTTCGATGTCGATCCCGGATGCGGCAACCTTGCGCAAGACATCGCGTTCCGAGAACATTCCTGTCAACTGACCGTCATCGGTGATCAGCAGGCAACCAACCCGCTTGGACACCATCAGATCGATCGCACTCCGAACCGTGGCGTCCGGAGAAATACTGACGACTGGGTGAAGGTCATGCAGCTCGCTGATGGGGCGTTGCAAGGCCAGGATATCTTCCTCGCGCGCTTGCTCGCGTTCCTCGACTACGGCCTGCTCATCGTTAATGAATTCATTCATGGCCCAAACTCCCACTGAATTGATACGGAAATGAACAGTACGCCGCAGGTTTCAATCGCGCCCCACCAGAAAACGGAGCGATGACGGAGATCCCAGACGCGCAGCTACAGCTACTGTAAACATATCCCAAGGGTTAGGGATACTTCAAATTCTGTCGGTCACCGGGATTCCGGCTTCCCTGGATGGTACACGGCTGTGACGATTTTTAGTACTGAAGCGGCAGCGATTCCAGCTTGGAACCGGCTTCAAATGTGCGTTCGCCGGGCGGAAAATAAATCAGGCAATCTGCGCGACTGACAGTTAGCATGTCGGCCGATCCGCGCCACGAGAGTGGCTTTACAAAGAGTCGACCCTGCTCCCGCCAGGACGAGCCGGGGTGGTACGTTGGGCGATTTCCGCGCTGTCGAAATGATTCTGCCAATCTCATGGGGATCAATTCATTGTTCGGCGACAATCCCGAAATCGCCCGAATCGCGGGCAAGACGAACAACTCAAAACAGACGAATGAACTCACCGGGTTGCCCGGTAATCCAAAGACCAGCGTGCGTCGACCGTCCCGCTCACGCACTCCAAACCAAAGCGGCTTGCCTGGTTTCAGTCGCACTTTGTGAAAAACTTCTTCGACGCCGAGCGACTGCAGTGTCGGCGGAACGAGATCGCGAACCCCCGCGGACACTCCGCCGGACAGGATCAGAATGTCGGACTGCAAACCCTGTTCGATTTGTCTTCGCAGTTCGTCTTCATCGTCCCGTCCAACACCCAGCGAACGCGCTTCGCACCCCGCCGCCGTGACGCGAGCCTCCAACATGGGACCATTGCTGTTTCGAATCTGACCGGCACCGGGTTGCTCGTCGGCCGCAACCAACTCGTCGCCGGTAGGAAGCACGGCGACGGTGGGGCGATTCGCACAGACCACCTCGGCTCGACCAACTTCACTTAGCAAACCAACTTCGATCGCTCGAATCCGCGTCCCCACGGGTAAGACCATCTCACCACGAGCGAACGTTGTCGCCCGCGGCATAATGAACTGGCCGGACTCAACGGCTCCCGTCAGTCGCACGACATCCCCGGACCGTTCGGACTGCTCCACCATCACCATTGCCTCGGCACCTTCGGGGATTGGTGCACCGGTCATCACCTGACTGGCAGTTCCCGGTTCAATCCGCCTGGCAGGAACCGCACCGGCAACAACCTGTTCCACCACGCGAAGCGGCTCGCCGGCATCCTCAACCCGTATCGCATACCCGTCCACGAGAGACTTGTCGTGAGGTGGAGAATCAACGTCGGCGACGATCGCTTCAGCCAGCGCATAACCGACGGCGTCGATCGTCGAACGACGCTGCGTCTTCACGGCAGGGACACGAGCAAGCACAAGCCGAAGAGCTTCGTCTATTTCGATCATCGGTGCTGACCTGCCAGGCGCCGTTGGGCGAACGCGCAATCGTACGAGCGTCAGTTCATGGAAACGAAACGACGCAACATCTCTGGTCCATGCTCCGTCAGAAAACTCTCGGGATGAAACTGCAGACCTTCGATCCTATGCTGCTTGTGGCGAATCCCCATGATCTCGCGTTTGCCATCCGGAGAATCCGCCCAGGCGGTGACTTCGAATTCAGGGTTCAGCGTGTCCGGCTGAATCACGAGGCTGTGATACCGGGTGGCGACAAATGGATTGGGGAGCCCTTCAAAGAGCCCACGCCCGTCGTGATGAATCTGGTCCGTCTTCCCGTGCATCAATTGCTTCGCTCGAACAATCGTCCCGCCGGTCGACTGCCCTATGGATTGATGCCCAAGGCAGACTCCCAGAATCGGCAGGCGGCCAGCAAAGTGGTCGGCGCACGACATCGAAATGCCGGCTTCGTTTGGCGTACACGGTCCGGGCGAGATGATCAGATGCGTCGGCTTCTTCGCCTCAATCTGCTCAACGGCAATTTGGTCGTTGCGGTGCACCTCGATTTCCAGCGAAGGATCGAGCTCCCCTAGCCGCTGTACAAGGTTGTAGGTAAACGAGTCGTAATTATCGAGCAACAGGATCATCTGGAAGATCCCCAGTAAGCATAGCTAGCGTGGAAAAATGGAAAAACATCGGCCATCAGTTGCTTTCCCCGACGATGATCGTATTGGAACTACCGCCACACCGCCAGTCGTGAAAGCCGCCTCGCGCCCCGGGACTACAGATCGTGTTTGAGCACAAGACACTCCTGATCGCCGTTTTGTTCGCCTGCCTGACACCGAACATCCACGAACGTGTCGCACACGGGCAGCAACCTGAACCTGAACCGGGGCTAACGACCGCGTCCAACCCAGCCCACCCGACGGAGCGTGAGCTGGTTAGCGTCCTGAAACGCAATCTGCCGCAGGACGACCAGACGGTGGAGATCGGTGACGCCCCCGAGTGGTTTCAAAACTTCATTCAGCGAATCGTACGCGACAACGTCCCCAACAAATATGTTCAGGAAAAAGACTGGGGAAAAACCGACCAGCGATGGGACGGGCTGAAAATTCGCCGCAAGGGTCCGTTGGGCCTGACGACCAAGCGACGCTGGAAGGAAGTGAACCACGGCAAGTGGAAACGATACGAAATCAGCCAGATCAATCCAAACGAAAATCTGCTGATGCGAATTGAAAACGTTCACGACGCGGGAAAGGGCAGGGTGGCGTTTGAAGTTAGCCTCGCCTCGAAAGTGCATGCCCATGGCCGATTCGCTCAATGGGCCAAAGGCGTGCAACTCTATAACGTCAGCGCCGATGCGGATGCGGATATTCGCATGAGACTCTGGTGTCGAGTGGGAACACGGCTGGATGTCGCCAAGTTTCCGCCCGACGTCATTCTTGTTCCCGAAGTCACGCGGGCAAACATGAACGTTACCGAATTCCAATTGCAATCCGTCAGCAAGCTGGACGGCCCCGTCGTGAAGCAGCTCGGGAAGAGCATTCACAAAGTGCTCGTCGACAAGATCGAGGAGAAACGGGAGCAGCTGCCGGCGAAGATCAATCGGCAGATTGCGAAGAACGAAGACAAGCTTCGACTATCGTTCGCCGATTTTGCCGCCAGTCGCTGGAAGGCGTTGACCGGTGACACGAAAAGCGACGAGCCACGGGTCGATGCCAGTGCCACTTCGGAAGAACAATCGTCCACGATTCTGGCGAACCCCGCTAACGACTCTCGCGACATTGCCCGTCCGGCCGTAAACCCGTCGCCGCGCGTGGTGGTTGATAGCGTCGGACAGCCGGCGAGCGGAACCACCTCGCAGCGAAGTCACGAACTGTTGGATCTAACACCGCCAGCCAGTCTGTCGGGAGCTCCTCCGGCCGCGAAGTCAACAGGCCTGATTTTGAACAGCCCGGAAAACTAGACCCCAGAAACGGGAACTCTACCGGGCGTCCCGACTGCGACCAGCTGACAGATCAGCACCAGGCGAACCAACAACATCCAGATCACCAGTCCGCGGCCAGAAGCGGATTCGCTGCAGCATGCCCGTTTGAGAAACGGGCGCTCCGACGCTGCTTCGCTGCCATAATCTTGCCAACCGATCCTGATCGCCTTCCAGCGTCAACATTCCTTTGTCTTCGGCATACTTGATCCTGGAACCGCTTGCGGCGAAGCCCTGACTCTCGACATACGTGTCACCCGTGGCCAGCAACTCAAGGGGCTTGCGGGCTCGCGGCTTGTTGGGAATCGGTGCCGTTGGCGACTCCATCACGAAGATCTCCTCACAGGCAAACCGAAAGTCCTTCTCGCCAAGATCCCGTTGCTCTACCGGATTGATGCGTTTCTCCCATGCATCCACGACACCAAACCATCCCCGTATGTCGCCATCGATTTTGGCGTCTCGCCGATGTAGGTGTCCGACCAGCCGGTTGCGAAAAACCAGACTCATCTGAGTCAACTCGTTGCCGGTCGACGCGGTGTCCTGCCCAGTTATGCCCGATAACGCACTGCCAATCGTCGTGACGGCAATCCAGCCCGGGCCATTCGCCACCATTTCGCCGCTCTTCAGATCGATATCACCATCGCGAGTAAAAATCTGCTGATAGGAGCTTGGTTTTCCCAGTTCGTCACGCCCTCGATTGGCGGCGAAGAGTCCGCCGCGGGCGGAGACCCTGGCAACTTCAGGGCGGACGTTTCCGCTATCGGCTCGCGACATATCAATACGATCATCCAGCAAAATGACCAGATCGTCATCGGTCCGCATCGTCAGATCGCGTCCGTTGGCCACGACGTCGCCACTGAGCGTGACCAGCTGCCCGTCAAAATCGAGGCCCCCGCTCCATTCCACGTCGATCATCTCGATCGCCGGCGCCTGTTGCAAACCAGAACCAGTTGGCGAAGTCATGGGTAGCCGCATACTTCCGCGGCCTGGAACCAGAACACGATTCTGGTCGCCCAACAAACTGATGTCGTCACCCCGGAGTACCATATTCGACATCGACAATTCTGCCGGCGTTCCTGTGAGTCTGGCGACCGGGCGGTTGGCAGCGTCATATTGAAAGTCTACCGAACTCGCACGCAGCGACATTGGAGTCGCCTGGGCGGATTCCTGGATGACGGTCGTTTCGCCGCGAATGGCGAAGCCATGCAACTGTTGCGAATCGGGGTCGACCGTAACTAATAGTTCTCCGCCATTCACCACGAACTTCGATTGCGCCCGGTTCGCTGCGACAGCGTTTGGGCCAATGGGTGCACCGCCGGGAACACCCGGTGTCGGTTGGAGAAATCCCGGAGTTGGTGTGTCCTCATCGCGGCGGAGCGGCGCAATACCGGGTTGAAACTGCACCGTAAGTCGCTGGAGCGTTCCGCGAAACTGCGGCGACTGAATGTTGGTCGTTGCTCCATCGCCCGACTGACTGACAAGTTTCCGCGGCACGACATTCGTCTTGTAGACGATCGTTCCATCCTGCCGCGTCGCAACCGGAACGCGCCGCTCAACAAGCCAAAGTTCGATGGCTTCGGATTCGATCTGCCCCAGGCCAGGAGCCGTCACGCTCGCGACGCCATCCAGTTTCAGAACCTGTTGTCCATCAAAAGGTTGGACGGAGAGCGACGTCCGCCAACTCGCTTCGATCTGTTGCCCGTTGCCTTCCAGAGTACCTCGCATGTGGCCCGGTCCTGCGGCAATCAACTTCGTTTCGGCAAGCGTCTCGCCGTGCAAATAGTCGATCGCTGGCGAAGCGATCTCGTAGTCCGCGTTGCGAACTCGCACAACTCCGGATCTGTCGGAATTTGGAGAATACGGATTGTAGGATCGCAGTTTGACATCCGCCGCATCGAAGTTGTATTCCAACTGCCTGGTTTCCACATACGACTGTCGCGAAGCCACGTCGATGACCAACGGACTCCCCACTCCAACGACGCGCGTCAGTGCGAGCTTCGGTGATTTGTCCTGCGCACCACCGTCGATCCTACGAGGTGGCGGTACACGCGTCAGATGCAGTGAAATCTGATCTGCTCGCAATGTATCGATGGCTTGGTCGGGAAGCTTTCGCATGATGGCGACATTCTCTTCCACCGTGGCAATCATGCGTCGAAGATCAAAACGCAACGGTCCCGTGCAGCTCACCTCGACCTGCGACATGGGGCCATTGGGTGTACGAGTTGCCGGAGTATTCGCCGGTACAGGGGCTCCCGATTTCGAGCCGCCAGCGTGTGCAAACGATGAAAACATGTCGTCACCGGCCAATCGGAGACTCAGTCGTTCAAGCTGTTCCAGTTCGATCATGCCAAGGTCGTCCAGCCACGAGCCCGACTTGTCGCGTTTGTCGGTTTTCTCGGCGCGGCTGATCATCAGGTAACGTCCCTGGCCGTAGTTTTCACCCAACTGGAACTTCACCTGCTCCGAAGTGCGCACCCGCTTTTCATCGATCATCACATTGCTGGTCTGCAGGATAAGATCGTCCGACGTTGCGCTGCCCTGACTGAAAATACGGATTTGCCCGACCAACTGGCCGCTGACGGGCTTACCAATTCGGTTGTTCGACAGATCGATCGGTTCATCGAATTGCAGGATCGCCCCCTCCGGGGCCTGCATGACCGTCGGCCCGCGACTTTTCTTCGATGCATCGCCTTCCTTGCCGAAGAACACCAATGTGCACGGCTTGATCTGAAGGCTGCCGTCATCAAGCTCTTTGAAATCGTGCAGCAGGATCGTCACTTGATCGCTACGCAACACGGTCGGCTGTTGCAGCTCCCACGACCCCTCTGGAAAAAGAGGTTTCAGTTCACGGAGAAATCGCGTCGTGGAGGTCGACGCCCGAACTTCCGGAACCGAGCCGCTCTCTTCCGCCAACACTTCTATTGGACGATCAATCCACGGTGTAAACAGGAGCATGTAGACGCCAAATGCGAGCAACACCCAAACCAGACTAACGATCGCTCGGGGTATGTTGCGCAACATGTTTCGATGGCGGATGAGTGTTCGTGAAGCGGGAATTTACAAATTAGCCTGTCGCGTCTCTCACTATTTGACGTATCGCTGAATCACATCGGCCCAGCGGTTCTTGGCTTTCAGAATGGTTTCCGCAAGCTCTCGCACGGCCCCCTCACCACCGCCAAGTTTCGTCGTATGGACCGCCGCCGATTTGACTTCCTCGGCAGCATTGGCCACCGCCACCCCCAATCCCACGGACTTGATCACGGGAATGTCTGTGAGGTCGTCTCCAATGAAACAGGCCTGCTCCATTTCCAGCCCAAGGTCACGAATGATCTCGCGAGCGATCGTCAGCTTTTCCTCGAATCCCTGTCGCACGATCTCGACACCCAACTCGCTGGAGCGAACCTTGACGATGTGGGAGGTTCGGGCCGTAATAATTCCAAAGTGAAACCCGGCACGCATCCATAACTTAATGCCCAACCCATCGCGAATATGAAACTTCTTGGTCTCAATTCCCTGGTTGTCGAAAACAACACCTCCGTCAGTCAGCACGCCGTCGACGTCGGATAGTATCAGTTCAATCTGGCGACACCGTGCATCAAGCTTCATGGTCTGTACCCGAGTCCTCTGGGTTTTCGAAGGAAGAGAACGGAATCACACGCAGCTCGTGTTCCGGCGACGATCGTTGTGCGGCCGGCTTGGGAAACCATGCGATGACATCCGTGATATCAATCATCCCCACAGGACGCTGTTCGTCGTCTACTACGGGTAATTCACTGATCTGGTTCTCAGCCAGCAGATCAATCGCAGCAGGCATCATGGAATCAACCGGGATGGTACGGGGATTCCGGGTCATCACTTCCGAAACCGGTCCGTCCAGCGACTGGCCGGACTGCTGTTCCAAAAGACGCGCAAGATCACTGTCGGTGAAGACGCCCGCCAATCGACCATCGTCGTCGACGATCATGACGGCTCCCGTGCGTCGACCGGGCCGAGACAGTGTCACGAACGTCTCGCGTACGCTTTGGTTCTGCCGCGCGACGCGACACTCCGTAACATCACGCATGACCTCCGGCACCTTGGTGAGTTTTCTGCCGAGGCTGCCGCCGGGATGAAACTGAACGAAATCGCGAGCCGCAAAACCACGTCGCTCGGTAATCGTTAACGCCAGCGCGTCTCCCATCGCAAGCATCGCCGTCGTACTCGTGCTGGGAGCCAAACCGTTCGGTCCGGCTTCCGTTAGTTGGCCCAATTCCAGCACAATATCGCTGCTTTTCGCCAACGAGTTGGTACGATTCGCCGTGATTGCAATGATTCCCGCGGACAGCTTTCGAAACGAGGCGAGCAGCCGTGTGACTTCTTCCGTTTCACCGCTCATCGACAGGGCAAGAATCCAGTCGGTCTTCGTGACTCGGCCCAGGTCACCGTGAATCGCATCGGCTGGATGCAAGAAATGACTGGGAGTGCCCGTCGAACAAAAAGTGGCCGAGATCTTTTGACCTATCAGCCCGGCCTTCCCCATGCCGGTAACCAGAACGCTTCCATGACAAGACTCGAGCGCACGCACCGCGTCGACAAAACTGTCATCCAGCCGACCAGCCAGTTCCGTTAGCGCCGTGGCCTCATGCCGAATCATCTGTTGGGCGCAACGGAGCACGTCCAGTTCGCCGTGGGATACCGCTTCCATGCGTAATCCGTCCATGTGAGTAATTGACCGGAAAGTGTATCCCGGACCGAGTCTCGTTATAAGACGAATCGCGGCGAACTCGCGCCCAGCCGAAAATCCGTCGACCGCGACGTGCATTCGATTGATAGCATTGCCAGCAGCGAAAGCCATGGCGTCTGTTGCCGTTGAAGTGCTGACTGCCCAATGCCTGATCAGCTCGACAAGAGTTCGCGCCGTTTCGTATCGCCCTTGCGATCCCAACTCGAAAACCGACTGCCCATGTCGTCCGCCGTATCTCGCTTGTCGCATGGGCCTCAGGTGGCCGATCCAACGCGAACGCTCTCGGTCCGCTGCGTGATGAAGATCAACACGACGTCCTTTCCGTAACGACCAGGGACTCGTTAATACACATGGCGCAACGCGAACCCTTTCGTTTTCATTTCCACCCCAAGGAGGTGTGAAGCAGTGAAGTAGCGGACAGAAACGACTCAGCGGCCCACACTTTCATGTCAGGAATCGGGGAATGTGGACTTGCCTGCGGCTGTCGTGTGGGCAAAACTCTTGAGTCGTGACCACGGAAGCAACCATGTCTACCGGGCTCCTTCGGGAGTTACCGGCACGGATTGCCCGAGACTCCGACTTGCAGCGGGTGGCCGAGGCGTTGGCCACCGGAAAGAACGCTTTGCTGGACGGTGTCTGTGGTTCATCGTGCGCGCTCGGAGCCGTCGGCGTTTTTCAGGCGGCCCGTGTCCAGACCATGCTGGTCGTTGTCTCCGACCCAAAACTGCTGGACGCAATGGCCAACGACGTCGAGGTCTTTACCGACGCCAAGGTGGAGATTTTCCCGGCGCTGGATGCGACATCCGGACGCTCGGCGTTGATGGACGATGCTTACGGCGAACGCCTGCGCATTCTCAAGCAACTGGCCCGTGGGGATATGCCACCGTTTATCGTGACCTGCATTCAGGCGCTGCAGCAGCCCGTGCCCAGTGTCCAGGAAGTCGCCGATCAAACACGCGTCCTCTGCACGGGACAAACGGTGGATGTCGACGATCTCTCAGAATGGCTCGTCAAACACGAATACCACCATACATCCGCCGTTGAGTTGCCGGGCGAGTTTTCGGTTCGCGGCGGCATCGTCGACATCTATGCCACCGACTGGCACGATCCCGTACGAGTCGAAATGTTTGGCGACGAAGTGGAATCGCTACGACGGTTTGACTGTGGCTCGCAACGCAGCTTGATGACACTTGAAGAAATCGAAGTCACGGTACTCACCAAGCAGCGCGCACGAGAATCGCACCTCGCCGAATATCTGACAGGTTCGGGCTGCGTTGTGCTCCAGCAACCCGACGACATCGATGTGGAAGGCAAGCACTACCTGGAACGGATATCCGAAACGGATCGGCATCATGGCGTTTCGGCCGTCATGCAAAGTCTGAATGCATTTCCGAAACTCTCGACCTACCTCCTTGCTGCCGGTGCGGAAGACACCATGGCCCGGATGCCCGTCGAGTCGGTCGAACGGTTCAGTGGCGACGTCGCACAAATCCGCGACCTGTTGGACACCATCGCAGACGGGCAGGAAACGCACGTCGTTTGCCAAACGGACGCAGAAGCCGAACGGCTCACCGAGATTTTCTCCTCAACGAAGCTCGCCGCAGCGCGGAAGCTGCATTTTCCCATCGGCTTTCTCCGAGCTGGTTTTCGCTTGCCACGTGAAAACACATTGGTGCTCAGTGGTGCCGAAATGTTTGGTCGTGCCGATGCCCGCCGCGCTACGCGAAAGCGTTCCGGCAAAGCGATCGACAGCTTTATGGATCTGCGGGAGGGCGATCTCGTCGTGCACCTTGGGCACGGCATCGGTCGCTATCGTGGGCTCAAGCTGCTGCAGAAAGAGGACCAAAAAGAAGAGCATCTGGAAATTGAGTTCCACGGTGGCACGAAAATCTATGTGCCCGCATCGCGGATCGAGTTGGTACAAAAGTACGTCGGGGGGCGAAAGGCACTACCGCGGCTCGCGAAAATTGGCGGCAAGCAATGGGAGAAGCATCGCGAGGCGGCTGCCACCGCGGCCACGGATCTCGCAGCGGAAATGCTCGATTTGCAGGCCGAACGCGAAGCCGCCGGTGGCATCGCGTTTGGGAACGATACCGATTGGCAGCGTGAGTTCGATGCCGCATTTCCATTCCACGAAACGCCCGATCAGCTCACAGCAATTGACGCCATCAAACGTGACCTGATCGACAAGCAGGCCATGGATCGACTGCTGTGTGGTGACGTTGGGTTTGGCAAAACCGAGATGGCCATGCGGGCGGCCTTCAAAGCTGTCGACAATGGTTTTCAGGTCGCGGTGCTCGTACCAACGACAATCCTCGCCGAGCAACACTATCACTCGTTCCGTCAGCGCATGGCCGAGTTCCCCTTTCACATCGCCAAACTCAGTCGCTTCTGCAGTCCTGGCGAACAACGGGAAAACCTCGAAGCGCTTTCCGAAGGCTCCGTTGATATCGTCATTGGCACACATCGCCTGGCTTCGAAAGACGTTTCCTTTTCAAACCTTGGATTGGTCATCATCGATGAGGAACAACGTTTCGGCGTCGCGGTCAAAGATCGCCTGAAACAACTTCGTGCGTCAGTCAACGTCCTGACGCTATCGGCGACGCCCATCCCGCGAACGCTACATATGGCACTTACCGGCATCCGCGGAATCTCGAATCTGGAAACACCGCCGGAAATGCGTGTGGCCGTTGAAACGCGCGTCATGCGGTGGGATGAAAAGGTCATCCGAAATGCCATCATGCGGGAACTGAGCCGCAAAGGGCAGATTTACTTTGTCCACAATCGCGTCCACGATATCGAACAAATTCGCGACCGCGTGCAACAGATGGTGCCCGAAGCACGAATTGTCATCGGCCACGGCCAGATGCCCGAAAGCGAGCTGGAACAGGTGATGATTGAGTTCATAGCCGGCGAGCATGACATTCTCATTGCGACAACCATTATCGAGAGCGGACTGGACATCCCCAACGCCAATACGATTTTCATCGACGACGCCAATATGTATGGGCTTGCGGACCTTCATCAATTGCGTGGTCGCGTCGGCCGTGATCGACGCCGCGCGTACTGCTATCTGCTAATCGACCCCGCGAGGTCGCTGACGCCAGATGCCGCCCGACGTTTACGCGCAATCGAAGAGTTCAGTGAGATGGGAGCAGGATTCGCGATTTCGATGCGAGACCTGGAAATCCGGGGCGCTGGAAATATCCTTGGCACGCAACAGAGTGGGCATATCGCGACGGTTGGCTACGAACTCTATTGCCAGTTGCTGGAAGCCGCCGTCCGTCGCCTGCGCAACCTGCCGCCCAAACTGGAAACGACGGACGTCACGATCGAATTGCCCGGCGAGGCGTACCTCCCGCGCGGATACGTGCCCGATCTCCGCGCCAAGATCGACATCTACAGGCGACTCGCCAGAACGTTTGACGACGAAGGTCTCGCGGCGATCCGGGAGGAAATAGAAGACCGGTTTGGAACGCTGCCCGAATGCGTGGAACGACTGCTGGAAGTGGCTCGCCTCAAAGCCGATATGGCGTTGTGGCAGATCAATGCGATACAGGTTGAAGACCGATTCCTGAAATTCGGCTACGCCGATCGACAACGCGCCGAACAATTGGTGCGTCGCAGCAAGAAGCAGATCCGGCTCGTCGATGACGAAAGCCTGTACAGCACGATCCCCGAAGGCATGAAGGAAGCAGACGGCATCATGGCTCTCGCCAGAAAACTGCTTGCCGAATAGCTTGCCGGCTGCGAAATGGCACGCCCCGCCTGGCATACACGGCTTGCTACGCACCCCCGCGCAAGCTCCAAGAGCTACATCTCGTCCAGATCGATAACGCCGGTTTCGTGGTGCGACGCCTCGCGCAACTGTTTGTTGGCTGGCCAGTAGAGTGTAAAAATGCTCCCCATCCCCAGTTCGCTGACAACTCGAATATCGCCGTCATGCTCCTGAAGAATCTTCTGGCTCACAGGTAAGCCCAGTCCCGTACCGCGACTGCCCTTCTGCGATTCAAACAATCCGAAGATACTGCCAATCTCATCTTCCGGAATCCCGGGCCCCGTGTCACTGACAACGACGCTCAGCCTTTCCGCCTGGCGGTCGTAGTTGGTGGATACCCGGACAACACCGTTGTCCACTTCGCTACAGGCATCAATCGCGTTGGTGACCACGTTCAGGATTGAACGATGCAGCCCTTCGCCATCGAACACCAGTTGCGGGATCGTTGCACTCCGTTCGTCAACGAGCTTCACGCCTGTTTCTGCCGAGCGAATCTGCATCAGCTCCAGCACGTCGCCCACGATTTCGTTGAGATCGCTCATTACCATTTCTGGCTTGCGATCCTTGCTGAACGTAAGCATGTCCATCACGAGCGCCGAAATCTTCTCCTGATTTTTCTCGACGATGCGCCAGCCTCGTGTTGTCACGTCCGTGTCGTTGTCTTTCAAGCCTTCCTCGATCAGATAACTGCCGCCACGAATGCCCTGCAGGATATTCTTGATATGGTGAGACAGCCCCGCAATCGTCTGGCCGATCGCCGCGAGTCGCTCCGCCTGAACCATGGCCGAATAGTAGGACGTATCTTCAATCGCAAGAGCCGCCTGGTGCCCAATCGCGATCATCAGTTTCAGATGTTCTTCCTTGAACTGGTTCTCGAGGTTCTGCTGGAGTGCCTTCCCCGGAGACGTGTACGTGTCGATGTAAATCAGCCCGACATTGCCGTAGCGTCCCTGCATCGGTACGCAAATCGCTTCACGAATACCGGTCGTAATGATGCTGCCTGCCTGATCAAACCGCTGATCCTGTCGCGCGTCGCTGGTGAGCACACCCTGCTGATTGTCCTGAACGTAGTCGAGAATCGTCTGACTGATTTTCATTCTGGTGCCGTCATCGGACGACTGACGATCATGTCGCACACGAACTTCCAGTTCGCCACTCTCACGATTGACCAGCATGACACAGCCGCGATCTGCTTCGACCCATTCGAAAATCAGTTCGACGATTTTGTCCAGCAACTGGTCGATGTCCATCGTGTGACTGACGGCCAGCGCAGTTCGATACATGATTTGCAGATTACTACGAGCTCGCGCCAACCACGTATCGTCGGCCGGTTCTGTCGAATCGAACAATCCCTCGTCCTGTGGGATAGAACGGATGATCTGCGAGTCGCCCATGCCCTGACGCACGATGTCGACGTGACTGGCGAGGGCTGTCGGGGATTGCGTCCCGGTAAAGATCATCAACGTCCGACCAATCTGAAGTCGGTCGCCACTGGACAACGTTGATTTCTGAACTCGCTTGCCGTTGACGAACGTACCGTTCGAACTATCCGCATCGACGACATCGGCGGTTTCACCGCGGGTGATAATCTCCGCGTGACAACGAGACACTTCCGTATCATTCAACTGAATGGTCGCGGTAGCATCACGCCCCAGCGTGAGCGAAGCCTGAGACAGTTCGAATCGCTTGCCCTGATCGCGGCCCTGAATGACGAACAAGGAAGGCATGAAGAGTTCCGGTACGAGCCACGGTGACGGCGGCGACGTTTCCAGCCTCGGCAAGCTACGAAGTTTCGTCCGCCTCAAACAACAACTGTTCGATTTTACGAATCAACGGACCATAGTGGTAGGGCTTGGATACAACATCCGCCGGCCGTCCCGGCATTGGAGCCCTTGAGCAACGACCGAGCAATATAATCGTCGCATTTTTCGCCCGGGCTTCGGCGTCAAAGTCTGCATAGACCGAACGATCATCCACATCCACGGTGTCCGAATCCAGCACCAGTACACCTGCCGCACACTCGCGGGCCAGCCGTAGGCCATCACGTTGTTGCTGGGCTTCGAAGATCTCACAACCATGGCGGAGCAATGCAGTTCGCAACACTTCCCGGTTATCGTCCGAGCGATCAACGATCAGTACCCGAGCCGCATTGCGCAAGGCGTTGACATTAGGACGTGGGTTGGCGTTTGAACGGGCTTCGACTTGTCGACTTGTTGCCTGTCGCTTGACCATGAAATCATCTCCTTGCCGTGGTGGGGCGCGAGAAGACTATCGAAGTCGGTTACGTTCGTCTACGCGTTCAAACCACGCGAGCTATCGCGCGTTGGCAGTGCTATCAATGAAATCACCGAAGGCATTCGCGGCACAAAAAATACCCCTTCGATTTCGCAATGTCCCCCAACTGACCTTTACCCGTCATCCGCTTGTCGACAAAATGCCCGACCAAGCGACCAACCTTTTTTTGGGGTTGCTTCCTAATCGATCATCCGGCCATGGACGGCCAATAGTCAGCAAGGAGTGCTGAAATGAATCTCAGGTTGCGTAGTACCGGCCATTCTCTGATCGCCCTGGCGGCGGTCGCTCTTGTTGCACCGATGTGTTCCGCTCAAAACGCTTCCGTGCCCATTGTCGTTGTCGATCTTAGTAAGGTCTTTGAGAAGCACCCGACGTTCTCCAAACAGATGGACGCCATCAAGGGGCAGGTGAAGGCGGCCGAGGCCGAACTGCAAACTCGTGGCAAGGACATCGAAGCCCGAGCCAAGCAACTGCAGACCTACAAGCCTGTCAGTGCCGAGTACAAACAACTCGAATCCGAGACCGCACGACTCCAGGCTCAGATCCAGGCCGACATGGCACTGAAGCGAAAGAGCTTTCTCGAGATGGAAGCTCAGCTCTACTATCAGACCTACCAGCAGGTAAAACAGGAAATCAAGGTCTTCGCCGAAAGCAACCGCATCGGCCTCGTGCTGCGATTCAGCACCGAAAAAATTGAACCTACAAACCGGCAGTCGGTGCTGCAGGGCGTGAACCAGCCAATCCTCTACAACCAGGGGGGGCTGGACATTACGAACTACATCGTCGATCGTCTTATCCGCAGTGGAGGCGGCGCGCGTACCGCACAGGCCCCACAATCCGGTGGCGCACCTACCGGACGCTAGTTCTAACTTGTCGACTATCCTGGGGGCTCTGTTGCTTTGACTATCACTCTTGATTCGCTTCGTAAGCAAAATACCATCGCCGGCGAGGCGACCGTTTCTGGTTTCGGTTACTGGAACAACCTTGATGTGAACCTCACATTTCGCCCCTCGGGCGCAAATACGGGAATCACGTTCGTGCGTCAGGACCTGGATCCTCACGTCCGAATTCCGGCCAAGGTCGAACACCGAATCGAAAGCCCTCGCCGAACGGTCCTCAGCCACAGCGGGGCCCAGGTGGAGATGATCGAGCATGTGATGGCGGCACTCGCGGGCCTGCAGATCGACAACTGCGAAGTCTGGTGTGATGGTCCGGAAATGCCGGGCTGCGATGGCTCCTCGAAAGCTTTCGTCGATGCCCTCAAGGAAGTTGGCACCGAGCCACTTGACGCGTCGCGTCCGTGTTTGATCGTCACCGAAAACTCTCGCGTCAATGACGACGATGAGGGCTGGATCGAAGCTCGACCGTTGGGCAAAAAAGACGCCCCGGGCATGCATGTACAGTACCGCCTGGACTATGGAATCAATCACATCATTGGACGGCAGTCGTATCGTGGAATGTTCTCGCCGCAGTGGTTTTGCGATGAAATCGCCACGGCGAGGACCTACCTCCTCAAGGAGGAAGCCGACTGGATGCGACAACAGGGCCTGGGATTGAGAACCACGTACAAGGATCTGCTGGTATTTGCCGATCCAGAGGGCGTTGTTGAAAACGAACTGCGATACGAAGACGAATGTGTCCGCCACAAGATCCTCGATATGATCGGCGACCTGTCACTGTCCGGTTTTGATCTGATCGGAAACTTCGTCGCCTACCGCAGTGGCCACCGACTGAACGCGATGCTGGCGAAAGCCGTCATGGCAGAAGGCAAAATCATCGACGCCGCGATGGCCTGACAAAAAAACGATTGACGCGACACCATGGATGGTTGTCGCTACCCACCATGATCCGAAGGATCGGAGAATCGAAATGTCCGAGTTGATCTCGCCGCAGGCATCGGTCCACCCGTCGGCAAAAATCGCTGACTCCGCCGAGATTGGGCCAAACTGCTACGTCGGCCCACACGTCGAAATTGCCGGTGGAACTCGACTGCTGGCCAACGTTGTCGTTCGAGGCCATGTCAAAATCGGTCGCTACAACGTCATCCACCCGGGAGCCGTCATCGGCGGCGAACCCCAGGACATCAGCTATCGCGAAGAGCCCACGACCGTCCAGATTGGCGATCACAACATCCTTCGCGAAGGAGTAACGATCAATCGGGGAACGGCCAAGGATATTGGCACCACGACGCTGGGCGATCACTGCTACCTGATGGCGTGCAGCCATGTCGCTCACGATTGTCAGGTCGGTAACCGGGTGATCATCGCCAACGGCTCCATGCTGGGTGGTCACTGCCGGGTGCATGACTTCGCGTCGATCTCCGGATCCGTCGCCGCTCATCACTACGTCACGATTGGCAGCTACGCGTTTATCGGAGGCATGAGCCGCGTATTGCAGGACGTGCCGCCCTTCATGCTCTGCGAAGGCCAACCCGCCCGACCGCGATGCGTCAATATGGTGGCCCTCAAACGAAACGACTTTCCCGCAGATGTGATGCGAGCGCTCTCTGACGCACATCGCCTGATTTATCGGGCACGGGTCGGGCTGGATCACGCCAGGGAAATTCTCCGCAGCGAATCGAAACTACTTCCCCAGGTCACGCAATTGCTGGACTTTGTCGAGCAACAGCAGCAAGGCCGGTTCGGGCGATCCAAACAAAGGAGAGCGGCATGAGTTCGACACGATCGAAGATTGCAGTCTTTGGCGGCGGACATCTCGGGACCATTCACGCGCGGCTTGTTCAGCAAGTCCCCAACGCAGAACTGGTCGCGATTGTGGAACCCTCTGCCAACCGTGCCGAAGAACTCAAATCAGATTTTGACTGCAAGATTGTTACCGACGTCGAACAGTTCGTGGACGAAGCTGCCTTTGATGGAGCCGTCATTGCAGCACCAACCTCGCTACATCACCGGATCGGCCTCAACTTGCTGGATCGCGGCGTGCATTGCCTGATCGAAAAGCCGCTGGCTTCTTCGCCCGTTGAATGCGAGGCACTCGTAACGGCCGCCCGTCGCGCACAATGCGTCTTGCAGGTTGGCCATGTGGAACGCTTTAATCCCGCGTGGACGACATTCTGCGAGCGAGCCCACGATGTAAGGTTCATCAAAGCGTGTCGCGAAGGTACGCTCACTTTCCGCTCGATGGACGGTGGCGTCGTTCTGGACCTGATGATTCATGACATCGATCTCATCCTCTCCCTGATAAAGAGCCCGGTTGTCTCCGTTGAGGCATCCGGTTTTCACTGGACCGGTCCGGCTGAGGACATCGCTCACGCTCAACTGACATTTGCCAACGGATGTGTCGCGCAGCTTTCGGCGTCGCGTGTTAGTAGTCAACCACAGCGTCAGATGCAGGTCTACGGAAGCGACTGGTCCGGCGTCATTGATTTTGGCGATCGATCTTGCCAACTGATTTATGGCCCGCACAAGCCGGGCTGGCAAACGCGTACCTACACGCCAGCAAACCGCAAGCATCTGATGGAAAACCTGTACACCGAAGTTCTGGCAAAGCAGGACCTTCAGATTCCGGACGGAAATCCGATCCTCGATGAGTTGCAGGACTTCGTCACATCGATTCAGACGCAATCGACTCCCATCGTTTCCGGCTTTGACGGACTACGGGCCGTTGAAATTGCCCATCAGGTAATTCAACAGGTTTCGCATGGCGGGACGACCGCTCGAACCTATCGCCGAGCGGGATAGTCCGACGCTTCGTCTGGGTTTGCCAAGACGCTTCATCCGGGTTTGCTAAACTGGTGCCCCATCACCGCATCGAACCTACGGGGCACCTCCGTTGTTGACCAATCCACCCGAGCCGATCAAGCTCGACTTCAGTCCGCATCCTGTCGCCCGGGGCGGACATCTGCAAACGCTGGCTGGCTTCTACTGGCCAACTCCTCGCGTCGAGTATGCCGCAGAAACGCTATTGGTTGATGTCTCTGACGGAGACAAAATCGCTCTGCATGACGATCGTCCGGAGAACTGGATGCCGGATTCGCCGTCGGCACTCCTGATTCATGGGCTGGCCGGATGCCATGGCAGCGGCTACATGGTTCGGGTCGCCCAACGCCTGGTTGAAAACGGCGTTCGCACATTTCGAATGGATATGCGAGGCACGGGTGCTTCAACAGGACTGGCCCGAATGCCGGGACACGCCGGACGGAGCGGTGATGCCGCGGCTGCGATTCAGAGGATTGCGGATCGTTGCCCCGACTCACCACTGACCATGGTCGGGTTTTCGATGGGTGGTAACATCGCGCTCAGCACGTTGGCCAACGCATCGACCGAACGGATTGGCAACCTCCGCCGCGGTATCGCGATTGCGCCCCCGGTGGACCTTTCGAAATGCTGCCGTGAACTACGGGTCGGTACTGGCAACTTCTACGACAAGTACCTCGTGCGCTATCTGGCTCAACGTTGGGTGGCCACAGGTGGTCAAATCCCGGGAAAACGCCCGGCGAGCATCTATCAATTTGACGATGAGATAACCGCGCCGTTGTCCGGCTATCGTGACGCCGAAGATTACTACCGACACGCCAGCAGTGGTCCGCGCCTGCGAGAGATAACGTTGCCAACGCGAATTCTCGCCGCAAAGGATGATCCCGTCGTCGCTTACTCAGCCGTGGAAGCTGCTAACCGATCAGCATCGGTTCAACTGTTTGTGACCGACACCGGTGGACACCTGGGGTACTTTGGAAGGCGTTCGCAAACTGTCGACCGTAGGTGGATGGACGACCGAGTCGTTGACTGGGTGCTGAGCGCGTGGACCTGAGCGTTCACCCAAAAAAACACGCCGCGCGAAAATTCACGCGGCGTGATGAGACTCCGACCTGTCCGAAACTTTCGGCTTAGAAGTTCCGGCTCAGAATCAGGAAGTCATCGAACCCCACGACCCCGTCTCCCGTGATATCTCCCTCCGCAGTCGTTGCATTGGTCGATCCGAAGTTACCTGACAACACCAGGAAATCCTCGAAGCCGACGACACCATCTCCCGTGATGTCGGCCAATACGGTGTCCACGGCAAGGGCATTCGTAACGTTAACGTCGCCCCCGTTGCCTTCCGTATCGGGGTCGACATCATCCTCTGCCGCCGTGTCGTCTTCTTCGGTTGCGTCCTCTTCAGTGTCGCCCTCTTCAGTGTCATCCTCTTCGGTGTCATCCTCTTCGGTGTCATCCTCTTCGGTGTCGTCCTCTTCGGTGTCGTCCTCTTCGGTGTCGTCCTCTGCAGTGTCGTCCTCTTCAGTGTCGTCCTCTTCAGTGTCATCCTCTTCAGTGTCATCCTCTTCAGTGTCATCCTCTTCAGTGTCATCCTCTTCGGTTGCGTCCTCTTCAGTGTCGTCCTCTTCGGTGTCGTCCTCTTCAGTGTCGTCCTCTTCGGTGTCATCCTCTTCGGTGTCATCCTCTTCGGTGTCGTCCTCTTCGTCGTCCTCTTCGTCGTCCTCTTCGTCGTCCTCTTCAGAGGTAACGCTACCGCCGTCTTCACCGCTGGCGGACTGAAGCCCAGCTCCTTCTAGTTCATCGTCCGACTCGTCGTCCTCTTCTTCTTGGTCCTCTTCTTCGTCGTCCTCTTCGTCGGCGTCCTCTTCGTCGTCGTCCTCTTCTTCGTCGTCGTCTTCAGCGTCGTCGTCTTCAGCGTCGTCGTCTTCAGCGCCGTTGTCTTCAACGTCGTCGTCTTCGGCATCTGAGTCGGCTTCCTCTCCAGCCGCTTCAGTTACGCCTACACCCTGAACAGATGCAGTGCCATCTACGTCAGGAAGTGTGGCATCCGACTCATCATCGTCGTCTTCTTCATCGTCGTCTTCTTCATCGTCGTCTTCTTCATCGTCATCTTCTTCATCGTCGTCCTCTTCATCGTCGTCTTCTTCATCGTCGTCTTCTTCATCGTTGTCCTCTTCATCGTCGTCTTCTACATCGTCGTCCTCTTCGTCTTCCGCCTCAGCTTCGTCGTCTACATCCAGGTCCTCCTCCTCCAGATCGTCCTCCTCCAAGTCATCATCTTCGGGATCAACGTCATCAGGAGTGTCATCGTCGGCGACATCACCAACTTCATTCGCATCCATCACCTCGTCGGCCAAGGCATCAGGAATTTCAACATCCATCGACTCTTCGGCTGCTTCCGTCGAGATCTGCGCCGCAAGCGCACTACCGCAGAGTCCATCGGCCGCAAGGAGACGTTTTGACTCGAGTCCCTCGATGGACAGTACGCGAGTTTTTTCATTGTTGAGCTTTGACTGGTTTGGGTTGTTCAATGACATCCGAATCTCCTTCGAGTTAAGTCTGAGTAGACCGCAATGACTGGCGGTACGAGTGTCCCGCTCTGTTCAAAATCTACGAAGTCGAAGATTAGAAATTCGTGAGATCAAATTTCCCGCAGACGCGAAAAAAAATGTCTGTCACACCGGCAACGTTATGTAGATGTGGAATCGTCTGTCGACGGTTACCGAGACGTTGCCGCGAAGGGCTTCGACGAAGCGTTTTGTCAAAGTTAACCCAAGCCCAAAGTGTTCACCTGTCTGATACCGCGCCTTGTCACCTCGCCAAAGGCGATCAAAAACACGACTGGCGTCCTCCGCCGAAAGTTCGTTACCACTGTTGCTGAGTTGTAAACAGATGTTGTTTCCCTCAAGCTTCGCGGAGGCCTCAATGCTCCCACCCGGATCGCAATAGCTCACCGCATTGGACAGGACATTTCGGAGAATGACACGCAACATTTCACGGTCGGTGCTCACCGTCTGTGACGGAATATCAAATTGGGTTTCCAGCTTCTTTTTCGCGGCGTCCGACGACAGTGGCTGCCAACAATCGCGGAACACGGACGCCAACTCCACGTCCTCATACTTGCACGTTAGTGTTTTGCCCTCGACGCGTGACAGGGCAAGCAGGTTTTCGACGAGGTTGTGTGACTGATCGCAGATTTCCAGACAAACGGACATCGCTTCCTGGTATTCCTCCGGCTCATGCAGCCGCGCAAGATAAACTTCCAGCGTCGACTTGAGCCCCGCAAGCGGCGTTCTCAGCTCATGCGCGAGATTGGACGAGAATGCCCGCTCGCGGTGAAAGGCATCCTCCAAACGCATGAGTAGTGCGTTCAGGCGGTCGACCATCGGTAGCACTTCGGACGGGACGTTCTTTGTCGGCACACGCTGCGAAAGGTTGTTCTCATCAATCTGTGCCAACGCGCTGGAAACGGACTTCACCGGTCGAAAACCCATCCGAACGACAAGAGCAAGCACCAATGAACTGAGTACCGTCACGGCGGTTCCCACGGATGCAAGGATCCACCGCAAGCTGGAGAGGCGACTTTCAATTTGCGTGGCATCACGGGCTACGGCAATTGTGACCTCCCGTTCCGGCGCCTGCCAGGTAAGGGTCCTGACGCCCGCCTCGGCTGGCTCGCCAACAGGGCCTTCGGCATCGGTGGAATCGTCCGCGTTGAAGATGGTACCTCGAAGACTCTCCTCATAGCGTCTCCATTCCGCTTCGTGATCGTCGTCTTCTTCGTACTCTTCTTCATCCTCATCGTCTTCGTCGTATTCATCGTCTTCCAACGACAGGTAGCGAGGTTGAAAAGTCAGTGTGACCTGTCGACCCATCTGCTCGCCGAGCATCACGGGCGCAAATCGTAGTCGACCTCTTTCCCCCGGCCTGGCAATCAGCGAGTGCTCGCTGGATCCGGCGAGTAGACGTTGGTTACTGACGACCGCGTAGTAGCTGAGCGCATCGCGGCGATTGAATTCCTGAATCCCTTCGGACAACTGAAAGCGAACGCCTCGACGCGTATCCCGGGTCAAGGCCGCCAACGTCTGCACCTTCGTCGTCAAGACCTGGTCAAACTCCGCATACATCGATGCACGCGAGAAACCGTAAACGGCAATCCCGGCTCCAAGAAAGCCGACCGCGACCACGACGACAAGCACGACGATCAGACGTGTCTGCAGGGAGTTCAACGTCGTTCTCCAAGCATGTAGCCCTGTCCGCGACGAGTATGAATCAGTTTTTCGAATCCGGGGCGGTCTATCTTCTTGCGAAGGTACGAAATATACACGTCTACAACGTTGCTCTGATTGTCAGAATGGAAGTCGTACACGTGGTCCCAGATATCCGTTCGAGTCACAACCTGCCCGGACCGCAACGCCAGAAACTCCAGCAGAGCATACTCCTTGGCCGTCAGTTCGACGAACTCGTCGCCGCGCCTCACTTCGCGCGATGCTGTGTTCACCTCAAGATCCGCGATGGAAATCGTCGGATTCTTTTCTCCATACTTTCGACGCACGAGCGCCTTGATGCGTGCCAGCAACTCCGCAAAGACAAAGGGCTTGGTCAGGTAATCGTCCGCGCCAAGGTTCAATCCGTCGACGCGATCCGTGACGGCATCCTTTGCAGTGAGGATCAGGACGTGAATGTCGTTGCCGTCGGCACGTAGCGATTTCAGGATCGACAGGCCGTCCATCTCCGGCAGCATCAGATCCAAAACCATGACATCGAACTCGCCGGATTCAGCATGCCATTTCCCGTCGCGACCATTCGCGCAGGCGTCCACGGAATAACCGGCATCCGTCAGCCCCTTCACAATCGCCAGGCGAAGGGGAGCATAGTCTTCCACGACAAGAACGCGCATATTCAGTCCCGGGGCAGAATCTTCGTCCCTTTATCCTACCACCGGCAACATTAGAGAGTGATGAGAAGGCTTAACTCGGGACTTCCGGGATCGAACCATCTCATCGGTGGCCAGGTTCTATTTCTGCTCGTACCAGACGATGTTCTGACTGGCTTCGCCGGCGACAAGGAGGTCGAGCTTCTGGTCGCCGTTCATGTCAAGGATGCGAACGTCGTAGGCCGACTGGTCTTTTCCGACGACCCGCGGAGTGAAATTGCCACCTCCATCATTTTCATACCACACGGCCAGCTTGCTCAACCGGGCACAAGTCGCCGCATCCATATCCCCATCGCCATCGATATCTGCAAGCTGTAGACAGTGTGGTGCCTCCAGCGTTGGGTCGATCTCGTGCTTCGTCCAGTTTGGCCCCTCGAACCAGAGCACACCCTTGCCATGACCGCGTGTTGCGAACAGGTCGGTGACACCGTCGCCATTGAGATCGGCGGGCATCATACAGGTTGCGCCCGTTTCGTTCGTTGACACAACTTCCTTCTTCCATGGGCGAGTGGGATCCGCGGGATTTTGCCACCACGCGAACCAGTTACCGCCAGCAAACGGCTTTCCTTTTGCACCAATGCAAACGTCGCCCCGTCCATCTCCGTTGATGTCCCCGAATCCAAAGTAGTGGTTGCCGCCGGGAGCATCCCCCTTCGCCAGGACATAACGCGTCCAGGGTTTTCCATTGCCGGGTTTTGAGGGAACCTTTAACCATGTGAGCGAGTCCGGTGCGGCACCGTGCGGCTCAAAGTTGTTCACCAGCAAGTCTTCCTTGCCATCGCCATCCACGTCCGCTCGCAATGTGCAATGAATGCCGTGAATTTCATTGTCAATCACACGGTACTTCCAGGGCACATCTGCTTTAGTCGGGACTTGCTGGCCGGGATTCTCCAGCCAGAACACTCCTTGCCTGGCAACCGCAGCGATGTAGTCAATGTCGCCATCGTCATCGACGTCCATCGCTTCGCTGTGAATGCAGTTCCAGTTGCGTTGTTCCGCTCGATGAATGGTGATTTCTTTCCATTCTGGTGCAACGAACAAACGGCTGCTCCCTCCGCAGGATGCAATTACATCGGGTTTGCCGTCGCCAGTGAAGTCGGCCGCCACGGACGTTTGATTCCTCACCCCGGTGAAGACCGTATGCTTCTTCCACGGATCGTCGATTCGATCCACATTCTGGGCTGGAACATAGGAGAGTAGTGACAACAAGAACATCATCACGCACGTCGTCGAAAATCGCTTCATGTTCAGGGCTCCAACGCTTGCTCGATTCGCAGACTATTATCGCGAATGTTCCATGCAGATGCGAATCGACGACCGACCCTGGCGTCTGGAGCCGCTATTCACATGACGAAGCTGGGGTGAGAGCTTCAGCCGCTTTCGCAATCAGGGTCCCTTGCGGCGAAACAGAATCTACCAGGATGTCTGTAAGATCGCCCGCCTGCAATTCGTTGTTGTTCGATTCAGATTGAGGTAACTGAATTGGGGCGTAGCGACACGACGTTCCCTTGAGAAAACCGTCGCTGTTCGTTTCCACCATCATCTGCAGTCGTTCACCCACGAGGCTGTCAAAGTACTTCAGTCGCAAGTCCGTTTCGACTTCCGTCAACCTTGCCACACGCTCGGACTTCTCCTGCTTTGAAATCTGATCTTCCATCGTCGCGGCCGGAGTGTCGCGACGGGCACTGAACGGGAAAACGTGGATCTTCGAGAATCCGACCTCACGAGAGACGTCGCACGAAGCACGAAAGTCTTCTTCTGTTTCCCCCGGAAAACCAACGATGATGTCGGTCGTTAGCGCTGGCTTGTGGAGCGAGTTTCGAATCAGAGCGCAGCGATCGACAAAACGTTTTGCTCCCCAGCGACGTTTCATTCGCCGAAGAATTCGATCCGAACCGCTTTGCAGGCAAACGTGAAAATGCGGACAGATGCGATCCGGGAACTCGGCCAGTATCCCTACCAGTTCGCGCGTCACTTCGGTAGCTTCGATACTGGAGAGCCTAATTCGAAAGTCACCCGGTATCGCCACCAACGCCCGGAGCAAATGAGGCAATCGCGTCCATTCAGACTTTGGCTTGTTCCAGTTCCAGTCGACGCCGTAGTGCCCCAGATGAATGCCGGTCAGCACAATTTCGCGATGACCATTGTCGACGAGGCGGTGAACCTCATCCACAATGGACTGCAATGGTCGACTGGCCATTTGGGGCCGAACCTTCGGGATGATGCAGTAGCTACATTTCAGCAGGCAGCCATCCTGAACTTTCACGTACGCCCGATGTCGGCTGCTAAAGCGGGAAATGCCGTCCGGATAGTCGATGACACCAAACCGCCCCAAGAGATCGGGCAACTCACGTTTGTCGGTAACCACTTCCGTTACGTTTGGCAGTTCACGGAGTTCATCCGGAGCACGCGTCGCGTAGCAGCCCATCACGATCATTTTGGCATCGGGATTCTGCCGAGCCATTCGGCGAATCACCTGGCGACTCTTCGAGTCACCTTCGTTGGTCACGGTACAGGTATTGATGACGCAGAGATCGGCGTGGTCGGTGTTTGCAGCATCGTCATAACCGAAGGACGTCAGCGCTTCGCGGACCAGTTCGGTTTCGTACTGGTTAACCTTGCAACCGAGAGTGTGAGTCTTCAGCAAACGCGTCATGATCGCTACCACCGAACTGCCAGAGGGCCACCGGACGGCGTGCCGACAGTATGGCTCTATATAAAAGGACAGGGGAGTTGCCCGCTTCGAAATTGCGGCGCAGAGAAGCAGACTACCAAATCCCAGCTAGTCTCCCTAGTGTCCGCATTTCATTCTGGTGCGGCGATCCCCGAGCTGTTTCGCCCGAGCCAGCTGTTCCAGACGTTGCGCTTGCCGACGGATTATTCGTCAGGCTCGATACTGCAGGACATTGACCCCATGCAGCCTGCAACGAGGTCGTCTTTGCCGTACGCGTGAATCTGGTCCTGCTTGAGTTCCGCATGTTCACGCGTAGTGGTCAGGCAAATGGCGGAACCTTGGGAATCAACGAGTTCAGCCAGTTGCTTTGCCCGTTCCAGCGTGTAGCCAAACAACTCGCGCACCATATGAATGACATAGACGAAGGTGTGTTTGTCATCGTCCCAAAGCCGAACGTGGTATCGCGGCTGCTGTTTGCGTTTGGTTTCGCTAGTGGCTTCTCGAACGGGAGTGGCAACAGTTGACACGGTTCACTCGGGCTGAATGGGTTTTATGGCATTGTACGATTCCCATCATTATACCGGTTTGTTCGTCGCTGGTAATGCCTCGCTGGGAAACGCGCACCAGATTCCGGAACACCCTATTCCGAGAGCGACCGTTTGCGGCAGACCTCAGGGGGAAGTCGCCCTGTCGTGCGTTGAGGGACTGAAACGAAGTGTCGTTTCCCTGCATCGTTGCCGGAAATCAGGTGCCGGGCTTTCGTCGTTGCGAATCGTCATGTTTCGAGGAATCCACAGTAAGTAACGATCCTACAAAAAAACCGATTGCCGGATTTGACAGCCTGGGACGGTGACATAGTTTTCAAGTGACGGCCCGGTTAGTCATCGGCAGTCACGGCGGTCATGCGAATTTATGCCGCCAACACGTCTCCCACTTTTTTCCGGCGACGAACTCATTTGACTTCGTTTTCGCCACACCGAGAGGAAATTCATGAAAAATTTCGCCACAAAGATCAAACGATTTCTTGTTTCTGAAGATGGTCCAACCGCAGTCGAGTACGCAGTTATGCTCGCTCTGATCATCGTCGTTTGCCTTGCAACGATCACGACGCTTGGCCAGAACGCCAACGATCGTTTCCAGCAAGTTGCCGATCAGCTGTCGACCTAGTCGATTGCCGGTTTTCAAGCCGGTTTGAATGTCATACAGGAACCCCCTCGTTTTGCGAGGGGGTTTTTGCGTTAGCTGCAGCCGTTCGGCAATGGCAGGAAACAACAGTTACAACCCACAGATTTTCCCACAACGATGCAGAAACAGCATGCTAGGTTTCAATTGAACGTCGACATGGTGACGCACAACATCAACAAAACAAAGAAATAACGTGGGATCCGGAGAAGAACTGACATGGACCTAGTATCGGCTTACCTCGATGCCATAACTGCAAACTGGCCAGTGTGGTTTGTAACAATCACGCTCATCGTTGCCGCAGTGATCGACGGCTTCGAATTGAAGGTTCCAAACTGGATCACCTTTCCGATGATCATCAGCGGCTGGATCTACAGCATCGCGTTCGCCAATTCGCACTTTGGGATCACCTGGTACGAGGGTCTTGGCTGGAGTCTGGCGGGAACGGCTGTTGGCCTTCTAACCCTGCTACCGCTTTATAGCATCGGTGGTATGGGTGCCGGCGATGTGAAGCTGATGGCGGGCATCGGCGCCTGGGTCCACGTGACGCACACCCTTTGGGCTTTCGCAGCCACGGGCATCATCGGGGCCGTCCTGGCATTGCTGATGGTTGTGTATCGCCGAGCGTGGGGCAAACACCAGGGACAGTTCTGGATGATCCTGAACGAGATCATGACGATCAAGGATCCCGAGAAACTGGCCGCCATCGCTGCGGATCGAAAACCCTCCATGTACTTGCTGCCCTACGGCATTCCCATCGCGATGGGAACGATTGCTTACTTCGCTTACTCGAACATGTTGGTCTGACTCGCCGCAAATCGATTATTCGGGCGGAATACCCCAACGACGGCCAAAACTCGTCTCAAGTTGGACCCTCCCCGGTAAACACAACCAACACTTGAAAAGACCAGAAACCAGGCGTCCAGAAAACGCCGCTAACTACGAGGCCTATCTCCAATGCGTTCTACAAAATCCATCATTCTGATCGTCATCGCGCTTGGCTGTGGAACGATCGCCGCCATCGGTATGCGTCAAGCGATGGCCAGACCAGACACATCTGCCGCAACAGAAACCGAAACCATCTTCGTCGCCGTTTCCAGCGTCCCCAGCTGGACCAAACTGAACGCAGATGTTGTGAAACAGGAAGAATGGCCCAAGGACAAGGTTCCTCAGGGTGCGGCTCGCACAATGGAAGAGTTCGAAGGTAAGAGTTCGCTCTACCCTCTGTACCCGGGCGAACCGATCATCCTCACCAAGATCACCGACGGTGACGGAGCCTACGCTTCAGAACGAATCCCTGAAGGACATCAGGTATTCGCTGTGAAGGTAGACCGCGAAAGCGCACTGTCGGGTCTGATCAATCCGGGCGACAAAGTCGACGTACTCGTCTTCGTTCGTGGTCGTGACGGTGTTCGCACCGGAACGCGAACCATCATGCGAAACGTGACGGTATTTGCCGTCAACGACCAGATCGCTCGTATTCAGGAAGGGGAATCCTCCATCGATGCCAAGACGGTGTCGCTGTTGGTTCAACCCTCACAATCGGAAAAGCTTCTGCTCGCCAAGCAGCTTGGCACGATTCACCTTGCCCTTCGAAAGCCGGGTGATGAAAGCAAAATGGAGACGGAAGGTGCACTTCCCGGTGACCTGGACGACCAATCCACTCAGGGCAGCGACGGCATGCTCGCCGATGCTGGGACCTCGAATACCGGAATATTCGGCATTTTGAATGGAATGAAAGGCGACGGTAGCACGGCTGTCGATAGTAGCAATGCAGCAGCAGCACCAACTTCTGGCATGGTAATCATGTCACCAGAAGGAGTTCTTGGCACCTACACCTTCAGTGGTGAAGGTGGCCAGGGTGGATTGCCAACGCTGCCAGTTGAGTTGATGAGTAATTTTGTCGAAAGCGGCACACCCGACATCTCAGCTGACCCGGAGACATCAGGGATGGACGAAGAGGGAGAAGGATTCAGCGAAGACTCTCCCGGCGCTTCGGCGGAAGGGGATCTCGATATCCTCGATCCAGCAGACCTGGGCCTCTAGGCTGACAGAACCAAATCGGCAACTTCAACGGTGAAGGATTCGGGGATCGAATCCTTCACCTGTTGCGGATTAACAGCACTACCAAACGGACGATAAACACCCCCTACCGGCAAGGAAGCACCAATGGCAATTCATCGAACTGCCTGCGCCCAGGCATTAATACTGGGACTTCTTCTTAGCTGCTGCTCGACTCTGACATACGCTCAACTGAGCGATAGCGATCAGCAACTCTCCACCTCCGCCAATTCACTCGAATACCGAGTTCGGCCGGGGCTACAGAGAGTGTCGATGTACGTAAACAGCAGCAAGATTCTGACGCTCGAAGGAAAACAGATCCCTCGGGCTCTCGTCAACAACCCCGAGCTCGTGAACGCCATCGCGATCTCGTCGAACCAGATTCAACTGTCCGGTCTCAAAGCCGGAGTTACGCAGGTCAATCTCTGGGATGACGACGGCGATCTGTACACGATTGACGTTATTGTTTCCGGTGACGCGAAGGAGCTCGAGTTGCTCCTCGAAACCGAATTCCCCAACGCTTCCCTACGTGTGCGTCCACTTGCAAGCAGCGTGGTCCTTTCGGGCTGGGTCGACGAACCAGAAGTGATCAGTCGCGTCGTACGGATGGCTGAGGACTACTACCCAAAGGTCATCAACAACATCCGCGTCGGCGACAACCAGCAGGTTCAACTGCACGTTCAGGTAATGGAAGTCTCGCGGAGCAAACTGCGACAGCTTGGCTTCGACTGGGCGGCGTTGGGCATCAACGGCTTCGTTGGTCAAAGCGTAGCCGGCCTGCTGGGTGAGACCATCTCCAATGCGGGCATCACCAGCACGGGAGGATCCACAATGTCCTTCGGGGTGACCAGCGGCGGAAGCCAGTTTTTCGGAGTCGTGGATGCTCTGCGACAGCACGACCTGGTGAAAGTACTTGCCGAGCCGGTTCTGACCACCGTAAGTGGTCGACCTGCCGCATTCAACGCCGGTGGTGAGTTCCCCATCCTGATTCCTCAGGGTCTGGGTACCGTCGCCGTCGAGTACAAGACGTTCGGCACACGCGTTGACTTTGTGCCCATCGTACTCGGGAATGGCAACATCCGGCTGGAAGTTCGCCCTCAGGTGAGCGAAGTGGACAACGCTCGTGGCGTCGATATCAACGGCGTTCGCGTTCCCGGTTTGCGGAATCGTTGGGTCGATACTGCTGTCGAAATGCGTGCTGGCCAAACTCTTGCACTGGCGGGTCTGATTCAAGACCGCGTCGAGTCGCAAAACAGTGGCCTTCCAGTTCTGGCCGATCTGCCATGGGCTGGAGCTCTGTTCCGAAGGGTCACCAACCTGCAGAATGAGATTGAGCTGTTGGTAATGGTTCGACCGGAATTTGTCGCCCCGATGAATCCGAACGAGGTGCCAACGTTTGGTCCTGGAGAGCAGACCGTTGTTCCCGATGACAAGGAACTGTTCCTACGAGGATACATGGAAGTTCCGGCATGCTGCCCCGATGGGTCTTGCCTGAAGTGTCGTGCCGGGCGAGGTGCCTACGCTCGACCACCCATCACGGGATCGCAACCGGCAGTTTCCATGTACCCGACGCAGGGCACGGAATTCATCTCGGAGGAGCCAACGATGGCCCCATCTTTTGATGATTCGCATACCGAAAGCCTTCCGCCGGAACCGTCCGACCAGCTGCCCACCCCTCTCCATGGCATCAACTACGACTCGCAGGCCGGAATGCCATTCGGTATGCGACCGGCGGCCAGGGGTAACGGCAGTACGTATGGCCCAGTAAAGGCCGCCAAGCGAACTAGTCGTTGGGGAAAACGCTAGTTGCATGTCGAGAAACGGATGGGTCATGCAGGTTAACGCGACCATGAGCCCAAAAACTCATCCGTTTCTTTTGGACTCGCCATAAGCGCGTCCTAGAGTATTAGTGGGTCAGTCGCGGTTCGCCGCGACTGACCATTAGCTCGGTCAGCATTGTCGAATAAATTGCCATTTCCGGATATTCCTATGTCAAACGTACTACGCCTCGCTATTGTTGATCCGCAGGATGAGTCTCGCGAACAAATCAAGTCGTTGCTGCTCGGAATGGACCTCGTTTGGCTTGAGGCCGAGTGTGCCCGATACGAATTCTTCGGCGACGTCATCGAACAAACAACTCCCGACGCGGCCATGGTCGTGCTCGGTCCCGATCCCGAACCCGGCCTGCAACTCGTAGAGAAACTGCGAGAGACATCCAGTGCTGCGGTCCTCGTGGTAAGCGGTTCGTCGGATGGAACACTCATTCTGCGTGCCATGCGATCAGGTGCCAAAGAGTTCCTGACACAACCCGTTTCCGGTGAAGAGCTGGTTGCAGCGCTGGAACGGATCGTTCAGGCAAGAAGTGGCGGTGCCCGCAAGGTTCGCGGTTGCACTTCAATCGCCGTGGCAGGAGCAAGCGGCGGCGTTGGGTCCACCAGCCTCGCCGTCAACATTGGTTGTGCTCTTGCGGCCGATGAATCAAACTCCGTCGCCCTGATCGACCTGGATATGGCCGTGGGTGACGCAGATGTCTTTCTTGATGCGATCCCGGATTACACGCTCGTCGATGTCGCCGAGAACATTTCAAGACTTGACTTCTCGCTGCTCAAGAAATCAATGACGAAGCACTCATCAGGGCTCTATCTGCTGCCACGTCCGGTGAATCTTCAGGACGTTCCGCTCATCTCGCCGGAAGACTTCGGTCGGGTTGTGGGACTCCTCAAGGCCACGTTCTCGCATCTGATTTTTGACCTTTCGAAGTCGTACAGCGACGTCGACATGGTCGCGATGCGAGAATCCAAACACGTCATGCTGGTAACCCAACTGGATCTACCGTGCCTGCGAAACGTGGTTCGCTTGCTGATGTCATTCGACCAGGATCAAAGTGAGGGAATGAGCGAAAAAGTACGTGTCGTCGTGAACCGCATGGGCCTCGACAACGAGCACATCGGTCTCAAGAAGGCTCAGGAAACGATCAACACGGAAATCTTCGGGAAGATCCCGAACGACTATCGCTCCATGGCTGAGGCCCGAAACAACGGTGTGCCACTGACGGTTCAGGCTCCCAAAGCTGCAATCACCAAAGCCGTCATCAACCTTGCAGAAACGCTCGATGGCGACGTTATTGAAAGTGAAGGCGAGGATGAATCGGGCGTCGCCGAAGTGGCCAGCCAGAAAAAGACCAAGGGTTGGATTCCCTTCCTCAAGTAACGTCCAACCAATCCGGAAAATCTGAACCGCAAAGCATGAAAAGCTTTGCGGTTTTTTCATGCGCCCTGCAATACCGGCGCGCCTGGTTAGGTGTTTCCCGCAACCTGGGCAATTTCAGGCATATTTCCCGGTTTCGCCGGCAAGCAACAAGTCGTGACGTATCTTTTTCGAGGAACCGACGGGTCATGGGACTTGTGTACTTGGGCTCCTCGAATACGCGGCCCCAACATGGGCACGACACGATCAGGATTAATGGAAGATGAAAACGCTCAACAAAAACGCCAATACAACAAAGAACGACGAATTCGAGAATCTGAAACGCCGTATTCACTCGAAACTGGTCGACAAGCTGGATCTCAACAAGGTCGGTGAGCTGGAGGGCGACAAGCTTCGCAAGGAAATCCGCCTCGTCGTTGAGCACCTTTGCGACACCGAAGATACTCTCCTCAATCGCAGCGAACGCGATCGCCTGATCGACGAGGTGCTAGATGAAACGTTCGGTCTCGGACCACTCGAGTTGCTCCTCAAGGACTCGAAGGTCTGCGATATCCTGATCAACGGTCCGCACAACATCTATGTTGAACGTGCGGGCAAGATGGAAAAGACCAACGTCGAATTCCGCGACGACCATCACCTGATGCAGATCATCGACCGAATCGTGTCGAAGGTTGGGCGTCGTGTGGACGAAACCAACCCGATGGTTGACGCTCGACTCACGGATGGTTCGCGTGTGAACGCGATCATCAAACCGCTCGCTCTGGACGGAGCCGCGGTCTCGATTCGTCGTTTTGGATCCAATCCGCTCAAGCTGGAAAACCTGCTGAACTTCAAGGCCTTCACTCCGGAAATGGTGATGTTGTTGGAAGGAGCCATCAAGGCTCGCCTGAACGTCGTCATCTCTGGCGGTACTGGTTCCGGTAAGACGACTCTGCTGAATACGTTGTCCAGCTTCATCCCGGCCTCCGACCGAATCATTACGATCGAGGATGCCGCGGAGATTCAATTGCAGCAGGATCATATCGTCCGACTGGAAACTCGTCCGCCCAACATTGAAGGCAAGGGTGCCGTAACGGCCACCGACCTGGTCAAGAACGCCCTGCGTATGAGACCGGAACGCGTCATCATCGGTGAGTGTCGTGGTCCTGAGACCCTCGATATGCTCCAGGCCATGAACACCGGCCACGAAGGTTCGATGACGACGCTGCACGCCAATACGCCGCGTGACGCGATCGCACGTATGGAAACGATGATCATGATGTCCGGCTTCGAATTGCCAATCAAGGCGATGCGACAGCAGATTGCAAGTGCCGTGGATCTGATCATTCAGGCCAGCCGCCTTCAGGGCGGAAAACGACGAGTGACCCACATCACGGAAGTCGTGGGCATGGAGCAGGAAACCATCGTCATGCAGGACATCTATCACTACATCAAGGACGGTATTACGGAGGACGGATCAACGAAGGGACGATTCGTTTCGACCGGGATTCGCCCTAACTTCATGGATCGCCTCGAGGCTGTCGGCGTTCGCTTGCCTGGCAGTGCATTCCGAGAGCGAGTCATGCTGGTTGACGACTAGACAATACCGATGTGACGTTGACCATTCGCCCTACTTCACGAATCTGACAACACCCTGGACTAGATCCAATGACTGTTTTTATCGTTGCCCTGGCCGGCGGAATCTGTGTAGCAGCCATATTCCTGGCGGTTGCATCAGCTTTCCGTAGCCCTGCCGACACGGCGATGCATGAACGACTGGACATGCTTGCCGGAACAAACGCAACAGCGATCGATGACACTTCCGTGTTGTCGCGACCGCTTGACGACATGCCAAACGCATTGGAGGAGTTCGTATCGAACTTCTTCAACCTGCGGAAAATGCTCGATCAGGCCGACATGGAGATGAAGACGGAAAAGTTCGTCGCTCTTTGCGGCATCTTTGCCGGCATCGGCCTGGTGATTGCGTTTCTGACACAGATTCACATCAGTCTGTATGTGATCCTGCCGTTGGCGATGTGCCCACTGCCGCTGGTTTGGGTAATGCTGAAACGACGCAAACGATTGAAACTGTTCACGAAACAGCTGCCCGAGGCATTGGACATGACCGGCCGCGCACTTCGCGCTGGACACAGTCTTGGAGCCGGCTTCCAGATGGTCTCCACGGAGATCCCGGATCCCCTGGGTACCGAGTTTGGACGTGTCTACGAAGAGCAAAACCTGGGTATCGCTCTGGAAGACTCGCTGCAAAACATGTGCGAGCGTGTCCCCAGCCTTGACCTGAGGTTCTTTGCGACCGCCGTGATCCTGCAGCGAACGACAGGTGGTGACCTCGCCGAGATCCTTGAAAAAATCAGTCACATCATTCGTGAACGATTCAAGATCTTCGGTCAGATTCAGGCACTCACCGGCGAGGGCCGCCTCTCCGGTACCGTGTTGCTGGCCATGCCGCCCGTGCTGCTTGGTGTCATGATGGTTCTGAACTACGACTACGTGATGCTGCTCTTCAACACAGAGATTGGCAACAAGATGCTCGGCGTCGCCGCAATCATGCAGCTCGTTGGTGCGATCGTCATCAAGAAAATCATTAACATCAAGGTCTGAGAATCATGTCGACGCTTATTGCATTCAATCCGGAAGTTCTGGTTGCGGTTGCAGCATTTGGCTTCGCCTCGGTGGTTGCCTGGTTTGTCCTGGAAATGTTCATGAAGAACAAGTCGGCGGCCGAGGAGCGACTCGACCACCTGCGCAACCCGAACAAGATACGCAAACAGGACGGCATCAAGAACTCGGTGTCCGACCTGCTTGAAAAGGCAGCTCCTACACTGGCTGCTCCGCTGACGCCCAAGAACGAAAAAGAAGAAAGTCAGCTTCGCAAGAAGCTGGATGAGGCGGGTTTCCGCGGTGAAGGTTCCATGCAGACGTACATGGCAATCAAGATCATCTGCGCGATCGCCGGACTACTGCTTGGTGGAGCCGGCTCCCTGTGGACGAACGGCTTCACCACCAATGGGATGCTCGTCGCATTCGCGGTGCCATGCGTCGCGTTCTTCCTGCCTGACCTGATTCTGACCCTCATTACCAAGAGTCGTAAGGAAGCCATCTTCCTTGGACTGCCGGACGCGCTTGACCTCATGGTCGTCTGTGTCGAGGCAGGCCTTGGCCTCGATCAGGCGATGCGAAAAGTCGCAGAGGAAATGAAGCACTCGCACCGGGTAATTGCCGAGGAATTCTCGCTCTGCAACTTCCAGCTTCAAATGGGTAAGGAGCGAAAGGATGTACTCCAGGAACTTGGAGCCCGAAACGGCGAAGAAGACCTGCGAGCGTTGGCATCCACAATCATTCAGGCCGAGAAATTTGGTTCCTCCGTGGGACGCGCTCTTCGTGTTCAGAGTGATTCCATGAGAACGAAACGGCGACAAATTGCGGAAGAAAAAGCGGCCAAGACGGCCGTGCAGTTGCTCTTCCCACTGGTCATCTTCATTTTTCCCGGCATCTTCGTCGTCCTGGTTGGCCCCGCGGCCATCACGATCATGGATGAGATGCTGAAGATGTAACCACGAATGTCCTATTCACCCCCGTCCGCCATCGGACGGGGGTTTTTTTGTGCGCTGTCATCGCGACCTTGTGAGAACTGCCGTCGCCACTTCTAATGTCTGACGTATTTCTCAATGGTTGTGCTGCTGTGTCAGAACAAAATAATGATCTGGATATTGGGCTCGCTCTCAAACTCGCCGTGCTGCGGCCGGGACCCAAAAAGCAACTCGTCCCCACGCTGATTCCCGACTGGTGGACCGACGAGATTGGTGTCGAACGCAACGGCACGATGGAAATCACGTCTCTCTTTCTTCGTGACTTTCTCACCACAACGGGAATCTGGGAAACAGACCCTCAGCACGACTTCATCCAGACAACTCCATTGTTCGAAATCACAGCCGGAGACGAAGGAAGTCTGCAACTTCAGGCGCTCGCCGTCAGCCAGAACGGAAGTCGTGCACTCCTTGTACGAAATCTGAATACCATCGATTCGTGGCTGTCGTCGGTCTTGCAGACGGCCCGAACCAACATGCTTCGACAGGCCAGTGCGCGCTCCGAACA
Source organism: Pirellulaceae bacterium (assembly GCA_965216885.1). Classification (GTDB taxonomy): domain Bacteria; phylum Planctomycetota; class Planctomycetia; order Pirellulales; family Pirellulaceae; genus CAYNJG01. The sequence goes on along the minus strand of OZ244208.1, from coordinate 1,434,739 downwards.
TCGACGACAGGTTGCCACCATCAGCGCCGATCGCGACGAAGCCCAACGCATGGAGCAGATCAAAGGCCAATTCCTGGCAAACATGAGCCACGAGATTCGCACACCACTGACGACGATTCTCGGCATGACTTCTATGGCTCAACGAAAACCGGAGGAGCTGTCGCCCGCGCATCGCGGTTACCTGGAAGCCATCTCCGTGGCCGCCAATCAACTCCTGCGACTGGGAAACGACATTCTGGATCTATCCCGAATTCAGGCCGACCGACTGGACCTGAACAAGGCGCCGTTTTCCATGCAGACGTCGATGGCAGAATTCCAGAAGGTATGGGATCTTCATGCGACCAATGCTGGACTTCAGTTTGAACTGGTAAAAGGGAGCGAAGTCCCCAATGTCGTTCTTGGCGACGAATTCCGACTCCGGCAGATACTGACGAACCTCGTCGCCAACGCTGTTAAGTTCACAGACCAGGGAAGCGTCAAGCTGACAATCAACGTCCCTCAACCTGATTGGCTGCAATTCATGGTCGAGGACACAGGCATCGGCATGAAGCCGGAACAGCTTGCGCGCATCTTCGACACCTTCACCCAGGTAGACGACTCCAGCCGCCGACTGCACCAGGGTGCCGGACTGGGGCTCGCTATCGCCGCAAACCTGGCTTCCCTGATGGGTGGCAAAATCGAAGTCACCAGCGAGGTTGGACTGGGCAGTCGGTTTTGGTTCGTCGCCCATCTACCGAGGGTCACCCCCGTCGAAGAGACGAAAACTCCCACAAAGCCAGACCCACCACGGCCTGAAGGGACGATTTCAATCCTCGTCGCAGAGGATCACGATCTGAACCGATCCATCATCGTCGAGACGCTCGAGTCAGAGGGCTTCGAAACGTTCGAAGCCAGAAACGGAGAAGAGGCGCTCGCGGCATGGCGTTCCCGGGGCTTTGACGTCGTGCTCATGGACTGCCAAATGCCCGTCATGAGCGGACTTGATGCCATCGAGGTCATTCGGTCGGAAGAGTCGGAATCACGAACTCCGATCGTAGCCCTGACCGCTCATGCCATGCGAAACGATCGTCAGCGCCTCCTGAATCACGGCGCCGATCGTTATCTTGCCAAACCGTTTGAAAGCGACGAGCTTGTTGATCTCGTTTCCGAACTCGCCGGAAAACGCTAGGGCGCTCCGCAAGTAGCTCATTGCCCGACTGGACTGCGCTCGGCGCCAAGATTGCCGAAGAATTTCGTCGCAGCCGGATGTAACCTTAAGAGTTGGGCCGAATTTGACGCCGCCTCCTGTTGAAAAATCAGGGCACTCAGCCTTCCGTCCTGAGGGCTGTAGATGCGTTTGAGGCATTTTTCGACAAACCAGTCGGGCGCACTCGTCCGCACGACGAGTACCGCTTTGGTCGATAGCGTCTGGAATTTGCTCGACGCCGGGTAGCCACTTCCGTCCGGCAAATCGGCATGTTTAAAACCATGGCTTTGGAACTGCCCAAAGGCATCGTCAAGCTGCAGGGGCAGTAGCTCGAAATCGTGATTCGACAGGATTTCCCTGAGTCGGGAGTCCTGCAACGAAACGGTGGCGATCGCCCCGTCCAGATCACTGCGATGCTCCAGAGATGTCCACGGCACATCCTGGAATTTGGCGTCCGTGGAGATATCCAGTTGTCTCAAAATCTGGTCGCTGGTTATCCGTGATCCGGATGCAGGCGGTCCCAGTGCGACTGCGCGTCCCTGCAGGTCCAGCGCGCTTCTGATTCCACGGTCTCTGCGGGCGATGATCACAACCGCCTCGCGAAACAGCGGAGTCACGCCCACGATTTTCGCAAACTCAAACGCGTTCTCCTGGACGATGCCCAGGTCTGCCTCGTTGTCCAGTAGCATTTCGCGAATGGCAGCAGAACCGACGGTATTGAGGACACGTTCGTCCTTCTTCTCCCCTGCCTTATCGAGTTGCGATTTCCGTAGAGCCTGATCGATCAGGTGACCAACTTCGTCGTACATACCCCGTTCCCCGGCGACGGCAATCTCGACGCGCCGAAATCGGGAATACTCCACGATGGCCGTTCGCTGGCTCCATCCAAATATCAACAGGCACAACGTCAGGATCACGCCCCATTGTGACAGATGATGGCTCCGATTCGTTCGCGTGGTATCACGCCCAATCGCGTAGGCGACCAAAGGAACGTCTCTCAACCACATCCAGGCTTTCTGCCGCCCGTTCAGTCGCCTCGCCTTGACCGGCTCTTTTGCCAAGACATGATCAAACTCGGCTTCCAGCTCCTCGCAATTTCGATAGCGATCCGCCGGTTCTTTTTCGAGACACTTGAGACAAATGGCTTCCAGATCAGGGTGAACGCCAGACCTGACGCTTGAAGGGACTTCCACTTCTTCATTCAACACCAACAGTAGAGTTCCCACCGGCGTTTCGTCGCGATACGGAGGCTTGCCCGTCAGCATTTCATAGAGAATGGCACCAAGCGAATACACATCGCTTTGTGGTCCGATATTGTCACTTTGCGAAGTGGCCTGTTCGGGCGACATGTAGCTTGGGGTGCCGACCACCGAACCGGATACAGAATCAAAGGAACAGTCTGCATCGACGTCCATATGCTTGGCCAGGCCAAAGTCCGCCACCTTCGGAGTGTCGTTCTGGTCAACGATCACATTGGAAGGTTTTAGATCGCGATGCAAAATCCCTTTCTCGTGTGCGTACTGGACCGCCGCCGCGAGCCCTTTCATGTAGCGGGCGACGGTCATGACCGGCAACGCCTCGGGATGCTTACGAAGAACGTCGCGCAGCGTGCGACCTTCAATAAGCTCCATCGCAAAGAAGTGGCGGCCCTCATGGCTTCCGGCCGCGATTGCGCGAACAATGTTGGGATGAGCCAGTTTGCCGGCGGCTTTGGCTTCACGGTAAAATCGCCGCACGCTCTCGTCGGACGAGTATCGCCCGCCAATGATCATTTTCAAGGCAACCAGCCGATTCATGCCCTTCTGCCGTGCCTTGTAGACGACGCCCATTCCTCCGCGTCCAATCTCCTTCACCAACTCGTATTCGCCGACGAGGTCACCGTTGTAGACCGTGTCGCCAAGCATACTTTTTGAGTCCAACGGAAGCGTATCCATCTCTCCGGCGGACCCTGCGGGTGTGCCATCGATGGTCGCGTCGGCCATCGATTTCACGGTGGATGCCGTCGTGATGAGCGCCCTCAGTTCCTCAGCGATGTCCGCATACCGATCGAGGAACTCCTCCAAATCCGGCACACCCTCCTGATCGACGAGACGGAGATACTCGGCAAACGCACCGTCAATCGCGGCTTCTCGATCATCATTTCCATGTTCCGTCTTCATGGCTTCAATCCGTTCTCAACGCGCTGCGTAGTTCACGAAGACCGCGCTTCAGAAGTCCGGCGACAGCCGATTGTGATCGGTCCATTCTCGGCGCGATTTCGCTCAGGGGCAGCCCTTCGATATAGCGCAGGCGAATGGCCTCGTATTGATCGCCAGTCAGTCGTTCCATCGCCTGAGCCAATGTCACGGCCGACTCGCCCAGCATGGCAGCGGCGGAAGGCGACTCCTCGTAACCGACTGGTTCATACGGCGTCTGTCGATCCTCGGTCACCATCGACTGCTCACGCCGCACGGAACGTTTTCGCGCAAGAATGTGCGTTCGAGTAGCCTGTCCTACATTGTTGAGCAAAATGACCTTGAGCCACGCAACAAACTGCAGCTCAGTGCTACCTCGAAAATTACGGCAATCCCGAAAGGCTTCCAACTGTGTTTGCTGAACAATATCCGACGCGCTCAGGCGGCTCGCGACATTTCGGTCGATGTGGCGAGCGGCCAGCAGCTTCAGGTACGGCCTGTATTTGTCCAGCAGGACCGCGATCGGAAACTGACCACCAGCAAACGTGATAGTTTGTAGCTCATCCTCGGTCATGGCTCTCCATCATGGTTGCGTTCGGCGGAGGCATCGAAGGTAACAGCTTTGCACTATACGACAAAATGAATTCTGACAATTCACACTTGTCCGCTGAACGCCACGTCGCGACGAAAACTGCGGAAAAGCGAATGCACCCACACTCGGTCGTGGAAACTGCCTCGCGATCATTAAGGCTTTCCAATCGCATGTCACGCAGGGATTGTTGAGCCTCGAAGTGTATAGGCGTAAATTGATTCCGGCGTGGGCGCAAAAAAATGCCCGATTTCCAAATTCCGGTTTTTGGCTGTTTGCGCGCCCATCACCGTGTTATGCCTACGCCACCTCAAGTAGCACATCTACCAATTATTTGTTTCAGATGAAGGATCCATAGTGAACAAAACGCAACAGAAGTCAGGTGGTCACGGGCATGCAACCTGGTACATCGTCGGGGCGATCATTGCGGCCATTGCGGTCGCCATTGCGGGTCCCGCGATGTTTGGCGAATCATTTCGCCCCATGTTGGCGGTACTCGACGTTGGTGGCGAAGTCTTCCTGCGCATGCTGCAGATGGTTGTTGTGCCTCTGGTCATGGCCAGTGTGATGAGTGGCATCCTGGGCCTCGGTGACGTGCGAAAACTGGGGCGTCCGGGCGGCTACGCGGTTTCGTATTACATGTGTACGACCGTGTTGGCGGTGATCACAGGGCTGGTTGTCGTCAACATTATCAATCCCGGGAAAAGCATCGATCCCAAACTCGTTGAAGACGCGCGCAAGGAAGGCGAGGAAACGGTCGCCCACGTCGCCGGACAGAATGACGCTCGGCGCGTCGAATGGCACAACGTCACGGGCGATCGAGCAGCGGAAGACGGCGAAAGTCGGAATGCATCGATTCCCGACGAGGGCGAATGGAGCGTACGAATTGTCATCGACCAGGTGGGAGCTGCCGCCACGCCGGCCAAGGCAGTCGTACAGTGGAGCGTCGATGGCAATACGTTCAGCGATCTTGAGAACGGAGAATTCGAAGCGGGAACGGACACAGGCGTCTATACGACCAAGCCCGTTATTGCGCTGCCGGAGGAAGCCAACTACGCCCGAGTACTCTTTACATCTCAAACCGGCGGCGATCGGAGTATCGTCGAAGCGTACGTGGTCTCCGGCGCACCATCGATTGGAAAAATCGTCCAGAACCTGGTGCTAATGCTGTTTACCAGCAATTTGCTCGGCTCCATGGTCGAGATCAAATTGCTACCGCTGATCGTCTTCAGCATTGCCTTTGCCGGCATGCTAACGACACTGGGGGACCGCTCAACGGCGATTGCCGACCTGGTGCTCAGCATCAACGATGCGCTGATGAATTTCATTCTACTACTAATGAAGCTCGCACCGATCGGAATCTTCTGTCTGGTGGCCGCACGGTTCGCCAAGGCCCAACTTGACGGACAGTTCCTAACGTTACTAAAAACTCAGGCATGGTACATGTCGACGGTTCTGGTGGGGCTGGCGATCCACGTCTTCATCACGCTCCCCACGCTCCTGTGGGTGTTTACACGTCGGAATCCCGTTCAGTTCTTCCAGCAAATGTCACAAGCGTTGCTGACTGCTTTTTCAACGGCCAGTTCGACCGCCACCCTGCCGGTCACGATGGAATGTGCCGAAGTTCAGGCGGGCGTCTCGCGACGATCTACGGAATTTGTCCTACCGCTGGGAGCGACCATCAACATGGATGGCACGGCGCTCTACGAGGCCGCAGCCGCGATTTTCATCGCGCAGGCCTATGCGCTGGTGGATCCATCGTACGTACTGACCTTCGACAAGCAGGTAATCATTGCGATCACGGCCACGTTGGCTGCAATCGGAGCGGCGGGAATACCGGAAGCCGGACTGGTCACCATGCTGATCGTGCTCAACGCCGTTGGCCTGCCGCTGGAGCTGATTGGACTCGTCCTGCCGATTGACTGGCTGTTGGATCGGTTCCGCACGGCAACAAACGCCTTCGGCGACGCGGTCGGTTCGGCGATTGTCGACGTCTCTTTTGAGGACACGGGGACAGCTACCAACACGTAGCCGACGTAAAGCCCACGCTTGTCACATCACGACGGGCGCGTGGCCACGAACTTCGCGGCGACAAAAAAACAGGCCCTGCTCCATGCCGGAACAGGGCCTGTTGAGTAATTGTGCCAACTCGAATCACGCGAATTGAATCACGCGACTAAGTGGAATTCCTAGCCCAGCGTGGCAACTTCCGTCGGCTTCTCGATGGTATCTCCGGAAGCAATTACGACGACGCCCTTGTCCGTGACGGTGAATCCACGTCGTCGGTCCTCGTCGGCGTCGTAGCCGATTACCGTTCCCGGCGGAATGCAGACCCGTTTGTCGATAATGGCGTTTCGAATGCGGGCGTGACGGCCAACATCCACTCCGTCAAACAGGATTGAGCCGTCAACGTGCGAGTAGCTGTTTACCTTCACGTTGTTGCCAATCACGGATCGCTCGACTTCTCCGCCTGAAAGAATCGAACCCTGACAAACGATACTATCCGTGGCGTGACCCAGTCGGTCTTCGCCATCGCGCCGGTTGAAGACGAACTTCGGCGGCGGAATGTTGCGGTGGAACGTGCGAATGGGCCAATCATCGTCGTACATGTTCAGTTGCGGATTGACCGACACCAGATCCATGTTCGCTTCGTAGTAGGCATCAACCGTTCCGACATCCCGCCAGTAGGCCTGCCGATCTTCGCTCTTCTGATTCTCGTCGCGGAACGGGAATGCAAACACGCGGTGCGAGTTAATGATGGACGGAATCAGGTCGCGGCCAAAATCGTGCGTGCTGCTGATTCGCGTCGCATCCTGACAGAGCTGCTCGTACAGGAATCTCGCGGTGAAAATGTAGATTCCCATCGAAGCGAGGCAGTGCCCGGGATCACCGGGAATGCATTCCGGATTGTCCGGCTTTTCAGCAAAGCCGGCGATCCGGTCTTCATTGTCGACCTGCATGACGCCAAACGATCGCGCCTCTTGCTGGGATACTCGCAGGGCGCCAATGGTGAGATCCGCGTTCTTCTCCTGGTGATACTGCACCATCTTGGCGTAATCCATCTTGTAGATGTGATCGCCAGCAAGAATCGCAACGTATTCCGGATCCTGTTTTTCAATCGAGTAGATATTCTGGTAAACGGCATCGGCCGTTCCCTGATACCAGTGTTCGTCGATTCGCTGTTGCGGCGGCACGATGTCGATGAACTCGCCAAGCTCCCGGCAGAAGAAGTGTCGCCAACCAAGGTTCACGTGGCGATCAAGACTCATGGCCTTGTACTGCGTTAACAACAGCATCTTCCGAATACCGCTGTTCAAACAATTCGATAATGCGAAATCAATGATGCGGTAGTTGCCGCCAAAGGGAACCGCAGGCTTCGCCCGATCTCGGGTCAATGGCTCGAGTCGAGACCCTTTTCCGCCAGCCAACACAACGGCGAGACAATTCTTCATGCTGTCCTCAATGCCTGAATCAATGCAGTTCGGGAATGCAGGAAATCCATATCCTGGCGACGGTCGTCCGCAAGTATCCCTGGACGCTGATTGTATCGGTTTCGGATTTGGCGCAAAACAGTGAAAAGAGGCTGTATTTGCGACCGCGTTCAAGGAGCTAGCAGATGCTGTCAGTCATAACGGTAATTCAATTCCCGTCGAGCGTTTGGGAGAACTTGAGCCCAATCTTTTTCGTATTGAGAAAGTGGGCAGGATCTTTCAGAGACACGGAGGTGCTCCATGGCGACAAAGCGACGGCGACGAAGGTCTGACTGGCCATTGTTACTCGCCATACTGGCTTCAATCACCTTGTTGGCCATCATTCACACCGCCAACCAGCGACCGACCATTTCCCGACATGTCCCCGTCTTGTCCATACCGGTGCACGTGCCGTAACGGATTCAAGGGGTCCGATTGCGACGAATCTACGGCCTAAGGATCATCCATAACGACGATCGCCGACGGGTTGTCGCTCGACAGGGAGGCTCCGAGGCCGTGCGTACACTACGCTTTTGGAGGTTCAGTGTCCCCCCAAGAGAAAATGTGATGGCCAAACGTCTTCGAAAAAAGCACTGGATAGACTCGCAAATCCAGGGCGCTCTGGCGATCCGAATATTTCTACACTGGCTGGTATTTGGCTGTATCGCCACGATTCTCACGTTGATGATGCAGTACATGGAAAATCCGTTTTCCAGCCTGTCCTACCATCTGGAAGAGTTGTGGAACAACCAGTCTGCCTTCGGACTGGTCATGCTGATTTTGCTGCCGATCTTCGTGTACGACTCGGTGAAACTGAGCAATCGTTTTGCAGGCCCAATCTATCGCATTCGTAAGGCCATGAAGCAAGTCGGCGAGGGTGGAAAGCCAGAGAAGATCGCCTTTCGCAGCGGCGACTTCTGGGCTGGCCTTGCCGAGGACTACAACTCCATGATCGACCGTGGAATCTTCGATCACCTGGACGACGCAGCCGACTACGACAACGACGAAGAAGATTTGCCTCAGACGATTGTGGCTGAGGTAAAACCGGTACGAGCCATCACACAGCCTGAAGTAAAGACCGAAGCACAGCCTGAAGCCGAACTGCAGGAGACGGTCTAACGCAGGCGACGAATGCCGGCCAACGACTGCGGTTCTGACAACACGCTCGTCTTACCAGGAAGCTCGCGAAATCGTCGTCAACTCGCGAATGATCGCGGACGGTTCCCTCGTTCGCTCAAACACCTGACGCTGTAGCGATGCCCAGTCTTCGTCAGTGCTCAAGCGTTTAAGATCGCGAATGTATTCGACACACCCCAGCTCCTCCGCCTCCGGCTCGAGCAGTCCACCAAGCGTCTCGACGACCTCGGCAACGCTCTGCACTTCGTACGTGTACGAGTTAACGAGCCGGGCACGGTTACCGAAGCGGCACGCCCGCCACTTGTTCTGTCGCACCATCATCGGATGACAGTCGTGCTGATATTGGCCCTCATCGATCTGCTTGGAAAGTGCGTGGACCAGGCACTGGATGAGCGCCGTAATGGCCAGCACGTCGGTAAATCGACCCGGCATGTCGCAAACGCGAACTTCGACGGTTCCGAATTTATGATGCGGCCGTACGTCCCACCAGATTTCGCGAATCGTGTTGATGAACCCCGTGTCGACCATGTGACGCACCAACCAAACGTATTCGCTCCAGTTGCGCATCAGCGTCGGCAGACCCGCGGTCGGTAAGCCCTCCATGATCTTGGAGCGATGGGAATGAAGTCCCGTATCCCGACATTCCCACATCGGACTGCTGCAACTGAGTGCCAGGAGCGTCGGGAGATGCTGCATGATCCGGTCGCAAATCATCACAGCCTTGTCGCCCGAATCGACGCCAACGTGGACATGCAAACCAAACGTGACCAACCGGCGAGCCATCTCCTGAAGGAGGTTGACCAAATCGTGGTAGCGGTCCGTCGGAGTGACTAGCTGGTCTTTCCACAAGGACCACGGATGCGTCGCACCCCACCAAAGTCGCACATCCAGTTGGTCCGCCGCGGTCTGTACGAGGGCAAGCTTTTCCACCAGGTCCTGCCTGACCTCGTCAACGTTGTTGCAAACTCCGGAATTGATCTCAATGCAACATTGCATCAATTCAGGTTTGAATGCCGCCGAATTGTCTGGCAAAAGATTGAGCAGCGCCGGCGAGGCGCTTGCCAGTTCCATGGTTTTGCCATCAACCAGCCCAAGCTCCAGTTCAACACCGAGGGTAGGGCGATCGTTCCCGTTAAACTCCAGCTTGACCATATGCAGTTCCGTCCGCAGTTTGAGATTGCTTCATGGTGGCAAACCACCGGTAGCCACCGATCAGGAAAGTGAAGGCAAGTGTGCAGCCAATGAAATTGTTGTTTGCATGAAACTCGCGCACAACAGCATGTTCCCAACCCAAACGAAATATTTCAAACAGAGACGTTTCCAGTGCCAGATCGACAATCACCCAGCAATGTAGCGCAAGGTCCACACGATTGGCGAAGTACCCAGCCGCTCGCGCCCGCAAGAGCCCATAAAGAAGGTACGCGATGGCCACCATGCCAATTGCTACAAACGAGAAACGCGACGGGAAAAACTTCCACGCCACAAAGACACTCACGTACGTGACCAACATCGAAAGGCTGTACCACCAACGATCAAATGTCATACGTCGCTCGCAATTCAGAAGGGGCTCGATTCGGGCCGGATCCCAACGGACCAGCGCCAGTCCGTCATCCATATGTAAGTCTGAAATGTGTTTAACAGGTTACGCTGAAACTCAACGAAAAACGACTATTTCAATGCGGTCATAACAGCGCAAATCCGGCAGTAAGTGATTTTAGCAGAAAACATGTCCGGTTCAGAATTCGTACGCTTTTTCCCGGCCAAACTCCATGCGTTGCATCACTTGCGGTGATTGTTGTTGTCATGCGGTTTGCGATTTGTAGGATTCCAGCGGGCAGTCCCATTCAAGGAACCCTCCTTGAGAATCTGAAAGGTTCGAATATGGATCCTACACTTATCGCCGCAGTTGACGTTGTGGCCTTGCTGATCACCATCGTGATTGGCGCTGTCTGCGGTTACCTCGCTGGCACGCTAATGAAGGGCGGAAGCCTCGGCCTCCTTCCGAATATCGTTGTCGGAATTGTTGGAGCCGCCATCTTCTCATTCATCTTCGGCGGACTTCATCTGGTCGACACGCCGCTTGTGAACGAAATCGTGGGAGGCACGACTGGTTCGATGATCCTGCTCTTTGCCCTGGGACTGGTTCGCAAAACAGCCAGCTAGATAAAGACACCTGTAAGCATCGTCAGCTGGACGATGTCATGAAGTGAACCAGACAAGGGTAACGGTCGAACACCGTTGCCCTTTTTCTTTGCCGTCACAAGTCTGTTAGACTGCTAGAAACAGGGCCCGAACGAATCAAAGTCTGAAAACATCTGAGACAAGCCGCAAGGAGAATTGGTATGTCTGAAGCGATTCCCAGCACCAGTCATCGTGACTTGCAATTTGAAAATGGCACCGCGTTGGGACTTAGCCATCGTTGGCACAAAGGGCAGTACTGCACCATCCTGACTCCGGCTGGGATCGTTGGCTGCGGGATCTATGCGCTGGATACGCCCGCCGAATTTGGACAGGCCATTGCGATCGCCAAAGGCACGCCCGACAATCCGCTGTGCGAACCCGAAGATCTTTACGAAGCAGAAATTGTTGGCTGCACGCCACGCGCTACCGAAATTGGTATCGAGCTGGGCATGACGGGAAAACAGGCCGTCGAGTTAATGCTGTTGGCCAAGCTGGACTAGCAACTGCTTCCAGACAGCCAGTTGATCGCCCGTCGACCAGCATCTTCCGCGCAGCGCAACAACACTCGGCGGACTACTGGATGCCCTGCAGCTCTCGGATCCATTCACGGCTCTGATATCGCGTCCACACATCGAAGGCGACCTGTCCTACACCAAGGAACAGGGCGATCACAGACAGGACCAATCCCAACGTCGCCATATCGTTGCGTTTCGACTGAGTGCCGATCAGACCGCACAGGACCCCCATAGCGCCGATGATGGCGGAGAGCGGCGAGCCTATTCCGATCAGGCAACCGAGTGCCCCAAGTCCCACGCTGGCCACGGCAAAGCGGTGGTTCGTCAGATCGTCGAATTGCAGGATCGCGGGCAAGAATGTCGTCTGCGGCCCGGCACTCACCCCGACAGCTTTTTGCTGTAGCGTCAGGTCGACGGGACTTCGCCGAATCGGTGGAATCTTCGAAACGAGAGCCACTGCGACCTCGGTTCCACAACTCCAACAGCGATTGACCGCGCCGAATAACTCTTCACCGCAATTCTTGCATACCTGTTTCATACCCGATTATTGATTGCCGGGTCCCCTCGATACAAGACTCACTGCGAGATTCATGTTTTCCGCGGGCGCGTTGCAGCGTTTTGCCGAGGCGCATGAAAAAAGCCCCCGCCAAAACGCGGGAGCTCTTTTCTATGTAAACGGTCGGCTGCAATCGGCAATGACCCGACTGCAGGGAACCGGTCATCTCACATTACGAACAGCCGCATGGAGCCGGAGCGCCACAGGCAGGGCCGCACGGTGCAGGTGCACCACAAGCGGGCTCACAGGGAGCCGGTGCGCCACAAGCGGGAGCTTCGCATCCGCAGCTTGGAACGGCATCGCATCCGCACGACGACTTTTTGCAGCCGCCGAACAGCTTCTTCAGAAGTCCGCCGCCGCAACCTGACTTGCAAGCTGGTGGAGCTGGGAAGTCGCAACCACAGGATGGTGCTGCTGCGCCACATGCTGGTTCGCATGGTGCGGGAGCGCCACAAGCAGGTGCACATGGTGCAGGTGCACCACAAGCTGGCTCACAGGGAGCCGGAGCGCCACAGGCAGGTGCTTCGCAACCGCAACTTGGAGCTACGTCGCATCCGCAAGAAGACTTCTTGCAGCCGCCAAACAGCTTCTTCAAAAGTCCGCCGCCTCGCGAGCAACCAGTGTTGCATCCCGAGTCACAGCTGCTCATATCGCAACTGGATGGAGCACATGCGCCCCAAACAACGTTAGGTACACCACAACAACCACTTCCACAGTGATTGCCAAACAAACCGGCTTCCGCGTTGCCAGTGCCGGCAAATCCGACGAGTGCAACAGCGAACATTGCCGCAGTTAGACTTTTACTAATCATGGGACTAAACTCCTTGATGACCCACATCAAAAAACGAAAACTGAAAACTGACGGCTGCCGGCGTTGGGTTTGGTCGCCCCTGATACATTCGTTCTTGGGCGCAACACGAAACCACGTGCGAGACAGTAAATCCATCTGGTGCGTTTCATCGACCTGAGTATTTGCCCCCTATTAACCAGAGTCCGTGACCCTTCAGTTTTTTGTATCTTCGCGAATCGGAAAAGCACGAAAAGTGGCGTGTCCCAGTAATAGCGTTTCCATTGGCTGTAGCCATCCACACCCTCGTGGCGATGGTGATGAGCCAAACGCGAACACGTGTATCGATAGTCCGGGTAGCGAGGAAATGACGACATGCCCCTCTCGCCGGACGCCCTCGATCGGCCAGCCGCACAAACGCCGAAACCGTCAATTGCAACCACATCCCCAATCCCTCATGATGTTGCGGAACCCAAGACAGACAGGAAAATGCGATGCGAAAACATGATTCAAACGCCGGCGTACGCCATTGCGGACTTACCGTTTTGACGGCTGTACTGCTTTTGCACGTGACGGGCTGTTCCGTCCAGAAGACTACAACGATCGCACCGGTCGTCGAATCGACCGAAACTCAAACGGCCGCCGACGAAACGACTCCCGCGGAGAAGGAAGAGACCATGAGCGACAAACTGCAAACAGCAACCTTTGGCGCGGGTTGCTATTGGTGTACCGAAGCCGTCTTCCAGCGACTGGAAGGCGTGGAGAATGTTGCTTCCGGCTTCATGGGTGGCGAGGTGGTAAACCCCACGTACGAAGCAGTCTGCCGTGGCATTACCGGACACGCCGAGGTAATTCAGTTCACCTATGATCCGAAAAAGGTCAGCTACGAAACGTTGCTGGAAGTGTTCTGGAAGACGCACGATCCTACCACCCTGAACAAGCAGGGCTATGACGAGGGCACGCAGTACCGCAGCGCAGTCTTCTGGCACACGCCGGAACAACGTGATCTCGCCGAGAAGTACAAAGCGAAACTCGATGAGGCCGGTATCTTCAACAATCCGATTGTGACCGAGATAACGGAATCCTCCATATTCTATAAGGCGAAGGGCGATCACCAGAACTACTACAACGCCAATCCCAACCAGCGTTACTGCGCCGCCGTCATCAATCCGAAGATCGACAAGCTCAAGGCGGTCTTCGCCGACAAGCTCAAGACGGAATAGCCAGAAGGCCGCAGGTATCATCCACCGGCGCCATCACGACCGGCAATCACAAGCGGCAACGGCGATCTCAAGCCGTTGTCGCGGAACGCACTCGGTGGGAATCACGCGTGCATCAGCGCCACTCAGGCATGGATGCGTCGCCACGATTCCGACAGGTGATTCACCGCCATGGCAACCTCCTGTTCGGTCGTGAATGCTCCGGTACTGAGCCGAATGGTGCCCAGCGCCTTGTCAGGGCTGACTTTCATGGCATTCAACGTCGCGGAGATGTTCGTCGCACCACTATGACAGGCTGCCCCCGTCGAGGCACAAACTTCGGGCGTCGCTTCCAGCAGATCGTTTCCCACAACGTTGCGGAACGACACACTGAGCGTGTTGGGAAGGCAGCTTTCCAGGTCAGCGATCGGCCGGACGTTTTCGCCAAGCTGCTCCTGCAGACCCACCCAAAGAGCGTCGCGCAACAAGCTGTCCCACGGAGCTTCCTCCAGGTGGAGTGCGGCCATCTTCGCGGCGCGTCCGAGGCCAACGATATGCGGAGTGTTTTCCGTGCCCGCCCGCAGGCCACGCTCATGATTTGCTCCGTGAACAAGCGAAGTCAGGTCGACCACGTCGCTCACGTAGAGCGCACCGATGCCTTTGGGCGCACACAGCTTGTGCCCGGCAACCGTTAACATGTCGACACCCAACTCTCCGGCGTCGACCGGAATCTTGCCAACCGCCTGAGCCGCATCCGTGTGCAGCAGGACATTTCGTTCACGGCAGACCTTCGAGATTTCGCCAATCGGCTGCACCGCCCCCACTTCATTGTTCGCCAGCATGACGCTGACCAATCGGGTGTCGGATCGAATCGCTTTGCGAATGTCGTCCGGATCCACGTGGCCCATGCCGTCACACGGAACGACCGTCAGTTCAACACCCAGCTTCTCCAGCCAGCGAGCCGGGGCCGTAACGGCGGGGTGTTCAATCTCACTGATGATCAGATGGCCAGCCAGAAAATGGGCCTCGTTGAAGAAGACCCCTTTCAGCGCAAGATTGTTGCTTTCTGATCCACCACCGGTGAATACGACCTGGTCTGCTTCAACACCAACCAACCCCGCCAACTGCTCTCGCGCATCCGAGATGGCTTCGCTACAGGCTCGGCCCAGCGTATGACCACTGGACGGGTTGCCAAAGTGCTCGGCCAGGAATGGTTGCATCGCCTCACGCACCTCGGGCCTTAGTGGTGTTGTGGCGTTGTAGTCGAGATAAATTCGACGCATCAGTTTTCTCCCCTCACCCTCAGTAGAACGACTGCGAGCCGAACAGGAAAGAGCAAGGCTGTCCGCAATGAGCTCGTGCGTGCAGCCGAATCGTCAAGCGGTCTCCACCGGCCGGTTTGCAAGCGCGTTTATCCATTGATCCCGTACAGTTCGAATCAGATGACTCGGCCTCCCATCTGCTCCTGCAAAGGCAGACGAAATCTAACCGTTGCTCGGTTGTGGCGGAATCGAGTTTGGAATTCCACCGGGCGGCGTAATTTCACGCAGCTGCGGCGTGGCGCCCGGATTCGGTGCCGGCGCCCTCTTCGCAGCCGGGTTGGGCTGCCGGGCAGCCGGTCGCTGCGGCGCACGCTGCGTTTTCGTCGCCGGTGCGGACGGTTTGGCTTGGGCCATTCCGCGTTCCCTGAATCCCGCCTCAAGAAACTGTTCGGACTTCAGTGGCTCGGTGTACTTGAAGGCGTCAATGTCACCGAATGGAATCATGACTCGTCGGGCACCAACACCGTCAGGTGTCGCACGCTCGAGTACGACCACGTCGTCCGTGATCACGAAGTCGATAAACGCAATGTTCTCACCATACGAGGGAATCAGCACGCCCTTGCGTCGAAATCCCTGCGGCCAGTTGGCGAACACATTTCGCCAGACTTCAGCTGTACTCTTGTCCATGACATACCCGAACGAATTGAGGTGAATTTCCTCAAATGTACGTCACGGATCAGCCTGGGGCGGAAATCACGACGCGCCGGATTCCCTGGTTAGTCGGATTGAAGGAAGCCCCTTAATGCGAAGCGAATCACCGCGGCCGCAAGTCAGTTGAGCGAAACGGCGACCGGCGTCGCACCAAACCTCAGCTTGAAGTCGTCGTACTCGTCTTGCAGCGACGGAGGTAAGCGAAAGCGGTCCAAACCAGCCTCGAGGGCTTCGGTCCAACGTTCCTGTGCGTCTTGCGTTCGGCTGTTCTTATCGAGAGCAATAGCGAGGTGAAACAGTTTCTGTGCCTGTCCGGGGCCACTACCGAGCGCTTTCGTAAAGTTCGAAATTGCCTTTTCGTAGTCGCCACGAACGAGGTACACGAATCCCTTGGTATCGATCAAATCCGACGTTGGTCCAAGGAATCGCTTCTCGGCTTCTTCCACCAACTCAAGCGGACGATCGCTCTTGCCATTAAGTGCCATCGAATAGGCGAGGTTGTTCATTACCATGCCACGATCAACCGGAGACGTGAATTTCGGATTCTTCAACAGCTTGTCGTATTCCAGTTCGGCCCGGTCAAGATTCCCGATCATGTCGCTGAACTCGGCCACGCGCCACTGTAGCGTCGTATCTTCCGGAGTAGCTGCGGCCATCTCGTCCAACCACGCGCCAATGTCGCGGACGGCGTCTTTCAGCTCGCCATCCCAGTCGCTTTGATGTTCGCGAAGAATCGCCAGTGCAACACCGGCACGAATGGGTGCAGACACGCCAAACTTGCCGGACGTTTTGCAATAGTTCAGCGCTGTTTTGATCTTCTCAATATCACCATGCACTCCCATGGTCGTCGCCAGTCGCAGGATCTCACGCGGCGCTGCCTGAGCCAGTTGCTTAAGCAATCCTTCGGCGACCCCGAAGAACTGCGGATCGTACTGCCCCAGCTCTTCGGCAATTGCAGACAGCGTCAACAGCGTGCTCAGCTCCTGCTGATTCTTGGGCGAAGGCGGAATCCGTTGCTGGATCTTTCGAAGTGCCTGCGCCGAGTTCCCCTCCTGGACGTCAGAATGCAGCTCCACACGCAAACGTGTTACGGCCGTTTGCGCCAGGTTGTTACTGGCGAACCGACGTGCTTCTGCCAGCTCGCCGCGTTTGAGCAGCCAGCGTACGTAGTTCTCGATGACCTGCTGATTGCCGTTGTTACGCGAAAGCACTTCCATCGTGATTTCTTTCGCTTTCTCCCACAGCACCTTGTCTTCGTACTTTTCGTACAACTGAGCCTTCATGAACAGTTCGTCGTCGTTCAACGGACGTTTTTGCAGGACTTCATCCAGTTTCAGAAGTGCCCGGTCCCAACTCTCTTTCTCCGGTCGAGCAAAGCACAGGAAAATCCAGAGCGCCAGGTCTTCGCTTTTCAGATCGCCGTCCTTGCGGTTCTTCTCCAGCAGCTCGAGCCCCTTGTTGAAGTTCTCGTAGCTGTCGGTCGCGGAAAGCAGTTGAGCCAGTTTGCGACGTCCCCAGGTAATTTCCGACTGGTACTTTTCCGGATCATTGGAATTCAGAATCGATTCAATCACGCCAGCCGCCTGCTGGGACTTCTGGTCTGCGATCAGCGTTTCCGCGTACATCTTCTTTACGGACGCATTTTCCGAGTCCGAACGAATCGCAGCAGCAAAGTTGGCCTGGGCGAGATTGTTGTTCCCCAAAATCGAGTAGCAACGACCGAGCGCCACGGGCTTCACGTCTTCCGGCAATTCGAGTTCTGCTTCCTGAATCGCTTCTTCCGCTTCAGCTTTGCGATCCATATCGACGAGTACGTTGACCAGATTTGTCCAGACATCAGCCAGACTGGCACGGATCTCTCGCGCCTTGTTTGCCGACGCCAAAGCTTCGTCAAACTTCTTCGACTTCAATTCGACCTGACTTCTCAGGACCCAATCCAATGGCTGGGTAGAATCATCCGGAACGATTTCCTTGACCAATCGCAAAGCGTAATCGGTGTCCTCGGTCGTCCATTGTGAACGGCGTCGCCAGATCGAGGACAACTCAATGCGTTTGTCCTGGTCACTTCGCATGGAAAGCGGAAGCCGCTTCATCCATTCGTCCATCATCGGACGGTTTTCGATGTCCTTGTACGACAGCGCAATCAGACGAATGACCGTTGCATTACCGGGCTGCAGATCGTGGGCCCGTTTCAACGTTTCGATGGAGTTCAGGATCTGTCCACTCTCACGCTCGATGTCGGCCTGTAGCATCAGTACCGGAATATGGTCCGGACGATTCGATCGCGCGACGCGCATATGGGTGGCGGCTTCCGTCAGCATTCGTTGGCGATCATTCGCTGAAACAGTTTGCTGCCGCAGCAGCCAAATCAGCCGGGTGGCTTCCGCGATTCGCCATGTATCATCGTCGGTACCGGCAACCTGTTTGATGCGACCCACAATCTCATTGACTCGGGCAACGTCGGTTCGCTGCGTTGCGTCGCGGAGAAGTGTCGAAAGAATATCCAGTCTTTCAGGCGCCAGTTTGCTGGCCTGTTCCAACAGGCGTACGGCCTCGGTCCGATTCTGAAGAAGGAATTGCAGCGAGCCAAGTTCATACAACAAACCGGCCTGCTGCTCGGGAGGATACGAGTCTATGTTCTTCTGCAGTCTCGCCATCACCGCGTCGATGTTCTTGCGATCATGCTTGATCGTCAGCTTGGCTTCCATTCCCCGCAGTGTCATCTCGTGTTTTTCCACGTCGACAATCGAGCGAACCTCCTCGAGGAGTTGGTTTGCCTCGTCCATGCTCTCCGCGTAGTCCAGTCGCAGCGCCCAAAGCGGGAATGAATCGCGGTTCGACTCCAGTGCCTTGATGACGTACTGTCGCGCTTTTTCGGGCTGGTTCATTTTCCGGAAGTAGTCAATCACCAACGCCATGCGCTGCGTTTCCGGAAGATCCTTGTTCTTGAACAGAGCGTTGAGGTCTTTTTGAATGTTCTTGATGTCCGCCTGCGAAACTTCCTCACGCGCTTCGCCAATCTTCAGTTGCACGCGGAGCTTCGTGAGTTGGAAATTGAGTTCCGGCGGGATCTCCTCACCGCGTTTCTTGCGTTCCTGAATGACATATTCCAGATAGTCGAGTGCTCGCTGGTTCTGTCCTTCAAACATCAACGCCTGAACGTAACCCTCCTGCGCCTTCGGATGGTTTGGATTTGCCTTGAGCAGGTTTTCCAGAGCCTCGCGCCGCTTGTCATGTTGCCCCAGTACGCCATAACCGGCCGAAAGGAAGTTGTCGATTTCCATTCGTAGTAGCGGTTGGACCAACGGACGAATCTGTGCCATTGCCTTGGTCGATCGCTTGTAGTCGCCCTGGTCCATCAGGATTCGAGCTTGCAGGTAAGCGATCAATGCCGGAGACGTGTTCGCTCGTTCCAACGGCTTGTAGAGCTTTTCCACTTCCGCATGCTGCTTTTCTTCCAGCAGCAGTCGAGCCTTCTTCCACAACAACTCGCGATCGTTGGGGACTTCCTTGTTGCCTCGATCCAGGATGACCATCGCACCCTCCAGATCGCCGGCGGTGATGTATGCCTGAGCCAACAGATCGTAGATCCGGGATTTTTCACGAATCGTGGTTGCCTTGGCCAGGCCGTCTTCAAGGAGCGTCTTGGCTTCTTCGTATTTCTTTTGTTCCAGATTCACGGCCGCAACCGACGCCATGATATCCACATTCTCTTTGTCCAGCTCATAGGCTTTGGCGATCGCTGCGTAAGCCTTCTCCTTACCCTCTGCCTGTCGGATGTATCGAATCAGGCGGTAGTAGCTGAGGTAAGCTTCCGGGTTTTCGGGATTCACGGCGACCATCTGATCGATCACCTTTTCCGCCATGTCACGATCCAGGCGTTTCTGGACCAACAGGTTGACCAGCGACTGGTAGGCGTTCAGCAATTCCGGATGCTCGGCCGCCTCGGTGTCAAATTTGCCGGTGGCGGAATCCAGCCCAATCATCTGCTCCAGCAAAATGATCGCGCGATCTTCCTCGACGGGACTTCCCAACAGACGAAGGCATTCGATGAACTGCATGCGGTCGTCGACCGTCCAGGCGTCCTCAATTGCTTCAAGGTTGTCCTTGGCGATATCAAAACGCCGAAAGGCAATCCAGAACTCGGCCGCTTCCCGTCGTATGTTCTGTCGTCGATCGATGTCCGGCTTACCATCCTCCTTGACGAGGAATCCACTCTTGCGAACCGCCTCTTCCATCAGGAACATCGTCAAATCAACGGACTTGCGATCCGGTTGCTTACGGGCAGCAACCATGTCGAACAGGTTCTGCTTTGCATCCAGGGCAATCTGATAAAACTGGTCGTTGTCGTCCGGGCGATGAGCAAGGTAACGACGCGTGAGGCGAACCGTCTCCGGTAGGTCTCCTTCTTCCCTGGCAACGGCCGCGCGGCGCAAGAGGCCGTCCGCGTTCCTGCGAACCTGTATCCCATGCCACCAGTGGGTAAACCCGGCGAAGAAAACGGCACCAATGATGAGTCCGCCAGCCAAAGGAATATTCAGTCGTTTTCTCATCTTCAGTTCCGATAGCGATGAATCGATAGCAAGGAAGCAGTTCCGAGGAATCAGCCCAGTAGCCACTGCTGCCCTACAACAAGGGGCACCCAAGTGTGGCTTTGCATCTGCTGCTTTTGACGAATGTCCGATACGAAATGCAGATTTTCGACCAACTTTCTGCTTCAATCGTACCGGTGAGAGGCATCGTGTCAACGAATCGCAAGGCCACCACCCACCTTGGATTTAGCATGAAAACCGATCTGCGGCCGCCAGTTCGAGCTAGTTCCGCCGCCAACATCTGCTGTTTGGCGAGATTTTCTGCATCCCCGGCACCGGTTGGTCAGCACCCAGGCAGCTCCGTCCAAGGGAAATTCCGTTCCTGCGGTAATTCTTGAGCAGATTTTCCAGCTATTTCGCAACTGCAGCAAAGTTCTTGGCAAGGTTTGCCGATTATTCCGGTTGTAGGGTGCTCCAGGTACCTCCTGACGCTATCCGCTCAATCCCCTGGCTGAATAGAAACCAACATGTCGAACCTAAACCCAGCAAAGTTGGCTGCTTATGTCGCCGTTGCTTGCTGCCTCCTCATCAGTAGCGGTTGCTCGACGCTCACGACCCAGACGATGGGACTGGACGCCTACGAGATTCCTCAGGGGCAGTTCGTTGATGGCCCGATGGGCGAAAACGGAGGCCAATTCGCTCCGATGGCCCCACCGGCGGAATTGTCGAAGGTATCGCTGCCCGACTACATCATCGAGCCGCCCGACATTTTGCTGATCGAAGGGATCAAGGTTGTACCGAAGTCCCCTTATGAGATTCAACCGCAGGACGTGCTGCAGATTGTCGTCCTTGGAACCGTCCCCGAACGACCGATTGCCGGCCAGTTTCTGGTCGAAGGCAATGGCTCCGTCAATCTTGGACCGGGCTACGGAACGGTATCGCTCGCCGGACTCACCACGGAAGAAGCTTCCGCAGCAATTCGTGAACTGCTGCTTCGCGAACTTCAATCTGTCGAAGTCGCCGTGACGCTGTTCCAGGCATCCGGTCAACAATTCATCACGGGCGAACACCTCGTGGCTCCGGACGGAACCGTCAACCTGGGACTCTACGGTCGCGTCTACGTTGCCGGCATGACGCTCGACGCAGCTCGCATGGCCGTCGAAGAACGCCTGAGCAAGTACTTCGACAACCCACGCGTCTCACTGGACGTGTTCGTCTACAACAGCAAGTTCTACTACATCATCGTTGAAGGCGGCGGCGTCGGAGACCGGGTGATTCGCATACCTTGCACCGGCAACGAAACGATCCTGGATGCAATCTCGCAGGTTGGCGGACTGGATTCCTCCTCCAGCAAGAAGATCTGGATCTCGCGTCCAACTCCCGGTGGCAGCGGTTGCGACCAGGTTCTGCCAGTGAACTGGGATGCCATTACAAGGGGAGCTTCGACCTCCACCAACTATCAACTACTGCCGGGCGACCGGTTGTTCGTCGCCGAGAACCCCATGATCGCATGGGCGAATCTGACCTCGATCATGCTGAACCCGATCGAACGAGTCATCGGATTCACACTGCTCGGCGGCCAAACGGTTCAAACCCTGCAGCGATTCCCGGAAGGCTTCAACCAACGAGGCTTCTAGGTCTGACATTGCTCGCCTGACGGGATCGACAACATTCGTTCCCGTCGGGCAGCTTACTATCGTCGCAGCCACGCGTTGCGATCGCACCTTACGAATGATGGCCTTGCACAAACCCCAACCAAGACTCAACGAAGCGTTGTCCAAAGGTACTGCCATGTTTTACAAAGCCAAGACATCACCAGCTCGAGCGGCCGTACTGGCTCTGGGAGGAATGATCCTCATCGGTGTCAGCCCCTTGCTGGCCGGTCACTTCGGTAACGGAGCAGCGCACAGCTGTGCAGGCTGTGCGACCGGACAATGCCAGCCCCGCACCTCCACCTACGGACACCATCAGGCGACCTGGCGACGTTGGCCCGGTGCCTCCAACTATGAAGGGTACATTCGACCTCGGCCCCAACTGAGCGTTCCCGCGGAGCAGGTACCGGACAAAATCAACGAGGGCCGACTTGAGCCCCGAAGCCGTTCCAACAAGCCACTGGACTCGGCACCCATGAGTGGCGGTTCGGCCGCTCCTGGCGTCATGCCCAACGTAACGCCCAGCTCGCCTGCCGATTTCGGCTCGGGCGATGCCGCCGACAATCCATTCAATACGATCGTGCCTGAAAGCGACATCCCCGCAATGCCGGACACGCTTCCGCCGAACAACACCGAGTCGATTCCGACGCCCGGCGCAGAAGCCGATCAGCCCAATCCATTCTCCCAACCAGATGTGACTCCAGCCCCAGGCGGAAACGTCTTTGATGGAGGTCCATTCGACGGCGGAACCGGCGGCGGCGGTGCGAATCCGCTGGAAGGATTCAATCCCGGTGGAAACGAGACGCCAGCTCCGTTTAGCCCCGGTGGCAATACGACCCCGCCTCCGTTTAGCCCCGGTGGCGATACGACTCCGCCTCCGTTCTCACCGGGCGGCAATGACGCGCCGGCCGGCGAATCGATCGATTTCGGCATGCTGCCGGCCCCAATGCGACCCGTTAGCTCCGGACAACTTCTGGAGAGCCTCACCAAGCGAGCTCCCAGCCTCCGCCTGGCGGAGCATACCAACACCGTACCGGCCATTCTGACGAACCTGTTCGCGGGCGAGTCCGACAGCAAGGGGACGCTCCGTGTGGCAAGCCTGACGCCCGTTTCCAGCCAGCCTCCCGTGGCAAAGCAGGCTCCCGTGTCCGTTGCATCAACCGGAGCATTCAGCCCAAACGATTTGATCTCCGCCGACACGCCAGTCACGACGACGGCAGTGGATCAAACCCCAAGTCAACTCGACACGATCGTTGCTCCTCAGGCACCAGCCACGCTTTCAGAGATCATCGGATCGCAAGTGATGCCTGACCTGCTGGCACCAGCAAACAGCCACTCGAGCCACACCGCAATTCCGCAACCATCGAACGAAGTCGAGCAGCCAAGTCCGCTCGACGACCACTCCAGCATGACGGCTCCACCGTGTGTTGAGCCGGTCGACGAGTATGTCATCATTCCATCCGGCAACCCGCTGCGAAAGGGACGTCGCGTCCTGCGTTCGACGCTGATTGCCGAACAGGCCGCCGAGGCCGCAAGACAACTCGCAAACGAAGCGACGGCCAACGTCGATGCTCCCGTCTATTCGGCACCCGGCAAAATCAAGACGGTTTCACATCAGGAATCCATGACACCCAAAACGACGGCTACAAAACTGGCTCCGGCAAAGGAGCTGACCTTGCAGCCCCTCCCAACGAGCACCGTTGCTCAATTGGGACCACGGTCGCTCGCTCAATCCGGACGCCATTCACTGCGTAACTCGCTGCGAAGAAATCCGCTTCGATAGTCCGAGCCGCTTTGGCGACGCTTCAGCCAGACGCTTCAGTTTGACGTTTGAACAGGCGGCGGCCATCAGGAATCCGACACAGCGATCGGAATTCTGGTGGGCGCCGCCTGTCGCGTTTATCGACGCGTCAAAGTCGCCAGATCGCAAACCCATGCGTCAACAAGAATCCCCAGGTTCGCATTGGCACCGACCTGGTAGAGAGCGTCAACGCAGCGGTCGATCTGCGCGACCACCGCGTCAATATTCGCCCCTTCGCGTTGCCTGACAGCGTTGACGAAATCGCCAAGCCCTGCGTCCTGACTGCTTCCCGCCCCGACCAGATCCCTGGCGAGTGCCTGGTAGAAGTCGATCGCTGCCCGAAAAGCGATCCGCAACTGATTGCGTTTCGCCGCCGTGTCCTTCCCGCCTGCGTCGACAAACCCGTTGACCAGACCGGAAAAACCCTTTCGATCGAGGGCCGGTTTGGCAAGCTCCGCGAAGAGCGACCTACGAAATTCGGCGATCGATTCGTCCGAAAGGGCAATCGCCTGAGCAATACTCCCGCCACTCAGGGACGCCATCGCGGCGGCTGTCTCCTGATCTTCCGCATGGCCCTGATCCAACAGACAAGCGGCCACGTCAGCATCCGACAGCGGATTGAACTTGATCACCTGACTGCGAGACCGGATCGTCGGCAATTGCCGGGTGGCGCTGGTGCTAATCAAAATAATGACCGCTCCAGGCGACGGCTCCTCCAGGGTCTTCAGCAAACTGTTGGCGCCCTCCTGATTGAGCCAGTCTGCGTCATCAATGATGGCGATGCGACGCTTGCCGCCCGAGGGTGTCAGGCTGATAAAGTGGCATAGGCCCGATCGCATGCGGTGGTCACGGTCACCAATGAACGTGTCGACCGGAATGTATGACTTCTCGGGCGGCTTGCTGACAAGCTGCAAATCAGGATGAGAATCGGACATCACTTGCTGACAGTCCGCGCAACTCCCGCACGGATTCAGCTCTTCTTCGGACACCTTGCTGCACAGCATCGATTGCGCCAGTTGCAACGCAAACGTACGCTTGCCGATTCCTTCCGGACCAACGAACAAGAAAGTCGTCGCCAAACGCCGATTCGACAGGCTCCGTCGAAAACGTTCCACCAGATGCTCGTGTCCGCGAATGCCCTGCCATGTCATGACGGTTGCCCTACCGAAGTTCGTGACGTGGTGGCTTCGCGAATCAGCGACTGAATCTGTTCGATCTCCAGCGAAGCGTCCACAACGTAGTTCGAGTCCGAAAATCGACCGGCCTGTTCAATGAATCCGTCGCGGACTTTCGTAAAGTACTCCAGCCCCCGAGACTCAAGGCGGTCCTGTTTGCCGCCCACTCGCGCCGCGGCAACCTGTGGATCCAGATCCAGAACGAAGGTCAGATTCGGCATCAATCCGTTCGTGGCGATCTTACCCACGTCCCAGATTTCGTTTGGATCAAGCCCTCCGGCGCAGCCCTGATACACCACGTTGGCAAGGACGTACCGGTCCGAGACTACCACCTTGCCGTCCGCGAGGGCCGGTCGCACCAGTTCGTCAACCAACTGAGCCCGGCAGGCCATATAGAGCAACATCTCCGAACGGAAATCAATGCGAAACTCGGCACCCAACAAGATTTCACGCACGGTTTCGCCCATCGCCGTCGTGCCCGGATCCCGACACACGACGACGTCATGCCCCAGGCCCTCCAGCCATTCGACGAACAGCGTCATTTGGGTGCTCTTCCCAGCCCCATCGATTCCATCAAAGGTAAAAAACACAGCGGTCGTCTCTTCATGATTCGTGACGCCATAACTTAGTGCTCTTTGGTCCAAAAAAAAACGCCCCGCGAGTGCGGAGCGTTCCGTTCAATCCATTGAAACTGTCGTGGTTCAACCGTTTTTCCGACGACGCAATGCAAACAACATCACTGCCGCAAGGCCAGCGAGCACATTCGTGCCGGGCTCGGGAACAGCAGCCGCAGCCGAGAACGACTTGCCAAAGTTGCCCGAAAGGGTCAGAAAGTCCGTGAAGTCAATGACTCCGCTGCCATCCGTATCGCCGTCGGTGTAGTTGCCTTCCTTGTTGAAATTGCCCGAGAGCGTCAGGAAATCGGGGAACTCCACGGCGCCGTTGCCGTCGAAATCACCGGCCAGAATCCCAAGCGTCTGCAGCGTGTCACCCAGCATGTCGGCCGTCTGGCACGACAGGTCATCCGCGTTCAACACACCGTCGTTGTTGCAGTCGCCCGCAACCGGCTCGACGATAACGCCATCAAACTCACCCGTGAATTCCATCGTGGCAAATCCCGAACTGACGTCCCAAGAGACCGGTTCGCCATCAATTTCGCGGTAGTACGTAATGACCGACGAACGTTCGCTGCCGTCTTCCATGAAATTGTCGTCGTCCGACACTGCCGCCGTGAACTTGATCGTTGTCGAGTCTTCGACGATCTGCTGCGCCTCTTCCGTAGGTGTGTCGGCGTACGGAAAGTGGACGTCGTCATCCAGCATCGGAATCAGCGAGACGGCCATCTCAATTCGGTAGTCGGCGTTCGTCTCCAACTCGACAGTCGCAGCCAAAGCGGGAATGCCACCAAAACCTTCATCCCACAAATCTTCATCGTCGGTCACTCGACCAACGTTACCCTCAAACGTGTTGAAGCGACTAACACCGAACTTGCCGTAGGTCTCGTCAGACTCCCACCAGTGAAACGAAACAGGATCGTCGTCACCTTCAAGGTTCGTGCCGTCAAAGAAAGTCTCAATCTGATCGACTTCCCATGGGTTAGCCGTCAGCTCTTCCATGGCGATGTCATCGAAGACTTCGTACACGATAAAAAAGTTTGCCGTGTCCTCCTGCCACATGGTCTTGAAACGGAAGCTGATGTCTTCATCGCCACCGTACGGATCTTCTTCAATGAGATCGGCTTCGGTGAATGCGTTCGGAGCATCCTGATTCACAAGAATCCATGGCCCCGCTGCGTCCCACTCATCGCCGTCAATTTCACCGTCAATCGTTGGCGCTGCATCCGTACGATAGGACGAAACCGTCGCACGATCCTGTGCGAATGCGGTGCAGGTAATCCCCAGGACCACCAAGCAGGCCAATGCCTTAATACGTATTACCACTGTAATTTCCCCAGTTGTGCAAATTGATACGAACCGAAGTTCACTCTAAGCACATGTGGGAAACCGTCGACCGCAAAACACTGCTCTATTGGCCTAAACAGCAAAAACACTTCAAGCACACCGTCGCGACGGGGGGTAACAAAACCCAATGAAACACCAGTGTGGTTATTGCAATATATTCCACAGAGGGGGGCTTCGCATTACAGAGACAACGGTGTCGTCCACTTCGAGATCGACGAATCACACTCCGACGAACCCGAATGGGCATTTTCGGAAGAAGCAGATCCGACGTATGCAGGCTCTGGCAATACGAGCCGCAAGAAAAGCCTGAAGCCCCGGATCTGCCGACACGAAGACGCCGCCATCGTCGGACTACTGAAAGAGCCCGATGCCGACGGCGGCGTTGCTTTGAATCCCGGAGCCGGTTTTAGTAGTCGCCGGTGATCACCAGTCCGTCATCACGAACCGATAGTCGATCGATCACGATCAGATCGGTCGCTGGCGAGATCGGTGAAACGTGCCCGTCACCAAAGACGAAATTACACGCCGCATGCCAACTACCAAAGTTGTCACAAACGCAGAGCGAGCATCCCGAACCAGATCGGCACGAAGCGCGATCGGTAGCCCCAAGGGCGATAGGATTCGCCAACCCGGCAACTCGCGCGCAGTTCGTTTGGTGGTCACCGTTGTACATCGATCCCTGCTTGTCCGAAGCATCCAGTGGCACATGCTTCTCACCGGCGAAAAACGTTTTGCTAAGTCCATCCGAAATTCGCTTAAACGTCATTTCGGAATCCCACTGACCATCCCACAGAGTCTGGTCGTCGAAACTGGGTGCCGTGAAAATGACTCCGTTGCCGCCGTCGGATCGCCAGTAGCTGGTTCCGCCACGACGGTTGTTGCCGGCGTTTCCAACGTAGTCGCCAATGGCCCCCAGGGTGCTGGCCGGTCCGTCCTGATTTCCTTCCTGCGTCAGATCGTTGGAAGTGCGGGACGGACATCGAAACGAAGGAATCACGGTTTCCCTCGCAAGTTGGTTGTCGCGATCGTAATACGGTTTATCAAGCGACCACAGCTTGTATTCCGCCGACCCCTCAAGGTACGGCAGGATGATGGCGAACCAACTGGGATAGCGATTGAGATAACGCGACGGCGGAAGCTTGTTCTGAGCGTCGTGCATCACCAATAGCGCCAGCCCGGTCTGCCGCAGGTTGTTAATACACTGTGTCCGTCGAGCAGCCTCGCGTGCGGCCTGCACCGAGGGCAGCAACAACGTTACCAGCATGGCAATAATCGCAATCACAACGAGAAGTTCCACCAGTGTGAATCCGCGTTGTGCTCGCCGGTCCTCGTTTCGCCTGACAACAGGCGTGGAATTACAGGTCATCGCGCCACCTTGGGTTGGAAGATAAGTTGCCCCTCATCTCTCTCGTCCGGCTGGAGCGATATTGTACCGCATGCTTTAACCGGATTCACGTTTTGCATCTGAGTCTACGGAGGCCCGTAGATTCACGCCGTTCCCGACAAGCTTTTGGGTTATTGCGTCCGGATCGTACACGCATCCACCCCACGTCCCGCCGCCGATCGCTTGCAATGCGGCCCATAAACGCGTGTCATCGGGAAGCCGCGCATCGGCCGCTATCTCCGGAGTGGATCGCTGCTCCAATTCGGCAGCTCCCTCCTCCGACGACAACTCATTTTCAGCATCCCGACCAACGTAGTCGACGCTACCGACCAACGAGTTCCTGTCCACAACAATGCGAATGCGGTCACCATCCTCGATCTTGCCGATCGCCCCACCAGCCAGCGCCTCGGGGCCCACATGCCCAATGCACGCGCCGGTACTCACGCCGGAGAATCTGGCATCGGTAACCACCGCGACCTGCTTGCCCCATTCCAGATACTTCAGCGCGGATGTGATCTGATACGTCTCTTCCATTCCCGATCCCATTGGGCCTCGCGCCTTCAACACCAGTACCTCGCCAGGCTGGACGGATCGTTCCTTGACGGCCGCAATTGCATCCACTTCCGACGTAAACACTTTCGCTGGTCCGGTCATCCGATAGACGCCATCGTCGTCAACGACGGACGGATCAATGGACGTCGCCTTGATCACGCTGCCCTCGGGACACACATTGCCGACGGGAAAACAAACCGTGCTGGTCAGCCCACGGGCTTTTGCCTCCTTGGGCGGAATGATCACGTCATCGGGATTCACACCATCCTGCTCGAAGAGCAGATCCCGCAACCGCTGGCGTCGTTCGCTGCGTTCCCATTGCTCCAGCGACCATTCCAGCGGCTTGCCGGTGACCGTCAGTGCCGAAAGGTCCAGCTGATTCATCTCGCGCAAGTGCAACATGATTTCGGGAACGCCGCCAGCCAGAAAGACGCGAATCGTAGGATGATTGGTGGGGCCGTTGGGAAGCACGTCCACGAACCGTGGCACGTTGCGATTCACTTCGATCCAGTCGTGGACGCCGGGCCGCTGCAACCCCGCAGCGAAGGCAATCGCCGGCAAGTGAAGCAGGAGGTTCGTGGACCCACCGCAGGCCGCGTGGACGACCATTGCATTTCGAATCGAAGCATCCGTCACCACATCGGCGGACGTCAGCTTCGCCTTGGCCAGCTCGCGTAGTGCGATTGCCGACCGGGTCGCCATGTCCAACCAGATCGGCTGACCACTGGGAGCCAGCGCGGAATGCGGCAGAGACATCCCCAGCGACTCACCAATAACTTGCGCGGTCGCAGCGGTGCCCAGAAACTGACAACCACCTCCCGCTGAACCACACGCAGCGCAACCCGCTCGGCTGGCGTCTTCCAGCGACATTTCGCCCTGCGAATACCTCGCGCCAATGGTCTGTACCCTTGCCGTGTCTTCGCCTTCGAGCGGTGGCAGGGTCACTCCGCCCGGCACCAGCACACTGGGCAGATTCCTCGTCCCCGCGAGCGCCATCATCATCGCGGGTAGCCCTTTGTCGCACGTCGCGATACCCACGACACCTTGCCCTTGCGGAAGCGAACGAATCTGTCGTCGCATGACGATCGCAGCGTCGTTCCGATAAGCCAAACTGTCGAACATCCCCACCGTTCCCTGCGTCCGACCATCGCAGGGGTCAGAGCAATAGGCCGAGAACGGCACACCGCCTGCGCGTTTGATTTCCTCGGCTGCCGCCTGGACCAACAGCCCCACTTCGAAGTGGCCGGTGTGAAATCCAAGCGCAACCGGCGTCCCATCGGGAGCCCGTAGTCCACCCTGCGTGCTCAGTACGAGGAATTGCGGGCCCAACATCTCGCGCGGGCTCCAACCCATGCCAGCGTTTTGAGTCATGCCGAACAGATGCCCGCTTGGCCATTCCCGCAACATCTCATCGGTCAGCGGCAGCGAACCGGCCGGGCCGGCGGCTTTCGTTTGAACTTCAAACAGAACGGGGTCGTTGCGGAACAGCTCGTCGGACATGATTCGCTTTCGATGGATCCCGCGCGTGCTCGGGAACACACGCGGCAGACAACAGGAACAGAGGCGGCGATACCGGGCGTATCAACCTTCGATACGATCGACGATGATACCCTCGCGGATGTCGAACGTCATGAACAGAGCTCCCGGTCGGGCGAAGCGATCCATGATGTCCTTGAAAAACAGACGTTCGCCAGGCCAGGGATAGCCGTAAACGAGGTCAAAATCTCGCAATTCCATATCCAGATCGCCATACGCGTCGCGATCGTCGATGATCGTCTTGAAGAACTCATCGTCGAACTCCCCCGACCACTCGTAGTCGTCGGGTATGAAGCTGCCGTAAGCAAATTCGGACGGCGCGTCATATTTCTCGGCCAGCTCCTCGGCCTTCCGCACCAGCTTGGGATCGATCTCGATTCCATAGGCTTCGTAGCCCAACAGCGCCGCCGTGGTCGTAATGACGCCCAGCCCGGAACCGAACTCCAATACCGTCTCGGCCTGATCCCTCAACAGATGGAGAGCCTTGAAGACGCGTTCGTAGTCCGCCGCCACGAAGTCACGAAAATGGAAGTCGTTCTCGTTATCATCCCAGATGCGTTTGCCGTCGGCGAAGAGCTCGGTCAAACCCGGCAGTAGCGCAATGGGCTCACCGTATTCGATGTGCCAATCGATCCTGGAAATATCGATCAACGGAATGGTGCCCCAACCGGGATGAGAACTTCGAACACAACGCGAAGCAGAATACCCGCGTGAATATACCCGGTTCAAGCCGCCACGGCACGAATAGCCGGGTAGCCGAAACTACCAGACGCCTCGAACTGCCAGACGCCTCGAACTACCGACTTGCCGTCGGCGATCGAACGGTCGTTCGCAGACTGGCGGGCAGTCATCGGTTTATCGCATCCCACGCCAAACTCGA
The DNA here is from genome assembly GCA_965216885.1 of Pirellulaceae bacterium. Classification (GTDB taxonomy): domain Bacteria; phylum Planctomycetota; class Planctomycetia; order Pirellulales; family Pirellulaceae; genus CAYNJG01. Next base: position 1,403,499 of record OZ244208.1, on the reverse strand, counting down.
CAGTTCGGCTCGGCTTAGTCGGCTCGGCTTAGTCAGTCTACCGAACAAAGGCAGCAGGCCAGCGAGGTCACATGAGCGCAGCATCCGTGCCGCACCCAGTGTCCACCCCGATTCCCAATTGCCAGTCTCGCGACTGATTGGGACTCGTCGGGAATAGCCGGATCTAGCTGAAACTAGCCGCCGAGCTCTTGCTCGTTGCGATAGGCCTTCATCGCATCGGCTTCGTTTTGCAGCTTGAATTCAGGCCCGCTTGGGTAGATCTGAATGTCGTCGTAGTGGTAATAAGGACTTGGCAGGGTTTGCCCCGCGACATCGACCTGACATCCCGTCGAGGCCAATGCGGCGACCGCAATCGCAGTGCCACCAAGTACAGTTTTCCAGTTGTTCTTCGTGCGTTCCATCGCAGCAACCTGATCTAAAGGAATCGACGCTACTTGTCCGTCGTCGGTCACAGCGCAACGATAGGGTCATCGGACCCATTTCGAACCGACACAAAAGGTATCGTCCTTACGACCCGCACAGTTAAACGAATCCGCCCAATTTGGTGCGATGAAATGCTGCCTGCGACGGCCGCCCGCACTAACAGTGTCCGCAGGCGAGGCAAAATTACGGGCAAAAAACGGTGCTGGCAACGATAATAGACGGACTGCAGAGCGCGCGGCCGAAATGAGCCCGTCTCGCTGGATGCTGAAAAATCGCGGGGAAACAACATGCATTTCACGAGTGCTTCGACTGCTGTCGTTCACATCCTGCTGGTACTCCTCACCATGGGAGCAACGACAGCACACGCCCAGATTGGCAACCGTGTCCCGCGCGAGATTTTCTATCAGGCCAAGGCAGCGTACTACGGCGGCGAATACCGCGATGCGGAACGCGGATTTGAACGGGCACTCAAGAGTGGCACGCGCATCGGCCAGGCGCGTTGGATCGACTCGATCTGCGCCTACTCGATGTTGGGCGAACTCTACTACCGCGGCGGCAACCTTTCCGCCGCGTTGAAGTCGCACGAGCTGGCCATCAATGTGCATCTTGCGAATCGCGGCTGGATGGGACGCATCCGCTACCCGCAAATCAAACCCTCGAACGACCTGATCCAAAGCCGCATCGGTTGGGGGCAACGGGCGACGATCATGGGTGAACTGCCCGACTCCATTAGTAGCATGGAGGGGACGACCAATCTTGCCACACCATTTGAAGTCGGTGGCGTCGTGAATCCGGCACACATGCGCGCCGTGGATGCCGTCGAAGTAACTCGATGCCTGGCAGTGTCGCTACGTCGCCGAGCGGAACTGCTGGGCCCGACAGCGGGCCTGGCGACATTCAGCGCGGAGATTTCCAACAGCTTCGCCGAAATCCTGCCGCCCGGCGGCCAATGGGTGACCGACTGGGTCGAGACACTCTACGGTCTCGCGTTGCTCGGCACGGGCAGGAAGAAAGAAGCAGCCGCTCACCTTGCCACAGGCCGCATCACGGGCAATTTCGATCATCCGTTAACGGGCATCGCACTACTGGAACTCGGGAAGTACTACCTCGACAACGCCGACTATGCGCAGGCCCTCACGCAATTCCATCAGGCCTCCATCGCCGCAGCACGCTACGAACAGGCGGACGTGATCGAAGAAGCGTTTCGTTACATGACCGACGCATTCCTTGCCAACGAGGGCCGCGGTGTCTTACCGTCGATCGGACCGGCGGTTGCCTACGCCGAACGACAACGCTTCTATCGTCTATCCGCCTCACTTCGGCTGGGCGCTGCCGAAGTGGCTGTCTATGCAAACGATCCCGATTCGGCAGCAGCTCTGCTGACGCAGGCCCGTGTCATCATGACACGACGCCGCTTGCTCGCCACCGACCTGGGCAGCCGGCTCACTTACCTCGAGGCATTGACGCAATTCCGTAGTGGTCAGACGCGAGCTGCGAACACGTCCATGCAGGCCGCACTTTCGTGGATGCAGCGGGGATCGCTACGTCGATTTCATCTGACGCTGGCTGACGCGTTGTATCGAGCCGGTCGCCGAGCTTCGATCTCGCAGCGCGAAGCAGAAAAGTTGTACTCGATCGTGCTGCGAGAACCCCGAGACGGAGATTGGCGCACTGAGCCGCTGGAAACGATCAGCATGATGCTCTCCGGTCACACGACCGCCATCGAGCGATGGTTCGAACTGCTGGTGGATCTCAAAGAACCCGAGAAGGCCGTGCGAGTTGCCGAATACCTCCGACGTCATCGGTTCTATAGCTCACTGCCCTTCGGCGGGCGCATCCTGTCGCTACGTTGGAATCTGGAAGGCGGTCCGGCCATGCTGGGCAGGGCAGGCATGCAACGCCAGGCGGAACTACGTGACAAGTATCCCCGGTTGGCAAAACTGTCGCGGCGGTCCGAGCAGATCCGGTTGATACTGCGAAAAGAAAATTTGGTCATCGATGATGTCGACAAACGCAAAACGCAAATTCGGCTCCTGGATGAGTTGGCAACCAATAGCGCATCAATGGAAAACATCATTCGCGAGATCTCACTCCGACGCGAGCCCGCGCCACTGGTCTTTCCTCCGCAACCCAGCCTGAAGGCCATTCAGGCCGGAATGCAAAAAAACCAGGCCGTCCTCATGCTGGTAACGACCGGTAAAGGGTGGCACGCGTGGTTCATCCGCAAGGACATGGAAGAATACTGGCCCATTCGCAAACCCAGCCTGGTCCGTCGATCGATGTCCGGGCTGCTCAAGTCGATCGGCAATCGCGGCAAGAATACCGCGCTGGACCTGGAGGACCTGGACGACTCGTGGAAGCAGCCGGCGAAGGCCGTCTGGAAGTCGCTGATCGGAAAGTTGCCCAGCAACGGCTGGGATGGCCTTGAGGAGCTGGTGATCGTACCCGACGGTGTACTGTGGTATTTACCCTTTGAAGTCCTGCAGATTCCTGCCGAACAACTGGAAGGCCGTGACGAGGATGCATCGTTGTTGTCAATGGTTCGCGTTCGCTACTCGCCGGTGGCCTCACTGTCAGTCGGCGATCGTCGTGGCCGCATCGCAGCGCCGAAGTCGATCGTCGTGGGCGGACAACTCTACCCCCGCGAGTCCAGTTCGTTCGCGCTTGAGATGCTGACGAAACTCAAGGAAGGCGACCCCGACCTTGAAGTCATCTCCCGTCAGAAGCCGCCGCGTACGTCGCGCTATACCGCGGGCGTGGTGGATCGGATGATCGTGTGGAACGACGTCGACGTGAAGAGCAACGCTCCGTATGGCTGGTCGCCGGCCCAATACGATCGTGGCCAGAAGAATTCGAAGCTCGCCGACTGGATCGCCTATCCGTGGGGCGCGCCGGATCAGATCCTGCTTCCCGGCTACCACACCGCCGCGGAAGGTGCCCTGAATTCTCGCGCGACCGGGCAGGAAATATTCCTCGCCGCCTGTGGGCTGATGGCAAATGGCACTCGCACAGCACTACTCAGCCGTTGGCGGACCGGTGGCAAAGCACCTGCCGTGCTCGTTCGCGAAATGATCGCCGGCCTGCCTGACTCATCCGCGTCCGAAGCGTGGCAAACGGCCGTCGAGCTAACTCGCATCGAATCCATCGACGCCAAAACCGAGCCGCGGATCCGGCACGGGAACGATGAGATCGAACTGAAGGCCGAACACCCTTTCTTCTGGGCCGGCTACATGCTGCTGGACACCGGTTCGGAACCGTCGGTCAATCCCGACGCGGGCAAGCCGGTTGAACCCGCCAACCCGCCCGAGGATATCGCGAACCAGGAGGGCAACGAAGCCGGGGGCAACGAAGCCGGGGGCAACGAAGCCGGGGGCAACGACGCCGAAGCTCCGCCAGAAGTTCCAGCTCCCGGTATCCAACTACTGGAGAACGGGGACGTTGCACCGGAACCCGTACTGGAAACCGGCCCGGAGACTTCGACACCAATCTTTGAGCTGCAGGACGAAGAGTAGCCTGACCAAATTCAGTGTCACGGATTCTGCAGGGACAGTGGCCTCGGGTTCTCGGCAAACGCCGCCGGCCGCTGGTTGCCGACATGGCTTTCTCAAATCTTTCAACCGCTTGTCAGTCGTTTCACAATACCTGGCTGCGACCCAATCACGTTCTTCGCCTCGTCGATGTCGTCGAAGAGAATGTTGAGCTGGGAATCGCAGCGGTTGTCATTCCGGTAAAGTTTTCAGTCACCAACGCGGGCAGCAGGCAATGAGTTACCGCGACGACGGAGAAACGCTTCGTGCGGAGATCGGGCTCTGCCGATAAGCGTTGGCCAGATCTCTTTGTCATCGATGCCCCGGTCATCAGCCCGCACGCGTCGTAGTACATACCTATCCGGCACGCGGAAACAGGTAAGCCGCGAACCTTCCTTCGCCATCCGATTGATGCGAAGTGTGCCAACGTGCTCGCCGCCGTAGCAGCTTTTGTCGACGCAACATCTCAATAGCACGGTAACAATTTCAGTTTGGCTTTGACGTCACCTGTAGTTTCCCGATTGGCATAGCACCTTTATTGCTGCCTATCAAAACGGCCCACAATGGGTGACCGAAAACAAACCATATTCACCACATTGCCATTAACCCGCAGACGGAGGATGGAATTATGCAATATCACCAGCTAGCATCACCTGCCGTCCTAGCGTGATCGCGTTCTTGCGAGTGACAGGCTGAATTTATGGAAAGCCCAACAGGCAGGGCAGCATTCAGTATTCCGGATTCTTTGCACGCTGGAATCCATGCAATTCAAGGAGCCACACGTGGCGAAACACATTTCAATTCACGCGGTCGGGCGAACCCTGGTGCTGTGCGCACTGATTTTTGGCAGCACCCCCGGACAGGCACAGACCATCAAGGTGTGGCCGGACACCGAGATGGGCAACGGCGTATCCTACGGTGCCGACGTGAAACTCACCCTATTCCAGATCACGAATCAAACGAGAGCTGTGGAAAAGCTGGAGGACATGGGATTCTCGGGCGTCCGAATTCCGATCGTCGCGATGTGGGGCGTCAATGACGCTCGCTACGACACGATCAGCAATTTCGTTAAAAAAGCGAGAGACACAGGTATGCGAGTATTCGCAAGTGTCGCGAATACCGACGGAACTCTCCGAAGTACCGGAGAACTGAAGGGTGCGCATAACGGAGAGAAATTCCCGAGCTGGCTCAAGTGCGCTTCGGCAGGAGGGACATTGAGTTGTGATTCAACAGACGAGGGCATCTACGGCCTCAAACTCAGCGCCTACAAGACTTACTTGCAGAAAGTTGTCGAAGAAAGAATTGGCCAATGCAAGTGGGTAGGCCCGTTCAACGAGGATCCCGCGGGACCCTGGGATTACCTGGGCGTCGATTTTGGAAAAAGAATGGTGGGTGTCGAGACGTTCGGCCTTGCCGGAGCGGCCGCAACCATGAGCAACGTACGTCATGTAATAGACGTTGGGGGTGCGCACGACTACAACGGAAATCTCGAGTTGTCTTACGAACGGTGGGAGAACTTTGTGGACAATGGCGGGATTTGGTTTACCGAGTCAACACTCTTTGGTAACGATACGGCTGATGGAATCGCCCATATCCTACCTGCCATCTCAGCTGGAATATCGAAGGTCTGGCTCTATCAGGCAGTACCTCGAGTTGTCACAACCAAAGGATTTCGGGGCTCACATTATTGGGCGGTCAAGCAGCTCATTGGATATTCAAAGGGCCCAGCCAAAAGGGTCGAAACCAATCACCCCGATTACATCGCAGCTGCGTTTGAAAGCGGTGGTCGCCTGATATTGCATGTCTGCAATCGGAATAGCAGCAACAAAACTGTTTGGGTCAACTTGCAGCAAAACTATACAGTCTCGTCACTACGCAGCATCAACACCTACGGTGGTTCTGCAAACGTCAGCACGGGCAACGACGGGCGACAAGTCAAAATTGACATGAACGGTGATACGTACGCCCGAATTACGATGGAAAATCTGCGAAACTAGGCCGCCTGGCGGTCGTACCAGATTCAACTGGAGAATGAAGAAGATTACCGGAACGGCTCGCACGGTTGCACGTACGAATCGGCGTTAGCTGCGCAGATATCGTTTCCTTGCTCGATACTCTCGTAGCATGGTGTCACGCCAACCGTGTGAGGCAACCGGGTCAAAGAACATTCCGGATCGCTCCGTCGAGCGTACCCATCGCATCACTATTCCAGACGATCGTCCCGTCTCGGGCGATTACGAACGTAGCGGGGATCACGTCCGCTCCCAGCTTGCGTTTGAGGTCAGCTCCGCCGTATCCAATCGGCCACGGTATCTTTAGCTGCTTCGCGAACTGGTCGATCTTCACGAGTTCGCTCGCGTGTTCGTCGGTGATGCCGACAAACACGACGTTTCGATCCTTGTACCGTTCGTATACTTCGACAAGGTGCGGAGTGTCCTCAATGCAAGGCACGCACCACGTTGCAAAAAACTCCACAACGACGATCTTGCCTTCCACATCCGGACGCTCGCCGTTCGTCCAACCTTCGACGGTCAATTCCGGTGCCGGAGTATCGGTAGCCAACTTCGATCCGCAACCGGCCAACAACATGCATACAAACAGGACGATGACGCGTGGAGCCGCCTGGAGGAACAGGAACTGTGTCCCGGAATTTAGTTGGTGTCGCCGCATGATAAATCCAGGTATCAAGACACTATTTGTCGGTGGTAGGCTGAGAGTCCGGACTGGTGTCTTCACGAGTCTCCGGCAAGTCGACTTCGCTGCCGGCTTCATCTCTCGAATCAACCGGATATTTCTGCAACGCCCGTTTTGCTTCTTCGGTATATTCGACAGCCCATGGTCGATTGCTGTAGAGCTCGACGATTCCCAGCCAGATTCGCCTGGCCCTTGCCGGATCGGTCTCTTGCAACTCCCGGGCACGATCACGGTACACGGCAATATTCGCCCGCAGTCCGGAGATCTCATTACTCAGTTCATCCTCCCATTGAGGAATCAGTCGCGAGATCAACTGCAGCATACGCTGGATACCAATGTCGGTCTGATTGGCATCATCGAACATTAACTGGATGCCTTCCAGCGTGTGAATGGCGCCCTCAATATCGCCCTCGCGATGTCGGCGAAAAGCTTCATTGCAGTGCACTTCGATCGGCGACAGCTTGCCCGTTTCCTTGCGGGCTCGGGCGCGGACTTCGAGGGTACGCTGCAGACGCTGCAGCACGATTTCTTCACGCAGCTTCTGAACGCTCTCGACGCGATTGTCGTCGGGGAAGTTCTCAAGAAACCGATTAACGTCCCGGGAAGCATTCGACAGTCGCTCGGGATCTTCCGCCGCCACCATGATGCGCGAATGCAAATCGTCCGCGGACATCGGCAGCGTGCTGTACCACACACCGCCCATCAGACCTCCCAGCACCGTGAGCAGCATCAGCAGAAGCGGCACCGCAGAGGAGAACTCACTGCCACGTCCCGAGTCCCCGACTCGCGCCTTCTCCAATTCCACGCGGGTGTATCGATCGAGTTGCCGCTGCTTCTTTGGCGTACGCTTCGTGGAAACCGGAATCGTATTCTGTTCGGTCGGCCCCGAAGGTGGTTCGCCGCCTTCGGGAAGCAGCACCGTCTGTCGCTCGGCAATATCCGGGGGTGGGTTTACGAATCGCTGCGTCCGGTCAGCCTGAGAGAGATCCGTTCCGTCGCTGGAAAACTCATCTTCGCCCGTCGTCGAAATCGACATCGCCTGCTGGATCGATCCTAACCGATGGCGTAGCGAAAGTGCTGTTCGAATGCGATCGTCAGGATCCTTTTCCAGTAGCTCGTCAATTACCTGTTGTAAGTCTCGCGGCACGTCGGCGAATCGCGAAACAGAAATATGTTGTTCGTAGCGTACCTTGTGGACGACTTCCGCGATCGTCCGTCCCTGAAACGGTGGCTTTCCAGAAAGGAGCGCGTACATCACGCAGCCAAGACTGTACAGGTCGCATCGCGGCGTCGTCGGCTCACCGGCCGCCTGCTCGGGAGCCATGTAGTCCGCCGTCCCCAGCACGCTACCGTTGTAGGTCACCTTCGTGGAACCAAACAGTTTCGCGATCCCAAAGTCGCTCAACTTGACGACCTCGTCAGCATCCATCAGCAGGTTCGCCGGCTTCAGGTCTCGGTGAATGACGCCATGATCGTGCGCGTGCTTGAGTGCCCTCGAAACATCCAGGGCAATCTGTGTGACTTCCCGCCACGTGAATCGACGCCCCGCCGACAACTCCTGCTCGAGGTTCGTACCTTCGACCAACTCCATCGCATAGTAAAGATGACCGTCCGCTTCTCCATATCCGTGCAACGAAACGATGTGGGGATGATTCAGCGTCTCCAGCGATTTAATCTCGGCGATGAACCGGTCGCGAAACGTCTCATCCGCAGCAAGACCGGGAGACAGAACCTTGATCGCCGACTTCTCACCCGTCTCTTCATGGCGAGCTGCAAAGACAGACCCCATGCCTCCCTTACCGACGACTCGGTCGATGAGGTAGGGCCCCAGTTTCTTGATGGACGACTCGGACATGGCAATTGACGATCGGCTTTGGAGAAGTGGCAGCTATGAGTCTAATGATTCATTCGCGGACAGAGATTCCAGATTCAAGTTGAGACGGCCGAACGCAAGAAGTTTCCGGCCATCGCCAGGTCCCAACCTGACAACCGTTTGATATCACGCGTGATCCATCTGATCACATTATAGTGCACGCTCGTACAATCACGCACTTCCCCATTTGCAGCGCAAACCAATACCAGTTTACGGGTTACGAAGAACTGGCAAGCTGCCGCAACTGCTGGCATACCCGTTGCATTATGTGTGATTCGACTCACCGCCAGAGTGGCGGCCCGCACGGAACTCCTGCCAGGAGCACACTATGAAACGAATTCTTGTCACCACCTTACTCGCCACCATCGCCAGCGTTTCCGCTCCAAACTTCGCATTCGCTGATCACGACCGCCTGATTCGACGGGACTATGAAGTTCGTCGTGTTTCGCTGGAACAGGACTATAAGGCACAGCGTGACGCCAACCGCTACGCCTACCATCGAGAACGCGATATCCTCCGGGCGCAGAGGCAACGGGCGGTACGCATTGAATGCCGCGACACACGTGCGCTACGAGTACGAGCTCTCAACCGGGAGCTGGCTGCGGCGGCGCGGACCTACAATCTTCGCAACCGGGAGCTGACCGCATGGTACCACTCCGAGCGGGATGCGCTCCGCACGTCCTACGAGATTGCCCGCCGCAACGCACGAGTCACTCCTGTTGTGACCACGCGTTACGGCAGCCACCCGGCCAATTGCGAGTGCAATGTATGCCACCCGCCCGCCCCGGTGCCTCAGGTTTGTCCGGATCGTAGAGTCCTGATTCAGGACGATTACCGATTCGAACGGGACTACGTCCCTGCCATTTCGCGTCGCAGCCCGAACGCGATGGACTGGGCCGGCCTGATCCTCGGCCTGCTCAACTAAGCCGCGACATTCAGAGTAATCGTCGACGGTTCCACAATCCTCGCAGCCCGTTCGCCTTCCGCGGACGGGCTCTTTTCGTTTTGAGACGTTCTACGGCCTACTCCTGGCTCCAACTCTCGTTGCTCGCTCGGCACTGCAGACCACCTCGCTACTCGCAATTCTCAGAAGTTGTCCACAAAACGACCGCCGCCCAATGCTACAGTCCGCACATACTGCGATATCACCTTAGGGGAGTACCTCATGTTGCCCCCTACCTATCGAGTGGCTTGAGATCTCCCCACGAGATTTCGATGAGGAATTTATCCTACACCCATTCAGAGTGGTTACGCAGATGACGTTTTTCCCTTACGACGAAAACACCAAACACATGTTCGACGCCGGCACTCAGGCTCAGCTTTCGAAACTGGCAAGCTCCTGTTTGAGTTTGGAGATAAGGGAAATCAAAGGTTCTTCCGAATGGTGCATCCGAGTCACCCTGATCGACAAGCGAGACGAAGAGCTTCGGCTCGCGGCGCTCGGAGACACGGTCTTCGAAGCAGCAGAAAGGATGGAGCGGATGATACAGGGATATCCTTCCGTCTGATCGTTTCACCGCTCATCGTAAGCATCCAATGCCACGCACGCCGCAGTTCAAATCCAGCTCACTCAAGACTCAAAATACACCTGAAGTTGCTTTACTTCTGACGTATCGAGCCACATACCGTGACTGGCGCATCGATCGACTTCAATCGGGCAATCAGCGCTAAAGGGCCCGGTGGTCATTTCTTGTTGGCAATCCGGACACAACGCGGCGCGGAGCGGTTGAGGATCCTCTTCGTTTGCGTCGGCCCATTTCCCAAAAAGACATGTGGCCGCTTCCGATTCGCTGAACTGATATTGGTCGCTCGCCATGATCATCGCCAGGGCTTCGAACGTGACCCAGTGGCCCCAACAGTTCCCACAGAACAGCACTTTGACGCCTTCGTATTCCTCACTTTGCAAACCCAGTCTGCAGCGTGGACAATCCGCCATAACCAACTCCTCGGAAGCGCATTGAAGGCATAGACTCTATCTGAACGAACAGAATCTATCTTAGGTTTGGCAACTCTCCCCTACCAGCTTGTTTGCAAATGAGCCGCATATATGGACGACGCGAATCGCATGAACGCAGCGCAACTCAATGCCAGGTTTGGACTCGAAGCGCAATTGCGGTTTGAAGCAAACCGCGACGGCATGATCTTCGGAGTCGTGGACACGCCGCAATGCAGAGGACAATTCTGGCTGCACGGAGCTCACATCACGAGCTTTCAACCGCAGGGCCACGACGAGCTACTGTTCGTCAGCCGGGATGCGATCTACCGCAACGATAAAGCGATCCGCGGTGGTGTGCCTGTCTGCTTTCCCTGGTTCGGCGCCAACCCATCGGCCCGTGACCTTCCGGCGCACGGTTGGGCGCGGACGCAGCCGTGGACCGTCCACAACTCCAAGCAATCCGAGCATTCAATCGAAGTCGAATTGCGTCTGAGCCAGCAGCCCTTCGAAGTAACCTTTCGGATGGAATTCAGCTCGGCACTTCGCCTGCACCTCTCAGTGACCAATACGTCCGCAGAATCACAGAAATTCGAATCCGCTTTGCATAGCTACTTCGCCATTTCGGACATTGAATCTATTGAAATCACCGGCCTGGAGTCGGCACCCTTCCTCGATCAGCTGACTTCCACGTCGCATACCGGCGCGGGTGAAGCCATTCGATTCAACGCCGAGACCGATCGCATCTACACCGCCATCAACGACAACCCGATTGCGATCGTCGACTCGGCTGCAGGGCGACAGATTGTTGTCGAACGATCAAATTCAGCATCGGTTGTCGTGTGGAATCCATGGATCGACAAATCCCAACGCATGGGCGACTTTGGCGACGACGAATGGAAAACCATGTGCTGCATCGAAACCGCCAACATTGGTGCGGAGTGCATCGAACTTCCCGCCGGAAAATCGCACTGCATGACGGCCTGCCATCGAGCCGACGTGATCTAGCGAATCACGAAGGTCCGTGTCAAAACAGCATGCATTTGGAATGCGTGCGATTCCGTGCATAATGTGGCGTCGGTCGTTCAATGTTCTGGAGAGTAACAATGTTGCATCGCTTGTCATCGTGGATTCATATCACGAGCGTCCTCGCTCTGTTCATCCTGCCCGCCGCCTGTTCCGCGGAGGACTATTCGGATGTACCCGTCGTCGACACACACATACACCTGTACGACACGAATCGGCCGCTGCCCTGGCCACCCAAATCGGACAAGGTGCTGTATCGTCCGGTACTCCCCAAACACTTCAATGAGGTGGCTGACGCCAACGGTATCACGGCCACCGTCATCGTCGAGGCGACCGAGTGGCTACCCGATAATCAGTGGGTACTCGATCTCGTCAAGCACGATCCCAAACGCTACATCGGTCTCGTCGGCAGCCTGGAAATCGGCACACCGGACTTTGCGAAAAACCTGAAGCAACTCTCTCAGGACAAACGCTATGTCGGAATCCGCATGCGCGAGCGACCGGGCGGCGAAGACTTCTTCAACGACGCCGTCTGGCGCGACCTGAAGTTACTGGCGGATATGGACCAGACCTTGGACGTGCTGATGTTCCAGTTCAGCCTGGAAGATGTCGCCATGGTGGCCGACAAGGTCCCCAACCTTAAAATTCTCATCAACCACGTCGCCGGTGCAGATATTGAAGGCAAGCCTGCCGAAGCAGCCTGGATCGCGGGCGTCAAGAAAGCCGCCGCCCACAAAAACGTCTACTGCAAGATCTCCGGGTTGTTTCAGCAGTCACACCGTCAACCTTCACCGACCAAAGTTGACTTCTACAAATCCACGCTCGACGTGCTCACCGCAGAGTTCGGCGAAGACCGACTGATTTACGGGAGCAACTGGCCAGTCACCATGCGTGGTGGAAAGTACGGCGACTACAAGAAAATCATCCTCGACTACTACGGTCCCAAAGGACGACCGTTCGTCGAGAAACTGATGTATCGCAACGCACTCAAGTTTTACGGTCTGCCGGACCTGAAGTAGTCGCTGCGAATCGTATCGCTACTGACACCGTCCACCACAATCGGCGACTTCGAAGACGGGTGGCCGGGCGGTTGGTGGTAGATCATATAACGGCCAATTCCCCTGCCTCCTCGTGCCTGCACAAGGTCGACGAGGCCGGGAACCGGGCGTTTCAGTTGGATGTGAATACTGTGGTAGTTGCCGTGGTAGATCGTGAACCCGACTGCCGGATAGGTATGTCGAATGACCGGCACATCTTCAAACGTCAGCGTGGATTTCGTCTCATAACTGCCATTGCCTGACACGATCGCCCGTCCGCTCTTCAAATTGAATGACGCGTTTCGCAAGCTAACGCTGGTTTGCTTGAACAGCTTCTTGCGATCGTCTCGCATCGACGAGCTAACCCAAATCGCGGCGTGGCTATCACCCACCTGCGGATTGTGCTGTTCGAATTTGACCTCATCCAGTTTGACGCTGGATGCCCCCACGTGCAGCTCAAAGTAGTAGCCCTTGATCTTGGTCCGGGCAAGGGAAACATCGGACCCACTGTGTACAAGGACGACCGACTTTCCAGCACCCGTGAAAGATGAATCGGCAATCTTCACGCCTCGCGAACGGCTGACACACAGTGCCGTCGATTCCTGTTTCCCCAGAATCGCAATCGGTTCGTACTTTCTGCGATTGGTGACGTGCAGGCCCGTGATCTCAACGTTCTCGCAGTCCACCAGGTTCACAACACCGCGATCGTCCTGCCAGCTCGATTTTGTTTCGACGTTGCCTCGAATCGGCCCCAGAAAATGGATTTTCGCGTTCGCCAGGCCGCGAATCGTCAACTGAGGTAGCCGCCGGGTCGCCGCACGATGAACGTAGTGCGTTGCCCCGGAATGAAATTCGATCGCCTGCGGGTCAACGATCTGGTGGATTTCCGGTTGAGCCGACGCTTCCTGCGCCTCGATGACCGCGTCGTCCGCCACGGACTGCTTTGGGCGATCATCGTCCTGCACCCCAGCGGCGACCGAAATACTTGCCGGTAGCAAGAACAATGCAAGAATCATCAATTCGAATAGCCGCATGTCGAATCAACCACGGAGAGTGAAGAGTGGTGGGGGAATGGGTGTCAGGTGCCGGGGACTCACCAACTAGCCGCGGCCGGTCAGTACATCCGAAGTCGATTCGGTTGCGTTGGCAATTCGCACCAACTCCGCTCGACGCCGAGACGCTTCCACAACAGTGACCTTCAAATCGTTCCAGATCACGCACTCGCCCTGCCTGGGAATGCGTCCTAGCTGATGCATCAGGAATCCGCTGATCGTGTCGAACTCGTCATCCACGGGCAAGTCGGTTCCCAGCTGCTCGTTGATATCTTCCAGGTGCGCACGGCCCAGCACCTCGGCAACCTGTTCGTTGATCACGCGAATCTCACCAAGGTCTTCCTTGTCTGATTCGTCTACGATCTCACCAACGATTTCCTCGAGCACGTCCTCGATCGTAACCAGGCCGGCGACCCCGTTGTATTCATCCGCCACGAGTGCAAGGTGGTTTCGCGTCTGACGAAACTGCTGCAATAGCTCGTCCAGATGCATGGTCATGGGAACGTCCCATTTCCTACGCAGGATCTCACGAACCGTTCGACGTTCGGCTTCCGGTTTTCTCAGTTCTGCAAACAGATCCTTGACGTACAGAATACCGATGAATTCGTTGCGTGATCCGGTGTAGACCGGAATCCGGGTCCGGCCCACTTCGGTAACGAACTCCAGCATTTCACGCCACGTCAGCTCGACAGACATGACGTCCATCTTGTCGCGGGGCGTCATGATGTCGGCGACATTCGCATCATCGAGTTCAATCACGCCTTCAATCATGTCACGTGTTTCGCTATCCAGCAGACCATCGTGCTGGCCTTCAACGACGATCGTACGAATCTCTTCTTCCAACGCCTCTTCTTCGCTTTCCTCTTCCGTCACGCCAACCAGTCGTTTGACCACAACGCTGGCGAAATCGGCACCGAGCGTGAAAGGTCGCAGCAACATGTTGACCGTCTTCCAGACTCTCCAGGTATGAAAGAGAAATGCGGTCCCGGCGTGTTCGGCAATTGCCGAAGGAAACCAGACGACACCAGCAAGCAGAACGACCGTCCCGCCCACGACGCCAATCATCAGATCCACCAACCGCCCGAAACCGCCCAGTTCGGCCGTTGAAATCCAGGCCAGCCCAAAGAATACGTGGACGGCGATCGCAAGGTAGAGCAGCGTCTCCGTCCCCGTGATGACATCCTCATAGTCATCGTGAACTTCGTCGAATCGTTTTCGGTCGCGGCGCCGGGAATAGTCCTGCAGCTCGTGCCATTGAATATCTTCCAGCACTTTCGTCGCCGTGCTGGCCAGGTGCGCGACCAACAGGCTGAGAAAAGAAACCAGGAGCAGCAGTCCGGACGTCATGCCGAGTTCTCCCCGTTTCGCAGAACTCGATCGAAATGCTTCGCGGGCAACGCCACATTGGCGCGTTTCAGGTACTCGGCTTCCTGCTGTCGCATTGCCGCCCGATCAACATCCGAGTGGTCGTCGTAGCCCACGAGATGAAGGCAACCGTGAATAAAGTACAGCAGTAACTCGTCCGTCGCTTTCCAACCATACTCCGGAGCAATGGTTGTCGCGGTATCGCAGCTGACGATAACCTCGCCTTCCAGGTAACTCCC
The DNA here is from genome assembly GCA_965216885.1 of Pirellulaceae bacterium. Classification (GTDB taxonomy): domain Bacteria; phylum Planctomycetota; class Planctomycetia; order Pirellulales; family Pirellulaceae; genus CAYNJG01. The sequence goes on along the minus strand of OZ244208.1, from coordinate 1,388,330 downwards.
GTCCTGTTCCAACACGAAGCTCAGTACATCCGTGGGATAGTCATGATCCAAATGCTGACGATTGAGTTCGTGCATCGTCGAATCGTCGATCACGGCGAGACTGACTTCACCGGACTCGACCTGGTGGTCCAACAGAATCTCGCGGACGACATCGGTTAATTTCGACTCGGGAAATTCAAATCCGATTTCGTTGTTCAACAAAATCTCAATCATGCGGATTGCTGGTCCGGATACTTGATACGCGCGTGGTAGACGGCCGACAGGGACTTGATGAGACTGACTTCGATTCGCTTGAGTTCCGACAGCGTCAATCCACACTCTTCGAACTGACCGTCCAGTAGTTTCTTCATCGACAGCTCGTGGACAAGACTTTCGATTCGGGAAGGAGTCGGATCCGTCAGCGAACGGCCGGCGCTTTCGACCGTGTCGGCCAACATCAGCACGGCCGTCTCTTTTGTCTGCGGCTTGGGACCGGGATATCGATAGCTGTGCTCTTCGACTTTTTCGCCATCCGGGTCCGATTCGCTCTGTTCGTTCGCCCGGTTGTAGAAATACTCGACCAGCGTCGTTCCATGGTGCTGCATGATAAAGTCGACCAACACGTTTGGCAGGTTGTGTTGGCGAGCGAGATCTGCGCCGTCTTTCACGTGAGCGATGATGACGAGGGTGCTCATGGCCGGCAACAACGTCTCATGCCGATTCGTGCCGTCCCCCTGGTTTTCGATGAAGTAACCAGGCTTCACCATTTTTCCAATGTCGTGGAAGTACGCTCCCACACGCACCAGCAGCCCATTGGCACCAATCGATTCCGCCGCCGCTTCCGCGATCGAAGCCACATTGATTGTGTGGTTGTAAGTTCCCGGAGCGCGCCGAACGAGCTCCTGGAGCAGCGGATGCGCTACGTCGGCCAGTTCAAGCAGACTGAGTTCCGTTTGAATGTCGAACATCTTTTCGATGAATGGCAGTAGTCCCGTCATCAACATGGCTGCCACAATCGAGAAGAAGCCGTACCAGGCGGCGCGAATCAGAATGTTGTAGCCCTGCGTCGGATCCGACAGCGTGGCCGAACCGATCGCCGTCGCCGCCGCGACCGCCACCACCACAAGCCCCACGTAGATCAGTTTTGTCCGGCTACGCACATGACGCAGGCACAACACGGACGTCGCCATCGCCGCGATGTAGATCGTGAATTCGTTTAGACCCAACCCAAGCGAAACGACCACCACCAATGCCATCACGGATGACAGCAAGAGTGCCAGTTCCTGGTCGTAGGCAATAACGGCCGTCATGCTGAACAACAGAAGTGGAATGATGACCGTTTCGGAGAAGTACAGAGATGCAAATCGGCACAGGGCGACCGTAACCACCGCGAGACACAGTACTCGCAACAACGAACGAGTATCCGTCAGGACACGGCTGCGTCGGAAGAGCGAGTAAAACCCGCACAGTGAAAAGACCGTCGCATACATGCCGAACGTGGCCATCGTTCGCGAGATCTTCTTGACGACCGTTGTGCTGTCCGCCGCAGCTTCGTATTCGGTGCGGAGCAGGGCAATCGATGCCGCGTCCAGCGGTTTGCCGCCATCCGCCAACAACGAGCCAACCTGGTAGTCAATCATTTTGGTGCTGACCGACGCCGCCGCCTCGTCCGCCGCCAAATCGGTCGCCTCGCGATCGTACGTGAGTGTGACCTTCAACCGATCCTTGATACTCAGCCACGCATACACATGGCGAGCGAGCGGCTCGGACAGCGTTTCGTCCAACTGCTGTTTGAGGCGACTGAGCACATTTTCCGTTCGCACATCATCCACGGCAACAAAGACAGGAGCTTCGTCTCCGGCGACGATGCGAATCTGGGACGTATTGCCACCTTCCTTGTCGAAATCGTGTTGCAGGCCGTTCAGCACACCTCTCGACTCCAGCGGACTCATTGCGGAAGTCACGTCAATTTCGAACTCTTCCAACGCCTTCTCATCGTTGCTGAGTGCGGCCTTGAAGTCCTCGAAGTACTGAACGTTGGTGATCGTTTTTTCCGGATCACCTTCGAGCGTGGAAGGCACTCCATGCATGAATTCCTGCCAGATGCCACGAGTCTGCTCTTCCTTTTCCAGCGACTCAAGCGAGTCGGCACGTACGACCTGACGAACTTTGTCGATCAACTGCGCCCGCAGGTTGGCGATCTGGGCACGATCGTGGTGATAGATGGTGACGACCTGGCGACGAGCCGCTTCGCGCGCGCGCTCGGTTTCCTTTTCGTTCACCGTTGCAAACGGAACTCGCGCCGTAATTGCACGCTCCGGAACATCGCCCTCTCGAAAAGAGAAGGGACGCTGCCAACTGGTCGTCGAGAACCACATCAGCAGACCGGCAACCAGACAGAGTCCAAATCGCGTCAGCACATCCGCTCGCTTCAGCAAATCGAGCGCAATGGTGAATCGACTGGGCTGCAGCTGCACTCCGCTAACGCGTGTGCCCTTCTTCAGCTTGGGTGAATTGCCCGATGACATGGCGTTACCGCCCCCTTTTCGAATCGCGACGCTGGCCGCGACGGTTGTTGTGTTCTGTTTCTTCGTACGCTGCGACGATGTCCTGCACCAGCTGGTGCCGAACGATGTCGGACTTCTCCAGACGCACCTGAGCGACACCCGAAATTGGGTTCAGTCGCAACAATGCGTCGGAAAATCCGCTGCGCTGGTTGGTTGGCAGGTCGACCTGAGTCGGGTCACCACATACGACAATCTTTGAATTCTCACCCATCCGCGTCAGGAACATCTTCATCTGCGAGACGGTTGTGTTCTGGGCTTCATCGAGAATGATGAAGGCGTCGTTCAACGTCCGGCCTCGCATGTAGGCCAGCGGAACAACTTCAATCACGTCCTCTTCCATGCAACGCTTGATCTGGTCGTACTCCATCATCTCGTGGAGCGCGTCCAACAGCGGTCGCAGATACGGATTGATCTTCGCCTGGAGGTCGCCAGGCAGGTAGCCAAGACTCTCGCCGGCTTCAACGGCAGGACGCACCAGGACGATCTTGCGCATTTCGTCGTTGCGCAGGGCCTCCACGGCGACGGCAACCGCGAGATAGGTCTTGCCGGTTCCGGCCGGACCACAGGCGAACGTTAATGAGTTGTTACGGATCGCCTTGATGTAGCGATCCTGCCCCGGCGTCCGCGGCTTGATTTGGCGGGCCGAACTCGCCACAGCAATGGGTTTCGACGTCGGCACTTCCTTGTCGCCGGTTACCATCGCGATCACGCGATTGAGGTCCGTCTCCCCAACGACACCCTTTCGTTCGACGATGCCTTTCAGCTCTTCGATGACCTCGGTCGCCTGCGAAACTGCAGCACCGTCGCCGGCAACGCGGATCTTTCCGTCGCGGTGGGTGATCTCAACCTCAAACTTCTCACGAAGCTTCCGGAGATTTTGATCTCGTGCCCCGAACAGGGTCAGCAGGTCGCTTGATTGGACCAGCGAGATGATGGCTTCAGTCATCAGGGACGGGTAGCCGTTCGTGTCCAACGGGCTCCGTGGAAATGAATCAGTAACTGAAACCTTCATGTGAAGCGAATCAGAGCTAAAACTATAGAGCGCCAGACCCCTTATGAAAAAGTGCTGCAGCGATGAATTCACCGCAATCCCTTACGTATCAGCCACTTACAGCAAGTGCGGATTCCTCACTTTGAGGTGATACGTTCGGGATGACCATTACAAAAGTCCCGAACTCCACCACAGGTAGGCGACCGGGGCGGCAAGCAGGACCGAGTCGGCTGTGTCCATGATGCCTCCAAGACCCGGCAGCCAGCCGCTGGAGTCCTTGCACTGCATGTCACGTTTGATCATCGATTCGCTCAGATCGCCAAACACTCCAACCACGGAAATCGAGACGCCGTACGCCATCGCCGACAACCAACTGAATGAATACGATTCCAGAACGCTGGGGGCGATCAGCCAGAAAACCAACAGCGACGCGAGGACCGCCGCGGCCATGCCGCCAAACAGCCCTTCCACTGTTTTTCCCGGACTCAACACGGGCGCGAGCTTGCGGCGGCCAAACCGCTTGCCAATAAAGTACGCGCCGGCGTCCGACATCTTGATGATGAAAATCATCGAGAACACGGCGAGCACGCCTTTGTAGTTGTCCAGCTCGACGCGCGTGGCAACCAGGAAACTGACCAGCCAACTGGAATACATCACAACCAGTATCGCCAGCGCGACGCGAGACGTGGAATGGCGTTCTTCACTGAACTGTGAGAGCTCGCAAACAAACGCCAGTAACGTCGTCGCCGCGAGTGCGAGGATACTCCACTGCCATCGACCAAACTCCGCCGCGCCTTCGCCCCCGAAGACCGACAGCAACTCGGGCGCGATAACAGCCAGCTGGCACAGCAACACGCCGGTATAGACCACCCACGCGGTTGCCCCCGCGCTGCGATCGCGAATCATGGCCAATAGTTCGCCGGCGATCGCAAAACTGACCAGCACGGCAAAGGGGATCGTCCAGATCCCGGGCATGCCAAAGTTCCAGTTGGTGTCCAACCAGAAAATAAACAGCACCGGTGTGATCAGAAAGAATGACGCGATGAGTCGCTTGCGTAACATTGCGTCGTTGACTGCAGCGGGAGGATGAGAAAGGAGTCAGTTGGTGCGTTGCGACCTGCTACTTGTTCAAACCGCCGTAGCGTCGGTCGCGTCGAGCAAAGTCGCGGAGGCTGTCGTGCAGATCCGGTGGTCGAAACTCGGGCCAGCACTTCTCCGTAACCCAGATTTCCGCGTAGCTTATCTGCCAAAGCAGAAAATTGCTCACTCGCATTTCCCCGGCGGTTCGAATCAACAGATCCGGATCGGGCATGTCCTGCGTGTACAGGTATCGGCTGACCATCTCTTCGTCGACGGCCTCGGCAGCAATCTTGCCACTGGCAGCGTCGGTGGCGATCTGACGAATTGCGTCAACCACCTCGCCTCGTCCGCCATAATTAATGGCAAGGCAAAGTCGCGTTCCGGTGTTGGTCGAGCTTAGCTGGATTGTCTTGTCGATTTCCGCAAGCACACGATCCGGAATCCCGTCTCGACGACCAATCACACTGACGCGGATGTTTTGCTCCATGATCAGCGCCCGCTCTTCGATCATGTACTGCTCGAGCAGATGCATCAGGAAGTCGAGTTCAAGCTTGGGCCGTTTCCAGTTCTCGCTGGAGAGGCAATACAGCGTCAGTTGCTCGACCTCTAACCGCGCACACTCCTCCGTAAGCTTGCGGACGCTGGTTACGCCATTACGATGGCCTTCAATGCGGGGCAGTCCCTGCCGCTGCGCCCAGCGACCGTTGCCATCCATGATGACGGCAATGTGTCGGGGCAGCTGCTCGCGAGGGATATCGAGCTGGTTGTCGGAGTCGGTTGCGGCGGGCGAGTTCACGCTGGCAAATTTGTTTGGAGGTCTGGAATCACCGCGAAAGTGCGGTTCGATATCCCCAGTCTATCCACTAGACGCGGAATTCCGTAAGCCCAGCCCGCGGCGACGAAACCCGAACGTGCGAAATGGCGCACCCTCGGGAAAAGACTACATGCGGAGCATCTTCTTCCCGGCTTCGGAGAACATCGTCTGAGCACGGTCAGGTCCCACCGAAACAACGCCGACGGGTCTGCCGAGCAGTTCGCTGATTCGATCGAGATATTTGCGAGCATTTTCGGGAAGATCGTCGTAATTCCGGATTCCCGTCACATCCGTCTGCCAGCCCGGCAACTCCTCGTAAACCGGCGTGACACGACGCAGATCGTCGACGTGACTGGGGAACGTGGTAGTGCGTTTCCCGTCGATTTCGTAAGCCACGCAAACCTTGATGGTTGCCAGTTCGCTCAGTACGTCGACCATCATGACGCTCAATAGATTCACGCCGCTCAGTCGAGCGGTGTAGCGTACGGCGACCGCATCGAACCAGCCGCAGCGTCGTGGTCGACCGGTTGTCGTACCGAATTCCTTGCCCTTCTGACGAATGTGTTCGCCATGTTCGTTGTCCTGTTCCGTGGGGAAAGGTCCGCCACCGACGCGTGTGCTGTAGCATTTGATCACGCCCACCACCGATTCGATGAACTGTGCAGGAACTCCCGAGCCGGACGCAACGCCCACCCCCGAGCTGTTGCTGCTGGTGACGAACGGAAATGTCCCGTGGTCAATGTCCAGGAGCGCTCCCTGAGCACCTTCAAAGAGAATGTCTTTGTCGGCATCGACCGCATCGAGCAAAATTTCCGTCGTGTCCGCCATGTGCGGCTTCAGACGTTCACCATAGCCCGAATACTTCTCGAAGATCTCGTCGGCATTCAGGTCAACGTCGCCTTTGCCATTCAGTCCGGCAAGAGCTGCCTTCTTGGACTCGACAATCGAGTCAACCTTCTGGCGCAGTTCGGGACGACACAGGTCTCCCAGCCGAATCGCAAACGATCGGCCAACCTTGTCGCGGTAGCACGGCCCAATTCCACGCAGCGTGGTACCGATGTCTTCGCCGTCCGCCTTGTTCTTGGTCAGCAGTCGATCTTCTTCAATGTGCCATGGAAAGACCACATGCGAACGATCGCTCAACACCAGATTCTTCAGCTCGACACCGCGGTTCAGCAGACCGTCGATCTCCTCGAGAATGGTCCCGGGATTTACGACCACGCCCCCCGAGATGATGTTCTGCACATCGGGATCGAGAATACCGCTGGGAATGTGGTGCAGTTTGTAGACGTTCTCGCCATCGACGACGGTATGCCCGGCGTTCGCGCCGCCAAGGTAGCGGACCACATATTCGAATTTCGGCGTCAACAAATCGACGAGCTTACCTTTAGCTTCGTCTCCCCACTGCAGACCAATGACGCAAGTACCGGGCACGGATATTCTCCACAAAGGCTCACGTTGGCGATATTTCGCCAGTGCAAACTCCCGAGTCTACGGCTCCGGGACATGTGCCACAAGGATACAGATCCGCACTAGCCATGGGGAAACTGCCGACAGTACTCATAGAGTGCCATCGAAGTAGCTGTGGCCACGTTGTAACTGTAAGGCAAGCCGTACACGGGAATTTCGATGGCTTTGTCGATTAATCGCAGCGTCGACTCCTGAATTCCAAGGCGCTCATGCCCGAGGACAAGAGCCGTTCGACGCGGAAACTCGAATTCGTGGATGTTCTGGGAATCGTTCGTCTGCTCCAGTCCAACCAGTACGAATCCGTCGGCCTTGAGCGACTTCAATACCGGTTCGATGGATCGACGAATCTCCAGTTGGACCGAATCGGCGCCGTCACGCGCAATCTTCCGATCGATCTTGGGGTTGCCGCACGCAATGAGGCGTTTGATGCCACAACATCCAGCAGCTCGAACGATCCGAGAAAGATTCACATTGCTTCGCAGCGGAGGCGACACCACCACCATCTCGCGATCGCGATGTAACGGACTGAGGTCCTTGTGGCGTTCGTGTATGAGTTCATCTGTCATGGCAAAAAGTGTCCGATAACTCGAATCCATCCATATTTCGCGACGAATGGATGGGCTCCGGCCGAATACGGTTTCCCGCACGAGGCAGCCGCGTAGATTGAGAATAGCGAACTCGCGGAATCCCAACTGAACATCGTAAAGAGAAGTTGGGAACTATTAAACGCAGCAACCGCGCAACACTCGCAATTCAGCTACACGCACTTCGAATGTACGGAGCGTCAAAATGTATCCGTCCGGTGAATGGGTCGGCCATTGGGATCAAAACGGTATGGGGCGACAGGAAATGTACGACCTGTCGATCGAGTTTAATGGTGACGAGCTAATCGGAAGCGGCTGGGACTGCGTTGGCAAGTTTTCCCTCCGCGGACAGGTTCGCGACGACGCCTCCGTAGAGATCATCAAACGGTACGAGAACCGGCACTCGGTAATGTACGAGGGCCATCATGACGGTGAAGGTTTGATCTACGGAGCATGGGCACTTTTTGGCGACAATGGCAGTTTTGCATTACGCCCAAAGGGTGGCTTCCGCCGTTCCAATCAACCCATTGCCGAGCTGGTTCCGTGACAACCGCCGGCCGCATCGGTCCCTGAGACTGTCCGCGCCGAGTGATGGGATTGCCAATTTCCGGAATGGACGGAATCCAGTTTGGCACACTAGTTGCATTTAGATATTTCCGTTCGGGGCCGGTACGGAGGAGAGGCAATCCACCGCGGGGCCGGACAGAGGCATAGCGGGATGTTTGAAACCCCTAAATTCGCAGGATAGAACGACTTTCCTCGAATATAGATAGCATCCACGACCCAAGAGTGTACTCAGGCGAGTCAGAGCAATCTGGCTCGCCTGTTTCATTCTGTGTGTTGCAAATCGCTACACCTGTTCTGAAATCAAACTGAACAAGTGCAACACATCACGGTTCAGCCGGACTGTAGTATGGAACTCAACCAGACCGTTTTGAGTACATATTTCAACCTTCTTCCCTTTGGATAAGTGGCGGCCCTCCAGCGTTTTGGGTCGCCCAGACGCCAAAGTGCTCCTTCGCATGGGTCAAAGATGACGTTCAAGAAGATTAACAGTACGCTCGCGGCTGTGGCGATCATGACAGGAGCTGCATTCGGCGGGCAGGTCGACGAATCGGTGACCGCCAATATCAATCGACTCGTTCGTACCCACTGGTCCGACTTCGGAGTCAAACCCTCGGCCGCGGCGACAGAAGGAGAATGGGCACGACGTGCCTTCCTCGATCTGATCGGTCGTATTCCGACGGTCGCCGAACTGAACGAGTTCCGAAGTGACTCCAAGAGCAAGCGTCGCCAGAACCTCGTTCGTCGACTCATCCACGACGACCGCTACTCGGCCGAATTTGCGCGTGCCTGGTCGACGATCTGGACGAACCTGTTGATCGGTCGTAATGGCGGGAACGAACGCAACACGCTGATCAATCGCGACGGCATGCAAAAGTACCTTCGCGATGCGTTCGCCAGAAATCTGCCGTACGACGCCATGGTTCGCGAACTGCTCACCGCCGAGGGCACCAACCAGCCGGGCCTTGAGGGGTTCAATGGCGCCGTCAATTTCCTGTCGATGAAACTCGCGGAAAACGCAACGCAGGCAACCGCCGATACGTCGCGAATATTCCTCGGCAAGCAGGTTCAATGCACGCAGTGCCATGACCATCCGTTCAACGAATGGAAGCAGAATCAGTTTTGGGAACTGAATTCATTCTTTCGCCAAACCGTGGCCCTGCGGCGATTCGACCAGAATACGCGCATGGTTGCCCACGTCGAACTGGCGAACCAGGACTTCGCAGGCGAAGGTAGCGACCCCGACGACGCCGAAGTGTATTTCGAACTTCGCGACGCGACGCTACAGGCGGCCTACCCAAAGTTCATCGATGGCGAACCGCTGGCCGAACGCAGCGGTCGACTCGAGGATGTGAACCGACGGAACGAGTTGGCGAAATTCATCGTCTCGGCCGAGGAACTACCGCGTGCGATCGTCAATCGCATGTGGGCGCATTTCTTCAATCAGGGATTCACCAAACCCGTTGATGATATGGGCCCCCACAATCCGCCCACGCATCCCGAATTGCTGTCGTACCTGGCAGAGCAATTGGAACAGAACAGTTTTGACCTGCGGCTGCTGATGGAGTGGATCGCCACTAGCGAAGCCTACTCGCTGTCGAGCCGCATCACCTCCCAAAACGAGATCGACGATCCGTCGAAAGGCGAACCGCCATTGTTCAGCCACTTCTACGTGCGACAAATGCGCGCCGAAGAGCTCTACGATTCGTTGATCATCGCAACACAGGCCGATCGCCTACAAAGCAAAAGCCAACTCGACCGAGTTCGCAAAGACTGGCTGAAGCAGTTTGTGGTTGCCTTTGGGAATGACGAGGGAACGGAGAGTTCGACGTTTGACGGGACCATCACCCAGTCGCTTGTGTTGTTCAACGGCCCTTTGATCAAGAGCGCACTCTCGGACAAGCAAAACAGCATGCTCTACCGGATGGCAAAACATCCGGCCGCCTTCGACAGCAAGGTCGACCAACTTTTTCTCGTCGCCTACTCACGTAAGGCGTCGCGAAAGGAAAAGCTGGCTGCCGCTCGCCTGGTCCAGTGGCGAGGCGGTAACGCAATGGAAGGCCTCCAGGATCTCTGGTGGGCAATCCTCAACAGCAACGAGTTCATCCTGAATCACTAACTTCGCCGCCCTGTCGTTGTCGGCGGGGCAGGTGATGGCAAGAACAGATCGAAAGAGGCAAACATGTCAAACTTCCCCGAAAACTTTCGCCCACAAGATGGCATGGCAGCACCGAACGGAATGTCACGTCGCCATTTCATGAGCCACCTTGCCGGTGCGTCGTCTCTGCTGATCCCCGCCACGACGTTGATGAATAGTGTTCAACTCCACGCGGATGAACTCAAGCGAAATCGCAAGTCGTGCATCCTGCTGTGGATGGGTGGTGGCCCTTCCTCGATGGACATCTGGGACCTCAAGCCGGACTCGCCTAACGGCGGCGAATTCAACCCTATCTCGACGACCGGCGAAGGGCAGATTTGCGAGCACATGCCCAATGTCGCGAAGCAGATGCATAACCTTTCCATCATTCGGTCCATGAGTACCCGTGAGGCCGACCACCGTCGTGGAAGCTACTACATGCATACCGGCTATGTCCCACGACCGAACATTGAACACCCCAGTTACGGTTCCGTCATGGCGCACCAACTGGCGCCGCAACGTCCCGAGCTACAGATCCCGCCGTTTGTTTCTATCGGTGGCAACAGCATTGGAGCCGGCTTCCTGGGGATGTCCTGGTCGCCGTTCGTCGTGGAGAACAGCGGACGCGTGAAAAATCTGGACATGAAGATCGGCAACGATCGACTCGGTAGCCGTATGAAGATGCTGGCCATGATCGAAAAGAACTTCGTCGATCAGGGCCGCGGCCAGGCAGCCATCGAACACGCTCGGATTCTGGAAAAGACACGCCGCCTACTGACCAGCCAACAGATGGCGGCCTTCGAATATCAGAAGGAACCCACAGCCACCGTCGAACGATACGGCGACTCCAGCTTTGGACGCGGTTGCCTCATGGCGCGTCGACTGGTGGAAGTTGGAGTACCGTTCGTCGAAGTTGATTTCGGCGGTTGGGACAATCACCAAAACATCTTCCCGACACTGAGCACCGACAAACTGCCGAAGCTCGACCAGGCGATGGCGGCACTCGTCGACGATCTGTCGCAACGCGGCATGCTGGAAGATACGGCCATTGTCTGGATGGGCGAGTTCGGTCGAACGCCACGCATCAACGGCAACGGCGGCCGAGACCACTGGGCCAAGAGCTGGAGCGTCGTTGTCGGCGGGGCAGGCTTTGAGGGTGGCAAGGTCATCGGCAGCACCAACGAGGACGGCACAGAGGTCGTCGGTGAAACGTTCACTTCCCAGGACCTGATGGCAACCGTTTGCCGGGCGTTGGGAATTGACCTGGAGACAACCTTTACCAGTCGCAGTGGTCGCCCTATGAAGATCGCCAACGGCGGCAAGGTGATCGACGACGTCTTGTCCTGAAGCAGCAGCGACGGGCAATAACCGTTAGCGTCGCACCAGCCCGCAACGAACTCGTGAAGCCTGCGTTCGACACTCAGCGTGAGATGTTCCACCGATGCGCGACGGAACCCTGCGAACCACTCGCCTGTCAGTCTGTCACAGCTTGTAACAGCCCCAATTGGACCACTGGCCCGACGGACATCCGGCCAGCACTGGAGCCAGCAATTGGAGCAAAAAACCGGCCAGAAAATGCCGTGTTTTCGCTACTACGCCAGCTAACTCCTTCGCCTTAAACCAATTCTTTGCATATACTTAGGGCGGGTAGACTCCCGTTCTAGCTTGGTTTGGGTTGACAGCTTGAGTACATCCTCGGACGACTCGCGTTTAAGTAGTGAAGACGTGAAGGTCTCATCAGAGATCGATCCGACTCAGCTGATTCAGGATCACCAAACCGGTGTTTGGCGATACCTCCGTTCGCTTGGCTGCGAAGCCAACGAAGCCGAGGACCTGACTCAGGAAACATTCCTCGCTGTGCTGCGAAAGCCGTTCGATTACTACGGCAGAGCAGCAGCATCGTCCTACCTGAGAAAAGTCGCCTACCATCGATTTATTTCCGCCCGTAGAAGGGCTGGTAAAGAAGTCTTGACCGACGAGATCGAACGTGTCGACGAAAGCTGGTCCGAGTGGGTCAGTCAGCAGCAGGACGGGGGCGAGGTGATCGATGCGTTGGGTGACTGTCTTCAGAACTTAGGTGAGCGTGCAAAGTGGGCGCTGGAAATGCGGTTTCGCGATAAGTTGCCTAGAGCGCAGATCGCGGACCACCTGGAAATCACCGAGCACGGCGCAAAGAACCTGATGCAACGCGCGAAGAAGAAACTTCGCGAGTGTATTGAGCAGAAACTGTCATGAACGAAGAACGCGAACCAATTATCGATGCTCTGCTGGAGGAGGTTCTGGGTGGTGTAACACCTCCGGATCTCACCGAGCGGATTCTTCGTGCACATGAAACGCAGGACGAAAGTTCTATCGACGTCCGAGTTGGACTTGGCGGTTCCGATACAACGCCCGAGGCGATTCCACAAATCAAAACTTCCCGTCGCAAAGCCGTCCGTACTGGGCGAGCAGGGAAGGGCAGGGCAACCAACTGGAACTTCTGGGCATCGGCGGCCGTTGTGCTCGTTGGTGCTTCCATCGCAGGTTACTTCGGACTCAAGATCACCAACGATACGCGGCTGGCAAATCTGCCACCGGAAACGACCGAACAACACCCACCTGCTCCCGAAGACATAGTCTCGTTGCCGCCACCGATCGTCGTCGACAATAACCCGCCGACCGACACCGAATCGAATGCCGATCCCGCAACTCCTTCGCCTGAGGCCATTGTTGGCACCGAGGGAGAACCGGCGCTGGAACCTCTGGGAAGAGGCATCCAGACCGAATCGCCCGTCTTTGAACGTGAGATCGAACTGGGCGAACCGGAGAAAGCGAATCGCGTCGTCGCGTTCATCAACCGCGAGCTGAAAAACAAATGGGAAGCAGAATCGGTCAGCCCGACGGGAGCCATCTCCGATGCAGCATGGCTGTTCCGGGCCAGCAACTTCCTGGCCGGACGCAAGCCGACGCCCGCCGAACAACAACAGTTGGCTCGTAGTCGCGACCGCGAGGAAGTGATCGCCAGCCTGCTGGCCAGCGATGACTTCGCAAACCACTGGTCGTCGGTACTGACATCAGTCCTGATCGACAGCGGGCGAAAACGCAATGTCGACGCGCAGGCCCTGGAACGCTGGCTGGCCGATTCGGTCCGCAGCGAAAAACCGTACGACCAAATCGCTTTCGAACTCATGACGGCCGTGGGCTCGAACCGCAGCGAGGCGGACGACTACAACCCGGCGACCAACTTCCTGTTGGCTCATCAGCGGGTCGCTCGCGACGAAAAAGGAAAGGCCGAACGCGAAAAGAAAGTCGCGGCGGTCAACAAGGTATGCCAGGTGTTCCTCGGTATGCAGATGCAGTGTGCACAGTGCCACGATCACCAGGGAACAACCCAGCAACAGTACTACGAAGTCGCTTCGTTCATGACGCAAATGCAGTCGGTGAACCCTGCCGAGGCGGGCGGTGTGGCGCGGCTGGTGAATGTCGACGTGACGGGATCCGATGGCAGCAAGTCAGAGGCGGACCTGTTCTTCCATCGTCCAAACGCAACGGGCGTAAGCGTCTACCCACGTTTCCTCGACGGCCGAACGTTGGCGACGACCAGTGGCAGTGTTGACGCGGTCGATCGCCGTGCTGAAATGGCGAAGATGATTGTCAGCTCGCCGAACTTTGCCAAAGCGACCATGAATCGACTCTGGGACAAAGCTTTCGGTTCCGGCTTTACAACGCCCGTTGACGACATTGGCTCGCACAATCCGGCAACGCACCCGAAGCTACTCGAAAAACTGGCCACCGAGTTTCGCAACCACGAATTCAACCTGAAGTCGGCGCTAAAATGGATCGCGATGTCCTCGGCATTCGACCGCCGTGAACGATCCATCAACAGCCCGATCTCCTCCGGCAAAAACGAGTACTTCGCCAGCTTCTCTCGGCAGGACGGCGAAACGTACAAAGGCATCGGTTCAACGCTCGAAAAAGTCGCACGCCAACTGAAGAAAAACAGCCGATTCGGTGCCCAGGAGATTTACGCTCAAATCGGACAGGACGGGAAAACCTCGCCTGAAAAACGACAGCGGGAAGAACGCCGCATCAATCGCATGTTGCAAGAGACTCTGTTGCGAACGGACAAGGGCAGTCTGATATCACGGTTGGCGAGCAACGAAAACCTGTCCGACCAGCAGCGGATCGGCCACCTGTTCCTCTCCACCGTAGGTCGACCTCCGAACAACTATGAACTGAATAAGGCTCGCGAACTGCTGAAGAACAGCACGTCTTCGGTCGTAGCTCGGCAGAACGCGCTTAAGCGAATCGGCTGGGTCCTGCTGAACAGCGAAGAGTTCCGCACCCAACACTAAGGTTGTGCCAAAGTTTCTGGCATTCTGCGTTGACGTTCCGCACACAAGCGGCGGGCAATAAGTAGCCCGCACTCGCAACCCACACACGACGACGTTACTTGAACTTCTGCGCCGCTGGTTCTTCCACTTCCTCCAGCAGGCGGTTCACAACGTCTTCGGTCGTCATGCCTTCCGCCTGAGCCTGAAAGTTCGTGCTAACCCGGTGTCGCAACACGGGCACTGCGATTTTCTGCACGTGAGCGACCCCCACGGAGAACTTGCCTTCCATCGCCGCGAGCGCCTTGCCGCCTTGCAGCAGGAACTGACCGGCACGCGGACCGGCTCCCCAGTCCACCAGCTCGCGGACAAATTCGGGTGCCGATTCATCACGCGGTCGCGTGGCGCGGACCAGCCGTGAAACGTATTTGATCACGTGCTCACTGACGGCCACACTGTTGACCAGCTTCTGCAAATTTACGATCGCCCGAGCGGAAAGAATCTTACGAACTTCCACTTTCTCTTTTCGCGTCGTCGCGGTGAGGATCTGCTCTTCTTCATCCGCGGTCGGGTAGCCGACCTTGATGTTGAACATAAACCGGTCCAACTGTGCTTCGGGCAGCGGATAGGTGCCCTCCTGTTCGATCGGGTTCTGCGTCGCAATCGTAAAGAACGGCTCGGGCAGGTCGTACGTGTTTCGCCCGACGGTCACCTGCCGTTCCTGCATTGCCTGCAACAGTGCCGCCTGTGTCTTGGGCGGCGTTCGGTTGATTTCATCCGCGAGCAGGATGTTCGTGAAGATGGGGCCTTCAACAAACCGGAATTCGCGCCGGCCACTCTCGTCCTCTTCCAGCACGTTGGTGCCGGTAATATCCGAGGGCATCAGGTCGGGCGTAAACTGAATGCGTTTGAATCCAACGTCCAGAATTCGCGCCAGCGTACTGACCATCAGGGTCTTGGCGAGCCCCGGGACTCCTTCCAGCAGGCAGTGCCCGCCGGTAAAAATCGCCGCAAACAACTGCTCAATGACTTCGTCCTGGCCGACGATAACCTTCTGGAGCTCAGCCTGCATCACGTCACGACGCTGACTGAAGTCCTGAAGTATGTCGCCGAGACTACGTGTTTCGGATGCCACCGTGTATCCCTGTTTTCCAGTGCGACCTCTCTCCACGAGGCTCTACCCTGATTGTGCCAGTTCCGGTCGAAATCGCCAATGGCTCTGAAGAAGCAGCCATTCGCCCGCAACCAGGCTGGTTTGTATTGCCGCCATGGCAGCTTGCGAGCAACAATGACATGAGCACTGGAAAACCACGGCAAGAACCGAATTCACTCACACAGAACCACAGGCCGACCGCCATGAAGTCGAATTCCCTGGTTGTAGCGTTGTTGACGATCGTACTGACAGCGTCGAATCTTTCGGCTCAGATCACCGACGACCGTGTGCTCGAATCCATGCAAGCCGGCGTCAAGTTTATCCTGTCGAAGCAGGAAAAGAACGGCAGCTGGCCCGACTACGACTACTCGTCTTACCCCACGGGTGTGACTTCGCTCTGCACGTTGGCCCTGCTAAATGCCGGCATGGAACCGGACGATCGGCCCATCGCCAACGCGCTCAACTACATTCGCAAACAGACGCGGCTGGAACGCACCTACACGGTGGCACTGCAGACCATCGTGCTTTGCACGGCCTCTCCCAAAGTCGACGGCTTGCAGATTCGGCAAAACGTGGCGTGGTTGCAAGCCGCTCAAATCACAACCGACGGCAAGTCCAAAGGCGCATGGGGTTATTCCAAAGGAGGAGATCGCGGAGATCCTTCCAACGCTCAATTCGCATTACTGGCGCTGTATGAAGCGGACCGAGCTGGTGTCGCCGTCAAGGATTCCACGTGGCGTCTGGCGGTCGAATACTGGAAGCGAATTCAGAACGACAACGGTTCATTCAAATATGGCTTTGAGCACCCGGCCACGGGCAGCATGACGTGCGCTGGAATTGGTTCGTTGATCATTTCATCCGGGCAGGTCAGCGAGTTGGACGCTTCGGTCGTGGACGGAGAAGTGCAGTGTTGCGGCGGCGAAGGAACCATCGACGATTCGATCGAACGGGCATTCGACTGGTTGGGGAAGAGTTTTTCCGTCAGCCGCAACCCGGCGTCGGCCCAGGTCGAAGGGCTGACCGGGCGTTATCACTACTACTATCTCTACGCGCTCGAACGAGTCGGTCGGCTGGCGGGACGCAGATTCATCGGCGGGCACGATTGGTATCGCGAAGGCGCCGAATTGTTGCTGGCTTCGCAGGACTCGCTGAGTGGTTTCTGGAATGGCGAAAACCAGCTCACGGCGACGGCGTTTTCGGTGCTCTTCCTTTCCAAGGGACGGCGTCCCGTGCTGATTTCCAAGATCAAGCGTCAGCCGGATGATGACTGGAACCGACACCGTCACGACGTATCGCACCTGACGCAGTATGTCGAAAAACGCTGGAAGCAGGACATGACCTGGCAGGTGGTGGACCTCGCCGCAGCCACGGCGGAAGACCTGTGGCAATCGCCCGTACTGTTCATCAGTGGCCGTGACGCGCTGGACGTTGTGGAGTCGGAAAAAGAAGCTCTGAAGTCGTACATTCAACTCGGCGGTTTCGTGTTCGCCGAAAACTGCTGTGAAGGGGACGGTTTCGATCGCGACTTTCGCGCGCTCATGCGGGAACTGTTTCCCGAAAGCGAACTCGAACTGCTCCCCAAGGATCATGCGATCTGGTTCGCCGAACAAAAGGTAAACCCCAAACACCTGCGGCCGCTGCTGGGCTTGCAGGCCTGCTGTCGCACGGGCGTGGTGTATTGCCCCGAAAACCTTTCGTGCTTTTGGGAACTGGCCAAGCCCCAGCGTGCGAAGCAGGATGCGTTGCCCGCCCGGGTCCAGGAGGAAATCGAAGCCTGTCTTGCGATTGGTGCCAATGTGGTGACCTATGCCACCGGCCGCGAACTGAAAAAGAAGCTCGATCAGGGCGGCCTGGTTTCGGTTGTCGCCACCGACGCTCCGACGGGCCGCTCGACGTTGCAGATTGCCAAGCTGGAACACAACGGCGGCAGCGACGATGCTCCATCGGCACTCTCGAATGTACTTGCGTTCGTGGGGCAGCAAACCCGGATTCCCGTGTCCCTCGACAAGACGCTCGTCTCGGCCATCGATCCGAACTTACCCGACTACCCCATCGCGTATGTCCACGGGCGCCGTGCCTTCCGTTGGAGTCAGGCCGAGCGCAAGGCGATCCGCCGCTTCGTTGACTTTGGCGGAGTCATTGTCGCCGATGCAATCTGCGCAGCCCCCGAGTTCGCGAAGTCGTTTCGAGCGGAGATGCGGGCAATTTTCAACGAGCATCCCATGCAGCGAATTCCGGCGACGCACCCCATATTCACTCAGGATTACCAGGGGCACGAACTGTCGACCGTCATGCTGCGTGACCCTCGCAGTCGGCGCGGCGACGATCCACTTTCCGTCAGGCTTGAATCCGTCCAACCGCTCATCGAGGGCGTGAAGATTGATGACCGCTATGTCGTGATGTTCTCACCCTACGACTTGAGCTGTGCTCTGGAGAACCAGCCATCACTGGAATGCCGAGGCTACACGCGTGAAGACGCTGCCCGGCTGGCCTTGAACATGATCCTCTACGCCATGCAGCAGTGATGCTGCTGCGCGGGCGAACAAACGCGGGCGAACAAACGCGGGCGAACAAACGCGGGCGAACAAACGCGGGCGAACAAACGCGGGCGAACTTCGTCTTGCGGCCTAGCGATTCTGCTTGATGCTACGACTGTAGTCTTCCAGGATCTTACGCTCGCGAGCGGTCAATGATGCTTCACCCTGTTGGTGCAGCTTCTTGAGGATGTCGTCGGCTTTGGCTGCCAGCTTGTCATGCTGGACATTGTTACTCGCGGGGCCCGGCGAATGGACACGTAGCTTCGGCTTGCTCTTGAAGAGGTTGGACATCGACGGCATCGACATACGACCGCTGGACAGCCCCGGAATGATCTGGCTGATTTCCCATTGCGTCTTGAAGAAGATCCACGCGTAGGCGGCACCAATCAGGTGAACGGTGAAGGCGATATTGCTTCCCGACCGCCCGCCGAACTGGCCCAGCAAATCGGCGCCGACGTAGACAACTCCCAGCAGCCAGGCCGGAATGCCTACGAAGGGCAGGAACAGCAAATAGACTTTCTGGTTTGGAAAGTTGATGCAGAACAGAATCACGACGGCGGCAACACCTCCGGAAGCACCAAGCACTGCGCCAAGTTGTCCGGTGGACAACTGCCCGAGCACCCAGAAGACGGAGCCGGCCAGGATCGCAGTGAGATACATCCAGAGAAACTTCGTGGGGCCATAGACGGCTTCCGCCGCGCGACCGAAGAAGAACAGACCGATCATGTTGCCCAACAGATGGCGCGGCGTGGCGTGGGCAAAACCGTAGGTCAGGAACCGAAACCACATCCATGGTTGCGACGCATCATCTGAAGACACCTTCAGAAATTCGCTGGCCGCGCCCAGTCCCGAAGGCGTCACTCCTAGAATCGCGTCGAGAATAAAGACGGCGACGTTGATACCGATCAAGATCAGCACCATGGACTGCCCACCGGCCATTGGGCGCAGCGAAAATCCTTGCGATTCGTCCTGGTAGTACTGGCGGTCGTGAATTCCCATGTCTGCTGTTTTAACGTCCTGGTCGACTGGATGAGGATGCCGTCACGGTTAATCTTATGCTTTGCGGGGAGGATTCAGAGTGCAGTTTCGCACTCAAATTGAGGGAATATCCTGTTTGGCGCGGAGAATTTGGGGGGATCGTCGTAATTACCCGATGACAATGAGGGATTCCAAGCTGTTCACGCGGCTTAGCTTACCTCGTAATCAATTTCGAAGAACGCCAAATTACCTTGACACTTTTGTGAGCTGACTCGCTCAATCAATTCAAAATAGCTTGGAATGCGAGGGTGAACTGAGTATCGTTAAACCTAGGTCTACGAGTGCATTCAGTGCACAACGGGTCTGTGGCGAGGGCTAGGGCAACCGCCTGTTTCCCGTTCAACATATGGAGCAGAAAAGATGAGCCGCGGTCGCATTATTGTTTTGGGTTGTTGCTTGGCCATGATGCCATTCCTGATGGCCGCCAAGCCAACCTCGCGTTTGTTCAAGGACGCGGAAACCGTTGAACTGTTCTCCGCCATCAAGGCGGGTGACGTGGAGGTGAAGTTCATCCCCAAAGACGCCACGCAAGCCAACGTCATCGTGGAGAACAAAACGAAGAAGCCTCTCCGCATCGTGATGCCTGCTGCCTTCGCGGGAATTCCCGTTCTGGCTCAGGATGACTTTGGCGGCGACTTCGGTGGCGGCGGTGGTGGAGCTGATCCCAACCAAGGGGGAGGCCAGCAAGCCATGGGCGGCGGCATGGGCGGCATGGGCGGCGGAATGATGGGCGGCGGCGGCATGGGCGGCGGAATGTTCAACGTCGCGGCCGAGCGTGTTCGCAAAGTCAAAGTCACGACCGTTTGTCTGGAGCATGGCAAGAAGGATCCCAATCCTCGCGTGCCTTATGAAATCCGTCCGCTCAAGACGTTCACCAGCGATGCCAACGTCCAGGAGCTGTGCTCGATGCTGGGACGCGGCGAGATTGATCAGGTTTCCGCTCAGGCCGCGGCATGGCACATGACGGACGACCTGAGTTACCAACAGCTTGCCAGCAAGGTCAAAGTAAAGCACCTCAACGGTTCGGTCGAAATGTACTTCTCGCCCAAACACATGCAGCGTGCTTCCAAGATCGTTCACGTCGTCAAGTCACGCGTGGCCAAGAAAGCCAGCAAGGAAAAGAGCGTCGGCGAACTGCCTGAAGAGCTGTAATCGCAGCGATTCGCGGCCGGCAAAATCGTCGACCCAACGCATTACGAGAAAAAGCCCGGAGTATCAGCTCCGGGCTTTTTTCGTTTTTCGTTTTGCGCGTTTCAAGGGAAGCGATTCGCGAAACATCCCGCGGTCCAGTTGCCGCAACAAGCTCCCCGACTTTTTACTCGCCGATGCCCTGCAGATTCAACTTTGACAGCAGACTCTGTAGTTGCGACTGGTAGGCCGATCGCTGCGCTTCCCACTTGGAGAACTCTTCCGCCATGCGGTGTTCGCGGCGGTCGAGCAGTGCTTCGCGAGCGTCAACTTCGGCAGCGTACGACTTGATCTCATCGTGACGACTCTCGACCCACTGCTGAAGCTTCACCGACTGTTCGCGAACGTTTGCCTGTTTCTGTTCGACCAACTCCTGCAGTCCCTGCATTTCTGCTTTGCGTTGGTCAATCGTCTTCTGATGCGATTCGTACTGCTCGTTCAGGCGTGACTTGAGCGTCTCCATCAGTGACTCAACGTTGGCGGTTGGAGCCTTGCCCGAAATCTCAATCCAGAGTTGCTCGGTCACCAGCCGCATTTCCAGGGCTTCACGATGCAACGCCTGCGTCTCATCCTGCATGCGTTGCAACGTTTCCTTGCGTCGATCGAGTTCGACTTTCCGTTCCGCCAACAGACGACGCTCGGATTCCATTTCACTGGCTTCCAGTGACGAAGCCATCGCCTGAATGTCGTCGGCTGCGAGGTCTCGACTTCCCAACTTTGCATCGCCAAGCAGCGCGGGAAAGGGCTTTTCGGTCCACGATCCAGTGACGTTCGAAGCGGGCACGTTCGTGCTCGCTGGACGCTCTACATTTTCGGTGACGGCTGGCTGGGGCTCGGAGATGTCAGTTGAAGGATTAGTTTCGGTACGATCATCGGAAATGGAAGGACTCGCTTCGAGCTGCTCGCGAATCTCTGTCGGTGCCGGCTCGTTGGCCGGAACGTCTCGTCTTTCCACGTGCGCCGAATCCTCACGCAAATACATGCCGCTGTCTGCGATTCGTTCTGGCTGTGAGTGGGAATTATCGAGCGTATCGATGACCTGTGTTTCGACGATCTGTGTTTCGACGATCTGTGTCTCCGCGACCTGCGGTTCGACAATCTGGGTTTCGGCCACCATGCCACTATCCGCAGGAACTTCGGAATTGGAGTCGTCCGAGCTCCCGGTAAACTGAGCAACGAGCCGTTCGACTTCTTCGAATTCCTGAAAGGTCGAATCCACGTTCCGCTGGACGGATACTGCGTCTTCGGCAGCCGAAGCGGATGGCGGAGCATCGGTAGCTACATTGGTCGACTCGCCCGCGGTGACTTCATCCAGCACAATGCCGCTGCCGGAGGTGAGACTGTCTTGTGAAGGAGTCACTTCGGACGCCGCTGCCATGCCCGAGCTCTTTTCGGTAGTGACTTCGGTGGTTGCGTCGGTGCTGCTTTCTTCCGTGGCGCCTTTGCCGGCCGACGCCAAGAGATCAGTGCCATTGTCCAACCCAGTCGTCAAACGGGCGGCTCGCAATTCGTTGTCCAGACGAGCCAGCTTGGCATTGAGTTCTGCCTGCCGCGCATCGATCTCATCATTCTGCTGCTGAACGTAGGAAAGCAGCTCGCTAGTCTGGCGATCGAGCTGATCACCCTTCGTCGCCGGATCGCGACCGGCCAATGACATCCATGGTGCAGAAGCTTCAACGACTCGCTCATTGTTGGCCAACGTGAGATCGTGTGGCGGATCCAGGCGATTCACTTTCGATTCATTCTGTGATAGCAAGGAGTCTGTCATGTCTCGTTCGATTCGTTTCAAGTGGTCGAGTCAGGCTAACCGGCAAGGTCTGCACAGCTTTACATGACGTGATCGACAATCGATCGAGAAATGTTAAACCTATCTGAATGTCATGCTGAGTTAACATCTAAAGAGCTTTTTGAAGCATTTCCCAGATTCCCCGTTTTGCGAAAGCCTTGTACCCATGGATTCTCCGTGGGACAATCTCGGGCCAAATCGAAAACGCTTGCGATTGTTCGCCAGCATTGCATGCGATGCATCGATCGATTCCGTCAGTCACATGACAGCAATTTTTTGGAGCCGGCACCACGATGAAAGTTGAACCTCTCGGAGACAAGGTCGTGATCAAACGACTGGAAGCAGAGGAGACCACCGCTGGTGGAATCGTGCTACCCGGATCGGCTCAGGAAAAGCCCAAACAGGGCCGCGTGCTTTCGGTCGGTGACGGCAAGCAGCTCAAGGACGGCACGCGGGCACCGCATCAGGTCAAGGAAGGCGACCGGGTGATGTTCAGCAGCTACGCTGGCACCGAGGTCACGATCGACGATGAAGAGCTGCTGATCATGAGCAGCGACGACATTCTGGTCGTGCTGGACTAATCTAACCAGCGACAGATCTAACCAGCGACAGAAAAACGTTGCCTACCTGCGTTGGCGAGCGTGCAACAAATGCGTCCCGGGGATGACATGCGTCTTGGGGATGGAGTCGGATTTTGAAACTACCTCCCGGGAGCCGTTCCAACGCAACGGCTCGAGCGTGAGCCGGCTGAACACCGACAGGTTCAGCTTCCGCAGCCAAATCACCGTCTCCGCGCGGGCTGCTTTGCCCGCACATCGCAGAATCCGCAAACCTTTCTGGCTCGAATTGCGTACACCCGGTCATCGCGCCCCGTTTCCAGGTAGTACGATTGCCTGGGTACAATGGTTGTAGGCTGGATCACGGGAACAGAGCAGGCACTCGAATCATTCAAAGGTACGGATCGATGACGTGGAAATGCAGCAAGATTTTGTTGGTCGTCCTGTTGGCAGGTTGCTTCGCCGCACCAGCGTGTGGCGTGGAAGCGGTGAAGACCGACAAGACGGCGGTCGCCAGACAGAAAAGCGTTCGCGACGGAGTGATGTTCCTTCGCAAGATGCAAAACGAAGACGGCTCGTTCTCGCCCGAACTGGGGCCCGGCATTACGTCTCTGGTCGCAACCGCCCTACTCCGAAATGGCATTCCCGAACAGGATCCGCTCGTTGCCAAATCGCTGCGCTACGTCGAACAATTCGTTCAGGACAATGGCGGCATCTACAATCCCGAGTCACAGTTCAATCTGAACAACTACGAGACCAGTCTCGCGATGATGTGCTTCACGGAAGTAAAAGAAGCTCGTTTCGCGAAACACCTCGAACGCGCCAAGGCTTACATCAAGAGTATTCAGTGGGATGGCGAGCTGTCTGATTCCGCTTACGGTGGTGCCGGCTATGGCAAGCACAAACGTCCGGACCTTTCCAACACGACGTTCTTCATTGAGGCACTCAAATCTAGCGGTGTCGACGCCGACGACCCCGACATGCAGGAGGCGCTGGTGTTCGTTTCGCGCTGCCAGAATCTGGAGTCCGAGCACAATACCTTTCCGTTCAGTAACAAGGTGGGCGACGGTGGCTTCTACTACACGATTGCCGCCGGGGGCAGCAGCCAGGCGGGCGAGACCGACAACAACGGCCTTCGCAGCTATGGCTCGATGACCTACGCCGGGCTGAAGAGCATGATCTACGCAGGTGTCGACAAGCAGGATCCACGCGTCAAAGCAGCCGTGAAATGGATCTCCCGGAACTACGACCTTTCGCAGAACCCGGGCATGAAGCTGGATGGTCTTTACTACTACTATCACACGTTCGCCAAATCGCTGGACGCTCTGGGCGAGTCGGCCGTGACGGACGCTGCGGGCAAGACGCATGACTGGCGCGCCGAACTGGTTGAAGAGCTGGCGAAGAAGCAGCAGAAAGACGGGTCGTGGGTCAACGAAAGCGATCGCTGGTTTGAGGGCGACACTTCGCTGGTCACCGCGTACGCGCTGTTGAGTCTCTCGTATTGCGATGCGGAAGCGGCGAAGTAGAGACTCACTTCGAAGTCGCAACCAATTCCTGCGCCGACTTGGTAGCACTGCCCCGCGAGTCCATCCGGTCAGACTCATCCGGTCAGACTCATCCGGTCAGACTCATCCGGTCAGACTCATCCGGTCAGACTCATCCGGTCAGACTCATCCGGCTGACTAGTTCTGCACGGTATTTGTAATCGATCGCGGCCTGGGGTACGCTGCGCACTTCACCCTCAAGGAGCCAACCATGCGCGCAATGACCCTTTCGTTCATAATCGTATTGCTGTCCGCCAACTTCGTCTCGGCAGAAGATCCCGCACCGGGAAAACAGGTCGAACAGAAGCTTGAGTTGGCCGACGGTCGCGTGATCGAGTACCACCTCTACTTGCCGGAAGACTACGACCCCGCAAAGAAAACACCCTTCATGCTATTTCTCCACGGGCGCGGAGAGAGCAACGGCCCACTGGCGATCGTGAAGAAGTGGGGACCGCCGCGTTTGGTGGATGAAGGCAAGAAGATGAACTACATCATTGCTTCCCCGCAATGCCCTCGCGAGGCATTCTGGAGTCAGGCAGGCGAACAGGCGAAGCTGGCCGAATTGCTGGGTCATCTGGAAAAGACCTACTCGATTGACGAGAGCCGCATGTACCTCACGGGTCTCAGCATGGGCGGTTTTGGATCATGGACGCTGGCCGCAAACCATCCCACGAAATTTGCTGCGGTCGCTCCCATTTGCGGCAGAGGAAATCCCGCTGACGGCGAGAAGCTGAAGGACATCCCCATCTGGGCATGGCACGGCCTTGCCGATGGCGTCGTCAAACCAGCCGGAACGGAAGCCATGGTCAAAGCCATCCGTGACGCTGGGGGAACCAAGATCATCTATACGTCGCTGGAAGGCATCGGGCACAACTCATGGTCCTCGGCGTACGCGACACCTCAGCTCTATCAGTGGATGAGCAAGCAGCGCATCGAAGTGGAAGAAGAGCCAGTTGTCGAATCGGCGACTCCGTGATTCGCTGAGTGGTCATGCGGTGGGACGACCGAGCCTGGCGTTTTCAACTCCGAAGAATCGTGCGCCACCGTCTGATTTGCACGCTTCATCTTTGCCTCGCGGCGGCGCTGGGTACGGCGTCGCGACGGCGTTGAGGGCGGCCTCGTGCACGCAATATGGCCAACAACCAACTCCGTCGCAGGGGTAAGACGCCCGAAAACCCGGAAAAACGGACCCCGTCTTCACTTCCGAGCCGGAATGCCGATAATCCGGGGTTCTTGAAAGCCAATTATCCGGTAGTGGCGATGTTTTTCCCATTTCAGCCGGCTTGATTGGATTGAACTCAAAACATACCGCAGGAGAAATACCTCGATGGCTCTGATTCCACTTCGCAAATTGCTCGACCACGCTGCCGAAAACGATTACGGCGTCGCGGCGTTCAACGTCAACAACATGGAGCAAATCCAGGCCATCATGGAAGCGGCAGATGAAACCGATTCTCCCGTGATTGTTCAGGCTTCGCGTGGTGCACGCTCCTATTCGCAGGATGCCTATCTCCGGCACCTGATGATGGCTGCTGAAGAACTGTACCCGCACATTCCCATTGTCATGCACCAGGACCACGGCAACAGCGTCGATACCTGCAAGAGTGCAATCGACAACCGCTTCACGTCGGTCATGATGGACGGCTCGCTGGAAGAAGACGGCAAGACTCCCGCCGACTTCGACTACAACGTTCGCGTTACCAAAGCCGTTGTCGACATGGCACATCCTCTGAACGTATCCGTGGAAGGCGAGCTTGGCTGCCTCG
The DNA here is from genome assembly GCA_965216885.1 of Pirellulaceae bacterium. GTDB lineage: Bacteria > Planctomycetota > Planctomycetia > Pirellulales > Pirellulaceae > CAYNJG01. Next base: position 1,362,265 of record OZ244208.1, on the reverse strand, counting down.
GTTCGCTCGAGAGTGGTGAGGGCGAAGCCGAAGACGGTCACGGTGCCGAAGGCAAGCTGACGATGGACCAGCTCCTGACCGATCCGGAAGAAGCCGAACGCTTCGTCGCAGAGACCGGCGTTGACGCTCTGGCCGTTGCCATTGGCACCAGCCACGGAGCATACAAGTTCACCCGTAAGCCTGACGGCGACGTACTGGCCATGGATCGCATTGAAGCGATCCACAAGCGTCTACCCAACACCCACCTTGTGATGCACGGCAGCTCGTCGGTTCCACAGGACCTGCAGGACATCATCAACGAGTTCGGTGGTGAAATGCGGCAGACGTACGGTGTACCTGTTGAAGAAATTCAGCGCGGCATCAAGAGCGGCGTTCGCAAGATCAATGTCGACACCGACAACCGTATGGCCATGACCGGCGCCGTCCGCAAGGCTTTGAAAGAGAACCCTGCGAAGTTCGACCCGCGCGACTACCTGAAGCCAGCTCGTGCTGCGATGAAGGAACTCTGCAAAGCTCGAATGATTGCCTTCGGCCAGGCTGGTAACGCCAGCAAGATGGCTGTCTGATACGAATGGCGAAAGCCGGCTTGCGATACAAGCCAGAAGATACTTCAAAACGGTCACGCACGATCCTGTGCGTGGCCGTTTTTTCTTGGGCTACCAGCCGGACGTTCCCGGGCCACCCTTGAAGGGCCCCTTGAGATTGGAAGTGATCCAGCCGCCATAAAAATCACCTTCCTGGAATTGCACGCGTTCATCACCCAGGTAACAGGCACTCATTTTTTCCGGATAGAACGCGATGTAGCCGGCTAGCTCTTCGTATTTGCGATGCGGTTCCAGGTAGTACCACGCTGCTTTACCAATTCTGCAATCATCCAGGACCAGGTCGTAGTAACTGGCCACTCCCTTCCATTCGCAGAAACTTCTGTGTGGATTGGGAACAAGCAAGTCGGTAGCCACATCCGTACGCGGGAAGTAGACCGTTGGAGGGTGACTGGTCTCCAGCAGCCGATACGCGGCACTGGAATTGGCGACAGCACGACCGTTTACTTCAACTCGTGCGTTACTTTTGCACGGCTCGACTCGCGGAGGGCGTGGGTAGTCCCATACTGACTCGATGTCTGCTTTTGAATTCATGCACGCACACTCACTGTTGTCATTATGACGATGCCCGGAGGCGTTAATTGTTCTTTCTGAACAAGCTTTCATGCCTGGTTCTCCGCCTCCAACACGCTTTTATTGGAGGCTCGCCCAAACGGGCAATGGCGGTTTGGAAGTGGTTCCGTCGGCCACCCGATGAGTTCAAATTGATCCTTGCATTGCCATTGGATGACCGCCACTTGTGAAATCCCCAGAAACCCCAATAGTGGGCCCTTGATTAGCTAACGCAGAATATGAGAAATTGATCATCAATATTTCTATTTTGTCCGCCTCTGGACCACCCGCTCGAGAGACAAACGATGTCACGTCTGCGATTTCTGCTAGTTGCGACTTTCTTTGGTATTTGCAGCTGGGCAGTCGCCGAGGAAGGCAAACTTCGGTCGGTGCTCGTTGGCAATGATGACCTGCGCCCTCTGATTGATTTGAATCCGCCAACCGCCGATTCGATCCTGTCGAATGCGCCGGCCGAAAAGCTGGAACTGAGTCCGGCCGTTGTCTCCTCGGCCGAGTATGAGCCATCGGTTGCTGATGTCGCGACTGAACCGAGCGAGAATTCGACACAGGCTCCAACACCTGCTCCAACACCTGCTCCAACACCTGCTCCAACGCCGGCACCAGCGTCAGCCACCGCATCGTCTACCGCAGGAACCGTCGCGCCAACGGAATCACAACCAAATTCCCCCAAACGCGAGGCGGTTTCCTCCAATCCACTATTTGATTTCGGAGTAGCCGCTACTTCAAAAGCTTCGGAGGTTGTGATTCGCGGTGTCTATGTCGATACTCCCGCCCATCGCCTTCGTTTGATTCGGGGAGATGTAATCACGGGAATCGATGGTAAATCGCTATCAACTCGTGAGTTTCAGGAAGCGCTTCGTGAGAAGATGGTTTCTTCGGAACCGTTCCTGATGCAAGTACGTCGAGGTGACAAACAATATCGACTTCGAGTCAACATCGCGGCGTCGCCGGCAAACGCCGTGGCTCAAACATCGCGGCAACCAGCGAGACGCCAAACTCCTGCGCAGCGGGTTTCTCAGCAGCGTCGTCCGAATCGCACTTCGGCTCAACGCGTTTCGACATCTTCCTCGCAAGTAGCCAGCCAGCCTCAGGCACGCCCGGCCAACCAGCCAGCTGCCACATCGACTCCAAACCCAGCGCGGGCACAGGCTGCGGCGACGGCAACCGTTCGGCAGTCCAATCAACCAGTGATCGGTGCTGGCGGTCGCATACTTGGAAACCGGCGGGTTATCAATTCCGCTCGTCGTTTGTTCGGACGCTAGGCGTTATCGATATCACGTAGGAGTTGCCCCTCATCACTTCGCCAACGAGACACGAATGAGTTCTTCGTCGTTGCGAACGAAGATCGCTTTGTTGGCGTAAGCCGGAGCACTCCATAGAACGTTCCGGCCGAAGGCATCGTGCGTCGGCTTCAGCAGGGGCTCGGTGCGTCCCAGCTCCTCATAGCCATCGGGCGAAAGTTTGGCGATCGCCAGCACTCCGGTTTCGCTGAACAGGAAAAAACGGTCTTCGTTTCGAGTCAGAAAGATCGTACCGGCGTTTGCCAGCCGCTTGCGTGGCATGAGAGCAAAGCTCTCCCACAGGTGCGCCCCGGTAGAAAGCTGAACGCAACGCAGACCGCCGCGATCGACACCGTAGATGAATTCGGGGTCCTCCGGGTCCACCGCGACAGGGCAATGCGAAGGCCCCACTCCAATGCCCGACTTTCCCTTCCACAAGAGTTTGGCGGCCGGTTCCGTTTCGCTCAGTTCGACGACCATTGACTTGTTCTTGATCGCTCCAACATACAGCCAGTTTTCGGACTTCTGCGGCGGAGCGATCGACATTTTGTAATCGGGCTCCAACGCTTCCGACCAATAGACTTCGCCGGTATTCGGATCGAGGCTATTCAGCGACTCGGAATGCCAAATCAACAACTGAGGCTTGCCCCCAGCTTCAATGAGCGTCGGTGGTGCATAGCCAATATCGCCGGTACTCAACGCTCGCCAAAGCTCCTTGCCCGTCTTCTTCTCCAATGCGACAACAGCAGTGCCATCACCACCAGCAAGCGTGATGAGCATGCCTCCAATGATCAGAGGATGCGCTGAATAGCCCCAGATCGGCGGTTTGGTTTTGTACTCTTCCGCTACCTGACGATGCCAGACAATGCTGCCATCACTGACCTTCAGGCACTTGAGATCACCTTCGGCACCCAGCGTGTAAACGCGGTCTCCGTCTACCAACGGTGTGGCTCGTGGGCCGGCGGGATAGGAGATATTGTAGGGCCGAGGGTACTTGTGCTCCCACAGTTGCTTCCCGGTTTTCTCGTCGAAACAAAGCACACGCTCGATGCCCTGCAGTTTGTTCCGCTCATCAGGAGATGGCGAAGCATCCCCTTCAAGCCGGACGTAGTCGGTAAGGAAGACTCGACCGTCGGCGACCGCTGGCCCCGAATAGCCACCAGCCACTTTGGCTCGCCACGACACGGCGGGTTCGCCGGCGGAAAAATCTCGGATGATTCCCGTCTCTCGCCAAATGCCATCGCGTTGGGGACCCTGCCATTGCGGCCAGTCTTCCGCGTTCGCCGTTATCGCAAGACAGATCAGGAGCAGTGAGATGCACAAATTCGACCGACGCATTGGATTCTCCAGGTGTTGATTGGCTCAAGCCGTGACCGCCGCCCGCTCGCTTTGATCAGACGACGCATGATGATAGCAATGATGGCCCAGCTGGGTTACCGACAATTACCGGCCTTGAGTAATAACGCATACGTACCTACATTTCCGGCCGCCTCAGACAAAAGTGGATTTTGAACTTGCGCTGTACAGTTGAGCGAATCACACTGTGCGGCGTCCTTTGCCCTCTGAAGCGTGACAACAGGACAAACGACGTGGGGCCAACAGCGTGATTGCAAGCCGGAAAGTTGAAGGTGCTTCGTACCTCGAAGAATCACCGACGACCGTGATCGTTGTACCCTGCTACAACGAAGCGCAGCGACTTGAACCGATGAGTTTTCTGGCTTTCGCAGTCAAGAATCCGTCCACGCATATTCTCTTCGTCAATGACGGCAGTACCGATGAAACCGAAGCCGTCCTGAGAGAAACGGCTAACTGCAGCCAGTCCCGTATCTCGTATGTGTCGCTGGAGAAAAATTCGGGCAAAGCCGAAGCCGTTCGACAGGGTGTTCAGGCCGCCACCGAACTGAACCCGCACTATATCGGGTACCTCGATGCCGATCTGGCGACGCCCCTGAATGCCACAATCCATTTCATCAATGTGCTCGAACGATTGCCGTTGGTCGATTGTGTGATTGGAATCCGTCAGCCGCTGTTCGGACGACAGATCGAACGCAGCCCCGCACGCCGCATGCTGGGTCGCGCGTTTGCTACCATCGCCGCCGGTGCCGTTGGCATTCACGTCTACGACACCCAGTGTGGCGCAAAAATGTTTCGTGCGACGCCGACACTGAAACGCGTCTTTGCCCAACCGTTTCGCTCACGATGGATCTTCGACGTCGAGATACTCGCGCGTTTTCGATCCGAACTGACCGCGACCACGGACGTCGACCTGCGTAGCAGCATCTACGAACAACCGCTCGATGAGTGGATCGAGCGGGGAGGTTCGAAACTGACTCTGGCGGACTACTTCAAGGCGATCGGCGAACTGTGGCAGCTCTACGTTGAATACGGGCTGGGCCTTGCTCAAGCCGCAACGTCCGGAGAGACGCCTGCAGGCTCGAACGACTTGCGTGACGAGACGACGGACAAGTCGGACGAACCGGGCAACGAAATAGCGGGTGACCAGTCGGGCGAGGCGAACGACGAAATGATCATCCCCATTGGCTTGCATCTGCCATCCAACCAGGCGAACGGAAAGTCAAAACGTGCAGCGTGACGTTTCGCAGTGCCTGGATGAACGGAATGCCGCGAGGTTTTTCTGCTTCTTCATGCTTGGCCATCTCGTTCTCTGGATTCTTGTACCGTTCCTGACCGAGCCGAACATTTCGCTGGACGCCCTTGAGATGGTTTCCTGGGGGCAGGAGTGGCAGGCCGGCTATCACAAGCATCCGCCATTCCCGGCATGGGTCGCTCAAGCGAGTGTACGATTGCTGGGTACCGCTGCATGGCCCACTCTGCTGGCGTCGCAGTTGTGTGTGCTCACGTGTTTGTGGGCGGCGTGGCAGTTAGGACGCGAGTTCCTCCGTCCCTGGCAGGCCGTTTGCGCTGCGATCATGTTGGCTGCATCGCACTACTACACTTTCACATCACCCGAATTCAACAACAACATCGTCTCGCGTGCGACGTGGGCACTGGCGATTTTGTTTCTCTACCGCGCCCTTACCAGATCCAGTTTGCAATCATGGCTGATGGCCGGACTGTGCCTGGGACTGGGGATGCTCAGTAAATATGACACAGCAATTCTGGCCGTCGCCATGCTGGCGTTCGGAATCCTCGATACCCGCGCGCGAGTCATGTGGCAAACGCGGGGACCGTGGCTGATGTTGGCCGCTGCACTGGCAACCGTGACCCCTCACGTACTGTGGCTCGCCCAAAACGAGTTCACGACGATTACGTACGCGATGCAGCGATCCGATAACCACGGTGGGCACTCGCTGCTCAACCACGTGATCAATCCCGGTCGGTTCCTGGTGACACAGTTCGTCGCGGTTGGCCCCATCGCTCTGCTGGGCGCATTCCTCGCGTCGTGGCCGTGGCGTCTACGCAAGATCGAAATTGCCGATACCTTCAAGCGTGACTTCCTGCTTTGCATGGTGCTCGGACCGCCGCTGATTATCGCGACCATCTCGCTGCTAACCGGGATTCGCATTCGATCGATGTGGGGGTCGGCGCTTTGGACCTACACGGGAGTCGCGTTGCTGTACCTGTTCGAAACCCGCAACCAATGGCCGGCCGTGCGAAACACGATCTACGCATGTGCGTCGGTCTCGATACTGTGGGCTGGCGTGCTGGCGACCAACAATGTCTTGCGACCCTACGTCGCGAACGATGGTTCACGCATCCACTTCCCCGGTCGCGAGCTTGCCGCCGAAGTTGAAGAGCGGTGGAACGAGAGAAATTACGGTCCACTCCGTGCAATTGGTGGCACCTGGTGGACCGCGGGGAACGCAAGCTTCTATTCAACGGACAAGCCGTCGATCTACGGCAGCCTTTCGACACGCCAGAGCCCCTGGGTCAACGATGAATCGTTCCGAGAGCAGGGCGGGGTGATCGTCTGGCGCGTTGGGGACGAGCATGAATTCCAGTATGAAAAGTTGCGTCGCAAGTTTCCCGGTCTTGAGATGACCGAGCCGATTCGACTGGACTGGATTTCGGACGCCGCACTGGAACAACTTGAATTCAGGATGGCAATCTTGCCCTCGGCAACGCAACTGGCGACAAGAGAAACCCAACGAGTATCCAAACGAGAAGGCACGCGAACGGCCAATTCTTCAGACACCAATTCGCGCTGAACACCCCGGCAACGTTGAACACGGCATCACAATCATTTGCCGCTACCACGTCGCGGCGGTTTCGGTACGACACGGATTTGCGGAAACGTCGACTGACCACCGTGAAACGTACGGCCACCTTCCAGATAGTGGTCAAACATGAATGCACCGGTCGTCGAGTTGCCCGCCTTTTGACATCGCAGAATGGCCGGCGAACCGCATTGAGGACAGACGACGCGCAAGCCGCGAGCATCCAGCATGGCGTGGATGCGTTTCGCGACCGCCTGGTTTGAGGACAGGCTGCCGAAATTCTGACCGGCCAGACGGCAAAGCGAGGCTTCGATCTGCGTGCGAATCTGTTCCTGCAACGCCTGGATACCGGACTCGGTTTTTTCAATCGTCTCCATCGCCAACAACATCACATTGTCGACCTGAGCGAAACTGCGTTCTACGCCGTCCTGCATCAACCGACCAAGCCACGTGAGCCATTCCAGATAGGCAGCAACGAGTATCGCGTTCGACGGACGTAGCGGTTTGGGCCCCAACGCGATTTCCAGTACGGCAACCTGCTGCTCGCCGAATTGAATCGGAGTCAGCAAGAGAAACGAATCCGTTGGATTGCTCACGCCCGCACCGGACGCCGGCGCCGCAAAAGGATGTACGGCCTGCGGCTGTTTGCCCTTCATGACAAATTCCAACAGCAGGTCATGCGCCGGACGTGTCACGTCGTCGATGGGTACGTTGTTCCAGCCGACATCAACTTTGCGCTGAACGCTGTGACCGTTGGGGGCCTGGAACCAGATCGCCACACCCGTTGCTGCGTACAGGTCGGCGACCCGCCTGGCGAACGAGGGTAGGAACTCACCCAGATCATTCGCCGTTCGCGCGAGTTCCTCCAGGGCGGAGACATTGGAGCGGAACAAATCCCGATGGTGCCCTTCCGGCAACGTCGCAACGTAACGGTCGACGATCTCCTGGCTGATACTCGCTTCCATCATTTTGTTACGACTCGATCTCGCAGATTCTGTTGCACGATTCCAACCACGAAGCTCACGCCGTTACCGAGGGACCAACGCCATTTCGCGGCGTCAGCGACCGTTCGGATCGTTTGACACGACCAGCGGTTTGGCACGAATATCACAGATAAGACAAAGTCGCCGGCCCTCAGGAGCCGGGCGAACTTTCGACGATCAATCTGTCGATGGCATTGGTGACGACCTGATCAGGAAGAGTACGCTCAATGTGGACGTCCTCCAACATTGCAACGTACTGCAGCAGACGGGACGCGGAACTGGACTCGAACGCTGCGACCTCGACCGCTGCCGGCTCCACATTCACACTCGCAGTCGGAACTAGCGCCGCCGTCGGGCTTACTTTGGCTTCGAGCGATTCGAATCCAAATTTGCGACGGCTGTGGGAATCCGAAGGGTGCATGTGTGATGGTCCGGCGGTCTGAGACAAGCTTCAAGCTTACCAAGTCCCTGCCAAGGCTGTGCCAAATCGGTTGACGTTAACGCAAACGACATTTATACTTTAAGTATTAACGACTAAGGCAACCTTGTCAAACGATTAGTCGTCCCGATGAAATCCCAATCGGTACCAGTCCTATAACCTTTACACGGACTTGGTATTTCGTGTTTCGGGCGTCGTCGACTGCTGGAGACAACTGCGTTAGACGCGATAAATTGAATTGACGATTGCTATCGCGGTCGGCTTAAAGAGTGAAACAGGTTTAACGAAGCAACGCCGGCAAACCGGTGGCAGGAGAAGGCGATGAGCCAGGGTTCGGTTGACGCTGCTACGATCGAGCAGACCAAGCAACAGATCCGCGGGTTGGTGCAGCAAATTGCTCAGCTTTCACGGTCTGATGTCGAAGCTGAACAATTCTACGCGGAGGTCCTGCAAAAGATCGTCACAGCACTGGCTGCCGTTGGTGGCGCGGTCTGGACGATTACTCCGGATAAGCGGTTGAAGCTGGATTATCAGATCAACATTGACCGCAAGCTGTTGGCCACCGAGACCGACGATGCCCAGAAGCACCTGCGTCTGTTGCAGAGTGTCATTCAAAAAGGCGAACCGCAACTTGCGGCGCCGCTGTCTGGTGGCGAAGACGCCGGTTCTCCCGGCAACCCGACCAATGCACTTCTTGTTCTCGCGCCGATGCTGACGGACGACTCCGTGGAGGGCGTCCTTGAGATCTTCCAGCGTCCCGATTCCCAGCCGCAAAGCCAACAGGGATACCTGCGATTTTTGGTGCAGATGAGCCAGCTGGTTGGTGATTGGCTGAAGAGTCGCAAACTTCGAACGTTCAGTGACCGACAATCCCTTTGGGCACAGATTGACCGCTTTGCAAAAGAAGCCCACAACAGCCTCGATCTGAAAGAGACCGCTTTCACCATTGCGAACGAGGGCCGTCGTCTTATTGGTTGCGACCGACTTAGCGTCACGGTGAAACACGGCATCAAGCACAAGGTCGAAGCGGTCAGTGGTCAGGATACGCTGGACACGCGATCGAACATCGTTGTTCTGTTGCGAAAGCTGACCGACCGCGTGTGTGCTGCCGGCGACCCGCTCTGGTACAACGGCACGGCGCTTGATTTACCGCCGCAGATTGAAAATGCTTTGCAGGAATACATTGACGAATCGCACACCAAATCGCTCGCGGTAATTCCAGTTCGCGAACACGAAGAATCGGATGATCCCGACGAAATGGGACAGGACGAGTCCGTCAATGATGACGCGACGGGCGATGTCATTGGCGCATTGATTGTCGAGCAGATCGACGCTCCGCAATCCCGCGACTTCCTGCTCCCGAAAGTAGAGCTCGTCAAACACCACAGTGCACGAGCACTCAGCAACTCGCTGGAACACAACAATCTGTTTCTGATGCCGGTCTGGCGCACGCTGGGTAAAGCCAAGCTGCTGGTTAAGGCCCGCACACTCCCCAAGACGCTGTTCTTTTCAACGCTCACGCTGGCAGTACTACTCTCCATGCTGTTGCCCTGGGAGTTCCGTCTCAAAGGTGAGGGCACGATGGAACCCGTCGAGCGTGCCGAGGTATTCGTCGGCGCGGAAGGCATGGTGGAGAAACGGAATGTCGAACACGGCTCGATCGTCTCTGCCAACGACGTACTCCTGCAACTGAAGAGCCCCGGTCTCCAGCAGCGAAAGATCGAACTGGAGGGCAAGATTGCCACCTCGCTGGCTCGACGCGACTCCCTCTATGACAATCTCAATCGGGCCAGAAACTCGCAGCCCGGTGACAGAGCCTCGCAGCAGGCCAGCGGTTCACAAATCAAAGCTGAAATCGATCAGGTACAGACCGACCTGGATTCCTATGACAGCCAACTGAAAATCCTCGCGGTTCAGGAATCCATGCTGCAGGTCGTAAGCCCGATCGCCGGTGAAGTCGTCACGTGGGACGTCGAACGAACATTGCCGCTCAATCGTCCGGTGAGCCCCGGACAACGAGTACTCACTGTCGCCAACACGTCGCCGGACGCGGACTGGGAACTGATCGCGTTCCTTCCCGAAAAGTCGCTGGGGCACTTCCTGCGATATCACTTCCCTCAGGACTCCGCGACCCTCAACGACGCTGGCGAGAAAGCCACTGCCACGGAAGCATCGGAAAGTGATCTTCTCAGTCGCGACATTCGGGTCACGTATGTTTTGCTGAATAACCCCAGTCGGACGCTTGAAGGTCGGCTGATGGAAATCCACCGCTCGGCTCAGTTCAAGGAACAGAAAGACAAAGGCGGCGTGTTCTATCGAATGCGAGTCAAAATCAACATGGATGCCGAAGGCAAGTACCAGAAGGACCACTTCGAACCGCGTCCCGGCGCAGAAGTGATTGCCCGAGTCCATTGTGGCAAGAAACCGCTCGGTTTCGTGCTGTTCCACAAAGCGTGGGAATGGGTCCAGACGAATCTGCTCTTCTAGTTCACTCCGCGCCGCCCAACCGTCTCCTCAGTTTCATTTTGTCACGTATCACTGAACCGGACATTTAAAGGAAAAGCCATGAAACGCGTCGCTACAGGCATCATTGTTGCCGTCGCTGTCTCCGCCACGGCAAGCGTATTCGGTCAGTTCTCCACCAGCCCTTCGCCTGCTCCGTCGAGCAGCCGTCCGTCGCTGAATACGGATCCGCTCAACTACTGTAAGGTGACGATCATTGACGAAGTGTCGCTCCCGGCGCAGGAAGGCGGCGTCCTGGACGAGCTACACGTCAAGGAAGGCGAATTGGTCGAAAAGGGAGCCGTCGTTGGCGCGATCGACGGGACGGACGCTGTCCTGATGGTGGCCGTCGCCACGCACGAGTACGCCGCCGCGAAGCAGACCGCCGAAAACCCGCTGAGCATCAAGGCGGCTATCAAGGCGTATGAAGTGGCAATCGCCGAATACGAATCGTCGCTGGAAGCGAATCAAAAACGAGCCGGTATCGTGATGGAAACCGAACTGCGTCGTCAGAAACTTCAGGCTGATCGAGCCAAGATGCAAGCCGAACTGGCGTCCCATGAACTACTTGTCGCCAACCTGGATGCCAAAGCAAAGTACGAAGGACTGCAGCGGGCCAAGGCAGCTCTGAAGCGTCGCCAGATTGTGGCTCCCATCAATGGCGTCGTAGTGAAGGTCAACAAGCACCGTGGCGAGTGGGTCCAGGCGGGCGAACCCGTACTCCGCGTCGTGCAAATGGACCGCCTGAGAATCGAAGGCGAAATCAACGGCAAGAAGTACGCTCGGCACGAAGTCATTGGTCGCCCCGTTCGCATCACGGTCTACCTCACCGGCGGCGGACAGGAGGTACTGGAGGGCAAAATCGTCTTCGCCAGTCCACTGATCGAAAGCAACGAGTACACAATCCGAGCGGAAGTTGACAACCGAAAAGTCAACGGACGCTGGCTCCTGACGCCCGGCCTGAATGCAAAGATGGAACTGATGTCCGGCGACCTGCCTCGCTTCGGTGCCAATTTCTAGACTCCTCCGAAGCGATCACGGCATCGGGCCTCCATGAACGTCACAAACAACTAGTCACCCAAGAAAATGGTTTCACTCGCCGACAGCCTCGTATCCAGTGCATCGCGTTCGCTGAAGCTGCGCGTTCGCCCCGATCTGAAGGTACGTCGGCACAAATACCAGGGACGTCCGTTCTGGGTGGTCAAGGAACCGATCGGACTGAAGTACTATCGATTTCAGGAAGAAGAGTTTGCCATCCTGCAAATGCTGGACGGCGAATCGAGCTACGACGATCTCAAGCAACAGTTCGAATCCGAATTTCCGCCTCAACGTATCACGTTGCAGGACCTACAGCACTTCATTGGGATGCTTCACCGAAGCGGCCTGGTCATTTCCGATACGCCCGGACAGGGCCGCCAGCTGAATCGCCGTCGGTCAGAAAACGCCAACCGCGAACTGATGGGGAAGCTGTCCAACGTACTGGCGATTCGCTTCAAAGGCATCGACCCGGAAAAACTGCTCAACTGGCTGTTCCCCAAGATCGGCTGGTTCTTCTCTTTCTGGTTCTTCTGCGTCGTCATGGTGCTGGCGGTCATTGCCCTCGGGATGGCAACCGTTCAACGCGACATCATCATTGAAAAGATGCGGGCCTACCAGGAGTTTTTCGGTCCCAACAACTGGTTCCAGTTGGCGGTCGTCCTGGGGGCCACCAAGGTCCTCCATGAATTCGGACACGGACTCAGTTGCAAACGGTTTGGCGGTGAATGCCACGAAATGGGCGTGATGTTTCTCGTGCTCACTCCGTGCCTGTATTGCAACGTTTCCGACTCGTGGCTGCTACCGAACAAATGGCATCGTGCTGCGATTGGTGCCGGCGGCATGTACGTGGAAATTTTTCTGGCCTCCATCGCAACCTTTATCTGGACATTCAGTTATCCGGGCACGCTCCACACCATCGCCTTCAACGTGATGTTCGTGTGTTCGGTCAGTACGATTCTGTTCAACGGGAATCCGTTGTTGCGATTTGATGGTTACTACATCCTGTCGGACATCGCCGAAATCCCCAACCTACGGCAAAAATCCACCAAGATCCTCGGTCGCCTCGCTCAGGAATACTGCCTGGGTATGGAACAACAGGAAGACCCATTCCTGCCCGACCGGCATCTTTGGTTCTTTGCTACGTACACAATTGCTGCGACCGTTTACCGTTGGGTCGTCGTCTTCTCGATTCTGTTTTTCCTCAATGCCGTGCTCGAACCGTATGGACTGAAAGTCGTTGGGCAGGCAATTGGCATGATGGGGCTGTTTGGCCTCCTGGTTCAGCCAATCTGGAACCTCATCAAATTCTTCAGAGCTCCCGGGAGACTCAGTCAGGTGAAAGCCAAAAACTTCAGTATCACAGTCGGCATCGTGGCAACGGCGATCCTGGTGGTGGCTTTTCTACCGCTACCGTACAACGTCAAGTGTGCGGTCGAAATCAAACCGAATGACGAATTCGTGAAACAGGTGATCGTGCGTACCCCGGGAAGACTCGACTCGATCGAGGTAAAACTGGGACAACGTGTTCAGGCCAATGACGTCATCGCTCGAATTTCCGATGTTCCACTTCAAATGGAATACGAGGAATCCAGACGCCAGGGTGCTATTTTCCAATCCAAGTGGTTCAGCCTCCGTCAGGACCAGAAACGCGAGGACGAAACCGTTACCGGTGAGATCTATCGACTGCAACGAGCCAAGGAAAGCAACGAACGCAGCCTTGAAAACATTGGAGAACGACTTGCCGAACTGACTCTGACGGCACCAATAGATGGCATTGTGATGCCTGCTCCCGAAAAGCGTGCCGACCCCACCATCGAAGGTCGACTGCCAACGTGGGATGGATCGTTGCTGCGAAAGGAAAACCTGGGTGCTCGCGTAGAGAAAGACAGTGTGGTTTGCCTCATTGGTGATCCCAACGCCTGCGAAGCCATGCTGGTGATCGATCAGGCGGATCTGCCATTCGTGACCGAGGGATTTGAGGCCAAGATCCGACTCGACGCCTACGCCGGCGAAACATTCACCGGCAAACTCGATGAAATTGCGGGTGCCGACATGGAGAACGCTCCCGTTACGCTATCCAATCAGGCCGGAGGCCAGATGGCACTTGTCACGGACGCATCTGGCAAGCAGCGGCCGCAGAGTGCTTCCTATGAAGCTCGTGTACCATTGACCGATATTCCGCTCGATTTGAGGTTCGGTCTACGCGGTCGTGCGAAAATCAAGGCAAAGCCCCAAACCATTCTGCAACGTGGCTGGCGACTGCTGAATCGCACATTCCACTTCAGCATCTAACCCGCTTCGACGGCCAATCCACTTCTCTAACGACGGCCGCTGCCAAGCGTTGCTCACGACGCCAACGCAACCTCATAGGCGTTGGCGAAGCTTGTAACCGCCAATCCTTCGGGTACGGAAGTCGTCGCCGGCGTTTTTTTTGCAGAAGTGTTCCGAAACGACGCCGCCAGCAAGCGAAACGCCTCTTCCCGCAACACGCCGACCTTCTCGATGCGGCTTTGAATCGACCAGCATCGCTTGCCGGCGCGCTCGTTGGCACTCGATGCGGCCTGATGCTTCGCTATCGCTGCGTTGCGACCACACTCCAGTCAACGCAGAATTCCTCGCAGGAAGTACGAACATCGCGGCATCTGCCTTAACTTGGGTAACCCACGACAAGTCTGACGCGTATGCCGATTCTGATTGATTTGACGAGTAACCGGGACGATAGGATCTTGCGGACAATAACCATTGGGGATTCTAACCATGTCACTTCTAATCAGGCTTACCGCGTGTTGCGTGCTAGCGGGAGTTGCTGTGCCGCTCTCCGCGCAGGACTTCAGCCACCTATTCAAAAACAGGGCAGAACAATCGGCGTCCGAATCGACGCCCGGAAAAATCGCCCAGGCAGTCTACGCATCGCTGAGCGATATGCAGGACCAGCAACAAACACAACAGACCAGCTTCGAAGCGGTTCCGAAACCGACGGCGGCGTCTCAGCCAGTCACGGTGTCGATTTCCGATGCGAGCAGCAATTCCGTTCGCTCATCCGCTCAGTTGGCCACCCAGGCATCTCAGGCTCCAGCAATACAGCCGGTAGTCCAGCCGGCAGTCCAGCCGGCAGTCCAGCCAACTGTTCCGCCAACTGTTCCGCCAACTGTCCAGCCAGCCGCACAGCAGGTAACGCAGCCGGTGACGTTGACCATCAACGATCCGGTAACGCCGATGCCCGCAATGCCCGTACCTGAGCGAGTGACTCTACCATCGGTCACCGAGTCCGGCGTGAACGCCTCCGTGCATGATTATCTGTCCGTGAATCAGGACTATGGCCTGGAGCAAGCTTCCTGTGGCATTGATGGTTGCGATGCCGGCCCGGGTTGTGGTGTCACCTCGACACTGGACCTGGGACTTGGCTGCGATGACACCGGCTGCGACTCGTGTGGAGGCTGCGGCGAGATCGCGTGTGGTTCACTGTGCTCTCGCAAATGCCCTGAGTGCTGCGGAGTGGGCACACACTACACCACGATCTACGGCGAGGCTCTTTACCTTCGTGCCCGCAGTGCGGAAGTCGCCTACGCCGTACCGGTCGATGGCCCGATCGTTGCTGGACAACCCGCACCGATTCAGGTTGGCAACATTGGCTTGCTGGACCCCGACTATGAACTGGGATTCCGGGCCGGTGTCAATCTGGCCCTGGATACGGTCAGCAGCATCGACGTCCGTTACACGCTCTTCGAGAGTCTGACCGAAGGCGAGAGCAGCGCTATCGCACCGTTCGCACTGCGATCGCTGGTCACGCATCCTGCCACGGCGTCCGCCGCGCAGGACGCACTGTCGGCGGTTGCCAGCCTGGAGATCGACTACGACACGTTCGACGTACGGTATCGCCATCTCCTGAAGTGCTCGGACGTCTTCGCCGCGAACTATGTGATTGGGGGCCGATACTCCAAACTTGAACAGCAATTTGATGTCGAGTTCCTCAAGCTCGGAACGGAAAACGTTTCGACGGACGTGGACTTCGACGGAGCGGGCATCCAGCTTGGTCTGGAAACACAGCGATTCTCGTGTCGCAATCAGCTTCACATCTATGCCAACGGCTACGCAAGTTTCCTCGCCGGTCGATTCCGGGCTCGATACTTCCAGGGTCAGAGCTTTGATCCAGAAGTTGTCGACGCGGAGTGGGAAGCAGGACGTGTCGTGCCGGTTCTTGATCTGGAATGCGGTGTGGGCTGGACCAGCACGGGTGGCAAGTTTCGCCTGAACGCGGGCTACATGGTCAGTGCATGGTTCAACTCGGTCTCCACCCAGGAGTACATCAACGCCATTCAGACCAACAACTTCCTGGACCTTACCGACACGATGTGGTTCGACGGACTGCAGGCACGTGTAAGTTTCCAGTTCTAGACGGCATGATGGTTGAGGCAGGAATTGAGCTGTCTTGACCGGCTATTGTCCACAGATTAGGGCGAGTCCTGCGGGGCTCGCCCTTTTTCGCTGGCCGAATCCACACGACAGGTCCTCGTACAATGCCGACCCGTGTTGCCGCAATTTGATCGTCGGGAGTGCAACTTCGAACCACATGTGCGTTTTCGTGGTTGTCCCCAGAGCGAGGATGCGGTAATTCAACCGAAGGAAGGAGCATGTCTTCCGTCTGCGACGCACAGCAATGACAGTGCTAGCAAACGGGCGATCTTGACTCTACCTCGACATCGCCCTAATCTCGGCCTGCTCGCATGAAGTGAGTGGTCTCGGAAATGGAATTCGCTGAGGAAATTATGCCATCTTCGTCACGTCCCGCCCGTCCTGAATCACCATCCGGAATGGCCCCTGTCGATCGTGTCCCGCTGCTTGATATTGGGCGTGAGAACACTCCGCTCGAACCGGAAATGCTGGCGGCAATCACGCACGTCGTAAGGTCAGGTCGTTTTGTACTTGGCCCCGAAGTTCAACAGCTCGAACAACGCGTCTCGCGATTGTGTGATGCCAAACATGCGGTTGGATGTGCATCCGGCTCCGACGCCCTGCTATTGGCCCTGATGGCGATTGGAATCAAGGCTGGCGACGAAGTCATCGTTCCTAGCTTTACTTTTTTCGCGACTGCCAGTGCCGTGTGGCGATTAGGCGCAACGCCCATATTCGTCGACATCGATCCCGTCACGTACAACATTTCCCCCGCGGCCGTTCGTGAGGCAATCACGGACAAGACCCGAGCCATCATTCCCGTTCACCTCTTTGGCCTACCGGCGGATATGAAGTCGCTGCTGGAGATTGGCGAAGAGCACGACATTCGCATCGTTGAAGATGCGGCGCAAGCGATCGGAGCTGCCGTCAATGGGCAACCGGTCGGAGCGATCGGTGACATTGGCTGCTTCAGCTTCTATCCGACCAAGAATCTTGGCGGCTTTGGCGATGGCGGCATGCTCACGTCAAACTCCGATGAACTGTCGGATCAACTGGCGCTCCTACGTGGTCACGGCATGCGTCCGCGCTACTACCACGAGACCGTTGGCATCAACAGTCGACTCGATACACTGCAGGCGGTTGTGCTGAATATCAAGCTTCCGCATCTTCAGGCATGGTCCGACGCCCGCGCCGAAAATGCAAAGATGTACGACGAACTATTCAAGGCAGAGGGTGTCGAACAGATCATCTTGCCGCCGCAACCGGACTCCTCCGTGAAGCCGGTGTGGAACCAATACACGGTACGCATCTCCGAAGGTCGCGACGAATTACGGCAGTGGCTCGCCAGCCACAACATTGGTACCGAAATCTACTATCCAGTTCCGTTGCACCGTCAGGCGTGCTTCGAAAACGTGGAACAGCGTTTTGACCTTCCAGAGACGGAGCGAGCTTCGCAGGAGGTTCTAAGCCTACCGATCTTCCCGACAATGACGGTCGCCGAACAGCAGACCGTTGTCATGCGAGTTTGCGAGTTCATGGAAAGCCGTAACGCAACCGGACGGAAAGCAGCCTAGCCGACCGCCCTGTGTAGCAGGCTCAGGATGCCCCTGACCTCCGCGAAACAAACGATATCTTCGAGCCCGGTTCATCCCGGGCTCGTTGCGTTTCCACGCTCTGATCGGCGACACAAACCGCCGCGGCGACGCCTCGCCCCACATCGCTCCCGAGACCGCGTTCCCCCAGCGGCGATACCTCGTCGTGCCTCGTCGTGCCGCGTCATCGTCAGAGACAGTCCAATCCGAATGACTGCTGCCTGACAAATCAGCGCGAGCGGTAGTATGCGGTCTTCGCCGAAATCGAGTGAAACTCGTGGGGTATTGGGACGATGTTAAAGGCTATCGGTCAGGGAAAAATGGAGACCGGTACGCGACATGATGTTTGCGTAGAGAGCACGGACGGCCAAACCATTAAATCGTTCCTGGCGATATAGTCCGTGACAAACCGCATTCCTGACTACCTCAAGCTCTTCATCGAGGATGTTGAAGAGACCACGGGCACAACGCCGTTGTCCGAATTCGAACGGCTTTGGGCCATCTTCCCGGAGGTGACCGGACTCCGTCTGAACGTCACCACGCACGAGAACAAGAATCAACTTTCGTTCCCGTGGTCCGATGCCAATGTGCTCTCGTACAAGGTCTCGATCGAACCGACGAAACGAGCCAAGCTCTATTCGATGTCGGCCGCACACGAGATGGAAGAAGCGTTCGGTCTGCTGCTGAATGCTCTCGGTGAAACGCGAACGCAGCTTCGTCGTCGAGAAGCTGAACTGGCCGCATCCATTCCCATAGTCTCCGTCGACGAAGATGGAAAACATCTGGCGGAACGACTGGACGCAATACTTCGGGGCACCACCGAAATGCTGCAGTGTTCCGGAGCCGGGCTGTACTTGCTCGATGAGACCACGACCGCGTTGAAGCTGCGTTCTCACTTTGGACTTGGCGACGCCGCATTGTTACAGCCGCCGCGCCCGCTGGAAGAATCCATGGCGGACGTAGAAGCCCTGTCCGGCCACGCCGTCGTGATCGAAGACGTACGACCGTCACACTGGCAGGTACCGGAGAAGAGCAAATCGGCAATGTGCATCCCGGTCTCCAGCGCAACGTCGCTGTTGGGCACGATGTGGGTCTTTAGTGATGAAGTTCGCGACTTTACTCCGACGGAACAGAACCTTGCCGAGATCACGGCCGGGCGACTGGCCTCGGATCTGGAACGAGCCGTTTTGACGCAGGAAGTTCGCAACCTTCGTGGCACTTCCAGTACGACGGAATCGGAAAGCAACAACCACAGCGACGTTGCGATCGACCGTCCCGCCAGCGAGGAGACGGCCTGGAGCGAAGGGCGGCTGACTCGCTTCGCACCGTACATTGATGGTTGGGACGTTGCCGACGAACGCACGAATTCCCAGGCCGTCGGCGACTTCAGCCACTGGCATATCGTCGACGACAATCGCATTCATCTGGCCATAGGCGCCGCACACGGCATGATGAACAAGCGACTGTCCTCGGTGGCCTTCCAGGCAACTCACGCAGCTCACACGTCGCACGATCCCGGAATTCGGGAGATCTTCGAAATGTGCAATCAGTCTTTGTGGACTTCGTCCATCGAAGGCGAGGCGTCGTCCATGTTCCATGGCATCCTGGATCCCAAGTGTGGATCACTGGAGTACGCTCTGGCCGGCGGCGTTTTCGGCTGGGTTATTCGCCCGCACGGCTGGGAACCTCTGCTCAAGGGAAAAAGCGTCCTTGGCGTGGACTGTGAGATGTCCATGAACATCCAACGCACCATGCTGATGCCGGGAGATATCCTGGTCGCCATGTCCAGTCCCTATGCGGAACGGTCATTTGAGCGTGACAACCGCATGAACCAGATTGCCGAAAAGATCCTCCGCAGCAGCCACCTGTCGGCATGCGAACTGAGCGAACTTGCCAGCCAACCGCTTAAAGAAATGGGCAATCCCGGGGACAGCATGGCCGTCCTGATTGCGAAACGGGACGAATCGTAGCATCCGGCCCATTTCGCCGTCATAACCGGACCTCCTACTCAAGTCCGGTTGACGCGGGTAGCGAACGATTTAGACTAGAGGACCTGCATTCACTGGGGCGGCGTTTTGTGCCCCACACTCTCGCGCGAGTGGCGGAATTGGCAGACGCGCTAGGTTGAGGGCCTAGTGGGAGATAATCCCGTGGAGGTTCGATTCCTCTCTCGCGCACTCTACGGCTTCTCTGCCGTCATCACCAAACGTCACGAGTGGTGTTTTTCCCGTGTTTTTGAGGTTCTCACCCTCTACCGCGTTACTCGTGATGCGTTTGAGGCATCTGCAATCTCACCGAATCGAAAATTCGACATCGGGAGGGTGACGCTCCTGCCGAACCGCGCCAAACATGCCGCCCGACTACAAACCGATTCGCCGGGAGGGTGAGGCTCCTGCCGAACCACACCAAACATGCCGCCCAACTACAAACCGATTCGTCGGGAGGGTGAGGCTCCTGCCGAACCGCCGCAATCTATCTGCGCTCACGTTCAGGAAAAGCCGCCTTGTACAACTCACCTGCCTCCTCGCGAGTAATCTTACCCGCACGGACGAACTCCCCGAGCTTCTCGCGCAACGCAGTCTTCGCTGCATCCTGCGGAGACGCGTCGCGGCTCATACGCATTTGAGCTTCTCGCTCGCCGGCTGCGGACATCCATTCCTCGACCGTTTCGCGCTCCTCGCCAACAAGCTCCGCGATGCCACCCAACACGTGTGGATCAACGATCAGCATCCCCTGAGGGAAGACAAAGTTCCGCGTGACCTTCCCGTCCTTCGCCAGAATGATCGTTTGCGAGACCGTGCGGTTCAACCCGTAGGTGCCGGGCCCGTCGCGGCCATCTTTGGAGACGGCGATCAGGTCGATTCCTCGCTCAAGCAAACTGGGTAAGACGCTCGCGAATCGACCGGTTATCGCCTCTTCATCATCACACAGGAACACACATGCGATTTTCAGTTCCGCCTCGGTCTTGCGATCAATCTTGCGGATCGCATCCACGGTGCCAAAGAGCCCTCGAATCGCGACACCACCTTCATCCTGAAAGAGCAGAACTTGCGGATTGTTACCCGCCAACTCGATGGGACTGACGTCCTGGCCCTTGTTGTCACCCGTGAGGCGTGCGGCCTTGAAAGCCGGTAACTTCTCTCCGGGCTGGGGGCCAGAGAAAACCTTCTCACCTTCCGTTTGAAAACCGGCCGGATCTTTCACGGCAAGTCTTTTGCGACGGTAATTCTGACGCCGTCGTTCGCCGGTTTGCTGTTCCTTGCGTACCTCTTGTTCCTTGCGTACCTCTTCTTCTGCGAACACGCCTGAACAGAGCAAAGCGATAAGAGTCAGTAAGATTGCCGATCGTTTCATGTCCATTGTCCTATTAAAGGTATCGTCGTCGGTCAGTTCTGCAGCCAAAACCAATCGTCAGCGCGGAGTGCCCGTATGGCTCTTGCCGAGCCAATAGCCACACTTCGGTTCTTACCGGACGAGCTGGCATTTCACGTTGCTCAATCGCAGTGAGAACTCAAGGTTCGCTACCGACATGCATGGGAAACATGATAGTCGACGGTGAGTGCATTTGTCGCCACGCAGGGTCGGTTCAATGACTTCAAATTCGGCCATCGATACATTGAGATTCATTTGGCCGACGACAGCGGCGATTCACGCTTTCCAAACGTTCGTTGTGAATTCGTCCAGCAATCCCGCGTCCAACTTATTGTTCCGCCGAACTCCCGAACACAAATCGATACCGAATGGCGCCATTACCGAGATTGCATCGCGGACATTGCGTGGATTCAACCCACCGGCCAGAAATACTGGCTTGCTGGTTCGTCGGACGAATTCGGAACTGATTCGCCAGTCGTGAACACGTCCTGTCCCGCCAAGATCCGCAACCGTTGCGCCTGTGCTGCCGCTATCAAGGATGAACGCGTGCACGTGCGGTTCATACACATCGATCAGATCCAATGCACTTTCATCTTCAACGTGAACGACCTGGACTCGCTTGATATGCGGAAGTCGCGTGGCGATATGTTGGTACTCGATCGGATCAACGTGCTGTGCGATCTGGATTGCCGTAACCCCACAGTACTTCGCCTGTTCGGCGATTTCCTCACCGGACAGCGAAGCAGTAAGCAAGAAAGTCTCCACAGCCACCGGGACAACGCTCGCTATCTGACGAGCCAAATCCATGTCGATCGCTCGCGGGCTGGACGGCATGCACCCCAGCAACCCAACGGCGTCCACGCCATGACCGACGGCCAAACGAGCCTCGGCGACGGAAGAAATACAGCAGACTTTTACTCGCGTCCTGTTCATGATTCCATTTTACGACGAGCGGAGTTGCGTCCAAGTCGCCGACCGAGCAGGAATCATCGCGTCAGGACACGGATCCTTCTTCCCGGATGGCGAACACGCCATGTCGAACTCCGGGCATCGCTGCAGGACAGCCGGCCGACGTTGCCAGAAAACGTCCGGTCCGGATTCCATCCGATTGGTGTAGCCAGTCGGCTGCGAGCGTCAAGGGCGTCGTCGGAATTGCAACAGCACCGCGATACCGACGACCAGCAAATGCAGCCCGGTAGGTTCCGGCACCGCAGCGACGCTTGGTTGCGCGGCCATGGAAGATGCGAGCATCATGAAGTCGTTGAAATCCACGTATCCGTTGCTGTCAAAATCTCCGTCGCTCCAGTCACCTGACTGCTCATACGAACTTGCCAGCTTCATAAAATCACTAAGATCAATGACGCCATCGAGGTCCGCATCACCGTAGTCCGTGCCGGCAAAATCATGAAGCCAGCGAGCAACATCGTCGGACGCAACAATACCGTCGTCAGTCAGATCGAATCGCCTTCGGCCATCCGGATTCTGAACCTGTGAAATTAGTTGCTCAAGGTCGGAAACCGTCAGCGACTCATCACCATCGAAGTCCGCCTGGGCGATCAGCAGCACGTCCAGCATATTGCGTGTGATCTGTTTTCGCAGGAGTGCGTCTTCTCCAAGAAACAGTGACCAGTGAGCCTCTCCCACATTGATAACACGACCGGAATCCTCCGTCTTTTGAAAGTCGATCCACGTTCCCGCTGTGTCGCGGCCTTCAATCCGGGTGTTTTCGAAACCGATGATGTCGAGGCGATGGAATCCCAGCAGCTCGTGATCCACGACGGGGCCGGTGACTGGATCGACTTCGACAAATGGAACGCCATCGTACTCGCGGGCATGATTACGAAGGATGTCTCCTTCCTCAAGCCCCGTTCCGTCAAGGTACGAAGGCGACACATCCAGCATCTTGTAGCCACCATACGGCATGTTGATGAGCTCTCTCGCGTTCGCAAACTCCGGGCCGTAGCCACCATTCAAAAAGTCGGCACCGATGCTCTCCCAGATCGGATAGTCAAGCCGCGGCGACGTGTACTGAATACGAGGCCAAAAGCTCATCTGCGTCGGAGCTTCCGCATCGTCAAACTCAACGGCGCGGTACATGGCGTTGCCGGTTAGCACGAGAGCCGATCCGCCCTGGTCGACGAACCTGTCAAAATTGCGACGGGCGTTCTCGGTCCAGTACTCGCTGTGGGACGGCAACACAACCATCTTCGCACCGGCGATGGCATCGTAATTCTCCAGATCCGCGTCCGAGATGTACTTATAACTGGCCGGGCTGTCGTGCAGCAGAATCCGGTCAAAAGGCTGGCTCTGATAAACCTTGTCCAGCATCGGACGACGAAACGACATCGCGTGCGGCCGAACGCCTCCAGTGCCTGCCGAGTAGAGATTTACACGCTCGCCATACGCGGGATCATTGTTCACGTTGGGCGAAGCGGAATACGCATTCACGGTATTCGTCGGATAGATCACGACGATATCCGCCTGCTCCTCCGGGTCGTTAATGATGAACGGCAACGCGCGGGTTGCTTTGTCCGGTCCAGCCATGAAGTACATTCCGCTGGGTAGATCCGGGATTTCGATCGTCTGCGACTCCCATCCATAGCCGTCTTCCCACGGTTGCATGATCGTCGATGCCACCTCCTGACGCCGCAGCGGTGCCGTGATTTCCGCGACCGCTCGAAATGAGACGTCGTAAATCGTCAACGGAGCCTCCGGATTCTCGGCACCGCTCAGGTAAAAATTGGCGGGCTGCCCCGGCTCGTTGCTCCAGCGTTCGGGGTACCCCATGACGTAGGTCTCATTCGCCATTGAAGTTAATGACGGGAGCATCAGCCCTAGCGCCAACGCCAGTCGCTTCCATGATCGAATCGATGGGTGGCCGTTGCCAGGCAACCAGCGAACTCTCTGTCGCGGGCGTCTTTCGCGCCGCTCAATGTTCTGCGATCGGTTTTCGCAGACCGTATTCTTCTTGATATTCATCCAGCACTCCTTCGTGTAATGGTGTCGATGCAGCCAACCCCGTGTTGACTGACTTCACTTCGACCGACTCAACGATTCGCAAGGGCGTGAATCGTTAACAGTCGACTTACGCGAGTGCCTTCAGACCTGACCTCCATTTTTTGCAATTGGCTTCGCAGTGTTCCTGCTCACCCCGCCGCGGTGTGCTTGTAAGCAGTGACGGGAACTTCGCCACGCGCCCACGCAATCGTTGCAGTCGCTCGACTTCACCTTGCCATCGCCTCGACTTGAAAGTCGCCGATCCTGCACACAAGCGCAGGGGCGAACAACGAAGTGCGGGGGACAGAGAAACGTGGGGCGCCCCATTTCGTAGCTGCCTCAACCATCAATTCGATCCAGAAAAAAAATGGTCAGATTTTGAAGCGAGCTGCGTAGTCCTTGTGTTCGTTGAATAGCAGCGACGTACGGAACTGGAAAATCCAATGCCAACATCTTCTTCTCGTCACGAACGAAACGGCTTTACGTTGGTGGAACTGCTGGCCAGTATGACGGTCACGGCTCTGCTGGCAGCCATTCTATTCCCCGCAGCACAAGCGGCTCGCGAATCTGCGCGCAGAGCAACCTGCTCCGGCAATATGCGTCAGCTTGCGATCGCCAACGCCAACTTCGAAGCCGCGAGAAACTGCTATCCATCGAGCTGGCTTCCGTCGAAGCGGATACACGACGGCCGTACAAGCGGGTGGTCCTCACACGTACAGCTACTTCCATTCCTCGGAAACGACAGCCTCCATGAAGCGATCGACCTGTCGAAGCAATATGGCCAAACAGCGACGGATTCAGGAAAGCCGGTCGGTTCGATCCGCATGGCCGAGCTACTTTGTCCGTCAGAACCCGGCGACACGTTGCGGATTGTCGACGAAAAACCAAGCCACTATCCGCTGAACTACGGTGCGAACGTCGGTGTTTGGTTCGTCTTCGATCCAATCACCGGCAAGGGTGGCGAAGGCGCGTTCTACCCAACGAGTCGGCTGAAGTCCCGCCATTTCACCGATGGTCTGAGCAAGACGATTGCCTTCTCCGAAGTCAAAGCATGGACGCCGTACTTCCGAAACGCGGGGAAGTTCCGCCCCGCGATGCCGAACGCCAGCGAAGTCTGTTCCCTGGGTGGGCAATTCCGCAAGCACACCGGTCACACGCGATGGGTCGATGGGCGAGCCCAGTCCACGGGCGTCACCAGTGCGTTTCCGCCGAACACGATCGTGCCCTGCGTCGTTGATGACGTTCAGTACGACATCGACTGGAACAATCAATGCGAAGGATTGTCCAGGGACCGAGCCACCTACTCAGCGGTCACGTCCCGCAGCCACCACCAGGGTGGCGTGCACGCGGTGGCCATGGATGCGTCCGCGCGATTTGTGTCGAACGACATTGCTTCTTCGGTCTGGCGAGCCTCTTTCACGCGCAGGGGCGTCGAACGATGATACGTCCATCGGTATCAACAATCCTGTCGTTGCTCGCATTGGCGAACGCAACCCTCGGTCAGGCCGTGTTGCCGGCGTCGCCACTTCCCGGACCACGCGGGACGGCAAGTGGATTCGGCCTTGTCGAGGTTCGCGGCAACCGCGATCTCAGGACCATCTCCGATGCCGTTGACGTCTTCGCGAATGGTTTCGAGAACCTCGATCAAGTCGTCGCTGGCGAAGTTCCCATCCTCGATCTCTCCGACTTTGACCGACGTACGAGCGGCGGCGACGTCCTGCCCGGTGACGCGTTGCCGATGTTGGGACACGCACCACTTGAGGAGGAAATTCCCAACACGGTCAACGTTGCACACGGCAGACTCCGAGTTGCCGAAGCCGGTCAGTACACGATACAGGTTCACGGTTCCGATGGCTTCGCGATGCGATTTCCGGGGCACTCGTGGGAACAGGCTTTCAGTTGGGATGATGAACGAACCGCCGAGATTGATCCGTTTGACACCGAAACGCTGCTCTTTCGCGAACGCATTGGCGACGTGAACACACGTGGAGTAATTTCTTTGCCCGAGGGCGATGTTGACTTCGAGTTTGTGCATTTCGGTGGCGGGCTCAGTTACCTGACGGGGATCTATTTCGAAGTCACCAGCGCTCTCGGGGTTCACGAGTACCAGGCTCCGGCACAGTGGCTTCCGCTAGGCGCGGGCGGCACGATCCCGTCCAACGTCGGTGCGTCCCGAGACGTACGGCTGACGGAACCCGCGTTGCTGGTCGCGGCGGAAGGGCTTGTGCGTGATGTCGAGGATCTACATGCAGAGTTGCAGTACGCACGCAATGAACTGCCCGATCGCATCGTCGAGCTTGACCAGCTCATCGTCACCGATGCAGACGGCGTCGATGGTCGCGACACCTGTTGCACGCGTCCGTCCCTGGCGATGCCAGAGCTGGAAAAGACCGTCATTCCCTATGGCGAACGAACGACGTTTACGGGCGCAGGCGTCTTCGCCAATTTCGAGGTCAATGATGGCGACGACGTGGCCAACGAGTCAATCGAACTAACGTTCGCGTTGTTTGCAGATGACTATGCCGAGCTACGCGTGGTCGGTGAAGACTTCCATCAGGGATCAGAATTCATCGAAGTCGAACAGCTCGATCATGACGACGGAGGCAATGACCAGGGTATGACCGCGTACCTGACAGAAATGTGGCAGCATCCATTGGCCTACGCCGAGTTGAAGGAGGGCCAGTACGAACTGGAAACGTATCTCTATCAGCAGGGATTTGATTCCGGACTGGAAGTCTGGGTTGCGACCGGCAGGCACGACCGCTTTGACCTCAGTACTTTCTATCCGCTCGGTCTCAGCGACGAAGTTAATCCGCGTCCCAGGAACGTCGGGCTGCAACTGATCGATATCGCCACACATCTGCCCGGTGACTTTGACGAAGACGGTGAGCTCACGCTTGCCGACATAGATCTGCTCTCGGCAGCAATCGTTGCCGGGACGAGCGACAGTAGCCGCTATGACCTGGACGGTAACGGACCTGTCGATGTCGACGACTTGGAGATGTTCCTGAACATCGCGGGTCGAACGGCTGGCGACACAGACCTGAATGGTGAGGTCGGCTTCACCGACTTTCTGGTGCTGTCCTCCAACTTTGGAACCACCGTGACATCGCGGTGGTCTGACGGAGACTTCAACGCCTCTGGCGAAGTTGACTTTGCCGACTTCCTGGTGCTGTCCGGCAATTTTGGCCAGGCGTCGTCCTCGCTGCAAAGCGTACCCGAACCAACCTCTCACCATTTGCCCATCATCCTGCTGACATTGCTTTCCCTCCGAGTCTACGGCGTTAGGGAATTCAAGAGAAAGAAATGAAATGAGAACCCCGCGAACCAGAAGGTCTGAAGTCGGTTTTACGTTGGTTGAGTTGCTGGTTGTGATTGCAATCATCGGACTTCTATTGGCGGTGCTGTTACCGGCAGTACAGGCGGCGCGATCCGCCGCTCGTCGAGGACTTTGTACGAACAACTTGCGGCAACTTGCGTTGGGGATCATCAACTTCGAATCAGCAAACGGGCACTTCCCGTCGAGTTGGCGCGCAGCACCGGCAATTCACGACGGCAAGACCAGCGGCTGGTCTGCTCACGTTCAAATTCTGCCGTTCATCGAACAAAATTCGCTCTACCAGCAAATCGACATGTCGGACCAATACGGCAAGGCGAAGTTACCCAGTGGGCAAGCCGTCGGATCCGTCCGGGTTCCCACGTTTCTCTGCCCGTCCGAACCGGGCGATCGAGTTCGGCTGAGCGGCGACACGCCCAAACACTACCCCCTGAACTACGCCGTCAACGTTGGAGTCTGGTTCGTCTACGACCCCGTAACCGAGCAGGGAGGCAAGGGCGCCTTCTATCCACGGAGTACTTTGTCGGCAAAGTCATTCGAAGGTGGACTGTCCAGGACCGTGGCAATGGCGGAAGTGAAAGCGTGGAATCCATACTATCGAAACGCCGGGAAATTCAATCCCGGGCTGCCGTCACCCCAAGGGCTGTGTTCCCTGGGCGGACAATTCAAACAGAATTCCGGGCACACAGAATGGGTCGATGGTCGCGCGCATCAGACCGGCGTGACGGCCACCTATCCACCAAACACAAAGGTGACGTGCAGCGAAGAAGAGGAGACTTACGACGTCGACTGGACGAATCAACAGGAAGGTATCTCGCGCGACATCGCAACCTACGCAGCCGTGACATCACGCAGTCATCATGCCAACGGCGTGAACATCACTCGTATGGATGCCTCATCCAGCTTCGTCACGGATGAAATCGACGTCGACGTCTGGAGAGCCATGTTCACGCGAAGTAGCGATGCACTGCGGGTGGAACAGTTGCTGCAATGAGCGCACGTTTCGAAGTCCCCCTTCGCCATGCCCAAAGACGAACGCTTTCATCGACCAGCGTGCCACGAATCCAAGTCAGGCTTCGTTCATGATCTCTTTGAATTGCTTCGTCGCAATTCCAACGGGACGATCGAGCGGCACGCCGGCACACGTCAGCAAAGTCGTCAGCAGATCACCCTGATTTCCTCGCGTGTCCGGCAGAAAACGTCCCGTCCTGATCGAGCCGCCTCCACCGCCGGCGACAACAAATGGCAGGTTCTCTCGCGAGTGGCGGTTACCGTCTTCCAGCCCAGAACCCCACATCATGATGCAATTGTCCAGCAACGTGCCGTCACCTTCTCGCAGGTTGCGCATCTTCTTCACCATGTAGGCGAACTGCGAAATATTGAACGCGGTGATCGCCGCCACCTTGTTGACCTTCTCCGGTTTGTTGTTGTGATGCGTCTGGGAATGGTGCTGATCGTTGAAACCCAATTCCGGATAGGAGGCGCCGTTGGGACGGGATCCAATGTACGTGCTAACTCGAGTCGTATCCGTCTGAAACGCGAGCACGTTCAAGTCGCACATGACTTGCATGTATTCACTCCGCTTGTCGCCATCGGGAATCTTGATCTCGATGGGTGGAGAATCCGATTCTCGACGGCGACTGGGACGAACGCCAGCCTTCTCCAGGGACGCTTCCTTCTGCCGGAATTCGATCGCCGCGATTCTTCGCTCCACCGAACGAACACTGTCCAGATATTCGTCCAGTTTCCTCTGGTCCGATACCGCCAGCGAACGCCGCAAATTTCTAGCTCCACCGAGCACCAGGTCCAGCATGCTGCGATCCAGAGCATCCATCTGCGCCGCACCACGACCGCCGAGTTCCTTTTTACTGAACAATCGATTCAGCACATTGCGAGGATTTATCTCGGCTGGGACACATTGCGTCGGCGACGAAAAACTGCAGTGTGAATAGTAGGCCTCATTCAGCCCTTCCTGATTCTCCTTCCAGTTCTGGGGCATGGTTGCCAATTCCAGCGACGGCAGCGTGGTGAATGCCCCGACATAATTCGCGGCAATCTGATCGGCGGAAATCGCGATCTGGATTTTGTCGCGTTTGCCCGGATCGGGCAACGTTGCCGTGAGCCAAGTCGACAGCTCCAGCGCGTGCGGTGCGCCGTTATACGGAGCGATCGGAACGCCCGAGATTCCCTTCATCAGCAAACACTGGTCCAGTACCGGGCGCAGCGATTCAAGTGCCGGCGGTGGTGACGTGAGAAAACTCTCCGCATCCGCCGGCCAGAACTCGTCCATAATCACGCCGTGCGGCATATACATGAAACCGAGTCGCACCGGCGGCTTGTAGACGTTCCCCTTCACCGTGTCGGCCCAACCCATCGCATCCAAAAGCGGCAATGCCAGCGAAGCTCCCGCACCCTTCAGACAGAGGCGACGATCAATCAGCGATTTATTACTCATTGGAATTCCTGTCTTCCTGAATTCGACGATGCGTAAAAGGGTAACTGGTCACGACGGCAGTAATGAGCGTCTGCATACGGTAGTCGTCGGCCGCGATATCTCGCATTAGCTCATCTACCACGATCTCGTCATAGCCTTCCAGGCTGCGACATAAGGCATAAGCTAATAACTTCTCTACCAGATTTCGAGCGAAATCATCTTCGCGATCGGCGATGATCGCCTTCAGTTCACTGGGCGTTGAGAACTTCTTTCCCCCGGGCAATTCCCCCGAGGCATCGATTTCCTCACCGCTTTCATCGGCGATACGCCATCGACCGATGGCATCGAAATTCTCCAGTCCAAACCCAATTGGATCGAGGATCTTGTGACAATTGGCGCAAACGGGATTCGTGCGATGCAGTTCCGTGCGTTCCCGCAGCGTGAGGCTTGCTACATCATTGGCATCCTGCGTCTCCAGTGTCGGCACGTCCGGCGGTGCCGAGGGCACGTGTTCCCCCAAGACCTGCTCCAGCACCCATACGCCACGTTTCACGGCGCTCGTTCGAGTCGGCAAAGACGTGGCCGCCAACACGCCGGGCATGGAGAGGATTCCGCCGCGGTTGGCATCAGTCAGATTGACTCGGACCATTTCCGGTCCCTCCACCAAACCGTCGCGGCCGTAAACGGCGGCCAGACTGGCATTCACAAATGTGTAATTGGCATCAAGGAAGCTGCCGACACCACGGTTCTCGCGAATGATACTCTCGAAAAAAAGACGAGCTTCATCGTACATGGCTGCACGCAGCTCCACGGTTAGCTCGGGGAACAATCCGGGGTCGAACGGCCTGCTGTGCAAATCGCCCACACCTAGCCACTGTGCACCAAAACCATCAAACAAGGCTCGCGAGCGACGATCCATCAACAAGCGTGTGACTTGCGCTTTCAGAATGGCCGGCTGTTGAAGTCGGCCGCTGTCCGCCAACGACAAGAGCTCCTCATCCGGCATCGTTGCCCAAATCAGATACGAAAGCCGCGACGCAAGTTGATAGCCATCCAGACGAACAATTTCGGAATCCGACGCGGCCTCTCTTGCCGGCGTGATGAAGAGGAACTGAGGCGAGACCAAGACCGCCTTGAGCATCAGCCGAACCGCCGCAAGATGAGACAGTTCATTTTGCCGACCAAGGTCGTAAACGTTCTGCAGCACGTCAACCTCCGCTGCCGATAGTGGACGACGGTAGGCTCGTAGCCCAAATGACAGGGCAAGGTCACGCACTACAAGCCGCGCGTCAGCGTCGTTGGACGGCGACTGACGGAGATAGCGTTTCTGGAATGCCGAAGGCGTCTCTCCTTCGGCCGGCAGGACTTCCTCCAGCACGCGATTGGCGATCGAGAGATACTGCTCCAGTTGCAGCGGCGACAGCGAGTTGAGGTAGCCTTCACCACTGACCTCTTCGGGCAATGTGTCGGCAATGGCCGGATCGACACCAAACAGATCGTGCAGCGTGTTGCCGTATTCCGTTCTCGTCAACCTGCGAATCACAAACGGCCGCGGATCCGGCGGACTGAGATACTTGACCTTCGTCAGCCACTCAGCGAACATCTGCCGCTCTTCTTCCGTTGGCTGCTCCATGTCCTCGGGAGGCATATCATGAGCCTTCACCCGAGCGGCGGCCTTTTTCCACTGTTGGCTGAACGCAGCATGCCCTGGCCGTTTGAGCGCAGGAGAAAAATTAACCCCAGCTTCCGTGGGACGTCGGTTCTGATGACAGTCGACGCAATAGGTTTTGATAAACGGCGAAATCTTCTGTTCAAAGAATTCCTTGGCCTCCGCGCTCGGCGCGAGGGGTTCTTCGTGCTCGACGGTCTTCCCGACGGGCTGCTCGACTTCCTGAGCAACGCCGCTGACTGGCAACAGACCCAATACGCCAAGGAACAGCGAAACGAAAAAGACGCGTCGCAATCCGGTGTCGAAACCTGCGATTGATGCAATCTGTCGGACAATCATTTTCACAGCTACCCAGAACACTCCGTGCTTTGGCCGAATTACGAACGACCAAATTGGCAGAGGGTGTCTGTTGCCAGAGCGTACGGTAGGGGGTGTTGGCGGGAAACTTGCCGGGCAACGACGAACTCGGCGTTGCCCAGCGAGCCTGCATTATAGCACGACGCCCCTCGCCTCCGCACGTTGGTCATACGCGTTTCGCGGTGCGATCGGACTTTCAGAAGAGAGTCTGAAGAAACAGAGCGTGGTGTGCGGCTTTGGCCTGGCGTGCAGGCAGGTTGCTCTGATGAAGAATCGCAACTCGACGACATGCTGACCACAGGCCAAAGCCTTTACACCGACATCAGTTCTAGCGAGCGTTTAGGCGACTGGGAGTTCCAAATCCGGATGCAGTACCTGGCTCGGCAGCAACACTCAACTCTTTCGGAACCGACAGCCCCGGTAGTAGTGGCGAGTTGTGCATGGGATTCAGTCGTCCCAAAATCCGTGCCACGGCACTTCGCACATTGGCGTCCGAGTCTTTCAGTGCCGAGGCCAGAGTACGGGCGACCTCGTCATTCATTTCAAGATTCCCCAGTGCTTCGACGGCAGCCTTCCGAAACAGCGGATCCGAGTCTTTTTGCAAGACCGACGTGAGGCTGCGAGCGGCCAACTTGTCGTCGCCACCAATTCGTCCCAGCCCCACAACCGCGTAGTAACGAAGCTTCCGGTCTTTCGATTGAGCGGACAGATCGGCGAACACCTCGACGACTTCCTCGTGCCCTTTGCCGATAGAAATCAGTGTCTTCGCCGCGTTATGAGCGACCTGCGATTCTCCATCCTCAAGGGCTTCGATCAACGCCTGAATGACTTCCGCATTCGCTTGCTTGGAGACTTTCTGCTCCCGGGAGTTGTTACTGTACACGTTGATCGAATTCATACCGGACGATATCGTGGCAACGGTGCCCGAGGGTCCCGCCGTGGTGATCGTCCGGCGAACCGGCTGAGCCGAAGTCGAGCGTTGCGCAACCGCAATGCTCTTGCCAATCCTGGCGGTGGTCGGATTCTGCACGACGGCGTCGGTCGGTGAGGCGGAAAATTCAAGGTCGCCCGCATCGGCGCCGTGAGCGATGGCGGGCCCGGCAAGGTGCAGCGTCGCCGAGCCGATGCCAAAGGTAAGTAGCATCAAGGAAGCGATCGCGAGTTTCGAACTGGTTGCGAGTGTCATCGTTGACATCCCCTTTTCTGAAAGTTGAACAATGTCGGGAGAAATGCTGCGTCGTTCGGCAGCAAACAGGTAAGACGAACAGTTGGTGGCCGTGTTGGAGCAAAGCGATACGATCGCTGCATCCGCAACGCCGACGTTGGAACAGACCGCGGACACGGCGACCGAGAATGCCACGCCGCGTCGCGTCAGGTTGACTCGTAGTTGCTTACGACCACGCGCGAGTCGGGCCTTGAGCGAAGCAACGGTACACTCAAGTTCGGTCGAAGCCTCCAGGCGGGACTTCCCCTCCAGCATGCAGAGCACGATTGGCGTCTGGTACTTCTCAGGGAGCTTGCCAAGCTCCTCATAAAGCGTCGTAACCAGTTCCTGCTCCTGGATCATCGCCAGCGGATCGTTCTTGGAACTTGGTGTCACATTGAGAACCTCCTCTTTCGAACGCCATTTTTTGGATCGGGCATTTTTCGCCGTGCGTAGGGCGACCCGGAACAGCCAACCTCCAATCGAAGAAGCCGCCTGAAACCGTCGCGCCTTTCGCGCCAGCACAAGAAACGTGGCTTGAAAAGCGTCTTCCGCGTCATGTGTGTTTCCGAGCACTCGATAGCACACACTGAACACGGACGCCTGATGGCGACGGACCAGCATTTCAAACGCCGGCTCATCCTGGTCCCGGATGAATCGCATCAGTAGTTCGCCGTCCGTCGGTGCGTTGGTCATCGTCAATCATTCCTCGTGTTGGCTGACTCAACATCTATATATGGCGAGTCCCCCGATCGGACCTCGAAATCTGCTTCAACAGCAGATCATTTCGAAACGGCCGTTCGTCCAGCCGCAACCACGGGATTCGTTCTCCGGGGGAGACTCGGCCATGGTCGCGAATCCTTGCCATTTCCGAGCTGTTTTCCCGGCATTTTTCGGCATTCTGCGAATTTCTGAAAAAACGTGTAAGGGGTTCCGGCACTTCTCACGCATGTCAGGGTGGCAAGACAAACCATTCACCACAAAACGAAAAGGGACCAGACCATGAAAAGCCTCGCCACCACAATCGCACTGCTCGCAATCGCAACACTGACTTCGAACGCTTCGGCTCAAGTGACCACAACCTACAAGTTCGGCCTCGGAGTAAGGGTCGTTAACAATGGCCAACAAACGGGACTGCTCGTCGAGAGCGTGCAACCCGGCGGCCCCGCTGACCGTGGAGCTGTTCGAGTTGGTGACGTGCTCATCAAAACGAACGGACGCACTTTCGACGGTGTCTACTCGGTGAGCCAGGCGATCCAACGCATTTCCAGCTCGGTGCGAATTACGCATGGGCAGCCAACCGTATTACTCGAGCTGATCCGGCACGGACGATGCCTGACGGTTTGCGTGAACCCGATCTGCGTTCACGTTCCACCGCCAACATGCGAAACGAACCCATGGCGACCCGTGCACCCGCCCGTCAATCCATGGCAGCCCGTAGCTCCACCAACAAACCCATGGATCCCCATCACCCCCGTCAAACCACCATGCAATGGCGGTGGCATTGGAATTGGAATTGGCATCGGCGGTGGCGGCGGCGGAGTCCCAACCTTCCAGTCGCTTTGACCGGGACGATCACGCCAGAATTCTCAACGCCCGGTAGAGCTTCGACTCGCCGGGCGTTCTTTATGCGCATCGATCGAGCGGATAACTTTCGGCTGCCGGCGTATCCATGGCTACGGCATTATCAGGCCGACTTCGATCCCGCCAGCTTTCGCGACACAGTCGAGACCGTTTGTCACCATGCCGTCGCCCACCATGTAGGTGATGCCAATCGAAATCCGCCGCTGCCGCGAAGCAAAGTCACTCCATGAGAACGGGTGCACCATCGCGTGTGTCTGCATGTCTACGTCCGGGCGAGGCTGCCCGGGAAACTCGTCGCATATTTCACGGGCGGTGTCGAAATCACCGTCGTTTAACGCTTCGACATATCGCGTCGCAAGGAGCGTCGGCCTTGAAAGCTGCCAGGCGGCAAGCGTGGCGACCGTCATGAAGATAAAGAGCACACGCAACGAGAAGCGAAACCTTGGCATGCCAGCTCTTCCCAAAGAAAAGAGGTTGATAAAGAGACTTCGTGTAACGTGTTCGTCGTATCGCCTTCAGGCGGAAGAATCTGTTTGGCTTACGTTGCCGTACCGTTCCCGCTAAAGTCGATACTACGAGCAAACCTGCGCTGTCCACCTGGACCGTTCCGCAAACGGGCCCCGCGTACACCGGGCCCGTCGCGTCAACTTCGAGCAGGGAGTTACTTTACCATCAACTTTTCAACGGGTTCTTTCTGCCCAGGCTTCGTGATGTTCACAACCTTGCGAATCACCGACTCGCCTCCAGTACCAAAGTCCCGATAGATGGTCAAATACACCTTGCTCCGCATCCCGGCTCGATTCTGGTTAGTGTTGAAATACTTCACCTGGATGTCATAGTCGCCCCGCGGCGCCTTGCGGATCGTGTACATCTCCGGGCCAAAGCCGTCCGTGATATCGCGCGTGATGCGCCCACCCGCTCGAGTCCGCGGATGCGAATAGAAGCACTCTTCGCCGGATGGTTCGATGACGTGCAGATCAACGTCCGATTGGTCCGTATTCCACATCATGGTAACCAGCAAGTCGGCGGACTTTTCGATCTTCAGCGTCTCTTCCAGCGACTCCAGGCGTGCTTCTGCATACGCCCGGATGTTGGAAGGCTTCCGCTCCGAAGTAATCTCACGCAACAGGTAGGCGTACTCGGTCCCCGCGATCTTGCGGAAGTCCTGCTGCCGGTTCTGGAACTTGCTACCCAACGCAATCTCATAGAATACAACGGCCATGTCAGCTTTGTTCATCTGCGTCAAACACTGTCCCAACGCCGTGTAGATACTGGGATCGTACGGCCGAGCTTTCGCGATTTGCCGCAGCAAGTGATACGCATGCGCGGGACAGCTCATCTCCATTGCGGAGAACGCCACATCCCGAGCCAGTACCAGGTCGCCCGTATTTTGCTCGACAAGACTGCTGAGCACTTTCACGCCATCGTCGACAGACTCTTCCGCTCGACGGTTGGCTTCCTTGATAACCGCATCGTAATCGAGCCGATCCGACGAGAGCATTTCCAGATAGGCCTTTGATAGGCCGTCTGTCCCCGTCGACTCACAATTCAGAGAATCACTGATCGCATCAAACTCGATGTCGTCGATTGCCAGGTTCAAAGCCGTGGGAATCGAGAACTCCATGCCCGGCATGTTTTCCAGGCGACTGAGCCACGCCATCATTTGAGCTTTGGGATCTCCCAGCTCGTCCGCTTTGCTTTCCAGCACTTTCGCAACGAGTTCGCTCGAGTTCTTCGATTTTACGACGAAGAGATCTTCTTGCGGGACGATATTGAACCGCTTGTAGTCAGCCTCCGATTCCAGCATCAACAGAGAACAGGTCTGCCCCGTAACCCGGAAGTGCCGTGCGTAGGCAGCCGCCACGTCAAAAACCGACTGTCCAAGGCTCTCCAACTGACCGACCGCGACCTGCCCGTAAAGGCGACTCGCCAGTTCCGATTCGACCAACGAGTCCGCCTGGACGGATACGATCTTCTCTTCGTCGCCTCGTTCGAGGACAAATTTGATGTCCGCGGGATCGCTCCCCTTGTTCAGCCGGCCAACAACCGTCACTGGCTGCCCGGGGTAAACCCATTGCACTCGACCGGCAGTCAGGAGATCGGTCGCTCCGTCGAAACGGATCGACTTCAACTTCCATGGTCGCGCTCGATGGGCCGTCGACGCTTTGGCCACTTCGTCCTCGTTCGCGATGCTAAAGACAGCTCCACCCGTCTCGCCGGCAAGAAACCGCAGGCTGGAGACAGCCGTTCCAGTCAGGCCGGTCTGATAGGCGAACAGACTTCCGAGTTTGGCCTCATCGACGACCCCGTGGATCAATCGCAAGTTGGTCTCGCCCCAATTCGCAGCACCGTCGCTGAGCAGGAACAGGTCTGGCGAAGATTCGCTGCCCACCCATTCCGATTCCGCCAGGGTATTCACCGCCGAGTACAGATCGGTAGCTCCCTCGAGGACCAACTGCTGACAGTCATTCACCAGTTGGCGGACATTTTCTGGCGTGTTACTGACGTACTCTTCTTTCCAGAAATGGTTTTCGACATTGAAGAACAAAACCGCAAATTCATCCAGTGAATCGCGATTGTTGTCCAGGGTCGCTCGCAGCATGTCCAGCCACACATTGAACTTGTCCGGACGACTGCTCAGCGAAGTATCGACCATAAACACGGCCCTCGCAGAATCCGCCGCCACGTCACGAGGCAGATCGAGATTGACGCGTGTGGCGAAGAAATCTCCCGCCTTGGGATCGCGACTGCGAAGCAGAAAATTCGTGTCGCCCGCAATCGTCAAACGAATCGACTCGCCCTGTTCTGGCTTGTTGATTCGAAAACGCTGGCCGTTCTTCGTCCGCTTTTCCTTCACCTTCGAAGTGGCCGAACACTTGATCGTCGTGCCCGGCACGTCACTGACGTTCAACTCGATTTTGCATTTCCCGGTTTGCTCGGGCAAGTCGAGATTGTAGACAAGGCCCTCCGTCGTCGGCGTCAGATTTACGTCGTAGCCGATCACAATGCGATGCAGCTTTTTCGGCATCAGCGGAAAGACGTTCGCATTGAAAACACCCGCACCCGACCATTCGACCAGTGCCGGATCAACGCGGCGACGAACCGTCTGGCCGTAGGCAAAGGCGGCTTTCTCCTTTGGAACCATGCGGGCCTCCTTGACGTTCTGCCATACGTTCTGACGCGTGCGTCTTACATCTTCAGCTCGTAGCGATACGAAACGCGTTTCGTCACCGGTCTCAAGGAAATCGCGATTCGGCAGCTCACCGTTCGAAGTCAGATCAAACGCGCTCTGTCCGAAAGCGAAATAGTAGAGCGATGCGTCATCCGGCAGCCGGATTTTGAATTTGCCTTCGAGTTGCCGGTTCCGATCGTTGTAATAGAAGTAGTCGACCAACACGCGAGCTCGGAAGCCATCGACCTGAACGTGAACGTCCATGCCGTTCATATCCAACTCCTCGCGGTCGCCGATCATAAGTCGCGACGTGTTGGGAACCGCCTTGACCCGTCGCCACGTCCGTGGAGCGGGCTTCTTGTTCGCCGCAACCTCCTTACCGGCGGCCGCCTTGGCATCCGAATCCGACGCAAACGGTTTGGAGAGACGAGAAAGTCTATCAACCGCTCGAGCTTCCACGGAACGCCGTTTTTGCCGCTGGACCTGCGCCAAAGAAGATTCGAGCTGGTCCGCGGACATCTGCCGGCCACCTCGTCTGCCACTTGCCGGTACGAGGGACAGCGTGGCATCGGGGGCACTTTCAGGGAGATTCGCCTGAGTTATCAGCGGTCGTGCAGCTCCGGCAACAACCGTCGCATCCACCGCTTCAAATCCGTCGTCCGTAGGAGAAACAGAATAGCGAACGGCACGGCGCGTTTCGTCTAGTTCGCGACCCTCCAACTGGAAATCGGACAACGCCGACGGGGAAGGACCGGCCGACGCGCCCGCCTGCTGGAGGTCGCCCAACTCGCGGAGTTCCGCCAATCGATGTTCGGCTTCGAACTCGCTTTGCTCCACGGCACGCAAACGCACGACATCGAGCTCATCGTCATCGTCACCGAAACCCGACGGTGTCTCGCCATCACTCGGTATTCCAAAATCCGACTCGGTCTGTTCCTCGTCGTACACGTGCATGGTCGTGGGTGGACGTTGGCGTTCTCCGCCACTCACGTCCCAACGCCTCCAACGCTCCTGTTGAAAGCCATACGTAGTACCTCGCGAGCTTTCTTCTTCCGTGATCACCTGCCCCAACCCACGTGCCCCGGAACTCAGACTCTTGGCTTCGATATAGTCGAACGCAACTCCGTCATCCGCAGCACCGTCCTCCGTCCAATTGTCAGACACTCCATCTGTCCAGGCAGCGTCGCGAGGCTTCTGCTCGCCCCGCTCGTTTTCGAAACGCAGTTGCACCCGGGAGTCGGCAGCGAATGATCGAACAACTCCTTTCCCGCCCACTTCTTCAACGTACTCCGTCTCCCAACCGAAGCCATCCTGTTTCTGAACAGCCAGCCTCGGTAACACATCTTCGCCGAAGTCGTCTGGATGCTCCTCCACGCTCGGTATGCTCTCGAATTCCGTGTCCAGCTTCGCCGTACTGAACACGGTGTCGCCGAACTGTCCAAGTCGCCCTTGAAGCAACGGAACGGCAAGTACCGCAACGCACGCCGCGGTTGCCAGCCACGCCCAATTCCTGAGGACAAAGCCTTTCATTCCCGGCGACGGGCGTTTGACGTCTGCCTGGCCTGCCTCCGCAACGGCCTGCCCGGAATCGCCCGACTGTAGATCGCCCGACTGTAGATCGCCCGACTGTAGATCGCCCTTTTTCAGATCACCCGGCAACGGAGTGGCAACCGCCGCCACCAGCTCGTCCTTCTGTTTCGACTGCAGCCCAATAGGCTCTTCGTTGCAGAACTCGTCGGATAGCCACGACGTGGTTTGTTCGATTTCGTCCAACATCCGTGCCAGCTCGGGTGACTGAGCGATCGCCTGTTCGACAATCGCGCGTTCTTTGTCATCCAGCTCGCCCAGCACGTAGGCGGTCAGCCTTGGGTCGTTCTTGTCCATCATAAATACCATTGGGGTAAGTGTTCGGTGTAGCGTGTTACCGGACCTGTTTCCGGTGAAGCGAGTCCAGACGACTTCCGATTCAGATGTCGCTGGGAACGCGACGGCGAAGCTTCGATATCGCTGTGTGAAGCAGAAAGCCAACGTTGGACTTACTGAGTCCCGTTACGTCAGCGATTTCCTGGTAGCTCAGTCCGCCATGAAACTTCAGCCGCAGGACTTCCTGCTGATTGTTTGGCAGACGTTGGATTTGCGATGTCAGATTGGCCTGTCGCTCGCCGGCAACCGCGGTCGCTTCGGGAGAGGACTCCGTGCCAAGCTGCTGATTGAATTCGCGGGGCGGCGTGCTCTTCATGCGTTTCTCCTTGCGGGCCACATCGATCGCCCGGTTGCGACACACGCGGTACAGCCACTTGGTCAAGTGCGTGCCGCTCAAACGTTCGTCCGGACTCTCGCGCTGTTGATTGCACAGCTTCATGAAAGTGTCCTGAACGACGTCCCGCGCTCGTTCGACATCACCCACGAACTGCTGCGCATAGCGCACCAGCCGGTGCTCATGCTGATCGATAGCATTTCGCAGCCATTCGTGGTCGGCCGATTGGTCGCTGTGAAGGTCGTCTTCCGGTTTCATAAAGCCTGTTTTTTCGGCGATTCAACAGTTCAACGTGCGAAAGCGAAGTTCATTAGAACCAATTCGGAAGAATTTCTCGCATGCGGCGAATTCCACCATCAATCACGCTGCATGACGGAAAATGCACGAGGAATGCACAGCGTCTGCGGGCCGGGTGACGGGGCAGGGAAGTGCTCCGCGATAAGAATGGGACCAACGATGTCGGCCGCCCGATCGATCTAGAATTTCGGCAGGTTCGGTCGACCGCGTTGCTGAACGGCTCCCGTTGGACGCAGTTGCAGCTGCCGCACGCTCACACCAAGCCCATGCTGTAGCTCGCGTTCGGCCAGATAAGCCCACGGCGTACCAGCATTGTCCTCAGCACATCGAGTCAGTAAGTCCCGCGCCTCTTCCGAGTACGCCAGGAATTCGCTGGATGAACGCATCTGCGTTTGCGAATCGAGCACAATGCCATTGGTCGATTCGTTCAACGAACCCTTCTTCTGTAGCCAATCCATCGTTAATCGATACTCTTCACAGCGGACACGATTGGCCAACAATCGACCTCGCGTCAAGTCGTACCATGCCTTCCATCGCGGCGAAGGCTCATTGCCATATTCGTACTCCAACCCCTTTGCCAACACGCCATCATCGCTCACTTTCGAGAGCGACGATTCGAGCACCTTCGCATAGCGTCGTATCTGGCGATCGAGGCGAGATCGGTTCGATTTCAGTTTGGACCGAAATTGTGAAGGAGAAAAATAGAGTGCCGAAATTGTGTACGAGGGCTCGGTGATGACCTCGCCAAAGAACATCATGTCCGGCGGTTCGATGTTCGTCTGGTACGTGACCTTCACCGCTTCGTGTACGGCACGACGCAATGGATACTTGCGGAGTTCCTTCTGATAGTTGGTGGCCGTCGAATAGCCCGGTGCGTAACCCATCATGCGGCGAAAATCGAACGGTGCGCGATCCTCCGGACGATCAAAGATCGTGTAGGTCCCACCAGTTTCGGTCGCCAGTCTCGTGAGTGCATGGGGACTGAAACCGGAAGCAATGCCGGCGAGGTCCTGCCCACCGTACCAGGACGGACTACGTCCACGGCGACCAAAACCACGAGGCGGACGGGTGCGAAACCAGTAGCCCAGCCTCAATCGTTCCGGCACGACACTATCCGGTCCGCGTTTGACAGGCAATTGGTAAGTCATGTTCGACTTGGGGTCCGTGTAGGAATGAAAGCCAGTTTCCGCGCCCAACACCGCTGATGGCCCCACGACCGAAACCGCAACCTTGGCTTTTTGACACCGCGCGATTGTCTGGTCCAACAACTGCGTGTCGTCGCCGGATTCGTCCGTCCAAACAACGACCATCATTTGCGACTTCCACTCGCGACGATACCTCGCGACAGTTTTCTCTATAGCGCCAAACACATTCTCGAAGCCGGACCGGTCCGCCGGGGACGATTCGATGGCAGCCAAAACCTTGTCGATTGCACCCGTCGGCGAGACGCGTACTCGAAAACCTTTTCCGTAGGTGGCCACCGCATTCTTTAGCTCATACTCGCGCTGCCCATCCCCGGCGTGAATGTCATCAAGAAATGATCTCAATCGAGTCGCGACGCGCTGGCGATCATCCTTGAGACTCAACGAAGAATCCAGCAGCCAGATGACCAGAACATCGCCATTTTCAAGCTGCCCACGTATTCCGCCGGCGATACGATCCACAGCAGCCTCTACGGTTGTCGCATCGGACACACTGCCGCCGGCGACAGGTTGGGAAGAAGTGGGCGTGCCATCTCCGCCCGCTTCAGGACCGTCGTCCTGCGGCAGCAAATCAGGCAACTCGGAATCCGGAAGCAGCCCATCCAAAACAGGCTCGATCAGATCACTCTCGATTGGTTCCACCGTGTCCAGTTCGGCTTCGAGTTCTAGCTCCGGGACTTCAAGAGCGACTTCATCAAGCGAAAAAGTCAGCTCCTCTCCG
The DNA here is from genome assembly GCA_965216885.1 of Pirellulaceae bacterium. GTDB lineage: Bacteria > Planctomycetota > Planctomycetia > Pirellulales > Pirellulaceae > CAYNJG01. The sequence continues at coordinate 1,320,083 of OZ244208.1, read as the reverse complement.
GCGTCGTCTGCCAGACCGCTGAACGCGGTCAGATTCAGGTTGCCCCGCTGAATGATTGGAATCGACCACAGCAGCAAAACAAGCAGGATCAATCCGTGCACTGCTGCCGATCCGCCCCATGGACCAAGATGCATCGCCAGACGTCGAGCGGGGATTTCTGTTCCCGTCGTTTCTTCGGGTTCATCCCCCGAATCGATTCTCAGGCTCGACGGTATTGGCTGGATCAATTCATCGTCGCCTTGGGGACGTGCTGGGTCGCGATGAATTCCATTCTAACTGCCAGGTGCAATTTTGAGCAAAGCGATCTCATTCGATCTGAAGGAGCGATGCCGTACATCGACTCCATTGCCCGCACTCCTTCGACAGGTACGCACGAAAAGTAACGCTCAAGAGCTTAGTGCCGAGGTTAAGTGCGCAACACACCAACATCTCGGACCTACCTGCGGACGACAAGCCCGATGGAATCCGGTTCGACAACGTGCTTCGACAGTCATACGCTATGGGTCTTAACTTGCTTCGATTCGAATGATATGTGCTTTGGAGCGCACCTTCGCAAATCGTGAAGGACGGGCGTCGACTACTCTCGGGAAATCGTTGATGACACTCGACGTCAACCGGCACGACGGCTCAAGTCGATAGTGCAACTGTGCCAACGAATCATCTGCATGGACGGCGGGCGGACTCATCGAGTTAACAACCAGACGCTTGCGAATGCTCATCAAGACGAAAATACCGATCGCGCTCCCCACGATGGCGGCAGCAATCGAGTTTGAGGGAGAAGCCTCAAGAAGTTTCCGTATTGCGACGCGAGCGGCAACTGGGGACATAACGGCAAGCTGTCTTGCAGGCCCAAATGCCCAACAGACGCGTAATTCATGTGCTGCACCCAACGCAATGGAGGTAGACGCGTCGATGCCAGGGCGGACCTGGACGGTGGCGAGACCCGACGTCCTCACCGGCTTTCGGCGATTCACGAACTATCCTCTATGGGTAGCCCAACAACCCGAAGCCGGCGAACTCGAGCTCGATGAGACTTGGGATATGAATTCGGGCAATCACGACGATTCGGAAAATCCGGTCGTGAGCCTGACGCGTCTCGAAAGACCAACCTTAGGTCCTCGTCGAATCGACGGCCCGAAACCGTCGAAGAGATGCACAGTCCGGCCCCCCAACAAATGACACTCGACAAAGCAACATACTCAGACAATTTGGGGGCCCCCTGTTACTCAAGCGAAGCTATTCGGTTTTCCGCAAGGCACCACATCGCCGTGTTAACCGGTTTTCTTCATTCGCTAAGATGCGATTCCGGCAACGGATCGAAGTCTGATTTGAAACACCCGACGGTAACTCTCCCGCTAACCCCGCCCTCACTCCGGCGAGCCATTTTGCCCTGTCTCGAAATCCCACACCGCGTCTAAAGTGAATCCATGAGTTCGATTTCCGATGGCATGAACAAGGCGGTAGTGTCGGATCAGTTCCGCATCATTCAGCAATTTGCGCTGAGTCTGTTGCGACAAAGTTCGCTGGAAGATCTCACCTGGGATATTGCCTCCAATGCAGGCCGCATCCTGGGATTCGAGGACTGCGTGGTCTATCTCCGGGATGGCGACATGCTCGTCCAACACGCCGCCTACGGTCTCAAGAATCCCGCGGGCCGGAATATTCTGGAGCCGATTCAGTTGCCTGTCGGTCAGGGCATCGTGGGGACGGTGGCCAAGACGCAAATCGGTGAGATCGTCCCGGACACCAGCCAGGATCCGCGATACATCTTCGACCAATTCTCCGGTAAATCCGAAATCACCGTACCCATCATCTACGAAGGGAGAACGATCGGAATCCTCGACTCCGAGTCGTCGCAGCCCAACAACTTCTCCTCGGTTGATTTTCAGCTTTTTCAGTCCGTCGCTGATATCGCGTCGTCCCGAATTGCGTCGGCGATCAACGAATGCAAACTGAAACAGACGCAAGAAAAACTGGTCCGACACAAGGAAGAACTCGAATCGAAAGTAAACGAACGCACCCAGCAAATATCGGACACGCTGCAAACCGTCCGCGTCCAGGAAGCTTGCCTTCGCATCACGCAAAACGACCTGACACGCGAACGCGACTGGCTGCGTAACATTCTGGAATCGGTCTCAGACGGGATTATCGCAACCGACAAAGAGGGAAACATTCAGTTGGTCTCCGATGCCGCGGCGAAGATGATTGGTAATCGGGACTGCAAAGCTGGCCGACCAATTCGCCCCGTGCTAAATGTCGAATCCGATTGTGGGTCGCCTTTCGACGACTTGGGTAATCTGACGGAGACCAGCCTGAAAGGCACGATCAAAACGGAATCCGGTGAAGAACGGGTAATCAATTGTTCGGTGAAATCCGTCCACGATACGGGCTCATCGGATCTTGCTTTCGTCATTTCCATTCAGGACATCACGCGGCAAACGTTCCTCGAAGCAGAAGCCGAAAAAGCACAGCGACTTGATTCACTCGGCATTCTGGCCGGAGGTATCGCCCACGACTTCAACAACCAACTTGCCGCGGTGAGCGGTCTCATCAGTGCCGCAAGGTTTTCCGAACGCAAGGACCAATCCGAACTGCTCGACCTCGCAGAGAAAACGTGCCTGCGATCAAAAAAACTCACCGATCAACTCCTGACGCTTTCCAGGGGTGGTGCTCCGACAATCGAGACCTGCGACATCACGCATCTCGTTAACAACGCGAAGATGGTGGCAGCGGCGGGTTCGAGCATCGAGTTTGAAATAGAAGGCTGCTCCGATTTGCCGATGGTCGAGGCCGATCCCGGACAGATCATGCAGGTCTTCGAAAACATCATCATCAACGCCCAACAGGCCATGAACGACAGCGGCCTGATCCGAATCAAATTCGCCAAGGTGCAAGTCGCCGATTCGACAATGGTCCAAGCCGACGTTATCGATGACGGTCCGGGAATCGATGCTCGCACTTTGCCGCGTATCTTTGACCCGTACTTTAGCACCAAGTCATCCGGACACGGCCTGGGGCTGACAACGTCGTACTCGATCATCCAGCGACATCACGGCCAATTGAGTGTCAGTTCGAAGCATGGCCAGGGAGCGACTTTCTCCGTCTCACTACCGGCTGCAAGAACAGAGATACCAACGAAAGTCACGGCCGCCGAAGCAAAGGTCAACTCGTTGCAGATTCTGATGCTGGAAGATGACGAGTTAGTCCAACGAAGCATCGCCGCGCTACTGAAATCGCTCGGGCACCACGTTACAACAGCCAGCTCGGGAGACGAAGCGGTCAAGAAATTCACGATCGGTCGACAGCACAACCAGCCATTCGATCTGGCCATCCTTGACATGACAATAGTCGGCGGCAAAGGTGGCCTCCCAACAATGCTCGAACTAAAGCAATTGGATGCGCAACTTCCCGTGATCTCGATGAGCGGCTACAACACCGATTCTCTCGGTAAGGAGAACGCCCACTTCGATGGTTACCTGCAAAAGCCTTTTTGCATCAATCAATTGAGAGAAGCAATCGACAAGGTTGTTCCCCACTGACGGGAGAGGGCAGGGGCGTCAACCGGAAGTGGAGCGAAGCAAGCTCAACCCAAGCGCTCGAAGATTGCCTTTTACTACGGTTGCCAACTACGTTGACGTCGCAGAAAGGCATTCCTGAAGCGACTCGACATGGGCTTTTGCTGCACCGAGAGCCTCTTGAGCGAGGGCCTTCGCCGGCGATCCCGATTCCAGATCGGACGAGATCATTTCGATCAGCTCGACTTCCCGAACCTGCCGATCCAGCAGTTGCTGAGTCATGTAGTCAATCGACAGATCGTGCATGCTGGTAAACTCCATTGGGAATTCACCCATGTTTGGAGTGCCATCCAGTGATTCGACGTAGTCTGCAATCTTGTCGATCATCAACGACTGATCGCTCATAATGTGGCGAATCGCTTCCCAAAGTCGTTCGTCACCAACGCCACGATGCGGAGGTGCACTGCTCAGATACCTTGGCAATGAACTGCCGTGAAGTGCGAGCAAACGATTGAGTGTCTGAACGGTGGTCAAAACTATCTCTCTCTGGCTTAGCCGAACAATTGTTGTGCGGCAGTCGCGCCCCATGCCGCCAACCGGGTCCAGTTGACAATCAACAGGCCGACCGGGAGGGTCATCAGGACGACAAACGATAGTGGCAATGCGCCAATGATGTTGCCGTTGAACGTCGAAATCGCATCGGATTCCGGGTCGATCGTCATGACCTTCACGACTCGCAGGTAGTAAAACAGGCTTATGGCCGTGTTGATACCGCCTACGACCAGCAAGGCGATCAGATGCGTCTGGTTTGTCAGCGAATACGCATCAGCAAGGGCTGCAAACAAGGCAAACTTGCCAATGAAGCCGGCCAGGGGTGGAAGCCCTACAAGGCTGAACATAATCATGGCGAAGCAGATCACGACCACGGGCGATCGCCGAATCAGTCCGGAGAAATCCAGGATCTCTTCGGTATTCATTGTGTTCCTCAAGAATGCAACAACAGCGAATGCGCCAAGGTTCATGAAGGCGTAGATTGCGATGTAGAGCACGACGGAGGAAATGGCGTCTCGTGCTGAATCGGGATGGGTGGTTGCCACCGCCAACGCAGCCGGTATTGGCATCATCATGTAGCCGGCGTGGGCGATCGTCGAATAGGCAAACAGTCGCTTGATGTTCGACTGTCCATACGCTGCAAGATTCCCGAATGTGCAGGTAACTGATGCGATGACCGCGATCAGTACACCGATGAAAAGTCGGACGTTGGCGAGTGGCTCAGCACTCGCAGCCGCTTCCTCACCTGCGTGCGAATCATCATCGTGGGCTGCTCCAGCCGCGTGTGCTTCGTCTGCGTGTGCTTCGTCCGCGTGTGCGACATCGTCCGCGACCGCAAACAGACCAACCGTCTCATTGGGATCGGCATCCGGCACGACGGCAACTTCCGGTTCATCAGATGTATCTTCGGCTTCCTGCATAATCGCTGGCGTCGGGAGGTCCGAGGCTGTTATACGGTCGGGCCCCATCATGCCAACACCCAAGCAGACCCTCACCAGCAGAGCAAGTGCAGCGGCTTTGGAGGCAATCGAAAGGAACGCCCCAATCTCTGCGGTTGCTCCTTCGAAGATATCCGGGCACCAGAAGTGGAACGGAACGGCGGATAGCTTGAAAGCCAAACCGACCATGATCATCAACGTAGCCAGAATGAGCACCAACAGTTCTGGTCTCGACATCTCCGGCACGGCCGTCGACAGTGCGATGGCAATGGAGGGTAGATGAACCGTGTTGACCAATCCGGCCAACAAACTGATTCCATACAGCATTACGCCCGCCGCACCCGCACCGTAAATCGAGTACTTGAGTGCCGCCTCACTGCCAGCCTTGTCGCCGCGTTTGATTCCGGCCAGTGCGTAGGAAGGCACACTTGCCATCTCCACTGCAAGGAAGACCATCATCATGTGATTCGCCGACACCATGAGGCACATGCCAATCACAGCGCCGAGTATCAGGCAGTAGAAGTCTGTTCGGTCATCCTTCCCGGGCATGCCGGAGAATTTCGTGAAGATCACGAACAGAATGGTGAAAGCCAGCAGGATTCCGCGAATGCCTATCGTGAATGAGTCGTAAACGATCATCCCACCGAACAGTTCAACAGCTTTCTCGGGCGCTTCAACAAGCGAAGACCAGGGCCCACCGACATACAGTGCGCCAGCGACGCCCAGCATTGCCAGAAATCCGGCATCCAGCTTCTCTCCAAACGGGAGCAAACGAATGAGCAGGAGGCCCATGAGCGTCAGGCAAAGAATGAGCTCGGGCGCAAACGGCATCAATGATCCCGTCGTGTCTGCGATCGAAGTATTAACCAGCGAGTTCAAGTCCACGAGAAATGGCCTCTGTAGAAACTAGTTTTTCGTGATGCCAGCGAAGTGCGAAGCCTGCTGCGAAGGTCGACTTGACGCCACCTTGTCAGCATTCTCTTCGCCGGCTTCTACCGGGGCGGGGAATTGGATTTGGGCCGCAGCAGGCTCTGCGGGGGCTTCCTCGGCAGCTTCGGCCGCCTCAAGCTGTGCTCGCGCCTCTTCGGACGCCTGCACAACTCGCGTAATGTTGGTGACCTGTTGATCGATGGTCGGTGTCATGTAATCCAGGACCAGTCGCGGCATGACGCCAAAAACAATCGCAAGGAATACCAGAGGAATGGCTACGGACAATTCGCGACCTGTAATCGGGGTCAGTGCTTCCTCGTGTGGACCTTTGTACTCGGCTCCCAGATAAACCCGCTGCAGTGCCCAAAGAATGTAGGCGGCAGTCAGAATTACCACGAACGCCGAAATGACAGCGAGCATTGCACTGAAGTTCCAAACGGAAAGCACAACGAATACCTCGCCGATGAAACCGCATAGCCCCGGCAAACCAAGGCCGGCAAAGAAGAGAGCAAAGGCCATCGCAGAATACAGAGGCATCTTTCCGTAGAGTCCACCGAACTCTTCAAGGTTACGGTGATGAACCCGGTCGTAAATCACGCCGACCATAAAGAACATGCCGGCTGAACTCACACCGTGAGCGATCATCTGGAACATGGCACCCTGAATGCCCATATTCCAATAGTCTGAATTAAAACCCTGCCCCAAACCAAACGACATCACTGCCATCCCCAGCACGACGTAGCCCATATGACTGACGGAGCTGTAGGCAACCATTCGCTTGAAGTCTTTCTGGGCCAAGGCGGCAAATGCACCCCAAACCATACTGACGACGCCGATCGTGCATATCAACCAGCGGAAATCGTAGCCGCCAATCGGGCAAATCGGATAGCAGATCCGGAGTATTCCATAACCGCCCATCTTCAGAAGGATACCGGCCAGAATCATGGAGATCGGTGTTGGAGCCTCAACGTGTGCGTCCGGTAGCCATGTATGAACAGGGAACGATGGAACCTTGATTGCAAAACCGATGAACAACAGGATGAACGCCCAATGCTGTAGCTTCCACCCCAACAGCAGAGGCTTGTCAAAGACGCCCGAACCGTTTTGGGCCATCGCTGCCAGGGCCATGATGTTGAAAGTGTGCACCTTCGTATCGCCTGGCGTTCCCGTGTATCCGCGTTCGGCCAACGCTTCCATCGCGCCTTCAGCGGCAGCCAATGCACCACCCTCGCTGACGACAGTTTGTACGACGTGCGTGCTGACAATCGTTTCCTGATCCAACAGGTTCAGATCACTAGCGAAGTACACCATCAGGATGGCGATCAACATCAACACACTACCGAACAGTGTGTAGAGGAAGAATTTGATCGCCGCGTATTCTTTTCTAGGTCCGCCCCAGATTCCAATGAGGAAGTACATCGGCAGGAGCATGACTTCCCAGAAGATATAGAAGAGGAAAAAGTCGAGTGCGAGGAATACACCCAACATGCCGGTTTCCAGCAACAGGAAGAGTATGCAGTAGCCCTTCACTTGCTTTGTAATCGACCAACTGGCAATCATCGCCAACACCGAGACGCCGGCTGTAAGGACGATCAACGGAAAGCTGATTCCATCTATTCCCATGAAGTAGTCAATGGTGAATGCCTGAGAGTTCACCCACGAGAACAGCTGCACATGCTGAAGATTTGGACTCTCCGCATTGAAGAACAGACTTGCTCCCGGGAAAAAGAAGGCAGCAATGACTAACGCCAGCACACCCAAGGTCGCCGCGAGCGTGCCGTATCGAAATACGTTTGCATCTGTGCTCTTCGGGAAGAAGGCCAGTATGAGTGCGACAGCGGCAGGAAGGAAAACAATAAGCGACAACGACATTTTCTACCTCAGGCGAGAACTCTGTCTCGATGATTAATCAGGTGGCCCCCTCAGGGCCTTGTGCTATTGGCCGAACCCGGCTCCCCAAAAGAAGCTGGCAAGGGCAAATACAGCCACAGTGCCGGCACCAATGAACATGACGTACTGACGCAAACTACCGGTTTGGGCAACTCGCAACTTGAGCCCCGAACCGTAGGTGAAACTACCAATCTTGTTGACCAGTCCATCAACGATGGTCTGATCTCCAACTCGCTCACCGACAGACGAAAATGCTGTTGTGAGCCATGCCAATTTGTGTAGGAACCAGTCGATACACGTGAGGTCAATTTTCGACGCCAGTCCGGCAACGAAATGTGCGGGCTGAATAAATATGATCTCGTAGAGTTCGTCGAACCACCACTTGTTCGTGAGGAAGCGATGGAGCCCGGAGAACTGACGTTTGACCTCAGCTGGATCAACCCAGCCCCAGCAATACATCACGGTCGCCAGCATGAAGCCGCCAAGAGCCGTGCTGAATGCAACCATCGTCGCCGGAGCTACGATTGACGTGAAGTTTTCTTCAAGGTGTGCAAAGTGCTCGTCTGGCCAGGTACCGGCAAACAATGCCGCAGCCTGATCGGCCGCCGTTCCTGCAGGACGAGCCTGCTCCAACAATTGAGCCAGCGTGACGTCTCCCAGACGACCACTGCCGAAACTCACAAAGGACCAAACCACGGCAATCGCCAAGGCTCCACAAGCAAGCGTCAGCCCCAGCTTCAATGCATCCGCTGAAGTAACCTCGTCGTGATGTCCATGATCATCGTGACCATGACTGTGCTGATCATGTGCATGTTCGTCGTGTGACGCATGTGAATCGGACTTGCCGTAAATGAAGTAGAGTAGGCCAAAGACCACCACCGTGAGGAACGCACCCAAAAGTGCTTCATTGCTGACAATGCCGTGGCCAAATGGCTTCCAAGCGACACCAATGGCAAACACCGAGCAAACAATGAGCGGGACGTACATCGACTTCGGTGATTCGTGCGCGTGATCGTATCGCTCCATATCCCGCGGCTCGCCGACAAACGTCATGTACCACAGACGGAACATGTAGAAAGCGGTGATCGCAGCTCCACTGGCGGCAACCAGGAAGAACAAAACACCCCAGCCGGGATTCGCCTGGCGGAACGAGAACGCCTGCTCCAGAATCGCGTCCTTCGAGTAGTAACCACTCATCCCAATCAGGAAAGGAACTCCGGCACCTGCGATCGCCAAACAGCCAATCAGCATCGTGTAGGCCGTGTAGGGCATCTTCTTTCGAAGTCCACCCATCTCCGGCATTTCGTTTGTATGAACCGCGTGGATCACAGAGCCACTGCACATAAATAGAAGGCTCTTGAAGAACGCGTGAGTGAACAGGTGCATGACGCCGGCAAGCCAACCGCCAACACCAAGTGCCAACATCATGTAACCAAGCTGACTGATCGTTGAGTAGGCGAGCACACGCTTGATGTCCGTTGCGGTGATCGCAATGGTCGCTCCCATGAAGAGCGTGATCGTACCGGCAATTGCGATGACCAAGAGCACCTCAGGAACAAACACGGGATAGAAGCGAGCTACAAGGAACACCCCGGCGGCCACCATTGTCGCGGAGTGAACGAGTGCCGATACGGGCGTAGGACCTTCCATCGCGTCCGGCAGCCAAACATGAAGCGGGAACTGGGCACTCTTACCAACGCATCCGCAGAAGATGCCAACACCAGCAACAATCAGAAGCCAGTAGCCTGGAGCGGTCGTGCCTTCCTCATTTGCGGCGGCAACCCACTCAGCGGATGCGGCGTCGATTTTTTGCTCAAGCTCAGCGGGCTCAAGACCTGGATTCGCAAGTATCACCTCGCGAACCTTCTCCGGTGAAGCCATGCGTGCCATCGCTGGCGGTGTAACCAGCTCATGATTACCGGCAGCAGGACGAACAGATTCGAAGAGACCGGGATCCTCGCCAATCGTTCCGTAATTGAATGTCCCCAAAGAACCCCAAAGGGCCATCAGGCCGATGATCATCCCAAAGTCGCCGACGCGATTGACAATGAAGGCCTTGTTAGCAGCGGTCGAAGCAGACTTGCGTTCAACGTAAAAACCGATCAGGAAGAAAGAACAGATCCCGACAAGCTCCCAGAACACAAACGTCATGGCGACGTTACCGGCAATCACCAAGCCGAGCATGCTAAAGCAAAACAACGACAAGGCCTGAAAGAAGCGGTGATACCGACCCGGTCGCTTTAGTTTCGAACCATCCGACATCGTCACTTCCGGATCCGTGAAGTCATGCAATTCATCATGCATGTATCCGGTTGCGTAGAAGTGAATACAGGACGCAATCAAGGTCACCATGCAGAACATGCAAATAGTCAGTGCGTCGATGTAGTAGCCGATCGCCATGCGCAACTTGCCGAATTGCCCCAGCGAATACCACTCGCCCGTGTAGTGAGGCCCGACAACAGCAGCATGACCGTGTCCGCCACCATGCCCATCGTCCGCGTGAGCGTCGCCTTCATGATCCGCCAGAGCACCGACGGCCGATTCAACCGCGGCCACTTGCCCACCGGCATTCGCATGATCGCCTTCAGCGTGCTCACCTTCAGCGTGCTCGTCAGCGTGCTCGTCAGCATGCTCACCTTCCGCATGCTCATCGCCGTGATCACCTTCGGCGTGACCGTCCTCGCCATGATCACCGTCAGGCGAGGCATGTCCATGATCTGTATCGTGAGCTGCGGCGGCGTGATCGCCACCATGGTGGGCTGCCTCCGGCCAATTCGAACCCAACCAAATAAACAGGCTCAAGAATGAAAGGATGGCAGAACCGAGAATTGCGGCAGTTGCAACCGTCCCCGCAGCCTTCCCGTGCTCACCAAGGTTTGGCCCGGCAAGAACGATGACGGTAAAGGAAAGCAACGGCAGTAATACCGCAGCACCGAGCAACATTGGTAGGAGGGTAGAAGCGTCCATTAACCCTTGAGCTTATCTGCCTTGTCGACATCGATCGTCGAAAAGCTGTTATAGAAGTTCAAAGCAATCGCCAGTGCCACCGCAGCTTCGGCAGCAGCAAGAACAATAACGAACAATGCGATCAGCTGACCATCGAGTCCGAGATTGCTCTCACGAAGCAATGGACTCCCGAAGGCAATGAAGTTGATATTGGCTCCGTTCAGAACCAACTCAATCCCCATCAGCACTCCCAGAGCGTTTCGCTTCGTTGCCATACACAGCACGCCCGTGACAAACATCACGGCGCCGACAACCATGTAGTGCGAAACCCCAACTGGTTCTGTTAGTAAATTCATGACTTATCCAGAATCACCTAGGCGCCTTCAGAATCCGAATCGACGCGTCGCTTCGTCCTCGCAAGGAAAGCGGCACCAACCAGGACGACCAGCAAGTGAATTGAAACAATTTCAAACGGCAAAAGGTAACCACTCAGCCCCGAAGACTGCGAGCCATCCGACTCGAGCGAATCCACCCGAACATTGATGAAGGCCCCGCCAATCAACGAAGCCGTTTCAATCTCCGAAGAGGCCAGCGCCGCTCGCTCGGCCACCGGACGCGGCGTCGACCAGTCGTCAACACTGATGGCCGCCTGGAGCAACATCAACAACATTGCACCACCGACCACCAAACCGGCGATCCACTCACCGCCGCTCGTTTTCATCGATACGTACGACGCTTGCGCCGTAAGCATCACACCAAATATCAGCAGCACCAAAGTGCCGCCTACGTAGATCATTATCTGCATCGCACCAAGAAACTTGGCACCGGCCAACATGAATAGACCCGCCGTCGCCGCCAGCGAAATGATCAGATAGAAAGCCATCCGAACAACGTTACTGGAGAACAGCACACCCATCGCGAAGGCACATGCAAAACCGGCGGCCAGCAGAAAGAACACCGAGTGCCAGTTAATCGCAGCAGCAAATATCATCGCACTGCCTCCCGATCATTGAGTTGCATCGACACAGCGACAGCTGCTTCAGCCGGGGACGACTCACGGCCAGCATGTGCGGGCTCATCGCCTTCCGCTTCGGGCTCTGCCCCACCGCCTCCCGTAGCTCCGCCGGCCGCCTCGCCCGCCGCAGCACTGGCGGCTTCGACGACTTCAGCAGGGGCTTCAAGCACCCACGATTCACGCACCGCAAGCGGCGGCTGAAGAGGAGCAATATCTTTAACCCAAGGCAGTCCGAGATACTGCCAGACGAAGACAGAACCCACAAAGGACGCCGCACCGATCGGCACGCAGTATTTCCAACACATGGTGATGACCTGGTCGATCCGAAGCCGAGGGAAAGTCCAGCGAATCCAGATCATGAATGTCACACCTGCGGTCGCCTTGAATATCAGGTTCGCCACCCCGAACACATTCGCGATCGCACCGCCCAACCGGAATTCGGTTTCCGCTGCCTGGTAGGCAATCGGACCGGCGCCCGTCAGGTCAGCCGTAAACACCGGGAAGGGTCCGTACCAACCACCGAAGAACAGGATCGCAGCCAATGCACTCACAAGGAACATCGACCCGTACTCGGCCATGAAGAACACACTCCAACGAAGGCCCGAGTACTCTGTATGGAACCCCGCAACAAGCTCACTCTCGGCCTCAGCCAAGTCGAACGGGGCGCGATTCACACTCGCCATCGCACAGGTGAAGAACACACAGAATGCGACAAATACAAATGGATCATTAAAGATCAGCCAGTTCGTAAACAAACCAGCTTGCCGATCCGCAATCGTGACGAGGTTCATCGAACCCACCAGGCAGACCGGAATAAGCGCCGCCAAACCTAGCGGAACTTCGTAGCTAACAACCTGAGCCGCCTCACGCATGCCACCAAAGAGCGACCATTTCGAGCCAGACCCATACCCAGCAAGAATGACGCCGAACACTTCAAGGCCAAGCACAGCCAACACAAAGAAGACGGCCACATTGGAAACATGCGCCGCCCAACCACTAGCGAAGGGCAGGGCAATGAAGGCGGCGAAGCTCGCAGCAAAGCTAAGATATGGAGCAATCTTAAAGAGCAGTGGATCTGCTCCGTCCGGCATGAAATCCTCTTTGGATACCAGCTTGATTCCATCAGCGAGCGTCTGCAGCCAGCCGAAGGCACCGCCGACGCGAGTTGGACCAAGACGATCCTGAATCCGCCCCGAAACCTTGCGTTCCATCCAGATGAAGACGAGTGCACCCACAGCGATTACGTTGATCAGCAAGGCTGCATGGATCAACGCAGCAATCAAGTAACCCGGCGCCGTCCAGGACTCGGGTAACAACCATGTATGCAGAAAGCTATTTATCAGTTCGGCCACAGTATCCCTCGTGCCGCGCGGACTTTTCGTCTGCGTTTTGTCGTATTTAAGATCGTGGAATATGGCACAGTTCGAGGGCATCGCATAGCCCCCAAGACCGTCGAAAAGTGTGTCATTTGGCAAGTAAACCGGGCGTTAAAGCCGACCGGATCCGTAGGCTCAGCGGTCGATTTCGCCCATCACGATGTCCAGCGACCCAACCACGGCGGGGATGTCCGCAATCGGAATCCCACCACACAATTCGTGACACACCGACAGGTTACAAAAACAGCTACTTCGCGCCCGAACCCGCCACGGAATCGCGTCGCCGTTACTCACAAGGTAGAAGCCCATCTGGCCACGAGGCGCCTCGGTCTCGAGGTAAGCCTCACCCTTTGGCAACTTGGTCGTCAACTTAATCGGAACACCGTAATCGCCCGATGCCGTGCTGTAGCGATCAATCGCCTGCCGTGTCAGATCGATCGCCTGAATCACCTCTAGCATCCGCACGTAAAAACGGTGCCAACAATCACCCAACACGGCATCGTGAGGCACCGGCGGATAATCGTGATCATTTGGATAGTGGCCATCCCGCTCGCAAATCACCTCAAAGGCGTAGCCATCGTACATGTCGGTGTAGCGAGCCTCTCCGTCGCGACGCAGGTCGTAGTCGACACCACTCCCTCGCAAAACGGCACCCGTACAGCCGTAATCAAGAGCCATTCCCGGGCTGAGCACACCAATCCCCGCGGTCCGCTTGATGAAGATCGCGTTCGACGTGAGCAGCGTGTGATACTCACCAATCACCGGCAAGAACTGATCAAGAAAGTCTTCGCAACGCTTCAACCAACCCTTCGGCAGGTCGGCCGTGCAGCCACCGGGCGTCAAGTAGCTATAAGTCAGCCTCGCGCCACACGCCTCTTCGAATAGATCGAGAATCTTCTCTCGCTCGCGAAACGCGTACAAAAACGGGCTGAAGCTGCCAAGATCCAGCCCATACGTCCCCATACCCACAAGATGGCTGGCGATTCGCCCCATCTCCGAGATGATCACGCGTAGATGCTTGGCCTTGTCCGGTAGGTCATGGTCGAGCAGCTTCTCGACACACAGCGCCCAACCAAGATTCATGTTCATCCCGGCGAGGTAATCCATCCGATCGGTGTACGGCACCCACTGGCGTGGCGTGAGATTCTCGCCGATTTTCTCAGCACAACGGTGCAAGTAACCGAGATGCGGAGTCACCTCCGATACGATCTCACCATCCGTCCGAAGCACCAAACGCAAAACACCGTGCGTACTGGGGTGCTGCGGGCCCATGTTCACCAACATCTCGTCGGTACGAACATCGAACTCTACCAACTGGTCTTCGGCGGTTGCCATAATTCTTGTTTCCGATTTCCTGAAGCTTCACCCGGGACCGAACACGCTGCCGCACTAGCGACCGCGGATCCCATGGTATTCAAGCGGCATTTCGTAGTCTTTGCGCAACGGGTAACCAACCCAATCGTCCGGGCAGAGAATGCGAACGAGATTTGGATGCCCCGCGAAGTTAATCCCCGACAGATCATAGACCTCTCGTTCGTGCCAATCAGCACCCCGCCAAACCGTGGAAACGGTGGGCACTTCCGGCAACTCGCCTTCCTTATCACCTTTCCAGCGAGGCAACTTCACCTTCACCACCAAGGTATGCTTCTTCGAGATACTGGATAAGTGATAGACGAGCTCGATGTGCGGATCGAAACCAGCCTTAGCCGCCTTCTTGGGGTCAGGCTGGAAGTAATCGACAGCCGTAATGCAATTCAGCATCTCGAACCGCAGATCCGCATCATCACGCAGGTGCGTCATAACTTCGACAAGACCATCCGCCGTCACTTCGACCCACGGATCAATTGCATCGAAGTTGCCACCAGCCACCTTGTCGCCGAACTTTGCGTTCAGCTGACCGAGGAATTGTTCACCTGACATCCTGGACTTTCACCTTTAATGAAACCGCCAACTCAGGCGGATAGCACTGATTCTTGTGGCCGTGATTTATTTGAAGTCGTTACCGTTGTATTGCGACGGCGAATTGCATTTTGAGTCCGAATCGAAGTCACCCAATCAAGGGCCCCCATCCTCCACTCATAGGCGAAACCTACAAAGAGAATCGCGAAGAAGACTGCGCCCTCGACAAGAGCCAGCGTTGCCAAGCCGTAACCCTGACGCTCGCCAGAATCAGTCGCGTCAGCGTTAACACTTCCGGGCCGACGCACAGCCGACTCCAACTCTGCTCCCGCCAGACCCGCAGGCAATGCGGGATCCGTAACACCCAATTCCCGATACACATCGCTGACGATCGGATTCAGGGCGGTCTCACCATCGATCGTCTGCACAACTTCCTGCTTGGTGTGCATCAGATTCGTCGCCTTGCCATACACAGTCGCCCAAGGAAACAGAAACGCGACTTCCACGTCGAAAATAATGAATACCAACGCAACGACGTAGAAGCGAAGATCAAACTGCACGAAGCTGGAACCGATCGTCGGTTCGCCACATTCGTAGATCTCCTGTTTCTCAACGTGCGGATCGTGAGGCCGGAGGAATCGCCCAACCAGCAGATTGGCGAAGATGAACCCAAAGCCAATTGCTGCAAACAGGCCGAGATAACCTACAACAGCGGTCGACGAACTAAGTGCGGAAGCGAAAAGCATTTCATAGCCTCGCGGAGCGATCTAAACCCGAGATTTTAGACGCGTTTCCACGAGCCGCAAGGGCACCGCACCGGCAGATTCCAGTGTGACGAACAGGATTCGGGAAGCCCCTCAGTATCACCCTGCCGTTCGCTACTACCGCCAGAGTAGCAGCTCGACTGATAACCAGAGGCCCAAGCACCCCTGCAGCCGCGACAGCCTCGGCCAAGAAAACCTCGGCCAGCTCCCCTGAAGCAGGCGAGACAAGGACGGCTACCGGAGAGATCGTCTCTCTGAATACCGCGACACACGCCCGGCGGCTCTATCAGACTGGGCGTAAACGGGAATTGACCGAGTCGCCCACCATCGGCGATCGAGCCACTTCGCCCCGCAGATCAAAGTGACAACCGCCAGCAACGCTGCAAAGCTACCCGGCTCGGGCACTGCCGCCACCGACGCCGACACAGCCGAGCACCGCGATACCTCGTCCGAGTACGCCGAAATATCGGCGGCGTAAGTCCGATTGCCATACAGGGCCGCGTTTGGCTGCGAGTTGTCGTAACGCTCGATCGCGTGAATGATCCCCGTCAGCTCCCAGCCGCCACCGACCTTGGAAAACACGGCACCGCCGGAATCGCCCCCCAAAGCCTGAGCCTCGGTGTAGTTGCCGACAAAGCCAGCCGGCCGCTCGTCGAACTGCGTCGCAAACGAAATCACATCGCCGGACCCACTATCCGCCAGCACGTACTGCGTCGAGCCACCTCCAGCCATGAATTCGTGAACTTCGTTTGTCCCCCACTTCATCCCGCCGGATCCGGCATTGAACCCGCTGTGAGCCAAAGTCGTATTCGGATCCACCCAACTCGCCAGCGCCGTCCCCTTACCCGAGCCATCGGCGATCATCGTTACCGTGTCGCCGAAAGAAGGAGTCCCCGTCGACAGCGTAAGCGACGGCAGCGCAGGCGCCGTTGCGAGCTTGTACGTGACGAGATCCGTGAAAGCGTCGTCGATAGTCTCGCCACCGAACGAGGCTGGATTCATAACGCGACAAGCCGAGCCGGGCACGATATCGAAACTGCCGGGAATCGACGGGAACGAAATCGCCCCGGTCGTGCCCGTGTGATGGGCCGTCAAAACAATCCCACCACCAATGTACACACCACGATTCCCGACATTCGCCCAGCCGGGATCGTCGGCTGGTGCGGACGACTGAACAGAGCCGCCAACGGGAGGCATGTCATCAATGACAACAATCGCCCAAGCCGAGCCGGAAGCGAGCACAAGAGATACGAGTGATGCACAGAATATGTACGTACGCATGAACCACCGACGAGAGAAGAAGAGATCACATCTCCTCCATCCTAAACGCGGTTCTGCCGACCACCAAGCAAACTGGGGACAAGAAACCGGATCTACCCCGCCATGGACGGGGCGACCATCGTTTGCCGCGCGGCGAAGTCACCATCAAGCTCGACCCAGTGGTTTACTTCCAGCTCGCCAGGCTGCCAGGACAAGTACACAAGGCGACCATCAAGCATTGCAGGAAAGCAAACGTGACAGTCGTCAGCGCCTTTGAATTCAGCGCCAACCTGCCTTAACTCGTCGATGAAACCTTCAATCCGAGCAGAGTCGCGGGCCAACCGATCTTCCATTGCGGACAGCTCGCCCGCATACGGATCGCCTTCACGAGGTTCGCGATTGTCGCAAAGATGCTGAATCCGCTTTCGAGTGCTATTCACCGATTTCCAGAGAGGAACCAAATCGAAAACGATCTTGGAGACCAACGGCAACGTATCGGTTGCCTGCTCGGCGGTGAACAAACGGGGAGAGGACGAAAGCAATCGTTTTTTCATAATGCCACGCTGTGGGGCCTACTGGTTTGGCCCACCATGCACGGGCTCAACGAGTACTTTCGATTGAGCTACCGCGGTTGGATTCAAAGTTGCTCTTCCCCAAGCAACGTCAACTGGTAATCGCGAGTAATCCACGATGCACCCATCTCGACTATAGCAACTGAGATCGTGTGTCCCGCCCATAAAGATGCAATCTACGGGACAAGGTTCGACACACAACGCACAGAACATGCACTTCGAGTAATCGATGGCGTAGCCGGTGATCTTGAAACCCTTGCCACCCTCGACCTTTTCCTTGCCGATGTAAATACAATCGACAGGACATGCTTTCGCACACTGGTCGCAGGAAATACACGTCGTCAGGTCGAACCGATGAAAGCCACGATAGCGCGCCGCGACAGGCACAGGCTTTTCCGGGTACTCGAACTTTTCCGTGAACGTTCCACGATCAGACTGATAAGTCTTCAGCCAATACCGAAGCGTGACAACCATTCCGCGAAGGACGGTCGAAACCGCCACGTAGAGATTTCTGCACCAGGTAATCATCAGCGATTTACGATCCGTGACTGAGCCAAACTGCCAAGCAATTCGGAATTATAGACGTGGCAACCAGACCCGCAACCGACCTTGCTACACGGTTTGCAAACTACGCCCCACAACACGTGATTCACGCAGCACGCTCAGGAAATTCCGGCCCCCGACAGCCGTCATAGGTCGAACCTTCGACGGGCAGGCTGTGACGCTTCCTCGGACTGTCGAGCGGTAAATCGCCAAAAACAACAGTCCACAGCTCCTGTGATCAATTCAACCTGCACAAAGCAGAAACGTCTCCACCAGTTCTCAACTGTAAATAAATCCATACGGCAAGCAGCCCGAGTCGTTCAGTTTCAAACGGTCAGGCAGTCAGGCGGCAGCATAGCCAAGAACGCAAAGTCAACTGCAGTAACAACTTACACAAAAAACCAGCAGTCACATTGGCCCCAGCATCCCAAACGCCCTTACCTCCTAAATTGTCAAACTTGCGTATTGGGTACTTGACAGACTAGTTGAAGATGTTGCGACCTTGCTTGACTCGGCCTTACAAGCACGTAGAGTGGAGTTAAGGAAGTTCAAAGCCAGCAGGGACTTTGGGCGATTTTGTTGACCATTTTACAGGTCGGACAACCTGCAAAGGAGGGTGACAAGGAACACCCAGCAAGGAATCGTGGAATGTTAGTATTATCGAGGAAGAAGAACGAAAGCATCATCATCAACAACGACATTACGATCGTTGTTGTGGAGATCCGAGGCGACAAGGTTCGACTAGGCGTTGAAGCACCGAAAGAAGTGCCCGTTCATCGACGTGAAGTCTATGACGCGATCAAGCGTAGCGAAGCCGAGCAGAAGAATACCGCAAGCGGTGACGCTGCTCCTGCGGAATAAACCTGCCGCTCACTCGTTCTGACAAACAAAAAACGCGATTACAGGCGCCCATCCCACTTGACGCGTCCCTAGGTGCCGCATTACAAACCGAGTTCGGTTCAAGACACGGCCCCTTCGTCTAGCGGTCTAGGACTCCGCCCTTTCACGGCGGCAACACGGGTTCGAGTCCCGTAGGGGTCACTTCTTTCTTTTTGTCGAGGTTTTCTTCCTCGACATCCCTCAAAGAAAACCGCCTTTTTCCAGGCGGCTTGGCCGATTGCGCACCGGGCCGAGGAAACACGTGTTGTTCAATTGGAACGTGCGGGTTTCGGGCAGGTGCGGGTCGCGGGCACGGGCGGCTAGTTCCTGACGGACATACACGGGAGGGCGAGGCTCCCGCCGAGCAAAGAAGCACGCAAAACCGGCGACTCAAACAAGGTTCGGCAGGAGCCTCACCCTCCCGGCGCCGTCCGCAAATCACGATCACCAGGAACGTGCAATACACTGACTACCTGAATCTGAGCAAAATAGCTCTACCACTCCGCGTCGTCCCCTTGCCAGTGTCTGAGCGTTTACTTCGTCACCGAGTAGCTTGGTCAAACAGAAGTTGGTCCACATTGGGGCGTTCAAGTCATTCAACGTTCCACCGATCATCCATCCATTTCCTACGTCGAGTCTGCCGAACGCCAACTTCTTCATCAACGAAGGCGAGCTGTTTCAATATCAGGTCATGGCATCGGATCCAGATAGCGAGTTGATCTTCTCGGTCACCGACCAGGACGGACTGTTTGGACCAATATCGATCGACCCGACAACTGGTCTTTTGAGCTGGACGCCCAATGAACTAGCCGGACCCAGATTGGAAGCTTTTGAAGTGTCGGTCACAGAGAGAGATGAACCGAATCGCACGGAGTCTGCCGTTATCTTTTTCTTTGTCGAGGAGGTTAATACGCCGGCTGTTATTGATCCCATTCCAGATCAGTTTGTCGCCGCGAACACACTCCTCCGGTAGACGTCAATCCGGTTTCAAGTACCGTCGTGCGCTGGACGTTTGATAGCCTGCCGACCTACACCTACGAACTTACCGTCCACGCCGATCAAATTCTTGACCCCGATGAAGTGCAACTCAGCAACGATGTTGTCCAGACCTTTGATATTGTTCGTGGTGACGTAAACCGAGGTGGTGGAACCACGGTGACCGATGTCGTGTTGGTGGGCAGTCAACATGGGCAGACGTCAAGTCAGGCATTCGCGTACGACCTGAATGGCACCGGCGAAGTAAGTGTCACGGACGTGATTCTGGCGGGTCGATACGTCGGAGACGAAAGGCCTTCCGACGAACCACCCGAGCTGTTGCGAGTCAATCGACAAGGCCCTGGCACAACGGTCTCCGTGTCAAAAGAACAGCTACGTCCGATCAATGCTGCCGCCGTCGACATTCTCGTCGCGAGCGGACTGCCAGCCGCCGAAGCGCGCGTCCTGCGTGAGGACGTAACTATCTCGTTTGCGTCACTACCGGGAGACCAACTCGGTACCGCAAGTGGACTTTCTGTCGAACTCGATGCATCGGGCGGAGGTTGGGGATGGTTCGTTGACCCGACGCCGGAGGACAGCGACGAATTCCGTCGTGTTCGAAGCACAAGTCACCTCGTCGCCCAAAATCCGGTTCACCAGGAACAAGTGGATCTGCTTACCGTGGTACTCCATGAGCTCGGTCACCTCATTGGTGAGGAGCTCGTGGACGACGATCACGTGGCGCATTGGATGTCAGAAGAAATCGTTCCGGGGATACGTCGACTGCCGACCAACATTTCCGGAGATGTTGAGGAACGTCACGAGGATACAGCAGCCCGCACAGCAGATTCGAATGCGCGAACGAGTGGCCGCCGTTTGCGACGCGCACGTCAGTCTTTTTCGTAAGTCGATATGCATCATGGGAATCAACGATTTGATCCGCACACTATTTTGTTCACTGCTTGCCATGCTCTCGATCGGACCGATCGTTCATGCTACGCCCGTTCCTGGTCTGGTTGCTTCATCGGGTGTCGACGCAGGATCGACCGCGCAACTGCAGCTTCAGACCGAAGGCGACGCTGTAGCGACGACGCGATTGTTGGGTTGGCAGGCAAGCCTGATGATCGAGCCGCAATCGGGCTCGACCGGTAGTGTCTTCTTCTCCGGAGCTTCGATTCCCAGCGAGGACTACCTGTTGGGCGTTAATGGCCAGGGACTGAGCGGAGTACCAACCAGCCCGGAAATCCGAATCACCTTGTTTGACGCCGATACCAGCAATCCTCTCGAAGGCGGAACCATCGGCGTTGGAGAGATCCTCCGGCTTGCCGATATCCAGATAGGGGCAACCATCGACGCGACGGGCGAATTCGATATCTCCATCATTGATGAGGGGCCAACAGCCCCAAGCACTCAGGCCTATCGGACTCAGTGGACGGACGGAGCAATCGAAGACATGCAGTTCGCGAACGTTGCGAGAAACTCAAATCCGGTTTCACTTGCAACGCTTGCGGTGACGGCAGTTCCAGAACCCAGTTCCTTTGCCTGCCTGTTGATTCCTGCGTCAGCCGTTGGTTTCCGTGATTGGATTCGACGCAGGCCCGGCTGAAACGGGCAGCTCATATCATGGGACATGAGGGCCAAGGTGGCAAAAAGTCGAAGGACGCCGTAGCTGCGAATTCATTGTGCCGGGAAGAAGAAATCGACCGGCGAAACTTCCCCGACTTTGCCCATGTAATGATGACTTAGCTGACTTCCATTCGACAGGGAAACCCACCATTGGTTGTTCGCTGCGCCCGCGAGGTCCGAACGGCCGTCGCCGTTGAAGTCGCCCGCAACAACGTGCTCCCAGGTCGCACTGCTGGTCCAGCTACCCCAGTAACGCAGGAAGGACATTTCCCCTTGCGATTCACTCACGTACCAGTAAGTGTTGTTCGCTCGCCCTGCGATGTCGTCCAGGCCATCGCCGTTGAAGTCGCCGACGACGACGTCGGACCATTGCACGTTTTGCGACCAACGGCCCCAGTACGAGTTGACCAGACGCGAACCATTGGACGTGGATACCCACCAGGTACCATCGGCTGCGCGAGCGGCCGTATCTTCCCGACCGTCGCCGTTCCAGTCACCGGAAACCAGGTCCGTCCATTCAAATCGACTTGATAGCCGACCCCAGTGAGAATTGACAAACTGATCGCCGTTCGATTGAGCCAACCAGAATGTGCCATCCCGTTCCGCACGGCCAAGAATATCGTCCAGGCCATCGCCATCAAAATCGCCCAGCAAGATCTGCCATTCGGTGATCGTCGTCAGGTTTCCCCAAGCGGTATACGGTCCGGACGAATCGCCATCCGACAGGGAAACAAGCAGCGTGCCATCGCTGCTTCGCCGAGCCATATCCGCCTGGCCGTCACCATTGAAGTCGGCCGAACCCAATACGTCGAAAGCGATCGATGAGTCGGCATCCTCGGTTTCCGGAAGATCGCCGGTTCCGGGCGACACATCCGCGTTCGGGCTTTCCTCTACGCCAGCCACAAGCTCCACGGACAACTCGGTTGGGCCACCCTGGTGCTCAATTTCGACAAGGTTCTCGTCGAGTATCTCGGTGATCTGCTTGTTCACAAGGTAGTGAACCTGAATCGTATCGTTGTTGCCCGAAAACGAAATGGAATCCAACCGCTGGCCACCCGTTTCGAAGCCACCAACCTCTCGATTGGCATACGCAAACACTCGCCCCGTTCCCAACCGCAGAATCTGTGAGCCAACCTGTACGCTATCCGCTGAACTACCCGTGACATCGTACAAGGCAAGCGGGATGTCGAGCGTGCCCTCGCTGTCCTTGGGAATCGTGACCGTCATCACCGAAAGCCCATCGGTGTCGGTGAGCCTGCTTGGAAGGCCCCGGTCGGGTGTAATTTCTCCGAACTGAAGACTACCGCCGGCCGGGATCTGAAACACCAGGTCTCGCTCCTCCACGTGCTCGACACAACGCTCGCAGATCCAGTTGTTCTCGGTCGAGGAATAAAAGCCCGCCGTGCGCCAGCTGTGATTGACTCCCGTCCCATTCAGGTTGTCGTATCGAACCGTCGGATGGTAGATGAAATGAGGATTCGCCGCCAACTCTTCGACACCTGCAACCAGCCCCGTGTCGTGGTTGTAGTAGTGCACGCGCAGATCGGCGTCGTACATCTCCCAACGCTCGCCCGTGTGAACTTCCGAAACGACGTGCCCGTCGAGATACCAGAGCCGGGACTCGTAACCCATTTCGTTCCAGATGAGTTTCAGCGCACCCGCCGAATCGCCGCACAACCCAACACCAAAAGAATTCACGTAAAGCGACGGCTCGTGCATGTAGAACTTGTCCGTCACCGCATAGTCATGCGCGTGATACTTCAGCATGTAGTAATAAGCTTTTTCATAGTCCGGCAAGTCTGGCTTGCCCTCGACTTCGAATGCGCGAATCTGCTCGACAAGATCCTGGCTGTTGACGGAGAAGGCTCCGTTGAATCGCATCGTGAACCGCGCCATCGCGTTCGATTCGTTAGATATCAAGACGGTATCGTCATCCGCATCCGCATCCAGCACGAACGACTCGGCGACCTCGGACGATGCCTCCAGGGCAACTTGACCAGTGAGCATCTCACGACTCGGCAAAGTCTCAAATGTCAGCCTACGAATACGCATCCACAATGCCTCAGGAAGAAATCTCGATTCAATCGCCACAACTGCGCATCGGTTTTCGAATTCAAGATCTTGAGCCGCGCCGTTTCACCTCCTTTTAGATTGATTCACGCAATCGGGCGGGGGACGAAACTATCGCAACTCGATTTAAGACACGAATCACCTTCAGAGTGACTACCTTGAGGTCAAAACCTGCGACCCTTGTGAGCTGATACACACATCGATGCCTACGCGTAGACATTAGTCGACTGCAAGCAAGCGACCGCTTGCATGTCAGACGTACCACACTGCGGGCTGAATACACGCACGCCCCACAGCCAAAACACTTCCACCCGCAAAGACGACCCCCATCCGGCGACGTTGGAGCGTGAGCGTTTCCCTGCATGCTTGCTTGGCTATTTGGCCCAGCGTGCTCGCCAGCGTATTCGCCAGCGTATTCGCCAGCGTATTCGCCAGCATTTTGATCGTAGCTAGCGTAGCGAAAAGGTAGTCTGGCTCGCTGACGAAGAGAACGAATAGGTTCAACTTCAGAAGTTGGCCATCGGCGGGAAAGCGGGTTAACCCTGCCAGTCGACGGCGACAAAGCTCGCCCTTGGCGGCACGGGCATTGTAAACTTCGGCACGGATCCAGTGAAAGGCGAGCGAGGAATTGTCCCTAACGGCATCGCGCCTATCGCGGGATCGGGAGTCGCTGTCAGGCGACCTGTTCCAGCATCCTGCGTAGTGCGACCAGCGACCACTTCGCCGTTTCCGGGTCGACTTCGATCTTGTTGACCAGCGTACCGGCCTGCAAGTTCTCAAGGCCCCAACACAGGTGTGCGAGGTCAATGCGGTACATCGTCGCACACATGCAAACGACCGGCGAAAGGAAGTGAATCTCCTGCTCCGGATGTTCCGCCTTCAGGCGATTCACCAAATGCAACTCCGTGCCGATCGCCCACTTCGTACCCGGTTTCGCTTCCTCCACGGTGGCGAGAATCTTGCCGGTCGAACCGGAGACGTCCGCCAGGTCGTTCACTTCTTGCGGGCATTCCGGATGCACCATGATCTTGATGTCCGGGTACCGCTTGCGAAACGAGTGTACGTGCTCGGGCTTGAACATCTGATGCACACTGCAATGTCCCTTCCACAGCACGACCTTGCTATTTTGAATTTCGATATCGGTGTTGCCACCATTACGATCGTCGAACGGATCCCAGACCGGCATCTGTTCGTTCGTGATTCCCATCTTCAACGCCGTGTTGCGGCCCAGATGCTGGTCGGGAAAAAAGAACACCCGCTCGCCACGTTCAAAGGCCCACTCGATCACCTGCGCGGCGTTGCTGGATGTGCATACGATGCCGCCGTGCCGACCGCAGAACGCCTTCAGGCTGGCGGCCGAGTTGATGTACGTGACTGGGATCATCTTTTCCGTATCGATGATTTCGCCCAGATCTTCCCACGCATCCTCAACTTGCTGGATCCCGGCCATATCGGCCATCGAACAGCCGGCAGCCATATCCGGCAGAATCACATCCACGCGTTCGCCGTTTCGCTCGGACAGCTTCTCCGGCATGTTGGCGAGGATGTCGGCAGTCTCCGCCATGAAGTGAACGCCACAGAAAACAATGTTGCGACATTCGCTATTCTGCGCGGCGAGTTGACTGAGCTTCAGGCTGTCGCCACGGAGATCGCTGTGCGCGATGACTTCGTCCTGCTGGTAGTGATGTCCAAGGATGAGCAACCGAGTGCCCATTTCCTTGCGCACGGCGTCGATCCGAGCCGCCAGTTCGCTGTTCTCCAGCGACTTGTAGGGTGCTAACTCGCGTGACGGAGCTGGATTGGTCGATGTCGTCATGAATGCCTCGTGGCCAGAAACTTGGCGTCTACCGCGTCGTGCAATTATACGGCAGACTGCGATCAAGCTGAACCGATGCGAGCTTTGCCGTCCAGACGGACCGTCAACCGCCAAATGGACTCTTGAGTCAGCGAGCCGTGGCCCTAACTGTAGTGCGGAATGTCGTCCGGATCGCGTTCCAGCAAAGCACGCAGGAACATGAAGTGCAGATTCAGCAACATCGACCACACCAACATGCCAATCAGCAGACTCTCGCGAAAGGTCGCCGGCCCCATCAGAAAGGCGGCAAACGCAAAGCACGCATAACCAAAGTGGGCGGGCACGTCGGTGTCAAAGTAATAATCCGCAAGGATCAGCAGTCCGCCGACGATCGCCAATATCGCAGGAGCATAGTAGTCGTTCAGCGTGATGAGTAACTCGTTGAGTGCTACTTCGTCCATGTTTCGATCTTATGATTCGCTAGTCGTGGAATTTCGCCGAGTCGCTGGTCGCCATCACCGGAGCCAAAGTTGGAGTCAAAGTTGGCACCACCGTTGGCGTCAAAGTTGGCACCACCATCGGGCTCAAAACAGTTCCGCCATCTCCCGAGCGTGGTAGCTACTTCTTACGAACGGGCCGCTGGCAACTTCACGGAAGCCCAGACTCTTGGCCATCTGCCCCAGCTCGGCAAACTCGGCCGGCGGCACGTAGCGCACGACCGGCAGGTATTTGTCCGTGGCCGGCTGTAAGTATTGTCCAAGCGTCAGTAGGTCGCAATCAACCGAGCGAAGATCGGACAGCACGTCCATCAGCTCGTCACGCGTTTCGCCCAGCCCCAACATCAACCCACTCTTGGTGAGGATCTTGGGGTTCATTTCCTTCACACGCCGGAGCATTTCCAGCGTCCAGCGATAGTCGGACTTTGGACCGCGAACGCTGCGATACAACCGCGGCACGGTTTCCGTATTGTGATTGAAGACTTCCGGTGCCGATTCAACGACCCTCGCCAGCGCATCCTTGCAAGTGACAAAGTCGGGCGTGAGCACTTCGACTGTCGCGCCCGTCCGCTCGCGCACGGCCATCACGCAGCGATGGAAATGATCCGCACCGCCATCGGGAAGATCGTCGCGTGTGACGGAAGTAATGACGACGTGTTTCAGACCCAGACGTTCAGCCGCTTCGGCCAACCGTTCCGGTTCGTCGATGGGCACATCCTCCGGACGGCCCCGTTTGACCGAACAGAATCCGCACGGCCGAGTGCAAGTGTCGCCCAGCACCATGAATGTCATCGTGCCCTGCGAGTAGCATTCCATGCGATTCGGGCACTTGGCACTCTCGCAGACCGTTTCCAGTTGCAGATCTTCCTTGATTCGGGAAGTCATGTGATTCGCATTGCCGGCCGGAACCTGCCGCCGCAGCCACTCGGGCAATCGACGTCGCGGATTCGAGCTGGTTTCCGGTACAGACGCGTCACCGACAATCGGCAGTTCAGGAAAAGACGAAGTACTCACGAGAATGATGAACCATTTGGAAGGGTTTGTTGACAGTAAATCATAGCACTTCGGCGTTTCGCGAACAGTTGGAACAGGACCGCCGATATCGGCCACCGCAGAGATCGCCTAAGATAGGGCGTGACAATGAATTCGAGACGACGATGGCAAAAAAAGGCAAGAAAAAGAAGGATCCCTCGCAAGATCCGAATGAAAAGGTTGTAACGGAGAATCGCAAGGCCCGGCACCGTTACGAGGTTTTGGACACGCTCGAGTGCGGTTTGGTTCTGCATGGCAGCGAAGTAAAAAGCCTGCGCAACGGGCACGTCTCGCTGGAGGAGTCGTACGCTCGCGTCAAAAAGAACGAAGTCTGGCTGATTGGCTGCGATATCCAGGAATACTTCGAAGCCAATCGTATGAACCACGATCAGCGACGCGCCCGCAAACTGCTCCTCCATCGAGTTCAGATTCAGAAGTTTGCCAATCAGGCGCACGAGAAAGGGCTGTCTCTTGTGCCGTTGAAACTGTATTTCAAACAGGGCCGAGCCAAGCTTCTGCTGGGGCTGTGCAAGGGCAAGAAGATGCACGACAAACGCGAGTCGCTGAAGAAAGCCGACAGCCAGCGTGACATGCAACGAGAAATGCGATACCGCAGCCGCTAGAGGCTCATCCGCACGTCGTCGCACCCGCGTCTAAAGTTCGTAGTACCGTCCCAAGTTCGTAGTACCGCCTTCAGGCGGAAGACCGCGCAATCGAACAACAACGCACAACCGTCCACGCACACACACCACCGCCTCCCGGCAAAAAACCGTCGCCGCGCACTCCAAAGTTCAACACGCCGTCCACTCATAGGGACACTCTTCCGCCTGAAGGCGGGCCTACAAACTGCGTTCATGAAACTCCCGCCGCCCGACGACGCTACGACCAACAAATGCAATGAAAATACTCGCGTTGGAACCTTTCTACGGCGGTAGCCACAAAGCATTTCTCGATGCGTGGCAACGCAACTCGCGGCACGAGTTCACCGTGCTGGGACTTCCGCCGAACAAGTGGAAATGGCGCATGCGGCATTCGGCCCAGTCCTTCGCACAACAACTGCAACAACCCGAGTTCCAGAGTGTCACGTGGGATGTGCTCTGGTGCAGCGACATGTTGAACCTCGCCGAGTTTCGTGGGTTGTCCGGCGAACCCATTCGCCAGCTACCAGGCATCGTTTACTTTCACGAAAACCAACTCACGTATCCCGTGCGATTCCAGCACGAACGGGACCTACATTTCGCGTACACGAACTTCACCACCGCCCTGGCCGCCGATCGAGTTTGGTTCAACTCGGCCTTTCATCGCGACGAATTCCTGGAAGCACTGCGAGACTACCTGCTGCGCATGCCCGACCATCATGCCAGCGAAGAAGTCGACCGCATCGCCCATAACAGCGACGTCCACTACCCCGGCATCGAACCGACGCTCGCCGCGGACAACTCGCAACGAACACCGGGGCCGATGCGCATCTGCTGGAACGCGCGCTGGGAGCACGACAAGAATCCCGAGGAGTTCTTTGCCGCACTGCGAATTCTGGTCGAAAAAAGCATCGACTTTCGCTTGATCGTACTCGGGGAATCGTTTGCAAATTCGCCCGCCGTGTTTGCTACCGCCCAGCGTGATTTTGCGGATCGCATCGAGCACTGGGGCTACGCCGAAACACCGTCCGACTACCAACGCTGGCTAGCGAGTGCCGATGTGGTTGTGTCGACGGCCCATCACGAGTTCTTTGGCATTGGCGTCGTCGAAGCCATCGCCACCGGCGCAATTCCCGTGCTGCCCAATCGGCTCGCTTATCCAGAGGTTATGTCGCGATTGTGCAAGGATGGATCGCACGAGAAATTCCTATACAACGGTCGCGGCGACGATGCTGTCGATCGACTGGCGGAACGCCTGGTATGGCTGGCCGGCGACGTGGGCACGGCGCGCTGGCGGCAACATCAGCAGTCGCTGCAAGCCGCAACATCTTGCTTTCATTGGCCGCATCAAGCCTCGGCAATGGACGACGCAATTCAGACGCTGTGTCGCGATTGAACTGGCGACAGATTGTCTGAATCTGCTACACGCGACTTTCCGGTACGTTGGTCCATCGTCCACCTGGAGGTCTTCGGATGTCAAAGCTCTGCTCATGCGTTCTGTTATTGGCCGTCTTCTCCGTTTCCGCGTCCGCTCAGGTTGTTTCGCAACCGGACCAGCACTTCTTCCCACGCACGCTGCAAGCGTATCAAGACGTCCGGACGCCCAGTGTTGCAAACTCATCGACCGAACCCGAGCCCGTCATCACGCAACGTGTTGATCTCAGCAAAACGATTACCAGGTTCGCCGAAGCCAGGCAGTTGGACATGACGCAGGCTCGATTGCAAACGCTGATGTTTCTGGAGTTGGCTCCGCGTGCCATGGGCGGCCAAACAAAGGGAACGTTCCGCAAGATTGCAACGGACGTCTTCGAAATCACCGCCAACAAGAGTTTCTTTGATGCCCTGCCCGCGATGCGACAATGCCTGGAACTTGGCAAGAAACGCGTCGTCGTATCGCTGCAGACCTTCGCCGTTGCCATGGAGGAGGCTCCGGAAATCAATGGCTTCCTGCTGCCCAATTCGATCAAGGTCCACAGTGCGATGCTGCCAAAGATCAATCCCGTCGCGACAGCCGATCAAGCAGAGCACGGCGATGAAGAGGCCACCGATGACGCCCGATCAGCAAAAGAATTCGTCGCAACGTCGTCCGTCGTTCGCGAAAACATTCCCGTCACGATCGGCGAATTGACCGACCAGGGCGTCAGCGAGCTAAACCTGCACGTGCGTCACTCCAAAACAGCAACCGTGCTAAGCAATCCATCCATGAATGCCTTGCCCGGACAGGCAGCGACGGTCAACATCATGTCGTATCGCCCGTTCGTTGTGGCGTTGAAGACCGTCACCGGAAAAGACGGCGAGTCACGAATCGAGCCGGTCGTCCAGGCCATTGAGGATGGCACCAGCATTCGAGTGAAGGCGGCTCCCGTCGGAGATCGCATTCACCTGATGTCGGACATCGCCGTCAGCGAGGTCACGGACGTCAGCACCTACGCCTATCCCGACCACGCGGGTGGAGCGACCATTCAGATACCTCGTCAGTCGATCCGACAGGTCCATCTTTCGTCGTTGGTCAAACCCGGCAATACGATTTTGATCGACCCACACTTCAACGTGGAAATGACCGAGAAGGATGAGCACGGCAATAACGTGAAGGTCAAGCGTAAGTTTCTTTTGACCATGCGGGCTCAAGTGGTGGACATGGATGATCTATCCGCCAACGTCGCAGCCCTGCATCAGTCGCTGCCAAACTGGACAGCACGTTAAGCGATCGGCGATCGGCGTGAAACCGCGTCGACCAGTGCTTCGCGAGCGTCGACCAGCTCCGTTTTAAGCTCAAAGGCCCCCCACCTGGCGGGGCCTTTTTTTTGGGGGTCAGGTTTCGCGGCGAGTTCGTACTACCCTTGGACGCACCTCGCAAAACCAAGATCGCCATGAAAACCAACCTTACCGCAACCTTACTTGTTCTTGCTCTGGCCAACGTTAGCAATTCGGAAGTGATCACGTTCGGCGACGAACAGCAGTTCTCGCTTGAGTTCGTTGAGATTGGTGACCCCGGGAACCGGCCGGATGAAGTTGCAACACTAGGCGACATTGGTGCCGTGCCTTACGAATATAATATTGCCAAGTTCGAAGTGAGCCGGGAGATAGTCCAGTACGCCGTTTCCGCAGGCGTAGGAATCGGGATAAGTGATACAACAGTCGATGGCATCCCGCTGGAACCTGAAATGCCAATCAGCAACATATCCTGGCATGAAGTGACGCGATTCATTAACTGGCTGAATACAAGTCATGGATACCCCGTTGCGTATGATCGTAGCAACTTCGACCATATTGATCCGAGTAGCGCTTCACGGAACAACCTGGCCCGATTTGTCTTGCCTAGTCCGGATGAAGCCCACAAAGCAGGACACTACGATCCAGATGCAAATGATGGAGCGGGTGGGTATTGGCGATATGCTACTGGTTCAAACGAACCACCTGTGGCAGTCGCGAGCGGCACTGACGCCGGCAGCGCAGTGTGGATGAACCAGGGAGAACCTCTGCCAGCTCCAATCACCGAGGCCGGAGGCTTGAGCCCGTACGGAGTCATGGGGCTGAGTGGCAACGTGGCTGAATTTGAGGATGTGAGGCGTGCAGGAATGAATGAGTTTCTACCGTTTGAGGTGGGCGTTCGTGTCGGGAGTTGGCGGGGGAACAGAATAACATTGCTGCCTGAAGATCGCTTCTTCTTACCTAACCATATTCGCTCCTTTGACGTTGGCTTCCGCGTCGTTGACCTCGGCGAAATCCCTGCCGGCGACTTCAACGGGGACCGCGTCTTCACTCCCCACGACATCGACGAGCTGGTTGATGCAATCAACTCACCGGAGCCAAGTGACCTCTACGACCTGAACGGCGACGGTTCAGTCAACGCTGATGACCGAACCTTCTGGATCGAAGAGCTGGCGAATGTCACTTACGGTGATGCCGACATGAATGGCGAAGTCGACTTTGGTGACTTCCTCGCGTTGTCCGGTGCGTTCGAAACGGACGGAGGTTGGTCTGGCGGTGACTTCGATGGGAGCGGACTGACTGACTTCGATGACTTCTTGACGTTGTCCGGCAACTTCGGAGAGCCGACCGTCGTGGCGAGTGTTCCCGAGCCCCGCGGCCTCGCGATCGTCGGTGCCATCGCACTCAGCAGTACAGGCTGGCGTAGGAGGAAACGATGATGCGACTTCTAGCTCTATGCAGCGTCGTGTTTTGTTCGGCCAGCTTCTGCTTTGGTGACACCCAAACCTTCACCCACGGCGAGACAACACTCGAAGTCGAATTTGTAACCGTTAGCAGCCCAGGCAACCTGCCCGATGTAAATGGGTCAGGCGGCGTGGACTACGTTTACGCCATCAGTAAATATGAGCTGCAACACCAAGAGCCGTGCTTGGTGGGGCGAGAAATCAACGTGTTATTTGGGAGGTCCTGCGACGAGGACACAGCAGGATTAAACCTGACTGGGAGCGTGGCGTCGCTAGGCCATGCCGCGGCGTTCGTGAACTGGATGAATACGTCGAAAGGCTATCCAGCGGCGTACAAGTCCCCAATGCCGCATGACGACGCACTTTCTGCTTGGAGTGTTGATGATGAAGGTTATGATGCTGAGCACCCTTTCCGAAATGGAGGGGCTGTATTTGTACTGCCAACAACCGACGAATGGTACAAGGCAGCGTATTACGACCCGGATGAAGAAAGATACTGGGACTATGCGACGGGTAGCGATGAGGTTCCGGTAGACGTTGAAGCTGGAACCGCGGCTGGAACGGCGCGACTAACATCTCTTCATAGTGAGTACGCTCCGTTCGACCAAGCCGGCGGCTTAAGCGCCTACGGCACTATGGGGCAGACTGGTAACAGAGCGGAGTGGGAAGAGACTCATATTCAGACTGACGCCGGTCAGGAAACTGCGGCGTTGAGATTTGGAAGCGAAATTGGCTCGCCTCTAGCCACTCAGCACCGTCGACTTGCAAGCAGAAGAAGCAGTCAGAGCTATACATTTCCCGGTACTATACGTGTCGTTTATCTGCCATTTTCAGAAGGCGATTTCAACCGCGACCGTCAAGTTGACGCCGCCGACATCGATACCCTTTCGGAGCAAATCCGATCCATGGGGACCGATGAGTTGTACGACGTCAACGGCGACGGTCTCGTGGATATGGACGATCATACGTTCTGGGTCGAAGATCTGAAGGGAATCCTGCACGGCGACGCCAACATGAATGGCGTCGTTGAGTTCGAGGACTTCCTTGCGTTATCCGGCGCGTATGAGACGGACGGCGGTTGGCCTGGCGGTGACTTCGATGGCAGTGGCCTAACTGACTTTGATGACTTCCTAACTCTGTCCGGCAACTTTGGTCAGACTGTCACCGCGGTAGCCAGTGTTCCGGAGCCATCATCGTTTGTTTTGTTGCCTCTAAGCTTGCTTGCGTTGGGCACAACGAGAATCCGTCATTAGGGACATAACGATGCGAGCTGCTGCTGTATTCATCGTTTTGTTTTTGACAACGATGTCGTTTGGCGATGTCGTCTCGTTTGGGGAGGACGATCACACGTTTGAAATTGATTTTGTTGAAATCGGAAGTGTGGGAAACCCTCCCGATACACGCCCTATTCCAACTGGACCCAGGGAAATTGGTTCAGTTGATTACGTGTATGGGATATCGAAGTTCGAAGTTGCGTGTAGCGATACCGATGCCGCCGCAATGCTTGGTGCATTCGAGTTCGTAGAAAGCAATTGCTTGGATAACGGCGAGTTGTATCCAGCGATACTTTCGCCTCACTTCGGCCTGCCGTTCGTAAACTGGCTCAATACGAGCCTCGGCTATCAGCCGGCTTACAAGATTACAACGAGTCTTATGTGGGATCCTGGAGACCTTGGCTACGATCCCGCAAACCCGTTGAGAAACTCACTTGCAAGGTTCTTTCTCCCGAATGGAGATGAATCCCATAAAGCCGCGTACTATGACCCGGTGAATGAATCGTGGTTTGATTACGCGACGGGGAGCAATGAAGAGCCAACGCTTGTGGCTTCCGGAAATGCGCCAGGCACCTTGGTGGCTGGGAGGGTGACGGAAACGGCCAATTTGGCCGATGTGAACCAAGCAGGTGGTCCAAGTGCGTTTGGGACTGTAGGTCAGGTTGGAAATGCTTCGGAGTGGGAGGAGGCGGGCGACGAGAATTTCCCCGCCGATTTCCGGTGGTACTCCGTTGGCGTGGACGACAGACGCTATTCCTACGACCGCTCCAGAAGGATTGAACGGATAGGAGGCGGGAGAGGCATTCGAATTATCGACCTTGGCCCTTTTGAAGGCGACTTCAACCGCGACCGTCAAATTGACGCGGAAGACATCGATGCCCTTTCGGAGCAAATCCGATCCATGGGGACCGATGAGTTGTACGACGTCAACGGCGACGGTCTCGTGGATATGGACGATCATACGTTCTGGGTCGAAGATCTGAAGGGAATCCTGCACGGCGACGCCAACATGAATGGCGTCGTTGAGTTCGAGGACTTCTTGTTCCTTTCGGGCTCATTCGACATTGAAACCGGCTGGGCGAATGGTGATTTCAATGGAGACGGCATCGCTGAGTTCGATGACTTCCTAACTCTGTCCGGCAACTTTGGTCAGACTGTCACCGCGGTGGCCAGCGTTCCGGAGCCGTCGTCGTTTGTTTTGTTGTCTCTAAGCTTGCTTGCGTTGGGCACAACGAGAATCCGTCATTAGGGACATTACGATGCGAGCTGCTGCTGTATTCATCGTCTTGTATTTGGCCAGCTTCTGCTCTGGTCACACCCAGACCTTTAC
Source organism: Pirellulaceae bacterium (assembly GCA_965216885.1). Classification (GTDB taxonomy): domain Bacteria; phylum Planctomycetota; class Planctomycetia; order Pirellulales; family Pirellulaceae; genus CAYNJG01. The sequence continues at coordinate 1,285,592 of OZ244208.1, read as the reverse complement.
CCACGGCGAGACGACACTCGAAGTTGAATTTGTCACTATCGGAGCCCCCGGGAATCCAGACGACCCCACCAATTCTGAACCGGAAATGATGGGGGCCGTAGACTATGAATTCCAGATTTCCAAGTACGAACTTCCCTGCCAAGACTTAAACGTGATAATGTCGAATGTTGAAGACGGAGTACGTTCACTGTCTTGCTCGTCCACCGAAGACTTTCCATTCTTCGCACGCAATGCAAACGCGGCTGCATTCGTGGTCAACTGGATGAATACCAGCCGAGGATTTGCCCCCGCCTACAATGTCATCTCTACGAGAGATGCCGAAATTCCGGAGTGGAACCCTGGAGACGAGGGATACGATCCCGACGACCCCATGAGAAACTCGGGGGCCGTTTACTTCCTTCCTACGTTCGACGAGTGGCACAAATCTGCCTATTACGATCCGGTTGCTAATGTTTATTACGATTACGCCACGGGAAGTGACGAAGTGCCGTCAAATACTTCTGGCGGTACAGAAGAAGGCACGGCAGTGATTGTATTCCCTCCTTCACCGCAATCTGTAGCTGTAGACATGGCAGGAGGCGAGAGCCCATTTGGTACGGTTGGCCAGACCGGGAACGCATTCGAATGGGAAGAATCAAAGCTGGTCAATCGTTTTGGCGATACGGTGCATTCAAACCGCAGCGGCAATCTCTCGGCCTCGCCTCTTTCTCCGCTATACAAAGCGGAAAGCAGCAGGCTTGACTCCACCGACTGGGGCGGTGGTGGCATTCGCGTCGTTGCCCTCCCATTCTCCGACGGCGATTTCAATCGTGACCGTCAAGTTGACGCGGAAGACATCGATGCCCTTTCGGAACAAATCCGCTCTATGGGCGCTGATGAACTGTACGACGTGAACGGAGATGGTTTGGTTAACTCTGATGACCGGACTTTCTTGATCGAGGAGCTGGCGAATGTCACCTACGGAGACGCCAACATGAATGGCGTCGTTGAGTTCGAAGACTTCTTGTTCCTGTCGGGCTCATTCGAAATGGAAGCCGGCTGGGCTGGCGGCGACTTCGATGGAAGCGGACTGACCGACTTCGATGACTTCCTGACTCTGTCGGGCAACTTTGGGCCGCTAGAAGCTACAGCGGTGGCGAGCGTACCGGAACCTTCGTCTGCAATCCTTACCTTCCTTGGTTGCCTTGGAGCCACGGTGCTGTGTCGGCCACGTAGACGCGCGATTGGTTGAAAAATCATGGAACATGGAGGCGTCGCGCACTACTCCTGCTGCTAACAGCAACTACCGTCAGTTGGAGATCTGGCACCAAGACGAAATTAGCGGCTTCACAATCGGTCTCGAAGTCGTGCGAGACGTGGTACAATGGCGGACCCACCAGACTTCCAGGAGTCTCGCTATGTCCCGCTGTCGTTTCGTTGCCTTGCTGTTCCTGACCGTGATGTCCAACGCCGTTTGGGCTGGCGATATAGCCTCTGGTCAGGCCGCCTCGGACGGTACCAATCATGGTGACTCAGTTCGTCATGCCGCCTCGCCGTCGTTTGATGTCGATGTTGAGGTCGTGCTGGCGAAGGCTGGGTGCAATGCGGGAACCTGTCATGGAAATCAAAATGGCAAAGGCGGATTGAAGCTGTCCCTGCGTGGGCAGGATCCGGTGTTTGACTACGAAGCACTCGTGCTGCACAACGGAGGAAGACGCGTCAATCTGTTGGACCCCGCAGCGAGCCTACTGTTACAGAAACCGACCGGGCAAGTCGCACACCAGGGTGGCAAGCGATTCTCGGATGATTCAAAGCAGTACCAGTTGCTGTTGGATTGGATCGCCAACGGGGCTTCCCCGCCAACGAAGTCCGTGGCGGTAGATCGGCTCGTCGTCCAGCCGCTGGAAGCCATTCGGTTCGCTCCACAGGATCAATTCAAGCTACAGGTGGAAGCCGAGTTCTCGGACGGTTCGCGTCGCGATGTGACGGATCTGGCCGTTTACGAAACCTCGAATTTAAATGTTAGCGTGGGTGCCGATGGCCTGGTGGCTCGTGATGCGTTTGGCGAAGCCACGGTCATTGTCCGCTATCTGAATCAGCAAGTTCCCGTGCGAGTGGCGTTCCTGGATCGTCGCGACGATTTTGTGTGGCACGAACGACCGGGTCGAAATCATGTCGATGAATGGGTGTTCGCAAAGCTGCGAAAGTTCCGCGCGAATCCGGCGGAGACGTGTTCAGACCACGTGTTCCTGCGTCGAGCGTATCTCGACCTGCTGGGCTTCTTGCCGACGGCGGAAGAGGCTCGCGAGTTTATGGCCAGCGCGGACCGTTCGAAACGCGACGTGTTGATAGATTCGCTACTCGCTCGACCCGAATTCGCCGACAACTGGTCTTTGAAGTGGGCCGATCTGTTGCGAGTCGAAGAGAATGTGCTCGATCGCAAGGGCGTGGATGTTTTTCACGGTTGGATCCGGGACGCCGTCGCGAAGGGCAAGCCGATGAACGAATTCGTGGCCGAGTTGCTGTTGGCTCGCGGCAGTACCTACGACAATCCACCCGCGAACTACTTCCGCGCACTCCGGCAAACGAATGCTCGAGGCGAAGCGGCGGCGCGAGTGTTCCTGGGAACGCGTTTGCAGTGCGCGCAGTGTCACAACCATCCGTTCGATCGCTGGACACAGGACGATTACTATTCGTGGGCGTCGCTGTTTGCCAGGGTAGATTACGAGATCATCGAAAACAAACGCAAAGACAAGCTCGACAAGAAGCAGTTTGTCGGCGAGCAGTTGGTGAAGCTGGAAGGCGAAGGTAAGGTCAAGAACCCAGCCACCGGTGAAGTCGTTGCCCCGCGTTTCCTTGGCGCCGAAAAACCGGTTACCGACAACGAGCAGCGATTGGTCGAATTGGCCGCGTGGCTGACCTCGCCGGACAACCGACAGTTCGCCCGGTCGCAGGTGAATCGCATCTGGTACCAACTCATGGGGCAGGGCCTCGTGAATCCGGTGGACGATTTTCGTGCCACCAATCCGGCGTCGCACCCGGAATTGCTCGAGCGGCTGACCGATGATTTCATTGACGGCGGGTTTCAAATCCGACCGATCATTCGCACGATCATGCAATCCACCAGCTATCAGTTGGAGTCCGCTTCCGATGCAGCCCCGGTCGATTACGCTCGCGTCGCAGCGAGACGCCTGACGGCCGAACAGTTGTTGGATGCACAGGCCACAGCCCTCACGGCGATGTTGAAGTTCAACGGTTTTGAGCCAGGCAAGCGCGCCGTACAACTACCGGGCGTTCACAAGGTTCGCGACCGTGAGGAAAAGCCTTCTCCCGCGGATCGATTCCTGTTTGCGTTTGGCAAACCAGAACGATTGATGACTTGCGAGTGCGAACGTTCTGATGATACGACGCTCTCGCAGGCGCTGCTGTTGATCAACGGAGACTGTATCGACGACCTGTTGAAGCAGCCCGACAATCTGATCGGAACGCTGCTTGAGGAGGGTGCGGATCTCGATGACGCCATCACGCAGTTGTATTGGTCCACACTGTCGCGTGAACCGACCGGGGAAGAACGCAATCATTCTCACTCTGTCATCGCCCGCGGAAAGGATCGGCGACAGGGACTGGAGGATGTCGCGTGGGCGTTGTTGAACGCGAAAGAGTTCGTCTTTCGACAGTAACCGTCCTGGGCCAGCATCCGCATTGCGGCTGACCGCAGCAAATCAAAGCCAGTTCCGTCTCGTACGGGTTGCGCGAGAATTCGGTGTCGCGGAATGACGCCCGGGTGGCGTCCACTCATCCGGCAACGTAGCCACGTCGCGTTAAATCATCGCCTGGATTTCTTTGCGGGATATTCCCGCCGCACGTTCCGTGATCCGGTTTCGGCAGAGCTAGATTCTTGATGCGGCGACCGAATTTCGGGCCAGCCGTCCTGTCTCCATCTATTCTGAAAATCATCGAAACCAGTTCGACGAGCGAATCTCGCTCGGGAGTCGTGTGTGTCCGTACAGACCGCAAAAACTCGCGACAATCTGATTCTGCATCAGGCGCTCGAGTCGCGTTGGCTGAATGCATTGGACTTCGCGGAAGTCTCGTCCGAGGTCTCTTCCACCGATCTGTCCGCCGATCAGTGTCTCGTGAATCGCGGACTGATCAACGAAGAACAACGTCAGGCGTTGTTGCGTGAGGTGGACGAACAATTGTCGCAGCACAACGATGCGACACAGATGCGTCCTTCAACGCGAGAGGCCACGGCGGCGAAAGCAAACGGGCAGAAGTCGGATTCCGTCAGTCAGCGTTCGCGAAACTCTTTTCTGCCGGGCCAGATGCGGCAGCGAGACGCCAGCAACGGCTTGCCGGGTGACTTCGACGCCACGAAACGCTACGAATGGACGGAAAAATTCGCGGAAGGCGGACTGGGAGCGGTTTGGCGTGCCAGAGACGGTGCGCTGGATCGACCCGTTGCGTTGAAAGAGATTCTGCCAGGCGCCAAGCTGGATCCGTCCATCGTTGAACGCTTTGTCGAAGAAGCCCGCATCACGGGACAGTTGCAGCATCCGGGCGTTGTGCCCGTCTACGACTTCGCGATCAAGGAAGATGGTTGCCCGTTCTACGCGATGAAATTCATCGAGGGTCGCACGTTGCACGACGCAATCGTGGTCCACCATCAGCTGCCCGCGTCACGCAAGGCGGCGTCGATGGCTCGGCTGTTGAAGGTCTTCGTCGACGTTTGCCGGACGATGAACTACGCGCACGACCAGGGCTTCATCCATCGTGATCTCAAGCCTCGCAACATCATGCTGGGCGAGTACGGCGAGACGTTGGTCGTCGACTGGGGGCTGGCGAAGCCCGTCAACAAGCAAGAGGAAACCGTCGACCTCGCCTACGCGACGCAGGGAACGCTGAGGAAACCGGACAGCCGCGCCGGGTCACGCGCCGGGTCGCGATCGGGTTCCCGGTCAGCCACTTCGGCAAGTCGACGCCGTCAGACGATGACCGGTCGCGTGATGGGAACGCCTTCCTACGTATCACCGGAGCAGGCGCAGGGTAAAGTCCGCGAGCTGGACGCTCGCAGCGACATCTTTTCGCTGGGCGTTGTGCTGTTCGAGATCCTCACCGGAAAACGTCCCTTCCACGGCGACGATACGGAAACGATTCTGGAAAATGTCGTGCAGGGAACGTTTGTTCCTCCACGGAGTGTCCGTCGCGAAGTTGCGGCGGCGCTGAATTCCATCTGCCTGAAGGCAATGCAGAAGGAATGCAAGAACCGTTATCAATCGGCCGGGGACATGGCGGACGACGTCGAACGATTCCTTGCCGCCGAACGCGTGGAAGCTCACCCTGAATCGTTACCGCAGAAGCTGCAGCGATTGTTGGCGAAGCATCGGCAGTTCGCCTTCTGGAGCATCTGTGGTCTCGCCGTTGTCGGTGGAATTGTGGCCGCTGCGGCCGTGACGATCAATTCCGCAAGAAAGGCCGAACAGCAAGCAAGGCAGGCCGCGGAGCAGGCTCATCGCGAAACGCAGTTGGCGCTAGAAAAGGAACAGTTGGCCAAACGCGAGGCCGTCACGAACCTGCGTTCGGCACTCGATGCCGTCGATACGTGGATGCTGCAACTGAGCGGCGACCTCGAGTTTTATCCGGGGCTCTCGGGTCGGCGAAACGAGTTCCTTGTATCCGCGGCGGACTACTACGGCGACCTGTCGCAAGCAAACCTCGTGGACGATGTGCTGCGAGACGAAGCCGCACGCGCCGCTATTCGAGCTGGTGATGCCCGACAGCTACTGGGAGAAACCGAACAGTCGCTGGCAATGTTCCAGAAGGCGATTGACTGGTATCGCGAACGAGCCGCCGAGCCGGACAGCGACGTTGGGTTGAAGAAGGAACTGGCGAACAGTCTGATTGGATTTGCGATTGCGACGTCTCAACGCGGCGATTCACTGGCGGGGAAGAATGCCATCTACGAAGCCGACGGCATCTTGCACAAGCTGGCGACACAATTGGCCGACGACTTTGAAATTCCTGCAGCCCTCGCGCGGGCGGATGTTGCCATGGCACGCATTTTGGGTGCATCGGATTCGCAGGGCGCCATTGATCGACTGGAATCAGCACGACGTCGACTGGCCGATCTGATCAAGCGAGACGATGTGGCAGCTCGACACGTGGCCCTGTATCACTCGAGTCTGTTCGAGCTGGCGGATCTTTATCGAAAGACGGAACAGTATCACGACGGGCTGGACGCGACACGCGAGGCAATTCGTAGCTTTCAGCAGACCATCCACGACAATCCCGCGCGGCCGGATGCGTACGAAGGTCTCATGACGGCCCAGATTCTGCAGGGAAATTTCCGCGAGTCGCTGGGCATGAACGACGACGCGCTGCGAGCCTATGAGGCGGCGGCGGCGAGCTACCAATCGCTGGTCGATGTGCTGTATCGCGGCGAATATCACAGCGAGAATCTCGCGGCCGCTCATGTCAATCGAGCCAGAATTTTGCTCTCACGAGCTGACGTGGATGCGGCGCTACCCGTGTTGGTGGCCGCGCGAAACGAGTTGGGTCAGTTGATTACGCTGCATGGCCAACAGCCACGCCTGTTGCGATTGTTTGCCGGTGCGGCGGTCGCAAACGCGGAAGCGTACTCTTTCGCCGGTCGCCTTCCAGAAGCACAACAGGAATTCGCGACCGCAAAGACCGTGTTGACTCATTTGACGTCGACGCCGGAGTCCGCCGACAACGACTGGTTGAGAATGGCAATTGCAAACCGCGAACTGGCAAAGCTGGCGGCGATGGACGGCAGGAAAAAGGCGGCGTTGCAACTGTGCGAAGAAGCGGTTCTTGTGTTGGACAAAATTGACACCGACGCATCGCGTGAGATGCGGGCTACCTGCCTGTTGCTCAAGGCGCGTGTTGAAGATCGCGTTACCGACGAACGGATCAACGAAGCGCTTGCGTTACTGCGGAAGTGCAAGACGCCCGGTAGCCGAGTGTCGCTTGGGCTGATCGAGTCGCTCTATCTTGATGAGCCGACGTCGATTGAAACGACTTCCACGGAGTCGCAACCCGGCACGACGGTCGAACAGACACCGGCCATGGTGTTTGCGGAGGCGGTCGAGCTCTTCCGGCAGGACCGCGCGAAAGAATGCTTGCGATCGCTGGACCGACTTCGCAACTTGCGTCGAGGCCGGTGGTTGCCGACCGAAGAACTGTTGCGGGCACTCGCACAAAAACAGGATGGTCTAACAGAAGAAGCCAACGCTACGTATCGCTCGGCAAAGGAACGGGCCAGTGGCCTGGAGTCCTTCGGAGTCGCTGCTCCGCTGTGGAATCGAGCCGTGCAAGCGTTTGAATAGTCAGCCCAACTGGCTAACCGGATTAACCTGACAGGTCGGTGTCCTAATGGCCCTTTGTGCCGGACTTCGGTAGCAAGTCCGTAGGGTTTCGCCGCCGACGAAGTTAGGGTTGGCCGTCATATGCATCACGCTAGCAGTGAATTGACGGCGAATTGTGTTCCATGGAAGGGGCGGCTATGCGTGCAGGCACAACGCTTTGGGTGGTGGTGCTTATCTTCGGTTTCGTACCGGGGCTGGCGTGGCAGGCCGCAGCGCAGACGACGACTTCGCCGGTCGTAGCGCCTAGCATTCGTGGGACCAATTCCGGGGCGACGCCGAAATCCGGGCCTAAATCGGGTTTGGACTCCGGGGCTGAAGTTTCGGGCACGTTGTCGGCATCTCTGTTCGGGCCAGTCGCAGGTGTGGGACCGAGCACGAACGTAATATTCGGTTCGGAGGCGACACAGTTGCGAACCCTCGAGGTGGGTAACCTCCTCTACAAGTCCAACAACGCGGATGGCATCGCCGCGCAGAAACGAACGCCGGTTGCCAGTGACGTTCGTATTCGTGGATCACGGGCGGGCCAGAACATTGGTTCCGGTTCGCTTTGGAATCCCGGTCGCCAGGATCTCGACACGGCACTCAACAAGATCTTCTCTTACAACATTGATCGCCTGACACTGATCAAGGGGCCCTACTCCGTTCGCATGGGGCCGGGTTTCAATTTCGTCGACATGGAGTTTCAGAAAGCACCAATCAGCTCGACGCCGGGTTGGGGTGGCATGACGAGTGTCGACTATGACACCAACGGCGAGATCTTCTATGGGCGTCAGCAGGTCTGGGGCGGAGACGGTGATTGGGGAGCACGCGTGAACTATGGTCACGGCACGGGCAACGACTATGAAGATGGACTCGGCGTGACATTGCCGTCCAGTTTCAAGTCGCGCGACCTGTTCGTCAGTTTGGGGCGACGGCTGGACGATGATCGACACCTTGAGTTCAGTTACATCCGCCTCGATCAGACGGACGTCGAGTTTCCGGGACTTGTGTACGACATCAACGCGCTGGTGACGGACGGATTCGAGCTGGAATACGATGATCGCTCGGGCACAATGGCGGATCGCTTCTTCGGAGAAGTCTGGTACAACCGCACGCGATTCGATGGAGATACTTTGCGTCCGGGCAAGAACACGCAGATTCCTCAACTTCAGACGACGTTTTTCTCGCCCGATGGCATTTCCGGATTCGCGGTCACCGACGTCGATGGCAGTTCGTTGGGCGGTCGCTGGATGTGGACCTGGGAGCAGCAGTGTGCCGAGTTCACGGTGGGAACCGACGTGCTGTACATCGATCAGACGCTCAATGACATCGAGCCGTTTCTGCCGCCTACGGACAACAACTTTCCGATTCCCCATTCCAACGCGTGGGACATTGGATTCTTTGCCGATTACACGCGCATCGTGACCAGCCAGTTGACCGTCGAGGCGGGCGCACGAGCGGACGTCATGAACACCCGTTCGTCCGAATATACCGAAGGCGTGCCGGTGCCGGCGTCCTTGCTGAAGAACTCGGGACTGGATCAGGACTTCACCATGTGGTCGGCGTTCATTACCGGTCGCTACGACGTGAACACGAACTGGTCCTTTAGCCTGGGGGGAGGTTTCGCGCAGCGACCGCCGACGCTCACGGAGTTGTATGCGGACCAGTCGTTCATTGGCACATTGCAACAGGGCCTGACGTTTGTGGATGGCGATCCGCTGCTGCAGTCGGAAAAGTTGCGTCAGATCGATGCGAGTGTTGACTGGAGTTCGCAAAACGTTCGCGCCAGTCTGAATGGATTTTACTCGTGGATCGAAGACTACATCACCTACGATCTTGTCTCGCCGGCGGACCCGGAGTTTGGTCTGGTCAATGGCGTGACGTTTGTGAACACGGACCTCGCCACGCTCTCGGGATTCGAGGCGAACGGCGAAATGGATCTGACCAGCGCGCTGACGGGATTCGGCAAGATCAGTTTCGTCGAAGGCCGCGACCATACTCGTGAAAAAGGTGCCCGACAGCTTGGCGGGCTGCTGCGAAGCAACGTGTTTGGTGATCACGAGCCTCTACCGGGGATCATGCCGATGCAGACAATCCTTGGCCTGCGATTGAAGGATCCCACTTGCAACCATTGGGGCGTCGATTTCAACGCTCGGGTCGTCTCCAACCAGGATCGCGTGGCGACAAGTTTGCAGGAGGTCGAGACACCGGGATTCACGACCTACGATCTGAGGACCTACTGGCAGTTGTGCAGCCGGGTCGTCTTTTACGCGGGTGTCGAAAACCTGACGGACAAGTTCTACCAGGAGCACCTCGATTACCGTACGGGACTGGGCGTCTACCGTCGCGGGCGAAGCTTCTACTTTGGAACCGACGTCAGCTTCTGAATGCAGAAGCTGACGCTCATCTAGAAATCCTGACGATAGACGTAGATGCAGCCAAAAAGCAGCATCACGCCGATGAAGATCGAATTACTGACCAACGGTTCCCACGGGTTCAGTTTGATCGTCCGCCCGCCTGGTCCCATGCCCGGTCCCTCGACCTTGACGGTGTCCTTGCCGGTGATGGCGTACTGCATCGTGTTCTGCAGTTCGGCTGGCTTCGGGAAGATCAGATAAAGGGGACGAACCAGGTATCGATACAGTTGCCGCACGACTCGAAGTTGTGGTGCGACGATGCTTTGGCGTTGTCGGGTATCGGGCGACAGCTCCATGACGCGATCATTGCTGTCCACAATCAACAGCGTTCCGTTGGCGAACCGGGCACCGGAAATGGAACCTTGCGACGGGAACCGGGTAATCGCGCCGTCGTTGGTGTCCTGCAAATCGTACATCGCTAGTTGGTCGTTATCGAACAGGCAGGAGATCCAGCGGCCATCATCGGAGATGGACAGCTTGTTCAGGTCGTCATCGCTTTGGACATCAATCGTCCGGCGAGACTCCATGTTCTCACCATCCATGATCGTAACCAGGTGTGTGTCTTCGCTGCGATTGGCCAGCACGACGATTCCACCATTGGCGGACAGCGCCGTCACTTCCTTCAGTTCAGGATCGATGCTCTCGACCTCCCGAAAGATTCCATCGGTCTGGCTGAACTTTCGCAGTTCCCGAGAACCGTGAATCCAGATCGAGCGTGTTGTCGCATCGAAAGCGACTCGCGCATCACCGGGTAGTTGGCCGATATCTTCGGACAGGAGCCCGTCGGGCCCCTCTGCTTCTTCTGCTTCCTTCCTGGCGGGTGCGCCGATCTTGAAACCGAAGATATTGATACCGGCCGGTTTTTCATCAGCCTCGGCGGCAGTGGCATCCGTGTCCGCGGGCTTGTCGTCGGGAGTTGCCGAGACGCGGTAGACGCCATTGTCGGCGACCGCGATCAGGTCGCCATCGAGCTGAAACAGTCCGCGCGCGTTGCGAGGTGCCGGGACTTTCACTTCGCGTTGCCAGCCCGAAGTGCGACTGCCCGAAATGATATCCGCTTGGGACCAGTTGCGATCGAGTGCAATCAAACGCTCATCGGCTTCGTCGTAGATCATGGTTTCCAGCGTCGACGTCGCGCCCATCATCATTTCCGGTCCGCGACCCTGATTGGACTGTTCCTTTTGAAAGATCGGATCGAACGTTCCCAAGCCGGGATTCCACACGACGACGTCGCCATTTTTTCGAGTGGCAAACATCTGGTCGCCTTGTTTGACAACGTCCGTGATTTTTTGCGGCACGACGACAAACTGTTCCAGCACATCTTTCGTCGTGGCGACCGTCTTGCAGAGGAACCAGAAGATAATCGTCGCCACAATCGCCATCACGGCACTCCGCCAGACAAGGCCCGATAGCGCGGAGACGGCATAGAAGATCGCGAAGGAGAACAGGAAGATCGGCACGGACCACAGCAGTTGTGGTTTCCACACGCCAAATCGCAGTCCCAGTATCAGGCACAGCCCGGCAATGAGATACGCCGCGTTGATGAAGACAAAGGAACAGCCACCAATAAATTTTGCGATGTACGTCAGCGGCCGTGAAACGGGTTTACTGAGCAGGACATACAGCGATCCGGAATTGAGCATTCCCGGGATGATGGGGGCGGTCACAAGCACGCCGGCAAAGATGCCAAAGAACCCCACGAAGACGGCCATGAATGTCATCACGAACGTGTCCAGCATTTCCAGCGCGAACTTGCGACTGAGCGGGGGCACGAAGTCCATGTCCCATTTTGCGTAGCGGAACATCACTGCCTCATCAGGACACGGACGAAGCTGACCGGGCAACGCCGATTCGAGTGCCAGTCGATTGAACTGCTTCAGTTCCGGGCCGGCGAGTGTGCCAAGTTGCTGAAGCTCCTTGGCGCGTTCCGGCAGTTCGACGTCTCCCCAGATTTCGGGCTGATAGAAGTCGTCACGAGCGATGATCTCATTGAAGTTATCGACCAGCCGCTCGCGGGCGCCGAAAGCACGGGGACCATGCGCGTCGCGCAGCGAACTGATGCGTTCCTGTGTCTTTTGCGAGAGCGAATCCCAGACATGTTTCGTGAGCGGGTCGGAATCCTCATCGGAATCCTCGCTGTCGGCCGCCTTCAGGGAGTTGGCCAGGTTACGGATGCTACGTACGTCCTGCGAACGCATTTCCGCCGCAATCGTCGTGCGCCAGTGAAACGGAACCAGGCCCAGCAACAACGCCGTAATCAACAGCAGCAGCACCCACAATACGCGGGAAGCCAACGCCTCGCGGAAGGAGTCCTTGATGATCGCAATGTAAGGTCTCATGCCTGATATTCCTGCTGACTGACCACATCGAGGAACACGTCCTCGAGGGTTTGCTTGTTTCTGGCAAGTCCCGCGATGCCAACGTTGTGTTGTCGCAGGGTGTCAATGACTGAATTGATTTCGTTCTGGTCGGCAACGTGTACCGTTACGCTGGTCTTGCCGTCGTCCGCTGCCGCAACCTGGGTAACGTTGAAGTTGCCGAGCGTGGTTTTCAGCGTTTCGGCGTCCGCAACGAGTTGCAGTTCAATGTCGACGGACGAATCAGATTTCGCCGACGTGAATTCCTCAACGCTGCCGATATATTTAAGCTCGCCCTTGTTGAGGATCGCGACGTGGTCACAGATTAGTTCGACCTCCTGCAGCAAGTGACTGTTGACGAAGACCGTTCGCCCTTCGTCGCTCAGTTCTCGCATCAGGTCTCGCACCTGGGACCGTCCGATGGGATCGAGCCCGTCGGTGGGTTCATCCAGAATCAGAAGTTCCGGATCGTGCAACAGTGCCTGAGCCAGCCCGAGTCGTTGTCGCATGCCTTTGGAAAACTGTTTGACCGATTCCTTCTGACGGGCCTTCAGGCCAACCTTTTCCAACAGCTCGGCACCGCGTTTCTTGATCTGCCCGAATTCCATTCCGCTCAAGCGGCCGTAGTACTCCAGCGCCGTGAGTGCATTTTGATGTTTGGGAACCTGCAAATTTTCCGGCAGGTACCCAACGCGTTGTCGGCCCTTCTGGTTGCCGGCAGGATGTCCCAGCAGCGTGGCGGATCCTCCCGAGGCACGAACGATGCCAAGCAGGACCTTGATGATCGTCGTCTTCCCCGCGCCGTTGGGCCCAAGCAGTCCAAAGATCTGTCCCTTGGGTACCTCAAAACTAACACCTCGCAGCGCCTCCACTTTGCGGCCGAAGAGACCGCCGTTGTATCGCTTGCGCAGATCTTTCACCTGCACAGCAACGGAAGAGTCAGTCATGTTGTTGTCCGAATTGGGGTAGGGCGTTGTTTGACGGGAGTATAGCGAGCCGCTCCGCTTTGGCACAGACAGTATGTCTTGTGTCGAGCTTCGGTGACGAGACGGTTACAAACCCGTCGACGCAACAGAGGCATATACGGTTTTCGGAATCCAACGTCCACTATTTCGAAAAATGGTGAAACTCAACCGCCTGCCTGGAAGTACACCTCTTCGTACGGCTGAACAACGACGAAGCCGTTACCGCGAAATTCCAGTTGAATCGACTCGCCCGAGCCTCTGCCAAAGAAGGACTTGAGCTGTACGTCCGTCTTGAAGTTCGGCTCCAGATTGCCGGACCACAGCACGGTGGCGTTGGGGTCGGTCGTCACGGGAGAATCGGGCGTGACCGGTAGCGTCATCGGATCATAGTGCGTGGTGATTGCCACCATGCCCGTTCCCTCCAGTCGAATGTTGAAGAGTCCGCCGGCCAGCATGGCGGTCATTTTGCGTAACATTTTGATGTCGTACTTCAGCGACATTTCGAACGCCAGCACATCGTTGCCGTTTACGCAGATGGCTTCGTCTTGCAGTTGCAGGATCGTGATCTTCTTGCCTTCGTCAGCGCAAAAGACCGACCCGTTGCCGCGGGCTTTTGTGAGTCGAGCTCCTTCGCCGGAGACGGCTTTCTTCAGCAGGTTGCCCAGGCCCTGTTCCAGCATGCCTTCGCGTTCGAAACTGACCTGACCGGTGTAGGCGATCATCGCGCCCATCTTGATCCAAACTTCTCCGTTCAGGTTGATGTCCAGCATCCGTTCGGATTCCAGCTCGAAGAGCCCCTGATTGAGGTCGCGGTCTTTTGTCTTTTCGACGAACGCTTGCAGGGAGTATCGGTTTTCGGACATTATTGAACCTCGCTTGTCGAAGAGAGAAAGGGCGCTGGGTAGTTGTGAAACGCCAACATAAGTCCTGGCACGCACGTTTTGAACGTCAATTCGCCAGCGATTGAAGATTCTGTTAGCGTGAAGATCGCTGATGCTGCAATTGCATAATCAGTTCATAGGCGAGCAGATTCGCGCGACCGAGAATGTGCCATGCCGGACGATTGCCCAAACCCAGCACCAGTTCTTCGGCGGCCAACGTATGAGCCATCAGGGCTTCCGCCAGCGTGACTTCGCTGTGTTCCAACCGGTCGACCAGTTCCGACACTTCTTCCCGGAGCGTGCCCGTGCCGGACACAACATAGATCCTCAGCAGATCAGTAAAGTGATTCACCAGCCACGGCGGTGGACAGGCTCCATCGACCTCGTCACCGGACAACGCAAAATGATCGACCAGAACGCTCCGCTGGGAACGCAATTGGTGGAGTGCTTCCTGATGATGTTGTTTCGCTTTGGTTTCCAACGCCTGCTGATAGGTATGGGCGTCTCGCAAGAGTCGCTGCCGTTCCGCGGCGCGAGCCAGGCCCCACAGCAACGTGCGGACGTCTGTTTCGCGACGACAGTAGTAGGCGTCCGCCGCGTTTTCAAGACAATGGGCCGTCATGTCGGCGTTGCCTTCTTCGCCCATGACGACAACGGCAAGGTAGTCGGGCGACGCCGCGCGGATCGGAGCCAGACCCGCGACGGCATCGAGTTTCCCAACTTCGTGATGGAGGATGACGACGTCAAAGCTCTCCTGTCGCAATAGCGTCATGGCCGCCTCGAGCGTAGCGTGTTCGAGTTTGACCGCCATTGCTGAATCATTGGCCAGACACGCGTCCAGCCAACCGACCGTGCTCGAGTCCGACGGGCGACCATTCGCATGGTCCTCCGCCGCCACATTGAGCACTCGCATGACCGGTGGCATCTGACCATACGGAGTCGTAAGAATTCTGTCGTCGAACATGGAACCGCCAAAACGAAAGATAGACTGCGGCGACAGTCGCACCGCCGCAAACGGGCTTGTATCGAGAACGAGGACTGACCGTCAAGTCGAGCCTGGGTGCAGCATGAAAATCGTCAAAGCGGTATCATGCAGTGGTAGCAGACGATCGACCAATTCCTGTGGATGTAAGAATGAAGATTGCGTACCTGGACTGTGTGAGTGGAATCAGTGGTGACATGACGCTGGGGGCCCTGGTGGACCTTGGAGTGGACCTGGCCGCGATTCAAAAAGGCATTGATTCGCTGGGACTGCCGTCCTGCCAGCTGGTTACCGAAGAAGTCAAGCGGCACGGATTTCGTGCGACGAATCTCACGGTCCAGCATGAACCGGAGCACGCACACCGGCACCTCCATCACATCACGGACATGATTGACAGCAGTTCGTTGACTGCAAACCAGAAACAATTGGCCAAGGATATTTTCACTCGATTGGCCGAAGCCGAAGCGAAGGTGCACGGTTCAACTCTAAAGAAGGTTCACTTCCACGAAGTCGGCGCCGTGGATTCGATCGCCGACATCGTCGGAGCGGCAATCGGATTCGATCTGTTGGGCGTCGATGCCGTGGTTTGTTCTCCCGTTCCGACCGGGCACGGTTTCATCAAAATCGCACACGGTCGCGTTAGCATTCCTGCGCCGGCCACGGCCGAGCTGCTGAAGGGAATCCCGTTGGCAGCTTGCGACATCGAAGCCGAACTCACAACTCCCACGGGCGCGGCAATCGTGAAGACGTTGGCCAAAGGTTTCGGCCCGCTGCCTGCCATGACCATTCGGGAGATTGGCATCGGTGCCGGTGACAAGGAGTTCACCGAACAGGGGAACGTCCTGCGAATTATTGTGGGCGAAGCCGAAACGCTTGCCATGGCCACCGAGGCAACCACGACGGACCAGGTCGAAATCCTGGAAACGAACCTCGATGACACCACCGGCGAAGTCGTCGGACACACCGTCAAGGCGTTGCTTGCAGCCGGAGCGTTGGATGTCTACACCACGCCCATCCAGATGAAGAAGAATCGACCGGCGACAAAGCTGACCGTACTCTGCGAAGCCGGTGCCAAGCCGGCACTGGAGGCGATTGTCTTTCGCGAGACGACGACGTTGGGAATTCGCCACTGGTCGGCTCGTCGCGCCATCCTGCAACGCAAACCTGAATCCGTCGACACGACGTGGGGGCCCGTGGCCGGGAAACGTATTGTGAACCCCGATGGCTCGGTTCGCTTCTCGCCGGAATACGACGCCTGTGCTCGCGTTGCGGACGAAGCCAGCGTGCCGCTTGCGGAAGTCATGCGAGTGGCGACAAACGCTTTTCAGGATTGAACGTCATGGGCTGGTCCACTTGCATCCAGCAACGTACAACCGCCGTCGAATCGCGTTACCAATTTACTCGCGCTACCAATCGATATCGTTGATCAACTGAACGATTTCCGTCCGACTGATTTCACTGATGACTTCGCCGTGGATTTCGATGGTGTCGTCCTCGATGCTCACTTCCAGGCCTTCCACATGCTTCTCACGTAACTGCCCCAACAAGTCCGGCAATCCGCTAGCCCATCTGGACGGTTTGATGCGATCATGGACCTTAATCGCGTCCTGCAACTTCGAATTCGTGATCTCGAAGGCTTCGCGAACGGACGTTGCGATCCGCTGTTTCGTGGATTCATTCTCGACCTCACCCGCAAGCCGCCAGCCAGTGCCAGCCCGGGTTAGCGAAAGGCTGCTGGGCCGTTTGGTCTCTTCCATCAAATCGGCAACGCGTTGATCCAGCTCATTTGTTCGTGACGTGGCTGCGTTTAGCCTGTTCTGCAGTCGAGCGGATTCCTGGCTGAGCCGGTCGCCGAACTCAAGCAGGCGAGTACGGTCTTTTGAGAGGATGCCGATTTGGGTTCGCTGTTCGACCAGAGTGTCGCGAACCGATTGGAGTTCCTTCGCGAGCACCGCGGCCTCGTCACTCTTCGCGGTCAGCCGATTGGAGAGTTGTTCAATCTCTTGCTTCGCGCTGGCAAGTTGCTTTCGAAGTTGCTCGACAGCTGCCTGGCGGTCCTGAAGATCGGTTTGAAGGCGGGCGACCTGTTGGCTGGCCTCCTCGCGTGCTTTTTCAGTGGCCTCCTTCTCTAACTGCAACCTCTCATAGATTACACGTTGCGCTTTCAGCGACCCTTCGTTCTGCGCCAACGCCTCGGTGCGCTTCGCAAGCTGGTCTTGCAGTTCAACGGATTGCGCCTTCATCTCGCGAATCTTCTGTTCGGAGATGTTGAGCTTTTCAGTGAGCGCACCTGCCATTTCGGTTCGCTCGGTAAGTTCCTGCTTCCGCTTCGCTGCCTCTTCCTCGTTGACCTTGAGGCGAACCTGGAGTTCCGCATGCTGTTCCTTGAGGGCTCGATAGGTTTTGCGGTTGTCGTTGAGCGTCGTGCGGTATCGATCCACTTCGGCCTTCGAAGCATTGAGTCCGCGGACCTTCGACTGTAGTTCGTCGTTCTGCCGAGCGAGTTCCTGTTGCCGGGAATCCAGTTGCTCACGGAGCTGTTCGGCCAGCAGCTGGCCCGCCGCCAACTCCTTGCGGAGATTCCTGACGTTGTCTTCGGAAGCCTGGCGAGCTTCGATCAATTTGTTCTGCTCCCCCTTCAGCTCGACAAGCGATGCTTGCCGTTCGTCGAGCTGCTGTTGTGTGCGTTCGAGATTCGCCGTTAGCTTTTGGGTGTCGCGTGTGCGATCGTTCCGGGTCTGCGCTAGCTGCATCCTGGCCCGCTGCAGCTCTTCGTCACGCTGGACCAGTGCCGACTTCGCGGCTACCAGCTCTTCGTTGAGGTTCGCAACCTGCTGATCGTGAGCGACCGTTGACGTGCGGAACTGCTCTCGCGCCTGCTTCAGTTGACTTCGGACATCGCCCAGCAAGAGTTTGGATTCGGCAAGGCGGTTGGCTTCCAGTTTGGCGTCG
This sequence comes from Pirellulaceae bacterium, assembly GCA_965216885.1. Lineage (GTDB taxonomy): Bacteria > Planctomycetota > Planctomycetia > Pirellulales > Pirellulaceae > CAYNJG01. The sequence goes on along the minus strand of OZ244208.1, from coordinate 1,267,692 downwards.
GCGGCGAGCTGCTGTTGCAGTTGTCTCGCCGAGTCCAACGCCCGTGTTTTCTCGTCGAGTTCACCGCGTGCGTCTTCAAGCTGCTCATTGCGTTCCTGAAGCAGCTCCTGCGACTGCCTTTCCGTTTCCAAGAGCTGTTGGATGCGGTTCTGGCCCCGCTTCCATTCGGACTTGTAGGCTGCGGCTTCGCCAATACGTTCCGCAATTTTGAGCCGCCACCGGGCATCAACCTCTTCCGTCGTTTTGGCCTCCGTCGTTTTGGCCTCCGTCGTTTTGGCCTCCGCGAGTGGCTCACCCATCGCCCGCTGCTCACCCATCGTCGATCGCTCGGCCATCGTCTTACGTACGGCCTCAAGCTGCTCCTGAGTCGTTCGAAGCTGGTTGCGCAGCTGTTCAAGATTCAACGTCAACGCGGCGCCCACCTCCCTTGCGCCATCCAGGTCCACGTCTTTCTGCTTCAGGAGATTTCGCAGGCGAAACAGCTCCTCCGCGTTTGCGTTTTCGCTGCTGCCTTCGCCGTTCGGTTCCTCGGGAGCAGCCGCCACTCCAAGCCCCGTTAAGATCAGAGCGGCACACAGGACAAAGTTGATTACCGAGGTGGGGGCCGGAAGGCGAAAGTCGAATCCGTTGCGTAACATGGGTGCGAGTCTCATCGGGCTGGAGTTCGGTTCCGGGATTATTGTTCCGGAGCCCGTTGGACGGCAAGCCAGTTTCGGGGAATGTTCAATCAACCGCGCATTCGGTTGTTTGCCGCAAAGTTCGCTAAAGGTCGGAGAGATCGATCTTCAGAGTGCGAACTTCATCGGGCTCAAGCGTCAGCACACGCTCATGGAGAATCGTTGGCCGCGTGCCTGGAAGTGAAATCACGAACCTGATTGGTTCGCCCGCAATACCGGTAGCCTCGTAGTGGGTCGCATTCGTTTGCCTCGACCCACTGAGCAACAGGGATTGCCGGACGGCGGAATTGGACCGGAAACCCTTCCGCACGTAACGGGCGACAAGGCTTGCGTGCCGACCCTTCAGATAGCCCTCGGGCCACTGCACGACGGCTTCCAGTTTTCCCATGGCCGGTTTGAATACCGTAATTCCGCGAATCGACTCGGTGACCCTACCCAGATGAATCGTATCGCCAAATTCCCGCGTTTTCTCTTGAGGTAGCCGAAAACGACCGGGACCAATACCAAGCTTCACATTTGACGTCCCCTGCGGCACGAGCAACTCGACGCGGCCGTCGTCTCCAACGTATTCGTAGCGCCCATTCCATTGTTGGTTGCGGTAGTTGCCCGTAATCGAGACGCCGTATTTCTGACCTTCCAGCCGACCGTCCGGAAATCGATACTGCAATTCGATCGTGTGGTTTTCCTGAGGAGCAAAGTCCAACTGATGTACGGCGTTGGTGACCGTCACTTCTTGCGATAGAAAAATCTGGTCGACGGGAATCGGTGAAACCCTGGTCGGCTGGGCAGCAGCGTGTTCGTTTCCACGTGATAGGCCCGCGATCTGCAAAGTAGACCGCTGCTCCATTTGGCGGCGGTAAGCTTCGGCGGCATTCGCATCGCCAAGGCGACCAGAAACGGTGACTTTATAGATGTCATCTCGCAACGGTGGAAATTCATAGTGCCCGTCTGCTCCGGCCACCGTCGTGAGCCCAAACCCCAACGGCATATTGAATTCGCTGAATTCGAAACTCCGTTGAGCCGAAACGACCGCGTAGGCGATTGGCTTGCCGTCGCCATCAACAACGCTACCAGCCAACGTCCTTGCGACAGGCAGTCGCAGCGTCACGTCGGTCGCATTGGTTACGTCCAGACTGTCAAGCAACTGCGTGGCGTGACCGGTCAGGTCGACCTGGACCGTGCAATTCGCGTCCGCCTGGACGGCGAACTTTCCCTCAGCATCCGTCGACACCGTGGTCGTCCAGTGATACTCGTTGGGGTCGAAGAATTTCCACGAGTACGCTCGATATTTCGAAGCGACGCGGACATGAGCATTCGCGGCGGGTTTGCCGTCGGGGAGCAGCACGGTTCCTTTTAAAGGGTACGCCTGCTTCAGACGCGTGCGACGGTGGGTGGAACGGTCCAGTCGCGCCAGATCACGAAGTGAAATAGGCTTGAGCTGTCGCGTCAGGTATTGCGGATGAGCGATCCGCGTTGACACCGTGACTTCCGCGAGCGCGAGGTCCGGCGGCACGATGGAGTACTTGCCCTGTTCGTTGGTCGTGTAGACCGTCTCTTCAATGACCAGCGGCTCGTGCTCCGCGTCTCCGCTGGGGACGGAGAAGATAATGCTCACTTCGGCATTCGCGATCGGCCCGGACCCCGTCACGGAACATTCGATCGGCGAACTTTCTTCGACATCCTGCTGAGCCACTGAGGACGACGCAAGACAGAAGAGAATCACGAACAGGGCGTAAAGCGGATGTTGTTGACGACGCATGTCTTGCCGGAAAAATTGACGACCGCCGAGGGTGAGCACCCATTGTAGTCGGTCTGCAGGCGATTTCGTCACGGACGAAATGCCCGCGACTTCGACCGCTATTCGACCGCTAACAGGTCTCGTTAATCCAGCCGCCCACGACAACGCGGTCTCCGTCGTAGCAAACGACCGCCTGGCCGGGAGCGACCCCATGGCAGGGTTCTGCAAATTCGACTCGCAACGTGCCGTCGGGTTGCGGGTGCGCCGTCGCCGGCTGTGCGCGGCTGTTGTAACGGATCTGCGCGAGGCATTCGAAGGGCTCCGTTACGACCGGAGCATGCCAGTTGACATCCGTGGCGGTCAACTGAGTGCGGGCCAGATCCTCTTTCTTCCCGATCACTACCTTTTTCGTTTCGGAATCGATGCTCACGACGAAATAGGGCTCGCCCATCGCGACCCCCAGTCCCTTCCGCTGGCCGATGGTGAATTTTTCGATGCCATCGTGCTGGGCGACCACCGTTCCGTCTGTCGTGACCATCTCGCCTTGCGTGTCTTTGCCCGTCTTGCGAGCGACAAATTCGGCGTGCTGCCCGGGCGCCACAAAACAGATTTCCTGACTGTCAGGTTTGCTGGCCACGCGGAGGTTGAAGCCTTCGGCCAGGGCCCGGATCTCGGACTTCTTGTAGCCCCCAATCGGGAGCAACATGCGAGAAAGATATTTCTGTTTTACGCCAAACAGGACATACGATTGGTCCTTGTCCGCATCGACACCACGGTGCACGGCAAGGTCGCCTGAGGGCCTCTCCAGCAACTGAGCGTAGTGTCCAGTTGCAACGTACTTTGCTCCCACGCTGTCGGCATAATCGAAGAGTTTTCCGAATTTAAGGAGATTGTTGCACATCACACAGGGGTTCGGGGTACGCCCATTAGAGTAGTCTGCAACGAAGTAATCGATGATTCGGTTGAAGTCATCTCTAAGATTTAGCGCGTAAAACGGGATTCCGAGGCCGTCTGCAATTTTGCGGGCATCCTCGGCGTCCGAGGCGCTGCAGCATCCTTGCTTGTGTGAGGGAGTGACGATGGGCAGTTGGCCTTCGCTGCTGCAACTGGGTTCGGGCTCGCCGCCGTGACGCATGAAAACTCCCACGATTTCGTATCCCTGCTCGGCAAGTAGGTGGCAGGCGACACTGCTGTCCACGCCGCCAGACATGGCGAGCACGATGCGTTCTCGTTGGGCTTTCACTTTAGCTTTTCCGTGGGAATACAGGAGTTTCGAAGATGCCAGAATTGTTAGTTCTAGCGGTTCAGTTGGGACGTGCTGCCTGGTACCCAACCGTTGGAAAAATCATTCACGTTATTGCTTATTCTCAACACCGAACCCTTGCGGCTAATACCGGCGGATTTATATTACCTAGTCCCCGTGAAAGGCGTTTGCTCTCTCATGGTAATACCTTGCGCAGATTATCGGCTCTACCGTCGCTGGCTTGATATCCCACTTACTGTTCTGCTTTTGATCTCGAAGTAAAGAGGAAAGGAAAAAAAATGCTGCAACGTTGTTTGTTTGCGATCTCGTCGATCGCAATGTTGCTTGCCGCAGCGTCGGCTTCCTTCGCGGACTGCGGTCCGGGATGTGGAGGCTGTACTGCATGTGGCACGGCCGGAGGCGGCAGTTATGTCGTCCAGGGTGACATGGGTGCGGGTGCAGGTTGCGCCACCACTGGTGTTGCTGCCGGCGAAAGTTCCGCCGCAGGCGGAGCAATGAGTGATGGTGGTGCCATGGGTGGTGCCGTTGTTGCTGATGGAGGTGCTGCGGTTAACTGTGGCCCTTCGTATGTCGAACGCACAATTTATGTGCCTCAGATGGTCACGAAGACACGAACAGTCAATGAGACCCGCTACCGTACAGAGTCGCGACAGCGAACCTACACGGTCATGCAGCAGGTCCCTGAGACTCGTCAGATGACCCAAGACTACACGGTCAATGTTCCACAAACTCGCACGCGTGTCGAGACCTACACAGTTCAGGTCCCGTACACCGAGCAAGTTGAGCAGAGCTACACAGTGAATGTCGCAGAGCAGCGTAGCCGCACTGAGACTTACACGGTTCAGGTTCCCGTGACGAAGACTCGCGAAGAGTCGTACACCGTCATGGTTCCCGAGCAGAAAGTTCGCACGGAAACTTACAACGTTCGCGTTGCTGTCCCTGCGACTCGTCAGGAGTCGTACACGGTCATGGTTCCCGAGCAGCGAAGCCGCACGGAAACTTACTCGGTCAATGTTCCTGTTCAGCAAGAGCAGCAATACACCGTGCAGGTTCCCGAGCAGCGTAGCCGCACGGAAACTTACAACGTTCGCGTTGCTGTCCCTGCGACTCGTCAGGAGTCGTACACGGTCATGGTTCCCGAGCAGCGAAGCCGCACGGAAACTTACTCGGTCAATGTTCCTGTTCAGCAAGAGCAGCAATACACCGTGCAGGTTCCCGAGCAACGCACTCGCACGGAAACTTACAAAGTGAACGTTCCTGTTCAGCAGCAGCAGCAGTACACCGTACAGGTTCCCGAGCAGCGTACTCGCACGGAAACCTACAAGGTGAATGTTCCTGTTCAGCAGCAGCAGCAGTACACCGTACAGGTTCCCGAGCAGCGCAGTCGCACCGAGCAGTACACCGTACGTGTTCCGGTTCAGGCTTCGCGTCAGGAGACCTACACGGTCAACGTTCCTGAGAAGAAGGTTCGTACTGAAACCTACAACGTTCGCGTTGCAGTCCCTGCAACTCGCGAGGTTCCCTACACCGTTCAGGTTCCTGTGACGACACAGCGAACGGAAACGTACAACGTTACGGTTCCCGTTCAGTCGACTCGCACCGAGCAGTACACGGTTTGTGTTCCTTACACCGAGCAAGTTCAGCAGAACTACACGGTTCAGGTTCCCTACACGGAAATGGTTTCGCAAAACTACACCGTGATGGTTCCTGAGCAGCAGCAGCGAAGTGCTACTCGTCAGGTTTGCCGCACTGTTTCGGAGACCAAGTACCGTACGGTCACTCGTGACCAGGGTGCATGGGAAATTCGCACCGAGCAAATCGGTGGCGGAGCCATGGGTGCTGGAGCTGGCGCAATGGGCGCCGGAGCCGGAGCTATGGGTGCTGGTGCTGGAGCCGGTGCTGGTTGTGCAACTGGCAACTGCGGTGGCGTTGTTAGCGCTGTCGGAGCCGGTGGTGCCAACGGTGGTTGTGGCGGATGCTGCAACGGCTGTGGTGGTTGCGTTTCGAGCTGTGGTTGTGGTGCCGGTGGTGCTGCAGTCGCTTGTGGCTCGGGTGCAATGGGTGCCGGAGCTGGAGCTGGTGCAATGGGCGCTGGAGCTGGTGGAGCAATGGCTGGAAACGCTGGTGGAAACGCCGGTGTCGAGCAGATCATTGGCCAGACTTGCACCGTTACCAAGCGTGTTTGGGTTCCAAACATGGTATCGGAGCAGGTTCCTTACACCGTCAACCGTCAGGTAATGGAAACAGTTCCGTACACCTACACCGTTACGGTTCAGCGACCAGAGACTCGTACTCGCGAGGTTCCAGTGACTCGTATGCGAACGGAAACCCGTACGCGAACGGTGACTGTCAACCGAAGTCGAAACGAAACTCGCACTCGTGAAGTTCCCGTCACTACGATGACAACTCAGCAGCGTACTCGTACGGTTCCCGTAACCACGATGACGACTGAGCAGCGTACTCGTACCGAGAATTACACGACCTACAAGACCGAGCAGCGTTCGCGTCAGATTCCTTACACGGTCATGCGTGCAGAGACCCGTACTCGTACGGTTCCCTACACGACCTTTAAGGAAGAGGCTCGTACCCGTGAGGTTCCTTACACGGTCATGGTTCCACAGACGAAGACCCGTACGGTCACCGTCATGGAGTGCCAGGATCGTACTCGTGAAGTTCCTTACACGGTCATGGTTCCTCAAACGAAGACCCGCACGGTCACCGTTATGGAATGCCAGGATCGTACCCGTGAAGTTGCTTACACGGTTATGGTTCCACAGACGAAGACCCGCATGGTCACCGTCATGAAGTGTGAGCAGCGTACTCGTGAGGTGCCTTACACCGTTCAGGTTCCTCAAACGAAGACCCGTACGGTCAACTACACGACGTACAAGACTGAAGCTCGTACTCGTGAAGTTGCTTACACGGTCATGGTTCCTCAAACGAAGAGCCGCATGGTCACCGTCATGAAGTGCGAACAGCGTACTCGTGAGGTGCCTTACACCGTTCAGGTTCCTCAAACGAAGACCCGTACGGTCAACTACACGACGTACAAGACTGAAGCTCGTACTCGTGAGGTTGCTTACACGGTTAACGTTCCGCAAACCCGAAGTCGTACGGTCAACTACACCGTCATGAATTCGGAGCAGCGTACTCGTGAGGTTCCCTACACCGTTTGTGTTCCTCAAACCCGTACCCGTACGGTCACCGTTAACAAGACTCGCTCTGAGCAGCGAACTCGTAACGTGAACTACACGGTGATGGTCCCTGAAACTCGTACTCGTACGTACAACGTCACGAGCATGAAGTGCGTTCCCGTTGAAAAGGTTCAGAACTACACCGTACAGGTTCCATACACTGTACAGCGTGAGGTTCAGTACCAGGAATGCACTCAGGTTCCACAAACCGTAACCGTACCCGTTTACGGTGCTGGTGCTGCTGTTGACAGTGGTGCTGCATACGGAACCGGAGCTGCCGGCGGAGCTGTTTACAGCAACGGCGCAGCTGGAGCTGGATGTGCTGGAGCAGGTTGCGGCGGATGCTCGACCTGTGGCAACTAGTCCTGACTAGTCTTCACGACGATTGAAAACCCAGCGGGCCTTTCATGTTGAAAGGCCCGCTTTTTTTTGTGCGCACTCACACCCCGGCCTCTCACCCCGGCCATTCAGGCCAACAGATCCTCGCGCCGGAAAACCTCACGCATGAATCGCACCGGCATCAGGCCGGCTCGCAAGAACGCACGGTGGAACTCGCGGTCCAGTTCGATGCCTGAAAGTGGCTGCGATCTCGTCTGGCAATGTTGAGTCACGTCGCCCTTCAAATCCCACACCAGCTTGTTGCCGGTCAAATACGTCAGCGGGATACCACGCTCGGTGGAGTACCAGTTGAGTTCCGCCTGTGCGCGAGCTTCGCTGAATCCCGTGACTGCCTTCAACAGTTCGGCCGCAGCCCGGAATGGATCGTCAGAAGACGTGTCGCAGTCGACACCAACGTCCAGGTACTTCCGGTCGCCTGTCATGAAGAACAGGTCGATGGCCACTCGCGCCCCAATTCGGCTGATGTCCCGCTTGCCGCTGAACAAGGCTTCCTCTTTTAGATCGCCGAGATAGCCTTGATCCAGCATGTAGTCTTCCAGCATCGTCGTCCAGCCTTCCGCCTGATCCGACGCGTACGCATGTCTGCGTATGACCGAATCATGAACCCGGCCGGTCGCCAAATGAAGATGATGTCCCGGAATACCTTCGTGGACCATCATCATCGGGATACCCAGTTCCGTGTGGTCATCAATGCGGTCTGCGGTAAGCGTCAGGAAGATCTGACTGATTCGAGTGCCCTCGCGAAACGCAGCCGGACCGGTCATCGCCCCGGCGGGAATCAGGGGAACCATAAAATCCGGCGTCTGGACGATCTGCATGTCCTGATCGTCCAGAACGGGAAACAGGTCGCGTTCGCGGATGAACTCCAGGATCTTTTCACGTTCCTCGTGATAGCGATTCAGAATCGGAGTGAAGTCGTTGCCGCTGATATCGACATTCACGCGGTACTTGCGGTTCAGCCACTCGTGCAATTCGGCCGCCGACATGTTCGCATCCAACCCATGTTTCCTGACGAGCTGTTGACGCGATGCCTCGATCGTTGCGCCCACCTCGGAAAGATAGTCGCGGGCCAGTGCGTGGAGCTGCTCAAGCGTCAGGTCGATTCCCGAGAGGCGGACGACGTCCCGCGCGTGGGCGTCGCCGATGTGAAAGTTGTCGGCCGTTGGTAATTTCGCCAGCTCACGGGCATAGTCGGACAGAGCCGCGGTCGCCTGTTCGCAGGCCGAGGCCAATCGCGGTAGATCCGGCCATGCTTCTCGCTGAGCCCAGTCCTGGATCGTCGCGAAGAAGGAGGGCAACTCTTCCACACATTCAAGATCCATTTTCACCCATCGCGCGACAGGCGTATCCAGTCGGGCCAGGGTATCGCGGAGGAACCCGGGGATGCCTTCGATGCGAGAAGTGATGTCTTCGATTCGCTGCGTGGCGGGACGCGGGTCGACCAGAAAGATCGTGAAGATCCCGTCGCCAATCTGCGCACCGGCATCCGGATGCTGCTGGAATTCCGTTCTTGAATTGAATTCATACGTGCCGCGGTGAACCTCGGCCTGAAGCTGAAGCGTCGCAAGCTCGATGTCCAGCCGTTGATCGTCCGTCAGTGCTTGCGTCTCCATGTTGCCGGCCAATTGAAGAATTGACCGCGCTTCCTCGATTCGATCTGCCTGGCCGGCCAACGTGGCGTCAGGTAAATCACCCAGGTTTGTGTCGATACCGAGTTGTGCCCGGCGGTTGGCGTCTCGCGTGAAATGTCGATGAAAAGCCTCTACGAACTCGTGGAAAGTAGCCATGAATCGGTCCTGTCACTCGTGTACAGTTTGGTATCGGGGTGGGAGATTCTGTTGAGACGCGTGTTCATCGAGGATAAGCTAGTTGGCAAAGCTTAACTCGTCTCGGAGATTTTGGTATGCGTTTCGCGATAGCTGTCTGTCTGTTCGTCTCTATGGGGTTGTGCGTTTCGGTTCACGCCGACCATCACGAAGAAGGCTTCTACGCCCTGTTCGATGGTAAGACACTCGACGGCTGGGATGGTAACCCAAAATTCTGGTCCGTTCAGGACGGAGCCATAACGGGCATTACGACGAAAGAAAATCCAACCAAAGGAAACACGTTCGTCATTTGGCGAGGTGGAAACGTGGATGACTTTGAATTGCGACTGAAGTTCAAGATCACCGGCGGCAATTCGGGCGTCCAGTATCGCAGCGAAGACAAAGGCAACTGGGTGGCCGGTGGCTACCAGGCGGACTTTGAGTCGGGCGACACCTACTCGGGCATCCTGTACGAAGAAAAGGGGCGCGGCATTCTTGCTCAGCGAGGCCAGGTAACGAAAGTTGTTAGCGACGGCGAAAAGCACAAGGTGGAAGTCATCGCCAACATTGGCGAGTCGGCCGACATTAACAAAGCCATTAACAAGGAAGACTGGAACGACTACAAGATCATCGCCGCCGGCAATCAGATGATGCACATCATCAATAACCGGATGACAGTTCAGGTGATCGACGAGGACAAGAAGCACGCAGCCGCGTCCGGTATCCTCGCACTACAGTTGCACGCCGGTCCGCCGATGAAGGTTCAGTTCAAGGACATTCGCATCAAGCCTCTAAAGGGTTTTGAAGTTGACGGCAAATGGAATTTCAAGGTCACCACTGACAACGGCGTCGGCGAGCCTACGTTTACGTTCGAAATGAAGAACGGCAAACTGATGGGCAACTATTCGGGTGCGTTCGGCGACAGCAAGATTCGCGGAACCGTGAAGGGGCGGAAGCTCTCCTGGAACGTCTCGGGTATGCTCAACGGGCAGGCGGTCACGTCCGATTACGAAGGCGAATTCAGCGGCCCGGGAAAAATGAAGGGCATCGTGATTTTCAACGAGCAGTTCGAAGCCGAGTGGACTGCCACCCGCGCCAAATAGTACCGATGCGTGCCGAATCAACCGATTTCGTCGATGCAGGCCATCAGGTCAACGCACGCGCGAATGAACACACCGTGGGTCAGAGCTGACGGAACTGCGGTGCGTCGGGTCGTCGGGGACTTTTCAAATCGCTGCAATGTGATCCCGGATTTGACGACCTGGACTTCGAAGTAGGACCGCGTGTCATCTTCCACGCGTGGTGTGTCCGATCGAATCTGCACGGAAGGGACGAGCTTGTCGATTTCCAGTACGACCAACCGTTCTTCCAGATAGGACAGTTGATCGGCAAGCTCTTCTGCCAGTCGATTGAGCTGTTGCGAATCCAGCGAACTCATGCGCGGCGATGTGACCGAGATCAGCTCGACTTCGCAAGCCAGGCGATCGACTGACGCCATGCGCGCTCGCAACTCAGACCGACCAACCGCCTTGACGACGGAGCCCGCACCACAATGGTTGAAGGCCGTCATTTCGTCGAGCTGACTGACGATGGCGGGTCGAAGGATGTTGCGTAGTTCATCGCGATTCATGGGGTTGCCTCATTCGAGCCCACGTTGGGCAGTGGGTCTGCATTGGGTTCTAGTCGGTATCCTGTGCGTCCGTCTGCGGTGATTCGTCGTCGGTCTTCACCGAGTGCTGTGATCCGTTGTACGAGAGCACAACACTCTTCTCATCGAGTATCGTTTCGATGTGCACCGGGCGTTTCCACAACCGATACATGGTTTCCAGCGATGCCTTTGCGTATTGCATTTTCAGTTCCGGCCCACTGAAGCGGTGCTCGAGATACAGTTCGCCACGATTTCGGTAGTTGCCATCTTTCACGTAAATGATGGGCTGGCCACGATTGGTGAGACTGAACAGTAGTTGCTGTTTGATCTGGTCAAACGCCCGGCTTTCGATCTCGTAGTAGCCACTGTTTTCGTTGTAGCCAAACTGGAACATCTTGTTCCGTCGGCAAAAATCGAGCGTCAGGAATTCATCGATGAACGTCAGGTCATTGTGAATTCGACGGACTTCGAAAATCTTCTCGCGACCCTTGCCGTGTCCGGTATTCCAGTTTTCTTTTTCGCGCAGGTCATCGCACTCGTCGTACTCACGTCCAAAGCAGCCGCGATTCCAACGGTCCTCGATATCCCGAAACAGTTCGATTCCCAGCTTGTACGGATTCAGCCTCGAAGGGGAACTGGCAAGCGTGCCGGACGTGTGATCGGCGTAGCAGACGAAGTCGCCGGACGTTTGCAGTCCGTGTCGTGTCATGATTGTTGAGTGCCAGAACGTCGCCCAGCCTTCGTTCATAATTTTGGTTTGTCCCTGCGGCGCAAAGTAATACGCTTCGTCGCGAATGATCGACAGCACGTCCACCTGCCACGGTTTGAGGTTCGCGTTCTGCAGGATAAAAAGCATCACGTCCCGCATCGGCTCGGCGGGGAACTGTTGGTCGGCCATCTGTTCGGCACGCTGCTTTGCGGCTTCGGCTGCCAGCACGTCGGGCGGATTGATGAACGCATCCATGTAGCCCTTGGCCTTGAACTTGCCATCGTTGTTGCCCTCATCACCGTCGTCGGTATTGCTGGCGAAGCGGTAACGATCCACGTCATGGTGCCGCCGAATGAAAGGTGAGTGAATATCGATGAGGTCATCAATGCTCAGGCAGTCGTCGATGAACTGCTCGACCGTCTCCACCCCGAACCGATCCATGTAGCGACGAATTCGATTTCCGTGATTCGCCATTTCATCGATCATTTTTCGATTGGTGGCGGCAAACCACGCGTTGTTCTTGAAGAAGTCGCAGTGCCCATACACGTGCGCGATGACCATCTTGTGGTCGGTGAAGGAATTGCTGCTCAGCAGGTACGCGTAGCAGGGATCATTGTTGATCACCAACTCATAGATCTTCTGCAGGCCGTAGGAATATCCTTTCTGCAGGCGTTCGTACTCCATGCCGAATCGCCAGTGCGGGTAACGTGTCGGAAAACCACCGTACGCTGCGATGGCGTTGAGTTGTTCCGCGGTGACGACCTCGAAGATGGTTGGGTAGTAGTCCAGCCCATAGTCACTGGCAAATTTCTCCATCTCGACCTGAACCTGGGCGAGCTTGTCCGGAAGATTGCGTAGTGAAGTGAGTGCCATGCTGAGCTCGACGGTTTATGTGGTTGTGAAACGGGTTTTACAAAAGGCCGTGCGATGGAGTGGTGTACGTAGGTAGCCTCGGCATCCGTAAAAGGACGCCCGAGACTGCTGGGATTCCAAGCGTCCGGAATGCCGAGACTACCGGTGATTTGTGGCGGTGATTTGTCGTATGGAGGCAGACATCGACCGGGCGCGATCGCATCGATCGGCGAGTTCACGAGTTACCCACTCGTGAAGTTCAAGCCGCTGCGTCGCGAGACGGAATGTCGGCCAGGCTTGCAGTCTGACTGCGTGTTAGTTTTGTTCGCTTCGACAAATCACGTTGAATCGCGAATTGTCCATGCCGTGGATGACGTCCCACATGCGCGGCAGATCGCGACTCAACTTCATTCTCGCGTTCGAGATTGCCTCTTCCTGCGTCGCGCCTCGAACAACGACGCTCATCAACCCAACTTTGACTTCGAATTCCAGTTGCGGTCGTGCTGAATTCCACTCAATCATATTTTTGTTTCCTGATAGATCCGTGTAGTTACACTTCGCTACTTGCCTTTCCCAAGGAACGTCTTGATGGAGTCGTAGATGCCGTCCTTGTTCGGAATCTCCGACATGACCAGAGTCTCGTGTGTTTTGCCAAACTGGCCTTCCAGCGAATGGATGTAGTCGCCGCTGCCATACGGGCTGTCGACCTGGCCGTAGCAAAACAGGTTGCAAACGGGCAACAGTTTGTTCTTCAGAATCGCGAGGCTTTCGTTGCTGTCCTCGCCCCAGTTGTCTCCGTCGGAAAACTGGAAGCAGTAAATGTTCCAGTCATGCACGGGGAACTCGCGTTGCAGCAAATCGTGACAGACCTTATAGGCCGCACTGATCCGCGTGCCTCCACTTTCGCGTGTGTGATAGAACGTGTGTTCGTCAACTTCTTTCGCCGCGGCATCGTGAATGATGTAGCGACACTCGACACCGTCGTATTCATTCTTCAGCCATGTGTCGATCCAGAATGCCTCGGTGCGCACGATGGCTTTTTGTTCGTCGGTCATCGAACCGGAAACGTCCATCATGTAGATTACCGCGGCGTTTGCCTGCGGCTCGGAAACCGTACTCCAGGACCGATAGCGCTTGTCTTCCTTGATTGGCACGATTCGCGGCCGCACGACGTTGTACTGTCCGGTCGCGATCTGCCGGCGCAGTGCCTGAACGTAAGTCCGTTTGAAATGCCGCAGGGATTCCGGGCCGTTCTTGCGGACGCTGTTGTAGCGATACTTTTCCTGCGAGATGCTGGCCGTTCCCTTCGGCTCGATACGAGGAAGCTGCAACTCATCCGCCATGATCTGTGCCAGCTCCTCCAGCGTGACTTCGACCTCCAGAACATGCTGTCCCGGATCGCTGCCGGCCTCCCCCGCACCGCCTTCGTCCTGGCCACGGCCCACGGGCTTGCCAACTTCGCCGTCTCCCCGTCCAACACCACCGTTCTTGTTATCGCCGTATCGGAATCGCGGCACGTCCAGTGAAGGTACGGGAATGCTGACCAGATCTTTTCCCTTGCGACCGATCATTTCGCCATGAGAAATGTACTCGCGGAGGTTGCGACGTACCTTTCCTTTGACGATTTCACGAAAGCGAGTCTTGTCTCGGTCGATTTTGGTCATGGGTTGTTGTGTCGTTTGTTGCGTTTATTGAAATGGGCCCTGATCGCCACCTCCTCTTCCTGATGAGGTGGCGTGAGGTCAGTCCCTGAGGTCAGTTCCTGAGGTCAGCCAGTTTCTGAACTCAGTCCTAGTCCGCGTCCTTCGTATCACCTCTCGCAAAGATACTGGCGACATAGTTCAGGACGTCGGTCGCACTTTCCTCGTCGTACCCGTAGTTCTTGATCAGTCGGCCTTTGACGACATCGATTTTGGCCTGCGTCTCCTGGTCGACCACATTGGATACCAGGCTGGTAAGCTTGATCGTGTCCTTCTGGTCCTCGAACAGCTTCAGCTCGAGCGCCTTGTACAGCCGTTCGTTTGTCTTGTAATCGAAGACCTTTCCGTCAATCGAAAGGGCTCCGATGTAGTTCATGATCTCCCGGCGGAAGTCATCCTTGCGACTGTCCGGAATGTCTATCTTTTCTTCGATCGAACGCATCAGACGCTCATCCGGTTCGTCGTACTGACCGGTGAACTTGTTCTTGACCTTTTCACGCTGCGTGTAGGCTTTGACGTTGTCGATGTAGTTGCCACACAGACGTTTCAAGGCATCCTCATCCGCGGCGATCGCACGTTGGACTTCGTTCTTCACGATGTTCTCGTACTCCTCCTTCACCATGCCAAGGAGCTCGCGATATCGCCCTCGCGTTTCATCCTTGTTGATCAGCGAATGATGCTTCAGACCGGATTCCAGTTCGTTAAGCACCATGAAGGGGTTGATGGATTTCGCGTCCGGGTGTGACACCAACGCGTTGGACAGCTTGTCCTGGACATAGCGAGGCGAGATGCCTTCCATCCCTTCACTGCGTGCTTCCTCACGCAGTTCCTTGATGTTTTCGTCCGTGAAACCAGGCAGGGACTTGCCGTTATAGAGCTTCAGCTTCTGCATCAGCGAAAGCGCGGCGTTATTGGGTTCTTCCAGTCGGGTCAGAATGGCCCACATGGCCGCCATCTCGATTGTGTGCGGGGCGATGTGTTTGCCTTGCACGCGTTCGCTGTTGTAGTCCTTCTCGTAGATGCGAATTTCGTCCGAGAGTTTCGTGACATACGGAATGTCGATCTTCACCGTACGATCCCGCAAGGCTTCCATGAATTCATTGCTTTGCAGCCGTTTGTATTCCGGCTCGTTCGTGTGCCCCAGAATGACTTCGTCGATGTCCGTCTGAGCGAACTTTTTCGGTTTGACCTTGTGCTCCTGGCTGGCACCCAGCAAGTCGTAGAGAAATGCGACATCCAGTTTCAGGACTTCCACGAACTCGACGATGCCACGGTTGGCGATGTTGAATTCACCATCGAAGTTGAACGCTCGCGGATCACTGTCGCTACCGTATTCGGCAATCTTCCGGTAGTTGATGTCGCCAGTGAGTTCGGTTGAGTCCTGGTTCTTCTCGTCCTTGGGCTGGAACGTACCGATGCCAACGCGATCCTGCTCGCTGAGCACGATGCGTTTGATGCGAACGTCGTCCATCACCCGAGTCCAGTCGCCATCGTGCTTTTTCAGGCGTTCTGCGTACATGTGACGGCAGAACGGATCGAGCTGTCCCTTGATTTTGACGCGGTGCCCCGAGTCATTGTCGGCGTTCAGCCTGGCACAAACATCGTCACGGAAGCGGTCAGGAACCAGGTGCAGCGGTTCCTCGTTCATCGGACACCAGTCGACTTCGCCGGTCTCTTCGTTCTGCCAGCCCAGCGTGTAGAGAGCACCTTCATCCGTGTGGCTGTAATCCTCGATGCCTTTCTTCAGCATCCGGGCAATCGTACTCTTGCTACTGCCGACGGGGCCGTGGAGCAGGAGCACGCGTTTCTCAATTCCATAGCCTCTTGCCGCACTTTTGAACGCGTTGACAAGATCTTCCAGTGCCCTTTCAAGGCCGAAGACCGCATCCGCGCCGGCGTTGCGAGGATCGTCGAAGAAACGATAGTGAGTTCGCTTTTCGCGGCCGACCTCGTATTCGTCAGTGCCATACGACATGATCATGTCGTACATCCGTTGGAAGGCGTTGCGGGTGATTCGTGGATCTTGCTGGACCAGGTCCAGGTAATCCTGAAACGTGCCCACCCAATTTTCTTTTTGAAACTGGTTCAGATCCTGTCGTTCCTTGACAAGTGACAGAATATCGTGTCCCGCGCTCATATTTTCCTCCGTCAGGCCTGACGCACCTGCGAGTTGAAGTTTCGTTGGCTTTCGCTCCTTGCAAAAATGTCGCACGACGTTCGTCCGACGCTGGGTTCTCGCGGAACTGGACAACCTGCCACTTCTCGACTGTCCGGATCTCTGAAATGTCTTCCGCGCACGGTGAATGGTTGTTGCGCACTTTGGGGAGCGCGCAGCAGCCTGTGTCGTCGAGTGCGATTTCGAAACGCGCAGCAAGAAACGCTGGACGTAAGGAGAAATCAGAAACTGACGCGGTCGTCAGTTACCGGCTCGCGAGATCACGTGCGAATGAAAACATTTCAAAGAACAGAATGTTCCGAGAGCAAACGGCGCCAGAGTCGCCCGAGAATGTGAAGCGGCAAATGATTCCGGGAAACCACCAGCAACTGCCTGCTCTAAAATTAGTATCGTTCGAATCTGAAGATCCGGCAAGCTCGAAATTTCATTTTGAAAGCTCGCACGCAAACGTTGCAATTCTGACACTGCAATGCAAGCATCCATGAAATGACCAAATCGCAGTGAAAAAACACACAACGATCAAGACTCGTTATCGCGAAAGTCCGACGTCGTCGTGGCGAAAAAAATTCATGTGCGAAAATCGATGACACTCACCACTCGAGCACTACGCGAGCTTGTGAATCCTTTCACAAGTCAACGTTTACGCTGCAATTGGGGCCAGAATTGCTAACCCAAAACGGCGCTGCAGAGGGGCTGTGTACGGATCATTCAATCGCAACAACCGTCGAGCATGCGGCCTGGTTTTCAACTGCGTGATTCACATGTCACACGCTGTTTGAAAACACAGATCGCCGATGAACCAGCTCGTTGAAAGCGTCACTCACGAGCTGGCGATTACACGAACCGACGTCGTTCGTCATCGCAAATCCGGATAGCTACGAAAGCAGTTTGTCGACACTGCTAACCAGTCGGTCCAGTGCAAACGGTTTGCGGATGTAGTCGTCGACGCCCAGCATCTCCGCATACGCTTTGTGCCGACTACCTTCGTTCGCCGTGATCATGATGACGCGCATTGGAACGGCGTGCGTGCGTCTCAGTTTTTCCAACACGAGAAAGCCACTCCGTTTGGGCATCATCATGTCGAGGATCACCAGATCGGGTGCTTCCTTTTCAGCCATCGTCAGGCCCTGATTGCCGTCCCTCGCAACAAGGACGGTGTAGCCCTTCTTCTCGAGTGGAAAGCGAACCGACTCAATAATGTCAGGATCGTCATCCACGATGAGAATCCGCTTCGCACCGGACGACTTATTCTCTGCTTGGGCTTTTTCTGTGGTCATGACATTGCTGGCTGGAGGGCATCCATGCGGAAGGTTTCTGTTGCCCACGCAGTGTACGGTGAAGCAACTGCGTAGACCAGACTCCATGAGCAATTGCGAGTGCACGCCAAAGACAGCGTGGACGTGAACGGATCCCATGGCCGCCAAAATAGCCAGAATCCCGGACACACGCTCCCAACAGCCCATTCGGAACCAAAATAAAGTTTGAAGCCAACCTAACTTCGAAACAAGGGGGCAGTCGCGAAGAGCCAGATTTCACCCCTGCGAGCCCCGCAGCAAACTGCAACAGTGTGCTACGATGTGCCTCACTCCGACGAACCCGCCCAGCCCGATCGTGTATGGAAATTGAGCATGATTGACGTCGATTATCGTCCCCGTGATCCAAAACAGTACGATCCGCCGATTGGATTGATTGGGTGCGGTGGCATTACCGAACACCATCTGGAAGCCTATCGATCTGCGGGCTACAACGTTGTCGCGTTGTGTGACGTCAACCGCGAAGCCGCCGAAAAACGTGCCGCCGAGTATTTTCCGGAAGCACAAATTCTGACCGACCATCGGGAACTGCTGCGCAGCGACACCATCGAAGTTGTCGATATCGCCACGCACCCGCCCGGGCGACCAGCGCTGATTGAGGACGCGTTACGAGCTGGAAAACACGTCCTCAGCCAGAAACCATTCGTCCTTGATCTGGACGTCGGCCAACACCTCGTCGATTTGGCGGACGAGTGCGGTGTCAAACTGGCCGTGAACCAGAACGGGCGATGGTCGCCGCATTTCAGCTATATGCGAGCTGCCGTTGCCGACGGTCTGCTGGGGGACATCGCGGGAGTCCACATGTCCGTGCACTGGGATCACACGTGGACGGAAGGCACCGAGTTCGAGAATGTCAAACACCTGATCCTCTATGACTTCGCCATTCACTGGTTCGACATGGTCAATTGCCTCGTGCAGGACACGCCGAAACGTGTGTTCGCGTCGGTTGCGAAGACGGGCCGGCAAAAAATCATGCCGCCGCTGCTTGGCCAAGCCCTGATTGAATTCGAGCATGCTCAGGCGTCGCTGGCCTTTGACGCCGATACGAACGTCGGAGAAAACGATCGCGTCTTTGTCACCGGTTCGAAGGGCAGTATTCACACCGATGGTCGCAGCTACCAGGACCTGACGTTGACAATGGACTACCTTGACGGTGACGAAGCGAGAAAGATCCAGCCGAAGCTGGAAGGCAAGTGGTTTCCCGACGGCTTCCACGGGACGATGGGCGAACTGCTCTGTAGTATCGAAGAAGACCGTCAGCCGACCATCTCGGCCGCCAGCAATCTGCAAAGTTTGGCGATCTGCTTTGCCGCTGTCGCGAGTGCCGAATCGGGCGAGCCCCGAGTCCCCGGACAGGTTCGCAAGATGCCGTCGTAGGCACTTGCAGCCGACTTGTACGCCGCGAATTGGACCGACAACTTCACGTGGCCACTAGTCTGGCTAATATGATGTCCGGTAGTTCGATTTTTCGAGAGCCAACGTTGTGACGCAAGCTGAGACCGACCTTCGACATATGCTTCGCGCCTGCGAAGTTGCTGCGCGAGCGATCGGCTTTGCCGAACCGAACCCAACGGTAGGTTGTGTGATTGCGATCGGCGATGAAGTGCTCGCGGAAGGCTGGACGCAGGAGTACGGTTCACATCACGCCGAAGTTCACGCCCTGAACAACGTGTCGGATGAAGATCGCGAACGATTGCACGAAGCGACGATGTACGTGACGCTCGAGCCGTGCTGCCATCAGGGCAAGACGCCGCCCTGCACCAATGCCATTCTAAGCTCGCCAATTCGCCGCGTTGTGATTGCTGTCGAAGATCCCTTTCCTCAGGTTGCCGGCAAGGGCATCGATCGGCTGCGAGACGCGGGCGCGCAAATTGAAATCGGCGTCGCAGCGGAGGCGGCAACAAGGCTGTTCGCTCCCTACCTCAAACTTCAGCGTACCGGGCGACCGTGGGTGATTGCGAAGTGGGCCATGACGCTCGACGGAAAAATGGCAACCGCGCAAGGCGACAGCCAATGGATTTCGTCTCCCACCTCACGAAAGGTCGTTCACGAAATACGAGGGCGTGTCGACGGAGTGATGGTTGGCATTGGGACGGCGCTTGCCGACGATCCGCAACTCACCGCACGACCGGCTGGTCCGCGAACGGCGTTGCGAATCGTGTTTGATTCGACCGCTCGACTTCCGACCGATAGCCAACTGGCGACGACGGCGCACGAGCATCCTGTGTTGTTGGCGGTTGGCCCGACTGCTCCACAGGATCGAGTCGACAAGCTGTCACAGATGGGCGTCGAAATCCTGTCCCTGCCCGGGGAGACCCATGAACTTCGATTGCAGCAACTGTTGCAGGAGCTGGGACAACGTCGGCTCACCAACCTATTGGTTGAAGGCGGTGGAGACTTGCTTGGCGGACTGTTCGATGGCCATCACGTCGACGAAGTTCACGCTTTTGTGGCCCCCAAAATCGCGGGAGGCCGAGCGGCGATTCCGCCCGTCGGTGGGGCCGGAGTTTCGGCAATGGCCCACGCAGGAAAGCTCGATGATATCGAGTGGACCCAGTTGGAAAGCGACATCTACATCAAGGGAAGGGTGCGGCGATGAACTTGCGTGATTTCCTGCTGGTCGCGGCCGGCGGAGCGTTCGGTGCGATGGCACGCTATGGAGTTGGCGTGCTGTGTGCGGATCTTGGGCGATTCCCCTGGGGAACGCTCATCGTGAATGTTGTAGGTTGCTTTGCACTCGGTTGGTTCCTTCAGGCCGCGGAGACTTCGGCGTCCATTTCCGATGCCACGAAGCTCACGATCGGCACGGGTTTCCTTGGCGCTTTCACAACGTTTTCAACCTTTGGCGTGCATACGATTCATGCGTGGCACCAGCGATCACCCATGATTGCCGTGGCCAACGTCGCGGCAAACGTCATCATCGGACTGCTCGCTGCGATCCTGGGGATCTGGCTGGCTTCACGGCTGCACGTTGCAGTACAAAACTAGCTGGCCCGGTTTGTCGAAATTCGTTTCGGAAAAGGCTTATATAAGCCGCGAATCGCGAATCCCAATTCCCGCCTTTTCCGTAAATGTGCTCACATAAGACGGTTCTGCAGCAAAAAAACGGTTCCAAACGGATGCCGGGCGCGTCATCATGTGTCCGGCCGTAAACAGACGCCTTGAAGGACTCCCTGATGACCGCAACGCTACGCCTTTTGATTGCCTTGTTCGTTGTGACTTCCGTATGCCTCGCAGACGAGATCACGCTCGACTCCAATCTGGACACGACGATTTTTGAAGAATTGCGATCCAGCGGCAACGCGCAGGGAGATTTCCTGTTTTCGGGCGCGACTGCAAACCGAAATAGCGGTGCCTCGCGTCGAGCCCTCTTTTCATTTGACATCGCGGCCGGCGTGCCAGCGAATGCCGTGATTACCGATGCGTCACTTTCACTGCGAGTCGACCGCGTGCCTCCGCAGGCCGTGACGAATGATTTCGCAATCCATCGTGTCGAACAGGCGTGGACGGAAGGAACATCAAATGCACCAGGACGCGAAGGTCGCGGTGGTCCGGCATCGGACATCGACACGACCTGGACGGGAACTGGCAACGGTTCCTGGACGAATCCCGGCGGCGACTTCTCGGAGACGATCAGTTCCAGCACCAGCGTCGGCGCGCGAGGCACGTACACATGGGAAGCCACCGATTTCATGCTCGCGGATATCAACATGTGGTTGAATGATCCCTCGACGAATTTCGGCTGGATTCTGATCGGTGACGAAGACACTCCGAAGACGGCAAAACGTTTTATCAGCGGCAACAACTCAGCTTCCGGCGGGCCTTCGCTTACGCTGACATTCGAAGTCGACGATCCCGGTATCCCGGGCGACTACGACGGCGACGGGACCCTGACGCCCGCCGACGTGGACCTGCTTTGCGAAGGCGTTCGTTCGGGCGACAATCCCGCCGAGTTCGATCTCGATCAGAACATGGTCGTCGACCTTGAAGACCAACGCATTTGGGTCGAAGACCTTGCCGGCACCTTTCGCGGCGACGTTGATCTGAACGGCGTCATTGATTTCCCCGACTTCCTGAACCTCTCGGGGAACTTTGGCATTCCGCCGCAGCCCGGACAGGGGCACTGGGCGGTCGGCGACTTCAATTGCGATGCGAATGTTGACTTCCCCGACTTCCTGGAGCTGTCGGGCAACTTCGGACGCACGAGCCAAGCGGTCGCAAGCGTACCGGAACCAGCCTCGCAATGGATGGTCCTTGGGGCATTGTTCGCATTGCTGACAATTCGACGACGTCGCCTGTCGGCCCTGGCGGCCTAGCCTGGTCGCCTGGCGAGCGGACATCACTTGAGCGGCTGAAGTACGCTGCGCGCGAGGATAAATTTTTTCTCACCAGCGGTGACGAAGTTGACAGTTGCCGTTCGGCTGTCGCCGTTGCCCGAGAGCGCCACGATTTTCCCCAAGCCATACTCCGGGTGTTTGACGCGCATGCCTTGCACGAACGCGTTGGGATTGGGACGCGGAGGAGGAGCTTTCGGGGGCGAAGGGTCCGATCCAGCAAGCGACGCGGCGGTTGTGAGTCCCGCGAAGGCTGCGGTTCCGTCTTTTTTCGCGCTGTCATCGGCGTCACTGGCCGCTGACTTGTCCTGCGAAACGCCAGCGTCCTCATCGTCGAACAACGACGGGTCAAAGTCGGTCGCGTCGTCAGCCAGGTCTTCGTCCCCTAATTGCTCGTCGCCCAGAGTTTGATCGCCCTCCGCCTGTTCTCCTTCGCCATCGAAGGTGTCCCACTCTTCGGGATAGTCGTCCGTATCCTGAGCGTACTCGTCGACGATTTTGACGCCGGGCGTGACGACATCCATCTCACGACGCGGCAGCTCCATCAGAAACGAACTGGGGATCGTGGGAGACATCTGCCCGCGAAAGTCGCGATACTTGGCGTAACTGATCGTCAGCGCATCTTCGGCTCGCGTGACACCAACGAACATCAGACGCCGCTCTTCCTCGAGTTGATCCGGATCGTCGCGGCTTCTTTCGTGCGGCAATTTCCCCTGCTCCAGAGCGACCATATACACGACGGGGAATTCCAGCCCCTTGGATCCGTGCAGTGTCATGAGAGTCACTTTGTCATTGTCGTCCTCCCACGCGTCCGTGTCGGAGACCAGCGAAGTTTGATCGAGGAACGCTTCCAGGTAATCGCTGCCGACGTGCAGCATGTCAAACTGCCGCGCCGCGGTCAGCAGTTCGCGAATGTTGGCGGCGCGATCTTCATCGGCTTTCTCATCATTGTCCAGCACGTACTCTTCGTAGCCGGATTGGCTTAGCACATGCCCCAGTATCTCTTCGACGGGCGAAATGGCGTGTCGCATGAATCCGTCAATCATGTCGACAAACTTTCGCATGCCATTGGCCGCCCGCTTGCTGAGCGACGGCAGAAACTCGCGGGACGCATCCAGCAGACACAGTTGCTGTTGCCGGGCATAGTTGGCGATCTTGCCCAGCGTGACTTTTCCCAGGCCACGCGGTGGGCAATTGACGACTCGTAGAAATGCAACGTCGTTACGAGGATTGTTCACCAGTTGCAGGTAAGCGAGGATATCCTTGACTTCTTTGCGTTGATAGAACTCGACGCCGTTCAGAACCTGGTACGGCACGTCCTGTTCGCGCAGCGTGTGCTCCAGGTATCGCGACAATGCATTGATGCGATAGAAAATCGCGAAGTCGCTGTATCGTCGCCGACCGGTTGCCACCAATGCAGAAATTTCGTCCGCGATATGTCGGGCTTCGTCCTGTTGGCTTGGAAACGCGAGCAGCTTCACGCGATCCATCGATTTACGAACAGGAATCAACGACTTCTGTTTCCGCTGTCGGTTGTTGCGGATCAGTTCGTCGGCGACGCCCAGAATTTCCGGAGCACTGCGAAAGTTGTGCTCCAGCCGCACCACGTCGACTTTCGGGTAGTCGCGTTCGAACCCCAGGATATTCTGGATGTTGGCTCCGCGCCATGCATAGATGGATTGATCCGGGTCCCCCGTAACGGCAAGGTTGGGGTGGTCGATCGACAGCGCTCGCACGATCGCGTATTGGGCGAGGTTAGTGTCCTGGTATTCGTCGACCATCACATAGCGGTATCGCTCGTCAAGTTCCTTGCGCAGCTCTTCGTTGTTCTTGAGGAGTTCAACGGTGTGCAGCAGCAGGTCGTCGAAATCGACCGCGTTCGAAATCGTCAGTTGGCGTTGATAAGCTGGGTAGACGTCGGACAACAGGACGGCGACGGAGTCACGGGAATGCGGCTGATAGTTGTTGGCGGTGACCAGTTCGTTCTTGCAGTTGCTGATTGCGTACAACAATCTCGCCGGAGTCACTTGTGACAGATTCAGTTCGTCCAGCCCCTCAATGGCGTGGTTGAGTGCCTTGAGGCTGTCGCTGGTGTCGAAGATCGTAAAATTCTCGGCAAGGCCCACCAGCGGTGCGTGTGCTCGGAGTAACCGCGAACAAAAGCGGTGAAACGTGCTGATCCAGACGGATTCCCCCGGTGCCAGATCATCAACACGGCTCCGCATTTCTTCGGCAGCCTTGTTGGTAAACGTCAGCGCCAGAATATGCCGAGACGCAATTCCCGACTGCAACATGTTCGCGATACGATGCGTGACAACACGCGTCTTCCCGCTGCCCGGTCCGGCGAGAATCAGCAACGGACCTTCCATATGCTCCGCCGCCTGGCGTTGCGTTTCGGTCAATTCATCAAGGTTGAACGTCATCGGCTGCTAGCTGTCCGCGAGGACTTTGTCCCAAAACCAGGCGGTTCGATTTACATTTTTGTGGCAAACTTCTGCACAAGCGATGTTTGCGTTGTTATACTTCCGACATCAAATCTACGTTGGTACGACTTTTTGTGAAGGGAGGGACCCCACATGTCGACTCGTATTCCCCTGATCCAAGCCGAAGAAGAACAACGCAGCAAAGCGGAACGGCTTGAGATGAGCACTGCAGAGATTGGCCTCTCGGTGCGAACCACGAACTGTCTTGAGGAACGTGGTATTTTTACAGTTCGAGATCTTCTGCAGTGTACTCGTAAGGACCTGCTTGAGATTTCCAACTTCGGTGAGAAGACACTCGAAGAAGTCTATGCCGCCCTTGAGACGGTTGGCTTTTTCCGTAGTGGTCGTAAACCCAGGTAGCCTCACTTCAGGTGAGCAGGATCGACCCAGACAATACCTCCGGCGGGTTCCCGGCCCAGCGGAGGTTTTTTCATGCGCCCACAACACCCCTCGTTCCCGGGCTCTGCCCTGGAACGCACTGCCTCGGAGGCTCCGCCTCATCAAACTCTCCCTGCACCCAACTACCGCACTGAAATCTCAACCGGACTAAGCAGCCACGTCGTCGGCCGTCCTCGATTCGAAATCCCATCCTCCAACAACATCTTCGTCAATCGCAAGGACTGACCGCGTTGAAGCAGCAATCGCAAACCAGCCTGCGACAAGCCGGACCAGATTTCTTCTTCGCCACCGGTTCCCAACAGCTCGGACAGATCCAGCCCCGTACGCGGAACGGGTCGATGGATAACGTTGTACTCGTTACCCAGTTTCGTCTTCTTCCCGAGCAATGCCAGGCAGTCATCGAGTCCACCGATATGGTCGACCAGCTTGTGTCGTTTCGCCTGGTCCCCCGACCAAACGCGACCGCCCGCGAGTTTTTCCAGTCGCTTGCGTTGGATGCCACGTGCATCGCCAACAAGGTCAAGAAACCGGTCGTAAACGAGGTCGATAGTACCTTGCAACATTTCCGTATCCGCGTCCGACCACGAACGATCCAGTGCAAAGAGTCCGGCGGAATCGTCCAGCGTGATCGATTCAAGATGCACGCCGACTCGTCGCATGAGTGCTCCGGCACTGAGCTTCAACGAGAACACGCCGATCGAACCGGTCATGGTTTCGCGCTCGGCATACACAGGCGCGTCGATGCAACTGATCCAGTAACCGCCCGAAGCAGCCACGTTGCCCATGGAAATTACCACGGGTTTTGCAGCCGCAAGCTTATTCAACGCCTGTCGGATCGCTTCGCTGGCCGTAGCGCTACCTCCGGGCGAATTGATTCGCACGACCACGCCTTCGACTTTGTCTTCCTCAACGAGCTGTTCAATCAGGGCGACGGTGGGTCCTGAAACAATGTTGCCCGCCGCCGCTTTTTTGCCGTCGACGATGGCTCCACTGAGATGCAGCACGCAGATGGAATCCGGCTTCAGTCTTCCCGACGACGTTGCCGAGCCGGACATCATCTGGCCCATGAGCTGAAATACCGATACCTGTCGCTTGGCGGCCGCCTTGGGCGTGACCCACTCGACCTCCTCGCCGATCAGTTTTCGAATGGAGTCTTCCATGGAACCAAACGGTGCAAGCTGATCCACGATACCGGCGGCGAGCGCCTGCTTGGGCAGAAGCATGCGTTTCTGTTGAAGTTCCCGTACGTCGACACTCTTGAGTCCCCGGCCCCGCGCCAGGCGGTCGACCATGGCGTCGTTCATCGTCGTCAGCATCGCGACGTAGTGTTCGCGAAGGTGGTCGCTCATTCTGGGGTTGGTGTAGGGTTCGACCGCTCCTTTAAATTCCCCGGCGCGAACGACGGAAGCCTTAACGCCGACGAGATCCATTGCGTCGCGATAGAACATGGATTGCATGGCGAGCGACGGCATGTCGACGCCTCCGAAGTCGGCCAACAAGACTTCGTCACAGCTGGCGGCGATTCCCAAATGGACGTTCGTTGCATTCTCCAACCAGGCGTACGTCTTCTTGCCACCGTCGGTCAGCTTCTTCATGTGGCGCGACAATTCTTCCAGCTGAGCGCCGTTCATAGAGATGGATGCCGCTGACAGGTCGAAGACAACATGCTGATAGCGATTGTCTTCGGCCAGGTCATCGATGAACTTGCAAAGGCGATAGAACGACTTTTGCTTCAACGGCGACTGGCCAAGCAACAGTGTCGTGGGATCGAACGACAGCGGCTGGACGAGATCGACGTAGTTTCCGGAAAGATTAATCTGTCGAACTTGCGGCTTCTTTTCTTCCTGCTTTTTGGTTTCCTTCTCAGCCGACTTCTTTTTGCTGGAAACTCGCTTGCTGGAATCCGTCTTGTCGTCTTCCTTGTCCGATTCCTTGCCAGTGGTCTGGTCGTTCGACTCGCTGTCGTCTGCCTCCTTAACGGCCGTTTTGTCGGTCGTTTCGGAAGAATCGCTGGTCTCCTGCCCGTACAGCAGACCCGAGGTAGCCAACGCCAAAAGGACAGACAATACGAAACGCTGCAGAATGTGCATGCTGGGCTCCATGGGGCAAATCGGGGGAACGGAAAATTATACCCCGTAGTGAAGCACGTGGCGGCTAAAAGTGAGCTACTACGGCGCCATAAACCCGGCATAGTCCGTTACCGAGTGTCCGTTGGAACGTCGTTGGGCATCCCGAAAGAGCCGACGGTGACTGGAGTCTGCCGGCCGAATCGATCGCCGATGGTAACGCCTTCAACTTGATATTTCGTCTTTCACAACATTCTTGTTGTCACCCGTTGATTTCTCTCGACCGGGTTGAAAGGAGCATCACGGTCGCGTTTCAAGCGTAGGGGCACCGCCGATTCCGGCATCGAACAGTTGGCACTTCTTGAACATGGAACCCACCAAGGATAGTGACGTGACGTTGCGGATCGGGGTCCCAACGAACCTCGAGCGCAGGCTAACACAACAAATGCGAGAGGGATCGGTGCGAGCGTTGGGGCAGCTCTTCGAACTGCATCGAGCACGACTCGAGCGCATCATTCTGCTTCGACTGGACTCACGCATCGCGCGCCGACTATCAGAGCAGGATGTCCTGCAGGAAGTTTACCTGCGAGCGTCCAACCGGCTGAAACACTTCGCGTCACGCACGACACTCAGTGCTTTCATGTGGTTTCGATTGTTGGCCTACCAGCAGCTCACCGAACTCTACCGGCGGCACCTGGGATCAGAAATGCGCGACGTGCGGAGGGAAACGTACAGTTGGCCGAACTCGTCTTCTGTTGGACTCTCATCGATTGCCATCCAGTTGCGGGCCAGAAATACGGATACGCCCAGCCAGACTTTTTCTCGCGAAGAAACGACAGTGAGGCTGGAAGAGGTACTTGGTCAACTGCACAGCTTCGACCGACAAATCATCTTCTTGAGGCATTTCGAAGAGCTGTCAAACGCCGAGGCGGCAGTCGCTCTGGACCTCAGCCCCAGCACCGCCCGCAAGAGATACTTTCGCGCTTTGCGACGACTTCGTGATCGACTGAACGCGACGGACTGGAACGAACAATAGTTGTTCCGGCAGCAGGTCGAACGGTTGCAAGAATTCGTGTTGGTGAGTTGCATGACAAAAATCCGCGTCCCGAGCTGTCCCACTTTCTGTGACTGGCTCGTTTAGAGAAGTAGGTCTATTCACTCTTCTCGTTGGAGTTTGCATCATGCAAAACCGATTCTCCCGACGCGCCTTCACACTCGTGGAATTGCTCGTCGTCATCGCCATCATCGCGATGCTTGTGTTACTACTTTTACCTGCCGTTCAGGCGGCGCGGGAAGCCGCGCGGCGCAATAACTGTGGAAACCAGATGCGTCAGCTCATCCTTGGTATCCACAATCGCGAGAGTGCCACGCAACGTTTTCCCAATGCCATGTGGGGTGCCAGTGCGGACACGGCGATCGACAATCGTGGTCCGGACCCGTATGACGACGATGATGGCTATAGCTTTCTGGTCGCCCTGCTGCCCTACATCGAAGAGACAGCGCTTGCCGATGAGCTGCAGACGCGCAGCTCGCAATTTGTGGAACCTCTCAATTCGAGCGCCTTTCGTATTGATGGTACTCGCGACTATGTGCTCGAACGGCCCGTTGAACTGGTGCTATGCCCCAGCTTTCCGGGCGAGAATATCGCGCAGGGTCGCTACAGCGTGATGTCAGATCCGCAAGTCAGTAACTACCATGCGCTCGTCGCCGGTTGCGTTACCTCGAGTTCTCGCCATGCATTTGGCGACATTTCTCCCCAGACCGGCGGCATGATCGTCACTAAACAGGCTGCGCCGAAAGGACTGAGGATTGGCGATGCCAAGGACGGCACTTCCAAGACTGCGATCCTGACCGAAAGCCGAAGTGAAGTCTGGTCCGCGTGGTTCTCCGGAGTCAGCACCTCCACAATCGCCCTTTCACCGGAGGTGACGTATTGCACGCGGGTCACCAGAAATCTGACGGACGGCTATCCAAGCGTCCCGGAAGGCTCCCCCAGTGGACTGAACTACGGGCGACGCGCCGATGCGCCGGCAGACAACACAGCGCCCTATTTTTGGGAGTCACGCTCCGACGAACGAGATTGGGGACCCAGCAGCGCTCACGCCGGCGACGTCGTGGTCACGGGTTTCGCCGATGGACATGTGAAAGCGTTGAACAGCGGACTCAGCGCCACCGTCTACTATCGATTGGTCACCCGCGGCGGCAGTGAGCCCGCGGATGACGGCTAGAGATTTCAAGGACAGTCGTGCCTCAGCGATGTGGGTGCTTGATGGATGCCCCACGTCGCTGTCGGCCTCTGCCTGAAGATGTGACGAAACAGGTTTGCCGCGAAAACCCAATTCGGCTTAACCGCCGGGTTGGACAAATTCGCGGACGAACATCACGCTGGGTGCGCCACTTCCGCGAACGGGTTTGGCCGAGAGATATTCGGCGACGTAGCGCTGATTCTTCTTCTTGCCGGTAACCTTGAAGTTGTCACCCTTTTGCAGGATCGGTTTGGTCTCCGGCATACTGCCGAACGCCCGCGTTCCGGCCGCCTGGCAGGGAATCCAGTGGCCGTCGCCTTCGTCGTCCTGGAGATAGAATTCGGGATAGCAGTGATCCGGAATCCAGACCATCCTCGCTGGGACCTTGATCGTTCGGCACATCGCGATGAAGAGAGAAGTCAGCTCCTCGCAGTCGCCGTACCCATCACGCAACGCTTCGGATGCACTCTTGATCTTCCCTTCCTTGTATTCCACTTTTTCACGCACGGTGTCATAGATCGCTTCGACCTTCTCCCACGCCGTCTCTTTCTCACTGACGGCTTCCCGAGCGAGGCTTTTGATTTTGGAGTCTCGCGAATTGATATAGGGACTGGGGTTCAGCCAACGTTGCACATCTCGCGGCGGTCGTTTTGGAATCACGAACAGGCCGGTGTCTTCGGGCTCGGTGATTTCCTTACGCGTGATTTCCAGCGTGAAGACGGCTTTGGATTCCTGCCCGCGTTGCATTCCACGGATCGAAACCATCATTTGCCGAACGCCCCCGAGATCCTTGTTGGAGATTTTTACGCGGGGCGAGACTTCCTTCTTGACGACCTTGACCTTTTGCTCGGGCCAGACGGTGGGGATGGGAACGGTCGCCAGAACGTTGGCCATCGGGCCGTTCTTGGCTCGCACCACCACGCCGACGCGCCATGTTGTTTTTCGTTCGCTTCCGAATCCAACGCCTTTGTCGGAGACGACTTCTTCCTCGGTGTTCTGGCCCATTGCTGCGGTTGCGGACAACCAGCCAAGCAGGACGAGGCTTACAATACGCTTCATTGGATGCATGTTGGGGACTCGGGCGGGGCGCGCGGGGATCGAAATTCCTGATGGAGGAAGAACACAATTCATCTTAGCGATGGCGCGGAGCTCGTTCGAGCGAAACTGCCGCAATCGCAAGCGGTGAAGTGTTCGCCATAACGGTTCTTCCGATTCGATGTCCAGAACTCTGGACATACACCAGGCAACGGACGCACCGTGTTTGCGGCTCTTTATGCCCGCGAATCAAACTTTCGCGTGACGCCAACCGCCCTGGAAAAAGCGGATGGAAGTGAGAGTGGCTCGCACCAGAAGATCCGCCACCATGACGAACCACGCAGCTCGCAGAATGCCGTCGGTCGGCGTGGCTGCCAACGTTCCCGCCCAACCAGAAAATGCACCGATCATCAAATACGTCCCAGGTACGCGAACACCCAGCATGCCGATCATGTTGATCACCATCGCCCAACGCGTATCGCCGGCACCGCGAAGGGCACCACTGACGATCATCGCGACCGCGAGCACCGGCATGCCGAACGCGCCGATACGCAGTAACGCCGCCGCTTCCGTCGCCGTGGCCGGGTTGGCTCCACCGGTGAAGAAGTTGGCCCATGTCGTACCGGCAAAGTAAAACGTGAATCCCGCTCCGAGCATCACGATGCCGCCCAGTAGCACGGAAATCAGCACACTGCGTGACGCGCGCGCTGGATCACGCGCGCCCAGGTATTGTCCCGAAAGCGTTGTGGCCGCAACCTGAAAGGCTGCCCCGGGGAGATAGCCGAGCGATTCAATGCGAATTGCCAAACTGTGTGCGGCTGCCTGAGCGGTTCCCAATCCGTTGATCAGCGATACAAACCACAAATGACCGAGCAGGATCAACAGCACGTCGACGCCGCCGGGGATCCCCACACGAAGTAACCGCCATGAAAGCGTGTAGTTGGGCTTCAGTTTTTCGATCGTCAGTTGCAACCCAACCCGACCTCGAAGGAGGATGCCCAACAGAATTGTCGCGCCGATCACGTGACTGAGCGCCGTCCCCAGCGCGATTCCACCCCAGCCCATTTCTGGCAACGGCCCCCAGCCGGTTACCAAAGCGATGCTGAGAATCACATTGCAAACGTTCACCAACACGCGAACGAGCATGCCGGAAATCGTGTCGCCCGCGCCCTGGAGGCAGGCGATGGAAATGCGTTCGATGGCGATCGCCGGGATGACAGGAACGAGATAACGCAGGTACTCCTCCGCCAGTTCTGCTGCTTCCGGAGGTAACTGCAGAACACGAATCAGCAGACCGCCGCCAAGGAATAGCCCGACCGTTTCGGCCGCAGCAAAAATGAGGCCCAGCAGAAAAGCCTGATTGGCCGACCGATTGGCCAGATCAAGATCTTGGGCACCAACGAATCGCGAGACCAGCGCTGTCGCTCCAACGCTAATGAAAGAAAAGAGACTGGGGATCAACCACAGCAGGTAGGCGATCTGTCCGATAGCAGCGAGGTACTTGTCGCCGGGCAGATAGTTTCCCGTCAGCCAGGTATCGACCAGTCCCACGCCGACGGCCAGAATCTGTTCCGCCAGCACGGGCAGCGCCAGGAACAAAACCGCTCGCACCGTATTCGACTGGAATTCGGTGGGTTGGTTGCTCATGAACTGCCGACGACCCGTTGATTTGCCGCCGGTTCAAGCAACGCGTCTGCGGTTGCGGTCGGCTTTGTGTTGAGCGGCGATGTGTTGTGTGGGGTGGCTGTTAGGCCGTTGCCATCCCCAGCGTTGTGCCGGGAGCTGGCAGCGAACTACTGCCCATCAGGTACGCATCAACCGCTCGAGCTGCACCGCGGCCCTCGTTGATTGCCCACACGACCAGCGACTGTCCGCGTCGGCAGTCACCCGCGGCGAATACGCCTTCGATGTTCGTCGTGAATTCGCCATGCTCGGCCGCGAATGTCATCCAGTTGCCGCGGGGATTCTGGGTTTCCAATCCCAGCATTTCGCCGACGGCCATTTCCGGTCCGACGAATCCCGTTGCAAGGAAAACCAGATCGGCGGGCCAGTCTTTGATAGAACCTTCGACTTCCGAGAACGGAGCTTTTTCGCCCGGCTTCGACCAGTCGACTTCTACCGTCCGTACGGCTTTGAGATTCCCGTTGCCATCGCCAATGAATTCCTTGGTGAGCACATGATAGGCCCGCGGGTCTTCCCCGTTGATCGCTTTCACTTCCTGATGCGAATAGTCGAGCCGGTAAACGCGTGGCCACTGCGGCCAGGGGTTGTTAGGGGCCCGTTCGGCCGGCGGTTTGTCCAGGAGCTCGAAATTCACCACGCTGTTGCAGCCGTGTCGCAACGACGTACCGATGCAGTCGGCGCCGGTATCACCACCGCCAATGACGACGACATCTTTGCCCTTGGCGGACAGATACACTTCGTCTTCCAACCCGGAATCAAGAAAGCTCTTCGTGTTGCGAGTCAGGAAGTTCATCGCGAGGTGGATGCCCTTGAGCTCTCGGCCGGGACATCGCCCGGTCGGATCAAACGGCTTGGTCGCACCGGTTGCCATCAACAACGCGTCGTGGCTCTTCATCAGTTCGTTTGGATCGATGTACTGAATTTCGTGACCACGTTCCTCCATGATTTGCGTCATGTGGCCGTGTTCGAAATCCTCTTTCTTGCCAACGTGAGCACACGTGATGAACTCGACGCCCTCGGCTTTCAGCAGGTCCACGCGTCGTTGCACGGTACCTTTGTCCAGCTTCATGTTGGGAATACCGTACATCAGCAAACCACCGATGCGATCCGCCCGTTCGTAGACGGTGACCTGGTGGCCAACCGAGTTCAACTGCGCGGCGGCGGTGAGGCCAGCCGGGCCGGAACCCACGATCGCGACGCTCTTGCCGCTTCGTTTTTCTGGCGGATTGGGCACGACCCAACCTTCTTCCCAACCCTTGTCGATGATCGCATTTTCGATGTTCTTGATCGTGACGGGCGGATTGGTGATACCAAGCACGCACGCTCCCTCGCAGGGCGCGGGGCAGGCGCGGCCGGTGAATTCCGGAAAGTTGTTGGTCTTATGCAGACGATCGAGTGCATCTCGCCAGCGACCGTTGTAGACAAGGTCGTTCCATTCCGGGATGAGGTTGTCGATCGGACAGCCGGTATCGGACTGACAGAAAGGAACACCGCAGTCCATGCACCGGGCACCCTGTGTTTTCAGGTGCGACTCGGGAGCGTTGGTAAAGATTTCCAGAAAGTCGTTTGCGCGTTGTATCGGATCGCGATAGGGAACAGTTTCCCGATCAAACTCCTTGAATCCTGTTGGTTTGCCCATCTTTTTTGCCTTCGTTCTTCTAACTTTTGTCTGTATCTGTTTGCCGTGCCGCGAACGTCATTGAATCGGCGTTTGCGCCGTCATCGCGTTCAGGCGGTGGCTGCCTGGGCCTTCATCTCTTCCAGCACACGCTTGTAGTCGCGTGGCATGACTTTGACGAATTTCTTCAGCGAGTTGTCCCAATCGGACAGGAGCCTTTCCGCCACCGTCGATCCGGTGTACTTCTGATGCTCGCTGATCAACTCCCGCAGTTCTTCGATGTCTTCGGACTGTTCGACTTTTTCGAGATCAACAAGCTCCAGGTTACATCGCAGGTTGAATTCGCCGTCTTCGTCCAGAACATAGGCGACCCCGCCGCTCATGCCGGAAGCAAAGTTGCGACCAGTCTTGCCAAGAATTACGGCTCGACCACCCGTCATGTATTCGCAACCGTGGTCACCGACGCCTTCGATCACCGCGTGAGCCCCACTGTTGCGAACGCAGAATCGCTCGGCCGCACGACCTCGCATGAAGGCCTTGCCGCTGGTTGCACCGTAAAGCACAACGTTGCCGGCGATAATGTTGTCTTCGGGAACGAACGAGCTTTCCTTCGGCGGGTAAATCACAATCCGGCCACCGGACAGGCCCTTGCCGACATAGTCGTTGCCGTCGCCTTCCAGTTCGATCGTAATTCCCTTCGCAAGGAAGGCACCGATACTTTGGCCGGCGGAACCGGTCAGTTTGATCTTGATCGTGTCGGGCGGTAGCAGGTCCAAACCAAACCGCTTGGCGACCTCATGGCTGAGCGTCGTCCCAACAGCCCGGTTCGTGTTGATGATGGGCAGATCAATTTCGCACGGTGATCCGTCCTTCAATGTTCCGGCAGCCAGTTCAATGAGCTTGTTGTCCAATGCCAGTTCCAGGCCGTGGTCCTGCGACTGCGTGCAGTAGACGCCGACAGCGTCGTGCGGTTTCGGAGCCAGAGTCAGCATGCTGGTCAGGTCCAGACCGTCGGCTTTCCAGTGCTTGATCGCTTCGTTCGTCTCCAGGCAGTCAACGCGACCAACCAGATCCAGAATCGAGCGGGCACCAATGGATGCCATGACCTTTCGCGCGTCTTCCGCGACCATGAACAGGTAATTGACGACATGTTCCGGCTTGCCGGTAAACTTCTTGCGAAGCTCTTCGTCCTGCGTTGCAATGCCAACCGGGCAAGTGTTCAGATGACACTTCCGCATCATGATGCAGCCCAGCGTCACCAACGGAGCCGTGCTAAAGCCGAACTCTTCTGCACCAAGGCAGGCCGCAATGACGACATCACGACCGGTCTTCAGTTGTCCGTCCGTTTGCAGGACGACGCGCGAACGCAGATCGTTCATGACCAGAGTCTGATGCGTTTCGGCAATCCCCAGTTCCCACGGCATACCAGCGTGTTTGATGCTGGTCAGCGGAGAAGCACCCGTGCCTCCACTGTCACCTGAAATCAGGATGTGGTCTGCGTAGCCCTTGGCAACACCGGCGGCGACGGTGCCGACGCCGACTTCCGAAACAAGCTTGACGCTGATCCGTGCTGCCGGGTTGGCGTTCTTCAGATCGTGGATCAATTGCTTGAGATCCTCGATCGAATAAATATCGTGGTGCGGCGGCGGGCTGATCAGCGTGACGCCGGGTGTCGAGTATCGCACGTTGGCGATTCGTTGGTCGACTTTGCGTCCGGGAAGTTCGCCACCCTCACCAGGCTTGGCTCCCTGCGAGATTTTGATCTGAATCTCATCGGCGTTCGTGAGGTAGTTGATCGTCACGCCGAATCGACCGGATGCCACCTGCTTGATGGCACTGCGTCGCAAGTCACCGTTTTCGTCCGGCTCCCAGCGTCGCGTTTCTTCGCCACCTTCGCCCGTGTTGCTCTTACCGCCAAGTCGGTTCATGGCGATCGCCAGCGTCTCGTGCGATTCAGCTGAAATCGATCCGAAGCTCATCGCACCGGTGCAGAATCGTTTTACGATTTCCTTCGCTGGTTCGACTTCTTCAATTGGAATCGGCGAACCGAGCGAGCCTTCCCGGACCTTCAGCAGGCCACGCAGGGCACAGCGGGTCTTCGCATCGTGGTTGCAGTGGTCGGCGAATCGCTGGTAAGCCTCCGAGCTGTTGGTTCGAGCCGCGATTTGCACATCGGCGATCGATTGTGGATCCCACATGTGACGCTCGCCCGTGGATCGCCAGTGGTATTCACCGTAGTTCGGCAGTGTCGCCAATTGGTCTTCGCTACGTTCGGGATAACCAATCGCATGACGACGCAGCAACTCCTGAGCGAGTACCTTGAAATCGACGCCCTGAATACGACTGGCGGTTCCCGTGAAGCAGCGGTCGATGACATCGTCGCGAAGTCCGACGGCTTCGAAAATTTGGGCTCCTTTATAGGACTGCAATGTCGAGATGCCCATCTTGGCCATCACCTTGAGCATGCCCTTCTTGACGCCCAGTCGATAGGCTTCCGTAATCTGCTCGTCGGTGAGGTCTTCGATTCGACCATCAGCCCGAGCATCCCAGATCGTCTCGAAGGCGAGATACGGATTGATGGCATCAGCACCGAATCCAATCAACAGGCAGTGATGATGTACTTCGCGAGCTTCGCCCGTTTCCAGCACGATTCCGATTCGCGTCCGCTTGGTCTTTTTGACCAGATACTGGTGTACGGCTCCGCAGGCCAGCAATGTACTGACGGCGACGCGGTCCGGACCCATCGCCCGGTCTGTCAGGACGATCAGAGAATAGCCGTCGTCGATGGCCGCTTCGGATTCGGCACAGATTCGGTCGAGTGCCTTCGGTAGGCCGGCCTCGCCTTCGGATCGGTCCCACGTGATGTCGATCTCTTTCGACTTCCAGCCGCGGTGATCCATGTGCTTGAGCGCCGCGAGTTCTTCGTTGGTGAGGATCGGGTGCGGCACGAGCAAGCGATGGCAATCACTGGCTTCGGCTTCCAGAAGGTTACCCTCGGGGCCAATGTAGCACTCCAGCGACATGACGATTTCCTCGCGAATCGAATCGATCGCGGGGTTGGTCACCTGAGCAAAGAGCTGCTTGAAGTAGTCGTAAAGCATCCGCGGTTGATCAGACAGGCAGGCCAGAGCCGAATCGTTGCCCATCGAACCGATCGGGTCCTTCTTCGCGCGGATCAGAGGCAGCAGCATGAATTTGCTGGTTTCTACCGTGTACCCAAGCGCTTGTTGTCGAGCGAGCAGGGTCTCCTGGTCGAAGCCCATCGCATCAGCGGCGGGGATTTCGGAGAGCTGCAGTCGTTCCTTGTTGATCCACTCGCGAAACGGATAGCTGGCCGCCATCGTTTCCTTGACTTCTTCGTCCGGGATGAGCCGCGCTTCCTCGAAATCAATCAGGAAGATACGTCCCGGTTGCAAACGCCCCTTCTCGATCACCGTCGATGGGTCGATCGTGGGAAGGACGCCCACTTCGCTGGCCATGATTACTCGGTCATCGTTGGTGAGGTAGTAACGCGATGGTCGCAATCCGTTTCGGTCGAGTACCGCGCCAATGTACTTGCCGTCGGTGAAGACGATGGAAGCCGGCCCGTCCCATGGCTCCATCAGCGTTGAGTGGTACTCGTAGAATGCCCGTTTGTTTTCGGACATGGTGTGATGGTTCTGCCATGCTTCGGGCACCATCATCATGACGGCGTGCTGCAGCGTGCGGCCTGACATCAACAGAAACTCGAGCGCGTTGTCGAATGTACCGGAGTCCGACAAGTCCGCTTCGACCAGCGGAAAGAGCTTGCTCATTTCTTCGCCGAACAGCTTGCTTTCGACCGTTCCCTGACGAGCCATCATCCAGTTGGCGTTGCCACGCAGCGTGTTGATTTCGCCATTGTGGCTCATGAATCGCAAAGGCTGGGCACGGTCCCAACTGGGGAACGTGTTGGTAGAAAACCGCGAGTGCACCATGGCCAGGTGCGTCTTGTAGTCTTCGTCCGTGAGGTCCGGGAAGTACGGGAGTACCTGCCAGGACATCAGCATTCCCTTGTAAACGATGACCTTGGGCGAAAGCGAGTTCACGTAGAACATTTTCGCTTCGCTCATCGTCTTGTCGTTACGCAGTTCGGTCGTCGCCTGCTTCCGTATCAGATAGATCTGTCGTTCGAACTCGTCGTCAGCCGTACCGTCGGCGGCGGCAATCAGAACCTGCTGTACAACCGGTTCCGACTGCAGGGCAATCGGCCCGACGTCGGCCTTTTTGGAATCGGTGGGAACCTGTCGCCAACCGATCAGTTTTTGGCCCTGTGCCTCGATGAACTTGTTGAAGACGGCGATGCACTTTTCGCGTTGTGCAGCGTCCTGTGGCAGGAACACATTGCCCGCGGCATAGCGCCCGGGTTCAGGAAGATCGGCACCAAAGTCAGCCTTGACGACCTTCTGCATGAAGTCGTGAGGCATGCCGGTGAGGATACCTGCGCCGTCGCCCGTGTTGTATTCGCAACCGCACGCGCCACGATGATCCATGTTCCGGAGGATCGTTTCGGCATCGAGCACGATCTGATGGCTACGTACACCCTTGATGTTGGCAACGAAGCCGACGCCGCACGCGTCCTTTTCGTTGGCAGGGTCGTACAGGCCGTGCTTCTGCGGAAAGCCAAACTTCGAAAATATTTCGTTCATCCAATTTCACCTGACACACTATGACTTCTTCGACTTCCCGACTCTTGAGTTACCGAAATCGAAGAAATCGGGTTAACTCAACTCGTGGCCGAAGGATTGGCCGTCGCCTTTTTGCTCGCATCCGGTCTGTCTGCAAAAGAATTTTGCAAAAGGAATTCGACAAACCGGGCAGCCTCGGCGGGCAGCTCCCTGCCACTCTTCGTAATAATTCCGACCGGGCGAATCAGCCGGGGAGATTCGATGGGAATACGGACCAGAGTCCCAGCGGCCACTTCACGATCGAGCGTAGGGCCGGGCAGAAGTCCCAGGCCGGCGTCGATCTCCAGCGCCCGTTTGATCGTTTCCGTATTGTCGAATCGCATGACGACGTTGACTTCAGCGCTCGCCGCAGAAAGAGCCTTGTCGATCTCTTCCCAGATGCGCAATCGTTCGTCGTAACCCACCATCGGCTGACCATGCAGGTCAGAAAGCTTCAAACTTGTTCTGTCGGCAAACGGGTGTCGTGGGGAGCACGCCAGTGCAATCTCCTCCTCACGCCAGGTCGTTGCTTTCACGTTGCGAGATTCGCGAGGGTAGCTGACCAGACCGATCTGTGCCTGACCTCGCTCGACCAGCTGATAGACCTGATCCGGGTGCCGATATTCGACGCGTACATTGGAATCCGGTGTGTCGGTCAGGAACTGTTGCACAAACCAGTTCATGTGACTCAGGCCAACCGAATAGATCGATGCAACGTTGACCTGACCGGCTTCGGAAGCCGCGTAGTCCTGCAGATCATTCCGCAGATTCTCAAACTGATCAACGATTCGTCGACAACCGCGATAGAACAATTCGCCGGCCGGTAGCAGTGCGATAGGACGCTGCGACCGATCAATGAATTTGGCTCCCATCTCCTCTTCTACGTGGCTCACCATCTGGCTGGCAGCCGATTGCGACACACCGTTATCGGCGGCAGCTTCCGAGAAGCTCCGCTGTTCAACGACATCGCAAAAGACCTTTAACGCCTTAACCTGCATGGTGTGCCCACAAAACTAGTGCCCAGTAGAAGCATCAGCAATGCTGATAATTAGCATTCCTGAATCCGATAAGACTACGCGTACAGACGCCAGCAGTCAACCAGTGGAAGAGCCGACATTGGCGGTTCTGGTTCGTTGTGGTCGCACCGCCGCGGGAATTGGTCGCCAAAAATGGACGTTTGTTTTTGGAAAATCATGACGCCGCGGCGGGGCGCAATCATTTGGTACCCCAACTTTGCTCTGGATTGTCTACATCCGTAAACCATTTTCAGGCGGTTGTGCGCAGTTTGGCGGTCGCGGTCTGAATTCGAAATGACCGGGGCGTATAATCGCGGCCTCACAAACTCAACGGAGCGCCCAAAGAATGATTCGATTTCTGCTTGTCGGTTGCTTTGTCTTCGTAATGGGCTGTAGCAAGTCCGACCGTCTGCCCACCTTCAAGACAACGGGAACCGTGAAATATGAAGATGGCGAGCTGATCAAAGAGGGCACGATCCTGTTTGTAGCCGAGGGGCTGCCGTCTGGGCGAGGCATCATCCGCGATGGGAAGTACGAAATCGGCACCTACGAAGAAACGGATGGAGCGGTCGCGGCCGACTTTCGCGTCGGGATCACGGTGAATCCGCCCGAGGATTACGATCCGGACGCCGGGCGATTGCGGGGCGTCGCCAAAGCGAAATACTCGCGACCGGATACTTCCGGGTTGGAGTTTACCGTCGAAGACGCCGACGAAAACACGTTCGATGTTGAGCTGGAACGCGGACGTTGAAGCGGCCGATGCGCCAATTCAGTTTGCCGGGGACAACGTGAGCGACAAGACGATCGAGTTTTCACTAATCGATTGCGCTCTGGCGAGTCCCTCCCGAACGGCGACGAAAAACCGATGAGCTCCAACTGGTTCATTGATCTAGCTCAATGGTCTGGTCGATCGATCTAGCTCAATGGTCTAGTCCATCGGTCCACGTGGGACGCGACGTGGGTACGGCGGCAGTTCCGAATTCGGCAGTTCTCGTCCATTCTCGCTGGCCCAACCTTCACGCTCTTCTTCTGAAGCGTAGTATCGCAACCAGATGTCGGCTTCCGAATCCGGGTCGAGACACAACCAGTGCAAATACGTACGCGTCCGTTCGATCTTCTTTTCCAGTGAAGGAAGGATGTCGCGACAGATCAGTTGATAGAGCTCGCGATCACTAAGATGGTGCGTGAAGTCCAGCACAATCCGCTTGGCGAACAGTGCGTTGATCGTTTCCCATAACACCACATGCAACTGATGATCGTCGAGCTTGTCGACACCCGGTGGGTTCAGCTTTGGCTGAAACCATTGGGCGATGGGCACGACGGGAGCCCGTTCCCATTCGAGCATGGATGCCAGGAATTCATTTTCATCCCGTGTCGGCATGTTGCGAACGTCTACCAGTTCGACGGATTCGTCGAGGTAGGGTTCAAGTTCGTCACGAAGACGAGCATTCAACAGTAGCTGATCTACTTCGTCTTCGGGCATCTTTGGATGCGGAGTTGCCATAACCAGATGTTTACCTTACG
This sequence comes from Pirellulaceae bacterium, assembly GCA_965216885.1. GTDB lineage: Bacteria > Planctomycetota > Planctomycetia > Pirellulales > Pirellulaceae > CAYNJG01. The sequence goes on along the minus strand of OZ244208.1, from coordinate 1,227,128 downwards.
CCATGAGGTCGCTGTCACTTACACCATGCCGATCCGCCTGCATGATGTAAAACCATTTCGTTGGGCGCTTCCAGCGACAACTTCACTCTAACAACCGTAGGGTCATCATCAAGACAGCTGCGGCGTCCGTATGCCTACTTCGTTTGGCGGAAATTCAAACGTTAGGAAACGACTGCTACAACCGGAACAGTTCGCTGAAAGAACCTGAACATCCGGCGAACTTTTCCAAACGGAAGTCGTGACACTTTCTTCAAAAAACTTTTGGGACACGCAGTTAGGAAAGCGCAACACGAGATCACGATTGCTAGCGGATGTTTCATTCGTGGAAGCAATTGATCACGAAGTAGTCGAACGGATGCGATTGCACTGGCAGGCATCCGGCGCGCTGTGAAAACGTTGAGAGAGCAACTCACGCAATGCGTGCATATGCTTGTATGGCAGCATGAAACGCATTCGTCCGGTTGTGTGGGGCAACCGTGATCAACAACTGCTACTGCGTTCGATGTCGCCCAGCTTGTCGACGCGTCGCGCGTGGCGACCGCCTTCGAATTCGGTCGCCAGCCAGATTTCCAACATCCGGTCGACGGAACCTTCGCCAATGCGATCGGCGGAAAGGCAAAGCACGTTTGCATCGTTGTGCCGACGACACCATTCGGCATCGTATTCATCCTGAGCACGCACGGCGCGGACGCCCTTGTGCTTGTTGGCCGCGATGTTCATTCCGATGCCACTTCCGCAAATCAGAATGCCACGCTCCACGTCGGAACCGGCAACTTCCTTACAGACCGCCGATGCGAAATCCGGATAGTCCACGCTATCGGATTCGTCCGTCCCGTGATTGGTAACGGTGTGGCCCATCTGTTCAAGCAATGAGATGATGCGGTGTTTCAAATCGATCCCGCGGTGATCATTTGCTACGGAGATTTTCATGGCAAGATTCTTTTACATTACGGAACGGTCAAGGACCGTTAACCAAGATCCATCTCGTCAATGCGAGACTTCAGGTGTCCTTCGATTTGTCGGGCGCAGTCCTGGTACACTTGCAGCGAGCCACCGATTGGATCGGAAATGTCCCGGCCATCCGTACTGAGCACTTCGACTCGGTCCGCGAGATCGGGCCAGTGATTTACAATCGCATGTCGATGCCCATTGGTCATCGTAAGAATGACGTCCGCATAGCGTGCCAGGCGTTCGCTAAGGGGCTGAGCGACATGTCCATCCAGGTGAAGCCCGCTGGAGTTCATGACTTCGACGGCTTCCGGGGATGGTCGACCGCCGGGGGTAGCGGCAATGCCCGCCGACATGACCATGACGCCACGATCTTCCAGTTGTTCAGGTGGGCATTTGAGTTTCTTGGCCATCTGGTCGCGGCAGAGTGCTTCTGCCATGGGACTGCGGCACGTATTTCCGGTGCAAACCAGCAGCACCAGGTGACTCGCCAGCCGTCCCAGATTCGATTCTGAAACAACGCCCGGCCTGAGCAAATTAATCTTGTCACCGTCGATTTCCACAACGGAAGAAGGTTGTCCGAACTGGCATTTGCCATCGTTGAGGACCAGCTTGACGCTGTCTCCCAACTGTTCAATCGCTTCCTCTGCCGACGTTGGAGCCGGCTCGCCCGACCGATTCGCACTCGAGAGCACCAGCGGGCCGGGCGTTAGACGCAGCACATCGAGTATCAATTGATGAGCGGGAACACGGAGGCCAACTTTGCCTACCGGGGCGACCGCCTTGCGGACGTTTTCTGGCAACTGCTGGATCAGGCTATCTTCGTGACTGCCGTCCATCACCAAAGTCACCGGCCCCGGCCAACACCGTCGAGCCAGCCTTGAACTGATGGCGTTCATGCCCGGCACGTAGTCCAGAGCATCATCCGCACTCTTGATGGCCAGCGTTAAAGGATGGCCTTCTGAACAGGATTTGGACGCGAGGAGCTTGCGGACCGCATCCCCGTTTCGTGCACTCGCTGCGACGCCGTACACCGTTTCTGTCGGAAAGACGGCCAGATGGCCCTCCGCCAACGTTTGCACGGCGAGATGAATCGCATCGCGCGAGTCTTCCGAATTTCGTAAGTCGATTACCACTGGCGCCATGAGTTATCAAAGAGCCTTGTGGCTCGCGGTTCCCCGTCGAATTGATGTAATCTCCCAATCTATTGAAGTTTACGCCCACCTACAAGCGGCGAAAACCGACCAGAACCCGGCGGCAGACCATCGCGGGAACCGGCGTCCGCAAGTACCCGAATCCTGTTCCCGTTCATTCTCATGACCAGGATTTTGAATGCCCGCAAAAGAGACTCTTTGCTTTGGCCGCCAATTCTGTAGAATGATTTAAGTCATTCTGTCTTAATTGTCGTAACCTCAGGTCTGACATGACAAAGCCGCTCAAGAAAGTATTGGGGATCGTCGCTCTGTTGACGTGTGCGGTGGCACCGCTGGCCATCATCACGCAGGAAGGAACCAGCGGCGAGACCACCGGGAAGCTGGAAGCAATTTGGGGCCGACAGGGCGGACAGCCCGGTCTGTTTCAGAAACCACGTGCGATGGCGATCGATAACAAGGACCGTTTGTTCATTGTTGATAAAGCCGCTCGGATCCAGGTATTCGATTCCAGGGGAAAATTCTCGCATGGCTGGCGGACGCCTGAGTGGGAATTCGGCAAGCCCACGGGCCTGACGTTTGACAACGATGGCAACCTGATGGTCGCCGACACCCACTACTACCGCATCCTGTTCTACACGCCCGAGGGCGAGCTGCTCGAAGACAAAACGATCGGCGGCAAGGAAGGACTTGGGCCGGGCGAGTTTGGTTGGGTCACCGACTGCGTGCAGGACTCGCAGGGAAATTACTACGTGTCCGAGTACGGCGAACTGGATCGGGTCCAAAAATTTTCGCCCGACGGAGAATACATGTGGGGCTGGGGTGGCCACGGCGATGGACTGCATGAATTCAAACGTCCTCAGAACATGGCGATGGACGACGACGACCATTTGTGGGTTGTCGACGCCTGCAATCACCGCGTGATGGTGTTTGATGTATCCGGCGACGGACCGGAGCTTTTGAATCATTGGGGCAAACTGGGTAGCGCCCCAGGCGAGTTACGGTACCCGTACGATATCGTGCTCGATGGCGACTACGTTTACATTTGCGAGTTTGGCAATCACCGCGTGCAGAAGTTTACGCGTGACGGTCAGTTCGTCGGACAGTGGGGTTCGCATGGCCGCAAGGAAGGCGAACTTCATAACCCGTGGTCGATCGTGAAAGACTCACGCGATCGGCTACATGTTCTGGATACCTACAATCAGCGCGTTCAGCGGATACGCCTTTAAGAACAAGGGACGCGAGCAATTCGCGATCAGCTATGAACATCGATCCGAACACGGCCGGATACTATTGGTTGCTGGCGATGATCCCCGTGATGCTGGCTGCAATCTGGTTTGCCAGCCGCGAGTCCACGGCCAAGTTGCCATCCGGCAAGCGTTTTGTCGTCCTTGCCGGGCTGTCTGGAATTCCGCTGGCGATCGTCGCGTGGGTCGCGTCGTCGACGCCGATCTTTGCCAGCCAGTGGTATCTGCTGACGCTGCTGCTGGTTCCCGTCGTCTGGTACATCAGCTGCGAGTCACTATCGAGCATGGGATCGTTTCGTCGGTTCTTCGCATTGGCATTTCGCACGCTGGTGATGATGTTGATTGTTTCGGCGCTCGCAGAGATGCAGTTCCTGCGCACCAACGATCGCATGACGGTGATCTATCTGCTGGATCAGTCCGAGAGTATTCCGAAACCCGTTCGCGAGTCGATGGTGAAATGGGTCAAGCGAAACGTTACCGAATTCCGGAGCGTCGCCGACAAAGCTGCCGTGATTGTGTTCGGCAGTGACGCGGCCATCGAAGTCGCGCCGCTGGACGACGACTTGCCGCTGGCCGGTCGCCTTGAAACGTCGGTCTATGATTTGCGACCGGATGCCACGAATCTGGCTCAAGCCCTGAAGCTGGCTCAGGCGACGTTCCCCGAAGACTCTTCTCGCCGTATCGTGATTGTCTCCGATGGAAACGAGAACGAGGGCGATTCGCAATCGCTGATTCAGGTTTTCGAAGAAGAGGGCATCAGTGTCGATGTCGCGCCCGTGCAACTGCGCCAGCGTGCAGAAGTGGAAGTCGACAAGGTGGCGATTCCCTCCGATACGCGCAAGGGACAGCCATTCGATGCCAGTGTGGTCATCAACAATCTGGGACAACCGACAACCGAGGACGACGCGGTTGTCGGCGGCAAGCTGAGAGTCTGGCGACGGCAGGGCAAGGACACGCAGCTCATCAGCGAACAGGAAGTTGAGTTACCTCCAGGCAAGCGGGTCTTTCAATTCCGCAATGTCATTGAAGAAGAGGACTTCTACGAGTACCAGGCGGAGTTCGTACCGGACAATCCAAACGTCGACGACGTGTTGGCTCAGAACAACCGCGCGACGGCCTTCACGCACGTGTTGGGATCCGCCAACGTGCTACTCATCGAAGATTGGGAGAACCAGGGGAATTTCGAAACGCTGGTCGAACGTTTGCGTGACCAGGAAATCAACATCACGGTGCAGACCAGCGACCAGCTCTTCACGAGCCTGGCGGAATTGCAGCGCTATGACTGCGTGATTCTGGCCGACGTGCCGCGTAGTAGTGGCAACGTGGACGTGCAAACGAACTTCAGCGACGAGCAGATTGATATTCTGGTCCGCAACACGCAAAAGCTGGGGTGCGGTCTGATCATGCTGGGCGGTGAACGAAGTTTCGGCGCCGGTGGTTGGGCCAATTCGGAACTCGAAAAGGCCATGCCGGTCGACTTCCAGATTTACAATGCCAAAGTCGTACCGGTCGGTGCTCTGGCGATGGTCATGCACGCTTCAGAGATGGCCCAGGGCAACTACTGGCAGAAGATCATTTCGCGCGAAGCGTTGAAGGTGCTGGGCCCGCACGACTACTGCGGCGTGGTTCACTGGGAAGGTCGCGAAGAGTGGTTGTGGGGCAAGCCTCGCGGTCTGATCAAGGTGGGCCGCAACAAAGACAAGATGATGGCTCGACTGAGTCAGATGACTCCGGGGGATATGCCCGAGTTTGATCCATCGCTGGCCATGGCGGTCGCGTCTTTCGCTCAGCTTGGTGCTGCGGAAGGCGCGGCGACGAAGCACATGATCATCATTAGCGATGGTGACCCTTCACCGCCAACCCAGAAAACCCTGCAGGCTTTCAAGGATCTTGGCGTCAAGGTCTCGACGGTCGCGGTCGGAACGCACGGACCGGCCGGCAGCACACTGCTTTCGCGGATCGCCAAGTTCACGGGCGGCCGGTACTACGTCGTGAAGAATCCCAAGGCACTGCCGCGGATCTTTCAGAAAGAGACGATGCGAATCGCCCGGCCACTGGTCAAGGAGAAACCCGGTTTGATGCCGATCGTTTCGTACCAGCACGAGATCCTGAAAGGGATTGACGCGATGCCGCCATTTGATGGCTTCGTCCTGACGTCGAAAAAAGAAAACAGTCTCGTCGACGTGATTCTGAAGTCGCCGGAACCGGGCGACAATCCGGCCGGTCGCGACAACAACACACTTCTTGCATCCTGGACCTACGGAGCAGGTCGAACCGTCGCGTTCACGACCGACGCAGGCCACCGCTGGACGACCGACTGGACGAACTGGGATGGCTACGATCAATTCTTCGGTCAGATGATTCGCTGGGCCATGCGACCCACGGGCAACAACGGCAAATTCTCCGTCGCGACGCAGATCAAAAACGGCGAAGGGAAAGTGATCGTCACTGCAATTGATGAGGAAGACAACCTGATCAACTTCCTCGACATTGGCGGTGATGTGATCCTGCCGGACATGAAGTCCGCCGACATGGATCTCAAGCAAGTCGCACCGGGGCGTTACGAAGGGACCTTTGATGCAACGGCCCCCGGCAGCTACTTCGTCGCGCTTGCACCCGGACCGAAATACGGCAGCCTGCGGACGGGCGTGAACGTTCCGTATTCCGCCGAGTACCAGGATCGTGAAACCAATCAGGAACTGTTGAGCTCGTTGGCCAACGTGGAGATTGGCGGCGAGCCGGGCAAGATTCACCCCATCAACTTCGAGCAAACGATTCCCAGCGTGTCCGAAAACGACAGCAACACGTTCCGCCCAAGTCCGGTGAAGCAGATTAGCACGCAGGATATCTGGCCGCTGCTGTTGTTGACGGCAGGCTGCCTGTTCCTTGCGGACGTTTTCGTTCGCCGCGTTGCGATCAACTTCGACTGGCTGCAGCCCGTGGTGGCGCAGGTGCGAGCATCGATCAGCGGCGAGGAAGTCGAGACGAAGCCAGACGAGCGGATGCAGCGTCTGCGTAGCCGCAAGGCGGCCGTGCATGACGAGTTGGACGACCGCAAGGCAGCCGCACGCTTCGAGCCGGAACCGGAAGAGGATGTGGACATGTCGGTGCTCGATCAGTCCAGCCAACTGGCGGCCGAAGCAACCGAACGCAAGCAGCAGGAAAGCATGGAAGCTCAGGCGGAAGAAGAGAGCTACACCGAGCGACTGCTGAAGGCGAAAAAACAGGCCCGAAAAGACATACCGTAACTTCGCGACGAAGCGTTGCACTCGCCATCGATCGACGGTGAGTCAACAATGCCCGGTCGCGAAACTCCCAATCAAATCAACAAGCAATAACCAGAGTGAGGTTTAACCTATGAGCGTTGGCGAAGAGATGCAGCAACAGGCGGCAGAGTTCCAGAACCGTTACAACTCGCTGCGTGAACAGATTGGACGGGTGATCGTCGGACACGACGACATCGTTCACGGCGTGCTGACGTGCCTGTTCGTTGGCGGTCACTGCCTTTTGGAAGGTGTACCGGGGCTCGGCAAGACGCTGCTGATTCGCACCCTGGCCACGACGCTGAATCTGAACTTCAACCGCATCCAGTTTACGCCCGACCTGATGCCCGCCGACATTCTCGGGACGAACATGGTCCTCGAAACCGAAGATGGCAAACGTGTCTTTGAGTTTCAGAAGGGACCAATCTTCACACAGATCTGTCTGGCAGATGAGATCAACCGTGCCACGCCCAAAACGCAGTCCGCGATGCTGGAAACGATGCAGGAAGGGACCGTCACCGTCGGTGGCGTGCGGCATGATCTGGAGAAACCGTTCTTTGTAATGGCGACGCAGAACCCGATCGAGCAGGAAGGCACGTACCCGTTGCCGGAAGCTCAGCTTGACCGTTTCCTCTTCAAGCTGGTTGTTGGCTACTCGACGCGCGAGGAGCTGGCGACAATCGTGGACCGAACCACTCGCGGTGTCAAAATCGAGCCGGACAAGGTGATGGACGGCAGCGAAATCCTCAAATGGCAGCAGTTGATTCGCGAGGTCATTCTGGCGGACCACGTCCAGGATTACATCGTCCGCCTGACACTCGCCACGCATCCGCACGGACCTTACGCATTGCCGGTGACCAACCAGTATCTGCGTTGGGGCTCCAGCCCGCGGGGTGCACAGTCACTGGCCCTTGCGGCGAAGACCCGTTCACTGCTGGAAGGCCGATTCAATGTCAGCTTCGAAGATGTTCGCCGCGTGTACCTGCCTGCCATGCGACATCGCGTGATACTCAACTTTGAAGCCCAGGCGGAACAGATTGAAGTCGACCAGGTATTGCTCGACATTCTGGAGGGCTGTCCCGAGAAACCCGATGTTCCTGTCGCGGCGGTTGCCAGTTAGCCCCTGTTCGTGTCGGATCCCCACCTGAAACGCCAGCGAGTGGATCCGTCCGGCTGAGCCAACTCAGTCGCTGGCTATTCGAGCCTGTTTGACATCGTAAGGCAGCACCGCACATGCCCGCAGACACATCAGCACTTCTTCCGCCCGAACTTCTCGCTCAGCTTGAGCGACTGGAGTTGGTGACGCGCAAGATCTTCCGGGGACGCATGAAAGGCGAACGGCGTAGCCGTCGTCGAGGTCAGAGCGTCGAGTTCGCCGACTTTCGAAACTACGTGGCCGGCGACGACTTGCGCCATATCGACTGGAACATGTTCGCCCGCCTGGACAAGCTATTCCTGAAAGTGTTCCTCGAAGAAGAGGACCTTCACTTTCACGCGCTGATCGACACCAGCGCGTCGATGGAATTTGGCGATCCGTCGAAGTTACACTACGCCAAGCAACTGGCTGCCTCGCTGGGATTCATTGGTCTCTGTCGTGGCGATCGCGTCAAAATCGAAACGCTGGGCCAGCCGCTCTCGACACCCTCGCCCATGTTGCGTGGGCGTGCGAATCTGTGGCGAATGATGAAACAGCTGGAGGAAATCAAGGGTGGCGACAATACGCCGCTGGAAGATGGCATCAAGAACTTCTGCTTGCGAAACAGCGGAAAAGGAATTCTGATTCTGATTACCGACCTGATGGACAAATCGGGATACGAAGCAGGCCTGCGGTACCTGTTGGCGCAGGATCTGGATGTCTACGTCATCCACGTTCTGTCGGCGGCAGAGATCGAACCGGATGTCAAAGGCGACCTCAAACTCGTCGATTGTGAAGACGCCGATGTGGCAGAGATTACGGTCAGCAAGCCGCTTCTGGATCGCTATCAGCGAACGCTCGCAGCTTTCCTGGAAGGGGCGCGTGACTTCTGCACGCGGCGAGGCATGTACTACCTGATGGCCAACACGGACATTCCCGTCGACCAGCTCGTATCCAGCTACCTTCGCAAGCGGGGGTTGGTGCGATGAGACTCGCCTTTGATCTGCTCAACCCGTTGCAGTGGGCCGCTCTGCTGGCGATTCCACCGATCATCGTGCTGCTGTATTTCCTGAAGCTTCGTCGCGAACCCATGGAAGTGCCCAGTACCTATCTGTGGACCAAGACGGTCGAGGATTTGCACGTCAACAGTATCTGGCAAAAGCTGCGACGAAACCTGCTGCTGTTTTTGCAACTGCTACTGATGTTGCTGGCCATCCTCGCGTGCCTGAACCCCAGCTGGAGCGGCACGAAGCTGGAGGAAGATCGATCGATTTTCCTGATTGATAACTCGGCCAGCATGAGTGCGACGGACGTGGGCACCAACCGCCTGGAAGAGGCCAAGAAACAGGCATCGGCGTTGATCGACGACATGAAGTCGGGCGACGTGGGTATGATCATCGCGTTCTCCGACGCCGATGGTGCGCGCACGATCCAGTCATACACCGACAACAAGAAACTGCTCAAACAGAAACTGCAGACCATCAAGCCAACGCATCGCCGGACCGACCTGAAGAAGGCGCTCCGTTTTGCGGCGGGCCTGGCCAATCCCGGTCGAAACGCATACGACGAAGGCGATGCAGCTGCGGCGGACGCCATGCCCGCCTCGCTGTTTATTTTCAGCGATGGTCGGATTGGTGCCTCGCCTAACTTTACGTTGGGCAACCTGAAACCCGATTACCGCCCGATTGGCAAATCCGATGCTCACAACGTGGCCATTGCCGCTTTTCAATCGGCAAAGAATCCAGAAAAGCCGGGGCAAACGGAGGCGTTCACCAGTATTCGCAACTTCGGATTTGAACCGGCGGAAGTCGAGTTGTCGCTGTATCTGGATGGCAAGCTGATCGATGCGGAGACGATGACGATCGACGCGGATTCAAGGAAGGGAACCGAATTCACGCTGCCTAACGTGGAGAAAGGTGTCCTACGACTGGAACTGAAGACCGACGACGATCTGGCCATCGACAATCAGGCGTGGGCCGTCCTGGATGTGACGCAGCGTGCGAGGTTGATGCTGGTGACGCCCGGAAACCTGTTTCTGGAATCGGCCCTGACGACCGATCGCATCAAGAAGTTCGCCGACATCAAGATTACGACGCCCGAATACCTCACGACCGAAGAGTACATCAAGGACGCCGCCGACGGTACGCACGACCTGATTATCTTTGATCAGTGTGGCCCGGCGACGCCAAAGCTGATGCCGTTGTCGAACACCGTGTTCTTCGGGCAATTGCCGCCCCGTGAAGAAGTGGCGGCCGACGGATCAGAAACGGCGGAATCGCAACCGACGGACATGGCGGATTCGAAGACGTGGACGACCAATGGCAAGTGCGCAGGGCCGGTTGTGATCGACAGCGATCAATCGCATCCCCTGATGCAGTTCGTCAACATGTCCAACGTGCTGATTGGCGAGGGCACCACCATGAATCCTCCCAAGGGCGCTACGACGCTTCTGGATACGGACCTCGGACCGATGATGGCCATTGCCACGCGTGACAGCGTGCAGGACCTTGTGATCGGGTTCGCGTTGATCGGTCGGACCGAAGATGGCGGAGAGTACTTCAATACAACATGGGTGCGAAACGACCCCAGCTATCCGGTGTTCATTCAGAACCTCCTGTCCTACCTCGGCGGCGTGTCGGAACAGTCGAGCCAGGCACTCTATCAGCCGGGGCAAATGATCCAGTTGCGACTGGATACTCCCAGCAAGGAGCTGGACATGGTCGCTCCGGATGGACGCAAACTGAAGGTCGGTCGCGGGCGAACGGGAGCGTTCTCCTTCACGGCGAACAACAATACGGGAATCTATGAACTGACCGATCCCAAGAAGGCCGACGTGACGCATCGCGTGCCGGTCAACCTGTTTGACGATGTCGAAAGTAATTTGCCGCCGGTGATGGAATTGGCAATGGACGAACACGTCAAGATTTCCGGGAAAGTTGCGACCGCTCGAGTACGCCGTGAAGCATGGAAGTGGCTGGCGATTCTCGCCTTGCTGGTGCTACTGGTTGAGTGGTACATCTACAACCGTCGCGTGTATCTGTGATCGTCGCCATGGTGTCCAATCGGTTGCCGCCACGGCATTTGGCGCATGACATCTGGCGGGGAAAATGATGGGCATTGAGATCGAACGAAAGTTTCTTGTATCCGGAGATGCCTGGCGGGAGCTCGCGACGCCCGTTTACTTTTGCCAGGGCTATCTGAATTCGGACAAGCAGCGAACCGTGCGCGTACGCGTTGCCGGTGATTCCGCGTGGCTCACGATCAAGGGGCTCTCATCCGGAGCCACTCGCGCTGAGTTCGAATATCCAATCACGCTGTCGGATGCCAACCAGATGTTGCCGCTGTGCGAGCAACCGTTGATCGAAAAGAATCGAAGCCGTATTTCCGTTGGTGATCTGGTTTGGGAGGTCGACGAGTTCCTCGGCGCCAACGAAGGGCTGATCGTTGCGGAAGTCGAGCTGGAGGCAGAAGACCAGGCGATTGACCTGCCCGCCTGGATCGCCGAAGAGGTGACCGGCGATCAAAAGTACTTCAATTCAAGTCTCGTCGCGAAGCCATTCAGTGAATGGTAATGCCGCGCGCTGAGCGGTCGAAGTGCGAGCGAACCACGCTTCTAGTCCATGCCTGGAATCCAGAGCTTCGACTCGCCGCCGCCCGACTCCTGAGGTGCAGCAGGTTCTGCGGAACCCGGAGTCCAGACTCCGCCCGCCGCCGGTGCTTCAGCAGCGCCGCCGACTCCGGCAGGAACACCATCCGGGCCGACTGGTTGTGGCATTGCACCCGGAGGGCCTGCCGGCATGAGGCCGTATTTCGAGAGCACCTGAGCCAACATCTGCCCGACACCCGGCTCACGCATGTAGCGAGATTGAATCTCTGCGATCAGACGTTTGGCTACGTCGGCTTCTCCGCGCTGAATGCGAATGTCCAGTTCGGCAACCAGCCACGACGCGGGTGATTCGCCTTTGCTGACAGACAGGTCACGAGCTTTACCAAGGTGCTCGAGCTGCTTGTCGGAGTCGGTGGACAGGTCGGCCAACCGTTCGTGAACTTCGACGAGATCGATTTCGCTCTCGATACCATCGCGGATCAGAATTTCCTGGCAGATCGAATGCAGAAGCGAGCCGTTGGGGCGGACCGAAACGACTTCGAAGATGAATTTCAGGTCTTCGGTGGAAAGCTTGTCCAGTTGCAGCCGAAGCAGCTGCGTGGGGGACAGGGCACGCACGTCGACGTCGTTCGGATCAATGGGTTGCGCCTCGGGAAGTCCAAGCTTCTGACGGAGCGTGTTGAAATCGAATTCGAAGGGCTGTCTGTCGGCCCAGATTTCCAGATTCAGGATCGCAGCCAGCACGCATCGCTGTAGTTTCTTTTCGGTCGCGGCTTCCGTGGGTGTCTTGCCACCAAAAACCGCGAGTGACATGGTTGGCCAAACTTTGGAGATTTGATCAATCACCCACTCGGACTGCATGACGTTGTAGCGTTCGAGCGACGTCTTGGGCGGTACTTTGTATGGCGGCCGGAACAGACGCTCCATCTTGTGGAGTCGCGTGAGCGTTTCGAATTCGTCGTTTTCAGACAGTTCGATACCGGTTCGTTCGCTGACGGTCTTGAGTGTGTCTGTAAATTGATCATCGCGAAAGACGACAACTGACAGCCGTGCACTGCGATCCGTTTCCTTGCCGAAGAGAGTCGCGGAACAGAGCTCCTTTGGGAAGTCCGCCAGTTTCGCTTCGTTGTTTTCTTCTTCGTCGTCAGGAAGCCGGCGGTCGAAGAAAACGAATTGGCCTTTCGGTGGCGGCGAGCCGGATTCGGGGTCGTGTCGGACCGGAAGCGAATCAACCGTGTCTTCCGAGAGTAGCTTCTCCATCATGGCCTGGGCATCATCGATGTCACGCGTGATGGCCACCATTTCGATGGTGTCGACTTCTTCCGCCGGCTCGAGCACTTGTGCACACGCCTCCGCCTCAACGGCATCCGCAATGGACGCTTCACGGATGGCGGCGAAGTAGCGGAACGACTTGATGGCTTTCTCGTTCTGGCAGGTCCATGCCTGCAGGATTGCCTGATTGCGAAGGATCACCGGCTCGTCGAGGATACGACTGCTCATATCTTCCAACATCGAGGCGGCTTCCGACCAGTCGCCGTGGCGGTACATTTCGATGGCCACATCAAACTCACGTTGCCACGTCACATTCTCCGGTGTCTCATCGCGGACGAGCAGTCCCTGGAAAATTGCCGGCAGACGTTCCGTTGACGTGACCTTCATGAGCATCGATACGCTCGTGCGATCCTGCCCTTTGGTGATCGACACCAACGTCAACAGATGCGCGTAGGCGGAAATGAATTCTTCGCGTTGGATGAGATGCACGCACAACGAGAGGTAAGCGCGATACACCATCTGCGAGAGCACGCCGTCCGAGCAACGCAACGCCTTGTGAAGCAGTCGCAGGCTGGCCGTCATGTCGCCATCAACCGACGTCACAGTGGCTTTCATCGCCAGTGCCGAAGGGTTCTCCGGTTCAACTGCGAGCAGTTCATCGATGGCAGGTCGGGCTTCATCGAGTTTCTGCATTTCCAGATAGACTCTGGCACGCATGGAAAGCAGCGCCGGTCGTTGCGGGTGCTTTTCCAGCAGCTTTTCAATCTTGTCCAGCGCAGCGGTGCGCTGGTCGCCTTTGAGCATACGTTCTATGAGCTCAATGTCTGCGATAATATCCTTGCAGCAGAATTTGATCTTCTTTCCACTACCACATGGGCATTTCGCGTACAGGTCCGTCATGGCTACGTCTTCCGCCGATTGGTTTGCTCTTTGTATTCACTGAGTACGATGACTCATCTGGATCGACATCCTAGCAAACTACGTCAATTTGTGCGACTAACGAAGGTGGGCCATCGGGTTGGCTTGAGGCAAATTGGCGTCGATGGATTGAGGTCACTCAAGATCACTCAAGATTGAGGTCAATCAAGATTGAGGTCCATAAGAAGTTCCGGGCTAGGCCGGACACGCTGGCAAGCTGATATTGCCCGGCAGGGATTTGCAGTGCACCTGAAGCCTCCGTCGCCGAATGGTTTTCGACTAGGCGACCGCAGAAACCTTGCGGCGACGCCGTGAGAGCGGCTTCACGATGCCCGGCTCGGAATACTCGCACTGGGCTAGCTGGTCGACCAGCAGTTGCACTTGTGCGTGCATGGTTTGCGTGAGCGAGCTGACGGCTGTGCGACCGGAATCGCCGGGTACGGGGATCGCCGAACCGAAACTGATTTCCACTCGACGCCGTCCGTGTAGACTGGGAATCTCGCGATCAAGGACGTCTTCTTCGAACTTGTCCAGCGTCTCTGCAAGGCGTTCTACCGTCGGGTTTTCCGCGAGGTAGTCGCCCGGATAGCTGTACAGTTGCATGACGACAAACAGATCTTCCATGTCGGCCGCGAAGGAGTTCGTGTTCGGCAACGACTCGCCGGATTGTGCCGGTAAGTCGCCTGCGTTCTTCAGGCGTTTGCGAATGAGCCCTCGGCCAAACCGGCGCGACTTCTTTCGCGTGTCCGGTTGTCGTTCCAGCTCATCTTTGTGCTTGATCAGAATGCGTCGGAGTTCCTTGACGCGATCTGGAATTTCTCGAGCCGGCTTCGAAACGCCCAGTCGCGACTCCATATTGGACAGAATGAAGTCGGCGAGCTGACGAATTCGGTGCGCAAGTTCGCCGGACTGTGACGTTCCCACGAATTCGATTTCTTTCAGCGACAGTAGCGCTTCCGCAAAGCGATAGATGCGAGCGACCAGCGGACTCCCGGGTTGTGGCCGCAGGACCAGGCGCTCGTCGAGCTGCGTCATCAAACGATGCAAGCTGGGGATTGGATCGTCGAGGTACCAGAACTTGATGCCGCAGGGAATCGTGACCACGGGCCGCCTGGACTTTCGAGCCGCCGTGATGGCCACCGCGGCGGCGCCTTCGCGAAACGGAGTGACTCGATCCGTGACGTGGTAAATATCACCTTCCGGGAACACAACCAGGGGACTGGCCGAACTCTGGAGGACGTCGACGGCCTGGCGATATGCCTTGCGGTCGGTGCTCTCGCGATCAATCGAGAAACATCCCATCCGCTGCATGAGAAACTGATCCACGCGACTGGCCATCCCGAAGACCTGCCATGCCGTCATGTAATAGAGCGCCGTGTTGAATTCGTCCGCGGCAAGGTAAAGCGCTGCCGAGTCATAATGCGCCGCATGATTCGGCGTGATCATGACACCCTGATCCGCGCGAAGAGCCGCTTGCAGGTGTTCGCCACCGAGAATGCGAATCGACTGGATCTTCTGCCGGGAACGAAGTTGCCAGCGGCGGTAGTTGCGAGTCCACCGAACAACCCTTGGCGACAGACGTGGCTCCCACCACCGCGGTGGAATGGAGTAGGGCTGTCGGTTCACGAAGCATCAAGGGGTTGGGAGTGAGGAGTAGTGTCCTTGCTGCGTATGATATCCCGTTACCGCGAACATGTCTTGCTCCTCACACCCAACCCCTCGGGTGCAAGAGTCGCCAAATTGTTATCTGTTCAGTTTGAAAAAGCCAATTCTGAATGGGAAATTCCGGGAGTTTTCCGGTGATTGCGTTGTCGTCGAATTCGCCCGCGAGCAGACAATTTTGAGCCGTTTTTCATTGGACATTTCGGCCGTAAACAGGCTGAAACGTCCAATAGCTGGCGATCACGCGTTACTGGCGAGTGCGTTGCGTTTCTCTGCGATTAGCGACAACAGGCCTTTGTGAGGATCGGCGAATTTGCTGATTCCCTGCTCCATCAATGTTGCCTGAAGTTGATCGACATCAACCTTCTCATCGATTTCCGACAGAATCTCCGCGGACGGCATGTCACCGATCTGCGAGCTCAGCACCTGTCCGCTCGCCTGCGTGGCATCGTTGGTCTTTGGCGGATTGGTCTGTATGTCACTGCCGGCGAAAGCCGCGACGTACTTCCATGCCGGATCTTCCGGATTCTTGGTACCCGTGCTGGCGAAGATAATCTCCTGCTGCAACGGCGTCGGATTGGCAGACCAGAATGTCTGGTTGTTTTGCCACATTCGTTTTGCGTTGACGATACCAACAAGACCCTGTGCGGCATCGGACAAGCTGGCGACGGCCGATTTCGTGTACGCGTCAACTCTCGAGACAAAGACGCTGTACACACTCTTGAAGGCTGACAGGTCGCTACGTCGCTGGGCACCACGCCAGACGGAATCCCGTGCAGCGGCATACTGTTGGTCGGTGAAGATCAGCGTAACGTTGAGCGTGATGCCGTGAGCGCACAACTCCTCGAGCGACTCGATTCCAGCTGGCGTCGCTGGCACTTTGATCATGCGGTTCTCATGACCGGCGGACCACTTCTTGCCCAACTCGATGTAAGCGGCCACGCGATCCGCGTGAGGCATGTTCGCCGCGGGATCTTCAATCAGCGGATCCAGCTCAAAGCTGACATAGCCATCGTTGCCACCGGTCGACTGCCAGACCGGATGGAAAACTTTCTGGGCATCGGCTACAAGCTGATCGGTCATGGCCCAGGCGACCGCTTCGTCGTCCAGCCCCTCGGACATCAGCTCCTGCATGCGCGCATCGAACCGCCCCGACTTCAACAAGTCGCCGACGATGACGGGATTGGAGGTTGCTCCCGTCGCTCCCAGCTCACGGTTCGTCGTGACGAGATCCGGGTCGACCGAATCGAGCCACAATTTGGTCCCGGATGCGATCAGTGATTCCAGCGGTGTCGACACGGCGGTCTCCGTTGAGAGTTGCTCTTACGGAGTTTCTCATCGGCGGGCTGAATGCTTCGCTAGCGTAATTCCCAGGCGGGGCAACCTGCGTCGACCGTACCGATTGAACCGAGTTTCCTGATTTTGACGATTATTGGTGTTCTCCGGACTCGAAATCGCCGATGACGGTGATGAAACCCTCAAGCTTGTCCTCGCCAAGTCGCTGGAACTTGTCGGCACGACTTCAGAATCAGGAATTACTCACGATGCGAGCCTTCGCCACCAAGAGCCTCCTCATCGCAATATTGGTCTCGGTACCGGGAACCGCCGAGGCGCAGCTGTCGCAGCTGCTTGGCATATCAGGGAAACGATCCACTCAGCGAGCGACTTCGAATGACGCTGTCGTCGTCGCCGGCTTCGAGCAACCGGTCGCTATGGAGCAGGTGGAGCCCGTGCAGTTTGCGGAAGTGATTCCACCGGCTCTAACGGAAGCTGCACCGATGATGGCATCGCCGGGCAACGGGGCAACTCCGGATCAGTTGTCCGATGCCGTGAGCCAGTCGTTGGCACCCCAGAACGCCGCTCCGAGTCCGGATGCTAATTCGTCGTTCGACGGTGACATGAACGCGGCCCCCGCACCGACATTCGCGGACGCCCCGGCTGCGTACCCTGCGACAGACACATTCACTCAACCAGCCTCCACGGAAATGATTCTCGACGGTGGCACCGGCATGGGGCAGCCCTACGACATTCCCGTCAGTGATGTCATCGCCGAGGAAGCCGCGGAAGTCTACAGCACGAACAACTGGTTCCGCGGTGGAACCTGGTACAGCGAGCAGGAAGTCGTCATGTTGCTGCGAGCTGATTTGCCCAACGTTCACATTGCCGTCGAGCCCGAGTTTGTCGGCAACGACGCAGGCGGATTCACTCCCATCAACAACCCGGCCACGACGAACAGCCTCAGCAGTAAGGAGTTCGATTTCACCTTCGAGGCTGGCACGCGACTGTCGCTGGGCAAGATCCTCGGACGTGATGTCGCCAACCGCGACCACGGTATCGAATTCAAATACTTCGGTCTCTTCGAATATACCGGGCAGGCTTCGATTACCAGTGTCGCTCCCACCGATCAAACCGACCCCACGGTTCAGGTGTTGCCCGGATTTGGGATTCGTTCGCTACTGGGTAGCGTTGAAGCCAACTCGACGTTGTCGGGAGTTGGATTTGTATTCGTGAATGACCTGCCAGGCTTTTCCAATAGCGATCGGCAGGACGTCACCTACGAAGCCGACCTGAACAGTTTCGAATTCAACTACACGATTGGCGCCCGACCTGCTCGCGATCGACTGGTCATGCAGCCCGATGGTCGTTGGGTTCGCCACGCGACACCCAGTAAGATTCGTGGCATGTACGCGGGCCTCCGATACATTCGCCAAAACGAGATTCTGAATTACACCGCGGACGGTCGTCGCAACCTCGAGTCGGTGGTCAACGGAGCGAACGTTACGGACGTGCTAACCGGACCCGTGGCAAGAACGGGCGACTACCGCGTGACGACGGACAACGATCTGTTCGGTATTCAGCTCGGTGGAGAAATGATCCAGAAACGTACCGACTGGGTATTCGGACTTGATGGGAAAGTCGGCGGCCTGATCAACTTCGCGGATCGGCACAGCCTGCTTGTGCAGTCGGTCGACAATGATGACACGGCCGTCGAAAACCTGATTACTCGAACGGACGTACAGACGCTTGACGATGAGACGCTGACGTTCCTCGGTGAAGCGAACATCTACGTTGCCTACTACTTGCGACCCAACACGTCGATGCGACTTGGGTACAACGTCCTCTACATGAACGGACTGGCAACGGCGACCAACAACATGGGGCTGGTAGGAGGCTTCTCGAAGTTCGAGCTAACGGGTGACTCGCTGTATCACGGCCTGAACTTCGGTTTCAATGTATCCTGGTAGTGGGGTCCGAAACCGCAACTCAGGGCCCAAATTGCCCCTCGGGAATACCAATCCGGAAAAACCCGCAGTAGCGGCGCGTCTATTCGCATTTTTAGCGTTGTGAACGGCGGATAAAGGCCTTTGGCGTGGACGAATAGGGCCAAACCGGATATGTTCTTCAGGCTTATACAAGCACTGACTGCATTCAATGGTAGCCGGTGGTGCCAAGCGGTTACCACCCACCTTTTCCATGAAGAAACCCTTCTTCGCACGCCACGCCTTGCTGGTGTTAGTCGCTGTCTTCTTTTTCGTGCCGTTCGCCATGCGCGGATCACGATACGCCGTTCAGCGGATGAAGAACGACGTGAAGGACTGGCTGCCTTCCGGTTTTGACGAAACCAAAGATCTCCAGTGGTTTCAGGAACGATTTCTCGGCGAGCAATTTGTCGTCATCAGTTGGGACGGTTGTCACGGCACGCTCGGCGATGAGCGGTTCATGGCATTCGTCGACAACCTCTTTCCCGATTTGCCTCCGTCAGCGATCCAGGACGGCATTCAACCCCACCGACGCGAAGACTACATCGACCGTGAAAACGAAGTGTACGCTCGCAGCTACATCCCCAAGAGTGCGAAGGCTGACGAATCATTCATTGGCAACCGGCTCTCCTTGCGAACGGGACCCGATCTATTTTTCGACTGGGGTGGCAAGCAGGAAAAGTGGGTTCGATCCGGTCGCAATGACTGGGTCTACATCACGCCGCGTGGCGAGCTTTACCAATGGACGGGCAACCGTTCCTGGCCAGCTCAGGCGTGGCGAGGTGTCGTCCGCGCCGTGACCGGTGACAAAACGGTCGAAGGTGACTTTGTCGCGGACTTCGATCCAATCGACGGACCGTGGTACTACGAGGATCCCTCGCGCCTGAACGCTCGCATGTTCAAGAGCATTTCGTCGGGGCCTTCGGTGCTCAGTCAATTGACGCAATCAGGCATCACGGCCGAACAGGCGCACGAACGTCTGAGTGGCGTGCTATTTGGTCCTGATGGCAAGCAAACGTGCATTGTCGTGACGTTGACCGAAGCCGCCAAGAATGACCCGCGTGCACTCGTCGGTCGAGGCATGCTCGGCAAGGAACGAGGTGTACTATTGGACGTCGCCGAAGCATCCGGCGTTCAAGCTCCACGTCCACCACCAGCCTTACCGGGATTCCTGGCTTCGCTCGTTGCCGAGGACATTCCACCGTCGACCGATCCGATGCTGCGTCTGGGCGGTCCGCCCGTCGACAACGCCGCGATCGATGAAGAAGGTCAAATCACGCTTGCCCGCCTGCTGGGGCTTTCGTTGGCCGTTGGACTGGGCCTGTCGTGGCTCTGCTTCCGCAGCGTCAACATCACATTGATGGTATTCCTGGTAGGCGGCATCAGTGCCGTGACGAGCGTAGGGATTGTCTACTGGACTGGCAGTCAATTGGACGCGGTCCTGATGTCGATGCCGTCGCTGGTCTATGTGCTGGGCATCTCCGGCGCGGTTCACGTCGTGAACTACTATCGCGAATCGGTAGTCGAAACGGGCTTACGAACGGCGCCCGATCACTCGGTTCGGCTCGGTCTCTGGCCCTGTACGATGGCTGCCTTCACCACCTCGCTAGGCCTTGTCTCACTGGCAAACAGCAACATTGTGCCGATTCGCAAGTTTGGCATCTACGCGGCAGTGGGCGTCATCGCGACGTTGATCCTGCTATTCACTTTCCTGCCCGCAGCGCTGGAAATGTGGCCGCCTCGTCGTTACCTAAAACGATCATCGTCCAAAGAGGGCTCGCCCGCGTCGGCAATCGAGCGATTCCTCGATAGCTTCTGGCAAGCCGTTGGCCGCTTCGTCATTGACCACTACCGGATTGTTGGCATCGCATGTGCGATTGGTCTGCTGGCCGGTGCGTATGGCCTGACGAAGATCAGCACGGACATTCAACTGCTGAAGCTGTTTGACGCCAAGGCGAAAATCATCACGGATTACCAGTGGCTGGAGGATAACCTCGGCAAGCTCGTGCCGATGGAGATTGTCGTCAGCATTGATCCGGAGCTCTTCGATCCTTCTGCTGTCGGGCTAGAGCTTGAAGATGTGATGGCCGAGACGAATGAGGCGACGCCACAAGAAGAACTGAACCCCATCGGGCTCGATTTCCTGGAACGCATGGAGATTGCGCGTCGGGTTGCAACAGAAATCGACAACGTATTTGGCGACAAGGGCAAGCAGTGGCTCAGTCGTCCGATGACGGCGGCTTCGTTTGCGCCCGAACAACGCACAAAGGGCTGGCTGCAGGCACGCACGCGCAAACCCATCGCAAAACGGCTTGAGGAGAATCGATCCTCCTTTGAGGACGTCGATTTCCTGCGAACGGACCAGGACAATGGCCACGAATTGTGGCGAGTCAGCCTTCGACTGGCGGCACTCGACGGGATCGACTTTGGCGAGTTCGTGCAGCACGTCCAACGTGTTGTTGAACCAATCATGCTGGCTTATGAGTACCGCGAGACGATCGTTCGTCGACTCCGGCGTGGCGATGACCCCAAGAACCCATCGCAACTGTTCTTCGTCGGTTTCGGCGTCGTTGACCCGAACGCGGCCGAGGCAACCGTTAATCCGGACGATATCACGATTGATCAGGCGCGAATTTTTGTGGTCCACCTGATGGAATTGCTGCAGGCGGAAGGCATTCGCATCAATCCGGCAAAGAACAACATTACGATGCCCGAACAACTCGATCGAGTTGACGGGAATGATGCCGTCATTGTCCTCAATAAAGTCGATGGCGTCAGCGATGAAGACCTTAATGCTCGAAGGGCTCTTCGCGTTAACGCACTCAGCCATGAATTCGAACCCGGGGATAGTACGGCTCGAAAACGATCGCAAAGCGTGGCCGCGGTTTACACGGGCCTCGTTCCCATCGTCTACAAAGCACAGCGAACACTACTGGAAAGTCTGTTCAGTTCGACCGGCCTGGCCTTCATCATGATCGCCGGCGTTATGATTCTGCTCTTGCGGAGCCCCCGCGCCGGACTGATTTCCATGTTCCCGAACGTCTTCCCGGTCGTGGTGATTTTTGGATACATGGGTTGGAAGCAGATCGCGGTCGACATTGGCAGCATGATGACCGCCAGCGTGGCGATGGGCGTCGCCGTCGACGATACGATTCACTTTCTGTCTTGGTTCCGTAAAGGCATCGATGAGGGCGGCGATCGCCGGACAGCGATCCTGAAGGCCTACAAGCGCGTCGCGACGGCCATGACACAAACCACGGCGATCGGCGGCATTGGCCTGTCGATCTTCGCGTTCAGCACGTTCACTCCGACCCAACGGTTCGGCACACTGATGTTGGCGCTGCTGGCGGCGGCGTTAGTGGGAGACTTGTTGTTCCTTCCCGCGTTGTTGGCCAGTTCGCTGGGCCGCGTCTTCGACCGCAAGAAAGACGCAGACGACGACGAGTCGCCCAGTGCGGATTCCGACGATACGGATGCCAGCGACACGGATGCCGACTCAGCCGACCACGGCCCCAGCAAGAGCGCCACGCCTCACCCCAAGGGCAAGGGCAAGGTCAAAGGCAAGGCCACGGGCATTAAAGGTGTCCGACGCGACGACGCTCACACAGATCGCTGATCGACGGTCATTCCCCATTGCTACCACCGGTGGTCTGCTGCCGGTGGTGCAGGAATCACGATTCAAAGGGTAGTCAAGCAGAAAGCTGGTAGTCCGGAGCTCAGTCCACGATGGCACAATCCGGCGACGTCAGAACAAGAGTTAGTATCGCCTGAACGGCTTCTTTCTTTCCGTCTTGTGTAGTGCTGCGTGAGACGGCCGTTCTCATTGCCCTACTGATATCCCGCTTGCTCGCCTCGGACAGGGTTGCCTGACAGAAGAGCAGATCGAGGTATTGCAACAGGTCGTCGCATCCGTCAATAAACTGGTCGTACGTTCCATCGGTGTTGGCAATTTCGTACAACTCATCAATGTTCAGTATCACGTCTTTGTCGAAACCGTTGTACGAGGGTAAGTCCAGACGTTGTTTACGTATCGCCTCGCGGATCAGGTTGTGAAGTTCGCTCACGGAATTCGCCGTCAGGATTTCGAATTCCGGCGCGACGAGATTGGTGCCCCTCAGAGGACCTGACGGTTGGTGGTCGGGCGAGTAAAAATTGAAGACACTGGGCGCTTTGAAGGGCGACTGATTCAGGGCCGTTCGTTGATCTCCCAGGTGGAATCTCTTACGATCTTTGGGATAGCCATTCAGCCCACGTATCATGGCCGTCAGGCGGATCGACGGTTCCCTCAAGGACGTATAATTCTCACGTCGACTGCTCGCCTCAACTGCGACGACGTCGTAGTTTTCGTCTCGAATACGCTTGATTCTGAGCCCGGTGGCCTCCGTGCTCATCAACAAGGCCTTGATGACCGACTTCATGTCTCCACGAGGCTGACGGCGAGTCCCAAAGAAGCGACGCGCGACCTGTTCAACGTATTTGGGTGTGGGGTTCGAATGATTAATACGTTGAATCAATCGACGGGCGACAAGTGGTGGAGTCTCCGGCCGGTTGAAGAGCATGTCCAGCGTATTATCGAGGTCACTCTGCGCCGAACTGCCAGCGCGAAGGACCGTAGCAGCACGGTCAATTCCCTGTCAGGCTGAGGCTGACGAGCGTGTTTTGTCAAACTGCATCGCCATGTGTGGCTGCTGCCGCGACAGCTGCGACCCAAACTCGATGCGCCCGGGTAGGCGCACCGGTGTAGTCATGTGGCTCGTGGTTAACCTGCAATTCGATGGCTGACATGCGACGCGCGCAATGCGATCGGGGCACACCCTCCCCGTCACGTTCCAGTGAGATACTAGAGGATTCCCAGCGGAGTTGAGCCGCCGATGTTCATGAAGTTCTCAATGTTCGGTAGCACGATCTTGAGGTGATCGTCGTTGGGAACGCCAAACCACAGAGCGAGTTCCGCGACGTACTCGTCAACCGAAGTGGTCGGAATCAGGCGTCCGCGCCCTCCACCGGTCTCCAGGGAAGTATTCCGTCCGTTGACCCGACCCACAGGCGACTGGAGGTTCGTTGGGTACTGTCCGTAAATACGGCCTCCCTGAACGGCTCCACCCAGCATCATGTGATTGCTACCCCATGCGTGATCCGTGCCGTTGCCATTGGACGACAACGTACGGGCGAAATCGGATGCGGTGAATGTGGTGACGGAATCGGTGAGTCCCATGCGACCAAGTTGCGTATAGAACGCCGCTACGGCTGCATCGAACTGCCCCATGTTCCGAGCCTGGTTGTTAATCAACTCGTTGTGGTTATCAAACCCACCCATCGAAACAAAGAAGATCTGACGTTTTTGCCCCAACGATCGGCGGGAAGAAATGATTCTGGAAACCATCTCCAATTGTCGGCCGAGACCCGTATTGGGGAATGCGGTCTGCAGAGACGCTTCCTGGGTGGCTTCGTTGAAATTGATGGCGGCATCAATGGCTTCTCGACGACGAACCGAGTGTGCCTGCTGCAGAAGGTTCGTATAGGTCTCGCTAAGTAGTGAGTCGGTGCCACGTGTAATGATGCGTCCGCGAACATCCGTTTCACCGTAATCTTCGATCGTGGTTGCACCGTCGTTGCTGACGACGTAGGGGATCACGCCTTGCCCGCTGAGCATCAGGGGCGAACGGTTGAGTCCAAACGACATGGATACGGACGTGTTGGAATTGGAGGCGTCTGTCAGGCAGTCGGCAACTCGCCCCGCCCAACCCTGAAGTCCCGCCCGGCTCTGTGGTATGGCAGATTGCCAGTGCTGCTGCAGGTCGGAATGCGAGTAAAGACCAAGCGGGAGCTGGGTCTTGTCCTGGACGTCCTGAAGGGTCGTGGGCCGAACCAGTGCTCCAACATTGGCGACCAGTCCGGCGTTTCCGTTCACATACATGTCGCGAACGTTGGTCAGGGATGGATGCAGTCCAAATTCTCGACCGTTCTGGTCGGTAATTGGCAGCAGGTCTTCCTTGGCAAGCGACATGTTGGAACGCTTTGCCTTGTAGTTGTTGTAGCCCGAAGTATCGTTCGGGACGAGCATATTGAAGCCGTCATTACCACCGAACCAGAAGACGCAGACCAACGCCTTGTAGTCGTTTTCGCCGAATGAGCCAACGCCTGCTGCGAGGCTTCGGGTGGCACGCAGGCTGAGCAGCGTCGACATCAGTGATACGGAAGTCAGGGCGCTGCACCCACCGGCCTGGCGGATGAAGTCTCGCCGATTGAGGGCATCGAATATGCTTAGCGAGCTGGGCATGATGGACAACTCCAGTGTTACGGTATGATCGGTTTTCTAGTCTACGATGGCACAGTCGGGCGACGTCAGTACGAGCGTCAACATCGCCTGAACTGCATCTCGTTTGCGAACGCGAGTCGTGCTGTTGTTCACGGTCCGTTCCATCGCCCGGATAATGTTTCGCTTGGTTTCTTCTGACATCGTTCCCTGACAGAAGAGCAGGTCGAGGTACTCCATCAGGTCTTCGCTACCTTCGACAAATTCGCGATACGTACCACCGTCATTGGCGATTTCGTAGAGCGGTGTGATGTCGAGCAGTACGTCCTTGGTGCGATTCTCGTACTTGGGCAACACCAGACGCCGAGCTCGTACAGCCTCCCGAAAAAGGTTGTGGAGGTTGTTCACCGAAACGGACGTGAGCACCTCGAATTCCGGTGCGACCAAATCCGTGCCACTTAGCGGGCCTGGTGGTTGATGATCGGGCGAGTAGAAATTGAATACGCTGGGTGCTTTGAATGGTGTCTGATTCAGGGCTTCGCGTTGATCGCCAAGATGAAACCGCTGGCGATCCGTTGGTTCGCCATTGAGCCCACGAACCAGGGCAGTGAGGCGGATTACCGGCTCGCGAAGCGACGTGTAATTCTCTCGTCGACTGTTTGCCTCTACGGCGATAACGTTCTGGTTTTCGTCGCGAATACGCTTGATCCTAAGCCCGGTTGCCTCGTTGCTCATCAGGAGGGCCTTGACCACCGACTTCATATCACCGCGAGGTTGCCGACGGGTACCAAAGAAACGCCGTGCTACTTGCTCGATGTATTTCGGTGTCGGGTTGGAGTGATTCATGCGTTGAATCAGTCGTTTTGCGACAAACGGCGGAGTCTCCGGTTGATTGAACAACATGTCCAGCGCTTTATCAGCATCGTTTTGTGCCGACCGGCGAGCACGAAGGACGGTTCCATCCAGAAGTACTTTTTCTTCAGCGTCGTGCTGGGAGGCAAAGCCCCGCATTGGTTGAGTGTAGTTTGCGGTACCAGCAAATCCGGGACTGTTAAACGTCCAGCCTGTAAAGACCCGAGCCATCGTGTCGATGTCTTCGTTGTCATAAGTTGGGATCAGGTTGCCGTTGGCGTCACGGGCATACTCACCGGTCATGTCCTTGACTTTGTATAGACCGATTGTGAAAAGCTGCATCAGCTCCCGAGCGTAATTCTCGTCCGGAAACGTATTGGCGGCGGGGTTGGCTTTTCGATTGTTCAGATGGGTCAGAAAAACGCCCATGACAGGGTGGACGGTAACGTCGCCCAGCATGGTCCGGTAGTTACCGAATGCGCCGTCCACGAAAATGTCGTAGTACTGCGAGTAGGCAGCCACACGGGGAAGACCGCTGGGCTCAATCTGGGTACTGTTGAATCCGTTGCCGTCGTTGACGACGAAAATCTGGCTAAGCGCCCATGCAACTCGCTGCCGAAGTTGGTCCTCACCCGCGATGGCGTTGTGCCACCATGCGTCCATCCGCAGGCGACCGCCAATGTTCTCAGACCGTTGCTGAGCAAATCCTGCGTGCCCGTTGTCGTTCATCATGTCGATCAGCGTATCGACCTGATAAGTGGGCGGCAGTTCAAACTGGTGGTCGACCCACGCCTCGATGGCCAGCTTGAAGCCATGCTCGCGAATCTCCGCCCCAAGGGCCTTGATCTCGTCCATGGTTGGCCCAAACGTGGCCTGCGTCAAAAAGTGAGAGGCTCGGATCTCGGAGACAATCCGAGCCTCCTCCTCAGGGCTCGAGACCGCAAATCGGCCGGCCGTGACCTCGCTGGAGACTGTCGCCAAAACGACAACAACCAACAAAGTTCGCATACGCCACATCGCGAATCGATTTAGACATCGCAACATGAGATTCCCTTTCTGAACAATTTCGAGGTTTCGACAGTTGTCGACCGAACCTGCACCGGCAGCCGGACCTTGTGATAGAGCGATAAATGCCAGCTTATGTACTCAATCGAACGCGGAAAGAATCCAAAAGCAAAATTCCCGCGGGTTTGTCGTCGTTTTTTACATTTCGCAAAGCCCTGAGTTCTTCGCGTGATAGCTGCTTCATGCGTCTCCAAGGGTTTTCACATGCTATCCGAACCGTGAAGGCAGCACCTTCATATTAGCCAGCAACTTGAGCAAGACAGCACCTTCGAGGGGATAGCAGGTTTCAATCAGATCTTGCCGTATTTCACCCTGCTTTCTAGACTCGCCCGCCAATTTATCCGGACGAATTTCCTCGGCGACCACACTGGCTGTCTTTATGAACCACTTGAGACCTGCCCTGATCGTGTTGCTGTTCACGACCGCCGTCGCACCATTCGCGAACTCGCAAGTCGTGAAATTCCGGGACGAAGTCGATGCGACCGAATCTTCTTCCCAACCGGCTGAAGTCGATCAAACCGGCAAGGTTTCTGGCACGGTCAAATTGAACCTTCGTGGCAATGTCGAGCTGAAAGCACTGGTCGAATATATCGGCCGCAGACTCGGAATCTCCTTTGTCTACGACGACGAGATTGCGGGCAAGCGGGTCAATGTTCGAGCCCCCGAGGAAGTGCCCGTCCGATCGCTGATGGAGATCCTGGGCAGCGTGCTCAAGATGGAAGGCATGATTCTCGTCGAGGCAGATACTCCCGGCTGGCTGAGGATTGTCAGTTCGTCCGAGATGGCCCGATTGAGCTCCCCCGACGGCGACGGACCGCTCAGGAATCCGGCGACGCCCATCACCCAGATGTTCTCTTTGGAGAACGCCAAGCCCCAGACGCTCATTTCCCTGCTCGACCCGTTCCTGACCGGGCCCGACAGCAACGTCTTCGGTATCGAAGAGACCGGTACGCTGGTCGTCACCGACTATCCCAGCGTCGTCGAGAACGTGGGGTTGCTAATCCGGATGCTCGACAAAGGCCGTGGCGAGACGAAGATTCGCTACTACCGGGTGCAGCATGCAAGTGTCGACACTCTGGTCGAAAAAGTACAGGAAGCGCTCAACTCTACCTCCGCCAAGTTGATTGGGCTAACCGACACACAGGTCGTCGCCGTTGTTGGTGTGCAGCCTCAACTGGATCAGGCAGTCGAGTTTCTGGAACGGTTTGATGTTCCTGTCGACCGCACGGTCAAAGTCCATCGTTTCAAGAACATTCGCGCCGAGCGGGTGCAGGCGATTCTCGAGGGCATGTTGGACGGTGAGACTTGGGCGAGGTACACAGTGACGGCGGACCGAGATGCGAACCTGCTGGTAGTCCGCGCTGCGTCCGACGTCCACACACTGTTCGACGACATCATCCAGCAACTGGATCAGCCAACCGAAAACCCCGCCACGCCGCTGCGGTTTTACAAGCTTCGAAATGCCAAGGCGATCGAAGTGTTCTTTACCCTGCAGACGCTGCAACAGACGACCGGGGTCGGTGCAGGGTTTGGTGGCTACGGAGGTGGATACGCAAACGGTGCGGCCGGTCTATCGCAGTTCGGCGCAGGAACGGCGGGCTTGAATCCGTATGCCGCCGGCGGTTTCGGTGGTGGAGGCGGCGGAATATACGCGGTTCCCAACGCGGGCTTTGGCGGTGGTTTGGGTGGTGGATTCGGCGGAGGCAACCTTGGCGGCGGTGGTTTGGGCATTCCCGGCGCGGGCGGCACGAACCCCTTGAGCACCGGTAATTTCGGCTCGCCCGGCTTCGGTTCTGGCACAATCAACGCGCCGGGTAATTTCACAACCACGACGTTGCCGTTGGGTGCAACCAGCGACGATGCTCTGACGTCGCAGGACAATTCCCGTCAACGCGTCGGGCAACTTTCCACGGCGGCATTGTCCGGTGGTGGCGCGTCGTCCCTGCCCGGTGGAGCACGCGTGTCGATTGATATCGCTTCGAACAGCCTGATCGTCGTGGCTCCAAATGAAGTCCACCGCATGTACGAACAGATCATCAAGAAGCTGGACGTCCGACGACCTCAGGTGCTGATCGAAGCCCACATTGTGGCCGTCGACACCAGTGATAGATTTCAGCTTGGCGTTGAAGTGTCCGGGGGTGATCGCGTGGGCGACCGGCGGCTCTTCAAGTTTACTTCGTTCGGGCTTAGCGAAGTGGATCCGGCTACAGGGCAGCTAACGCTGAACCCGGGCCTTGGCTTTAACGGAGCACTGGTGGACCCCGACGTTGCCGATGTTATCCTGCAGGCGCTGGTGACACACACTCGCGCTCATGTGCTCTCCTCGCCGCAACTGCTGGTAAATGACAATAGCACCGGGCAGCTGGAAAGCACGGCCAGCGTTCCGTTCCAGAGCGTCAATGCATCGAACACCGTATCCACGACCAGCCTGGGTGGAAATCAGGACGCCGGAACCAAGCTGACGGTGACTCCGCAGATCAACGAAGGCAGTCACCTACAACTGGATTTTGCTCTGGAGTTCAGTACCTTCGACGGCGAGAGCTCGGACGTTTCGCTTCCACCTCCGCGGCAGATCGATCGAGTCACCAGTCAGGTGACGATCCCCAATGGCCACACGGTGATCGTGGGCGGCCTGAATCGCGAAGGCGCGCAAGACGCATTCACGGGAGTACCGTGGCTCGAGCACATACCCGTGATTCGTGAACTGACGTCCCTGCGGAGTGAGCAGGATGACTCGACGTCGTTTTTCCTGTTCATTCGGCCGAACATTCTGCGCGACGAGCGGTTTCGCGATCTGAAGCACTTTTCGCAACGTTCTTTGCGTACCACCGGCGCGAAAGGCGACTATCCTGAAAGTCGGCCTATCATGATGAAGTAACGACGACGTCGCCTTCCGGAACGTTCTGCGTTCCGCCAGGCGCGGACCAGCTCACCTGCTTCCGACGAGATTCCACCCGTGGACGCGAAAGCACAATTCGAAGCCATCGTAACTTCGCTGTCCATTGCATCGAGCGCCGACGTCTCGTCCTGGACTCCCTCCACCGCCTACCTCGATCTCTTCGATATCGCATTCGCTCGCGATCACAAAGTGCTCTGCATGCAGCACGCCGGCGGAGAAGTGACGGCCGTGATCTGCGACCAGTCCGGGCTCCACAAGCTGGATCTGATTCGTCGGCGACTGGGCACGGATGTCGCACTGCTGAAAACCACGGAAGAGTCGCTGGCGTCCGCGATCAACAGAGCCTACGAAGGACGCAGCGCAGAAACGCAGCAGTTCATCGATTCGCTGGATGAGGGTGAACTGCGGATTGACGTCAACTCCGTCGCCAATGATGACCTGCTCGACAACTCCGGTCGCGGGCCGATTGTCCGCATGGTGAATCTGATTCTGTTCGAAGCCGTCAAAGCGGGCGCGTCGGACATTCATATTCAACCGGCTGGAGATCGAGTTGCCGTGCGGCAGCGAATCGACGGCATTCTGTTTGATTCCTTTGAAATCCCCAAGCACATGCAGGAACAGGTGCTGACGCGGATCAAGGTCATCGGCGGAATGGACATCGCCGAGAAACGACTGCCGCAGGACGGTCGAGCTACCATTCACGTGGGCGATCGTGAGATTGACCTGCGGATCGCTTCGCTACCGACCAGCCACAACGAACGCGTCGTCATACGTTTGCTGGACAAGAGCGCGAGGCTCTATCGCCTTGGTGAACTTGGCATGGGCGACGAAGTCATGCAGCGATTCCGACGATTGATTCAGCTCGATCACGGAATGCTGTTGGTCACCGGGCCAACTGGCAGCGGAAAGAGTACCACGTTGTATGCATCCCTCCTGGAAGTGAATACGACGGACCTCAACGTGTTGTCGATTGAGGATCCCATTGAATACCAACTCAATGGTGTCAGTCAGACGCAAACCAATGAGAAGAAGGGCATGACGTTCGCCGCGGGACTGCGCAGCGTGTTGCGGCAGGATCCTGACATCATCATGGTTGGCGAAATCCGCGACACCGATACGGCCTCCATGTCCGTGCAGGCTTCGCTGACAGGGCACCTGGTGTTTTCCACGTTGCATACCAACGACGCCTCCAGCGCCGTGACGCGGCTGCTGGATCTTGGCATCGAGCCCTACCTCGTATCCAGCTCGCTGGTTGCCGTTCTGGCCCAGCGACTGGTTCGCAAGATTTGCTCGGCCTGTCGCGGTTCGGGATGTGCGAACTGCCGCGAGACGGGATTTCGCGGCAGACTTGGCATTTTCGAACTGCTGACGGTGAACGAAGAAATCCGCACGTTGATTCAGAAACGGTCCAATGCCGCCGCCATACGCTCGGCGGCCACCAGGGGCGGAATGAAGCTGCTGCGTGAGGATGGAATCGAAAAAGTCAAAGCCGGTCTCACAACCAGCGATGAGATCTCCCGAGTTTCAGGTATCGTCGGCGAGGTCTGATCAGGAACCCGTCGTTAGTTTGATGATCTCATCGAGCACGCTGCGGAAACTGAGGATGGCAACCAGCGCGATCGCAATGGAACTCAACCACAGCCAGCCATCGTACGCCTTCGTCGGCAACAGCCGCTGGTCCAGTCGCCGGTAGCGAAACCACAGCGCGGCGAAGACCACGATCAGCAGGATGACGACCGTTGAGGTGCCCCCAAGGATCACCATCAGGGCCGGCTTGCCCATGAACAGGAACAACGTTCCCCAGATCGCTGGAATTATCCACGCAAGTACAGCGATCGCCAGACTGCGAGACTTCGGGTTTTCGAATTTGTAGAGTCCCACTCGACCAAAGGCGTCCGCAAACAGTCGCGTCCAGGCGGCCAGCGCTGCGAACAGAGTCGAATAGAGCACAACGATGGCGCCTGCGATGAAGACCGATCGCGCCCACGGACCCAATGCCTCGGTGTACATCGTGCCAAGAGTGCTGATCAAATCGCCACTCTCCGGGACCGTACCCTGCCGATTCAACACCGCCGCACCCAACAGGTAGAACATCACCGTCATCGCGGTGTAGGCCACCATCGCCAGCAATGCGTCCCAATACATCACGCGAATCCAGCCCTTCGCCCGGCGTTCCCAATCGGGCGTATCGTTGCGTGGCCCCGAGTACGCGGCATAGCCCTTCTCGATCAGCCAATAGTTGTACGCCATGATTTCGTCGCCACCGACGCCCGTGATACCGAACGCTCCAATCGCGGCGAAGATAATCGCCTGGTCGGTGGGAATCGAAGGCACAAGTCCGTCGATAAAGTCTTGCATGGAGATCGCAAAGTCGGTCCGCTGCAACGCGACCAGCGAGGCGAACGTGAAGATCGTGAACGCGCCAATCATGATCAGCGACGCTTTCTCGATCAGCATGTAGTAGCCCTGGAACACCAACAGCGATACGGAGATTGCCACGCCGTAGGTCACCACGGCGCGGGTGGGCATGTCGCCAATGGCCGGAACGAATTCCTGAAGTGCAAGCACGACGCCGCCCACGATGCCGCCAACCTGCATCATTTTTGCAGCCATCAACAGCAGCCATGTCCAGATCGACCAGTTCGCCGCACCCAGGCGCGGACCGGGGAGCGTATTCAACGACGCCATCGTTGATTCGCCCGAGCTGATTGCGTGCTTGCCGAACTCCAGTTGCACCGCGACTTTGACGAGGCAACTGAAGATGATGAACCACATCAGGACAAAGCCTGCCTTGGCACCCACAATTGTCGTCGCGATCAGTTCGCCAGATCCCACAATGGATGCAGAGAGGATGAAGCCCGGTCCGATGTAGGGCAGTGCACCCAGAAAGGTTGTCGGCGGTTCCTTGATTCTCGACTCGTGCAGTCGATACGGATCTTTGCCAACCAGTTCATCGGTGTCCGCTGCCTGCGGATTCTCAGCTTGTGGATTGTGATCCGACATCCGTCTCCCCCGTACGACCCGATTTTCCCGTGACCAAAGAGTAACCAGGCGATCGCGCCGTCGCCAGTACGCGTACCAACGACGTTGCAAAAGCCAGACTCAAGGTTGAGGCCATGTATCGTTGAGGAAACGGCCGTTCTCACTGATCAGCTCACCATCGACAAAGATTTGCCCGCCCTGACGCAGGTCGCAAACCATATCCCAGTGCAGTCCGGATTCGTTCTTGCCGCCGCTTTCCGGATAGGACGCACCAACGGCAGCGTGGAATGTGCCGCCAATCTTCTCGTCGAACAACGTATTCTTCGAGTAATCCTGAATCGAGTAGTTCGTTCCAATCGCGATTTCCCCCAACACGCGGGCGCCGGCGTCCTGATCCAACATCGCCATCAGGAATTCCTCGCCCTTCGAGGCTTTCGCGTCCACGACCTTGCCAGCTTTGAACTCAAATCGAATATCGTGAACCTCGCGGCCACCATGGACGGCCGGGAAGCTGTAGCAAACGGTACCCTCGGTGGCGTCTTCGATGGGGCCGGTGAAGACTTCGCCATCAGGAAAGTTTTCGTGGCCATCGCAGTTTAGCCACGTGCGACCGTCGATTGCGAGTTTGAGGTCCGTGCCATTCGGCGCCACGAATCGCAGTTCCTTCTTGTCGTTGAGGAAGTCGACCAGTCGTTGTTGTCGCTCGCTGATTTCGCGCCATGCCGCCGCGGGATCATCAAGGTGCAACAGCCCGGCACGGAAAACGAAATCTTCGTACTGTCCCAGCGACATCTCCGCGTCCTGGGCGGAAGCGTTGCAGGGATACTGCGTGCCAACCCACCGCAGCTCTTTTTTGGCCGCTCGTCCAAGAAACGTCTCCATGAACTTCTTGCGCGCCTGGCTTAGCTTCGACTGTTTCGCAGGGTCGAATTTCGTCAGTGCTTTGGTATTTTCCGATCCCCAGTAGGCGATCCGCACATCCGCATTTTCGACGCCGAACTGAGCGATCGGGTCGGAGAAGAGTAGCTGTTCGTCGGACCCGTCACGAAGCAAAATTTCGCGACACTCGTCCGGCTGCAGCGCAACGATGGGATGGCCGCCCGCCTTGATCGTGTGCTCATAGAGCGCCGTGACCAGTGGCGCACCGATCATGGATCCGCCAATCAGCACGACGTCGCCTTTCTTCACGGCGGTCGAGTAATTGACAAGGACGTTGGCTAGTTTGTCGATTCGTGCGTCTCTCATTCGTCTTCCTTTGACGGGCCATTCCCGGAATGTGGCAACAGGTTTTGTAGAAACAGAATGCCAAGCATGGTCTTGGCGTCATTTAAATGTCCGTCGGCAAGCAACGCGAGTGCCTCGGGAACGGTCACAATATGGTTTTCAATCATCTCGCCAGCTTCACGGGCTGCCGGGCCGGCTTCCAGACCCGTGGCGAGAAACAGATGCATCTCTTCGTCCAGTATGCCCGGAGCCGGAAAGAACCTGGAGATCAGCTTCATCTCCTTCGCGCGAAAGCCCGTCTCCTCAATCAGTTCACGACGAGCGCATTCCAACGGCGGTTCGGGTGGTTCCATCGTTCCCGCCGGAATTTCAATCAGCGTTTGCCCAACGGTCACGCGATGATTTCGAATAAGGCAGATACGGCCATCATCGAGCAGCGGCACGATGGCAACCGAGCCGGGATGGCGAACGACATCTTTCGAAATCGACTCGCCGGCGGGTGTCTCGAATGCCAAACGTTCAACCCTAAAACGTTCGGACCTGAGTAGTTCCTCTGTCTTCATTCTGTGACACCCGTTTCGTCTGCTTGGCCGGCTACCAGGGGGTATGTTGCGAAACCGTACTCCATGTATCTGCCGTATCTTAAGGCACAGCAACGAGTTGGGAACGGGGTGATGGGACAGTTCGTTGATTGGCCTGCAATGCGTTGTTAGACTGAAGTTAGTGTTTTTGGTTTCCGGTCACCCTCCAAACTGCTGTATTCTCGGCATGCGAACACCGTGGATCTGGAGCGTAAGTCTGGGGAGATGGTGGAACGTTCATGTGCGTCTGCACTTGTTCTTCTTCCTCTTCGCACTCTTCGCCATATATCTCACCAGCAGCAACTTTAGCGAGCCAAACTGGCTCGGCGTCGTTTGTTGCGTTGCGCTTTTCGTGAGTGTACTGCTCCACGAAATTGGCCACGTCGTTGTCGCACGACGATTGGGTGGCGTCGCGGAAGAGATTGTGCTGGCACCCGCCGGGGGACTGAGTCCGGCTCGCGTGCCCTACGAACCACACGCCGAACTCGTTGTTCTGATGGCTGGGACATTGGTCAACGCGGCGATCTGCTTCATCTGTGGCGTGTCGCTGGCCTTCGTCGGTACGGATACGCAACTTGTCGATCTACTAAGACCGACGATCGATTTCCTCGAGCCGGGAATGGCGCTGAATGCGGAGTCCGTGCTGCAGTTAGTCTTCTGGATTAACTGGTCACTGGTCCTCGTGAACCTGATTCCGGCGTTTCCTTTCGATGGCGGTCGATCGCTGCATGCGGTCACGTCATTCTTCTGGCCGGACGCAGATGCCCGTCAGGCATTGGGCGTTGTCTGTCGACTGGGAAAGGTCATCGCGGTAATTCTGCTCGTGCTTGCCTGGTTCACCTTCGAGCCATCTCCAATGGGCGGAGCTCAGCCGCCAAGTTGGTTGATTTTTGCCCTGCTGTCCATCTACGTGTACTTCAATTCAAGACGCGAAGAAATGCAGCAGGCAGAATCCGAGCACGAGGATGACACGGTCTTCGGTTACGACTTTTCACAGGGCTACACCAGCCTGGAACGCAGCCTTGTTGATGATGACGAAATGAACGAAGCACATAGCCAACCACCACGTCCAAGTATCTTCTCCAGATGGATGGAAAAACGCCGACTCGCTCGTGAGGAACGCGAACGGGTTCAGGAACTGGAGGACGAACGGCGTGTGGATGAAGTGCTTGAGCAATTACATACGCACGGCATGCGAAGCCTCTCGCCGGACGACCGATCGCTCCTGGATCGCGTGAGCAAGCGATACCGCAGTCGGCAGAGCTAGTTCGCACCTGAAGCATCAATCGGGTCACGTTACGCGACCCACCATGCGTTCAGATCGCATTCCAACGTCTCGCAGGTCACAAGGATGGCAAAGGACGCACACGACCGCGAAGATCTGTTGCGTGACGCAACCGGATTTCCTGATCGAGTCGAATTCCGCCTGCCGGATGTGGCTGAGCCGGTCTTCTGCGGCTTCAAGGAGATTGGGGCCTTCAGTCTCTACTGGACCGCCGACGATGTCCTGCAGTTCAACACCGCGTGTGAACTGCGTCGGGCGTTCTGGAAAGATCGGATGATCGCCAGCTACAAATCAGTCCCGCATTGGCTAGGGTCGCGTCAGGCGGATGCACCGAATGCCCCGGCCGATCGTGTTCGACTTGAAAGGACACCATTCACGGAAAACGAAGTCGCCGCATTCAAAACCATGACGACCACGATTCTGAAACGGCTCCGTGAAGCGATACGACAACACGAATACGAGCTGACAGGGTCGCAACCGAATGGCCCGGAAGTATTCGACCGCGTCGCGGCATGGGTGGAAGCCACTCTGACGCGAGACGACCCCGTGCGATTCGCCCTGCATCCGGGCGTGGGCAGGAAATAGCACACCCCTTCATGTTGTTGATTTCACCGTGCGGTGCGTTGCAGATGCTCCGAAAGAAATCCGACCATGGATTGCTCGTACTGCCGACGTCCAAATCTCAGCAGATCCTCGTGCTTCGCCCCCTCAAACACCAGCAGCCGCTTCGGTTCCGTGGCAGCTTCGAACAGACAGCGAGACTCTTCCAGTGTCGTATGCTCGTCTTGCTCGCCACAGGCGATGAGCACCGGGCATCCGCACGCCGCGATCCGGTCGATCGGCCGTACATCGGCGGGCCCAAATCCCAGTCGTGGGCGAAGCTGAGCCAGCAAGGCCGGTGCAAGCAACCGGTGCAACGGACCAAGTCGACGTGAGACACGGTTATGCACGGCCTGCGTGATTTCCGGAAACACCGACTCGATTGCGATGGCGTCGACTTCCAGCGGTGTTGCCAGCAAAGTCGCCGCGCCGCCGAGCGACCATCCGATGATGCCGACCGGCTGCCCTGGATTTCGGGCGCGAGCCCACGCAACTGCGTCTCGCACGCTATGCGACTCGCGATATCCCATCGTGATCGCGTCACCAGGGTTTTCTCCATGAGCCTGGAGATCAATCAGCAGCGTGGAAAAGCCGTGTTCCCGTAGCAACACAGCGCGTTCCAGCATCGCGCGGCGGTCGGCACGCACTGGATGCAGCAAGATCACAATGGGCGATCGAAGGCCGGACTCCGCCGGGCTCTTCTCCGTCGGGACGCTCGTCGCAGGAATGAACCAGCCGGCCATCGTGGATCCCGATTCACCGACCGTCGATATCGTTTCGGCCGCCAGCCCCGCGGGAGGTGCTCCAACATGGCGGTTGGCAGGAGCGACCAACTGGCCCCCGACATACCAGCTCACACTGCAGAAGACCACGATACAAAAAAGAAACGACGCGACGAAAGCTCTTCTGAGTCTTCGCCGCGTCGGTGGAGTTTTACTGCCTGACACGCAACGTCTTTCGGAAGTGAGCGGGGACGCCTACTTCTTTTTCAGCGTTGTCAGGTATTCGACGACATCAATCAATTCTTGCTTCGTCATCAGTTTTTGCAGATCGGCCGGCATGAGCGACACTTTTTGCTTCTGTAGAAGCTCGATGTCTCCGGTCTTGAACGTCCGTGCGATCCCGTCGTCCGAGGTGATCACAACCTCCGCATCCGTCTGGCTGGTCAGCAAGCCGGTCACCTGGTTGCCATCATCGGTCACCAGATTGTAGGCCTCGTAGTTATGACTGATGCCGGCACTCGGATAGAGGATCGATTCGAACATCGCTTCCCGACTGAGTTTGCTGCCAATCTCTGTCAGGTTCGGACCAACCTCTTTGCCCTGTTCGTTAACGATGTGGCACTTGGAACAGGTTCCTGTGCTGGCAAAGATCTTCGCACCGCTTGTTGCGTCGCCGCGTGTGCGAGCGAGATCGCCAAGGTTCGGAAGCTGCTCGGCACCCTTCGTTGCAGGCAAGGGGAACAACTCTTTGGCCCGGTCACGAATGTCACCCCATCGAGATCGATTCAAGGCCGCGGCCGCGACGTTCGTTAGCGAAGGAGCGAGCCGTTTGGCTTCGACACCTTTCAATAGTCGACTGGCACCGGCCCGACTCTTTGAAATCGCACGCACGGCGTTTCGTCGGACTTCCAGATCGATCGTCTCCGAGTTCACCACTTCGGCAAGCAGGTCACTACCACGATTGTCGGCCGTGTTGCCAACAGCCTGAATGATACTGGCCATGCCATCGGTATCCTGCTTCGCAAGCGTGGAACTGATGAGTTGCGACTGATCATTTGCCAGGAGCGCCGTCATCGCCTCCACGCCGATCTGCGTATCCGGTTGCTTCGAGGCTATCGACAACAGGTCGGGGTAGCGTTCGGTAACGTTGAACTTCTGAACGAGGCTGACAAAATCTCGCGAGCCCGCCAGGTCGTTCAACGTCTTCATCAACGCCTGGCGATACTCGGGCTTGCCTTCGATCGCCGTTGGCATGAGGCGTCGAATGGATTCGGCCGCGACCAGCCTGGTCCTCGTCTCATCGCCAGGTTGCTCGGTAAACGCCAGCTTGGCAATCAGCGGTCCGCGGGCGTCTTCCGGCAGAAAGTCGATTGCCCGGAAGTAACGAGGGAGATCACCACTGGTAGTTTGCTCATCGGCGATGATCGCGCCCAGCCAGTCGGCAGTGCCGGAAGCTCGCGAACGCCAAATCAGATCGCGACCACCGGCCGTGTTCCATTTGCCGTCGACCGAATCCAGCCATGCCGCCATGAAGCGGTCCCACTGCTGGTCGGCAGCGATTCCCAGTGCCTCGAGATACCAGCGGTCCGAACCGTCATGATGTCCGGCCAGCCTGGCCCAGAGGGCTGCCGCTTCGTCGGTCTTGTTGTGCCGCAACGCAACCGCACACTCGCGTCGAACGGCGGGCGCCGGATCATCGACCAAACGGGCTACGACGGGAAGTACATCGACATCGGACAGCTGCCGTGCGAGACGAATCGACTGGCAGCGAATGTTCTTGTCACTATCGCGGGAGGCAAGGTCCACATAGTGCAATCCGCGACCCGGGATTTTGCCCAGCAACCACAAAGCCCGAGCTCGCATTCGCGAGTTCTTGTCGTCCTCCCACATTTTCAGCAATTCCGGTTCGGCTTGCTCGCCCATCTTGTTGAGCGCCATCCACGCGTGATAGCGAACTGCATTGTTGGGATTTCGCAGAGCCTTCGTCGCTCCCGCTGCCGTCGTGAAGTCGAACTGGGGAACGGTGTAACTGCCGTCGTGCCCCTTGGGCAAAACGCGAAAGACGCGTCCGTGTTCGACGTCGCCCATGCGGTGACCACCCACTCCCGGGTCGTACCAGTCAGAGACGAATAGCGAACCGTCCGGAGCGGCCTTTACGTCCGTAGGTCGGAACCACTGGTCTCGCGTGCCTTCGAGGATGTTGACGATCTCGGCCGAATAGCCGGCACCGTCATCCGAAGTGACATAAGCGCGGGTGACGCTGGGACCGGCATCGCAGTGAATCAGTTGCCCCTGCAAAGAGGTTGGCAACAGTTCCCCCTCGTAGATGCAGATACCCGTCGGCGAACCGGCACCGGTATGCAGCAGATTGGGTACGACTCCGGGATCGTTTTGGTACCAGTGCTTCTGTGGCAGCTCCGTCATGTTCGTACGCTCGGTACGCCAGCCAGCTCCCGTGAATTCATCCTTGTAGCCGTAGTTGCCAAATTCCATGACATAGTTGATGCGGACGCCACGGTTGCCGTCGTCATCGTTGTCCGACTGCCAGATGCCACCATAGGAATCGACGCAGACCATCCAGTTGTTGCGGAAGTTCCAGCCCAGCGTTTCGAATTCCGATCCGTCCAGATTCTGTCGAAACACCATGCCTTCCTGATAAGGCTGGCGTTTGTCATTGACGACATTTCCAGCTTTGTCGACAACCGGCTGCCCGTCGGGCTTCAACAACTGTTTGCCGGCGTTGCCAAAGTTGAAGTACAGCTTGCCATCGGGTGCAAACACGAACGCGTGAATTCCGTGGTCGTGATTGGCTCCACTGATGCCGGTGTACATGACCTCTTTCTTGTCGGCCTGGTCATCACCATCGGTGTCGATCAACATCAGCACCTGCCCATTGGCAGAGACGATCGCCCGATCACCCAGCACACAGATTCCGTGAGGCGAATTGATGTCCGTGCCTTGATAGAACACCGTGCTGCTCTCGGCGATTCCGTCCTTGTCTTTGTCCTCAAGGATCAGGATGCGGTCGCCCTTTTCTCGGACCGGGTTGTTACGATTGGCGAAGTCACGATAGTTCACGACTTCACAAACCCAGACGCGACCCTTGTGATCGACATCAATTCCCGATGGGCTGAGCATGATGGGCTCGGCCGCAAACAGGGTGGCCTTCAGTTCGGGATGAACATCGAGGTTCGCAACGGCTTTTGCCGGGTCGTGACTGTTGTCCTGTTCGACTTTGACGGCGACATTGCGAGTTATCGTCCGTGGCTTAACGCGTGGCTTTACGCGTGGCTTGACGCGTGGCTCGGCGGATGACTTCTCGCGTGGTGCCGTAGCAGCAGTCTTCTTATTGCGAACCTTCCGGGCTGCCTTTTTCGGATAATCCTGATTGGCTTCCAGTGCTTCTTGCGATGGAGTTTCGGTCGTGACACCGTTCTCCGGCACGTCGCCCTTGGCAACCCAGCAGATTGCGTTCAGCACAACCTTGCGGAAGTTGTCGTCACCCCAGTTCCAGTGGTTGTGTCCACCGGTGAACCCGAAGCCACGACCGCCATTTTCATTTTCCGAAACCCACGCCATGTGCTGAGGTTCTTTGTTGGCGACGGCTTTGCGAACGTGTGGATTTCCGCTGTGTGGACCGTCGCCACGCTTCATGGTTTCATCCGGAGCGATGGCCGAAAGGATGGGCGTCACGCCCTTCATGCCCTCGCGGAATCGCATGTGGAAGTACCACTCGTCATTGATCTCGAAGGGCTGTACGCCGTTGCTGACCGGATGATCGGGAAACGCTTCGTACTTCGCCGTCCAGTGTGGATTGACCGAATAGTTCGTCTCGAAGTAGCCACCGATCCAGTCGACGAACGCGTCGCCCGACTTGCCGATGGGCACTTCCACCCCGTAGTGAATGCACGCCAGGCCAATGCCCTTGTCCATGACGGTTTGGAATTCGTCGATGTGCGGATTCAGGTAGTGATTGCGACCGCCGTCACAGTAGACGACCACGGCATCGGCCCCTTCAAAGGCATCCAGCCCATTTTGTGGCCAGCCGTTCTGGTGAACATCACATTCGAAGTTTGGCATCGCCTCTTGCAGTTTCTTTGCAAGCAAGACGCAGCCTGCATAGTGCTCATGCGAACCGTAGCCGTGACTCCGCTTGCCCGCGACAAAGACGACTTTCTTTTTGGCTGCGGCATGGGCGTGTTTCTTACCGAGGTGCTTCACCTGGATGTCACGAAATTGCACCGTCATCGGCGGGCCGCCGTGCAGCTGCAATGCCAGCAAGCCTTTCGAACGACGCATCTGTTCGTCGTTGTCCGTCAGCTCCATGGTCGTGACGCCATTGATCTTGTGAACGAGGTGATGGCCGCGTGCGATGATGTGGTAATCGTTCCATTCATTCTTTTTGATTTTGGATCCGATCTCCGCCGCGTCACCCACGCTGCCGACAACTTCTTTGACGAACTTGCCATCCACTCGTTTGAGTTCGGTCACTTCGCCACGCAGTGCCAGAATGCCACGGTAGCCTTCGCCGTAGCAGATGCCGGAGAATTTCTCGCCCGTCTCGAAGTCCGCCTGGTAGCCACCGATCCGCCACTTGTTGTCCTTGTTATCCGGCAGCGTGAAGCTTCGATACTGAATCCCCGAATTACCCTTGGGTTCGCCGACGATTTTGTATTTCAGTTTCAGTTCGAAGTCGGCGACCTCACCACCTTTCCAGATGATGAACGTGTTGCCGTTCTTGATCTTCACGTCTTCGGTCGATTGCCCGGTGATGGCACCGTCGCGGACGCTCCAGAATTTCGGATCGCCGTCCCAGCCGTCCAGGCTCTTACCGTCAAAAATGGATTCGAACCCATCATTGCTGTGATGGTGGTCCGCACTAACGGTTGCCGGGGTCAAAAGCACTGCGGCCAAACCGGCCAGTAGGCAATGCGTCGCACGTAGTCTCAGTGACATTCGAGAATCTCCCAGTGATTCCTGATTTTCGTTGATTGTTCTAGTCCTGGCTCACGGTCACCGCGGGCGGTGAAACGAAGCTCTGGCTGATCTGGTTGACTTCATCTACCGTCATCTCGCCTTCTTGCAGCCAGATTCGATAGTTGAGCTTGAGTGGTTTGTCCACCGTCAGATCGTATTCAAAATACGAGCCAAATCGTCCGTAGTCCCGTTCGCTGAATCGAGCCGGTTTCGGGTTATTGGGGTGATCGATGTAGCAGCACGTGTAACGCTTGTCATCAAGCACAAAGCTCTGCGCGAGCCAGGGAAGATTGATGTGCTTCAGGTTTTGTTCCGAATCGTTCTTCTTGTCAGACCAGTTCCTGAACTTGCCCGGTTCACCTTTGCCATCCGGACGCAAGTAGTACGTCAGGTGCGCTGTCTTGTCCGGAATGTCCTGCGATCCGCGAAACTGAAATCCGGCGTGCTGAGGGTCACCGTCGAGGCGGACGTCGCCAACCTGCGAGGTGAGTTCGGTGGCGAATTCGATCAGCAGTCCACCGTCCACGTTGTACGCCGTCAGCTCGCGTTGTTCCTTGATGAAGACGTCGTTGTGCTGGCCGTACCAGTCAATCGCCAGTAGCTGTCGGCCCACCACGGGACCGGCGACCTGCTTCAAAACATCCTTCTGCAATTGATGTTCGCCCTTGCGACAGTGCCAGATGTCCGCCTTGTGGTCGCCATAGCTGATGCGGTTGAACCCAAAGAACAGCCCGCGGTGATGCGGAAACTTGCCGCCCGCCCCCTTCGTCACGAAACGCGAGCCCGTGGGGTCGTAGACATGGTGATAGACCTTATAAGTCTCACCAATTCGCTCGGGCGAGGATTTGTCCAGCGCTTCATACATGTACCGCAAAACGGGACGGTCGCCAAAGCTGAGTTCGTTGAACTTGCCCTCGTTGTCGTCATACATAAATCCACGTGTCGCTTCGCCGTTGGACACTGTTTTCACGTAGAGCGTGGTCTCTTCTTTTTCTTCAAGCGATGGCAGGATGAAGGTCAGCACAGGCTTGTCTGACTCCGCCAGCAACCCGGGCTCGCTGATCTGCCCCATGAAGTTGTAATCGCCGTTGCTGATCGCGACGAAGGGAGTATCGATATCGATATCAAGCGGAACCTGAACCGGGACGTTGTAGGCATCGCGGTCCCCGCCGGTAACAGTCAGTTTGAATTCGATGGCGTCAGCAAGGTTGGCACAGCTGAGAACCAATAAAAGAACGAGGTAGCGATAGTCGCAGATGCGGATACTCATCGTTGGCCCTGGGTGGATGGCAGTAGGCTGGACACGCTAGTCGCGCGTGCGGTACAGATCGGTGAACTTTCCCGCCAAAGATCATACTCCGTATCCGACCTTCACTCAACGAAAGATGTCCCCCCGTCCACTCCGGAAATACATGGAATGACGGGCTTTGCGTCTCGGTCACGCGGAATTCGCATCAGTTCTGCGAACCTGTGTATGCAGAGCCCGAGATCGCCCAAGCAAATGTAGGGTCAGCGTTCGGTTAGCGGACGAGATATTCCGCAATCAAATTGAGATCAGCCGGACCCTGCCAGACGATGCGTTCCTTTTCGACGACAATCCAGCACATCGCGTCTGAACCTCCATACTGATTGACCGCGACCTGCCCATCGTCGACCAACACATGGTCCGCGTACGGCTCGAACCGTGAGGCGAACTGTGGCCCCGTGTTCTGATCGGCGAACACCAGAAGATTGGAAACCGTAAAACCATGAGCCTCGGCGATGCGGGCCACCACGCGATCACGCTCGACTCGGTCGCGGCAATCCTGACAGGCGACCGCAGAAAGTATCAGTAAGTGTCGTTCGGTAGTTTCGATATCGACACGCTCGCCCATCACGTTCAGCAACGAGAAGTTGGCCGCCGGTCGCGTTTCGAATGGCGCCGAGATCGTGCTCGCCGGCTGCGTCGGCCCGGCAATCGCCCCAATGGCCGCCAGTGCCACGATGATCATGAAAAAGAGAGCCAGCGGAATCGCCAACAGCCATGCGATGATCGATGTCTTGCGTGGTGCTTGCGTTGTGGTCGCGGCGGGAGGCCCGAAACGCCGGTGATCCTCGAAGCCTGCGTAAGGCTGCTGCGCCGGTTGGGATTGCGACTGCGTGGCTTGCGCCAGTTGCGCGAGGTACACATTTTCGCCGTTGGGTTTTGACATCACCTTCAGGGCCCCGGATTGCGAAGAGAAAGCGAACGGACAGCAAAGACAGAACGACGCGAAAGCGCGGAGAAAGCCAGGCCCGATTAACCCGGAATCGACGCGGTGATCGCAGCCCAGTCCCCGGCAAGGATAGGTCACGAAATTCGCGTTCGTACGTTGCGATTGGCGCAACAAAAAAACC
The DNA here is from genome assembly GCA_965216885.1 of Pirellulaceae bacterium. GTDB lineage: Bacteria > Planctomycetota > Planctomycetia > Pirellulales > Pirellulaceae > CAYNJG01. The sequence goes on along the minus strand of OZ244208.1, from coordinate 1,182,846 downwards.
CGGCTCCGCACGTTGCGAAGCCGGGCTGTAATTTACCCGTATACAAGGTAGCCGAAGCTATTCCTGAACGAGCAGAGGTGGCTGTCCTAACGACAACCCGCCGGTTGGCTAGGTGATTCCACCTCGCTGGCTGCTACAGAAATAATTCAAAGAACACCTCCTTTCTTAAGAACACGCCGCCAATCTCCGAATGCCAGAGACGAAGCTGACGAGCCTTCAGTAAGCGTGCTGCGTTAGCACGGACTATCTACATACTTACAGATACGACGGGTACCGCAAGTGAGATTTCTGGAACGATTTCATAACGCCGCGAAAAAATGGGTGGCTAGCTTTTGTTTTTTTACGACAGCAGCCAGAAACCCACCCAAATCGTTCAGCGATCGACGTCAGACCGCCTGGCGAAACGCATCGTTCCTGGTGTGACGACACGACCTTTACAGGAAGGTTCGCGGAGGTGAACGGAAACGTTTTCTGTTAATTGATACTGGCATTGAAAGCAGCTAGTTTAGTGAGGGTTGGAAACGCTCAAATTAGCGAGAAGAACACCATGCCTCTCCCCAAGAATGTGCGCAACTACACCGGCTTTCTGATGGGCACCTACCGAGCTCGAGTGAAGCCTTCCGAACTGGTTTCGGACGAGATGAATCGCAGCAACGCCGATCCTCGCAAGACCGCTCGGCACATGAATACGGTCTTCTCTTATTACTACGCGTTGATGAATTCGTTGAAGGACGCGCGTACGAAAACGAAGAGCACCAAAGGCAAGGCGCTCGCCAAGGCGATGATTCATGACCTCGAAAAAGCGGCCGCTGTGGGCGGCTACACAACCGGCAGCCTGACATCGATCTGGAAGCACCTTATCGACAACGACGGCAAGTGGACGGGAGGCTACATCAACGAAAACAACGTCACCGCAGCGGGTGGTGCCGGCGCGGAAGGTGGCTACGTCATCCCTCAGGGCATCCTGACCTTTGAAGCCGAAATGCAGAAGCGAGCTCAAAAGGTAGCCAAGGGTCTGCAGAGCATCTACGGATCCAAAGGCGTTCGGCAATACCAACGCGAACTGGAGGCGTATCAGACGAACGAAGACTGGAAGAAGATTGGCAAGCGGATGGACCAGATCAGCAAAGTGCTGGAGAAGCTGCCCGAGGCCTGGGCATTCATGATCTGTTCGCCAAAAGCGACGGACATGAAGTACCTTCGAGTTACCAAGTCATGGTTAACGCTGGGCGCGTATGCCTACAAGGGCGCGAACATGTATTTGAATTCGGATTTGGTGAAGGGCAAATCGTCGGACACAGAAAAGTTCGCCGCCGTGGCCGCGTTTGTCATCGAGACCGCCGTACCCCACTTCGGTTCGGCCTACGGCGAAGTCATCAAAGGCGTCCCGAACGCGATGAAGTTCATGGCCAAACACCGCAAGCGCATGAACGACGCCATCGCGCTGGGTGCGCGCTAGGTTCTCGATAGGTTCGCGTTAGAGGCACACGAAATCGAGACGGCGGTGCCTCTCGGAGGACGGTGCCTCGTGGAACGGTGGACGGCGCCTCTGGGAGGGCGAGGCTCCCGCCGAGCCAATACGTCCTGTACTCAGCGCCGCGTAATCGGTTCGGCAGGAGCCTCACCCTCCCGGAACATGGAACGGTGGGCGGTACCTCGTGGAACGGTGGAAGGCGCCTTCGGGAGGGCGAGGCTCCCGCCGAGCCAATACGTCCTGTACTCAGCGCCTCGTAAACGGTTCGGCAGGAGCCTCACCCTCCCGGAATACGGAACGGAGGACGGTGCCTCGTGGAACGGTGGACGGCGCCTCTGGGAGGGCGAGGCTCCCGCCGAGCCAATACGTCCTGTACTCAGCGCCTCGTAATCGGTTCGGCCGAATCCTCACCCTCCCGGAACACGGAACGGTGGGCGGTGCCTCATGGAACGGTAGGCGGCGCCTCGTGGAACGGTGGACGGCGCCTTCGGGAGGGCGAGGCTCCCGCCGAGCCAATACATCCTGTACTCAGCGCCTCGTAATCGGTTCGGCAGGAGCCTCACCCTCCCGGAACACGGAACGGTAGACGGTGCCTCGTGGAACGGTGGAAGGCGCCTTCGGGAGGGCGAGGCTCCCGCCGAGCCAATACGTCCTGTACTCAGCGCCGCGTAATCGGTTCGGCCGTATCCCCACCGCCCCGGAACACGGAACGGCGGACGGTGCCTCGTGGAACGGTGGAAGGCGCCTTCGGGAGGGCGAGGCTCCCGCCGAGCCAACACGTCCTGTGCTCAGCGCCGCGTAATCGGTTCGGCAGGAGCCTCACCCTCCCGGATCACGGAACGGTAGACGGTGCCTCGTAAACGGTTCGGCAGGAGCCTCACCCTCCCGGAACACGGAACGGTGACTCGTGGAACGGTGGAGGGTGCCTCTGGGAGGGCGAGGCTCCCGCAGAGCCAACACGTCCTGTACTCAGCGCCGCGTAATCGGTTCGGCAGGAGCCTCACCCTCCCGGAACACGGAACGGTGGACGGTGACTCGTGGAACGGTGGAAGGCGCCTTCGGGCGGGCGAGGCTCCCGCCGAGCCAACACGTCCTGTACTCAGCGCCGCGTAATCGGTTCGGCAGGAGCCTCACCCTCCCGGGTCACGGGAAGGTGGGACGGTGCCTCACGGAACGAAGGAAGGCGCCTTCGGGAGGGCGAGGCTCCCGCCGAGCCAACACGTCCTGTACTCAGCGCCGCGCAAACGGTTCGGCAGGAGCCTCACCCTCCCGGATCACGGAACGGTAGACGGTGCCTCACGGAACGAAGGAAGGCGCCTTCGGGAGGGCGAGGCTCCCGCCGAGCCAATACGTCCTGTACTCGGCGCCTCGTAAACGGTTCGGCAGGAGCCTCACCCTCCCGGAACACGGAACGGTGGACGGTGACTCGTGGAACGGTGGAGGGTGCCTCTGGGAGGGCGAGGCTCCCGCCGAGCCAATACGTCCTGTACTCAGCGCCGCGCAAACGGTTCGGCAGGAGCCTCACCCTCCCGGGTCACGGGAAGGTGGACGGTGACTCGTGGAACGGTGGAGGGTGCCTTCGGGAGGGCGAGGCTCCCGCCGAGCCAATACGTCCTGTACTCAGCGCCGCGCAAACGGTTCGGCAGGAGCCTCACCCTCCCGGGTCACGGGAAGGTGGGACGGTGCCTCACGGAACGAAGGAAGGCGCCTTCGGGAGGGCGAGGCTCCCGCCGAGCCAATACGTCCTGTACTCAGCGCCGCGCAAACGGTTCGGCAGGCGCCTCACCCTCCCGGGTCACGGGAAGGTGGGACGGTGCCTCGTGGAACGGTGGAAGGCGCCTTCGGGAGGGCGAGGCTCCCGTGATCACAGCCTATTCCGGTTCACCGCCGGGAGGTGGTCCGCCACCAGGAGGTCCGCCGCCACCAGGAGGTCCGCCGCCACCAGGAGGTCCACCGCCGCCTGGAGGTCCGCCGCCACCGGGTCCACCGTCGCCGGTGTCTACAATCGCGCCGGTGAGGCAGCTGAGGATCGAGTTCTCGACCGCCGGATTGGCGTGGTAGTGATAGCCGATTCCGTCGGCATAGTGACCGCCGCATGCATCCAGTTCGGCCAGCTCTTCATCGTCTTCGTCCAGCGGCTCATAGATCGCATAACCATCCAGAGCGTAACCCACCATGCTCGACTGGCCGTCGACCACGATGCTTGAGCAACCTTCAATTACGCCGTGAACGTGATAGCCCTCGAAGGGGTTGAAGTGACCACCGCAGTCGTCGAATGCCGCAATCGTATAGTTGCCGAGGATCAGATCGACCGGTGCCGATGCGGCAAGCTCGACCCCGTTCAGCGTGACTCCCCAAGGATTGCTGGTAACGGGAGTTTCCACCGGCACAGGCTCGACAGGAATCTGAACCGTCGTTGGAATGTACTCGCCACCATCCAGAAACTCGACGTTTCCTTCGATGCAGTAATTGATGTACGGATAGTCGGCGCCCGTTACCGGAAGAGCGGCTTCGTTGAACGCTTCGGCCGTATCTGTGCGATAGACGTTTCCTTCTTCATCGTAGAGCAGCCAGTTATCGTCACCGTAGATTTCTGCAAGGTTCTGGATGAATTGGCCGTCCAACTCATAGAGATTCTCGCCATCGAACCAGATGCCGCCCTCTTCGTCGGTCGAATCAATCGACACGGGACAGGCCGGTCCGATTTCGCGATTCACCGGCTCGCCAACCGCCGTCAGTTCGTAGCACTCCGTTTCGGTTCCGTCGGACAGCGTGCAAGCGACAATGATCGGCTCGGTTGCGAGGGCACCTTCAACGAACAGCCCCACATCGATCCCCTGCGTCTGCGGCTCGACAGTCTGCCCAAACATGCTGGACAGGATGAGGAAATCCTCGAAGTCGATTTCGCCACTCCCGTCCAGGTCGATGTGTTGGACGGACTCATCGGCTGACTTTCCGAAGGCCCTCGAGAGTGTCAGGAAGTCATCAAAATCGACGACACCATTTCCGTCGAAGTCCGAAGGCAGTTCATCGTTGTGGGTGTGGTCATCGTCGTCGTCGTGGTCGTGCCCGTGGTCTTCCTCGGTATTCAGCATTATCACGAGTTCGCCAACCGTGGCGGCCGCGTCCACGGTAATGTTTTCTTCGGCGTTGGCACTGACAACCGTCAGGGTACCGGAGACATTTCCGGCGACGCTGACCGTGTTGTTGCCGCCGCCGACCGAGATCCGGGCGTCGCCCTGAACATCCGACATGGCGGTGAGCGTCACAGTGTCGTCGCCACCGCTACCAAAGTAGACGAGAGATCCGGCCGTTCCGCTGGAAGTGAAATTGTTGGTTCCATCGCCCATTTCCAGTAGCAGGTTGCCGCCGATCATGGCGGTTGCGGCCACAACCGTCGTATCGTCGCCGGCGTCGCCATGAACTTCGGCATCGCCACCGATCGTACCGTGGATTTCGACCCGGTCCGCACCGCCACCGAGTTCGAGGATCATTTCCCCCGTGACCGTGGAGGATGCTTCCAGTACGACGGTGTCGGCGTCATCAAGACCCCAGTAGTACAGGCCGGTCTCGACGCTACCCGACTTGAAGGTGAACGTGTTGTCGCCACCACCCAGATCAACGCGAGCCTGTCGTAATTCGTATTCGCCAATGTCGAGTGTTACCACATCGTCGACGACATGACCTTCGCCGCTGGCCGCAGCCGCGACTTCCAGGTCACCCGGTTCACCACCAGGAGGAGGTCCACCGCCGGGAGGTCCACCGCCGCCAGGAGGTCCACCGCCACCAGGAGGCCCACCGCCGCCAGGTCCGCCGCCGCCATTTGGTAGCGACACACCGGGGTTATCGGGGCTGGTCAGAGCACCAACCGCCGCAGCTCCAACGCGACACTCCGGCAAGTTGGGGGCGTCGCTGGTGAGATGGTAGTGATAGACTTCGCCGAATTCCGTAGTCAGACCGACGTGACCATTGCAGTCATCCAGTTCCTCAGGGTCACTGCCGTCAGCTTCCTGCGTACCGTAGATCGCAAATCCGTCGTACGAGAATCCAACCAGGGAAGTATTGTCTTGCGGAGCACCACAGGTAGCATCAATATCGGCGCCATCAAGGAGATCCTGAATGGAGTTGGAACCGAAGTGCCAGTGGTAATAACCTGAAGGATCATCATGCCCACCGCAAACATCCAGCGATGGAATCTGGCCTGTCGTGCCGGACGGAGCGTCACCAAAAATCGTTACGCCATCGGTCGCCAGTCCGATCTGGCTGATAGTCCCCAAGGCGACTGGCTCGTCGAGCAGCTCGGGCGCGGTAGGAATCAGCACCTGAAGTGTGTAACTGTCATCCGCGACTGCCTGTAGGCAGACATCACCAGCGGGCATCCCGCCGCCGCCGCCAGGATCAACGACCGTGATTTCGCCGTTTTCGCCAATGAACGAATAGCCCTGTTCATTGTCGAGCATCTGAAAGAATTCGCCGTCGAGCGCGTAGAGACCGGGGTCATCACCGTCCCAAACAAAAATGCCATGATCCGGGTCGTCAACGGAGACGGGACAGAATGGCCCCGTTTCCCCTACAGCTTCCGGCTGGCTGGACACGAGGAACTGGTAGCAGGTCGATTCGGTGCCATTCTCCAGCGTGCAATCGACAGTTTCGACATCCTCGAGCAAGCTGCCCTCTGCGAAGAGAGCTTCAACCTGTTGTGCTGGAGTCTCTTCAGAGTCAAGTTGAATCTCAAGGTCAACGACGCCAGCGAAAGTGCCCAGCGGCTCGCCATTGTCGGTGACCACCAGTTCTTGAGCTTCATTGACTGATATCTCGACCGCACCGTCCGCCTCGCCAGAGATCAGCAGCGAACCGGCGTCAAATTCGGCGACGGCGGTAAGGTAAACGCGGGATTCAAGTGTCTCAGCTTTGAAGGCTGACTGTCGTCGTTTCTTCAATCGCTGTTTGTATTTCGCTAGTCGCATGGGTTTCCTGTCGTCTGGCATCCAAAACATCTTCGTACGCGTCAATAATTCGCATAATACTGGATACGGTTTTCATGATAGTTGGAAGACAGGGTACACCGAAAATATTTGGGTTTTCCGACAGGAAGTGCGCATGCACCTACTGTGGAACCGGGGGCCGAGTGGACAGGGCCGTTTGATGAGAAACGCTGCTGAAAGCGTTTTCTTTGCGGAGACACCGCAAAAGGATGAGTAATCGACTTTGCGCGACGCTTTGACGCCACCCTACGGCGGGGTTTCGGGAGAGTTCGGCAGGAGCCTAATTGTCCCGGGATCGCGGGAAGGTGGGCGGTGCCTCTGGGAAGGTGGGCGTTGCCTCTGGGAGGGCGACTCTGGGAGGGCGAGGCTCCCGCCGAGCCAAAGCGTACTGTACTCAGCGCCGCGTAAGCGGTTCGGCAGGAGCCTCACCCTCCCGGGATCGCGGGAAGGTGGCCTGCCGAGCCAACGCGAACTACCTGATTACTTCTTCGGAATGAACAATCCGTTCCATTCGAATTCGTGTGACAACTCGTAGCCAATGCTCTCGAGGAACGCGATGACGGCTGCTTTCGACGAAACGAATCCGTAGAGATTACCGTCGTAAAGTTCCATGATAATGTTGGGTCGATGCTCCTTCAGGAGATTGGCCATTCCACGCAATGCCCACTCTTCTGCACCCTCAATGTCCATCTTCACGAGACCAACTCGCTTGTTGAGGTTGGCAAGGTGGTCGTGGAATTCCTTGAAGTTGTCCAGTTGGGCAACGGGAACTTCGAATTCGCCACCTTCCCGGAAGTTCGGGTTTGGTCCCTGCAGTGCAGATTTGCCGGCGTGATCCAGAGGCTGAACCAGAGTGGCCGTGCCGTCTTCGTTGGACAGGGCGACGCGGAATACTCGTACCAACTCTTCCAGCTTGTTGAGTTCGATCGACTTGGTCAGGCAATCGCCAGTTTCCGGGTGGGGCTCGAAAGAGGCAACGTGACAGCCTACTTCCCTGGCCACTTCAAGGCTATGAAGTCCAAGGTTTGCACCCACGTCGACAAACACTTCGTCGGCCTTAACGTGCTGACGAAGTAACTTCGACGTCTGCGGTTCGTAGGTGCCGAAGCATCGATACCAACGCGAGAGATGATCGTCGGATCGCACGAACAGCTCGATGCCCGACTTCATTCGGACGGGCTGCGGAAGATCATCAAACCCTTCCTTGGTTCCATCCGAGATCAGGTTGTAAATCTTCAGGTGCCCGCGATCCAGAGGATAGTGGTGCAGGAGCTTGGGAAGTAGGGCTGATATCAAGGTTCTGCTCCGAACAATACAGTGAGAATGAGGGTAAATATGTCAGACTATTACGCCGCCTACTTCACAAGAATAGCTTGCGATGTGGAACATGCGCCGAAACCCGTTGCAATCGGTTGTGCGACCGGTACGGCCGGTGCGGCAGGCGCTTTGCGAGGTGCACGCTTCTGCACGAGGGATCGCACCATCTCCCGGGCGGCGAGCGGAATTCGATCGTAGTACCACCGACGCAAAAACCAGATTGGGCTCTTACCGATGAGGCGATTTCGAATAAACAGCGAGTACTTGAAGAGGTGGTCTTCCAACTCACGCCGCGCCGGATCGTCGTAGTAGCTCGACAGCGTTTCCCATGTCATGGGAGCATTCGTATCGAACCAGCCGTTGACGTGCTTTCGCAACGACAGGACGTCGCCGAGCGCCTTGTTGATGCCACGTCCAAGGCATGGACAAATTCGACCGTAAGCGTCACCAATCAGCACGTATCCGGGGCGCTGGAAGCCGGTCGATTTCTGCACACTCATCGAACCGCACTGCACCTTGCCGACAACACGCCAGTCGCCGGTGACTTCTTTCATGCGCGGTGCGAGTTCCGCAAGTTGCTGGTTCGTATCGTTCTTGATGAAGTTTCGTACCCGCTCGCCGCCAGTCGGCCAGTAGGTAAAGAGATTTCCACGGACTCGGCCGTCCGGTGTCGAGAACACGTTCATGTAGTCAGCACCATCCTTGTAGATGCGGATGGAAACCGAGTCGGTCGGAAGTTTGAAGTTTTCGCCCGGTTCGATATCAAACCCGAAAGTCGTTGAGTGATTCTTGCTGATAATCTCTCGTTCAACACCCAGGCTTTTTAGCAGATTGACGGCGTTCCCGGTCGCCACGACCATCAGCCGACACTGGATCTCACGTCCCGAGTGGAGTTGCAGCGTCTGGATTTCTTCCGACGTAGAAGCTGCCTCTGCGCGATCGACAACAAGCTCGATGCCCACATCCTCCATGCCCTCGCGAAGTTCGGCGACCAGCTTCCACAACGGCGCAGAATAGTCGGTATTCGCAACTACCTCCTCGATCGCGCCATCTTTGATGGTGGCTGTCGAACGCAGCGGCCGGGAGATGCGTTCAAGACGATCGAACAGCCCGAGCTGCCGAAGCGTCTGAGCTGTCTCCTGGGAGATCCGTTCCGCCTTGAAGATCGGCGATGCCTTGGCGTGATCGTCGACAACCACAACAGACCGGCCCATGTTACGTAGGGTCCATGCGGCGACGGCACCTGCGATACCGCCGCCAACGATCGCCACGTCAAAGATCTTTTCCTTGTTGGTCATCGGTGAAGCTCCCTCAATGCTGCAAACTCAAGTCAATCAAACAAACAAACAAACAATCACATCGTATAACTACTATTCCTTGATGGCCTTCTTGACCAATGTCTTCAACTGTTGCGACGTCGCCCACATCTGATGCTTCAGCTTTGCCGACACGCTATTGGCGATCACGCGGATGTCGTGACATTCAACGGGTTCTGCCCGGAACAGCGCCTTGTAGGGTTCGTCACCGCGGAGAAAGTCAAACTGCGTTCTCTTCGCCTCGATGGAGGCTTCAATCGTCACATAGTTGGCCAGTTTGCCAGGGCAAAGCTCCATGCGTTCCGGATCGAGTCCTGACTGGTAGGCAAAGGCCGTCTGCGACCCGAGGAGCTGGTGTTCGGCGGCGACGGGCTGGCCATTTTCGCTGAGGATAAAGATTGCTGCCTTGCCCGATTCCGCAAGCTTCACGGTTGCATCGTGAAGAAACTTCGCAAACACTGCATCGGCGAAGCAACCGGGCTCGCCAAGTGCTTCCCGGCGGCGCTGATGCAGCTCCACAAACACCGGCCACTGTAGTTCGATTTGCTCGGGCGTCGTCGCCAATTCATAAGTCACGTTTCCGGTCGCAAGCTGATCACGATGTGCGCGTCGCATCTGGTAACGCTGGTTCTTCGAGAGCTTGGCAACGTACTCGGACATTTCATCCGGCAATGCGATGCGCCAGCACGAATCACTTTCTGTGCGACTTACGACCAGTTCGTGGTTTTCCAGCCCTGCGAGAAGCAAATTGATCGTGGAACTGGAATCGGCCGGGATGCACTCAATCTGCAATTGCTCCCAGGCGATTGCGGCTTCGTCCTTCGCCAGCCAGTCAGCCAGTTGTGTGGCGACAAGCTGTTCCTTCCCGGGCTCCGCAAGAATGTTCAGGTAATCCGAACAGACGTCGCCCGCACCGAGAAACCGAATGATGCAACCGCCGACACCCTCTTGTTCGCGAAACCAGGGAGCCAATCCGACCAGGTGCTCGCCCTCATAGACGCAGAGCACAAGAAGCTCACGTTCTCCGCTTTGGCCATAGTTGTCCCACCAGGTGAGCATCCACGCAGGATCACAGAACGGCAGGTCGTCCGCGAGCCGACTCCACTGCATCGTCAACTCGCTGAATTGCGAGATCTGGTCAACGACAACAATCCTGCCGTCACCGGGGTGTATCTCAGGGGCCAACTCGCTGGGAAAGGTAGCGTCAAAAGGCACAACGGCTTTCATATCGTAAACCCGACTTTCAAAGTTTGTCCCCGTTGAATAACAGAGACTTGAAATTCTGTTTTGTTGCCCGCCGTAAATCTGGCGTGCTCTTCAATCTCAGTACGTCAGCAATTCGGATGCCGGCGGCAAACCGCGTTTTCTTGCGGGGCGATCGTTTCGTTAAGTCAACGAACCCAACCTGTTGTCGCGGAAGATTCGCAACATGCCGCTCAGCCGTTCGGGATTTTGTCTTTTCTCAAGCAGAATAGCTTTTTCGCTGTCAGGTAATTCCACATCAGGCGTTCGCGCCGCGAATCGATTAAATGCGGCTGCGGGATTCCCTCCAGCCACGTCAGTACGAATCTCTCTGATCTAGATAAATTCTGTCATCCCCTCGGCAACGAGAACGTAGATTTCAGAAAATCAGGGAAAATACTTGAGCACTGGGAGCCGTCCTAATCGACATGACGTGTTTCCAGTCCCATCACTCTGGCAGCAGTGAGACGCAATCGTGACTGAAATCAACATTCGCCCAACGTCCGTACGCATTTTGCGACTCGCTCAGGCTCTTCGTAACAAGGTCTGTCTTGTTTGGGAAATGTTGGAGTCCTCCGTTGCGATGGGACTCACGCCCGATCAAACCTTTCGGCAGTTTGATACTTACCCGTTTGACGAAACAGAAGACGTCATCAAACTGTCCGCCGACCATCACCTGGAACAATGGGAGCGCGAAGCAAGCAAGGAACACATACCAACCGGTGGCACAATCCTTGTTGCGGCCGCCGGTGGTTTGAGAGAACTCGTGGGACTTCATGGATTGGGATACCAAACCATTGGTGTCGAATACGGAGCTCGTCTCTGTGGGGTATCTCGCGACTGGCTGGATCAGCATGAGCTCGATATTCCCTTGCATCCGGCGAAGCGATACGAGATTCCGGAGCTTGGCCTGAAGCTCGATGCGGCCTTTATCGCGAGGCACTTCTATTCACACATCCGCACGCGCTCACAACGAATCCGATTCCTGTCGTCGATTCGCAGTCAACTGAATTCGGATGCCCGCCTGATCCTGTCGTACTACACATTCGAACAGGGCGCGACGTTCCAGATTCATGCTGCGATTGCCAACCTGCTCCGCCGCCTGATCGGTCGAACTGGTGAATCGGTTGAAGTGGGAGATCACATGGACCCTGACTCGTCACTGTGCCATCGCCATTTTGTGGCATGGGAGGTGGAAGACGAGTTGAAAGAAGCGGGCTTTGACATCGCCGAGCAAGGCTCCTCCTGGTTTGGCTGGACGATCGCCCAACCAACGCCAAAGCCCAACTCCCGAGTGGCGGACCAAACCGCATCCGCAAGTGAACTCACCAATCCTGCAGTGAACGATTCAGTCATGGCGCACACGTAGTCCCATTCATCGACTACGCCGTCAACCCAAACAGAGTTGCAACAAACCCATACGGGGCTTCCCCATGCACGAATGTTTTGAAATCAACAGTCTGGAAGAACTGGACCGCCTGGCGCCCGAGTGGCAGGACTTGCTTGCTGCGACGCCCAGAGCATCGTTCTTCCAGTCATGCGACTGGCTGCGTATCCGATGGCAACACGCGAAGCCCAACGAAGATCACGTTGTAGTTGGCATCCGTGAGGGTGACCAACTGACGGGGCTGGTTCCGTTTATGATTGCTCCCATGCAAACGAAAGTCGGCGAAATGATGGTCGCCCGTTTTCCGTTTGATGGTTGGGGCAGCTTCTACGGTCCCATATCCGCGAATCCTCAGGAAACGCTGCAACGGGGCACGGACTACCTGGTCAAATCGGGCAGGAAATTCGACTTCATGGAACTGACTCCCATGGCCGATCCGGGCAGTCAGAGTCGCCATGTCGAAATGGACGAAGCCGTCACGACAATCGAAATGCTGGGCCAAAAGAGCGAAGAGGACACTCGCGTTGGAATGTTGGACCTGACCGACGATTGGGAGGCATACTGGAAATCCCGAGCGAAGCAGAAGAACCGACGGCGCAACATTGAGCGATGCGAGCGGCGACTGAATGAGTTGGGCGAAATTCACTGGGAACGGTGTCGCCCCAACCCGTCAGACAATTCAAACGAAGAGGACTACATGGAAGTCTTCGACAAGTGCGAGGCAATTTCCAAACTGAGCTGGCAGAAGGACCTCGTCAACGGCAACACATTGCATCACGCGGATGTGAACGCTTTCCTGCGAGACGTCCACCGCGCAGCCGCCCGAAGCGGAGCGCTTGACTCCAGCTTGTTGTATCTCGATGACCGTCCGATTGCGTTCATGTACGGATATCACTTCAACGGTTACGTGGATCAGATTCGAATCGGCTTTGACCCGGAATTCTCGAAGCTGGCGCCTGGCAACGCTCTATGGTCGCGCATGATTCGCGACAGCTTCGAACGGGGCGATCGGGTACTCGATCTTGGTCCAACATGCCTCGACTACAAGCGGTTCTGGATTACGCGTCTCGAGCCCGGTTACAGCTATTGTCGCTACGTGAGTCTGAAGTCGCAGGCGCAACGCGCCGTGCGCAGCCTGAAGAGCCTCAGTGAAACTGGCGCACCGATCACCGAGACCAATCAGGGCAATCGCCAGCTTGCCATGGAAAACCAGAACCAGACGACTTGAAAACGCGGCTTTCTCACAAAACCGCGATCGAAAAAATGAAATTCATTTCCAAACTTCTCCGACGTGGCGTCCTGTACACCGTGGCGATGACGGTCTACCGGTTCATCCCGGCATGGTTGTTCCGCTTCACCGTCATGGACGTGTTGGAACTGGATTGGAAGACGATGGAAGCCAACGACTCGCGTACCGGTACGCCGGGGCTTCGCAACGTTGGCCAAAGTACACTCTGTAGCGTCACCGATCGCCAGTCGCGCGAACAACTGCGTGAGCTCACGCTCGTTGGCACGATCGATGTCTCCCAAGATCGGCCGTGGGGCTTCGGAGTGAAAGATAACTCCACGAACCAGTTGGTTGGTGGACTCTGGATCGGAGCGGATCGAAACCTGGAGTCGGCCTTCGGCTTTGCATTTCATCTCCCGGAGAATGCCGGCTGGCTGTTTGCCGCGATGATCCAGAAACAGCATCGCGGCAACGGAACGTACAACGAATTGCTGGAATACTCGCTGCGTACGTCGGCCGAGCAGGGCACGCAACCGGTGTATGCCGCCGTCAGTCCCTGCCATCATGCCGCAGTGCATGCGCACGGCAAAGCCTGTCGACGCAAAGTAGGCCGACTGTATGCACTGAGGATTCTTGGGTTCGCGTGGATACGTTCGACAGGAAGTCTCGCGACCGAACGTGGCACAACGTTCCACTGCCAGGATTCGCCGAATGTCGTGCGCATCGTGCCCGACGAGTCGCCGAACGGACTCGAATCGCTGGACGAGCTTTTGATTTCGGAACTGACACCCGTCTAGATTGGGTTTCTCCGTTGGTCTCCTGCCATAACGCCAGCGATTTCTCCATTTTTCACCGCGATTCTCGCGAATTCAGGATTTGCGTGAAAGATTGATGCCAGGTCCGTATTCTTACGGGTGGAGGCACAATCTTGAATTCACCCGAGACACAACCGAGTCTCATTCTGCGGCTGAAGGATCTGGGAGATGTTCAGGCGTGGAATGATTTTGCGCAGATCTACGAACCGCTAATCTATCGACTTGCGTGCAAGCTGGGACTGCAACACGCCGATGCGATGGAAGCCAAGCAGGAGGTCATGCTGCGACTGACGCACGTCGTTGAATCGTGGGAACCGCGGCCGGGCGGTTCCTTTCGCGGATGGCTGTATCGCGTTGCCCGGAACGTCATGTTGCGATACATCGAGCAGCGCCGCAACGACCCGCGCGGTACGGGCGACACGCGAGAACAACTTCGACTCGCGGAACTGGCCAGTCCGGAGCTGAGCGTTGAATTTGATCTGCAATGGAAGAAACAGGTGTTCGCCTGGGCCAGCCAGAAAGTCCGCAACGATGTCGAACCGCAGACGTGGGCTGCCTTCTGGAAGACGCACGTTGAAGGTGCATCCGTCCCGGAAGTCGCTCGTGAAATGGGCGTCTCACGTGGGAGAATTTACGTCGCCCGCAGTCGCTGCATCAAGCGCCTACGCGAGGCGGTGGAACACTCCATTGATCCCGACCTGATTCCAGAAGTCGATTTGCCCGACATGGAGGCAACGCCATGAGCTGTTCTGCCTTCAACTCATCGCAACTCATGGAGCTGCTGGTTGCCGATTCCATCGATCAGTGTGACGAGGCGACAATCGACCACGTTGACCAGTGCGTCCGTTGCCGTACCGAACTCGAACGCCTTGCGGCCGATGAAACGTGGTGGTCCGACGGAAAGACGCTGCTTGAGCTTGACGAACCGCCCGCGTCCAGCTCTCAGGTTCTGGCGATTCACGACGATTCGGCTCAGTCGCTGCTGCAACGCCGGGCCTCGAACGACAGCGCGGTTGATCGTTTCCTGCAACCGGCTCCGCATCCCGAGTTGATGGGGCAGCTTGGCAAATACCAGATCGAATCGGTGATCGGCCGTGGCGGCATGGGCATCGTGTTTCGGGGCTTCGATACTGAACTACATCGCACGGTGGCCATCAAGGTCCTCGCCCCGCATCTCGCCACCAGCGGCGCCGCGCGGCAGCGTTTCTCTCGCGAGGCACGTGCGGCGGCGGCGGTCGTGCACGATCACGTCGTGGCCATTCACGGAATTGAAACCGATAGCGAACTGCCCTACATCGTCATGCCGTTCATCGCGGGTGAATCACTGCACAGTTGCGTAATGCGGCAGGGTCCGCTGGACGTTCGCGACATCGTACGCATCGCCATGCAGATTGCAGCCGGTCTGTCAGCAGCGCACGAACAGGGGCTCGTTCATCGCGATATCAAGCCTGCGAACATTTTGCTCGAGAATGGTTTTGGTCGCGTGCTGATCACCGACTTTGGACTCGCTCGAGCAGCCGACGACGCCAGCATTACCCGGTCCGGGCTGGTTGCAGGCACGCCGCACTACATGTCGCCGGAACAGGCCAACGGCGACAACGTTGACCACCGCAGCGATCTGTTCAGTCTTGGTGGAGTGATCTTCTTCATGGCGACGGGCATCGCGCCGTTTCGAGGCGAAGGGGCGATGGCCGTGTTGAACGCGATCTGCCATCGAGATCCGAAATCCGTTTGTGAAGTCAACAACCAACTGCCTCCACAGCTGGAGGTGCTGGTCTCCAACCTGCTACAGAAGAACGCCGACGAACGCTTCGAATCGGCTGCCTCGCTGCGGAGTACGCTGGCCGACTATCTCGCTCATTTGCAGAACCCTTCGAAACATGCGCTGCCCGCACGGCTCAAGATTCAAGCGATCACAACATTTCAAAAACGCATGCTCATCGGGACGTCGATCACGTTGGTGCTATGCGCAGCCCTGTGGCTGTTCGTCGGCGTCATTGGACCATTCCTCCTGAACTCAAGTTCGACAGGAGAACCGGTTCAGGCCAGCGTTCGGGGAGGAATGGATGCGCCCCAGGATGCGCCCCAGGATGCGCCCCAGGATGCTGCACAGGAAGCGGTATACGGAGCCACTTCGACCGACGACATGGTCATCACGAATTCACCGCTCGACCAACAGACGTATGGGTTGATGGAAGGTTTGCGAGAAGTCCGACGTGAATGGACGATTCCCCGTGTCCAACCTGTAACGCAGGACGGTTGGGAGCAAGCGATGCACTTCACGCAGGATCGTTTTCGTCGCGTCGAACAGGAATGGTCGACACGGCCAATGGAATAGACTCGTTTTTCGGCAACGTTCTCTTTACAAGAATCAGGAAACGGAGAAACAACCATGAGGCTCTTATTGGTTTGTGTGCTGGCCATCGCGATTGGCCAAATCGCACACTCGCAGGACAACGTTAACAGCGGCCGTGCGAAGACTTCCGATGCGGACGCCAAAGACGCCAAGGCTGACATCAAGCATGGAGACGCCGGCGGCTATGGAGGCGGCGGTGGCGGGGGCTACGGCGATGGCGGTTACGGAGGTGGCTACGGCGATGAGTCATACGGAGGTGCCGGCGGATACGGAGGCGGCACGGATGGCGGGTACGGTGGCGGTGGCGGTGGCTACGGCGGGGGCTACGGAGGCGGCGGGGGCTACGGAGGCGGTTATGGCGGCGGGGGCTACGGAGGTGTTGGCGGTGGTGGTGGCTACGGAGGCGGTGGCAGCGGCTACGAGGGCTTCAGTGGCTATGGGCAACCCGGTCGTATGCATGCCGAAATGAATGCAGCGAATGGTCGCATCGTTCAGTTGAAAAGGAAGCTACGCACGGCGTCTTCGGCCAACAAGAAAAAGCTGGCTCAGGAGCTGCATCAGATCGTCTCCAAGCAATTCGACTCGGTCACCGTTCATCGCAAGCGGCAACTCGCCGAACTGGAGAAACAGTTTAAGGCGCTGCGAACCCAGTTCAACAAACGCCTTCAGGCTCGCAAGGACGTCATCGAAATTCAGGTCAAGACGCACCTTTTGGAAGCCGACGGCGTAACGCTTTCGGGCAACGGAGGTTTTTCGGATCTGTCCGGCGACGGCATGGACGCGTACCTGGATCAAGCGGGCGGGGGCGATGCAGCGGCAGACGATGTGAACAAGAACACCAAGGATTCGGCGACGGATGATTCCGCGACCGACGATCCGGCAACCGAAGATGCGGCCGGCGACGACTCCCTGGATGATTTGTTCGGCGATGCCAACACCAACAACAATCCGACCGATGCGACCGCTCGATCGCGACGCCGAGGACGAAACGGCACCGAAGGCTATTGAACGCCGCACGAAATAGCGGACACGGTTCGGCAGGAGCCTCACCCTCCCGCGCCGTCCCCAAATCGCAGCCGCCGGGATGATCCGGTTGCAGTCCGCTCGCAGGTAATTCTTGACGGGCATGGACGGGAGGGTATGAACGGGAGGGCGAGGCTCCCGCCGAGCCGAGAAGCAAGCAAGACGGCGCCGCACACACGGTCGGCAGGAGCCTCACTCTCCCGCGCCGTCCCCGTAACTCAGCCGCCGGGATGTACCGAACGGCAATGCGGCGGGACTAGTCTCCCGGCTGCGGGTCGCAATCACCGTCGCAGCAGTTATCGTTGGCCCGGTAGTCAAGCAGGTTGCCCCGGACGTCAAACTGAAATTCGCAGCAGGTCTTTAACATGGATTCCAACAACTTGCGGCCTCGCTGAACGCGTGACTTCACTGTTGAAAGCGACATCGACTCGCGTCTTGCTATCTCGACTTGCGAAATGCCCTCGAACTCGTACATCGCCAACGCTCGGCGTTGTTCCGTCGGTAGCTGCTGGACAAATGAACTCAAACAGCCCGCAAGCTCATTGCGTACGCGGTCGTCATCGCGAATGTCCGATATGTCCGTGGCCTCCAGGGACTCAACATCACCACCCATTTTTCTTTGCTTCCGAAAATGGTCGGTGACAGCGTTTCGAGTAATTTGAAACACCCACGACTCCAGTCGATCCACTTCGCGAAGATCCTTTAGTCGCGAATGGATGCTCAGGAATACCGTCTGTAGAACGTCGTCGACGTCCGATGCAGATGTGATGCGCGACCTGACAAACTGGCGCAGCCGATCACTCAGCTCGCGCCAGATTTGTTCGGTCAACTCTCTTTGCCGGCGTTGGTTCATCGTTAGCAACAGGGTTTATTCGCGTCTGCCCCGGATCCACTCGAGCATTGTGGTTGGCAATAACAGCAGCAGCAACAACAGCTTTGAACGCAACAATCCGAGTTCTTACAGGTTCCGGCATCGTTTTGGTTGGTTTGGTCGGTCATGTCTTTCTCCTGAAATGGTGATCTACAAGGGGCGGCGGGCCGGATGAGCCAACCCGCTGACGTTCACCACATAGACGGACGACGTTCGAAAAAGACGCAGCACAAATTGGAGTTTCGCAAGAATCTCGAAATCCTCGCCGATTTCGAGTCAAACACGCCGATTCATGGGGTCGCGATTTGGGGACTCGGCGCCGGGAGGGTGAGGCTCCCGCCGAACCGCGTCCGAGGCGACGTCGCGCGCATCGTCCTGCCGGTCGCGATTTGGGGGACTCGGCGCCGGGAGGGTGAGGCTCCCGCCGAACCGCGTCCGAGGCGACGTCGCGCGCATCGTCCCGCCGGTCGCGATTCTGGGGGCGGCGCCGGGAGGGTGAGGCTCCCGCCGAACCGTCTCCGAGGCAACGTCGCGCGGGATTCCTGGCTCGGCAGGAGCCTCGCCCTCCCATTCATGCCCGTCAAGAAACAACCGCCAGTGCACTCGAGACGCAGCGTCCTGGCGGTCGCGATTCTGGGGGCGGCGCCGGGAGGGTGAGGCTCCTGCCGAACCGTCTCCGAGGCGATGCCGCGCGCACTTCCTGGCTCGGCAGGAGCCTCGCCCTCCCGTTCATGCCCGTCAAGAAATAACCGCGAGTGCACTCGAGACGCATCGTCCTGCCGGTCGCGATCTTGGGGGCGGCGTGCCCGATACAGATCTGAAGGGCAGGACTACCAACGAAAAAAGGACTCAGAGCGGTTGCCCTAAGTCCTTATATCCCAACAAGTGCCGACGAGAGGAATCGAACCTCCACCCAGTTGCCTGGACTAGAACCTGAATCTAGCGCGTCTGCCAGTTCCGCCACGTCGGCTTGTCAGTCCCCAAATAATACGGGGAAGATCGCTTTCTGAGAAGTCGGCATGCCGGGACATGCAGCGAATTCGCCACGTACGTTCAGAAGGCTCGACGAATCCCTCTGCGGAGAGGCCCGATTTTGGGCTTTTTGCGTTTTGGCACCCCCATTGCACCAAGGTCGTTGGAGTATTTTCAATCAAGCTGGGGGCGAATATGAATTGGACCAAACGGTTTTTCGATGACGAATCCGGGGCGACTTCGATCGAGTACGCTTTCGTCGCCAGCTTGATCCTTGCCGTCTGCATCGGCACGGTCGCCGTCATGGGTGGCAGCCTCAATGAGCTGTTCGTGATGTCGCGAGACCAATTGCAGCTCTATCTGGGCGGCTAGTTCACGACCCCATCGGCGATGCACTCCGGTGACGCTCAGGCGGCCGACGCTCAGGCCAGCCAATCTTCGATCACTCGGCCACCGACGTCCGTCAGCCGGAAATCGCGGCCCTGGAAACGATGCGTCAATCGCAGGTGGTCCAATCCGAATCGATTCAGTAGCGTCGCGTGCATATCGTTGACGTGGACGGGATCTCGAGCCACATTCCAGCCGATCTCGTCCGTCTCACCGTAGACCTTGCCGCCCTTCAGACCGCCGCCGGCGAAGAGCATCGAAAACGCGAACGGATGATGGTCTCGCCCCGTATTCGCTGCGCGGCCTTTGCGGTTCTCGCCCAGCGGAGTGCGACCAAACTCGCTGGCCCACATGACCATCGTTTCGTCCAACATGCCACGCTGCTTGAGATCCTGAATCAACGCCGCAATCGGCTGATCCACGCATTCGGCATTGTGAAACAGGTTGAAGTCCAATTCGCTGTGCTGATCCCACGACGCGTGGATGATGTTGATGAATCGCACGCCGCGTTCCACCATCCGTCTGGCCAGCAGGCAGTTCCTGGCGAACGTATCGTACGTCTTCAAATGCCCCAGCGAGCCTCGCCACGTCTTCGTGGGCTCGGGACGCCCAACGCCGTACATGTCCAGAATGTGTTGCGGTTCGTCGGAGAGGTCGATCAACTCCGGAGCCGCCGTCTGCATGCGGCTGGCGAGTTCGTAGTTGGCAATGCGACTGGCAATTTCCGGGTCACGCATCTCTTCAAAACGAGTTGTATTGAGGTAGCGTAACGTCTCGAGTCCCGCTTGCTGAAGCTCGGGCGGTAGCCCCGCCGGATTATCAAGATTGAGTATCGGCTCGCCCTGATTTCGAAACAGCACGCCACCGTACGTCGACGGCAAGAAGCCCGATTGATACAGCGTCGCGCCACCGCTGCTGCCGCGACCGGCATTCAAAACAACATAACCCGGCAGGCTATCGGACTCGCTGCCCAGCCCGTAGTTCACCCACGCGCCCATCGTGGGCAAACCAAATTCGCTACGGCCGCATTGCATCATCAGTTGGCCGGGATGATGGTTAAATTGATCCGTGTGCATCGAACGAACCAGCAGCAGATCATCGGCACACTGGCCAAGGTGCGGCAGCCAGTCGCTGAGTTCCATACCACACTCGCCATGCCGACGGAACTTGCGAGGCGATCCCATCAGCCGCGCGGAATCTTTCTGAATGAATGCAAAACGAACCTTGTCGACCATCGACTTTGGCAGCGCGTCTCCGTCAAGCTCACGGAGCTTGGGCTTGGGGTCGAACAAGTCGAGCTGCGACGGTGCGCCGGCCATGAAAATACAAATGCAGGCTTTGGCTTTGGCATCGAAGTGTGTGCGAGCCGGCAGCGATTCGGCGGCGATGTTGCTGCCTGTTTCGCTGGCGATCGCGGTGTGCGGACCAAGAACGCCATCTTGCGTCAGCATCGACCCGAGTGCCATTGCGCCGAGTCCGGATGCGGTCGTCGTCAGAAATTCGCGTCGTAGTGGGTTCATGTCGTCGTCCACGGCAGGAGCAGCTGTTCGATGAGTCGTGAGTGAATGGCTACTCGCGAGTAATAAATTCGTCCAAATTCAAAATGACTCGAGCCGCGACCGTCAACGCAGCCAGCTCGGCATCGCCGCCTCCGGTCAGTTCCTTCGCAGCTTCCGGATGGCGGGCATACCACGCTTGCGACCGGGCGGTCAGTTTCACCAGCCGGTCGACTTCGGATTTGCCGGGCGTCCGAGCCAGACAGGATTGCAGCGCGTATTCAATTCGCGGTTGATGGCTGGAAAACCGCTTCTGCAACTGCCGGGCAAATTCACGAGCCGCTTCGATGTAAACGGTATTGTTGAGCGTCACGAGGGCGGCTGTCGGAGTGTTGGAAGTTTCGCGAGCGACCGACGTCACGTTGGAGCTGGGACAGTCGAACGTGATCAGATTGGGATGCGGCGCCGTCCGCTTGAAGAACGTATACATGCCGCGCCGGTAGCGGTTGTTGCCTTCGCTGGTCTTCCATTTGAAGCCGCTGTTGTAGGTTAGATCGGTCACACTGTCGGGGATGGGCGGAAAGACGCTGGGGCCGCCGAGCTCCGACGAAAGCAGGCCGCTGGCGGCGAGCGAAATATCACGAATGACTTCTGCCTCAACGCGAAAACGATTTTGTCGATGCAGCGTGCGATTCTGCGGGTCCGTGTCGGCGAGTTCCTCGCGGTGTGCGGACGATTGTTGGTAGGTGCTGGAGAGGACGATCGTGCGGATCAGCCATTTCCGGGACCAGTCGTTGCGAACGAGATTGGCGGCCAACCAGTCCAGCAGTCGTGGGTGCGTGGGCATTTCTCCGCGGATGCCAAAATCGTTTGCCGTGCGAACCAGGCCAAAACCAAACAGATGCTTCCAGATATGGTTCGCCGCAACTCGAGGCGGAAGCGGATTTTGACCATCGACCAACCAGCGGGCCAGATCCAGTCGGTCGGCCACGGCGTCCGTGTGCCGGCGGCGGCTTCTGAATTCCGGTAACGAGCCCAGTGTGCCACTTCGGACTTCATGCAGCGGTTGCAGGAAATCGCCGCGTCGGAGGACTCGCGTCGTGCGCGGATCTTTGGTGCGTTGCGTGACGACGCGCAACTTCGTTTTGTCGGTGGCTTCGGTCTTCACCTCCATGGTCGTTTCGTCGCCATTGTCGAAGAACGCGTACAGCTGGTAGTACTCGTCCTGCGAAATCTGATCGTACTTGTGATTGTGGCAACGGGCACAGCCAACGGTCAGCCCCAGCCATACAGTGCCCAGTGTCTCCGTGCGGTCCATCACCGCCGCGACGCGCCACTGTTCGCGGTCGGTTCCGCCTTCCGTATTGGTCAGCGTCTGTCGATTGAATGCCGTCGCCAACTTCTGGGCGTCGTTCGCATCGTCCAGCAAATCACCCGCGAGTTGCTGAACCGTGAATTCATCGAATGGCAAGTCCTCGTTGAGGGCGCGAATGACCCAGTCGCGGTAGTGCCATGCGTTCGGTCTTGCGTTGTCCTTTTCGTAGCCGTCGGAGTCCGCGTAGCGCGCCTTGTCCAGCCAGTGCCGGCCCCAGCGTTCACCGAAACGCGGTGACTCGAGTAATCGATCGACCAGCCGCGGGTAGGCGTCGGGAGCCGAGTCGTCTTCAAAGGCTTTGACTTCCTCGACCGTGGGCGGCAGCCCCAGCAGGTCGTAGTGCAATCGTTTGATCAACGTCGAGCGGCTGGCGGTCGGCGATGCAGTGATCGATTGCAGTTCCAGCCGAGCGGCGACGAAGAGGTCGACGGGGTTCAACGCCCAATCGGGATTCTGAATTTCTGGCGGCCGTTCGTTGTCCAGCGGGCGATAGGCCCAGTGCTGGGTGTACTTCGCGCCCGCTGCAATCCACGCTTTCAGGTTCTCGATATCTTTGTCAGGAACAGTGTCGCCTTCCGGAGGCATTCGTTCATCCGGATCTGTCGAGGTAATGCGGGCAATCAGTTCACTGGCGGCCGCATCACCCGGGACGACCGGTGGCACGCCCGAATCAGCCGCTCGCGTCACATTCGCAAAGTCGTCCAGGCGAAAGCCGGCCTCCTGCTGGTCCGGACCGTGGCACCCAAAACAGTGCTCCGCGAGAACCGGTTGAACATCCCGGGCATAGTCGACTTCGGCGAATGTCGGTACGGCGACGCCGAGGCAGACAAGCAGCGCGCGGCAGATCTGCGGAAAGACGCGTTGTGAGTTTCGGGTCGACTTCATGAAGGCGTTCGTCATTTTCCGGTCGCGGGACGAGTGGAGGACCGACTACATCTTAAGCGATGAGACGATGGCCCTCAAAAACCGGGGAATCCCAATCGAGGCCAGGGTGCCCAACCATGTGATGAATCTGGAACCCCCGACTAACAGGAACCGGATCGTCAGAATCCGGTCAGTTGCTACGACCGACCGCTCGAAGGCACCACGAACCCGCAAGAACGCCGTTATTTCGGAAGCGAGGTTGTAGAGTTGGTAGGACAAAATCTTTGCACCGGGATTCACAATGACTTCCACCGATTTCAATGACGTCGCTGTCGCATCGCCCAACGGCTCGGCGACGACGGTCGTCGTTCCCAATCTGCCGGATGTTCAACAAAAGCAACCCGCTACGGACGTGCGGCGCGTACTGCATGTGATCAACGGCGAACACTATTCGGGCGCAGAGCGTGTTCAGGATTTGCTTGGATTGGCGCTTCCAGAATTCGGATATCAGGTCGCCTTCGCGTGCGTGAAGCCGGACAAGTTCCCGACACAGCGAAAATGCAAGGACGCAACACTCTATCCGCTGCCGATGTTGTCCAAGCTGGATATCCGGGCCGCGAAATCGTTGGCTCAGACTGTCAAGTTCGGTGGTTTCGATTTCCTGCACGCACACGGAACACGATCCGTCCTGATTGCCAGGATCGCATCAGCTCTGGCGAAGGTTCCATTTGTCTACCACGTTCACAGCCCGACTTCGAACGATTCGACTCGCCAATTTGCCAATCGAATCAATGCCTGGTTTGAACGAGTTTGCCTGAAGGGCGTGACGCAGATGATCTGCGTTTCAGAGAGCCTGGCACAACACATGTGGTCGCAAGGTTACGACCCGCAACTCGTCAGCGTCGTTCCCAATGGCGTTCCCTGCCGCGGCAAGCTTCGTGATCGAAAGCCGCCCAAAGGCAAATGGACCCTGGGGACTGTCGCCCTGTTTCGACCTCGAAAGGGCACGGAAGTACTCATAGAGGCGTTGTCGATCTTACGTCGTGCGGGGCATGACGTTTCGGTTCGAGCCGTCGGTCCCTTCGAAACAACGGAATACGAAAAACACATCAAGTCGCTGGCGGAAAAGCACAACGTTACCGACGCGATCGAATGGACGGGTTTCACCAGCGACGTGAACGCGGAATTCGACCAGATGGACGTGATGGTCCTTCCAAGTCTTTTTGGAGAGGGACTGCCAATGGTGATTATCGAAGCCATGGCGTCCGGCGTTCCGGTGGTTGGAACCGAGGTTCAGGGAGTTCCGGAAGTCTTGCGAAACGGCAATGGCCTGATCGCCAAACCCGGTTGCCCCGAGAGTTTGGCGGACTGCATCGGCCAACTCATTCGCGGCGAAGAAGACTGGTCCGCAATCCGACAAAGTGCATGGCAGCGACAGGCGGATCGCTATTCTGATCGCAGCATGGCCCGTGGCGTCGCGGCGGTTTATGACCGCATTCAGTTCGGCGACTAATCGTTGAGTTGTCGTCGCACCCGCCCCCCATGCGAGGGCGGTAGTTCTTCACCGATGGATCGCTCTTACTTTACGGTGCGCGACATGTACGGCAGAATGCCATCCGTGCGGAGGCGGTACCCGGACCACATCGGCGGATTCACATCGCGCTTTCGACAGGTCAGGATGCAACAGACCAGCTTCGACGAAACGTTGCTTCGCAGGCAGCTGGTCGAAGGAATGTGAGATAGTGATGCAAGTCAGAATGAGAGTGCTCCAGGGTGCGAAAGCCGCGGACCTGTGCCTGCGCCTTCCAACGGTCATTGGTCGTGGTGGAGATTCAAAGCTGAAGCTTCCAGCGTCCACGGTCAGTCGGCATCACTGCGAGATTTATGAGTACGAAGGGCAGGTTGTCGTCCGCGATCTCGGCTCGTCAAACGGGACGATCGTGAATGGGCACAAGATCAAGGGCCCGACGTTTCTGACTTCAGAGGACGACCTGACGATAGGTCCGATTACGGCGCGACTCGAGTTGGTCGACTCATCAGAACCGGTCAGCGTCACACCGGCGCCCGAGCCTGAATCTACTCCCGCCGAAGTGGCTCAAGTCGAAGTGGCTCCGACGTTTGAGGAGTTGCCCGCGGAGAATTCGCAGCCAGACAAAGCCTCCGCCCTCATGGATGATGCGGGCTTCGCCATCGACATTGAAACCAAATCGCCGGCTGAAGGTGGCTCCGTGCTGCAGTACACTCCGAACGATAAGGTCGGCCGTAGTTTCGTTGGCATTATCCCGTCGGATGAAACGCCCGGCGCTGACAATGTGTCGGCCGATGAAGTGTCGTTGGAGGATGTTGGCGATTCGCCGACCGTCGAATCGGACGACAGCGCACTCAATGACTTCTTCAATAATCTTGACTGAAGCTGTTGAAGTGGACAGAGACTGCAGAGGGCGGCGCTAGGCCTGGCGGAGTGCTTGCGTCATCCGGACAAGATTTTCGGCCAGCCGTTGGACCTGTTGTTCGGTTCTCTTCGAGATGGCGTCACTGCCAAGATCCGTACTGGTGGCGAAGACCAGGTCAGGGACAACGTACGATTTATGCTCGAGCATCGCCAGATTCGCGAGGCTCAGTGTGGCGTGATGGGAGAGCCCGTCGCCCGAAAGAGAAGCGAACGCCAGCACCTTGCGTTGAAATGATTTGCCGCAGAGCGAAAAGAGGTTCCGGGCGGACATGGAAATTTCGTTCCGGTAGATTGGCGTCACGATTGCGATCCCCGATGCCTCGGCGATCATGCCGGACAACTTCACGACCAGATCGTCTTCCGATGGTACGCCCGAGCACATTGGCAGGTCGTACTCGCTGAGATCCAGCAGCTCCACCTCCGAACCGGCGACCGACTGCAGGTTCCTTGTGATGTGGCGAGCGAGCCGTCGGGAGCGACTGCCCGCATTGACGCTTGTAGAGATGACAAGGTACATCGGTTGGATTCACCACGATTCGAACGCTGCGTACCATCAAAGATAGTCTGCGCCGAATAAACGACGGGGGCTCGCCCGCATAACTGCGGAAACTCGTGAGGACACCCGGCAGGAATATCAGGTCGGTCGAGTTGTACGGCAGAGCTTTAACAGAAAATCCGCAGAATCGAACCAGCTATCCCCTCGGCAAGCAATTCGTTGGCCTGATAGAATTCGGGAAGATCCAGCCACCTAACGTGCTTTCGGAAAAACATTCAATGAGCGACGTATCCGCACTTTACCAGGAATCAGTGACACTCAAGGACGACGGCAAACTAGAAGACGCCATCGCCAAACTGACGGAGGTGCTATCGATTGACGCGAATCATGTGCTCAGTCATCTCGCGCTTGCGGTCCTTTATGGTCGCGTCAACCAGCACGACAAAGCTTGCGCCCACGGAGAGAAAGCGTGCGAGCTGGAACCGCAAGAGCCGTTCAACTTCACAGCCATGAGCGTGACTTACCAGCGAGCGTGGCAGGGTACGCAGCTTCAGGAGTACATCACCAAAGCGGAAGACGCGATGGCGAAGGCACAGATGCTGCAAGGTACGCCAGGACACTAAAGCCACCGCACTCGTAACGCGGCAACAATTTCTCGCGGCGCCACTGGCTTGCTGCGCCACTGGCTTGCTGAGACAGTGGGAGCACTCGATCGCCGTTGGTGTTGGTGTTGGTTTGCGCCCACGTGGCGCAAACCATTCGCAATATTTCCCTGCCCAAAACTGTTTGGGCTAATGCTCCAAGCAATCTCAGCTTTCCGTCGAACCGGGTTTCAGCATGCGACCGCATAACCGGTACAGTTTGCCAGGTACGCAGCGATTTCCACTGATTCAGTGAAGAGTGTCGGCCCTAACTGAACGATAACAATGGTGTGGTCAATCGTGCTTCCTGATTGGAATAGGCCGGTTGGTGCGACAATCTTTGTTGCGAGCGAGGATCGCTTCCCTCGTGGCCGACTGGGGGCCAGTTACATTGTTGTCTCACCAACCGGCCCATCCCGATCGGATGTATGGCCACTCTTTTTAAAGACTCAGCCGAATGTGCGCTGAGTATCTGCTGCTGGACGTGATGCTCAACGAATGCTTGAGCATCAACAGCGCAGTCGCGGGACGGCTCGTTGGCGTTTTGCCAAAACAATTCTCGCAAGCCAGTCTCGGCAGGGATCGCCGCTTATCTCGCAGCAACGACGATTGGCGACGATCGTCAGGCGAGCCAACCGAATTAGCTCTTCCTAACTTAGGATTAGGTCTCCTTTTAGAATCGTGGACCGTCGGAAACCTGTCGAGCGTCACGGAAATCGCTCAAATCCGCCGCTAGCCGTGCTGACAAACAGTGCGGTTCCCTTCACTCCGTGCTTTTCTTGTCACGTCGCGGTTGCCAAACTACGATAATCTTTTCTGGTTGTGTCGATTTTGCGATTGGACCACACGCTCTGCCATCGCGGAGCTGGTGAAGGCGTCGACGCAGCGTTTGAAGTCGATTGGGGGAAAGTTATGTTCTTCGCAGCAAGATTGTTTTCGATCATTCTGTTCGCGGCAACGGTCGCATCGGCCAGTGACCTGGGCGACGGGATGCAGCTCTATTTCAGCGGCGATTTTCAGAATTCGCACGCAGTCCTGACGAAGTTGGTTTCGCAGGGCGACGTCGACCCCCGGACTCATTTCTTCCGTGGACTCACGAACCGACGGCTTGGTGACAACAAGGCCGCGGCGATGGACTTTGGCAAAGGTGCAGCACTTGAATTGACCGGCGACGCAAAGGGCGTTGGCGAATCATTGCAACGGGTGCAAGGCATGGATCGACTTGTGCTGGAGAAACACCGCACGATGGCTCGATTGGCGGCGCGACATCGAGCTCAGCCTACAGCCCCGGCGCCAATCGTCATCGCGGCGACGCGAGAAGTCAACTTGGTAACCGCGCCCCCTAAGAAAACGGATGTTCCTGTATTCCGGCTTGCGTCCGAGATCCCCTTCCGTCAACCGTCCGCCGCCGTGGCAGAAGGCATTCCAGCGACCGGCCCGATTCCACCGGCACCCAACCAGTCAACCGCCATGGATGAGCAACCGGTTGGTACCGGCGTCGCGACGGCGGAGACCAATGCCGACTTTGATCCGTTCGCCGATGTCGATGTCGATGACGAGGCCTCGGCCAGCACTGATGCGAAACCTCAGCAGAGCGACGGTAGTGTGCTGGGCGCTGTCTTTCGTGCCTTTGGAAATGCGGTTGTTGGTGGTAGTGCGGACGAAGCACCGGCGGCAGCAGAGGCCGACGAGACGGATGAGGTCGATCCCTTTGGCGACGACAGCTTCGATATGGGCGATGAAGACGAAGATCCCTTTGGCGACTTTTAGTCGCGGGCAGTCTTGAGTTCAGACAGTCTTGCTTGAGCTCGCGGACTTCGGCGAGAGCGCCTATTGGATTTCTCGTCCGGCAACCGTCGACATGGCTCGCCACACCGTTGGCTCGACATCGTCCATCACGAATCGCAGCGATCCATCGGCGAAGCAAACGTTGACGCCTCCAGTATGAAAACTGCGGGCTGTCTTCCAGCCAAATCCCGAGTGCATGATTTCGACGGGACCAGCGACCAACGCCGAGATGCAGTCGAAGTCTGCTGAATTTGGCATCAGGTAGTGATTGTAGATAGCCGATCGGTATTCGCCGTTCGCCCACGAGAAACCGCGAGGCTGTGTGAAGTTCCACAACGCGGTTTCCTGACAGGATTGCTCGTTCAGCGGTACGGCTCGAGCGAATCCATAAACGTAGCGAGGATCGGCGTCTTCGCGCGAGACCTGTTCCTGCGGGTCCGGTGAAACGCCAAGAATGCTTTCCGAGAAAGCCGCCGTGTGACTCAGGCCGTCCTCAATGGAGGCAACTTTTCTGGCCGAGTTAATGTAAAAGAGACCGTCTGCGTCGTAGGCCGTACCGCCTTCGACGCCGGTACCAGCGCAAGCCTGGTAGTTGGTGGGCCCCTGACTGGGGTCGACGCTGTTACCACTATCGGACGCACACAGAAATTCTTCGATGCGTGCCGCAACCGCCGTGCGATTGACGTCCGTGATCTGAAAATTGAGACCGTACATCGGCACATCCAGATCGAGTGATTCGTAGGCCGCCGAATTCTCCAGGTAGGGAAGAATATGAGCGAGCGCCGACCACCGGTAATAGTTGTGCGGCGTCCACGGCTGGGCATCATACCGCTTCGAAATCGCTCCGGACGGGAATCGCCCAATGGATGATTCGTAGTTGTGCAGTGCGATGCCCAACTGTCGCAGGTTGTTGGTGCAGGCAGTGCGCCGTGCGCTGGCCCGTGCCGACTGGACGGCTGGCAGCAAAATCGCCACCAGCATACCGATGACCGCCATGACCACCAGTAATTCGACGAGCGTGAAGCCTCGTTTGAACATTGTTCGTTTTGCCACGCCCGTCTCCATCCATTGCATGCTGACGGTACCGAATGCCGCCGACAAGATTATTACCTACGGCGACGGATTGCCAATGCCGCAAGGCAGCCCAGCAGGCCCAACGCAGTAGCGTGGGGTTCGGGCACCTGTGCCGCTACGGACGTCATCTGTCCAAAGTTCGCTGAAAACGCGAGGAAGTCTTCGAAGTCAACGACACCGCTGCAGTTCATGTCGCCCTGCAGATAGCCGCCCTCTTCATTGAAGCCATCGGAAAGGGTGAGGAAGTCGGTAAAGCCAACCTCACCGTCCTGGTCAAAGTCTCCCTTGAGCAGTCCGAGTACTTCCAGTGTCGCATCCAGTTCGCCGCCGGCACAGACGCATTCCAGGTCTGCCGCGTCGACAACGCCGTCGCCGTTGCAATCTCCAACTGCCGACGGAAGCAAAATCAACGCGTTTGGCTGAGCGAGCGCGTTGGGGTCACCGGGACCGAGGTACGTCTCGATGAAGTCGCCCGTTGCCACGTCATATCGTCCAATCGATCCGGGGCGTAGCTCGCCCTGATCTTCGCGGTCGTTGCCAAGGCTGGTGACCAGCATGGTGCCGTCACCCAGCGGAAGAATCGCTGACGGAAAGTCGAGACCTTCGGAAATGAGTACATTGCCGCCGGTCACCGTGAGTCCATCGTCGGTGGTCGCTACATCAAAACGCACGACGGAGTTACTGAACAGGCCAATCACGTCCATGTCGTAGGTGCCCTCTTCGCTGCCTTCGTGAAAGACAAATCCGCTGGCACCCGCCAGACCCAACTGCGGATTGCTGGCGAAAACGGTTGGCTCCAGCGTTTCCGAATCCAGTGTCAGCACGTCACCCAAAAAGAACGGGCCGTTGGCAAAGCTACTGACGTAGAGGTTTCCATCGGGGCCTTCCGCGATCGAGGAACGCCCGCTACCGGCGGTGCCTTCCCCTTCGGTCGCCAGCAACTCGCCGGTCTCGACGCTATAGCGGAGGATGTAGGGCGACGTAAAATTGCCCAACGTCGATACCAACAATTCGCCTTTCTCGTCATCGTAGTAAAGGCCTGAGGGCAACGTTGGGTCGAAGGGTCCGGCTTCCGGAAGCTTAATGCCCTCGGCGAAGGCGCCCAGAAAATCGCCGGACTCCAGATCGTATCGCAGGATCGAATCCACCTGCGTGGCGACGAACAATTCATCTTCGACGATCGTCATCGCACTGGGCAGAAAGAGTCCGCCGTTGGTCTCCGGGTTTCCGCCGACCAATACCCGCTGCAGTTCGCCGGTGGCCGGGTCGTGTACGGAGATTTGCGGCAGTCCCGTCGCATCCGCTCGGTTGCTGATTAGCAGTTGGGACTGGGCGGAGCCTACAAAGCTGATCGTTAGTGTCAGCGCGAGGATTGTATTGGTGATTTTCGACACAGAATTCTCTCGGTAGCTAGTCTGGAAGGTACATCTGGATGCTCACCCAATAAGGTAACGGACATTCCTCGCTACCCTCAACAAGCGGCGTTAATAATCTCACGCAATAAGCTCGCAACATTTCGACCGACAAGTGACACGCCGGCAATCCAAAATCCACGGATGCACGTCGGGGTGGGCAATGATAGACTGCTGTACGCTGCGGTCACAGTCTTTGGTCGATGACTTTCCGGGGGGATACGAATGACTTCGGTCACGAAACTGCTCATCTTGTTGGCTTTTCTTTGCGCTTCATCTCACGCGGACGAACTTCCGCTGCTCCACAAGGATGGCTTTGAAGACGGCATCAAAGCCTGGCGGCCGACCATGGATGACGTCTGGAAAGTGGTCGAAGTCGAACGCGACGGCAAAAAGACGATGTCACTGCGTGTAACCGGGAAGAGCAAATACCAGCCTCCCGTACGCAGTCCCCATAGCATCGCGTGGCTGAAGGACAAATTCGTTGGCGATTTTGAATTGACCGTGAGGGCCGAAAACACCAATCACAAAGCGGGCGGTCACCGTGACCTTTGTCTGTTTTGGGGAAGGCAGGACGCCAGCCATTTTTATTACGTCCACTTCGGCGCTCAGGCGGATCCACACTCATGCCAGATCTTCATTGTGAATGACAAGCCGCGAGCGAAGATTACCGTCGACGAAGTTAAGGGAACTCCGTGGGGCGAAGGCCGCGAGTGGCACACGCTACGCGTGAAGCGATCCGTGAAGGACGGACAAATCCAGGTCTTTTTTGATGACATGAAGAAACCCCACATGACCGCCAGGGATACCACGTTCGCATGGGGCGAAGTCGGCATTGGAACGTTTGATGACAACGGTAACTTTGACGAATTCGAACTTCGCGGCGTCGCGGTAAAACCGAAGAAGCAAAAAACGGATTGAAAAGCCGTGCGTTTGCGGCAGCGTCGCGGCAATATCTAAATCGCAAACTGCGAATACTCTTCTGACGTCGTGCTATCAATCACTGACGTCGTGCTATCAACGGCGAAATGCACGCAAGCGCGACCAAGTGTCGCCTACTGCTACCTGGCTGGCAGACATAGCGGGGCGTTCCTCCAAGTGGACAAATTGGGCCGGTTTCCAAGCGCTTTGGCAACGTCCATCACCCCGGTTTTTGACCGCGGAGCAGCACTTTTTCCGCATGATGAGTACTAAGTTAAGACGATCTGCCTTATATTAAGGCGGCATGAAGAACGGGTCGCATAAGCGACGAGGGAGAACGTCCCGGCCAATGTCCCTTAACGGGGGCAACGGACTGAGCGAATGAGGCAACGCCAGCGGGACCGCTTTTCAATTGGAACAGAGGGCGGACAAATGGATGATCAAATGACTCGAAATCAACGCGACGGATTTACGCTAGTCGAGTTGTTGGTGGTGGTCGCCGTTATTGGCATGTTGTTGGCAATCCTTTTGCCGGCAGTGCAATCGGTTCGTGGCGCCGCGCGTCAGACGGGCTGCCAGAACAATCTGCGTCAGGTTGGGTTGGCCATCACGAATTATGAGTCCGCCAACGATCACTTCCCACCCGGACAACAGTGGGTGTCTCGCAAAGAACCGGACAACTTCAGCTATTCGTGGGCGGCTCAGATTCTTGGCTATATCGAGGAGCAACAGCTCTCCGACCAGATCGACTTCAAGAAGCCTTTCCTGTACGGCCCCAATCGCAATGTTGCCAGTCAGGTAATCCCCATCTACCTCTGCCCGGCGACGTCACTGCGCGAGGAGCATCGCAATGCCGAGGAGAAACTGATCAACACGGAGGGTGGCTTTGGTGACGGGTTGGCGTGCATCGACTACCTGGGAATCGCGGGACCTTCCCGGACGTGGAAGAATCCGGCGACGGGCATTGACTACGGTCCGCAGCGTGGAGTGCTGATCGGCACGAAGGGCTTGGAAAACGAGCTTCGCATTCTGAAGCCGCCCGTCATTCGGGCTCAGCGGATCACGGACGGCTTGTCCAAAACGTCTTGTGTTACTGAGTGTTCCGGACGTGGCCTTGAAGACGATGGTGACTTTCACGGTACCTGGGTTTCCGGGAAGAACATTGGTCACCTCTCCAAAGGTGTAAACACATCCAAGACGCCCAAAGCCTGGTACAACGAACGCGTGTACTCTCAGCACGGAGGTGGAGTCCACTTCCTCTTCTGCGATGGCTCGCTGCGGTTCTTGCCAACCGGAACGGACAAGGAAATCATCAAGGCGATCACTTCACGCGACGGCGAAGAAGTGTCCGGCGATATTTTCTAGACGCTCGCCAACCTGAGATCCGTTCACCAGCGTCAGATCAGTGTGCCAGTGTTTGCACTTCCGTAGGGCTCAAGGCTCGATTGAACAAATAAAAGTTGTCCATCGTGCCGCCGAAGAACGAACCGCTGTTGACGGGCCCGGTGTGAAAGATTGTTTGGCCATTGATGCCACCGATCCCAATACCGGCTCCGTGTTGCCACAATTGTGAACCGGCCCCTGTGCCAAATGCAGCTCCATTGAGATACCCGGTCAGGGCACCTGGCTGCACGGTGGCGGTTCCATCCAGCACCAGCGCCACCGAATTCCGGGCGCCGGCCGTCACTGGCGTACTCACGTAGGTGGGAGCCCAGCCGCTTTCTCCGTTCGGGATATTCCAGCCGCCAACGTACAGCCGACCTCCCTCGATGTAGATATTGAGGCCGCGAGCAGTACCTCCCTCCTCGTAGATGACCTGCCTTGAGGTCACTTCCGTCGCGACGAATTCAATCGCAATCGACCGTTGTCCGTGGATGCCAAGATTGATGTCGCTGGAATTGCCAATCGTTACCGCGTCATTGTCTCCGTCGAGTACTAGTTCCCCATCGACGATCATCGCACCACCAACCAGAGTGCCGTTGTTGGAATTCCCTTCCGGAGAATTGTCCCCAACGCCGTCGTCAAAACTGAATCCTACGGAAAGTGTTGCCGTATCGATCTCGTTCCCTTCGTCGATGGGCGAATAGTCAACGGTAATGCAGTTGTCGATGCTCCCTGATGCGTCATCGACGGAATCACAGAAGTCAAGTTGATCGGCGAATTGCATGCCCAGCGTTTGCGCGCTGTGTCCGCCAGCCCCCTGCAAGTCATAGTCCTGATTGACGTCCTGAATGCCACCCGCGAAATCGGCTATTTCCGCAATGATGGCATCGCGCATGGAAACAAAGGCGACAGACAAAGCCAGCAAGGTGACGGTTGTCACCAACAGCAGTTCGATCGTCTTCGCAGATCCACATGTGCTCGTCACGAGCGAACGGATATTCGTGCGTGCAGTGTTCACACGCAACAATATGTTGCAAAGTTGATACAGACGGCCAAAGTGAGTATGCAAGCAGCGCAAAACCACAAGAGCCATGCGGATTCTGCTCATTGGGGTGGATTCGACGAGAATTGGCCGGTGAAACGCAATTTGTCAATTGTGTTAATTTGCTGAAACGACCCAGTGGCGTCTGTTTTTCGCTGTAGCCACGTGTTTTTCTACGTCTGGGCCAAAGTCCGACCTCGGGTACAATGCCGGGTTTGCCGGACTTGGAGAGTGCAACGGATATGCCAGCGTCGGACATAGTCATCAAGGGGGCCCGCGAGCACAATCTGCGCGGAGTCGACCTCGTACTACCGCGAAACAAGCTCATATGCCTGACTGGTGTCAGCGGAAGCGGCAAGAGTTCGCTCGCGTTCGACACGCTCTACGCGGAGGGCCAACGTCGCTACGTCGAATCACTGTCGAGTTTTGCGCGACAATTTCTGGGGCAAATGCCCAAGCCGGATGTCGACTACAT
The DNA here is from genome assembly GCA_965216885.1 of Pirellulaceae bacterium. Classification (GTDB taxonomy): domain Bacteria; phylum Planctomycetota; class Planctomycetia; order Pirellulales; family Pirellulaceae; genus CAYNJG01. The sequence continues at coordinate 1,148,054 of OZ244208.1, read as the reverse complement.
AGGCGGTTTGAGCCCGTCGATCTCGATTTCGCAGAAATCTGCCGGCACGAACCCCCGATCGACCGTGGGGACGATCACCGAAATCTACGATTATCTGAGAGTTCTGTTCGCACGTGTCGCGGATGGTCATTGCCCCAATTGCGGTAAGCCCATCACCTCGCAGACTCGCGAACAGATCATCGGACGTATTCTTTCGCTCCCTGGCGAATCAAAGATCATCCTGCTTGCGCCCGTGATTCGCGGTCAGAAAGGCGAGCACAAAGACCTGTTCGTCGAGTTCCTCAAACAAGGTTTCGTCCGGGCACGGGTGGATGGTGAAATCGTTCAACTCAACGACGACCTGAATCTCGATCGTCAAATGCGACACGATATCGAAGTTGTCGTCGACCGACTGGTTGTCACCGATGGGGTCCGCCCCCGTCTTGCCGAGGCCGTTGATCTTGCTCTGAAGATTGGTGAAGGCACGATGATCATCGCCGACGGCGCGGCCGATGCAGCCGGGTCGGCCGGAACCGAAGGCGGTAAGGAATCGAAGCGTGCCGGTGGTAGACGAACGAAACGACGGGGCGGCAACCCGGGCGATATGCTGCTTTCGATCGACTACGGCTGTTCGGACTGTGGTTTGGGCTTTCAACCACCGAGTCCTCAGCTCTTTAGTTTCAATAGCCCTCAGGGAATGTGCGAAGAGTGTGATGGGCTTGGCGAGTTCTTTTCGTTCGACCCAGCCCTGCTGATCCCGGATCCGTCCAAATCATTCGCTCGCGGCGCCGTCGAAATCGTCGGTCCATGGAAAGACGTCGGGCGCTGGAAACGCAGTATCTACGCAGGCGTCGCAGAAAAAGTCGAACGCGCCAACGATCTACCGGAAGGCACACTGCTGGAAACGCCGTGGGAGGATCTCGATCCGCCGTTGCAGGAGCTGTTGCTCTGGGGAACCGGCGACGAGCATATCACCTTTACATGGCGTGGCGGAAAATCGCCGATCAAATACGGCGGCAACTTCGAAGGCATCATTCCCGAACTGCTTTCCAAGTACCGCAACAGCCAGAGCAAGATGCAGATCCGGAAGCTCGAAAAGTACATGAGCACGATTCCGTGTCCGGATTGCGAAGGGCATCGTCTAAATCGATTTGCATCCGCCTTCACCGTTCGCACCAAACACGAATCATTCGCAAAGACACCGGCGCTCACCTTGCCGGAGATCTGCTCGCTGCCCGTCGCCGAAGCGCGTAACTTCTTCGAAGAACTGGTGCTCGACGATACGCGGACGATGATCGCTTCGGAAGTCCTCCGTGAAGTTCGCGGACGACTCGGTTTCCTGCTAAATGTTGGACTCGACTACCTCACCCTGCACCGTACGGCACCCACGCTTTCCGGCGGCGAGACGCAGCGTATCCGGCTCGCCGGACAGATTGGATGCGGCCTGGTCGGTGTCCTCTACATCCTGGATGAGCCGTCGATTGGTTTGCACCCGCGTGACAATGATCGCCTGCTGGAAACGTTGCAGCAGTTGCGTGACCTTGGCAATACGGTGGTTGTCGTCGAGCATGACGAAGACACGATGCGACATGCGGACCACATCATCGACTTTGGTCCCGGTCCTGGCGTGCGTGGCGGCCATGTCGTTGCCGAAGGTGCCCTGGATGTCGTGACCAAAAAGAAGGCCAGCGTTACGGGGCAGTTCCTTTCCGGGAAACGTGCGATCGAAGTTCCGAAAGAACGTCGGCTCCCGGAAAGTACGCAGCCGAAAGAGGCCCCGCCGACTCCCGTCCATGAGGAGACCGGCCGGCCGATTGCGAAGAAACCAAAACGACGCACCAAAACCAGCGCACCCGAAGCACCGCGCGTCGTCGGCGATGAGTGGCTGAGCGTCCTTGGTTGCAAGCACAACAATCTCAAGGATGTCGACATCCACATTCCGCTGGGCTCGTTCGTATGTGTCACGGGTGCATCGGGCTCCGGCAAGAGTTCGTTCGTCAATGACATTCTCGTGGAGGCACTGCGACGCGATCTCAATCTTGGAGAAGGCGATCCGGGCGAACACCGCGCGATCAACGGTCTTCAGTTCCTCGACAAGTTGATTGCAATCGACCAGTCGCCCATTGGTCGAACGCCACGATCCAATCCCGGCACCTACATCAAGGTGTTTGACGATATCCGGTCGATGTTTACGCTATTGCCGGAATCAAAGCGTCGCGGCTACAAGCCCGGGCGATTCAGCTTCAACGTGGACGGCGGACGTTGCCAGGCGTGCGAGGGCAACGGCTCGACCAAACTGGAAATGGACTTCCTCGCCGACGTTTGGGTAACGTGTCCGGTCTGCGAAGGCCATCGCTTCAACCGGGAAACGCTGGGCGTCAAATTCAAGGGCAAGTCGATCGCGGATGTGCTGGAAATGGACATCCAGACGGCGCTGGAGTTCTTCGACAACATCCCCAAAGTCCATCACAAGCTGCAGACGCTGCATGATGTCGGGCTCGACTACCTGCAAATTGGCCAACCCTCGCCAACGCTTTCCGGTGGCGAAGCGCAACGCGTGAAACTGGCCAAAGAGCTGGTCAAGAAGAGCACCGGCAGCACGCTCTATCTGCTGGATGAACCGACGACCGGCCTGCACTTTGCCGACGTTCAGTTGCTGCTGTCGGTTTTGCAGAACTTCGTCAACGTCGGCAATACGGTTCTGGTCGTCGAGCACAATCTGGACGTGATCAAGACGGCGGACTGGGTGATTGACATTGGCCCGGAAGGTGGAGCGGACGGTGGCCAGGTGGTCGCCTGCGGAACGCCCGAATTGATCGCCAAAACCCCGGGCTCGCACACCGGTCGCGCACTGGCGCCACTATTGGGACTGAAGCCCAAGCCAACCGCCAACGGCGTGATCAAGCCAACGATTGCCAAACGCAAGAAGGTCGAGCTGGCGAAAGAAATCGAAGTTGTCGGCGCCGAACAACACAACCTGCGTGGTGTCGATGCCAAGATTCCTCGCGACAAGATGACAGTGTTTTGCGGGCCCAGTGGCAGCGGCAAGAGTTCACTGGCCATGGACACGATCTACGCCGAAGGCCAACGTCGCTACGTGGAGAGTCTCAGTTCGTACGCGCGGCAGTTCGTCGGGCAGATGCAAAAGCCCGTTCTCGAACGCATTGAAGGACTCTCGCCGGCCATTGCCATCGAGCAGCAGAATTTGGGTAGTTCCCCGCGATCCACCGTGGGCACTACGACAGAGATCTACGACTACCTGCGCATTCTGTTGGCGCGTGCAGGCACACCGCATTGCCCGGATTGTGACAAGCCGATTGGCACGCAGACGGCCGACGAAGTTGTCGACAAGATCATGGCGCTGCCGCAGGGTTCCCGGCTGTACATCATGTCGCCGGTCTCCATCGAGGTCGGGCAGAAGTTCGAAACCTTGTGGGAGGATCTTCGCGCCAATGGCTACGTTCGCGTGCGGGTCAACGGCGAAACCCATTCGTTGGACAATCCTCCCGCCATCGATCGACGCCGTAAGCATTCGGTAGAAGTCGTGGTGGATCGCGTGATCGTCAAGGACAAGGAGAAATCCCGGATCGCTGAAAGCGTCGAAGGAGCACTGGCGATGGGGCGTGGCGTGATGCACGTCGCCATGCAAAAAGACAAGCTGGAGGAATACCGCTGGCCGGTCACCATTCACAGTCAACATCTCGCGTGCGATTCGTGTGGCCGCAGTTTCGAACGGCTCACGCCACACAGTTTTTCCTTCAACAGCCACCTCGGTTGGTGCGAGGCGTGCGAGGGCCTGGGCACGCAAACCGGTGCGAATCCGGCAGCCCTGATTCAGAACGGGCGAATGACGCTCGCAGAAGGGGCCGTGTTGTTGTGGCCGGACACATCTCGGTCGGTTTCGCAGTGGATGCTGGAATCCCTGTCGATTGAAACCGGCATTGCGCTCGACCAGCCCTTCGAGGAACTCGATGCCCGGCAGCGTCGGCTCATCATGCATGGTACGGGCGAGCGTTGGTATCCCGTTTACCAGGCCGGGAAAAAACGAACCGGGCAACCGGTATTTGAATTCCAGTTCAAGGGACTCTATCCCGCACTGGAAGAGGCGGCGCGGCTGTCGCCAACCCTGAGAGCCCGCCTGGAACTGCTCGTTGACGAAGTCGAATGCTCGGCATGCGGTGGCAGCCGACTGCGCGAAGACGCATCGGCGACCAAGTATCGGCAACTCACGATCGATCAGCTGTGTCGCCAACCACTGGGACAGCTTCAGGCGACGATCGCCAAATGGAAACTGACAGCCCGCGACAAGAAGATCGCTGGCGAGCTGATTCGTGAAATCACAGGCCGGCTGCAATTCCTGAACGACGTCGGACTTGAGTATCTGACGCTTGGTCGCGGAGCTGCGTCTTTGTCGGGTGGTGAAGCCCAACGGATTCGGCTTGCGAGCCAGCTTGGCAGTGGCCTGACGGGCGTTCTGTACGTGCTGGACGAACCCACGATCGGACTTCACCCACGCGACAATACACGGCTGATCGGGGCCATTCACAAGCTTCGTGACCTCGGTAATACGCTGGTGCTCGTCGAGCACGATCGTGAAGTCATCGAAAGCAGCGATACGGTGATCGACTTTGGGCCCGGCGCTGGAAAGCACGGCGGCAACCTGGTCGCCAAAGGCACTCCAAAACAGATTTCAAAAGCCGCGGATTCAATTACCGGCCCCTACATCTCAGGCAAGAAAGCCATCGGCGTTCCCTCGAATCGCCGGCTCGATTCCGACGGTTCGCTGCAGATCAATCGTCCCGCAGATCCAGCACCAGGCAAGGCTGCGAAGAAGACAGCGAAAAAGAAGTCAGCCAAAAAACGCAAGCTCAAGGCCGTTACGGAAACACCTCCTGTGCAGCCGGATACGGAGTGGCTGCAAGTCATCGGGGCGCGTCACAACAATCTGCGAAACGTCGATGTCTCGATTCCGCTGGGCACGTTTACAGCAATTACGGGTGTCAGCGGCAGCGGCAAGAGCTCATTCGTCAACGAAGTGCTTCACAGCGCGTTGGCGAAACGACTGCACCGTGCGAGCGTCATTCCAGGTGCCCACGAACGCATCGATGGCATTCAGTACATCAACAAGGTCATTCGCGTCGACCAGAAACCACTCGGTAACTCGCCAACCTCCAACCCTGCGACGTATACGGGCGTCTTCGAGCTGATTCGGCAACTGTTTGCGGCCATGCCCGAATCCAAGATTCGAGGCTTCTCGCAACGCCGGTTCAGTTTCAACGTACCTGGCGGTCGCTGTGAAGAGTGCGAAGGCAACGGCCAACTCTGCATCGAAATGCACTTCCTGCCTGATGTGTGGGTCCAGTGTGAGACGTGCAAAGGCAGCCGCTACAACCCGGAAACACTGGAGGTGCAGTTCCACGGGCAGTCCATCGCGGACGTGCTACAAATGACGTGTGGCGAAGCGGCGCGGTTGTTTGAGAACATCCCCAAAATCCGCCGCGTGTTGCAGACGCTGTGTGACGTGGGGCTGGATTACCTGACACTGGGACAGGCTGCTCCCACGCTATCCGGTGGCGAAGCGCAACGCGTGAAACTGGCGGCCGAGCTTTCACGTCCGGACACCGGACGCACACTGTATCTGTTGGACGAGCCGACAACAGGTCTGCATTTCGACGATCTTGCAAAGTTGCTGGACGTGCTCAATCGACTTGTGGATCTCGGTAATTCGGTCGTCGTCATTGAACACAACCTCGACGTGATCAAAACGGCCGACTGGGTCATTGAGATGGGGCCCGAGGCCGGTGACGATGGCGGCATGGTCGTCGCGACGGGTACACCGGAACAGATTGTGGAATACGCAAGCGCCCACGCGCCGAAGACACAGCGGGCCAAGACAAAGACGGCAGCCGCGAAGAAGACGTCAAAAAAGAAAGTGGCCAGCAAGACGAAGTCTACTTCCTCACACGTCGTTGCTTCCGGACTGCGAAGTCACACAGGCGAGGCGTTGGCTCCCACGCTGCGTGAAGCCCCGCGGGTGATACGCGAAAGATTTGACCCGGAAAAAGCCGAGGCTCCGCGAGAAGAAGACAAATCCATCGCGGACGTTGGCAGCGACACTCGCATGCCGTGGGAGGCAGATGGACGCCAGTGGCACACGATGGATCGCGTTGACCGCAAGAGCAAGCCCGTCAAATGGGACGGTAAGATACTGGGCGCCGTGGTTGACCGCATTCACGAGCAGGGCAAATTCAGCGAAACCGACTGGAGCTCGCGGAGTGTCGTTGAAATCGCGGCGGAAAAGAAGAGCATCGGCTGGTTCTTCCACGCCATCACGGCGGAAACTTGGCTCGTAAAAATGAAGTTCCGCGTCGCCAAGAACACGTTCAAGCGAGACAAATTGCAGGATCAGCTAAATCTGAAAACGCTGAACCAGATGGACGACCTGCCAATTTACGGCAACGACTCGCGCGTCAAATGCAAGAACCTGCGTGGTCCGTGGCAGGAAGTTGAAGTACGGGCTCACTCGTGGGAAGAAATCGACACCGCCGAATTCTGGCAGTTCATCGACGATGCCGTGAAGGGATTCCACACGTACCTCGAACGCACTTCATCCAGTCCAACCGATGCCATGCCCTGGAAAAAGCTGGGGCGCAAGTGGCACTTCAACAAGAAGGGCTTTCCGCCCTCCCAACAGCCGCAGTGGGACATGGAAGTGCTTGAAGAGCTGTGCGAACTGCTAAGTGAAATCGCCCCGGATGGTCAGTTCCTGTGGAACAATCAGCAACTGGTAAATCTGTTTGTACCGGGTCAAAAGTCGGCGTGGGCCAGTATTCGCACCAAGAAGCCAGAACACGTCGAAATGTCGCTTTGCTGCCGAAAGGACCTGTTTGCCTTTGGCGAACTGACCGAAATTGGGCACGCGCCCGATCTGGACGGAACCTCCCGTGAACACGACATTGTGACACTGCGGTTCACCAACACCGAGCAACTGCAGAGCGAATTGCTCGAGCACGTCCTGCAGCGCCACCATGAATCGGCGCTGTCCAAATCATCCAACTAGAGATCAGATGAAAATCAGAATCGGAACGCGAGGCAGCAAGCTCGCACGTTGGCAGGCCGAATGGGTCTCCGCGGAGCTTCAAAAACACGACATTGAGACAGAGCTGATCTTCCTGAAGACGTTGGGGGACGTGAAGTCGGGACCGATCGGCAATGTCGGAACGCAGGGCGTGTTCACCAAGGAAATCCAGCGAGCCTTGCTGGACGAACAGGTCGACCTTGCCGTACACAGTCTGAAAGATCTGCCAACCGAGCCGACCGAGGGGCTGGCGATTGCCGCCGTGCCGACACGCGAAAAATGTGGCGATGCACTGGTCGCCGGGGAGACCGCATCGATCGATGACTTGCCCAAGAATGCCGTCGTGGCGACCGGTAGTGCCCGGCGACGTGCTCAGTTGTTGGCATATCGACCGGACCTCCATGTGAGAGACCTGCGAGGAAACGTGGATACGCGATTGCAGAAACTCAAGGACGGGGATGAAGAGGGCAACATCGACGCCATCATTCTTGCGGAAGCCGGTTTGCGCCGACTCGGGTTGGAGGCTCACATTTCGCAGGTAATTCCCACGTCCATCATGTTACCGGCGGTCGGGCAGGGGGCGCTCGGGTTGGAAACGCGGGAATCGGATTCGGCAACGCGCGAGGCAATGGCGGTCCTCGACGACGCGGTGACGCATCAGTGCGTTGTGGCCGAACGCTCCATGCTGTTCAGTCTGCGGGGCGGTTGCCTTGCTCCGGTCGGTGCATGGGCTCGGATGGAAAACGACGAGATCAAACTCGAAGGCGTCGTCCTGAAGGATGACGGCACCGAAAAAGCCACCGTCTCGGTCAATTCGCCACCGTCGGATGCAACCCGGTTGGGCCAAATTGCCGCCGAGCGACTGATCGAGCAGGGCGCAGACCGCTTCCTCGACGCGGCCCGCGACTAGGTGATGCACGCACGCGGATAGGCAGGTTCGCCGGTAGCACTGTCAGCAGTTGTGTGCTGACAGACATGTCCGGAAGAACGATTGGCGAAGACGTAGTGGTTATGCCGATGGAGAGGGCACAGGGTGCTTTTTTCAGATGCGGTAAAACCATGATCACAATACGCACGCAGCGGTTCGGAATCGTCAATCGACCAACGGAAGAGGTGCTCACGTTTCCGGGCGGGATCTTTGGTTTCGAGCTGCAATTGCGATGGCTGTTGCTGGGCGATCGCGAACACGGTGGCCTGTACTGGCTACAGAATGTCGAGCAGTCCGACCTGTCACTCTCCATGGTCGATCCTCGCGAGTTTCTGCCGGACTATTCGCTGCACTTGAAACGTGGACAGTTGAATTCGATCTGGAACGGTACCGAACAACTCGTTGTGTTGAGCGTATTGACCGAGTACGACGGCGAGCTGTGTCTGAACCTTCGCAATCCCGTCGTCATCAATCCGGCGACCCGCATCGGACGTCAGGTCGTAACGACCGATAGCCGTTCTCCACAGCATGTATTAGCGTCTCAGTCGCTACCACTGCGCAAGAGCGCATAGAGCGTTTGCCGTCGCGGGGAAATCTCCAATTGTCAGCCCTCATGGGTGGTGCTGTGCTAGCAATCCGTCGATAGACAATCATGCAACGCTAGCACACTTACCTTTGCGGCACTGGGCCATGACGGATGTGCTGGGTTCATTTATTGGTCGACTCAGTTCGCTGCTCCCGACCGGGGACAGTGTGGCACGCCGCGTCGGCAGACAATCCTGCATACATAAACTTGGCAGTGGCGCTGCCTGGAAGGGGATCTGAAATGTTGGTCCTTTCGAGACATCGAGACGAGAGCATCATCATCGGCGACAACATCGTGATTACGGTGGTGGACGTACGAGGCGACAAAGTGCGACTGGGAATCGACGCACCTACGGATATTCCTGTCCACCGACAGGAAGTGTACGAGGCGATTCAACGTGAACGCCAGGCCGGAACGAATGGTACGCCCAATGCGGCGGGCCAAAAAAACGGACGTTAGACGTAGTTCGAGCTGTGTCGTAGCCGGTTAATTCGCATCGTCGATTACAGTCACGACTTCGTGCTGTCGCGATGTGCGTGCTAGGCTATGGGCTTTCTCCTGCTACGGAAACGAATCGTGCAAGACTGGCGTGCATTCATCCATGGAGCTGCGGACGAGTTGTTCGCGGAACTGGTGTCGCTACGCCGGCACCTCCATCAGCATCCGGAACTCTCCGGCCACGAGTTCGAAACTGCGCGCACTGTCGCAGCGTGGCTGGACGAACGGGAAGTCAGTGGACGGCTGGTCGCAGATGGACGAGGCATCGTCAGTGATCTACGTCCCGGCAACGCCGAAGACCTTCTATGCTTGCGCGCCGATATGGACGCGCTGCAGATTCAGGACATCAAGAACGTTCCGTATTGCAGTTCCGTTCCGCAAGTCATGCACGCCTGCGGTCACGATGTGCATACGACGATGCTCGCCGGCAGCCTCACCGTGCTACACCGGCTTGGGCAGGCAATGAAACGTCGGTTTCCTGTCCGTGGGATCTTTCAACCCGCGGAAGAAATTTGCATCGGCGCTTCGCAGATGATCGCCGAAAACGTACTCGCCGGTGTCCGGGCAGCACTTGCGTTTCACGTTGACCCGTTTCGCCACATTGGCACCATCGCCTATCGGCCAGGCGTGATGGCCGCCAGCTGTGACGAGTTGATCATTCAAATCAACGGCAAGGGCGGCCACGCGGCGCGACCGCACCATACTCACGATCCGATCACGGCCGCCGCGCAGTTCCTGAATGCAGTACACGTTCAGGTTCCGCGCGGAACGGACAGTCTCGACACGGTCGTGGTGGGCTTTGGAATGATTCGCGGGGGCGAACAATGCAACGTCGTACCGGACTCGGTGCAGCTTCGCGGCACACTACGGACACTCACGCGCGAAACGCGTCACGAGACACTGCAACGAATACACGAGATCGCCGACGCAATCGGAAATGCATCACGGACAAGAATCGAAGTGAAAATCGGAGCCAGCACTCCGGCGGTCACGAATGACGAGGCCCTCTCGAGACTTGCAGCAACCGAAATCAACGAATTGCCTGGGGACGTTGTGGCGGAAGAGATGAAGCAGCCGAGCATGGGGGGCGAGGACTTTGCCTACTACCTGGAGAAAGTGCCCGGCATTCTCTTACGATTAGGTACTGGTACGCCGGGTGTTGAACCAACGGGGCTGCACACGCCGGCCTTCGACGTAGACGAGGAAGTCCTTCGCAAAGGAGTCATCCTGATGGCCAGCATGGCAGTTTCGTGGAGCGATCAGTATCGGTAGTACCGACCGTGCAAACGGCCGAGTAAACGGCCACTCGCCAAACGATTCGGCGAGCGGCAGTGTTTTGGCCGCTAACCGATGAGCGACAGTTTCTGCTGCAGTTCCGCTGGCGAAATACCAAGCATCGTGGCTGCTCGAGCCACGTCGCCACCTGCGACAGCAAGCGTGCTCTGAATGTGTTGGGCCTCAACATCGGCGAGCGTCGTCCAGACCTGTTCGGCACTCTGCACGTCGACGTGTATGTGCGATCCATCAATCCACGGCTCGTTGCCGGCGCGGGCAATTGCTGCATCCATCGCTTCATTCAACTCATTGACGTTGCCCGGCCAGTGATACGACAGCAACATCGCTTCTGCGGATGACGTAAGCGGTTTGACGGAGACACCGCGCTCGAAGGTCAATTTCGCAATCAAATGCCTGGCGATAGGCAGCACGTCGGCGGGACGTGAAGCCAGCGGCGTGGTCTCAAACGGCAGAACACAAAGGCGACGATAGAGTTCCGTGTGGAATCGTCCTTCACGAACTTCCTGCTCCAGATCGAGCTGTGAGCCGGCGATGACGCGGACGTCAAATTCGTGTGCCTGATCACAACCGACTGGTACGACTTTGCGCGATTCGAGCGCGTCGACAAGATCCACCTGGGCATCAAGATCGAGGGCGTCGACATTCGCGAGGTAGACGGTTCCACCAGCAGCAGATCTCAGACAACCAAGCGTGGTGGTCTCTGCGTACGCTTTTCCAAATAGTTGGCTTTGGAAGATATCTCCCCGCAGATGCCGGCAATCGACCGGAATGTAGGGGTGAATACTACGAGGCCCATGCTCGTGAAGTGAGCGGGCAATGAGACGTTTGCCAGTGCCCGCAGGCCCTGTCACAAACGCATTGAAGCGATGAGTCGATGCTTGAACAACACGCCTTCTTACGCGTTTTGCCCAATCTGACTCGCCTTGAATATTGTCGAATACAAAGAAGCAACCAAGCCTCTTGGCACTCAGGTTGTTTCGAATCACTAGCGGCCCCAGTCAACCGTTGTAAGACAAGATGTCCATCCGTATCTTCAAGTTAATCGATACAAGTTACCAAGGGAATCGTTTTTCCCATACTTTTTTTGTGTACACAATGCCCGACAAAAGAGTGGTCTGCAGCCACCAGCTGCTGACACTCGGAAGAAATCAGCGACACGACCGCTTTGGGCAATTGACGGTGGGTGTAGAAATCTGATACTTTGCCGGATTGTCGGGTCCTCTGAGCGAGGGTCTACGCACAGCGAAACGTAAAGACAAGGGAACTACTGTGGCTGAGTCGTTAGCAGAGCAGCTTATCGGAGCAGGCGTCCACTATGGCCATCGTGCGAGCCGTTGGAATCCAAAGATGGCTCCGTACATTTACGCTCGGAAAAACCTTATTCACATCATTGATGTGCGTGAGACCATTCGCGGCTTGCTGCGGGCGAAGCGTTACCTGCGTCAGGTTGCGGCCGGCAATGGGCAAGTTCTCTTTACGGGGACGAAGCGGCAAGCCGGTGAAACGGTCGAGCGTGAAGCGTTGCGATGCGGCATGCCCTTTGTCAGCGATCGCTGGCTTGGTGGGACGCTGACGAACTTCCGCACGATCCGTAGCCGTCTCGGCCGACTGGAAGAGCTCGAAGTAATCCGCGGTGGCGACGAGCTTGCAGCGTACTCGAAGAAGGCTCAATCGGCCCTCAACCGCGAGTATCGCAAGATGTATCGCAACCTGAACGGCATGCGGACCATGAGCCGACTTCCAGAATGCCTTGTGGTCATTGACCCCAAGAAAGAGAAGAACGCGATCAAGGAAGCTCGTAAGCTGGGCATCGTTACCTTGGCGCTGATTGACACCGATTGCGACCCTGATGTGGTTGACCTGCCGATTCCCGGCAACGATGACGGTCTTCGTTCGATTGAGATCATTGTCCGGCAGCTTGCCGACGCGATCATCGAAGGTCGGGCCGCAGCCATCGCCAAGGAAGCCAAAGACGCGAAGCCGGCTGCTAAAGCTCCAGCTCCAGCACCGGACAAGGACGCTGAAGCGTCGTCCTAGCGAGCAACTACGGCCTGTGCAGGCCACAAGTTGTTACGAAAGTTCATCAGGCCGGTATCTGCAAAGGTACCGGCCTGTTTCGTTAATTGACGGATCATTCTGATTCACAACGAATTCGGCCACTTCTGTACGCAAAGGGTTGGAATCTTTTGCGAATCGTTCAACAATTCGCCCTCGAAGTCGCCGCACTAAAATGCTGCGGTTTCCACGGCGGCAGGATAGGATAGTATTTGCGGCAAAAAGACCACTGGATCGGCATCGATGAGCATGACTTACAAAACTGGATGTTGGAATTTCTTGCTCATCGCGATGCTTGTTTACGGTACCGTTTCGCCGGCAGCGGCGGTGGTGTTGAGCACGGGGGACGGGGCGGGAAACACGGTCGCTCCCGAAGCGGATTTTGGCTTTGCGAACGTTGGCGTCCGCGGTGCGGGCTCGGCAATTTATCTCGGCAATCGCTGGGTCATGACGGCGTCTCATCTGGGGGCGGGTCCAGTCACGTTTGGTGACACGGCTTACTCGAACGTCATTGACCAAACGTTCCGGGTTTCGGATCCGGACACGGATATTCTGCTACTTCGTCTTCACGAGGATCCAGGTCTACCGGCGGTGCATTTGGGTTGTTCACCCGTGCGTGCGAATTCGGAAGTGATTCTTGCGGGAGCCGGTCGGGATCGCGAGGTTGAGCCGACTTTTTGGTCCGTGGAAACGGTCATCGGTGATAACAACGACATCTGGGCCGAGACGACGCAAGCCAATAGCGATCGGATGGGTTACAAGACAACCAGCAATCGCACGCCGCGGTGGGGCTGGAATCTCGTGAGCCGCACCAACCTTGTCACGTCCTCGGGCTCCGGTGATGTGCAGTCATTCCAGACACTTTTCCAGCCCTTCTTGCCCGTCGAGGATCATGCGCAGGGCGTTCGCGGCGATTCCGGTGGAGCGGTATTTCAGGAGAACGAAGGCGTTTGGGAGCTGGTGGGAATGATGCATGCCATCAATCTCCACGATAGCCAGCCGGACCGCACCAATACGGCGATTGTTGGTAACAGCACCTTCATTGCGGATCTGGACTTCTACGCGGACAAGATCCGCGCGATTGCCGATTTCGAGCCGGAGATTGGTGATGCCGACGGTGATGGCGAATTCACGGCGACGGACATTGATATGGTGTTTGCATCTGCTCGTGATCTGTCGCTGGACAGCTGCCACTACGATCTCACCGGAGACGGGAGAGTCTGGCGAGACGACGTAGAATTGCTACTGGAGCGGGCCGGGACACTATTTGGCGACGCCGATCTTAATGGCGAAGTGGATTTCTCGGATTTTCTCGCAGTCTCCAGATCCTTTGGATCGCCCGATAAGGGCTGGGCCGACGGCGATTTCGACGGCGACCGGGAGGTTACTTTCGGCGACTTCCTGATTGTGTCGCAGAATTTCGGGCGTATCTTCGAGCCGCAGGCGGCTCTTTCAACTTCGGTGACGGCAATTCCTGAGCCCGATGGACTTCACCTGGTTGGCGTCGGTCTGACCCTTTTCCTGCTCGCCCGGCGGCGTCGACGCTCCTGAATGCCGAAATGGCCTTCTCACCGCCGTAAAGTACCGGATTTCCGTGGCGTTCTGCGTTCGGATAGAGTTTACAACGAACCGGGCCAGCCGGTATCTTGTCGCTTTGGATCGTAGTGATGGTCGGGGTGAATTCCTCGCTTGGCTGGCGAGGTTGAATCCGCCGTCGTGGCGAACGGCCTCTTTATTCCCCACTCTGTCAGCTACCGATACCCGTGCGGCACTGGGTCGCGTGTGTCACTTCAGAAACCCTTTAGAAGTCGAAAAGAAGCAGTAGAAGGAAGACAATGGCCATTTCAGCGAAAGACGTGAGTGAACTCAGAAAAGCCACCGGCGCAGGGATGATGGACTGCAAGGAAGCGCTGAAAGAGTCAGGTGGAGACTACGAAGGCGCACTGGACTTCCTGCGAAAAAAGGGACAGAAGGTCGCGGCCAAGCGAGCGGACCGTGATGCCAACGAAGGTGTTGTCGTGGCGTTGACCGAAGGCGACCAGGGCCTGGTGATGGCGGTCAGTTGCGAGACGGACTTCGTCGCGAAGAACGAAGACTTCATCGCCTTTGCCAACGATCTGGCCAAACTGGCTCAGGACAACAAGGCAAAGTCGAAGGACGAAGTTCTGGCTTTGCCGCTGGACGGTGGTACCGTCGCCGAGAAGCTGGTCGAACAAACCGGCAAGATCGGTGAGAAGATCGAAGTATCTGACTACCAGATCGTCAACGGCGACAACATTGCTACCTACATCCACGCAGGCAGCAAGATTGGCGTGCTGGTTTCGTTCAAGGACGGCGGAAAAGAGGGAGCGGATCAGTTCTTCCGCAGCATCGCGATGCACATTGCTGCGATGAGCCCTTCGATTCTTCGACCGGAAGAGTTCGACGCCGAACTGGTTGCCAAAGAAACAGAAGGCATTCAGGCACAAATCAAGGCCGAAAACGATCTGAACGAAGCAGAGAACCTTGGCAAGCCAATCAAGAAAGTGCCTCAGTTCGTCAGCAAGTTGCAGCTAACGCCGGAAGTTATGGCGAAAGCCGAAGAGGCAATCAAAGCGGAACTGGCAGCGGAAGGCAAACCGGAAAAGATCTGGGACAAGATCGTGCCGGGCAAGCTGGAACGATTTGTTGCCGACAACACGCTGCTGGATCAGGAGCGTTGCCTGCTGAGCCAGTTCTTCGCGCTTGATGACACCAAGACCGTTGAAGCGGCGATCGCCGACTTCGCCGACGGTGCCGAGATCATCGCGTTCAAGCGCGCTGCGGTAGGCTAACTGCCGACAAACCAGACCGCGGGACGGCACAGTGCGTCCCGCGTTTTCCTTTCGTCACTGATCTTTCGTTGCATCGCCGGAACCCGTCATCCATGCCAGAACCATACAAACGAGTTGTCCTGAAGCTCTCCGGCGAAAGTTTCGCTCCAGCGGGCGAACGTGGTATCGCGATGGATGAAGTCGTCGACATCGCCAATCAGGTTCATAAGGCGGCACAATCGGGCTGCCAGATTGCCGTGGTCATTGGCGGTGGGAACATTCTTCGTGGAGGTCAGTTTGTTGGCACCAGCGCCAGCATTCAGGAAGCGACCGCCCACTACATGGGTATGCTCGCCACGGTCATCAATGGTCTCGCATTACAGGATGCACTCGAAAGCGTAGGTTGTGACACGCGATTGATGACGGCCATCAAGATGGACGGCGTTGCCGAGCCATACATTCGTCGTCGCGCTCGTCGACATCTGGAGAAGGGACGCATCGTGATCATGGCCGCCGGTACCGGAAGTCCATTTGTGACAACCGACACTGCGGCCGCCCAGCGAGCCCTCGAGATCGAGGCTCAGATCGTCTTCAAGGCGACTCGCGTCGATGGTGTCTACTCGGAAGACCCCGAAAAGAATCCGCATGCCGTCATGTACCGCAAGCTGGATTATCATACGGTCAAGGAACGCAACCTGCGTGTCATGGACCAGACCGCGATTGCCCAGTGTTCGGAACACGACATGCCGATTCTTGTGTTCAATTACAAGAAGGAAGGCAACATTCAACGCGCCGTCAGCGGAGAGTCCGTTGGCACGTTCATCGGTAGTTCCGTCGGTGAACCGGAAGCCACGAAATAGCCAAAAATCGAACCACAAATACGGAGTATCCATCATGCCCGCCGATGAAATCCTGCTTACCGTTGAAGAGAAGATGGAAAAAGCTGTCGAGGTGCTCAAGAAACAACTCGGTGGCATTCGTACCGGTCGCGCTACGCCGGGACTGGTCGATTCGATTCGCGTCGAAGCCTACGGTTCACAGACTCCCCTGAAGCAGTTAGCCACGATTGGCGCGCCTGAGCCACAACAGATCGTCATTCGTCCCTACGATGCCGGCACGATCAAGGACATTGAAAAGGCGATCATCGCCAGCGACCTTGGCCTGGCACCGCAAAGCGACGGTCGCGTCGTGCGACTGAATATTCCGCCGCTCTCGACTGAAGTGCGCAAGAAGATGGTCGCCCGCATCAAGGAACTCAGCGAGGAAGCCAAAGTTTCCATTCGCAACGTCCGGCGTGACGGCAACAAAGACGCGGAGAAAGAAGAGAAAGACAAACTGATCAGCGAAGATCAACGCGACGACATCAAGGATCAGGTTCAGGAACTGACCAAGAAGTACGAGGCTCAGACCACGGAAATGGCCAAGTCTCGCGAATCGGAAGTGCTCGACAACTAGCTTCCGTCAGCGGCGCAAGTTGGCAGTTCGCAGTTCGCAGTTCGCAGTTCGCAGTTCGCAGTTCGCAGTTCGCAGTTCGCAGTTGCGGAGTGCCTACTTTGAGGCCGCTGCCTTCTCCGCACCCGCGCTGTCCGTACTCTGGAACGGTTGGAAATACCACTGCCGGAAACTCTGTAGGTAGCCGCCAAGGTCCTGCGCTGCCAACAGAGAGCAAGGCACCAGGTAGAGCGTTACGATGGTCGCGAAGACAACGCCGAACGCCAGGGAGACGGCCATCGGAATCAGGAACTGGGCCTGCAAGGATCGGTCCATCATCAATGGCAACAGCCCCGCAAACGTCGTCACCGATGTCAGCATGATGGGACGAAAACGACGACCGCCGGCTTCCAGCGCCGCATTCAGTAGCGATGCCCCTTCGGCGCGCCGAGCGTTCACGTAGTCCACCATCACCAGCGTGTCGTTGACGGCGATTCCCGCCAAAGCCAACATGCCGAAGACAGACAGGTACGACGGTGTCATACCCATGATGATATGTCCCAGCAACGCTCCGATGATGGCGAATGGAACCGCGATCATCACGAAGAATGGTTGGATGATCGACTTCAACGGAATCGACAGCATTCCGTAGAGCGTAAAGAACAGGATGATGGCACCAAGAATCGTTCGCTCTCGTGCTTTCTCCGCTTCGGCGACGTGGCCAAGGTACATGTAGGACAGATTTGCCTTGCGACACATCTCGGCAAGAATCGGATCGATCTCCTTGGAGATGCCGATCATGTCGACATTCTCGTCCACGGCCTGTGCACCGATGCGAAGGATTTCCGCGCCGTCATTGCGTTCAACGAACGTTGGCGCCTTCTGAAATTTCACATCTGCCACCGTAGCCAGTGGAACATTCGCGCCACGCGGTGTGCGGATGCGAAGCTGATCCAGCGTGTGCAACGACTCACGCTCTTTCTTTGGAAGTCGGACCATGACGCGAATGTCATCAATCCCACGCTGAACGCGTTGTGCTTCTTCGCCAAAAAACGCCTGTCGAATCTGCTGCGCCAGCATCTGTTGCGTCAATCCAAGCTCGGCTGCGCGGGGCTTCAAGCTGAGTTCCAGTTCGTCCTGGCCTTCGTTGACTCGCGCCCACGCGCTATTGATGCCTTCGTAGCTCTCCAGCATCGCCTCGATGTCACGAGCAACCTGATTCTTTTCCGGCGAGTTGGGGCCACGCAGCTCGATGTTGAGGTTCTCGTCGTCGTACTCGCGTCCCTTGTCCAGCGAACTTTCCGCGTAGATCCGGAACGTCTGAGCTTCAGGGATCTTGCCCACGATCTCCGTCCAGCGTCGGGCGATTTCCGAGTTCTTGGGACCCGGCACCGTGCGATCATCCGGCGACATCACTTCGACGGAGATACCGCCAACGGACTTCTCATAGTGACGGTGGCTGGGTGTGTACGAACCGGTAACGGTTTGCACATTTCGAATCAGCGATTCACCAGTGCCCGGGTCGACGAACTCTTTCTTGACCTGTTCCAGCGCTGTCGCGATGCGGTCCACATAGACACTGGTTGTTGCCAGCGGCGTATTGGACGGTAGTCGGATGATGGCGGTGATGCGTTGCCGGTCCACCGATGGGAACGAGACAAACCCAAGGCGTCCGCCCATACAGTAGCCGGTCATCGTCAGCGCCATGGCGGCGAAACCAGCGAGGACAATTCCGCGATTGGCGACGGCCCAGACAAGCGTCGGCTGGTAGACCTTTTCGATAAACGTTTCCAGTCCGTCCGCAATCCTGCCCTGAAAGCGACTGAATGCGGTCGCCCCCGTTTGCAGTCGGAGATGCTTCAGGTGCGAGGGCAAAATCAGCTTGGATTCGATCAGCGAAAACAGCAACACCGGCGCGACGATGGGCGGAATCTGCCTGGCAAAGTCACCCCACGTGCCCTCGAAGAACAACAGCGGTACAAAAGCGACCATCGTCGTCAGCGCACCGAAGGTTACTGGCGTCGCCACTTCATGGGTGCCGTGAACGGCGGCTTCCAGCGGCGGTAGGCCTTCCTTGATTTTCGAATAGATGTTTTCGGCCGTGACAATTGCGTCGTCGACAACAATGCCGACCACGATGATGTACCCAAAGAGGCTCATCACGTTCGCCGTGATTCCGAACCACGGCATCAGCAGCACGCCGCCGGCAAAGCCAACCGGAATTCCAATGACAATCCAGAATGCCAGGGAAGGACGCAGAAATAGCCCCAACACCAGCAGCACCAGCAGGCTGCCCTGAAGCATGGATGAGACCAGCGTGCTCAGGCGACCGCGAATGGAAAGCGAGTTGTCGTCCCACACGAACAGGTCGATGCCTTCCGGAAACAGACTTCCGGAGTTGTCCACGTACTCGCGGACCTTGTTCGAAATGTCGATCGCACTTTCATTGCCCGTTCGCATCACTTCGACGAACAGGGCCGGTTTTCCATTGAACTCGACGCGTTTCTCACCTTCCTCGAAACCGTCCAGTACTCGTGCGATGTCGCCCAGTTTGACCTCGGCTCCGTCGGCTGCGCGAATGGGAATATCTTCAAAATCGTGATCTGTATACGCTTGCCCACGCGTCCGAATTACAAATGTGCCGCTGTCGCTGTCGATCGCTCCGGCAGGAAGATCGATGGAAAAGCGGCGAATCGAGTCGGCCAGATCCTGGAAGCTGAGGTTGTACGAATTCAGCTTGTCGGCGTCGGCTTCAATGGATATCTCATACCTGCGGTCTCCCTGCAGTTCCGTGATGCTGATTCCATCCAGCTCCAGCAGATCCTCCTGGACGCGACGCGCGACCTTGCGAAGGTCGTGCGGATTCAGGTTGCCAGTGACGGCGACATTGAGCACCTCGAAGTGACTGCCCGAGTCCGGTATGAAAATTCGGGGACGTTCGGTTTCGGTTGGGAACGTGGTGATCGTATTCACCCGCGCCTCGACATCGTCCTTCAACGTCCGCAGGTCGGTTCCGGGTTTGGCGTTCAAGTAGAAACGCGCCATACCGCGCGAGCCGTCGGCATTCAGGTGCTCGATGCCCTTGACGCCTTCCAGGGCCTGTTCGACCGGAATCAACACGCCACGCTCGACATCCTTTGCCGTACCACCGCGGTACGGCATTTCAATCATGACGGTGTCCCAACTGAGCGTTGGGCTGACCTCAAGTGGAACCTGATAGATCGCCGTGTAGACACCGGCGACCAGAATTCCCAGCATCAGGAAGTTGGCCGCGATCCCATTTTTTGCAAACCAGCGAATCATGATGAACCACCGTATTCAATTCACTTGGCAACCGCTGTGGATGTCGATTTGGCGTCAGACGTTTCCGAGTTCGCCGTGAGTTCGACGTCCGGAATGTCCTCAATGATCTCCACCTTGGCGCCGTCGGGGGCGTAAACGATCCGGGTTGTTGCCAACCATTGACCGTCCTCAATCGTAGGATCGCGAACGATCAGATTCTCCTCATCCGTCCAGACGGGTTCCAGAGTCTTGCCCAGCAGGGTCATGGAATCCTTGTCAACGAAATAGACCTGGTCCAGCTGTTTGACGGCAACCCTTGGGACGGAAACAACATTTTCGATAGTCTTGCCGGCAACCGAGGCAACGACCGGCTGGCCAATCCGCAGTGGCGAATGTCCCGAGTTCTTGCCGAACGGGTCTTCGATACGGGCGATTGCAAACAGCTCCAGCGAATTCACATCCAGCGTACCTTCGGTGCGAACGATCTGTGCATTCCATACCGTGGTCGAATCCTTGTTGATCGCATCGCGCAGCTCGACAGCTACCGGCTCGTCCTCCGCCAACTCGGGAAGATCCAGGTACTTCAGCTCGCGGCCCGAGATGGGCAAGCGTACTTCGGCAAAGTCGACCGCGAAGACGATTCCCAGCGGCGCCCCCGGCCCGACCGACTGGCCGATGCCGACGTTCTTCATCCGGACACGCCCGTCAAACGGGGCGACGATGCGAGTCCGTTCCAGATCCCGTTCGGCTCTTTCCAATTGGGCGATTGCCGTATCAAGTTGCGCTTCGGCCTGCGCCTTGGCTGCAAACGACTGCTTGTAGACAGCAACGGAAATGCCGTTCTTGTCGTAGAGTTTCTGATTGCGTTGAAAAGTCTCGGAGGCCAACTGCACCGCCGCCTCGGCACCCAGCTTTTGAGCTTCCGCAACGGCAACGGCTGTCTTGTAATCCCGCGGATCAAGCTCGACGAGAACATCGCCCGCGGAAAAGTAGGAGCCCACTTCAAACGCTGGGTTAACTTGCTGAATCTGACCGGAGACTTCAGCGCTGAGGCCTACTTCATTGTGCGGCTGGACGATGCCGTTGGTCTTGATCGTGACCTGGTAGTCTTCGACTCGCAGTTCCGCAACCTTGGTACGGATCGCCTGCTTTTCGGCCGGCGGCGTCTTGGCCTTCTCCGGCTCGACCGAGAAGTAGGTGAATAGCCCCACGCCTACGCCGACGATCGCCAACGGAATTACCAGCCTCAGGAGTTTGCCGAGTGCTCCTGTCCTGGGCGGCGCAGCTACCGGAGACGTATCGGGTTCGACGTCGGACGATGCTTCGATTTCAGTGTATGTCATGTCAGAAATAGGGCGTGGCTTCCAGGGTGAGTGTTCATTCCGGTGAACCGGTCGAACCAAAAGAAGCGTAACGTCTTGTTGGGTGGGATCGTCATAATAGGATACTCGACTTCGCGTCTCAACAAACGCTACATTCCGAAGATTCCGCACACCGAGTACTCACACGTTACGCTTCTGTTCACGGTATTGATCTGTCCGTTAGGCGTCTTTTCACTGCTTTTCCTTGTGTCGATTTGTAGCACCTTCAGGCCGAGTGATACGAACGCTTACCCGGTACCAAATTCTGCGTGAGACCGAACGCCACGGTGTCCCGGAGTGCGTCGCAAATGCGGCTCCGACATGCATGGCATTGATCGCCATAGGCACGCATTACCTAACGGCAGACTCCGCAGCGATCAACGCAGTTCATTGAGAAGTCTTGTTTGGAAGTCTCTTCTCAGCGCCGTTTGGAAAGCAGCGCCGCCAAGAAGTGAAGGGTACCAGCAAGACGAGCACAGCCCGAACAAATGCTACGACTCCGATTGTCGCATCCCCACCGTGGATCACCCTCCAAGTTCTTCCGCTTGGATAAAGTTTGTCACGATCGCGGGCCGAAGAGACTAACCGGATGCTAGCACGAACCGGAACAGTTGTGCTGGCGGCATCAAATAGTTGAGGTAAGAGCCTTGAAAGTTGTCATTCTCTGCGGTGGTTACGGGACCCGGATTAGGGAGGTTACTGAAACCATCCCCAAGCCCATGATCCCGATTGGACGTTTTCCAATCATCTGGCACATCATGAAGTACTACTCGACTTTCCAGCATCAGGACTTCGTGCTCTGCCTTGGCTACAAGGGCCAGGTGATCAAGGATTTTTTCCTGAACTACGAAGCGACGACGAAGGACTTCACGATCACGCTGGGCAAGCGGGACCAGATCGATTTTCACACCGAGCATGGTGAAGTCGACTGGCGGGTGACGTGTGCAGACACGGGGCTCGACGCAATGACGGGAGCGCGCGTGTGGCGAATTCGCCAATACCTGAATGACGGCGAAGACTTCATGCTGACCTACGGCGACGGTGTGGGCGACATGGACCTGGACGCGTTGCTGGCCTTCCACAAGTCTCACGGCAAGGCGGTTACCGTGACGGGCGTTCGACCTCCCGGACGATTCGGCGAGCTGGTCAGCGACAAGGGTCGTGTGGTTGAATTCAACGAGAAACCGCAGGCAACCGGCGGTCGCATCTCGGGCGGCTATTTCGTTGCCTCGCCGGCGATATTCGATTACATGGATGATCGGGAAGACCTGATGCTTGAAAAAGAGCCCATGGACCGCCTGGTTCAGGCTGGCGAGCTGATGGTCTACGAGCATGACGGATTCTGGCAATCGATGGATACCAGTCGTGAGTATCAGTTGCTAAATCGTCTCTACGACAACAAAGAATCACCTTGGGTGAAGTGGTAACGCAATGAATTCGCTATTGTCAGAGTTTGCCGGTCTGAACGTTCTGGTGACGGGCCACACCGGTTTCAAGGGAAGCTGGCTCACGTCGCTGCTGACTCAGGCTGGCGCGAAGGTGACGGGCTACGCGTTGGCTCCGCAGCCGGAGAACTGTCACTTCAATCAGCTCGGGCTTGTCGACGATATTACGCATATCGAAGGTGACATGCGTGACCGCGAAAACCTGATAAAGGTCCTCGCGGATGTCCAACCGGAAATCATCTTTCACCTCGCCGCGCAGCCAATCGTAAGGCTGTCCTACGAGGACCCGGCTGACACGTTTGACACCAACGTCATGGGCGGATGGAATCTGCTGGAAGCTGTACGTCTGACGGATTGCGTGCGATCTCTGGTTTTCATTACTTCCGACAAGTGCTACGAGAACGTTAACTGGGTCTGGGGCTATCGCGAGACAGATGCACTGGGTGGACATGATCCCTACAGCGCATCCAAGGGGGCGGCAGAAATCGTCTTCTCCAGTTACCTGCGATCGTTCTTTGCACAGCGTCCCGAACTGGGTGCTGCTACCGTTCGAGCCGGCAATGTGATCGGTGGCGGTGATTGGGCTGCAAACCGTATCGTTCCGGATTGCATCCGTTCCATCAGCCAGGACGAACCCATCGTGCTGCGTCACCCCGATGCGACACGTCCCTGGCAGCATGTGCTCGAACCCCTGTCGGGCTACCTGACGACCGCCGTCAAACTGCGGGAAGATCCGGACCGTTTTAGTGGTGCATGGAATTTCGGCCCCCATGCCGGAGACGTGTGTACGGTGCTCGAACTGGCCGAGGCAATCGTTCGGCATCTGGGCAAGGGCAAGATCATTGCCGAAACTCCGCCACCGGAGCAGTATGAGGCACAACTCCTGCAGCTGAATTGCGACAAAGCCCAGCAGCTCCTTGGCTGGAAGCCGCGATGGAACGCCCATGAGGCGATTGAAGCAACCGCCGGTTGGTACAACGAAGTTGTCCTGCAGGGGAAAGATGCTCGGGACGTCACCGGTCGACAGGTCGAAGAGTTTTTTCAGGGATAGGCCATGATCGACGGAGTCATCGTATCGCCGCTCAGGCAGTTTCCCGACGAGCGTGGCAAAGTCATGCACATGTTGCGTTCGGATGCACCGCACTTCGTGTCGTTTGGTGAAATCTATTTCTCCTGCGTGTACCCGGGGGCAATCAAAGGCTGGCACTTGCAGAAAGTCATGACGCTGAACTACACGGTTCCGCATGGGCGAATTAAGTTCGTGCTCTTCGATGACCGCGAGGGCAGTTCGACCAAAGGCGAAGTAAACGAGTTCTTCATGGGTCCGGACAACTACAACCTTGTCACCGTTCCGCCCATGATCTGGTCAGGCTTCAAGGGAATCGGAACCGAAGCGGCGCTCGTCGCCAACTGCGCATCAACGCCGCACGATCCCACGACCACTGATCGAAAAGCCGTTGACGATCCATCCATCCCGTATGATTGGGCGATCAAGAACCGATAGAATGCACCGCAGCGTCCTGATTACTGGCGGCTTTGGTTATGTCGGCGGTCGCGTTGCGCAAGCACTGTCCGCAAACGGGAATTCGGTTGTTCTGGGGTCACGTGCCCGGCGCGAGGCTCCGGCGTGGTTACCGGAAGCGACCTGCGCCACCACCGACTGGGACTCCACCGAGCAACTGACTTCCATCTGCGACGGCGTCGACTCGGTTGTGCATGCCGCAGCGATGAATGAAATCGACGCCGCTACCGACCCGGTCGGCGCGCTGAAGATGAATGGCGTGGCCAGTGTCCGCATGGTGGAAGCTGCCATTGCGGCCGGCGTTCGCAGGTTTGTGTATTTTTCGACCGCCCATGTCTACGCGTCCCCGCTGGTCGGTACCTTCGACGAAACCACGTTCGCGAGGCCCATCCACCCCTACGCAACCAGCCATCGCGCCGCCGAGGATGTCGTACTGGCTGCCCATGCCAAAGGCCGCATCGAGGGGATCGTCATTCGTCTGTCCAACAGCTTTGGCGCCCCGGCACATCCACATGTTGATCGTTGGTCATTGCTCGTCAACGATCTCTGTCGTCAGGCAGTAACCGATGGGCACCTGACGCTGCGCTCGGCCGGACTGCAGACCCGAGACTTCGTGACGCTCGAAGACGTTGGCCGCGCCGTCAACCATCTGTTGAGCGTCCCGTCTGATCCGCTTCACGACGGAATTATCAACGTAGGGGGCGAATGGGCACCGTCCATCTACGAGGTTGCTCAACGGGTCGCCACGCAATACAACCAATGCTTTGGAAAGTCGTTGGAAATCAGGCGGCCCACACCCAGCAAGGACGAGCAGGCCGTTGCCGCCACGAATTCATTGGTCTACAAAATCGATCGGCTCAAAGGAACGGGATTCCAATTGGAAAACAACGTCGCCGGGGAAATAGACGCGACGCTGCGACTTTGCCAATCGGCGTTTGCGGACGACAACTGACCGCTGTTCAGTGTTCGAACCGGTTCTCATTTGTCCAAACAGGAAATGACGATGACGACTCCCAAAGTTAGTGTGCTAACAACATCCTACAACCCGGGAAAATACCTCAAGCTGGCCGTCGACAGTCTGAACAAACAGACGTTTACGGACTTCGAGCATATCCTGCTGGACAATGGATCGGCCGACGACAGCATCGAATTGCTGGGCGATCTGGATCCCCGCTGTAAGCTCAGCCAGTACAAGGAAAATCTCGGTCGTACTCCCGCTCTGCAGAAAGCCTTTCAGGAGGCCACCGGCGAGTACGTGGCGATTCTCGACGCGGACGACGTCTGGCACCCGATGCACCTGGAACGTCTGGTCGCCAGCCTCGATCAGAACCCGAACATCGTGCTTGCCGGAACATGGTGCCGTTGGATTGATGGCGACGGCGTCGAAGTAAACCGAACGCTTCGACCAACGGAACCCGTCGAGATACGCAATCGCATGGCGTGGGAAAATCCATTCTCCAACTCGGCCACAATGTTTCGCAGGCAGGTTGCTGTCGACGCGGGAGGGTACGACGAAGAGTACGCGTTTGCACAGGACTTCGACCTGTTTGTAAAACTCGTGCAGCGCGGCGACGCCATGATGCTGCCGGAGTATCTGACCGACATTCGCGAATTGGCCAACAGCGCGACGCAAACATTGAGTGTGCCCAAGGCATACGATGAAGTTCGCCTGTACATCCGCGCCGGCAAGGAACTGGATATCAACGCCCAGTCTCGCGATTTAAACCGCGTCACGACTGCACAAATGGCGTGGACTTATGCGGCCGCCCTGCGTTCAAAGCACAATATGTTATGGGGCTGGGGCTGGAACCTGTGGGCCGTCTGGCGCGATCCGCTCGTGATACTTCGACGCGTCGCCATCAACATGCGACGGGTTGCCAAGCCGCATCAACAGCAGGCAGCCATAACCCAGTCTTCCTCCGCGGTCGCTTGATCGCTGCTCTTGCGCCAAGCCTTCTGACGGTCGATTGAGGAATCGGCACTGCGGCGCCTATCGAGCTCGTTCACAACGGAACGATACGGTTCTCGGCTTCGCTCGTTCAAGCCAATGCGTCGATACGCTTACGACCAGCAACGTCGGGGCCGCTAGACTGTCACTCGCTTGTCGGGCAATCCTTCGCAGGGGGCCGCGACCAGACATCGGACATCGGACATCGGACATCGGACATCGGACATCGGACATCTGACATCTGCAGCGTCCTCGCCATTATCCCGTGCCGGCAACGCTTTCCATACTGATGTCGATGAATCGGCGAAGTCTGTTAACGGCGCCGATCGGTGTGCCGGCGATTCCAGCCAATGGGAATTCGCGATAGTCATGACGGTCAATGACCGCCTTGGCACACCACTGACCATTCTTCAGTTGAAACAGCTCACGCTTATAGGCAATGGAGGGCAAGGAGGCCATCAGGTAGTCGTCAGCAAGTTCGCTCATTTTTCTACTTTCCGTCACGCAGACCAGAAGCTTGATTGGCTGCGCTGCCGAATCGGTGGGCTGACCGCACGCTATGCGTCAACTCACCGCCTCTTTTCGCATGCCCGCCGGCAGCCGTTTAATCGTAGTATAAGCGAATACCCCACCCAGAAGAAGGGCGCTCGATGCAGAATTAATATCTGCAATACGATACGATATAGATGGCTGACCCGAGCGAATCCAACCCAACAGACGGCTTGGCGTCGGTCGCAACTCACCGTCAACAAAAGCGTCGGTGAGCTACCCAGTTAGCTTCAGGAACGAAGCGTTGTCAGCCTGACGACATGAAACGGCGGCTCGACAACCTGTGTTGTGGCGCAGTGACATGCGATGTAGAAAATAAATGCAATAACGACAATCAATAGTGTCCTGCGTGCGACTCACTTGGGACCAACTTTTTTGCAAACCCAAAGTTGGGCAGGAAGACGTCGTGGAGTTTGGCCATCGTCACCGCACATGCCATCTCGGCCGTGGTTCGAACCTCGAGTTTTTCATACGCCGCTTTCCGACATCGCTCGATTGTTTTTACCGAAACACTCAGCCGGGATGCGATCGATTTATTGGGCAGGCCAATCGTCGCCAACTCCAGGATTCGACGCTCACGAATCGAGAGCGTATTGAGTTTTTTCAGATTGTCGCGAACCGCCCGTCGTTGCGAACACTGCGACTGAAGACGGGACGCCTTGTCGACAGCTTCCAGCAATTGAGGTCGAGCAAAATCGTCAGGTATGACATCAACCACGCCGAGCTGTGCGGCGTCCAGAACGACGTCGGTATTCGAATTCGAAGTCGACAATAACACAAATGGTATGTCGTGCCCCTCATCCAGAAATCGCAGTAATACATCCGTTGCCCGGACGCCGTTTTCAAGCCAGTCGTCGGAGACCACACAATCGATTTTGGAGTAGCGATTGATGATAGACATCAGACCTTCCGCGGAAGATGCAACGTGAACGCTGTACCGCGAAGCCTCAATCATTGTCTTGGCCAGCTCACGCCGTTCGTCGTTTGTGCTGACAACGATGACCAGCGATTCATGCTCTTGGGATTCAATGTCCATGTACTTGCCTCGTAACAGTTTCAGCTATCTTCCTGGTACTAGCATCGACCATGGAGCAGAAGAAGATGCAACGAATCACGAATTCAGTATGCGTGTTTTATGCTCCATCCCGCCAGGGGGTATATCGCCAATTCCTTGGTGGTAGAAACCAGAATTTACTGAGTTAAAACAGGAATTTATCAACGAACACCCCCACGCAAAAGAATCACCATGCCCCCCTTTCCAACGGTCACTCTTGTCGGGAATGACAGAATCCGTAGCCTCCTCGCCGCCCAACAAAACGTCGTAACGATTTCCGACGGCTTCAACTGGCATGTGTTTACCGCATCGGACACCGCCGGCTGTTTTGTGTGTGACTTGGTCGACCTCTTTGGGGACGGCTATCAACACATCAAAACGATGCTCACCCTGAACATACAGCTTCCAATTGTTTGCCTCGCAGATTCCCCTGCGTCAGCAAAGACGATCGCTCAAGCCATTGCGCTAGGGGTCACGGCTGTGGTGGATGCAACCGAAGCGGAGCAACTGAATCAAATCACAGATCTAGTCCTTGAGAGGGATCGGAAGCAGACGGACTTGCGGCAAGGTATTCATGCATGGTCCGAAAGGGAACGGGAAGTCATCTGCGAACTACTCAAAGGGGCATCTTCAAAATCGGTCGCTAGCCATCTTGGCATCTCCTACCAGACAGTGGACAAGCACAAGCAAAGCTGCCTCAAGAAAGTACGCTTACGCTCGGTGATTGAACTTGCGGTTGCGCTCAACGCGCGGCAGCTGGATTGGCTGAATCAATCCGTGGGGCAACTCAATCGTGCCGACGGAACCGTCACCTGAAAATCTCAGGCACAGGAACTCCAGCCATTCAGCCAGAGACTCTGCCGTATTGAGCGCCGCGTTCATCGATGCAGTTTCCGAGACAGGCTAAACGGAGACAGCCTAAACGGCGCTTTGTCGCGAGCGTCGTGGTTCAGCCCCTTTAACGTGGGCTCCCTCTTCGAGTGATGCGAGACATGCCTCACGCACGGTTACCCTGAGTTAACCTCCCCCTCAGGTCCATTGAGGCTTCCCCATGATGCCGCGGGGCCGGCGGCCGGACTCCAGTACATTTTTCTTATTGACAATGAGTCTCAGTAGCGTTAACGTTATTGCAGCCAGCCAAATCAACGGACTTGTGCACACCTGTCGCAGCCAAGACCGTATCAGCCAGCCAGCATTGTGCCGCCTCCATCTGGAATCGGTGGCTTTCCCATTTGTTGCTGGCTCTCCCAGGATGGAATTGGTCCAGCAACGGTTAATTGCTGTACTGAGTTTCATCAATGAGAATCGCTTTCTTCTTCGTGCTGCTGTCCTGCGCGACAGTGGCCCACGCCCAATCCGCGCGCTTCGATGCTTCCTTCGACCGTTGGAACTATCCGTTCAATGCATCCGCCGGCAGCCGATTAACCGGCTCGACTTTCGGCGCCATTTTCAATCCCGCCTTCGACGATCACGACGCACAGATCATCCTGGGTTTCAATACGGCCGACGCCGGCATTCCCACTTCGAACGTGACCGTGACTTCACTGTCCGTCGAACTGACAACAGCCACTGCCGATGCCTTCGAGTATGACCCGACCTACGACCCATTTGCTTCGTACCTGAATCCAGCTCTGGATACCGACACGGGCCGTCCCGTTGAACTCTACGGAGTTGGCCTTCGCAACGGCTTCGTCTTTCCATCGTTTGGGCCCATGGCTCCGGGACCTATCGCGTTCGAAGAATCCGAGGCATTCGTTTTCGCGAATCCGGCGGCAGAAGGAGTTCGCAACGCATTCATGACCGATGGTGTCGCGGCAGGCATGAGCTATCGCGATGTTTCCAACAATGTGGCGGAAGGCTTCGATCCCGACCCATGGGCCGTTGGCTCGATTGCCGGACTGAACCCTGGCGACATCGTGCCCATGAACACGGTGATGAGTTTCAACGTGGACCTCACCAACCCCAATGTTGCCGAATACGTCAATCGCGGCGTCGACTCCGGCGGTCTGTTCTTCACGGTGGCTTCCTTGCACTCATCGACACAGGGCAGCCAGACGGGCATTCCGTCGTTCTTCCTCGGTGACCCAAACTTGCCGAACGTCGACCTCGCCGTTGCCCAAATCAATATCGACTACGAAGTCGTGCCGGAGCCCGCTTCGGCAATTGGTTTGCTACTGGGTGTTCTGGGGATTGGATTCGCGCGTCGACGTAGGTGAACGAAGGTTCGGTTGCAATCCCGGAGGGAAACATGATGAGAAAGTGCCGTCGGAACGGTTTTACACTCGTCGAATTGCTTGTTGTGATCGCCGTCATTGGGATGCTGGTAGCGCTATTGCTCCCGGCCGTCCAGTCCGCACGTACGAGTGCTCGACGGATGCAATGTGTAAACAACCTTCGGCAGATCGGACTTGCGACCGCCAACTACGCCTCCGCAAACAATCACCTTCCTCCGCCAACGGCGGGAGCACAATTCGAGAATCGCGGCAGCACGCTAGTCCTGCTGCTGCCGTATCTCGAGGAGGGCGCGTTGTACGCGAACTATCAACTTGAGAACGCAATCACGGACAGGCAAAACGCGTTGGTGACCGGTCAATCGGTTCCTGTTTTCCTTTGTCCCGAGATGTCCACAAACCGGCCGGTTCCCGATACCGAATGCGGCGAAGTGCTCGCTGCCGGCAGCTATGTGATCTCATCGCGAACGACCTATTCGGGCCACGGCCGACTCGACGGCGCCTTCAGGAATCCGGTTGCGGGTCGACCTTACACGCTCTCGTATCGTCACATCACCGACGGCACCTCCAAGACGCTGTTGTTCGGCGAAGTGAATTACGGTCACGTGGAATATCTGTGGACTGACTGCGGCGAGAAGAACGGATCTCCAAAGTGGGGCGATACGACCTGGGCGAATGGCTACTGGTTCTTCGCTTGGGGACACATGTCGGCGGACTTGCCAAAGCTCTTCAACAACGTGGACTTGTTCGCGAGTCCCAACAGCGCTCGAACCTTTCGCAGCGACCATCCCGGAGGCGTCCACTTCGTCTTCCTTGATGGCTCTGTCGACATGCTCGCAAACGATTCGGATCCCGCTGTCCGAGCGGCACTAGTGACACGATCCGGACAAGAAGTGACTCATTCGAGTCGTTAATCCAACCTGATACAACGAACACCACCTCACGAAGGAAGTCTGTTCCATGAACTCCCGATTTACTGCTGGACTGCTGCTTGCAATCCTCGCGTCTGTTTGTCCTCCCGTCAGTGCCGAGACTCCGGCTGCGGTGAAAGCCAAAGCACCCGTCGCCGCGCGAGACTATCCAGACCTGCCCGAGGCCATCTCCAGCTTTGGGGCCGTCGTCTGCGACAAACACCTTTATGTGTACAGTGGCCACACCGGCACGGCCCACGATCATTCGAAGCACAATCTTTCCCAGCATTTCCGCCGCATCGCGGTCGAGGGTTCCGCGGAATGGGAAAACCTTCCATTCGAAGATCCTGTGCAAGGCTTACCCCTGGTTGCGCACCGCGGAAAAGTCTATCGCATTGGTGGCCTGCAAGCCCTCAACGACGATGTCGAGTCGCCTGATCTGCATTCCAGCGACAAGTTCTCGTGCTTCGACCCCGCCACCCAAAAGTGGACGTCGCTCGCGAAACTGCCGTCGCCGCGTTCGTCACATGACGCGGTCGTCATCGGCGATCGATTGTTTGTGGTCGGTGGTTGGAATCTGACCGGCGATGGCGACGACGGAGAGTGGCACGATCACGCTCTGGTCGCGGACCTCAGCCAGCAGCCGGTCGCGTGGACGAAGTTTAAAGTCCCGTTTCAGCGCCGCGCGTTGGCCGCGAGTACCCGTGATGGAAAGCTCTACGTCATAGGTGGTATGAACGAAGACCACGATATCGAGCGAACCGTTTCGATTTATGATCCCGAGCAAAAGGCATGGAGCGATGGCCCCACGCTGCCCGGCGAAGGCATGAACGGGTTTGGCGTTTCGGCCTGGAACCTGGATGGCCGGCTCCTTGTCAGCGGGACGGATGGTCGCGTGCATTGCCTGAGTGCAGACGGTACACACTGGCTGACGGCCGCGAAGCTCGCCACTCCTCGCTTCTTTCATCAACTCGTCCCCGCTTCCCGGAAGCATCAATTGCTCGCAGTGGGCGGAGCTGCCATGAGAAAAGGACACCTCACCAACATCGAGGTGATTCAGGTTTCGCCACGAAGCGGATCACAGACTGCGTCGGACGCGAACTAGCTGGTGACGGCCTGTCAGTGCTACACACAGCAAGGACCCCAAAAATGACAACGAATCAAAAATTCAAGATGGTTCGCGAACGACTCGAGCAACAGGAGTTCGACAAAGCGAACGAGATCCTTACCGAGCTTCAGGATGTCTGCCTCTACGAACCGGACTACTGGTGGCTGGTGGCCGTCTGCCACGGCGAACAAGGGAATCACGACGCCGCAATCTCTGCACTTGAATCAGCGACGACCTATTGTCCGCTGGATGTTCAGTCGCAGGTTCTGTTGGGAAAACTGTACGCTGACAAGGGCTACCGGGAGTCGGCCGTCGCGATTTTCTCGTACCTCGCCGAGTCCACGGAGGCGTTGGCGCAGCATCGCGCCGAGATCATTCGTCAGCTCGGCCGCCTGAAGTGTTATGAACTCGCCGTTCAGCTTTGCCGGCAGGCAACCGAAGAATCCCCGGACGACTGGCAAGTCTGGTTCGCGAAAGCCTTCTACCTCGGTCGAAGTGGTGAGCCCGACGTAAGGATTGTCGAGGCTCTTCAACGAGCGTTGACGCTGAAGCCGGATCAACTTGCAGTTCGAGTTTCCCTGGTAAAGACACTGGGGGCACTGGGGCTGGAAGCCGAAACACGACGCGTGGCCGCTGAAATCCCCGTCGCCCAGATCAAACGTATCTGTTGCGCCGAGTGCATTTGTCAGTTGGCCAAAATCTATCGATCTTCGAAGGACCTGCCACGCTGGCAAGCGTGCATCCAGCGGTACGCGGATTTACGACGGGGGAAGAAGAATGCGTAATTATGTCATGCTATTAATAATTGCCTCGCCAACCCTTTGTTGCGGCGATGAATTCGAGTTCATCCTCAAAGATCAGCCCACGACTTCTTATCTTGATCGCTGGATGTACCCGTTCAACGTCACGCCGGGTTCTCGCATTCAGGCGCCAATTTTCGGAGCGCTCGGTTCAGAAGGATTTGACGAACGCGACGGGCAGTTTGTGATCGGCCTCAACACCGCCGAGCTTGGCGTCCCTGCCGACCTTCCAGCTCACCAATACCAGGTGAACTCGGCAACGCTCACGCTGACCGAGACTTTCGGGGGCTACCGTTACGATCCCACGTACGATGCGTTTCAAACGTACCTCGACCCGGAATCCTCAAACTATCTGGAGGACGAAGACGACGGTCGCCCCATCGAGCTCTACGGGGTTGGTTTTCGAAATGAATTCACCCAATTCGCATGGCCTGACGGTACCGGGGCGGAAGTGCCCGCGTTTGGTTCCGCCAACTCGTTCGGCGGCGAGACCGCGGTAGGCAAGGGCATTCGATCCGTCTTCGCTGCCGACGCATTGGGCACCGACGTCTCCAACAACGTCGATTCACTTTCCGGTGGAACTTCTGGTTTCGATCCGACTCCGTTTGCCATCGCCAGGATGGTCAAGGACGACGCCCAGCTGGAGCCTGGCGAATCCGTAACCGTTCAAACTAAATGGTTATTCGACATCAACGTCGAGGATCCCGCCATTCAGACATACTTTGCGAACGCACTGGCGTCCGGGCAGTTGGGGCTCGCCGTAACGTCCATGCACACAACGGGAGTGCAAGGAGCTGGCGATCCGTTTCCCAATCCGGCAACCGCCAACCACTTTGCTTTTGATGGTCCCGTCCTGCATCTGGACGTGCAGATCGTCGAGGGTCTACTGGGTGATTTCAATGACGACGCCACCCTGACGGCCGCGGATATCGATCGGCTTTCGATAGCGATTCGAGAAGCATCAAGCGAACAGGTATACGACGTCACCGGCGACGGTCTGATCGACGACGAGGACCGAGCTGCCTGGCTGACGCTGGCGGGGACTCTACCGGGGGATGCCGACTTCAGTGGGGACGTCGAATTCCCCGACTTCCTGCAACTCTCCCGGAATTTTGGCCAGCCCGGCGGTTGGGCGGAAGGGGATTTTGACGGAGACGGTGATATCGCGTTCCCGGACTTCCTCTCACTGTCTGCCAACTTCGGTCAGTCGGCCGGAGCAATTGCGGCCGTGCCCGAGCCCACCGCATCCACGTTGTTTTGCATTTCTCTTTTGACTTCGCTGGCAATGCGTCGTCAACGTTCCTGATTACAAACATCCTGAAAGGATAATTATGCTTCGCATTTCACTGGCACTGGTATGTACCCTGTCCCTCGTGTCCTCGGCGTCGGCCCACTTCCCGTGGCTATCTGCGGACAAAGAGGGCAAAGTAAGCCTCTGTTTCGGCGAGACGCCGGCCGAGCGAAATTACAAATTGCCGGCTCCGATCGCCGGCGCCGAAGTCATGTCGATGGGCAAAGATGGGAAAGTTGCACGCGTCGACTTGAAGAAGGTCGAGTCGGATGACTTCATTGGCATGGCATCCGCCGCGTCAATCAAAGCCAAAGCGTTGATGTCGAAGATCACCTACGGCATGTACGCCGGCTCGCGACTGGACTACTACGTGTCGCACCTGGCGGGGCCACTGCCCAAGGATCGCAAGGCGTACGCCACCAAAGCGACTGACCAAGAGAAGATCGGAAAGACCGCGGCATTGGACATGCGAGCTCAATTGGTCGACACGGATCAGGGCGTTGACGTATTCGTGCTATGGAAAGGCAAGCCGCTCGCGGATGTGGACGTGATGCTATTCTGCGAAGAGGGCCACGAAGAGGGTTCAGCCAAGACTGACAAAGAAGGCAAGGTGTCGTTCTCTGATGGGCAAGTCGAAGACGGGCTCAACGGTATCATGGTTGGTCACAAACTGGACAAGGACAACGGCGAGCTCGATGGCAAGAAGTACACATCGTCATCGCATTATCTGACCATCACATTCCACGACCCGGAAGATTTCGAATAACCCAGCCGGGTGACCGTTGTTATCTCACGTCGGCTACGGCTTCACTCGACGCCCAGTGCCTTGAATGCAGCGTCACGTGCGTCGGAGTAGAAGCCTGTCTGGAATTTTGCGAATAGCTCACCGGGTATCGTCGGAATGTCCGAGACGCTGGCCATCGGCAATAACACGCGTTTTGCGCCAGCGTCGTGAGCGACTTGTAGCGACTCGGCCAGATTTTCGACGGGAACCATGTTCCCACCGAGACTCATATTTCCGAGCACGACCAATTGGCTTTCGAGGGGTTTCCCCAAGACGGCTGAGCACAGAGCGATGAAGGCTGACAGTGTCAATACATCGGTAGGACCGGTATTGTGCAGTTCCACGATGTGCAGGTGGTAGTTGTTCGCACCGACTTTCGTCGTTGCACTCACTCCACCGGCGTTTGCCTTGAAAAAATCAAACCCCACTTTGAGTGCTTCTTTCGCTTGGCTGTTGGAACCCACTCCAGACATCTTGAGCGCACCATTGCCAGCCGTCACCTGTGTTTCCAGGCGATATAGCCCCAGGTGAGAGTCGCTGCTTCCAGAGGCAACGGTATGGAGTACACCCGGGCTGAGTGGTCCGTCCGGAATGAGCGACCCACCCCCCTGTTCTGCAACGGTGATGAATTTTTCTTCCGACGTCTCTACATCAATGTAGCTGAAGTGAACGTCGTAGAACTCCATTCCGCCAATCTTCTTCAACTGTTCCTTGACGCGACGGCGCGTTTGCATCGCATACTCGAGACATCGTCGCACTGCTTCCTTGTCATATTGCTCGTTCGGATAGAGGAGTTTCAAAAGCCCAGAGACGGTGTGCTTCACGGCAATCGTATCACGCTGGTTCAGATCCCGCCCAAGCTTGAAATACTTGTTGATGGCATCGCCAAAACTCCTTTTTCGCATTTCGCGAGCCCATTCCGCAAAGTAGTCGACAATCAGGCCCAATCCGTCCGTGAAGAACTCGGGACGCATTTTGGGAATCTCCCAACCCGGGATGTAGGCATGAAACCTATCGAAGAATGCCGAATCGATCATTGCATCGGGAAATGGGGCTAACAGGTGGCTCGTCTTCACCAGAGTGTCGACCGACTGGTTGATGTTCCCTACAAATACCATCGAGGCCGATGCACCAATGGATTCGCGGCCGCGAGCGAACGAGCCGGATGCCATGTAGTCCTTCATGATCTGCACTCCATCCTTGTCCTTGAAGGTTATCCCGGCCACCTCATCGAATGCCACAACGTCCCACATTCCTACCAGGCCTACCTGTCGCCGCGCAAGGTTGTAGAAGAGGTTGGCAACCGTAGTTTGTCCTCCTGATATCAGGATGCTGTTGGGGCTGATCTCCTTGTAGATGTGACTCTTTCCTGTACCTCGTGGTCCCAACTCGCAAACGTTGTAGTTGTTCTCCACAAGCGGCACCATGCGACACAGCAAATGCCATTTAACGCGTTCATCAAACTGCGTTGGTTCGTATCCGCTTGAGCGCAGCAAAACGTCAATCCACTGTTCTTCACTGAACTGAACCCGCCCCTCAAACAATTCCTCCATATCCATATTGGGCATCTGAATTGGCTTGAGTTCCTCGATGATAAATGGAGAACCCTTTTGCCCCTCTTCATAGAAATAGCGCATCGTGATGATGCACCAGATTCCACCGGCGAGTAGTTTCTTGTACTTTTTGACAGCAATCGTGCTGATCTCAACGCCCTTCGTTCCAAGATTCGACAGCAACGCTTCGTAGACGTCCCTGCGTTCATTTAACGACACGGTCACCTTGTCGATGATCTTCAGACTGCCCCGTTCACGAATCGTGGACTTCACCTTCTCCGCTTCATCCGGGCGTACGTAGTTTTCTGCGAGGATCTTCTTTACCGTCTGCAGTCCGTCTTCGATGACGTGTTCGTCTTGCGAAGCGCAATAGTTGCCCAGCAAGTACTCCAGTACGTAAACAGGAACGTTTGCACCTTCCTTCACCAGTTTCGTCAGGTCCTTACGAACAACCTTTCCGGCGAAGTGCTGGTACAACAGCTCATCGATGTTATCGTGGTCGTTTGAATTTTCAGAAGTCGAAGTCATCGGCAATGGCTCGGTCAATGGTTATGTCCTGACTATGTAATTCGAGGTCCGTTTTGGCGTCTTGCAACACCAGGCGATAGCGTTTCCGCTTGTCGAATGGCTGATCCTTTAATGTCAGCATCAAACTCTGCTGCCGGTCATCCAGATTCTCAGAGGTACTGGCGAATGTGAGTGTCTCGATACTGGAAACGGGCCTATCCTCTTCATAGATGGCGATTTTTGCCGATAGGGCCTTGATGCGATCTGTGACCGATTCGGTCTGGATAAATTCAAAACGGTGCGTCTGCGTCGTAACTTTGATATTGCTCCCCAGCACGGATACGGAGACCTGTTTGGTTCGCGTTTTTTCACGATCCTGCTTGCTCTTGGCCTGCCGGACGGTGATGACGGGAACGATGACTTCCTGTGGCATTGCTCCACCATGAATAAATCGAGCTCCACCGCTGAAGTGGAATCGGTTGGGGCCCTTGGGGATCCAGAACTGCATGCCGCCTTCACAACGGGCCGTATTCTCCGTATCGCCTCGCCAAACATCGGCATCGACTGGTAGGTCGTGACCGATCAGATAGCGTTTCTTCGCCTTCACGGTTCCCGCTGGTGTTGTTTCCAACTTGCTTTTTTGCGTTTCACCGGGAGTCGATTCCGTGAACAGACACCCGTGATCGGCGGTGATGACAATATGATGGGCGCCCAACATGTTCACGACGCAGCGAACAAGATCCGCCAACTCCTGAATCGCTTCATTTGTTGCCCGGAAGGTGTCCATTCCTGTAGTCGCGTTCTCGCCGCGGTTATCGATCACGTTGTGGTAGATATAAATCACCTTGTGGCCCTCAACCAGGTTACGTCCCTCGTCGCGTTTCAGCGATCGCAGCTCTTCCGCCTGAATGGCCATGCCGCCTACCTTCGCAAGAATCTTGTTGCGATTGTCCGTGCCCGCAGTCGACTTGCCATCGGCCAGCACATCTCCCTTTTCGGTGTAGGTCAGTTGCTGATGCGGAAGCAGGCTGGCCATGCCGAGGGTTGTGTAGGAGGGCAGTACGGACAGCTGCGTTCGCATTTCCGCCTGGAACCGATACTCGCCGTTCAGTCGCGAAGTCAGTTCGTCGCCTGACTCATATCGAAATGCGTCGCTGATGATGACAAACGACTTCCGAGTACGAGCCGTTGCATGCCTGGGCCTCACCACCCGATCGTAGAAATTGTATTGATTCTCGACACCGTCGATTTTCCAGTTTTCAAGGAGACCGTTCGCCATGAACTTTCCCCAGGCCAGTGACAGTTGGACCAGGAACCAATTGCAATAGGAAGCTTCGATGTCGTCACGCAACGTCTTCAGGTTGTCGAATCCCTGGGACAGGGCGATGTCGGCGTTCTGGTAGAACCAACGGTAGAGCTGGTCGAATCGGAAGAGCTCCTCCG
Source organism: Pirellulaceae bacterium (assembly GCA_965216885.1). Lineage (GTDB taxonomy): Bacteria > Planctomycetota > Planctomycetia > Pirellulales > Pirellulaceae > CAYNJG01. Next base: position 1,109,622 of record OZ244208.1, on the reverse strand, counting down.
TATACAGGGTGTAGGCATCTTCTACCGTGTCGCTTGCCAGCCCGTCCTCGTATTTATTGCGCAGCGCCATGAACTCGGCCGCGACAGCAACTGCTTCAAACGCCGCGTGGCGAGCCTGACGTCGCTTTTCGGGTACCGAACCAGAGGCAACCCAATGACCGTTCTGCCGCTCCGTCACGATCTCTCGAATCGACCGCGCATCAACGTGGTCGCGGGTTGCCTCAAGGCGTTCCAGCAGACCAGGCAAAATCTGCCCATCGATACTCCGAAACGTGAATGTGCCCTTGAGTTGCTCGGGCTCCAGACCTCGGAAGTATTCCTGAATATCGTTCATTGACGCAACGGTTTCCGACAGGTCGTTGTAGCTGGATGCCTGTCGGCTACTGTCGCGCCATTGTGTCAGACACACGACTGCATTTTGAACTCCGTTGCGAGGGAGCAATTGCTTTTGCAGGGCGGGCGGGACGTCCGTGCCCAGATGATGGGCATAGTCCGAAAACAACAACCGCATCAACAGTTTGTGCAGGGATGGGTTTTCGTCGTCATAGCCAAAGGCAATGGACATCAAGTTCCAGAAGGATTCATCCAGATCGCATTTCTCAATCAAGGTCCACGCGGGTGGGGGCGTTTCCAGGTCGATCTCGTCCTGGGTGGTCATCGAATGATAGAGCGTCCTGAGAATACTTGATGATTCGGCCTGATCGGCTTTGCTTACGACAGCCAGCATCTTGCGATCCAGATCCAACTCGGTATCGTCGGCGACAACCAACCGTTGCAGTCGAGCCATGCGGTCTTTGCTGTCGAAAAACTTGCGCCGCAATGCAAGGTGACTGCGCAGATACTCTTGCGCAAGCCCCAATTCGTCCAGAATGATCGAGGAGCGATCGGCACGAAAGTTTCGACTGTACAGGCGTATGTCCAGCAGTACGTCGTCCTCGAACTCGGGCTCCTCGTCGGGCGAATACAGCAGGAAGCGAGATTCCGGATCGTCGCGTTCAAGCCGTAGCTTCATGGCCAGTCCGCCAACTTCATTCAGTCGGACGATATTGACATCATCCAGCCCCAGCTTGTCCACGACGCCCTCGAACTCGCACTGCGGGTCATTCCAGAACACAATCCGCTGCCGCTCTTCGTCGTAGATTTTGGCCAGCGATTCGTTGAGTTGTTTTGTGTCCATGGTTTGTTCCACGATGTATCGAGGCCAAAGTTGCCGGGCGGGGCCGCCAGGCGGGCGTATTAGATTTCTTCAGGTTTCTTGCCGTGGATCGCTTTCACCTGATCCAACAAGTCACCGAACTTGCCGTAGTTCACCTTCACGCCGTCGTCCAAGTCGATCTCGATGCGTTGGTCGGCGTAGTGGCGGAGTTTCTCGTCGAATTCCTGAAGCTCAACGCGGCGCTTGATCAGCGAGTCCCGCTCCTTTTCCAGTTTCCTGCGATGGCTGGTGCTGGTGGCGGCTGGGATGTCGCCTTCGAGTTGGTCGATGCGGCTGTTGTATTTGCCTTGGAGGGGGACGACGTAGGCGGTTCGCATGCGGCTGAGGGTGCTGGGGTTGTAGCGGTGCATGTATATGAGGGCTCGGAAGCCGCCCTGTTTGCCGCTGCTGAACATCCAGTAGATGGGCCGCTTTTTGTAGAGCTTGATGTGGTGGTTGTAGAACTCCTTGAGGAAGTAGTCGCGGATGGTCTTCCGCTTTTTGCCCTCCAAATTGGCCGGGAATAGACTGTTTTCCAGAAACGTGAGATTCTCTTCGTAGTGCTCGGTGCCGAAGGTGACTTTGAGAAACTCTTTGAAGCGTTCGCTGATATCGTCGGTGAACCAGTCGCCATCGAGCAGCGGGATGACGTTGTCTTCATCGGGCGCGAAGGTCGGCTCGGGAATCTGCTGGCGATAGTCGTCGGCCGTTTCGCCTTGATTGGCAAGGATCAGTCCCGGTTTGTCCAGCGAGTAGCGACCCAACATGCAGCCCACCGCGTAGCTGATGAACTCGCGCATCGTGTCAGCAAGAAGAAGGGCTTCAAGTTCAGACTCGCTTTTTTCTTCGTCGTAGCGGTACGAGGGGTTGACCAACAGGCTCACTTGCGAGGCTGGCGGAGCAGTATAGGCGGCATCTTCCAGTTCATATCCGTCGACGACACTTCGATTGATTTCCGTCTCAAGTGTCGTAATCCGTTCAACTTGTGATTCTCCATCTGCCCGGACCTCCGAGTACTTGTTCTGAAGAAGTTGGTAGCCGGGAGGTCGTATGAGAGAGTGGGTTTGAAAGCTCCAAGCTACTTCCTGAGAGTTCCAATCAATTGAGGAAATCTGTTGGCATTCCTCTGCGAGCCCCGCCACTCGGTTTGCCAAATCCGGTTTGAATGGAAGGTTAAGTACATGTCCTAGCTTAAAATCCAGCGTAGGAGCGAGCATTTTAATGAGGTGATTCGTAACCGAACTATTCAAAAAGGCGACGCACGCGAAGGGTGTCACTTGACCGCTTGGAAACCCCATGGGGCCCTTGGTGTCAAACATGAACCCACTAGGAACATGTCGTACCGCGAATGTTCCGCTTGAGATTCCAGACCACGTGAATCCTTCACGAAAGGCCCAATCACCGTTGTAGTTGTGAGACCGAACTCGCCCCGTACGCTCGTCAGTGAAGGTCCTAAGCTCTTCACCGTCGTTTAGCCAGTTCACAATGTACTCGTAGTTACCAGACCATCTCCGAAAGTCGCCGCCTTTGATGCAAGGAAACCATTTCAGTCCAGACTTAACTGCTTGTTCGTTGTTACCGCAATCGAAGGCAATCGCAGAACCCTCAACTTCGTGCCAGAATCGCAGAAAGCGGTCATTGTTGCCAGTTGTAAGCCCCTCCCGGGTGGTTATTACTTCACCGAGTGGCTCCAACGATGCAAATAGTTCCCGGACACGATCTGTGCCCCAGTACACGATTGGGCATCCCGGCAATGCTTGAAAGTCTGCTGCCGTCGCGCGGTAAAACCACCCGCAATCATTATTTTGAATTGCTTCAAGCGTCCGTGGTGATTGATTTTCTGACCCCGGAAATTCGGTCAGTCTTACGTAGCCACCACGAAAATTTGCCACTTTGGAATTCTGAAGCGTGAACGCACATATCGGCACGGTGGCCCCATCAAAGCCGGAGTACTCAAGCTGCACAAGACTTGTAATCGTCTTTCGTTCCACCAGTTCACGACGCAGGTTTTCATAAGCAGCAATAAACATCCACACGAATGGGCACATTACTCCGAGTTGTCCGGCATCTTGCGAAAGTTCAGTGTTGCGAATGACAAACGCTGAGAAAAAATCGCTTTTTACATCGCTAAAGTTCTTAGACAAGAACTCTTTCGTTGCCGCCGTCATTCCTTTCCCCCCGAGATATGGCGGGTTTGCGACGACGACGTGATACTTGGGACTCAGATAATCGGCCTGCCGCAGCGCCTTGAGCACTTTCTGGTGAACGCCCGCAAGGAACAGGTCTTCGCCCATCTGACGCTCGCGAAGTAACTCCAGCACTTCGCTCACGTCCGTCACCAGTGGACGGATCAGCGAACCAAAGTTGTCCGCTTCCTCCCACTGATTCACGACTCCCTGCAAGCCGCCGCTGAACAGGTCGCGACCGACCTTGTCCATGTAAGCCGACAGGTCTTCGGGGTCGATTTTGACGTTCTCCAGCACGCAGATGTTCGGCTGCACGACTTTGCCGCCGGTGAGGAAGCGACGGTACTTTTCCCGCGCCTTCATGGTGAGCGCAAACGCGGCCAACGCTCCGGCTCGCTGGTCGATCTCGATGCCGTACAGATTGTGGGTCAGGATCAGTCGCGGGATGTCGGTCGCCTGATAGCCTTGCTCTTCGTAAATCGCGTACAGCAGATCAAACGCATACGTCAGCATGTGACCGCTGCCGCAGGCCGGATCGCAGATTTTGATTTCTTCGGGGCTGCTGATACGCAGGAAGTCGGTTTCTGGCTCTTCCGGTCGGATGTAGTAGTCCATCTGCTCGGCCAGCCGCGAGTCGGGATGGTTCAGCATCCATAACCGGCCCAGCGAGTTCTCGACGAGGTAACGCACGATCCAGTGCGGCGTGAACAGCTGCGTGGCCGCCGGGATGTTCTCCGGCGTGATCTTCTTGCCCTTCTTGAGCGCTGCAAAGACGTCGTCTTTCTTTTCGGAAATGTAGAACTGGTACAGCCAGCCGACCGCCTCTACCTCGCTGAAATCCTCCGGGGTCAATGCCCGCACCAGTTTCTGAATTACCGAGTCGGAGTGCAGCAAGTTATCCGGAAGGAGCAGTTCTGTGGCGTCGTTGGTAGTGCCAAACATGAACGGCATCGCGCGATACAACGCTTCGCACTGTGCGACAAGTATCAGGCGATAGAGCTCTTCGTCCCGGGTACCGTCAAGCTTCAGGTCGACGACCAGGTTTCGTTCGAGGTGTGGCAGCTCAAGGCGTTCGGCATACTCCAGCGCCTCGGGTGACAAGCCATCATTCGGATGACTGAGGACGCGGTATCCGTGGCTGAGATAGCCGTGCAGTTCCATGAAGCGAATCGCCACAAGACGATTGAACCATGTGTAGGCGATGGATTCGATGAATTGTTCGTAACCCACATCGGCGATATCGTTGACCAACTTTTTCCGCTTGGGCGCGATGCCAATGGGAAACGGACGGTCATCGATCAGAACGACGTCGCCCTTTTCGTGGGCTGGTAGGATGCGTTCGGGCAACAGTCCGTAGAAGGCCGCCCTGTTGCCGACGGCTTCAATGAAATCACGGCGCGCCTGAGGCGCATATTGCCTGAGATGTTTCGTTTCCATGATGCGCCCTTTCAGCGAATCTCGACCCGTTCGCCATTGGCGATTGCCGATTCCAGGTCTGCTCGCAGCGCACGGATGAACTCCTCGATGTCGTCGTCAGATTCGAGAAAGGAACCGCTGGCAAGGAGCTTGGGCCGCAGGACACGTAGCGGCTTGAACCTGGCGAGCGGTGCGGGTTCGTCCCTGTCGCCCGACACCTGCGTCATCCTCGTTTCCAGGAACTCGCCAATCCGCTGGAGGGCCGCATCGCGGAGTTTGACTGCATCGGATTCCGCTTGCGTGATATGAGCGAGACTCGCTTGAGCGTCGACCTGCCTCCGTAGCGTTTCCAATGGCTGCAGGCTTGCCTTCGCGAGTTCAGGGGCGCTATCGGCTGCCTGCAGCTCTCGACGAACGACATCAACCTGTCCATCAATCTGCTGGATGGTTTGCGTGCGTTGTTCAGCCAGTAGCCGTGCATTGACTTCCTGAATTTTTTGGATGAGTTGATCCACCTCCCGGATGATTCCAAAGGGGACGGGATCGTTGCGAATGACATCCAGTCGCTCGAGTGCCGGTTTGGCTTCGCCATCCTGTTCAAGCTGGCGCCGGTTCAGGTCGAACTGACGTTGGGCCTGCAGTAGCTTGTCCCACGTCGGCTTCTGATGCTCAAAAAACTGTTCGAGACGGGGGAAGTCGTCGGCAAGTTCACCTAACGAATCGGTGTTTGCGATGAATCTTTCCAGGAATTTTGCGTCGTCATCAACCAGCAGGAGTGACTTGATTGTGGCCAACGAGTCGTGAATCTTTTCCTCACCGGGATAGCGACCGTCGTTGGCAAGATTGGCAAAACGTTCCAAAGTTGAGCGATGGAGCCGCAGCTTTTCACGCAGGAAGGTACAGAGCCCATCCGATGAGTCAGGCCCCATCTCATTGAAGACATTCCTGCCAATTTCGCGGGCCCGCCGTACCTCCTCTGCGCTTGCAACGACCTTTGGGACGACGGTCACCTTGCGCCAGGTTCTGGTTTCCGAAAGCGTTGTGGAAAGTTCAGCGCGTTTGATCGCGTCTCCGCCACGCATAAACTCGATTTCACCGGCCGCATACAATCGGGCCAGCAAAATGGCTGTCTCCAGTTCCGGCCAGGCATAGGGTCGCGCGGCAAATTTTACGTAGCAAATGTCGTATAGCACGAGTTCCCGGTCACGTTGGGACGCCATCGACAGGTAGTTCCGTACTTCTGAAAGGGCCTGAGGGTTGAACTCAGGGATATCCATTTGCAGTGATCTCTGTTCCGTGTCTCCTCGCGTCAGGGTGGCGTGGATCTCTTTCGCCGGGTTTTCGTTGAGATGCTTGAGATAGGGCAGCTTCCTGAAAGTGTTGCGAATCAGGTATTCCAGCGCCTCGTCCATTGCCTTTTCGGGCGTGGTCGCCTTGATGTCGAGTTTGTCATTGGCGGCGAAGTAGGAAGCATCTGCGAGCATCTCGCGAAGCAGGTTGGCGAGCAAACTTCGCCGCCGTAGATTCTCGCTGGCAAGGTCCTTGTGAATCTGGCGTGTTGAGGGCGGGGCCGTACTGTCATCGCGAGTTCGGAGGTACCGTTCGGTCCGCAGGTATCCTTTTAGTTCCCGACCGAGTGTCTCGTTGTCGTCCAGGCGGACAATCACCTTGCCGCCGTCCGCGCTACTACCCATGACGCACGATGCGTCATCGAATTTTTCGAAGTCGTCGTCCAGCGGTGTGATGACGGCAAAGACCAGTGAACCTTCGGACGAGCGACCGACCGGGTGCTTGTCGCACATGCGATTGAAGGGTATGTCCTTCTTGTTCTCGGAGTAGCGATGCTTGCGCTTGTCCAGGAGCACGTCCTCAAAAACGATGCTTCCCAGCAGTTTGGCCTCGTCGGCCGCGGAAACGGACTCCTTCTTGATCTCCTGATTGATGTCGCGTTCTTCGTTGGTCAGAAAGTAGTAGAGGTCTCCACTACGACTGATGAGCGAGTCTTTCTCCAGTCGGGCAAGACTGGCTTCGATCTGTTTCTTGAGTGAGATCCGATCGGCGTCGATTTCGGCAAGGCACAACGTCACCAGGTTGTCGACGTTGCCCTTCATTTCGTCGACGTAGCGAATCAAAAAGAGAACTCGCAGCAGATCGACATCGAAGGGCTCCAGGCTTTCATTGTTGCTGGCATGATCAATCGTTCTTTTGACCGTGGTGTCAAGGAAGCTCTCGATGGACGGGTAGAACAGGTAGAGCGGAACGAGCACTCCCATTTCTCGTGTGGCGATGGCGAGGGCGGCATGCTGAAAGGCGTCCAATAGCGAGCGTTCCCCCTGGGCAAGATGCAGACCAGTCACGCCGTGTTTGCGAATCGATTCAAAGATTCGCTGGAGCAGCTTGAATTGATAGGAAGCAAACGGATAGGTGTTTGCGAAGTCGTCGCCGTCGCGGAATTGCCGGTAGGTCGTGCCTACATCACGAAAGGAAAGCTGGTTCCGGAGTATGTCGCCCTTTTGCCGGTAGAGATTTTCAAGGTCGGTGCGGACGGAATCATGCTTGCGTAGCAAGCGTTCCTTGATGACTTCGTCCACGTTGTTGCTGGACAGCGTCAACCGCGTACTGAACCGCCCCTGAATCTTTGAGAAGTCGTTTTCCCTGCTGGTGCGCATTTCACCCAGAACAGAATCGATATCTTCCTGCGAAGTGACCACAACCCACGCCCGACCCTTGCAGACCGTGCCTAGCTGTTCGGTTATCGTCTGCAGGTTCAGCATCAAAGCCGTGTCGGAACCGATAAACTGGCCAACCTCGTCGACCAGAAAAATCACCCGGTGCGCGGGGCCCTGTTTGTCGAGATACTCAGCGACCCACTTCGCGAGGTTTTCGATGTTGAGCGAGAAGGTAGATTCCGCCGTGTCGATCCACTTGCCACATGACTCGACGCTCTGGCCGAGCGTTTTTGTGAGGGCTTCGACGACTTCATCACGATTGAATTCGTACGCATCACGTTCATCCTTCCACTCGGTATTCGTCAGCACCCGGTACGCCTGTTGAAATTCAGAGAACTTGCCCTTTTCATCGAGATACCTTTCCATATGCGCGATGTGCGCGTGATCGGGGCTGTAGCCAAGCTTTTCATTGAGCACCTTGAGGAAGACGGCGAGTATTGCGTCTCGCCCCGAGTTGCTGTCTGCCTTGCTGTCGATGTTGAAAAGGATCACATCCGTCTCGGACGCGACAGATCGCTTGATGTCTCCGAGGATCGTCGCGTCCTGAATCTTGTCCTCGAAGAATTCGACGGCCCGTTTCGTCAGGCCCTCGTGCGAATGATCCGCATTGTCCAGGAGGTGCGAAAGGACTTTGATGAAGTGGGATTTTCCTGATCCGAAGAAGCCCGACACCCAGATTCCAATATTGCCAGCAACGCCAGGGTCTTTGGGGGAATCGATCGCCGCGGAGTACTGCTCGAAGAACTTCCGCAGGTGGCCGTCCAACTCCGACGTGACGACAAACTCGTCGAGCTCCTGCCAAACTGACGCCTCGTCCAACTGGTCGGCCTTAACGACGCCGTTAATGTTGCGAGCAATATTTTTCCGAAACAGGTCACTGATTTTCATGCGAGCAATCGTCAATCGATCAAGCGAAAGGCCCGGTAGTAACGGGCCTTGCGTTTGCGGTCAGAGGAGGCGGAGTCAAAAGCCAAGCTGGCTTTTCCGAAGAGCTTGAGCGTGATCTTGTCGTAAACGCCCGGGTAGAAGACAACGAGAGGAGTCAGCCCCATGTGTCGATGGAGATTGTTGAGAAGTTCATGTGTGCGAACGATGGGGTACGCCGACCCCACGCCGGACACCATCACGAGATCTGGGGGCTGCTCCACAACCTCTTTGGCGAAATGGTCGGCCAACTTCTCGGCGCTGGCGATTGACCTGATTGACCTGACAGCCTTTGCCGTTCCAACGCTTTCTTCTTTTGCGAGCGACTTCTCCAGATATCCCCTGGAACGGATGTAGTCGAAAAGGAAGTCGAAAAGGTTTACGTGACGAACGTTGATCTCTGGCGATTGTCTGGCAAGCTTTTCGATCAAAAACTTCAAATGCTGGCGGATGCGCAATTCATCGGCCGGTGGATAGTCGAAGACATAGAACGGGATCTCGTTTCCGATTCCCTGTCCACCAAGAAAATCTCCAGCCGTGATGCGGGGAAGAATCAGGTCCAGTCGCGTCGTCAATCGATCCGTCACGGCGACACCTGAATGCAACGCAGGACGTTGTCCTCTTCATTTTTCTGTAAGTAGTCAGCTACTTCGTCTGCGATATGCAGCGTTTGCAGGCGAAGGGATCTGGTCGTGTCGATGTAGCCGGCTTGCTGAAGGATCTGAAACACCGACGATCGCATACGGCGAACGGTAGAGTCGCTCCAAACTTTCCGGCTTGTTTCGCGAGCAAGACAATCCGAAACAAACTCCGCCCACATTTGGTGGGTCAGCCTCTCGGTAAATAGCCTGTACTGGTCGCGAACGACGATATCGAGAAAGTCCGCGAGGACTGGACTTTGCTTCACGGTTGCCGCAAGGCAGGCGTGGGTAGAAACAGTGACGTTCTTGTGGAGTACAAGTCGCCAATGCTCCGCCGTCATGGCCTGGAGTCGATTACGAAGCAGGTTCGACAGCCTGATAGCGGACTTGGTGGAACGCAATTGCAGCACGTTTTCGTGCAAAATTGCCGTTCGCCATCCGTCGCCCTCCGTTCCCTGTAGCAACAAACCCGCAATCACACGACTCTCCGCCACTTTGAGCGACCCAACGGTGATGTCTGCGCTGTATCGCAAGTAGTATTCTTCGCGCAGTCAACGTCAGCGTGCGACGGTCACGACGACCTAGCCCAGCACATCTGCCATACTACATATAAATCAATATATATGAAGTACCCAACCGGAGAGTGTGCTACCCCCCCCCTGCGAGAGACTGATGCTCGGGCTGGAATGCGAGCCCAGCGAACGCCGACAGAGCAAGCCCCAAAACCCGGCCCATTAACGAAACGCTTGTATTGCAGGATCGAACATGCCGGGAAAGTCGTTTTAGTACTGGTCCTATGGCATATCGCGATGCGTCAACTGCCTTCGGCCTGGAGTGGCAAGTCGTGGCAAAGAGCTAGCGGGATGGTTTTATTTACCCGCCTGCCGGACTCGTCTCGGTTCAGGCGAGGGCACACCGACGGGCCACCAATATCTAACGACGTGGCGAGTTTGAATCTGCGATCACTCGCCAGTTCACAGGATGGCCATCCAGAAAGGGGATTCGCCCAATCCAATTTGAGTGGCCCTTCGCCAGACAGACTTCGCCTTGGAGTTTGGGTGCCAGGGGCATGAGAAGCCCCCGATAGCACACGCTGGGAGAATACGCCTGAGTGGATTCGAACCACCGACCTACGGATTAGGAATAGGTTTCAAGACCACCTCTAAACCCCGGCAAACAGGCTGTTTTCACGAGAAAAAGGCCGCTTCGGCGTCAAGGGATTTTCTCCAAAAGGTCAATTCTCGCCATTGAGATTATCCCCAACCTTATCCCCGTTTCTTTATGATCGTCGCCCACTTTCTTCGCTGTTGATCTCGTTGACCAACGGATTTTGCGTCCACAGGTCATGGACACGGAAATCCTTCCAATCCGTGACAGCGATGTGTACCCGTGTAACGCAACGCCAGGTTACGAAGGAGTGATGAACAGCAAAATCACATACAACGACGCTTCCGGATTCGTGGGACATGTCATCGGCCTGCTAGTAAGCGAGGCGAACGTGCCGCCAAGGCAATCACGCGGACTTGTCGGACGCAAGTTGGCCGCGTCAAAGTCGGGCAAGACGGCGGAAATCGAGGCCCGTGATTTGGACGAGCTTCTTGCCGGGAGCAGTGCGGCATGATCATCCTCGTTTTCTTCCTGACGTTGATCGTCCTCGAAATTCTCTTTGTGAACAACGCATGAGAATCACCGCCAACATGGAATGCGACCTACGACTCATCACGCTGTGGCTCATATCCAGACAGGAACACTTTTTTCGTTCTTGGCTGGCAATGGAACACCGTCCTTGATCCCCTTTGCTGTAGCAGCGCTCCGTCATCTCGAAACTATGTACAGTTCTGATTGGAACGAGCTGAACAGAAACCTGAGTAGACACCGGGGCGACACCCGGACAACTATCGACCTAATCCATAAAACGGTTTGCATATGACGAACGACGACCTGATGATACTGTGCGACTCTCAGCGTGGCGATCCAAAGACGCGCTCCGCGAAAGTAGCGTTCCTGAAAACACTCGCCCTGAACGGAGGCGTGATTATCGACGCAGCACGGGCTGCTGGGTTTTCGAATCGAACGGCGCACAACTGGAAAAAGGACTGCGCTGTTTTCGCTGATGCGATTGAGAAGGTAAAGCAAGCCGCGGAGCAGAGACCCGTGGGTGACTCGAAAGCATTGAAGCCGGTCGAGCCGTTGCGAACAAAACGCGCCCCTGAAATCGACGAGATCACTCCCGATTACAGGAAGCAAATTGAGAACATTTGCAAAGACGTGACAGAGGGCCAACGACGTACGATAAAGGCACAACGGAAGTTTCTTAAGAGTCTGTACGCCAACAACGGCAACCAAACAGCAGCCATCCGGCAGATCGGGAAAGCCCCTAGAACACTTGAATATTGGAAGTCTCGCGACTCGAACTTCGCGAGCCTCGTACAGCAGGTGCAGCAAATCATTCAAGCCGAACTGACAGGAGTCATAATCGACGAATTCAAATCCGGAAATGCGAAAGCCTTTCCGCTGGTTGCACGGGGCCTCTTGGGATGGAACGACGACTCGAAGACACAGGTCAACGTTACAAATCAACTTGTTAATCCAGACCGCAGTCACGCGGAGAAAATCGCACGAGCTCGCGAGGTTATGGACGCCATTGGCTACTCTGTAGTGGACACCGAGAAGCCGAAGATTGAGCAAATCAATTAGGCCAACAAAATGCAACCGTAAAAACACCAGTAAAATGCTGATAAGCTCAATCGGAAGCAAACCGACCGCTAGATCTCACTCCCTAGGCTCAACGGTAAGGTCGACCGCTGTTTCTTCGGAAAAACCCTTCGAGACAGAAGCGTGTCAACCCGACGCGTCTTGGCGTGGCTCGAATCCGCTGAGGTCGTCTTCACTTACGCGAATTCGCCTTCGTCGGAGTTTCACTCCGAAGCGTCCGTCGTAACAATAGCTCGAAAGTGAGACGGTCTATGAATCCTCTCTTGTCTCTTTCCGTCGCTTAAGCCAGTTGTTGATTGCGACACAAAGACCCATCAGTGGATTGAAGAACACCGTTGCAAAGCGGACGTTTTTCCGAGCCACACGATCCTTGATCACAGTAGCGATGTTCCGGACCGTCTGATCGAAGTCATCTGCCACGTCAGCGTTTTGAAGTCGAGTTGCAACAAGAAACCGCCTGAGAGAGTCAGGGTCATCGACAGCTTTGAGACGCTGAGTTTGGTTGTAGTCGAAGTAGATTAGCTTTGCATTGTGTTTGCCTAGAGCTTCATAGATGGACTCACCTAGGGTTTGACTCATGATTATTCTCACATTCGCGGGTTGCTTATCTCAGTTTAGCACCCAGCAAGTCGTCCTTCACGACCACCTGAAATTGCGTTTTGTCAAAACGACCGATGCAAGTTAGACAGATTTCTTTGACGGTCCGGAGGTCAGATCCCCGGCTGCAAATGTCCAGCCTTACTCCGCGCCTGATAAGTTCTTGTCTATCGTCGTGCTTTCGCGGTGTGACTTCGATTAGACTAGGGGGAAAGTTATTCCGGCGCGCCGGAGAATCATTAGTTACTTGGCAGAGAACGCCATATGTGATTGGGCAACATGGCACACACAGCCTTTTTCGCTTGGCAGCTCGACACGCCGCCAGACCACAATAAGAAGTTCATCTGGGAAGCTCTGGTTGAAGCTACGTCCCAAACAAATGTTGACGCCACACCTGAAGCATCGCCGCGGCCAGAATCCGACGCAACCGGCGTTCCCGGCAGTCCAAATATCATCGCGACCATCTTTGATCGAATACGACAATGCGCGTTCTTCGTCGCGGACCTTTCGTTCGTTGGCGAAACCGCTAATGGCAAGAAAGTTCCCAATCCGAACGTGACCATCGAACTCGGTTACGCGGCGAGGTCAATCGGCTGGGACCGAACGATATTGGTGTTGAATAATGCACACGGTGAAGCAAAAGACCTACCGTTCGACATCCTGCAACATCGTTGGCCAATCGAATACCGAATCACGGAAAAGACTAAGGTCGGCGAAAAACGATTTGAGAAACTGACCGAGGCATTGGCTGCAGCAATCCGGGACTGTGAACAGCACATTCTTTCCCGCGCTCGCGATATGGCAGATGGGTTGGATACGGCCACAGTCGACTTCGTCGCCCAGCATGAAAACATCGATTTCATTGAAATGCGACTTCCGGCAGCGACGATGGGTGAGACACTCACTGGGCTTGATCATATACTAGCGGTACGTCGCCTTATTGAATTGGGCGCTTTATGCGTAACTAACGAACCGCACATCGGATACGCGTGGACATACGATGGGCGCCGCATGATTGACGCTTTGAAATCGGCTCACGGGCAGATTCTCGAAGGGATGCGAAGGTTGCGGCAACAAAACGAAGCCAAGTAACAATTGCGTGAACCGGAGCGGCGAATCCGGCGGAATCTGAAATCAACGCGTAACGTCGCCGCCCGGTTACGCTGGACGTTATTCGGATCAAGATTATTCCATATTCACGTATATGAAAACGTTTGCGATTGGTGATGTTCACGGCTGCTTCGACGCTCTTCTTGCAGTCGTGCAACTGGCTGGAATCTCCGAACAAGATCGCGTTGTCTGGCTGGGCGACTTTGTGGATCGTGGCCCAGACTCCGCCAAGGTTATCCAGCATCTCAGCCTGCTACCGGCTGACAACAACGTCTGTCTTCGCGGCAATCACGAAATCATGATGCAAAACGCTCGCGGCAGCATGCACTCGATACGTTCGTGGGCAACGTCCGGCGGCGACGAGACGTGGGACTCTTACATTCGCGAATACGGCGGCGACAACGGAATTCAATCCGTTCCAGATGAACATTGGGCGTTCATCGACGGTTTGACGGCCTATTTGGAAACTGACACTCACATCTTCGTTCACGCAGCACTCGATTCCGAAGTAGAAATGGCCGACCAATTCGACGATACGCTTTACTGGGCTGACTTCGATTCGATTGGTCCACACATTTCTGGCAAACATGTTGTGTGCGGTCATACTTCACAAAAAGATGGCGTTCCAAAATCACGTTCCCATGCAACGTGCATTGATACTTGGGCTTGCGGTTCTGGTTGGCTGACTTGCTTGGAAATTCAAACCGGCAGATACTATCAGGCAAAGCAAACCGGTGAGACTCGTTCGGATTGGCTGAATCAAACGTAGCGCAGTCCGAATAGCAAACGATTGAACGCGGAGTGCTCAAAACAGTCGCGCGGTATGGATGGTCCACTCTTCGCACCCGGTTAATCGTGACGTTAGGCGGCGCAGGTTCTGGACAACCCGATGGCTCAACAGACTCGTCGCTTCCGAATTCTCGACGCGATGGCCCTGACTCTTGCGTTCGCCATTGCCGCGACGTTCTTGGCGAACTACCCGTTCCACGAGCAGCGCATTAAGGTCACCCTCTTCACCGGTACTCTCTGGCTGACAATTGTGGTGCCGTCCGCTTTGACTCTCGTACTTGCGGGACTCATGATCGGTAATCCAAGGCTACTTCGAGAGTCATCGGTCGGGTTTGGTAAACTCGCACTGTTGCTCATATCAGCGGCAACAGTCGTCAACACGCTGAGTCGAGTTCCGGTCCACTTAAATCACCAAAGTTTTTCGCCTGTTATGTCCTTGGCTTTTGACATCTTTGTGGGACCGCATTCAACAGGACTTGCCGGGCTTATCGCAGTTTGTTCCTGGATTGCCGTGCGCGTGTTGCGGGTTGATTGCACGGATACAGATTGGATTGAGATCACTGGTCGCGGAATCGCAGCTCTCGCTTTTCTATTTCTCTGCACCAAGGCGTTGTGGTTTGGCCAATAGTACTTGGTCAACGTACAATCTGATGGAGTACGAGACGCGCTTCAATGCCGCCCAACAAACGGGTGGACGCGGAGTGCTTAAATAGTCGCGCGAAGTGGACCACTCTTCGCACCCGGTTATCCTCGACGTTCCGGCTAAGGACCTCTCACATGAGTGCTGCGGCAGTTTTTTTCATTGTCAGGAATGGCGACGCCAAGATCTATTTCCACAAATGGGCAGCTGAGTTTTGTCTAATTGACCTTGAATCCGGACCTGACTGGGCACATGAACAAGCCACAGATTCCGACAACGAAGAGATTGATGACTTTCCTTTTTCCGAGGCGGGCTATCTTCTCGACTTCGATACCAAGACGATGATATTCTACGGCAGTCTAGGTTCAGTTCTAAAGCAACTGGAATTGGGGGAATTCGAAGACCCCGAATCACAAGAAGCGATTTCCACGTTCGTGAATGCAATCGCTCCCAAATGGACGGGGTGGGCAATCAGCACTGATGACATTGACAACACACAGATAGACGCGCACCTTGAATCGCGCGGGATTGCACTTTAACCTCAATCCAACCGGAATCCGAATCGCTGCATACTCAAACGATATGGGAACCGCTCCGGCTTCTTGGTATTGAAATTCTTGTGGAGGTGTTTCTTGCCGGCTTGATCAACGACGCAGACGTGCATCGAGTTGGCATGGAGGTCAATTCCACAGTAGAATTCGTGCTGTTGATTGTAGAACTTCATCGTGTGCTTCCTTGAGTGAGTGGGCTTGAGCCACGAACAGTTAGGGGCAGACTCGATCTGACCCCGTCCAAAGGCAGAGACCTTATTGGATACGTTCGCTCACTCAAGCAAGGACATGATGAGTATCAAACGGGTGAACGCGGAGCCTCAAACACGCGTTTTCTGTACACATACTTTTTCGTTCGGGCCCGGTTAACCCAAACGTTAGGCGACCAGATCCACAATGAGCGCACGACATGTGGACTAAACCCGTTTCTTCCATCCCTCGACTGCTCGAATTCATCGAGTTCTACGTTGGTCGGCGCAAGACTGGCTTCGGCTATTCAAACGCGGAATTGAAAGACAGAACCGTTCCTGTACCTCTTCGCGAACTCTATGCCTTCGCAGGCAAATGGCCGAACGGTTCAGAGCGGTTGCTGGCGCACCAGAATCGGCTTGTGCCGTTAGAAGAGATTCAAATCAAAGACGGTCGCTTTGCCTTCATCCAAGAAAATCAATGGTGTTGGTGCCTCGGAACAGATGCGCGTGGCCGAAATCCCTCGGTCTACTACTCGAACGACGTTGACACCGTTGCTTGGCAGGAAACCGGAATCGGATTGATCGAATGCTTACGCACATTTGTCATGGTGGAACTCATGTTTGGTTCTGACATGTGGATCAGTGACGCCGCGTTGCCAGCTTCCACTTCTCTACTCACCGCTTGCCGCAACTCCGCATCAACTTGGCGTGTTCTGGGGCGTAACCTGCGAGTCTATGATCGCAACCACTATTGGTCTTTCTCTCTTATGAATGACGCCGCGATAATCGCCCACGAACAATATGATGGCGGTGACTTTGTTTACGGCTCCGCCAATAGTCGTGCTGGTATACGAACGCTTGAAAAATTGGCCTCACAATTCGACTTGGAGATTCTCCCTCGCACTCGATAACGGTACAATCCAATGGAGACCGGGGCGTAGCACATGCCGCCTAACAAACGGGTGAACGTGGAGCCCTCAAAACCGCGTTGTTCGTACACACACTTTTTCGTTCGGGCCCGGTTACCCTCAACGTTCTGCAGCCAGACCAATTGAAGCCCAACAGTGTCCACAATTGCACGATGGCATCCGGTCACAAGTCATTTCGCTTTATTCGATTGTCCAATCGAGGCATTGGTTAAAGCGTACATTAAGTGGCACCGATCCATTGACTTCACTTACGACTGGATACCCGTCACCTCAACTCTCTCTGATGCCTTCGGTCTGCTCCCTCCTCTTGCTGCGTCGCTCGAACGGAAACTGTTCGTGCAAATGCAAAATGGATGGACGGCGTTTTTTCAATCCGGAATCAATGGATCCGACCCTTGGGGACCAACCTGCTATTTGGCGCATCAACAACAGCTGAATGCGATGACCGTTTGCAGTTCACCAACTGGGGCGGTTTATCCGGCAGTGATGTGGTCGGTCTTAACTCGCGAAGCATTCGACGCGGACGGCCCCTTGGCAACCGCACGAACAATTGCCGCTTGCAATGATGGCGGGCGGTGGACATTCGACAGCAGTGGCAAACCGTTCGAATTCGAAGATACAAACGCCTACTCTGCGCGGCGCCTTCGGGACCGTTTCACCCATGAAATGCTATGCCGATACCTTAGTCAATTCAAACTACGTCCATTCGACGACGACTTCTATGTGGTTTCTACGTCCCGCCCGGCCATAGTACTGAATCAGAACAATCGCCTTTGCTACAATATCCCAAAGTACTCCCTTGAACAGGTTCTCGACGGCAAGCCATGGAGAAGCGATTAGCCGCTTCAATGCTGCAGAACAAACGATTGAACGCGGAGTGCTCAAAACAGTCGTGCGGTGTGGATGGTCCACTCTTCGCACCCGGTTATCCTTAACGTTCTGCAGTCTAAAGCCAATCATCAATGCCAGCGTTTCAAGACCTGTTTGAAAAGTACGCGTTTCACGGATTCGAAAAGCAGTCGCGTCTTGCGTCACTAATTGGCGAACACGAATGGCTACTGACCGAGGACGCGTCAGTGACTTTCAATGGAGACTTGGTCATGCCGGTTCAATTCCTCGGTACCGAATCGGCTGTTACCAGCACATGGTTGTGGGCGGATGCGAACAATGACATGGACTTTCCTGATGACAGTCTTGGGCTGTGCCGTAACGTTCGCTCGCTCGGTAAAGAATTTGGAATCGACGAATTCGCTGAAGATAGATTTGAAATCGACGAGGGGTTTGGCCACACCCTCGCGATGGTTTCAACTTGCCTTGGTCAAGCGAGTTCCTACTACCGCGGACCCCATGCGAACGGAGCTGTCTTTTTTGCGATTACGGATCGTCGCATCGACGAACAACCTGACCTAGACCGCAACGGCTTTCAGGAAGGTTTCAATAATTTGATGTGGCAACGTGGCAATATGAAAAAGATGATAGTTTCTTATTTGTCTGACAAGGGCCACATTGATCCAGACTTTGACGGTGAGGAAATACGCTGTAAGCTTCACACCAACGAAGAACTAGGATTCTATTTCCGGGAAACAGAGGATGGGGGCATGCAGATCGGTCCATTGGACGCTTGATCGGTGCCGGGAAGCGGCTGCATAACAGCTATATGTCCTTCTGTTGCAAGTGGTGCGTACGCTTTGCGCGGGTGAAAACCTTTCTTTTTTCAGGTGATCCCATTCGACGTTGCTGGTGAACGTTGGTGTTGCTTGATTTCTCCAAGTCAAGCTGGATACCTGAAATAAACGACTGAGTCGCATAGCTGCGGAACCTAGGCGGTCACACGGCGCGAAACTGCCTTCGGATAACGATTGATGGGAGCCATAGGGAGCGTAGCTGCGTCGGCACAGCCCTTTGACAACAAAGACGCCGCCAAAGACCGGGAAGTCTTGAAAATGAATCGCTTCAAATTGGAAATGGGCTACTTCATTACAAACGTTCCGGTGCCAGCATTGGACGAAGAGCTGTTGGTCTGGGTCAAACAGGAAGACGAACTAGACGGGCCGACTCCTCAACAAGAGTCAGCAATCGAGTACATCTCGAATATGCAGCTTTCTACTGAAATGGTCGAATCGCTGCGTTGTTACTACCTGGAGAAATACAACGACCGGGTCGATATCCCCATTGACGAAACACGAATCATGGATTTTTGCTCGCTGGTGATGGCATTTGTCCCCGTCCACAAAACGTCAAACCGATTGTTCGTGCTACTCAGTTTTAGGTGCGATTGGGACACCGAGTACGGCATGAACATTCTTGTTGTTGACGGACGGGTTGAATGGCACGGGCGCCATGGAGTTGACCGCTTTTTAGGAGAAGCGTGGCCGAAGATGCTTGACAGTGATTGCGATTCTTTGACCAAGAGAATTCGAGCTCTTGCGAATTGACGAAATGAGATACTGCACGAAATTGTGGCGTAGCTCCCGGCCTTTCGGGTCCTCCGCCGACTTCGAAGCGACGGATGCCCACCCCGAAGGGAGTCGGTAAACCAAACTCGTTCTTTCGTTTGGCAACTCGGCCAAATCTACTCGCGTTGGAGAATTCTCGCCCTCGAAGCCCAGCAAGGTGAAACACCGCCGCTGTCGCCGTGTATTTCGGCGTAACTTCGTTTAAGCTGGACAAAAGTATTCCGTCGCGCCGGAGAATTATTAGTTATCCCCATGAACGAATCATCCCCTGACATTTGCGACCACCCGCTAATTCAGGCTGACGATTTGCGCTTTTACATTTCTCGCAGGCTCAAGACTGGCAAACTTGATCTCTATTCCGCGTTCATGCTTTCGCACGAAGCGACTCGTATTGGAAGATTCGGTTACCTTCAATCCGCTTGGGGGCATGAACTGAGTATTTCCGGCTTGTTGAAAATCTACATGAACGGCCTGACCGCATCAGCGTTTGGCCTTGTCGGCATCGTTGAAAAATCACAGGACTGGTTCTCGAATGACATGGACCTGCTTTCTGAAACGAGAACGCACTTTTTTACATCCGCAATGCGCAAAACCAACTTGTTCGACGACACGGAATTTCTCGCCACTCTATGCGAGATGCGTGAAAACTACGACAGCCTGCCTGACGATGACGGCCCTTACCACAATGAAGTTTTTCCGTGGCACTATGCGGCACCAGAATGCCATTTGCTCGATCCGAAATCAAACTCCGATTTCAACATTCCCATTTCTCTTGATCCTGAAATCGAATCATTGATTGTTGAACTCAACAAGGGTATATGGGGATAACAAAAAAAATGCACCCGAGTCGCGAAGTCGGGCGTTTTGACAATTGAGAATCTCTCGTCGCGACCGGGTGATTTTGGCCGTTATACGCTTTGATCAGAATTAGGCTACGTGGAAAATCAACACAGCAATTCAGATGTTGCGCATGCGTTGATTCTTGCGCTCAAATACAATCTGCTGAGTCACAAATCGGTTCGAAAGTGGGCCGATCACTTGATCGAAATTCACGCCGAACCCGACCCGTGGTTGCTTGAACTGTCATTCTGCACTGCGAATGATGCCGTCTACCATCTTCGCAGTGTGCCCGGTGACATTTGCGAAGGGAACGTACACAACATCCTATTTGGAATGGCTTACGATGCGCATCGGGCAGGCGCAATAGATGCATGGGGACTTCGCGATATTGGTTGGGCCGCATATGTTGATGAACCTGACACTATTCCGGATCACTGGGGACTCAATCTCGATCTCGCAATTGAAACACACATCGACGGCAATGCTACAATTGTTGATGTCGACTCGGCCGTTGCAGAAACGATGGAACGGCTCAAACCTTATATTGAAACCGTGCCGCATACACTACGTCGCGGATAACAAACGGATGCACGCGAAGCCCGGCTTGCGAGCGTGTTTTGAAGCAACTATTATCCGTCCGGGCTCGGTGGTCCTGGACGTTATTCCACTCAACCAACGTGAATGATTTACTTATCGAGTTTCTGCGCACCGGCGAGTTTGGTCCGATTCGACTCGGCATGTCGCCGGCCGACTTGCGGAACGTACTAGGCGACCCAAATGGTATCGCGACGAAGGAACGGATATGGATGTTTGGAACTGGCGTAACCAACATTCAAATTCCCTTCAACGACCACGGTTCGGTACTGACCAGCCCTCGCGTCTCGATATTCTGATGTCCTTGATTTCCGTTGATTGGCGAAAACCCTCAGCTGCCTCATCGCTAATCGATGGACAGCACAACCGGACAAACTGCAAAGTTCGAATTCTGTTGATATGCGATAAGCTTTGGTCTGTTAGCAAATCGCTTGTAATTTCCAAACGACTTATCTGATGGCGGGAAAGTTTTTCAATAACAGAATCGGTAAATTGCCCTCGCAACTTCAGTTCACTCAGGTTGGGCAAATCACTCAGAAGAGGTTCGATTGATGAACTCGACATGGCACTTGAATCTATTCTTGCGGCCACGAATTCCTCTTTGTAACCGCGCCAAGGTGCTTGTAAGACTTCCTTGGCTGTTACGTTACCTGCAACGTTTAGGCAGAGACCTCTGTCGTCGGCTGCGACCCCGAGACTGATCCCAGCTTGAATTGCATCTCGCCACAGCTTCTTGTAACGTTCCGAGAGTACCCATGCGTGCAGTCTCCCCATACGTGTTATTGATTTGCCTTTGACGTTCCTCACGTCCCATCGAGGGTTTGTGCCAATCTTGAGCAGGCCTTCGTTCGTTATATCGGTATTGTTAACTCGCAGCTCCCGAACGCCGAGTCGGAGCAATATCGGTACGCTGTGGTCATCAATTTCCGTGTCATCCAACACAAGCCTCTTAATCGCCGGAGACCCGAGAGAAATCTGAACCGGCGTCCTAGGCAGCTCCAATAGGCACTTGAGCGAGTCATTTTTGATTGGATTTCCTGTCAAGACAAGTTCTGTGAGCCGCTTCAAACGCTTCAGGGACTCTCCCTCCAATTTATTGAAAGGCATCTTCAACCGATTCAAGTCGTGGTTTGCAAAATGCTCTAGTCCTTTATCCGACACAGTGCCGCCAAGTATCGTAATACCAACCAATCCGGGAGCGGCCAGAGCGAGTGTTCGCATCAAGGCATCGTCAAATACGGAGCGGTAAATCACGATTGACATGAGCGAGGGGAAATACCTCAAACTGGCCACCACGTGCTCATTTACAACTCTGCCGTCAAGGAAAACAACTTCCCTGACATTTCTAGGCTTCTCCCCGTCAAGCGACGCTCCAATGGCCTCAAACCAATCGACTGCCGATGTTGCTTTGGAGCAAGCAATTTCTGGGGCAACAAATAGCTCCAACCTCATGCTCTCTCCACATTTATCGCATTGCCTTGTCGAACCCATCGCTGGCCTTTCGAAATGAATTGCGCTGGCACATCTACGACAAACAACATATAGATCTTCTGGATGTTTAGGGCTCAATTGCTATTCTCCTCCATACAGCCTGTTGATTAACGACTTCTCTTCCCCGGTCTCCGCCCTTTTTGGCGTCGAACGTCTCACCAAGGCGTTTCAGTTCGAGCGCATCGCTTTCGATGTTCACCTGATCCTCCGCAAGTCTGCCGGTAACGGTGTTGACAAATCGAATAAGGCATCATGTCACTCTTGCCGAACGCTCGGGCGTACCGATGGCTTGGAACTAACCGGCAAACAAATCGACGACTTCATGCTCGGTGCGACTCCAATATTTTCAACTCAGCGAAGTACACGGAGGACATCTGGTCGTCATCGTGCAGTGAATTCTTGGTCTGTATATTTTCGACGCCATGCGTTTTGTTGCGGAAACAGGGGGCGGGGGGTGATTGTGAAGCGGGATTTCACTTTTGGAGTTTGAGGACTGACGCACACCGCGTGCCAACGTCAACCCGTCGCGCGTATGGGGGGGGTGTTTTGAGCCAGTCTATTACACGTCAAACTCTTGAGGAACTGGTCTCGATTGAATCGCTCTGATCACTTGTTGTGGAGACAGGTGGTTGATGTACTGCGACGTAACCGACACGTTTGAATGGCCGAGTTGTTGTTGAATGACGTGAACCGGCACGCCTTCATTGGCAAGCTCTGCAGCGTGAGTGTGACGGAAACCGTGTGCGTGAATCCGCTTGCTGATACCTGTCTTCGCTTTCAATCGACGAAGGAAAGATCTCACGTAAGCTTGGGACATTTCAACACCGCTACTGTTCTTCGAGATCGTACAAAACACCGGATGTCGACCGTTCAGTCCCAACTGCTTTCTCCGATCCAACCATCGTTCTAGAAATCTCAGAGCAATGTCATCGACTGCGACCGTTCGAGCTTTATCACCTTTGCCGTGAAGCACGCGAACAGTCTTTGCCTTGATATCGATGTCTTTCGGCCTGAGCGACAACGCTTCGCTAATCCTCAAACCACTGCGATACAACACTGCCAACATCGCTGCATTCCGAACGCCTGATGGTGCTCGACGACTACAACTGTCAATCAATTGCCTTGCTTCTTCTGCCGTGAGAATCTCAATCGGTCGCTTCTTCATTCGCTTCCTCAAATAGTACTGATTTCATGTGTTTGCGTAACTATATAACAGTCACACAGTACTTCGAGAGGGGAACGTAACTATTTGGCAGAAAGCCAAAAGGAAACGGCTAGCCGCAAATCGCGCTGATGGCCGAGAGTGTTAGCAAGAAACGGCTCTACAAAAACGTGACAGCTTCGATGCGTTTTCGTCTACGGCGCCGTGTGGAAAATGAGATAATGCCGATGATTGTGGCAAGTGCGGAGAGGTGTGTAGCGGGTTCTGGAACCGCCGTTACGATCTCTGAAATGGCATAAAAATGATGGACTGCGCCTAACCTTGCGCTGTCTAATGCAAATCGTGCCCGCGGCGACCTTCCGTGCGCCGAACCGGTGGCACTAGTGACGTTGCCGAGGCCTCGAAACTCGATGGGAATGTCAGTCGGTCCTCGCAAACCGGCCGAGTTTGTGCCGGTAAGCACAGTGATTTCTCCTCCCAGCGGCAACGGAATGACGCTAGCCGTCTCGTCGATGTCCAGCGGCCGCTGGTGGGGACCGTCTCCCGCTTCGAGTAGCCAAAGATCGTGATTGTCTAGATACGCGATTCGTCCATCCAGTCGATAGATGGGAAGTCCGTCTTCAGCCCGCCAATCAGTCGCGGTATTGTCGACCGCATCCGTCGACGAAGTCGAAGCAATTGCTTTCCAGTCAAGGTCCCACGCAGCCAACTCCGGAGACGAGTCAGCAACCGACTGCACGAAGTTGTTGTAATCTTCAATATTGCTCGACGAAGCATCCCGTTTGGCGGAAGTCGTGAATATTAGGCGGTACTGATCTCCCGGCTCTAGCCGAGGCGGTTGCAGAACAACGTCTCCAGCGTTCAAAACACCGGCAAGAACAAACACGATCACGAGTGAATTGAGCTTCATTTTCTGCCTCCGGATTCCGCTCATTCTACCACGGTTATCAGGCCGGAGTTGAAGCGTTGTTTTGACAAACAAGCCGTAATCTTGTCTCTGAAATCCGCTCATCAATGGTCAGTTGAAGGCCAATTTTGACGCTCCAAAACGATGGCGTCCAGAGCCAGTATTTGGGGTTGTTTCTGTGCAGCGAAATCAGATCTGCTGTCGAGAACACGGTTGGAATCTCCTCCCATTCCGTCCTCAAATCAACCACCGTTTCAGCCCCTCAGGACAGCGTTTCAGCCTCTCTGTCTGAGCAGAAACCCCGTGTCTTAAGGCAATTTGAGCAGCGATAGAGGCCAGAAACGGCTAATAAACCAGCTGAATTAACGTCATTTCCCAACGTCTTATTTGCACTGAGAAAATGACACGAAATCAGCACTGAACGTGTGCGAATTGACAGCAATCGCAAAGCAAAAGCCAAACTTTGTCACACATATCGCAGTTTTCGTTGTTTGTCTACGTAGTCCACACTAAGATCAGGGCAACCGCGTTCGACTTGAAGCAGAGGGTCAAATGAATTCGTCCGGGCAATGCCGTGTTATAGGTTTGATTTTGCTTCTTATACTTCAATCGTCCGCACGTGCCGAGCTTGTGATCGATGATTTCGAGGTTGGTTTCATCCCATTTGGAAGCGATAGCAGTCATGAAACTGATTTGAATACAGCGCACGTGCTGTCAGGAAACCGGCGGCTGGGTACATTTGGCGGTGATATATCGGCTGAACTTTCACCCGACGAGCCCAATGTGTTAGTGGACGCAATCCATTTTTCGAATGTATCCACGGGCTTCGCAACGCTTGCATACGATCCCGTTGCGCCACAGACGGTCGACCTCACGCAAGGCGGAACACTTGACCGCCTGGAGCTACGCTTTGCCGACGCACCAGCTTCGGTTCGAGGAAGAATTCATATCCAAGTACGGACTCCCAGTGGTATCGCGCTAACCGTGCCTCCGCTGGGGCCGGAGGTCCTGGAGATCCCTTTCTCGGATTTTAATACCGCCGGCCACGTTGACTTCAGTCGCGTATACGCCCTTAATTTCGGCCTGGAATTCATTGCGAGCAGCGGAACGTATTCTCTGGCGAGCATTAAGGCTGTGCCTGAACCAGCGTCGCTTTCCTGCTTGATCGTGGGCGCGTCGTGCCTCTTGGTCAGCAGACGGAGGCTGAACCGATAAACGGCGTTCGCATCTCACCACGGTGTTCTTTGCCTTCCTCGCTCCCAGCTCAGAATCGACGATCTTTATGACGGGCACCGGTGGAAGGAGCGCCGGCCTGGCAAACGTGCCGCTTGAAAAGCCGTGCAGGCGAGGTCAAAACGTTGACCGAGTAACCTCGACTCCACGTGGAGAGCCCCCGAACTTACTCTCGGGCCATAAAATCATCCAAGTCACCGTGACCACCCCCCGATGCTTGTACCACTCTAAGTGAGAGAGTCGTGATGATTTGGCCTGGGTTCTGGAGGCGTAGGCGCAGCCGTAGCCGGAAGAACACAGGTTGCCGCGAACGCGGCGGGGGTTTGGTAGTTCAAGGAGCTGTGAATGCGGTAGTGGTTGTAATCCAGTCGCCAACGGCCGATCACCCAACGTGCTTCGTGCATGCTCAAGAAGATCTCCTGGTTAAGTAACTCGTCTCGTAACTTTCCGTTGAACGACTCGACGTAGCCGTTTTCCCAGGGAGTGCCTTTCGCAACGTACAGTGTCTTCACGCTGGCTTGCTTCAACCAGAGGCGGATTCTGCGAGCTACGAACTCGGGACCGTTGTCGCTGCGGATATGCACCGGAGTCCCGCGAACTGCATTCGTAGGTCATAAAGCTTCGGAAGAACGTACTCTTTCGTCTGCATTAGTGTCTCTCTTCAATCGATTCATACTCTTTGATCCGTCTCTCAAAAAGCTCTGCCGACCCGTCAGCGAGCATGTGTCGTTTTTCATCCAACAGCCACCTTAGGAACGTTGTAGGCGGTGTCTTGATTCCGATTTTGATGCGATATCCAGCGAACCTCTCGAAGGAATCACCGAATATCTGCTGCAGCTCTTCGACACGGTCAGCGGAGCAAAAGATGCCATCATTGTTAGAGATCACAGGGATATCGCGTTCCTTGCATGTCACAATTGCGTCTCGAACGACACTGCCTTCGAAGAGCGTAAGATGACGCGAAAGAACTGATGGTCCAAACGCCTTATTGCCTCGAATCTTGCGAATAAACGCTGCCATTGTTGGGAATAGGTCTCGCAAAGCCTTGAAGATCGGACTGGTATAAAACCCTTTGGAGTCATGGTTAAACATCGAGCCAACCATCAAATCAGCCTTCCACGATCCTTCACGGCGCTTCAGTCCGTACTTATCTTCAGCACGCTTCTGGACCATCTCCCTCAGGTCAGAATCATTGCTGTTAGATAGGATTTGCATCGCCTTTTCGTCACAAGAAAGCACCGCCAAAGATTGAAAGTAGCTGGCTGAAATGTCGCATTCGACAATAGGGGATAACTCTCCATGGCCGTTGTCAATGTCGAGCATGCAGCGGAAGTCAGACTTCAAACCGCTTAGCTGATGGACGACTCTCCCGTGCTTCATGTATGCGTGCGAATTTGGCGTTTTCTCGTCAAAAAGGTCCGTGAGTTTAGAGATATTTGAGTGACCAGAGGCGTAGGTGGCTGCGGCGTCGAACGTGATTCCATGCAATTCATCGTCAGTAGCAGGCCGACCAAGCCGTGTTTCAAGCTTGGAAACCAGCTCTAGACGTTTCGACTCAACGCAGTACCGACCGGCGAAAGGAACGGCCAATTCAACTGGGAAAGCAGGTCGAACGAGAGAAATAGACTCGACAACGTGGTCACAATGGTCATTGAGGCCACGAGAATTGAGATATTCAACCATCAAATCATGATGAAACTCGACGTTAGACTTGCGTAAAGCGACGTAACAACCATCAATTGTCTCGAAGAATGGGTCAGTAGCACGGAAGTCATTAGAAGGATCAGAGGTGTCAGACCAACAGTCGATAGAAGGAGAATCATCAAATCCAACCACACCACATCCTGATGTATTGGGACAACCCATTTTTCCCGAGAAAACAGCCTTTTTGAACCGCTTCTGCATCGGAGTCACACCCTTGGGAACCACCCGAGTGCCTCGTCCTACTGTCTTGCCGTCGTGCCAATATGCCCCCCGCTTCGGACTGTCGCACACTGTCGCCGACTTGCCGGCCATGTATCCCCGGTGTTCGATGTCGCAGATTCGCTCGAACAGCTCCTTGAAAACGCCGCGACAGATCTTATCAGCACTGCTGCTCTTTAAAGTGCCTTTTCGAACGTTGCCTGCGATGGTCGTTGAGAATTGAGGATCCCAGTTTAACCGCGATGTATTGGTGAACAGCCATGTCAGCGCGTTCATCCTGACACGTTGCTCACGATTCGCGTGTTCTTCGTTGACGTAGGCGATCAGCTTCTGGGCGAACTCGACAGATGGGCACCAAACCAAGACGGGTGAATTGTCGTCGGAGTAGTCGGCATCATGGAGGGGGAGACCATAGCCATCTGGGACGATCACAGGCAACGTTTTGTCGAACGTGTCGTTCCTGTGGGCCTTCTTGTACTCGGGCCTGTCGATGCCGTGATGTTTGGCGAATGCTTCGGCGTTGGCAAAGCGACGTTTGCGAGCTGCCGGGAAAGAAAGTTCCCGATATTCTTCTTCGCAAGGGTTCCCTAATTCAGGAGTTTGTGTATAATTCATTCGTGTAATTCAGAAAGCCCGTTTCCTGTGGTCAGCAGGGGCGGGCATTTCAAACAGCCCACCGAACGGGTTTCTTCAGCTTTCTACGCTGTTCTGTTCATTCTGTTGTCCTGTCTTGTTCCTGACATTGATTTAAATTCCCTTAAAGCCTACTCCACGTGGAGTAGAGCCCCTCTATGTCCTCCACGTGGAGGAAGACGATCTCTGTTTCGATTAAGTATTGATGTATTATACGCATACCCGCCTTTCATGGCAGTGCTTCGGATTGACAATCTTTCAAGAAAGTGGATGTTTCCCAAGAAGCTGGGGGCCTCGTCCGAAAGCCTGGGCCGCAGCATGACGTGTCAAAGCAGATCGTAGCCACTACATAGCGTGCAGCGAGACCACAGCTCACGCGGCGTCACTTGCTCTCCTCGTTGGCTGGCGGCGTGAAGCGTCTGATGACCTGCATCAGGTGATCGTCGGTATATCGGTACACGCCTTCTTTCAATCGAACGTGCGGCAATTCGTGGGACTTGCGGATTCTCGCCAGAGTCTCTTCCGGCCAGCCAAGTTTCCTAGCTGCGTCAGTTTCGGAAATGGAAAACGGCAGGTTCGTCATTTGGCTTTCCTCTTGGCGGTTACTTTCGTGGCGGGCACCGAAAAGCGTTTCACGATCTGAGACAGATTCTCATCGGAATATCTGATGATCTTCTTGCCGATTCGTACGTGCGGCAGCTTATGTTCCTTTCGCAAACGTGCGAGAGTCGACTCTTCCACGCCAAACTGATTGGCGGCATCGGACTCAGACATTGTCCACATTTCGTCTGTCTTCTTTCGTTAGGGTCGTGATACTTCAGTAATACCCTCTTTAAACTACACCATCACTCGGTTTTCTAGCTGCCCGTCGAACTCACAATTTTGGGATTACTTGAGAAAGTTTGAGCAATGAAAAAGCAAGAACGATCTACCATCGCCCAAACAAGGATGCGGGTACGCATGCGTCCAGCGCGGTAGTTTCCTGCGATTCTCTGGAACACCAGGAACTACGGCTTTGTTGGGCCGGATCCGCATGTATCCAACTGTTGAAGATGCCGCACCTTTAGAAGCACTTTCCAATGCCTTCTGGGGTTTTCAAGCGAGGTACGGGCAATAAAAAAGCCGACGAACTTTCGCTCGCCGGCTGGATCAACGCCGTTGGGATCAGCGTATACGTCGCCGGAAGGCCAAGCTGCCAATCGACGCGAGCATCGCAAGAATCATCGAACCTGGTTCCGGCACCTGGCCCACGGTAATGCCGCTTGCCGGGCCATAGCCCGGTCCTTCGAACGGGCCGTAGTCCGCTGCGCTACTAAGGATTTCAAGCCCATTAGCATTGCTTCGAACGTGCATCCATCCGATGGCTTCAGCAAACGCGGGGGCATCTTCATCATAAATAACCCTCGTCAAGTACCCAAAATATTTCTCTTCGCCAAGCACGATGTGGGGACCGCTACGCGGCAACTCAGGGAACACGTCGATAGCATCTTGGCCAATCATGTCGCCAATTTCCACGTCGAATAGTATGGCACCCGACCCAAGCGGAATGTCGCGATAGCCCAAGCCGTCGTCGAAAGAGTAGGCTGTGGTACCGAATCGCATCTCACGAGAGCCCTCGCCGTCAATGTTCCCCGTGAACATCGCATCATCCGGACGAATCTCCGCGTAACTGGCGGTAGAGAATGCTGCCGCCAAGGCAGCCACGGTCATCAGGAGTCTAAGTCGTATCTGCATAACTGAAATTCACGCTATTGGATCGTTTTGGTTTCGACGAATCGAGCACAGACGAGGCTACGTGCGAGGCAATTCCCTTCGAAGGCTCGTCACCAGGATTGATGCGATGAAGATGTAATTAAGGCAAGACGGCTCAGGTACACTGAGCGACGTAAGAGTGGCTTCGAATATGAATCGCGGACTCCCTTGGAACACTGAAAAGTCTCTGCTCGCTCCCACGTCAATGACGACCTCTCTCGGGTCCAACGGCCCCGTTATGAAGCTTTCGTTTTCTCCGAGGACTCCGAAGCCAGTGTTGAGCACGTCACCGGGGAGTTCGAAGTCAATGAAGATGCCGTCTATGCCAAAACTTAGGTTTTCCGAAATAACCAGGAAAATGTCGCCCGCGAACCGACTATTCGTAGTGCCGAAATCGTAGAGAAGATAGTCAACATTAACGTAGTAGTTGAAGGCATCAACGGTACCCGCGTCAGGATCGAAGCCAAATTCCAGTCGTCCGATATCACCTTCTGAAACCCCAGCAACTGGCGCGTCCGTCAAAACAACAAACTCAGCGACGCCAGTCAGCATCTCGGCGTGCGCGGTAGAGCCAAAGACGAGTAGAAGTGCTGCGGCTAGCTTGATTCGTAACATGAGAATGGTTCCTGGCCTTACGCCGGTCCTTGGTGAACGACGTAATTCCGTCTATTCCGAGAATGCGCCACCCCAACAAGTGCAATGAATAGGTAACTAAGACACGATGGCTCAGGCACACTGAGCCAAGTAAGTTCAGCAGTAAAACCAAAGTCACCTGATTGGACGTTGATTAACGTGTTCGCTGGCCAGTTGAAAATCACCTCCGTAGGATCGAGCGTAGTAATGAAGTTTTCCGACCCGCCAAAAACCGCCATTTGGGTTGCCCCAATGGCTCCTGGATCATTTACATCGATTATCAACGCATCAGTGCTAACACCCCTGTCCTCTGAAAGTATCAGGTCGATGTCTCCTTCGAACCGACTGTTTACGGAGCCAAAGTCGTATTGGAGGAAGTCTGCTTTTACTCTGTATTCGATCCCAGAAACGACACTTCCATTGTCTGACTCGAATCCAAAAGTAATCAAGCCGGTATCGCCGGCAAGCAATCCAGCTGTAGGCACGTTTTCGAAAGCGAAAAATTCAGCTCTCCCGCTGATCTGTTCGGCGTGAACCGCAGTACTGCAAGACAGTAAAAGCAAAACCGCAAAGAACTTGATCGTCGACATTTTTAAGACATCCCAGAGAACGGCACACAAATTCTGCACGCGCAGACAAACAGCCAACGCCAACTGAAACAGCGGACAGTAGGTCCGCAAAAGAAGAGTGATGAGTCGTCACTCGGTTAGAGAGTCATTAGCGAGTTTGCCGTCGCGGTGTGCGTCCGGGATGTTCGCGTCATTTTCCCATAATTGCGGTTGAGAAGTCAAGAAATCACGCCCAATGTTATCGAAATGAGATTGCCCTATCGCGATGTTAGCTAGCCCCGGCTTGGCTAGTAAGTGAACAAAAAAAAGGAGGCGTTTCTCCGCAGCCCCTCGCGTGTCAGGCGTTTGAACGCAGCCCTATCGCGTCACGAAATCATCAGATCCAACAGAGTTCGTCACCAACCAAAGCCGGATCCTGGGCCTCAAACCAGTCAGAGGTCTTTGTCATTTCTTGCAGCGTCAATTCATCGGCGGCATCAATCGTCGCCAAGTTCTTCCGGTGGCCGAATGTCGCCGCGAGCAATGCATTGAGTCGCTGCTTTTTCCGCTTCGGGGTGGAACTGGCCAGCTTTTCGGCAAGCTCGACAACAAGCTTGGCATCTACGATGACATCGCCAAAGTCGTCGTTCTCTTCCGGGGCAGGCCTCGGCTTCCTCGGATCCGAAAACACTGCAGACTCAATAGAGTCGACGGTGGTGTTAATGACAAAGGTCCGATGCCCTGGGTCGATCTCGCCCGATTTGTTGGCCTTTATGAATTCCACCCATTCCCGATTTCTGACGATACTCTCCTTTAGTTTGCCGACGATAGCTTCGACGATTTCCTCTTCAGACGGGCGAGACGGCAGGTCGGAAATTTCGCCTTCACTTAGAATGTGCTTCATTTGGACGATTTGGAAAGCGTTGTAGTTACCGACGTTGTCCCGTAGTTTGTTTACCAGGGTCTGTACTTTTTCGTTTGATAGTTTCATTTTTGTAGTCCTTTGATTAGGTGATTAAGTAAGTTTCTTCACTGTTGTGATTGCGCGTTTGATCGTCCGACTTTTTGTTGGTCGACCGTGGATCGCGCGAGAACAAGAGTCGTATGCCGCTCGCAGAGCATTGCGCGTCGGTCTGTCGATCCGTTCGGTTTCGACGAGACGATGCAGGGTTTGCCAACGTTTTTCGCCGGCAAGAGCGTGACTATTGATGGTCATCTCAAGCCATGTCCGCACCAGCATTGCGGCCAGCTGACGATGCCCGACGAACAGCGCAATGCGGGCTGCTGGGAGGTAGATTGACATGATTGATCCTGATTTCGTGATTTATGAAAAGACGAAATCACGGTTCAATCAGGACGCAGCTGGCGATAGACGGATCGCCAGATACCGAATCGGTTAGATGGCAGCACGGAATCTCCAATCCAGATTCAGATGACTGATTTTGGATTGGAGATTTCTTGTTCGCTGCTTGCAGTTAGCGGCCTGCATCTCGCCGGATGAGAACGAACCTTCGGCGACGATTTGGCGGTCGGCGATAGGTGATAAGTTCGGTCGCATGGACAGGATAATATGCAGACACTCGATTGGAGTCAAGCGGCTCGCAAAAGTCAAACCCATTGTTTGACATTGTCATCCCGCTTCCTTCTGCGTACCGACTTTCGCTCCGGTTCTTTCACGACCTTCAATGACTCAACGAATTTGTCGTAAGACTCTTCGCTCACCCTGAATGAGTCGTACTTGGGGGTCGGGATTTTAATGGCCTCCAACCGGCCAGAGACAATGAACTGTTTGACCAGTTCGGGCTGAATCGCCAGCCGATGAGCGACTTCGGCAACCTTGAGAAATTGCATGTGGATAGACGGATTTTCATTGTTGAAAGTTCCGTCCGAGTGCTAGAAGTGTGCTAACGCTCCGGCTCGCACACCCGCATTTTACCAGAGTCTGCAATTTGGTCAATCAAATAGCCAACCACGCAAAGCCATTGATACGGCTTCAAGTCGCTCGTCATCGACAGAAGCTCTGTAGTTGGCGCTTATCGATGCATCTTTGTGCCCCATGACCAGCTTCAAGGCGATTGTGTCTTGAGTGAGATTCTCGCCCACGGTCTGAACCGTGTGACGCAATGAATAGAAGCTCAACCCAGGTCGGTACAAACCAGTCTGATCTAGCAACTTCCTGAATTCGTCAGTGACTGGACATCCAGTTCCTAGGCTTTCGCCCCAAGGGTTCCCATACTTCGTGATAAACAACAGTCGCTGGTTGACTCCTGTTTTCGGTTTCGGTCGTTCATACTCGCTCAACGCTGTCAGAGTTTCTGACCAAAGTTTGGAGCGACGATCCTCCCCGGTTTTGGGACGGGGAAATTCGAGCCAGTTACGCTTTATGTGCTGCGTCTTAACGTTGCGAATATCAGAGTTACCCAAACCGCAGTTGATCCCAAGCAGGATCATTGCTCGCAAGGCAGGACCGGCAATCCCCAACAGCTCACGAATTTGCTTTGCCTCAAGCGTTCTGTCGCCATTGGCGGATTGCTTCGACTTTCGTTGTTTCTCAATCTGCTTAGTAGTTGGCGCCGAAAACTCTGAGCCAAACCATGCGGGACGAATGTGTCGATTGACTTCACCAAAACGGAACGCTGTGCGAGTCATTGTGATTTCACGTCGCAACGACCCAAGTGACTTGAATCTCTTGGCGAGCTTGGCTCTGTACTTTCCGAAATCCTCCGGTTGCAACGTGTCAACTGGGCAACCTTTGCCGAAGTGATCGACCAGCCGCTTGCTCATTTTGAGGTAGTCGTTGAATGTTCGAGGCGAGAGTTCTTTGCTTTGCACCTTGCGATCTTGCGAGCCCAGCCAGCGATTGCAAAGCTCCTGAATGGTCATCCCATCTTCCGGGTTGGTCGACTCAGGCAGCTCGGATTTCGTAATGAAGGCCAGGTATCTCTTGACAGCTCCCTCGTGGTCATCCCAGGGCCCGAAGTACTCGGTCCTGCCGTTTATCACCTTGCTAAATTGACCGTTCCCGTTGACTGTCAGCGGCGAGTTACGGGGCTTCTTAGGCTTTGCCTTAGTCTTGGCGGCTGTCACGCTCTTGTCTCCGGAGTTGGTCTCACATGAGTAAGACGTTTGCCGATGCAGAATCTGACAGAGAATCCGGCAAAAGATTATCCCCAGCATTATCCCCGAGCCGGAAGCAGCTTAGCGGAAGTGTCGCAGAAATGCGATTGAGACTGCAAAACATGTGGTTTCGCGGAATACGCCTGAGTGGATTCGAACCACCGACCTACGGATTAGGAATCCGTTGCTCTATCCCCTGAGCTACAGGCGCGAAACGGCCAAGGAGTTGCCACCGCCGCCTGTCGAACACCAACAAGAGTGGCAACTAGAGCCAGATTGGATTCTATCCGGGTTGGGGGATCCAAGAAAGAGAGCCGCTAAGCTCCCGTGGGTTGCGTCCCGGTCCAAGTTGTGCTCCAGAACGTAGCTTCATCGGAAATGCTACAGATGATTCACGAGCCCGAAACAAACGCCGAGCGAGTTACTGGTTTTCTTTTAACGCGGCGACGATGTCCAGGACGGCTTTTTTGCCGTCGCCGAAGAGCATCAGCGAGTTTTCTGCCGCGAAGAGTGGGTTGGGAATCTTGGCGAAGCCGGGGCTCAGGCTGCGTTTGATCACGACCACCGTGCGGGCCTTGTCCACGTCGATGATTGGCATCCCGGCAATCGGGCTCTGAGGGTCCGTCTTCGCGACCGGGTTCACGACGTCGTTGGCACCAATCACGATCGCCACATCGACCGTCTCCATCGTTGGATTGATCGTGTCCATCTCCAACAGCTTGTCGTATGGCACGTCCGCTTCGGCCAACAACACATTCATGTGTCCCGGCATGCGGCCGGCGACCGGGTGAATTGCGTATTCAACGTCCACTCCCTGCGTCGTTAGCAGGTTTGCCATGTCGCGAACGGCGTGCTGAGCCTGAGCGACCGCCATTCCGTAGCCCGGCACGATGACTACTCGTTGCGCCGTCTCCAGAATCATGGCCACGTCGTCCGCCGAGGTGCTCCTGACGTTGGCGTAGATCTCGTCGACGTCACCGCCGCCAGCGCTGCCACCGTCCATCACGCCAAACAGAACGTTCGTCAACGAACGATTCATGGCCTTGCACATGATCTGCGTCAGGATGATGCCGGAAGCTCCAACCAAAGATCCCGCTATGATCAGCACGTTATTGTCGACGACAAAACCCGTCGCCGCAGCGGCGATGCCAGAATAGGAGTTCAGTAGCGCGATCACGACCGGCATGTCCGCTCCGCCAATCGGTCCGACCAGCAAGACCCCCAGCACGCAAGCCAATATTACAACCAACCAGTAGACCGCGATCGAGCCGCTGGACACGAGTATCAGCGTAAACAGGACACAAGCGGCAGCGAGGCCCGCATTGATCAGTTGACCGTTGTTGAGCGCAATCGGTTTACGAAACTGCTCGAGTTCCTGCAGCTTCCCAAAGGCGACGATGCTACCCGTGAACGTGACCGCGCCGATGATGCCGGAGAGTGACGTTGCCAACAGGATGTCCGTCGTTGTCGCGCCGCTGACGCGAGCCATCTCGCTGCCGGCAACGAGGACGGATGCGATGCCGCCGAAGCCATTGAACAAGGCGACCAATTGGGGCATCGCCGTCATTTCAATGCGCATCGCCAACTGTGCGCCGACGATTCCGCCTGCGATCAGGGCCGCGATGATAAGAAACAGATTGAAACCGCTGACGTTCGCCATCACGTCGCGAAACGTGACGAGAACTGCCAGTAGCATCGCGGCAGCACCGATCAGGTTGCCACGTACGGCAGTTCGGGGCCGAGCCATTTGCTTGAGCCCGACAATAAACATGACGGCCGATACAAGGTAAGCGAGTTTGACCACGAGATGGTCCTTAACGATGTGGAGTAGTGCTTAACGCTTGAACATGGAGAGCATGCGATGCGTGACCCAAAAGCCGCCGATCACGTTGATCATCGCAAAGACGATCGCCAACACTCCAAGCCATGCCGCATAGTCGCTCTGGCCGGCGACAAGCAACGCACCCACCAGGGTAATGCCGCTAATCGCGTTGGAACCGGACATCAGGGGAGTGTGCAATGTCGGGGGCACTTTCGTGATGACCTCAAAGCCAACAAAGACCGCCAGTACGAAGATGCTCAAGCCCGCCATCAAGGCGTCGAAACGTGTGAAACCTGAATCGCCATTGGCGCCGGTGGCGGCTCTGTCGGCTGGAATGTTGGTAGAGCTTGTCGAGTCACCCGTCGAAGGGCCCGGCGAGTTCGCATTTCCGAGTGCCATTTCGGGATCGACTTCGGCGACCGGCTGGTTTGTCGCCCCGCCGTTCGCAACAGGTGTTTGGCCGACCGGAGCCTGAGCCACCTGTCGAGCAACGGGCTTGTCTGCCAACACTTCCTGCACCAGCGCGTCGCCGGGCATCGGCTGCTTGCTGCTGCCACACCCGATCAGAATCGGCAGCGTCACCATACAGAGCAGTAGAGGCAATCTATATTTGCCACGTCCCATCAACTGGACTCCTTGTTTGATTTCGCTTCGTCGGCCGCACCACCCTCGGCGGACGTGTTGCCATCGTTCTCCGGCGTCGGCAATGGCTCGAGTCCCAGGATATCGCGTATCCGGGGAATGAGTACTTCCTTGTTATGCGTTGCGAGCGTGCCGGCCGTGATTTCGTCGTCGAGATCGAATTCGATTTTGCCGTCGTTCACAAGATGTTGCACGAGTGTCGTGACGTTCTTCGAGTACATCTGACTGGCGTGGTTGGGAATTTCCGACGGCAAATTCGTGGGTCCGAGAATCGTAATGTCGTGTTCGACGACGCGTTCGTCGGGCTTGCTGAGTTCGCAATTGCCTCCGCGTTCGGCGGCCAGGTCGACGATGACTCCGCCAGCCGGCATGCCGACGACGGCATCTGCAGTGATCAGCAGCGGGGAAGGGCGACCCGGAATCGCGGCGGTCGTGATAACGATGTCACTTTCGGCGACGACCGAAGCCATCAGCTCGCGCTGTTTGCGATAGAAGTCCTCGCCCATCGCCTTGGCGTAGCCACCCTTGTCTTCGGAAGTACCTGTTTCCAGTTCGAGTTCGACGAACTTGCCACCCAGACTTTCGACCTGCTCGCGAACGGCGGGGCGAACGTCATAGGCTTGCACGACCGCACCGAGCCGCTTTGCCGTGGCGATGGCCTGCAATCCGGCAACTCCGGCACCAATCACAAACGCGCGGGCCGGTTTGAGCGTTCCGGCCGCGGTCATCATGAGCGGGAACATTTTGGGCAGTTCGGCCGCCGCGAGAATCACAGCTCGGTAACCTGCCACACAGGCCATCGAACTCAGCACATCCATGCTCTGGGCGCGAGTGATGCGGGGAATCATCTCCAGTGCCAGCAGCGAGACGCCTTGCTGGGCTGCTTCGGCGATCGATTCGGCGGCTCCGAGCGGATCGCACATGCCAACGACAATATGGCCTTCGCGATAGCTGCCAAGATCGTCGCTCTTGCCGTTTGGATTAGCCCCGAGGCAGCGGACATGAGCCAGAATATCGGCGGAAAAGCAGTCCCCGCGGGAAGCAATGGTGGCCCCGGCGTCGACGTACTCCTGGTCGCTAAACCCCGCTTCATGCCCCGCGCCGGATTCAATTGACACGTCGCAACCGGTTTTGAGCAGTGGCTTTACGGCGGCTGGAACCAAAGCCACGCGGCGCTCGAGGGGGTAGGTCTCTTTAAGGACGGCCAGTTTCATCGGATCGAATGGACCTCCGTGATTCAAATGCGGATCGAATTCTCGCACATCCCCCGCCGGATCGATAGACGCCGCCCCCTCACGATGGCGATACCCTGGTTCTGCCGCAAAGTTTACGCAAACGCCAGGGAAACACGGAAAATCGCAGGACCTCGGCCCGTACCGGCTATTGAAGGACTGAGCAGAAACGAATAGGATTCGTGATTCGAAACAGGGATTCCATGCGGAGCTAGTGACGTGGTCGCGCCCAGAACATACATGGCCAAGCCAGGCGAAACTGATCGCAAATGGTACGTGGTTGACGGTGAAAAGGCTGTGGTTGGTCGTCTGGCAAGCCAGATTGCCACGATTTTGATGGGCAAACATCGCCCAACTTACACGCCTCACGTCGATACGGGAGATTTCGTCATTGTGACGAACGTCGATAAGATCGAATTCTCCGGCAACAAGTGGAAAAACAAGACGTACGCCCGCTATTCGGGCTATCCGGGTCTCAAGACCGAAACCGCGGAAAGTCTGCGTCAGCGACTGCCAGAGCGAGTTTTGCGAGAATCCGTGCGTCGCATGCTGCCCAAGAACAAATTGGGCCGACACATGCTTGCAAAACTGAAGATTTACACGGGAGCTGATCACCCGCATCAGGCTCAGCAGCCCGAAGTAATGGAACCGGCAAAAGTACTCTCGTAGAAACGAATGGCTCGAAAGAGCTGATCAGGAAAGATACCGATGGTAGCTGTTCGCAAAGACAAGATTAACAATGATGCCTTGGGTACCGGACGCCGTAAGAGTTCCGTTGCTCGCGTTCGCATTCGCCCCGGATCGGGCAAGATCATGATTAACAATCGTGAGCTCGAAGAGTACTTCCCCAACGACCAAGACCGACGTGCTGCTCTTGGGCCACTGGATGCTGTCGGCAAGAAGTCCGAACTCGACGTGATCGTCCGCGTTCACGGCGGTGGTAACACGGGCCAAGCCGGTGCCATCCGAATGGGCATCGCCCGAGCCTTGGTAAGCCACGACATGGAAACTTTCCAGGTCATGCGAGATGGTGGCTTCCTGACGCGTGACTCGCGTATGAAAGAACGTAAGAAGCCGGGTCTTCGTGGTGCTCGTCGCGGAACTCAGTTCTCCAAGCGTTAATCGCGACAGCAACGATATTGTTCATCAACGGCCGTGTGCAAAAAGCGTACGGCCGTTTTTTTATGCGCTATCGCAGGAGCGTGCCCAGGGAACCGTAGGCTTTGGCGATCGAGCCTTCCCCTACCTGAATGGCGAGCGACAACGAGAGAGAGCAAGTCTCAGGACGCGGATTCCCAACCCCGGAACACTTGTATTGCAGGCTCCACCATGCTGGCAAAGTCCTCTTGCGGCTGGTTCCAGGAACGTTGCGCCGCTAAATGAGCAGCCCCGGGCCCTATTCCGACATCGGCTCGATCGGGGACGAACCACGGAATGTGTCGCGATCACCCGAGCCATTCGAATGTTTTCTCGCGCCGGAACGCGGAAACTGAACGGTGAGTTTGGTTCCGTCACCCGGCACACTTCGCACATCGGCGGTACCACCCATCACGTTGGCCCGCTCGACGATCCCAGATAATCCGAAGCTGCCATCTCGCACCTCATCCATCTCGAAACCTCGCCCCTGGTCTACCACCTCGACCGTCACGTTCTCATTATCGGCGAAAAGGGTGACGATGGCCGTTTTCGCTCCGCTGTGCTTGCGGACATTCGCGAGCCCTTCCTGCGCGATGCGGTAAATCGAATTCTGATAGTCGCGACCGATCGTGGGAAAATCGGGCGAATACCGAAGTGAGACCTCGATCTGGTACAGTTCGCGCTGGGTATTGACCAGCCGCTGCAACGCCGGAATAAATCCGTACAGATCGACCGGCTGAGGCTGCAATCCGTTGATCAATTGCCTAGCCTCGGAGATCGCCAATTCGATGAGCTGTTGTGCGTTTCCCAGGTGGCTCTTCGCGGTTGCGTCGGATTCATCAATCCGAATCGCCAGTGCCTCCAGAAACATCTGAGCGGACATAACTTCCTGAACGAACCCGTCATGGATTTCGTTGGAAAGCAGCTGCCGCTCTTCTTCCCGCAATTGGAGCAACGCCTGAGTCGTGCGCTGAATTTCCTGCTGCTCGATCACCTCGTAAGACAAGGCGTGATTTTGGGACTGTAACAGCCGCGTCGTTCGTTGCAGTCGAAAGCGGAACAGCGAACAGGAAAACACCGGTCCCAGCAGCAAGCCTAACATCGCAAGCCACAGTCGGCTTCTGGCGATAGCCGGCTTGCCGGTGAATTGCAGCGAGTACAACTCGCCCCCCGCGAACTCAAAATCCCGGCTCACGATCATCTTGCCAGGTCGATGCCTGAGCTTTGGCCCGACAACTTCATCACCTGAGTTCGTCTTTCGCAGAATCTGTCGATCCGTCAACACTGGCGCTGAGTCAGCATCACTCATGGGCCCAAACAGATCCTTGAACCTGACAACGACAACACCCGTCTCTATACTTTCGCCGGGAGGCACGACAGCCCTCGCGATACCTCGTTTGGAAAGGAAAACGTCCTGCGGCGACTTTGCAGCCAGCTTCGTGACGATGTTGTTCTTCCTCCAGACTCCAATCGCATTGGAGTGTTCGAATGCAACCGAGGTAAAACGCAACGGGTAGGCCGTTTCATTGGCCCAAAGCCTATCGCCCTTGGCGGCATCGCGGTCGGAAATGCGCAGTCGCGCTGAAGGATCCTGCAGGAAGTCACGGATCTCCTTTTCAAACGCCGTGCGTTGATGGCTCTCCACTCGCGGCATCCACTGCAGCGATACAAACGAAACGTCCGACCGCATCGTTTCTGCGGTGGAGTAGAAATTTTTTCGGCCGGTACCTTTGTCGCCGAAACGCCGCGCGGTCACCTCAACGAGTTTGATACGGCTCTCGAAGTTCCTGACGGACGCGTCATAGTGTCGGGTCGCTTCGTCTTTGGCACGAAGATCGCCGGCGAAATTGATTACCGCCCAGAATAGGCAGTACCCAAACGCTGACACCAGAATCGTTAGCGCGACGTAATGCCGCCTGTTTAGGGGTTGATCAACCACACCTTCATTATGTCCGCGGCTGAAAAAAAGGGGAGCGCTGTTAACCGTTTTTTGCCAATGGCTTCAGCGACTAATGGAAATTGCAAAAAAAAGCCCGGCATGGTGCCGGGCTTTGCATTCGGTTGTTTGAGCAAATCTCCTTCCGGGACGGAAGGAATGCGTTGAAGTCAATCAGATTCTGCGACGACCACGGAAAGACAGGAGCGACATCATGGCGATGAAAAGCATCCCGAGTGTTGCGGGTTCTGGGACCGTTACATCGTCAACGATGGGATCTGCGCCGCCACCGGAAGTCCCCATACCGTCATCCGGAACGTCCATTCCATCCGAGCCATCGTCGATAAAGTCGCTGGCCGTTCCGAAGGCAATTGGGCCTTCGAATTCGGGGCCGCCCCATTTACCGGTCAGATCGCCTTCGAAATTCTGGCCGTTGCTATAGCCGGCTGACAGAATCAGTTCGCCCTCGACGACAACTTCGCGTCCGAGCGTTCCGTAAATGATTTGATCGTTGTTGTTCCGTACGAAGAGATCGAAGGGGCTTGGGCCACCATCGGTCGGAACAAGAAATCCGCCAGCGGATTCGAATTCAAGACCCAGCAGGGGCACGTCTTCGCCATGCAGGACGATGAAGCCATCATCATTGATGGATGCGCCAAGGTCTTGCGCAAATGCGGGTGTTGAAATACAGAGGGCGAGGAGAAAGAGCCACGGTGTCCGGTTCATTAGATCACTCCATTGTCGCCGTGAGCAGGTTGATCTACGGACAAACGCCTACAGAATAGCAAGCGAGAATCGTGGTCCTGATCGTTAGCGTTACCAAAAAGAAAAACGTCGGTGCTGGGAAATATGTTACGCGTATTGTACGGAAATCACGATCCGATAGAAGCGATTGGTAAAGAAATTTCGTGCTTTCCGGCGCAAAGCCGACGAGTGAACTTAGGCAACATGGAAATGCAAAATGCCACGCGAATTGCGTGGCATTTTGACCTTTGAGGCAGAGTAGCGAGGCAATACCCCCAATTTAGAAGTTGAAAGCAACCCCCAGATTTATTCCCATGAGCCATGTACGGCTGTCAAAGAAATCAAAGCGAGGACGCTCCGGACCAGCAAAAGGCAGCGTTGGGTCGAGGGCCAGTCCATTCACCGTGCGGTCGATGATGTCACCCGGTCGAACAAGCTCGCCGAGGTACATGAAGTTGTAGCCGACGATGAACTTGGTGTTGCAGTTGACGTTGTAGCCGAGGTTGATCTGCAATTCCGGCAACACGGCAAACTCGTCATCCCGGTAGGTCCCGATGTTGGATGACTGTGCCAGGAGTCCACCAGTTCGAGTGACAGACGGCAGACTCGGGACGGTAACCGTCGTCGACCCGTTGATCGCGACCTCACGAGAAATATTGCCAATGGCCAGCCGGCTGGTAACCTCGGTAGTCCAGCGTCCGTATTGCTGCATCGCTACAAAACCAATGTTCGCACCGTGGAACTCGTTACGCGTCTGAAAACCATCAAACAGGTCAATCGTCGTCCCAAGAACCGTTGGGCCCGTGAGCGCCGTCGATTCAAGGCTTTCGCTGATGTTCACACCCTCGCGAACCTTGAAGTAGCGGTAGCCAAGATAGGCATCCAGTCGCGTGCTGGTGCTGTTGCAGAAGTCCGAGCAGCAGATCAGGTTCTTTTTCAGGCCAATATCGCCGCCGAAGATTTCGCTTTGGGTATTGATTTGCAGACTTCCCTGCACGACCCCATCGAAGCCAATCAACTGCGCGTCTTCTGCGTCCACCAGCGGGTCAATGTTGTAGAAGGGCCGAGCGTACGCGGGGTCTCCGGCTGACGACCAGATGGATTCGTTGCGGTCATTTCGCAAGCCCCACACGGAGCCTTCGATGCCATGGTGGCACTCGTCGCTCCACCAGCCGAATCGAATTCGACCGCCCGGCCGCATGTCGCCGTAGAGTGGACCGTCAAATAGGGTCGTCGTGGTAGGCAGTCCCAATACCCCCGCGTCGTCGACAGGTGTGCCAAGCGGGCTGCTGGTTGCGAGCGTGGGGATGTTGTCATCGTTAGTCCACCACATCAATACATCCGACTTCAGCCAGAAGCCCTGCCGACAACACAGGTCCAGGCACTTCCAGTCGATCGCATCCGAACACCCCGAAGAGCAAGCGGTATTGCACGCTCCGGTGGAACACGCGGCGTCACAGCCCAGATCGTCGCAGCCCAGGCTACCACAACCCGGGGCATCGCAATCGCCGGCGGCAGTGCAGCAATCGTCGCATGGCGTCAGCATGTCACATCCAGCCGAGTCGCAGTCACTCAATCGAGTGCACGTGGCGGCATCGTCGCAACCTGCGGCCAAACCGCATGACGGACCAATGTCGCACGAGGCGCCGGCCAGCATAACAACTGGGCCGGTGTGCGAAGCGGGAAGAACGGCGTTCTCCCTGTCGCAAGAAACACCAATCAGGCATGCGTTGCACTCGCACTGCCGCGCGATTCCGTCTGGCTGCTGAATCGAAACGACCGGTG
Source organism: Pirellulaceae bacterium (assembly GCA_965216885.1). Lineage (GTDB taxonomy): Bacteria > Planctomycetota > Planctomycetia > Pirellulales > Pirellulaceae > CAYNJG01. The sequence goes on along the minus strand of OZ244208.1, from coordinate 1,066,422 downwards.
CCTTCTCGTCCGCAAATCCTGGTATCGCAAGTGCGACCCAGGTTAAAACTACGGCCGTGATTCGTACTCCGCCCATGGCCATTCCCCTTCCCAAAAAGCTATGTAGAACAGGTACACGCTGTACCACATGAGTGTTCCCCAAATGCCTTATCGTCAGCACAATCGGAACGGCTAAGAGAACCGGACCTGTGTTTGCGACTAATTACGGACATGCGGCGTTGGAATCGGCACGTGCGGAACGTCCCCGATTACCGCTACCGGAGGCAGATGCAACACAACTGGAATAACCGTCAAACCCTGACAGTCATTTGTTTGCTTTTTTTAGCCTCGGAATCGACACGTTCGCGGCAGAATACGCACTCATTACGGGAATGAGGCCTGTTTACCGGGGTCTCGATCCACGCCCCGATCTCGAAGCCTCGCAAATCGAATCCCGCCCATTCGAAGCCTCACAAATCGGGACATCACAGCAGGGACATGGATGGCTATACTGAAAGGCACCCTGTCGACGGCCGATTTCGTGACCGCCGCAACTCATTTTCCGTCCACGGTCTCGCCCCGCTTCAGCCCCTAAGCTCCAGAATCTGGCTCAACTTATGCTTGGTGGAATTTCCATCGTCTGCTTCGCTGCCAGCTATGCGGTGGCGCTGTGCCTTGAGATTTCACGGCTGTTTTTTCGAGCCAGCTTTCGTACTGCCATCATGGTCGGCTTTGTCGTAGCAGGACTCATCGCCCATTCGGTCTATCTTGGGCGAGAGGCTCAACTGGGACTCGCCGGCGGCGCGCCGCTATCCAGCTGGTATCACGGCTGCCTGATTCTCGCCTGGTTGTTGGCGGTAATTTTCGTGGCAATTTCCTTGCGGCAGGCTCCGACGCCCATTGGCCTGATTTTTCTGCCGACCACCCTGGTCCTGGTGGGCGTGGCGCAACTGTTTCCGCAAACGCCTCAACTGGATTCTGAATCTTCGTATCAGGTCTGGGGAATGGTGCACGGTATGGCGATCCTGTTAGGAACTGCCGCGGTCGTGGTCGGTTTCGTCGCCGGGCTGCTATATATGCTGCAGTCCTATCGCCTCAAGAACAAAATCATCGTTACCAGTGGCCTGCGACTGCCCAGCCTGGAAAAGCTGCAACGCATAAGTGAAAACTCACTGGTGACTTCGTGTTGGCTACTGCTGATTGGTCTCCTGTCGGGAATCCTCCTCAACTGGATCCGGGGCAGCGAAGCAACACTACCGTGGACGGACCCCGTTGTCTGGCCGTCGGCCGCGCTGCTAGTTTGGCTCATCGCCGCATTGACGTTTAACGCTCTCTATGAGCCCGCCCGTCAGGGCCATAAAGTCGCCTACCTTACGTTTGCCAGTTTCGTGTTCCTCGGTTTCGTGCTCGCGATCATCCTGTTTGTGCCTTCCTCTCACGGTGGCCCAACCGCTCAGCTCTGGCTGCTGCAGGGAGGTCACCATGCGGCTTAACCTGGTTGGCTGTAGTCATCACACCGCGTCCGTTGATGTGCGCGAGCGGCTGGCGTTTACCGGCGAGCAGGTCGTTGACGCATTGGCGAAACTGCGCGATCGATTCCCACGTTCGGAAGCCGTCCTGTTGTCGACGTGCAATCGCGTGGAACTCTATACCGGCTGCGAAGACCCCAATCATGCTCCGACACGAGACCAGATCATCCAGTTCCTCGCGGACTACCACAGTCTGAGGGTCGACGAAGTTGCCAGCCAGGTCACGGCGCACTCGCACGAAGAGGCCATCCAGCACCTGTTTACGGTCGCGGCGAGTATGGACAGCATCGTCGTCGGCGAACCTCAGATACTGAGCCAGGTGAAAGAAGCGTACCGTGTCGCAACCGATGGCGACTACACCGGGCCGCTCACCAACGGAGCGTTCCAGGGCGCAATTCGCGTCGCCAAACGCATCGCGACGGAAACCGCAATCCACAAGCGCCGCGTCAGCATACCCAGCGTTGCCGTGGCCGAAACCGCTCGGGCGATCTTCGAGCGATTCGATGACAAATTCGTCGTCGTTATTGGTGCCGGCGAGATGGGCCGCGAGACAGCCCAGTACCTGGTGGGCGAAGGCGCAAAACAGATTACCGTCGTCAATCGCAGCCGTGAACGCGCACAAACGCTCGCCGATGAAATCCGAGCGGACACGGCGGACTGGTCCGAACTGGATGACTTGCTGATCAAAGCCGATCTCGTTGTCAGCACCACGGCCGCGACCGAGCCGATCATGACGATGCAACGCTACCAGCAACTGGAAGCGGGGCGCTATCAGCGAGCGCTGTGTATCCTTGATCTGGCCGTGCCGCGCGACTTCGAAGAGGCGATCGGCGATTGCATGGGTGTGTATCTGTATTCCGTTGACGACCTGAAAGTCACCTGCGAAGCCAACCAAAAGGCACGCCAGAAAGAGTGGCCGAAGGCGCGGAAGATCATTGACGAGGAAACCCGGCGGTTTCTTGGCGAGTGGAATCATCGTGCAACGGGCCCGACGATCAAGCGATTGCGCGAACAGGCGAATCGTATCAAGAGTCAGGAATTGCAGCGGCTGATGAACAAGCTGGACTCGTCCGACGATAAGGCCAAACGCGAAATCGAAATGGCGTTTGATCGGCTGGTGAACAAGATGCTCCACCCGCCGCTGGAGTCGCTGCGTGATGAAGCCAAGTCCGGTCAGTCGGACGGGTTGGTCTCCGCGCTGGTGCGGCTATTCAAGCTGGAAGACTAACTGCACAGCGTATGGTTCGCTCGTAGTACCGCCTTGAAGGCGGCAAGTCTGTTTGGCTCGCGTTGCCGGGCCGGGCCGGGCCGCCTGAAGGGCGGTACTAACACGTTGCACGACATCAGTGACTCACCTCGCGCCGTCAACCTAAGCAAGGCCGCGCGAGCCGAACCAAGAACAGCTGAACCAAGAACAGCTGAACCAAGTCCAGCCGAACCAAGTCCAGCCGAACCAAGAACAGGCGGGGCAAAGCGTTCTGACTCGCGCCCCGCCAACCGATCTCCGACTAGCTGACGCTTGCCGCGAACTTCTCCAGGTCCGTAGCCAATGCATCCAGCCGAGCTGACATCTCTGCCTTCGACTTGTCCAGCGACTCGATCGCGCCGGCGGGCTGGTAGGTGAACATGTAAAACTTCACCTTGGGCTCGGTTCCCGATGGTCGCGCGGCGACGTAGTTTCCTTCCGCCTCGAGGTCCATGATCACAAGGTCGCCCGTGGGGCCTTCCAGCGGTTCGGGCGAGCCACCGGCTTTCGTGATCGTGTTGCCCTTGAAGTCCCGTACCGCCGCGACCTTCAGGCCGGCCAGCTCGGTAGGCGGATTGGTGCGGAAGAGCGACATCAGTTTCTGCATCAATGCCATGCCTTCGGAACCTTCCATTCGCTGCGTTACCAGACGTTCGGCGTGGTAGCCGTGTTCGGTGAACAAGCCATCCAGACGCTGATGGAGCGACTGCCCATTGGCTTTGCATTCCGCCGTCAACTCGGCCAACATCATCGCCGCCGCCGCACCGTCTTTGTCACGAGCGTGTTGACCAACCAGATAGCCATGCGATTCTTCGGTGCCGTAAACAAACTTGTCAGGCCCGACCTCATCCATCAGCCCGCCAATCCATTTGAAGCCAACGAGATTGTTGTCGTAAACCTGCATGCCGTACGATTTGGCGATGCGGCCCACCAGCTTGGTCGTAACCAGCGTGGTCACCATGTAGTGATCCGCCGACAGTGTCCCGGCCGCTTTGTGTTTTGAAAAAACATAGTCACCGATCAACGCACCGATCTGGTTTCCGTTGATCGTCGCCCACTCGCCAGAACTATCCGTCGTCAGCGGTGCTGCACAGCCAATTCGGTCGCAATCCGGATCGGACGCCATCGCAAGGTCGGCGCCGATCTCTTTGCCACGATCGATCATGATGTCAAAGACGGGAGCGTTTTCGGGATTCGAAACGTTGCCGGGAACGTTAGGGAAATCACCGTCGGGCTTCGCGTGCGGAGCGAACAGTTCGACATCTTCGAAGCCGTCCTGCTGCATCGCCGGGTAAGCCGCCGTCCCGCCGACTCCGTGCAACGGCGAGTAAATAATTTTTGCGTCACGAGGCCCGGGGAACGCCAGCTCCTTCAGCGCCGCCATGAATGCCGCGTCGACTTCGTCGTTGCAGGAGACGATTTTCCCATCGGCAACCGCCTGATCGAAATCGGCGACTTCAATTTCGTCCACGTTCATCACGCGATCAATCACACCCTTGTCGTGCGGCGGCAGAAGCTGACCGCCCGTCGACCAATATGCCTTCACCGCGTTGTCGCTGGGAGGATTGTGGCTGGCTGTCACCATGATGCCGCAACTGCAACCCTTGTAGCGAACGAGGAACGAGAGTTCGGGCGTACTGCGAATCTCATCCAGCAGCCAAACCTTGAATCCGGCGGCCACCATCACTCCCGCGCACAGCCGCGCGAACTCGGTCGACCGATGACGTGTGTCGAAAGCGATCGCGCACGAATGCGGACCGTCGACGTTTTCCTTCACGTAGTTTGCCAGACCCTGCGCACTCTCGCCAATCGTACGCTCGTTAATGGCGTTCGAGCCAAACTGGTACATCGTCCCGCGACGACCGCCAGTACCAAACGGGATGATCGTCCAGAACACGTCGTCCAGCTTCTGCCACTTACCGTCGGCAATGTGAGCAGCAATGTCGCCCGCATAGGAGGCGTACCGGGGCTCGGTCAGCCAGGTCCGAATATTCTCCTCGGCACCAGCAGTGATTTTGCCGGCGGCGGTGGCTTCAGCGAGTTTCTCGAGCGTCGAATTGAGGTCAAACTGGGCGGTGGACATAATCGTTCCTGAGATCGTAAGGGTGGCCCGGATTCTACGCCCTTCCAAAGCCTCGAATCAACCGTTGCTGTTCGGCATTTTCCGAAGCGTATGTTATGGTTCGGCATCGGGCAGCGGCCTGGCTTCGAATCTCGTTTTCCCAGTTGGTTCAGGAATCTCATGGCAGATCAGCCGATTATCAGCGTCTCCGGCTTGCGCGGTATTGTGGGCACAACCCTCACCCCCTCCGTCGCGAGCAAGTATGCGTGTGCTCTGGCAGCCGAATTGGGCGACGGACCCATTGTCATCACGCGTGATGGCCGAGCCACGGGACGTATGTTGGCGGACGTTATCCGATCGAGCCTCCAGGCGGTGGGTCGCACGGTGATTGATGCCGATGTTGCGGCAACTCCGACGACCGGAATCCTGATTCGACAACTCAAAGCGGCCGGCGGCATCCAGATTTCGGCCAGCCACAATCCGCCGGAATACAATGGCATGAAGCTGTTCGGCAGCGCGGGTCGGGTCGTCCCTGGCGAAATCGGCGAGCGTGTGCTGGCGAAGTACCAACAACCGGAAGTCGCCTGGGTCGGGCACTCTGAGCTGGGTAAAGTTGAAGTTCACGAAGACCCGCACGCGGAACACCTCCAACGGGTGCTGGACATTGTCGACGTGGACAAGATCAAGTCAAAGAAGTTCCGCGTCCTGATTGATTCCAACCACGGAGCCGGTGGATTGCTGGGCGTCCGATTGCTCGAGGCGCTCGGTTGCGAAGTCGTTGCCATGGGGCCCGAGCCAACCGGCATGTTCGCGCATACGCCCGAACCGACGGCTGCCAACCTGGAAGGCGTCGCTGCGGAAGTCCGTGGCAAGGAAGTCGCAGTAGGTTTCTGTCAGGATCCCGATGCTGACAGACTGGCGTTGATCGATGAAAAGGGAAACTACGTTGGCGAGGAGTACACCGTCGCCATTTGTATGGATCACGTCCTTCGCAACTCGCCTGGCCCCGTCGTCACGAATTGTTCGACCAGCCGCATGTCGCAGGACCTTGCCGAGAAGTACGGCGTGCCGTTCTATCGATCGAAGGTTGGGGAAGCCAACGTTGCCGATGTGATGATCGTCAACGAGGCGGTCTTTGGCGGCGAAGGAAACGGCGGGCCGATCGATCCTCGCATCGGTTACGTGCGCGACAGCTTTGTGGGCATGGCGATGGTTCTGAATGCGATGGCCGATCGCGACAAGACCGTCAGCGAACTGGCTGCAGAATTGCCACGCTATGAAATCTACAAGACAAAGGTCACCATGCCGGCCGACTCGGTTGCCGGAGCACTCGACAAACTGGAATCGCACTTCAGTTCGGCGGAAAGCAATCGCATGGACGGACTGCGACTCGATTTCCCCGGCAAATGGCTGCTCGTTCGGGCGAGCAATACCGAGCCGATCGTGCGACTGATTGCGGAAGCTTCGACACTGGACGATGCCCGGGCACTCTGCGATGAGGCGGCTACGGTCGTGTAGACATGGACCGCGAGGAGCTGGCAATTGATACCGGTGTCGCTGCGGCTCCAACGCAACTGCAACGATTGAGGATTGCGGTCGCAAACGATACCACGTTCTTCGCGCTGAACGGTTTCGCGGCAGCTGGTTTTGTCTATCCGGTATTGGTCCTGATGCTGCTGGCTCCTTTTGCGCCCGCCATCCCGACGACACTCGTGGAAATCTTCACGCTCGTTTGCGTGACGATTTTTGCTTCCGTGGTTTGCGGTTTCACGGCCGTGGCATTGGGCGTCGTTTCGATCTTCGTGGTCAGCACGATCAATCGCAGCCTTGGATTTGTGATCACGATTGCAGCCGAGTCCTGCACGGCGGCGAGTGTCGTCGCGTGGTTCAGTTTCCTGCCGATGGCGATTAGTGGCTTTGGCGGTAACTGGCTACCGTTTGCATTGGGTCCATTGTTGGCGAACATCATTGGGCAATTCTGCGCGGCGCATTGGTGTTATCAGGAACTGCGGGCACAGGTGTACTGGCATGCGCGGCGAGCGGAAGTTGATCGCGACGAATTATTGGCCTTCGTGACGAAGCGAGCCGAGCAGTTCAGCATCCAGGCAATTCTGATGCTGACGTTCTGGATTGCGGGTGCGTTCGCGATAGCCCGCGGAGTCCAGGTCATGGACTCCGACGTCATCTGGTTTCTGGGCGCTTGGGCGGTGGTGTCACCCGTGACAACGTGGCTGGCATTGGCGGCTGCACGGCAAACGTCGAGCAGATGGCCATCCCGCCGCAAGAAGCGGGCAGAAAACCGGGCGGAGAACCGGGCGGAGAACCGGGCGGAGAACCGGGCGGAGAACCGGGCGGAGAACCGGGCGAACGACCCCACTGACTGAGCGGACAAACGCGACGGCTCACTAACGAGAACAGGCCAGCAAACAAACTGCGTGCTGGCCTGTGAAAGGCTTCGATATTCGTTACGAGGTTTACTCGAGGATCATGTCGTCGACCGTGCCGCCGGATGGAATCATCGGCAGAACGTGTTCCTGATACGGAACCTCGACGTCCAGAACATAGCAGCCGTCGTAGTTGATCATCTCTTCAAGGGCACCCACGAGGTCCGCTTTCTTGCTGACCGTCGCTGCACCGCAACCGTAGCCTTTGGCGATGCCCACAAAGTCGGGATAACGCTCCTTCGCGAAGACGCCGTCACCTTTGCCCGTTGCTTCCAGATCATCGATCGGGCCGAGGTAGGTGTGAGCTCGATTGCCCTTCATGAAGCGATCTTCCCACTGGCAAACCATGCCAAGGTGCTGATTGTTCAGCAGCAGAACCTTCACGGGCAGCTTTTCGCAAACGCACGTCGCCAGTTCCTGAATGTTCATCTGGAAGCTGCCGTCGCCGTCGATGTCGATCGACAGGGAATTTGGATTTGCTGCCTGAACGCCCATGGCACACGGCAGACCAAAACCCATCGTGCCCAGTCCTGAACTGGAGAACCAACGTCGTGGTTCGGCAAACTTGTAGAACTGAGCCGCCCACATCTGGTGCTGGCCTACGCCCACCGAGATGTAGGTGTCTCGATCAGCACAGAGTTTCCAGAGTTCGTGAATGGCATGCTGTTGAAGAATGCCGTCGAAGTTCTGGTCGTACTTGAACGGCTGTTCCTTCTTCCAGGTGTTGCACTGCGTTACCCACTCGTCGATCTGCGGCTTTTCCACGATATCGTTGAGCTGTTCAAGGGCACTCTTCACGTCGCCGACGATCGGCAGATGAGCTTCCTTGTTCTTGTTGATTTCCGACGCGTCGATATCGACGTGAATGACTTTGGCCTTGGGAGCAAACGCTTCGAATTTGCCCGTCACGCGGTCGTCGAATCGAACGCCCAGTCCGATCAACAGGTCGCATTCCTGAACGGCCCAGTTCGCGTACGGTGCACCGTGCATCCCCAGCATGTCCATCGACAGCGGACCATCGCCGGGATACGCACCCAGTCCCATCACGGTCATGGTGATCGGAATGCCGGTCTTTTCTACAAGCGTTCGCAGTTCCTGACTGGCACCGGCCGCGATGATTCCACCACCGGCGTAAATCATGGGACGCTTGGCCAGCTTAATCGCCGCCGCGATCTGCTTGACCTGTTCTGGCCGCACCTTCGGGAACGGTACCAGGCGATAGCCGGGCAAGTTCATGGCCTGGTCCCAGTCCGGAACCTCCGTGCCCAGCTGCATGTCTTTCGGCATGTCAATCAGAACGGGACCGGGACGTCCGGTCGTCGCGATGTGGAATGCCTCTTTAACGATACGAGGCAGATCGGCGATATCCGTACACAGGTAGTGATGCTTGGTAATGCCGCGGCAAACTTCTACGACGGGCGTTTCCTGAAACGCATCCTTACCGATGAAGTGTGTTGGCACCTGCCCGGTAATGGCGATCATCGGGATACTGTCGAGCTTCGCATCGGCAATCGCCGTTACAAGGTTCGTGGCACCCGGACCACTGGTCGCGAACACAACGCCGACTTTGCCCGTCGAGCGTGTATAACCCTGAGCCGCAAAGGCACCGCCCTGCTCGTGACGTGGAAGGATGGTACGAAGTTTGTCCTTGTAGCGAGTCAGCGCCTGGTGCATCGGCATGCTCGCTCCGCCCGGATAGGCAAAGACGACTTCCACGCCGTGATCCACTAGTGATTTCACCAGGATGTCAGCGCCGTTCATGACTTGCGTCGTCTTTTCTGAAATGGACACGATTACGAATCTCCGAGTAGCTACTAAAAGGACAGAATAGGGTCAGAATTGAATTCTCGTCACGCTGAGGGCGGCAAGGTTCGCGAAAAACCTACAAAACCTTTGCCCCGCTCAGCTTACGCGCAATCTGTTAAGGATATGCGGAGAATACACGGTGTTCAACGGCAAGTACCGAGAAGGGCCACTCGCCTTAACCATTTACGCCGTTTTTTACCCAGACAGCTTGTTTCTGCCTGAAAAATCGCCTCGAACACGTAGTCGTTTTGACCGATGTCAGAAGGACTTAGCCAACACCGAACCACCGAGATTTGGCGATTCTGGTTCGTGCGAGCAACAAGCCGCCAGTCTTGCGAAAATCCCGGTCACCACGAATGGCACTCGCTTTAGATCTAACCGATCAAGCGCCGGGTGATGACGGACAGGAATGTCCCTACCAAGAGAGTACTGTTGGACGCGGTTCCTGAGGGCATCAGATGCCCCGCGGAACAACTTCCGCTCCGTCCGCGATCGCGTCGCTGGGATGAACGATCACGGTATCGCCTTCGCTTAGTCCTTCCACGACTTCGGCGAAGAGCGTGTTGCGATGTCCCAGTTGAAGAACCTGCTTTGCAGCCACTCCATCGCGTAGCGCAAACACCAGCCAGTCGTCGCCTTCGCGAAACAGTGCGCTGGCCGGCACTTGCAAGACGTCGCTGCCGTTCCAAACGACGATGCGAACCTCGACGCGAAAACCGTCACCCAACGTGGGACGGGATTCGACGGGATCGACAATGTCGATGATCACGTTGACTCGCTGTTCTTCCACACCCAATGCCGAGATCTTTGTAAACGCGGAAGGCTCGACCACGCGCACCAGTCCGTGCAACGGCTGCTCGCCACCCCAGTGTTCAATACTTACATTCTGTCCGGGGACGATCTTCACCGCGTCGCTGGACAGCACGTCAATTTCCAATTCAAGGTCCGTTGGATCACCGACTTCCAGCAGCGGTGTGCCGGGCGCGACGACGGCCGAGCTTTCCTGAAACACACGGAGCACTCGACCGCTGATCGGGGCATCAATCTTGAACTTCCAGTCTGCCAGATCTCCGTCCACCTCCTGCCGCGAAGGCATCAGCGCCGCACGAGCCTGTTCAAGCTCGAAGCGGGCGATGTCGGCCGCGAATGTCGCCGAACGAAAGGACTCGGATGCCGTCCGGTATCGCCGGTCCGCGTCCTGGAAAATCGATTGCGAGACGGCGGACGTCTTCAACAGGTCACGTTTTCTGGCCAGATCCGTTTCCGCAAAATTCAGCTCTGCGCGAGCGGATTCCACCGCAGGATCGGCTCGTTTGAGCGCCGCTTCGGCCGCTTTCTCACGAGCTTCCGCGCCGGCGAGTTCGCGTGGATTCAGCAACTGCGGGTCGCTCGGTTCAATCGTCGCGATCCGCGAATCGCTGGCTTTCACTTCATCACCGGCGTTCATGTCGATACGCAGCAAACGCCCGGCGAGCGGAGCCGATACGACGTAACGTTCCTTGATGCGAGTCTTACCGTCTTCGTCCACCGTGACCTTCAGCTCGCCGCGTGTCACGGTAGCCACGTCAACACGAGCCGGTTGCGGTTGCATGGCGTACCAGATCGCGAACGCGACGCCAATTCCCAGTAGTATCAGAAGTAGACGACGAATGATTTTCATGGGTTTGAATCTCTGAAATCGTTTGGCGACATGCAAAACGCAAGCTGCCGGTTGTCACTCTCGTGTTTTCAAAACGGCCACCAGATCCAGGTCGCCAAGGCTACGTCGTACAATCAGCCCGGATCCGACCGCCGCAACAATCACCACACAGGCCGCCATCGCGTAGGTGGCGGGATTCACGACCAGCGGAATGCGATAGATCTCCGTGTCCAGCCCCAGCGAGACCCACCAGGCAAGGAAGTAGCCGATCACCATTCCCAGCGGTATCGCGGCAATCGTCAGCACTCCCAGTTCGCCCAGCAGGATTGTGCTCACTTCGGCCTTCGAAAAACCAATCACCCGCAGCGTCGCCAGTTCGCGACTGCGTTCGGATAACGAAATGCGGGCACTGTTGTAAACGACTCCGACAGCAATGATCGTGGCGAAGAAAACGTTGAACGAGCGAATCTTGCCGAGGTTGTTGGCGATCGTATCGTTGAAACTTTCCACCGCTGCCGATTTGACGCTCACTCCCGCAACGCGAGGTGTCTCTTTCAATTGGCGATACAACTGATCAGACTTGTCGGCTTCCACTTTCAGGAAAGCTCCCGAAACATGCGGTCCCTCCTGCAGCAGACGGTGCAGGGCCGACGCGTGCATGTAAGCATTCAAACCACCGAGTTCCGTGACCATCGCCGTAACGGGCACGCGATACTTGCCGCGTTGCCCTTCCAGAACTTCGATCGTAACCTCGTCGCCCAGCCTGGCGTCCAGGAGTTCTGCGAGTTTTGTGTTCAACATCAGCCCGTCATCGGGCAATTCGACCTGGCGTTTGTCTTCATCGATCAGCCGGAACATGTCGCTCTGACCGTCCATGCCCATCACGGCGACGCGTCGATCATGGTGCCCGTGTCGCAGTCGCGTTGGCACGCTACGAAAGAAGTCGGCTTGCATCACGCCCGGCAGTTTTTGAATCTCACGTTTGACGCCGCCGACGATCGGTTCAATGAAAGTGACCATCACGTCCTGACGCTGGGCGACGCGGAACTGAAAATCAATCAGATAGTTCAAGGCGTCGAGGGTAAAGCTACCCAGAATCAACACCGCGACCGCCATGGCAATTCCCAGCGTCGACATGGCTGCCTTCAACGGTCGCCGTTCAAGGTTACGCATCACCATCCGGCCCGCCGGTGAAAGTAATACGCCAAGCCCCGTGCGTTCCATTAGCGTCGGTCGGTAACTCGCAGGTGGCTCGGGGCGCATCGCCTCGGCGGGAGGCAGCGAAACGGCCGTGCGTACGGACGCCTGAACGCCAACGACGGCCGACAAAAAACTGATCGTGGCGGCTGCGACGACGACGGACCACGGCAGCGTGTATTCGAACAGGGGGAACTTGTAAAACTGTGTATAGAGTGACGTCAGATTGCGTCCGAACCATGCCCCCATCAGCGTACCGAGGAAAGTTCCAATCACGACGACCACAAGGATGAGCTTCAGATAGTGAAAACCTACCTCCCACTTGGAATAGCCAAACGCTTTTAGCGCCGCAATCTGCTCGCGTTGGGTTTTCACCAGCCGGGAAAGGACAACGTTCAACAGGAATGCAGCAACCGACAGAAAGATGGTGGGAGCGATACTGGCCATGCCCTTCAACTGGCGTATTTCGTCCGACAAATATCGATGCGAATTCTGATCCTCACGATCGTAAGCACCCGTTCCGCCGTAGGGCTCGGTCAGTTCGTCGACCTGCCGGATGACTTCGTCGGTAATGGCACCTCGCATAATGGAGAGCGTGACATCATTGAACGCGCCGTCCATGTCGAACGCCGAAGCCAACTGTGTTTCGCCCATCCAGAAGACCCCAAACCGCTTGGCATCCGGGAGCAGTTCCCCCGGCTTGAACTGCAGGATGTATTCAGGCGACAGGGCCACTCCAACGACCGTCAGCCACTGCTTTCGACCATTGATAATGGCCGAAATACGATCTCCCAATTCGAGTTCGTGGGCGATCGCGAACGTCTCACCAACAAGTACCTCGCCACTGCGTTCCGGGTCAATGTAGCGCCCGCGTCGCAGATAGATGTCGTTGAGCCCCGGAGTTTGCCGGTCTGGCACGGAGATCAGTCGTCCTACCGCCGGTTCGTCCAGTCCCTCGACATCCAGCGTGACGTCCATCACGATGCGCGTCTGCACCTGCGCCACGTCGGGAACTTCTCGCAAGCGCGCACCCAGCGTTTCAGGCGCTCGTTTCAGATGAGCGAAGACGTGGGCGAATCGATAGCGGTCGTAGTAAGTCGCGCGCGTGCCCTCCAGTGAGATCACAGTGCTGAGTGACATGACAAAAGTAGCGACACCGCAAGCGATCACGGCGGTGATGGCGATCGCCTGGCCCCACATATTCCAGAGGTCACGCAGCATCTTGCGGTCGAGTGGGCTAATGAGTGTCGACATGGTAGTGCGGCTGGCGATTTACCAGACCAGCGATGCGGCTCCGACACGTTGCTCGTTTACGGTTACGTCTTTGACTCGGCCGTCCGCCAACTGGATCACGCGATGGGCCATTTCCGCGATGGCAGCATTGTGAGTAATGACGGCGGTCGTCGTCCCAAGTTCGCGATTGATTCGTTCGATGACTTCCAACACCACGATCCCCGTGGTGATGTCCAGCGCCCCGGTGGGCTCGTCGCACAAGAGAACCTCCGGCCGTTTCGCAATCGCCCGAGCAATGGCAACACGCTGCTGCTCGCCGCCGGACAGCTGAGCGGGGAAGTGGTCCATGCGGTCACCGAGGTCCACCATTTCCAGTGCCTCCTCGGGACGCATTGGATTCCGGGCGATTTCGGTGATCAGAGCGACGTTTTCTTTGGCCGTCAGACTGGGGATCAGATTGTAAAACTGAAAGACGAAACCTACGTGCTCACGGCGATACCGTGTCAGGGCGGCATCATTGAAGGCCGTGATTTCCCGGTCTCCGTATCGCACGACGCCCTCGCTGGGAACATCCAGTCCACCAAGAATATTCAGTAGCGTCGATTTGCCGCTGCCGGACGGCCCCAGCAAGACCACGAACTCGCCACGAAACAATTCCAGATCGACGCCACGCAGGGCACGAACCTGCACTTCGCCCATGTCATAGGTCTTCGATACGCCGGTGGCACGGAAGACGGGATTTTCAGACGTGGACATGGGGTGTTCTGCTTCTTGGATCGAGACGATCAGTATACATTCTGTGCATGGTGACCAACCGTCCCCTCTTTCGAACCGCATGTATGAACGATCCGGCAACTACCAGTAATTCGATTCTTGAGAAGCTTTCTTTGTGGATTGCGACGGGATTGGGATTCGGATTTTCCCCCAAGGCTCCTGGTACCGTGGGAGCGTTGTGGGGCATTCCGCTGGCGATGCTGGTAATGCGAATCCCCAGCGTCGTGGGCCAGATTGCAACGTTGAGCGTGTTGTATCTGGTGGGCATTCCAATCTGCACTTCTGCCGCGAAAACCCTTGGCAAGAAGGATCCCGGAGAGGTGGTTTGGGATGAGATCGCCACGGTACCAATCGTCTTTCTGTTTGTTGATCCGCGACTGATGAGTAGGCCAGAAATCCTGTTGCTGGGATTCCTGCTTCACCGGTTATTTGACATCACCAAACCACCTCCCGTGAGCACGCTTGAAAAGCTGCCCGATGGGTTGGGCATCATGTCCGACGATGTTGTGGCAGGAATCATGGGGTGTATCGCCATGCACGGTCTGCTGTGGGTTTGGCCGTGGCTCAGTCGTTGATACGATGACACTATGCGGTGCTGGCCGCATTTATTCAGGATGCAGAGGCAAACCATGACGGCTGAGATACTGGACGGAAAAGCGATCGCCAAGAAGATTCGCGATGAGTTGGCGATTGAAGTCGCCGAGTTCATTCAGAACAACGGCAAGGCACCCAAACTGGCCGCCGTCCTCGTCGGTGAAGATCCCGCCAGCCAGGTCTACGTTCGCAGCAAGGAACGCGCCTGCGAAAAAGCCGGAATTGAGAGCGAAGTTCACCGCTTGCCAGAAGCGACGACGCAGGAGGAATTGCTCGAGCTGATCGCGAAGCTCAACAAGGACGATTCCGTCAGCGGAATTCTCGTACAGCTTCCCTTGCCGGATCAGATCGAGGAGCAACGCGTGCTCGATGCAGTCAGCGCATGGAAAGACGTCGATGCGTTCCATCCGGAAAACGTCGGGCGAATTTCCCAGGGGCGACCGCGATTTCTGCCCTGCACTCCGCACGGAGTTCAGCAGTTGCTGCATCGATACAACATCGAAACCACAGGCAAGCATGTCGTCGTGATCGGCCGCAGTGAAATTGTCGGCAAGCCCATCGCCAGCATGCTGGTTCAAAAGGATTCCGATATGGGACCTACGGCCGTCAATGCGACGGTCACGATCTGCCACAGCCGAACGGCCAACCTGGCCGAGGTCACTCGAACGGCCGACATTCTGATCGCGGCAATCGGTCGCGCCAAATTCGTCACGGCCGAAATGCTGAAGCCCGGCGCCGTTGTCGTGGACGTCGGCATCAATCGCACGGATGACGGCCTGGTGGGCGACGTCGATTTCGACGCCGCGAAGGAAGTCGCCAGCTACATCACGCCGGTGCCCGGTGGCGTTGGACCACTGACCATTGCGATGCTGTTGAGGAACACGCTGACGGCCTGTGCGTTGCAAGTGTGACGACCGTTTGGTCGCAGCAAGAGAGCATTAGCCTATGCCGCAACGTTACACCGAGTAGGCCCGTTCGGCCATGATCGTGGCTTGCATGCCAGATTCACCTGAACAGGGATTCGGCTTGCCATCCAGTAAATGGTCGACGATTCGCTGCACCAGGTTCAGGTGAACGGGCATCGCCGACGGAAGTTTCCAGCGTTCGCAGCCGCTCTTGGTTTCAAGGACCAGCCGCCCCTCGTTCGAGAGACTGTCTGTCGTCAGGATTCCGTCCGAACCAATGATTTCCAGTTCGTCCCGGTTCACGGGACAGTTCCAGTGAAACGCAGCGGAGCCCTGAATTCCGTTGGCAAATTCCATCGCGATCGAAGCGGCATCGTCGACATTCGTATCCAACGACTGAGTGCCCACGACGGCCGTGACTTTGGTCGCCGCACCGAAGAAGTACTCGAACAAGTCAAACCGATGGGTGCCCATATCCATCAGAAAGCCACCTCCGGCAACGTCTGCGTTCAATCGCCACGGCTCGGCATTCGGCGGAGCGAATGGAGCGATCGTCTTTGCCGAGATCCTCAGTGGTTTACCAATCGCGCCGTCATCCACCAGTTGCTTCATTTTTTGCACGACCGGAAAGTAGCGACGGTAGAACGCGATCGACAGCGACACGTCATTCTTTTTGCAAACGTCAATCATTTCCTCGCATTCGGCCACCGTCATTGCCATAGGCTTCTCGCAGAAGACATGCTTGCCGGCGCTAGCGGCCACGGCCGTATACCCGGCATGCGTGCTGGGTGGGGTCGCGATGTAGACGGCGTTGATGCTGTCATCGCCAAGCAACGCATCGGCACTTTCGTAAACGCGCGGGTTGCCGTGACGCGTGGCCCATTGTTCCGCCCGAGCGAGTGTTCGGTTGGTGACGGCCACCAGCTCGGATCGCTCCGCCTGGTAGAGGGCCGGACCACTCTTCCGCTCGGTGACATCACCAGTTCCAATTATGCCCCAACGAATCATGTCTGTGCTCCAATGCGATGCAGCCGTGGCGGTATCTTCCCGATGACATACACGACGGCGACAACTAGCAGCGTGGTCGCCAAACCGGAAAACGCAACAGCATAACCGTTTAGCCCGTTGGCTCGCGACAGTTCTACCGTCCACCCGAAAACCGGCTGCCCCACCAGCATTCCGATGTCGAACATCATCAGCATCAAGGTGGTTGCCAACCCGCGGTATTCAACGGGAAATGATTGATTGCCTTCCGCCATGGCAGCCGGGAAGAGAAAGGCGTGTGCGATTCCGCCCAGGGCAGCCGGCACGAGCAGCGAAAGTTCGCTGTCCACGACGAGGTACGCCAACATGCTTGCGGCGATACACGTCAGGCCCGTCAGAATCGTCGGTCGAGTTCCCCATTGATCTGCGAGGCGTCGCGTCATGATGCGAACGATGAAGGCGATCATGGCATACGGAATCCAGAACCAACCCAGATCCGCAATCTGTTTCTCGGCAGCGAACGCGGACAGGAACGTACCCGGCATGCCAATCCCGAACCCCATCGCCATCCCCACCAGCAACGTCCAGCCTGGATGATAGCGACGAACCAACGGCAGCGGATTCGCAACGCCAGTGGATGTCTTCGAAGTGTTACCACCTGGCCGCACGGAAATGCCCATGGTCGCCACGAATGCCAGGCACATCGCGATCAACGCGGCAGCCGACGACCAGTAGAAGAGGCTGGTCACGATCTCCGTTTCTGCGCCCGCGAACAGAAAGTCTCCGATCGCGGGGCCGATGGCCATGCCAATGAATCCGGATGAACCCAGCATGCCAATCATCTCGCCCATCCGTTCCGGCGGAGCTCGCAGGGAAACGAAGGTGATGGACGCCCCGAACGCCCCCGCGAGGCTGATCGTGTAGGCGATACGCAGGAGATAAATCAGCGGCGAATGGAGCGTCCCGACCAGAAGATGCCCTAACAGGCAGCTCGCCAGCAATGCCAGCGACAGGACCCACACGCGACCCGCTCCATAGCGGTCAATCGCCACGCCAAGAAAACATCGGGCGATAATTGCGCCGATCATGCCTACGCCCGTGATCACGCCCAACTGATCTTCGGTCCCGCCAAGTGTCGCAACAAAGTCGGCATAACGAAAAAGCAGGCTAACGGCTACCATGAGGCACACGTTGGATACCCAGGTCGACCAGAAACGCGGTCCGTAGGGAGAACTGGTCATAGACTTGTGTGAATCCTGTGCGAATAACTTGCATCAGTTCTGAACGGCATCGCCCGATCTATTCAGGACGACGGTCGTGCAACAAGGTTCACTGCGACGAACATTCCGGCGGCGTAAACAGGCGGCGTCACGCCGGTGGTGACGTGCGTGTTGCAGGTCCCATCGCAAACGTGACCAGACCGAACGCCAACGCAAAATTAACTGACGGGCAAGACGCCTATCCTACAGAAGCACTTTGATGAACGACATCCTGGTTGGCGTTTCGACGTACAATGAAATTGAGAATTTGCCCACACTCGTGGAGCAGATCGATGAACATTTGCCAAACGCTCACATTCTGATTGTGGACGACGATTCGCCGGACGGCACGGGCGACTGGAGCCAGCAGCAAGCCGACGCGCGGGATGATTTCTTCTGTGTACGTCGCAGTGGCAAACTGGGGCTCGGCACCGCGACCATCGCAACGCTGCAGTACGCGATCAACCACGACTACGAATTCGTCATCAATATGGATGCCGATCTCAGTCATCCAGCCGAGCGATTGCCAGCAATGGTCCGCGCAGCCCGAGACGTCGATGTGGCCGTCGCGTCGCGCTATGTGGAAGGCGGAAAGATTGTTGGTTGGCCACTCTACCGACGAATCATGAGTCGTTGCGTTAACGGATTCGCTCGACTCGCACTGCGACTTCCCACTACCGATTGCAGCGGCTCTTATCGCTGTTACCGCGTGTCGAAACTAAAGGAAATCTCGCTCGATCGAATCCGTTCGCGAGGCTACTCGTTTTTCGAAGAGATCCTCTGGCACTTGCGACATGCCGGAGCAAGATTCGTCGAAGTTCCGATTACGTTTCAGGATCGCGAAAAGGGCCAATCAAAGATTAACTATCGCGAAGCACTCAACGCGTTGCGAATAATAGGATCACTGCCTTTTCAGTCGCCGTAATCAAGTTGACGATTTCAGCATTAGTTCGGTCAGCTTGAATCAACTTCGTCACAAAGATGCTTCGCAGTGGCCGATTCGGCGAGCCAGTTCGTCCGGCCAATGACGAGCCGATGCGTCCGAGTTTCACTCATCTGACATTTAAACGTCGGGACGGAATCCGAAAGTCAAAAAACCGGAAAACGACTGAGACAAAGCGATACACCGTTATAGAACCGCATCAATGCCCGAAATCGCGTCTTTGTTTTTCGTGACGTGTCGGTGTAACGCCAATGTTGTGCTTGAAATTCTGGCGATTCTTGGCGAAAATGTTGCCAGCAGGCATCAGCTTCCCGCTTCGTCATTTGAGTTTCATCCTCGA
This sequence comes from Pirellulaceae bacterium, assembly GCA_965216885.1. Classification (GTDB taxonomy): domain Bacteria; phylum Planctomycetota; class Planctomycetia; order Pirellulales; family Pirellulaceae; genus CAYNJG01. The sequence continues at coordinate 1,047,488 of OZ244208.1, read as the reverse complement.
AGCACATGGAAGCCTTGACCCGGACGAGCGGTACCGAGTCCCTTCCGATGCCCGCCCGCTAAGCCTATTTAGCACATCACATTTTCTGGGATGCATGAAGATGAAGTGGTCGCTTCGCTGCGCGCTAGGATTCGCTCTCCTCACATTCGCGTCGGTTGCTTTTGCCGAACAGGAACCGGAGGGTTCGAACTCAGAGAAGATCAGCTTCCACAGCCAGATCCGTCCGTTGTTCCAGGCGAAGTGCGTCGGTTGCCACCAACCGGCCAAGCCGTTGGGCGACTATGTCATGACGTCGTTCGACAAACTGATCGGCGGTGGTGAAACCGGTGATGCGGCGATCGTGCCAGGCAAGCCCGCCGAGAGTTATCTGATCGACCAGATCACACCGGTCGATGGCGAAGCCGAAATGCCCAAGAACGGCGATCCATTTGATGCCAGCGAAATTGCTTTGATCCGGAAGTGGATTGAACAGGGCGCTCACAATGACACACCAGCATCCGCCAGCGTCGCCTACAGCGCGGACAACCCGCCCAAATACGTTCGTCCACCGGTCGTTACATCGCTGGATTATTCACCCGACGGAAAGCTGCTGGCAGTCTCCGGATTCAGCGAAGTACTTATCCACAAAGCGATGGCCGGTAGCGACGAAGAAACGCTCGTCGCGCGACTGATTGGTGTTTCCGAACGCATCGAGAGTGTTCGCTTCTCACCGGACGGAAAGAGCCTCGCCGTTTGCGGTGGCTCACCAGGAACGGCCGGCGAAGTGCAGATCTGGGACGTCGCTTCGAAACAACTGAAACTCTCCCTGCCGATCACCTTCGATACCGTCTATGGAGCAAGCTGGTCACCCGATGGCAAGCTGTTGGCGTTTGGCTGTTCGGATTTAACCGTCCGCGCCATCGATGTTGCCAGCGGCAAACAGGTTCTCTATCAGGGTTCGCATAACGACTGGGTGTTCGACACCGTATTCTCGAAAGATGGCAGCCACCTCGTGTCCGTCGCCGGTGACATGACGGCCAAGCTGATTGAAGTGAAGACGCAGCGTTTCGTCGACAACATCACGTCCATCACCCCCAAGGCACTCAAAGGTGGAATCAACAGCGTCGTTCGCATCCCCAACCGCGACGCGATTCTGTTCGGCGGTGCCGATGGAGTCCCCAAGGTCTATCAGATGCACCGTACCACGGCGCGTAAGATCGGTGACGATGCCAACCAGCTTTGGGAACTGCCCTCGTTGCCGGGTCGAATCTTTGGCGTCGACATCAGTGACGATGGCAAACGAATCGTCGCAGGCAGCTCGCTGGATGGCACGGGATCAATTCGCTCGTTCGGATTCGATCCGGAACGCAAAGCCCCCGAAGACATCAAGAAGATTTTGCAAAAGCCAACTCATCAGCGCAGCAAAGATGAAATCGCAAAGATGAACCAGTACTTCGTCGACGGCATTCAGGCGTTTGCCAACATCGACGTGGACACCGGCATCTACGCCGTGTCGCTCTCCCCGGATGGAAAGCAGTTTGCCGCTTCGGGTAGCGATGGGAACATTCGAATTCTGAATACCGACGACGGTTCCGAAATTCGTTCATTCGTGCCGGTTCAGCTGGAATCAGCAAAGTCCACCGAAGCGATGGCCAACAACGCTACAGCTCAGCAAACTGTGTCATTGAAGCCCGAGTCGCTTCCGGAAGGGGCCATCGTTCGTGAAATTCTGGTGGAGCCTGCTGACATATTGCTCCGCGGCCCCAATCAGTACGCTCAGATTCTGGTCACCGCAACGTTGGAATCCGGTGACAGGATCGACGTAACGCGAATCTGCAACTTGCAAGTCGACGGCGAACAAGCATCCGTGACGCCAACCGGTATCGTGACTCCAGCGATCGACGGCAAGGCAGATCTCATCGCGAAACTCGGCGACCACACATCACTCGGTTTTGTCGACGTGGCGGGAGTCAGCGAACGCTCCGCACCAGACTACGTTCGCGATGTGATGCCAGTCATCTCGCGAATGGGTTGCAACGCCGGCACGTGCCATGGATCCAAGGACGGCAAGAACGGCTTCAAGCTCTCCCTTCGCGGCTACGATCCGATCTACGACATCCGTGCCTTTACGGACGACATTGGCTCGCGACGCGTCAATCTCGCTTCGCCCGATGATAGCCTGATGCTGCTGAAGTGCACCGCAGCCGTTCCACACGAAGGCGGTCAGCTAACCACCTCCGACTCGAAGTATTACCAGATCGTCCGCGACTGGATTGCTGCCGGCGCGAAACTGAATCTCGAGTCCGCTAGGGTAACGGGCATCGAAGTGTCGCCGGTGAATCCCGTCGTACAGGCGGTGGATTCGCGACAGCAAATGCGAGTTATTGCGACGTACGCCGACGGCCAGAAACGCGACGTCACGCAGGAAGCGTTCATCGAAAGTGGTAATACGGATATCGCCAAACCGGTCAAAGACGCATCCGGTCTCATCGAGGTATTCCGCCGAGGCGAAGCGCCGCTGTTGGTGCGATTCGAAGGAAACTACGCCGCAACGACCGTAACCGTAATGGGCGACCGAACCGGCTTCGAATGGGTTGAGCCGCCGCAAAACAATCCCATCGACGGCTTTGTTGCCGAGAAGCTCGAGCGAACAAAAACTCTGGCGTCGCCTATTTGCGATGACTACGAATTCGTCCGCCGAATTCACCTGGACCTAACCGGTCTCCCGCCGACCGCCACAGAGATTCGCGACTTTGTCTCCGACAAACGCGACTCGCGTTGGAAACGTGACGAACTGATTGATCGGCTGATCGGCAGCGATGGCTATGTCGATCACTGGTCCAACAAGTGGGCCGATTTGCTTCAGGTGAATCGCAAGTTCCTTGGTCAGGAAGGTGCCGCCGCGTTCCGAAAATGGATTCAAAACGAAGTCAAGAACAACGTGCCGTACGATGAGTTCGTGCAGAAGATCCTGACCGCCAGCGGGTCGAACATGGACAACCCCGCCGCGTCGTACTTCAAGATTCTGCGAACTCCTGAAGATACGATGGAGAACACTACGCACCTGTTCCTTGCAACGCGTTTCAACTGCAACAAGTGCCACGATCATCCGTTCGAACGCTGGACGCAGGATCAGTACTACGAAATGGCTGCCTTCTTCGCGCAGGTCGATCTGAAGAAGGACGAAAAATCAGGCGACAAGAAGATTGGCCAGACGGCGGTAGAATCTGGCAAGCCGCTCTACGAAATTGTTTCCGACAAGTCTGAAGGCGAAGTCAAACACGATCGAACCGGTGAAGTCACCGCGCCGGATGTCCCCTTCGAGGCAACCGCCGAATGGACCGACGAACAGACCCGACGCCAGAAACTGGCGTCATGGATTACGTCGCCGGACAACCGGTATTTCGCCAAGAGCTATGTGAATCGCCTCTGGGGTTACCTCACCGGAACGGGCATCATCGAACCAATCGATGACATTCGAGCCGGAAACCCGCCCACGAATCCCGAGCTGCTTGAATGGTTGACCGAGCAATTCCTGGCGGGCGATTTCAACACGCAGGAGATGATTCGCACCATCTGCAAATCAAGGACCTACCAGCTGTCGATTGGTACCAATGAATGGAACGAAGACGACACCATCAACTATTCGCACGCCAAGGCTCGACGTCTGCCGGCCGAGGTACTGTATGACGCCATTCACGTTGTGACCGGTGCCCAGTCGAAGTTCCCGGGAGTTCCAACGGGCACACGCGCCGCAGCGTTGCCGGACGTTGGAGTCAAACTGCCGGACGGATTCCTTGGTAACCTGGGCCGCCCGGCGCGTGAGAGTGCCTGTGAATGCGAAAGATCCAACGATCTGCAACTCGGCCCGGTCATGGCACTCGTCAGCGGTCCTACCGTGGGCAAGGCGTTGGCCGAAGACAACTCGCTGGAAGGACTCGTCAGTCAGATGACAGACGACCGTGAGCTGTTCAACGAGCTCTTCATGCGGATTCTCAACCGGCCCGCGACCGACGCGGAGATCAATGCGTCCATCGACACGATGGCCATCATGGAAGAGGAGCATGCCGGCATGTCAGAACGGCTGGCCAAACTCGAACGTGACTGGAAACCGGTCGAAGCCGAGCTCGAATCAAAACGCTGGGCCAAAATCGGCAAGGCCGAAGCGGCTTTGAACGCGTACGTCGACAAGACACGCGAAGCACGCGAAAAAACCATCGCCGAACGCGAGCAAAAAATCTCCGACGCAGAAGCGGCACTCGCCAAATACGAGGCCGACCTGTCAACGCACCTCGACGCCTGGGAGAACTCCGATCAGCTTGCCACCGAATGGCAGACGCTCGATTTTTCCTCCATGAAAGCCTCGTTTGGAGCGAAACTGGAGACGCTGGACGACGGCTCGATCTTTGCCTCGGGCAAGAATGGTCGAGGCAACTACGATCTGGACGCGGACTACTACGGCAAGACAATCACGGGAATTCGCATTGAAGCCCTGACGGACGAGCGACTGCCCAAGATGGGCCCCGGTCGCGCGGACGATGGCAATTTTGTGCTCAGTGAACTGAAGCTTCGCTGGGCTGACCCGGCAAAGAATAATGAGGCCGAGATTTCAAAATGGACGACCGAAAAAGGACTGACTGACTGGAAGGCCAACGACCAGCTTTCCGCCGCCGTGAAGAACGGAGCCCTGCATCTCAAGGGAAGCGGTAAAGATCCAACCCTGACCTACAAGTTCGAAGGGAAGGGCAAGCTGTTCATGCTGGAGGTCCAGGCGAAGCTGTCGGGCAATGCAGAATCGCAATTGTTCTGGAGCACGAAGTCGAAGGATGCGTTCGACGAGAACCGCTCGGTAAAGCTCACGCTGTCCGGACAGGATCAGTGGCTGCCGTATCGCTACTACTTCCGTGGCGGTGAAGATCTGACGGGGCTTCGATTTGATCCGGATTCGAAAGCCAGCGAAATCTCCATTCGACAGATCAAGCTATATCGAGTGGACGGCCCCAAATTCAACGACGTCAAACTCGTGGATGCCAAAGCCGATTTCAGCCAGAAGGAATATTCGGTCCGCGATGCTATCGACGGCAAGAACAACGACAACAACGACGGTTGGGCCGTTTCGCCCAATGCCGGCAAGCCTCATCAGGCCATCTTTACTTTCAAGGATCCTGTTTCGTCGGAGTTTGGTGCCAAGCTAAAACTGCAAATGATGCAGAACTATCGCGGCAACAAGTTCTCGCTGGGGCGATTCCGGGTTTCATTGACGTCCTCGACGGCACCGCTCGATTTTGGATTGCCTGCGGATGTCAGGGAAATCCTTGACCTTGCGAAGGCCGATCGTTCGGAAGAGCAGGCGAAACGCCTGAAGGAATACTTCCGCGAATTCAGCCGCAAGAACATCGAGCTGAAGGCGGCACTGGCAACGGCCAAGACACCGCTGCCGGAGGACAAGGAACGCAAGAAGCTGGAAATGGCCATCGCCACCGCGAAGAAACCAATTGATATTTCTCCGCCGCTGGTTCGCCTGCGAAATCAGGTTTCCGCCAGCAGCGAGCAGCTGAAGAACAAGCGACTGACGGCCGCTCAGGATGTTTCCTGGGCGCTGATCAACAACCCCGCATTCCTGTTTAACCACTAGGAAGCGAACGGCACAACCAAAGCGGGATCAACACCGCCGGTCAAAAGCTGGCAAAAATGCTTAGATCTCGCCGAACACCTGATACAGTACGGATTCCACGAAACGCGAGGAGCTCACTATGTTACGTATTCCCGGACAGGCAGGAAATGACTTCTGCGACAAAGGTCTAAAGCCGACTCGGCGCGATCTCCTACGGGTTGGTGGCGCTAGTATGCTGGGGCTCTCACTCGGTTCCATGTTCGAACTGCAAGCCATGGCCAATACGGCCGGCGGTGGACCGGGGTGGGGAAAAGCCAAGAGCATCATCCTTGTCTACCTCCAGGGTGGCCCAAGCCACATCGACCTCTGGGACCCGAAAGAGAATGTTCCGGATAACGTAAAGAGCGTGTTCTCGAACATCTCGACGCAGATCCCGGGTGTGCAGTTTACGGAGCTGCTGCCCAAGCTCTCGAAGGTGAACGACAAGTTCACCATGATTCGCTCGATGAGCTACACGCCTAATGGACTCTTCAATCACACGGCCGCCATCTATCAAATGATGACGGGCTACACCACGGACAAGGTCAGTCCTTCCGGACAGCTCGAACCGCCAAGTCCCAAGGACTTTCCCAACTTCGGTTCCAACATCATTCGGCTACGTCCACCAACCGAGCCCATGCTGCCGTTCGTCATGTTGCCTCGACCGTTGCAGGAGAGCAACGTCGTCGGCAAGGGTGGCACCGCCGGGTTCCTTGGCAAGTCGTTCGATCCGTACACACTCTATCCGTCGGGCGACGACATGGACATGGAGAAGATGTCCCGCATCAAGGTCGACGATCTCAAACTGCGTCCGGAAGTGTTCCCGGAACGCCTGATGCGACGTGCCCGATTGCGTGATTTGATCAATAAGCAGATGCCCTCGATTGACGCTGCGGTCAAGGACCACAATCTCAACGAGTACTACGATCGTGCCTTGAACCTGATCGTGTCGGGGCGAGCACGAGATGCCTTTGACCTCAGTCAGGAGTCGGAAGCAACGCGTGATCTCTACGGCCGCAATACATTCGGCCAAAGCTGCCTCCTTGCCCGACGACTGGTCGAGGCGGGTACTCGCGTTGTCGAAGTTGTCTGGCCCAAGGTCGCCAATTCCGACAACCATTCGTGGGACGTTCACGTCGAACTGACCAAGCGAATGAAGAACCAGAGCGGACCGATGCTCGACGGCGGACTGTCGGGTCTCATGACGGACCTCGACGAGCGTGGCATGCTCGAAGACACACTGGTCGTTGCCGTTGGTGAATTCGGACGTAGCCCACAACGCGGTGTCAGCACTTCAGGCAACGGTAACAGCAACGACGGCCGCGATCACTGGCCGTACTGCTACACCGCTTGCGTTGCGGGAGCCGGCATCAAGCGTGGCTACGTACACGGCAAGTCGGACAAGACCGCGTCCGGACCCGTTGAAAACCCCGTCCACCCGGGCGAACTACTGGCGACGATTTACCACGCCTTCGGCATCGATCCGGAAACGATGGTCCTGAATCACCTCAATCAACCTCGCGAGCTGGTGAAGGCCAAAGCGATCACATCGCTGTTCGCCTAGTTTCGCGAAACGGTAAATCAGGACGCATCGCAGAATCTGTGGTGCGTCCTTTTTTTATGCTGGAACATTCGGCATTGCGCACCTTCCGTGCGAGCAAGCAATCCTTCACTTCCCCGAGGAGACACGAGATGAAATCAGTCCGCTACCTCACGGTGCTGTTCGCGGTGATGCTGTTCGCCGTAGTGACTCCACCAACGCTCGCTGAATCGCACCCCAACATCATCTTCATTCTCGCCGACGACCTTGGTTGGGCCGAACCCGGCTGCTATGGGAACGATTTCAATGAGACACCCCATGTCGATCGACTGGCCCGTGAAGGCGTTCGATTCACGCAAGCCTACGCAGCGGCGCCCGTTTGTTCGCCGTATCGAGCCAGCTTGCTGACAGGGCAGTACCCGATTCGCCATGGAATACTGGACTACTTGAGGCCCGATACCGATCAACCGCTGTCGACCGACCATGTTACTTTCCCGGAGCTGCTGCAGGCGAACGGCTATCGAACCGGTTTCATCGGCAAGTGGCACTTGAGCGGCTATCGTTACCACGGTGCCAAGGTCGTGCATCGGGCGACCGAGCATGGTTACGACGAAGAAATCGCTACCGAGATCAAGGGCGTCGGGAACGGCGCGAACTTCTGGCCCTATGTTTTTCGCACTCAGCCCATCGGTTGGACCAGCATCAGGACGAATCGCCTGGGCGACGAAGAATACCTGGTGGACCGAATGAATCTTGAGGCGTGTGATTTCATTGAACGCCACCACCGCCGTCCATTCTTTTTGATGCTCAGCCATTTCGCCCCGCACTCGATTCTGAAAGGCAAAGAGAGTGTCGTCGAGAAGTATCGACGCAAGCACGCGCCCGGCCCCAGCGAACGCGATAAGTGCTACATCTGCCAGGATGCTGGCCTGAAGGGCGACCCCATGAATCACTGGGCCTCGCATCACAATCCTCATCTCGCAGCGATGCTGGAGAGTATCGATGACGGCGTCGGAATGATCCTCGACAAACTGAAAGATCTACAGATCGATGACAATACGATTCTGGTCTTCACCAGTGACAACGGCGGCGAAGACAACGTGACAACCAATGGCGCACTGCGCGGTGGCAAGAGCCAGCTCTACGAGGGCGGCATTCGCGTTCCGCTGGTTGTCCGCTGGCCGGAGAAAGCTCCAGCGAATCAGATTTGCGATCACATCACCAGCAATGTCGATTTCTATCCGACGCTGCTCGAGGTCGCCAAAATCCCGCCAGATCCGCGTCAGAAGCTGGACGGTCAGTCCCTTCTGAAACAGCTGCGGGATCCCCAGCTTCAGGCTGCGGAAAGAGCCATCGCCTGGTACTATCCCCTGCAGAAACCACATTTCCTTGGCGGCCGCTCGTCCTGCGCCATTCGGAAAGGCGACTGGAAACTGATCGAGTACTTCGACACCGGCGAAAAGGAACTCTTCCACCTTGGCACGGACATCGGCGAAGCTACCAATCTTGCCGCAGCCAACGCCCAGCGTGTGGCCGAGTTATCGAAAGAACTTGCCGAGTGGAGACAAACCACTACCGGGACTCGAGACCTGCCGTAGCGCAGTGAAACCATTGAGGATTTGTTCCCATCGACAAAAACACGGCAATGGCGGCTGCCATCCTCTGCCGCCATCACCGTGTAACGTGGGAATCGGTCGTGGGTTGTCAGATCATGAATTCATGACTGGCATGTCATCCCATCGCGTCCGCCATTGCATGACCGACGGGAAAAGTTCAATCGTCTTCCGCATGGCTTCGTCGCTGGTAGTGAGCAACTGACCATCTGCAGCCAGCTCGCGCGCCGTGCGATAGCCGAGGAAAAGCTGTAACGCAGCCTGTTGAGTGAGCCCGATGCGTTCGACTGCCGAACCGCGAGTCACCTTCATACTGCGAACACCCTTCTTGATCAGCAGCTCCTCTCCGTCGATGTGAATTCCCAATTCACCAACCTGACCGGGACGACGTCGATACATCTCATTCGCCAGCCGCCGAAGCAGTGTGCGATTGGAAATGCACTTTGCCATCCAGCCATCGTCGGTCGCCGAAGCGAAGACCTGACCGCCCGCGTTGTCCGCCCACTCATGCACGCGTTCCGTTAACGGAGCATGAATACGAAGCGAATGTCGACCATGCTCGATCGCATCGGAAGCGGCAAACTTGACGACGCCGGCCGAGCCACGTGCATCTTCGGTCAGATCCACCAACTCCAGAATGCTCGCACCGCGAACCACGGCGTAGGCAAGCGTTTGCCCGTTTTCCGAATAGATATAGATCCGGTCGTGAGCCCGTTTCGAGATGATCCACGACCAGCTTTCTTCCGAGCGGACTAGTGTGCCTGTCGTGGCACCATGACGCTGTTCGAAAACGGATTTCAGATCGTCCACGTCCGTCAGTCGTCCAAGTCGCACCTGAACTTCAGGCATCTGACTGGCGTAAAAGGGCGATTCCGGAACACGAGGCTCGGGAAGCTGTCCCAGCAATCGCTGGGGACTCACGATGCTTACCGGGTCACTACCCAGAATCGACCAGCCATGACGCTGCAGGAGATTGAAGTCCTCTCCACGAGCAACCACCATCATGGCTCCCCGTCGTTTGGCTTCCGCCTCCACGGCCGCAATCATGCGGTCGTCAAAACCTCGCTGCCGAAACTCCGGGAGCACAGCGAGATCTTTCACGCGAACGACCGGTATCTCGGATCGCCCAAATCGAATCACCTGCGATTCAAGTTGTGCATGGGCGATCAGAGAACGATCAGATGGACTCCGGATGATCAGCCGATCGGCTGGCTCATATCCGGGTCGCTGGATCGCCGAGGCAAACTCGGCATTGGAAGGTCGGTGCAACAGACGCTGCAAGAAAGACTGAATCGCAAGATGATTGCCAGCGATCGCCGGCTCCACCTCGCAGGTTATCGGGTCCGTCGGTAAGGACGAAGACTTAAGTACACCCGCACGTTCCAACAGGAAATGTCGAGTCGGTGAACGACCTCGCTGCACGGGTTTGCGAGACTTGTTGCTCTGCGTCGAAACGCGGTTAGAGCCAGAAGCGGCCATTGACGAGGATCGACTCGTCACGACCGTAGCCGAAAGCGCCGTTTGCATGGCGAATTCCTTTCTGCCAACCACGTGTGCGCAGCACCCCAGAACGGGATGGCCAGAGCGAATGCTCCACGCGCCATACACAGTTGACTTCTTGCGTGACTATCCGAAGCAAGAAAAGGCGGCCTGCCGTCTGCGAGCGGCGCTACCGGTCAACTGTGGATATGGATGTGACAAAACAGCCTGCAATCCTGCAAGTGCCCGATCACGCGTTAAAAGGTTGCCAACCTTTCAGACAAAAAGCCAAACCCACCTTGTTGAACCGGACGTCATTCGTATCCGGTCGCTTCTTCTGTGTCACGAAACCTATGACTTCCCTGTCGATACCCTTTCCTCCAAATCGGGTTGCAGCAAGCCGATCTGCAAAACCGATTTTCCCTATTCCGCACCCAAGGTTATGAATCTGTGAAGTTCAGATCCAGTAAACGATTTGTAAGAAACTGGAGCGGAAAGACACAGAATGACCATTCGCGAGAAGAAAGAAGTCGAGTCGACGCCGCTTTGAGTTCCAGCTGCGTCAAGTTTTCCTTCTGTTTTTCGGCTTTTTTGAGTAGATATCGGCGAAGCGTCACGTTTGCCGCGGCAATTTCACGGTGCCGTTCCAGACGCTCGCCTCTGGGCAATTCTGCAACAACCCACTTTCGCTTGTTCTCCATCGAACTGGACACTTGGTCGCCACTTAGGACTTCTGGTTCAAGAAACTTCTCAGGGTGGAAATACATCTGACGCAAAATCTGCCGGTTTTCAGCCAGAACTTCGTCCGATACCAGGTCCGCGTCCACGGGCAACCAGGTAGTCTGCGATGAAGCGATCAGTTCAGGCGGTTTGACGCCGAAAAAGTCGCTGATGATGAGATCGGTGATCTGGTCGTATTTCGCTCCGCCGATGCCATGCACGAAGCAATCCGACGCGAACATGCGCAAATACATCGTGTTGGTCAGCGCACGTGGACGCAGGCGAAATACGTTGTCATCCAGTCTTGACAACTGCTCCAAAGCGTCCTCGGGACTACGCATGAATTTGCGCAAAGTCCAGCTTTCGTTTGGCGAGCCGACTTCCAGGTCTGCTCCGTTGCGTTTCCACCACAACGCCCGGCGCTCCGGTCGGGCGACGGACCAGAACCAGAACGGCGCTTCGAACCAGTCACCATCGCGCCGTAGATCCGGCATGGGCTGCGCATCACTACGCAGCTTGTGTACCAAACGATACTCGTGCAGTCGCGAGTTGTAGACCTCATGCAGCCGCTCGCCATGGGTCAACAAGTGGGCGGCGAAACGCACGAACCCGGCGCTCGAGCATAGTTCGCTAATCGGAAGCTCGATCGTTCGCAAACCAACATCCAGCTCCAGCTTGTGCCGTGCTTCCGCGAAAGCATGACCGAGCGGTCTTTCTCGCGAGATCGCCGACAGGACGTGGGGCCAAAGCTGCGTTACCAGAGGTTCGGAGATGAGGCCGGAAACACTCGCCTGGACCCGTTCCGGGAATGACTCGAGCACCGACATGTCCCGGGCAAATCGCATTTCAAATGGCAGCGGCTGTTCGAAGGCGTCGAACGGCTGCGTCACAACCGTCGGATCCTCAACAGTGCCGCCGGGGACGCGAATCGTATGACCTCGCAGCGTGTCATTGTCGATGATCATCTGAACTGCGATGCCGTTTACATCGCTGGCCAACCGATCAATGAGGAAGTTTTTGGCCCACACGCCGGGATGAAATAGCTGCGGTTGATGCCCTGACATGATGATCGGACGATCGGCAGGATCGAGCTTCGCCACGTCTGCATAAGACGATGTATACTCCGTGGCCCTGGACACCACGTCTCGCCGGACGTCGGAGCGCAACTGTGAAAACGCCTTACCCAGCACATCAAAATCGTACTCCGCCATCAGAGTACGGTTGATGGCCGGCATCGCGAGGCATTCGTCCCGGTCGGGGACGAGTAGCGTTTCACCATCGTTCCGCGGCGCTCGCAGCCGCATGTACGAGAGTGCCTTCGCCATGAAGGTGCCTTTGCAAGGAAGAGTACTATTGCAGCGTAAGGATTACGCGCCCTGACCGCAACGCGCGGCGCGGCGCGATACCAGATCGCCTTCAACGCGACCAATACTTTCGGCGACGACTTCGCGATAGTACTTAAGCCGTGTTTCGCCGTTGTCCAGGACTCCGCCAAACGATCGTTTCTCATCGAGATAGATCAACGGCACCGGAATCTCCACGACGGTCAGATCCGCCGCCGCGGCCTGCACCCACAATTCCAGCGGCATGGCATAACCGGGCTCCGTAAGCTCCAGTTTCTTCAGCGATTCAACGCGATACGCCTTAAACCCACAAAATGCGTCCGTCAGATTCAGGCACAGCATCTCATTGATCTCGGCTGTGATCATCTGATTGATGAGACGCCGTTGGGCCGGCGGTTCGGAATCATTCTCGTACTTTTTGAGATAGCGACTTCCCGAGACAATGTCGACATCCTTGTTCTGGCAGACTTCAACGAAACGAGGAATTCGCTGCGGTTCGTGTTGACCATCGCAATCGATCGTAACCAGCACATCAAACTCGTGGCGAATTGCATAGGCGAACGCCGTGTCCAACGCCGCTCCGTAGCCTCGGTTAGGCTCGTGAACTTCCAGGTAGATGTCGTCTCGTTTGGCCAGCAGTTCACGAGTGCCATCGGTCGAGCCGTCGTCGACAACCAGCACATGCTCGCTGTGATTGCCAACTTCGTTGAGCACGGCTTCGACAGATGCGGCTTCGTTGTAGACGGGGAGGGCAGTGAGGGAACGCATGGACCACTCGCGACGTTGAATTGGAGAGACCTGCCATTCTAGTATCGGGCAGTTGGTCGTCAACGCAAAGTGTTTCAATGTATTGGTCTGCAACCGCACGGCGGGACGCCAAGCCTGTTTCTACGCGGTAGATGACTGTATGTAACCAGACACATTACGCGAAACCAGGTGCTACAACAGCGAAACCCCAATGCGTGCGATACGAAACGTCGCCGCTGAAATTAACCCCAGATCAGTGGATCGGACTCTTCGACACTTGCCCAAATCCGCGTATCGGCAAACTCGTTCTTCAGTTTTTCTGCCAACATTTCCAGCGCGAACCTTTCGCTGGCGTAGTGTCCCGGTAGCAGCAACGCGACGCCGTTTGCCTTGGCTTCCAGGCAAGTGTGAAAATTCGTCTCGCCAGTCACGAGGCAATCGCAACCTTTGCGTTTGGCCGTTTGCAGAAACTGACCCGCACTACCGCATGCAACCGCGACCCGCGTGACCGGCTGATTGGACGAGCCGACAAAATGGAGTCCGTCGAGTCGCAGAAACTTTTTGACAACGTCCACAAACGCGGCCATCTCCAGCGGCGCCGCCAGCTTGCCATAGCGGCCCGATCCCAGTTCATCTGGATCGTTGTCGACCGGCTCCAGCGGTTGTGGCTCGACAATTCCCAGTCCTTCTGCGAGGTGCTGATTGATTCCCCGAGTCGCCGAATCAAACGAAGTGTGCGGACTGTACACGGCAATCTGGTTCTCGATGAGCTTCAGCAGCATCGCACCAGTCACACCGTCGGCCGTGATCCGCTTGAGCGGACGAAAGGGCAGCGGATGATGCGTAATAATGAGATTCGCCGAACCATCGACCGCTTCGTCAACGACTTCCGGAGTGATGGTCAGGCATGTCATTGCGTTTTCGACCGATCGGGTTCGATCACCCAACAGCAACCCCACGTTGTCCCAATCTTCAGCGAGACGTCGGGGGGCAAACTCTTCAAGAAACTGGCAGAACTGCTGGACGTTGGGCATTGAAACCTCACGATGCCGCACTGGTGATCGAGAACAACTGACGTCATCATAGTGTGCCGGGGAATGGTCACAACCGAGGAGTCAACGACGTGCCGGAACTGAAAATTGGAATCCAGCTAACTGCGCTCAGGCAACCCCTGCGTCGAGCGATTGGCACCGCCAACCAACTCGGGGTCACCGCGGTGGAAATCGACGCCCGGAACCAGCTAAACGTACGCGAGATGACGGAGACGGGAATTCGGCAACTGCGCAAGATGCTGGATGACGCGAACCTGAAAGTCTGTGCCTTTGGATTTCCAACGCGACGTGGCTACAACGTGCCCGAGCAGCTTCAGCAACGCATCGATGCGACCATGAAGGCAATGGACCTGGCCTGGAAGTTCGGCGCCAAGGTACTCGTGAACCAAATTGGTCGCATTCCCGAAGAAGAGGGATCCGAATGGAACATGCTTGTCGACGTCCTGACGGAACTTGGTAAACATGCGCAGCGATGCGGTGTTTTTCTCGCCGCCGAGACCGGAAGCGAGGACGCTGCGGCGGTGGCCAAACTCATTGATGCACTACCCGAGGGATCCATTGGCGTGACGCTCAACCCGGGAAACCTGATCGTCAACAGTTTCTCCGCCAGCGACGCAGTGTCGTTACTCGGTCAGCACATCATGTACGTTCGAGCAAAAGATGGTGTCCGCGACCTCGCGCAGGGCAGGGGACTGGAAGTGCCGCTCGGTCGTGGCTCGGCCGATTTCCCACAAATAATCGGAACACTTGAGGAGCACGGTTATCGCGGCTACTTTACGGTGGCCCGTGACAATGCAAATGATCCGGTAGGTGAAGCTGCGGCCGCGGTGCAGTATCTGACAAACATCTAGAACCCCGGGACCGCTGCCCGGATACTCGGCTACGCAATTCCGAATCAGAACAGAACCGGAGAAGAACCATGCGACGTTTCAAAATCACGGAAGTTGTTGCTGCCATCGTGATCGCCCTTTCGGTCGGTGGCTTGTCGCTGGGACAAGAATCCGGTGACGCTGCTACGCTTGCCCCCAAAAACGAACAGGACGAAAAGTCACGCGAAGAGCTGTTCAAGGGTTTCGAGGAGCTGCTGAAGAAGTCTGTCATGGTCGGGACCTTTATGATCGACGGTGATGACAACAACAAACGCATCAACGAACGCTACGAGATCAGCAAAGTCGTCAAACAACCACAAGGCGACTACTGGATGTTCTTTTCCCGGATCAAGTACGGCAGTCACGACGTCACGCTGCCAATCCCCGTCGAAGTAAAATGGGCCGGCACAACCCCCGTGATCACGGTCGACAACCTGACGATTCCCGGCATGGGCACATTTGACTCTCGCGTTGTCATTGCGGACGGGAAGTATGCTGGCACGTGGCGGCATGGCAAAGTTGGCGGATTGATGTTTGGCCATCTGGAAAAGCAGAAAGCCGCGGACGCTGAGTCCGACAAGCCAGCCGAGGCGTCCAAATAGCTCGCGCCTGTCACACACGAGTTTGGGCACAGTGGTAGCGTGCTGATGTTGATATTGACGTTGCAATTCAGCATCGCGTACCGTCCGAGCCCCACCTTCAGATAAATGCAGTGACAGCACGCGAACCATGCGCGTCTGCAGTGCGAAGAATGGTGTAGACGATACGGTTTCGCATGACGCGAAACTTTCGATGTAGTTGTTGACAAGGATGTCCTATGAGACGCTGTACGGCAGTCTGTATCTGGCTGAGCTGTTCGCTCATTGTGGCCTGTTCAATTGGTTGCAACATGCTGCGACCCAAAGACCCACTTTCGGCCTACGAACTTCCCGATGAGATCGACCCGAACCGGGGCATGCTCACGGACGTGACTGATGGCCTCATGGCGTCGGCCAAAGCTTCCGTGGGGCTTGGTCCCAACGAGTCAGCCGCAAAGGAACAATTCGACGCCGCGATGGGCATTTACAAAAATGCCGCCCAATTGGAAGGTCGCGATCGTCTGGCCGAGTTTGACAAGGCGGCGAAAGCCTTCTCTCGCGCCGCCGCACGCTGGCCCAAATCCTCCGTCGAAGAAGACGCCCTCTTCTATCGCGCCGAATCGCTTTTCTTTGCCGACCGATACCCCAAGGCGGAATCCGAATTCGGCGGCGTCGTCAGCAAGTACACCAGCAGCCGACACATCGACGCCATCAGTCGACGTCGCTTTCAAATTGCAAAGTACTGGTTGGACCACCATGAAGAAGGCAGTCAACCAGCCATCGTCCCCAATTTTGTATCGCGAGATCGACCCACATTTGACAACTTCGGCAACGCCATCAAAATCCTCGAACGCATCCGACTCGACGATCCAACCGGCGAGCTCGCGGATGATGCGACCATGTTGGCGGCAGACGCCTGTTTCAAAGCCGGCAAGATTTACCGCGCCGATGAACTGCTAAATGACTTGCGGCGTTCATTTCCAAACAGCGAACACCAGTACCGGGCTCACATGATTGGACTGCAATGCAAGATCCAACTGTACCAGGGCCCAAGCTACGACGCGGGGCCTCTGGACGACGCCGAAGAACTGGTGCGTCAGATGCGGCGACAGTTTCCCGGTGAGTCCGCGAACGACACCGAATATCTGGCGAAGGCCTACAAGGATGTTCGCATGAATCGCGCACTGCGGGAAATGAGCCTCGCCCGCTACCGTGACCGACGACAGGAATATCGGGCCGCCCGGACACAGTACGAACGCGTGGCGCGTGAGTTTGCCGACACCAGCCTCGCGGCGACCGCCCAACGTCGACTTGAGGAATTAGGAGGTGCTCCGGACCTGCCACCTCAACGACTGGAGTGGCTGGCTCGTGCGTTCCCGACCTCGAATGAAGACCAGCCACTGATTGCGACGAAGCCCGGAACGACGCAACGCTAGGCACCGTCGCAACGCCACGCGGCGACGCCCCTGAAAGAATGGATGGCCATGCAGCCCGGACATCGAACGTTCATCGCAAACCTGGCGCTGAGTGCCCTGGCCCTGAGCCCGCTGTGGCTCTCGGGCTGTGCGGGATACCAACTTGGCAGCCAGACACTCTATCGTCCCGATGTCCGCACGGTCCACGTTCCCATCTTTCAGTCGAACAGCTTTCGCAAGGACTTTGGCGAACGCCTGACCGAAGCGGTCGCCAAGGAAATCGAAGACAACACGCCTTACAAAGTTGTTTGCGAAGCCGATGCGGACAGCATCCTTTCCGGCCAGATCGTCAGCGAAACCAAGACCGTTCTGGCAGAAGATATTAACGACGTGCCTAGAAACATCGGCACGGATCTCATTGTGCGGATAAGATGGGAGTCCCGTGCCGGCGACCTGCTGCGCGACAATCTCGTTTCGCTACCACCTGTACTTCAGATCACGCAATCCGCGAATCTGATTCCGGAAGGCGGCCAGTCCGTGGCAACCGCTCACCAAAGAGCAATCAGTCAATTGGCGGAACAGATCGTCGAACAGATGGAGTATCCCTGGTAGTTCAACGAGCGGCCAACAGCCGGCCAAGTAGTGCCCATTTGTGATGGATTCGTTCAATGCTGCTCCACGAGAAATACCCGCAAAGGGCAACTCAATGGAAACTCCGCACCACGACGCTGCAGTTCGGGCAACTGCCGTGTCTGATGGGGATCGTCAACGTAACACCGGACAGCTTCTCCGACGGCGGCCAATTCGCCGATCACCAACGCGCCGTTGAACACGGACTGGCCCTCGCCGAAGCGGGTGCGGGCATTCTGGATATTGGTGGAGAAAGCACGCGCCCCAACGCGGACCCCGTGGAGGAAGCCGAAGAGCTTCGTCGAGTTGTCCGCGTCGTCTCCGAACTTGCCGAACAGACCGACGTGCCAATTTCAATCGATACCTCGAAGGCCAGAGTGGCTGAAGAGGCAGTCGCAGCCGGCGCGGAAATCATCAACGACGTCACGGGCCTCGAGGGCGACGCCAAAATGCCCGAAGTCGCATTGTCCAGCGGCGCCGGCATTTGTGCCATGCACATGCGCGGCAATCCAAGGACGATGCTGAACGAAGAATTTGTTCGCTACGACAACGTTGTCGAGGACGTGAGAGCCTACCTGCGTTCACGTTTTGACGCACTACTGCGGGTTGGAATCTCGCCAGAACGGATCTGTCTCGATCCAGGAATCGGATTTGCGAAGACTCACCAGCAAAATCTGACTTTGCTGGCCTCGATGGGAAGTTATCATGATCTCGGTGCGCCGATCCTGGTGGGACATTCGAAAAAGGGATTTCTCGCCAAAATCCTCGGGGATGCGAATGTCGACCGAACCCACGCAACGGTTGGGGTTTCGATGTCACTGGCGGCGGCGGGCGTGCAGGTGCTAAGAGTGCACGACGTTCTGTCCGTCCAGCAGGCCCTGGCGTCCTTCGCGGCGGCCGGCGGAATAGACGGGAATGAATTGAAACTGGACAACTGACATGAGTATTGCTGAATCCACCGACCTGAAAACCTACTGCCAGCAAGTCGCCGAACGAGCCAAGGCAGCATCGCGCGAACTGGCGGCGATCAGTGGCCAACAGAAGAACGACTGGCTGCGTGACTCGGCAAAGGCACTACGCGACGGCATCGCCGAGATCCTTGTCGCGAATGAGAAAGACATCGCCGCAGCGCCGGGCTACGGACTCACCGACGCTCAGATCGATCGACTCGTGTTGAACACCGATCGCGTGGAAGGTATCGCAGCGGCTCTCGAGCACATCGCCATGCTGCCGGATCCCATCGGTGAAGTGATGGATTCCTCCGTGCGACCCAATGGACTTTCCATTCAAAAGACGCGTGTGCCCTTGGGAGTTGTCTTCTTCATCTACGAATCTCGACCCAACGTAACCGCGGATGCAGCAGCAATCTGTGTTAAGAGTGGAAACGCCGTTATTCTGCGTGGCGGAAAAGAAGCGATCCATTCCAGTCAGGCGATCGTCAAACTGCTGATGGAAGCTGCCGGAAAGAATCAGATCCCGGCCGATGCCGTTCAACTGGTGAATACGACCGACCGCGAAGCCGTGGGCCATTTTCTCGCGCTAGAGCAATTCATTGACGTTGCCATCCCGCGAGGTGGCGAGGGCCTGATTCGTCGTGTCGCTGCCGAAGCGACCATGCCCGTCATCAAACACTTCGATGGCAACTGCCACGTCTATGTTGATGAGCACGCCGACCTGGACATGGCGGTTCGCGTCGCGTTGAATTCCAAAACGCATCGCTACGGTGTCTGCAACGCCGCTGAATCGTTGCTCGTTCACAAAGCCGTGGCGGCCGACTTCCTTCCCAAAATGAAAGCAGCCTTCGCGGAAAAGGAGGTTGAGGTACGTGGCGACAAAGCGACGTGCGATGTTATCGATGCAACAACTGCCGACGATGCCGATTTCGGTGCAGAGTTCCTTGGCCCGGTCATCTCATGCTGCGTGGTCGATTCCGTCGAAACGGCAATTCGCCACATCAATCAGTATGGATCCGGCCACACCGATACGATCGTCACGCGTGACCTGCCCCGTGCCCGTCAGTTCACAACCGGCGTCGACAGCTCGGCCGTGATGGTAAATGCCAGTACGCGATTCAACGACGGCGGTGAATTTGGTCTGGGGGCTGAAATCGGCATCAGCACCGACAAGTTTCACGCTCGCGGACCATGCGGATTGAAGGAACTGACCAGCTACAAATACATCGTTTATGGCGATGGACACATTCGATAGCACTCAACAATGCGATCATCACGGAGGATGACTGTGGAAAAAGAAGGACTGACCGAGGACGAGATTGCTCTGCTGACAACTCCGTCTCCCGATTCGCTGCCGCTGCCGAACGTGATGGAAGTCCGCGAAACAGAAACCCGCCATACGGACGAGCACGACGCCGACGACCTTGCACACAGTTCGCTGCTGGAACTGCACCGAGTCTTTGCGCCGACGTTAGCCACCATCACGACCCGGTTCGCCCAGCGCAACGTCACCGTCAGCTTGCGAGATCAATCGGCGAGCACCTATTCCCGATTCGTTTTTGGACAACTGGTGCCAACCTGCTGTGCCGTCGTTCGAGCAACCGCTACGGATCTTGAATTCTGGGTCTCCATCCAACCGTCGATCGCGTACCCGCTGGTCGATCGCATGTTGGGTAGTTGCCAGTCCGAACCCGTGCCGCAACGTCCCATGTCCGAAATTGAAGCAGGTCTGCTACAAATTCTGTTTGGCGAACTGGTTGGCAGCTATGGCGATGCATGGCAACAGGCGCTGTCGCTGGGACTGACTGTCGATCGACTTGTGCACAACGTGCAACAGTTGGGCGTGCTACCCGGTAGCGACCCCACGTGGCGAGTCCGTTATGAAGTGCGATGCGGGCAGGATTACGGCATCGTCGAGTTGTGCCTTCCGTGGGCTTCAACGCGTCAGCTGCGTCAACGGCTGGCCGCCTGCCAATAGCGCGGGCTCGTGAAGGATCTGCACTTCGCCGGCGTTCTCACTGCCACCGGCGTTCTCACTGCCACCGGCGATCTCACTGCCACCGGCGTTCTCAACGACCCTCGCGCTCTCAAAGTCGCCGATGCTCAGGCAACTACTGTCGGCGTCGGACTCCGCCGGCCGTCCGCTGCGCACTAACTGGCTGCCCATAAAAGTGCGAGTAGTCAAAATACGTCGCTGCACGCGACGGTTGGCCAATCCCCGCATTGGTCGGACGTAGCAGTCCGCCGGCTCCGGGTGCAAAGTTGGCCGGTCCACCGAACTGGTTTCGATTCAGTTGTTGCTGCAGGAACTGATTTTCAGCAGCCTGTCGCTGGTTGAACCTTGCCTGCTCCTGAAATGGTCGTACGAACGAGAAGTAGTTGTTGATACCACCCTGGTTCGCATTGAACAGGTTCAGATACGGACTAACCGTATTCCTGCGATTGAAACCGGGAACGCGTTGCGCGCTCGCTTCCGACAGCCCAACCAGGAGAACCAGGGATGCGGTAATGAATGTGAGACGCAACATTGGATTTCTCCGACAGGAGGATTGAACACGGTTCCAGGTAAACTTCCGGACGTCGTTTCGTTTATCGACCAACGCAGCATCCATCAGCCAAACGAATCCGCCACGCCGGAAAAGTCGTTGATAGCAACCTTCACTGTAGCGGCGCCTTCCAATCGTTGCACGCGACACGTCCGATTCCATCGCCCCGCGACGGAGTGAGACGGACCCTCGCGATCCATACGGTCGCGTGCGCTTTTTCAGCGGAAAAGCCGTCCTTGAATGGAGCATCCAGCAGCCAGTAGCCGTCAAAGCTTTACCGACCGGTCGACTCGTCCCGTTTTCCATGATCAGCATACGCGGTACGACATGATCGACGTCACAGATCTTTGGTTCCGACGCCGCCTTTTGCCGCGTGCTAGCACTGCCCTTCGCCCCGAAAACACTTCTGCTTGGGGAACCAGATTCGTTTTGGGCGGGTCTGGAGCAGTTGCAATATCGCTCGCCGTTTTCACGGCGGGGACCATAGAACAGAGTTGAATCATGCGTAGATCAGGGAAGATAAGACGCGGAACGCCGATCGCCTTCTTACTTGCCGTTTTGTGTTGTGTTGGTTGTCAAACGACAAATCCCAGCCATCCCAATCACGGTATGGAGCGTCTTCCACCGGTCTATAAATCGATGCCGCGTGAGTTGCAGAAAGTGGTTCTGCCCGAGTACGTCATCGAGCCGCCGGACATTCTGAACATCGAGGGCGTACACATCGTTCCGAAGTCGCCTTACGCTTTGCGAACGCTGGACGTTCTGAACATCGAAGCCGGTGGACTTCCTGATGCACCCATCACGGGTCCCTACACCGTTGAGCCTGGTGGCATCATCAACCTTGGCCCTCCGTATGGTTCGGTCAAAGTAGCTGGCATGGATGTCGACGAAGCTCGCGAAGCGATCAGCGCACAACTGGCCGACTACCTGCGAGACCCGAAAGTTTCCGTGTCACTCGCACAGATGGCTGCGAGCCAGAACATCCTTGGACAGTTTCTGGTCGGACCCGATGGGAACATCAGCCTCGGCAGCTACGGTCAGGTATCGCTGGTCGGAAAGACACTCGACCAGGCGAAGTCCGACATCGAGAACTACCTTTCACAGCACCTTGAAGACCCCGAAATCTCACTGAACGTGTACTCCTACAACAGCAAGGTGTACTACATCGTGATTCAGGGTGCGGGTCTTGGCGATGGAGTCTACCGTTTCCCAATCACCGGTAACGAGACCGTCCTCGACGCGATCGCTCAGATTCAGGGCCTCGAACA
This sequence comes from Pirellulaceae bacterium, assembly GCA_965216885.1. Lineage (GTDB taxonomy): Bacteria > Planctomycetota > Planctomycetia > Pirellulales > Pirellulaceae > CAYNJG01. Next base: position 1,025,103 of record OZ244208.1, on the reverse strand, counting down.
GGTTTCCTCGAAGAAGATCTGGATCGCTCGACCGTCCCGCGAAACAGGCGATGTCAAAATCCTGCCTGTGGACTGGTTCGCGGTGACGGAACGAGGTTCCGCCCAAACAAACTATCAGATCCTGCCGGGCGACCGGGTATTCGTTGCCGAAGACAAGCTGGTAGCGTTCGACACTCGAATTGCAAAGCTGACAGCTCCACTGGAACGCATCATGGGATTCGTTCTGCTGGGAACGGGTACCGCAACGCGACTCTCCGGTCGTGTGCTTGAAGGTGGCGGTAACCCCAACAACAACGGCATCTAGACTTAGAGACCGGTTGGCCACAACTGAACCAATGGCAGCACGCTTGGTGTGCTAAACAAGGCGATGGACAAAACTACCATGGAATCGAAAACACAAACCTCGATCGCTATCAAACGTACAGCGGCCTTGCTGTTGTCGATTGCCTGTTCAGGTTGTGGCACCCCAATTGGGTATCACATCAAGCACTACAAGAGTCCGTTCACGGAAGTAGCCCGTAGCAACAAGACTTATTTCCACAGCCAGCAGACAGGTCGGATCATCGAGAAAGATCCCTGCACGACCTATCGCGAACCGGGCTGTTTCGGATACGAACCGACTGTCTGGACGCGCTGGCCATCCGAGTGTGCTGGTGCATGTCCGGTGCAGGGCGAAGTCCTCACCGAAGAAATGATTCCCGTTGCGTCGCCAGAGTATGCTGCTCCAAATGAGATGATCGTCGAGCAGCCGATGCCGGAGTCCGTATTGGACTCCCAGCCCGAACCCGCCGCACCGATCCCCGAAACACCGGATCCCATCCAAACGATTGACGAGCTAAATCTGCCAACGGAACCGGACGTGCCATCCATCCCGACGGACGCCGAGTCAGCCGTTCCGTCGCCTTCCGATTCTGGAAGTGTTGCACCCGTACGGAGTCTGCTGTCTCAGCCGACGATGCCGTTGCCTGTGCAAAGCGATGTTGCCGAGATATTCCAACCCCTTCCGGAATCCGGGCGCGTGACGCCGGTTCGCAACCAGAACCTGCTGCCAGCTCTGCCGGCTCGCGAGGAAGTTGTCGAATCGAAGCAACCCGAGCCATCACTGCCCGTCAAGCGATCGCTCCCTGAGTTGGCAACGTCTGAAGAAATTGGTGATCTGCCTGAGAGCGTCACGGTGAAGAAGATCGTACCACCCTCAAATCGGTCCCCTGCCAGGATTCGCTCCGTCGCCCCCGCCATCGTCAAGAACGAATTCCACCGAGAATTACCATCCAGTCGCAAGTCAGGTTCGATCGTTGCCAAACAATCGGCCACACCGAAACCGTTAGCAAGAACTGAAGCTCCCGGCCCGGTGGATTCGGTGAAGCCAACGAAAATTGCCGTCACCGAGAAACCAGCGGCTCCTGCGAAAGTCATGGCTCCGGTCAAGAAAGCGAGCCCCGAGAAAATCGTCAAGCTCGATGACATCAAAGTCAGGGATACAACGGTACTGCCGAAGGTCGCAAAAGAGAACAAGCAACCAGCGGCCGCAGCACCTGCCGAGAAGCAAGAAGCGATCGCAGTCGATTCGCAACCGAAACGCGACACGCTGAAGCTGACGATAGATGCGGGCAAACCCAGCATCGTTCGGCTTCGCGATCTTGCAACCGACGAATTCCCGCTGCCACCATCGACGTCAGAATCGGGCAACGAAGAGAGTCGTCCACGCATTCGAGTTTCGGTGCCAACGGCCCCGAAGATCGTGCGAATCGATTCGCTAAACACGAAGTCCGGTCAGGTCAGCATCAAGCCCCCCAAGAACAACACGCCCTCCGCGGCGAACAGTTCCATCGTCTTTCGTACCCCGGCGGCGAAGAAACCAAACACCAAACCAACCGTCGGGAAAGTTTCCAAAGCGACTTCGCCGGCAGCTGCGAAACCACTGAACTTCAAGAAGACTGAGGTTTCAAACATCGAGGTGGCGGCCGCAAAACCGAGGAAACCCGACAGTAAGTCGACGGTCAAATCGGCGCCGGCCTTCAAGATTGTGACGGGAAGCGTTCCCGCAATCATCGTGCCGTCAAAGCAGGTCAGCTCGCGAAAGATCGTTGGCTCCACCAGCACGACGATTCCGCCGAAGCCCGCGATCAAAGCCCCCAAGGCGGAGAAAGTAGCGGGCCCGACGCTGCAATTGTCCAGCCCGGCCGCTTCGACACTCAAGTTCTCCAATGGCGGAGCGAAGCGACCTGTTCGCATCAGCACGGCAAGTGGCCAGTCCACAACGCTGCGATTTCGCTAGAAGGAACCGGCGGCCGGCGACAACGACACGCGTCGCCGCCATTCCCCAGGCCAAAGCAACGCCCGGCGCTAGTCACTCAGTTCATGGGCCGCCCAAGCGGCGGCACCCATGACTCCCGCGTCGTCGCCCAACCCGGCAGCCTTGACTTCGAAGGTATCAATCAGAGCCGGCATGACGCGGTCCTTCGCCGTGCCGCTCACTTCTTCAATGAACAGGTCGGTCATGGCTTCGACCAGTCCGCCTCCCAGTACAACGACATCCGGAGCAAGAACGTTCACCATGCTGGCGACGGCAAAGCCAATGTGCTTAGCCGCATCCCGAACGATTCTCTCGACCTGTAAGTCGCCTGCGGCAATTGCCGACGACAACGCACCACTGCGAATGTTCTTTAGATCCGTGCCGGCATTTGCCAACAGATGCGGCGCCTGGCCACGATACGCAGCCGCAGCACTCTGTGCGGCAATCACAAGCCGGCTGGCAACGGCTTCCAGGCAACCCCGATGACCGCAACCACAAAGTGGACCATGCGGCACAACCTGGACATGGCCAATTTCCATGCACGATTCGTTCTTGCCACGAATAATTTGTCCGTCGTAAACGCAGCCGCCGCCGATCCCCGTCCCGGGAAAAACACCCAGTGCTGTGCGGGCATTTCGGGCCGCACCAAACCGATACTCGCCATACACGCCCGCATCGACGTCGTTCATAATGACCGCAGGGCAACCAAATTCCTTCTCCAGTCGGTCTTTGATCCGGACATTCGTCCAGCCAAGATTGGGAGCGGAATGAATGATGCCCTTGCCAAGATCAAGTGGGCCGGGACAGCCAATGCCAATTCCGGCAAGCTTGTCGCCTTTGACGTCGGCGTCTTCGAGCGCCTCCGCGATGGTCGCCACGATCCGATTGAGCCCTGACTTCGCGCCGTCGTAGCCCTTCGTCTTGGTGCGCGATTGCGCGAGCCCTCGATAGTTGGAATCGAATACTTTGGCGAGCATCTTCGTGCCGCCCAAATCGAAACCAACCCAGTTTCGTTCCGCCTTACCCATAGCTACCACCCCAGCTCAATTCGCTTCCTGCATGTTGCCAGCCATCATAGTTTCTTCCACATAAATTCATAGAACCGTATACACAGCCGTTCAGAAATGACGCCGATAATGCACCCGTTTTGATGCGCGTTTGACGGCAATCAGCCAACATTCAGCGGGCTGCCGAGGGATCCGCCGTCGCACACCGGAATGTGGAATCAGAAAGGTTGGACTCGACGCCGTTCCCGGGCTCCGGCTGAGGACCATTCGTCAGCCACAACAGCAGACCGCCGGGAACGATCGACATGATCCATTCAAGTGTTCTTTGCAGAATCGAGACTGCCAGGCCCTCCGCCGGCGAGAACCCGTGGGCCACCAATGCATAGACGAAGCATCCTTCCTGAATGCCCAGTGACTGAAACGAGATCGGGATGCGTAACAACAGATGCACGATGGGCATCGCCAGCATGAAAAACAGCAGATCCGCCTCCAGCCCAAGAGCTCGGGCAGCCAACCAGTTCGTCACGAAGTATGAGAGAACTTCCAGCAGCGTCGCAATCGCAAAGAAGACCAGCGTGCCCTCGTGATGCCGAAACTCGGCCAACGTGTCATAGAATTGCGAGATTTTCCGCCCCACGCCCGAACGGCCAAATCCCGGCACGAGATTGCTGACCATGCTCGTCAAGCGTCTTGAGAACAGGCACGGTACAACGCCAGCGACCAGCACGATGGCCGCAAACACAATCGCCAGCACGAACGGTGATTTGCGGTAGAGATACGGCATCGTCACGGGCATCGACAACAACGCAAAAAACGAGACGGCGCAGAGTCCCGCATAACGTTCAATCAATACCGTCGAGAGCACGACCGACGACTTGCCGAAATCCCTGAGCGCATAAATCCGATAGGCGTCACCGCCGATCTGACCGGGTGTCCAGGACCCGGTAAAGTGTGAGACAAGACTCAGCCGTAACGCCTGCCAGTTGCTAATGTGGATACCCCGCGCCCGGAGAAGACTGTTCCACTTGTAGGCGCGCAGCAGTCGGCTCAACATGACGACCAGCAGCAGGATACCGAAGACGGATGGGTCCACCGAAGCCAAAGTTCGGACAAACTGACCAAGGTCGACGTAGCAGGCGATCAGGGCCAGCACGATCACGCCAATAATGACGCGAGACAATTTCAGCCAGTCGCGTTTCTTGTTTTCTTGGGATGCATTCATGGTGTGGCCTGCAGTATCCATCGCTTCGTATGGCCATCCACGACCGCTCGCCAGGATCCATCCTTCATTTGATGAGCATCACTGTGATGCATTCCCGTGGAATTCCACGTGTGGCTGCCATTGGTAAGTATCGGCCCGGTATCCAGCGGTCGCTCGGCGTAGTCCGTTGGCGTAAGCGTCGTAATCTCAAAACCCAACAACTGGTTTCCATACCGTGGGGCACAATCCTGCGTGAGCCGAACGGGATTGCCATTCAGCCACATTACATGGCCGCCGGGCCTCGCGATATCGGCGTTGTTCGTCACGATGGGACTGGCGGGGTGCTCGGTCCATTCGCCGAAAACGTTCGACGCGTAGTAAAGCCGCAGTTCGTCATGCGTCCCCGAACGCGCGACGAACATCCACCAAAGGTCTTCGTATTGAAACAGTGTAGGGTCGGCGAAGTGATCACCCGACAGGACCGTGTGGACCTTCTGCCATTCATACGGAAAAGCCGTCGCCTCATAGAAGTGAACGCCGTCGTCCGCTTGAGGCAACATGTACCACTTGTCGTCAACGCGATGGATCGACGGATACGAAAGATGCGTCGACTCGTCCAGCACAATCCGATCGTACTTCCATTCCAGTCCATCCTCACTGGTGGCGACTCCAATGTCTCCCTGATGCGTTGCCGAGTTCAACACTTCGACAAACATGAGCCACTTGCCGTCGTCCTGGATCATGAACGGATCCGCCACGAATAACGCTGGTACATCCGTCACGTCTGCCGCAGTGAGTACCGGGCGATTATTCGCATCCATCGGCTGTAGTTCAAAGGGTGATATGCCTTCGTACATGGCAATCGACCACACACTCTCGCGATGCAAGAACGGCAACTGACCGGTCGACCTGAAGTGCATCAATGCCCACGCCCCGGCAATGATCGCAATCGCGACCAATGGCACGGCCCGATAAAACCATCCGCGTTGGCGTGGTTCCGTGGCTGGGGCGATCACGGGCTGAACGTCTAGCACTTGATGCCTCGACCTTCGATACCGTTGTATCCGTAGTGGACATCAACTTCCTTGAATGGCGACGACTCAAACCAGTCGCGAAATGTGTCGATCGTCTGTCGCTGATCGTACGCTGGCGACAACATGTCGAAGGTGTCCAGAATCGACCACTCCTGCAACATCTCTTCGGAAAGGTCGTAGCGTCCGCGATAATCCACGACCAGCAACATGCGGTTCAACTTGCGACCGATGTAGGGAATCTTGTTGATCAGTCCCGCCAGTGGCCACATGAACTTGATGTATCCGGATACCATCTTGTAAAGCAACTGAGTTGGCATCCGACGTGTGATTGGGCGAACCCAGAAATAGGTTCGATAGAAGATCTCCAGGAACCCCAGCAAGCCTTTGCGTTTGTCGTAGACATCGGTCGCAAACTGTCCGCCAGGCTTCAGGTATTCTGGCAACACCCGAAACGACTTCTCAACGTCCGGTGTGTGTTGCAGCACTCCCAGACAGAAGACCTTGTCGAACCACTCCTTGCGAAACGGCATGTTGTAGATGTTCGCCTGGACCAACAGCAGGTTATTGGCTTCCTCGTGAACACGGTAGTTTGCATCGACCGCTCCGCTAAGATCTGTCGCGACGACCATCGCTCCGGTAGAAATTGCCTGCGCGGTGAAGCGACCGCTGCCGCAGCCGACCTCAAGAACGACCTCGCCCAGCAACTCGCGATCCCACTTGGTCTCGTTGAAGAAACGGTCTTCGGAGACGGTGGACTTCGAATGACTGTCGTGCTGCGTCAATGCGTGCTTGTTCCACTGGAAGTCGAAGCCATCTGCGTAATTGCTGAGTTCCACGAATCGTGGAATCCCACGCAGGATTGGGTAGCTCGCCTCGCACTTTCCGCAGTTCAGCGCCCCGGCGATCAATCGGTCGCCGATCTGTTCGGACACGCCGCCAATGGTCAGTTCTGTTTGGCAGCTTGGGCAAACAAGATGTTGAAGGTGTGAGATTCTCATTTAAGCGCCTTGCGTCATGGGTGTGACTAGACTCAATGGACCGGGATTCTTCAGCTCCCAGGCAAATTTGTCGATATACGATCGTTGCCAAAGCTCGATCGTCATCAAGGTCCACAGCTCTCTGCCGCGGGAGATTTTCCCCCCGGTATGCTCCTCAGCAAGCTGACGAACAAAGGTATTGTCGAATAAGCCTCGCTGCTCAGCCTTGGGGTCAAACAGGATCTGTCTTGAATAGTCCCGCAAATCTTCCCGCAGCCACCGGTCGAGGGGAATCGAGAATCCACGCTTCGGCCGGTCCACCACGCTGGAGGGCAGCAGGTCCCTGGCAATTTGCCGCAACGCGTGTTTCGTAGTGCGCCCCTTGAGCTTCGCGTCGTCGTGCAATCCGGATGCAAACTCGAAGAGATGATGATCAAGAAACGGCGAGCGCACCTCCAACGAATGAGCCATGCTCATACGATCGACTTTCCGAAGCATGTCGCAGGGCAGTTCGGTCTTCGTACCGACGTACAGCAGCTTACTCAGTTCGCTACAGTCACTCTGCGCTTCGAACCATGGCGCCAACAGGCTCTCGTCCGGCATTCGCTGCAACTCCCGAAGCTCGGGATCACAGTAAAGTCGACTACGGGTTTCTCGTTTGATTTTAGTCGCCCAGCGTGTGTATCGACCGAGGGGAGACATGGAGAGCCCTTTGACGAACTCCCGAGCCACACGTCCCTTGTTGATGTAGGTCCCCGTCTCCGGGATCAGTTGCATCAGAGGTTCCAGCACATTCTTGGCAATCACAGGCGGCACGAACGAGTACCGTTGCGCAACTTTGGCTGCGAGGTAGATGTTGTAGCCCGCAAACATCTCATCACCGCCATCGCCGGACAATGCGACCGTTACGTGCTCACGGGCGAACTTACTGACGTACCACGTTGGAATCGCGGAAGTATCGTAAAAGGGCGCGTCATGATGATGAATGAGTTGCTGCATGATCTGCGGAACGTCCGGTTTCACGATCAGTTCGTGATGATCCGTTCCGCAATGCTCGGCCACCTGCCGGGCGTACGGCAGCTCGGAGAATTCCGCATCGTCGAATCCGATGGAGAACGTTTTGACGGGCTCCGAAATCAACTGACTCATCAGCGCTACAACGATACTGGAATCAATACCACCGCTCAGGAAGGCCCCAAGGGGTACGTCACTGATAAGTCGTCTCGCGACTGCCGCCCTGATCTGGCTCATCAGATCGCGATGCGTCTCCTGCTCATTGTAGATGTCTGGCTGCGAATAGCTCAGATCCCACCACGACTGCAACTCAAAATTGCCCTGTTGGTAAATGAGCGTCGTTGCCGGCGGCAATTCGAGGATGCCTTCGAAGGCTGTATTCGGTGGCAAAATATGACCGAGCGTCAGGAGCTGATGCAGCGCGACGAAACTGGATGTACGGGGGATCGTCGCATCCTGCAGCAATGACTTGATCTCGGAAGCAAAGCTGAATCGATTCTGGTCCGCGTAATAGTACAGCGGCTTCACGCCCAGGCGATCTCGAGTCAGGATCAACTGCTGCTTGCGAAAATCCCAGATGGCGATTGCAAACATGCCGTGCAAGTGCGAGACGAAATCCAGGCCGTACTCCTCGTAGAGATGCACGATCGTTTCCGTATCGCCGTGCGCGGCGAACTGATGCCCACTGGCAATCAGTTGATCTCGCAACTCCCGGAAGTTGTAGATCTCCCCATTGAAGACAACGGCGACCGTGTGGTCTTCGTTGAAGACGGGTTGCGACCCACCAGGAACGTCGATCACGGAGAGGCGTTGCATCGCCAGACCGATGCCCGGTTCAGCCAATCCGCCGGAGCTGTCCGGTCCGCGATGCGTCAGCGCGGCACACATGCGGGCCAGCGTTTCGACACAGGGCCGTTGCTGCCGATCTGTCAGGGCTATTCCCGTGATTCCGCACATTTTTCAAACCCTGTTTCGGTCAGCCGATAAGGTCATAGGCTGCCACGGTTTTCGTCACACATCGCTTCCATGTAAATTCAGGCGCGCGTTGCAGCGCGCAAGCCGTCAGTGTCTTACCGAGCTCTTCGTCGTCCAACAATCGCTGCATCTGAGCGGCCAGGGCTTCCTTGTCCATGGGGTCTTCGTGGTACAGGGCCGCATCGCCCGCCGCCTCCGGTATGGACGTCGACGCCGAAGCGACCATGGGAACTCCGCACGACATGGCTTCCAGAATGGTGAAACTGAATCCTTCGTGCAGAGACGGATGTACCAGCATTTTGGCTCCATTGTACAAATGCAGCAAATCATCGCCGGACTTGTAGCCAACAAACTTCACTCGATCCTGCAGTCCACACTCGTCCACCAGCCCTCGAAGTTCATTGAAGTGCGGGTGCTTCTGACCTCCGGCGAGCACCAGGTCGGGAACCATGGAATTGTCATTCGCAAGAATGGCGTAGGCACGAATGGCCGTTGCAAAATTCTTGACGGGCACCAGGTTACCCACGCAGAGGATATAGTCATCCTTGATGTCGTGCTGTCGCCAACGGTGATGTTCGATCTGATCCGCCGGTAGCTTCCGGAATCGACCATCGACGCCGTTGTTGATCGTAACAACACGATCTTCAGGAATGCCCAGTCGCTGCACCAGGCCATCCGCAATGTACTGCGAAACGGCGATGAGCAAGTCAGCCTTGCGATACACCGCGCCCGCGACGTGCTTCCAGTAGATGTGGTCGAGCGTCTGCATGGGGTAGTTGCCCAGAAACTGGCCGACCGCCGGAACACGATAGATCGTCTTCGAGCTACAGAACATCGGCCCGACGTGCTTCAAACTGTGATAGGCGTCAAACTGGTGTCGTTTGAGAATGCGACCGAGTTCGAACTGCGACCACTGAAATTCCCAAACACGATTACTGTAGGGAACCGCCGCCACGCGGGGATGTCGGCCATTGAGCGGCGTTGCGCCTTCGTTGAAAACAAAGTGGATGCTGTGATCGTGCTGGATATCATCGAGTTCGCGCACGTAGTTATCGATGAAGGTACTCGTACCTCCCTTCGTGCTAACCCGAATATCCAGACAAACCTTCATAATCCGACACCTTCTGTTCGCGCAAGTCGGCGCGCATTTCGGAACCGGTAAAATATGCCCTCTCCGCGAGCCGGGAGGTGCTGAAACTGACCCCGGTGCGTATTACCGAAAGTCAGGGAACGTTGATAGCGAAAGAATCGGATTGACCCGCAGCGCGAACTGCCGATTCTGGGCGGAACGCAGTTCAGGCCAGTAAATTCTTCCGGGTGTACCATTCCGCCGTTCTTCGCAGGCCCACCGCCAGATCAACCTTGGGTTGGTAGCCAATCTCGTTTCGAGCGAGCTCGATCGAGAACGCGCGGTGTTTCGTGAAAAAGGCTGCGCGCCGACGATGGAGTGGCGGCTCGATACCAAAGGGCTTGCAAACACCTTCACAAAGGGACGCCGCAAACATCAAGGGCCACAGCGGAAAACGCAACCGCGGTGGACTCCGTCGGTCGGTTGCATTCGAAACCAGCTCGACGAGTTCGTTGAGCGTGACGTACTGGTCGCCCGCAAGGATCATCGTCTTGCCAATACCGGCGTCGGACTCCAACGCCTTGATCATGCCGTCGACAAGGTCATCAATGTAGACCATGTGCATCAGCGTCTCACCCGATCCGAACATGATGAACTTGCCTGACTTCACCATCGAAAAGAGCTTGAGAAATCGCAGATCGCCCGGCCCATAGATTCCGGCAGGGCGAACAATCGACACCGGCTGGCCGTCCTGTATGGCTGCCTGCGCCAAACGCTCGCCTTCCAGTTTGGTGACCTGATAAATGTCACCGGGATCGAACGCACTGGTTTCGTTGGCGGGAATTTCCTGTACGCCGCCGTGCACACCAATCGTGCTGCAGTGCAAAATGCGGCTCACGGAGTGCCGTTTGCCGGCATCCAGAATTCGACGAGTACCGTGCACGTTGACATCCCAGTACACATCATCAGAGTGTTTCGCGGTGCGATAGAGGGCGGCGATGTGGTAGACATGATCCACACCTTGCACCGCGGAATCTACACTGTCGTCGTCGCAGAGGTCACCGTAGTGAAGCACAATGTTGCCCGACTCGAGCAAGTCCCGGTCAAGCAGCGAGACATCCGAAGACTTGCGGACCAGCGCCCGAACCGTGTACCCGCGACGCGCGAGTTCATTTGCGAGCGCACTTCCCGTGAAACCACTCGCACCCGTGACAAGAGCGTGTGTCATATTGACGCATACCTCCCCGCCAAAATTGGCCTGTCGCTAACTACCGACGCCCAGTGAAAGGGCCAGTTCCTGATAGAACTCTGACAGTTTCAAGTCCAACAGTTCGGGACAGAACTGCTGCTTGATGCGTTGTTGTGCCGCGTGTGAAATACGATCTCGCAAGCCCTCATCGTCCAACAGGGCACACACCCCACGCGCCATGTCCAGTGGATTTGGGTCCGCTAACAGGGCCACTTCCGGATCCAGCACCTGCGTGTGCATATCAAGGTTCGTCGCAAGGACGGGTGTGCCCGACTCAAGATAGGAAAACACTTTCATAGGCGTATTACTGCCCAATGTTCTTGGCGAGACAAGAATATTCGCCTGCTCCAGATATGACCCCAGTTGTTCGATTGGACGCGGGCCAAGGAAATGTGTTCGATCGGCGATCCCAAATCGCTGCGCGATCCCGCGATACTTTTTTATCTCTTCTGCGCTACCACCAATGATCACCAGCTGCACGTCCTTCAGACGGTGGTACACGTGTGTGTAAGCGTCCAGCAGCAGATCGATTCCCTGGTAGGTCTGCAGGTTGCCCACGTACATGAGAACACGACCTTCGATATTCAAAATTTCCGAAGGGGCTTCGTCCTTCTCCTGTTGCTGTTCGGTTAGCAGACTGGCGTCCTCGATCCGCACAATGGGGACGTCATTACAGTGCGACGCTGCGACATCTTCCAGCGACTGGCATACGGCGACCACGCCGCAACTATGACGCACGGCGAGACCTTCGAAAAATCGCAGCAACGCACCAACAGGTTTCAGGAACGGCAATTGATCCATGATCTGCCGCGGCAACGACGAGTCCATGTCGTAGATGTAGGCGGTCCCCGTGAAGGCCTTGATCAGCAACGCCATAAACACCGACTCTTCGACGGCGTGAATGACGTGATATTCCTTTCTGAGACAAAGCCGAATCACCGTGAATGTCATGACCGCATCGCAAATCAACTTCTTGATCGAGAATCCGGGCGGCACGTCCTTAACGAAGGGAATCGAGGGGATGCGAAGATGCCGACAGTTCTGCACGTCGATCGGCGAACCTTCATGGTACGTCAACAGATCAATGTCGTGACCTTCCGCCGAAAGCACGTGCAGCATTTTCAGCGTCGCGATTGGAGTACCGCGATTCTGAAAAAACGGCTGTGGTGCGAGTACGAGTAATTTCATCTGTGGTGCTTTTTGTCAGCGGGCGGCTTGTTGCCTTCAACCTGTTTTTCGCGAAGCCTTCAGAATCACGGGAGAGCCAAATCGCTCCGTCATGCCAGTCGCCCTTGCAACTCGCTCCAGTGACTCCGAAATGATCCTCGTTCGCATCAACCGATGGATAGCCATCGGAAACAGGAATTGCCCTCGTAGTTCAATGTTGCAAAACTCGTTGGTCGTCAGTCGGTCAATAATTTCACGCTGGTGGAAACAGCGATACTGCCGCGTATTGTCTTCCACCATCGCCTTGGCAGCAAACAGGCGTTCCGAAAACCAGTTCACGCTGCAAAGATCGGGGAAATCAACCACAACGCTTTTGCTTGCGACACGAGTAACCTCGTCAAGAAAGCGTGGCCAATTGTCCAGATGTGGAAGCAAACGGAATGCCAACACAATGTCAAAGCTGTCCGAATCTAACGGAAGTGACAGCAAATCACCGCTAATGTAGTGGTACTTCCCGGCACCCACCTCTCGATCAAGACGAGGTATGCACGCATCATTGCTGCCGAAGACGGTAACGTCGTAGCCAAGATTCACCAGAGGCCGGGCTAACTGAGCGTGACCGCCGCCAACGTCGAGGATGCGGCAGGTGCCCGGTGCCGGCAAAAACGCTCGCACGAACTCCCACTGCACATCCAGAAAGTACTGCCCCACCGCACCGGCAAAACGACGAGCGTACTCGTCCGTTGAACTGGCGAGGTCCGGTTGTTCGGTCTGCACGGCGGTAGCCATTAGGGATTTCTCAGTGCTGGTCAGCCAGCGATTACGAATCTGTGTTGAATCGAACACTCGCTAGGGTATTTTCGAAACATCGAAGTTCCTGTTGCTGCTTTTCCGCATCCATGCCTGTCAGGCTTACAAGCTGCTTACCCAACTCATTGAGCTGCCCAATATGATGCAGCGGGTCCTGCCGGCGAAAAATCAGGTCATCAATGTGTTGAACGCTTTCCTCAGCGATCCACTTGTGCAAATCGCTGGCCGAAATTGTCGAATCGAGGGTGGGTCTTGTTACTGGTTGGGGGCGTTGTAATTGCTGGCAATCGGGCAGGGAACCAAGGGTCGCAGCCAATGTCTGCTCGGCCACGTGTCGCGCCGTGGTGTATTTCACACCCTCGACCGACGTCAGCCCACGTAACCTGTCGTTCGTCCTTATTCTGGGCGACTTTCCCGGAAAATGCGAGCCATTGGTAGCGGCTGGCAGCCGGCCAGGCAGAACCGCCAACACATCGTCGAGCGTAAGCGGTAACTCGGTTACTGTCCGATTGACTTCATCCAGTAACGCTTGAACCTGCGATGCCGTTGGCGAGATCTCGTCGCCTGGGGGCAGATGAGCCGTACCAATCATCGTCTGCCCACGATATGGAACCGCGAACCACGTTGTAGGTTTGTCGTTGGTCGCTTTCGGCGTCAGCGCGAGGGCAGATCGAGAAAACGGTTTGCAGCCAACCACGATATTGAAAGCTCGCGCATAATCTTTCTGTTCTGACTCAACGCCCGCCGCGACGCCCGCTGCGACCAGTCGCGACCAGGAGCCGGCGCAATTGATCACATTGTTACCCAGGAATTCGTACTCGTCCCCAGTGAGCGAACACCTGGACTTGATCCCGGATACGACGTCGCCGGCTGAAAGCAATCCGGTGCACTTCATATAGTTAAGAGACTTTCCACCAGCCGCATTTGCCCATCGCAGCACCTCAATGAGCAACCGTTGGGGGCTCTCCATGAACGCGTCGTACCAGATTGCTCCGCCACGAAGGCCGCTCGGATTCACGGCCGGGAATTGTTCAAGCGTCGCTTTCGCATCGATGATGCCGCCACACTGCAGTAGATTGGCATCGCCAGCAACTCGACGTCGAATCGGACGAGCCAGCACATCATTTATCGACAGCGCAGCTCGCATGATGCCAGTGCGCCGCAAACCACGATTGTAGAGCGGCATCAGACACGGCAGCGGCTTGACGAGATCCGGAAACTCACGCAGCCACCACGCCTGCTCGGCAACCGACCGTCGAAAGCGCGCGAAGTCCGCAGTCTGCAGATACCGCAATCCGCCGTGCACAATTCGCAATGAATTCCAGCTTGTGTGCCCACCAAAGTCGTCACGCTCAACCAGCAACGCACGTAACCCGCGACGCGATGCCTCCAGCAGCAAACAAGCGCCGTAGATGCCGCCACCGATCACGACCACGTCAAAACGCTCGTTGCGAAGTGCCTGTGGATCGCGCTCGATGTTCGTCATTGCTTCTTCCCGGACGTCCGAACGCCAACCTGATCCCGCACGAATTCAAGCAACGTACGTCCGCGACCAACCGTTTCCAGCGGCTCCGTGGGATTCCGAAGATGTCCCCGCAGCCACTCGGTGGGCATATCCAGATCAATCGCGGCGCGAATCAGACTGCCAAAGCTCCCCGCCCGCTGCTCATGAACAGGTATCGGCAAAGGGTCACTGCCAGCAAGAACCGGAACTCCATATTGTCGCCCCAGTTTCGCTGCGGCTTCACCCGTCGACGCCCAATGACATCCGTTCTCACCAAGCAACACCGAGGCGTCATCAACTTTCTCCGTCGCGAGAAACTGCCGCAGCAACTGACCGCGAGAAAACCACCACTTTCCAAATCCCCATGGCAATACGGCAACGGCCCCGGCGTCCCGGACGGCTGTCACCGCGTCACCGAGCGGCAAGCCGTTGGGAATCTCCGATCGACTACAGAGGCCGAGTACTTCCAGCTTCTCCGCAGAAACAAGCTGTCGTCCCGCCACGACGACCACTGTTGAACCATCCGGCTTCGTGAACACCATCGATGTGTCGTCGGGAACGACGTGTGTCCAGGTCGAGCATAGAGCCGCGCGTTGCTTCAGATCCTCCAGCGGATCAGATGCGGGAATCTGCGCAAGCAGCAGAACGACGATACGTTTTTCGTTTTCGGCGTCTGCCCCGGGAGTCAGCCTGGCGGCGTTACGCACCGCCGATTCAAGCACACGATCGAGACGGAAGTTCTCGTGCAGATGAACGTGTCCGTCAATCAACGTCGTGCTCATGGTGCCCCGCCCGGCATCGCAACGTCAACAAGTTCCGCCGTGCGTGAATGCGTTGAAGTCAGGCGTTCATTCGACGTGCGGGCGGCCTGTTTCTGCGCCGGTCGGTACTGGTAAACCACCAGTTGCAACCGGCGATGGTCCAACCTCGGTTTTTCAATCGTGAAGATCCTGGCAAACCGGGCGTATAGCCATGCCTGATCTTCGGGGGAAATCGGCACACGGTCTTCACGCGACACCAGAAGCAAGGGTCGTTGCTCGGCAGTTGCCTGATCAATGGCTGCCTGAACAAGGTCGCGTGGCACTCCAGCATCAAAAATAGTGAGATCCGAAGTCGTCTTGTCTTTCTTCAGATACAAATCCAGCAAGGCGTGCTCGGATGAAACGATGATCGGACGCTCGAGGTCCATCGCGTCGATCCGTCGCGCTACCTCGCGAAAGTCATAGTGATTTCCGTCGATCAACGTCGAAGCCAAATAAGGCAAATTGAAAGCAAGCAAGCTGATTGCCAGTCCCGCTCGCAGTCCGTTTGTGGATATCTGGGCCGCCATTTCACTCCAGTGTCTTCCCGCAAGCACGAACACGCATGGCAGGCAAAACATCAGGTACCGCGCTGCAACGCCGCCACCCACTGGAACCAGAAGTAAAAGTGGCAGGCTGCTGAACGCAATGGTCGCCACCAGAAATCCGTCTTCGCCATTCCAGTCCCGCGGCCATTTCAACAGTGGAAACAGGGCCATCGCCCAGGTGGAGATACCGCCGAACAACGCCAGTACGACCAGGATCTGTGGAACGGTGTACGAGCCGAATTGCCCGGAACCGGATGTGAACCAAAAGTACAGCAGATCCTTGATCGCATAGATTCCGATTGCACCGCAGGCCAGACAGCACACACCGAGTGCCAGTCCGTAGGTCTTGAGAAACCGACCAGCCACGGCGGGCTCATCCAGCCACCAGCCGGCCAGCATGGCAATAATTCCAGCCGGTACAACGATGAAGGATGGCGTGTGGGAAAGCGCGGCCAGCAAACCGGCAACGACAAACAGTACCAACCACCCAAAACCTCCGCGGGCTTTCGTCCAACGGAAGGCGGCAAGGGCCGAGATCGTCGTGAACAGGAACGCTAACGAATAGAACCTGCCAAACTGTGACATCTGAAAGAGCCACGGATTGGCGAGCGCCACCAGTGAAGCAAAAATCGCCACTCGCGAAGAGTGCCTTGCCAGCATGGCGTAGAACGCCGCGGGTATCAAACCCGAGGCAATGGCTGCCGGAAGTCGCACAACCACTTCACGCGACAGCCCCAGATCCAGCGACAGCAGAAAATGACAGATCAGATAGTAGAGCGGCTTGCGTTCGGTACTCAGCAGCTGACCGACAGGCAGGCTGGAATCAAACCAGGTGTAAAACTCATCACCGGACATGCTCCAACGACCCACCTGCGAAAGGAAGAACAGCGTCGGGCTGGCCACTAGCGCAATGAGAATGCGCACGTCAATGGAGGACCTCGGGATTGGCCTGGGAGGATTGCTCATTGGCGCCTCGGAACCTGGATCAGGAGTAGTCGTGCGTCGAACTCGTTTCGTAAACGTGCTCGATTTGATAGTCCTTCACGCCACCGGCGTTGACGAAAATAATCAGCTCGCCAATCAGCCCCAGAGAGAACATCTGGATTCCAAGAACCAATAGCAAGGTTCCCAGGACCAGCATCGGACGGTCGGCAAGATTGTCGTGGAAGAAGAGTTTTTGTACGGCAAGCACAATGTTGATGAGCCCGCCGGTTGCCAACATCCCCGTCCCGATACCGCCGAAGAAACGGAACGGCTTTTGCGTGAAACGCATCAGGAAGAAAAGCGTCAACAGGTCGAGTGCACGACGGGGGTACACGGAAATTCCGTGGCCGGAAATACTCGCTCGCTCCTCAAGGTGCCGCACGGGGACTTCACCCACGGTGAAACCCTGTCGTGCAGCAAGGATTGGCAGATAGATGTGGAGGTTTCCATAGAGCGGCAGGTTTTCGATCACTTCCCGACGCATGACACGCAGACCGGAGTTAATGTCACTCACATTGATGCCCGACAGCCGACGGGTGATCGCGTTAAAGAGCCAGCTCTTGCGCTGTGACTGCCGTGAATCGATGCGAGGCGAGCGAACGGACGCCACATAGTCCTTGCCATTGTGGATCGCATCCATCATTCGCGGAATGTCGTTTGGATCGGACTGCGGATACCCGGGCAACAGCACCACGACATCGCCGTCGGTCTGCTTCAAGGCAATCGCCATCGCGGTCGATTCAGGGCTGCGAACATTGAAGTTGATCAACGTCGAGTCCACGGACT
Organism: Pirellulaceae bacterium; assembly: GCA_965216885.1. Lineage (GTDB taxonomy): Bacteria > Planctomycetota > Planctomycetia > Pirellulales > Pirellulaceae > CAYNJG01. Next base: position 1,007,682 of record OZ244208.1, on the reverse strand, counting down.
CAACCTTCAGCTTCTCGGAAATTTCGTGCGTGACGCGTTCGCCCAGGCCGTTGTTGATCACCAGCAACGTCCACGGCAGTGTCTCGTCCCGCATCACGGCGAGGTAACAGTCAATCGTCGCGTTGAAGTCAATATCTGCGCGGTCACAGATCCAGACGTACGTCACACTTTCAACCGTGCGGCGCGACGTTTCGTAAATCGACAGATCGGATTGCTTAGTTAACATATTCCGTGGATGCTTTCGGGAATGCCTGACGGTTACCAGCTCGAACGACCAGTTCCGCGAGCAAGCCCACAAAAAAGAAGTGGACGGTCAGGTACGAAAATAACAGGAATGCGATCGGCGAAATCATCAACGATGGGTCGCCGTTGAGCCGTGAAAACAGGTATACACCGCCCGATGCGGTCGCACACAGAAAGAACGGAATTGCCAGGCAGGAGAACCACTGTAGCGGTCGATGCCGAAATGCAATCAGCATTTTGATCGCAATCACATCCAGCAACACCTTGCCGACACGGGAAATTCCGTACTTGGATTGACCGTGATGTCGCGGGTGATGGGCAACCACGACTTCCGCGATACGCGCCGCCTGCAGCGTGCTCATCGCCGGAATGAAACGGTGCATCTCGGAGTACAGAGGCACCTGTTTGATCATGCTGCCGCGGTACGCCTTCAGGGAACATCCACTGTCGTGGACTTTGACACCGGTGATCCAGCCGATCAATGCGTTCGCAATCCTCGATGGCAGCGTTCGCGACAGGGCAGGGTCCTTGCGGTTCTTTCGCCAACCGATGACCAGGTCATATCCCTCGCCAACTTTGGCAACCATATTCGGAATGTCCTTCGGGTCATTTTGTAGGTCGCCATCCATGGTGACCACGATCGTGCCTCGCGCTGCCTGAATGCCAACCCGCATTGCAGCGGTCTGGCCGAAATTACGTCGGAAGCGGATAACGCGGACCGCGGGATCGTCCTGCTGGATTTTCCGCAGTTCCGCCAGCGTGCCGTCCTTGCTGCCATCATCGACAAAGATCATCTCAAACGTGGTGCCCATCTGCACAACGACGTCGGAGATTGCGTTGTACAACAGCGCAACATTCTCCACTTCGTTGTAGAGCGGTACGACGATGGATAGTTTGAGTTTCATATTGATGGCTCGTTGGCACCACGTTCTGCAAATTGAATACCGATCTGCAGCACGCTTTCGCTACCGTGCACCGCGACCGGACGGTGCAAAAAGTCAACGTGTCGGGGTTGCCTGTTGTAAACGCGACAGGTTGGACAGGCTGCGCTGTAGCACGTCCACGATGATTCGTTTCTCTTCCGCTTGAATGAATCCGCTGATCCAGAATCCAATCAGTGTCATCACCAGCGCCACTCCCTTCAACAAGGTCTGGTCGGAAATGTTGTGTCCCAGCAGTGTAAGGGCAACGGAAACCGCCAACACGACGCCAAGGCGAATCCACTCGATTTTCACATAGAACTGACGCTGCGCCAGTATTAGGGTCAGCGCCCAATGGAACGCAAAACCGATCGTGGTCGCAACGGCGCCACCCATCGCTTCGTACCTTGGAATCAGAATCCAGTAGGACGCGACCATAACGACCGTCGAGGCCAGCGAAATGAACGGTTTGATCCAGGTGGTTCGTTGGACGTAGAAGGCACTGTCCATCAGGTTGGCGAAAATCAGGAAGAAGTGTGCCAGGATCAACGGTGCAATCAGCTCGGCCGTGCCCGGGAAAGTGCCCAGCAGCATCAGGGCTTCATCCTGGAAAAGAATGACGCCCAACCCTCCAAGCAAGTAACCAAAGAGAATTCGACTATAGACCTTACCAAACAGTTCAGAACATTCCGCCTGCTTGTGGACATCGTACATCTTGGCATTCCAGACCTGCACCAAAGGTCCGGAGGCAAACGTCACGACCCCTTTGGCAATTCGATAGGCGAGTGCGTAGATGCCCAGCGTCGCCGCACCGCAGTATTTGATCAGGAAGAACTGGTCGCCGCTATTCAGGATAAAGAAGCAAATACCACTGGGAATGAACGGCAGCGAAAACCAGATGACTTCCCACATCAGTTTTTTGTCGGGAAGAGGCGATGACCTGGCAAACTCGCGAATCGTGAGCCACACGCCAAAGAAGGCAAAGGTCGTAGCCATGGCGAGGATCACTCCCCAGACACCCGCATCCAGCACGACCAGTGCGACGACGACCGCCGACAGTTGGCAGAATGCAATCCCCAGTGAAGCCACCAGATAGGCCGTCGACTCCAGTCGGGCCTGCATCAGCGAAAGCGGCATCACTGTCGTGGCCTGTAGCATCATCGCAAAGATGCCGAATGCCAGAAGCATGCCCGCGTTCGGATAGTCTTCATAGAGCCTGAGTTGTCGCGCGATGGGCGCGGAAAATAGCATGACAACGCCCAGCCCGGCAATCAGAACGGCGCCGGTGAGCCACGCGATCGTGGCCGCGACGTGTTTGCGCTCCTCCGCCGAATTCGCCTTACACCAGAAGTTCATCGCGGCCAGACTGATGCCACCCACCATCAGGCAGATGTTCAACACATCGCCAACACGGTACAGCAGTTGAAGTACACCGTACTCGGCCGGCGTCATATAACGCGTGTACAAAGGCAACAGCACGATGCTGACCATCTGCGTGGCGATCGCGCCAATGCCGTAAATCGCGGCGTGCTTCAGAAACCCGCCGGAACTCTGCTCTTCTTCCGGCGGCGCCTCCGCTTCCGGGGCGCTAGGTGTTTGTGTGGCCCCGCTCACGCATGCACGCTCCCGTCGACCACCATGACGTCGTCGACATCGCGGACTTGATCATCGACAGCCAATTCCTGGTCGACGCCCAGTTCGTCTTTGACTCGTCGCAGTTCCTGCTTCACATACGTGACACCGCAGACCATGAAGGTGGCATACCAATACCACTGGTAGTACTGCAGGTTGTGGCACGAAACGCCGCCGTAGATGATGAGCACGAAAGCATCGGCCAACCCCACCCCCAGCAGCCAGTATGTTGGATTTCCGGTGATGTCCTGGAATTCACGCCCCATTTTGAGGAGCTTCCAGCAATTCATGCACATTGCCGTGAAGAAAATCATGAACGCAACGCCGCCGACGATTCCCAATTCTCCCAGCACTTCTCCCGGAAGGTTGTGAGCATCCAGCTCCACGCCGTCGACGTAAATCACACGGTAGGCAGCGAAACTTCCAATGCCAACGCCAGTGATGGGGAAACGCTCGAAGATTTCAAGACCCGCCAGGAGTCCTTCCATCCGACCTTCCGCCGAGCTGTTCGCACCGCCCATACCTGCCTTGAATTCGACGCTCCGATCCCACGTACTCTGGATTCGGTAACGAATGTCATCCGGTGCCATGAAGAATCCCACGACACAGATCAACATGAACGAGCCCGCCCATTTCAACTTCGCCGACATGGTTGGCTTGCGGACAACCAGCAGGGCGAGGAAGACCAGCAATCCCATCGCCGAGGCTCGGCTGCGTGTCAGGATCACGCCCAACACGGCCGCTGCCATGTAGACCGGCAACATCCAGCAGAATGCCTTGCGCAACAGTTTCGGCCACGTCTGACAGAACGTGCCTCGAACCCGATAGAAGAACAACGCAATCGGCAACGAACAGTTCATTGTGATGCCCAGGTTGTTCGGGTGCCCGAAGGTGTAGTTATCTCCTTGCAGACGCTTGACGCCCATCATGTACCAGGCGGCACCGTTGAAGGCATATTCCCATTCGGACTTGAACACGTACGCGGCCGTCGCGACCAGGTAGCACGCAATGATAAACAGCATCTGGTACGGCGATTTGACGGTCTTCTGAATGATGAAGTACGAAATCAGAAAACCCAGAAACTCGGTCACCTGCGGCGACGTAAGTTCCGGATCATACGGATCCCGACCGCTCAGCCACACCGCCGCGTACAGCAAGATCATGGCCACGTTCTGCAGCGTCACCCGCACAAACGGACCTCGCGTGAAGATCACCGTGCCCGCCACCAACAGCACCATGATCCGCTCGAAACGCAGATCGGCAAGCTCCGGGAAGATCTTTTCCCAGGGGCGAATAATGAAACAGGCCATGTAGAACGCGACGACCCAAAAGACCAGCGACTTGGGCCAAATCCCCCTGCGCAGGCGATCAAGCCACATCGGCTGTTCCATCGAGAGCGCCGGCTGAAATGTCTGGATATTGCTGTTCATCGTGGCCATGTGTGGGTTCGCGTTACCAGCCGATTCCATGGTAGTTTTCGGTCGTACTCATCCACTCCGGTACGATACGTACAAGATCGACAATCTGCTTGCCGGCCGGTGCATTCTGCACGACTTCGGCGAAACGTGGATCGGGGTTCCCAATCACAATTGTATCGCTGCCGTCAATTACGTCTTCCATCGTGTCCTTCAGCATCTCGCTAACGTGCGGAAGTTCCTGTTCGATGTAGGCTTTGTTGGAACCCACCAGTCGACTGAGCGAGACGTTTTCGTCGAAAATACTGATCTGATAGCCGCGGCCAAGCAGCGTCTCGACGAGCGTCACCATCGGTGATTCTCGCAAGTCATCTGTACCTGCCTTGAATGACAGTCCCAGCAAGCCGACCTTCTTGCTACCCAATCGCTCCACGATGCGAATGCCCTGTTCGACCTGTGTTCGATTCGAAACGAGCGTCGACTGGAACAGTTCCATGTCCACATCCGCCGACTTGGCCTTATAGAGAATCGCTCGCAGGTCCTTGGGAAGGCACGAACCACCAAAAGCAAAGCCGGGCTTGAGATAGTACGCCGACAGGTTTTGCTTCGTATCCTTGCAGAAAATGTTCATGACCGCGTGCGAGTCGATCTGCAGCGCCTCGCATAGTCGCCCGACTTCGTTCGCGAATGCAACTTTCACCGCGTGGTAACTGTTGTTGATGTATTTGACCATCTCGGCCGTGCGAATATCTTCCACCAGGAACTCGGCATCCAGCCATCCATAAAGCTCGCGAACGACTTCCGCGTCACGCTGATTGTTGACACCAACAAGCGTGAAGGGTGGAGCGTGAAAATCCTTGACCGAACTGCCTTCGCGGAGGAATTCCGGATTGAAGCACAAACCAAATCCGTCGCCCACTTTCTTCCCGGAATGTTTTTCCAGAATCGGCAGCACCACGTCTTCGGTTGTCCCGGGCAGGACCGTGCTGCGCAGAATGATCGTGTGGTATTCGTCCTTCTTCGCCAGCGAGTCACCAATCTGTTCGGCAACGCGTTTGACGTAGTCCAACTCGAGATCGCCATTGGAACGCGAGGGGGTGCCTACGCAAATGAGCGACACATTGGTATCGGCGATCGCACCGGCCACATCCCCGGTCGCCTTCAGTTGTCCGGACTGGACGACTGCCTTGACGATGTCGCCGATCTTTTCCTCAACAATCGGAGTCTGGCCACTGTTAATCATTTCAACCTTGGCAGGATTGACATCCACGCCCAGAACACGAAAGCCTCGTTCCGCCAGACAGGCCGCCGTTACGGCGCCCACGTATCCAAGTCCAAAAATTGAAATGCCAGTTGGATTTTCGCTACTCATATCTGACTTGCCAGCTCCCTACAGTGATCTCGCAGCTTGATCGCCACGTTTTTCCATTGGTAGTTTTGCGTGACAAGCTCATAGCCCGCACGTGAAATTTCTTCTCTTGCCGTCGAATCACCCAGCAGACGAACAACCTCGCCAGCAAACTCCTGCGGTGAATCGCCGATCGCAATGTGTTCGCCAGGCGTCAGCGGAAGCCCTTCCGCACCGATGGTGGTTGCCACCACCGGACGATCCATCGCCATCGCTTCGTAGATCTTGATGCGCGAGCCACCACCCACGCGGAGCGGCACAACAAACAGTGCGCCTTCGGCAATATGCGGTCGCACGTCCGGGACGTCGGCGAGCACCCGAACGGAATCGTCCCGCTCGGCAAGGCGACGAATTTCGTTTCCCGGTCGTCGGCCAACAATGTCCAGTGAAGCGTCCGGACAACGCTCGCGAATGAGCGGATAGACGGCGTCGACAAACCATTTCATGCCGTCGATATTCGGCATCCAGTCCATCGAACCCAGGAACACAAGCCGCCCGGGTTTAGGCGGATGCGTGGGCATCGGCACGAAAAAATCCGTATCGACACCGGTCTCCAGAATTTCGATGGGACACGTCACATTGAATCGCTCGCGCAGCAGGTCCCGGTCTTCTTCAGAAACCGTAAAGACCAGATCAAAGCGGTTGCATGCAGCCGCTTCGTAGCGGGCCATGCGTTTGCGTTCGTAGTTGAAGTACGCCTTCTTCAACGGATTTTTCTCGGTCGTGTAGTAGCGTTCCCAAATCATGCTTTCCACATTGTGCTGGAAGAGCACTTTGGGGCAGGGCAGACGCCAGTCGACGTTTTCGGCCATCTCCAGAAAATCACACAACACAACGGGCGGATTGCCATCGGCACGAACGAAGTCTCGTTGGTGGTCGACGATTTTGGTCGATCGATACTTCTGCAGGATGTATGGCAGTTGGGACGCCATGCCTCGAAGAACTCGCGAGTAAAACCCGACGCCTTCCTTGTTTTCTTCGGGCTGATAGACCGTGACCACCTCCGAAGCACAGGAACCAATCTCCGGCTCTGTGTTCGGCGTATTCTGATCCTTGAATGCCAGGTAGGTAACGTCGCAAAGCTTGTTCAGCTCGCGCATCAGATTGTAGGTGCGGATCTTCCCGCCGGTGTCAGGCGGCAGGACGTAATCGGATTTCATCCAGAGGAGACGCATAGTGCCCCTTCCTGCAGTTGAATTGCCGATTCGGGGCTCTGGCCATCAATGGCAATCCGCAACCACAGTTCAAGATTGCCAAGCGTCCAGATCTGCTCCTGCAAATTCCACTCGCCTGAAATGTGCCGTTGCAAAATCCGGTCGATGTACTCGGGCTGAATGTATTCGACCAACAGAGTGTTCGGTGACTGCAGCAGCTCGCGAATCGTCCCCGCGTACTCACCACGGAACCATTCCTTGATCGGTGTTGGAAAACCCTTCTTGCTGCGCGTCACAACCTCTCGTGGAATCGTGCTGCCCAGCGAATGCCGAAGAATGCGTTTGGTATCAAAACCCTTCAGCTTGTATTCGGTCGGCAGGCTGCAGACGAATTCGACAAACTGATGATCCAGGAATGGCACTCGCGATTCCAGTGAAGCCGACATCGACATCTGATCCTGCTTCATCAACAGTTCCAGCAGGTACGTCTTCATGTCGGCATACAGGATCCTGTCCAGCAGCTCATTCGCATCGGAAGCGTCCATCAGCTCGGAGAACTGGGCATAGGTGTGCTCGATTTCCAGCGGCTGGAATTCGGGACGCAATGCGGAACCAATGTCCGCACGTGAGAATGCGGCATAGTTATCCATGAAGAGTGAATCAATGTCGTTCTGCAGATACAACGACGTCCTGACGGCTTTGCGTTTGGGCACAAATCGATCTGGGAGCACGTCGATCAGACGCTGCGCAACGGTTCGCAGCCCGCCAGGAACGTACTTACCGTATTTGAGGTTCGCGAGCGTCTGGTAGTAGCGTTCGTACCCTGCCAACAATTCGTCCGAACCTTCGCCCGTGAGCACGACTTTGACATCTTCGGCCGCACGCATCGAAATAAAGTGCAGGGGAATCGACGACGGGTGAGCGATCGGTTCGTCTTCGTGGTAAACCATTTTCGGCCACGCCGCGAACCAGTCCTCCGGACTTAGCACCATTTCTCGCACGTCGGCACCGACATGCTTCGCCACCATCTTGCTGTAGCTCAGTTCGCTGTACTCTTTTTGCGCGAACGCGATGGAGAACGCCTTGATTGGTTCGGCCACCATCTTGCTCATGGAAGCTGCAATCACCGAACTGTCGATGCCACCGGAAAGAAAAACACCCAACGGGACATCCGCCATCAGACGTGCCCGTACGGAATCATCAAACTGCGATTTGAATTCGATGGAAGCCGAATCAATCGAGTCGAACTTGCTCTTGGGGACATAGGACATGTCCCAATACTTCTTGATCTGGATCCGGCCATCGCGAATCGACATGGTATGACCGGGCAGCAACTTCTTGATTCCCGCGTACAGCGTCTCGTCATCAAGCGTGTACTTCAGTGTCAGTTGCTGCGGAAGCTTGCCGACATTCACGCGGGCGCGAACCTCGGGATGTGCCAAAATCGCCTTGATTTCCGACCCGAACACGAACACCTTATCCGATTGGTAGTAGTAGAGCGGTTTGACGCCCAATCGGTCCCGCGCGATAAACAGCGATCGGTCAGAAGAGTTGTAAATGGCGAAGGCAAACATGCCGCGCAGATGCTGCGGTGTTTGCTCGCGGTGTTCGGCGAAAGTCGCCAGAATCGTCTCCGTGTCACACGTCGTCCGGAAACGTGACTCATCAAGTTCCAGCTCGCGACGAATATCGAGATGGTTGTACACCTCTCCGTTGTAGACGATCGTAAACGGAGTCCCGTCAAGGTGCATCGGTTGACGACCACGGGCAAGGTCCACAATCGACAACCGACGATGTCCTAACGCAGTCTGCGCGACGACGAACTGGCCGCCCTCGTCCGGACCGCGATGAAACAACGTTGCGTTCATCCGGGCAACGACATCTGGCGAGGCAGGCGTGCCATCTAAATTAATGTATCCGCAGATTCCACACATGGCCGTAACGCAACCGGACTATTTGACTTTTTCAACCAGGTCTTGATGTGATTCCGTTCGACGCGGCGTCACACCATCCTGTGTAAGCGCGAGAAGTATACCGATCTCGTCATCCTGAAACCGAAACTCATCCTGTTTCGTTCTGTCGATCTTTCCGACCCTCGAGAAAACCGTGACCAGGCCACCACGGCATGATGGAGGAGCTTTGAAAGACAATGAGTTCGTTACCGATACGTATCCGTAATTGCTGGAGTAGGGATGTTCATTATGCGAGATTTCAATTTGCTCACCACCATTTAGCAGCGAGGCGGAAAAGTATACGACCTGTTCGGGGTGGCTGATGGATTGTTGGTCTGGATCCACCAGAAGGGACGGATTAATTGTAAATCGCGACTCGATAGACACTTCTTCGTTGGCATCCCAGCGGTCAACAATCACCACAATCCCGGCATCCAGCAAAACAAGTTCGCGCTCCACCACGACATGCCGACCGTTGCAATTTGAAAAACCAGCGTGAACCCCACGAGCAGAAAAACCATCCCGGAAACGTCTGACCGCGACAAGCTCACAATCCGTTCTTCGTTTCCAGTCGAACCACCCCTTCGGTTCCGACGGACCGTCCCCGTCCACCAAAATCGTATTCTTACCCGTCGCCGATCGATAAGCGTTCCGACACTCTAGTGACTGCGTGTACGAGCCGATTCCGCTATCGACAAAAACGGGAATGCCTTTCAGCGTGGCGAGGACACCCAGTGCGGCATCGTGACTGTGAGCACATTCGTCGTAGCCAAACGGCGTTGCGCGAAGTGCGACATAGTCGCCGGCCCACGTCTTGTAGGTGGCGATACCGGAATCGTAGAGTCGATGCAGATCGCGATCCATCGGCATCTCCACACGTTTCCGCAACGTGGCATCCTCATGCGGAGCGACATGACCGGTCAGCAATGGATAGCCTCGAACGGGTTGCTCCAGAGCCACCAACGACAGGTCGTCGAAGAGGTACTCGCCAGCCATCAGTGTCGGGCCAGCGTCGAGGGATTCCGGCACCAGCGACATCAGGCGTCCGCCATCGCAGTCGTTAAACTGCGGCAGGCGCAGATCCAAATGAGCCAGATCGGCCAGACGAACCAACATTCGTCTGGTCACATCCACCAGCGGCTGCGGCACCGCAAAGCCCGTCCATCGACCGATCAATACAGCATGTGTATAGAAATCCGTCGAATAGAGATGATACCCACTCGAAAGTTCACGGTGCGTTCCATCGTAGTGAAACTGCTTTCGGGCTTCGTCCCGCAGGATTGACATCCCGGTTTCCCGCCAGTGCTCGGCTTCCGCGAATTCCGGAAATGCAGCTCCGCACGCGAAGAGCCCAAACCCTTCACCAATGATGTGCGTGTTTGGCGCGAAGTACGTCGACAGATTTTGCTCGATATGATGGCATCCAATCCAGATGCCTTGCACAATCTTTTCCAGTAACTGCGGATGTTCTTTCGCCAACTGATCGCCGAAGAACCGCAGCGACCATAGCCATGCATAGTTGCGGAATGCGACTTCCAGGGACGAGCAGTAGTTGATCCCGATGGGATACGGATTTTGCTCGAACCAGTCTTCGGTTAGCTCCACGAATTTGTTCAGGTACACCGGGTCGGACGTCGTTGACCACGCAATGCCAAGCCATAGGGCCCAACCGAAACGATTTGGTTCCCAGACATGTTTGCTATCGCCGACCTGTTCGACGTCGAGATACTTTACGTGTCCGTAGAACTTGCGAGGCGACGTCTTGTTCAACACAAAGTCACGGTGCCAACGATCCTTCCCAACGAACTCAATATCGTCATAAGAGAATAGCGGCATCCTGTCGCCAACCACCCGGTCCGCTTGCTGCAGGATCCACGGCAAGCCTGCTGCAGCGCCGTCTGCTGGCAACAAACTCTGCCAGTCGTGGCCACCGAACCAGTCTCTGTCACGATTCTGCCACCATGCCCCGACATCGTTGTTTGGCAACTTCAGAGATCGCAGGTGCCCGCGCTGGGAAAGAGCCGATCCACCTCGCTGCGAAGCTACGAAGTTATGCGCCGCAAAAACGGCCTGCTGCAGTCGTGTCTTCAGTTCGGCTGGACTTGCGGAAATCGCACGCCGGGCCAGGTGTAGAATTCGAGCTGGATTCATGAGGGATTTCAGCTGCCAATCATGAGTTCGCGGTTGTACAACGACTCATGAGCATGCAATTGCCGTTCCATCGTAAAACTCTCTTCGACGCGTTTTCTACACGCTCTAGCTATTTCGCTGCGTTGAATGTCCGTCATATCAAGGATGTCGCCGATGCGGTCCGCGAGGGCCCGGGAGTCACCCGGTGGCACGACGAAGCCATTTTCCCCATCCAAGACTGCTTCGGGAATCCCGCCAACCCGAGTTGCCACGACCGGTAAACCTGCCGCCATGTATTCCACGACGGAATTCGAAAATCCCTCAGATGTTGACGAAAGGCAACCGATCCACGAACGCCGTAGGTACGGCGCCACATGCGGTACCGAACCAAGGAACATGGTCTTTTCCGAGATTCCCAAACGGGCAGCCTGCTGCTCGAGTTGATCCCTAAGGGTTCCGTCGCCCATGACCGCAAAAACGACGTCATCAAACCGGGAAGCAACCGCGGCGGCGGCATCGACAAATTGCCCGATGTTCTTGACCGGTCGCAGATTGGCGGCAATCGAAACAACTCGTTTGCCAGCGATGAATTGTTCGAACTCGGGTGACACTGCGCCTTCGGAAGCTGCGTCGAAGGCGGCAAGATCGATGCCGTTGTAGATCACGTCAAATCGATCGCGGCGAATTCCTTCCAGCTCGCTCATCCGGTCCGCAACGATCCCCGCATTCGCAATGAATCGCGTCACGTGGCGATTTCCCAGCTTCATCAGGATCTTTCCCTTGATGCCGTATTGATGGCCAAGGTCGCGACGACACGACACGACCACGGGAACTTTCGCTCGAGCACACGCAAGGGCGCCGGCAAAGTGAGCATCAATAAAGTGCAACTCGGCGATTTGCGTACCCAGATTGCGAAGCACGTCGGCCATTCTTGCTACGACGCTCCAGTCGCGCGGACGCTGAAAGGACTTGAAGTCCAAAACGTGCAAGGGAATGGACGGGTCATCAAACTGCTCGGTCCACGTCGAGCGTTGCATCACCACGAGACTTGGCGCAAATCGTTCACGATCCAGGCTACGGATCAAACGGAGCAGATGGCCTTCGGTGCCGGCGTTTTCGGTGTTGATGGCTGCGATCACGTAGGTGATACGAATCGGACCGGCGCCAGTTCGGGGCTTCTCCATCAGAACGGCCACTATTTCGATGGTTTCCTGTTAAACAGATCCGCATACAGGCGGTGCCATTTGCGTGCGACGGCAGGCCACCGGTAGTTCGCCAACTCGTGACGGGCTGCTTCTACCATTCTGGTCGTCGCTTCCTGGTCATCCAGAACCTCCAGAATCCGACCGGCCAACGCATCGTGGTCGTTCAACGGCACAAGATGCCCCGTCTCGCGGTCGCGAATCATGTAAGGAATGCCTCCCGCTGCGGTTGTCACAACGGGCAAGCCGCAGGCGAATGCCTCAAGCACCGAGATGGGCATGTTATCGATGTCCGAGCTATTCAGAAAAACATCGTGTTCACGGTACACATTGGCGATCTCTTCCCGCTCGACCCGGCCCGTGAAGGAAACGTCGGCGATCTGCAACTCATCGACCAGTGCCTTCAGCCGATGTTCTTCCGGGCCATCTCCAAGCAGCGTCAATGTGGCATCGGGAACCTGCTGCTTGACAATGTGAAACGCGCGAATCGAACATTCAACGTTGTAGATGGGATCCAACATCCGGGGAACGAGAATCCGCGGGCGAAACACCTCTCGCTGTTGGAATGGAAACGCGTTGACGTCAACGACGTTCGCGATCGCGGTCGCTTTGAAGCCGTGATCGTTGAACACCTTCACGAGGTAGTCCGACTGCACAACAATCCGGTCCACCAAACTCAGGATCGCATAGACGATCTTGCCCCAGCGTCGCAGATGATCCTCGCACTGGCCGGAATGGTAGTTCAGGACAATCTTCTTGCCGTACATTCGACTGATCAGAATCGCGGGAGTCTGAGCAATAATGAACGAGAAGTACGACGCCGAAAAAATGTGAACGATGTCATACCGTGGAACCCGCCACAGCAAACTCAACACATAGCAGATCGAAACCACGAAGGTGCGGACGTATTTGATACTCTCGGCAGCAGCCAGGGGACCGGGCGGCTTTGGATTGATGGGCAGGAAGTCCGCATCAAAGTTGGCGATCTCGAAATCGTCCAATAGCTGCCGGGCCATTACGGCCTGCCCGCCCATGATTCGAATCGATGGTGCGACAACAAGAATCCGACGCAGATCGCCACCATCAACGACTTCACCATGCTGAGCGTCTGCCGACTCCAGACTGTCCTGTCCGGAAACGTGTTCTGTAGTATTTGTTGTCATTGGCGGTTTCCGTTTTCTCCGGTGGCAACCGGCGATGCCGACGTACCCAGAACCAGCTCTTTCAACAATCCGAATCCGGCACCAAAGTGGATCGCGAATACAACCAACGGCACCAGCCACAGGAACGACAGCGTCCTCGCCGCGATAGCGGAGGAAATCGCGAACCCAAACACAATCGCGAGATACGTTCCGACAACCAGCAGGTAGGGAATTTGCAAAACCGGAATGAATATCGCAGCGACGCCGCCCAACACGACTCCAGCCAACAGGGCCGCTGGAGCGAGACTCTTTAGCGAAAACGTGTCCCTGTGTTTTCGCAGCAATCGAACGCGTCCGCGACCGTAGCGATTCATTTGCCGAAACAAACCGCCGAGGCTCGATCTCGGATGATACTTCAACTGAATGCTAGGGGTCAAAAGACACTTGAGTCCCAACTTGTCGATGCGATGATTGAGTTCAACATCTTCGCAGGCATCAAAGCTTTCGTCGAATTTCCCGACTTGTTCGAAGACCGATTTTCGATATGCCACGGCAACGCTATGTGCCGGCACGGTCTGCTCCTGGTCTGAATAGATAAAGGAGTCCGGATGATGGCCAAGCCGCGAGGACCGTGCAATTGCGATTGCCCGTTGCAGAGGCGTCCCTCCCGCTACGTCCAACGGCTGAGCTCGGCCGAGACAATCGATGTCCGTGCGCTGAAATGCCCTCGCGACGCCCTGCAGGTACTGGTCGTCCACAAACTGGCAGTGTCCGTCCACGATGATGATAATTTCGCCCTGCGCGTTTTCGATGCCGATATTCCGGGCGGCGCTCGACCACACTCCTGGATTGTGGAGCAACTGAACCTGCTCGTGCTGCTGGACGAACCCGTCAACGACTTCTCGTGATGCGTCCGTCGAAACACCGTCAACGACCAACACTTCGAAGGCCTCCGGCGGATAGTCCTGCCCCAGCAGCCCATTCAGCGTCATCGCAATGAACTTCTCTTCGTTGCGAATCGGTACGACGACCGATATGAACGCAGGCTGTGGCATTGTCTCGGCGGACCGACGGGCTTCGGTGGATTGAGTAGGCTTGGTTTGCATCGGGCTCAGGCTCTGGTATTCGCTCAGTTCCGCATACCGTGTGCCATGCTCAGTTTAAAGGTGGACACCCTAATGTGATGCGAATTCGCGTCATGCTTCACACAGTTTTGGTTGCGTTTGATCAACATGAGCCCGCAGCACTTGTGAAATCGTGCCAAATTCAAAGTCCCGCAACAGACGCTGCAACTTTCCGTACGTCGACTTCAGATTCACATAGTGGCGAAACCGCGTTGAGGCCGACGCAAATTTCATTCGCATCTGCCCTGGGTCGATCTCCCACGGATGAATGTAGAACATGAAGGCAGCATTCTGCCGACGATTCACTCTGGCGAATGAATTCGCGGTGAAGAAATAAGGAAAGAGCCGGAAATATCCTCCTCCCGAAATGGGTAGATTCGCTCCGGCAATCTTCCTGATTGAGGGGGGAAACTCGAGTAGCGAACCAGACTTTGTTGTGACCTCGTGGATGCCCGTTTTAGCGCCGGGAATCCCGTATCGATCATGCACAATCGGAAAGATGCTGGAATCGCTGATGAAGCCCTCTTCCACCAGGACGTCCAACGCCCAGATCGATTTTTGCGTGATGGAGAAACTGGGTGCTCGATAACAATTAACCTGAACTCCAGCGGCGTTTTCGATCGCCTGTTTCGACTTTCGCAGGTCATCGCGAAACTCGTCCGGCGTCAGCTCGTAAACAAGGCGATGCCAATAACTGTGAGAAGCCAGTTCATGACCGGCTTCGGCGATACGACGAACGAGCTTGGGGTAGCGATTCGCGACCCAGCCAAGAATGAAGAAGGTGCCTTTCACTTCTTCGGCCGCCATCAAATCAAGCATGCGGGACGTATTGTCGACCACGTGATGGGGGAACTCTTCCCATCGACTGCGATCGATATGCTTTTCGAACGCGGAGACCTGAAAATAGTCTTCCACGTCGACTGTGAATGCGTTGAGCATGACCACCTGATAACGAGGGCGTCTAGTCAGCTACCGATGCGACAACCTGAATATCGTCGTTCACCTGAGCGGATTGTAGGACTTCCGCAATCGTGACGGGTCCGTTCTTTCGTGATTTCACGGGAGCCACGTTACGGCCCAGTCCAAATATTCGCGTTGCGATGGATGAGGGTACGGCCACCAAGCGGAGACCGGTCCACAGGAACATGCGAATGTCCAACCACAGGTTGGCGTCGTCGATGTACTCAAGATCCAGAATCAGTTTGCGTCGAACACTTTCAAGGTCGGTATCCGGGGGCAGATTGATCTGTGCCAACCCGGTAATACCCGGACGAACCGACAAGCGATTGAGGTAACCAGGAACGTTGTCAGCGAGCACATGAACGAGTTCGGGCCGCTCCGGTCGAGGACCAAAAAGCGACATTTCACCCCGCACAACGTTCAGCAGCTGCGGGAGTTCGTCGAGATGCGACTTGCGTAGAAACACCCCCAATGGAGTAACCCTGGGGTCGCTACCTTCCTGCGTCCAAACCGGGCCGGTGCCCTTTTCGGCGTCCTGGACCATCGAACGCAACTTGTACATCACGAAGATGCAACCGTCTTTCCCAACGCGTACCTGGCGATAGAGGCCGGGACCGCGTGACGTCAGACGCACCAACAAGATTAGCACTGCCACGACTGGTAATGAAACGACGAAAGCCGACAGACCGATCAGGCGTCCAAAGACTCCTGAGCTGCACAGATACGGGGTGGGCTGAACGTCAATCAGTCCATCGCGTTCAAATGCGGTCCAAACGGACATAGGTGAAGGCGCCGACGGCGCGGACGTTGGTATTTCTGCGGTGCTCATAACTCAAAGTTGCTTCTCGGTGTGTCAGCACTTGCCCAGAGTCTGACGAGGGGCATTCTAATGTGCGTCTACAGTAATTGCACTGATCTACCAATCAGTTATTTCCAGATGGGGTAGTGCGTCGCGTAAGAATCTTTCGCCTGCATCAAGACCGTTTTCGTCCTTCTCAACGCTATGCGTGGCAACCTGCATTTTGTAAAGCATTGGCACGCCTGCAAATGCGGTTCGCGGGACACTTGGGGCAACCCACTCTCCGTTGCGGTTCCAGGCGTAATAGACTCTTAACGGACGATCGCCGGCTTTGTTTTCTTTGAAAGTGATGACGGAGAAATCGTGTTCATTACCATTGGCATCCACGATTGCCGTAGGTTTGGTGGTTTCAAAAACCCGAAAGTTACTACTTCCGTAGCAAACGTCTGGCGTGTGTACCGCTAGCGGCCCGGCGGGGCCCACAAGGTAAATCATGCTGACAAGCTCACCGGCAGGATTCCTGTAGGAACCAACGGCGTTGCCTGCACAGCGAAGCATGTTTGCAGCTTCTTCATCCAACGACGTAATTTCATCGGTTGACCAGTCACCAAAAGACAGCGGCAGCGACTCTACGCTGTTTGCTGCATTGGTGAGTTCCTCGATTCCCCAGCGGCTGTCAATCCTGCCACGCAGCACACCGGAAAGTACGGTCAGCACAAAGCAGGCGATGAGTAATTGCGTTGATTTTTTCATCTACAGTGCGAGCGTGTCTCGCAGCCTTTCAAGTTGTTGTGTCTCGTACTCGGTCAGGAATGCAGTTTCCAGGCCAAGGTTCTCGGCTTCGTCCAATGCGGCACGTGATTCGTCGATTTCGCCCAGTTGTTCAAGGCCCATGGCCAGATGAAAGTAATAGCGGGGATCGGACGCTGACTGTGAACTGGTCACCTGCTGTTGCAAAATGTCAACAGCGTCGCGAAATCGATCCTGATGCATCAGTACGACGGCCTTCGTGTCGACCAAGGTGGGAATCTCATAAACTGCGTGATCGATGGCCTTTTCGATCGTGACCATTGCGTCTTCCTGCCTGCCGTCCTCCTCCGCCAGCAACGCGGCCAGATTGTTCCACGCAAGGTAGTGTCCGGGCTTTACGTCGGTCACACGCTGCAGCAGTTCGATCGCCCGAGGTCGATCGCCCAGCTTCAGGTGCAGGTTGCCTGCGGCGAAGAGCAACGAAGGGCTTTCCGGATAGTCCTCAAGGCTTTGCTCAATCATGGGCATCACCCGGTTAATCATCTCTGGGGTCGTAGTTCCATAGAGCAGGATACGGGCGAGCAGCGCCGCCTGTTCCGCCCCGGGATTGTCCCTGAGCTGAGCAAGGCTGCGTTCGATGGCCTTTTCCGTTTCGTCATTTTCAATCAGCAGCAACGATAGTGGTTCTGCCTGATCCGGAAAGCGACTCGCCAGCAAGTCCAACCAATGCCGTGCTTCTGCGGTCAGGTTCAACTCACGATAGATCTCGGCGATCTCTCGCATTTCCGTAGCAACATCGCTTGGCGAGCGACTGAAGCGATCCTTCGCGTACGTTTCGACCAGTGGCACGATATCGGCCTCTCGACCGATCGAAGCCAGCCACCTTGCGCGAAGCGTCACGGACGCCCTGTTCTTTCCGGCTTGGTCCTCCAACTGCTCGATCCAGATGCGAGCTTCGTCGTGATGTCCATGTCGTAGCATGAAGTCCACCAGGCGCGAGATGTTGCGGGCGGTTGGTGCTACGTCCGTCACGGTGACGAGCTGTCGTTGCGCTGCCTCAGACTCCCCAAGCCGCTCAAGGGCGGTTGCGAACAGGAGACGATCATTCGGATCCGCTCCAGTCAGGTTTACCAACGTCCCCAACAACTGACGAGCTTTAACAAGATCGTTCCGTCCACTGCGTCGCAGTCGCATGATGGCTTCCAGTCGCAAATCCGATTGCCTGGCGAGACTACCTGCATCCGCAAGCGGGGCTTCTTCACGGTTCATGTCTGATCGAACATCACTCGCATAGAGTTCAGCTTTCAACCTGAGTGAAGAATTCGGGTCAATCGAATTTAACAGCGACAATCCAGTCTCGTAGTTCCCCGCCGCAAACTCGGCTTGCCCCAGAACAAAAGCCCTGTCGTCGGCGGACGGGATATTCGCGGCCCGGATATCTGCGAGCAGTTGCTCACGTTGCCCGGCATCGTTTGTCTCGTTGATCGCGATCATTAGTGCGGCGATGTTCTGCGGATGCGACTTCAGGAATTCGCTGGCGGTCGCGTTGCGATCCTGAACAAGCGACCAGACGAAAGCTTCCGTTTCCTCACCGCCCGTGTTGGCGGGAGCCAACTTGAATTCCAGGTCCGTCCGCAACTCGGCCCACGCGTTGTCGCGGAGCAGATTTGACAGCGGAGCGATCTGCCGACGTTGCTCCAGCAACTGAACAATCGCCAGATAGTCCGACGATGCGAGATACTGTCGAATCAGCAGTTTGTACAGCTCGACATTCGGCGATGGTTTGGACATCGCGTTTGCCAGAGCATCACGACTCGCCTTTTGTTGCTTTTCCAACAGTGCAATGCGACCGACGAGCTCCTGCGTTCGCGTCCAGTAAGGCAGACGATCGAGCAAAGACGTCGAGTATTCCCGCAACCGCTGCAAATTGACGGCGGTGGTATTGCCAAGTTCTTCGCGGGCGGCGAAGTACTGCCACGTAGCCTCGGATTCGTCCTGTCGTGACTTGAGAGATTCAATCAGTTCTTCGGAAGTGGGCGAAATGGTTTTCGACGCGCCCGAGTTCCGCAGATCCAGCAGTTTTTCGATCGGTTGTGGATTGCCCGGGTAATCCCGTGACAACTTCAGCAGTGTCCGCTCGACCACAGCGATGTCTCCCACCGCCTCGGCAACACGCAGACGGGCTGAATCGTGACTCCAACGTTCGTAACCGGTCAATTGCACAACGGAGATGCCATCCAGCACTTTTTGGGCAGCATCCAACTGCTGCCGACCGAGGAGAATGTCGGTCAGCAGAATCTTCGTCGCGGCCGAGGACGACGTGAGTTCTTCCAGTCGATTGAGTGTACGGTCCGTTTCAGCTCGTTCACCGATGGACTCATAGATGAGCGGTAGTCGCGTCCACACATCGACGTTGTCCGGGAAATCCTGCTCGATGGACAGCAGCTTGCCCAACGTCTGGCTGCGATCGTCTCCCGCATCACGTCGAATCGAGTAGTCCACGTCCAGCAACCGCAGCTTCCATGAATCGGATAGTTGCGACAGGGACTCGTTGAGCGCGTCTTCGAAGGGCTTCCAGTTGCGATCGGCCGAGGGAATCGCCAACTCGTTCTCAAACAGCAGTTGAGCAAGCTGACGGTTCACGTCGCTGGAAACGTTGGGTTGAGCCAGTGCGTCGCGAACCCGTGCGATCGCACGATCCAGATCGCCCACGGACGCCCATGCTTCGGCAGAGGCTACGAGCGCCGATTCGGATTGTGGCTTCACATCCAGTGCACGATCATAGGCGGTCGCGGCTTGTTGATTCTGACCAAGTTGCGTGTAGCTCTCGCCCAGCAGCATCAGCGCCTGAAACGCGGTGGTGCGTCCGGAACGATTCTGGGTTTTGGTCGCGGCCCCCAACTCGGCGGCCAGTTGAAGATTCGTGATGGCTTCCAGCGGTTGGTCACGAGCGAGAAGAATCTTCGCCCGGTAAAGGGCGGCAGTCGCAACACCCCAGTTCCGATCTTCCTGCGTTTCCTGTGAACTGAGCGTTGTCACCAACTGATCCACGTCGGCCAGCGTTTTCTCCGCGGCGTCAAACTGTTGCGAATTCGTTTGTCCTTCGGCGATGCGAAGCAACAGCGGGAGGCTCCCCCCCGCTTCCTTGCAGCCCTTTTGCCAGATCTGGATAGCCAGTTCGACGTCGCCCTGAACCAGGTACTCCGTATCGCCCAGTCCCTGGTAACCGACGCTGTTCGTCGGTTGCATGGTCGTTAGTTTTGTAAATAACTCGCGGGCGGTGAGATACGAAGCCGTGCTACGGGTGCGGACAGCGTCCCCCAACGCCTGCCATGCAGCTTGCTGCGTGATGGCCGGATTGTCCGGCGACAACATCACCGCCTGATCGAGATCGCGTTCCGCACCGGGGAGACCATTCTGCAACCGGTACTGGTAACGAGCAAAGTGTGCATTGGGATCGTCGGGAGAGGCGGCTACCAGCCGATCAACAACAGCGTTTGCCTGACGCGTCAGTTCGGAATCCTCGCTGGATCGAAGATCACGACGGATGTAGTTCGCCAGTGCGAGACCAAGTTGTAGATCCTTTTGCTGGACGATGAACGCTCGCTTCAATTCATTCAGCACGTTCACCGAGTGAACCGGCTTCCCCAGTCTCGCCAGAGCCAGATACGACAACGCTCGCCACTTCAGGCCAGTAACGTCCGTCTCGTCGATGGCGAGAATCTTGTCCGCCTGTTCCAGAGCCTGATGATTCTGCCCGTTCTTGAGCAGCAGTTCCGCCAGTCGGTAGCGAAGCTCCAGGTTGTCAGGCAAACCACCAATCGCTCGTTGGTAGGATGCGATCACACCATTGATTTCGCGGTGAACGGCGTACTTGTCGTACGCAGGCGCCAACTTGCCCAACAGCTCGGGTTCACGCTTGATGTCCCAAACGCGGAAGTAGGCGTCCGACGCTTCGCGCCACTTGCCTTCCTCCGCCATCGCATCGCCGTATTCCAGCAGTGACGAACTGAGGCGTCCGATCTGATAGTCATGCCAGAAGTAGATGCTGGGCGTGGCAATCAGGGCAAACAGAATGGTCCCCAGCACCAATCCCTTGTTCAGACGTCGCGGTCGCTGATCGCGAGAGTAGCCGCCGTAGCCATAGTACTTGTAGGAGTACGTCTGCTTCCTTGCGTCGCCATCTTTACGGATTGTGAGCGGTGATTTGGGCATGTTGTCCAATCGCGGGGTCGTTCAGGATCACGGCAGAAGGAGAGGCGGCCTTATCGAAAACACGACCGCCCCGGATAGATAACTCCTGCTACTACTGGTTCGCCTTCTGGTAGCCATAGCTTCCATACGATCCGTATCGCGACGCATAGCTGCGAACGGGCACTCCATTGAGCACGGTTCCGATGATGTCCGCACCGGTTCCGCGTAATCTTGTGTGAGCCAGTCGAACGTGGCTTTCACGGCTGAAGTCTCGCATTGCACAGACGATCGTGCCGTCTGCCTGCTTGGCGATGACCAGCGACTCGCTGGCGGCCAGTACCGGCGGCGTGTCGATCACGATGTAGCGGTACCAGAGTCGAGCTTCATTGAGCAGGTTGCCAAACGCGGCGGTGCCCAGCAATTTGTGCGGACTCTTGTCCAACTCACCGGCCGGAAGCAGGTGAACGTGTTCGCTCCACGATCGGTTGATCGCCTCTTCCAGCGAAGCGTTTTCACCCAGCACATCCACAAGACCGGGCGTGTTGGGAACATCGAAAATCGAGTGAATATCAGGAGCTCGCATGTCACCATCCACCAGCAACACAGGCTGTCCTGTGGCTCGGGCGATGCTGACTGCCAACTGCGAGGAAACGCTGGTCTTGCCTTCACCGGAGACGGCACTGGCGACGGCAATCACCTGCATGTCGTGCTCCTCATTCGCCAGCAGCAAACTGGTGCGGAGACTGTCGATACTCTCTTCGAATAACCCGAGCTCATGCCCAAGCACCCGTGAGCGACGGCCCTGACGGGCTGGAAGTCGCGAGACTTCGCCGATCACGTCGATGTTGGTTTTCAGCTGCAGTTGCTCGACCGACGAGATGCGTCGTACCGAGTTCTCCCAGAGGAACGCGATGCCAAACGGAATCACCAAACTGCCGAGTGTCGTGGCGGCGAGTTCGATCAGGGGATACTTCTGAACCGGCTCGTAGTTCGGCGTCGCCCGACGGAAGACCTCAGGACGCCCCGGAGCTCCCAGTTCAGCCGTCATTTGCGACTCACGCTCGGAGATCTTGGCGAACATGCCAAGGGCCCGCTGCAGCTCCTGCAACTCGAAATCAAATTCCAGTCGCTTGCCACCGTCCGATGCAAGGTTCGCTCGTTCGCTGCGATAGCGCTCTTCCAGCTTCTGAACCAGCAGCGCCTTCTGGTCGCGTTCGCGACGCTTCTGCTTGAGTAGACTCTCCACATCCATCCGGCTCATCTCGCGAACCTTCTCGATGATCTTGCCTTCCGATCGAGCCCGCAACTCGTCAAGCTGGAATCGCAGCTTCGCGATACGGTTCTCGGCATTGATGTAGTAGGTCGATTCCTTCCCCTGAGCAGCTGTGGCCTCAATCTGGCCCAGCATGGCTTCTTCTTTTTGAATCGCCTGTCGAAGTTCGTTTACTTCTGGCAACGAGTTGATTTCGTTCTGCACCAGGGCGGGCGATACAGGAGCACTGTCGTCGGCGAGCTGGTCCTCCGTGGCGAAAACCGCCGCAACCAGATCGTCCAGCTCGAACTCGGCTTTCTGAATCGCGTTCATGATTTCCTGAGCCGTACTGGAACCGGTCATCATCACAGTTGGACCAGCGAAGTGGGGAACATCGTCGAGGTCTTTACTCAGACGCTGAACGTTCTTCTTCAGTCGACTTACCGCTTCCTGCCATGCCGTCTTGCGATTACGGAGCACCTTCAAGACCTTCTGCACACGCATCGTCTTCTGATCGCTCTGCGTGTCGAAGTAGTTCGCCACAACCGTGTTTACAAGATGTGCCGACGCGACCGGGTCCACTCCATCAAAACCGACCTCGACCAGTGTCGACTGCCCGACCGGTTCGATCTCCAGTCCCTTGTCCGCGAGCCACTTGACGGGATCGCGACGCCGCTTGAGCTCGGGCATTCCCGCCACTTTGGGCTCTTCAAGCACGGCCTGAAGTACGCGAGGGCTGCGAAGGATCTCGATCTGCGTCGCCACGAACTGGTGAGCCTGTGGGCCCGTGTCCTGTTGGATGACCCACGGTGCATGCTCCAGAATCTCAATTCGCGAACTTGCATGATATTTCGGCTTGAACGTGATCATCACAATCGCGGCCGAAGCGATGATCAGTATCAGTGACGCGGGAATCAGCCACTTCCACCACTGATTCCAGACACCCAGTACAAAACTGAGCGTGATGTCATCGCCGTCCTGCTGGTTGGCGGGATTCGCGACGCTTGGCATCGACCGGCGTACGGTGCTGGTGCGATACAACTGACCTTTTTGAGGTGAAGGTGATTCGAGGTTGCTCATTCGGTTTTCTCTTGGTCAGGATTCTTTCAGCGAGTGCAGATCGAGGGGAGTAGTTCGAGGCTACCCGGCAACAGCCGGGCCGGACCGGGACATGACTTCACTGACGTCGCCGGCGGTATCATCACACATCAAGCAATTCAGATACCATTGGACACCGCCCAGGAGCAGTGCCGCGAATGGAACCATCAGCCAACCCGCCACATCGTGGCTAAATTTGTGTGCTGCGTCCTCGGTGAAGTACTGGAAAAGAATCGCAGTCACGACAATTCGGACTGCATTTGCCGCGAGGGCGACGGGAACAGCGCTGACTAAAAGCAACACGGCTTCCCAAAGTTCACGTCGAAAAGCAATCAGGTAGCCGCACGCCAGAGCGAAGATTCCAACGAAAATCCGCAGACCGGAACACGATTGCTCCACTTCCAAAACGCTGCTGCCCAGCAGGATGGTGGTTTCCTCGGCAAAAGCCGGTTGCCCCAGACATCGCAGCACAAACGCACTGAAGGCCGCCGCAATTTTCTGCAGCGGCTGGCTAATCAGGGTCTCCGCCCGAAAGGGCAAAGGCACCATGAAGAACAGAAACAACGTTGGTGCCAAAGACCAACGCAACAACGACCAGCCGCCAAGGCATAGCGTGGCGCCAGCCACCCAAACCACAATCGACCAGCCATCCAAGGGCGTAATGAAATACCAACCGCCCAGGAATCGCAATGCCATGCTGGCGGCAAGGACCACGATACCGAACCATGACGGCGACAACTGTTTCGGAAAGTCATCACGCCGCAAGTACAGGAAAAAGGCGAACAGCGGCAGCACGAGGAATCCGTGCGAATAGTCCGGTTCGCGATCCCACGTTGCCGCAAGATCGACAAGCGTTGGCCAATATGCCCATACGGAAACGAGCACCAGCGCTGCGATGGAATACAGGCTGATCGATGAGTCGCGCAAGGGTGACATTCCCGGGTCAACGACCGCGGTCTTGTTTTTGCTAGCTACTGCCGATGGATCGGTCATTGGTAGGTCGGTTCTGGGCTGATGCATTTGACACAACGAGACATCCACCGTTCCGCATGTTTGCGGTATGTCCGATGAAGACAAGATCCGGTATTGCTCGATTGTTGGAAAGCCTTTTGCGCCGAAGCCGTTCGGCTAGATAACGACATCCATTCCTGATTGCCGCGCACGACCCGTTTCGAAGTCTAATCATCACCCCAATGCTGACAGAAACCAGGGTTTCGCAAGAACCTGCAATTCCCGGGATGACAACACCGCGGTTATATCAAACCCAAAAAAGGTTGTGTAGTTGAAGGGCCGCAACCCGCATGCCATTCGGGCTTCGAGGACAGGGAGGCAGTCTGCGCAATCCGCTGAATCCCGGAAGTCGTGGTTACAACCTCCATCTTGACAGTCCATTTCGAATTCCTTTATAGCCATATATGAAACGGAACGCGAAACTCTGGATTCCGGAATGACGCTTTTTCCCAACGTTGAAGGTGTATTGAAGACCACACATGCCCATTCTTGACGCCGAAACATCCCTCCATCCGCCCACCCTGCTTCACGAGCTGCAGGATGCACCGGAAGAACGCCGATGGGTCGTTTTTCACACAAAAGCACGGCAGGAAAAAGCTTTTGCCCGCCAACTGGTCGGTATGGACGTGCCGTTCTTTCTGCCGCTGATCGCCAAGCAGAATCTCATTCGTGGTCGCAAAGTCACCTCGCACGTCCCCGTCTTCGGTGGCTACATCTTCCTCTTCGTTACCGAAGAAGAACGCGTTCGAGCACTCACCACCAACCGCACAACCACCATGTTGGAAGTCGAAGACCAACCACGATTGGTCGAAGATCTGCGCAATGTTGTGCAACTCATCAAGGCGGACGCGCCACTTACGGTGGAAAGCCGCCTCGTCGTTGGTCAAAAGGTACGAATCAAAGCCGGCCCCATGGAAGGACTCGAAGGCGTCATCGAAAAACGACGAGGCCAATCCGTGCTGTACGTCTGCGTTGCCATGCTGCAACAGAGCGCCAGCATGGAAATCGATGACTACCTTCTGGAACCAGCCTAGGCAAACACTGCAGGTTCGCTCGTAGCACCGCCCGGTTCGCTCGTAGAACCGCCCGGTTCGCTCGTAGAACCGCCTTTAGCGGAAACATCTGTCTGGATCACGCGTGCCGCGGCGACTAAACGCGCAACTTCGAACAGTTCCGGAATTGAGTATCCGGGTTTTGAAACTGATTCCACGAACGTTGCGAATTAGCCCTCAGCCGAGCCCGCTCACTAGGCCCGTCTATATAGAACCAGACATAGAACCAGCTCCACCGCACAAAGCCGGCTCGACTGGCGGTTTTCACGCCCACCTGCCGCAACGCTATACTCTCGTGCTGAATAGCTCACTCAGGGACGTTAACGATGACGCGACTCGCCCTTCACTGGCAAATCCTGATCGCCATGATTCTCGGTGCCCTCCTGGGCGTTGGACTCAATCAGACATCCGGCTTCGCCCGGTCGAACGTGTTGGAAATCCGCAGCCAAACCGTGCAACCGCTCGGGGCCAGCACGACGCGTATCCCCAACTGCAAAGCATGGTTTGAGGACTCCTCCAACCAGACTCTGATTCGCATCACGGAGAAGGAGCATCGCTACATTGCCGTGCGAGGTCCGCTGGAAAACCCTGTCGAGAACTGGCCCGATGGCGAATCGCCCACGAATGTCGTGGAATACACCACGCTCAAGCAACTCAAATCGGCCGACCCGGTCGCATGGTCACTCTTCCAATTAAACGGACGCTCGACCGCGCGCCGTGTCGGGGACATCGGTCAGATCCTCGGAGACCTGTTTCTGCGGATGCTCAAAATGGTGTCGATTCCGCTGATCATCACTTCGTTGCTGACAGGCATCACGGGGCTCGGAAAAGCCGACCGGCTGGGAAAAATGTTTGGCCGCACACTTTCCTACTACATGGCCACCAGCCTGATTGCCATCGTCACCGGCCTATTGATGGTCAACATCATTCGTCCCGGCGTGGGGCAGGGGGCTCCCACAATCGTCCAATCCGACGCATCGAGCGGCAAGACACTGGGAACTGTACTGTTCGAGCAATTGCTGAACATGATTCCCACCAATCCGTTCGAGGCTGCCGCCAACGGATCGTTCCTCTCGATCATCGCGTTCACCATCGTTTTTGGCGTGTTCACTATCCTCGTGGGTGGATCCCATGCCGAACGCATCTCGGAACTCGCAAACGCCTGCTTCGAAGTCATGATGCGAATGACGCTGGCCATCATTCACCTCGCACCGATTGGAGTGCTCTTTCTGATGCTGTCCGCCACAGCCTCGCAGGGCGCTGGCGTATTTGGCACGCTGGGCTGGTACATGCTGGCGGTGTTTTGCGCTTTGTTAGTACACGCCGTAGTCGTCATGCCAGCGATCCTGAAATTTGTCGCCAAGCGCAACCCGGTCGAATACGCCAAGGCCATGAGCCCCGCACTGTTGACCGCATTCAGCTCGGCTTCCAGCAACGGGACGCTGCCGCTGACAATGACGTGCGTCGAGGAACGAGCGGGCGTCAGCAACAAGACCAGCTCATTCGTGCTACCTTTGGGTGCGACGGTGAACATGGACGGAACGGCACTCTACGAAGTCGTGGCCGTGCTGTTCATCGCCCAGTACAACGGCATCGAATTGGGACTGGGGCAACAGATCGTCGTGGCCTTCACCGCTTTGTTGGCCAGTATCGGTGCTGCCGGTATTCCCCATGCCGGGCTGGTGATGATGCTGATCATCCTGCAAGCAGTTAATCTTCCCGTTGAAACCCAGGGACTGATCATCGCCGTTGATCGAGTGCTGGACATGGGCAGGACGGCCGTCAACGTCTGGAGCGATTCCGTCGGCTGTGCCGTGATCGAAAGCTTCGACAGCGAGAGTCAGTCGGACGCGCCGGCCACCGTCGCCACGGCCTAGGTAGGCCACGCGTACCGGACCAAAGGCAAAACGGCGTTCATACAACACGCCGCTCAACAAAAGAAGAAGACCACAAAGAGAAGATCATGAAAGCTGCCTACATCAACGAGTGCGGACCGCCCGAGAACATTGTCTATGGCGATATCGACGATCCCGTCGCCGGCCCCGGGCAAGTGCTTGTGCGGACGACGGCGTTGGCCCTGAATCCGGTCGACACGTACATTCGCAACGGCGCTAACTATTGGGAGCTTCCCAAACCGTTTGTGGTGGGTTGCGACCTGGCCGGCGTCGTCGAACAGGTTGGTCCTGACTCGAGTCGATTCAGCGTCGGCGATCGGGTTTGGGGCAGCAACCAGGGCCTACTGGGTCGGCAGGGCACATTCGCCGAATTGTGTGCCGTCGACGAAGACTGGCTCTATCCGACTCCCGACGGTGTGGACGACAAAGCGGCCGTCGCGTGTTCGCTAGTCGGCATCACGGCACACCTTGGCCTGTTCCGCGACGCAAGGTTGGCGTCGGGCGAATCCGTTTTCGTTCAGGGTGGATCAGGCGGAGTCGGCTCCATGGTCGTGCAAATGGCGAAGGCCGTGGGGGCTCGTGTGATCACGACCGCCGGCGGTCCGGAAAAAGCCGCCCTCTGCAAACAACTCGGTGCCGACGAAGTTATCGACTATCGGACCGACAACGTGGCCGAAAAGGTGCTGGCGTTTGCTCCGGACGGTGTCAACGTCGTCTGGGAAACGCAACGCGAACCGGACTTTGACCTGTTAGTCGCTTGCCTCGCCGAACGGGGCCGATTGGTGCTGATGGCCGGACGCGATGCCCGACCGCCCTTTCCCGTTGGACCCTTCTACGTCAAATGCTGCTCGATTCACGGGTTCGTGATGTTTAAGGCAGCCCCCGAAGAGCAACGGACAGCCGCCGAAGAAATCAATCAGTGGCTGGCCGACGGAAAGTTGAAAGCGCAAGTGGGAACCGAACTGCCGCTCTCCGACGCCGCCAAGGCTCACCGCATGCAGGAAGAAAAAACGCTGCAGCAAGCGGGCGTTCTGTCCGGCAAGATCCTGTTGATTCCGTAGCGCCGTCTACTCGGCAACGTAAGCCGAGAAGACCGAGCCAGGGTCAAACCGGTGCGTGAGGCTCTCATGCATCACGGCGATCGTACGCGTGGCGGTGACTTTCTTTTCGCCGCCGGGTCCTTTCAACACGACCTCCTGACTGAGATCCAGGAGATCGTCGTTGAGGTAGACGCCCAGTCCTTTCGGCGGTTCTGCCGAATCGGCCGCCGTGATCGATACGGTCTGGTCGCTGATTTCTGCGGTGAGTGTTTCGCCATTGGTCCATTGATCCACGTCCGCGCCCAACCAGTAGAACCGCGACTGAGGATTTCCGTCTTTCCGCCAAACGATTTTCGTCGGCAGCGGATTGCGAGTGAATTGCATCATCCACGGCAGCGACGAAGCATCTTCACGCTCCATCCAGTGCCCCTTTTCCGGATAGATCGTGGCGAGGTAACGATAGCCCGTCCGATCCGCCCGCCGTAAATCCCTGAGTTTCTCGGCCCATTCGGCCGCAACCTGATTCCGCTTGTACGCACCGTCTTTGCCGCCCATATAAAGCGCGAACGCGATGTTGCGAAGATTCAGCGGCCTGGCATCGTTGGGATGCCCCGCCATCATTGCCGCCGCCGCCCAACGATCCGCCATCCGTGGTGCCAACTGATAGACGCCGTCGCCGCCGGCCGAATAACCCATAACGTAGACGCGGTTGGGATCGACGTCTTCCAGCACAACCATGTCTTCGATCAGCCGGTCGAACATGGGCATGATGTGTTTCTCATGCCACAGATTCCACGTATCGGTAGGCGCTCGCGGTGCCACGTAGACGCCTTCGGTGGGCTCGTAGAGTCGCTTTTGGTTGTTCCACTGTTGGTCGTTAACCCTCGCCGGGGCGCCGCCACCGCCGTGCATCGAAATGAACAGGCTTCTTCCGCCTTTCGGTTTTTCGCCGTACGTTTTGTAGAAGAAGGGCATTTTCTTATCGCCGAGTGAAATCCCCAGCGACTTCAATTCGGCCGCACGCTCCTGCATGAGCTGTTTGCGTCGAGCTGCGATCAGTAGCTCTTTGGCACGAGACGCCTGGTCTTTGGAAAGTGCCGTGGTCGCAAAGTCCTGAGCTCCGACCGCATCCCAGTCCAGATCCTCTTGCGCGAGAAACTCTGCCAACTGATCAACAGGGTCGGTGTCCGTTGCGGCCGACGCGTTGGCTGAACTTTTTGCTTCGGCGGCGACAAAAACCTCGGGAACGGAAAACGCAAACAGCTGCGATCGCGATTCCGTCGCCAGCGTCGTGATCTTCTGGTTCTCGCCTTTGTCGAAAACCACATCGAAGTTGGCACCGATCGGCAGAGGCACGGTGGTGTGGTCGTTTCCATCGAAGCTTTCGTCCTTCGTCTTGCCAGAGAAGACGACCTTGCCGTTCTCATCTCGAATCTGAAACGGCGTACAACAGCGTTCGCCGCCAATACCGTAAGTTTTGAACATGGCGTACGTGTGGTTCGGCGGTAGGTCCTTGGCTTTGTTCGCATATCGGTCGGTAACGTTGACCGCGTGGACGTAGTCGATCGACCGATCCCAAACCAACGGGAACTTCGTTGGCGTGTGCTTGTAGCTCACCGCGTAGATCGCATGTCGCGGATCATCGCGCTTTGCTTTCGAACTTCGACCGATAAACCAGCCCTTGTCCAGATCCATCCCCGTCGGCTCGGCAGCACCCGTGAAATGCCAGCCGTCGTCCCAGACTTCAACCCACGAATGATTGCCACTGTTGTCCGACCAAAGCGGAGTCCCCACAAATCGCGCCGGAACACCGACACTGCGGCACGCATCAATCAGCAAAACGGATAGGCCCGTACACGAAGCCAACCCGGATTCCATCGATTCGAACGGCCCTTGATCCGCCCGCCGTCGCTTGCGCGAATACTTGACGTTGAGTTCCTTGAAGATCTTGTTGTTCAGGATCGCGGCCGCTTCGCCCGGAGATTTTGCGTCCTTGACCAATTTGGAAAATCGCTCGTAAAACTGGTTGCGAAAATCGTCACGCTGTTCGTTGATGTTCGCGTAGGGCAGCACGTTATTCAGAAACACGTCATCAGGAATCTCCCACGACAACTCCTTTCGAACGCGGTATGCCTGATCGACATTCTTCAACAGGAAGTCCGCCTTCAGCGTCTCCAGATCCCGTTCGGGCATATGCGTCAGCAGGAATAGCATGCCCTTCTTCTGCCCAGCGGGAGCTTCCTCATAAGCTCGCTGAATTTCAGGAAGATTCTTGCCCGACAACTCCACCGCTCGCGTCGGCAGTTCGCCAGATGCGGTCGCCCCAATCGAAAGCAGGCAGAAACTGAAACAGGCAGGAAGAACGAATCGAAGGGCAGTTTGAAAATGCATCGTATGATTCCGGAAACGATTTTTTTGGATGACGCTATATTACCAGACTTCCGCCGCAACTTCGTCAACCGGATAGCCCGCCATGTTCCTGCAAAACACAATGCACCGCAAACTGCACCGCACACTGCATCACCTCTTCGAATCCATTCCAGCCATCGGGCTGTTCATCGTGATCTGCAGTACTCTCGGGGCCGCGGAACCGCGCAACGTCGTGTTCGTACTCAGCGACGACCATCGTTTCGATTTCATGGGATTTCATTCTGACAGCCCCGATTTCCTCGAAACACCAAACATGGACCGCATGGCCCGTGAAGGAGCTCACATTGCGAACGCCTTTGTCAGCACTTCTCTTTGTTCGCCCAGCCGAGCTTCCATTCTGACCGGTCGCTACATGCACGGGCATCGAGTGGTCGACAACCAGCGCCCCGTCCCGGCGGGCACGACATTTTTCCCGCAGCATCTTCAGCAGGCTGGTTATCAAACCGGGTTCGTTGGCAAATGGCACATGGGCCACGAAAAGGACGACCCGCGCCCGGGCTTTGACCACTGGGTTAGTTTTCGCGGGCAGGGCACCTACTTCGACCCTACGCTCAACACAAATGGAAGTCGGAAACAGTACAAGGGCTACACGACCAACGTTCTGACCGACCGAGCGATCGACTGGTTGAGCAACGGACGCGACAAGGATCAGCCGTTCTTTCTCTACCTTTCATTCAAGGCCGTCCACTATCCGTTCCTGCCATCGAAAGAAAACGCCGGCCGCTACGCCGACAAGCCCATCGACTATCCCGAAACGATGGCCAACACCGAACGCAACTATCAAACCCAACCACACTGGGTGCGGGAACGGCGGTATAGCATCCACGGCATCGATCACATGGAAACGGGAGCGTTCGACAAGGACCCCGTGCCCAACTTTGATGATCTGTATCACCAGTATTGCGAAGCCGTCTATGGCCTGGACCAGAACCTCGGTCGAGTGCTCGACTATCTCGACGAAAGCGGACTAAGCAAGAACACGCTGGTCATCTACATGGGCGACAACGGATTCGAACTGGGCGAACACGGTTTCTATGACAAGCGAGATGCATTCGAAGAATCCATCCGCGTTCCCATGTTGGCGTGGGCACCGGGTCTGATCAAGCAAGGTTCGAAGATCACCAGGATGGTGCAAAATATCGATGTTGCTCCAACCGTGTTGGATGCTTGCGGCATCGCGCCGGACGATAGCCGAAAATTCGATGGCCGCTCGTTCATGCCGTTGCTGCTTGGCAAGGAAATCCCGTGGCGAGACCACATTCTCTATGAGTACCATTGGGAATGGAATTTTCCCGCGACACCAACTGTCTTTGCCATTCGCAATGAGCGGTTCAAATACATTTTCTACCACGGGCTCTGGGATCTGAACGGTTTCTACGACCTCGAGACCGACCCCCACGAGCGACACAATCTGATCAAGGTGCCAGCGTACCGCCAGCAGATCGCCGAAATGCAACAGCAGATGTTCGCCGAGTTGGACGCGTCGGGCGGTTTGGTGCTGCCAGTCCGACCACCCGCCGGGGACCGATTGGACCAGCGAAAGCTTCGCCGCTAGCCTTCATGGCACAACGCGTTTTCCGGCTGCGCTGGGCTTCTCTCCCCATTTTGAACACAGCTACGTATAATCAGGGTCTCAGGATCCGTTGGAGAAAATAATGCAGCGCACGTTGGCGGTTTTTCTACTGGTCGGCTGCATCTTCGCTGCAGCGGACAGCTTCGCGCAGACGCAGAGCACGCGTTCTCATCGCGCCATTCCACGGTCCACCAACCAGAAGGCTCCTTCGCGCGATGACTTCAAGACGCCTCAACTGAAAGAGATGGAAGAACTCTTTCGGTCATTCATGCGCGAGCAGCGCAACAGCGCTCGCCGCAAACGGGACGCGGTCGATTTGCCTGGGGAACCGGTGACACCCACACCCGACGACATAAGCGACAATGCGGATAGACCGTTCGACGACCGGGAGGGTCGCCAATTCGAAGACGTTTCCAACGACATATCTCGCATGCATGAAGAAATGGCGCAGCGTCTGGGCGGGGACCTCGGCAACACCATGCAACCGGACGCGATTCCCTTCGACGCCAACAAGACCTCTGATCTCTGGACAAGAGTCAAAGACTTGCAAAAGGAGTACTCACGGCAGCAAGCCGTCGCCCGGGATATGTACCGGGAAGCGATGAAGAAATACGAGGAATGGCCCAGCGACAGTATTCCGCCGGCGGAATGGATTCAGAAAGTCCAGCCATTGCTGAACCAGGAATTCGCCGACCAAATGCGGGAAGTAATCAAAGCCAATCGCAATCGCGAACAGTCGAAGGATGGTAGTCCATTGCTGTCCAACGGATCGACGAAACCCGGTGAGACCGGAACATCCAGTTCGCCACTCAGCAGTGACTCAGCGTGGACACCTTCCGAAAACAAGAAGAGTATGGTCGAGTCGCTCATCAGTGCTATCGACAAGAAAGGCACGCAGCTACTCAAGGAGTCCAGTCGTGACCCCGATAAAAACTCCCGAATCAAGAAGGTCGCCGGAAAGGCCAGCGACTGGCTGAAGAAACTCAATTCCGGTATCACGGCAAACTCGCAGCGCATCGCCAGCCGTCGAAGTGAAAGTCGCTCAACATCTACGAGCCCGTTTTCGATGAATGGGCCTGGCAACCTTGGCCCGCCACCGTCCATCGACAGCCGCACGGGCACCACCGTGATCGGCGGAGTCGCACTCGCGGCCCTGCTGGGCTACGGCCTTTGGTTCTTCCGCGACCGCTTTGCTCTCGCCGTCGGGCCTCCTGCCGCTGTCAGAATTGATGCCGACATGATTCACGATCAGCAATCCCTGCTGGAAGCCTGCCACCGGCTGTCGCAACGCTGCTTTGGTTGGCCCAGTCGATTCTGGAATCACCGCAAGGTCTTTGCGCGGCTTGCGCGTGAATTCGGTGGCGACCAGTCGAATGCCGTAACCGGACTTGCCGACATCTACGAACATGCTCGCTACGCACCGTCGGGACTGCTCTCGCAGCACCAGGTTACCACCGCGCGGCGCCTGTTTGCCGAAATCGAAGACCTCCCGGCGGCCGTATGACCCAGACGCGGAACACAAACAATACGCCGCCCACTGGCGGGAATCCGTCGATGGCCCCGAAACGGAATCGGGCCGTCATCGTCGCGCTATTGCTAACTGTTCTGTTCGCAGCTCCCTCGCTGGCGCAACTACCTTCGCTGCCGAAGATCCAGCAGTTTGGCATCGATGGATTTCGATTGATGCTGCAACAACAGGGGTTGTCGGCAACGCAAACCGAAATTGGATCGGTACTGGATAAGCCAAATGAGACCGTCGTCGTCGTCCTCGGGGACCTGAAGACCGTCATCCAGATCCGACAGCAACTCACCAATTTTGTTCGCGATGGCGGAGCGATGCTGATTGCCGCCGACCAGCTCGGCAAGCGAACCCAACCGAGCTACATCTGCGGAGCCTGGATCAAGCCAGCATCCTTGCCCAGCCGCGAAGAGCGAGAAAAACACGCCTTCCGCGACTTTGTCGACTGCCCTGTCGTAACCGAGCTGGAACGCAGCGGCACGTCCATGCTCTTCGAAGATGTCAATCGTATCGTGACCAATCGCCCCGCCGGCGTGCGCACAACCAGAGCCGTTCGCCCCATCGCGTGGCTGCCGCCCAAGCGACAACAACCGCTGATGGTCACCTACGAGCGAGACAAGGGTCGCATGCTGATGGTTTCGGACCACAGCATTTTCATCAATGAAATGCTGGTGCATGGTGACAACGCAAAGTTCGCCAGCAACGTGACCAGGTGGCTGTGCGAAAACGGCAAACGATCAAACCTGGTGCTGATTCATAACGGCAACGTCCTGGGTGACTGGGGACTGGATGCGTTACCGCCGGAAATCCCGCTGGAAACGCTGCTCAAGGCCGTGCAATCCGGTGCGCTTTCCAGCCTCCCCGTGGGCGACACACTCCTGCCGATCGTCAACGATGCCGTCGCCCAGGCACAGCAGCGAAACATCTTCAACGAGTTCGTCCGACAGGCGGCCGGATGGCTGTTTGGAAATCGACCCAATCGCTGGCTGGTTTTCGTCACCACATTGCTGGCGGTCGCAGCGTTCGGCTGGTTCACCCGAGCTCGTTGGCGGCCACGAAAATGGCTCTCGTTTCAGAATTGGCAAGGCGGAATTGAACCTCGATTGGTGGGCGCCGTTCGCGAGCAGCAATTCGCGCCGTACCTGCGTACGCTGGTCCGCGAGTTCTTTGTGGAAGGCGGAGCCACCCACTTCGCCGTGGATGAACCGGCGCCGGTCATTGAATCCGGTCGAGTTCCCCGGAAGAAGATCGATTCGTTCTGGAAGCTGGCAACGGAACAGCAATCCCCCAAGATCACCCGAAAACAGTTTTCCCAACAACTGACACAACTCCGCGAATTACGCCAACTTCAACTCGCCGGAGAACTACGACTACAATGGCCGCACGCCACGTCGATGAAGGACTAGAGGAAGCAAACTCGTAATGCAGCAACCACCGGACACCGCCACTGCCTTTTCTGGTTCAAGCGACCTATCCCAGGAGATTTTGCAACTACGCGAAAGAGTCGTAGAACAGGTCTCACGCGTCGTTGTGGGCCTCGACCATGTGACGGACCAATTGCTGGTCGCCATGATTGCCGGCGGCCACGTGCTGATGGAAGGCGTACCTGGCACGGCAAAAACAACACTCTGCAAAACCTTCGCCGAACTGCTGGGCGTCAATTTCCATCGAATTCAATTTACCCCGGACCTGCTGCCCGGCGACGTCACGGGCACCAGCATCTTTGATCGGCAACGAAACGAATTCGTACTCCGCAAAGGGCCGATTTTCTGTCAGATGCTGTTGGCAGACGAACTCAATCGTGCACCGGCCAAGACGCAGTCCTCCTTGTTGGAGGCCATGCAGGAGCGACAGGTCACGATTGAAGGCACAACGCTGCCCCTACCGCAACCGTTCCTCGTTTTGGCGACGCAAAACCCAATTGAACAGGAAGGCGTCTATCGCTTGCCGGAAGCTCAACTGGACCGCTTCCTGATCCGCGTGGAGGTCGGCTATCCCGGTCGGGGTGATGAGATCGACATGCTGGACATCCACAGCCGACCGGTCGTCGACGTTCAAGCCGTTGCCAATCCGGAATTGATCACCTCGATGCAGGAGCAATTGCCGTCGGTACACGTATCGGAGGAATTGAAGTCGTACATCGTGGACCTCGCTCGACAAAGTCGACAGCACCCGGATGTTGCCCTGGGGGCGAGTCCTCGAGCGGCCCTGTATTTGATGCACGCTTCCCGAGCTCGCGCGATTCTGCATGGTCGCAAGTATGCCACGCATGAAGACGTTCAGGAAATGTCCGAACCCGTACTCGGCCATCGCTTGATCCTACGTCCCGAGGCAGAGATTGAGGGCCGCAACGTGGGCGATATCGTTCGCGAAGTCGCTGCGAAAGTGCCCGTCACGCCGGATGCGAACAAAAAGGCATGATCGTAACCGCACGAGCACGCTGGCTTGTCATTCTTGTCGTGATGACATCCATCATCGCACTGTGGCAGCAATATGCCTTCCTGCTGCAACTGTCGATCGCAACGCTTTTGTGGATCGGCTTCGAGTGGATCACGTTTCACTATCGCGTGGATTCAATCTTCGCGCGATTGGATGCACACCGCACCCTGAATAGTCCGCAGGGGCCCGTGCGGACATTGTGGGAATCGCGACCGGTTGGCGTTGAGACAAGGCTGACACTGGCCAGGCCACTGCTGGCGTTTCTCCGCCCCGTGCTTTCGCCCCTGCAAGCGCACGTTCAGGATGTCCTGCCGACTTCCGTCGAACAACTGGATGGTGCCAGCGGTCGCACGGTGTCGCTGGGCGACGTAACGGAGTTCTCGCTTTCGTATCGCATCCGTCCGCTGACGTCGGGGGCGGTCAACTTTTTTGGGCTGCGGTGTGTCGTGCAGGATTTGCACGGCCTTTTCCATGCAGAACACTTCGTCGTCGCACGACAGGAGTTTCGAGCTTTGCCCATGGGGCTGGATGCCGGCACCGTCGCCGCAATTCGCAAACGCAGCAACCGCTTGCCGCCACCGGGCATTCACAGTCTTTCAACGCCAGGCGTTGGCAGCGAACTGCTGGAAATCCGGGATTACGTTCCCGGTGACGCACCAAGATCCATTGCCTGGAAAGTCACCGCACGTCGCGATGAGTTGATGACCAAGCAGTTCGAGTCCGAAGTACCCGTGCGGTGCCAGTTGTTCGTCGATATGTCGCGATCGATTCGGCTCGGTTATCCCGGAGTATGTACGGGTAGTCGACTGGTAAGTCTCGCGTCCATTCTCGCCAGCAGCCTTGCGTCGCACCGCGATCCGGTGGGACTGTCAATCTTCGACGGCGAACGGGTCGATATCGTACGCTCGTCCGCCAGTCGCAAAGCGATCATACGGATGATCGATACGCTTTCCCGAGCGCTCGATCGTCCGTTGAAACCCGTCAATGTTCCGTCGCGACAAGTCATTCGCCCTGCATTCGATATTGCCAGAATCGTCGACCCCACGGCGATGCATGCGGCCGAGCACTTCCTGTCCAGCCTCTGGCCCTCGTCGTCATGGAGAATGCGGTTGCGGATGGCGGCCGTACTGTGCAATCACTACGGTCTCGATGAACTGTCGATGGGCGAACTGGTAGACGACGATCGCATGCTGTCCAAATGGCTGCAGCAATATTGCATCGATCACGGCAGTCCCTGGATGAGTCAGCTCTTCGACGTCGACGGAAATTACCTCTTTGAGGACAAAGGCAAGGTTGAACAAATCGCTCAACTGATCCGCCGCGCTGCCACGCGCGGACGCGACAGTGAACTGTTTGTATTGATGGCCGAACTGACCGACTCGGACTACGATCTCCGTCCGCTCGTTCAGGCCATCAAGTTCGCCAAGGCCCGCCACCATCGCGTGGTTGTGCTTCTGGCCTGGCCCAGTCGCATGCCGGTGCCCGACTCCGTCCTGTCTCTGGATCGCGTTTTGCGGGAACCATCGGGCACGACCGAATATCTGGTCGAACGCCGGCAAAAAGAGAGCGCGTTTCAGCGTTTGCGAACGGAGTTTGGAAAACTGGGAGTTCCCGTTGCCGTCGCTGCCGACGATCAGGCCGCGACGCTCATACTCAGCCAGCTGGAAATCGTCCGCAGCGCGAGGGCACTCGCATGAATTTCAACAAGCTCCCCATCGCCGAGCTGCTCTATGGATCCATCGCGTTGATTGGCACGTGCCTGATTGCGTGGATGCTCTATGAGCGGCTCGATCATCCCTTCAGCGCCGGAATCCCGGTCGTCTGCGTCATCGCGCTGGTCTCACGCTGGTCGATGCTGGGCTGGATCGTGCCGGCCATGGTCCTGGTTGGAATCGGACTGGTGACACGAGAGGGCTTGATCTTCGCTGGCCTGGACGCAGGGGTGATGGCGATTACGTGCCTGATCACTTTCGCCAGCCTGCTGCGTTACCTTTCCGGATTTCGTGTTACCGGCAATCCACTCCTGACGACGCGATTCAACTACAGCCCCGGGCAGGAGACGACGCCGCTCCAACACATTAGTGTGGGACACCTGTTTTCTCTGGTGTTGATTTTGTGTGCGTGGTTGGTGGCCGCGGCAATGTGTCGGGAGATCACACACGTCACGAGCGACGTGAAGCTCTATGCCATCTACTCGCAACGCGCGGATTCCGAGCTGGGCTTGATCCCGGAAGGGTATTGGGGCATCCAGCTATTCGTCACCTTGCTACTGATTTTCTGGGTAGCTCGACAGATACTGGGCTACCTCCACTTGCGCCGTAACGCTCGCGCGGTGGCCGGCATGGCTTTGCGAAGTGAACTGTGGAAGTGGAACGGTCGCGAACAGCGAATGATTTCAAAACAAATGAGAAAAAACAACATTGGGGAAACTGGATCATGAGCGAAACCACGAAACGCTTCTGGCGAGCCACCCGTTGGTCCGGACTGCTACTTCGCGAACTTGTTGGCTGGGGGTTGCTGTTGGTTGGGCTCAACACGCTGCGAACCAGCCTGCAGTATCTGGAGCGGGCCGAAGTCGTCGAAGGCTTCGTTTCGGCTGCGATTGGCGTCATGCTGTTCCGCGGGGGACTGCAACTGATCAAAGTCGCCGTTGCAGCTCGAGCCTTCCGCAATGACGCACTGCCCGGCCAGCGGGAGATGGCAAACGCCTGATTCGGTGTCTGAAGCCACGCGAAGCGCGCTGTCGGGCGTGACTGGCTCTACACGGAACGGCAACTCTCTCTATAATCGTGCGATTCTTCAATCAGTGAGCAGGAAAGACATACGATGGACAGAGAGTTGTTGAACCGGGCTGAAGCGATCCAGAAGCAGATCACCCAGCTACGAGACAGTCTTTGACTACGACAACAAACTGAAAGAAATCGTCGAAATCGAAGGACAGATGGGCGCTGCCGGCTTCTGGGACAACCAGGAGAAGGCTCAGGTGCTGGTTGGAAAGCTCAAAGATCTGAAGGCTTTCGTAAAACCGCTCGGTGATACCATCGGATCAACGGAAGACCTGGAAGCCATGATCGAAATGGCTGACGAGGACGAAAGCTTTGCGTCTGAAGTCCCCGGTGAAATTGGCCGTCTCGAAAAACAGCTCGAGCAACTCGAGTTGTCAGCGTTGCTCGGTGGTACGCACGACCAGGCGGGGGCGATCATGACGATCCACGCCCGTGACGGCGGAACCGACGCGAACGACTGGGCAGAGATGCTGCTGCGAATGTACATGCAGTGGGCACAGAAGCATGGCTACGAGATTTCTCTGCTGGATCGCAGCGACAATGACGAAGCCGGGATCAACGATGCATCGATTGCCATCCGCGGCCCCTTCGCCTACGGATACCTGAAATCTGAAACGGGCGTCCATCGACTTGTGCGGATCAGTCCGTTCAACTCGGAAGGCAAGCGGCAAACGAGTTTCGCCGCGGTCGACGTGACGCCGGAAATCTCCGAAAACTTCGACGTCGACATCGAAGACAAGGACGTTCGCGAAGATACGTTTCGTGCGAGTGGGGCAGGGGGGCAGCACGTCAACAAGACGGACAGTGCGATTCGCCTGACCCATATGCCCACCAACACGGTCGTGCAGTGCCAGAGCCAACGTAGCCAGCACAAGAATCGCGATACCGCCTGGAAGATGTTACGGTCGGCTCTGGCACGGCTGGAGGAACTCAAACGCGAGGAAGAAGCTGCGGACAAGTACAAGACGCAGTCGAAGGTTGGCTTCGGTTCGCAGATTCGCAACTACTTCCTGCATCCCGATCAACGCGTGAAGGACGCGAGGACGGGACACTACGTGGGAAGTTTCCATTCCGTGATGGACGGCGAAATTCAGGAATTCCTGGAAGCCTACCTTCGTTGGCAGGCGAAGGAAAACGCCTAACCGGTCGCCTGACGGGTCACGAGGCGCGTCACGCAGCGAGCAATGCATTGGGGAGGAGCTGGATTCCGGCTCCTCCCTTCTTTTATTGATGCGCGCCCGCAGTCGCGGTGCGCGCATAAAAAAAGGCTGCTGCATTTCCGAAGAAACACGACAGCCGAAAATTGTTCAAAAACTTCACGGCGTAGTGCGACGAGTGGAGTCGCTGCGAGAATGACGAGGATCGGACGTGCTAAGCACTGCCTCTGATGACCCGGGCCACCGCAAATTTTTAGGTCCTCCGCCGATCATGCCGAGAAGCCTTGAACAACCGTATTCTACCCCACGATGTGGGTTTGAACAGAAAGTCAATCGGCAAATATCTGTCAGGAATCCGGCCTAAACCAGATTTTCTGTGAACCTGCACGAGTGATTCCGTCATTTCTCAATGTGCCGCAAAGATTAGTGATTTCCAGAAGAATTGACAACACGTGTTGGGTGCCTGACTTTACGAAAAAAGCCGCAGTCGAAACTGCGGCTTGCTTGACAATCAAGTTTTAGGGATAGCCCTACTTCCAGGGTGTCGTGTTCGACGGAAAGTCGTAAACACTCAACTCCATGAACAGGAAAATGCAGGATAGCGCCACAAAGCCCAGCGACAACATCAACATGACCGTGTAGATGTCCGTAGGACGCTTCTTCACGGGCACCTTGGGGCCCTTGGGCTTTGCCTTGGCTTTCGCCTTTTTGTCCTTCTTGGGCTTTGCGGCCTTTTCCTTTTTGGGTTTGGCCTCGCCCTTCTTTTTCTTACTTCGTCCGAACACTGTCGCCGCTCCTAATTGCACCTTTTCGATATCCATCGAGCACTTTGGCAACCGCACGATCAGGATAGATCTTGATCACGGCGACTTTGCTCAGATACTTCGGACCACGATGAACGTCCAACTTGTGGCCAACCCGCAACCCGTCGTCACTCCCCAAAGAGAGTGCAACATACTTGTTCAAGGCATCGACTTCCTTGACTTTGCCGTCACGTTTGGGCGGAACGCCCGAGATGTCTTCGTTCTCTCCGATGTCGTTCGCTCGGAGGATGGCGGCCTGACGGGACACTTGGTCCAGCAGAGCCGTTTCGCTGGAACTCAACCGCTGACGAATCGACTCCAGTTCGAGAACTTCGTTTTTCAGGTCAACGACTTCGGCGAACATCTTGTCACGCTCGGCCTGAGCTGCCTTGACCGTTTCACGCAGGGCATCGACCTTTTCACGCTCCGCTTGAAGCGTGGCCAGCGAACCGGTTACCTGAGCTCCCTGCTGCTGCTGTTGAGCGCGGAGTGCAGTCAATTCCTGCTGCATGTCGTTCTTCTGCTGCTCACTGGATGCCAGGCTGGCTTCCAACAAAGCAATCGCATTGGTGCGAGCGGCGTTTTCCGCAGCTCGACCAGTCTTCAGAGTTGCGATTTCCTGCTGTAGCGTGCGATTGGCTGAAGTGGCGCTATTGAGATCATTTTTGGCTGTCGCAGTATTTTCCTTCCAGTTCGTTTGCGTCATGAAAACCATGAACGAAAACGCCATGAAAAAGACACTCATGATGAAAATGAGTACCACGAGAATCTTGCCCAACATGTTCATCGAACGGATTCCTGTCTATTCGTTCCGGAGTGGAGGGGGTGCTTGGAGCGGACAGATTCCGATACATCGATCCAGAAGCGGACCAACTACCCCAGAAGCCCCTGTCCACGTGAGAGTAAGTTCTACGAGGATTTAGTATAGTCGGGCAATTTGGAGAGTGTCAATTTTCCCCGATAAATCGGTCGATAACCCCCGCCGCGGAAGCACGGAATACCGAGAGAAAAAGGCGATTCTGCCAATCGCTGTTTCATTCTGTAGACTTCGTCGGACGCCGGAGCCCAATCACCAACCCCACTCCGGCGACCACCGAACAGGCAATTCCAAACCAGTCGCCGAACCGCGTGTACACCGTCATCCCCGACGTCGCACCTACCGGAACGTTGGCAACAATGACCCCGGAAGCCCGTCGCGGCCCCTGCTGGAGCACTCGGCCGAATGGATCAATCTCAGCAGAGAACCCGGTATTCGCCGCAATTAACATGGGTCGCCCGTTCTCGACCGCTCGGAAGATCCCGCAAGCCAGATGAACGTCCAGCAAGCTGGAACCCCAAAACCATCCGTCATTCGTGATCGTCACCAACGCGTCAACTTTCTTGTCACCCCGCTCCAAATCAAGCAGTTGGCGGCGAATCAGATGCGGCACCGTGTTCTCGAAACAGATGTTCGGCGCAAACGAAAGTTCACCTGCCTGAAAGCACTTGGGCTCCGTCCCCGCACTCAATCCTTCGCGAATCGGCATGAACTCGTAGATCCACGGCATCACATTTCCCAGAGGAGCGTACTCGCCGAACATCACCGGGTGCATCTTGTGATACGAGTCCAGGCGTTCTCCATCGGCCGCGTAAAAGGCTGCCGTGTTGTATCGATTCGCGTCTCCCTCCGCCGACTCAAAATGCAGCGTGCTGGTCCCCATCAGGCAGTTGGTACCAAAATCGCTGATCATCTTGGTGACCGACACGTCGGTAATTTCCGACCACTCGCGAAACGTATAGTCCCGTGGTCCCGGCCGAATGTCGGCCAGTTCAGGTTCGTAGGTGAAGATGTCAAAGCGGAACATCGATTCCGGCCAGACGACCAAATCGATGCCGGGCTTCGCGGTCACCTCACGCGTCATCCTGGAGTAATGTTTGAATGCGCGATCCATTTCGCGAGCATCACCCGGGAACGTCGTGTCGAGTGATCCCTGAATGATCGCCACCGCAGCGGTCTTGCCGTCCGGCGACGTATCGGCAGACCGCACCAACAACATGGTCAACGCGACGCACAAGGCTGCCGCGCCCAGCGGCCAAGCAAGCTTCGGCGTAGTCGCGTCAAACCAGTGTCGGATCGCGCGTTCAAAGCACGCCGCCACCAACATGATCAGGAAGCTAACGCCATAGGCACCCGTGTACCGAGCGAGCTGAAGCACGGGAATGAAATCGACCTGGCTGTGCGAAAGTGGCACCAGCGCGAATCCGGAAAACAGATAGCTGCGTGCGATCTCCATTGCCACCCATGCGACCGGCGCCGCGAGGACCGTCGACCAGCCAGCGCGATGAACCAGCCACCTGGCAAGCGCAATGAAACCCAGTATGTAGATGCCCAAATACCCGGCGAGAAAAAACCAGCCGATGGCCGCGCCCCAATGCGGCAGTGTGACCCACCACGTCATCAACAGCCAATACACAACCCCGGCGACCAGATAAACCATCCGCAAAGGACGTCGACCGTCTAGCTGCGGCATGGAAATCAACCTCAGCCATCCATACGGCGCGACCCAGGCGAGCGGCCACGCGCCCACCGGAGGAAATGCCAACCAGATTGCAAAGGCAGAGAAGAGCGACCAACCCAGCGTGCGATTCTCCAGCAAGCCGGGCCCGGGTTCGATGGCGACGACCGGAGTCTCCTGCGAAGCTGTCTTTCTCTTCCGCGATTTCGTTTTCGAGCTCATTGCGGCGTTTTAGAGGGAAACGGCGAAAATCACTAGAGCGGTGTCGGTGACCGCCAGGCAATTTTGCGAATCCTAACCAAACCGGCCGAGAATTCGGCTCATCAAGCCCGGCACCATGCGGTCGGCGAACACCAGCAGCTTGCCTCCCAGCGACAGAATGACTTCACGCCGTCGGCCTTCAATCGCACGCACCGCCGCTCGCGCAACCTGTTCGGGGCTCATCGCGTTGGCATTCGTGGCTGCATCTCCGTCGGAGCGCATCGCACGATCGAAGAACTGACTGCCCGTCGTACTCGGACTCACCAGCAACACATCAATGCCCTGACCGGCGAGTTCCAT
Source organism: Pirellulaceae bacterium (assembly GCA_965216885.1). GTDB lineage: Bacteria > Planctomycetota > Planctomycetia > Pirellulales > Pirellulaceae > CAYNJG01. The sequence goes on along the minus strand of OZ244208.1, from coordinate 963,546 downwards.
TCGCAGTGCATCCGTGATTCCGTGCAACGCAAATTTGCTGGCGCAGTATTCAGACTTCTTGGGCACGGCGCAATGCCCCAACACCGATCCGATATTGACGATGACACCATCACGACTCTTCCCAAGCAGCGGCAAAGAGCCCCGCAGCAATTCCATCGGCGCGAAAAAATTGACTTCCATGATGCGACGCAAGCGGGCCTCGTCCGCCGACGCAAACGTGCCAATGCCGCCCACTCCCGCATTGTTGATCAGCACATCGAGTCCACCGAATTGTTCCTGCGCCGCTTCGATGAGTGAATGACGAACGTTGGCGTCCGAGATATCACCGGCAACACAGACCGTCTTGCTACCGAGTTGCTCGGTTTCTGCACGCAGGGTCTGCAAGAGGTCTTCGCGTCGGGCCGTCAGAAGCAGCCGCGTTTTGCGGGTGGCCAGCTCAATCGCGAGCGCTCGCCCGATACCACTGGACGCTCCCGTGATCAGAATGGATTGCCCCGCGAGATTTCGCCTGGATCGAAACACGGCATCTCTGTGAGTTAGGCGGCGAACTAGGCGACGTCTTCGACAGGCGGCGAACTGGGCGATTCGGCGGCGGATTTCGACTGCGTGCCCGCCCGACGAACACGCTCGGTGACGACGACTTCCGGATCTCGAATGCGACCAAGATACTTCTGCGGCATGCGGCAATGAATCGTCACGCGATCCTCTTCATACTGCTCCGAAAGCACATCACCGTGCGCCTTGACGTAGGCCATCATCTTGCCGTTCGCCACGCTCATGTTAATGTCGACGTCCAGAAACGAGCGACTGAGGGCATCGCTGACGGCCAGGGACAGCTTGTCGATGCCGTCACCGGTCAGCGCACTCACCACGACTGCATTGGGATAGCGGTTCAGAACAGCCTGAATCTGTGACTGCGATTCGCAGCCATCGACCTTGTTCAGCACCAGCAACGCATCCTTTTCGTCAATCTCCAATTCCTCAAGGACGGCGAAGACGGCTGCGATCTGATCAAGCACATGAGGGTTGGAAACATCGGCGACGTGCATCAGCAAGTCCGACTGACGGGTCTCCTCCAGCGTTGCCTTGAAACTGGTGACAAGACGGTGAGGCAAATCGCGAATGAAACCAACCGTGTCGCTCAACAGGACAGGTCCCCAATTGGGAAGATGCCAGCGGCGTGTGCGAGTATCGAGCGTCGCGAAGAGCTGATCGAGCGCTTTGACGTCGGCGTCGGTCAGCCGATTCATCAAGGTGCTCTTGCCCGCATTGGTGTAGCCCACCAGCGAAACGGTCATGTGATCGGATCTTGCGGCGACCTGACGTTCTTTGCGTTTCTCGATCTTGCCAAGATCCACCTTCAGGTCGTGAATGCGTTTTTCAACCAGCCGTCGGTCGACCTCCAACTGCTTCTCACCCGGACCACGCATGCCCACACCCATCTTGAGCCGCGAGAGGTGCGTCCACATGCGTTTCAGGCGAGGCAGTGAATACTCAAGCTGTGCCAGTTCGACGGCCAGTCGGGCTTCGTAGGTTTGCGCGTGCGAAGCAAAGATATCAAGGATCAACTCGGTCCGATCGAGCACCTTCACGCCCGTCGCCTGTTCGAGGTTGCGAACCTGAGCGGGGCTGAGGTCGTTGTCGAAGATCACAACGTCGGCGCAAGTAACCTGAACGAGATTGACCAGTTCCTCGACCTTGCCGCTGCCAAGATAGGCTTTTGTGCTGGGAGTTTCGCGTTTCTGCGTCAACTTGCCGGCGACCTCCGTCTTGGCCGCCGCCGCGAGGCCCTCGAGTTCGTCCAAATCGTCGAACGTATGGGCGTTTTCTGGCAGCATCACACCGACAAGTACGGCCGATTCGCTGACAACACTTGTCGTGCGTTCCCGTTCGGTCAAGTTGGGTTTCCTCACAAACGATTTGATTTGAAGACGGGCGGTCCCGTGCTAACCAGTGTAACAGACGCTGAATGGGAGGTTCGCACACTTACCGACGAGTAAACGCGATTTGTCAAACTGGTAAATTACACTCCGTCGCGAAGTTCCCGCACAAGAAGCTCCTGCCCTGGTTCCAGCTTGCAGGCCGGACTGCTTTCGCCTTGAGCCCCTCGCCAGTGGGTTCTTCCTCAATGGGCCTGCTAATACTGGATGTCACCGCAACGCCCAAGCTCTCGCAGTCAGGTGAAGTCAGCCGTACTGGACGATTCTGGCCCACGGTGCTAAAAAGCAGGGCTAACCATGACAAAAAGAATTCATCTTCCTTTATAGGGGATCACAATGCCCGGCAGTGAACGCCAGAGAGAGATCCGACGTCGACGTAAGCGTCGCGTTAAGCTCAAAAAGTTTCGGGAAGCGGTAAAGAAAGCCAGCGTTTCAGAGAAGGGTGCGATCGCCTCCAAACTCCGCGAAATGACACCTGGTGCCGAAACGCTCATTGCAGAGCTGTCTCTCGAAGAGCGGTAGCCGATCCCCGTCAGGCCTCGGCCAACGGCAACCTGTAGAACACCCAGCAAGACGGTCCAAACGCGGACCGTCTTCTTTAATGCGCCGCTGCTTTTACCTTGCGCATCTATCAAACACCAGCGTTAAAATCATCCGGGCGATTCACCAACACTTCATACTGGCAACACGGTTTCCCCACACCGAAGTTGAAACTCTCGGATGTGGGCGGGCCCAACGAGCTGCACAACCAAAGATTTAAGCCCGACTTCAGGTACGACAACATTGATCCCGCAAATAGAAACGGCCGAAGCACTCGCTTCGGCCGTTTTGCTTTCCATCATGCACTGACGAGGTGCCCGATTTCCTTCGCCAGTCGTTGGCGTGCAACATGCAGACGTCGCTTGATGGTTCCGACCGGAGCATCAAAATCCTTGCTCATCTGCAACAGCGACCGTCCGCGAACGTAGAACGCGACCAACGTATCGCGATCCATTTCACGAAGCCGATCCAGTCCGTCACGAACAAATCCCGCTCGCTCGCAGATGATCGCCCGATCCTCCGGCGTATCCATCGACGTCAGCGTCGCTTCCAGCATGACCGGTTCGGTGCTGACGGCACGGTCTCCGCGGACCATTCGGTTGATGGCCATGCGAACGGTAATCGATCGCAACCAGCTACCGAAACATTCCGGCGTTCGCAGCTGCTCCAGCTTCTGCAGGGCCTGGACGAAGACTTCCTGAACCAGTTCCTGCGCGTCGGTGTAATCGCCAAGACGCCGGTAGGCAACCGAGAACACCATGTTCTGGTATCGCTCGTAGAGTTCACCGGCAGCCAGACGATCTCCCGATTGAGCAGCACGAACAAGGTCCGCAACCGTCATCGAAGAGGTGGAAACGAATCGGTCTTCCTGAATTAGCGTAGTCATGGTTTTTCTCTGCTTCCGGCCAGTCCGGTACGCCTTGTGGGCATAGCGAACTGACGTTCGATGTTAAATCGCGGCGTCGCCACGAAGGAAGTGAACATGTTTCGCACGCAATGAGCGGAGTTTCCGCCGATTGCGTTTCGTTCGTTGGATTTCAGTCTGTCCGGCCTAGAACCGGATCAGACTAGACGGATGACCAGACGACTCTGGCGGTGGACGTCATAGACGCCATCCACCCTGTCGTCGGTGGGAGCGGCGCTGGCGCCGCCGGGGCGTTGCCGCCCGCGGGTTTCAACGCATTGCGTTTAAACCCACAATCCAACCCGCGCGGATAATTCCCGCGCTCAAAAGCGAAACACATCTGGTGCGTTAGACAGCGGAGGTGTTGTAGCCAGCGCTCGACCATGTCGAGGCCCACAATACCCGCCACGTTGTCTTCACGAATCGAAATGCGATCGTTGACGATGTTTTGAGTAATACTGAGCATGGCTGACTCCCTACGCTTGACGCACCGGAGAAAAACGGACTTGTCGGTAAAGGACCGACGGCTAGTGGATTATCTCGAATCAGGATCCCTGGGCAAACGAAAGCTCGCTCCGTCTACGCGGCGAAGATCCCAAATTCGCTCCGCACGGTGCTTAAGACGCAAAAGCCAGATTTCGGTTCACGAAATCCAGGAAAAAACCCAATATCCCCGCGTCAGCGAGAAAAAACGGCTGAATCGAAGTGAATCTCCACCGAAAGTACGCTCGGAACAGCTCGAATTCAAGTTGTCAGCGGAGGTGGAGCCATCACGGATTTTGCAAGCAAATCCATGGCGGCTTCTTCATCGTCCCCGCGTTTGAGCTGGCGTAGAGCGAACTGAGCGCGACGGATGACACCCTTTTCCAGCGAATTGGGAAACACCCAGAAGGCGACACTGCTATCTGGTTCGACTCGCACCAACGCCCGATGAAAGTCGGCCGGATGAACGAACAGCGCCCAGGTCAGATCCGGCGTGTCGTTCGGTCGCAACAAAAACAGGCCTGGAGGATTCCGGAGGTCGTATTCCGTCGATGAAGTGACCTGCTGGAACGGATCGGAAATGGAAGGCTTCACCCACAGATCGCTTGCTGCAAACGTCGCCGTGACCTGCGTCAACGGAGCACTCTCCAGCAGACTGGTCTGAGCAGAAAGAATAAACTCAATCCCATCCCGTTCTGGTGTCAGGCGATGATAAGTCTGGTAGCTTACCAGGTCGCTGTTTCGAGGTGGATAACGACAAAATAGATCATCGCCACGAACCCACGTTTCGATGGGCGAACTGGGAACCAAACAGGCAAACAGATGTTCCGCGACGACACAATCGCCTCGCGAGACTTTCATCCCTGCCCATGGTTGTTCCAGATCGAATGATCCTTCAAAGTCGCCTGCTTTTACCGTGGCAAGCTTGTCCGTCAGATTCCACGCCATGATCCAAACCGTATACGTCAATCCACGAAAAAACCCCGCCGTCCTGCTTCAAGAAGCGAAACGGCGGGGCCGGAACAGAGAAGAGGCCTTCGTTGGGTAGATGATGATATATAAGACCAAGCGTAAGACGGCTCTCTCCACCGGCTATGATAACAACTTTGAAGGTCGTGTCCAGCGACTATTCACAACTTCTTCATCGTTTGTGAAGCCATTTGGCGTTGCAAAATTCAAGACAGTAAGTCTGTAATTGGCAGATTTTCAACACCTCAAAGTAGAGACGTGACGCAATGCAGGAATTTGAAACGGTTTGCGAACAGGCGGCCCGAGCCGGTGGCGCCGTACTGATGGAATATCGCGGCAAATTCAACGTCCGTGAAAAGGCCCCCGCGGATCTCGTCACGGAGGCAGACATAAGTTCGCAGGAAGCCATCCGAGCTCTCGTGCTTAACAAATTCCCCGAACATAACTTTGTTGGCGAAGAAGACACGCCCGACCAAAGCGAGGCATCCTCCAGCGAGTTCACCTGGATTGTGGACCCGCTTGATGGTACGACAAATTACGTGCACGGCCTGGAAAACTACTGCGTCTCGGTCGCACTCCAACAGGCTGACAGGATTGTCGCCGGGGCCATCTTTGATCCGATTCGCGATCACTGTTTTCGGGCGACACTTGGTGGCGGCGCATTTTGCAACGAAAGACCCTTGCGCGTGAGCGGCGTTAACGCGTTGGATCAGGCGCTGGTCGCAGCCAGCCTTCCCGCTCGCGTCGAACGCGATTCGGACGAGATCACCCGCTTTGCTGACGTCATGGTCAGGTGCCAGGCTATTCGACGTCTCGGTTCCGCGGCCCTTAATCTTTGCTACGTCGCCGCCGGTCAACTGGATGCCTATTGGGCTACCTCGGTAAAAAAGTGGGATGTCGCGGCCGGATTGTTGATCGTCAGCGAAGCGGGCGGGGTGATTAGCAATATTGATGGTTCAACCCTTAATCTCGACCGCCCCAGATTCATCGCCGCCAGTCAAACGCCACTCCAACAGCAGTTGGTGGCCGTGCTGGGAAACGCGTCGATCCAGTCCTGAAGCAACTTCACCGGCGAGCGCAGCATGTCGCCGACACGTTCCGGCGTTAGCCAACCTCGTTTCGTTCCGGGGCAGTCAACGAAAATCTGTTCACTCAAATTTGTGTGACGGTTCAAATACCGCAACAATGACAGTAACTGGCGAGCTTATTTTTCGACCTGAACTAGAATGAATGGTCCTGTTCAGGAATGCGGCTTCGTCTCCTCTCGCCGCACAAATTCGAAAATGACGCTTTCCCGATCGTTCGATCGCAGGTTACGCGATGAGATGTCCCGTACGCGCCCATTGGTTTGCATGCTTGTGTGTGCTCCTGTGCGCGCCGACAAACGTGGTGTCACAAGTCACGCCAGACCGGGCACCTGAGTCCGCAACGCCGGTAACTTCCGTTCGAGAAGCCCAGCCGCCCATCATCTATACCCTTGAAGATGGCAAGCCCGTGGCGTGGGTAAAGTCGTATCCACTTGAGGAAATCGACCGTCTAAGGCAATTGGAAAAACAGGCCGTACCGACTTTCGTCATCACGATTCTGGAACTGAACGCCATCGCCAGCACCGATCGCGCGACGATACGCGGCACGATGGGAATTCGGCTGCTGCATAGCGGACCGCACATCATTCCAATGCGGATGAAGGAAATGTTCTTTGCCGGCAACCCCCGGGCTAACGGCGAACCCGTCTATGTCCAACCCGGTGACGATGGCTACGAACTGATTCTCGAAGGCGCGACAGATGACGAATTCAAAGTTGAATTTGACGCAGTGCTTCCGCTGCGTTCGCTGGGAGACGAAACACGTTTTGTGTTGACGGTGCCACGCGTTGGCCTGTCACAACTGACGATTGAATTGCCGGACACGGAGCTGTTTGTCACCGCCGAGAACGGTGTGTTCATTACTCGGCTCGATGACATCAAAGATGCCGGTTCGGGCGCGTCCAGTTCGGGCGTAAGCAAGTCGGACGTAAGCAAGTCGGACGCGGACGTCAACGCAAAACCCGTCTCCGGCGACTCCGTTGGCTCGGACAACCAGGACGGCTCGGGCGAACCAGGCGACTCGGACGATTCGGAAAACACCGACGGCTCCGAAACCGGGACGGCCCCGCAAACCTCAGACGAGAATGCGACGGCCAACGGCGATTCCGGCGTGCGATATCGAATCAACAGTCTCGTACCGGACATCGATGTTCGTTGGCGGAAGACGCCCGAGAAAGAAAAGCTGCAATTCGAGGTCAAGGGTACCGTCGAAATCGAGATTGATGCGTTGGGGCGCATCACGGGCGACGCGATGTTGACGATGACTTCGTACAACGAACCGATTGAACGCATCACAGTCAAACTGCCGCCGGAAACTCGATGGTCCGGTGAAGAAATCGGGTTCGGCGGATACGTTATCACCCCCATGAACATGGACGGTAATCGTCGACAGTTGCAGATTGTGTTTGACGAACCGGCCGTGAAACCTCCGGTCATTCCACTTCGAGTGAAATCGGAAAAAGAGCTCTCGCGGTTCGAGCCGGGCTTCACGGTTGTCGGGGCGAACAGCGAATTTGGAACCGTCAGTGTCTTTTCGGACGAGACCCGGCTACTGAACTGGAACAAAGGCGAGTTTATTCGCCGCATTGCGAATCTTGATTCTGGTCGTCCAGCGATCGCGACGTTCGAATACTCGCGACCAGAAGAACTCGCGCTGACAATTTCAAAACAGGAAACGCTCGTCGATGTCGAACCGTCCTACCATCTGGAACTGGATGAAAACAAGGCGACGCTAACGGCCATCTTTCAGTGCAAGAAGCGAGGCGGAAATCCGGAACGACTCTCGTTTGAACTTGGCGACTGGACGTTCCAGAACCTCGGTCCCGACCCCAATAACGTCATTGCCGATTTCGCGGTTGCCAGCGGACCAGGCGAGCGACTGGAAATCCCGCTGCGAGACACGTCGGAGGAATTCGAGGTCTCGTTTATCGCGACACGCCCGTTCCCGGAAAGCCTCGTGGCATCCGGCGACGATGAGCGTTCCCGTCTCGAGTTTCGCTTTCCCCATCCGATCGACGTCGACACGCTGCTGCACTCAACGGTCGTCGTGTCGACAGCCGACAATGTCGTCGCCAGGCAGGATCCCGGGCAAGACGAAGGGCAAGCAGCCAGGCAAGATGCCGATGTCTACACGGAAGTGAGCCTTCCGGATCGGCTACGTGAAGAATTGGAAGTGGGTGCCAATCCGCCGTGCTTTGCCTCCCGCAAGATCGGCGTCCCCGAACCCTTCCAGCTCCTTGCCACGACGGTCGAACGACGCACAGACGTCGAATGCGATATCGAAGTCGTCGACATTGATGCAACTCGAATTCGCCTGCGTCAAAGGATGAAGTGGAAGGTGAGCGGAGTTCCGCTGCAGTACGCGCTCCTGTGGATGAAACGCAGCCTGTACCGCGAATCCGGACTGCAGGTTTCGGTCAACGGTGAATCGAAGATCGACCAGATTTCAGAAGTGCAGTCGTTCCCGGATTTTGCGACGGGCAACACAACAATTCGTATTCCGCTGCCACCCGACGTCGGCAGTTTCGACATGACGGTGACATGGGACTGGGACAATCGCGACCCGCAGGGTGATGCGACGGACCTGCAACGCATCGAGGAACTGGATATCGATCTGGTCCAACCCAAACGGGCCAGTGGCACACTCGCACAGAATATGTCGGTGAATGCTCGATTCCGAAAGCCCCTGATCCCCGGCTACGACGTAACCCTATCCGGAATTCGAAACCAGGATCTGCGTATTCCGTGGGCCGCCGATGTTCCCGGCCAGGATCCGGACGTGGAGGCTACCACCGATCCGACATACTCGGCCCTGCCAATGATCCTGCCGCTATCCATCGAGCAGATTTTTGCGGATGAAGAACCGACCGACTTCGAGGAACTGGTCGACCGCGCGTGGTTCCAGACGTGGTACACCAATTCGACGCGTACCGATCGCGCCGTGTTTCGCGTGATCAGTGGCGGCGCGCTACTGCGAGTTCAAATGCCGGACATCACGGATTTTCGCAAGTTGAACACGTTCGTCGACGGCAAGCTGACGGAATTCCGACGTGAAGGAGCGTCCACGATTGAACTGGATGTTGACCCAACCGCCGAATTGCACGTCGTCGAATTGCAATACTCACTGAACACTCGCGAGCCGCCTGGCAAACTGGAAACCGTCGTTCCCCGGATCGAAGGGGCTGACATTCTGGGGCAGTGGTATTGGCACATCGTGATGCCTCGAAACGAATGCATGATCACGTGGCCACGCAATCTTACTCGCGCCCACACATGGGACTGGTCCGTGCTGATTCCTCGCCGCCGACCAGAACTGTCCCTGAAGGAACTGGAAGACTGGAACGGCGCAACCCGTACGGGAGGAATGGTCCTGGCTGGTTCGGGCGAATATCTGTTCGGCGCGATGGGCGAAGCTGGCACGCTTACGGTGCGAACAATGTTGCTGCCAACCTACGTGCTGGTGGTTGCCGGCAGCATTCTGGTTTTCGGTTTGATGCTCATCTATTCGCGTCGCCGGATTCTCGTCCTGATGGCGATGGGGGCTGGTATCAGTTGCCTCATTTTCCTGCATCCTTCGTACGCATCGATCGCCGGCCAGGTTGCCGTGTTTGGAGTCATTCTTGCGGTGGCTGCCGGCCTGATGGCGTGGCTCGTTCGTCGGGTGACACGCACGCCCGCGCCCGTACCCGCCCTTACACGAAGTACGCGCGACGTTCGACGCGAACTGGTTGGATCGTCGGTCGACGGTACAACCACGCTCGCCGCAGGTTCGTCCCGTTTGCCGGCGGGACGTCCATGATGCACAAAGAGTATCAGAGAGTTGTCATCCGCGGGAAAGGCGTGTGGCGATCACTCATCCCGATGCTCGCGGTGACCGTGATCGTTGCCCTGTCCGCAACCGCTGGCGCCCAGCAACGCGTGGCATCTGGCAACAATCGTGGCCAGGGCGAAACCGACCCGTCCGAGCTGCTCTATCGGCAGTTCCGCATACCCGCGGATAACGTCGCGCCGTTCGTAGCGGGTCTGCGTCCCCGATCGCAGGCCGAGTTTGAGGAGCTGGTTCGCAACCGCCCGCGTACCGACGTGGCCTTTGCGTCCGCCGAGTACCAGGCAACATGGGCCGACGATGGCGAACTTCGCGGCACCTGTCGTATGCAGCGCGGCGCCATTCCGGCCGGGTCCAGTCGCTACCTGATTCTCGGTGGCGGGATGGCCATGGGAGAAACGTACTGGATGCTTGGAGACGAGCGGCGGCCGGCGTTGCTGGGGCGGTCCGATCGAACTCTGCTGCTGATGGATGATCCAACATCCGATCAGTTCCACTTTGCATGGAAGCTACGAGGCGAACGCGATGCCGGCACGACCACGTTTTCGATCGAACTTCCCAACGCATTGACTCACAAACTGTCTGTCGATCTTCCACGATCGATGGAGTTACGTTCCGCGGGGAACGTCGTCGCAGTCTTTGGCGAAGCCGGAGTGGAAAACCGGCGATGGACGGTGCGCTCCAGCGGCCAACGCGAACTCATTCTGGAAGTTCGCGAGCTCGAACGTGACAGCATGCTACGCCTGGATGTTCGCAGTGACGGTACCTATCTCGTCCGGGACTCCGACGTCCGCTTCACCGGGCTGTTCACGTTTTCGAAACCGCATGCTGGTTTGCCACCGGACACCATCGAACTGAACATGGACAGCGGCCTTAGCGTTACCAGCGTGACCTCCGGTGGAGCGCCCGTGGAATGGACGGTATCCAGCCAACGCCCGAACGTCTGCAATGTGCGATTTCCGGACTGGCAGGGCCGGTCGGAGTCGACGCTCCAGGTGGAGGCAATCACCAGATTCCCCCGCGGCGAATTGTTCGAATTGCCACGCATCCGGTCGAAGGCAAACTGGACGAACGAATCGACGCGACTGGTTGTGCAGCATCCAATGGAGGTCGCCGACCTGCGGCTCTCCCGGTGTCGCTGCGAGCAGATCGAACGGTTGGGCGACCTGTCGGAATCCATGGTGCTGGTCATGAGCGACGAGGATGCTGAGGCGACGCTGCTACTCGATCGCAAGCCTTATGAAATCGAAGCCGATGCGCTCGTCGACGTCACGCTGGAAGAACCGTTAGGCGTCACGGCCGACGTGGAATTGCAGTTCAATGTGCTGGGCGACCGGGAACTTTTTGAGTTGGGCTTTGAGCTGGAACCGGGCTGGGATCTGCCGAAAGATTCCATGGACGCGATTGCCGACACCAATTTGCTTGGCCTGCCCGAGTCCATTCTGGATCGCCAACTGCTGGATGGAAACGGTCGACAGTGGAGCGTCCGACTGAAGAAGACGGCCGACAAATTGCGCCTGCGATTTCGGCTTCAAAACCCTGACTATCGGGACGGGGCTTCGCTATCGGAACTCGTGCCTTTTCGATTTCCGCAGCTCGATCGACTGGACGCCTGGGTCTATGTGCGCGACATGCCGGGATACGACCTCGTCACCGAGGGAGCACATTTCGGCGCGTGGCAAAAACCGGACGTCGATCCGTCCGAGCCCATTCCCGAATGGATACGTGAACGTCTTGCGATCGACAATTCACTGCAACTGGCATCTCGAAATCTGTTTGGAAAATACTCGCCAGGCGCGCGACTGGTGAAGCTGAATCGCCGCGCGAGAGAAGCCTTGCCGCGAATGCAGTCCACGACCAGCGTTGTTGTGGGGGCATCGACAACGACGCAAACTTTCGACATGCTCATCGACCCGCTCGGCAACGAAACGGAAAGTCTGAATGTTGTATTCTCTCAACCGTTGCCGACCGACGGACTCCTGACGCTGGACGATCGCACGAAATCGCCCGTCATGCAAAAGATCGAGAGTCGTTCGACCGACCCACCAAACTGGACTCGCTACAAAGTCACGCTGGACCCGGTCAGCGAGCCGTTTCATCTGCGCTACTCGTACTCGATGCCAAGCACCGAACAGTTTTCACTGCCGATGATGGTGATGGAAGCGGACGGTATCGAGCGAGGCAAGGTAGGCGTGTACGCGGAGGGTGCCGTCGGAGTCAAACTGACGAGCACGGTGGGACTGACGCCGATGCCATTTCCGATGCTGGAACAGACGGCGGTCGAAGCGCGGAACCTGAGGGCGGCCTTCTCCTACGACGATAAGTCGACGACGCTCCCGGAGTTGACCATTCAACAGGAGCGATTGTCGGTGCCCAACACGCTGACGGCGTGGAGGTGTGACGTACGCTCCTTCTTCGCTGAAAAGGGACGGCCGCGGCACCGCGTCGACTACTACCTGCAAAACGACGGCGCTTCAAGGATGCAGTTGTCACTGGCAACCGGGACCGCGTTGGAATTTGTTGAAATCGACGGCGAGCCGGTCGTGCCACAACCACGCCTGATGAATGGGCTGCTAACCATTCCGCTGCCAGCCGGCCGACCTTACCCGAGCGTCAGCGTGAGATTTGTCGAACCCGAAGAGTCGTTGTCGGCCATCGACTGGCTGTTGCCGCCGGTGCCTGACTCGAATGTCGAAGCATTTCAGACAACGTGGCAACTGTGGCTACCGGGTGACTATCGAGCGTACGAACCGGCCAATAGTACCGACGATGGCTGGCGCCGTCGTTGGTTTGGTGAGTTCGGTTCTGACTCCGGTCCCCGCTTTGGTCGGGCGGCAATTCAATCCTTGCGTCGCCGGCTTGTACCGGGCCTGGATCGATTTACGTTCCTCGTCGAACAGACCGAACGACTGCTGGGACCCAACCGCCTGACCGGTTCCGCGCAACCCGAGTCACTAACGTGGGGAAGCCGGCTGGCGGATATCGAGCGAGCCATGGCGGGGTCGCAGGACAACTTCTCGCTGCTCATTGACCGCGAAGAGCTGCGGCGCATCGGCGTATTCCCCGAAACGCCCCTTCCCAAAACTCGCAACACGAGCTCGTTCATCAACATGGGGCTGGACCGCCTCGCGCGTTCGGGCGTCGGACTGGTCGTCGATGGCAGCACGATCGTCGTGACCAGTTCCGCCGAAGTTCGCGAACAAGCGCGGGGCAGCGAGCTGATGAACGGCATCGCAGTTGAAGGGTCGACTTCATGGTTCGCAGCCACTCGGCTTCAGGAGATTGAACCATGGCGCAGCGAGGACACCGACGGGCTCTGGCGACCCTCGGCAGATGCCCTCGAAACGGGGCTTCAGAATGGCGGTTGGAAGTCGCGCAGGTTGACGATCGACGGTCCACCGACGGCCATCAAGATCTATCATCGTGATACGGCGACCGCGATTGCATGTTCCGTTTTCTTCCTGGCCATCGCGATCGGTGCGTGGTTGGTCCAGCGACTGAGAAGATGGATGGTCGTTGTTCTCGTTGGACTCATCGTGGCTCTCCTATTGCCGCGACCGGGCGCCACGATGGCGGGAGCCTTCGCATGGGGAATGGCCCTGAGTGGTCTGGGGCACCTGGTGTTCTCCGGACGCCGCCATCGCCCACCGCGGCCCAGTCAGCGATTTGTGTCGCTGACCGCGACGCGAGCGGCAAGCTGGGTGTTGTTCGTCATCATCGTGGTGGCCGCTGCCGACGTCGCCAATGGCCAGGACGGCACCGTGCCAACGCCGGTCGCCATTTCACCCAACACGTCAGTCGCCAACACGGGGAACTCTACTGGCACGCGTGCGAGCGTCTATGTTCCTGTTGACGAAAACGACGAACCCACGGGCGTCATCTACATCGACGATGAGTTTTACCGACAACTCGTCGAACGAGATGACTCCAATCGCCTCGAGCCGACGCATCTGTTTCAGTCAGCCATCTACTGGGCAGATTTTTCACGGTCCGATCAGTCGGACGCCAGCCTGCTGCGTGTCGAATTCACGGTGACGACCTTCGCGGATCGTGTCCGCATTCCACTACCGGCTTTCGGCGGCGCCGAACTGAACATCGATTCGATACGCCTCAATCGTGAAACGCCCAAACTGGAAACACTCCCGTCGGGCGAACTGGCGATCATTGCCGGCAACCCGGGCGACTACCGGGTCGACCTTGAGCTACAAGTTCAGCTCGGCGGCGGCATCGGCGAACAGCGTCTCAATTGCCCCATCCCGCCCTTGCCGGAGGCACAACTCAATCTTCAGGTTCCTCGTGGTCGCAAGGACATCGTCGTCGCGTCGGCGACCGGCGGCGTCACGGGCGACCCGTCCCGTGGAACGCTGGTTGCCGATCTTGGAGCCGCCGATTCCATCGACATCCTTGCACCTTCACTTTCCCGCCGGGATTCAGGACAAGAGGCCGAGCAGCTGGTCCTGGTGACCGTGGAAGAAGACCGCATCGAGATGGAATACCGGTTTGTGACCGGCGACGATTTCTCACCCCTTACGCTCTATGTTGACGACGGGCTGGTGCCGCTTCCCGAGTCGATCGAATCGATGGAATGGAATGCGGAAACGAGAATTCTCAACACCGAAATCCTCGCCTCCAGCCAGGGGATCCGTTTCCTTGCCGCGCGACCGAACTCGCCTGGCTCCTTTCGCATTCCTCGCGTCCGTGTGTTGAACGTCGCAATTGAAAAAACGACGTTCGCTGTGGTCGCTTCGGACGAACTTCTGGTCGCGGCGGACCGGGTCATGGCCGAGCAGGGAGACGTCGACGACGAAGAGTTCACGGAAAACTGGACGGGACTTTCTGTCACACCCGATCTACTGCTCCGTACGATCGACGAGCTGCCGCTGCTTCAAATCCGCCGCCAGCCTGCGGAAGAGACATGGGAGAGCGAAATTGCTTTTCTGTTCGACGCAATGCAAACCCGTTATGAAGCCACGCTGCAGTACTCCCTGGACAGCGAACTGCCGACGACGGTCGCCATCCGACGATTTCGGGTTCCAACCGGCATGCCCGTCGATGACGTACTGGCCTCCAGCTCCGCGGGAGTCCCGTTGCGGCTGAGGTGGCGTAGACACAGCGACGAGCTCATTGTCTTCTTCCTGGACCAACCACAGGTTTTTGCCAACCACCCGGTCGACATTCGGTTCATGGGTACTTTGACCCCGCAGGACGGCATGCGCGACCTGCCCTTGATCCTGCCGACGGTGGAAACCGGCGTGAGCCAGTCTCTGACACAGAAAATCGTGCTATACCGTTCCGCCAGTGTCGAACTCGAAGCCGATCCGCTCGCGACCGTGACTCTGAACATGGACCAGGCAGAATCCACCGAGCGAAACGGTTATCGCTACTTTTGTTCATGGACGGGCGAAGTGGCAATCACCGACGACATCGAACCGGCGGCATTCGGCGTTGTGAAGCAACAATCCACACGCACGCTGACCGGGGAAATGACGTGCGAGTTGCGACATGACGAAGCCGGCTGGTCGGTCGACATCGAAGTCACCGTTGAGAGCAGTGACGGCATTCTGGATGCCATCCATTTTGATCTGCCCGTCAGCCTGGTTGGCAATAAACCATCTGCTTTCGAGGAAGACACCGAACTTCGCGTCGGCGACATTCAGGGCGGGCCCGGTATTGACCGTCGTAACGTGACCGTATGGCTGCCGGAACGTAATGCCTCGCGCAACACGCCAAGAACGATCGTGCTCTCGGCGAGACTGGATCAGGAACAGACACGGCTGCCGATCGTGCGACTACTTAACGTCGACATTGTCGAAAACAACGGACAACGTCAACAGTTCGTCGAACTCCCCTCACGCAGCACCAACAGCTCGGACACCTCGAAATTCAACTGGACGCGGCGAGGGCTCAGCGAGCTTTCCTTTGATTCGAACACGGGACTCACTCGGCATCGCGTCACGCTGGAGGACTACGCAGCCCTACTCAAGGAAGTCCAGGCCGGTGTTCGCGCCGAGGTCACATTGCTCGATACGTTGGTCGCATGGCGTTCTCCGGAGTCATACCTGGCCATATCGAGATTTGACCTGAAGCCAGCCGACCGTTCCGACGTCATCATCCGGTTGCCCCCCGACGCGGAACTGCTGCAACTCGTGACCGACGGAACGCCCGCGTCCTATCGTCCCGTGACGACCCCCAGCGGCAACGACCGTGGTGCGTACCGAATATCCGTGCCACAGTCGCCATGGCCGCAACGCATTCGGGCAATCTATCGCGGAAGCGCTGATTCGGGTTTCGGTGGGCAGGTGAAACTCCAGGCCCCTCGGCTGTTGACGACACGCGATGAAGACATGCCGACGGAGATTCCCATCACGAATGAAGTCTGGACCGTTCATGCGCCGGCGACGCGTGGTCCCGGTATGATCGCAGACCCGGAGTTTGAGCAGGTCGACGAAGCAACCATGAATCGAACGCTGATGTCTGCTTTCGCCACCTTATGGAACAACTCGCAGGTCAATCTGCGAGAAAAGCAACGTGAGGAGCAACTGGCATGGTTGGCGTCCTGGTCCATGCGAATGGAAGAGGTGTTTGGTTTGCTCGCCGAACAGGAAGACGACGGCAGTGACGACCCCGAGCTGGAAACCCTGCGTCAACTCATGGACGACTTTCCGGAAGTCTTTCAACCGGAAATCTACGGACGCACCGATCTTGTTCCCAATCAGGTGCGGACGCAGGATCTCTGGAGCGAAAGCCAGTGGCTGTCCGGTCAGCTCCTACGATGCGTGCGCGATCGGGATACCAACGTCGCATCCCGTTCGTCCAATCACACCGGAGCGGCAAACTTCCCGGCGTTGAAACTTCGGTATCCCCGACAAAGCACATCAAGGACCCGATACTTCATGGCCGGTCTGGTCATTTTCGTGGCCGCCGCCCTGACGCGCTGGCGACCATCGCCGTTTTGGAAAACGTGGGCCGCCCGATACCCTCACGCCGTTGCCATCGCGATTGGATTGATGTGGTGGTTGTTCCTGACGCCGGCGTGGATCGGTGTCTGTTTTTCGACCGTCGTCGGCCTGATCTGGCTTGAAGGTGTCGTCCGTCGACGAAGGTTAATGCTGCCTGGGTAAAGAGCAGTTTCTGACGCTAGCGTGTCGACACCCGCAAAGCCAAAACGACTTCAGGCATTCGTCTTGGAGGTTCGATAGTCATTGTGTTAACCTCCCGCCTCAACGAAAGGCAAACAGATACGACTGCATGGACCGTGGTCGTATTTTCTATTTGGCACAACTTAAATCGGTACACGATTCGAAGGAGGATCTTGATGAGTCTGGACGAGAAGAAGGAACTTCGCGTTCACATTCGTTGGATGATTCGAAGAGACATGCCTGAGATCCTCGGCATCGAATCATTGAGCTTCGAATTCCCCTGGTCGGAAGAAGACTTTGTGCGATGTCTTCGACAACGGAACTGTATCGGCATGGTTGCCGAACATGGTGACCGAGTCGTCGGATTCATGATTTATGAATTGCACAAGACCCGACTGCACATCCTGAATTTCGCAGTGCATCCGGACTACCGGTACAACCGCGTTGGCATGCAAATGGTCAACAAACTGGTGAGCAAACTGTCTCATCAGCGCCGCACGCGAATTTTGCTGGAAGTGCGTGAACGAAATCTGGCAGCACAGGTCTTCTTCCGAAGCCTGAGCTTCCGGGCGATCTCCGTGTTGCGTGACTTCTACGAAGATACTGTCGAAGACGCGTATCTTATGGAGTATCGCTACCAACCAACGCTGGGCGAGGCACTGCAGCCCATCAATCGCATTACGCGGATGGCTGGCTAGCTTAAGACAGCTGGTTCAAGACAATAAAAAACCACTCCTGCGCCCAAGCGTGGGAGTGGTTTTTTGATTTTCCGCTACACCGCTTGCAGTATTCGGTGCCACTGTTCTCTGCTGTCTGGCGAATTATTGCCCGTACTGCATGGGACGCGTCTCGATGACCGAGCCGCCTCCAGAGATTACCGCTCCGCTATAGACGTTGTCTGCGTCGTAAAGGCCTTCTGATTGAACGATTGGTCCAGACGAAATAATGCCACCGTCAACATAGCCGCCACTAACAACTCCGGGACTCACGATGTTGCCGGATGCGTAGGAGCTCTCTACCCCCGCATTGCAGCCGACACAGTCGCTGGAATCCACGGTCTCCGCGCGTCGCCATGGCATCGTTACCGTCGGAACACGCAATCTCTGTAGCAGTGACGGTGCCGGTGATGTCGTATCGCACGACTGGGCACCCTTTGGCGACAGGATGCTGCACCCCGATAGCAATGCCAGTAAAGATATCAGTGCTGCCAGGCCGATTAGGTTTTTCATAAAAGTCTCCATTTCCTTTGATAGCTGATGCGAGACTGTGGGTCACGAAAACGTACAACGGGGCATCGTGCGTGCAACTCGCGAACATCGTTTTTGTCAGGATCCGCAAGGCTAGAATTTGAAAGTATTTGCGTTATCGCACTCACAGCGATTGCGTAACAAAGTAAGACAACCTGACGAGTACTTCCGTTTAGCATGAACGCACACGCATGGTGGGCACTACTGGTCTCGGCGCTATGGCTGCTTAATGCATTGCCAGGTCATGCGCATGAAGTAGAGAATTCAACGGCAATCGCTGCGGCGCCCATCCCGGGGCCAGTCCCGGGGGCCGCGAGCGCTACTGACTTCCTCTCTGCCAACCTCTCTGATGGCGGAACGAACTTCGTCGTCGACACTTCCGTCAGAGCAGGCACGGTCGATACGCGCCTGATTGCAATCGAATCCGGGCAGGGCGCAGAATCACCAAGCTCGACGGAGCCTTCTTCATCCGGCGCGCCCCAAGCCGACGCGTCTCAAAGTAACGCCGCTCAAACAATCGCCTTGTGCGATCAAATTGTTCTCGCCAGCACGCGCAGCTACCCGGGGACCATTGGCCGTGTGCTCGACTTCAACACCTTTGTTGGCTACGAGTGCGATCTTGCGGGCTGCTGCACAGGAAGACCCGTTCAATTGCTGGAGAGTGGCGGCTATGCGGAGACGTGGATTTTCGTCCACGGCAACCAGATTCCCAGCGGACTGGATGTGGAACGGGGCGTCAGGATCTACCGTCAACTGCGGGCCACCCGGTCATGTAGTGGTCCCATCCGATTCATCATCTGGTCATGGCCCAGTGAACGAAAGACCAACCGAATCGCTGACGCCAAGCTGAAGTCTCGCCGAATTGACGCCGAGTGCTTCTACCTGGGCAGCTTCCTTGCGGCAACGGCAGGGCAGGGCACCCACAACATCATCGGCTACAGCTTTGGGTGTCGGGTCGTCAGCGGAGCACTACACCTGGCCGAGGGTGGCACACTCTGTGGGCGTTACCTGCCGTTTCGTGAACGACCACCAGTTCCCTATCGGGTGGCGTTTCTGGCGGCCGCGGCCGAGAGCGACGGATTCCAGCGCGGCGGTCGATATGACCGGGCGCTGAACTATGTCGATTCGATCCTGCTGCAGAATAATTCGCGTGACCAGGCACTCCGCTTCTTCTGGATTATGAGCAAGTCGAAGCCGAAGGCATTGGGTGCGACGGGCCTGGCCTGCAAACCGGCACACTGTCGAGTGCAGCAGTTCGACTGGAAGGACGAGATCGGTCGAGACCATTCGGTCTGGCAGTACGTCGACCGTCCTCCCGTCGTGAACCGAATCCTGCAGACGTTTACGCGTTAGGGACGGACGACAGAATGTGCATGGCAATTCGGCACCAGATGTGACATTCTGTATGCCCGGACGCCCCCGCGTCCAACCAGAATGTCAACGAGATATGCACTCATGACCCGGGACATCGCTTACAGCAACGGTGAATTTATTCCCGCTCATGAATTGGTCATTCCGCCGCAGGACATGGGATTCATGTGGGGCGTCACGGTTGCAGAGCAGCTCCGATCGTTCCGTGGCAAACTCTTCGAGCTGGACCGACATCTTGATCGACTACGCGGGAGCCTTGAGATTGTCGGCATCGACGTGGATGTCCAGGAAGTGGCCGCTGCCGCCCAGAAAGTGGCGACAGAGAATTACGCCCACATCAATGACGGCGACATGGGCCTCACGATTTTCGCCACGCCGGGCATATCGGCGACCTACCAGCCGGGAGCAGAACCAGGCCCCCGCGTAGGCATTCATTCCTACCTGTTGCCGGCGCGGTTGTGGGCGAACAAGTATGAATCCGGGCAACGCTGCGAAGTCGTGTCGGTCCCGCAGGTGAACGAGTCGTGCTGGCCGCGCGAACTGAAGTGCCGCAGCCGAATGCACTACTACATGGCCGATCGCGAAGCCCGTGCGGTGCATCCTTCCGCCCGCGCGATCCTGCTGGACGACAACGGCAATGTGAACGAAGCGTCCACTGCCAATGTGATTGCCTATTTCGAGGACGAGGGCATCGTCTCTCCGCCGCGTGAATCGATCCTCCCGGGCGTGAGCCTCGACTTTGTCCAACGGCTGGCGG
The DNA here is from genome assembly GCA_965216885.1 of Pirellulaceae bacterium. Taxonomy (GTDB): domain Bacteria; phylum Planctomycetota; class Planctomycetia; order Pirellulales; family Pirellulaceae; genus CAYNJG01. The sequence continues at coordinate 943,285 of OZ244208.1, read as the reverse complement.
CTTCGCTGGAGTGTCGTTTTACGCATCGCCATCTGAGCGTCGATGAATTGATGCAGGCGGACGAGGTCATGCTCACCAGTACACCGTTCTGCATCCTGCCGGTATCACAACTGGGCGACCGATCTCTGCAGCAGCGTCACTGTTTCCGCTGGCTGATGAAGGCATGGAACCATGCGGTCGGTTTTGACATTGCGGCCCAGGCCCTGCGAATGGCAGCGAGGTAAAACGATGCTCTATTCCGTGCTACTGGGAATCGCCCTGACGCTGGTGACCGTGGGCCTGCACGCGGCGGGCATCACCTGGTGGATCTATCAGCTAAAGCGTACGGCCGCCACACTACCGGACACTCGAATTGGCTGGTTCCTGCAGTTTCGCTTGTTGGGCTCCACGGCCGTCGCGCTGCTGCTGTTGCATATCGCCGAAGTGGTCGTCTGGGCACTGGCGTACCTCTGGATTGGCGTCAAGGAAATTGGCAGCTTTGAAGACGCGACCTACTTCTCAACCGTCACCTTTACGTCGCTAGGGTATGGCGACGTTGTGATTGCCGGACCGTGGCGGCTACTTTCCGCAATCGAAGCGATGGTTGGCCTGCTGATCTTTGGCTGGAGCTCGGCGACCCTGTACGCCGTCGTGCAGCGAATCTGGGAAGCACGTCGTCAACAGAACGGCGAATGATTCACGACGCCTTCGGACGCCGCACGACTACGCCAGCCCAGCCGCGGTTCGCAACAACTCAACGGACCATCTAGAAGTTGCCGTTGATCACATCGTCCAGCAAACCAAAGTAGAAGAATGCAATCTGGAAGATGAAGTAGATAATGAAGGCGGCGACCATGCCCCAAATCATGACGCCACCTACTACCGCGACCGACTGCATCACAACTTTGCCTTGTTGTTCATACTGTTGCGACAACGTGGCCATCGCCTCACCCAAGCGTCCGGTTTCTTCGCCCACCTGGACGGAATCCAGAAAGTCCTGCGAAAACGCTTCGGTCCGGGAGAAGGCTTCGTAAAATGTCTCGCCCCGTCGGATGCTGGCGTCGACGGTTTGCTGATGCTGCATGAAGTAATTGTTCTGCGTGCTCCGTAGGGCAACTTCGGCACACTTGTTGGCGGCCATGCCGGAATCGACCGACATTCCCAGCGCCCACGCCATCCGCGACATGGCCATGAACTGCAGCCATTTGCCAACCGCCGGCAGTTTCATCAGCGGGCCCATGATGTAGGCCGACAAAGTCCCTCGCGCGAGGCTGCGAACAAAGAAAAACAAGGCCAGCGTTACCGCGCCGACGAATGCGAAGTACTTGATGGCTCCGCTAGTTCCCGTCAGTCCCAGACCCAGCATGTCGATTTCCATGCCCGAATCGCCCATCATGGACTGGATAACTCCCATGATCCAGATCACAAATCCAATCAACAGGACGGCAAATACAAACTGAATCATGGGCCAGGCGATTCCAGCAAGGAATGCCGACCGCGTCTTTAGTACCTGATCGTAGTACTGCGCCAGCCGATTTAGCACCTCGTCGACACGGCCGGTCTGCTCGCCGATGTACACCATGTCATAGACGAGTTCGGGTAGGTAATCGTCGGTTGTCCGCAAAGCCTCCGACAGGGAAGACCCGCGGTTGATGGCGTCACTGACTCGGCGAAACTTGCCGCGTTTGGTCGCGTTTCCGCTCTCTGCCTCACGCTGCCAGATAGTCCGCGCATCCAGCCCCGCGGCATGCGAAGTCGCCGTGCGACGGCAAACTTCAGACAATGATTTCAGTGCCAGTCGCGCTGCCATAATGGGCCTCGGTGAGGTGTATTCTGTTCCGAATTCATTTTACCGCCAAAGGCAACGCATCGACAAACGACCGTTTGGCCCGGTGGCTCCGCGGGTTGCCCTACGGGTTGCTCCGCACGGTTCCAGGCCTCCGCACAGTGGCCTCCGCACGGTGGCGGAGACGCGTATGTCCCCACTTCCACAATCTGACATTCTGCTACAATTCGCGTTCGGAAGTGCCACGTTCCCGCTTTCAGGCAACTTCCAATGCTAAAAAGGATCATCACCCGTGTCGCGCTGGAGTACCGTAGCCATTTATGGCGTTGGCCTGATTGGAGGCTCAATCGGTCTCGCGCTGCGGAAACAAGGGGTGGCTGATCGAGTTCTTGGGATTGGCCGCAATGCCGAACGTCTGGCCACCGCGAAAAAGCTGGAGGCCATTGACGACTACGTAACGGACCTCACCAAGGCCGTACCGCCGGACGTCGTGATCCTTTGCACTCCTGTCCAACTGGCTCCCGGGCATTGCCAGGCCATTGCCAACGCGTTCCCGAACGCACTGATCACCGACGCGGGAAGCACAAAACAGGCATTGGTCGCCGAAATTGAAACACTGACGCCGGCGGTCAATTTTGTCGGCAGCCACCCGCTGGCCGGTAGTGACAAGAGCGGCGTTGAGTTCGCTCGGGCGGACCTTTACGACGACCGCATGGTGATCGTCACGCCCACGGAAAATTCGAATCCTGATTCGGTAAAACAGGTGCTCGAATTCTGGAATTCAATTGGCGCACGAACCTGTACGATGGACCCTGCGTCCCATGATCGTGCACTGGCGATTACCAGTCATCTGCCGCATGTCGTGGCTTCGGCACTGGCGGCGGACACGCCGGAAGATCTGTTACACCTGATTGCCGGCGGCTGGCGGGATACAACGCGTATCGCGGCGGCGGACGTCGAGATGTGGACGCAGATTCTGCAGGAAAACAATACCAACGTTCTGGAATCGTTGAGAAGTCTTCAGGCGCGACTGAGCGAATTCGAAGAAGCGATCAACGCAAACAACCGAGAAACCATCACGCGGCTACTGACCGCAGGGAAGCAACGACGCGATGCTTTGGGAAGTTGACATTACACCGCTGCCGGGCAACCCGGACCTTGATGGCCAACGTGTGGCCGGCGAGGCCAGGGACCGCGGCATCGCCGATGACCTGACCGTTCAAGCCGTTCGTGGCTATCTCGTGCAGGGCGACATCGACCAATCACAGATCAATCAGCTCGCGACGAACCTGTTGGCCGACCGCGTCGTTGAGAGCGTCACGGTGGCTCCGGTTGGGGACGACCGTTTGCATCAGCCGCCGGAAGGCTGCGACCAGGTTCTGCACGTGCTCCGCAAACCGGGCGTTATGGATCCGGTCGCGCAGAGTGCCGAGGGCGCGATTCGTGATCTGGGACTCTCCGTCGAAGCGGTAAGAACGATTCGCAAATACTGGATCAGTCCGCTCGCACAGGAAGCCGTCGACCGCCTGTCCATGAAGGTGTTGGCCAACGAATCGATCGAACAGGTCATCACGGGTCGCCTTCAGCTCGAAAAAATCGACCTCGGCAGCCCTTATGACTTCGATCTGAAGACGGTTCCGATTCGTGAGCTGAGCGACGAGCAACTGCAATCGCTGAGCAAGACGGGACAGCTCTACCTGACGCTCACCGAAATGCAGACCATCCAGACGCACTTTCGTGAACTCCAGCGTGACCCGACGGACATTGAACTGGAAAGTGTCGCGCAAACATGGAGCGAACACTGCAGCCACAAGACGCTCGCAGGCCGGATTGCCTACCGCGACGAACGTGGCGAGCGCAACTTCCAGAACATGCTGAAGGAAACGATTTTCGCCGCGACCGTGCATATCCGCGAGTCGCTGGGCGATGACGACTGGTGCGTCAGCGTGTTCGAGGACAACGCCGGCATCATCCGTTTCGACGACGAAGACAACATTGTGTTCAAAGTCGAAACGCACAATCACCCCTCGGCGCTCGAACCATACGGCGGAGCCAACACGGGCATTGGCGGAGTCATTCGCGATCCGCTGGGCACGGGCATGGGCGCCAAACCAATCTGCAATACGGACGTCTTTTGCTTCGCACCGCCAGACACACCGGTGGAATCACTTCCGACGGGAACCCTGCATCCTCGTCGCGTTATGAAGGGCGTCGTCGAAGGCGTGCGAGACTACGGCAACCGCATGGGAATTCCCACGGTGAACGGTGCCATCTATTTCGATCCGCGTTATCTGGGCAACCCGCTGGTCTACTGCGGAAACGTTGGCATCCTGCCGCGTGAGATGTCCTTCAAGGCTGCCAGGCCCAACGACTACATCGTGGCGATTGGCGGACGCACCGGACGCGATGGAATTCACGGTGCGACGTTCAGTTCAGCCGAACTGACCAGCGACAGCGAACATCTTTCCGGCGGCGCGGTGCAGATCGGCAACGCAATCACGGAAAAAATGGTGATGGACGTGCTACTGAAAGCACGCGACCAGAATCTGTACAACGCCGTCACCGATTGTGGAGCTGGTGGGTTCTCCAGTGCCGTTGGCGAGATGGGCGAAAAGATCGGCGCGGAAGTCTGGCTCGACAAGATGCCGCTCAAGTACGAAGGACTCTCCTATACCGAACTGTGGATTTCGGAAGCTCAGGAACGCATGGTGTTCTCCGTCTCTCCGGACTGCTGGCCTGACTTCGAGGCGTTGTGCGCATCCGAGGATGTCGAAGCCGCCATCATTGGAAAGTTTGTGCCCACGAACCGTTTGGTGCTGAAGTACGGCGAGAACGAAGTGGGCGATCTCTCGATGGAGTTCCTCCACGACGGACGACCTCCCGTCATTCGCGATGCCATCTACACTCCGCCGGAACTGAAACCGATGGTGGTTCCGACCGACGTTGATCCGGGACAAACACTGACCCAGATCCTGAGCTCGTTGAATGTCGCCAGTAAGGAATGGGTGATTCGACAGTACGATCATGAAGTTCAGGGTGGCAGCGTGGTCAAACCACTGGTCGGCGTTCAGCGTGATGGGCCGGGTGATGCGGCCGTCGTCCGACCCAAGCTGAATTCGCGTCGTGGCGTCGTCGTTAGTTGCGGAATGAATCCGTGTTACGGTGATTTTGATCCCTACGACATGGCGGCCAGTGCTATCGACGAGGCGCTTCGGAATTGCGTGGCCGTGGGGGCCGATCCTTCGCAGATTGCGATCTTGGACAATTTCTGTTGGGGCTACACCGACCGACCGGAAACGCTCGGCTCGCTGGTTCGAGCTGCCATCGCCTGCCAGGACATGGCCATCGCCTTGGGTACTCCCTTCATCAGCGGCAAGGACAGCCTGAACAACGAATTCAGTCACTTCGACGAAGACGGCACCAAGCACACGATTTCCATTCCATCAACGCTGCTGATCAGCGCGCTTGGACAGGTTGCCGATGTGCAGCAGTGCGTCACGATGGATGCCAAGGAAGCCGGTAACCTGATCTACGTCGTTGGACAAACGAAAAACGAAATGGGCGGATCGCATTTCGGGCTCGTTCACGCAATCGATGGCGGACAGGTACCTCGAGTGAACGCCGAAGTGGCAAAGCAGACATTCGCGGCCATGCACTCGGCGATTTCGACGGGCTGCGTTCGTTCTTGTCACGACCTCAGCGAGGGTGGGCTCGCCGTAGCCGCTGCCGAGATGGCGTTTGCGGGCGGGCTGGGCGTCGCTATCGACTTGAGCAACGTGCCGCACGATGACGATGCCGCGGCCGACGCGATTCTGCTATTTTCGGAGTCCAACACCCGGTTCGTCGCCGAAGTCTGCCCGGAAAAGGCGGCCGAGTTCGAAGCCGCGTTAGGCTCAATTCCGTTCGCTCGAATTGGCGAAGTCAACGACAGCCGGCGGTTCTCGGTGAACGGACCGCAGACGAGCATTGATGCTTCTATCGACGAGCTAAAGGCCGCATGGCAGGCCCCGCTCGCAAACTTCGCGTAAGGAACAGAAGAGCAAAATCATGGCACAACCTAAAACACTCGTGCTGCGGGCCCCCGGCACCAACTGCGACGTCGAGACCGAATTTGCTTTCGAGCAGGCCGGTTCGAAGGCGGATCGCATTCACGTAAATCGACTACGTGAAAATCCTGCCGTCCTGAACGACTATCAGATTCTCTGCATCGCCGGAGGGTTCAGTTACGGCGACGACATCGCCGCCGGAAAGATCCTCGCCGGCCAGCTGCAAAACGATTTGGGCGAGATGCTGCGTGAGTTCCACGGTCAGGAGAAACTGATTCTTGGAATCTGCAACGGCTTCCAGGTGCTGATCAAGTCCGGCATCCTGCTCCCTGATGACGAGCAGGGCCCAAAAGCCACATTGGCATGGAATGATTCAGGCCGGTTCGAAGATCGCTGGGTGGATACGAAAGTCGTCGGCGACAAGTGCGTGTTCCTCCGCGGCATCGAACGGATGTTCCTGCCCATGGCACATGCGGAAGGCAAGTTCGTGGCGCGTAATTCCGACGAACTCGCGACGCTCGACAAGGCCGGCCAGCTCGTGCTGCGGTATTGCAGCAGTGATGGTTCGCCCGCGGATGGCTTTCCGGAAAACCCCAACGGTTCCATGGCCGATGTCGCGGGTTGTTGCGACACCACCGGCCGCGTCTTTGGATTGATGCCGCACCCCGAACGTTTTCTGGATGCGACCAATCATCCCAACTGGACGCGGATGAAAGAACTGCCGGCGGAAGGCGAAGGATGCGCCGTGTTCCGTAACGCGGTCTCGTTCTTTGCCTAAACAACGGCGATAACTGGACAACGGCGATAACTGGTCAACGGCGATAACTGGACAACGACACTACGAGCTTCGAGTTACTTCTCGAAGTGAATGCTGCAAGTTCCGTTGTCGCAGTCCTCCACGCGTCCAAATCGATAACGGATGCGTGCGATCGATTTGTAGCAAAACTGCCAGAGCGGCAAGCTGCCCGGAATATGCAGCAGCGGAGCCAGAATCCAAAGCGCCACCAGCTTGCGAGACAGAAACCGTAACGCCGCCGCGCCACCGTGCTTGTTGCCAACGTGATCCACCAGGTAGATCTGCTGCATCATTTGGTCGTAGGTCAAATCCGGCCAACGCTCGGTCACCTGCGGATCGTGCAACGAGATGTAGGCGACCTTCCCCTGATCGATTTTTGCCAGCCACCAGATGTTCGCACGACAGAACTTGCAGTGGCCATCAAAAATCAGGACGTAACCGTCCGGACGATCGGCGGGCGTGGGAAACTCGGTCTGTTTCGAAGTTGCGGTAGCCATGGGACGAATCCGGGTTCTTTGACACTTCAAGTCTACCATTGCCAATTGTCGGCCATAGACTTTCAGTAAGGAATCAACCGCGACGGCAAGCCTGCATTAACCGTTGCAAATCGTTGCGGCCGTAGCGTTTACGAAGACGAATTGCGGCGAAATGCTGGCTCTCCCGGCGGATTCTGAACGGTAGCTCTTGAACTACAGACAGAATGTCTATAAATTTAGAAGCGTGGAAGGACGATAGGTAAATTGGTGTGCACCGGCTTGCCACGTCGCTCCAACTGGTCCGGCAGTCAATCCAGAGATTTCGTTCAAAGGAACAAACCATGACTGAGCTGCAAAAACAGGTACAGCGTGCTCAACGTCGCATTACCTTCCAGAGTTTCCTCGGGGCGTGTATCTGGTCGCTCGCGATCTGCCTTGGCATCGCCGCCATCGCACTTGCGGTCACCAAAATCTGGCACCTCAACGTAGACCCTCGGCAGTGGCAAATCGGCTGGCTGGCCGGTAGCGTCGTTGTTGGTCTCGTCGGGGCCGGTGTCTGGGCATGGGTTAAACGAAACAGCATGGTGGAAGCGGCGATTGAAATTGACCGCCGCTATGGCCTGAAGGAGCGAGTCAGTAGTTCCCTGGCACTCTCGCCAGAAGAAGCCGACAGTGAGGTCGGTCGTGCATTGGTGGCGGACGCAGCCAAACGAGTCGAGCGAATTGACGTTCGCGAGCAGTTTGGTGTGAAAGCCAACCGCTGGGCATTCCTTCCCTTTGCAACAGGCATCCTCGCACTGGCGATGGTCTTCCTGCCGGACGCCAAACCCAGCAGCACCAGCAGCGAAGCAAATGCGAAGACGGTTGAAGTCCAACGCGTCAAGAAGTCAACGGAAGCACTGAAGAAGAAACTCGCCAAGAAGAGTTCGGAACTGGACGAACAGAATCTCAAAGAGGCCAGCGCACTGGCGAAGAAACTGGAAAAGGGCATCAACGAGTTGGCGAAGCAGGATGGCGACAAGAAGAAGGCGATGGTGGGTATGAAGGACCTCGCCAAAATGCTCAAGGATCGCCGTGAGAGCATGAAGGGCAGCGAGAACCTCAAGAAGCAACTTAATCAACTCAAGGGCATGAAGGTCAAGGACGGACCCGCCGACAAGCTGGCAAAAGCCATGCAAAACGGCGATTTCAAGGCTGCTCTGGAACAGATCAAGGATCTGAAAGAGATGATGCAGGCTGGCAAGCTGAATGCCGAGCAGATGAACAAGCTCGCCAAACAGATGGATCAGATGCAGAAGAAGATGAATCAGATCGTGCAGGAGCACGACCAGAAAAAGAAGGATCTGGAAAAGCAGATCGCCGCTGCGGAAAAGCAGGGCAACAAGGCAGCCGCCGACAAACTCCAGAAGAAACTGAATCAACTTCAGGCCCAAAACGACGCCATGAAGAAGATGCAGAACATGGCGCAGAAGATGGAACAGATGGCCAAGAACATGCAGCAGGGCGATCAACAGAAAGCTCAGCAGCAACTGGCCGAGATGGCGAGCGACCTGCAGCAGATGCAACAGGAAATGGCCGAACTGGAAGCACTCGACGAAATGATGGATCAACTCGCCAGCGCCAAGGACTCGATGAACTGTGAGTCCTGCAATGGCGACGGTTGCCAGATGTGCCAGGGCTTCGGTGGCTTCGGAAATCAGGGTGATTTCCCGGGCATGGGAATGGGCGAAGGTCAGGGGCAGGGTGACCGCCCCGAAGAAAAGACCGACAACGGTTTCTATAATTCGAAGGTGAAAGCCAAGATTGGCAAAGGCAAGATGGTGCTCGCCGGTTCCGTCGCGGGTCCCAACAAGCCGGGCGAAGCACTGGAAGCCATCAAGGAAGCCATGGCTTCTGCCGAAACCGCCGAGGAGAATCCGCTAACGAACGTACGCATGCCCAAGGCTCAACTTGAGCAGGCACAGCAGTACTTTGACTCGGTTCGCGCCGGGACCGAATAACCCGCCGCTTCGGTTTCCTCGACAACCGACCGAACGGTGAGTAGCTCAATCCCTTGCGACGCCCGCGCCGCGAGGGATTTTTTGTTGCGCCCTCGGTGTTACACCCGATGTCGACAACCGCCCTTATGAATGACACAGCCACCACAATCGGACCGGAATTGGGACTCCCGGCGTTCGCTTGGCCCTTCGTTCGACGGTGTGATCGTGGCGATTCGTTGCATTGAGAACAAACGTATTTCGCCTTGGGGGATGACCGCACAAGGTGCGAGTGCGACGGTTGCGGCGAACACAAAGAGAGGTAGGATAGAGGGTTTAAACAACCTTTAATGGCGGACCGGGCACTCGACGCAACCGCCACTTTCCCTTACGAGCAGCGATTAGAGGACCACCCGATGCGACGCATCCATCGAATGGCAAAAACAGCCACCGTATTGACCATCGTTTTCATGATGACCGTCGATACCGCAAACGCATGCCGACTCTTTGGTTGGCTGTCGTCTCACCGCGGAGCTTGCACGGTCAGCGAAGCCTCCTGCGTTGAGGTTGTGACGGACAGCTGCCCGGCTCCTGCTGCAGCTCCCGATTGCTGCACGGAAACGATCATTGAATCGGCACCGGTCTACGATGCAAGTCCCGTCTACTATGACTCGGGCGTCGTAACGGAATTGCCTGCCAGCGATTGCTGTTCGGCGGAGACCGTCGAGCCTTCCGAAACGGTCTTCATGGAAGCGACACCTGTCGAAGCTGCCCCGGTCGAAGAGGCAGTTGCTCCTGCCGAAGAAGCGGCCCCGATTCCCGATGATCTGGACGCTGGCAGCGAGCCAGACCTCGCGGATCCCGTACCCGCCGCACCGCCAGAAGCAGAATCGCCAGCGGACGACGTTCCCGTCGCGGAACCTCCCGTAGTCGAAGAAGCAGCTGCGGAAGAGCCACCTGCTGCAGAAGAATCGGCGACGGAAGAAGTTCCCGCCGCGGAACCGCCCGTAGTCGAAGAAGCAGCTGCGGACGACGGAGAACTCTTCGACGCTCCCGCCGATGAAGCACCTGCCACAGACGAAGGTGGGCTCTTTGACGCTCCCGCCGATGAAGCTCCTGCTACAGACGACGGGGGACTCTTCGACGCTCCGGCCGACGCTCCTGCTGACGCTGCAGACGACGGTGGGCTCTTTGACGCTCCTGCTGACGCTGCAGACGACGGTGGGCTCTTTGATGCTCCGGCCGACGCTGCAGACGACGGTGGACTCTTTGATGCTCCCGCTGACGCTGCAGACGATGGTGGGCTCTTTGACGCTCCTGCTGACGCTGCAGACGATGGTGGGCTCTTTGATGCTCCCGCTGACGCTGCCGACGATGGTGGGCTCTTTGATGCTCCTGCTGACGCCGCCGACGACGGTGGGCTCTTTGACGCTCCTGCTGACGCTGCCGACGATGGTGGGCTCTTTGATGCTCCCGCTGACGCTGCAGACGATGGTGGGCTCTTTGATGCTCCCGCTGACGCCGCAGACGATGGTGGGCTCTTTGACGGAGCCTCCGCACGAGACGCCGGCAAGACAATTGCAGCTTCCCGCCGAACTCGTTCGGTAAACGGTATGCGAATGTGGACCGACAATACGGGCTCGTACAAGACGCGTGGCCGGTTGGTTGTGATCGCCAAGACGCACGTTCGCCTGCTAAAGGACAACGGCAAGTATTCGACCGTGCCGCTCGAGCGACTCAGTAAGGCGGATATCGACTATGTCGTTGCGATCGCCAAGAAGCTGAACGGCACACAGCGATTGGCAAGTCGCTAGTCGCTTCGCAACTCGAGCAATTTTTTCAACTCAAGCCGAAAGCCCGGACCCGAAATCGAGTCCGGGCTTTTTTTATGATTGAAGGCAGTTGGGCGTCAGCCTTGTTGCTGAAGGAATCCTGGCTTGGTACGCTATTGGGAATTTTGCCGAACGATTATCCGTCCCAAGGATCGGAATGCCGTGCCCCGACGTACAGACATAAAGAAAATCATGCTCATCGGCTCCGGGCCGATCGTCATTGGTCAAGCCTGTGAATTCGATTATTCCGGCACCCAGGCGTGTAAAGCGCTGCGTGAGGAAGGTTACGAGGTGGTGCTCGTAAACTCGAATCCCGCCACCATCATGACCGACCCGAACATGGCCGACCGGACCTACATCGAGCCACTCACATGGCAGATGGTGGCCAAGGTTATTGAGCGCGAGCGACCGGATGCACTACTGCCGACGCTTGGTGGGCAGACCGGCCTGAATACAGCCATGGATCTTGTTGAGCATGGTGTGCTGGAAAAGTACGACGTGCAACTGATCGGTGCTGATGCAGACGTGATCGCCAAGGCCGAAGAGCGCGACAGATTCAAGGTTGCGATGGAAAGCATCGGCCTGGAATGCTGCGTTGGGCGAACCGTCAATACGCTGGAAGAAGCGCGCGAAGCGCTGGAACTGGTCGGCTTGCCATGTGTGGTTCGCCCCAGCTTTACGATGGGCGGATCGGGTTCTGCGATTGCCTACAACCGCGGCGAATTCGACATGCTGGTTGGACGCGGCCTCGATCAGTCTCCGGTTACGGAAGTACTCATCGAAGAATCCATCATCGGCTGGAAAGAGTACGAGATGGAGGTCATGCGTGACCTCGACGACAATGTCGTCATCATCTGTGCGATCGAAAACTTCGATCCGATGGGCGTTCACACGGGTGACTCGATTACTGTCGCGCCGGCGCAGACGCTGACGGACAAGGAATACCAGCGGATGCGTGACGCCAGCCTGGCCGTCATTCGCGAAATTGGTGTCGAGACCGGCGGCTCGAACATTCAGTTCGCGATTGAACCCAATACGGGTCGCATGATCGTGATCGAAATGAATCCGCGCGTCAGTCGTTCCAGCGCGCTGGCTTCGAAAGCGACCGGTTTCCCCATTGCAAAGATCGCCGCCAAACTGGCCGTCGGATACCGACTGCACGAACTGGCCAACGACATTACTCGCGAGACCCAGGCGTGCTTCGAGCCGGCAATCGATTATGTCGTCACGAAGATTCCGCGGTTCGCATTTGAGAAATTCCCGGAAGCCGACGAAACGCTCAGCACCCAGATGAAGAGTGTGGGCGAAACGATGGCGATTGGCCGGACGTTCAAAGAGTCATTCCAGAAGGCCCTGCGAGGTCTGGAAGTCGGCAGCTTTGGGTTCGGCAGCGACGGCAGCAGCAAAGACAAATGGGGCGGACCGTCCCAGCCTTCTCGCGACGACATCATCGCCAAGCTTGCGAAACCGAACGCAGAACGCGTCTGGCACCTTCGCTACGCCATCAAGGACGGGATGACGATCGACGAGATCTTCGAGGTTACCGCGATCGACCGCTGGTTCCTGGATCACCTCTTCGAACTTGTCGAAATGGAAGACGAACTGCGGGGCATCGGCAACCTTCAGTCGCTCGACCCGGCCCTGCTACGCCGAGCCAAGCAATCCGGTTTTTCGGATCGCCAACTTTCCGTCATGCTGGATTGCAGCGAACTGGACGTACGCGAGCAACGCATCCAACAGGGAATCACGGTCACCTATAAATCCGTCGACACGTGTGCGGCGGAATTCGAGGCATACACGCCGTACTACTATTCCACGTACGAAGACGAAGACGAAACTCCCGAGCGTGACCCGAACCAAAAACGTGTCATGATCCTGGGCGGCGGCCCGAATCGGATCGGCCAGGGAATCGAATTTGACTACTGCTGTTGCCACGCCAGCTTCGCGCTGCGTGAAATGGGCATCGAGTCGATCATGGTCAACTCGAATCCGGAAACCGTCAGTACGGACTACGACACCAGTGACCTTTTATTCTTCGAGCCACTGACCACGGAAGATGTCCTGAACATCTGCGATCATATCAAGCCGGATGGCGTGATCGTTCAATTCGGAGGCCAAACGCCACTGAACCTCGCGCGAGCGTTGTCGGCGGCGGGCGTGCCCATCATTGGCACCAGCGTCGACACAATCGAATCGGCCGAAGACCGCGAGAAATTCCAGGCGGCTCTCGAACGCCTCGATCTGAAGCAACCCGCAAATGGCATCGCGCGAAACATGACCGAAGCACGCGTCGTCGCAGGGAAAGTCGGCTTTCCTTCGCTGGTACGACCAAGCTTTGTATTGGGTGGCCGTGCGATGGAGATTTGCTACGACCAGGCTCAGTTTGAGAAGTTTGTTGTCGAAGCATTTGTGGTTTCACAAGGGCAGCCCGTCCTGATCGATCGGTTCCTCGAAGACGCTACCGAAGTCGACGTGGATGCGATTTCCGACGGCAAGGATGTTGTCGTGGCGGGCATCATGGAACACATCGAAGAAGCCGGCGTGCACTCGGGGGATTCGGCCTGTGCCATCCCGCCGTACAGCCTGCAGGGCCCCATCTGCAACGAGATTCGCGAAGCCACTCGCAAGCTGGCGATGCACCTGGGTGTGGTCGGGCTGATGAATATTCAGTTCGCCATCAAGAAAGAAGAGGGCCGCGAAGTCCTGTACGTGATCGAAGTCAATCCGCGTGCAAGCCGTACCGTGCCCTTCGTCGCCAAAGCGACCGGGATGCCCGTTGCCAAGATCGCCGCGAAAGTTATGGCTGGCTTGTCGCTCGAGGAGCAGGGCGTCAAAAGCGAACCCATTCCAGCTCATGTTTCCGTCAAGGAAAGCGTCTTTCCGTTCCGCAAGTTTGCCGGCGTCGACATCGTACTCGGTCCGGAAATGCGGAGCACGGGCGAAGTCATGGGCAACAGCGAACACTATTCACTGGCATTCGCGAAGAGCCAGTTGGCCGCGGGAGTTGTCTTGCCCGAACCCGGCGGAAAGATTTTCCTCAGTGTCTCCGAGCGTCACAAGAACGATATCGTCGGACTGGCTCGACGGCTCAATGCACTTGGTTATCCGCTGATCGCGACGCCCGGTACGGCCCGCGAAATCGAATCGGCTCATCCGGAAATCAAAGTCGAACGCGTCAAGAAGCTGGCCCAGGGGCATCCAAACCTGCTCGACCACCTCGTCGACCAGGACGTGGCGTTGATCCTCAATACGCCCAGCGGAAAAGGAGCTCGCACGGACGAAGGTCGCATTCGCGCTGCCGCCGTGCAGGCGGGCGTTCCCTGCATCACGACGATCCAGGCTGCCGAGGCGGTCGTGAAAGCTCTTGAGGCACTCCAGAAAGATGAAATGACGGTGCTCGCTCTGCAAGACCGTTTCGCAATGGCCTAAGCGGAACCGCACGGTAACGCGAGCGAGGCCGATTTTTCCGCCCAAAGCGTTCAGACCGGGTGCATGGGTGACACATGTGCCGGGACATGGGTAACACTTTTCTGAGCTGGACAATGGTCTCCGAAAGGAGGCCATTACGGGATGGAGATCGTTTCGGCAGTCATGCCAGATGCATGGCGAGACCGCCGGACACGCACAACACGCAGACTCAGCGCAATCACTTCCCCTTCTCTCATTTACTGGCGAATTCGGCATGCTAGCTAGAGAGATGAGAAGCCATTCGACGAAAACGAAACTGCCTGTCATTTCGCTGATAGCCCAGATTTCAATTCGTCCGAGGCAATTCCATGTTGCGTCCCGCCATTGTGCTGACAACTCTCCTCGCCCTTTCTTCGTCCGGTAACGCATTGGGCGAAAAGACTCCAGACGAGGGTTCCTACTACAAGTACTCCGAGCTGGGAATCTCGAAGACGGACATCAAGGGCGATGTGATCACGATCCACTTTAAGCCCAAAGACGAACAGTTTTACTGGTGTCCGGGCATCAAGGTCCAAACCACGGCGAAGGCGACCGCGGTAACCTTTGTTCGAACGAAGACGTCCGAAGACGGCAACATTACGAAGAAGGCAGGGTTTGGAAAACACCTTCTCACTCGCCATGTGACCTTCAACGCGGGTGGCAAGGACACATACGTCCGCGCCGGTGCGAAGAAATTCAAGCGGATCTACAAAGTGCCCAAGAAGGACGAAAAAAAGAAGGGCAAGCAACCTTCCGGCAAGCAGCCAGGCAAGCCGCAAGCCGACCCCGGCAAGGACTCGGGTTCGTCGGATACAAACGACGAAGTGGTATCTCGACTTGAGGACCTCGGGAATGAGGCGCCGACCGAGCGTACCGTTCAGTCTGTTTTGGTTCGGAACAGCTTCATTCGCAAGGGCGAATAGTCGCCCGGCAAGAAGCTGACCGCCTCAAGGCTCTTTCTGCCACGTCAGACGTGGTGGCGATGGCTCTCGTTGCACCGGATGCCAAACCCATCGCCCTGCTGGCGAAATTCCTGATTCGCGTTTGGCGCGAAAGCGGGTCGCGAAACGGCTCCATCGCGACTTCCGACAGGTCCGGTATCGGACCATTTCCCACGCATTCCGGGGGCGGATTTCCGCTCAATTCTCCGCGAACCGACGGGGCCCCAATCTCGCGACTCGCCGTGCCCAGAAATCCTTTACTGACAATGGTTTGCGAAGCCTCCAAAACCGGTCGTCTGGTTGTGGAGAGGGGGGCAAAATGTTAGGTTATGGGCCTTGGAAACGAGCTGGTTTCGGTGCGTGAATGCACCGTCCAAAACGGATTCTCCGAGGGGCATGGGGGCTCTGTAGAGAGAACGGTCGTGACGAAGAATGTCACCGACATAATTGCAAAAAATCAGGACGAAAAATCGCCCGCACAGTTCTATGGCGGACGGAAAAACCAGCTCCTGCTCAGGATTCTTTGACGACGACTGCGTAGCTGTTCATAAGCGACTATGAGGGATGATCTGTGTCAACAGACGGCAATGAGCCCAACGATCCAGAGAACGGTACAACTCCGGAAGGCGACGGAAGTAGTGAATTCAATGAGGGTCGTTTGGTCGACCTTCCTATTGAGGACGAACTGAAGGACAGCTATCTGACGTACGCGATGAGCGTCATCGTCAGTCGTGCGCTGCCGGACGTACGCGATGGACTCAAGCCTTCGCAGCGACGGATTCTGGTCGCCATGAACGATCTGAATCTTGGTCCAAACTCCGGGCGCGTGAAATGCGCAAAGATCTCCGGCGACACCAGCGGTAACTATCACCCGCACGGTGAAAGTGTCATCTACCCGACGTTGGTCCGCATGGCGCAGGAATGGAACATGCGTCACATGCTGGTCGACAAGCAGGGTAACTTCGGTTCGATCGCCGGACTGCCACCGGCTGCGATGCGATATACAGAAGCCCGGCTTTCATCCATCTCGTCGATGATGCTCGACGACCTGAAGCTCGACACCGTCGACTACGTTCCCACGTACGACGAAAGCCGAACTGAACCGACCGTTCTGCCAGCGAAGTTTCCCAACCTGTTGGTCAACGGATCCAACGGTATCGCCGTCGGTATGGCAACTTCGATTCCGCCACACAACCTTGGCGAAGTCTGCAATGGCGTCATCAAACTTATCGACGACCCCGAAGCCACGGTCGACGATCTGTTTCAGATCATCAAAGGTCCGGACTTCCCGACTGGCGGCATCATCTGCGGTCGCTCAGCCATTCGACGTGGTTACGCAACCGGTCGTAGCACGATCGCCGTCCGCGCTCGCGCTGCGGTTGAAGACCTGCCCAAAAATCGCCAGCGTATCGTCGTTACGGAGATTCCCTACCAACAGCAACGCGACCGCGTCGTCGAGAAAATTGCCTCGTTGGTAAACGACGGCCGCATCCCGGGCATTTCCGGCATCCGTGACGAGAGCAGTCTCGAGCAACCGGTGCGACTGATCATCGAAGTCAAACGTGACGCCGATGCCGACGTGGTCCTCAATCAGCTTTATCAGTTCTCGCCACTGCAGGATTCGTTTTCGATCATTCTGCTGGCACTCGTCGACGGCAAGCCGCGAACACTCAACCTCAAGGAAATCCTTGAAGAGTTCATTCGGCATCGCTTCAGCGTTATTCGGCGCCGCACGCAGTTCCTCCTCGGGCGGGCTCGCAAGGAGAAACACCGCCTCGAAGGTTTGCTGCTCGCACTGGCGAACATCGATGAGATCATTCGCATCATTCGTAACTCGAAGACGCAGGCCGAAGCCAAAGCCGGCCTGATGGGACTTGAATGTCCCGCGCCCATGCTGCAACGGGCGTTGGGCGATGAAGGCTTCCAGATCTTCCAGGATGAACGTGGCGTCTCCGAAAACTACTCGCTGACGGCCATTCAGTCCGATGCAATTCTGGCCATGCGACTGGGCCAGCTCGTAAACCTCGAGCAGGAAAAGCTGTCCAACCAGCACGCCGAACTGCTGACCGAAATCAAGGAATACCTCCGCATCCTCGAAGATCGCCAGAACATTCTGGACATCATCAAAGAGGACATGGAGCTCATCAAGGACAAGCACGCCGACAATCGTCGCACGGAGATCAGCAGCGAAGAGCTCGGCGACATCGATCTGGAAGACCTGATCGAAGAAGAAACAATGGTCGTCTCCATCAGCCACAACGGCTACATCAAACGTACCGCGAGCAGCGTCTATCGGGCTCAGCGACGCGGAGGCATGGGCCTCAAGGGTGCGACCGTCGATGACGAAGATCCCATCGAACACCTGTTCGTGGCCAGCACGCACGCCTACCTGCTGTTCTTCACGAACATGGGCAAAGTCTATTGGCAGAAGGTCTACGGCCTTCCATCCCTATCGCGAGAAAGCAAGGGCCGCGCGATCGTGAACCTGCTGAACCTCTCGGAAGGTGAAAAAATCGCCGATTGCCGGGCCGTGCGTGATTTCGATCTACCAGGCCACTTCCTCATGATGGCCACAAGATCCGGACTCGTGAAGAAGACACCGCTGGAAGCCTACAGCCGTCCCAAGAAAGGCGGAATCATCGCCATCAAATTGCGCGAAGGCGATGAGCTGGTGGACGTGGTCGTCACCAAGCCGGAAGACGAAGTCATCCTTGCCACAGCAACCGGCATGGCAATCCGATTCCGCGAATCGGACGCTCGATCGATGGGCCGAAACACCAGCGGCGTAAAAGGAATCAACCTTCAGGACGGTGATGAGCTGGTGGGAATGGTCGTTGCCGATCCCGATGCAACACTGCTAACTGCCTGTCAAAACGGATATGGAAAACGAACGCCGTTCGGCGTGAATGCGTCCGAGGACGCCCCCGAGGACGAATCGTCGTCTTCCGCCAAGTACCGTACCCAAAACCGGGGTGGCAAGGGTCTACGTGATATCAAGGCGACCGACCGCAACGGCCCGGTCGTCGGCATCATTCGCGTCGACGACGATGATGAAGTTCTGATGATGACCGCCGGTGGAAAGATTCAAAGAATTCGCGCCAGTGACATTGGCGTGATCGGCCGGAACACGCAGGGTGTCCGCATCATGAAACTCAGTAAGGGAGACTTGCTGGCCGCCGTGGTCCGGGTCCCCAAAGAAGAGGTCGACGAGCAGGCTTTGGGCGAAGCGCCTGAGGGTGGAGCACCATCTGAGAGTGGAGCACCGCCTGAGAGTGGAGAATCGTCGCCACCGGCTGCACCAACTGGCGATGAGGCCGCTCCACCAGCCGATGCCGGTGCCGATTCGCCGGACACTTCGGATGCGAAGCCTGATGAAGAATCAGGCGACGACGGCTAACGTCCGCCTGCCCGGTAGTTGGGAAAATGGCCGACTCCAATCGGCCATTGCCCTGTCGCCGTGTGGTTGATGCGGTCGTCCCGATTCTACGGTCGCGATGCCCAATCGGCTTTCCTTAAATTGTCGCGGCAACCCGACTTCCGCCCGTGGCATGTATAATTGAGTTGTCGCTAGAATCCGCGTTGGAAGTTTGGCTTATAAAGCGGGCTGAGATGCGCCAGCCCGGCCAATGCCGTGGACACGCAATAACACTGTGGTCACTGCCACAGCAACGGAATGTCGGAGTTACGCTATGAAACTTGCCGTTATTGGCACGGGCTACGTCGGTTTGGTTACGGGTACCTGCTTCGCAAGCAGCGGCAATGCTGTGACATGCGTCGACATCGATGAAAAGAAGATCGCCGATCTGAAGGACGGCGTGATTCCAATCTACGAGCCCGGACTCAGCGACCTGGTGGTACGCAACTACGAGAACGGACGGCTGAAATTCACAACCGATGTCGCCGAGGCTGTTCCGGGCGTGGATTTCGTTTACCTCGCCGTCGGCACACCCTCGGGACCTGACGGAGCGGCCGATCTTTCCGCATTGTGGGCCGTCGCATCGGCCATTGCCCCACACCTTTCCGAAGATACCATCGTCGTCACCAAGAGCACCGTGCCCGTCGGCACCAACGCCCAGCTCTTCGCACGACTGAGTGAACTCACCGGTCGCGAAGTTCACGTCGCCAGCAATCCCGAATTCCTGAAGGAAGGCGCGGCGATTGATGATTTTAACAAACCCGATCGCGTCGTCGTCGGAGTTCGCTCGCCGGAAGTTGGCGACAAGCTAAAGCAGCTCTACGAGCCGTTTCTGCGAACGGACAAACCGTTCCTCAGCATGTCACCGGAAAGTGCCGAACTGACGAAGTACGTCGCCAACGCGATGTTGGCAACAAAGATCAGCTTCATCAACCAGATGGCCAACCTCTGCGAGACGTTTGACGCCAACATCAATGACGTGCGGCGGGGAATCGGCCACGATAGTCGAATCGGATTTGCGTTTCTGTTTCCGGGTGCCGGATACGGCGGTAGCTGCTTCCCCAAGGATGTCCGCGCTCTGATGGATACCTTCAAACAGGTCGGCATTGATCCCAAGATTCTGGCGGCCGTGGATGAAGTGAACGAAGCGCAGAAGACCGTGCTTCAACGCAAAGTCGAACAGCAATTCGGCACGGACCTGAACGGCAAAACGATGGCCATCTGGGGACTGTCCTTCAAGCCACGCACCGACGACATCCGCGAGGCACCGGCCCTGGTGCTCATTGATCGCCTGCTGGAATTGGGCGCGAAGATTCGTGTCCACGACCCGGAAGCGATGCAGAACGTGGAACACCAGTACGGTGAGAAACTGTCATACTGTGGCCGGATGGATGCGTTGCAGGATGCCGATGCCCTGATCATCGTGACCGAATGGCAGGACTTCCGAACGCCGGACTTTGACGAAATCAAGGCAGCCCTGAAAACGCCCGTCATCTTCGATGGTCGCAATCTGTACGACGCCGAAAAGATGGCCAACCTTGGCTTCATCTACCATTCGATCGGTCGGCCCACGACCGGTAGTTAGACAACGCAACATCCGTCTGCACCAAATCGACGAGCTGTTCGTTCGTAGTACCGCGTTTACGCGGAAACTTGCGTTCCGTTTTCGCGCCGACTATTTAGCGCCGACTATTCCGCGTAAACGCGGTACTACAAGCTAACGCCACGCGACGAGCGCTAGTCGAAGCTACGCTTCTTGTGGTCGTCCCAGAATGTCACGTATTCGGCGTGATGCTGATTGTGCTCGGCATCGAACACCACGCGACGAATTTCGTCCTTCTGCGCTTCAAACACGGCAAAGTCCCTCGCGTCCGCCGTCCCAAACACGGGTGCGGCTTTGTCGTAGACGATTCGCGCCCCGTTCTCTCCGCCCGCGTGATACTGCGATAGCCCAAGAATGCGATCCGAAACATAGATCGCCTCATTCAACTCGTGCGTCACCATCAGGATCGTGTACGGCGCCTGCTTACCCTGTTCGATGTGTTCCAGATTCTCCTCGTAGAGCTTCAGCAACATCAACTGCAACTCTTCACGCGTTGCCTCGTCCAACGCACCGAACGGCTCGTCCAGCAGCAACACCTTGGGCTTCATGATCAGCGCCTGGGCGATTGCCACTCGCTGCCGCATGCCTCCCGACATTTCGCTGGGATACAGGTCCGCAGCTTCAGCGAGTTGTACTTTTTCCAACAGCTCGTCCGCCGCCTTCAAATGAGCGGCCCGCAGCGTTCGCCAGGCGGGATAGTTGAACAGTCGGAACGGGGTCGACGTTTCATCCAACTTCAATCCGAATGCGACATTCTGTCGAGCCGTCATGAAGTCATAGAGGCTGTAGCTCTGATAGACGATTCCCACGTCACGCGATGGCCGAAGGACCGGATTGCCGTCGGCGAGAATCGTGCCCTGCTTCGGCGGATGCGTGCCCAGGATCGCTCGCAGCAAGGTCGACTTGCCGCAACCACTGGGGCCCACGATGGCAACGATCTGCCCGGCGGGAATCTCGATGTTGACGTCGCCCAGTACGCGATTCGAACCGAACCACTGATGCACTTCACGAACGGACAGAGCCGGATTGGACGACGTGGCCACTTCGTTGGATTCGCTCATGACGTCTTGCTTTCGTACCACGGACACATCCATCGCCGGAACGATGACAGCCCCCAATCCACCATCATTCCAAACACACCAAGGAAGATAAGATAGATGTAGATGACATTGTAGTGACTTCCCCTGGGAGCGATTCGCAGGCGATAGCCAATGCCTTCACTGCCGGCAATCAGCTCGACCGCAATCAGGAAAATCATCGCCGGGCCAATCTGCAAACGAATCGCGTCAATAATGCGGGGCAAAATCTGAGGGACAATGACTTCCCAGATGACCTCGAAGTTCGACGCCCCCAGCGTGTAGGCCTTGTTTACCGACGTCTCCGGAACATCGTTCTTCACCGCCTGAAAGATCGCCTGAGCGAGCACCGGGAAGATGCCAATCCCAATCACGGCCACAAACAGTTCCGGCTTCAGTTTGAATATCAGCATGTAAACCACCATCATCGCCGTTGGCGGAATACTGGCCAAGAATGCCAGCGGCGGCTTCAGGAATGCCTCGATGGGCGTAAAGCACCCCATGGCGATTCCGGAATAGAACGCCAGCGTGACTCCCAGCAGGACCCCCAATACAAACCGCTTCAGAGAGATTCCGAAGTCATCCCACAACCACGAGTTGTCGTCGCCATCGGCGGTTGTAATCTTGCGGAGCCCCTTGAGGATCGACTTGTGGTTGTCGTCCTCCACCTGTTTCATGGCCGATTCGAGTTTGGACACGCGGGACTGCGCCGCTTTGATGGCCACGGCATCGCCGGAAGCCGTTGCACTCTTCAGTGCCGCGGTGGCCGTGGCCATCGATTCTTCGATCACACCGACTTGCTGACTCTTCGTCCAGCCGGGCGTCGTCATCTGTGTCGGGTTGGTGCGATACTGCCCGTCCGCCAGCCACGTATAGGATGCGATCAGGGCGCAAAAAGAGGCAATTCCAAGTGCGATCTGGAGAGGGCGACCAATCGGTTTTCGGATCATCGGACACCATGCATGCGGGTATTCAAGCCCGAAGCATAGACTCCACCGTGGCGGCATACCAGACCGGTAGGCCGCCTCACTCAACGGTCACAACTGCAAGGAACTACTCGGGAAGAAAATCGGTAACGACGCTGGTTTGCCGCACCTGACGCGTTTCCGGGTCGAGGATTCGCATCGTCACGCTCATGCCCCGCAGGGGATGCGGGTACGGAGGCGACGTTTCCACTTCGGATGGATCATCGACGCCGAACAGGTTGTTGTTATCGAGGCCATCCGTTCCCTGATCGGGAAGATTGTTTCCATCCTGGTCGTAACCATCCGTCTCGTAATGGTCGCTCCATGTGCAGTACGTCGCCGAGGGCTCGACGGGCAACTGCGACAGGGTGTGGGATTCGCCACCGAAATTCCCCTGAAACGGTACGGTCAACGGCGAGGCCAGTTTGGGCTGAATCGCAAATCCCAGATCAACGAACGCTCCCTTCGGAGCCACGCTGACATCAGAGATGGTCGACAGGCTCTGCCGCGTGTACATCGGATCTCCGGGTGAAACAATCGTACCAGCGGCCGGCAGTAGCACGGCCTCGGGATCCCAAACGCGAAGATCAAATGCGGTGACATCCGACAGGACGACGTCTTTGCCACGACGAAGCATGATCATCGTCAGTGCGTTGGGCACTCGCGGTGAATCCTGCGGGTACGTCATCACCATGTCCTTCATGGAACCGTGCATGAGCAACAGGCTATCGGCGACCAAAAGCTCGCTGATCTGCGCCGAAGGTGTGACGCGGCGTGAATCGAGTCGTGTTGAATCGATGCGTTTCTGCACCAGTGCTGGAGTGAAATGACTGAGCGGCCCGCGGCGGAACGAGCGGTTACTGCGATTCGTGAGATCCTTCAGAGAGTTGGCGAAGAGCCGGAATCGGTCTGTATCGCCAACTTTTTCGATTCGGACGGACAGGTCGTTGTTGCTGACAAACGCAGCCACTTCCGTACGAGTGAGTCCGTTCTCGTTGATCTCGCTGAAATCGATATCAGGCCGAATCAAGAGTGCCCGACGATGCAACGATCGAACGGCCGTACCCAGTGCAAGGTTCGAAAAGTTCGGATACCGCTGAGTCGCCGTGACGCGAGTCGTTTCGTCGTCGGCGAAAGTTACCGCGTTACGAATCTGATCGTCGATGGACATATCCCGGAGAGCCGCCAGATCGCCAACAACATTTCGCTGAACTTCCAGCCACCAGACGATCTCCGCCTCATTGGATTCGATCACAACGGGGCTGGTGTGAAGTTGTTCGTTCGCTGACTGATCCTGGAAGTACACTCTTGGGTCGGAAAGCGTGCCGGAGAAAGGCTCCTGCCGTCGCGAAGTGAAGGCCAGCACATCGTCGACGTCGCCAACCGTGGTGTCGTATTCGGAATCCAGATAGCCATCGTCGTCGAGCGAATCGGTCTGATTTGCCGCCGAGACCAACTGAGGCGTAAAGTTACTCGCCTGATAGACAACGTGTTGGTAGTCGGTTCCTGGTCCATCAATGATTTCCAGGTAGCCTTCGCCATCTTCCGGCGAACGCGGAGGCGTTGTCGTGACGGTCAGTCCCTCCAGATCGGAACGCAGCATTTGCGCAGCCGCTCGCAGGTTGCCCGACATGTCGATCATCGCTCGGCCGTCCGTGACGTTGTTGCCAAGAGATTCGAAGATCCGGACCATGGCAAAAACAACCATCAGCGTCAGGGCGACACTGACCATCATCTCTACCAGCGTAAGGCCGGATCGGTTTGTATTTTTCTTGAGATGGCAATACATGACATCAACTTTCAGCTCTTGGTTCAGCACTGTCAGATTTCCGAAGCTGCCCCGTCAAGGCAAAAGCAAATCGAGTGGCCAACCCCGTTCGCTCGTGCCAGTCAATTAACGTGTTATTCGAGTCGACGACGCAGCAGGATTGCCTTGTCGACGTTGTGATTTACGCCCGGTTCAAACGCCACAGGAATCGATCGATCCACGATGTAGAACGAACGGTGTCGCGTCACCTGGCCGGTATCGCTACCCATCTCGATACCGAATCGATATCCATCCGGATGAGCGTTGTCAACGAAGTAGGGACGAGTCAGATCATCCGTCCCGCCCGAGTTCGGATAGTTGGGTTCGACTTCAAAGTAGCCGATCGTGATCCAGATCGCGTAGACGTTGGACTGCGTCGTGACGGAGTTACCCATCTTGATCAGGTCCTTGTAGCGGAAGTACGCGCTGGTCTTGCGATTTTGCAGGATGTCCACGTTCCGGGAATTCTGGAACTGACTCACCTCCGCGGGGACGGACCCAAGTACCGGTTGTCTCCCCGTGACGGGAACGCCAGCACCCGCAATCGGGTAAGCCGATCGCAGCATCGTGGCATCTACGGCCGGTCGAGTAACGTCACCTAGTACAAGATCCGCGGCGACTCCCGCCCGAAGCGGGTTCGGGTACATGGCAGGGTTAGCCCCGCTTGCCGGTAGCGCCATTGGGTCAGTTATCAACGGGTTCACGCCTTCCATCGACATGCGAAATTCCTGGCTGGGATTTCGATTAAACCACGTACCGTCCGGCAACGTCGCGTAGATGGACGTCGGCATCGAGTTTCCGTCCGGATGGGCGAAGCTGGAAAAGCCAACGTTGTTCCAAATCCCATAGGGAGCGGTATTGATGTTTACCTTACCAGGTTCCCGAAACTCCGAAATCGACGTCACGCTGGTTGCTACGTCCACGTAGTTCGATGTGTTAACCCGGTAAACGTTGTTCGACGAAAACGAACCCGGATCGTTCAACCATTTCCGCGTGCCTTTGAATAGCGACGGCACCGTCACAAAATCAAAGACCCGATGGAAGTTCGGAGCGATAGAAGTTTCACCTTTGACGCCATTCGAACTATTGAAGAAGTTCAGCAAGTGACCGAAGCCACCGCGGTAGGCGGCAACCTGTGCAGCCGGCGTTCCGTTCCATGGTGTGATCGGTGAAAATGGCTGAGGGTTAGGTTGCTGATCACGCGGCGCAGTTTCCGCGAACTTGGGGAGCGTCGTATCGACTGCCCCGGCGACGCTATATTCCACAGAACGGCGTGCCGACGAAGTGGCCGGTACCAGCATCAATTCGTACGGGTTGGCGTACGGACGGTTATGCCACTCCAATGTGGAAAACGTCGTCGGAATGCCATAGATGTCGCGTGGTGCGAAGATCTGTCCCGGCGCCTCCTGATACGGTCCCAACGTACGATAGTGATCGAGCCCGTCGAAATCGACCGGGTTGATCATGCGATCCGACTGGAGCGTCACACCAGGTTCGGCGGGAGGATCGTATGCCACAAAGTCGAACGCGCGATTTAGCCATCCCAGCGTGTGTGGAACGTTCGTATTGACCGCATCAGTAATCTTGCTGCGAAGGCTGCTGGCTCCGCCAGCCCCTGCGGCGATCGCTTCACCTCGCGGCCCGTCAATCACGCGCCCAGGTGGAAGCCCTGGTGGCAACGTCGTGATGCGCGGAGCCAACTGAGTCCATGCGGACCAGATGTTGAACATGCCGTTGTTGATCAGCGACTGCAAATGCTGATTCCGGACAGGCAAGTTGGGTGGATTTTCGAATCGTGGCACACCCGACTTCTCGCGGGACGCAAACAGGAATTCACTGTGCGTGACGTTGCCCTCTTCTGCATCGTCCGGATCACCCACGCCGTCATACAAGCTATTGAAGACGGTCAGGTCAACGGGCATCCAGTCAACCGTGCGATACGGGTTGGTCACTTCATTCCACGGCAGGTTTGGATCTGCGAGCCGTTGCAGGAATACCGTGCGGTAGTTCAACGTGGTCTTCGTATCCAGTTCGTCCAGGACCGCACTGGCTTCCGCATCCAGTGGAATGTCCGATGGAAGTGCGGAACCTGCGTAGCCATCGAGTGGCTCGGACACGTTCACGCCACGGTCGGTAGCTCCTGCACCTCCAGCCTCGGCGATGAAACCAACCAGTCTCTGAGGAGGAGTCGGTCGTAACGGGCTGTTGTCGACGCGTTGGTGTATACCGTCCAGACGAATCTCTTGCGGAGACGGCTGAAACGTACTTGTGGTCTCGCCTGTATCCGGATCGGTGCTGGTTTCCTCTTCCATTTCCGTTCCGACCGACGTGACTGCTCGAGGTCCGATCAGCACGTAGCTGCCGGGCGCGACAACGGGCTGTTGCATACGCTTGTCACGGTACGTATTGGCCTGCGTTTCCTCGCCACCACCGGCGGGAGGTTGTCGGTTGCTGAACCAGATGTACCGATCCAACTGTAGATTCAGGTCATTGGGGTTACGAACCAATGGATTCGTTTGCTGCGGTTCGAAGGTTGGCACATCCGGGTTCTGACCATTGACCGCTGAGATAGCTTCCAAAGGTGATCTGACCGCTCCATCCTGAACGTCACTAATCCCCAGTCGCCAGACGGGCTTGGTGGATTCCGGCAGGTGCCTGCCAAGCTGCAGCAGGTTCGGCGTGGCCGGCTGACCGTCCGTATCGGCGTACAGATCTTCCGGCCCTCGTGGAGCGACATTCCAGAGCGTCCCGCCAGTAGGCGGATCCTGAGCCCTTACACACATCAGTTCGATAAACAGGGAGCCTTCGGGTTCGACCACGGAATCCAGGTCGTCATCATCGTCGTCCTCGGGCCCCAGCAACGCACCGCCATCTTCCTCGGTGGAATCCGATGCGCGGCGATCGTGGAACGCAAGCGTCTCCGTCAGCAGTAGCTCGGGATGCTCCATGCCCCAAACGGTTCGCAAGCTGGGTGCACCAGGCACCGGCGCGCCGTTCGGAGTGAAGGCTTCGTCCGCATCGAACGGATCAAAGTCATAATCGAGTCGCGTCATTACCGAATCGGCATCGCCAAAGTCGACCACGTTCACGGCCCATTGGGCAATGCGGCGGCGATGGAGATCACGACGGAGGTTGATATCTGCCGGTGTCGTCGCGTTTGGCGTCTGCAAAGCGACGTCGTCAGACAACAGCAACATCAAGTTATAAAGATGTCGTGCGAATCGCTGCTTTTCCAATGCCAGCGCGACGCGTTGAGCCGGCGTCATTCCTAATGTGCTGGAAACCAACACTCGGTTGATATCCAGTTTCTCACCACGTTCGAATTCCTCTGGCATCAGTGTGGCCGCCCGCTCGAATGCCAATGCTTCACTGATGCCACTGACTCGGCGAATACGAGCCGCATACAACTCGCGAAGGCTTCGCTTCAGACCATCACCGCTCGCCTGCGTGCCACGGAATCGGCCGGAATTGATCGATGGTGGCGCCGGGATACTGAACGAATGAGTGGTAATATTGTTTCGCATCAACGCGCCTACCGCTCCAAGTCGATTGTCGGATTGGACGATGTCAGGTCGACAAATTTGCTCCAGCTCCGTAACGTCAAACGGAGAGTCATGCGACTCGGGCTGATTGAGATTGATTTCATAGGGATCATCCATGGCATCAAACATGCCAAGGCGAACGCCCCCGTAGACCAATTGCCCGTTGGCATCCAGAAACGGAATGCTACGCGCGTGATAGTCGGCAACGGTACCGAATCCAGTGTTGAGGCTGACGGCCGGAGTGATTCCTGACCCTGCGAATACCGGGTGAAAATTCGAAGAGAATCCAAAGTATGCGGGTGGCTGTAGGCTGGGATTCAGATCGTAAGGTGACGTATCGTTCGTGACCGTATTCGAAGGGGCGGTTCCGCCGGGCACCGTGGTAAGCTCGGCGGCAGGATACGGACCGATTCCTGGAAGAGCCTCTTCGACCCAAGGAAGCTGATTGTTCGTACCCGCCGTGTTCGTAACCTCTTCGGTCGGGAAAGCTGAATTGGACTTTCGATTGCCCGTGTACTTCTGCCGGGACCAGTTACGCGTCATCAATGGGTTTACGCCACTGATATCCGCTGGCCCAAACCCGGCCCCTTTGGCTTGCGGATTAGCCAGCCCGCTCAACAGTACGTAGCCTTCCGGCGTGTTCAATCGAGTCGAATTGCCCCCCGTCGTCGCACTGTATTTGGCTCGTTCCAAACCGTCGATGGCATTGATGTTCAATCGACCGTCCATGTCCAGAACGTGGATCGCAACAAGCGGCTTGTACAGCCGACCATCTGGACCAGAAACGGGAGCAAGCCCGGCGTCCATCCAGATACTGTCAGGCTCACCATCGCCATCATTGTCGACGTCCCACGGACCATTGATTGGGTCAAAGTTGGGATTGCTGCCGGTGAACGCGGGTCCTACCGGACGGAACATGAATCCGCGTTGCAAATCGGCAAAGTCCGTCGCCGGCAGAATGTTTTGCAGATACGAATACAGGAACGGACGATGGAACGAAGGGATGACTCGCTGATAAGGATCCGCTGCAGTTGCAATCGGCAGCTTCATATCATTGGGTACGTTGCCCCGTCGCGCCAGAAACATATTCTGGTAGTCCGCCGCATCCCAACTCTCATCAAGACCGCCATAGTTGTAGGTATCATCCTGCGCACCAATCTCGGCGTAGGTCTTGTGGTTAGGGAAGAAGGCTGTGGAGTAGGTCGAGTCCAGATATTCGTTCGGCTGGCCTGATCCCGAGCCAAGATTGCCGCTGAGTCGGTTGTAGCCGGCACCCGTACCGTTAAAGGGTCGACCGTTGATCAAGAACCGAATCGTCGTCTGGCCTGTGTCGGCTAGCGGGATCGTCCCGCCTTCCAGATTCGTACCACTGACGACCAACGTGTTTACGCTGGGCTTGTACCGCAGAACCCGTGTGCTGCTGCCCTTCGCCGAGCCATTAAGAAACGTCAGAACGCAACCCGCGTAGTAGTCGTCCTTCAGCTCCTGGGCAACGGTGTCTTCCGGAAGAGCACCGCCAAGACGACTGGCCGTGAAACGCACTTCCAGCATTTGGCCGCGGCTGCCTTCGTAGTCGGCGACCGCTGTTGCCTCACCCACCAGATAGTCTCTGCCATAGAGATCTTCCAGGAGGCTGTGACCTCGGATCGCCGAATAGGGATTGGTAGTTCCGCGCACCAACTGATACAGCACTGAATTTGCCAGCTTGTCGCCGGGCATCCCTTGCAGGTCTGTCCGTGCCGAACTCCCGGCCAACTTGTTGAACTGGGTTGCTGAAACGAGGAACGACATCCCCATCAGCAGGAACAGAACCAACAGGCTGAGTACGATAAGCAGCAGAACGCCGCGACGAGGTTTGGTTCGTCTAGCCATTGTTAAACTCCACTCATTCTGGTGACCGTTTGCCCACTTTGGCCGCCAAGTTGCATCACTGGGTGATGCGATTGATTTGCACTCTTGAATCGTCCGCTCTGCACCCCGGGTCAGTTCCATGACCCTTCCGCGTTTTCGAGTCGGATTGTTCGCTCGTAAACCGCTTTCACACCGCGAACGAAAGTCACCGTGGGGACTTCATTAGCGGACATGCCAGGATGGAAGAAGTCGTCATTCGCGATCGTAAACGCTCGCACCGCATCCGCGGTTGCGTCCTTCTCATCCGTTGATCCCGTGATCTGAGTCCAACGACACACTCGCTTGGTAGCCGGATTGTCGCCACCCACAATCTGCTTACTGAGGAGTAGCCAATCGCCTGTACGTAATTCGGCGACGTTGATCTGGTTGGGAACCCCGGCCGTTGTCGTTTGTATCGTGATCTCGCCGGCGTATTCGCAGTTGACCGTCGCCCAGTTTTCTTCTTCCGTGATCAGCAAGGGAACACGGTTTTGCACGATCACCACCGAAAGCATGAATTCGTCCGTCAATCGCGATACGGATGCCGGACTGAGCGTCGCGAACCACGACAAAGAGCCCGACGCAAACTCAGTAATCGCCTGCTTGGTACCCAGCGAATCGACAACGTACTGACGTCGCGGTTGCTTCTGTTGGTCGTCAGGACGATCAAACTCAAGGTCGTCCTTCAGCAGGAACAGCTCTCGTGCCAACGGCAGATCGATCGCCGCATTGTCGTACGCCAGACTGTTCAAACTGAGTCGAGGAATTGCGAACGTAGCGTTTGCATTCCACGGAAACGTATTCACGGCATCACTGTAACCGTTCTCGATCACGCCCAGCGGATCAATGCAGAACGGCCGACGACGCAAGTGTGCCGGTGCGGGAATCTTCCATGCCGAAACCGGACCGTCGTAACCGAGCGGATCCAACTGGTCGGCATTTGGACCAACCGCCTTCGAATAAAAATCGCCAACCTGACTGGACTTGATCAGCCAGTTGTTCGGCGAACCCATGTTGTGAATTCGAAAAGTCGCAACCGCACTGGGTCCAAATCCGGCCTGGCGATCCCGAGCGGTTCCTTCGGCGACCTTGAACTGTGCGACCGGAATCAGCGAAGCGACACCAAAAATTCCAAACGTAATGACGCCGATGGAAATCAGAACTTCCATCAGACTGATTCCAGCCCGACGCCGTGACGTAGATGCCTTCGATTGAATCTGCATTTACCCGCCTCCCATGTTTTGGCCAGTGGCCGCAATCTGTCGTGATTCCGCGACTGCCCTTAGCCCGTCGGCCGCGTTTGGTTGGAAAGCTGGCGGTAGATTCGGGGCAGTATTCACAAGCCCCGTTTGCGGATCGATGGCGATCCAGAGATTGGAGGTATCAAGGAGGTTCGTCCAATGGTCGATTCCATCCCGACCAACGAACAGAAAGATCTTGTCCTGCGGACGCTTCGGCGGGAAAAACCCAGCCAACGTCAGCGTGTTGGGAAGATAACGGTAGATGCGATCGACGCCTCCTTCCGGAGTGAACATGATCGTCAGCGGATACTCGGCCTGAGTCATGTCCACTTGAGGAGGACTGCCCGGTTCGTACATGCGCTGAAATTCGGTCAGCCCAATCGCCGGGCTACTCTGCGGATACTGCCCGGTGCCGGCAGACTGTGCCGACAGGTAGTCCATGCCAACGCCCGAAAGGCTCATGATCAAAGCCGTTCCGGTCTGCATTTCCAGCGGAGTAGATACCGAGGTCTTGGGACGTCGGAAGATCTGAAACGGAACCTGCCCACCAGGCTGAGGCAACGTGGCGTACGAATTGGTCGTATCGAACACGATGTCGAACGTCCCCGTCGAGACGGGCTTCACTTTCAACAAACGATACTTTGGACCGCGAAAGTTGAATCGCACGTAATCGTTGGGCTGAATCAACCGCTGCAACGAAACCGTGTCAATCGTGTCGACGATCCTCGCCGTTGTAAACGTCGTGCCATCCGCGTTCTCGTCATTCCCGATGAGTGCCGCTCGCGCCGCCACATCAAAGCCCGAATAGGGTGGCGGTTCTTCCGCCAGGGAAATCTGATAGCCAAAGTCGCGATCAGGAGCCCACGCTTCAACCGGTCCGCGTGAAATGACCACGCCTACCGGACGACCCAGCTCGCGTGCCTTCGCCCGAGCTTGTTGGATATAGGAACTCACCTGTCGCGCCGCTTCGCGAACTTCGCGGCCTTCAAGTGATGGCGTCAGCAATGGGGCGAGCACTGACGTGACAATAACGAGGATGGAGATCGTTACCAGTAATTCGGTAAGCGTCAGCCCTCGCCTTTCATTCATGGTGTACATACTATCACCGTGTTGTCAGGTAATGGTTCGAGATGTCATCTGCCAACGCGTCAGCCTGTAAAGGATCAGCGGCCCCAAGGAGATGAATCCGTTGTGGTGTGTCTCTGGCGTAGGGGTCATTCATGACCTGCGACCAGATTTGATCGATATTGCCCTGCTTCTGCAGGTCCGTGCTAAGGATGATGCCAAACTTGCCATCCGGACCGGCCGAACAGACCAGTGGATACAGCGTGCGTGGTAGATCGGCGTAAGCCCATTCCGATCCATCCGTCGGCATCGTGTAGGTGCCCTCAAAGGCGTTCGGAAGCCCGTTCGAATCCGTATCGACATAGGCGCTACCAAGGTTCGCCAAATCAAGAGAATCATGTTGCTCAGCGTTCCGAGACATCGGAGTCTGCAGCGGCGAAATGTAGCCCGGTGCCCACAGCATCCAGACGATGGGATTGCCCCACGCATCCAGAATCTCGTTCACACCGTCGCCATCGACGTCTCCAATTTCCGTTTCCTTGAAGAACTCAAGGGCGGAGGAGTCACCGTCTCGCATCTGCGAAAGTATCAGGTACAGGCATTCGGCCTGCTGATTGTTGGCGTCCCACGCCGAGTTGATCGCTCGCTGTCGGTAGGCTCGCCACAGTGCAGGTTCCAGTGCCTCGGCCGGACGTACCGAATCTCTCAGCAATACGGCACGCGCCGTCGCTTCACCATCCCGGTCGACAACGTCGAACTTGTAGGTTGGCAACTCCATACGCATCAGTTCGCGCATCGCATTCAACCGTTCGACCGCCATCTGACGGTTATTCGCCACCGCACTGGCACCCGAGGTGCGGCGCATGTACGTCCGTGCCGTGGAAGGCACACGACGATACTCGTACTTCTCCCACTTCTCCATCAGCAGACTGTGAATCTTCAGAATCTGCGCTTTGGTTCGATCTTCTTTCGCGCTTTGTGTCGCACCGGAAAGGGCGACCAGCACGAAGCTGGACAGGATACCGATCAGCAGTATCACCATCAGCAGCTCGACGAGGGTGAAACCTCTACGCGAGCCTTGTGTTGGTTTGATCTGTGAACACTGCATCACGGAATGGAATTCCCGAGGGTCTTGCCCTCACTGAAGTTCGTGATGTTGTCGCTATCGGAATCGGTGTAGCCAATGCCTTCCGCGAATTGCGGCACGATCTTGCGAGCGACTTCCTCATTGCCAAGCGGAAGGAATTCGCCGTCCTGCCCGGCACAGATGATCTGAAATTTGTCTTCGGCCGCGTATCGAGTTGGCGCTCCGTTGGTATCCAGTTCCGCAGCGTAGGCACGAATCAGGTGCCCTTTGCCACTACCACCAGAAGCTCCACGCACAGCGCGAACACCCACTGGCGACGCATGGCACAGCTCGTAGTGGTCCGCTCGAAGGTAAACGTAAGGCAGCTCGCTGCTTTCCGGATAGTATTCCGGGTAGCCATCGCTATCCACGTCGCGGAGACGGGTTACATCGAATTCAAAGAAAGGTGTCGAGCCCTTCACCAAACCGGTACCGGCCGCGTAGGCCTCGCGCTTGGCTAGTGGGAAACGAGGGTCGCCGCTAAATCCACCCAACCAGAACACCAGTGCCTCGGCCGGATCGAGCCCGGCAAGCGAGACCATGTCTCCTTGTGGTGGTGCCGCGGTGGCATTTCGGTAGCGAAACTTGCGAGCCAGATGTGCTGCAACCTGGGGCGTGTCGACGTCCGAGGCACCAGCAAAGTCCGGTGGGTATTCGTTCATCTCGCTGCGATACGCTTCCAACGCCTGGGCGAGGCTGCTGACCTCAATTCCCATCTGGGCGTCCCTTGCACTTTGCAAAGCGCCGCCAATGGTCGGTACCAGTAGCGCGATGAGGATGGCGATGATGACAATCACCACCAGGAGTTCAACAAGCGTAAACGCCAGTCGCTTCGATGCGGCTGAACCGCTCTGGCGAGAGCGGATAAGTGCCTGCAGTCCGTAGCTATTCATTTCTGAAATTCTCCCGTTTCGAGGGTGATCCTGTTTGCCCGAATCACCGTCAGTACCCCGTGTTTCAATTCGACCCAGGTGCCGGCCGTCCGCCGGCAATGGTCGACGCCGAAACGTCGACCATGCTTGTTTTTCGTTAGGTAAGGTTCTGAATGAGACTCACCAGTGGCATGAAGAGCGAGATCACAATGAAGCCCACCGCACCACCAAGGAACACGATCAGCAACGGCTCCAGCAAGCTCATCAAACTGTCCGTGATCACCTGAACCTCGTCGTCAAAAATATCCGCGACCTTGTACAACATCGTGTCCAGCTCGCCCGTTTCCTCACCAACGTCGACCATGTTGACCACCAGGTCGTCAACAACGCGTCGGTTCATGCGAGTCACGTAGTACAGTCCCCCCAGAACAGCAGAAGCCAATGCCAGCGAACCGGCGATTCCGCGTACTCCAGGAACCGTCAACAGACACAAAGCAGGAAACGCGGCTGCCAGCATCCACAGAATGAGTGCCACCGGGTGGAAGCCTGGCGACGAATAGTCTTTCAGCGGTTTGGAGATCGTGTCACCTTCGCGAATCGAATCGGCCACTCGTCCGTAGAGGCGTTCGAACATCGCATTACCGCACGTCTCTCGCGTAATGTTCAGGGCTTCAAGAATCGGTACACCCGATGCGACAAGCGTACCCAGCGTTCGCGTCGTACGAGCCATCGAGTTCTTTTCGATCAGCATGCCGAAGACAGGCCAGTTCAGGGAGAACATGTCCCAACCCATGCGGCCAGCTTTGAACTTCCGAATCAGCTTGACCAACAACCACAGCGACAGTGGGAACAACGGAATCACATACCAGTAGTTGGCCGTTGCGTTGGAAACCGAAATTAGCAACTGCGTGGCGGCGGGAAGTTCCGTACCGAAGTCGGCGAAGATTTCCTTAAACGTCGGCACGATCTTGATCATGATGAACGTCAGAATCAGGACCGCGACCATGATGACCACGATCGGGTAGATCATGGCACCTTTCACTTTTCGCTTCAGGGCTTCGGATCGCTCCATAAAGTCGGCAAGACGCTGGAGAATAACCTCCAGAGCACCACCGGCCTCGCCCGCCTTGATCATGTTCACATAGAGTCGGTCGAATGCCTTGGGAGACTTTGCGAACGCTTCCGAAAGCGTTGACCCCGATTCAATTTCCTCGCACGTGTCCATTAGCGAGTTCTTGAGCCTACCGCCCTTGGACTGATTTTCGAGAATTCGCAGGCTGCGAAGAATCGGCAGACCCGCGTTTTGCAGAATCGAAAGCTGTCGGGTGAAGGCTGACAGGTCGGAGGTCTTTACGCCACCAATCGCGAATGATCGCTTCCTGCCGCCCTTCTTGCCAGACGCTTCCTTGCGACCCTTCTTGATAGAGATCTTCGTAACGAAGTATCCCATCTCGCGAATAGTTGCTTGTGCCTGCTCTTCGTTTTCTGCGTTGATCTCGTCACGGATTTCCTGTCCCGTGGCGTCCATCGCTTCGAATTGAAAAGTTTGCATGCTTTCGTTCCCCGTTAGTTTTCGCCGATTTCCCGACCGCTATCTCTGTCTCTTGTCGAGTTCCACCTAGCCGTCCACGATCGTTTCGCGAATGACCTCATCAATGGTTGTCATACCTTCGAAGGCGAAGTCCATTCCCGAATCGCGGAGCGTCCGCATTCCGAAACTCTTGGCCTTCTCACGCAGCTCGTCAGTCGATGAACCAGCGACCACCATTTCACGCAGGTCGTCATTCATCATCATCAACTCGAACAGGCCGACTCGACCCTTGTATCCCGTGTTGTTGCATACGTCGCAGCCCTTTCCGCGGAAGAACTGACGCCCGTTGAGATCCTCGCGCGACATGTTCAACTGAGCGAGCATGACGTCGGACGCCTCCACCGGCTCGCGACAGCCCTGGCAAACGCGTCGCACCAGGCGTTGCGCCAGAATGGCTTCGACCGTGGCCGTAATCATGAACGGCTGGATGCCCATATCACGCAGACGCGTCACCGTGCTGGGTGCGTCGTTGGTGTGTAGCGTGCTAAAGACAAGGTGCCCGGTGAGCGCGGCCTGAATCGCAATCTCGCCGGTTTCGATATCTCGAATCTCCCCGACCAGAATTCGGTCCGGGTCCTGTCGCAGGATGGCACGCAAACAGTTGGCAAACGTGTTTCCGATATCCGTATCGATGGGAATCTGAACAATACCATCGATGTCGTACTCAACCGGGTCTTCCGTCGTAATGACCTTCTCGGTGATGTCATTGAGCTCGGACAATGCCGAATACAGCGTCGTCGTCTTGCCGGAGCCGGTTGGTCCCGTCACCAGGACGATACCGTTTGGCTTCCGCATGGTCGTACGGAACAGGGCGATCGTTTCGTCGTCCATGCCCACTTTGCCAAGGTCCAGCGAGACAACCGTCCGGTCGAGAACTCGCATAACGACGCTCTCACCGAACATCGTTGGCATCACGCTGACACGAAGGTCAACCGGGTGACCGGAAAGCATCAGCTCGATACGACCATCCTGAGGCAAACGACGCTCGGCGATATCAAGGTTCGCCATCACCTTGATACGAGTCGTAATGGCAAACGCCAGGTGGCGAGGAGGCGGAACCATTTCGTAGAGCACGCCATCCGCCTTGATCCGAATGCGGAACTCGTCCTCAAACGGTTCGAAGTGAATATCACTCGCGTGGTCCTTGATCGCCAGCAGCAATACCATGTTCAGCAGCTTGCGAACCGGCGCGCTTTCGGCCATCGCCTCGATACCGGCAAGGTCGATAGGCCCGTCGGATTCCAGTGCCGCGGCGGCCGCTTCCAGGTCCGCGTCGTCTTCCAGAACTCCAACGAGTCCCTCGAAAGTCTCTGCGTCTTCGGCGTAGTATTTCGTGATCGCCTTGTCGACATCCTTTTCCGTCGCGACCAGCAACTGAATGTCATATCCAAGGAAGGTTCGCAGCTCGTCCTGAATCGAAAGATTCTGGGGGTCGCAGGTCGCGACCGTGAACGTGTTCCCCTCAAGCTTGATCGGCACAACGCGATATAACTCGGCCATCGCCTGAGTCACCAGTGCGACGACGTCCTCAGGGATTTTGAGCTCTTCCAGGCTGATGACCTGCATCCCCATTTGCTCGGCTAACGCCAAAGCAAGTTGATCCTCTGTCAGCAAACCCATTTCACAAGCGATCTTGCCCAGTCGCTCGCCAGGGTTGCGCTGCTGTTCATCCAGAAGCATTTCAAGCTGATCGTCATCGATAAAACCGAGGTCGACCAGGATTTGTCCGATTCGCCGTATGGCCATTGGTTACT
This sequence comes from Pirellulaceae bacterium, assembly GCA_965216885.1. Taxonomy (GTDB): domain Bacteria; phylum Planctomycetota; class Planctomycetia; order Pirellulales; family Pirellulaceae; genus CAYNJG01. The sequence goes on along the minus strand of OZ244208.1, from coordinate 906,059 downwards.
CGTTAAAACTCAGTAGTTGCCAGCCCGATTTGATTCCTTTCCGACTATCTCTCCTGACGCGGTGCCTAGGGACCTTCTCCCCCGCCTTCTTCCTCGTCGAACATGCCGCGTTTCGCCATCGCAATTCGCTTGGCCAGATCGTCGGGACTCTGCGCTTTCTCCAACACGTCTTCCGACGTGACCTTTTCATCTCGCCAGAGCTTGAAGAGCGAATCATCCATCAGGCACATGCCGTACTTCGCACCGGTCTGAATTGCCGATGTAATCCGGAACGTCTTGTTTTCACGAATCAGGTTGGCGATACCCGAGGTCACCACCAACATCTCGTACGAAGCACATCGCCCACCGCCAATTCGCGGCAACAGCTGCTGCGAAAGAATGCCAATGATCGCCGATGACAACTGCGTTCGAATCTGGTCCTGCTGACTCGACGGGAAGACGTCAATGATTCGGTTAACCGTGCCCTGAGCACTATTGGTGTGCAACGTTCCAAAAACGACGTGACCGGTTTCCGCGGCAGAAATCGCCGCTTCGATTGTTTCCAGGTCACGCATCTCGCCCACCAGAATCACGTCCGGATCCTGACGCAACGCACGACGAATGGCTTCCGCGAAGGAAGGCACGTCCGTCCCCACCTCACGCTGGTTCACAACGGACTTCTTGTGGTCGTGATAGAACTCGACCGGGTCCTCAATCGTGATGATGTGGTGATCCATCGTGGCATTGATGTGATCGATCATACTGGCCAGCGTCGTACTCTTGCCCGAACCCGTTGGGCCCGTGACCAGAAACAAACCACGCGGCCGAGCACACAACTTGGGCACCACGTCCGGTGTCCCCAACTGATCGAACGTCAGCTTGTCGTTGGGAATCTGCCGCAAGACCAGCGCGATGTTGCCCTTCTGCCGGAAGACCGAAACACGGAAACGGGCCAGCTCGCCAAAGGCGAAACCAAAGTCCGTTCCACCCATCTCCTGCAGTTCCTGCTGGCAACGGTCCGGCGTGATACTCTTCATCAACGCCGTCGTGTCATCAGGCTCCAGAGTCTTTGTCTCAAGACGACGCATGCGACCATGCAATCGAAACACCGGGGGCTGCCCCACGGTGAGGTGGATATCGCTTGCACCCTGCTTCACGCAAGCTGCCAACAATTTGTCGATCAGAATTCCTGCCATAGGGCTCTCTCCCGTTACGCGTACTTGCGATCCGGGAACCTTTCTCTCTGCCGTCGGGCAAATGACGAATGCCAGTCGCCCAACAATTGCGCCGCAACCGACGTCCGAGTATCAACAGTGAAACGTCTTCCGTTTTCCTGCGAACCCGTGCCGCCTTCTGCACTCCCTTTCATCGAGTCACGCCCAGCCCCAGAAATCCACGAACATGGATGGCGTGTGTTGGATGAGTAATCGATTATTGGAGTGAATTCGTTGTGACTCAAATGAAGTACGGTTTGCCTCCCGCTTCGAGGTCGGTTCCACTGTTCCATTTGTGGGGTGTAAGTTTTTATTGAGCTGCTTGTGCAGCTTCGCGTGCTTTGTCCGCCAATGCTTTGAGCGACAAGTCGCCCTCCTGCTTCTTCGCAACCCGGAAAACTTCGCTAATCGAAGTAATTCCACGGCAGACTTTCTCAATGCCGTCACCGTAAACGGTGTTCATGCCCTGCTTTAGAGCGACTTCGCGGATCTCAGCGTCAGATGCGTTCCTGAAAACCAGTTCGCGAATCGCTCCGGTCATCAACATCAACTCGTAAACACCGATTCGTCCGCGGAAACCCTTACCATTACAGGCGTTGCATCCACGGCCCTTCTTGAAAGTCGCCTGCGCCGCCATCTCGGGCGTGATCCCAGCCGACTCCAACTCCGTGTCCGACGGCATGTGAGGCTCCGCGCACTTCTTGCAAATGACACGCACCAAACGCTGTGCCATCACCGCTATCACCGAGCTGGCGACGAGATAACCGGGGACACCGATGTCAATCATCCGAGTCATCGCACTGGGCGCATCGTTCGTATGGAGTGTACTGAAAACAAGGTGTCCAGTCAGTGAGGCCTGAATTCCCATCCCAGCCGTCTCCAAATCACGCATTTCGCCCACAAGGATGATGTTCGGGGCTTGCCGCAACATCGCCTTAATCACCCGCGCGAAATCCAGACCAATGTTGTGCTTGATCTCGACCTGATTGATGCCCGGCAGGTAGTACTCGACCGGATCCTCCGCCGTGATGATCTTACGGTCCGGTCGGTTCAGCTCGTTTAACGCCGCATAGAGAGTGGTCGTCTTGCCCGATCCCGTGGGACCTGTCACCAAAATGATACCGTTCGGCCGACGGATCAATTCATTGAACATCTTGTAGTTCTTCTCATTCAGACCGAGCTGACGAACACCAATCTTGATGTTGTCCTTGTCCAAAATCCGCATGACGACCGACTGGCCATGGTTCGTCGGAATCACGCTAACTCGCAAATCGAGCTGCTTGTCGCCGACGGTGATTTTGATTCGACCATCCTGACAGCGGCGGCGTTCCGCGATGTCCATGCTGCCAATAATTTTTAGCCTGGAAATCAGGGCACCCAGCAATCGTCGCGGTGGGCTATCACGTTCCACCAATACGCCATCAATCCGGTAGCGAATACGAATGCGGTCCTCAAAGGGCTCCACATGGATGTCCGACGCTCGCAACTGAACCGCCTCGGTAATCATGAGCTGAACCAGCTTCACGACCGGGGCGCTGTTTTCGTCGACTACGGATTCGTCACTGAAGTTCGCTTCAGCCTCAGTTTCCGTGAAATCGATCGCCGTATCGGTAAATTCCTGCAACATCGAGTCAGCCGATTCACCTTCGATCTGACCGTAATACTTGTTGATCGCCTCCAGGATTCGCGCCTTCGGAGCCAGGGCGATTTCGACCTTTCGATTCAGAATGAACCGCAGTTTGTCGAAAGCCTCCAGGTCGTTGGGGTCACTGGCAAGAATCCGTAGCGCGTCGTCCTCCTCGGAGAACGGCAGGATCTTGTTCTCACGGGCGACGGATTCTGGCACCAATTCCACGATATGCGGCGGAATCGTCTGCTCCTCGAGATCGATGAATTCAAAGCCATGTTGCTCGGCCATCGCTCGCATCACGTCTTCGCCGGTCGCATAGCCGAGCGACGTGAGCGCGTCGGAGACGTTGATTCGCTGATCCTTGGCGTGACTTTCCGCTTCGTTGAGCTGGTCGGGGCTAATCGTGCCGCGTCGAATCAGAATATCCAGATAGTCAGCCATCTCTCTCCCTTATCTATTCTTCCCCCGCGGAACATCGGATCTTCCACGAAGTGCGTTCGGGCCTCGTTTGCGAGACCTGTACTATTGGCCGTAAAAGTATAGAGGGCCAAGATTTACGGTAATGAGCCCATAAACCATTGTCAAACCAATCGCAAATTGCGATAGCCGCACATCGTCCGCCAAAACTCGGGCGTAATCAAGAAGAAATCTTACGGGAGCGGCATGAACGACGGCATTCCACAGGCTCTGTAGCCCTTCGGGTAGCCAACCGAGTAACCCATTTAACGGTGAACGAGCCTATTGCCGCGCAGACTCCCACCGTGAGAGAACGGAAAGTGGGAATCGATTCTGCCGCGTTTTCGGCTTGGAGCGTCCAGCCGCTAACGACTCTTATCTTCTTATCTCATTTAATAGAAGGCGCATCGACGGAAGGCGCAGCGAACTAAGGCCATGGAACGAGGGCGTCTCGATACGTACAGCTTCGCGTCCAAATTCCATTCCAACCCAACTAGCAAGATCGACCACCGGAGTCCGCCATCGCCACGGAACTCCCTGCCGAACCGACCGTCGACGGCTCGAGTGGCGGCAGCTCCTTTTCGAGGATCCCCTGCGCCTTTGGCCAGAGCAGGAAGGCTTCCACAATCATCCACGCCTGGAGTGCCAGAGTCGACACACCAATGATGCTCCACAGGTGTGACTCCTTCCACGCCCACGCTTCGTCCCCCGTGATCATCGGCCAGACGTTCCAGAACCAGCCTTTTTGCTCGTTGAACAACTGCCATCCCAACGCCCACACCGGGAGAACACACATGGCGATCATGGGAATCACGATAAACCAGACGGGCTTGTTACGTCGCCACAGATAGAATGCGATCACCATTAACGCCAGTCCCGCGAGCAATTGATTCGTGGCACCAAACAGCGGCCACAGAATCAGCCCGCCCTTTCCGGGAACCTCGCCAGCGAACATCGCAACCGCTCCGCCAAGAATGACCGCGAAGGCAGTCGCCACGTAACGGTTTGGCAATAGCGGAATGTGCAGCGTCGTTCCCAATTCCTGCACGACGTACCGCTGCAGGCGCGTGGCAGTATCCAGAGTTGTCGCGGCGAAACTGGCGACCAATACCGCCATGATGCCAATCGCAAATTTGATCGGCAAGCCAATCGTCGTCAGGAAGTTGGCGCCGCCTTCAATGAAGGCTCCCACCTTGGCTCCCAGCCCAAACGCATTCCAACCTGCCTCCGAGTCATAACGTTGCGACCATGCTTCGCGGCCAACCACCGGCTGGTCGTCCACGATTTTTTGTTCGTAGCTATACAGACCGCCTTCGAGATTCTGTCGATCGAACTTGCCCATCCCGACGCCGGACGTACACGCCAGAATGACAATCACGGCCAGCGCGCCTTCCAGCAACATGGCCCCATAGCCAACCGTCTGCGCGTCGGTCTCGCATGAGACCTGCTTGCTGCTGGTGCCGCTGCTAACCAGACAATGAAATCCGCTCACCGCTCCGCAGGCAATCGTGATGAAGAGGAACGGAAAGATGGGCGGTGCATCGGCGACCGCGGTCGTCGCGACGGCCGGTGCGCTTTCCAGCTTCGCTTCTCCGGAAACCCCGGCGACAACGAGCCCGCCAACCAGCAGGATCAACGCCAGCACCAGCTGGTGACTGTTTATATAGTCTCGCGGTTGTAACAAAGTCCAAACGGGCAACACCGAAGCCACGAAACAGTATCCCAACAGAATCACGGTCCAAAGCACGACCGGCGAGCCAAAGTCCTTGCCAAACAGGGTCAAAGAAATGGGGCTCAGCGAGATCGGCAGGTGATAGGCACCGATGTAGATCGCAAGGTACAGCAATGCCAGTGCAATCAGCGACGGAATGAAGAGGCCGCCGTTTTTCCGGTACACCCAAAAGCCAATAAAAATGGCAATCGGAATCTCGATCCACACCGACAACACGGACTCGGGGTAGAGCGCAAAAATCGACGCGATCACCAACCCGAAGATCGCCAGCACGATCGTGAGCGCCATGAACAGCACCAACAGAAACAGCACCTTGGCGCGGGGATTGATGATGCGACCGGCAACTTCGCCCACCGTCTGACCACGATTGCGAAGCGAAACGACCAGTGCGCCAAAATCGTGTAACGCTCCGATGAAGATGCTGCCGAACAGCACCCACAGGAGTGCCGGTAGCCAGCCCCAAAACACCGCGATGGCCGGACCGACAATGGGACCGGTCCCGGCGATGCTGGTGAAATGGTGACCAAAGATGACTTCCTTTTTTGTGGGCACAAAGTCCACGTCGTCGCGCATTTGGTGGCTTGGCGTAACCGCATCGGCATCCAGGTTGAACACGTGTCGCGACAGCCAACGTCCATACGTGTTGTATGCCACGATAAACGCAAAGAACGAACCGAACGCGACCAGTAGTGTGCCCATAGCAGCCTCCCCAAAGACGTCTTACTGCGGACGATCCTACCATGACGTCAATGTGACATGGTAGATCGAGAACTCGTCCGTGCGTTGGCCAACGAGGACGCATGGACTCATCGCCATTTGCCCGCGTCGATTGGCCCAACGGCCACAGCAACGGGAACCCGCCGCGGCCTCGGCATTGAGTTGATCACGTCTTCAAGGGAACACCTCGCGGCCACTTCGCTGATAGAAACGGATGTCCAATCGGCAACCGGCGGCGCGCAGCAGCCTCCCAACTCGCGGTCGCCGCCCCGTTTTCGCGCTAAAAAATCCTGCACGATCGAGAATGTGAGCTTCACATGCCAGCTATGAGCCTCAAGCGTGCCGCCCTATAATTTCGGGTCAATCTGGAAGCGATAGAAGGAGCATTCCCTTGCCTGAACAAGTCGTCATCATTGGAAGCGGCCCAGCCGGTTGGTCTGCTGCAATTTACGCCGCTCGCGCCAGCCTCAGCCCGCTGGTGTTCGAAGGTACGGTGAAGCCCGAAATGATTCCGTTGGGCCAACTGGCGTTCACGACGGAAGTCGAAAACTACGCTGGCTTCCCTGCCGGCAATATTCGCGAGTTCGTCGAGAGTGCCGTGGACAAGGACCGCCACTGGAACCTGCCGCCGGCTCCCACGGGAGAAGCTCACGAACGGGACGGCAAACCGCACTACGCCGTGCAGGGCGTCGAACTGATGGAGCTGATGAAACAACAGGCTCTGAACTTCGATACTCGTGTCATTGGCGACGACATTGTCGACGTCGATTTCTCGTCGAAGCCGTACAAGGTCATCCCGGCTTCCGGCGATCCCGTGGAAGCACACACCGTGATCATTGCCACGGGGGCTCGGGCGAATTATCTGGGACTTGAATCGGAAGAAGCTTACAAGAACAAGGGCGTCAGTGCCTGTGCGGTCTGCGACGGTGCGTTGCCGATGTACAAGACCAAGCCGCTGGCCGTGATTGGCGGTGGTGATTCGGCTGTCGAAGAAGCCTGCTATCTCGCAAATCTGAAAGATGCCGCAACCATTTACATGGTTCAGCGACGTGATGTCATGCGAGCTTCCAAGATCATGCAGGAGCGCGCAAGGAATCACCCCAAGATCGAAATGGTCTGGAACCACGTCGTCGACGAAGTCCTTGGAGACGGCGACAAGGTCACGGGGCTGAAACTCAAGAGCACCGTCGACGACGGAACTCGCGATCTGGAAGTTGGCGGCATGTTCGTTGCCATCGGCCACACGCCGAACACAACGTTCCTGAACGGCAAGGTCGAAATGAACGACAAGGGCTACATTCGCTGGACGAAATCGTTCCGCACCAACACAAGCGTCGAAGGTGTATTCGCCGCCGGCGATGTGGCGGATGACTACTACCGGCAGGCCATTACGTCGGCCGGTACCGGCTGCATGGCGGCGCTCGACGCAGAACGTTATCTCGTGGAGCTTCACGGGTAGACTTACAACAGCGGTAACGTCGTCGTCATGGTCGTGACGACGTCGATTGCCAACTCGAATTCGGCGCGCGACGTCGGCACAACCACCGGGGAATCAAATGGCAGACGGAAGCAAGGTTTTCAAAGATCGCGAGATCCTACTCGCGGCGCAGGAAAAAGGGTTCTTTTCTACGCTGGCCGCCTTCTTCCGCCTCTCCGGCCCCGGATGGTTGCAAAGCGCGATCACGCTCGGTGGCGGTTCGCTCGGTAGTGCACTTTACCTTGGTGTACTCGGTGGCTCACCGATGTTATGGCTGAACCTGATCGCCATCATCGTCGGCGTGATCATGCTTTCCGCGATCAGTTACGTTGTGCTTTCGTCCGGGGAACGCCCCTACAAGGCAATCAATGAACACGTGAATCCGGTGCTGGGCGTGGGCTGGATTACGGCCACGATCATGGCCAACATCATTTGGTGCATGCCCCAATTCAGTCTTTGCTTCGATATCCTGAACAAGAACCTGATGCCGGGCACCATCTCCGACACCGCGGGAATGAAATACGGCATCTCCGTTGGCCTGCTGATACTCGCGTTCACCATGGTCTACCTCAGCCTTCAGGGCGGTTGGGCGAGCAAGCTGTTCGACATCGTGCTCAAGCTTCTCATTGGCATGGTGGTCATCTGCTTCGTCGCCGCAGTCGTCAACCTGACTCGGCAGAACGAGCTCAACTGGCCGGAAATCGTGCAGGGCATGATTCCAAACTTCGGTCAGTGGTTCAATCCAACTCCAACCATCGCGGGACTCATCGCAACTACTCCGGAAGCGATGCAGGAATTCTGGAATGGTCAGATCATCACCAACCAGCGGAACGTGATGATCAGTACCACGGCAACCGTCGTCGGTATCAACATGACATTCCTCCTCCCGTATTCGATGTTGAATCGCGGTTGGGATCGCCCGTTCCGCGGCCTGGCCCGATTTGACCTCATCACTGGCATGGCGATTCCGTTCATTCTGGTAACCGGCTGCATCGTCATTGCTTCGGCCTACAGCTTCCACGGCAAGGCGGACGAGAGTTTCCTCAGCAGCGATCCAGCCGAGGTGCAGAAGAGTCGCCTGTTCAGCGGAGCCGCCGGGACGATTACGGCTCGTATCAAAGCCGAAAATCCGGACGCGTTCGCAGAAGCCGATGCCCTGGAGGACGCCGACGCCAAAGCGGCCGCCACCACTTCGCTGCTGGCAGACTTCGTCTCAAAGATGTCACAGGAAGAACGCAAACTGGCGGCGACACTCGTTAAGCCGAATGCCGGCCAGCTGGCCCAGTCGCTGGCCCCGTTACTGGGCGAACAAACTGCGAACCTGGTATTTGGTCTGGGTGCCTTTGGGATGGGCTTCTCCACCATCATCATCCTGATGATGATCAACGGATTCGCCATCGCCGAACTGTTGGGGATCCCGGAAAACATGCCCGTGAAGCTGGTTGGTGCACTGGTTGCCGGCGTCGTTGGAGCCCTGTGGCCCTTGATCTGGGCGGGACAATCGAAGACCTGGCTGATCATCATGGCGTCCACGTTCGGTGCGATCCTGTTGCCGATCGCCTACATCGCCTTCTTTGCACTCATGAACAGTCGTAGCCTCCTGAAGGACGACCTGCCAACGGGCGCATCGCGTTGGGTATGGAATATCCTGATGGTCTTTGGCGTCATCGCTGCTCTGGCACAGGCCGGCTCATCGCTTTATACAAAACTCATTGACCCGGCAACCGGCGGGCTGATCACTCCTGACTCCGGAAGCCTTGTGCTCGGTGGAGTCGTGACCTTCGCCTTGCTGGCGATTGCAGGATTCTCGGCCACGGCGTGGCACGGCGGCAAACGCGAGCAAACGGAGTAGTGTTCGGGTCTGCCCTGCCAATGACTGGCATCCGCCTCAAGACGCCCTTGCCGGCTCGATCGAGCCGGCAAGACAAACGTCCTGGGGCTGGGAAACCGGGTTTGGAAAACTTGCTCTAGCGTATTTCAAAAGAGGTTATGTCATGGAGAAGATCTCAGTTCATTCCGCACGCGCTAGCGACGCGATTGGCAAGGAAGTACAGCTAAGCGGCTGGGTGCGAACTCGCCGCGATTCCAAGGGCGGATTTTCCTTCATCGAAATCAACGACGGTTCGTGCTTCGGCAACATTCAGATCATCGCGGATGCGGACCTGCCCAACTACGAGGACGAGATTCGGAAACTGTCCGCCGGCTGCAGCGTCTCCATTCAGGGCACGGTGAAAGAATCCGGCGGCAAAGGCCAGGCGACGGAAATCCAGGCCGCCAACGTCAAAGTGCACGGCTGGGCCGACCCGGAAGAATATCCACTACAGAAGAAGCGACACTCGCTGGAGAAACTCCGTGAATGGGCGCATCTACGACCGCGAACGAACACGTTCGGCGCGGTTGCTCGAGTCCGCAACTGCATCTGCAATAGCATCCACCAGTTCTACCAGGAACAGGGCTTCCTCTACGTCCACACGCCGGTAATCACGGCCAGCGACTGCGAGGGAGCTGGTGAAATGTTCAAGGTGACAACCCTGGACCTTGAAGCCGTACCCAAAGACGACAAGGGAAAGATCGACTACACGAAAGACTTCTTCGATCGGCCCAGCTACCTCACCGTGAGCGGCCAATTGGAAGGCGAGATCTATGCCACCGCGCTCGGCAAGATCTACACCTTTGGCCCCACCTTCCGTGCAGAGAACAGCAATACGTCGCGTCACCTTGCCGAGTTCTGGATGGTCGAACCCGAAGTGGCTTTTAACGAGCTGACGGACAACATGGACCTCGCCGAGGCATTCCTGAAACGCATTTTTGGCGATGTATTGAACAAATGCGAAGAAGACATGGAGTTCTTCCACAAGCGCATCGACGACACGATTCTTGATACGCTGAAACACGTCGTCGAGAGCGACTTCGAGCGACTGACCTACACCGAGGCGGTTTCGATTCTGGAATCGAGCAACGAGAAATTCGAATTCCCGGTCAAGTGGGGCATCGACCTGCAGTCCGAACACGAACGCTACCTGACAGAGAAAAAGTTCGAACGCCCCGTCATCCTGTATGACTATCCGCGCACGATCAAGCCGTTCTACATGTTCGTCAACGACGATGACAAAACGGTCCGGGCAATGGACGTTCTGGTACCCAAAGTCGGTGAGATCATTGGCGGAAGCGAACGCGAGCACCGACTGGATGTGCTCAAATCACGCATGGCCGAACAGGACCTGGACGCCGAAGAGTACTGGTGGTACCTGGATCTGCGCAAGTTTGGCACCGTGCCGCACGCGGGCTTTGGCCTGGGACTGGAACGTGCCGTGCAGTTTGCGACCGGGATGGGAAACATCCGCGACGTGATTCCGTTTCCGCGAACGCCCGGCAACGCCGAGTTCTAGACCGGGTTCCAGACCGAGTTCCAGATCGGCCGATCCCTACTGTGAGCAGGCGTTAAATCGTACGACTGCAAACGCGATTGCGGCCTGATTCCTTGGCCTTGTAGAGCAATTCGTCGGCGGCCTTCAACATGGATTCAGCCGTCGGTTTTCCGCTGCCGTTGAAGGTCGCAACTCCGATGCTGACCGTGATCAGCAAATCGCCGGCCTGCGTGGGAAACGTCGTGTCGGCGATCACGGCACGCGTTGCCTCGGCCTGCTGCGCCGCCTGTTCCTCATTGCACTCGGAGAACACGGAACAGAATTCTTCGCCACCGTATCGGGCAAAGATATCTCCCGCACGCAGTACCGAAGAGGCACGCTGGCTAAACTCGCGAAGTACTTCGTCTCCCGCAAGGTGACCGTGCGTGTCGTTCACCTGCTTGAAGAAATCGATATCCATCAGGGCCACCGAAAGCGGGCGTTCGCGATCAATGCAACGCGCCAGATCCCGCTCGATGAATTCGCTCAGGTACTGCCGGTTGTAGGCGCCGGTCAGACCATCGGTGGTCGTCATCTTGAAGACCGTTTCATGGTATTGCAGTTCGATGTGGTCCGCCGACAGATATTTGAAAACGTGGCTGCCAATGCGAATCTGATCGCCGGCCGTCAGCCGGTGTTGCGTGATCTGGTTGTTGTTGACAAACGTCCCGTTGGTGCTGTTGAGGTCGACCAGCACATAGCCTTCGCTGTCTCGTTGAATGGCGGCGTGCCGTCGCGATGCGGCTCCGTCGTCCAGGGCAATGTCGCAGTCGTATCCGCGCCCCAGAAACAGTTCGTCCGTGTCGAGGTCCCACATCCCGCACGCTTCGTCGGAAGGGTAGAGACGAACCAGGCAACCGCTGTCTTCCTGTTCAAGCACGGCACGAAAGAGTGTCTTTCCACCGGTAGCGTGCAAAACCGTAACATCGTTCATGACGAAATTTCCATCATAGGAGAAGAGGCGCGACGCAGCGTTTATCGGAATCGTAGCTTGCGATAGCCGCCCGGGTGGATCTTCAACCCCGGATTCGAGTGAGGTCAAAAGTCACCATGATGTGCGCGGAGAGGCCAACGCGAATTGAGGCGTCGACCGGCTTTCATTCGGCGACACGCGTTCCCATAACTCCACCAGGTCGGTGACAAGTTCATCACAGCTGCATTCGAAACAACCGAAACAATCGCCATCCTGCGCACCGACACCCTGACTGAAGTTCCAGTTGTACGGACTATTCCACGCTGTGCACCACTCTCGCGTTCTCTCACGCCAAACGGTGCGCAGCTTGCTTTCATTTCATCTTCCACATCGCGACGTCGTGGTAAAATCGACGCCATTCCGCGATCCCTGAATCATTCGTCTCGCAGGTTACGCCATGATTGAAGTTCAACAGTTGACCAAGAAGTACGCTGATTTGCAGCGAGGCGAGTTTACCGCGGTCGATGGTATTTCATTCTCGGCCAAACCGGGTGAGATCTTCGGACTGCTCGGCCCCAACGGAGCTGGCAAAACAACCGTCCTACGAATCCTCAGCACCGTGCTTTCGCCGACGTCCGGCACCGCGACCGTCCATGGCCTGGACGTGCAGCGTGAAGCGGAAAAAGTCCGACATCAAATTGGATTCGTCTCGAACAATACCGCCGTCTACGAACGCATGACGGCCCTTGAGATGGTCGAGTATTTTGGCCGGCTCTATGGGTTGTCGAAAGTCGAGGTTCGCCAGCGAGCCAACGACATCTTCGAACGGCTGCAAATGGGTGAAATTCGCGACCGATTGTGCTCGAAGATGTCGACGGGCATGCGGCAGAAAGTCTCGATTGCCCGGGCGTTGATCCATAATCCGCCGATTCTGATCTTCGACGAAGCCACCGTGGGACTCGACGTTTTGGTCGCCCGTTCGCTGTTGCAGATCGTGGCACAGCTCCGGGACCAGGGCAAATGCATCATCTTCTCAACGCACATCATGCGAGAAGTTGAAAAGTTGTGCGACCGTGTCGCCATCATGAATCACGGCCAGATACTCGCGGCAGGGACGCTGCCCGAACTGCAGGAAGCTCACGACGAACAGGACCTTGAGGAACTGTTCTTTGCACTCCTCACTGAACAGAAATCGCAGGTGGCGGCATGAAGTGGACCAATATCCATCTAATCGTTTCGCGTGAGCTTCGCGACCAACTTCGCGACCGCCGCACGATCTTCGTCATTGCCATCCTGCCACTGCTGCTGTACCCGCTGCTGGGTATGAGCTTCCTGCAGGTTGCTCAATTCATGCGTCAGCACCCGACGAAAGTCTGGTTGATTGGTGCCGAGAATCTGCCTTCCGAACCCACGTTGCTGATCAATGACGGCTTTCGACGGGATCTGCTGACGCAACCAACGGACGCCAGCCTCTATGACATCGAAATGCATCCCGTTCAACCGGGCGACGAGATTGCCGAGGTTGCCAACAAGGCCGTATCGTCCGGCCAATACGATGCCGTCATTTACTTCTCTCCGGAGTTTTGCGAACAGGCGTCGCGATACACAAGCGGCGAAGAATCCGTCGCCGAACTCGAAGCGGAAGCCTCCGACGCCGGAAAAGAGCTGGGACCGGAACTCTTCTTCGACGTTTCCAAGGACAAGTCACGCGTCGCCTACGACCGGCTGGCTGCGGTGTTGATTCGTTGGCGAAGTCAAATCGTCGAAAGAACGCTTTCGGAAAAGGAACTGCCCGCCACCGCCACGCGACCATTCGAGATGGTCCGACATGACCTTTCGAAAGACACCGGTCGCCGTGCTGCGATCTGGAGCAAAATTTTGCCCTTCGTCGTGATCATATGGGCGATGACGGGTGCCTTCTACCCCGCGATTGATTTGTGTGCCGGTGAAAAGGAACGCGGCACTCTGGAGACGCTCCTCAGTAGCCCGGCTTCCCGACACGAAATCGTATTGGGCAAGCTGTTCACGGTCACCATCTTCAGTATGGCGACGTCGTTACTCAACCTGTTCAGCATGGGACTGACGGGCCGCTTCGTCATGTCGCAACTGCAGTCTCTGAACGGGATGGCCGGCATGGAAATGCAACTGGGTCCGCCGCCGTTGGCGACACTCGGTTGGCTGGTGGTCGCTCTGATTCCCATCGCATTGCTATTCAGTGCCCTCTCGATGGCACTCGCCTCCATGGCAAAGAGCAGCAAAGAAGGCCAGTACTACCTGATGCCACTGATCCTCGGCACCATGCCCATGATGATGCTGCCCATGATGCCAGGCATGGAACTGGACCTTGGGAACAGCCTGATTCCTGTCGCCGGCGTCGTGTTGTTATTGCGAAGCCTGATCGAAGGTCAGTATGCCGAAGCGGCTCTCTTTGCAGTCCCGGTTACCGCCGTCACGCTGGCATGTTGCTGGTTGGCAACGCTGTGGGCCGTTCATCAGTTCAAAGACGAAAACGTTCTGTTCCACGACAGCGAACAGTTTGACCTGCGAAGCTGGATCGTGCACATCATCCGCGACCGGGGGGACGTTCCAACAGTCGCTCAGGCGTTCCTGTGCGGAATCCTTTTGCTACTGGGCCGTTTCTTCGCCGGAGCCCTGATTCCCACGGCATTCGACTGGAACGGCATGCTGCTTTCCAACACCATCTCACAAGTTTGCTTTATCGCCGCTCCCGCCGTCCTGATGGCGTGGCTACTGACGCGTCGACCTGCGGAGACACTGTTGTTGAAGAAGCCCAAGGCAAATCACCTTGGGCTGGCCGCGCTGTTGGCCCTTGTCATGCACCCGATCGTTTCCACCCTGGCGAACGGTATTCAGACACTGTACCCCATCAGCGAACAGACACTCGCCAAGCTCGAGCAGATTCAGGAGATGCTGGTCGGGGCTCCCAACATGTACATGCTGTTGCTCATGATCGCCGTGCTACCGGCAATCTGCGAGGAGCTGGCGTTTCGCGGTTTCATCCTGTCGGGCCTACGCAGGATGAACAACAAGTGGCTGGCAATCCTGATCAGCAGCCTGCTCTTCGGGATCGCCCACCAAATGTTGCAGCAATCAATCTCTGCCTTCCTGGTCGGGATGTTGATCGGCTACATCTCGATTCAGGCCAACAGTATCCTGCCCTGCATGCTGTACCACCTGATCCACAACAGCCTGCCGTTGCTGGTTGCCAGTTGGCTTGGCGAGTTCGGCGGGTTTGTCGGATTGGCTGAACTCAGCGACGACGGGTTGCACTATGGATGGCCGCTGGTCTCCATCTGCATCGCCGCCGCGATCATGATCCTGATTCGATTCCATGCGGGCGATTCAGAAGAATCCGCGGACGAAAAACTTCCCGTCGCCCTGGGTGTTCCTCAGGCCTAGTCGCGACGGGCCGGGTGTTGCCAACCGAAGTTGGCGAGCCGCGTGAATATCGCTGCTCGCCAGCCAATCAACGGGCAGCTAGTCGCCCCAACGGCGGCTCAACGGCCCACTAGTCCGCCGGCTGGAAGATACCGCTGATCGACTCGTCGTGGTGAATGCGTTTGATCGCTTCGCCCAGCAAGGGAGCCACCGTGAGTTGCTCGATCTTGTCGATCTTTTGATCTTCCGACAGGGGAATCGAATCCGTCACGATCAGCCGCGTGATGGGAGCATTCTGCAGACGCTCGACCGCATTGCCGGACAGGACTCCGTGCGTCGCGGCGACGTAGATTTCCTTCGCGCCCGCTTTGTGAACCATTTCGGCGGCGCCACAAATCGATCCCGCGGTGCTGATCATGTCGTCGAACATCAGCGCGGTGCGACCTTCAATAGGTCCACCAATGATGTTCGCCTGCTGCGTCTCCGAAGCACTGCGTCGACGTTTATCAACGATCGCCAGATTCCCGCCGAGCCGCTTGGAGTGCCCCAGAGCTCGCTTGATGCTGCCTTCGTCGGGACTGACGACGACAATCTCTTCCGGCGAAAGATCCATTTTCAGGAAATACTCATTTAGCACCGGGGCGGCATAGAGATGGTCGACCGGTACATCGAAGAAGCCCTGAATCTGTGCCGCATGCAAATCCATCGTCAACGCACGATCCGCTCCGGCGCGCGTGATGATGTTTGCGACCAGTTTCGCGGTGATTGGTACGCGACCTTCGTCCTTGCGATCCTGGCGTGCGTAGCCGTAGTACGGCAGCACGGCCGTGATCCGACCCGCGCTGGCGCGTTTGCAACTGTCGATCATGATCAACAGTTCCATCAGGTTCTTGTTGACCGGAGGACAGGTCGGCTGAATCAGGAAGACATCGCGTCCACGAACGTCATCGGTGATTTTGCAACTGATCTCGCCGTCCGGGAAATCCGACAGCGCCACCTGCCCCAGAGGAAGGTGGAGGAAGTCGCAAATCCTGGCAGCAAGATCCAGGTTCGATCGTCCGCTGAGGATTTTTAGCTCGCGCGAAGAATTCATGGAATGCCTTTGTGCATCGCCTTATCGCGATGGGACGTCGGCGGCCAATAGTCAAAAAACGAAGCTGAAATCAGAATGCCGCCTGAAGGGGACTATTCTGTCAGATTCAGTTTTTTCGTCTACTTGGCGATTCCAAGTTTCCGCATCTCTTCTTCAACAATTGCCAGGTGCGCCATATTGTTGACGCTCAGCGACTCGCAGGGCTTAAGAACCGGAAGCGCCCGCACGTCTTTGCCTTCTTCACGGAGAATTCCGGGGCAATCCGTAATGTAGTACTCGGATTGCTGGTTGTCGTTGGTCAGTTTGTCCAGCGTCTCCCGCAAATCGGCCGCGTCAAACACGTAAGTGCTCATGTTCACTTCCGTAAGCTGTCGCTGACCGGGCGTGGCGTCCTTTTCCTCGACGATACCCACAAAGTCGCCCTGATCATCACGAACAATGCGCCCCAGCCCATGCGGGTCGTCACTGTGCAGCGAACCAAGAATACAGGACGGTTTCTCGTCCGCGTAAAGTTGTAGTAACGCGTTGATCGAATCGGTTTGAATCATGGGCGAATCGCCCGTGACCACCAGCACCGGACCCTCGTGAGCATCCAGCTGCTCGCGACACATCATCACCGCGTGCCCCGTGCCCAGCTGTTCCGTCTGATCGGCGAATTCAACGTTGTCCCGATGCGACAATGCCGCACGCACGTCGTCTGCCCGGTAACCCACCACGACCACAACCCTGGCAACCCCGGCGGCGTCCAGCGCGTCGATGACGTACTCGATCATGGGCCGACCACAGGCCGGTACCAGTACCTTGGGCAAGTCCGACTCCATACGAGTTCCCTTGCCGGCAGCCATGACGATGGCCAGTGAATTGCTCATGATGAAACCTTTGAACTTGAAGGAGTAGAGTCTCGAACGAATCAGGTGCAACGCGAATTATAGGGAACGATCGTCCGTTCGCTCACCCTGATCGTGTCGCTCAAATGTAAGTTTGGTTTTGGTTAATGGCAGGCGCTTGGTCGACGTCAACCGCCTGGCGACGGGTCGGCAACACGGCACTCCGCGACCAGTCCCTCGGAAAGTTGGGGCCACATCCACAACACGGGAGCGATCGCCACATCGACGGCTCGGTCGATCGCTTTTCGCATTGGAGAATAGCGATACCACTTCACCCGTTCCAGTTGCATGCCATTGCGTTCCGCCAGCTCGCGAACGTTGGAGTACGAATAATAGCTCACGTGATCCGGCGCAACTTTTTCGTAACCCCGCAACACATGCAGCAGGTTGCGAATGGAGAAAGCATTGGGAACCGTGATGACGAACTTGCAATCTTTGGACATCATGCGGCGGCAGTTTTCCAGCACCATGCCCGGCCGGTCCAGGTGCTCCAGCAGTTCGCCTGCGAGCACAATTTCCGGTTCGAATCCCAGTTGCTCCCAGCCTCGTTCGACCTGTTCCTGATCGAGCAGATTGAGGTGGTGCAAGTCTTCGACGCCGTGCTCTTTTAGAACTTTCAGTCCCGGCGTCGACCAATCGAAGCCCGCAATCCGCGACGCACTCTTCATCAGTTTCAGGTGCAACAACGAGCCATCTTCGCACCACATCTGCGTCGCAGGCCATGCGGCACAGGCAAGGTGCAGCACGCGTTTTCCACGACAGAGTTCGCTCAGATAACTATCGCGGTCGACTTGCGCAGTACGCGGCAGCGGATGTCGCGGCGCGAGGGGTTCGTTTGGCTTGAGCCGGGTATCCATAGCTTCGCGATCGTCCGCTTACATCCGTAATGTTTCTTCCTGTTTGACTCTAGCTGACTGTAGCCGAGCAGCGATTCAAACAGCACGATTTTGCGCATTACTGCTGCCTCCGCGACCGTCGACGGTGCGAAAGGAGAACGCACAATCGGCACACCCGGTAATTTGGGTAGCTTCACAACGACTCGCGCAGCCAGGCGTTCCTTCCCGGCCGTCCCCCGTTCGGTTGACATGGAAAAGCGAGGTCAAATAAACTCGCGAAGACGCTGACTTCGGCGGGGCGGTCTGGAAAACTCGCGGTCAGCTCGTCCGACATCAAGTCGTGGCGAATCGTTCTACAATGGAAGGTATCGTAACGATGACGGTTTTCATTCTCTGGTTCTTCTGCCTCGCCGCAGCACTCGTCGCACTCGCCCAGGCATATCAGTTTTTTCGTCAGATGATGGAATCCGACGAAGGGACTCCCCGCATGGTTGAAATTGCGGGATACGTTCGCGAAGGTGCCAACGCGTATTTGAACCAGCAGTTTCGCGTTGTCGGCGTGTTCTTCGCGGTGATCGCATGCTTGCTCGCCTACATGGCTTTCGGACTTCACGTGCAAAGCGAATGGGTGCCGTTCGCGTTTCTGTCCGGGGGTTTCTTTTCCGGGCTCGCCGGTTGGTGCGGGATGAAGACGGCCACCTACGCCAGTAGCCGTACGGCCGCCGGCGCCCAAAAGTCGCTCAATCAGGGATTGCAGGTCGCGTTTCGTTCCGGTGCCGTCATGGGACTCACGGTTGTCGGCCTCGGATTGCTGGACATTGTGATCTGGTTCGCGCTCTTGAAGTGGGGATTCGGAATCGTGCGGTTGGAAGAGATCGCCGTCACGATGTTGTGCTTTGGGATGGGAGCCAGCGCGCAGGCGTTGTTCGCTCGCGTCGGCGGAGGCATCTTCACCAAGGCGGCGGACGTCGGTGCAGACCTTGTCGGAAAAGTCGAACAGGGCATTCCCGAAGACGACCCTCGCAACCCCGCCACCATCGCTGACAACGTGGGCGACAATGTGGGCGACGTTGCCGGCATGGGCGCGGACCTCTACGAATCCTATTGCGGTTCGATTCTTGCCACCGCCGCGTTGGGAGTGGCCGCGTTTTCGAACTCTGCCCTGACGCCTTCCGGTTGGGAAACTCGCGACGCGCAGCAGATGGCCATGATGATGCCGATGCTGATTTCGGGCATCGGGATTTTCCTGTCCATCATGGGCGTCTACATGGTTCGCACGGACGAAAACGCTTCGCAGGGCGCACTCCTCAAGGCACTGGCAAAGGGCATCGACCGTTCCACGATGGCGGTCATCGCCGCCACGATCCTGATGGCTTGCTTCATCATGCCCCAGGCTCCAGGGACGTCCATCGGTCCCATCCCCGGCGTTGCTTTCAGTGTGATCGTCGGACTGGCTGCCGGCTGGTTGATTGGCAAGTGGACGGAGTACTCGACCAGCGACGAGTTCGCACCTACAAAACAGCTCGCCGAACAGGCGGAAACGGGCCCCGCCACGATCATCATTGGCGGCATTGCGGACGGCATGATGAGCGTCTGGGTGCCGGTAATTATCGTTTGCCTCGCAACCGTGATGGCTTTCAGCTTCGCTTGCGGCGGGAAGATTGGCGACGTCGACTATTTCTCGCTGGGACTCTACGGCGTTGGTATCGCAGCGGTTGGGATGCTCAGCACGCTGGGCATTACGCTGGCGACGGACGCGTATGGCCCCATCGCCGATAACGCAGGCGGCAACGCCGAAATGGCGGGACTCGATCCAATCGTCCGCGAGCGAACGGACGCCCTGGACAGCCTTGGAAACACCACCGCGGCGACGGGCAAGGGATTCGCAATCGGCTCGGCCGCGCTGACAGCGTTGGCATTGTTGGCGGCGTACGTCGAAGAGGTTCGAATTGGCTTTGAACACTGGGGCGAGGCGATTGTCCAGGAAGTGGAAGAAGACGGACTCTATAAGGTCTCGCCCGGCTTCATCGTCGAAGTCGAAAAGAACGGCGACCACTCGCACGAATTCCCCACCATGTACCTCGCCATGCCCCGGCAGCAGCGAGCTCTGAAAGACTGGGATCAGATTCCACTGGTAGGGCAGGGTGATCCCGCCGCCGCCGTCATTCCCAAGGAAATCCTCGTCGGTGGGCACGGTGCCATTTCCACGCCGCGGGGCGAGCAACTGGTTCGCATCGACAAGGCGACGTTGCCGGATTTCATGACTTACTATGACACCACCTTGATGAACCCCAAGGTATTGGTGGGCATCTTCCTGGGTGCGATGTCAACGTTCGTCTTCTGTGCGTTGACGATGAAAGCCGTTGGTCGAGCGGCCAAGGGAATGGTCGAAGAAGTGCGGCGGCAGTTCCGCGAAAAGCCGGGCATCATGACTGGCGAGGACCTACCGGACTACGCGGCGCCGGTGTCGATCAGTACGCTCGCCGCGCAGCGAGAAATGCTCATTCCGTCACTGCTGGGATTGGTGACGCCCATTTTGACCGGACTGCTACTGGGCGTCGCGGGAGTCATGGGTCTTCTGGTCGGCACGCTGACGTGTGGATTTTGCCTTGCCATTTTCATGTCGAACGCCGGTGGTGCATGGGACAATGCCAAGAAGTACATCGAAACGGGACATCACGGCGGCAAGGGATCCGAGGCTCACAAGGCCAGCGTCGTGGGCGACACGGTGGGCGACCCATTCAAGGACACCAGCGGCCCTAGCCTGAATATCCTCATCAAGCTAATGAGCATGGTAAGCGTGGTGGTAGCCGGCCTGGTAGTGAAGTACAGCCTGACCGCCTTGGGCGTCTTTTAGAATCCGTAGCCAGTTCAACGCGGGAGGGTGAGGCTCCTGCCGAACCGTGGCCGAGGCGATGTCGCGCGTGATTCGTGGCTCGGCGGGAGCCTCGCCCTCCCATGCATTCCGACCGAGAATGGCAGGTGCGCGCCGCCGAGCTCCATCTTCCAAGCGACCACGATCTGTGAGTACGGCGCCGGGAGGGTGAGGCTCCTGCCGAACCGTGTCCGAGGCGATGTCGTGTGTACTTCGTGGCTCGGCGGGAGCCTCGCCCTCCCATGCAGTCCGACCGAGAATGGCAGGTGCGCGCCGCCGAGCTCCATCTTCCAAGCGACCACGATCTGTGAGTACGGCGCCGGGAGGGTGAGGCTCCTGCCGAACCGGTCCGAGGCGATGTCGTGTGTACCTCATGGCTCGGCGGGAGCCTCGCCCTCCCATGCATTCCGCCCGAGAATGCCCGGTGTGTGCCGCCGAGCTGCATCTTCCAAGCGACCACCATCTGTAAATCCGGCGCCGGGAGGGTGAGGCTCCTGCCGAACCGGTCCGAGGCGATGTCGTGTGTGATTCGTGGCTCGGCGGGAGCCTCGCCCTCCCATGCATTCCGCCCGAGAATTGCCCGGTGTGTGCCGTCGAACTGCATCTCCCTCGCCGCCGCGATTTGTGAATACGGCGTCGGGAGGGTGAGGCTCTGCCGAACCGTGGCCGAGGCGATGTCGTGTGTGATTCATGGCTCGGCGGGAGCCTCGCCCTCCCGTGCACCGCCCGAGAATCGCAGGTGCCAAAAAAACCCATAATTTTGGGCAACGAAAAAACCGGGCGGGCCAATTGTTGGAGGCATGGAGGGCTGCTGTGCCGGAATCCCCCGCACCGCCCGTTCAGTCCGGTTGCTGCGGGAATCCTGAGCTAACGCTCATCGGCTGATTTTGTTCAGCGAATCAGGACACTAGCGAAACAGCCGACGCAGCCGACATCGAACCGGTGGACAGCATGGTGCCGGTGGGCATTGCGGCTGGCAACTGGGAACTTCAGCAGTCGCCTGAGCCGATGTCAGTTCGCGAATGAAAACGTTGCGATACCAGACTTCATCGTTGTGGTCGGTCAGCATGATGCGGCCCAACTGATTGACGCCGAAGCCTTCCACATCGGAAAATTTGCTGTTGGCAATGTGCTCTTTCCAGTCGTCTCCGCCAACCTGAGCTGACGTGATCAAATGGCCGTTCAGCCAATGCTCAAGGCGGTTGTTGTGCACCACAATCCGACCTCGGTTGAATTCACCGGCGGGCCGAAGAAAGTCGTGCTCGCGAGCTTCGTAGATGTCGTAAATTGATGCCGTCTTGTGATCGGCGGTCAGCTTTGGATTTCCGAAGTCATCGATAACCTGGTACTCAATCCCCAGCATCCGCTTGCCAAACTCTTTGACGCGATACTTGATTCCGTTGTTGGCTTTCTCGGCAACCTTCCATTCGAAGACCAGTTCGAAGTCACCGTAGTCCCGATCGGTCAGCAGGTTTCCACCTCGACCCCTGGATCGATCAAGATGCAGCATGCCGTCTTCCACCTGCCAGCCGTCCGAATCAACGGGATCACCGTTTGCCTGAACCCAGCCGTTGAACGACAGCCCATCGAACAGCGGTTGCCATTGTTGGCCGTACAGCGGTGAAGCACAGAAGAACGTGACAACCAGGAACGTTACGGCATGGATGCGAATCAGGCGGGGCATTGGGTTTTCGCTAGGGTGGGCACAAGGGAGGGTCAAATGCTTTTCCGGAAGAAGCATAGCGTAGTCCCCGTTGCCGTGCCGGACAACAAGATCGTGAATTGCCGCAACGCAATACACTCCGCAGGCGGGAAGCTGCAAGTTGCTCTAGAATGAGGACGTTCAGTCCTCGAATCGACCGGGTTCGTCCTGAACCATGCCCAACCGTTCCGCTCAGCCGCTCCGTTTTCCACGAGTTCCCGCCATGCGTCTTCCCCATGTCTACGCGACGTTACTTCTGCTTGCCGTCTCCTCCGCGGCGACGGGTGAACCTGTCAAGGTGTTTATCCTCGCCGGGCAGTCGAACATGGAAGGGAAAGCCAAAATGTCGCTGCTGGACTACCAGGCGACAGCCCCGGAAACAAAAGCCACGTTCGCCCACTTTCGCGACGGCGACGATTGGGCCGAACGCGATGACGTTTGGATCAAGTTCCTCGATCGCCGCGGACCACTCACGGTCGGTTACGGCAGTCCAAAATGCATCGGACCCGAATTGCAATTTGGCTGGACGATGGGAGACCACTATCGAAACAATCCCGTGCTGATCATCAAAACCGCGTGGGGTGGAAAATCGCTCTACCGTGACTTCCGTCCGCCGTCCGCCGGTTTGCCGAACGATGACGTGCTGGGTGCGCTGTTGGAACGGCAGCAGAAACGGCGACCGGAAACGACAGCCGCCGATATCAGGAAGTCGTTTGGTCACTACTACCGCGAGATGATCAAGGATGTTCGCACAACGCTCGAATCGATCGATACGCTGTTCCCGGACCTGGACCATGACGGCCATGAGCTCGCCGGCTTTGTCTGGTTTCAGGGTTGGAACGACATGGTCAACGCCGACTATACCGCCGAGTACACCGCGAACATGACTCACTTTATTCGTGACGTGCGCAGGGATCTGGATACGGCCGAACTGCCGTTTGTCATCGGCCAGCTTGGCGTCGGCGGCACGAAAGAGAAACGACCGAACAAGAAGAAAGACGAATTCAAACAGGCTCAGGCAGCGGCCGGTGAATTGCCCGAATTCAAAAACAATGTCGCCGTTGTGAAGACGGACCAGTATTGGGACATGAAAGCCGACGCCGTTTTCAGCAAGGGCTGGAAGGAGAACCTGGAACAATGGAACAAGGTGGGATCCGATCGCCCCTATCACTATCTGGGAAGTGCGAAATGCTACTCGCGGATGGGCGCAGCGTTCGCGGAAGCTTTGCTGGAATTGCAGACGGGCAACGCGGCCAGGACGGCTTTCTACGATCCAATCGTCAAGGACATCGAAGGCTGGACAATCAAGGTCGACCCGCAGTTAATTGCTCAAGAAAACGCAGTTACGGCGGAGCGTGCGTTCGAAGCTTTGGCCAATCACCTGCAACGCGTCAAATACATCGTGCCGGCCGAACGAGTCGAGCAACTGATGAAATTGCCTATCTGGCTGGAGCTAAACAACGAACGATTGAGTTCCATGCAGTATCATCCCAGCCGCGGTTGGCTGTTGTCGAACGATCACGATCCTCGACTGGTGAAGCATGTTCATATTCCCCGCGCCAAAGCACTGTTCGATCCGGGCATGTGGGCCAAACATCCCTATGTCGTGCTGCACGAGCTGGCGCATTCCTTCCACGATCAGATCCTGAGCTTCGACAATCAGCAAGTCATCGATGTCTTCTCGGCAGCCGAGAAAGCCGGGATCTACGAAGAAGTGCTGTTGTATACGGGTAAGACGGTCCGCCACTACGGACTGAGCAACCACAAGGAATACTTCGCCGAATCCACGGAGGCCTACTTTGGCGTGAACGACTTTTACCCGTTCGTGCGTGCCGAACTAAAAGAGCACGACCCAAAGATGTTCGATTTGATGCGCGACGTTTGGGGCGTGATCCGCTAGCCGATCCGGTCTTTGCCCATGTACGGACGCAAGACTTCGGGGACGTCAATCGAACCGTCGGCTTGCTGACAGTTTTCCATTACCGCAATGATCCCGCGACTGAGGGCCATCGCGGTTCCGTTCAGCGTGTGAACGAAGTGCGTTCCCTTCTGATCCTTGATTTTGTACCGCACATTCAACCGCCGAGCCTGGTAGTCGGTGCAGTTGGACGTACTGGTGACTTCGCCCCATTCACCCGCCTCACCGCGGCCTGGCATCCAGGCTTCCAGGTCAAACTTGCGATAGGCGGGAGCTCCCAGATCTCCCGTTGAAGTATCAACGACGCGATAGGGAATCCCCAGCTCGTCGAAAATCTGACACTCAAGGTCACGGAAGTATCCCAACATTTCTTCACTCTGGTCGGGCAACGTAAACGCAAACATTTCGACTTTGGTGAACTGATGCACGCGGTAAAGTCCACGCGACGCACGACCGGCCGCACCCGCTTCGGTTCGGAAGCAGTGGCTGATGCCGCACATTTTCAGGGGCATCGAAGTGTCTTCGATGGTTTCGTCCTTCAGGTATCCGCCCAGTGTGATTTCCGCCGTGGCGACCAGACACAGATCGGTGTCTTCGATGCTATAGATCTGAGTCTCATTGCCTCGCGGATTGAAACCGATGCCTTCGAGGATTTCCTGTCGGGCGAGGTCCGGCGTGGTCGTGGGCGTGAAGCCTTCTCCGACCAGTTTCTGAATAACGAATTGCTGCAGCGCCAACTCCAGCAGCACGGCGTCGTTCTTCAGAAAGTAGAAGCCCGCTCCGGTTGTCTTGGCTCCGGCCTCGAAGTCAATCATGTCGTGCTTCTGCGCGAGCTCGACGTGATCGAGCGGCTGGAAGTCGAACTCGCGAGGAGCGTGCTTGCCCTTTTTGATTTCCAGATTGTCTTTATCGTCCTTGCCAATCGGAGCGTCGGCGTGGGCCATGTTCGGGATCGATCGTTGAATCGAAACCATTTCCGCCAGCAGCCCATCGTGCTCGGTTTGCCTGGCGTCCTTCTTCGCGCGGAGGTCGCGGCCCTCGTTCTTGCGCTGCTCGCGCTCTTCGTCCGTTTTGGCTTTGCCGATCGTTTTGGAAACTTCGTTGGCCTGCCGATTCAAATCCTGAACGGCCGTCGAGATCTCGCGGCACATGGTATCCAGTTCGACGAAACGGTCGACGTCGGCTTCCATACCGCGATTGGCGCAGTTTTCTTTGACGGCGGCCGCGTTCTCGACGATAAATTTGCGATCTAGCATTTTGGCTCCAAACGAAAAACGACGCCGTGCGAATGACTGTGCAGGCGTCGCATTTTCCAGATTCGAATCTGTAAGGTGAGCGGGATTTTACTTGTCCGACTTTCGCTTGCCTACGTCAACGGGCCGTTCACCCACTGTTAAGGGTACTGAACGGTAAACCGTTATGAACACCAGAGTTAGGCGCTGGCGAATGCGGATGGCCTCAGTGTTAAGTTTATTTTCGTGACAAACGGGCCGTCATTCTGCCAAATGGAAGAATCGAAGTCCCGTTTCGGAAGGCAGCCCCGATGAGCCACCACACCATGGATCTTTCCGCCGCTTCGCTTCTGATGTCGGCCAAGGATGGCGAAAAAGAGAAGCTGGGGCAACTGCTGCAGCTGTACATCAACTATCTGAAGATTCTGGCCACCACGCAATTGGACAACAAATTGCGGAATCGCGTCAGCCCCTCGGACATCGTGCAGGAAACGCTGTTGGAAGCGCATCGAGATTTTCACCAGTTTCGTGGCCAATCCGAACCAGAATTATTGTCGTGGCTGCGACGAATCCTGATTCACAATATAGGACGCGTCGTTGAGAGGCATATTCTTGCCGAGAAACGCAACGTCCGACGCGAGGTATCTCTGGATCGCGTTCATCAATCGATGGAACGATCCAGCATCCACATGCGTCAAATTGCGGACGATGGATGTTCGCCGAGTTCGGCGGCACAGCAAGGCGAACACACTCGCATGCTGGCCGACCACCTCGCCGAACTGCCGGAAGACTACCGACAGGTCATCGTGTTGAGAAACCTGGAGGGTCTGCCGTTCAAGGACGTCGCGGAATCCATGGGACGCTCGGCAGGGGCCGTAAGGATGTTGTGGCTGCGAGCGATTGATGCACTGAGAGACAAGTTTCGGAAAAGCGGCATGCTATGAAACCGAAATTCGACAACCCTTCGTTCGCGAGTCCCGCAAACTCTGTCGGTCCGGATCAGAATTCGATCTGTGATCCCACCGAACCACTTGGCGAGCTCAGTCCCGCCGAACAACAGAAGCTCACGGAGATCCTGGACGAATACCTCCAGCAAATCGAAGATGGCAAATCGCCAGACGTGGATCGTCTGTTAACGGAACATCCACAGTGGAAGGGCGTCCTGCAACGCTACTTCGAAAGCCTCGGCGTCCTCCACCACGCGGCTCAGGGAATCAACGCCCCCGCGCCGGAATTGCCCGCCGCAATCGACCTGCCCAACAACCGGCAGCTTGGCGACTATGAAATTCGACGCCAGATTGGCCGCGGCGGCATGGGCATTGTCTATGAAGCGAGACAGATCTCACTGGATCGCCGGGTTGCGTTGAAAGTGCTCCCCCTGGCGGCCGTGCTGGATCAAAAACAGATCGCACGATTCCGCCGCGAGTCGCAGGCGGCCGCTCAGCTGCATCACCCACACATTGTTCCGGTGTTCGGCGTCGGCTGCGAATCGGGCGTTCACTTCTACAGCATGCAACTGGTCGATGGGCAGTCGATCGACCGCGTACTGCACAGCATTCGCCGCGAACCGGATGCCACGCGCGTGCTATCGGCCCACTCGGGCGGTGAAACGACGATTGCAGAGATGCATGCGACGACGATCGAGCAACCCTGCGAACCCGAAAACGAGCCTTCCGAAAGTTTCGTCTCGGGGACGATCTCTGATGGAACTTCCGTCTGCGACCGCAAGTACATCGATCGCGTGGCGGAACTGGGGATTCAGGCCGCCAGCGCGTTGCAACATGCACATGACTATGGCGTCATTCATCGCGACATCAAGCCTTCGAATCTGATGTTGGATCGCGACGGCAAGTTGTGGATCACGGATTTCGGTCTGGCCTATGTCCAGTCTGAAAATGACATGACGGCCACCGGGGACCTGGTCGGAACGCTGCGATACATGAGCCCCGAGCAGGCGGCTGGCTCGGGCGTCATCGACCAACGCACGGACGTTTACTCACTGGGCATCACGTTGTACGAAATGCTGACGTTGCGAAAAGCGATTCCCACTCGCGAACGCGCCCGGCTGCTCAGCGACATCGAGACACTGGAACCGAAGCGAATGCGGAAGATCAACGCTTCGATTCCCAAGGATCTGGAAACCGTCATTCTGAAGGCGATTTCCAAAGATCGCGATCAGCGATACGCGACCGCCGAGGATTTCGCAGACGATCTGCAACGCTTCTGCGATGGCAAGCCCACGATGGCTCGCCGGCCGACGCTCATCGACCTGGGCACGAAATGGGCGTTCCGCCATCGCGGCGTCGTGGCGTGCCTGATGCTGTTGATGGTTTCCGCACTGATTGGTACGTCGGCGGCGTTGTTCCTGATTCAGGAAGAACAATCGCGGACGTCGCAGGCCAAAGAACAGACCGTCACCGAAAAACAGAAAGCCGAACGACACCTGATTCTCGCAAATGCACAACGTGAACAGGCCATCGAAACGCTCGAGCAGATTACGCGACTGTCGCGTCGCCTTACCAAACAGCCAGGCATACAACGCACGATTCAGATCGAAACGCGCGAACTGTTCAAGGAGTTTGTGGCCGCGGCCCACGATGGCAACACGACTTTCCTTGAGTTCGCCGAAACGCACAACCGCATTGGCGGCATGAGTGAGCAACTGGGCGAATACGATGTTGCCGTGGCGAGTTATCGTGAAGCTGCCAGGGCCTACGACGAGCTTGTGGCGCAGGATCCCATTCACCGTCATGCGGCCGGATTGAATCTGAACAACCTGGGGCAGGCGTTGACTCGCATCGGGGAAGTCTCCGAAGCCGAATCGTGCTACGAAGCGGCGCTACAGATTTTCCAGGAACTTCAGGCAACTTCCGCAGACGAACAGCAGATCGCACGTGGCATCGCACTGGTGGTCGGGAACCTTGGGTATCTCGCATCGCAGACGGGCGATTCACTTCAGGCACGAGTCCACTTCGAACGAGCGATCGAAATTCGCACGTCGCTACTACGCGAAGACCCGGACAACATCGACGATCAGATTCGGCTGGCGTCCAACTACCACAACCTCAGCAGCTTGCTGGTCGATAACGATCTGGAATCGGCCGAACGACTTTGCCGACAGGCGATCGCCTTGCAGGAATCCGCCGCCGAGGCTCGTCCACGAGAGATCGAACCTCGCGTCGACCTTGCCCTGAGCTGGAACAACCTTGGCTCGATCCGGTTGCGTCAAAAGCAGCTCGACAACGCCAGCGAACGGTATACCGATGCGGTGAATGTTGGACGCGTGCTCATTCGGGAAGCTCCCGAGATTCCGCAACTGCGACACGATCTTGCGATTAGCTGCAACAACCTTGGCCGAACATTGGCTGCGAACGGCGACCTTCAGTTGGCGCTCGATGCATATGTGGAGGCGGGCAGCAACTTTGAAGCTCTGCTGACGCAATTCCCGGAAGACGCCAGTACTCTGGCGCGCTATGGCGGTACGCTCTACAACCAGGCAATCGTGCGAACACAACTGGCCTCGCCGGACGCCACCGCAACCGCTCAACTCTTCGAAAAAGCGATTCAGTGCCAACGACGTTCCGTACAGCTCGCGCCGGACACCGCACAGTACGGAGTGCTGCTGGAACACTCGTTGGGCAAGTTCGCGACTTTCCTGCAACAGACCGGAAACTTGCAACGGTCGGAAGCCGTGCAGCATGAACTGGCTTCACTTCGAGCGGAGGGCCTGCCCCGTGAGAACTAATGGTCGCCATCGACAATTCCGATTTGAGACGTTCGAATCCCGATGCCTGTTGACCGTCGTGATCGATCTGGAAATGCACGTTCCCGTCGAAGCAAACACCGTCCCCGTACTGTTTCCGGCCATCCGGGTCGCTCGCCAGGCGGCCGATCGCATGCAGGACAAGATCGATACCGCACCAAAGTCAGACGCGACAGAAAGCACCGAACCCACAAACAACGGGACGCCTGCCGGCGAGCCAACGAATGTGATTCCGCCCGGCGGCAGCGTCCGGATCTTTACCGTCTCACCTGCCGGGATCAGTGTCGACACCGCGGCCACCGAAAGTGCCCTGCGGGGGCTCGATCCAGAACGAGCCCTTTCGTTGACCGGAGTGCTATTCCCGAACGTCGACTTCTCCCAGGTCGATTTGTCGTCCGTGGATATCGACGGCGAAATCAAACTAGGCGCCGAAGTTGAATACCGATGGGGCGTCGGCGACGAGGGCGAACTGACACTGGCGTGGCAGAGTGGCATCGCAACCTTTCAGCCGAACATGGTCGCCAACGTGACGCTCGATCTGATCGACGTCGATGCCATTGCCGGCAATGAAAGCTCGGACAGCGGCGCGTCCATGGGCTACGCCGACACTGCCGATCGGTGGTCCATGTACGACGGTAGCAACGCAAACTACTATTCCCATGGCCGGCTAACCAACAAGTTTGGCGCCGCCAATCAGACGATGATGCCCGACAATGGACTCTCGTTAGACCATGATCCGGTCGTCGATGTGGATGACAGCTTCCTGACACCAAACCTGGACATGCTGGGCAGTGATGCGTTGCAGGACGACGCGCTCACGCAGAACCAGATTCCCACGATCGTGCCTCCGGAAGTCATGCCACCAGCCGTCCTCCCACCGGTGCTCGAATCAATCAACCAGCCGGCAGCGACGCCACCGCCGCTAGTCATCGTCGACGACCCATCGCCAATCACGCCGGACGCCGCGCCGCTACTGACGCTCGATCCAATTCCGGAACCGGCCTTCGACATCACGATCACCCCGGACCCAATTCCGGATGCCCCGTTACGGGCTCTACAACCGTCAACCGTTTCGCCGCTGGTGGATCGCAACGGGACCAGTCAATCGGCCGAAGCAGCGGAGAACGTCTTCTCTCCCCAGCTTCCAAGGATCTATGAGCAGACGATCGCGGAATCGCAGATCACGACCGTGACACCCCTGATGCCCAGCACAATTGGTACTCCCGATGTTTCGCCGGTTGATAGCATCCCGTCGGATATTCCCGCAGGCACTCTGGCGGGCATCCCCATGGACTTGGGTTTGGACATTACGGTCAGCCCCGATTTGCCCGCGATGAATATTCCCTCCACAAGCGTTGAGTCCACGGTGGCGCCACCCTTGAGCACCCCGTTGTCCGTCACGCCGGCCGGCAACTCGTCGACGACCTCCGAAAATCGCGACCCCGCCATCATCTCGGTGCCGCTAACGAGTGACCCGATCGACGCCGATCTGGCCGAGCGCCTGCAGATGATTGTTGAGGGAGCCGATTCGGTTGATTCCATTTTTGAGCTCGCCGCGAATGAGTCGCTGATGTTCGAGCTGCCAGCCGAGGGCGATCCTAACGTCGTGGACGAACCCGAGTTCACCAACGATCTGGACTTGGGCCACGAAACTCGCGACGCGCGTATCGAACCAGACTTCGAGGATGAGTTTGTCGACGTCGGTGCGATCCCCGGACCCCGCGGCGACATCTCGCAGATCGCATGGCATGACGATGCCGAAGAAGGGGCCGAAGCAGGCGCGACGCCTTCCTATGAGGCAGGAACGTACGGTAGCATTCGCCGCCTTGAGTTTGGCGAGTCGGTCGCCGTCGACAATACAGACCGGAACAACTCGCGTCGCAAAACAGCAGGCGTTCAACGCAACACGATCCTCGACTCGGCAGCCATGGATTCCGCCCGTTCAGAATCACGAATGCAGGGCGAACGATACGACTCGGATGCAACATCACCGCCAGCGGCCGCCAACAACTGGTATGTGGTCGAACTGGAGAATGATCTGCTGCGGAAGGCCAACGCGCAAGAGTCCAACGTCAATGCAGCAAACAAGCCTGCGACAGCCGCCTTGCAGCATGACGCCGAAGCCGTGTCCAACGACACGTTCGCCGCCGCTACCTCCAACGGAAAAATCATTTCCTACCTGACCATGCTCGGACTGAGCTTCGCCTCGATCGTCGGCATGAGTGACCAGGCTTCGCGAGCGAAGAACTCGCGGGTTCAGGATCGAATGACCGACATGCACTTGCCACGGGATCGCAACAACAAAGTCGGCTGAGCCACGCGAGCGTCGACCAGACAGCTCGTCGCCATGGTCTTGGTCGCGGTCTTAGTCTTCGAACGGCAACTTTGGCTGCTTCCGAGTAGCGATGCCTTCTTTGTGGTGCCGACGACAGACGGAAAGGTAACGCTCATTACCGCCGACTTCGATCTGCGATCCTTCTTTCACCGGTTCGCCATCCGGTCCGATCCGCAGCACCATCGTAGCCTTGCTGCCGCAATGGCAGATCGTCTTGATCTCATTCAGCGTGTCGGCCCACGCCAACAGATACTGGCTACCCTCAAACAGCTCACCGCGAAAATCCGTCCGCAGGCCATACGTTAGCACCGGGACGTTTAACTGATCGGCGACCTCACAGAGCTGGCCAACCTGCTTGCGGGTCAGAAACTGGGCCTCGTCCACAAGAACGCAGTCGACACCCTCTTTGCCGTGCTCGACTTCAGCGAGTCGAAACAGATCGTCAACCGGCGTGAAGGTGTTCGCCTCGGCGCGAAGTCCGATTCTGGAATTGATATACGCGGCATCATCCCGCACATCAATTTCCGGCGTCAGCAACAGCGTCCGCATGCCGCGTTCGCGATAGTTGTAGCTGGACTGCAGCAGGACCGTCGATTTGCCGGCATTCATTGCCGAGTAGTAGAAAAAGAGCTTGGCCACCAATCACTCGCTGAAGGACACGTTTGCCGGAACCCGGTTTTAGGACGGCATTGCCGGCGTCAGAGAGCCGGCAGTGCGAACGTCATGAATTAGGAATTCAGGCTTTGAAACTTGTTCTACAGCGAGTGTATTCGTTTGCGGCGAAGATCAACAGATGGCCCAACCGCCACGCGACCGATTCAGGAAGCGTTGAGGTCGATACAGGCGCCCTCAACGGTACTGCGAACGAAGATTTTCCCGTCACTGAAGGCGGGCGTCGACCAGCATTTGCCATCCAGCACTTCGGTTCGCGACAGCTCCTCATATCCGTCCGGCGACGCACGCACGATCACGACTTCACCGGCATCGGAAAGTACGACCAGCTTGTCGCCAACGAGGATGCAGTTGCCCGGCCCGAATCCACGCTTGGACCAGAGCACGTCGCCGGTATCCAGTTCGACGCAGTTCAACGGTGCCTTACCGTACTTCTTGAATTCAAAGATGCCGTAGAGGTTGCCTTCGTGAACGACCGGAGTGCTCCAGTGATTCATGAGCTTGTTGGGCTTCAGCCAGACACGTTCCGCCTCGGGACTATTCGTAGCACGGAAGACTCCCGCGCCGACGCCGTAGCCTGCCGAGCAATAGACAAGGTCTTCTTCAACGATCGGCGAAGCGGCCGTGGAGACGTTAAATTCGAACTTGCGTCGCCACAGTTCGTTCCCGTTCCCGGTGTCAACGCTCACGAGACCCGACTGCGTGAAGTAGATGACCTGTTTTCTGCCGTTGATTTCGGACAAGGTTGGCGTCGCGTGGGTGATCAGTTCATCGCCCGACTTCCACAACTCACGGCCATTGTTCTTGTCAAACGCGATCAGCGACTGTCCCGGACCGCCGCCACCGACATAGATTCGGTCGCCGTCCAGCAACGGTGATGTAGCGTTGTGCCACTTGATGTTGCGGCCAGCGAATTCTTCGATGACATCCCGCTTCCAGATTCGCTGCCCGGTGGTCGCGTCAAAGCAGGAAAGGACCAGGTGCGCGTCATAAACGAAGACGTGTTTTCCGTCCGTCGCAGGCGTCGACCTGGGTCCATCGCCGCCCTTATTGTCGGACGCTCCCGCATCGCCACCGCCACGCCAGTCGGCCTCGCCCAGCTTCGCATCCCAGAGACGTTTTCCGGTCGCTGCGTTCAGTGCCAACAAACTCTCATCGCCATCGATCAGAACCTGAGTAAACGCGCGGCCATCAGCAACCGCGAACGAGCTGAAACCCAGCTCGGTTGGAACCTTCCAAATCGGCTTGAGCTTGCCAATCGACGCGATGGACTCGGGCGATTTACCCGTACCCAAAGGACCGCGGTACTGATTCCAGTCTTCGGCGGACAGGGTGGAAACGAGAGCACTCAAGACGAGTGCACTCAGGACGGGCGCGATGGAGCAGTATTTCATTGATTCAGACCAAGGTGGTTACAAAGCGGTACGGCCAGATTTTCGACTGTTTGATCCGACTCTGCAACCTCGCTACGGGTGTCTGAAGTTCTCGTTAACGTAGCGGGGCTCCACACCACCGGTGCGGTGTGACCCGCATTACTTCGAGAGCTCTGCCATCACCCGCTCGGTAATCGCCTGAATCAGTGCTTCCTGATTTCCATTCGCATTTCCGTTGGTCGCGGCCGGAGCCGGTGCCGAAGGTGCTTTTCGCGACAGCCCCATCGCCGGTGGTGCTTCGAATGCCTGGCGTTGCACACCGGACTCTTTCCAACTGTCGCGGAAAATGTCGTTCGCGCAGATGTCGCAGTTCTCGTATTCCTTTGTATTACGAGGATCCGACCAGCCCCAGTCGTCCTTCAGCTTCAGCAGCTCGCGTTCTTTATCTTCCGAGAAATAATTGACGCGACCGAGTTGCTTGGAAAGCATCAGCATGCGGCAGTAGGCGTCCAGAATTTCCGTCCACCAGTAGGCCTGTTCGACGTTTTCGCCGTAGCTAACCGTGCCGTGATTCGCAAGGATAATCACGTTGGTCTTTTCGACGAACGGCAGGATCGTTTCCGCGAACGCTTTTCCGCCTGGAGTTTCGTAAGCCGTAATCGGCACGTCGCCAAGGAAGACTTCCACTTCCGGAAGCACACACTGTGGAATCGGCTCACGAGCAATCGCGAACGCCGTTGCGTGCGGTGGGTGGCAGTGAACCACGCTGCGCACGTCCGGTCGTTTTTGATAGATCTCAAGGTGCAGCAACGCCTCGCTGGAGCGCTTCTTGCGACCCGCGATCTGCTTGCCCGTTGCGTCGATCGTGGCGATGTCGTCGGGCTTCAGAAAACCCTTCGAGTGCATCGTCGGCGTGCAAAGGAACTCATTGTCGCTAACTTTGACGGTGATGTTTCCGTCGTTGGCCGCGGCGAAACCTTTTGCGTACAGCCGACGGCCGATCTCGCAGATATCCTGTTTGATCTTGTGTGTATTCTGCATGTTATTTCATCGCTTTCGGATCGATATCAAGTTCGTCAAGTAAACCCGCGTTGTAGGCGTCCACGGGTTTCCAGTTTGGTTTGAAAGGTTGAGCCGCTTCGCCGCCCTCGCTGAGCATGATGCGACTGCCGATGCCCGCACCGAATTCGTCCCAAACGACAAGCGCGTCGTCGTCCGGTGTTCCTTCTTTCGTGAGGTCCGCCAGCTTCAGCGGAATCGCCAGTTTCAACGTCCCACCATCGAATGTCGGATGACATCGATTCAGCGTGACGGTTCCTATGACTTCAGCGATTCGCATCTTGTGTTTGAGCCCGATTAAACGGCCTGTCTCGTAAGTTCGATTTTCCTGTCTCTCAGTTCGTCTTTCACCGCCGGTGTCACGACGGCCCTGGGTGGGACAATCACCTGGTTGATTCCTTCCAGCTGTCCTTCCAGGGTCGCCAGCGTAATAAGCCGACTCTCAATCGTTAACGCTTTGTCAGGTTTGTCTGATTTGTTTGGGTTCGCTCGAATTCCCGCAACGGCGAGTCTTCGAATCACCTCCTGCACAATTCGCTCGATTTCCTCGGCCGTGAACGTCATTCAATCAATCTTCAATTCCAATCACGGACCATCGCACGGGCGTCGCATCCGCGTTCAACATCTTTCTTGTTCCCACGCCATCGCTGGTAATCATCACGCGTTCACCTTTGCCCGCCCCAATCGTATCGATGGCCACCAGCGGGTATCCGTCCGGAGTTTCGTTGTCCGCCATCGTCGGTTGGACGACCAGCAGCTTGCTGCCATTCATGGAATGGTGCTTCACTGTGGAGACGGCGGTTCCTACGACTCTTCCGGTCAGCATTTTCAGACGATCCTCAGGTCGTCGATCAGCGAACAACGTCGTTCGCGTGTAAAGGTCAGCGGTGTGGTCACGCCTTCGCCGGTGGGCGTTGCGATCGAGAACGAAATGTATCCCTCGCCACCCAGCCCCAGCGACGCGAAGCACGGACCGTTTTTCACGAACAGCGTCGTGTCCATTTCGCGGCCCATCCACGTCATGTTGCGTACGTTGTTCGAGTGAATAATGGCCGTGTGTCGGAAGCCGTGTTCGTAGTGCTTCGCTTTCGCAATCGCTTCTTCGACGTTGCCCACTCGCACGAACGGCACGAAAGGCATCATCTGTTCGACAGGTACGAACGGGTTGTGCTCGTCGGTTTCGCCAAAGCACAGCAGGGTGTCGGCCGAAACGTTCTTGCCGGCCGCCTGAGCAAGGAAGGATGCGTCTTTGCCAATAAAGTCCTTCGCAGCGACGTCGTGACGTTTCGCACCTTCGCCGACCTGAGCGATCGCCTGCAACGTCAATCGATCGACTTCGCCCGAGTTCAGTCTCGCGGCACCAGCTCGCTCCATCGCCGACATCATCTGATCGAAGACACTCGCCACCACGAAGACTTCCTTCTCGGCGATGCACAGCAGGTTGTTGTCGTAGGAGCCGCCGTCAATGATGCAACGTGCCGCTCGATCGAGGTCCGCGGTTTCATCCACAACGACCGGCGGGTTACCCGGTCCGGCAACGACCGCTCGCTTGCCCGAATTCAATGCCGCGCGAGCAACCGCGGGTCCGCCCGTGACGCAGATCATGGCGACGTCGCGGTGCTTGAAAATCGTGTCGGCCGTTTCCAGTGTCGGTTCGGCGATTACACAAATCAGATTGTCGATACCAAGGTCGCGGTAAATGGCTTCGTTGAACCGTCGCACGCCTTCCGCCGCAACCCGCTTGCCAGCCGGATGTGGATTGACGACCAACGTGTTGCCCGAAGCAATCATGCTGACGGCGTTACCGGTGATCGTGGGCAACGAGTGCGTGACGGGCGTGATGCAACCAATCACGCCGAACGGAGCGTGTTCGATGACGGCCAGACCGTGGTCGCCGGAGAAGACTTCGCTCCGCATGAATTCCACACCGGGCGTCTTTTCACCCAGCGTTTGCAGCTTGGCAATCTTGTGCTCAAGCCGACCGATCTTCGTCTCCTCCATTTCCATCGTGCCGAGTTCGACTTTTTGTTCGATGGAAATGCGACGGATGTGGTCGATAATGCGTTTGCGATCTTCGATCGATCGTTCACGCAGTTGCTCGAATGCAGCACGAGCCGCCCGGACGGCTTCGTCGGCACATTCAAAGACGCCGTAACGTCCGTTCAGGCTGGCGGAAGACACCGGCGGTCCTCCCACTTCCGAAAGAACCTGAGCGACGACGTTGCGAATTGTTTCTTCTGTGAATTGCATTTTGTTGTCTCTTACCTGGGTGCTACTGCCGGATGGACCAGCAGTGAATTCGTTCACCACCGCTGGACTGGCCAGCCGTGGCACACCTCACTCATTCGTTTCTGTCGTAAACCGTTCCGTCGTCCACGCGAACACTGTCCACGATGCCAATCACCACGGCGTCAATTGGCATATGTTTGGTCTCGGGCGTCAGCCGAGCGCTGGAACCCTGCGTCAGCAACACATAGTCGCCTTCGCCGGCACCAAGACTATCGACGGCGATGAACGTCCGTCCGGTCGTTACCAGGCTGTCTCGATTCGTGGCTTCCAGACGATAGGGCTCCACCACCAACAACTTCGAACCGACCATCGAATCGACCTTGTGTGTCGAGACCAGCGATCCTGTGACTTTGGCAACAAACATCGTTCAGGCCTCGGCTTTCAAGAGAGCTTGCGTTTGTCCGGCAACCACGATCTCTTCGTTCGTTGGGATCACCCAGATCTCAACCCGGCTACCTTCGGCGCTAATTTCCGTTTCGCCACTCACCCGTGTATTCGCATCTGCATCCAGCACGATGCCAAGTTCATCCAGTCCCTGACACACGGCCGCCCGGATCGCCTTGCCGTTTTCACCAATGCCACCGGTGAACACGATCGCGTCGGCTCCGCCCAGTTCCACCAGCAAACCGCCAAGGTGACGTCGAATCTCGGTGACATACATGTCCAACGCCAGTTTCGCCCGGTCGTTACCACCGGCCGCGGCGTCTTCCAGATCGCGAATGTCACCGCTGACACCACTTACACCCAACAAGCCACCGCTATTGGCGAGCTTGCCCAGCACCTCTTCCAGCGACAGCCCCGTGGCTTCCACCAGACGTGGCAGAGCAAAAGGATCAAAGTCGCCCACGCGGTTGTTCTGCGGCAGCCCCGACTGCGGACTCATGCCCATCGTCGTGGCCACACTTTCGCCGTTGCGAATCGCACACAGGCTGCTCGAACCACCAAGGTGACACGAGATGATTCTCAGGTTCTCGCGAATCATCAGTTCCGGCGTTCGCTGGCTGATGTAGCGATGACTGGCACCATGAAAGCCCCAACGTCGCACCTGAAAGTCTTCCGTCCACTCGGCGGGAATCGCATACGTTGACGTGCGAGCCGGAATCGTCTGATGAAATCCGGTTTCGAACGCCGCCACCAACGGAATGTCGGGCAGCTTTTCCTTGAGCAACCGCATCGCGTTGATGTACGGAGGATTATGAGCCGGCGCGACGCCGTTCATTTCCTCCATCGCCGTCAACACTTCCTCCGTGATCCGCTGCACGCCGCTAAAGCGTCCGCCATGCACGGCCTTGAAGCCGATCGCCGCCACTTCACTCGCATCACCAAGGCAACCGTTGTCCGGGTCGGTCAGCTGCGACAGGCATTGCTGCACGGCTACCGCATGATCCGGAACATGAAGCGTCTCCTCGTGTTCGTAATCGCCGATCTCAACCTTGCAGTTGCTTTCGGCCGAACCAATTCGTTCGATACCACCACGCGCCAGTTGCCGGTTCTCTTCCATATCGAAGAGCCGGTACTTGAAGCTGGTCGAACCGAGATTGGCGACGAGGATTTTCATGGTTGTTAGCTGCCCCGTGGGCAGCGCCTGTCACGAGTGAAGTCGAACACGGGCCCCAACAACGTCCGGGCCAGTGCGTCGACTACTTGAGGTACGCTTCCACGATTCCTTCGGCAGGCCGAGGAATAATGTGGCTGCTGGTCAGTTCGCCAACCTGCGTTGCCGCCTGGGCACCGGCTTCGACAGCAGCACGTACGCTACCGACATCACCACTGACCACGGTCGTCACAAGTCCGCCACCGATCGAAACACGCTTTTCAATCTTGACGTTTGCTGCCTTCGCCATGGCGTCGGTCGCTTCGATCAGACCAATCAGGCCTTTGGTTTCAACGAGTCCAATTGCATCGTTCATTGCATTACTTTCGATTTGGTTAGTTCGACTACTACTATTTCTTGGTCGTTGATGCCGGCATGACGATCGTCAGGTCTTCGTGCGGGCGGGGAATCACCTGCACGCTGACGACTTCACCAACGCGACCGCCCGCGTTAGCGCCGGCATCGGTGGCTGCTTTCACTGCGGCAACATCGCCCGTCACAAAAGCCGTTGCCAGTCCGGCACCCACTTTGTCCCAACCAAGGAACGTAACGTTAGCCGCCTTCATCATTGCGTCGGTCGCTTCGACCAAAGGCACGAAGCCCTTGGTCTCGATCATGCCGAGCGCTTCCATTGCTTTAGCCATGAGTAAAATCTCCGGTTAAGGGTTAAGTTTGAATTCAATTGGGGCACTGGCAATTCAGTGCTCACACTTACAAGGTTCCTGTTTCAGTAGCTCCACTTTCGTGGCCGCATCCAGATTGCACGCGTTGCCTTCGTCGGTATCCAGGTGAACTTCCAGCTTGATGCCGTCGCCGGGGCGAACGATCAAGTCTTCCATCACCATCGTGCAACCAGCCGACTCGATCCGCAGCTTCATGGCGTCGCCTTTTTTGACGCCAAAGTACGCTGCGTGGTCGGGATTCATGTGGACATGTCGTGCCGCCCGAATAACGCCTTGCTGGAGTTCGACGACTCCGTGCGGACCCACCAGCACACAGCCGGGCGTGCCCTGAACGTCGCCACTGATGCGGACCGGAGCGTCAATGCCCAGCGAAATCGCATCGGTAAACGCCAGCTCGATTTGCGAATCCGGACGTGTCGGGCCCAGCACACGGACATTTGGCAGCATGCGTTTACGAGGACCAACCAGCATTACGGTTTCTTCCGCAGCGTAGTAACCGTCCTGGTAGAGGTCCTTCATGGGCGTCAGCGTTTTGCCGGGCCCAAAGAGTTGTTCAACGTGCGCGTCGGTCAAGTGACAGTGTCGAGCGGAAATACTGACCACCAGCTCGTCGCCGCCCGGCGTGATTGTGGCAGCCGGCTTGCCCTGCGAACCCGGCGATACGTGGGCACCGTTCACGATCTGACGCACGATGCGTTCGACGGTTGTTCTATCAAGTGTTGCGTTTGCCATGTGTTGCCCTGACTAACTCTTCTCACCGGCGACGTACAGCTTGATGCCTGCGTCGGTGATGGTTTTTCGCCATGCCTTGCTGATCTCGTGATCGACGACCAGCTTGCTGATATCTCCCAACTCGCACATCCTCGCGAGGCTCTGATGGCCGAACTTGGTGCTGTCCGCGACCACAATCACTTCGTCCGCCGCTCGCATCATGGCCTGCTCGGTTTCCACCAATAGCAGGTTGCTGTTAAAGCAGCCCTTCTCCGTGATGCCCGCCACACTGACGATCGCCCGCTGCACCGAGAGCTGACTGAGCATCTCATTGGCGTAGGGACCAAGGCACACACCACTGCGGAGATGCACATAGCCGCCCAGCAGAATCACGTCATGGTTCGAGCTGACCGTGAACAGCGATGCCACCGGCAGTGAATTGGTGACAATCTGAATCGTGCGCCCCACCAACAACTGAGCCAACTCATACGTTGTCGAGCCACCATCCAGAAGAATCGTATCGCCGTCTTCAATCAGGTCCGCCGCGACTTCGGCGATCATTCGCTTCTTGTCCCATTGGGCCTGCTGTCGAACTTCGAAGTGCGGCAACTTCGGTGACGGGCCCGTGTACCAGACGCCACCATGCGTTCGCTTGGCCGTGCCGGACTCCTCAAGGAAGTCCAGATCACGACGAACCGTGGAGGGCGATACGCGCAGTTCCTCAGCCAGGTCAGGCAACGAAGCGAACCCGCGCTTACGCACGAGCTCAAGCAATTGCTTTCGTCTGTCGTCTGTTGGCATGGATTTGGAACCTGTCGATCGCACGCGGCCAGTATTGCGGTCGACCTGAATGATTTCAATCACCAAAATGACAGAAATCTACCATTCGGTGTCATATTTCGAGACTTGGCCGCGTTTTCGTCGCAAAAACGGCCGTCGCGCATCGTTTTCTTGGCCAAAATGGAAGAATTCAATCAACTCCTGCAAAGTTGCGATCGCGTCACTTTGCCGAAGGATTTTCGATTCCACCGTTTACGAAAACCTACACCACTGGGTGAGCGGTGATGATTTTTTTCAACGCTGCACGGCATCCAGCCCGTCTACAGAGGGTGGCGGTGCCGATCGCAACGATTTTGCAGTCATCAGCAAGCTCGTCGCTTATTGATATAATTCGCGACCCGCTCCGGTACTGAATGGATGCACACCAATGCTCGCCAAACTCCAGACCTATTCGCTGCTCGGTATTGAGGCCCTCCCCGTCGAGGTGGAGGTGGACGTCTCGCCCGGCGCCTTGCCGAAGACGGTGATCGTGGGACTGCCGGATCAGGCGATCAAGGAGAGCACACACCGCATCGAGCGAGCGATGGTGAATTCGGGCTTCATCAAGCCACAGGATCGCATCGTCATCAACCTCGCACCGGCGGAACTGCCCAAGCAGGCAACGTCGTTCGATCTGCCTATTGCACTGGGCATCCTCGCCGGAAGTAACCAGTTGTCATCGGACAAGTTCGACGAGTACGCGGTTGTTAGCGAGCTGTCGTTGGAAGGCAATACGCGGCCCGCACGCGGTGCACTGTCGATGGCCATTTGCGCCGCCAAGCAAAAGGGTCTGCGTGGTATTGTGGTTCCGGCCGAAAGCGCCAGCGAATCCGCGGTCGTTGAGGACGTCGAGATCATTCCCGTTTCCAGCCTGACCGAAGCCGTCGGGTTCTTTAGTGGCGAACTGGACATCCCCGCCACACCGTCCCGTTTGCAGGAGCTTTTCGACGAACTGGCGCAATACGAAGAAGACTTCGGCGACGTTCGTGGGCAGGAGATGGCCAAGCGCGCAATCATGATCGCGGCCAGCGGAGGACACAACCTGTTAATGGTCGGCCCGCCAGGTTCCGGAAAAACGATGCTCGCCCGTCGCGTACCGACAATCATGCCCGTATTGGCTGCCAGCGAATCAATCGAGACAACGCGAATCTACAGTGCGATGGGCAAGCTGGAGCCCGGTCAGCCACTGATGGCGCGTCGCCCCTTTCGCTCTCCGCATCATACGATTAGCGAAGCGGGACTGGTGGGAGGCGGCAGTCCGCCGTCGCCGGGGGAAATCAGCATGTCACACAATGGCGTGCTGTTCCTGGACGAGTTGCCTGAATTCAATCGTCGTACGCTGGAAGTATTGCGACAACCGCTGGAAGAAGGCAACGTCACGATCTCGCGTGCGCTGGCGTCGACGACCTTTCCGGCCGACTTTGTATTGATCGCGGCACTCAATCCTTGCCCGTGCGGATATCGCAACGACACGCGCCGCAGTTGCCATTGTTCGATCCCGCAGATCGAACGATATATGGCGAAGATCTCCGGTCCGTTGCTCGATCGGATTGATATTCATATTGAAGTTCCGGCCGTCGAGTTCAAGGAGTTGTCATCCAAGCGGGATGGAACCTCCAGCGAAGTAATGCGAGCCGAAGTCGTGGAGGCGCGAGCCATTCAGGGCGATCGATTCGCGGCCAGCCGAATTAACTGCAATGCCCAGATGAATTCAAAACAGGTGCGTCAGTTTTGCGAACTGACCAAACCCGGCCAAACGTTACTCCGCGACAGCGTCAACGAAATGGGACTCTCCGCGCGAGCTCACGACAAAGTGCTGCGACTTTCACGCACGATCGCGGACCTGGAAAAGGTGGAAGTCATTCAACCGCACCACATTACGGAGGCGGTCAATTACCGGATGCTGGATCGCCAGTTCTGGACCTAGCGTGTTGCCGCAACTCCGCCGACGGCATCCGGGACTGGCATCTGTGGCGTTGAACAAGTGCCCCAAACTGCCGGTTCGAGTGGGCCTTTCCACCGGGCAGGACGCCGATATCAGCTACCAGACAGCGGGACAATTCAACCACTTTTCCCCCAGAAAACGCCCGTCTACCAATCTTCTGCTCGTTGGTTCAAACAAAAACGTAAAGTGTTGCGACCGGTTTTGCTGACTGGTAATATGCTTGCGGGCTGGGC
This sequence comes from Pirellulaceae bacterium, assembly GCA_965216885.1. GTDB lineage: Bacteria > Planctomycetota > Planctomycetia > Pirellulales > Pirellulaceae > CAYNJG01. Next base: position 863,116 of record OZ244208.1, on the reverse strand, counting down.
TTCACAAAAACTAAATGTCCGGAGGGACTTCGATGCGTGTACGAAAAAGTGGTTTTACGCTAGTCGAGTTGTTGGTGGTGATTGCGATCATCGCGATGCTTGTCACTCTGCTCCTTCCGGCAGTTCAGTCTGCGAGAGAAGCGGCACGTCGAGCCCAGTGCCAAAACAACCTTCGGAACCTTGCCCTCGCCGTGCTGAACTACGAATCGGCTTCGCAGGTATTCCCTCCAAGCTATACACCGGGACCGTGCTGCAGCACGCCCAGTTACGAGTCGTGGACGATTGGAATTCTGCCCTACATCGAAGAGCAGGCCTTGCACGACATCTATAACTTCGACATCCCCAACGATTGCGCCGACAACGATCCGGATTGTCAGATCAGTAACAAGCGCGTTCGCGAAACGATCCTTCCGATTCACATCTGTCCCTCGGACGAAGGCACCGACAAACTGGACATGCCTGAATCGGGCCGCGGTTCCGGACAGCTTTACGCTCGCGGAACCTATCGTGGCAACGCCGGGCGATCCAATGGACAGGGTCGCTGGTGGGATGCACAGCAAGGCACCGGTGGCCTGCCTTCCGGATGGAAAGGTCCGCTGACAACGTCCTGCGGTCCCAAAGAATTGTGGTCGAAGCCAGGCAGCAACAGTTCGTTCTGCGAATCCAGCAACGATGCTGTTCGCAGTGAGGTGAAGATGCGAAACATCGCCGACGGTACCTCCAAGACATTGTTGATCGGCGAACAGACCATGAAGCCAACGTCAACGTCCGCTCAGCGACGTCGAACATTCTGGGCCTACACCTACACGTCCTACAACAAATCAGAAGTCGTGCCCGAGACTCGATCCATGTTCTCCGACTACGACCGTTGTGTACAGTTTGGTGACAGCAACGTGTGTAAGCGTGCATGGGGAACCGCCCACGTGAATGGTGTCATTCAGTTTGCTCATGCAGACGGCAGTGTGACCGGTTACGCACCCGACGTTGACATGCAGGTCTTTGCGGCAGCGGCGTCGATCAATGGCCAGGAAGTACTTGCCTCCGGCGGCTAAGCTTTCGAAAACTCAGGAATCGCAAGGTCCTTCTTCCTCGGTGGAGAAGGGCCTTGGTTTGTTTTGGTACCCACACAGGAACAAAGTTATGAAGACAAATCTGCTCTTGGCTGCTTTCTCCGGACTCCTGCTGATTAGTGTCGGTTGTGGTCCCAGCTACAAGATTGTTCCTGCCAGCGGTACGGTCACGCTCAACGGCAAACCGCTTGCGAATGCCACCGTGCTGACGCAACCGATTGGGTCGGAAGACAACGAGAATCCCGGCCCGGGCTCGTTCGCCGAAACGGATGCAGACGGACATTTCGTCCTTGAGTTCCAGCACGAAGCTGTCGTAGGTGCGGCCCCTGGCGACTGCTGGATCAAGATTGTCGAGAACGCCGAAAAACGAGCTTCCAACGACGACACGGCGGAAATCGTGCGTAGCCGAGTGCCATTGGATTATCAGGAAGGAAAGATCAAGTACACGATTCCTGAAGAAGGTACCGACGCCATGGATTTTGAAATCACCACGAAACGACGTCGAAAATAGAGCGGGTCTCAAGACCCGATTTCTCGAGTCGCGCCCCGCCTGGACTGCAGGCGCTCACGGTCGCAACGCGGTTTTGCCCCTGGTTCTGGCAAAAAGCCGGTCGGCGACCGCATCTTTCTGGCGGCACCTTTTGAAATGTGGTATCTACCTTCTGAGAGATAACACATTCTGAAGGTCGGGTTAAATCGATGGCAAAATACTTGGTTACCGGTGGCGCGGGTTTTATCGGATCTAATATCGCGGAGGCTCTGGTCGGCCGCGGTGACACGGTTCGCGTGCTCGACAATCTCAGCACCGGGTTCACGCACAACGTCGAACCGTTCGGCGTCGAACTGGTCGAAGGCGATATCACCGATGCCAGCGCCGTTGCCAAAGCGATGGAAGGCATCGACTTCGTCTATCACCAGGCCGCGTTGGCTTCAGTACCTCGCAGCGTCAAAGACCCGCTGGCCACGAACGAAGCCTGCGTGACGGGTACGGTTAACATTCTGCACGAAGCGAAGAAGGCTGGCGTGCAACGTGTCATCTATGCCGCCTCCAGCAGTGCGTATGGCGACCAACCATTCATGTCCAAGCGCGAGTCGGACTTGCCGGCACCGCTTTCCCCTTATGCCGTCGCAAAACTGGCGGGCGAGTACTACTGCCATTCGTTCTGGGAAACGTATGGGCTGGAGACCGTTTGCATTCGCTACTTCAATGTGTTCGGTCCACGACAGGATCCGGGCAGCCCCTACTCGGCCGTTATTCCACTGTTCATCACGGCACTGTTGGAAGGTCGCCAACCGGTCATCTACGGCGACGGCGAACAGACCCGTGACTTTACGTTCATCAAGAACGTCGTGCACGGCAACCTGTTGGCGGCTGCGGCACCGGCGGCAGACGTGGCTGGCAAGACGTTCAATGTTGCCAACGGCAAGACAATCAGCCTGAACCAGATGTTGGCTCAGTTGAACGAGCTACTGGGCACGGACGTTCAGCCAAACTTCGAAGACGCTCGTGTTGGCGACGTTCGCGACAGCCTGGCGGACATCTCCGGAGCCCGAAAGCACCTCGGCTACGAACCGGTTGTGTCCTTCGAGGATGGTTTGAAGCAATCCATCGAGTTCTACAAGAGCCTGCTCGTCAACAAGTAGTTTCGCACGACGCAGATGTGCCACTGCCGGGCGAACCCTCGACTGTCTGGTTCAAATCGGTTCTGGCCGACGTGTACCTGACCGGCTCGCGCGTCACATCAAACGACGCGCAGTCGCTCGGGACCATCTTCCGTGATGTGACCAACGATCGCCGCAGGGATGCCCGAGCTTTTCATCTCGGCAATCAGAGCCCCCGCGCCTTGTTCGCTAACGCCCATCAACAAACCACCGCACGTCTGCGGATCGAACAGCGCGGCATACTCGGGACGCTCACGATTTTGCTCGTTCACACTGATTGAGGATTCAGCATCGCGATTTGCCGGCGCTAATGTGCTCTCGATACCCGCTGCCACCATCTCGGCCGTGCCCGATAGTAGCGGCACGCTATCCAGCTGTATCTCCGCTCGGGCGTTGGCGGCTTTCAACATCTCCAGTAGGTGACCGGCGAAACCAAAACCCGTCACGTCCGTCAGACCGGAGATATCATGTCGCTCGGCAATCGCGGCAGGATGTTCGTTGCTGAACAGCATCGCTTTCAGCAGCTCCTGCATCCACTCGCCACGACACAGCGCCTGCATGTGAGCCGCCAACAGGATGCCGCTTCCCAGCGGCTTCGTGAGCACCAGTTTGTCACCGGGCCGAAGCTGCCCCTTCGTGCGAGGCGATACCGTGCCCTGATCTGCGAGCACCGTGTAGCCGACCGTCAGCGTGGGACCTTCGATCGTATGCCCACCGGCCAGCGAACATCCCATACGACGGAACTCGTGCAAGCTTCCGGCCAGTGTCTCGTAGAGCACCTGCTCCTGACGTCGCGGTGATCCAAGCGGGACGGTCACCAACGCAATCGCGGCGATTGGTTTCGCACCAATGGCGAACACATCGCTGGCGCTGTTCAGTGCCGCGACACGTCCGACGATGTACGGGTCATCAACGGGCGCCGTAAAGAAATCGGCCGTCACCGTCATCGGCCTGCCGCCGGGAGATTGAATCACGGCGGCATCATCGGGAGCATCGAGACCGACCAGTACGTGTTCGTTCTGTGGCACATCCAGTCGACGCAGGACTCGGGAGAGCACCGATCCACCCACTTTTCCGCCGCAGCCCGTGCAACGCATTTGCGACTCTTCATCGGGCGGTTCCCACTTCATTTCCATCGGCTTGTAGTCCTGGTACTTGTCCATAAACTTGCTGTCGATGTAATCCTTCAGTTTCCAGCACCACTTGCCGCGGAACGCTCGGCCTTTGTATTGAGCGATCGCACGGTTGTCGCCCAGATTCAGCAGCGTGAGGAAGTCGTTCTGCGGCTGGTACGTTTCCAGTTTTTGTTTTTTCAGCGTGCGAGGAATGTTCCGCCACAGCACGGGCCCCTGCCGCACCGCGAACACACCGGCTTTCTTTGTCGGAGAATCTCGCATCGTGCCCGTGTCGCCGACGGCGAAAATCGGGTGATCTCCCAGCACTCGCAAATCCGGCTGAGTCAGCAGAAAACCACGCTCATCGGTCTCTAACCCCAACTTCGACAACAGCGGAGGAGCCGTCGCGCCGGTGGCCCAAATGGCCAGATCGATGTCTCGCGTTTCACCGTCGTCCAGCGTCATGGTGCCGTTCGCGACGCGGGTAACGCGTTTTCCGCAGACGGCCGTGATCCCGGCGGACCGCAGTTCCGCTTCAACGAGGCGGACGGTCGCGTCGTGACAACCGGACGCCACGTTGGAGTTGGAGGTTACCAGCGAAACGTCAAACTTCCGATTGGGAAACCACTTTCGCAATCGCGCCGGCAGGCAAAAGGCAATCTCCGTTCCGCCCGCGCCGGCTCCGACAACGGAGAGGCGAATCTCGCGATCGGGAATGTTATCGCAGAGCTGCTGCAGGCTCGCTTCCAGCCGAGGCAGAAACGTCTGCATGGGCTTGATGGGCAACAGCGAGTCGTTGAGTTCGATACCGCCGGTCGCCGGGACCGAACCGATGCCGATGGACAGGACGTCGAACGGAATTTCCGGCCGGTCGTCAAACAGCAGCCAGCGTTTTTCCAGGTCGATGCCCGTCGCCTCGCCAACCACCAACCGCGCTCCGCAAGTGACCGTCAATCGCGCGAGGTCGATCTCCATGCGTTCTTCGGGATACTGGCCCGCGAGCACACCCGGCAGCATGCCCGAGTACGACGCCTTCCACTTGTTGGAAACGCAGATCAGCTGCGCGTCCTTGATGGGCTTCATCTTCCACATGCGCAGCACGTGCGCGTTGGTGTGGCCAATGCCCAGCAAAACGACTGTGTGTCTTGGCAGTCTGGTTTGCATCGGCCAATCAGTAGACGGGGACACCGATCACGAAACAGAACAGTACGGTCACCAGTAGATAGAAAGCGTAGTGCATCGCGCCGCTACCGAAGTCGAGTTCCATGGACGCCATGCCCGTCGTTCCGCCAGCGCCCAGCAGCACGGGACCGATGAAGGCGAAGTGGAACATCTCTGGCGGCGACAGTTCGAAGTACTTGGCCTTGAGCAGCGCGTAGCCTCCCCACAGCGCGGCGTAGATGAGCCCACAAACCAGCGAACGCACGAGTAGCTCGGTTCCCTTGTGCGGTTCCAGTTCGTCATTTCGCAGGAACCAGTATCCGGCCCACGCCAGCGGCGGCCCCAGCAGGATGGCTCCGCCAAACAACATCCACCACAGCGTCGGATCGACTCCGCCGTCTTCGGTCGGCGAAAAGAGCATCCGCATGGCGATCGCTGCGACAATGGCCACGATGATGCCACCGACGATACCCACGATCGCGACCGGGTTGGCTTCCACTTCTTCGCGTTCGATCGGCTTCAGGACCGCGTTGCCGGCTGAGTCCGTGGGCCCATAGTTGTCCGGCGAGTGGATGACGACCTCTTCATCCTTTTCCGGAATCTTGATCGTCGTCTTGCAGTTGGGGCAGGGTCCCGACTTGCCAGCGAACTTTTCGCTGACACTGAACCGCTTGTGGCACTTCTGGCACGTTATCTGAATGGGCATATCAGGGAATTCCCGCGAGTCTCATGATGAGTTTCCATCATAATCTCCACGTGCCAAACGCGGGAGTCTGGCATTCAGCCCGGCAGTCGCAGCCGGGGCCAGCTATCGCAGCCGGGGCCAGCTATCGCAGCCGGGGCCAGCTATCGCAGCCGGGGCCAGCGCATTCAAAGGCGAACAGAGAGCCAGAAATGAGGGGAGAGACGCACTCCAGCGTGACAACCGCAGACGCCAGCGGCGTTTAGTCTTCCGGAAGCAGGTCGTTTTCCGTCAGAACCTTGAACCCTTTGGTGTGCAACGTATCCAGCCCATTGTCAATGTTGTCGACCATCAGGGCGACGACCGGGCGGTCGTTGGGGTGCACCAGTAGCGGGTAAGCTTGCACGATATTGACTTCGGCCTGCAACAAAGCGGTGCAAACCTGAAGTAGCGGCTGGTTGCTGTCCGGCAGTTCGACGGCGATTAAGTCCGTTTCGATCATCGCCAAACCGGCGCGCTCAAGAATCTCTCTTCCCTGCTCAGGATGACTGAGCAGAAAACGCACGAAGGAACATTCCGTCGAGTCGTGGATGGAGATCGCAACGATGCGAACTTTGCCACCTTCAAAACGGCGTACCAGATCGAGCAGTTGCCCGACACGGTTCTCAAGAAAGACCGTAAATTGGCGAATCGCGGGGTAATCACGCCCACGCATGGTCATCGGATTTCCGGTAATGCCTTCGCCAACGCTCATTTACAATCCAAACCTATTGAGAGAGCCCTCCGCCGGGCGGGTGGCGGATTTATACGAGAATCAAATGGCCCGGTCAACGCGATTATCTTCGCATTAACCCTTGGCGACGACGACTACGTTCCGCCCTTCGACGCGTACGGTCTGCTGGCCAAGGAGACGCATCACTTCGGGATATGCCTCGCATTCCGCCGCAAAAACACGTTTTGCCAGCGATTCTGCGGTATCCCCCACAGCGACTGCAACCGGCTTCTGCAGGATAATGGGCCCGTGGTCGTACTGGTTATCGACAAAATGAATCGTGCAACCAGTCACTTTGGCACCGTAATCGAGAACCGCCTGGTGTACCCGAAGCCCGTAGTACCCCTTGCCGCAAAAGGACGGAATGAGGGCAGGGTGCGTATTGAGCACCCGATTCTCGAAATCTTCGGGAATTAAGACATGCTCGAGATAGCCGCCCATCAGGACATAATCCGCATCGGCGTCGCGGCAAATCTGAAAGACGGCGTTGGAGTGCTCTTCCGCAGAGTCAAAGCTCTTTTTCCGTACGATCGAGTTCGGGATACCCGCAGCTTCTGCGAACCGAAGGCCAGCCGCCTTGGGATTGCTGGAGATAACGTGCCGAAAATCGACGTCGATCGAACCTGCCGACTGTTCGTCCAGCAAATTCTTGAGCGTCGTTCCGCCACCGCTGATGAGCACAGCGACCTTCAGTTGCTTGGTCATTGTAGAATTCGTCGCGTGACTCAGTTGAACATGTCTTCCGGTGAAGTTTTCTTCGCCGGTTCGACGGGTGGATTCTGGCGTCGCCGTTCGGCGCTCTCTTTTGCGATTTGGTCCAGCTCTCGCTTGAGCCGCATGTCTTCGTACAGCGAATAGAAGCCGTGAAAAATGAGATACACAAGACCGCCGATCACCAGGACCGGCAACGCAACCACCAGTCCCTTGAAGAAGATCTCTTTCATCGAAAAATCTCAGGTAACCGTGTTGGAGTGAGGGGAGAAGAAACCCTCCGCGTCGAAACTTCGTAGAACCAGCCACGCCTCCGATCGCAATCAGGGTTGGGCGGCTTGCTCGGCTCCATCACTATAGAATGATGCCCCACTTTCCACCACGCCAGCAAATGGCCAATTTCGCATGACCGCCACACGATCCGCCTATCGATCCGCCTATCGATCAGACCACCGGGCCGCACGCCGAGCCATCACGCTCGTCGAGCTCCTGGTGGTGTTCGTCATCCTCGGTATCCTCGTCTGCCTCCTGCTGCCCGCCCTGGTCGGAGCTCGGGGACGGACGCGACGCGACTTTTGCGAACAGAAACTCGGAAAACTGGGGCTGGCCCTGCATGCCTACGAATCCGACGCGAACCGCTATCCCGCCGGCGTGATCAACCCCGATGGCCCCATCCTCAGCGAGCCCCGCGGAATCCACCTCAGTTGGGTCGTACAGATGCTTCCTTACATAGACGAACAGGTCGAAATCGGCGGGATCGATCCCCGCGTCGGAGCCTACGCCGAGCAATACGATTCTCTGCGACAAACGATGCTACCGGCGATCACCTGCCCCGCGGCAACCAGCCCGCCGGAAGAGAGCGACTACGCAGCGTGCCATCATCTGGAAGAAGCTCCCATCGACGGCGACAACGAGGGCGTCTTCTATCTGAACAGCGAAACGAAACGCGGCGACGTGCTGGATGGACTGTCGCACACGCTATTCTTTGGCGAAAAGCGCAGCCCCGCCGGCGCGGACCTCGGTTGGATGTCCGGCACTCGAGCGACACTTCGCAACACCGGCCACCCGCCGAAGTCGACGTATGGAATCGAAATCACGGACCCGCAATTCGTTGGCGGGTTCGGCAGTTGGCACGTTGGCATCACGCATATCTCAAAAGGTGATGCAACGGTCTCCGCCGTCGCCGATGGGATTGACCCAATCGTCTATCACCAGCTAGGCGGCCGCCGCGACGGCACGCAGCAGGCTGAGCTGCTGGCCGAGGAGGATGCGATGACCTTCGAGCCGTTGCTGCCTGCGGCGGAGAGCAAAGTGAAAGCAGAGTCCGCTAAAGCAGAGTCCGCGAAAGCGGAGATCAACGTCGAGGCAGATTCGAATGATGGCAATTGACCTTCGAACACGTTACGCTGCGAACATGAAAACGCTCAACACCTTCGCCCTTTGTCTGTTATTCAGTTCGCCGCTGCTCTTTGCCGAGGAGCCCGCGAGCAAACTTCCAACTGCCACCATCAACGGACACGGTCCCGGTTGGCGACAGCTGGGCAAAGACGACTTCGTCAACGTGAATTGCAATGCCGACACCTGGAAGTGGAAGGACGGTCACGCGTGGTGTACCGGCAAGCCCGTGGGTGTGATCCGATCAAAGAAACCGATTCGCAATCTCGAACTGGTCTGCGAGTGGATGCATAAGGAAGACGGCGGCAACTCGGGCGTTTTCCTCTGGGCCAGCCAAAAGTCGATCGACAGTCTGGCCGCCGGCAAAGGCCGACTACCGCACGGCATCGAAGTTCAGGTGCTGGATCTGGGCTATGAGAAAAAGTACCTGGCCGGTGGCAAGAATCGCGTCGCCGACTGGTTCACCTCGCATGGTGACGTATTCCCGACCGGCCCCGCGAAGATGAAGCCCTTCCCACCCGTCGCGCCCAATGGCAAACGCAGCTTCCCCAGCAAGAACCTGACAAAGGGCATCAATCAGTGGAACCACTACTACATCCGGGCGATCAACGGCGAGGTTCGGCTGTGGGTGAATGGCGAAGAAGTTTCCGGCGGCACGGGCTGCGACCCGGCCAACGGTTACCTGTGCCTTGAATCGGAAGGGGCTCCGGTCGAGTTCCGCAACATCCGCATCCGCGAACTGCCGTAATCGCCACGCTGCAATCGCCACGCTGCATATGAAACGGTGTGCGTTGCGGATGTCGCGATCAAAGCCAAAAGGGCTCGGCGGCTAACGAATCAGCCACCGGCCGAGTATGAAGTTGACAACGTATCTCGCTACTGTGACGGCTTGATGGAATCCGGCTCGGCACCGTAGAGGATATCGATCTGACGCAACAACTGGTTGATCTCGTCATGGATGGCCTGCGTATTCGAGACGACGACGCCATCATTGATAATGGTGATCGCTCCGGGCCCGCCGACGGTCGCCCACGTATTGGGGCTGGCCATCGTCGTGATAGTTTCGACCATCTGATCGATCGTCAAACCCCATTCCGGCCGCTTTCGATAGACCCGCGTGACCAGCGTTTCTTCCGCCTTGTCCAGAGAAGTGATCATCAACACCTCATTCTGAATCGTCGTTGCAAGATTGAGTTCGTCCAGCATCAGCTCAATTGCATTCGATAGCAGAATCCCCTCGACGTCGATCGAAACCGTATCGGCGTCCGGATCCACAGACTCGTCCTCCAGCGACTGTCTGTCAAACAGGATCTGCAGATCGTACTCGTCGCGAATCTGCTCGATCACCACGGCGAGTGGCGTTTCAATGAACTGCCAGCGTTTTTTCAGCTTCGTTTGCAGCGTTTCCAGAATTCGCAGTTCGCTTTCTGTTTCCGCCGGAATGCTGTACTTCCCAAGCTTCAACGCACGACGCTCCGCGTTTGGGTTCGCCGGTTGTCGATTGCGAGTCGCCGTCATCCGATAGGCACTTGCCGGCTGTTGTGAAACCGGCCCCGATTGCCGCACCACGATTTCACCTCCGCCGCTGCCAAACGGGTCGTCGCTGTTCTGTGCGAACAGCTCGCCGCTGCCAACGAACGCCCACCCGGAAGCCAACACTCCCAGTGCGAGGCTGCCGATCAAAACACTGTTGACGATTTTTGCCGTGACCATCTTCATCATCTCCTGTTCCGCGATTCGAAAAACTTCGTTGTCAAGAACGTCACCCGAACTGCCCGACGACTGCGAAAGCGAGGTTTCGACAATCCGATCCACAAGCCCCACCGAGTCGCTGGCCTGAGCGTCCACCTTGATCGCATCGAACAACGCCACCACCGTCGCGAAAGAAACTCCCTGTCGCGCCAGTCGCATTCGCAGTTGATTGCGACCCCGCTTCAGGCGACCTTCCACCGCCGATTCGCTGAGCTTCATTTCTGTGGCGACTTCCGCATTCGATTTGCCGCTGACGTATCGCAGCACCATTGGCGTGCGCACGTTGGCTGGCAATCGATGTAGCTCCTCAAAGACGGCGTTCTGCTCGTATTGAGCACTCAGCCGCTCCAGTGGATCGGCGTTGTCCATGACGTCCTCCTGCAATGCAAACGTCGCTGCCCGCGCTCGCTTTTTTGCCAGCCGTGCGGACGTCCGAAACGTCACGCCGTACAGCCAACTAGCCAACGAACCTCGTTTCCGAATGCGTGACGCATCACGCGCCAGCACGAGGAACACGGCCTGCACCACGTCTTCCGCGGCGTGCGAGCAGCCCACCATCCGTCGCGCCACACCGAACACCATGCCGTGATGCCGTTCCACCAACGTGCGAAAGTCCGCCTCGCTACGCTGTTTCAGAAACGAACGCAGCAGCTCCTGGTCCGTGCGCTGACCGTCTGCACCTTCCAGAACTCCCGTGTCGCCCTCGGCAGAAGAAAGTCTTGAAGAAGCCATTTCGTTCCCCGCTTGCATGTTTCGCAGTCCGCCGCGTTTCGCGTGACCCACAAGGTAGTACCGCTGCGGCACGCCACCGGGCGCGAAAAAGTGGAAAAATCGGATACCCGTGCTCAATCCCGCTGTTCACGCTGTTTTTCACTGTGAATGTCTCGCTTTCCAGCGGTCTGCGGATGTCGAAAACCACCGATCCCGATAGAATTCGGCACCATCGCCCAGCGACTTTTCTCCTCGGCGAACCGCAATTCCCTCGCTCCCCCTCAGACGAAATTAGACATGCGCTCCGACGGCCGAACAAACGAAAATGAACTACGACCTTTCAACGTCCAGAGAGGTTTCACTCGCAACGCTCCCGGCAGCGTACTGATCTCGTGCGGCAAGACCGTAGTGCTGTGTACGGCCAGCGTCGAAGCACACGTGCCGCCATGGCTGGAAGGGAAGGGGAAGGGCTGGGTTACCGCCGAGTACAACATGCTGCCGGGCAGCACGTCACCTCGCAAACGCCGTGACCGCACGAAAGTCGATGGTCGTACGACGGAAATCCAGCGTCTGATCGGACGTAGCCTGCGAGCGATCGTGGACCTTGAGAAATTGGGCGAGCAAATGATTACCGTCGATTGCGATGTGCTCGACGCCGACGGCGGTACTCGGACCACCAGCATCACCGGCGCGTTCATTGCGCTGACGGACGCGATCCGTTCGATCGACGAATTCGCCGACGGCTCGAAGAACCCGCTCAACGACAGCGTGGCCGCAATCAGTGTCGGCATCGTCAACGGCAAACCCGTCCTCGACCTCGACTACGAAGAAGACTACGCCGCCGCGGTGGATATGAACGTCGTCATGACGGGCAAAGGCAAGTTCATCGAAATCCAGGGCACCGGCGAAGAAGCAACCTTCGACGAAGACGAACTGCAGTCGCTCCTGGGGCTGGCTCGCAAGGGCATCTCCGACCTGACAGAAATGCAGAAGACACAGCTGGAATCGAATTGGCCTTTTTAGGCTGGTCCAACTGTTCGCCACTCGACGCTCGCCACTCGACGCTCGCCACTCGACGCTCGCCGCTATTCCACCTCCTGGAAACGCTGACGAGCACAGCGCCGTCGACGAGCACTTCGCCGCAACCCAATCAATACGCCACAACCGGCAACACATAGAAATGCCGACGGCTCCGGGACGGCTGTCGCGGTAATCTTGCTAATCCGAAACCCGTTCCCGGCCACGAATGCAACGGTGGCCGATTCCGTCGGCGTACTCAGCGTAATCGTCTCGGTGCCACCGAGCCCCGAAGACGCCGAAACGATCGGTCCGCCATTAATCGTGAGCTGATCGCCCGAACCACTCCGCCAGTTCGTCAGTTCAATCTCGGTGATCATGGCACCCGCGGGCACCGAGAATGTCAGACTCTCGGTAACGTCATCGAAATCGTTGCCGTCCGTTGGATTTCGGTCCACGCCCAGGCCATTGGCCGAATTGCGATTGATGCGGCCCACGTCGGCGGAGATCGAAAGACTCAACCCGTCGACCGTCAGCGTCGTGCTCGTACCAAGGCTCCCCGCCGTCAGACCGATGTCTCCAATCAGGTGGAAACAAACGTCGGCTTGTGCGTTTCGAGGACACACTAACGAAACAAAAAGCACAACTACGCAAGCAAATGGATTCGAATACTTGTTTTCGGTTCTCATAACTTCACGCTAATCCGGGTCCAACCCGCGTCAATGAACCCGGCCCCTTTTGAGGGCACGCCCCCTCCAGGGATCACCCTCATTCGCGAAGATTTCGGCGACGTTCCACAAAATCGTTGAGCGAAAAGGTGGACGCCGTGGTCGTGGCGGTAGCCGTGGCCCCTCAACTTATGCGGACGATCTTTCATGCGGACGATCTTTCATGCGGACGATCTTTCATGCGGACGATCTGGTACGCCGTCTACTCGGCCAGTGGACCGAGTGCCTCCAGCAAGGGCCCAAGGTGCTGCTCATAGTGCTTCCAACGAGCGACGGATTTCGTGTAGACCGGTTCGCGCACCTGCTGATAACTGGCCGTCACCACAGCACGCTTGCTCTTGTGGGCACTGAGGCAGCCCTCTTCGAATTCCAGACCACAGTAATCCAGCACCCGGCGAACCACCGCTTCGGTGTCGGTCACCGTCTCTTCGTAGTCAAGCTCCAGCATCTCCAGTCCGACCTCGTCACGCCATCGGTCCATCACGGCGACGTAGTTTCGGTAGTAGACGCCCGCGTCATGGAGATCAAAGGAGAACTCGCTGCCACCGGAGAAATTCTGAAAGTAACACGACAGGCAAGTATCAACCGGATTGCGACGCGTGTGGATGATCTTCGCGTTGGGAATCGCCATCTGAATCAGGGGAGCGAAGAGATAGTTGTAGGGCATCTTGTCCGTTACGTGAGCCTCGCCGTTCGACATCGCGACGACCGCTTCGACATACTCGGTACCAATCCGCTGCAACGTAGATGACTCGAAGTCATCGGGAATCACGGGACTCTGGCGTCCGGTCAGATCGTTCTCCACAATCGTAAATCCGCCTCGCGACTTGCGTTTGGACTCGTCTGAATTTTCCCACGTCGCCTTGATCGAAGTTGAAAACTCCTGCAGCTCGCCGGCTGGATAGATCTTGCTGTGGCAACCCAGCATCTGCTCGGTCAGCGACGTACCACTTCGCGGCATGCCAAGAATGAAAATCGGAACCGTGCTGTCGATGCCGGAACCCTTCACGTGCTGCTTCCAACCCTCCACGTAGGCATCAGCAATTTTGCCGAAGTTCGTAGCCAGCTGCTCCCCATTAAATGGCATCGCCAGTCCTTTACGACGAAGCTGGTTGCCAACCTGATAGTTTTCAAAAGCCCGATCGTAGTCCTTTGCGGAATCGTAGAGGCCTCCCAACTGAAATCGAATCCCGAGCGACTCCGCCGCATCGGCCCCACGCTTTTCCAAAACACATTCCAGGATCTCGGCCGCTTCGACGGGCTTGCCTTCAACTTCCAGCAAAGTCGCCTCACTCATTTGCACCGCCGGGATACTCCGATCCTCCGGCTTGACCCGATCCAGCACCTCGCGAGCCTCCTCCAACCTTCCCTGCCTTTCAAGAAATCGGGAAAACAGAGCATTGAGCCGCGGCTCGTCGGGTTCTTTGGACTGCCACTCCTCAAGCAGCTTGTTGGCCTCGTCGAACGAGCCGGATGCGATCAGCTGGTTTGCCAACTTGAACTGACCACGATGCAGTTTCGGCTCCAGCGTCAGCGCATTCCTCAGAGCAACCAGTGATTGCTCGGTGTCACCCGCCGCGTCGAGAGCCACACTCAGGTTGAAATAGGCCTGGGCAGACCGTGGCTGCAATTCGAGGAACTTCTGCAGCAGCTTCAACGCCTCAAGAAACTCACCCGCGTCCAGCAACGCACCCGCGAGATTGTTCACCGCCTGAGAATTATTGGGCTCCAACTCGAGCGCCCGACGCAGCAATTGAATGGAACCCTCCAGGTCGCCCTGATTGCGCCGAATCACGGAAAGATTGAAATGCGCACCCGCCGAGGACGGATCGAGCTCGATTGCCCGCTTGAGCAGCTCGGCCGCAACGTCCTGGTCGCCCGACCGCCCGACGAGAATTGCCTTCATCGTCATCAACTCGCCATTGTCTGGAAAATCCTCCATCGCCAACGAGAGCGCTGCCTTCGCCTCTTCAGCCAGACCAGATCGCAGAAGCGCCGTGAGATAGTTGACGCGATAGCTCAGATCTTCAGGGACCGCCTCCGCTGCACGCCGCATCCATTGCACCGCAAGGTCGTGACGCCCGCCGGAACCGCTGATGGCGCCCATCAAATTCAAGGCGACCGCGTGGTTGGGCTGGGTCGCAAGAAATTGCTGACAGAGATGGTAAGCCCCACGGAGATCTCCACCGTTGTAGGCACGAAGTGCGTTTTGCAGCGACATACGAGCAAACCCCAAAAACCCCAATGCGACGGCGACTTAATTACAGTTTTTCCACAAGGACCGGCCAAGCACCCCTCGGGATACATGGTATTTCCGCCACCGCAAACCGGTGCAGCCACCCTGTCATCTGCAAACCACTACACCACAATCGCCATGCACACACAACACACCCCCCCTGCAGAATTGAAGGGTACTACATCTGCGGACGGTATTTTTGCGAAATGCGGAATGAGTGTATTGACTGGGCTGTTTAGTCGAAATATACCTGTGATTCTGAACAAAAGGATGGTAATTGATTACAGATATATCGGTATTTAACCACCCCTCTGTGTAGACGGGTAGTACCGATCAACCCGCAATAGCTAGTTGCTTTGCGTTCGGCGGTGGGTTCAATCCCACCAACCCATTTACACCAAGACCACCCAAAAAGACTATTTGCAGGGCAGTCACGCCCACTTGAACCCCCAGGAACACACCGATGAAGAAGAACACCTCCAGCAAAGCCCGCCGTCGTCGATTCGAGAAGCGCCGCAAGTCCACTTCAACACGACTCGCCGGCTCCGAATCGCTCGAACCACGTCAGTTGCTTTCGGTGTCTCCTCACAACAACTGGGTGAATACGGTTGCCGACCTCAACGGGGATACGCAGCAGACCGAACGCGTCGCGCAGATGCTGACGAAGATTCCTGAGGGTGCAAACCAGGCGTTGGCGATTGCGGCCAACTGGACGGACTTGCAAGGGCTGGATCTCGAAATCAAGGTCGACAACAACGGTGATGGCGTTTTTGATGCCAGCGAGATTGTCACTACGCACGGCGAAGCTGAGACGCTGGTCGATCTGGCCACCCCCACGGGTACTCCAGGCTTCGCTGGCGAGGGTGCCTACTCGGTCGGCTACGCTTGCTCTTTCCCGGGCATGGGAGACTGCGGTCTCACTGACCAAACGGGACTTGATGCCGTGCACTCCGCGGTTTACATCCACCCGATCGGCTCCAGTGCGATCAGTCGAAACGTGATGGTGACCCTATCGGGCAGCCTGACGACGGACATTTTGGGAACGATTGGATCCTACGACAACGTTGCCCAGGGTGACACCGTTGGAAACACACATGCGGTGGGTAACAGCGAAATCGACCTTGGGCTTACTTACGACCAACCAGGAAACGCCGGGGCCAACGACGAGGGTGACGTTGGATTTAATGGCCCGGCACCTGGTGGTGGCGTCGAGTACACCGCGCTGAAATACCCCGGCACCGTTCCCAGTGGCACGCCAGGCTACTCGATCAACGTCAACGCTGGAAACTCGGCACTTGACGCCGTTCACGCTCGGTTTGTCAACGGCACCGGTACTGACGCCCTGAGCCCCGTTGGAAACAGCATTCAAGTTGGAGCTGGCCAAACGGTGCTGCCTAACGGCGTAACAGGAGGAAACTACACCCAAAGCGGCGCTCGCAGTTCCGGCGGTGTCAGTATGGATCCCGACGGTACGTTTGACTGGACTTTCACCGATACCGTCGACAGCGATGGTGCCCGATTCTTTTCGCACGCAGCGGTTGAGATTCGCAACGTTGATGGAGTCGTTCCCTACGACTTCGGTGACGCACCGGACCCAAGCTACGACACACTGCTCGCCAATGACGGCCCGCGTCACGCCGTCTTCAACCCAGCTGGCGACCTGGTAGGAGGGCCCTACTTCGGCCCCAATTCACCCGACGCAGAAATGGACGGCCAGCCCGAAGCACTTGCCGGCATGATGACCGGAGGCGACGATTTCACCGACGGAGTTTTCGACCTGCTGAGGCTTGATGTCGGCGAGGGCGCAGGGCCAGCCAATTCCTCGACGGTCGTGCAAATCACAGTCGTACAAGCCGGTGGAGCCACTACATTCTTCACTCCCACTCTCGACGGTAACCCAGGCCTTGAGACCGTAAACATCGGGCTTACCGACGTTACATCGGTCGAATTCCTGTCCGTCGCTGGCAATGGCAACGAGGCGTTCACGATCGACAATATCGTGACCGATTTTGGCACCGCACAATTCGAAGGCTCGAATGCACAGGCAACCGGGACTCAGTCAGTTGTAACGAACCCAATCTATTCGACTGGGTTCAACTTCGCGTCTTCCCTTAACGAAACGCACCTTGTCAACACTGACGGTCCCATCTCTTCGAATGGGACGACCACGCTGAAGATCGACGACTCGGAGGGCGCCGGTAACGTCGTCACGATGTCGATGGTATCGGTCGACGACGAAGACGGTGTGCTCGACTACTACAACAACAATGCCAACGGTGCCGGCGGTGACGTACCGACCGAGATGTTCGTCTCGGACTTCATGAACACTTCGGCCGCCACAGTCGCACTTGATATTCAGGGTGTCTCCGCCAGCGAGCCGGGATATGTCTCGGCCTGGATTGACTGGAACGCCGATGGTGATTTCGCTGATGCAAACGAAGTCATCACGACTGGCTTTGCCGTCACGGCGAATGGCGAACTCGAGCTACCCGTTACCATTCCGGCCTCCATGGGCGGCGGAATCACTTCCAGTGGCGAATCCATCATGCGGATTCGTATCCACAGCGACCCCTGTGCCGAGGGTGCTGCCCTCGCTCCAACCGGACACGCGCACGATGGTGAGGTGGAAGACCACAAGGTTGTCATCAAGCAAGGCTCGTCGGTTCACGGCACCAAGTACGAAGACATCAACGGTGACGGCACCGCTGACGATATCTTCGGACCCGGCAATGCACAGGGTGACACCAGTGGCGTGATGGTGGAAATTGTCAACGATGACGGTAGTTCGGTAACGGACCTGTTGGGATATTCGGTCGATCCAGTCGAAACCGACGCCAACGGCGACTACTGGTTCAGCTACCTCCCAGCGGGTGACTACATCGTTCGCGAGCGTCTGGATCTAACGGACATTAACGATGACGATACGGCCGACAATGGGCAGGGCCTGGCTCAGCATGATCCTACGGACATGCACATTGGCAACGCCGACTACCCAATCCAGCACGAGATTACACTCGGAACTGACCATGGTGGCGACGATCTGTACACCGCCGCGAAAATCGAAGACCTCGACTTCCTGAACTATGTCGAAGGCTCAATCCACGGTGTGAAGTTTGACGACCTGAATGCTGACGGGAACTTCGACTTCCCGGACGAAATTGGTCTCCCCGGTGTGACTTTCGAACTCTACAAGTTCATCGACACCTACAACTACACCTTCAACCCACACACGTCGGCGAATGAAATCAGCTTCACGACCTACAAGTGGGATCTGGTCGCGACGACCCTAAGCGCCGCTCACGGGGAATTCTGGTTCACCGGACTCGAACCTGGCAAGTATGCAGTTCGAGAAGTACCAGGTAGCTGGACTCAGAGCACAGAACAGCCAACCGACAGTCCCGCTTCGGAATTCTTCGGAGCAGCGGATGTGAATGGTGACTGGGAGATCTCCGAAACCGAGTTGTTCGACTACATCGATTCCAACAATGACGACAGGCTGTCGGCGGACGAAATTAACGGTGCCTTCGACACCGGACTCGGTTCCAAACCATCGGACGATGCTACTGCGACGTTGACGATCAACAGTCGTGACGAACTGCAGTGGGACGACGATACCTCGTACACTGACGATCCATACGAAGGCGAAGCCTACGTACGTCCGATGGACCTCAACGATGATGGCCTGATCAGCCAATCAGAAATCGACGAGGCAGCGACTGCGGCTGCACTCAAGAACGGAAGTGCTGCCTACGAATCAGGAAACACCTCGCTCATCTTCGGTGACTACCTCGGTGCGACAGTCACCGGTGAGAAGTGGGAAGATACCGACGGCGATGGTGATGGCGATGCCCTCTATAATGGCGTCACTTTCGAATTGTGGAAAGATGTCGACAACAGTGGCACCCTGTCACCTGCTGACACGTTCATCGAATCCAAAGACAGTGGACACACCGGCACTACCGGCCAGTTTCAGTTCACCGGTATCAAGCCCGGTTTTGATTACGTTGTGGTCGAAGCAACTCCATCTGGGAACATTGCCGATCAAATCACGCACGACGATCGCGAGTTTGCTTTCTCCGCGACCAGCGGCAGCACGCATGACGCCGGCGATTGGGTGAATCTGGTCTACGGCAGCATCCACGGCGTCAAATTCCACGACCTCGATGCCGACGGAATCTTCGACTTTAATGACGGTGAAGTCGGACTGCCCGGCGTTACCTTCGATCTCTACAAGTTCGTTGGATCGCACAACTACACCTACGATCCTGCCTCGACGGCGGGCACCGTTTCGTACACAACCTACGAGTGGGAACACATTACCAGTACGGACAGTGCCGCCCATGGTGAGTTCTGGTTCACCGGACTGCTGCCCGGTCAGTACGTCGTTAGAGAAGCAGAGATCGGTGGCAATTGGAATCAAAGGACTGCTCAGCCAAGCCACGACCCGAACTCCGAATTCGACGGAACGATTGATGGGGCCGATGGAAGCACACCCAACGGATCCATCACGCTCGCCGAAATCGAGGCAGCCTTCAACGTTGCCCCAGGTGACAATCCGGGACTCCGCCCAACTGGCGTCATCACCATCACAAGTGGTTACGAAGCTCAGTGGGACGACAATACTACCTTCACCTCCGATCCGTATAAAGGTGAGGCCTACAACCGGCCCATGGATTCCAACGGCAACGGACTCATCGACCAATCCGAGATCGACGAGGCTATTGCGAACAATTCATTGAAGAGAGGAAGCGACCCGTACGCTCCCTCACACTTCGGTTTTACTCCTCCGGGTTCAGAGGAAAGAACCGCATGGAACTCACTGGTCTTCGGCAACTACGAAACCATCACGATCACCGGTGAAAAGCTGGAAGTCGACACCGCCGATGGCGATGTGGCGTTCGCAGGGATTCAGTTCGAGTTGTATCGGGACTGGGGTAGCGTGGGCGTGTTTGAACCGGGCACGGACAGTCTTGTCGATACGGCCACCACGAACGCTGATGGCACATTCGAGTTCACGGACGTACAGCCCGGAAGGGACTATATCGTTGTCGAAAAAGCCGATCAGGAAATCGATCCTGGTGCAGACAACCAGCTCAGCCACGACGATAGCGTTTACGCCTTTACGGCCGTCAGTGGTCAGGACGTCGTCATCGAAGATGCCTGGGAAAACTTCGTCTACGGTAGTATCCACGGTGTCAAGTTCCACGACCTGAATGCCGATGGCACCTACGACTTCGGCGATGGCGAACGAGGCATCGAAAACATCCAATTCGATCTCTATAAGTTCGTAGGAACAAACAACTACTCCTACGATCCGTTCAGCTACGATGGCACCCTCTCCTACACCACCTACGAGTGGACCCAGGTCGCATCAACGGTCAGCATGGATCACGGAGAGTTCTGGTTCAATGACCTCGAGCCCGGTACGTACACCGTGCGTGAGAACATCCCCGGAACCGACTGGGTTTCCAGCACCGGACAACCCATGGGTGACCCCGATAACACCTTCAACGGAGTTGGGCCCGGTCCGCACACCGCTGCGAGCATCAACGCTGCCTTCGACACTGACCTCGGTGAAAAACCCGGTGACTGGGCACTCACGATCTACAGCCGCGACGAATTCCAGTGGGACGACAATACTACCTTCACCGATGATCCCTACGAAGGTGAAGCCTACAACCGGCCCATGGATACCAATGGCGACGGAATCATCACGGATGCCGATGTCCAGGCGGACACCAGCCTCAAGAATGCAAGTGACGCCATCCCCGGACTCAGATTCGGAAACTACGAAGAAGTCACCGTCTCCGGTCACAAAGTGGAAACCAACACCGCCGTTGGTGATGTCGATTTCGAAGGCATCGAGTTCGAACTCTATAAGTCAGACGGCACGCTGGTAGATACAGTCAAGACGGATTCCGACGGAGAATTTGAGTTCACCGGCATCATGCCCGGAATGGATTACTACGTCGTCGAGAAATCGGATCAGGAAATCGATCCCGGTGCTGATAACCAGCTCACTCACGACGATCGTCAATACGACTTTACGGCAGTCAGCGGTGAAGACTACGACGCGGGAACGTGGGAAAACTACGTTCTGGGTAGCATCCACGGTGTCAAGTTCCACGACCTCGATGCCGATGGCACCTACGACTTCGGCGATGGCGAACGTGGCATCGAAAACATCCAATTCGATCTCTATAAGTTCGTAGGAACAAACAACTACTCCTACGATCCGTTCAGCTACGATGGCACCCTCTCCTACACCACCTACGAGTGGACCCAGGTCGCATCAACGGTCAGCATGGATCACGGAGAGTTCTGGTTTAATGACCTCGAGCCCGGTGTCTACGCCGTGCGTGAAGACATCTCCGGAACCGACTGGGTTTCCAGCACCGGACAACCCATGGGTGACCCCAACAACACCTTCAACGGAGTTGGGGCCGGTCCGCTAACCGCTGCGAGCATCATGAGTGCCTTCGACACCGACCTCGGTGACGATCCGGACGCAACGGGAACCGCCGCACTCACGATCTACAGTCGCGACGAACTACAGTGGGACGACAATACTACCTTCACCTCCGATCCCTACGAAGGTGAAGCCTACAACCGGGCCATGGATACCAATGGCGACGGGATCATCACGGATGCCGATGTCCAGGCGGACACCAGCCTCAAGAATGGAAGTCTCGCCATCCCCGGACTCATCTTCGGAAACTACGAAGTAGGTTCGATTACGGGTATCAAGGGTGAAGACCGCGATAACAACGGCACCCGTGACGTCGTGTTCCCCGGCGTCGAATTCGTGCTCTACGAAGACGTCAACAAGGATGGTGCCTTGGACGCGGGCGACGTCGCCATTGGGGATCCATTGCCAACCAACGGAGCTGGCCAGTTTACCTTCACCGATCTGGAGCCCGGCTTCTACCTGGTCGCCGAACCGGACGCACAGTCAATTGATCCACACGGAAATCAGTTGTCGCATGACCCAAAGGTCTTCGCGGTTGAAATTGAGAGTGGTGATGATGTCGACGCTGGCGAGTGGCTGAACTATGTCTACGGCAGCATCCACGGCTTCAAGTTCCTTGATGTGGATGAGGATGGCCTTTGGGATATCGGTGGCGACTACAACGGCGAGGCCGGTGCGGACGATGACGGGAAAGTTGAGCCTGTGCTCGAGGGCGTGGTCTTTGACCTCTACAAGTTCGTTGGAACAGAAAAGTACTCCTACAATCCATTCAGTGGTATTTCCGTTACTTTCACGACCTACGAATGGGAAAAAGTTGCCACAGAGGAAACCAACGTCCACGGTGAATTCTGGTTCCTTGATCTTGAGCCAGGGAAGTATTCGGTACGCGAGGATCTATCCGGCACCTACTTCGAGCAAACCACCGGCCAGGCTCAAGGTGATCCGACGTCGGTGTTCGATCCGTCTTCGGTTGACGCCAACAACGATGGAGTCATCACTCAGGCCGAGATCGCTTCGGCGAGCAGCGTCTACCTTGGTGACAACCCAGACGATGCAAATTCCTCCACGTACACGATCACCAGTCGTGACGAGTTCCAATGGGATGATGAAACGACGTTTGAAGATGTTGAGGACTACGACATGGCGGCCTATAACCGCCCCATGGACCTCAACGGAGACGGTCTGATCAGCGCGGATGAAGAAAAGTACGCGATCGATTCCACGTCTCTCAAGAATGGACAACCTGCTGATTCATCGTTGATGTTCGGTAACAAGTACGACGCCGGTACGATTCACGGTTTCAAATTCGATGACATCGACGGTGACGGTGTCTGGGATCACTTCCCGGGAACGGATTACATCCCCGGCAATGGTGAACCAGGCATTGGCGGAATTCTGATCGGACTGGAAGACGCCAGTGGAAACCTGGTAAATCTGGCTGACGGAAGCCCAGCACTGACCACGACGATGGCCAACGGTGAGTTCTGGTTCGAAAACGTAATCCCGGATCAGCCACTGACGATTGTCGAGTACCTGAATGATCTTAGGTCTGACTCCAACCTGAACGGTATCCCGGACGGTCACGAAGGCATGTACCGTACAACCGCCGTCGAAGAAGTTACTGTCAGCGGAGGCGAAGAGCTGGTCTGGAACGCCGGAGGTTCGGTGAACACGGCACTGATCATCGGTAACGCCGTCACGGGTTCCATCCACGGCTTCAAGTACGAAGACTTCAACCTCAACGGAATCTACGAGCCGGACGCACACTGGCCGGACGTACCGATGGAGTGGGCCGTCTTCCAGTTGCTGGATTCCAATGGTGATATCGTCGACATCAACGGCGACAACGTCGGAGACGACAACGATATCCAGATGACGAATGCAGACGGCGAATTCTGGTTCACAAACCTTGAAATCGGCGACTACACACTGATCGAGCGAATGGACCTTACGGACCGCAACGATCTGTTCGGCCCGGGTTCGAACGGCAACCCTGGTCCACCCGACGGATTGCCTGACGGAAACGGTATCACCGATGACCAGGAAGGCCTTGGCGCATCGACGCCAACAACCTGGTCGGTCTCGATCGGCAGCGGCGAGGAGTATGTCTGGGCCGACGGTGCAGCAAACATCGACCAGGTCACTGCTGTAGATCCTGATGACGTCACGGCCGGTACTGATATCAGCACCTACTTCGACTTCGTCGATATGCAGGAAGAGTTCGCTGACACGGCAGCTTCCAGCAGCGTTCTCGGACCAGTTCTGGCAATCGCACCTGTCAGCTTCTCGTCAGCCTCGACGGGTAATCTGGTCTACGGCCACAACCTTGGTGCCGGATCGCCGTACGCGGCGGACGAATTTATCTTCCCATCGGTTGCCGGAGGTCAGTCACACGTATTTGGCGCCGAGTTCGACGTTGCGGTCATGTCCGTGAGCATCGACATCATCGGTAACAGTGCCGGCGATGTGGGCCTCATCGCGGCCTACGACGCGGCTGGGAATCTACTCGATACCCAAAGGTCGGCCGTCGTCGGAGCCAATGAGGTCACGACGCTCACGTTTACCGCACCGACCGGCACGGTAATTGGATCCATCGAAGCCGGTGGTGATTTTGCAATCGCCTCGACCGTTGGTCTGGACAACCTGACCTACGAGACATTCCCACTCAAGTCGGAAGTGCTTGTAGGATCCGAACTGATGTTCGGTAACTACTACGCAGGTGCTGTACACGGAGTGAAGACTCACGCCGGATCGGACATCGGTGTACCAAACATCGAACTCACACTGAGTAACGCCGATCGAACGTACACCACGACGACCGGTCCCGACGGACAGTACGTCTTCGCGGATGTTGTTCCCGGAGCCTACACTCTGGAGGAAACGCCTTCTTCCGCAGTCATCGGTGGATTTGATCCATTCGCGGTTGTTGTCGAGTACGGCACGGTACACGTTTCCGAACTGGGCATTAGCTCGCCTTATGAGGGCCTACAGACGGAGTCGTTGCTGACATCGCTGGCGATCGAAAATGAGATCTCCTCTTCGATCCACGGCATCAAGGTTCACGGCGACTCGGATGTGCCAATTGAAGGCATCAGCTTTGAACTGCGAACGACCGGTGGCACCCTGGTGCTGACGGATACAACGGATGCAGGCGGTGAATTCGACTTCCAGGGCATCAACCCTGGCACCTACCAAATTGTGGAGCTGGATTCCGGACAACCAACGGACAGTTTCGCTTCCTTCATCATCACGGTGGCCAGCGGTGAAGTTCACGTCTGGCAGTCGGGTGAAGCAGGAACGCTGCCGGCAGGTCAAACGGAAGTTGCCAACTCGCAACTGGTCGTCGAGAACACGCTGGAAGGCTCGATCCACGGTGAAGTCAAGGATGCACTTGGCGTCGGTCTCTCGGGTGTTTTGGTAAGCCTGACCAATGGTGCCGGAAACGACATGCTCACAACGACGGCTTCCGGTGCGAACGGTAGCTTCAGTTTCGACGACCTGGCACCGGGCACCTACCTGGTGACTGTGCTTGGCAGTGGCTTCATCAATTCGCAAACAACGGTGGTTGTCGACAGCGGTGAAGAGGAAACTTCTTCGGCACTGCCTTCCGGCACACTGGAGTTGGGACAGTACGAGACCATCAACACTGCCCTGTGCTTCCAGATGGGCGCCGCCAACGCGGCACCCGTCGTCACCGAGGTCAAAGTTGGTAGTTCATTCTGGACCTCGGCGGGCAGCACCAACAACTTCACCGGGTACGTCGATCCGACTGACGGACTTGGCTACGAAATCCCAACCGGATATGCGACGGTTCCGTCTTCGTTTGCTCCGACTTCACAGAACAGTGTTCTGCCTTGGCGAAACATTGACAAACTGTACGTTGAATTCAACGAAGCCGTCCAACCACCAACCGGTGGCTGGTCCAGCCCTGGCGTTGTAGCAATCTTCAACAGCTCCAACGCGGCGGTTCCGGTCTCGAACATCTCGTACGATGCGACCAACTTCCGATTGACGATCACCACTGCCGACGCACTGGGCGACGATCGTTACTTGCTGGCCATCGATGACACTGTCACCGATGCTGGCGGGGCTGCACTGGATGGCGAATTCGCCAACGGGACGGATACTCTGTTCAACAATCTTGGGACCTCTGGCGATGGAGTAGCTGGCACGAAGTTCGAATTTACGTTCGCCGTCCAGCATGCGGATGCCAGCGGAAGTGGTACCGTCGACGTCACAGATCTCTCCAGACTAGGTACAGGGTTCGGTGGTACGACGGGTAACGTCGCAGCGACCGCCAATTACAACCCCTACGCGGACTTCAACGGCAGCGGAACGATCGACGTGACGGACCTGTCGATCTTGGGTACGAATTTCGGGGATAACTCGATTCCATCTACCCCAGTGCCCACAAACCCGCTATTCCTGAGATCGAATGCTGCGGCCGTTGACTCCGTATTTGGGGAAGACGACGATGATGACGACGATCTGCTGGATAGTCTGGCCAACGACGTAGCTGGAGAGGGAGTACATACCGCCCGGGCAGGACGCTTCCAGTAAGAATTTTTACTCGCCTTTCTGGTGCATTTTACTTGTGGTAATTTGCCCGCCTAGTTAGTCTAGAGACTCCGGAATCGGAGAAATCAAAGAGAAAACCATCATGACTTACACCAAACTTATCACTCTACTGGTCGTCGCGATCGGAATGGTTCAGACCGCCGACGCGGGGCTTCAGTGGGTAGCGACTGGGAATGCACCCAACAATGTCAACACGGGCGGCGCCGGTACCGGAGAGATTACCATCGGGGTAATACCTTCCGCTGGTCAGCTGGCCTCGTTAGGTGCAACGCCGATCAACACGTACTCAGTATCGATGGGGCTTGAACTGTTAGGCGACATTAGTTCGTCAACGGTGCAGGTCGATATCGTGGACCTGCTTATGGGTGGCGGTGCTGGGTTCCAGCCCGACACAATTTTTTCCGGCAGCGACCCGGCTAGCCAATCTGCCATGAACGGCGACGTTCTGTATTACTCGATGATCAATCTTTCCAGCACGCTGACACTCGACACATTGCCGGTCGCGGACATCGCAACGGGAAGAGTTGATGTCCTTAAGCTGGAGTTTGAATTCTCGGATCCAATGGACATTTTGAAGTTCACGGACAATTCTATGACGTTCTTTAGCCAGCTAGGAATCGAAATTCTTCCGGGTGCCACTCCTAACCAGACTCAATTCCAGGAATTCGGCAGCGTTGACAATGGAGAAGTCGGTATGTTCGATCCGCTTCTCGATGCGACACCAACTGCGAACACAAATTCGACTAACTTTGGTGTAGCAGGTGACAGCCACGTTCTTGAGGTTGGTACCGCTCCTGCAGTACCGGAGCCTTCCAGCTTCCTGTGCTTGAGCATGATCGTCTTCGCAACGGGCGGAGCTCGTTGGTACCGAAAGCGTCAGGCTGTCGCTGTTAGCGAAGAAGCCTAGTCTGGCACTGACTGATTCGAATTCATCAAAAGGCTGCTCGCTGCGAGCAGCCTTTTTTATTGGAGCCGTTAATGTCCAAACCAAGAGCCACCCTGGCACTCGCGATGTTGCTACTCGCGATGTGCTCGTCGGCCGCCATGGCCCAATTGCAATTTCAGTTCCAGTATCTGGATGCAGGAACGGGAATAGGCTTCGACGATCCCGTGCTCGGTAGCGATCGTAAGCTGGCCCTCGAGACGGCCGCCGCGGACTTCGCCACAGCGTTTGCAGCCTACGATGCCACGATCATACTGGATGCGACCGGCAGCAGCCCGGACGGCAGCTTGTCGTTCGCAAACCCGGCTTTCACGTCGTCAGCGGCATCGGGATTTGGTACTCACGAAGTCGTCCGCAACAAAGCTCTGTCCCATGGAGCCGTCGACCTCAATGGCAATGCGTCCGACGGAGACATTGGCTTCAACTTCAACATCGACTGGGAGCTTGATGGCACGTTGCCGCCGGGCGCCATGAGCTACGACTTTCATTCAGCCGTCTATCACGAGCTGACGCACATCATGGGTTTCAGCAGTGGCATCATCACTCGCGGCGGCTTCTTCGCCGGGGACCATCTTGGACGTACGACGGGCGAGTGGACCAAGTTTGACGAGTACCTGACAGACGTCGATCTGAATTCGTTATTCAACGGTGCGACCCTGGACAAGCCACGCTATCACCCGTTACTGGTTGATGGCGCCAGCCCCAACGGCGGACTTTTCTTCAACGGTTCACAAGGACCAATCGGACTGTACACGCCAACAACATTCGAAGCTGGCAGTAGCGGTACGCATCTCGACGATGAGAACTTAACGTACGCCGGCAGCTTGATGATCTCCTCTCTGGAGCCTGGTCCGGGCCCCCGAACGTTTTCGTCCGTGGAACTCGGTATCCTCAGCGACATCGGCTATTCTGAGTTAAGCCAGATTCACAGCGTGCCCGAGCCCAATTCGACGTTGTTGATATGCGTTGCCGCGATGCCTCTTTTTTGGTTGCGCCAACGAGAAGTTTAGACTTGCCTATGCAAGTTTGAATTTCGCCTTTTCATCAACATGAGTTGAGCTTGGAATTCCGCAAACTGTTTGCTCAACATGCGGATGGCGTGATAACGTGGCTGTGGTACTCACAACACGTCCAGCAAAGACGAATGTCACCTGAGCCCTTCTACAAACGCTTGCTGCAGCGGATTCTGGGATCACCTTTCGCGTTGGCGGAATTCGTCGTTCGCTTCCTTAATCTGCTGCTCGACGGTGCAGAAAAACTGGGCGTCAATCTACTCGGCTTCGCGCACGAAATCCTCGCGCTCATTTCAACAACGTTGCGATGGCCGCTTCACTTCATCAAAGCGGCCGAGGGGTTCGTCGCGGCACTCGTGAACGAAGCCAATGGACTGGGCACCGCGGTTAGCCAAAGAATGGAATCCATTGGCGGCGTGATCGCCGGCATCACCAGTGAAGTATTCCACCTGGTTGCCAACACGGCGTTTGCACCGGTGATCAGACTGCTGATGACGCTCGCAGAACCATTGGTTGTGATCGTCGAAGTTCTCTTCGCAATTGCGGTTCAGGTATTCGAGCGATGTGAATGGATTTTCGGCGCGATTGCGGCAGCCGTATTTGAGGTCGGAACTTTCATAGCAAAGATTCTGTATGGCATCCTCTGCCATGTTGTGGACAGGATCCTGCAGATCATTTTGCCAAGCCCGATTGGTTGGCTGGCTCGATGGATCATTCGCCAATCCATCCCGGCGCGGCTGCTGGATTCACTGGAAAGGTTCGCGTCGATCGATGAGTGCGTACGTGTGCTTGCGGCTCCTTACGTCGACTTTGGTCGACAGTGGTATGCCAGTCGGGATTTCAACAAGCTGGCCTTCGCCACTCCGGCCATTCTGATGTCCGGAGCACTTCTGCTGCCAATTGTGCTCTCGCTGGCCGACTCGCCGCATGACAAGACGTTGCGATACCGTCGTGCACTTGCGAAAGCGATCGATGAAGAAGACGGCGATCGGGTAAAAGTGATGCTCGCACGTCTCGAGCAGTTGGGGGATCGCAAACACGAGAACGACGTCTATCAGGTCGCATACGCGGACGCCGAAAGAGAAGGCCCGGAGTTCGCCTACTACCGGATGTTGAACCTTGCCGAAGGCGAAGATGGTGGATTGCGGGCCGCGAAGCTCTGGATTGCGCGGCACATAATCAGTGGTGATCTGGAGCAGGATAACGAGCATGCCCTCGAGTTCGCCGGCCGCCTGATTGACGAAGCAGTCGCCAGTCGCGGAGCGGACGATTACACACGTCGATTGCAGGTCGAGCTAACCTTTCAGCGCGATGGAGTCGACGCCGGCATTGCCTCCATGGAGCAATATTCGCTTCGACAGGAATGGGCCCAGGCAAGGCTGATGCGATTGTATGCCCTCAAGAAAAACTGGTCGCGTGCCAGGAAGATGGCGATCAAGGTCGCAGACGCCTACAACCGCCGAGTCAAACACCAACACGAGCACACGTTGGCGCGACACATGTTGCATATCGAAGCCCTGCTACTGCTGGAGGACACCGATGCGCTGAAAGTCGCCGTTGATGAAATCGAATCTCGCTACGGCGAGAAACCTCTGGAGACCTTTGTTGCCGGAGCCGTCCTTGATCGCGGCATGAAGTTCGATTCAGAACTGGCGATGACTTTGCACCGGCTCTGGCCCCATGCAACGCAGCTGAGCGACTTTCTTGGCAAACAGCTCGGCGATGGGAATGCGAAGGTCAGCGAATTCGTGAGTACCCGTGACGCGGACGGATTCGTGGATTCGCGAACGTATCGCGTGGCGGGCGACCAATGCTATGCCAACGGGAACCCCGAACGGGCGCTCCACTTCTACCAGCAGGCGACTCGGGTGAATGCCGCGGATGCGGATGCGTGGAACAACGTTGCATGGATCGAATACGAACGGGGAAATCTGGCCGTGGCGCTCGACGCGGCGACAAGAGCCGTGACGATTCGCCCCATGTCGAACTTCCTGGAGACGCGTGGACAGATATTCGCCAAGCTAAAACGTTGGCCTGAATCCATCCGTGACCTCGAACGTGCACTAAATGGTCAACTGGCGACTTCACAAACTGCCGATACGCATCGCACACTGGCTAGCGCCTACGACGCGTTGGGAGCCGTCGAATTGGCCGCCGTCCATCGCCAGCGCTCCGTTACGGACGGACCGACTTACTGGTAGTTGAACACGGGCTAGTCGGCCTTCGCCGTCACCTGGAACTTGAGTTCTATCTGTCCACGGTCGACGGGTTTGCTGTCCACTTCTACATGTGGATAGATGAAATAATTCAGGGGCGGACCGGACTGACGAGGCTGCAGTTCAATATCGCGACCTCGGCTAAAGCCAATCCGATCGCGTGAAAGATTGCCGAAGTAGAACTCCTTCAGTTCCGGATGTTTGTCCGCTTCGGAGATGTCGACGGGAATCCAGCCTCGTGTGCCATCAAAGAAGCTCGCCCAACAATGGTATCCGCCGATTTTTTGCGGCGTCCCTGACTGTTGGTCGGTTGGCTCCTTCATTGGCGGCAAGGGAAAGCCAATCTCGAACCGAGCCGGGATCCGCTGTGACCGGGCCATGGAGATAAACAGACTGTGAAAGTCGGTGCAGTTCCCAAATCGGCTGTCGCAAACCCACAACACATCGCCGTCGCCGTAGCCGGGCTTCGACTTGTCGTACTTCACATGCGAGTCAACGCGATCGTAGATCCGGCGGGCGCGATCAATCGTGCTGCTGACGTCGCCAAAACCCGGCAGCAACGTGAGCGGTTTGCCCGTGATGGGAACCTTGCGATTCTCAGACAGAAACAGAGAACGCTCCGTGGTCGAAAGAATCTGCGGCGATGGCGTTGAACTTCTCCGCGCCGGTTCCAGTGCGTTTACTTCGAACCGCCGCACGTCGTAGTCGAAGTGGAATTCGATGGAATCGAATTCGCCGGGAGTAACAGCGAAGTAGCGAATCTGATTACCGTACTTCGAATCCTTCGTTGTTTTGTCTTCCACCACTTCGCCGCGGATGTGTTCACCGGCCAGTTCAACGCGCTGGTATGGATCACTCGGCGGTACGGGAATCCAGATGCGAACCGGCTTTTCACCAGACACTCCCGTAATCTTCGCCCCGTAACGGAAGACGAAGGAGCGTGATTTTTCGTCTGCACCGGCCAGGGACGGGATGGTGACGAAAACGACGAGAGCAACAAGAAAACGTGACAGACAATTCATACTGGTAACCAAACGGTATCGACAAATCGAGCGAAAGTGGTGGGACCGCACGTTCATCGTACCAATCCGGGGCGTTCGCGCGAGCACCTTGATCCGCTGACCGATTCGGTCGAGAATTGCGGCTCTCGTAATTCGCAAAACGACCCCTTCTGGTTCGGACGATTTCATGACGACACGCGGTTTTCTGGGAATAGACTGTGGCACGCAAGGTTTATCGGTCATCTTCACGGACGAGGAACTCAATGTTCGTGCCGTGGGTGAGGGATCGTACGATATGGTCCCCGGGTTGGCGGACGAGTGCTACGAGCAGTTGCCTAACGACTGGATCGCGGCCTTGGGCAGCGCCATGGCGGATCTACGGGCGAAGCACTCAGATCCGATGGAAATAATCGCCATCGGCATCTCGGGGCAAATGCACGGCGAAGTACTGGCGGATGAGTCGGGCAATTCGCTGGGCCCCGCACGGCTCTGGTGCGATAGCCGCAATGAAGACGAAGGTCATGAGCTAACGAATCGGTTTGGAACCAAGATGCCCAAGCGCGCTACGGCAACGCGTTGGCTCTGGACGATTCGCAACCGGTCCGAGATCGCGAAGGCAACGCGACACATGACGACGCCCGCTGGCTGGATTGCCTACCAGCTGACAGGAGAATGGACGCTGGGAATTGGCGACGCTGCGGGCATGTTCCCCATCGATCAGACAACGCTCAATTACAACACCGAAATGCTCTCGTCCTTTGACGAACTGGTCGGTGATGCGAACGTCCAATCGCTCGCCAGTCTGCTGCCGACGGTGCGCAAGGCGGGCGAAGATGCAGGCACGCTTATAGCCAGCGGCGCCGAGTTACTGGACTTGCCCGCGGGAATTCCGGTAGCTCCTGCCGAAGGTGATCAACCCGCGGCCCTCGCCGGGTCCCTCATTGGCGAGGCCGGATTTGTGTCGTGCAGTTTCGGAACGTCAGTCTGCGCCAACTCGGTAGGCGACCGGCAATTCAAAGGCGTTAGCGAAGCGGTCGATCATTTCTGCGCACCCGACGGCAAGCCGATCAACATGGTCTGCCTCCGGAACGGGACCACCTTCATGAACTCGGTCGTCGAGATGTTCGGAGACATGCTCGATGGAGATCGCGGCGGTGCATTTGCCGCGCTGATGCCACGACTCCTGGAAGCCGACGCTGACTGCGGTGGACTGATGGCGTTGCCGTTTATGGACGATGAACCCGGACTGGGTGTCAGTCGCGGTGGCACGGCGATGGTGATTGGCCTGAATGCCGACAATGCACGACCGGGTAACTTCGTCAAAGCGGCTTTGCTTTCGACGATGTTCAACCTTCGACTCGGCACGCAAGATCTCGATTCGCAAGGTTATCCTCGCACTGAATTGGTCCTGACCGGCGGACTCACCAAGACGCCCGAGCTGGCTCAGTTGTTGGCGGACGTCTTCAACGCACCAGTCTCGATGCCGGCGAGCGCCGAAGAGGGAACGGCGTGGGGTGCGGCACTGATGGCCAAATTCCGCGCGAATCAGCTTCAACAACAAGCGGGAGATTGGGCCGCGTTCCTGAAGTCCCAGTCGACGGGAGAACAAAAGCGATTCGAGCCCGTAGCAGATAATGTTGCAAGGTATGACGCGGTGTTTGATAAATATCGCAAGCTGGTGGGCACCCAATCGCGACTCGATGAAGTTCTTTCAGGAACAGAAAACCAAGATGCTTAGTCGGCTGACCAAGACACTCATTCTGCTAATCTTCGTTGTACTTTGTGGCTGCCCGGGTGGCTCGGCGAATGTCGCCGACGATGACAGTTCCAAGGCAGCGGAACCTAAGGTCACCGGACCGCTGCGAATTCTGGTGATTGATGACCAGCCTCTAGCGTCTATTCTGCAACGCGAGTGGCAGTCGCTCAGTGACAACCCGATCAAGTTAACCAATGAGAGTGCAGCGAACCTGTTGTCGCAGCTGGACGATGGTCTACAGCGGCTCGATTTCGATGTCGTCGTCTATCCATCGTCCATGCTTGGACAACTGGCAGAGCAAAAACTACTGCGGACGGTTCCGCAAGAATTGATCCAGGAACCCGAATTTCGAAACACCGAGATCTTCCGGTTGGTTCGACTTCGCGAAACGCAGTGGAACCGGCAAGTATACGCTGTACCGCTGGGCAGTCCGGTCCCCGTGTTGTTGCGTCGAACGGATCTCGTACCCAATGCACCTTCAACGTGGAAGGCGCTAAACGCGACCGTCAAACAATTGGAGTCGACGCTGCCAGCTGGCGTCACCCCATTGGCCGAACCGCTGGCGGACGGTTGGGCCAGCCGCATGCTGGTCACCCGCGCGGCGAGCTACATGTTTGACAGCAGCCGTGTCTCGGGAGTCTTCAACTATACGTCCATGGAACCACGGATTGCCGGGGCGCCGTTTCAACGCGCGCTGGAAGAGCTCTCGAACGCAATGGCTGCGGGACCACACGATCTGCATCCGGCAACTGCGCTGGCACTGTTTCTGGACGGAAAGGCGGCCATGGCAATTACCTGGCCGGGCGCGCTTCCCGAAGACGAACAGGACGCCGTTGAATTTCCCGTCGCCATTTCCGAGTTGCCGGGGGCTGACGAGCGGTACGACCAACCGTCCGCTGCCTGGCGTGCGATTGAAGAAGAAGAGTCCGGACCGGTTTCTGTGTTTGGCTACGACGGACGACTGGGCTCGGTATCGCGTGGAGCTAAAAACCCTTCACTTGCGAGCATCTTTCTGGCGTGGGCTGCCAGTAACGAACACAGCGGCAAGCTCTGTCCCCGCAGCCAACATACAGGCCCATTTCGTCGAACTCATGAAGCGGATGCCGTGTCGTGGAGCAGTCGTCGACTACCGGCAGAAGTAGCCACGCAATACACGACCATCCAGCAGGACGTGTTGTCGAGGAACCAGGCGTACCAGTGCCTGCGAATTCCTGGCGAGCACAAGTATGATGCGGACCTCAACGAGGCCGTCTTGTCTGCTGTTCGCGCTGAAGTCGACGCGGTCACTGCGCTGAAAAACGCCGCTGCAAAATGGCAGGAGACGACCGACGAATTTGGGCGGTCGAAACAGAAGACTGCCTATCGCAAGAGCCTTGGCATCAACATCGACTAGCGCGCGGTGGTTGGTGCGGTCTGGCGTGCGCCGGCGCACAAGCGGCGTTCATCGCAGCTCATTTGCGTTGCTCGTTCGCGATGCTTGATGCGCTTCTGTGAACGCTCCGCGCATGCGGGCAATTGGTGTACAAGGGCGGCCCAATTGCCAGTCAATTGCCAGTTCATCCATGGACATACAGCGAGTCTCTGCAAGCGCAATGTACGCATAGTATTGTCCGCAGAATGTCTGTGATTGCTAGCGATAGCAAGTCGAAACAACTTTCAGTCACGCGTTAAGAAAAAGCTCGCAGAGTTTCCTGCCGCTCTTCTTACCACGTGGTATATCGCAATGGACGCTTTTTAAAATGGACAGTTGGCTTATGGCAGAATCCACATTCATTCTGACTGATTCGCGCTCGGAATCGCTTGTCGGGTGGCTTAACTCGATACAATATTCAGCACGGGAATTCTCTTCGGAGGATGTGTTCCTGTCGGCGCTCGAATCCGGTCCCGAACCCATTTGTGCATTGATTAACCTGTCCGACATGAACCGGGCGCTGCGGGTGCAGCACGATGCTTTGGAACGCGGAATCAAGACGCCATTCTTGTTCGTCGTCGATCGATCTGACGAATCAATTCCAGTGGCGGCTGTGAGGCGAGGGGCAATCATCGTATTGGAACGCCCTCTTTCCAAAGAGTCGCTGCAGTCGGCGATTGAGGAAGTATCATTGCTTTCCAAGGCCTACCAGGCATTCGTGGAATCCGGCCTACACCGTTCGCGACTGGCCGCGTTGAGCGCGAGGGAACGGCGCATCGTGCAGTTGGCTGCCGACGGGACGCCAAACAAGCGAATCGCATCAATTCTGGGACTATCCGTGAAGACTGTCGAAAAGCAACGACGTCAGGCCTACCAGCGATTGAACGTCAGCAGCACAGCGGAAATGACACGGGCCGTGACGCTGGGAAACCTGCATCCTCTATTGCGGTCTGGCCAAACGATGCCGCAGGCTTAAGCCGCCTGGTAGAATGTGACTATGTTCGGGAACCATCATGGCTGGTCTTCGAATGGCAACGTCATGATCACCCGCGACCCCCGTCCACCGGCAGGACGTTCAGCCAAGGTAGCGCCGGTAGACGAATTCCTGGAGTTAGTCGAATGCCAACGGTTCGACTGCCGGAGCTATTCGCAAGCAAGTCGAATGCTCAGGCTGAGCGATAGGCCCGCTTGATCGGGATAGCCTATTCCGAAGAGACCGTGCCACTCTGTACGGAACTGAAATGCGGTGGCCCTACCACTCCCGTCTGCATCACATTCGATGACGTCATCGGCGGCGTCAGCGTAATTCCCATACAGGCCAGAAGCGCCTGCTGCATGTCATTCTGAAATGCAACGATACTTCTCGAGGACAACTTCCTCAAAGCGCGGTTTCGATGCTTGTCCACGGTCTGGTAGGTGATGTTCATCTGTCGTGCAATGGACTTGGTGATTTCACCGCGCAAAAAGAGTTGCACCACTTCGCGTTCCCGCACCGTCAGGCGATCCATCCGCAACCGTGCGTAGGAGGGCGAATTGTCGCCCAAGCCGTCACGGCGTATCGCCTCGGCGATTAGATGTGGCAACTGCGCCTCATCCCTCGGAAGAATGGCAAGTGACGACGCTCCGATCCCAAGCCGAATCGGTTGACGCACGTCCTCGTGATTCGTGATGGCTACAATAGGTAATCCACATTGCTCAAACGCGAATAGGCAAATGAGGTCCTTCACAGCGGACGGCTGCGAGTCGACATCCACCACCACGCAGCCCGAGTTGATTCGCGAGAAAATGCTGGGCGTGCCAAGATCCACAAGAACTCGCCTGAAATCGGCCCCAATGGATCTTGTAGCATCCTGTACCAGAACTTCGATGGCACGTCGACGACCCAGAAACAGACAACATGTACTGCGTTTAAGCACGCGTAGATCCCCGCATTGTGATTAGGTCAATGTCCTATGTGAATTCCGGCAGTTAATGCTTAATCTACGCATCCGTTTGGGTTATCGTTGCACGAAGGGCCCAATCTGAATCTGGTCGGGCGGAAAAAATCTGATTAGGCGAATCTCCTAAGCGGTGCTGTTTAAAATGAGTATGATGCGCGGGCAAGGGGAAAGTGGAGTGGAATTAGTGAGTGACCGTCAGTCGAGCACCGTTCTCGTCGTGGATGACCATCCCATGTTCCGATTGGGAGTCGCGCACTTTCTGGAACCCAATGAAGATCTGCGCGTGATCGAAGCTACCTCCCAGGCCGAGGCGAGCATTGCGCTGCGTGAGAATGATGTTCAACTTGCTATCGTTGATATCTCACTGCCCGACGGTAGCGGCCTTGAGCTGATCCGACACCAGCGAACACAACATCGCGATACACGATGGCTTGTGCTGTCGGTGTACAGCGAGCCATTTCATCAGATGCGGGCCAAGCGGGCGGGTGCCAACGGATTCCTCAGCAAGCGCGTCGTCCAGAATGAACTCATGCAGGCAGTGACGCTGCTTTTGAACGGCCAGGACTACCCACCGGGGTTTGAGTCGCAGGTCGAAACCGAGAAAACGGAACTGGAAATTCTCAGCGAGCGAGAGATGACCATCTTCCGCAAGATTGCGGAGGGATTGTCGGTCGAACAGATCGCAAATTCACTTTCCCGCAGTCGCAAAACGGTTAATGCAATTCGAGATCGCATTCGAGCAAAGCTGAGCATCGGCTCCAGTGCGGAACTCAGTCGATTCGCAACTCACTGGTATCTGTCACAGAGCGAAACGGGGCCACCTGCGCCCAAGTCTCAGGCCCCAAGACCAGACTCTTCCTCCTCCATTGAAACCCCTGATTCGGATGAGCCGCCACGGCCGCAGGAATTCTAACTGGATTCGCACTCTGGAAGGATTGGTTTCGACTTCGTGCCCTGACCCAACGTTTATTTCATGCAAAACCTCCAAGATTCACCCAGCGAAAACAAGCCTCGCGAGAAAACGGCTCACGATGCGGCAAACGAAGCTTTGTCAATCGTCATGGGTGTTCAAATGCTCAAGACGCTGCCTGCGGAATCACTCACTCCGCAACAGCAACGTGCGATGAAAATACTGGAAGACTCCGCCGACCGGCTCGTCACGCTGATCGAGCAAATCAAAGGCGAGAAAAACAGCAACTCCTAGGTCTTCATTTCCCTCAGGGCAAATGCCAACCGAAAGAGCCACGCCGTCTTGCCGGGCAATCGAATTTGCAAGACTGGCCGTGAGATAGATCTGGCCGAGAAATAGTCTCCCGTCGTCACGCTATTCTTTCGACGACTCGCCCCTAACGACAACGTGTGATGCCCCGCGACGCGCGAACTGACGCGAGCCGACTCGCAAACGAACGTTCTTTCTGTGCGCGTTCAATGGTTCGTGGTCGCCTCGTGCAATACAATCGGGCCTGCTTTACAAAGAACAAATCGCGAAACCCGGTTGGCCAGCCCCCAGGCGTTTGTGCAGCAGACTCGCTCACGCCGGTAAGGTCGTCCTGAAACTGGTTCTGGTTCTCTGGTGTATTCAATGTGGAAGTTGGCTCTCCTGTTCGCCGTTGCGGCGTGCCTTGTACTGGTCTTCTCGCTCGTCTCGTCCAAGGGCAGGGCACACCGGAAGTACGCATTGTCGACGGCGGGTTTTCTCGCACTGTGCGCGATGTTGCTGGGCCAGCTCGTAAGCCCGACGTCCGGAGTGGTTACGCTGGAGGACTTCCGACCGATCGCGGTTGCCAGCCCGCAGGGTGACGACGAATACATCTCCTCCAACTCTTGCCGTGATTGCCACCCCGATCAACACGCTTCGTGGTACGCATCGTGGCATCGAACCATGACGCAGGTCGCCACTGCCGACTCCGTGATCGGTAACTTCGACAATGTAAAGGCGACTGCATACGGACGTGACTTTTTGCTCACCACCGCCCCGGACGGAAGTCACTGGGCCACGATGCACGATCCCGAGCAGCCTGTGACGGCCGGCTCGCAGCTTATCGAACGCCCCATCGTGATGACGACGGGCTCGCATCATATGCAGGTTTACTGGTACGCCACGGGGAAGGACCGACGCCTGGGACAATTGCCGCTTGTCTGGTTGAAAGAAACCGCAAGTTGGGTGCCCATTCACTCGATCTTCCTCAGGCCCACGCAAACGAAGCTGGGAAGTGCCGAGGGACGTTGGAACCAAACCTGCATCAAGTGCCACACCACGCAAGGTCGGCCCCGCATCTCGCCGACGGGAAAACCGCCCGTGGATACGCACGTTGCCGAATTCGGCATCGCCTGCGAAGCCTGTCACGGACCGGGCAAAGATCATTCGTTGACCCACAACCAACAGACGAAAGATCAACTGGCCCAACAGCCCGAAGATCAATTGGCCCGTGCACCAACGACCGACCCGATCGTGAACCCAGCATCCCTTGATCACGAAAGGTCGGCGGAAGTTTGTGGCCAGTGCCACGGGGTCTGGATCGCCGGAGATCCCGCAGAGGCCGACGAAGCAACGACCAACGGACTAACGTATCGGCCAGGTGATCTCCTCGCGACAACGCGGTACGTTTTCTCGTCCGACCAACCTATGACTCCGCATGTAAGCCGACACATGGAGCGTGACCCCGATTTTATGGGGGACCGATTCTGGGGAGATGGCATGGTCCGCGTTTCCGGACGCGAATACAACGGACTCATTCGCTCGCCCTGCTTCAAACGTGGCACCATGAGTTGCCTGTCCTGTCACGACCTGCACCCCGACGCCGATAGAATTGGAGCTTCGTGGGCGGACGACCAACTCAACTCGGACCGCGATTCCAACGACTCGTGCCTGCAATGCCACGAGTCACTCCAGACCGCGGAGGCGCTCACGTCGCACTCGCATCACGCGGCCGAATCCAGCGGCAGCCGTTGCGTCAATTGCCACATGCCCCACACGACTTACGGTCTGCTGAAAGCCATTCGTTCGCACGAGATTAGTTCGCCTACCGTCCTCGAAACGAAAGCACATGGCCGACCAAACGCATGCAACCAATGCCACGTAGATAAAACACTCCAGTGGACGAATCAGCGATTGCATGACTGGTACGGAGTGCCGCTCGAGCCCTTGAACGACGCTGAGACGAGTTACTCCGATCGACTACTCGCGGCGCTCCGTGGTGACGCCGGCGAACGCGCGCTCGCGGCGTGGGCACTCGGTTGGCAGCCCGCGCTGGAGGCTTCGCGCAACGACTGGGTCCCGCCCGTACTCGCGCAGCTGCTGAACGATCCGTACGATGCCGTTCGATTCCTTGCCAACCGATCACTGAAGGCTCAACCGGGATTCGAATCATTCGAATTCGACTTCATGGGTTCGCCAGAATACCGGCTGCAGAAGGCGGCAGAAGTCATGCAACAATGGCAAGCCACTGGCGGACGCATCGAGAACGCGGCGTTGTTAATTTCCCCCGGCGGCAATCTCGTAAGAGCCGAGTTTCAGCGACTGCTGGAAGCCCGCGACGATCGAGTGGTTGTTCTCGCGGAATAGACGTTCCATTGAAAACTACCAGCGCCAGCCGTTGGCAACATTGCCTCAGTCGAACAACCGCCATACGTTTTCACACGCATGGTGCGAGTGCGGGATACAACGGTTGTACGGCCGTTTGAATTTCTGATCCTGGTTTTTCAGGGAAGTTCCCCATGCTATATTTCGAGCAGCCAACGGATTGCCTGTTACGCATGGAGCTTCGTCGCGTTTGATGGTCCGAATCAATGGCACGTTCAAGTTGGAAAGGTCATATCAGACTCAGTCTGGTGTCGATCCCCGTGAAGGCGTTTACGGCAAGTGCCTCTGGCAAGGAAATCCGCCTGAATCAACTTCACGAAGAATGCAAGAATCGCATTCGCTATCAGAAGGTCTGCCCACAGCACGGCGAGGTGTCGTCGTCTGAAATTGTTAAGGGCTACGAATTCACAAAAGACCAGTACGTGATTATCGACGACGACGAGTTGGATGACTTGCGCACCGAAAGTGATCGCGCCATCAACATCGATTCCTTCATCCAGCCCGAACAGATTGATGCGTTGCATCTCACCGGCAAGACGTACTATCTCGCTCCCGACGGCCCGGTCGGTCAGAAGCCCTACAACTTGCTGCACGCGGCGATGGCGGACGAGACACTGCATTGCGTCGCCCAGGTCGTGATGCACGGTCGCGAACAACTGGTCATGCTGCGTCCACTCGGTCGATTGCTTTGCATGGAAATTCTGGCGTTCAAGGATCAGGTCAAAAACCCCGCCGACTTCGAAGAGGAAGTCGAAGAAACCGAATTTTCAAAAGACGAGTTGGAACTTACCAAGAAGCTGATCGACGCCACCAGGAATGAAGACTTCGACATCGGGCAGTTCGAGAATGTCTATCACGACAAGCTGAAGGAACTGATTGACGCCAAAATCGAAGGCAAGGAGATCGTTGCACCGCCTGATGAACAGCCCGAGCAGGTCATCAATCTGATGGATGCATTGAAAGCAAGCGTCGCAAAAGCCGAGGGAACTGCGCCAAAGAAGAAGGTGGCGAAGAGTTCTACCAGACGCAAGAAAGCCGGCTCGAAGAAAACGGGCTAGGCCACAATCGACAGGCTCGCGTCAGGTTTTCCACAGCAGCTGGGACTGTGTTGCTTGAATGGGTGTCCACTGGAAGGATTGAACCCATCGCGATACGATCTGTGTTTGCCACGTCGGGTAAGCCAGAGCCATGTTGAACGTCATCCGCGAGGATTCCTCCGAAGATGAATCGAGGTCAGAATCAATTGACCTTGATGGATGTCGTATTGCGCTGGCGGGCAAGTTTACCTCCATGTCTCAGCGTGAATTCGGTGAACTCATTGAGCAGCTGGGCGGAGAGCACGTCAGCCTTCCCGGACGCCACACCCGCTGGTTGGTCGTGGGCGGAGCCGGTCCACCTCTGGGCCCCGACGGTCAACCTTCGCAGGCACTGCAGCGTGCACGTCAGTTGAATGCCGACGGGTACGACATCGAGATTGTTCAGGAAGACGATTTTCTGGATCGGCTTAACCTGTTCGAAGAGGATGCGGACGTTCGGCAACGCTATACGACCACGCAGCTCAGTCGCATTCTTGACGTGCCCCTCAATCGGCTTCGACTCTGGATTCGACTTGGCTTGATCGAACCGGTCGAAACCGTGCATCGGCTGAACTACTTTGACTTCCGGCAGGTCACCAGCGCGAAAGTGCTATGCGATTTGCTGGCCGAGGGTCTGCCGCTCGCGAAGATTCGCGAAAGCCTCCATCGTGTCCAGGCGTGGCTTCCGGGAATGGAGTCCCCGTTGGGTCAGCTTTCTGTGATCGAAGAAAACGGGCGTTTGCTCGTGCGGCTGGATGACGGACGTCTTGCCGAGCCGTCCGGCCAATTGCAGCTCGATTTCGAATCGGTCATTGAAGAGCGAGCGTTGGCAATTGAAACGGCATCCCGAACATCGGACCAGTGGTTTCAGGAAGCGCTGGAAGCGGAAAATCGCGGCGACTACCAGGGCGCCATCGATGCCTACGAGCACGCAATTCTTCAGGAAGGCGATGACCCGATCCTGCACTTCAACCTCGGTAACGTGCTCTACGCCTCCCGGCAATTACGGGATGCGGAGCAAGAGTTCCGTAAGGCAGTGGAGTTGGACAACGACTACGTCGAGGCCTGGAACAACCTCGGTACGGTGCTCGCTGATCTGGATGAATACGAAGCCAGCGTTGAGGTCTTCCAAAGGGCGCTCGCTGTCTTTCCGCTTTACGCCGACGCGCACTACAACCTCGGCGATGTTTACGCCACGCTGGAGCGTCCCGTGCTTGCCCGCAAACACTGGGAACGTTATCTGCAGCTCGATCCCAAAAGCCCTTGGGCAGCCGACATCAAGTCGCGCCTGCAGGACGCCTAGACCGACAGCGCCAAGCTTGAGCCAGCGACTTGGTGTAACGTGCTCGTAGTACCGCAAGCACGAGTCGTTCTTGACTCTGCTCGAGACTCTCGTGGCGCTCGATAGATGGATGTCTTGTGAGCAACCGTCGATTGGGAGCGATGGCACCGGCGCCTGCAAAATCGTCTCGTTCGCTGTTTCCTCCGCGTCGAGATTTCGCCACGCGGGCGTTGCCCGAAAACCCTACGTTGCTAAACCTCCGCAACGACATTCGCGATAGGTCGCGTTACCCTCACACGTGTCAATTCTCTTGACCGGTTATTCAGCATGTGAGACCACGCCGCTCCCGCTATAGGGGTCGTAACGATTGCATCATCGCGTTGCACAGATGCCTCGAAAGGCAGGTGAAAATCACTTCGTGCCGATTGTGGCTCTCATTAGTGTGAATCGTAAGCACAACGCTTCTCCCTTACTTCTTTGATTACTACTTGTTGGGACACGCTGATGAAACTTATCAGAACTCTTGCTGCATTCGGCGTCGCAGCTATTTTGACGTCGACGGCGTTGGCTCTTCCTAGCCAGCCCCATCTGTTGCCGACTGACGGCGACCACGGTGTTTACGCCGTACAGGAAAAATCCGCAGGGCCATCTGACCCGGACCTTGCAAAAGCTTATGACAACTTCACGTTGTCCGACGCCTATGTCGTTGACGGAATCATGTGGGAAGGCATTTTTGCCGAGCCGATTCCAACGCCACCCTCAGAAGTTGACTTCCTTGTCGAAATCTGGGGTGTCGACGCGACGAACATGAACCACCCTGACATCATGAGCGGACCAATCCTATCCTGGACGCTTGATGGTGGCCTGGCTGGAGCATCGGGTACCGACGTTATGGTTACGGCTCGAGCTGAAGTCAGTCCTGCTACCGCAACGACCGTTGGTGGCGGTCCGGCCTACATGTACGAGTCGGACCTTACCGCAGAAACGCTTGCGGCTGGAGACTACTGGATTTCGATCCTTGCACTCCAGACGTTTGACCACCCTACGGAAATTGACCCCGAGTGGCAGTGGCACCTTGGTAGCGGCCCTGGCGATGGTTTCAATACCTTCGACCGTACGCTGATGCCTCCCGGAACTCTGCAGTCTGGCATTCCAACCGATTCGAAAGACCTTGCCTTCACGCTGAAAGGTCAACTCGTTCCTGAGCCAGCCAGCATGGCAATGGCTCTGTTCGGACTCCTGTCACTTGGTCTCTTCCGACGCAAGCGATAGGTAAACGTATCTTCGGACCATGCACTTTTCCTCACGGGTGCACGGTTCAGATGAACACCTCAAGGAAGCGTGTCACGCCCCCATCATTTCGATGGGGGCGTTCTTTTTTGGTACCCAAGTTACCGATTCACGGTAACCGCGTATTCT
The DNA here is from genome assembly GCA_965216885.1 of Pirellulaceae bacterium. GTDB lineage: Bacteria > Planctomycetota > Planctomycetia > Pirellulales > Pirellulaceae > CAYNJG01. The sequence continues at coordinate 819,417 of OZ244208.1, read as the reverse complement.
GGCGCGAAGTTGACATGCGGGTCTCTCGATCAACATCAACACTCTGAAGTGCCTGCCGTCGCAACCATCCCAGTTCGTTTCGGAAACGAATCTGTTCCATGGCATTCATGGGAGTTGAATGGTTACCCTTGCGAAGTCGCATGATGCGTTTGGGGCCCGAGTAGGCTTTTACAATCCGAGCCTGATACTGCGGTGGCACCAGACGATCGCGAGCCGACCCGACAAAGACTGTTGGGATCCCGTGGCATCGCGAAGCATTCCGGATCGAACACAGATAATCTGGCACTTGCGTCGAAACCAACATGGCACCAACCCAAAGGTTCCACCAGCCATGTTCGCCGACGATCAGTTGTCGCAGTGGTGGCGGGTTGCGCAACACCATGCCGCTAATCGGAAAGCGTGCTGCCAGATACAGGGCGGTAATCGTTCCCAGACTGGTACCCATCAGCACCAGTGGTCGTCCGTCGGCGACGCGAACAATGTCTTCGTAAGCAGCTCGACCAGCAGCTGCGAACGATCGCAGACTTGCGCGACCTGAACTGCCACCGTACCCGGGCGGGTTTACCGACCAGACCTCGCCCTTCAAATCAGGCCAACTGCTAAGTGGCTGATAGTTGGTACGTTCCGCCCGCTCGTCCGTGCCGGCAAATTTCAGTACGAAGACATCGGCTTCGCTGCGCTTGTTCGTACCGATGCGTTGGGTCCATGCCTCAACGTGACCGTTTTCATAATGAATAACGCGGCGCTGTTTTCCCATTGTCGAAACGGGATTTCGAGTCGGTTGGAGAATCAACCGGTCCGCAATCTGAGTGATCATATGTCTTGAAGTTGAGCCAAGTTGCGATCAAGAGGAGGTCTGGTACGTCGAGCGGGTACCAGCTTGCGACGGGCGCCAGCAATCAAATTCCGGTCAGGAAATTGAACCGCAAAAGCTTACGGCAGCGTACGAATATAGGAACGAGTTAAGGGATCGTAAAGGCACTCACGCTAGCACGGCTCATTTCGGGGCGGTTTTGGTAGCTCCGTGCCGGATTAACGAGCGTATCCCAACCGTAAACCCAAATGCTTAAAGGCTTTAGGGATCATGCCATTTTTGGGGAAAGATGCCCCTACCATCGGCAACTATCAGTTGTCCCTGGTGGACACGCAGCAAAATACATTAACACCAATGAATCAATCGCCAGTACGACAGGACGACAGCACGTTGGTCGATTGGGCTTCCGAACTCGATCGCAATGAATCGTGGCTGCGCGCGGTAATCGCGGCGCGATGCCGAGAGCCCCAAGCTGTTGATGAGGTCATGCAGGAGGTTGCGATGGCGGTGGTGAAACAAAATTCACCACTGAAGGAAACTTCGAAGGTCAAACCATGGCTGTACCAGATCGCTGTTCGGCAGTCATTGATGTATCGCCGAAAACACGGTCGGCGACGCAACATGGAACATCGCTATGCCGAACAGATCGAAACACGGCCACGACGAAGTGCTCCGCAGGATCCTCTCGACTGGCTGATTGCTTCCGAGCGGCAGTCCCTGATTCGCGATGGCATTGCGAGACTAAATCCGAAAGACGCGGAGTTACTGCTACTCAAATACACACAGGACTGGACCTATCGCCAGATTGCCGAGCATCTGGGCACGACGGCCAGTGCGGTTGAATCACGACTTCATCGAGCTCGCCGAAACATGCGACGCCAGATGGTTGCTCTTGAAGTAATCGAGACAAAATGAGAAACGAACAACAACAGCTGATGGAACGCATGGTCGATGGTGAACTGGGCGTACAGCAACAGCGTCAGTTGCTACTGGATTGCGAACACGAAGACCGTTGGCGCGAACTCGCGTTGGCGTATGTCGAGGCCCAGGCATTCGCCAGCGAATTGAAAACGTACGCAACCGAACCCATGCCTTCCAAAGAAACAGCGCCGTCAGAGAGGAGCCCGCGACCGGGTACCGAGCATCCGCCTGGATCGGCCATGGGGTGGGGCCCGTGGTCACTGGCGGCGGCCGTTATGCTGTCCTTGAGCCTTGGCTACGGAGCGGGTTGGTGGTGGCAGCCGGGAAGCGACTACATCGTCGATTCAAAAACGGGCCCCGTAGCCTCGCAAGAGCTGTCCGCCAATGGAGACGGCACTCCTCCAGTTCAGTCGCCCCGGTCCATGCAATTCACTGTTTCAAATCCCGTCACCAACGAGTTTGACCAAATCCAACTTCCGTTGGTAAAAGCATCCGACCTTCGGCCTGGTTGGGAAGAGCAACTGCACGGCGGCATCCCCGAACAATTGCAGCGAGAACTGAACAAAGGTGGATTGCATATGGAGCAGACCCGAACAGTAATGCCCGTACGCCTGAAAGATGGTCGCCGCGTTATCGTACCGGTCGACTACTTTGTCGAACGCCCCTTTCAATAACACGAATTCAAACGGACAACCAACAATACGGAGAAGTGAAATGACGATTCTCAAGACACACATGTTTTCTATCGGGATGGCGGCCGCGTTTGCGTGTGCAATACCGGCTTTCGCCCAGGAACTGAACGTGCTGGTCAACGACGCTGAATTCGACCGGGCCGAAGTATTCCCTGAAGGCGAGGAGAACCGATATCGAATCGGTATCGATTGCGCACCGGCTCCGGAAGCACTTCGAGTTCACCTCCGACTCCATGACGACTCGGGACTCCTGGTGAATAGCGTGATGGATGACTCACCCGCTGGTCGCGCCGGTATCAAACGCTTTGACGTGATTGTTGAAGCCAACGGAGAGCCTGTCGCTTCGGTCGCGGATCTGGTTCGTGCAGTCAATACGGCGAAGGATTCCGAAATGACGATCGCTCTTATCCATGAAGGCAAAGAGCAGTTGGTCAAACTTACACCGGACGAGCGCGACGAAGACGAAATCGAGCGAATCCGCAACGGCTTCATGCGACAACTCGGTCAGGGCGCATGGCCACCGGGTATGCAGGCCGATTTGGGAGCCCAGATTCAGGACCAGCTTGAGCAGGCTTTTGGCCAGATGCAGTTGCCTCCGGGGCAGTTTCGATTCCGTCGACTCAATCCCGGAATTTTGCTCGATCGGGCACAGATCCCCAACGGCTTCAATCTGAAGATGCACGTCGAGCGTAACAACAACGGACGTGCCACTATCAAGATCGAACGTGGTGACCAGAAATGGGAAGTCACCGAAGACGAGCTGGACAAACTGCCCGATGACATTCGCCCGATGGTCGAGAACATGCTGAACGGTAATCGCATCAATGTTCAGGGGCTGATGGCACCCAATGTTGGACAACTTCCGGCCGTACCGAAAATTCCTGGACGGCAAGCGCCTCGCCGTAAAGTTCGCGATGACCTGAGTGATCGATTCGACGGCCTGGAACTCAAAATGGAAGAGCTGCAAAACGCAATCCGCAGCATCCAGGGCGACAAGTAATCGCGACGGCTCTTCGCAGCTATTGGTCGCGTAATACGATCGATTTCGCCGCGCAAACGTCCGCTCCCCGGGAGCGGACGTTTTTTTTGGCCGTTGTTTGGACAGCTCGGCGGGCGAACGCGTCTCTCACCGGGGTACGACGCGTGTGCCAGTTTTAGAAAAGCGTGCGATCGATTTCCACACAAGCTTCGTCATCGTTCCGAACCGAGTTCACACGAGTGCTGACCGGATCGAGTCGCATCTCGTCCGCGGAATAGGGTTCGAACATATAAGAGAGCTCGTCTTCCTTTGTTCGTTCCGGGTCCAACCACGCGTCATAGTCATTCGGACTGAGGATTACGGGCATTCGATCATGCACGTCGCGAGTGAGTGAATTCGACGACGTTGTCAGAATCGTAAATGTCTCCAACGCTTCGCCCTCGTCGACCGATTTGTCTCGCCAGCTTTCCCACAGGCCAGCCATCAGGAAGGGGCGTTCGTCATTCATCCGGATCCAGTAGGGCTTTTTCTTCTTGCCGTCCTTAACCCATTCAAAGTAACCGTCGGCGGGGACGAGGCATCGCTTCTTTTTGAACGCGCTGCGAAATGAGGGCTTCGTAGCCACCGTTTCGGATCTTGCGTTGATCATCCTGGCACCGCCCTTCGGGTCCTTGGACCAGAAGGGAACAAGACCCCACCGCAACTCATCGACATGGCGATCCAATCCGCGCACAATCGGTACCCGTTGTGTCGGCGCAATATTGAAGCGAGGTTGCAGCGTGCCCTGAAAATCGAGCGAGAATTGCTCTATCATGACAGTACCCGGTGCCCGCAACGTGAAACGTCCACACATGCGACTCGATCTCCATGAATGGCGAGTTACCTTTTCCGCATCATAACTACCTGAACGAACCCAACGAAGGAAACTTCGAACTGGTTTCGAGCAGCGACGCGGTGGCCGTCGACAATCCCGGTCCGGAACATGTCCCGGGGCTGCCAGTAACACTCCGCAAAGCCCGCGTCGCCAGGATCATTCTGGTGCATGGCACTTTCGCCGGCAATGACGTCATCGGACTCGTCCGGGAAGTGGCCCGACTGTCGCCTCGGGTTGCCGTGACACTCAAGTTACTGGGGAAACGCGTATTCGATCAGCTGGCTGGCGAACTGGGAAACTACACGCAGGCTTTCGCGGAAGAATGCAAGACGCTGGTCAACGAAGTCGATCCGCATGCAACACCCAATCCTGTTGCAGCGACGAACAGCGTTGCGGTCTCACGGTTTAACTGGTCCGGGGAAAATCATCATCTTGGCCGCGCCGCTGGCGCCGTCGCACTGCTGCATGAAATTCTGACGAGCGACCACACCGTGGACGACCGTATTCTCATTTGGGGGCATAGTCACGGCGGCAACCTCCTGGCCATGATGAGTCAGCTTGTCGGTGCGTCGGCCGACTCGCAAGAGGCTTTCTTCGAAGCCACCAGGACACACTACCACCACCCAATCATGCGGAAACTTGATCTTCCGATGTGGGAGGAAGTTCGCGAACTGCTACACGACGCGACCCGCCAACGCACTCTACCCCAACTGGATATCGCGACGTTTGGAACGCCACTCCGATATCGCTGGAACCAATCGGTTTGTCCCAAGTTACTTCATTTTGTCCAACATCGCGTGCTCGACGAGGAGCATCCAGCCGTCGCGACGTTTCCAGGCTCGATTCGCGACGTGATCCGGGCTCATGGCGGCGACTACATTCAGCAATTTGGAATTTCGGGAAGCGACTTCTACCCGCAACTGTACTCGTGGCGGAGTTGGCAAGCTGAACGACGACTCCGGCGCATGTTTGAATCATCCGCCCGTCGCAGGGACGTGACCAAGAATCTGCGAAAGGGGCACCGTGTATCGCTGGACGGAACCTCGCTCCTGGTTGACTACCCAACGACCGAACAGAAATGGAACCAGAAACTGATTGGCCATGGCGTCTACACTCGACACGAGTGGCTGCCATTTCATTTGAATTCAATCGCAAAACGCTTCTATGCGCAGTCCGGCGACTGAGTGCCTGCTGCGAAGTGTCGTCCGAGATTTGTCCCCAGCCGAAATCGAACTTTCGCAAAGACGAATTCAATTCACGTTATCGCAGGTCGTCTTTCCACGATTCCGCCAACAACTCAACCGCAGCCAACGCCGATTTCTGCTCCGGCGTGCCGCGATAGAACACGTCATTCGCTCGGGCGATCGTCCAGTCAGCATGCGTGCGTCGCGTCAGCAGAACTTCATCACCGGTGGTGACTGACCCCGTTTCGATGACGCGCACATACCATCCGCTGCGGCCACTTTGGGCGACCAGTTTGGGCAATCGAGCATACGACCAACGTCGGCCCAGTTTCCAACACGGCTGCCGAGGCTGCGAGACCTCGAACACGGCACTGCCGATCTTCCATTGATCGCCAATGCAGACAGCTCCCTCATCGATGCCGGTTACGGACAGATTCTCACCGAAACCGCCATTCCTGAAATCCAGCTGCAACTTGTCCGACCAATCCGGATAGTGGTCCGCACAATAGACAAGCACCGCCTTGTCGCGACCACCGTGATGTTTGAGGTCAGCCTGTCCATCACCTTCCAGCCCGGTCGAATCGACGTGCACTTCACCCGCGACCGTTTCCTTGAAGATGCCCGTTGTCCACTCTCCGTCTGCATCGGAAATCGTTTGGGGCTGCGCGCACTGGATCGAGAGCAGAGTGCCACGTGTTTCGGATGAATTCACTTCCGGTTGATGCATCAGATCTCACCTGTCTGCCCATCGAGCCAATTTGCATACTCGGACGAGATGTCCTTGACCGGCAAGGCGATGATCTCGGGCACGTCGTAGGAATGAAGTTCGCGAATCATGGCGGCCAACTCCACGTAGTGGCTGGAAGTCGTCTTCATTTCGCAGCGAAATTCTTCGGCCTGCTCGACCTTGCCTTTCCAACGATAGACACTCTGCAGCGGTCCCACGATCTGCACGCAGGCCGCCAGCCGACGTTCGATCGCCTGACCAGCCAGTTTCTGGGCTTCGTCCTGAGAATCGGTCGTCGTGACAACAACGATGTAGCTCATGTGACAACTCCGATTCCAACTAACTGAGAAAACGACAACGACGTTGCCATCCTGTGACGCCACGCGGTCGCTATTTGGCTGGGACAGGAAACGGGAAGTTTTTGCGTTACTTCCCGCCAGACGCCGCTACGCGAATTGCCGCCGCAGTCTATGATTCCATGTTACACGATTGTTGACCTTGCCCGCCATCTGCATGAATGCAAATCAGTTATTCCGAATGCTGCGTCCGCTATTGCGTCGCCGCGGTACACGAAAATGGGCGATACTCGCGATCGGTTGCGTCGTCGCCTGGTCCCTGCTGCAACCGATACTCGAATCACGGTTCGGCCTTGCCTTGCCGCGATTGGGGAACCGCTCGACAACTTCACAACCTGTGGATGCGTCGGGTAGGGGAGAGCAGGCCATCGTGGAGGCATTCGCCGGCCAGCAGTCCGACGTTATCGTGCAGTGTGACCTCGTGGTCTTCAAGCTCCTTCGCGACGACAACACGGGGCATCGACACCAGAAGTTGCTCGCCAGACTTCCGAACCATGATCATACGGTTTTGATCGCCCACAATATTGATCTGGCAGATCGCGTTCCCGTCGAGACCGGCGAGACCATCACGGTTAAGGGAGAATACGAGTACAACGACGAAGGCGGCGTCGTTCACTGGACGCACCACGATCCACAGCGTCGACGCGCGGGCGGCTGGATCGAGCACGAAGGCAAACGATATGAATAGCTCGTTTCATGTGATCATCCACGCGATTCCACCGAACACGATGGCAACGCACAGCGTCGAACTCGACGGAATCACGTCGCCGTGTTTCGAGAGCGACCTTCCTCGAGCTCGATTTGGCACATCATTCGAAGAAGTTGACCAGCGAATGCAGCAGCTACCCCGGATGTTCCTCGAACCGGACGGAGCTTTCGTATGGGTCATCGAATCCGGGCAAAATCGCCATCAGCTGGATGGACTTCTCGTCGACGACGGCGAGTGTTTGCTGCATGTCGAACTGAAAGGTTCGGCCAATGACAGTATCATGAACGAACTACTGGGCACGCTGGGCTGGCCAGACCAACACGTTGCCTTCCAACTCGTCGCACACGGCATCCAGCTACCGGAAACCGAGTTCCGTAATCGCTTTCTTAGTAGCTGAATTCGTGGCTCACCCAAAGCGGCGTGCCATATCGTCGACCGGTTTGGTGCGCTTTCGAATTCTTTTCCGTGTCATGGCAGTCTTTTCCTGCGCGGCCTGATACGAAGCCCGGACTTCTGGCTGAAGATTCCGTCCAGCCGTCACAGACTATGGCGGAACGGGTTGGCACGCCCGTTGCATAAGGTGTGGTCGTCCCACCTCCCACCGTTCCCACCCACACCATGCTCGACCCCGCTTCAGCATTTCCGCCTGTCGTGTCGCCAGAAATTGCGCGTCCGACGTCACTGGATGACGCCTCCAAAGGTGAAGGTCTGGAGTTTCTGGCGGCGCTCGACGAAGCCCAGGCGAACGAATCGCGAACGGAATCGCATGTCGGCGTCAATGTAGGCGAGCGGCCCCACGAGCAGCCTGTCGTTGAAGTCGAAGGTTCACAAACCGAGGGCGGCGGGGACCACGACGCAAAGGCAGGGAACAGAGCCACTCCGAGTGTCGCCGGTCAATCGGAGACACTCGGAAGTCAGACAACGGAGTTCGCTGGCGTTGACGTCGATACGGCAACGGTCATCACTTCCAACGGCGAATCGCTTTCGCCAGTCGCCGCTGTGAAGGAAGAGAATCCCATCGGCGCAAGCCTGATTTTCCGACCGGACGGAAAAGCAGAAACCGGATCGAGTTCGTCTGAAGACGGTCAGGCCCTGACGACGAAAGTCACCAAAATCCATCCCGGCCAGTCGGCATTTCTTCCGCACATTGCTGGATCCCAATCGGCAACTCCGACGTCGACGAACGCTCCGCCAGTGACCGGCAAAGTTCCGAACCTGTCCACTCAAGCGGCCTCCAACACCGCAACTTCCGTCGCGACGGAAACGACCGCAATCACTTTCGAATCGCCCAAGTCTGTGGGCAATGACGGCCAGGCATCCCCGGTAGAGTTGACAATCGAGACCGCCACGGCGTTGCCGCAGACATCGAACCCCGCCGCCACACTCAATGCTAGATCCGTGGCGGCAGAAAATCGCCCCACCGTTCCCGGGCAGCCCAGCGAATCGCCAATCACTAGTTCGAACGTAAAAACACCTGCAGGCGTCGATTCTGAATTGGCGGACGCAGCAACCGGCGACGCAGCAACCGGCGACACGGATTCCTCCGACACGGAATCAGGAAGTTCGCAGCGAGATTCCCATTCACCCGGTATCCGAAACGCCACGGTTGGTAACCAGGCTTTGGGTTCCGAATCTCCCAGATTCAATTTGCCTGACGGCTTCACCGCGGCGGGCTTCACCGGAGACAGTCCGGGAAATACTACCGATTCGCCGGCGATCTCCGCGGACAAGGCAGCGCTCACGGGTACCCTGTCCTGGGAATCCACCAACCCATTCCAGTCCAACACGCCCGCGGTTTCGAATGTCGCCAACGGCAACGTACAGTCGGGCACGGCCCTGCCTGGAGACCCGTGGCAGGATACGGCCAACATTCGAAATCAGGTGACCAGCAGTGTTCTTTCAGCCCGCCTGGAAGGAAAAAGCGGTGGCCACCGAATGGAGATCAAGCTGGATCCACCTGAACTCGGAAAAATCTCGATCGAGTTTATCGGGAAGGACAACGAACTCACCGCGCGAATTCAGGCCGCCGAACCTGCGACGCTAACGGCGCTTCGAGCGGACTTGCCGGCTCTTGTCGAAACACTGGAAGACGCCGGGATTGTGCTGGATGAATTCCACCTCAACCAGTCGTCGGACGATGGCGACTTCCAGCCGGGGAACCGCGGGCAGGAAGAGTCCGGTGACAAGGATACCACGACGTACGACGACACAACGGAAATGGATGAAATCGATTCGACCCGCAAACCATCCGGTCGACTCGACATTACCGCCTGAGCTGCAAGACGCGCTCATGGCTACCTACGAAAGGACTCACGATGCAAGTCGCAACCTCGTCAGCTGCCGCCGGCCGAGATGAATTTCTGAATCTGCTGGTAACGCAACTGCGACACCAGGATCCGCTGGAGCCGGTCAAGCAGGAAGATTTCCTCGCACAGCTCGCGCAGTTCTCAACGCTGGAAGGTATCGAGCAACTCAACGGCAATCTCGAGGGCTACCTCGAAGCGCAATCCGGTCAGCTTCATATCCAGAATCTATCCGGCGCCACCAACCTGATTGGCGAAGCGGTTACCTACAAGAATCCCGACTACCAGACGACGGACGGGGATGCCCCGGAAGAAGAATTCCTGACGGGTGTCGTCGAAGCAGTCGTCGTCGACGGCTCAGAAATCAGTCTACGCATCAACGAAACCGATGTCTCCCTGTCGGATGTTGACCAGATCGGTATTGAGTTGTCAGACTTGGGAATCGAAGCCGTGGCCCCACTCGACGAAACCACCACCACGGATGAAACCGGTTCGGACGCCCCCGTCGCAACGAATGCGTAGCCATCCAAACAACCCTCAATGAAACACTGGATCCTCGATCCACTCCCCCCTGACTTCAGCCGGATTTCTCCAATCCAACAGGCCGAAGTTGAATTCCGCCTTACAAGGACTCGAAAATGCCAAACTCACTTCTCACCGGTGTGTCCGGACTTCTTGCGCACCAGCGACTACTCGACGTCGTCGGTAACAACATCGCCAACATGAATACGACAGGCTTCAAAGCATCCCGAATTCTGTTTGCTGACTTGCTCTACGAAACCATTCGCCCCGCAACCGGCGCCAGCGATGGCGTTTCTGGTGGTATCAACCCGAACCAGATCGGTGGTGGTGTCAAAGTTGCCGGTGTCGACAAGCAGTTCGGACAGGGAGCACTGGATAACACTGGTGGTTCGCTGGACTTTGCCATTAGCGGCTCGGGATTCTTCACACTCACCAGTGGAACCGAGCAGTTCTACACGCGAGCGGGAGCTTTCTCGCTGGATGAACAGAACTTCCTGGTGGGACCGGGCGGTCTTCATGTGCAGCGGTTTTCCAGCGCTGGTGAGCCCGACGGTGTGAACCCCGGCTTCCAGGTCCCCGGTGACGATCGAATTCGAGTGCCACTGAATTCGGCGGTCGAAGGGGTCATCACCAGCAAGGTTGAAATCGCCGGAAACCTGAACGCCGATTCGGCAGTACCGTCCGCTCAGCAAATGCAGATGACCGCTCCTTTCGAAGTAGGTGGCGCGGCAGCGGTCGCGACAGACCTCCTTTCGGCGATCGACTCCATCACGACACCCTACGGGCCTGGCGACAACATCGTCATTGAAGGTACCACGCACGACGGAACGGCACAGGTCTTCAGTTCTTTCGCAGTCACGCCGACGTCCACGCTTCAGGATCTGATGAATGCGATCGCCGGCGAATATCCGGATTCGACGGTGAGCCTCATCGGCGGAGCCATTTCTGTGGAAACAAACGACACAGGGCCCAGTTCCATGAGCGTCACCATCAGGAACGATGCGGCCAACTCGGCAGAAGGCATTCCATTGCAGAACCATCAGTTTCAGTTGACCCGGGAAGGTGAGGATCCCGGTACTGCTTCGGTGGTCGTCGAAGTTTTTGACACTCAGGGCGGAGCCCATGAAGTCAAACTTATGTTCGAAAAGAACTCGGATGACATCTGGTCGATGCAGGCCGCCATCAATCCAACGAATGGAACCTTGATCAACGACACGATCAACAACATTCTCTTTGATGACAACGGAAAATTCATTGGAAGTGGACCTTCGACGATCACGATGCAAATCAATGGCATCGCCGTACCACAGACGATTTCGATTGATTTTGTTGGTGACAGTATCGAAAAGCGACTGACGCACTTCAGCAGCGGTACCAGCATTAGTGGTACACCGGACGGTTCGCCCCCCGGCGTGCTTACCGGTATTCAGGTTGATTCCAGCGGCGACATCAACGGTGTGGCGTCCAACGGCAAGGTCTTCACGCTCGCCAAGCTGGCGATTTCCACCTTCATCAACCCCAAGGGTCTGATTGCCACGGGTGACAACATGTTCAGTACCAGCCTGAACTCGGGTGACCCTCAACTGGGCGAGGCTGGAATTGGTGGTCGCGGACTGATCCAGGGCGGTCAATTGGAAGCTTCCAATGTGGATGTCGCTTCCGAATTTACGAAACTGATCGTCGCTCAACGAGGCTTTAGCGCGAACGCCCGAACCATCACAGTAAGCAGCGAAATTCTGGAAGAGCTTACCAATATCATCCGATAGTGGTCTTGCCGGCAGCCGTTCGCACTGGCTGCAAGCCTCCGGCCGGGGCCTGGCGTTGGATCAACGTCCAGGCCCTTTTTCGTGGGTACCAGTCAGACACGTTTACTGGCGAGCAAGCCGTCCGTTGGCGAAGCCTCAAACACCCGCTGCAACGGGCGAATCAGCGTCGGACTTTGCCTTCTTCTTTTCCGCCGCTTGCGTGTTCACGATATCCGCGATGCGGTCGCCACAGATTTTGAAGGGCGAGATCACTTCGTCGACGCCCGCCTTTCGCATGCTGTTCGCGATCGTCATGTCATTGGAACGGGCATAGACGGCGATGCCGGATTTCAGTTCCTTGCAGGCAATCGTCAGCAACAGGTTGTCGACCTCCGATTCCATGGCCGCGACGACGTAGTTGGCATTCAGAATGTTGGCTTCGGAGAGCGTCAATTCATTCGTGGCCTTGCCTTCGATAATGAAGACCTTTCGAAACCGCTTGCGGATCTTGTCCAGCTGTTCCTCATTGTCGTCGATGACCACCACCTGCTTACGTTTGCGGCTGAGTCCTTCAACGACAACCTGTGCCATGGGATCGGATCCACAGACGATAATATGTCCGTTGAGTTTCGAAATCATTTTTAGTTTTCTTCTTCGCGCGTATTCGCCAGAAAGGTCTCCCTCCACAATCAGGCTGGTAAGAGTAGCTGTCCATAACGTCATAACAATGACACAGCAGAATATGAGTCCCGATGTAAACCAGCGTCCCTGTTCGGACAGTTCCTGTGTTTCACCGTAACCGACGGTCGAGATCGTGATGACCGTCATGTAGAAGGCATCCTTGAATGGCCAACCTTCGATCAGGCAATAACCACCGGTACCCGCTCCAATCAGAAAGCTGAGCGCGACCAGCAGGAAGGTCAAACGACGGGTCGTCGGATTGTCAAAATCAAGCATGTCCACTAGCTGCACGCCGCCTTTATGACTTCAAATGCCGCTCGAGCTGGTTCGGCGATTTGTGTTTCAAGATCATCCGCCGAAGCGTCAAAATTGCAAAGCTCGAGCACCGCTTCAAGCTCGTTCTTTTCTCCGCTCGGCCCACCGATACTCAGGAAACGGGCCAGTGAATCGGCCACACACACAATGCTGGCGACATCCTCGGAATCGTACGCGTTGTCAGGCTCATGATGACACGCAATCGCCGAAGAGATGACCGCCGGTAGTCCCCATTCTTCCGCGCATCGTTCACCAAGTTGCTGGTGATCAATTCCAAAGGCTTCCATTTCCGTCTGCGTAATGGTCAGTGCGTTGGAATCCTGCGTGGCTGCGGCATATTTGTCTTCCAGCATATCCAGAAAGATCAGCTTGCCGACGTCGTGCACCACACCCGCCAGAAAAGCTTCGTCGGCGTTTACATTGCGGTGATGTGCGATCAGTCCGGCGATGGCCCCCGTGGCCAGCGAATGCAGCCAGAGCTTCTGACAGTGTTCGCGTGTCGCCGCATTTCCGCCATCAAAGACGTCGCCAGCCGCAGCGGAGACGGCGATGTTTTTCATCTTGCGAAAACCGAGTGCCACGACAGCGCGTTCGATTGTCGCGATTTCGCCGGAGTAGCCATAGATCGAACTGTTGGCCACGCGCAAAATGCGAACCGAAAGCGACGGGTCACACTGAATGATTCTGCTGAGATCCGCCGGGCTCGTCGACGGATCGTCGCATGCCGTGAGGATCTGCGTCGCCACCTGAGGGAACGAACGCAACTCAGGCAAGTCGCAATCGCCCTCCACGAGTTGAACTAGACGATCATCGATCATGGCATCTCGCTTCTTTGCACTTGGCAACCGAGTGTCACCACCCCATGTGGTAACGATCTCAGCTGGAGGAGCGAACGAAACTTCGCTCGTACTGCAAGGGTAGCATTCACCCGACAAAACGTGCGGGATTTTCCCGCAATGCCAGTCGCCAACGGCACGTCTCAGACGACCGTATTCATCTCCTTGCGCATTTCCAATGGCGGTATCACACCTGTGTTTTCCAGCTCATTGGCTTCGTCGCGAATACCCACGTAGCCATCTCGCAAATTCGAGAGTACCAGTGCTGCGGACCGGAGGTGATCGGCAGTGCCTTCCTTGATGCACAGACGTGAGTAGTCACACAGCTTGCGAATTGAATCGACAAGTTCCGTGGCATCTTCGTTCTGATCATCAAGCCCCGATTCGATCATCTCGATCAACGCCGCCGATCGAAGCTTACTGTCGACTTCGACGGAGGCGTCGCCCGCTTCAATCGCCTCGATGCCCCGCTCAAGTTGTTGAATGACTCCATCATAGAGTGCAATCAGCATCTCGATTCGGGTCCATTGTGCGACTGATTTACTCTGGTAAGCGTTTCGGGAATGCAAGGTGACTTCCTCAGGTGGGACAGGTAGGAGAGGGATAGAAAACGATCACTTCGTTAGCCGGTGTTCACCGCCGGCAGCGATGCAAGACTGCTACCGATCGACTGACCGATACTTTGTAGTTCCGCCACGGCCAGCTCCAATGCCGTGAATTCAGCAAGGATGGACTCTTCTTCCGCCGTAAAGCGGGCCGTCATGCGGTCAATCGTGCCCTGGGCAACTTCCAACCGCCGTTCAAAGGCATCTTCAATGCGGGAAAAATCGCTGTTCTCATCGTCAACAATCGACTGCAGGGTTTGCTCCAACAACCCCGCAAAACCGCGTGTAATCGTCAGCTCGGCATCAACGCCCTCGACAACCGTATCCGACGTCAAGCCAACCCGAATCGACAAGTCGGCCGTTTTTCCGTCTTCGCCTCCGGTCAGGATCTGTCCGATCCCGGTGGCCTCTTCTTCCGTCCCGTCGGGAAGAATAAAGACACCACGTACATCGATTCCCTTGGCGGTTTCGGTGCCATCGAATCCCAGCAAACTGTGGACGGAATTTTCCTCGGCCTGACCAACGCCAACCGTGGATAGGGCACCGTAACCGATCGAAGTCAGACTCAGTTTGTCATCGAGTATTTCCACAATCAACTCGCGACCACCAATGTCCGGATGACTGTTGACGGCCGTTTCAATATGATCGGCCAGTTCGGCAGCCGTGTAGTCGCCGTTCGCCAGCGTCAGGTCCAACTCAAGGCCATCCAGCTCGAAGCTCAAACGGTTGTTGGTCGAGTCAATGGTCGTACTCGCCGCCAGGGCCGTTGCCGCCAGCAGGTTTGGTTGTTTGGCTGCCGTCCGAATGTCCACGCCGATCGAATCCAGCTCCGTCGTGCCTTCCTTGAAGTCAGACGCTTCCGTTCGCGAGGTCGCTGAAAGGAATTCAATTCCGCTTCGCGTCGACTGTGCGTCGACCACGAACATGCGACGGACATCATCAAGTGTGAATTGCGTGTTGCTGCCATCGATAACGTCATCGAGACGGCTCTTGTCGAACGCCAACTGGCCGTTGGCCTCGAAGCCAATGCCGATCGCCGTCAGCCGGTTCATGCCCGAATTGACGCCTCGAACGGTGCCACCGAGAGTGTTGCGCAAATCCGTCTGGATTCGCAAGGCATCCCGATTACTGAGAAAGAATCCAGGGGTATCCGTTTCTGTATCGTACTTGGAGTTTTCCTCGATGAATCCCAGCACGGTGTTCACGGAGTCGACGAAATCCTGCAGCGCCGTATGAATGGCTTCCTTGTCCGGCTCAACCGTAATGGCGATTTCCTTGTCGATGTCCGCCTTTTGCAGATTCAGTGTCAGGCCTTCGATCAGACCTTCGATCTGTGACGTTTCGCTGGTTGCGACAATAGGTTCCGCCGGATCCGGATCATCGGGATCGACCGAGCCGAACTGGATCTCGGCGTCCTTCGCTTTTTGAACCGTCGTGTCGAAATTGACCGCCGTACCGGGCCCCGGATCGCCACCGAGGCTGGTCACCTGAATCACGTTGGATTCACCAGTATGTCGTGAAGTCAGCAGCAACTGGTACGCGTCGCCGGCATCGGAACCGGTATTGATCACCGATGCGCCGACATCCGAAGTACTGTCGTTGATCGCCGCTGCGAGTCCTTCCAGCGTATCGTTGTCTTCGCCAATGGTGAACGTTCTGGCTTCGCGATTGCCGACCTGGATCGAAAATTCGCCGTGAGCAACCTGCGACTCGGGACTGGCGAATCCCTGCGTGGAGACCTGGTGAGCTCGGGCGAGCTGTTTCACGCGGATTGTGTAGACCCCAACTGGCACATCCTTGGAAGCGGCGACCGTGATTGCTTCCTCGTCATTGCTGGTCGCAACGCGAGACTCGAATACTTCACCACTGGATCGACTCAGTTTGCGAATCTGACTTTGGACATCCACCAGGTTGTTTTCAAGCGTCTCAAACGCGGACTGTTCAAGCTCGATCTGTTGTTTTTCAATTCCCAGTCGGTCTATCTGGGTTTGCTGAAGCGACAGCATGCCGCTAACGATGGATTCGGTATCCAGACCGGTGACGAGACCGTCGATGGAAAGCATGGCGAATATCCGGGCGGGAAAACGATGGCGGGACAGAACTATTTTCGGATCACGTCCGCCTGGGGCAAAAACGGAATAGCCGTGATGCAAAATAAAAGACCGTAGGCCCCGTCATACGAGACCTACGATCAGAATTAACTCAACGAACTGACGCTTAACCAAGCAGCGACAGGACGAGCTGTGGAATCTGGTTGGCGTTCGACAGAACCGAAGTACCAGCCTGCTGCAGAACCTGTGCCTGCGTGAAGTTCGAGATCTCTTCAGCGAAGTCCGTGTCACGAATGACCGACTCGGCGTTGATCGTGTTCTCGAGCGTTGCACGAAGGTTGTTGGCAGTCGAACGCAGTGTGTTGGCCTGGAATGCACCCAGCTCACCACGCAGGTTCGTGATATCGTCAACAGCCGAATCGATGATCGCGATTGCGTCATTCGCCTGCTCAGCCGACAGAACCTTGATTTCGCTCAGGTTGGCGAACTGGTTTGCAAGGCCAATACCGAGGCTGTTGGTGTTCGATCGACCGATTGCAATCGAAGCAGTCTGATCGGCGTTTGGTCCGATCTGGAACTGAAGCGACTGGTCCGTCACCGTGACGTTACCAACTACACCCGTTGTCGTCGTGGTTGGGTCCGCACCGGTTTCAAGAACCTGAAGCGTGATGCCTTTTTCAGCACCCTGATCAGTCGTAACAACGTTGCCCTGACCGGTGAACGAGTTACCACCATCAACCTGAATGATAACGTCCTGACCAGTGTTCGATCCACCCGCACCGAAACCGGAGCTGGTGACCGCGGCAGCAACGTTCGACGATACCTGAACGGTTTCCGACGAACCGAATGCTTCGGTGTACAGACGGGTTGCACCACCAGCACCACCGGTGTCAGCGATAACGCCAGTCTGTGCCGTCACGGCGTTGATCTGATCAATGACCTGTGCCTGACTCATGCCTGTGCTGAGTTCAACCGAGGTGCCGTTGATGACCAGTGTTTCGTCTGCAGTCAGTCCACCACCCTGGACGGCACCCGCATCGAGAGTACCACGCAATGCAGCCTGCGTAACGTCGATCGAGTAAGCGTCTGCTACCGTGTCGCTGGTCGCGTTGAGGAATGCGAACGTAGTTGGGTCGCTGGTAACACCCTTGATGCCCGAATCGCCATTGAGAAGCTTCTTCGTGCCGAACTGGGTGTTGTTGGCGATACGATCGATCGTCTCAAGAGCGTTATCGATCTCAGCCTGATTGGCGGTCAACGCATCATAGTCGTTGACGCCCGTGTTGGCCGAATCAATGGCGAGACTTCGAATCTTCGTGAGCAGGCTGTTAACTTCGTTCAGAGCACCTTCAGCGGTCTGGACGAGCGACTCAGCTTTCTCCGTATTCTCGATAGCCTGTCGCAAACCAGCAATCTGAGTTCGCTGCTTCTCCGAAATAACCAACGCAGCAGGGCCGTCAGCACCACGGTTGATTTTCAGACCTGACGACAGTCGCTCGAGCGAAGTCTTGAAAGCCGTCGACGACTTTCCAAGGCTGTGCTGAGCAATCAGGGAGTGAGGATTGTTAGTAACAGATAGCATTTCAAACTCCAAGGATGTGAGGCTTCACCCGATTAGGTTCCGAACCACCGTTGTTAGTAATTTTGCTCCACCGCAGCGGATCGGGTTTTAGCTGGTTTAAACAAAAAAATTTGTAGTTAGTTTCCGTGCCTCCCTGGCGTCGGTCCGTTGTTTGTTCGTGGAACACAACCGTAATGCAACATTCATCAATACCTGGTCGTTGGCAAATAACTTTCGAAGGTTTCCCCTCTGTTATCCAATTCGTTGAGCCGTTTGTTCGGCTGCCACCCGCGAGCTGTAGTATCCGCTTGCAAGACGATCGAGCACTTCGGTCACGCGTTTTTCGCGGACTTCGGTAAACTCTCCTGAGTCCTTCATGAGACTCAGCAACTCAGTAACACGCGAGTGTGGTGCGTGCGTCTGAACATCATCTTCCCGGATGACCTCACCCGACGATGCGTTCTGCGAGCCGTCACCGGTTCGCAAATCACGAGTCGAATTGTCAAAGCCATTGTTGGTTGGTTGAATCTGCATCTCTCAAGTTCCATTTCACAAATGGGATTTTACGTCGGGACTCCTTCCCCTAAATAAGTGATCGGCCGCGCTGCGCAGAACTTGCCTGACAAGAATATTTTTCCCAAGCAGGTGAAGTTAACGAGCCGCTTCGACGATCAAAGAAACACGATCGACTGGATGGAAGATGAGGAACGCAACGGATTAGCGTGCTTTCTTCCAGCAGCTGAACGGAGACGCAACGGTTTGAGTAAGCCAAAACGCCAAAGACGATCGAAAGCCAACAACAGCGATAGGGCAACTGCCAGTTCGCAGGCGCCACCCACTCGCGCGCCAACGGCTGGAAAGCGCACCTGGCTACTGCCTGTTCTTTTCGCGTTCAATATGGTCGTGATTGGCGGGCTGTTTGTCGTTGTCCTCGTTCTGCTTCAAAGACCAGGACCAGATAAAAGAACTGCCGGGAACGCGGTTTCGTGGCAAGCGTCCGACACAAGCAATCCACCCGCTGGCAATCTGACGACAGCAGTCGTGCGTCCTCCCGTCGGTGACGAAACGGAGGCCAACGAGTTGCAAGCGATGGAACGCGACGTGGTCCTGGGACAGGCAAGTGCGCTGTTGCGCAGCGGTGACTTCGCCAGCGCCGATCACAATTTCGTTCAGGCTGCCCAGAAATTTCAGATTCGACCCAGCGGCCTGCTGGCATATGAAATTGGCATCTGTAAGGAAAAACTCAACGACCGCAATGCCGCGATCCAGCACTATCGACTCGCAGCCGACAGCACCGACAAGGCCGTCGCCCAGGCAGCGTTGCTAGGGCAGATCCGAGTGCTGTTGCAGTCCGGGCAAACGACCGAGGCACGTTCGCTCCTGTCGCAATTGGCCCTCCGGTCCTCCGATGCGATTCTGATCAAGACGGGCATTGCAGCGGAGGTGGCCTATCAATGGGCGAATATCGCCTACCACGAAGCCAACTCGCACCTGCCTGACAGCTATCTGTCCTCCGAACGTGTCATTGATGCGGACACGCTGAATCCTGGCGTCAACCGACTACTGCAATTCGTGGACGCGTCCGATCAGATCATCGCGACCAGCCCCGAATCGGAAGGCATTCAGACCATCGGGGCAGCAGGCAGTCATCCGGACTTTGCCGCCGTTTCGATTCTTCGAAAACAGGTGGAAGTTCTTTCATTGATTGAAAACATCGTCAGCTCGCTGGAACAACGACTGGCCATCAGCGTTGAAGCCGAGACACTGCTGGCAACCAGGACTGCTTCGGTCAACGTACAGAATCTGCCGGTCAACAATCTGCTCGATTTGCTGCTGGAACCGTTGCAGTTGCAATGGGAATACGAAGAGAAAATCCAGTCGCTGTCCATTCGCTCGAGCAGGGAAGTCGATCCGGCGAAGGCACAACAACTGACGCGTTCACGAGCCAGCCAGTCGTTGCGGTCGGCACTCTCGACGTACCCCGACCACCATCATGCCCCGACGGCTTTTGTCGCCCTGTCGAATCTTGCCTACTACGACGGGGACTACAATCGTGCTCTGAATTTGAACGAAGATATCATCAGCCGATATCGCGAATCCGGCATTCAACAGATCGCTTCTTTCAATCGAGCCAAATGCCTCCTTGCACTTGAGCGACGCGAAGACGCGCGTGCGGCGTTCTATCACGTCGTGGATCAACAGACCAATTCGTTCGTGAAACCGATCGCCTACCTTTATCTAGGCGAAATGTATCTCTCCAATGGCGACCCGAAGTCCGCCGTCCGCTCACTGACACGCGCCGCCAGTCTCGCCCGTGATTCACAAATCATGGCCATGTCGGCGATCTCGCTGGGAATCGCCTACATCGAATTTGACAACCCCCGCATGGCAATCGCCGCATTGATGAAAGCGCGAAAGTCATTGCAGGACGAGCCCTTCGCGAATTCGGCGGCATTGCTGTCCGCCTACTCCCAGTACCGTACGGCTCGAACCGACGAACAGATGCGGCGTGCCGGGCGGTCTCTCACCAGCGCCATCGTTAACGCGGACGCTCGTGAATTCTTCGGTTTCACCGGCTACACCATCATGGGTCGAATCTACGAAGAACTGGGTATGAGCTCCGAAACGGCGAGGCTCTACGAAGAGGCAGTTCACCTTGGAATTCAGCAACCACTGCGACAGGAGCTGGCGCTGTACCTGGGCAAGCACTACCTGGCGGAGAACAAGCCGGACGCTTTTGTGCAGATGATGAGCCTGCTGGAAGAATCGAAGTCAGGCAACTGGTCAAAAATTGCCAAACGGCAGATCGCCGAGTTTGCCCTGAACAAAGGCGAAGTCCAAAAGTGCATGAACGTCTGCTACGAGCTGATGGACTCGGACGACGAACAGGACGGCAAGATCCAGACACTACGACTGCTTGGTAGGGCCTACGAATCCCAAAGGGATCACCGGAAAGCCGCGATCTGTTTCGCCGGACTGTTGCCACCTCAGGCGCAGCCCAATCCCAAGACCCCCCAGACCTCGACCGTCAAACGCATTTCTGTTTCAACGGGAGAATCCCATGTCCAGTAGACGACCACAACTCTCAACGCGTTCGCGATTCACAACCAGATTGCGGCAGCCAGTCCTCGCTGCAATCACGCTGATGATGTTGCCCGCCGGCTGGTCACATGCGCAGGGACCCCGGTTAGAGGACCTCCGTCCCGACCGCCCGTTATCACTTAACAAACCGATTTCAGGACCCGGCTCCCGCTCCATCCTGGATCCACCCCCGCCGGCAGTGCCGTCGTCGGAACCCGAGCTTGCTCCAACGCCCGCACCAATCATCGACGGAACACCGCAAGCCAACCCGCGACCAAGACCGGGGACAGGCCCACTTCCAAGCCCACGGACGAGACCGCAAGCCGAGGCTGCCATTCCGCAACCTGGCATTCCGATGACGGCACAATCAGCAGATCGTTTTCAACCATCCGACGCCGAGCGACGACTGCAGGAACTCCGACAATCCGTGAACAGCCTGAAATCCGCACGTGGCCAACGTGTCCGCAACATCGACGACAAGGTGTCCCGTTTGCGGCGACTGATGGCGATGTCCGTCGAACAATGCCGAGACCTTGACGCTGCCGCGATGACCAAAAATCCGCAGCCGCCTGCCACAACTCCGGCGCCGAACGCAATCCCGTCAGCGCCGCTGCCAATTCCAAATCCAGACACGCTTCCACCCCCGCCAGCCAACATGGCCAGCCAATCGACGTCTCCCAAGGAATCGATCGAATCGCTGATGGGCAATGCGATCGCCATCTCGGACAAGGCGGTCGACCAGATGGGACTTGCCAACAACCTGTTCGCCACCGGTGAGATTTCACTAGCGTTGCGAATTTACGAAAACGTCAACCTCAACGAACTGAATGCTTCTGATCAAACGTGGGCCCGATATCAGATGGCCGGCTGCCATCGACGACTGAACAATGAAAAACAGGCGGAATCCCTTTATCGAATAGTTGCCGCTGCCGGCAAGAGTTCACCCTACTGCGCCCAGAAGGCGCGATGGTGGCTCGATACGATGAGAAAGACAGCGCGGCTGAAGCAACGCCATTTGGGTGTGGTGAACACCCTTGTCCAGCTCAAGGAGGCTTCCAATGAACTCGTCGCAAGATCCACGGAATGACTTACAACTTCAACTCGCCGCGGCCTATCAGCATTTGACGGCGCTATACGGCGAGGCTACCAAGATCGCCATTTCCGTTCGCGATGGATTTGCCAACGGAGACGACGGAGTTGGCCAGACAAACGAACTTCGAAAAATCATGGATTCGATTCAGGAAGTCGAAACATCCGTGCGCCCCATGCGAAAAGAATGGGACAGTTCCAAAGCGTCCGCCAACGCCGAACTGCGAAGTGCCGTCGACCAACTCACCAAAGCCATCAATCAGATGATCGGCCCGATTGACGAAGCCGAAAGACTTGCAACTGCCGCCCGTGATCGACGCCCTGCCGCTCGGACACCCGGCATGAATTCCCGAAACATGCAGGCAGCCTACAGTGCCGCGAAACTGGAAGACCGCTGAACCCGGATGACCAACAACCTCCACTCCACCACGGGCACGCCACTGCCTGCAGATAATGCGAACGCGTCGCAACTTTTCCAGTCGGTCTACGATCTGGAGTCTTGGTTGCGGGCGGACGAACCCTCGTCGAAACGAATCGTGGGTAACTCGCATCTGATGCAATCGCTCCAGCGACAGGCTCGGCAGTACGCGACAAGCAACGCGCCGGTCCTGGTCACCGGAGAAAGCGGCACCGGGAAAGAAGGCATTTCACGACTGATCCATCAAAGTAGCAAGCGTGCTGCCGGTCCGTATGTTCGCGTCAACTGCGCAGCGCTGTCAGAAGGTCTTCTGGAGAGCGAACTCTTCGGGCACGAACGTGGGGCGTTCACCGGGGCAATCTCGCAGCACATCGGGCGCTTCGAATGGTCCAACGGCGGCACGCTGCTGTTGGACGAAATTAGCGAAATGCCCCTCGCATTACAGGCGAAGCTGCTTCGAGTACTCGAGGAATCCGAATTCCAGCGAGTCGGTGGAAACGAAACCATGGTCGTCGATGTACGCATCGTGGCTACGTCCAATCGCATCTTGGAACAGGAAGTTCAACGTGGCAACTTTCGACAGGATCTTTACTATCGCCTGAACGTGCTGGGACTGGAGATGCCTTCGCTGCGAGAGCATCCAGAAGACATTCCTGAACTCGTTTTTCATTTCCTGCAGCTGTTTCGCGATGAAGGCGAGCAGCCCGTAACGAAGGTCGTGCACGAGGCCATGAATCGACTCATGGAGTATCGCTGGCCCGGAAACATCCGCGAACTGCGAAATGTCATCCATCGCGCCAGCGTGCTGACCAATACGTCAACGATCACGTTGGAGAATCTTCCGGTCAACTTCCAGACACCGGAGCCCGGTACGAATTCCCTGCCATCCACGGCGGAGATCATGACGCTGGATGAGATGGAAAAGTCCATGATCCTCCAATCGCTCAAGCGGGCCGCTGGCAACAAGACCGCGGCTGCCCGGCAACTGGGGATTACTTCGCGAACGCTACACAACAAGCTCAAACGTTACGAGATGGACAGCTAACGCCCTGGAACCCTGTCGCAACCAGGAACCTGATTCAGAATGAGCCTGGCGTTATTCGGGCAGGCCCGCGGGATACTTCTGAATCAGCCGTTGCTGTTCCTTGATGATTTTGTTGTACGCAACTCCACGCTTGTCGAAGTGGATGGCCACGGCATCATCCGCGATGCGAACGACGTGTCCTTCAACCGGGACAGGATCTGCCTCGAACAACTGCAACAACGCAACGATCTCCGTGCCCACTTGCAGACCGGGAATGGGCTCGCAAGTACACAGCCCCTTTTCCGAGACGTCAAGGATCACATACTGTTCGCCTTCAACGATCAGCGTCGGGCTCTCCATAACGGGGTACGTGACGCGATAAAACTCTCTGCCGCTCTCCATGATCGCCTCTCCTGTGTCTACGGGAACAACTGGCTTCCGCGTCATCAACCGACGCCCTGGAAAAGTCTAGTTCAGCTTTTTCTCTTCATGGCCGAGAAGCAACGCGCCGTTTTGGCGGTGCGAAAAAGCAAAGACACAGTTTAGCCATGGCAATTGTGCCAACTGCACAACCAACGTAATCGCCAGTCTCCGAAAGCGGGGAAACCAGGCCTACCTCCATTCGCAATCACTCGGTTTGCCTACTGCATACGGCAAAGGTACTCCAACGTATGGGTTCATCAGATGTAGAGCGCGTTCTTTCGGCCGGCCTCCCCAGCCTACCTGAGGTGGCACACCGGATTCTGCGCCTTGCCCAAAACCCCCGTACAACGGTCGAAGAACTGGCTGATGCGATTCGCGTTGATCCTGTCATGTCGGCCAAGATCCTGAAGACGGCCAACTCGGCGTTCTTCGGAAGACAGTACAAAGTCACGTCCGTTCGATCCGCGATTCCCGTTCTGGGCTTCACGCTAATCCGAACCCTTGTCCTGGGCTTTACGCTGACTGCGGAGAAAGAATGGCACGACTTCAAGGATGCTTACCGCAAGGTCTGGCGACGAGCGCTCATCCAGGCGGCGGCCGCCGAGCGACTGGCCCAACAGCCGGGTAGCGCCGATCCCGACGAGTACTTCGTTTGTGGGCTGATTCAGGACGTCGGCGTGCTGGCGTTGATGCGAACGAAAACCGAAGAATACGTGCGCACGATTCTCGACAAGGCGACACCGTACACCCAGTGCAAGCTGGAAAAACAGCTCTTCGGAATCAGCCACATCGACGTGGGCGAACAGTACTGCAAGAACCTGCAACTTGCTCCGTCAACCATCGAAGCCATCCGCAATCACCACGAACCACCCGTCACCCTGCGCAGCACACCGATTCCCATGCTGGAGCATGCTCTGCAGCTGGCGTCCATGACGACGCGTCACATCGAGTCGGAGACAAGCGTTGTGTCTCCTGAGTTCCGCGCGGTCATGAAAGGCACATTCCAGATTCCGGCCGATGAAATTCCGGACTTCTTCGACGAAGTTCGAGGTCGCGTCGATCAGGCCGCGGGTGCGTTCTCCGTCGATATCGGTGAACTACCACCCATCGAGGAGATATTGGGGACAGCCCGGGGGTTGGTGGAGGACATCGCCATTCGCAGCCAAATGGAAGCGGCAGAAGCCAAACGCGACGTCGGCGAAGCAATCGAACAACTCGAACGAGTTCGCGATCGCAGCCTCTATTTCCAGAAGGAAATGTTCCGCGACGCCCTGACCGGAGCATTCAATCGTCGGCTGCTGGAGACCGGATTGGAGAACGAGATTGAAACCTGCTTGCAGTTCGAAATGCCGCTGGGCCTGCTTTTCTTCGATCTCGACAACTTCAAGGAGATCAACGATCAACTCGGCCACGAAGAAGGTGACGAGGTGCTTCGGCAGGTTGCTGCGATCCTGATCGACACGCTGCGGGACGAGGATCTGGTGATTCGCTATGGAGGCGACGAATTCCTCGCCGTCTTTATGGGGCTGACGCTTGATGCGCTCAACGCCGTCGCAGGGCGTATCTGCCAGCGTCTGGAGAAGGAGCTCAATTCCGTCAGAAGGGGACAGGTGTCGGTCAGTATCGGCGGTATCTTCTGTCCTATTGAAAGACTCTCGGATGTCGACTTTTCCTGGCTGGTACGCCGCGTCGACCAGCAGATGTATACGGCGAAGCAACGCGGTGGCAACCAGGCCATCGTCGTGCAAATCGGACCGGAAGACGTACCCGGCAAAGACACCCTGCCGGACCAAGCAGCTTTAGCTCGGATTCCCCCGACCGAAGAAGCACTGCCGGAATCGGTCGTGAAGATTCCGCTGCCGATCGCCCCGCCGGGTTCGATTCACGAAAAGGACTAACTCCTTCGCGCGGATGTAAATGCAATCCGACGCATGTGCTATCGGAACGCAATTCATCGTTTCTCGTTCCGTTCCGTCTGCTATCAGGCTGTCGCTGTCATCGTGTCGTGACGATTTCTCGCATTATCGTGGCAATTCGTGAGACGGAACTCTGGCACGAAGTTTGCGACTCATGGTTCGAATCGGTACAAGGAGTTCGTCGGGGGGCGACACGGATGTTCGCGGGGATCTACCGCGCTGCAGCCGCCATGAATGTGGCTGAGCAGCGACAGGAAGTAATTGCCAATAATCTTGCGCACATGAATGTGCCTGGATATCGGAAGAACGTCGTGGCCGTGCAGACTTTCGAGCACGCCATGGAAGACACCGAGAGCAGTGATGAGATGCTGGCGGAAGTCACTGCTGACTTTACGCCCGGCCCGATCGCGCAGAGCGGTCGCAATCTGGATGTCGCCATTGATGGCGATGGCTTCTTCGTGCTGGAAGGCCCGGACGGTCCGCTCTATACACGCAATGGCGTCTTTCAGGTTTCCGCGGAGGGCGACCTTGTCTCCAGCGGCGGCCTGAAGGTGCAGGGCTCCGGCGGTTCCATCAATCTTCCCGCCAACGCAAGCCCCAGCCAGGTCGTCGTCGCGAACGACGGCTCGGTCACGATCGCAGGCACGCCCGCCGGCAAGTTGCAGGTCGTGCAGTTCGATGACAACGCCAAACTCATCCCGGCAGGAACGACGGTCTATGAGTCGCCGCCGGACATGGCTGCAAATGACGCCGACATCAGCGTTCGCCAGGGCGCTCGTGAAATGTCAAACGTGTCGGCCGTGACCGAACTGATTCAGATGATCACCAACATGAGACAGCACGAAGCGTCCGAACGCGTGCTCAAGGCACTGGACGAATCGCTACAGCAAACAACCAGCCCGGGAGGATAAACGGATGATCCGAGCACTCTATAGCAGCGCGACGGGCATGAAGGCCCAGGAAACAATGATCGACGTGACCGCCAACAACCTGGCGAACGTTAACACCAACGGCTTCAAACGCAGTCAGGTGGACTTCGCCGATCTGTTGTACTCCACGATTCGGCAAGCGGGAAACGAAGTTGCCAGTGGACTTCCGACGCCCATCGGGCTGGAGATTGGTAGCGGTGTGCGACCGGTGGGAACGACGAAGCTCTTTACACCGGGCAGTGTGGAACAGACCGGCAACCCAACGGACGTTGCAATCGAAGGTGACGGCTTCTTCGAAGTCAGCCTTCCCAACGGCGACTTGCGGTACACGCGAGACGGTTCGTTCCGAACGGATGCCAACGGAAATCTCGTCACGTCATCCGGCTATGCGATGGGCACCCAGATATCGATTCCCGCCAACGCAACGAGTGTCGCTGTTGGATCGGACGGCACGGTATCGGCAACCGTGGACGGAATTGAATCCCCGCTGGGGCAACTGACGTTGGTGCGATTCCAGAACCCGGCGGGACTCAGCAGCGAAGGCGGCAACCTGTACGCAGAAACCACCGCATCGGGCCCATCCGTTCCGGGCACACCGGGACTCGATGGCAACGGAACGCTACTGGGCGGGTTCCTGGAACGGTCCAACGTCGAAGTGGTAACTGAACTGATCTCGCTGATCACCGCACAGCGAGCCTACGAAATCAATTCGCGAGCCATTCGTGCCGGTGACGAAATGCTCTCGACAACGACCGACATTGTGAGGTAAACGCCGTGATCGATGTCCGACAAATAGCCTGCCTGATGTTTCTGGCGCTTGGCAGCGGTGTAGCCTGCGCGCAGCGCGTCGGCGATACGGTTACCATCACGTTGCGTTCCCGAGTGGAAACCCCACACGAACTGGTCGCCATGCGGGACCTGGCTGTCATTTCCGGCGGCCCCGAACGCACTCGCAGCGAAATAGCGGACCTCGACATCAGCGAACTGGAACACGTCGGCGATCAAGACGTGATCTCGGGCGAACGCATCTCATACCGCCTGCTCCTGAATGGCTACGGCAAGAACGAAGTCAAAGTCGTCGGACGTTCGGTCGCAGTGCAACGACGCGGCGACTACAGTTCCGACGAACTGGTGATGAAGTCGATTCGACCAGCGCTTGCCGACGCATTCCACGTCGCACCCAACGACCTGGACCTTCGCTTCACCCGTCCCATCAACAAGCTCACCGAATCACTGGATTCCGGCAGTGTCTTGAAGCCGTTTCCGCCAGAGAAGCCACGCCTGGGTGCGGTCAGCATGCACGTTGGCATCTATAGCGAGAACAACCTCGTGACCACGATCCCCGTGAATCTGCAGGTTCGCCTGTTGCGTAGCGTGCCTGTCGCTCGCAGCACACTGTCGCCCCGTGATGTGCTCAGTGCCGACGACATCGAATGGACTCGCTTGCCGGTAGCAACCCGAGATCTGTTTGAACAGGATGCGGAGCTGACCGGACGCGTCCTGCGCCGCCGCATTACGCCCGGCCAGGTCCTTCGTCCTGCCGACGTTTCGACTCGATCCAACGCCGCCAATTCCTACGTCATTCAATCACGCTCCCCGGTACGGCTGATCGCTCGCAAGGGCGAACTGCGTGTCGTCATGGGCGGAGCCGTTTCCATGCAGCGTGGAAAGATAGGTGAGACCATTCGATTTCAGAATCCATCAACACGAAAGATCATTTTCGCCAAAATCATTGACGCCAACACAGCTGAGATTCGGCTGTGACCCACCTCCAATTCCCCTTCCCGCACGGTAGCCTCATGTCCAACCGTCAAATCGGATTCATCATTGTCTTCCTCGCCGTATTGCACTGCGCTCCCACCTGTTGCGCTCAATCCATCTGGGCAAAACGTAATCCAAGGTTTTCCCACTTCTTCTTTGATACAGGCGCTCGACGCGCTGGCGACCTGCTAACGGTACTCGTTCGCGAGAACACGGACGTCACCAATCGAGATCAACGTTCGCTGGGCAAAACGACGTCGGCTGGATTTGACTTCGACTTCGCCGGTGCCTCCACGGGCGCAGCCAGCTCCGCCAATGCCACGATCGCAAAGAATTCCAATCGGGAATTCGACGGGGATTCGCAGTACCAGATCGCTCGGCAGTTTACCGACCGGATCACGGTTCAGGTGATTGAGGTTCGCCCCAACGGCGACCTGGTCATCGCCGGTTCACGAACGCAAGTGGTCGGCGAGGAACAACGTCAACTGATGATCTCCGGGGTCGTGCGACCTCAGGACGTCAGCGCGAACAACACGGTAACATCGCAGTACGTCGCTGATTTCCGGGTTGAATACCAGGGTTGCGGCCCCGAAACGCATTTCACCAACCAGGGGTGGGTGGGAAGAATCACAAACCGAATCTGGCCCTTCTGAATCTGCTGACGGATCGCCGGTTTGCATAAGGACATGCACATGACTTCGCTACAAAATCAGATCGAGCTTCGCCATCCGGAATCGCGTGCGTTTGAAACGCGCCCGTTTGCGAAGTGGCTGACAAAGCCGTTGGTTTTGCTCTGCATTGTCGTCGTCGTCCTTCTTTCCGGCGGTGAGGCTGCGTTGTGCAACGAGGTCCTGATCAAGAACATCACCGATGTTGAAGGGGATCGCACCAGCCCTCTGACAGGCTTTGGACTTGTTGCGGGACTCAACGGAACCGGCGGCAAGACACCGCTAACTCGTGAGGCCGCCGTCAACCTGATGCAGCGATTCGGCATTCGGTCGGACCCGATTCTTCGGATGCTGACGCGAACCGATACGCAGTTGAAGACCGACAACATCTCGGCCGTCCTGGTAACGGCCGACCTGCGTACGTCGGATCGCCCGGGCCGAACCCTGGACGTGACGGTTGCGGCACTCGATGACGCCTCCAGCCTACAGGGCGGAACGCTGATCATGACACCGCTCTACGGAGCCGACGAGGAAGTTTATGCTGTCGCATCCGGCACGGTGTCGATCGGTGGCTTCAGTTTTTCCGGCGATGCAGCAAGTGTCGTCAAGAATCATCCGACCAAAGGTACCGGTCAGGCCCGCGTTGAAAAGCAGATTCCGTACTGCGTGAAAGACGATGCTCGATTCCGTCTGATGCTGCGGGATGCCGACCCAACCACGGCCACTCGCATTGTGGACGCCATCAACGAACTGGCGCCCTACGCTGCGAGGACACTCGATGCGGGCACCGTTGAAGTGCACATTCCGATTAAATATCAACATGACCGACAACGTTTCATCGGCATGACCCAATTGCTGCCAGTGTCGCCGTCCTCCAGGGCGCGTGTCGTCATTAACGAGGCGACGGGCACGATTATCATTGGCGCCGATGTGAAACTCTCGCGCGTCGCACTGGCACATGCGAACCTTTCGATCATCACGGGCGAAACACCCGAAGTCTCGCAACCGGCTCCGCTGTCCGACGGCGAAACGGTCGTCGTTCCGCGAACGGACCTGGAAGTCGTCGAGGAGACCAACCGACTTTCAGTCTTCGAACCGAACGTCACCGTGGGAGACCTCGCTCAGGCTCTGAACGCCTTGGGCGTGTCGCCACGAGACCTTGGATCCATCTTCCTTCAGCTGCGTGCTCAAGGGGCTTTGCACGCGGAGCTGATCATCAAATAGGAACCACTCATGGACATCCCACAACTCGGCGCAGGACCCATCGACGCCGCTCAGCTGGAGGCCCTCACGCGCATGCGCGATCCGGGGCGTTCCGGCTCCGAGGCGGCCGCTGTATCGAAATCAATCCAGGCCCACGAATCCACCGCGACTGCCTTCGAGAGCATGTTCGTCTCGCTGCTGTTGAAAGAAATGAGGAGCACGCTCCCGAACGGACTATTCGGCGAGGAATCGTCGGACGTTCTGGGCGGCATGTTTGACCAATACATGGGTCAGCATCTCGCACAGAGTGGTTCACTGGGCATTCGCGAAATGATCCTCGCTGAAGCATTGCCTTCCGCCCATCCCACCTCTACGGCAAATCAGGGCGCGCCTGATCCTGCCAGTCAAACTGCCAAGGAGTGAAGCATTGACTACCACAACCATGGCCCACGAGACGCTGGCACTTCGCTGCCTCGCCCATCTGCAGCAGGAAGAAGCCATGCTGCAGGCGACACTCTCGCTGGTCGAAGAAACGCGAGCTGGTCTCTTGAAGCGAGATTGGACCATCCTGCGTGAGGCGCTGGACAAGCAGCAGCACACGATCGCTGCATCGGCCGAACTTTCAAAGCAACGTGATCAGCTTCGCGCTCAGATCGCAGCCGAACTGGAGCTGAGCAGCGAGGACGCGACGATCGGCGCGTTGGCAGCACACACGACGGATTCGCTGCGGGAACAACTGCTGCTCGCCCGCGGAAGGCTTACAAAGTCCACCTCTCGCATCAACGTGTTGAACCGTGCGAACACCGTTCTGGCAATGCAGACGAATCATATCGTCACCGACATGATTCACCATTTGGTCGGCGTCAAGCCACAGCCTCGCAACTACGCGCGAACGGGGCTGATGGAAACCACGGACCACAGTTCCATCCTCGACACGGATCTCTGATTCCTTCCGCAGAGCCATGAACTTATGAATTTCTCAACCGGTCTTTCCGCGATTCGAGCCAACCAGACGGCACTTGCCGTGGTTGGCCACAACATCGCCAATGCCAATACCGATGGCTTCGTCCGTCGTGACGTGCTCTTTTCCGAAAACCCGACGGTCAACCTGGGCGGTCACCTGATCGGGCAGGGTGTTTCCGTCGATGCCGTGCGCCGCCTGACCAATGGTGCCACTCAGGATGCACTCAACACGGTCCTGGCCGACAGCGCCTTTGCCGAATTGCGTCTCACCAGCCTGAACCAGCTTGAATCCATGCTGACGCCCGGAAACGGTTCGCTCCTGGATCGACTGGAAACCTTCTTCAACGAACTGGAAGGGCTTTCGAGATTTCCGGACGATGCGGCGCTGCGAACCACCGTCGTTCGTTCGGCCGAGGGACTGGCGGACGAAATCAGTCGACTGTCCGGCCAGCTTACCGAGTTCTCGCAGGGATTCGATTCCGAGATCGATTCGGCGATCGTTTCCATTCAGGAAATCTCCACCGAGATCGCCGACCTCAACAACCGCATCATCAACTCTGAAGCAACCGGAGGGGAAGCGTCTGACCTTCGTGACCGTCGCGACAACCTTGTTCGCGAACTTTCCCAACTCACGGACGTTACCGTGAATCGCAGCGACGGAAACTTCGACGTCCTGATTGGCGGTCAAATCACGATCGGTTCGACTCCGCCCAACATCACTGCCGAACGGAATTCCGACGGCATCATGGAATTGTGGCATCCACTCTGCGACGAACCGCTCGCAATCGAAGGCGGTCGCCTCGGTGCGCTTCTGGCGGCGAGCAATGACGGAGCTTCCACCTACCAGCAGAGCCTTCAGGAACTGACCGCAGCCCTGGTATCTGCGGTCGATTCAGCGCATGCGTTTGGTGTGGGCATTCGTGGTGATTTCACCAGTCTCAGCGGCTCGCGTTCGTTCGATGATGTCACGACGCCACTGGGCCTGCAGGAGCTACCATTTCCCGTTACCAACGGCGAGCTCTTCATCACCGTGACCGAAGCCGCCACCGGGAATCGACAGCTACATCGTCTGGATATCGATCCGCAAACCCAGAGCCTCACCGACATTGGCGCGCTGATCTCCGGCATCGACCGGCTCTCGGCAACCACGCCCACCGACGGTGGCATTTTTGGCATTGTTGCCGACGAGGGTTACTCGTTCAGCTTCACGGGTAACCTACAGCAAGAACCTGTCAACGTGGCGATCACCGGAACGACCACCGCCAGATTCGATGGACGATTTGCATTGCAGGAGAATGACGAGCTGACCTTTCAGTTTGCCAACTCCGGCACGATCGGCGCCACCGACGGACTGTCGCTGGAAGTTTATGACTCCGACAACGACCTGGTCGCAATCCTCAGCGTGGGCGCCGGCTACGAACCGGGGACGCCACTTCAGGTTGTTCCGGGAGTCGAACTGACGTTGTCGGCCGGGACTGCCAACGCGGGCGATTCCTTTGAGCTTTCGACCGTTGGTGTTCCGGATACGTCCGGCCTGCTTTCGGCGCTTGGTCTGAACACCCTATTCGCCGGCGACAGTCCCACCACGCTACACGTCAATCCGCTCATTTCCGAAGACCCGTCACGTCTGGCGACCACGGTGCTTGGCCATGCCAATGACACGACGAACCTCGTACGGATGGTGAACGTCCGCGACGAAAAGCTGCTGGGCAACGGAACGCAGACGATCGAACAGTTCGTCGCCAACATGATCGCGGAAGTGGGACTGGAAGTTCGCGACCTGGAACAGATCGCCTCCAACAACGCCGACCTCGAGCAGACGATTCGGGCCGATATGGAAGCCTTGTCCGGCGTCGATATCAATGAGGAGGTCGCAAAGATGCTGCAGTATCAACGTTCCTTCCAGGCAGCCGCACAGTACATCTCGGCCATCGACGAATCGCTACAGACGCTGATGGCCATTATTCGATAGCATTCAACTGGCGAACCAATATGAGAGTTACGCAACAGTCGTTCAACGAACAGGTTTCTCGCGAAGCCCGAAGTCGCACGCAGGAAATCCTGCGGCTCCAACAGCAATTGACGACCGGACTGCGGATTGAAAGGCCGTCGGACGATCCCGGCGCGATGGGGTCGCTGCTGGGGCACAAGGCCATCGACGCCCGCATGGAAGTCGACCTGCAAAACATCTCGACCGCCCGATCCCGACTCGGTCAAAGCAATTCACATTTGCGTTCTGCCGTCGAGCGGATGCGAGACGCGCGCGATCTGGCATTGGAAGGAGTGCAATCCCAGGAACCCCGCACGCTCGCCCAGTCGGTCAACGCGATTCTGGAACAGATGTTGAATGTCGCGAATTCCACCGAAGGTGGAGGTGCGCTGTTCGCCGGGACTTCCAACGACGGACCGGCCTATGAAGTTACCGCCTACGATGCTGAGGGCCGTATTGCTGCGGTGGCGTATGCCGGATCCAACCAACGGTCGCAGACGATCGTGGGACCATTCCAGACGGTCGATGTCATGTACTCGGGCGAGGAAGTCTTCCGCCTGACCGATCGTGGCGAAACAAGCTACTTCGGAGACACGGGCGCACGATCGGGAACGGGCTCGGATACCGGCTCGGGCGACGGGCAATTGCAGATACAGCACACCTCGACCCAGTACTTTGGCATTGCCGGTGTCACACCGGGAGCGAGCTCCGTCGGTGGCGATACCGTGATTGGCGAACGTGGCACGCACAACCTCACTATCACGGACACCGGCAGTGGCCAGACCGTCAGCCTGAACGGCGGCGTTGCCATTGCGTTCGATGCGACTTCGACAGACCTCGCCGTAACGGGACCCAACGGAGAAGTCGTCCATGTCGATCTTTCGGCAGTCGCCCCGACCGCCTCGGGCAATGTCGAAATCGAAGCCAACGGGACGATTTCCAATGACGGCGGCGCTACGTCGCTGGCGATCGACTTCTCCAACAACCAGCAGCTCATCAGTTCAACGACGGGCGAGGTAACCAACGTCGACACCGCCAATGTCACTCGCACCGGAACCGAAGACCTGTCGTACGTGGGTTCGATTGATGTCTTCGAAGCCCTTATCGAACTACGCGATCTGCTGGAGTCACGAGAAGAATTCGGCAGTGGTGAATTCCAGCACGAGATGTCCAATCGCCAGGCGGACATCGATCGACTGCTGGATCACATGCTGGACGTTGTCGGCGAGCAGGCGGTTGACCTGGAAAATCTCGACTGGATCGAGACACGAACACAGGAAGCGCAACTGGAGACGCGTATTGCGATCGGAGACGTCGAAAACGCGGACCTGACCGAAGTGATCCTGCAGCTACAGACCGAACAGACACTGTTGGAATACGTCTATGCGACGGCCGCCGGTTCGTTCGATGTGAATCTGCTGGACTTCCTGAGATAGCCGGAAGCTCACACCGGGCAGTATAGCGCTACGCCGACTTCCGCTCCTCGACTTTTCGGATCACCACCGAGAGAATCGGCCGCTTGTGATCCGAGAACCGCCACGGTTTTCCAACCGCCCGCAACCGCGACTGCTGTTCGTCATTCAGTCCAACCCGTTCGACCAGTTCCGTGGCGACGGCGGATGACTGATTCGTCGCGATGCGAACCGCGAAGGGTCCGGGATTCTTTGCCCAGACGATCACCTCCACACGATGCGTGTTGGCTCGCAATACCGGGACAACCTGGGCCAACATTGAGTTGTAGGTCGGCGGAATAACGGGAGCTTCCTCGTTGAGTCGTTTGAAGAAGTCGAACGTCACCTCGCCGACTGTTTCGGCCTCCTTGTCGACGTCTGCAAGTCGTTCGATCTCATTCAGGAAACGCTGCATTTCTTCCTTCTCGCGATCGATTGACCGCAAGCCGTTATCTTCGTCCGGACCGGTCGCCGGATTTCCCGACTCGCCGTCTTCGCCAGGCACGGGATAACGGGGACTGGCGTGATCCAGTTCAACGGCCCGGTCAGAAGTTGCCGTCGAGAATTTCCCGGCGCCCCCGGCGCCGTCGAAGGCGTTGACGAAGGAGCCCGTTCCGGAATAGAGATTGGCTCCGCTCTGGTCGTCGGCCATGGAACACAGAATGATGAAGAACGCCAGGAGCGTCGTCATCGTGTCGCCGAACGACAGCAGATAGAGCTTACTGGGGCCGGGATCTTCTGGTTTTTCCTGCCGTGCCATGTCATTCTTCGGTGAACTGTTTCGAAATTACAATTTCCAGAACGTCCGCAGGAACGCGGTTGTTCTTTTCGACGCTCATGTCGAAGGGCTTCACTTGACCGGTCGAGATCAGGTGTTCGTAGATTTTCAGTGCCGACTCCAACCGCTGCTCATTGGCCGCGGACAACTGAACGGAGAACTGCTGCCGATGAATCTGAAACGCCAGCATCCGCATCTGTTGTTCGCCGGAACTGGTTAGTTTGTCACCCTCCAGCAGGGACGACCATGGCAGGCGAATGGAGTGCGAACTGGACAGGTCTCGCATCTCTTCCGTCTCGAGACCAGCAATCCCCTTGGCCATGGCCTTCGTGACCGGAGCCGTCTTCATAGGCGGCATCTCCGATCCGCGACTGGTCGCACGACCGGCACGCGTACGAGCACGCATCAGGACGGAGTCATTCTGCGTGGTGAAATCACCAACGATCCCGGACGCTCCCGAGCCGCCGAACATGCTGGCCTGAGACTTGCCGTAGGACTCCGGTTCGTTGGTTGCAAACGTCAGCAGCAGGATAAAGAACGTCATCAGCAGCGTAATCACGTCGCTGAACGTCATCACCCATGCGGGTATGTCTGCAGGCGGATCGTCTGGTTTTCTTGCCATGCTGATCTCCCGTTGGTTACGCTGCCGTGGCGGATTCCTCGGAGGGTCGCGCACCTGGTGACAGGAACGCAGTCAGTCGACCGTGGACCGAACGCGGTGGATGCCCTTCAATCAGGCCTACCAGGCCGCTGACGATGAGTTCGCGGACCATGATTTCGTCCTTGTTTCTCGCTTCCAGCTTTCCAGCCAGCGGAATACAGAACAGGTTCGCCATTAGAGCTCCGTACAGCGTCGTCAAAAGGGCCGTCGCCATACCGCCACCAATCTGGCTTGGATCATCCAGAGAACGAAGCATCTG
Organism: Pirellulaceae bacterium; assembly: GCA_965216885.1. GTDB lineage: Bacteria > Planctomycetota > Planctomycetia > Pirellulales > Pirellulaceae > CAYNJG01. Next base: position 782,928 of record OZ244208.1, on the reverse strand, counting down.
CACGAGACCGATCAGCGTTCCCACCATACCGAACGCCGGAGCCGCAGCACCCAACGCGTCGATAATCTTCTTTCCCATCTTGTGGCGTTCGTCAATGTAGTTCACTTCTACGTCCATAATCAGTTCGATGTCTTCCTTGGACATTCCCGCGACGACCAGCACCATGCCGTTACGCATGAAGCGATCCTTGATATCCTCGGTCTTCGCATCGAGCGCCAACAAGCCATCCTTCCGTGCGATGGCAGCGAACTCCGTGAACTGTCCGATCACCTCGTTCGGATTCGGAAGCCTGTCAAAGAAGCAGTTCATAATGATCGCGGGCAAACTCAAAACGGGTTTGAGCGGGAAGTTGATGAGGATCGCCGCAAACGAACCTCCAATAGTGATCATCGCCGAGGGAATGTTGATGAACGGAGCGAGTCCCCCCGATCCCATCATGATCGACGACAAAACAAGTCCCAGGCCCAGGAGCAGTCCCACTACTGTTGCAATGTCCATGAATCAACTTTCAATTGGTTCCTTAATTCGGTCGTTCGCCCGAGTTACGGGCTGCGAGCCAAACTGCACCTGCTGACTTGCTTTTTAATGGTTGTCTCTACCTGCCCTGGCGTTGCAGTTCGCTCACGCGCCGGGACCGACAAACCTTTCGTAATCACTCAAGTCCAACAGTGATTCGGCTCGAAGTATGAAACGGATGAAGTTTCACTACAGCTTAGGTCGTCGTTAAACGACACGCTCGCGAAACTGATGAGAAGGAGCGATTCCGATGACGGATGAAGACAACAACGTCGATGCTGCAACTGGCAATTCAACGGACTCGGCAGGCGCCGCAACCGACCAGGCCGTCGCCGAGCCGACAGCTGAAGAATCGGTGGTGGCGAGCACACCCGAGTTTACGTCGCTGGTCGAAAACCGTGGCGGCAAAGGGGCTGCATCGAGTCTCGATCGTTTCCGCGAAGTGCGCGTCGACGTGTGGGCGGAACTCGGGCGAGTGCAGATTCCCATCGGCGAGCTGCTACACATCGGCGAGGGTTCGGTCCTGCGACTGGATCGGCCGATCGGCGAACCGGTAGACCTTGTCTCACAGGGTGTGCGGCTGGCACGCGGAGAGATCGTGGTCGTCGACGACTGCTTCGCGATCCGCATCAAGGAAATTGAAGCTCCCGCCGAGTAGTAAACGCATGCGAAATCTCGCAATTCTGTCACTCCTGCTAACGCTTGCTTTCGCCGCCGGCAGCCCCGCGGACGAAGCGATGGTGCACTACGTCGCGCCCACCGATCGTGAATCGGTGACAGGTAGCTCCGCCCCAACGATGACAGCCAGCGACTTTTACGCAGCACATGCTTCCGGCACGAACGAACACTTCGAATCGACCGACGGTCTGCAAGCACCCGAAACCGACGATACCACCAAAGAAACAGCCGAGCCGATGGCGGCCTTTGGAAAGTACCCACCACCGGCATTCGAATTCGCGCCGGACATGGATGTTTCTGGATTACTTGGACGACTGGTCCTTGGATTGGTGCTGGCAACGTCGCTGTTCTTCGCCCTGATTCTGTTTACCCGGTTCACCAACGCACGCAAACGAAACGCGTCGCGGCGAGGTGATATGGAGGTGCTGGACACGGTCTACGTCGCTCCCCGCTGTTGCCTTCATCTTGTCAGCGTGCAGGACCAACTGGTGCTGGTGGGTCGCGATGCATCGGGTATGCGAGAAATCGTCCCCATTCGCGCGGGTTTCGACGCCAGCCTTGAAGCCAGCCTGGATACCGAAGAAGAAACGGGGCTCAGCAGTGAATCAGACGAAAACGCCATTCGCCGAGCAGCCGCGAACGTGGCGCGCCCGGCAGGTATTCGCAATCGAGCCATGAATCTGGAAGAGGCGTCGGCTCATGGCTGGCAACTCGACAGGAAGAACTCTGCCGCCAAACCACTGGGAGCCTCTGCAGGATGGACGTAACTGGCGGAGCGGGCGAAACGGCGCCCATCAACAGCTTTGAAGCACCCGTTGAAGCGCTACGCATGGCGACGGAATCGAGCATGTTCGAGGGCCTTGCGCCACCGTTGCAAATGGCGCTATTCATGGGCGCCCTCGCGTTTCTGACCACGGCGTTGATCAGTATTACATCTTTCACGCGCATCGTGATCGTGCTGTCCTTCGTTCGTCGCGCCATGACAACGCAGGAGATTCCGCCGAACGCGTCGTTGGTGGGTTTGGCCATGTTCATGACCGCATTCACGATGGGCCCAACACTGGACGCCATTCAAAGCAACGCGATTGCTCCGTATGCCAACAAGGAAATCTCGGGAGCGGTGGCCATCGAACGTTCCAGTGTCGAAATGCATGCGTTCATGTTGAAGCACACCCGCAAGAACGACCTTGCGCTCTTCCTGCAGATGGCACGCATGGAACCGCTGTCATCCGCCGAGGAAACGCCTATACGCGTGTTGATTCCCGCCTACATGATTAGCGAACTGAAGACGTCCTTCATTATGGGATTCTGCATCTACATTCCGTTCGTCCTGGTCGACCTGCTGGTTTCCACGATCCTGATGTCACTGGGCATGATGATGATGCCACCGGTCGTGGTGTCCGCACCGATCAAGCTGCTGTTGTTCGTGGTGGTGGATGGGTGGCACCTCGTCGCCCGTGGTCTCGGTATGAGTTTTCTGTGACGGCGAAAGGATTCCCATGCCTCCCGAAGAAGCCATCCTCATCGGTCGCGAGCTACTCTATACGGCTATCCTGTTGGCGTTTCCGACCGTCGCGGTCAGCCTTGCCGTGGGATTGTGCATTAGCATTTTCCAGACGGTGACCAGCATTCAGGAACAGACGCTGACGTTCGCACCAAGGATCATTGCCGTCGCGATCGTGCTGGCGTTCACGATGCCATGGTCGCTGCGAGTGCTGGTGAACTTCACCCAGCGCATGTTCTGGTACCTGTCGCAGGTGACCCAATGAACGCCGCCGAATTTCAGTTGGGTCACGGATGGCTGGTCGCCTTCCTGTTCCTGTTAACGCGCGTCTCCGCCTTCATTCTGACATTCCCGATCTTCGCCCGTAAGTACGTGCCACATCTGATCAAGACTGGCATCTGCATGGGTTTGACGATCGCGTGGCTGCCCGAATTTACCGCACAGTCGGCAAACGGAATTTCCCAAATGACGGGCTTCGCCATGCTGACCGGCGCGGCACGCGAACTACTGATCGGCGGAATTCTGGGAACCATCCTGGGCCTGATGATGTTGCCCATGCGCATGGCGGGCATCTATATCGGGCAGGAGATGGGATTCAATCTGGGCGGCATTACCGACCCCGGAGCCGACTCGACTTCCAACGAAGCCGGTGCGTTGCTGGAGTCACTGGGGATTCTCATTTTCTTTGGAACCAATACACATCACACGGTGCTGATGGCGTTGTACGCGTCGATCTATCACAAGAACATTGCGAATGATCTTCGGGCATTTGCCGAGACGTTTTTCGCTCACGGTTTGAACCAGACACACGAAGTCAGCCTGTTGCTGATTGCTCCGATCGCCCTCTGCCTGTTCACCACCACCGTTGTACTGGGGGTGGCCATGAAATCCGTCCCTCACGTCAATCTGTTTTCGGTTGGTATCCCGGTGCGGTTCGCTGTGGGCCTGATTGCGTTCCTTGCGTTTCTGCCCACGGTGCTGACCAACCTGGCCAACTTCTTCGAATCACAACCCGACGTCTGGCGGTGGCTATTCTAAATCGGGTGACAGCAACCGACGCTGCCCGCACAACTTCATTAAACCACGAATTTCAGCATGGAACCGGCCAGCAACTCCGCTGAAGCCGATTCCCGGAACCACGCTTCATGGCGGGCGACCAAACACAGTCGAAGACCGAACAGGCAACTCCCAAGAAGCGCGAGGATGCGCGCAAGAAGGGACAGGTGGCCCTCAGTCAGGAACTGAGTTCCACGGTTCTGCTGATGGCAGGTTTCGCGGTACTCGCATGGACCGCGGGCGACATGATGCAACAACTCGCCGACCTGATTCGACGCGAGGCCCGCTTTCAGGAGCACCGCGAATGGACGATCGAACACACGTCGATTCTGTCGCAAATCCTGCTGCAGATTTCGTTGCGAATTATGGGCGGACTCTTCGCAGGCAGCTTCCTCGCAGGACTGGGCGGCAATATCTCGCAGGTTGGCTTTCAGATTCAATCGGAATCGATGCAACTGAAGTGGTCCAAGCTGTCTCCTGCCGAGGGCTACTCGAAGCTGTTTTCCATCCGCTCCTCCATTCGCGGACTTTGGGGCGTGCTCAAGCTTGCCGGCATTGGCTTCGTGGCCATCCTGGTCATGAACTCGAAGCTTGATATCGTCCAGAACGCGTCGCATCTCAGCCTGCTGGGCGCTATCAACCTGACCTGGGACGTCACACTTGATATCGTCTGGGCGGTCTGCGGCATGCTGCTGGCGATTGCCATGTTGGATTACTTTTACCAGCGCTGGCAGCAGGAAGAAGACCTGAAAATGTCGCGTCAGGAAATCAAGGACGAACACAAGCAGAACGAAGGCGATCCGCTGGTTAAAGGTCGCCTCCGTCGACTCCAGCGCGAGGCCGCTCGCAACCGTATGCTGCAGGATGTCCAGGACTCTTCCGTCGTGATTACCAACCCGACTCACCTGGCCATCGCCATCAAGTACGAACGTGGTGTGATGCAAACTCCCATCGTCGTCGCCAAAGGCGAGGGACTGATGGCCAAACGCATTCGGGAACTCGCCGCCGAGCATGGCATTCCGGTCCTCGAACGCAAACCGCTCGCCAGGGCACTGTACGCGGCCGTCGAAGTTGGCCAGGAAATTCCATCGGATCTCTTCCGGGCCGTCGCGGAAATACTCGCCTACATCTACCGCATGCGACGCGGCGCCTAAACGCGGCAACGAATACTCGGCAACGAATACTCGGCAGCTAGTCGCGCGTGATCAATGACCGCCAACGCGCAATCGATCAGCTGGAATCTCCACAACGCACATGCTGAATGTAGTGCGTTCGTCGGCAGAGCTATCTTGATTCGCAAGACGCGCATTGGCGCCGCATTGCACGCCATTTGGACAGCTGCGACAGAGGCAATCAGACACGTTTAACACTGCGCCAGAGCATCCAAACGACAACAGGAGCACGATGCTCCTCCATCGCGCATGTGCTTTATGGCATTTCCCGCCAATCGCATTTCGCCCAATTCATAGCTAGTCCGAGAGAGGTGGTTTGCAACCCCTTTTACATGGAGCAACCCAATCGACACTGCCGATACAGCTGACATGAACGTTACGGACCCACAACTCGATCTAATCAGCAAAGTCCTCTCGGCAGCCGCCGTGCGACATCGTGTTGTTGGACAGAACCTCGCGAACGCCAACACGCCCGGCTACCACGCGCAGGAAGTGGCGTTCGACGACCAACTGCAAGAACAGATCAACTCGGGCGACGTCGATATGAGTGACCTCGAACCAGAAGTTCGCCACACGGCAGGCCTGAAAGAACGTAGCGACGGAAACAACGTGGACGTTGCCATGGAGACAGGGCAACTGGAACGCAACGCACTGGTGTATTCCGCATTCTCCAATGTGCTCGGTCAGAAACTCAGCATGTTGAGAACGGCGATTACCGGTCGGTAGGCGAACGTACCATGAACACCAATTCAAACGTATCGATGTTCGACATCAGCTCGTCCGGCCTTTCGGCGGAGCGGGCGAGGATGGATGTCATTGCGAACAACATTGCCAACGCCAACGCCACGCGGGACAAGAACGGCAATCCCTATCAGCGACAGGAAGTCGTCTTCGCAACCAGCTACCAGGATGCGTTAAAGGGTCATCAGGAAATGGCGGGCGTCGAAGTCGTCGGGATCCAGCCGGATCAATCCGAGTTCCCCATGATCTATCAACCCGGTCACCCGGATGCAGATGATGACGGTTACGTGAAAATGCCCAACGTCAATCTGGCCAACGAAATGGTCGACCTGATTACGGCCAGTCGCGGTTACGAAGCGAACCTGCGAGTTCTTCGTTCCTTTCGCGACATGGCCAACAGTGCAATCGAACTACTGCGGGGAATCTAGTCATGCGTATTTCGCGTATTTCAGAGGCCGAGGGAGTTGATGCTCTCAACGCAATTCGGTCCGGCTCATCGGCCAGCCAACCGCTGAAACCCGGTGCACAAGCGCAAGAGGCGTCCGGTGAAACGACGTTCATGGATGTCGTGCAGAACGTGGTCCAGTCCGCCAACGCAGATCAATCGACCGCCGACGCGGCGATGAAGGATTTGATGAGCGGCAACGTAGACAATATTCACAACGTTGTGCTGTCGGTTGCGAAGGCCGATCTCTCGTTTCGATTTCTGATGGAAGTCCGAAACAAGGTGACCGAGGCATACCAGGAAATTTCGCGGATGCAACTGTAGGGGGTAATCGATGGACACGCTGAACGGCATCATCGAACAAATCAAGACACACTGGAATCGCTCGACCCCTGCTGGTCGGGCTGCGATCGTATTGGTCGCATTGATCTCTATCACGGTCGTGTCCGGCGTGGGCTACTGGTCTGCGCAGCCGCAGTACATCGCGTTGGCGACGAACCTCAGTCCCACGGAAGCGGCCAATATCGTCAGTGCCCTGAATACGAATAGCATCCCCAACAAGACCGACTTTGCCGGGTCGGCCGTCATGGTTCCCAACTCGCGCTGGAGCGAAGCACGACTGGCAGCCAGCGACCAACTGGGTGCCAGTGGCGTGTCCCCGGAAGCCAGCGGCATGGGCTCGTCGATCTTTGACGGTTCCTCGCAAACACACCACCGCCTGCTACGTGCCAAGGAAGCTCAACTGGAACAGAGCATTCTTCGCATGAGGGCCATCAGCAGTGCAGACGTCCACATTGCACAACCCAAGTGGACGCCCATGATCCGCGATCAGCAGCCTACCACCGCCAGCGTTGTAATTGGTGTCCGCCCATCGGCCTCCATCACTCGCACGCAGGCACGATCGATCGTGCAAATGGTTGCCGCCAGTGTCGAAGGGCTCACTCCCGAATCGGTCACGGTCACCGACCTCAATGGAAACTCCATTACGCCTAACACCGATGGCGATGGCGGTTTCCTTGGACGACTGGAAATGCAACACCGAATCGAAGCCGAAGCGGTCGCAAAGGCCGAATCGATGCTGGAACCCATGCTGGGACTGGGCAAGGCAGTCGTCAAGGTAACGGCGGAAGTGGACTTCACCGAACGCACCACCAATTCGAAAACGTACGACCCTTCCGTTAAGGTCAAGGGGCAGGAGAAGATCGAAACCTCAAACAGCACAGGGCAGGCTCAGACACCCAGCGGTCCTGCCGGCACCGGTTCGAACCTTGCCGTGAATCCCGTTGGCACAGGAAACGGTGCCGTTGGTACTTCGCAGGAAAGCGAAACCATCGACACAACGTACCTCAACGCAGAGACCACGGAGCAGACCAAGCAGGTCGCCGGTACGCTCAAACGACTCACGATCGCGGCAGCCGTGGATCTGACGCCCGATCCCAACGCGGCCCCGGACGCCACCGTCCCGACGCTGGCGGACATCGAGGAAACCATCAAGTTCGCTGTCGGTTTCAAGGACGAACGCAACGACAAGATCAAGGTGATTTCCAGCACGTTCGCTCTGAACACCGACCAACAGATCGACGAAACACTGGCGGGCATCAACCAGTGGGAAATGGCGACCACCCTGATTCGCCACAGCTCCCTGGGACTCGCGGCAATCGTGGCGCTGCTGGTTCTAAACCTCGCCTTGCGAAAAATGAAGCCCGTCACAGTCGTGGTTGATCGTACCGATCCGGAGACGCAACGTGCACAGGTGCTCTCCAAGATGACGGATCAAATCCAACAGAATCCCGAGGCCGTCTCGAAAATCCTCTCCGCATGGATGGGTGACGCCGACGACAACGCCACCGTGAAGAAAGCCGCCTGAGGGAGCCTGACAGGAACGAACAGTGAACGGTGAAACTGCACAAACCCGAATCGGCATCCTGCTGAACTTTCTCGGCGAGGACGTTTCCAACGCGCTGTTGGAAAACCTGCCAGAAACACAGGCAGCGAAAGTTCGCGGCGTGCTGAACGGGATCAATGAAAATCCGCCGGAAGCGTACGAAGTCGACGCGGTACTCGACGAGTTCGACCGCTTTCTTTCACTCGTTTCAAGCGACCTGCCGGGCAAGTCCGACGCGGACGAAGCTGCGGACGAAGACCTGCCGCCCGCAGAAGCCACCGACGACCCGTTTCACGATCTGGCTCAACTTTCCGTCGCCCAACTTGCGCAGGTCTTTAACGAAGAGAGCCCACGCACGACGGCCACCGTGCTGAATAGCATGGAAGCCGATCAGGCCGCAGCCGTCATCGAAGAGTTGGAAGGTGAATTGGGTTCGCAAGTGTTCTTGCATCTCCAGTCACCACCGGTCGTTGCAGAATCCATTCGTCATTGCATCGCGCGAGCTGCCTTTGCCAAAGGTCGATTGTTCGACCGCAAGAAGCCCATCGACCCAACGTCGGCAGCAATCGAGAGGTTGGCGGAAATGCTGCGAAAGATGGATCGCGGCAGCCGCACAACCATGATGGAAAAGCTGCGAGAAGAAGATGAGGAAACCGCCGAGGCAGTCTCGCAGAAGCTCTATGTCTTCGACGACCTGCTGCTGGTGACCGACCGATCCATTCAGGGGCTGCTGGGCGAAATCGACTCTGCCACGCTCGCGGTGGCCATGAAGGACGGCGACCAGGGAATCATCGACAAGATCCTGTCCAACATGTCCAAGCGAGCTCGTGCCACGATGGTCGAAGAGATGGAATTCCTTGGCAAGATCACCAAAGAAGAGCAGGAAATCGCGCGACAGAGCGTCTGCAATGCGGTCGCCGAGCTGGATGCCAAAGGGGATCTGGAGATGGAAGAAGAATGACTGCCACCCAGAACGAACGATATCACTTCCATCGATTGTTGACCGACGTGCGCCTGCGCGGCGTCCCATCGTCAACTCCACGTAACACAACCGCTCCCACGGCGGAGGCCAAGCCAGCCGAACCGGCACCGCCCGTCCCGACGATCGACCCACAGAAGATCGAGAGGTTGCTCGCGAACATCGCCCGGTCGGTCGACGACTATTCGTCATCGCAGAAGATTCAAGTCGAGGAACTGCGGGCGATGGCCGTGTCATTGGGAACCAGCATTGCCCGGCACATCGTCGGACAGGCCGTGGACGCCGGACAGTTCAACCTTGAACCCCTACTGTCGAAACTTGCGGGGCAGCTTGACGAAGGCAACGCCGCGATCTCCGTTCGCCTGAACCCGGAAGACCTGTCGGCGTTGCAGGAGGAGTCGACCACGGCAACGATCGTCCAACAACTGGAGTTGGTCGCCGATCCAGCCTTGCAGCGAGGCAGCTGCATTGCGACACAGGGCCAGAAGCAACTCTTGTCGACAATCGAGCAACGACTGGACGACGCAGAACGACTGCTCAAGAAAGGTATTGATGATGCCTGGTCTTGAAACCGGTCTTGAACCGCTACAACTCGACAAGCTGTTCGAAGCGACCGCATTTCGGTCCGCCGGAAAACTCACCGGCGCGCGGGGGCTACTGACAACGACGCTGGACGCCGAACTCGGTGAGCTGTGTGAGATTAGGCCGCAAAAGAGCGAACCGGTACTCGCTGAGGTCGTTGGATTCCAACAGGGCGTATCGCAGTTGTTGCCGTTCCGGTCACCTCACGGACTTCGCCCCGGCGACCTTGTGGTTGGACTCGGACGCAAAATGGACGTGGCCTTCGGTGACCCACTGTTGGGTCGCGTACTGGATGGCCTGGGTGAGCCGATCGATGGCCGTGGCCCCATCGAAGGTTGCCGAAATATCCCGGTGCAGCAATCAACGCCATCATCGATGTCACGCCCGCGAATTTCAGAACGATTCGTAACCGGCCAAAGAGCCATCGATGGACTGATCACCTGCGGACGCGGTCAGCGTGTTGCCTTGATGGCTGGTAGCGGCGTAGGAAAAAGTACTCTTTTGGGAGAAATTGCTCGCGGTTCGGAAGCCGACGTCAACGTGGTTGCGCTGATCGGCGAACGGGGCAGGGAAGTGCGTCCGTTTCTGGATGACTGCCTGGGAACAGGGCTGGAGAAGTCCGTCGTGATCGTGACCACTTCCGAAGAAGCGGCGTTGATGCGAGTGAAAGCGGCCCTGTCTGCAATGACGATTGCCGATGGTTTTCGCCGGCAGGGGAAGAACGTGCTGCTGATGATTGACAGCATCACGCGATTGGCGATGGCACAACGAGAGATTGGACTCTCGCTGGGTGAACCACCAAGTTCGCGAGGCTACACGCCCAGTGTATTTCAGCTGCTGGCTTCGTTCCTCGAACAACTGGGAACATCGCCAGAGGGCTCTATTACAGGCCTGATTACCGTACTGGTGGATGGAGACGACCTTGATGAGCCCGTCACGGACGCGGTCCGTTCGATCGTCGATGGGCACATTGTCCTCAGTCGCAAGTTGGCCGAGAAAGGTCAGTTCCCGGCGATCGACGTCGGCCGCAGTGTCAGTCGTGTGAGCCGCGAAGTCACCACTCCGCAACAACAGGAAGAAGCTCGTCGCATGCGTCACATGCTGGCGACACTTTCGGAAGTCGAAGACCTCGTGCGAGTTGGCGCCTACGAATCTGGCAGCTCGCCAATCGTCGATCGTGCCCTCGCGCTGGAGCCGGTAGTCAGGCAGTTTGTCCACCAGCCAATCGGTTCGAAAGCCAACATTGAAGAGACGCTGGCTGCGATGAACCAGTTTGCGAGAAAATGGACATTCTGATAAATGAAGCGCTTCCATTACCCACTGGATCGATTACTGCGACTCAAACACCAACAAAAGGTGCAGTCAGAAGCTGCACTTCAGATGTCGGCGGCACGCATTGCGGAGACTCGCAAACTGCTGGATGAACTGAGACAGGAACTGGCTGGCATCAGCCAACGCATCAAAACCGGAATACCCATCGACATTATGGACATTCAATCGTCAAGCCTGATCGTGCAACGGCAGATCGAGCAAGTCGGCCACCGGGAGGCTGAGTTGGCGAAGAACCATTCGGAACTGGTGAAACACCATCGCCAACTGGACGGAAAAATAAAGGCATGGGAATCAATGCGGGATACGGCTTTTGCCGAATTCACTTCCAACGAACAGCGCAAAGCGGAACACGAACTGGAACTGCGAATGTTGGGTCTCGAATATCGCGAGGCCTTCGAACAGCAACTCTATCAGCCGGAAGGAACAACTGAATGATCAAGACGTTCCTGTACACGCTGTTTGGAGTCTGCCTGTTCGCCCTTGGGGCGGTCGGTGCGTGGTACTTCACGCAGATGCAACTCGCGGCCGAAGCAGAGAAGGCCGACGAAGCCGTGGTCGCGGAGGACGCTGGCGACGCAGCCGGTTTCACGCTGCCGCCATTACCCAGCTTCGATGTCACACCCGAACCCGTCGTTGCGGATGCGACATCCACCGGCCCCGACGAGCCCTTGCCGACGCCCGTCCCCTCCAAGCCAATCAGCGCCGAGGAGATCTTTCGGTTCGGTGTCATTAACCGCGAGCGCATGGAAAAACTGAAGGCCCGGGAAGCCGCCCTGGACGAACGGGAAAAGCGCATGCAGCTTGAATACTCGGACATGGAAGCCCGCCACGCCGAAATGGAAGGCTTGCTGGCCCATGTCAACGATACGCTCACGGCTGGCGAGTCGCTGCTGGCTCAAATCAAACAACAGAGCACGGCACTGAAAACAGAACGCGAGACGCTGGACAAGAACCGCGAGGAATTCGAGAAGGAGACCGGTCAGACCCCCGAGGACAAGGCCGCGAACGAAAAACAGGCCGCCGGACTGATCGAATCCATGAGTCCGGAAATCGCGGCGGATGTCCTCCGGGAATTCGCCAATGATGGCCGCATCGACTATGCGTTGACCATGTTGCAGAAGATGGAGGAGCGGAACGCTGCCAAGATCCTCGACTCGCTCAAGGATCCCACGCTGCTGGCCGAACTCACATCACGACTTCAGAAACAACGACGTACCCAGACCGCCAGTCGGTCCCGTTTGAATCGTTAATTCGTTTCACTTCGGAAGGAGAAGGAGAAGCTGATGGCTGACGAAGAAGCAAAAGAGGACGAAGCACCCAAAAAGAATTCCGGGCTGATGCTCGCAATCGCCGTTCCTGCAATCGTCGGTTTGATCTCGGGCGCCGCCGGTTTTGCAATCGCTGCCTACGTGCCAGCTATGATCAACGGAGACACCGAGGAGGTCGTCGAGGCCATACCGCCGGCATTCCACGAGTTTGGCGAAATCGTCGCCAACCTTGATGAAGGCGAACTGGCTCGCTATCTCCGCCTGAAGATCACGTTGCAGATCTCTGGTGAGAAAGAGACCGAACTCGTCGAAACGATCACCAAGCAACACTCCGTACTGCGCAGCTGGTTGATCAGCTACATCTCGGACAAGCAGATGGCCGACATTCGTGGTGCCGCCGGACAAAATGCGTTGCGCCGTGACATCCAGAACAAGTTCAATCAGATCATTGCACCGGACGGCATCGAAGAAGTGCAGGACATTCTGTTCGAGGAGTTTCAGATTCAATGATGGAGGCGTTCGATTTCCGAAAACCTGGCCGACTGCCCGAATTCGTCGAAACGGCGATCGGCGACTGGCATGCGCGCATCGTGCGTTCCACGAACGAACGCTGGGCGCCACACTTCGGATTCGAATTCGAAATCGAACAGGCTGGCTTTGACTTCTGCCTCGGCAAAGAATTGGCAGCCCGGTACGAAGGTGCCGGCAGCGGCTATCGCGTTTCGACAGGACCCGATGAATCGCATGGCATGATGATGGTTCCACAGTCGGTGGGCCTGAACCTTGTCAGCAGCCTCGTGGGCGCGGACCCGGCTGCCGAAACCGAAGAGCGTGCGTTATCGGACATCGAAGCCGCCGTCCAACGAAAACTGATCGAAGACTTCGTTACATCCATGCACGAAACGCAGCCTCCGCTGGCTGGCGCCGATATCAGCACGGGTGAAGCGGGAATCTGGAAAGACCTGATCATGGACGTTCCGGATGAATGCGAGTTGGTGGTTGCCAAGTTCGCCCTGAAGGCTCCTTTCCGCGAGGGTCTGGTCGAATGGGTTACGACCGCCGCGTCGATGGATGCGATCGCAATGCGGTCATCCCAGGCGAATGCTTCCGAACAGGGAACTTCGGCCGATGTCGAACGGCTGGTGACGGAATTGCCAGTGGACGTCGTCGTGCTGCTGGGGAAACGCACACTCAAGATGTCCGCGTTGGCTGATTTGAAACCGGGTGACGTGCTGGTGTTGGAGCAACCTATCAACAAACCGCTGGCGGCAACCGTTGGTGGCATCGACAAATATGTCGGTTGGCCTGGGAAGATTGGAAACCGACACGCTTATCAGATTAATTCAATCGAAGACTAGAAAGGCCGGTTGCCATGGATGGTACCGCCAACGCATCGCCGAAAATTTATCTCCAGAGCGAAACCCTGCTCTCGATGGGATTGCTCGGTGTTCTCGTTGTTATTCTGGTCCCGCTGCCGCCGGTCCTGCTGGACATGTTGCTGGCAACCAATCTTGCGATTTCCATCCTGCTGTTGTTGATCACGATCGGCGTCACCAAGCCGCTGGAGATCTCCGTTTTCCCATCGCTGCTATTGCTGCTGACGCTCGGGCGACTTTCACTGAACGTCGCAACGACCCGACTGATTCTGCTCAATGGCGACGCCGGCAAGATCGTTTCCACGTTCGGTGGTTTCGTGGTTGGCGGCAATATTATCGTCGGCCTGGTGATCTTCCTGATTCTGATCGTGATTCAGTTCATCGTGATCACCAAGGGTGCCACGCGCGTCTCGGAAGTTGCGGCGAGATTTACGCTGGATGCTCTGCCCGGTAAACAGATGGCCATCGACGCCGAGATGACGTCCGGCGCTATCGATGAAGAGACAGCCCGAACCCGACGTGAATCCCTGGCACAGGAAGCCGAGTTCTACGGGGCGATGGACGGTGCCAGCAAGTTCGTCCGCGGTGACGCAATCGCCGGACTCGTGATTACGGGGATCAACCTTGTTGGTGGCGTCGTGCTGGGGATGACCAATGGCGTGGGAATCCTGGAAGCCGCCCGACGATACTCCATCCTGACCGTAGGTGACGGTCTGGTCACACAAATCCCGGCCCTCATCATTGCAACCACTGCCGGTATCCTCGTCACGAAAGCGACGTCGAAAATCAGTCTTGGTGACGAGATTGGCCAACAGCTTTTCAGAAACACCAATGCACTGCTCATCGGAGCTATCATCCTGTTCTTCGTTGCCTTTACTCCGGGACTTCCCAAGCTACCGTTCCTGATCCTTTCCGGCGGACTGGTCTACACCTGGCGACTGCGGGGCAAAGAAAAAACGACGGCCGCCAAAGCAGACGAACCGGACCAAAGCGAACCGCAAAAGACGGCGGAGACATCCCAGCAGGATCATCTCGATCAGTTCTTGCAGACCGATCGCATCTGCGTCGAAATTGGCATTCGGCTGATTCCTCTGGTCGAAGCCAAGCACGGCAAGGGACTGGCCGAACGAATCGGCAGCCTGCGGACGGACATGGCCAGCAAGCACGGCACCTGGATTCCCGCGATCCGGATCCGGGACAACATCAACCTGTCCGCAGATGCCTACCGCATCATGATCAACGGGCGTGAAATTGCAAAGTTCGAACTGCGTGAACACGACTTGCTGGCCATCAATCCCGGTACGGCTCGAGGAGACCTTGCGGGACTCGACTCTCACGATCCGGCATTCCAGCTGCCGGCCAAATGGATATCACCCAACTCGCGACAACGAGCCGAAATTCAGGGCTACACCGTGGTCGACGGTTCCACCGTAATGATCACTCACCTTGGAGAAGTGCTTCGCAAACACGCACATGAATTGCTCAGCCGTGAAGACCTTCGCAAGCTTATCGACAAGGTCCGGGAGTCGGCCCCCACGATCGTCGACGAACTGCGACCCGAAGTAATTCGCATGGGCGACCTGCATCAGGTCGTTGTCCTGCTGCTGGAAGAACACGTTCCCATCACCAACTTCACTCGTATTCTTGAAGTCGTCGTTCAGCACGGACACCAGATCAAGAATCCTGCCGACCTTGTCGAACTGGTTCGCCACCAACTTTCGCGTGACATCCTTGATCGATACCGCGGAGACGACGATCAGGTCACCGCGATGATCTGTGATCCCCAACTGGAAGCAAAGTTCCGCGAATCCCTGCATGAAGGCAAGTTGGCCCTGATGCCCGATCCAATGGAACGTCTCATTGGCGAAATCAATACAAACTGGCAGCAGGCCAACAACGCAGGCAAGGACGTTGTGGTCCTGACCGATGGCCCTCTACGCCGACCGCTACGACAGTGCCTGTCCAGGGCGTTGCCGGAGTTGGCGGTGGTTGCGTATCACGAAGTTCCCAACGATTCGAAGATCAATCTTTCCTACGTTATTAAACACGATGACGTGTTTCGCGCACCGCAGTCAACCGGCAAGGCGAAAGACTCTACGCCCGGTCCCAACCGAGAAATGTTAGAGGCCATCTAGTATGCAGACCGCCAGTGAACCAAGACCGTGGGGAGTCCTTGCAGCCACACTGATGGGCGCCTTCGTGACGCTGATTGGCGTCGTCCGAGGCATCGAACCACTGATCGTCCTGCAACGGGTCGCCGTCGCAGCAACCGTTACGGGCATCGTTGTGATGTTCTCCGTTCGCACACTAACTGTACTTTCACCCAACCGTAGCAACCCTGGCTCAAAGGCATAGTCATGATGCAGGGCTCGCGAGCATCGCAGGCATATCAGGAAGTCTCCGATCGTGCCGATCGCGAACAGCTAATTCTGGAGAACGTGCAGTTCGTGCGACACGTCGTGCGAAGGACGGTGGGCAAACTGCCTCCCAATGTCGACATCGAAAACCTCGAATCCGCCGGCATGTTGGGCCTTGTCGAAGCCACGCACCGATTTGACATGGGACGAGAAAACTCGTTTCAGACATTCGCCTACCCTCGTGTCCGCGGCGCGATTCTGGACGAGCTTCGGCGCAGTTCGCCACTGTCCCGTCAGATGCTCCGTCAGGTCACGATTGTCAGGAAAGCCACCCGACAACTCGATCCGCCGGCGACCCCGGAAAACATTGCCGCGCACACGGGATTGTCCGTGTCCGACGTGGAAAAAACACTGGAAGCCATGCGACTGGCTCGGCCCGACGAACTGGACCCGGCGTCGGACTACCATGACCTCAGTCAATCCCGCGAAGACAGTCCCGATATTGCGATCCAGGACGAGGAAACGCGTTCGATCGTCGCGGACTGCATCGAAGAACTACCGGAACAGGAACGAATCGTACTCACTCTCTATCATCTGGAAGACCTGCGCCTGAGAGAAATAGGCAAGGTCCTTGGACTTTCCGAGTCGCGAATTTCACGCGTGCTTGCAAAAGCTGAATTTCGACTTGGAGAAGCAGTGAAAGCACGAGGTGGATAATGTCTGAAATCACACCCTCCAACTCCGTCGGCAACGTTGCGGGACGCTTTGGTCAACCCAACAAGCGCAAGCTGCCGGATGACAAAGCGAAAAACAAAAAACAAAACAAATCGGCCGACAAGAATAATCCCAAGGCCGAAACGAAGCAGAATGGCGTCGGCGAAAATATTGACATTGAGGCATGAGATGGAATCACGTAACTCACAGTCTTCGATTCTGAGTAGTGCGATTGTGCGCGACGACACGAAATCGGTGACCGTACACATCCCCGACATCAAGACGGATGGCACAGCTCAGATTCGACTGGAGCGACAGGGAAAGGCAATTAGCGCCATACACATTACCTGCAAATGCGGACATCAGATTACGATCGATTGCGAATACAGCAATCCGTAATTCAGACCTCAAAACCACGGAACCGCTATCTGAGGGAAGCGCGAATTTCGGGATGAAATCATGATTCGGAACTGTTCAAAACCGATCGTCACGCTGCTGGCCGTCACGGGCCTTGTGCTGATCGGCGGCTGCGCTGCATTGCCGCCGCACTTCAAGAATCATATCTGTCCACCGCAAACCGTGGCCGCAGCGCCCGGCGTCGCCTATGCCGGCGGAATGCAAGTGATGCCAAACGGTCAGCCGATGGTCCAACAACCTTATGTCGTGCAGGGCATGCCCACCGCCACCACGCCGGATGGGCAAATTGCCTACCCGCAAATGGCCGGCGGTATGACGGATGCCGCGCCCGGTACGCTCGACGCCATGATCGAACTGGGAACCAAACTGGAAGCCTCCGAACAGGAGAACGCTTCTCTCCGAGCCAGCCTGACGCAGCTCAAGGAAGAAAACGGACGTTTTGGTGAAGCTGCCACCAAGGCCACGGAACTGGCCTCAAGAGTTCGCGACGACAACCTCAAGCTCGACGCCGAACTTCAAAAGTGGAGATCGGAATTACGGCAGGTCGAATCGATCGTGCAGGACCAGAAGGTTCGCCAGGAAACCAGCCTCACCGAAATCGAAAGCAATCTTGATGCGCTACTGTCGGAATATGAATCCGACGTGCTTTCCAGGGCAGCGAGAAACTGACGATTTTTCTTCACAAGGCTTTTTCCTAGGCTATCTTCCTATGGAACCTTCAGCCATTCAATAGCCACATCTCCCGTCTGAATTGGCGGTACACCGACCAATCCGTCGAGCCGATTCAATCTCCACAGACGCGTGGGCGCAATCAAACTTGACACATTTTGTCACCCCTCTGAGTAGGCATTCGTCCCCTCGAAACCTATGTAATGGTGATGTGCGTTGCATAAGATTTATTCGAGCCGACAGAAAAATGCCCGACATAAACGAACAACTAAAAAACGTGGATTCGCTACCCAATCCACCTCACGTCGTCCTCGAGATCCTTGAGTTCTCGAGGAACCCCGACGCCGGCATGCAGCTTGCCAGCGATATCATTTCCATGGACCCGGCACTCGCGGCCAAAATCCTGAAGTTGGTGAATTCCAGCACGTTCTCTCGTGGGCGGACAATCACCACACTCAAGGAAGCGCTCACGAATCTGGGAACTCGACGAATCCTGATCGTGGCCCTTGGCTTCTCCATCAAGGAGAAGTTCCCCGGGTGGCAGGACGCGTCGGGCAAATCAGATCCGCTACTCTGGCAACACTCCATCGCGACCGCCGTGTTCGCGCGAGGCATTGCCCGACTGGTTGGTTTCGAACAGAACGAGCAGGTCTTCCTGTGCGGCTTGATCTCGCGTATCGGTCAATTGTTGCTTAGCACCATCATCCCCGATGAATATGTCGACGTGATCAAGGCTGCCGGCGGGGCGTTGCCGTCGCCCCAGCAGGAGCGCGACCTGTTGTCGACCGATCATCACGTTGCCGGACGAATCCTGTTGGAAAAATGGGAGCTGCCTGGTGTCATATCCGAAGTCGTCGGAAGCTGGGAGAAACCCAAGGCCAGTGCCGATCGAAAGACGGACGCCGACGAGATGGCCGCAATCGTACATCTTGCCGACCTCGCCGCCGAATTGGTGTTCAGCAAGGACAAAGCGCAGGTCATGCAGGACCTGCATCGCCTTTCGGTCGAATTGCTGGGCGTTTCCGCCAGTGCCATGGAGCGTTTGGTGATCTCCAGCCAAATGGCAATTGAAGAAGCCCTCGAATCATTCAACAGTCCGCTCGACAACGGGCTCGATTGTGCTTCCATTCTGGAACAGGCCCGGCAACAACTGGTTATGCTCAGCCTTGGAATGGCGACCGACCTGTCGGAAGCAAGAACCGAAGCCGACGAACTTCAGCATGAGAACAAACGTCTCGAGGAAGTTTCGACCACCGACGCACTCACCGGAATCCCGAACCGGCACGCGCTGGAGCTGGAACTCGATCAGCTGGACAGTTCCCGCAAGAGTAAGACCGCGTTGCCGTATGCGGTCATGATGATCGACGTCGATCACTTCAAGAAGTTCAACGACACCTATGGCCACGCTGTTGGTGACGCGGTCCTCCGCGAGGTCGGGCAGGTACTGGCGGCATGCGTTCGCGGCACCGACTTTCTCGCCCGCTACGGCGGAGAAGAATTCTGCGTCATCCTTCACAACGCTAAGGTTGACCACGTTTTCGACATTGCCGACCGTTTCCGCCAATCCATTGAGAAGCATGCGGTCCCAACGGACGACGGCGACGTAAACGTCACGGCCAGTTTCGGGTTGGCGGCTTCCCAGCGATTCCCCGACACCAACAGCCGTGAACTCATTGAGTTCGCGGACAAGGCCTTGTACGAAGCCAAACGAAAAGGCCGCAACTGCGTCGTCTTCGCAGACGCTGAAGAAGCCCTCACTTCCTAGAGATCACCGAAAAATCAAAGCCCCGCCCGAAGAGATTCGAGCGGGGCTTTTTTGTTGATCGGCACGGGGCAGGATTACAACAGGTTCGTCACACGGTCGGCCAATCCCTTTTCGCCGAGTACAACGTTCAACTTACCCGTCGCCGCGATGCTCTCCAGAACCTCCAGCTCTCGCAGACGCATCAACGTCGGGTTGTCCGCCAATACCTTCGCCGTGTTTGCCTGGCTGCGCATCGCCGCCGTTTCCTCGCGACGTGCGATCAGGTTTGCCTCGGCCGCCTTCCGCGCTTCCGTGACCTTGTTCATCAGATCCTTCATTTCACCCGGCAGGATCACGTCCCGAATACCGACCGACGCCAGGTGCAAACCGAGGTCTGCAGCTCGTTCGCTGACTGCCTGCGCGATTTCCGTCGCGACGACATCCTTCTCCGTCAGGAACGCGTCCAACTCACGGGCACCCACGATCTCGCGAACCACCAACTGCGTTTCCCGATAGAGCGCCTGTCGCACGTCATCCGTCTGCGTGACGCACTTCAACGGGTCAGCGATGCGGTACGTAACGACCGCGTTCATGCGCAGCGTCACCTTGTCGGCCGTCATGATTTCCTGACCGCTGACGTCAACGATCGTCTCACGCAGGTCGACTTCGACCAGTCGCGAGTCCGACGCACCCTTCCAAAATGCGTACTGACCCGGCGAAAGCGTATCGATGAACTTGCCGTCAACAAACAGGACACCGGCGTTGTTACGGTTGACCATGCAAACGTCCAAGAGCATTTGTGCATTCGGCGATCCCGCGATCAACTTCAGCTCCGGATGCTCAAAGCGAACTTCGCGCGCGTCGACCACTTCAACTCGCACATCACGAAATCCGTTCCAGTAGGCGTACTGTCCCGGCGGCAAAATGCGGTTGAAACGTCCGTCGACCCAAACTAGCGCTCGCTCGTGATCCTTCAGGTCAACAACCGTCGCCCGCTCGCCCAGCAAACCCGACTGGATCATCATGTCGAGACAACCGTGAACCAGCCACGGGTCACGCTGCGACACGACATCAACGCGGTGCTTCTGCAGCGGGTTGAACTGCCAGTGACTTCCCTGGCCCAGAACGCCCTTGAACTCGCCGTCACTGAAGTGCAATCCTGCCTCAAAGCTACGGATCTTGATACGCTGAAACATGCCTCTTCCTCCTTCACGACTGCCCTTCACTTCAATCGAAGAGCACAAAAACTCAAACCAGTAATACAAAGTGTCTCAATTCAAAACCTTCCGACGGCGGTACGTTCGTCGTTCACACGACAAATCGCGGAGCGAATTTAAGTAAGCGTTTGCTCGCTGCTTCGCACGGCTTCCGCTCCATCACGTCCGTGGACCAGTTTCCACTTCGGTGATCGAGCGTCCCGGTGTCCGGCAGCGGACGTCAGTTCACGGTATCCATTCACTGCAAGGCGGTTGCCAATGTTGCCCCCATTTCAACCGCTGCGATTTCGTCGTCCTCGACCGTAGCCGACCGCGTGAAATGCGTTGGTTTAAATGTTGGCCGACCGAAAAACGCCCACCATCTTCAGGCTTTCATCGTGGTTGTGTTCCAAAACACACCTCTCGGAGCAGAGTGCAATCTGCGGAGTGGTACAGGAGTCGAACCTGTGACTGCCAGATTAAATGTCTGGTGCTCTACCTCTGAGCTAACCACGCTCGAAATCGCCTTGATCAAAACCCATGTTCGGAACACACCCCGCAACTCATAGAGAGCGAAGTGCGCCGCTGGCCCAGCGATTTCAAACTTGCCTAAAAGAGACGCCGGTGGGAATCGAACCCACTTCAACTGCTTTGCAGGCAGCCGCCTTGCCATCTGGCTCCAGCGTCTTGATATCTTTCATGTCTTCAGCAGCCCGACCAGGATTCGAACCCGGCATCCCTTTTTAGAAGAAAGGTGTGATGTCCACTTCACTATCGAGCCCTCGTTCCTCTTCAAGCGGAAGGCAAGGGAATTGAACCCTCAGACGCGTTAACGCCAACTGCTTAGCAGGCAGTCCCAGCGAACCAGTATCTGGCTACCTTCCGTATGTTACTTCGCCGGTGTACTGCTGTACGACGCGAGTGGACCGAATGAGAATCGAACTCATCACACCGACTTTGCAAGAGTCAGTCGCCCCCATGGAACATGTCGGCCCGTAGTTGGTGCAAACGTCGCGCTCCTCGAGCGCGACGTTTGCCTCGGTTAATACACCTCAAAACAGTAACCCCGGATGGAATCGAACCATCACTCTCCTGCCTGTCACGCAGGCGTCTTCGCCATTGGACCACGGGATCATTCTTGGTGGTCGAAGTGGGAGTCGAACCCACAAAGTCACCAGACTCTCGATCTGGCCGCTTTGCCTGTTTGCGTACTCGACCGTTTCCGCACCTTGATAATTGTTGGTGGCGGGTCCGGGAGTTGCACCCGGACAACGAGGCTCATGAAGCCTCGCGGAGCAGCTGGCTCGACCCGCAAGTTGCAAGCCCCGGAATCGAACCGGGCGACCGACCGTATGAAAGTCAGTTCAGTGCCAACTGGCTTGCAGGAAAGGGAGACGAGAAGCGAGGTACCACAGACCGCGTGGTACTGACCTCTCATTTCTGGCTTCTAGCCTCCTTAGTGACGCGAACGGGAATCGAACCCGCGAACTTCAGGTTGAAAGCCTGAGATTTCTACCAACAGAAACTACCGCGCCGTGCTTCACTCCTTTGCAAAGTGAGCCGAGAGGGAATCGAACCCCCAACGCCCGAAGGCACCTGTTTTACAGACAGGCTGGACGACCAATTGCCCGACCGACTCGTTGCCTCACTTCATGTCACTTACCCACGCTCGCGACTCCACGTCAGTAGCACGGGCGGGAGTCGAACCCGCAAACACGAAGGCTTAAACTTCGCCGCTATTCCGGTTCGCGTACCGTGCCAAAGGTGGTTCGCCGGAGCTAACAGGCTTCCGCGGGTTGGCTTTCTCCGCCGATCGACGACCACGACGAGATGCGTTTCGATTGCGATTGGCCGATAGTCGAGGGCTACGTTGCCGCTCCATCCACTCCACCATCTGTTCAGCACTTTCGAATGTCTGCTCGCGACCGTTGGCAAGTTGCACGGAGAATTGGTTGTTGCCGTTCATTGTTTCCCCTTTCGATGGTGTTGGAGTCTCTGTTGTTGGTAACTCGGTGTTTCAGTAGCACGGGAGGGATTCGAACCCACAATCACTTGTGTTTGAAGCAAGCCGCTCCGCCATTGGCGTACCGTGCCATCGTCTCAATTTTCAGTAGCCCACCGAGGAGTCGAACCTCGTCTAACTGATTCGAAGTCAGTCGTGCTTCCATCACACTCGCAGGCCAGAGTTCCCTGGTTGTCGTCCATTCGTTCGCTGAGCGTCCAAGCCAGGAATCGAACCTGATCCTCGACCTTCGCAGGGTCGCGTGCGAATCCAGCACACTCCATGGACGTTGGTTTTGCTCACCTTTCCGCTCGGTGAAGGCACAAAAAAAGCCCGGCAATGCCGGGCTATCGTGGACACAATGGTCAGCCTGACATCACAACCGCATTACATATTCAGCGAGCAAATCGCGATAACACATCGCGTTTATGCTCCTCGATTGTTCGGTGTTGGATCGTAAATTATTCATCGTTCTCGTTTACTTCGGTTAAGCGGTCTCGGTTGCCGCCATTAAAGACGCGTTCCGCAGATTCGGGTTCATGTAAAACAACAAAACTTCTGTTGCGAGGTCGCCTTGAATCGGCACCAGCTCGACAGCGGAAGGAGAGGGAGTCGAACCCTCAAGGCGATATCATTATCGCTCACCCGTTTTCGAGACGGCCACCATCGCCAATTGGTTTGCCCTTCCAACATCGCGTGGAACTTTCACCGCACACGAATACCAATCAAGCACCGGCAGCAGGAATCGAACCTGCGTAGAGTTTCCTCACAGGTGGTTAACAGCCACCCCCTGACACCAACGTCAGCCCACCGGTATTCAAAATAGCGGGAGATGGACTCGAACCATCGACCTCAAGGTTATGAGCCTTGCGAGCTGCCAACTGCTCCATCCCGCAGAGCGCCCAGCGAGAATTGAACTCGCGTCTTCTGCATGGCAAGCAGATGGGTTACCACTACACCATGGGCGCTTTTTAAATTGTCAGAGTGCCTGGCGAGAATCGAACTCGCATCCCCTGGGTGGAAACCAGGTATCTCGCCACTGGACCGCAGGCACATTGTGCGAAACGTCAAAGGAACACGTCCGTTCCAGTTCCGCGTCAGGGCACCGTGCGAGAATCGAACTCGCATCGCCTCGTTACGAAGGAGGCATCTTTCCGTTAGACGAACAGTGCGTTTTCAGTGGGATCAGAGGGACTTGAACCCTCACCTCCGTGGTTAAGAGCCACGTATGCTGCCGCTAACACCTTGATCCCGTTTGTCACTAATACTTATGCTTCCGCTGCTCGCCCTGACGAGTGGTAGTCGCGGGAATCGAACCCACCGCCGCTCGCTTATAAGACGCGCTTGACCCACCAGGTCCCGACTACCGCGTGATGGCCGAATTCCTTCGGTCACCACCGAGTAGGGGCACAGAGAATCGAACTCTGCTCTGCCGGTTAAAAGCCGGCTGCTTCGCCAAAAAGCTTTACCCCCATGGTTATTGGGGTATGCGTTTGGATCGAAGTTGCGTTTGCATTTCTCTTCCTTCAAGTATTTCCGGGTTCCATCATTCAACGTTGTTCAGTGGTCGCCCTGAGGATCGAACTCAGCGCGCTCTCCTTATCAGAAAGAGATGAGCAACCAGCTCTCGACGACCAATTTCCGCTTCATTTCCAATGTGCGAGCCGCAGCTCACCGTCACCAAGTAGGGCACCCCGGAGTCGAACCGGAACCCTCCTGCACCCGAAGCAGGCGTGCTTCCTTCTGCACCTCTACCCTATATTTGTGCGCCATTGCTTTCGCGACGCAGCGGACTGGGAGGCGCTCGAATCCTCGTCTCCTGGGCTTCAACCAGGTGCTAAGCCGTCTCAGCTACCAGTCCAGTTCGTTTGCCTTTCGTCTCCAGCATTTCGTCTTGATCGGACCACGAAAAAAGCCCGATGTCGTGTGACACCGGGCTGCTGCTGTTCGCATTGCCAACCTTGCGTCACAACCGAAGCGGCCCGGGACACGAATTACCATTCCCGCCGATATTGCCGTTCGATTTCTGTTTGAATATGGAAAACATCGTGCTCGATCTGCTTGTATGGCGAAAACTTTTGCGTTTGCCGCGGGCTGCTCCCGGCCAACCGCGCCGATGCGATTTGCATCAGTAAGGGTAAGGACGTGGTGCACCGGATTGGGTTCACAGAAAATCGCGAAGTGATCCGGTTACTAGTTTGCGTCGGCTTTTGGCATCAGACGCTGTGCCACCGCAGCAACCAGAACCGGGACCGCAATCGCAATGCCCAACGCCAAGGGCAACCACTGGTGCTGTTCGGCGTAGTCTCCAAAGGCCGAATAGGCCACGGCGATACCGAGATTGCTGAACACCACCGCGGGAAGAAATCGCCGCCATGCCAGCTGGTGCATGCCGGAGATCAATACGGTGGCCTCCGCAAAGACGGGCATCGCTCGAGTTAGCACCAGAACAAACGGCCCGTACCGATCGCTGACGATCCGCATCCGTTCGAGGTCCTCCTCCTTTGAAAACCACAACGCGAAGGGCTTACCCCAACGACGTGCCAACGCGAATCCGATGATCGCGCCGAGGTTCATGCCAACCCACGTCGCCAGCGTCCCACGCCACCACCCCAACTGCCAACCACTGAGCGTACTGATGACGCTGGATGGGATGGGCAGCAGTATGTCCGTCGACAAAAGACCGATCACCAGCGCCATCGTGACGGGGACCGACGGCGGATCATCCGCAATGCCCTGCAGCCAATCCTCGAAGCGGCCACCGAATAACAGAAATGGCAACACGGGTACCAGAAGTACCATGCACATCAGCGGAAGTGTTCGAAACAGTTCACGCATGTCGCGATTCCTTCACCCGGCGAGCAACGGGATGAAGGCCGGGTTCAACGGATTTGTACCAGCTTGTGCCAATCCTAGCAGGAACGGACTCCACTCTGGATAGACCGGGCCAGATCTGGCATCCTAAAAGACCACGCCTTACACCTGATGCCCGCCTTAGTGAAACCATGCGATCGATTAGCCTGGCCCTCTGCCTGATTCTGTTTCTTGCTCCCAATTGTCTTGCCGAAGACTTCCCCTTCGACCCCGAACGTTTCGAGGTCACCGAATTGGTCAGCGAACTCACTCGGCCAATGGAGTTGGATGTAGCCTCCGACGGCCGAGTCTTCTATATCGAACTTGGTGGCAAGCTAAAAGTCTTTCAACCCGAACCCGGCGTTGTGCACCTCGTCGGCGAACTGGAGGTATTCGAGAAGCAGGAAAACGGACTGATTGGTCTCGCGCTCGATCCGGATTTCGACACCAACCAACACATCTTTCTGCAATATTCGCCGCCCGATTACCCCGGTCAACACATCAGTCGGTTCACGCTGAAGAATGGCAGGCTCGACCCCGCATCGGAAAGAGTGCTGCTGAAGTTCGAGGAACAGCGTATCGAATGCTGCCACCACGCGGGCTCGATGGAGTTCGGACCGAACGGCAATCTCTTCATTGGCACTGGTGACAACACGCATCCTCACGGAGACTCGCACGGCTACGCGCCGCTGGACGAACGCGAAGGCAAGGAGCCGTGGGACGCGCAGAAGTCTGCCGCAAACACGAATGCACTTTCCGGAAAGATCCTCCGTATTCGCCCGACTGCGGACGGACGCTATGAAATCCCGGAAGGCAATCTGTTCACCGATGCGCGTGATGGTCGCCCCGAAATTTACGCGATGGGCTGTCGCAATCCGTGGCGATTGAGTGTCGACCAGCGGACGGGATATGTCTACTGGGGCGAGGTGGGACCGGACGCCAACGGCAACACCGAGCGAGGCCCGCGTGGCTACGACGAAATCAATCAGGCTCGCGCCGCCGGCAACTTTGGTTGGCCGTACTTCATCGCCGACAATCAGGCTTACGCCGACGTTGATTTTGCAACGGGAAAGATTGGTCCGCGCTACGACCCCGAACAACCGATCAACGAATCACCCTCCAACACCGGCTCGCGCATCCTGCCACCGGCACAGAAAGCCTTCATCTACTATCCGTACGGATACTCTGAAAAGTTTCCCGCAATCGGAAACAGTGGCGGGCGCACGGCATGCGCCGGCCCCGTCTATCACTTTGACGAGTCGCTGGAATCAAAAACGAAATTCCCTCGGGAACTCGACAACACGCTGTTCATCTTTGAATGGACGCGACACTGGATCAAAGCCGTCCATCTCGATGACGACTCCAACATCCAGAAGATCGAAGATTTTGTGGCCGACTACAAAATGCAGCGTCCCATCGACCTGACCTTCGGCCCGGAAGGCTCGCTGTACATGATCGAGTACGGCGAGACATGGGGCGAAAACAAGGATGCAAAGATCGTTCGCATCGACTATGTCTCCGGCAATCGCCGACCGATCGCCGTCGCCAAAGTTCAGAACAACGTAGGTCGCGAACCGCTGGCCGTTGAGTTCAGCAGCGAAGGCACATTCGATAAGGACACCAACGATCGGCTCAGCTACGAATGGGTTCGCAATGAGACAGACAGCGAGGGCAAAACCACCAAACGCACCGTCATCTCGAACGACCCGAACCCTACGGTTTTATTCTGCGAGCCCGGAGTCTTCAATGTCGAACTAGTCGTCACCGACGGAAGCGGTGGTCGAGCTACGGCCTCCGTCCCGATCCTCGTTGGCAACGCGAGGCCCGAACTACGTCTGCTCGAACCGACCAGCCACTTCTTCGATCCTGGCGAACCGATTCGCTATGAAATGTTCGTCAATGACTTTGAAGATGGCACGAACGACTACGACCTTGCCGACGAGCAGGATCTGCCGGAAATCGATGGTGAATCATCTGGTCGAGCATCCGTGAACGCTCGCAAGATCAGTGGCCCGTTTGCGATGGACTACGATTCGGATGCCATGGCCCCACCGGGTTTGCAAACGATGCGCGGCAGCGACTGCTTCAACTGTCACGCTGTCCACCAAAAGCGAGTCGGCCCGCCGTTGATCGAAGTCTCCAGGAAATATCGCGACGACGCCCACGCGATGGCAAAGTCGATTGAACGAGTCATCAATGGTTCTACGGGCGTCTGGGGCAAGATCCCCATGATTCCACACAAGCAACATACCCAGGAGGAAGTTCATTCGATGGTCGAATGGATTTACAACCTGCGTGACAGCGGCGGCATCGATGTCGTTCGTGGATTTGTCGGCGAGATTGAAATCGATGATCAGTACTCAGGCGGATTGGTTCTGGAAGCCAGTTATACGGATCTTGGAGCGGGTACCGTCCCGGCGACGACCAGCTCCACAACGCTACGTTTACGAAGTCGGCATGTCGAAGCGGAGCACGCCAATCTCCTGCAAGGTGTAACGCGAATGAAGAGCGAGTCAGCCAACAACGGTGAATTCCTCGGCTCGATCAATCACAATCACCATCTGCGAATCGATGACACGGACCTCAGTGTAGTGGGAAGCGTCACCGCGCGTGTCGCATCCGCGGGTCCGGGAGGTTTCATCGAGTTTCGCATGGACAAAATCGATGGACCGTTACTCGCGAAGATCCACGTCCAACCCAACGGTGATTGGGAAAACTGGCGAGACGAGCTGGCTGATTTCAAGACAACCACTGGCTTGCACGATGTCTTTGTCGTCTTCGTGAAAGAAGACCGCGCCGACGCGTTGATGAACATTGATTCGATCTATTTTCATCCGGCAGAATAACGACTGGCGAATGCCAGCGGCTCGGGCGATGCCGGTCGGATTACCAACCCGGATGAAACGCAAGCGGTACGGGGGCTGGTAGCTTGGGCATCGGTGTCCACGTATCCTCGGCTGGATCGTAGATGGCTCCGTCCATGACGAAGGATTCATTGCTCGCGTCCCAACCGCCGAAGAAGATCACCTTTCCCTTCGCCACGCTTGAATGCGTCAGGCAGCGAGGCTTCAGTGGACCGAAGCTGATCCGTCGCCACTTGCCCGTCTTCAAATCGCACGCACCCGCCTCACGCTCGGCCGCTTCGTAGCCGGACCACACAAACACTTCATCCTCCAGCACCGCCACGCCCGACATTGCCGTGTCGAAGGGCACATCATCGAGCGACTGCCAGCCGCCGCGATTGACGTCGAACATCGCCGCCGCGCGTTGCTCTTGTCCGCCAAAGACAACGAAATTCCCCCCGGCCACTGCGCTGTCGGTGCCGTATTTAAACTTCACGGGCGACTGGGGCAAGTGCATCCAACGATCTCGCTGAACCACGTAAACGGCGCCATCCTGCAGCGAATTCGGGTAACCCCCAAACATGAAGGCATGCTCTTTCGACGCGCCGTTCAGACTGCGCATTCGGGCACTCAGCGGCGACCTCCGTGCACTCCGCCACGACTTTTTCTGGACGTCAAAGATTCGCGTATTCGTGCTGGCTCCCCGGGCCTTCAACACGATCAGGGCGTCGCCAACAAAGTGCGCACAATTGACGCTCGTCAGTCGAACGCGGCCCTGCACATTCTCGATGCCGACGATCACATCGCCGCGGCGTTCAGCCACCGCCGCGCCGTCCGGCGGAAGCTTCGTCCATTTGGCCGTCTCACGATCTAGCAGCCAACCCATCGAGTCCACGCTGGGGCTGACGATCGCAATGTACTTTTCCCCAACTGCCAGCCTGGCGTTTCGAGTGACTTGTGCATTCGGGCTGCTCCATGTGGACCACGCGTTGGCATCCAGGGAGTAGCCGTAAACGTGCCAACCCTCGTTCCACGAAAAGTAGACGGCGTCGGCCTGAGATGGGTCGAAGGTGGACTGCGATCGCTTCTGCTCATTCTTTTCCGGCTTTCGGGTCCGCGACTGCTTGCGATTGAACTCGATTGCCGTCGGCGTGGTGGAGTATTCGACGATGACGTAGCGACACGTTCGATCGGCATCCCAGTCATTCCAGTTGCCCGCTCCGTCACCACGCCCCCCGCCGATGCGCCAGTTCCAGTGCAAGTAGTGCTCTTTGTTCCCCGAATTGTTCGGCTCAATCTCGTGAGCCCTGCCAACGTTCGCACCGCGGCCGGCCCAGTTGTGAAAGCCGTTGTCGTTGCCGTTCACCTCGTAGAAGACGTCCCCAATTTCGGGTCCACACATCCATTCCCAGACGCCTTCGTGTCCGGCATCACTGCCGCCGGCCCAGGTGTCACCAGCACCAGCAAAGTTGGCAACCAGAAAATCGTTCTCTTCTTTTGAGGTGATCGTAACCAGATGACCACGAGCTCCCTGGTGAAAGCTGTTGGCGGCGAATGTCATGGCCTGCTTCCACGTCATGTCACCGGCATCCATGACAATTTCGTAGCAGTGTCCATTGAGCGGATTTTCCAGTGCCGCGACGGCCTGACGTGGTGCGCCCGGTTTTCGTTTCGGCTTGCGAGCCTTCTCTTTCACCCGGGGAATTTCCGCCAGATGCCCGACGCCGTGTTTCTGCTTCGTCGTAAGGTACGCGGCGACAAGCTCTTGCTGTTCTTCGACTGTGGCGATTCCGAATCCCGGCACACTGGCTATCAGGTTACCGGATTGCGGATCGATCACTTGCGTCTTGACCGTCACCTTTGCTTCCGGGTCGCCCCGATGTTGTTCCGTTTCCCGCATCAGGAAATAGCCGCCGGCAATCGCCAGGTCCGTTTGAATGGAGTGCCGTCGTCCGGGCTCGTAGGGGTCCAGCCTGTCGAGCTGAAGCCGGGATAGCGCAGCTCCCATGGGGTGCAGCGTGTAGATGATGGGATAGTCGCGACCCGTATGGAGGATCATTCCTTTGCCAATACCGTAGAGCCTGTCGTGCTCGGCGGAGTACGTCAGCGATCCATGGATATCCATTCCAGCCGTGGATCGCAGAGCCGACCATTTCTGATCGGTGGCAGACCATGCGTACATGAAGCGACCACGCCGTGTTCCGCCTATCATGACCCAACGATTTCGCTTCGAATCAAACACGCTCGATGTGAAACCCCGTGGTTGGGGCAGATGTGATTCGGTGTCCCACTTCAATGCGTCGACCTCGCCGGTGGGACGCAACATTCGAAACTCGCCTTCTTGGTGCTCCCGTCCGTTCCGCTGACTTTCTACTTCGTGCTGCAAACCCTTGATTGGTCCAAGCACGCTGTGGGTGCCGTAATAGTATTTTGCACCCTGGCGATGAAATGGATCACTGAAAGTGCTGGAGCTGGCTGGAAAACGAAGGGTTGCCAATTCATTCCATATCGCTTCGCGTTTCGCCCGAGTGGCCAGCAGCCACGCGTCGCGCATCAAGCTGTACGATTGTTCCTCGCACCAGACTTTACTTTCCGGTCCCACGACAAATGTCTTACGCGGCCCATATTCGCCGTCGAACGAAGTCGGCCGCATGCCGGTGGCAGCTTCCAGGTTAGCGCTCAGCCTTTCATAGGCTGCCGACCCGCTGTCCTCGTCGTTCTTCTTGTACGCATAGTAGATATGTTTTCCCGTTTCGCTCGGCCGGGAATAATCTGCCACCGGAATTCCCTCGGGCAAACCTGTCACCGATCCGTTCTGCCCGCCAAGAATCACCTGCCGAAGGTCAACTCGATCGTCCACTTCCATCATCCACGTGACCGGTTCGTAGGACGTCAGGCAGAGAATGAGTGGCGCGTGGGTCATCGTGACGTGCACCTTGGCCCCCAGCCCGTCGATCTCCGGCGACGCCTTCCCTTCGTAAAGCCCCACCACGTGTAGTTCGAGCTCGGGACTCATGGGCGGCTCGCCATTCTTCACGCGTCGCGCGGCGCGGAGTTTCTCTTCAATCTTTGCCGCTTCGGCGAGACTCTCGCGCGTGCCGGTCTTTTTCAGTTCGGCAATCTCCCGAGTTATGTCCGCCTCGAGCGCCATCGTGCTCTGCTGCGATTTCGGGAACACAAATTCCGCCCCGCTGGGGATCGGCTCGGCAAATAGAAGATCGCCCGTCAGCATGAGTGCTACCAGCGCCGACAAGATCACTACGACCCACGACGAATACCGATTCATGGCTGCCCCACCAAAAAAAGGAATTGCATTGACGAGTGGCTGCCTCGAACAAAATCCAGGCAGTCAGCCAAAGTATGGCGCAAAGGCATTCCAGATTGCAAACGAATCGCGACGCTATCCGTTGGGCCTCAGAGAACCCTGGCAGCTCATGACTTCACATCATTCGGGAGCGGCGTGCCCCCTGGTGCGGCGAGAAAACCGAATCCGGTGAGGCAGTCCTGGATGGCTTCCGCATTTAGCGGCTTCTCCAGTATCTGGTCAGGCTGCACGTCGGAATTACCAAACTGTTCCAGCACGGTCATCTTTGCCCATCCGGACATGACGACAACGGGAATGTTGCGCGAGAGTTCTCTCAGGCCCGCGACGACGTCACAGCCGGTCATTCCCGGCATCGCGTAGTCAACGAAGATCAGATCGGCTTCTGATTCCCGCGCGGCGTCCATTCCGCTCTGACCATCCTCCGCCAGCTTCACCGAAAAACCCAAAGAGGTCAGAAGTGCATGCATCGTCTGCCGAACGAATTCGCTGTCGTCGATTACCAGCATGCTGTGTTGCGGGCGAACGTCTTCGGTTTTCTCTTCTTTCGCAGTCGCCGGAGCGGCATACGGAAACTTGAGAGCGAACTTCGTCCCGTCACCTTTCGCCTCAAAGACGGCGATCGTGCCACCGTAGCGTTCGACGATCGTACGGCAAACGTTCAGCCCCAGGCCGCTGCCTCCTCGCTTTGTCGTGAAGAACGGATCAAAACAGCGGGCTCTTTGCTTCGCCGTCATACCCTCGCCATCATCCACGATCGTAAGCCGCACGACGTCAACATCTCGCGCAACGGTGATTGCGATTTCGCCACCCTTGGGCATCGCCTCGACAGCATTCAACACAAGATTGTTGAGCACCTGAATGAGTTCGGTGGGCTCAACAACGATGTGGCTGTCGTCGTCGAGCGTCAGCGTGACAGAAATCACCAACCCACGTCGCAGTGTGTCATCGTGCCAGCGGAATCTCGTTAGTTGTACGGACTGCTCGACCAGCGCCGACAGTGCCACCTGCTCACAGTGCGGGCGTTCCGTTCTTCGATAGAAATACTGCAGCTGCTTTACGACACGGCAGGCATGTTCGACCCCTGCCCGCATGCTACGCAGTGATTCGCGCTGTTCCGCCGGCACGTCAATCGGCCGCAGGAAATCGGCAAACGCCCAGACCGGGGTTAGCGCGTTGTTCAGGTCGTGGGCGACACCGCTGGCCATCTGCCCCAGTGCCGAAATGCGTTCCTGCTGCACAACCATTTGCTGCGACTTCTTCAGCTCGGCGAGGGTCGTTTGCAATTTCACGTTGGCCAGTTTGAGTTGAACTGCGTCGCGAATCGACTGGTCGCGGGTTTCCTCAAGCTGTCGCAACAACGCGTAAATAAACAGGAAGAGGCCGCACGTCCAGCCAGCGACAATGAATTTTCCGACGTTATGAATCCACCGACTGTCATGGCCGATCAACGGTAGCGAATCCAGCAGCCCAATGTCTTCGACGACGACCAGCGACAAATTGGCCAACACCAGCACCGCGAAAGCCGTCATGCCGATTCTGGCCAACCCGGAAAGTGTGCGAGCCAGCGGCAACAGCACAACGAAGACGACGCTGCAGATCGCCAGACAGAGGGCGCTCTCCGTCAATTGCGCAATCCAACCATTCCGCTCGGCGATATCGAGCAGCAATATGCCAATCGCGCCGAACCCACACGCACGTAGCGCTGGGAACGCGAACCGGGATTCACAAATAAGATTGCCAGGCATGCACGCCCTCTTCCAGAACCAATGCTAGGACCGACCTGACGATTCAGACCGACGCATTGACTGGCCATGGAAGAGGATGCAACCGTTGAATCAACGGTGGAAGAAATGAAGGGAGATCGCAGCGAGAATGATCTGACTTACTCAAACTGGAAGCCTCGCGGTTTGTCGCTAGGCGGCCTGGCAATCTCCAACAGGAGACCCATGGCTTTGCGTCCCGGCCTCACGACCGGTTTGCCGTTGTCTTTCGCACGAATGTGAATGAAAGGAGAAAAGTGCGGGCGCCGACGACGCTTCTTCGTAGCACCCACCCTTGCATATCAACTCTATGTCACGAAAGAGGGGTACGCAAAAAGATTCCGCGGGAATCCGCACGCTGGCGGGGCGGGTTTAACCGCTGGATGAGAACCCCCGCAGCCACTTTTGGGGCCAGGCCAGTGTGGCCGGAGTTCTGGGAAAAAGAGACGCGAACGTCACTACGGAAGTCCTTTGCATTCGAAAGACAATCAGCGAAACCGTGGGGAGAGCCGAGACACACAGAGCAGCAACGTATGCGGGTTCCGCGTATCGCCGTGTTCCATGTGATTGCCCTCGGTCCGGCAAATTCAGCAATCGCAGCCGGACTTCAGACCTCAACTCACATCGAGATCGAACGAACAGGTCAGTTCCCGATTCGCGGCATTCCAAAGACGCACTTGTCCGTGCCAACCGGCAGTGACAATCGTCGAGCGGTCGCGTGACTGGTTGGCTCCACCAAAGATCGTGTGATCGCCTTGCTTCTTCGGAATCGCTTCCAACGTGGTGACGAGTTTGCCGGTATCACAGTCGTGATAGTGAAGCGTCCCGGTGTGTTCGCTGATCGCGAATTTCCCGTCTGGCGTGAAGCCAACGAAGTTCAGATCGCGCACGGGCCAAACCGTAAAGTACTCCTCGCCGGTGAGGCTGTCCCAGACTTTGACCTCGCCGTTGCATTGAGCACTAATCAGGCGGCAACCGTCGGGATGAAACTGCAGGCTCTCGATGCGTCCTGTTTCATCTTCGTGTTTGTCAAAAACAAGCTCCTGTTCGCCGGTGTCCATGTTCCACAGGCGGACGGTGCCGTCACAGCCACCCGAGGCCAGCCGCTGACTGTCCGCGCTGAAGGTGACCGATTCGATGCGATGATTCGAATGCCCGAATAGCTCGTGCTTCAACTCCCAGGTCGCCGTATCCCAGACGTGTACTTCGTTACAACCACGCGAGCAACCCGCCAGCAATCGTCCATCGGGACTGAACGCCAGGCCCCAGAATTTGCCGTCGCCGAACTGGCCACTCACGTCACCAGGGAATGCCGGCCAGTGCCTTACAACTTTGCGAGCGACCAAATCGATGATCTGAAGGTCGCCACCATCCCATCCGGCAGCGAGTAATCGGCCCGCCGGGTGAAACGCGAATCGCCATGGCTCGCCACGAAAGAACATCAACTCGTCGCCGGTCTTTGCATCGAACACGCGGGTCCCGCCGGATCGTATGGCCAGCAAACCACCGTCGTCGGACAGGTTGGCGCCCCAGATTGGGCCATAGCACTTCCTGAAATTGAAATGCTGATTTCGATAGTCGGCCATCCACCCTACCAGCGCCAACGGGATACGGTTTCTTTCCGGGTGATCCTTCGCCAGCTCCCACGCATCCAGCATCCCACGTTGACCAGCGTAGTAACCGTTGCCGTTGCAATGCAGTTTCACCCACAGAATCATGTCTCGCATCAGATGCGTCGGCGGGTGACCACTTATGAGAAAGTTGTGCGCTGCATTGATAGCCTCACGAGAACTCGCAGCGCCGATCCCATTGCGAACATACAGTAGGTGCTCGTCTTCGTCATCACTCTGAAATTCATGTAGTTGCGGGAACGCATCGACGTCACAGAGCCCGTCATCACCATGGCGAACGATTTGCCACACCGCGTGCAACGCCGCCTTGTACGCTAGTTGATCATCCAACAATGCAGCACGACGGATCACTCCGGTCGCCTGGAGTTCTCGTTTGAGGTTGTCCCAGTTCGCACCACTTCCGTACGCGCCGCGAAGAATCCGTTCCACACACAACATCGTCAGTGCCAGGTCAATCTGGTGGATCGGCACGCCAGTATGCCACGCAGACGTGACGGCTCGGAATGCGTTTGCTACATCGCCCGACGTGACATCCGTCCGAAACGCCCGCTCATCGAACACGCCGTCGTGACCAAAATTCCCGTTCAGTTCTGAGTACGCCGTTTCCAGTTCCTGCATCGCCAATTGCGTACGCTTGGGCTCGGAGTGCCCCTCGATCGCCCTGGCACATTGCTGCGCTCCCTTGTTGCAAATGACGTAGAGCATCGCGTCATCGCCAAACTCCTGCCAAAGATCGATCATGCCGCCAATCAACAAATGCCGAACTCCTGCCCACCACGGACCGGCGGTCGTGCCGAGATATCGCGGCTCGAGCAGCGTCGTCAACAGCGTGGTGAGTACCGCGGTGAGGTCTGCTTCTTCCTTGATTCCCAACAAACATCGTTCGCCGAGTTGCCAGTCATTGCCCGGCATCGCCGCGGCAAATCGCTGACGCAACGCTTCGACGGAACCAGCTACTCGAGGTGGAGCTTCGATGCGTTTGAAAGGCGGACGCCGTTCGCCAAACACCAGCATGTGATGTTTGTTTTCGTCCAGCTGCAACGGAACGTGCACCAGACTGTCCGACACATTGATGACGCTGGCCGTTGGCAGCCAGGATTCATCTGCCACCGCATGTCCCGAAACACTCCCCAATACGGCTCGAACAATATCTTTGTGCTCAACGCCCGCGGCAATCAATTCGCCGCAGTAACTGGCAAGTTCCTGTTTGCTCGCATTGCCTAGTCGATCACGCAGTTGCGAGAGCTGTTCATCATTCATGCGTGTCTCAAATTCGTCTGAATCGTGCGGCCCCCCGGGCGAACCCGATGACGACTGCTCTGAATTCGCTGCGTCATCTGCTGAGTATCTTACTCGTACTCGCGACAGGAACCGGCAACACTCCTCGACAGCGAAGCCCGCCGACACCGGCCCGACTGATTCCTAATCCGTGTGCCCACGGCCTGGCTCAGCAATTTGACATGAGGATTCCAGAGGACGTTGCCATGGGGCAACAGGTGGGGCAGCAACGCGCCGCAAACGGGAAAAGCAGTCGCAAGAGGCCCCCCACGCAAACGACATTCTCGCGGGAAGTCGGCATTCTTCGAGAAACGAAGAGTTAAGAAGTACACCCGCAGGGATTCGAACCCCGACTGTTGGTTCCGAAGACCAAAGTGCTATCCATTACACTACGGGTGCGTGGTGGCCGTGAAGCCTGACGATTGCCGAGTTTGAAGTCAGCGGTCGTGTGAAGACAGAATCTACACGCTTTCCCCACTGGCTGACAACCACCGGTAGGCTCAACCGGCGAATTGTCGACGACCGACCACGACCAAACCGATCAGAAGCGCCCATACAACGAGAGAAACGGGTTCTGGAATTGCCGCGTTCATGGAGGCAAATCCGTAAAAGACGCCGTTGGCCTGCACTCCGTCTTCGTAATCGACACGAATGGAAGTAACCGGACCGTCGAACAGTAGCACCGCGTCGCCCTCACCGTCAAAACTGGTGTTCGATGATCTCAATACGCCCATCGATCCAGCCGCGTCGTAGGAGATACTGGTACTGGCCGTTGCCAGGGATGCCGTCGCGCCACCGAGTACGGTGATCTTCGCAAGTGAACTGGCATCGAAGTTTTCGATGTAGAAATAGCCGTTGTACCAAGGCACATCGAAATCAAACTGCTGGTAGTCGCCAGCATTGACGTACGTCGTTGTGAGCGAAGTGACAGACGGGTCCAGTGCCAGTTCATCCGCCTGCCAGGCTCCACAGATAATACTGTCGTCCGTGAAACTGTGAGTGGCAATCTCGGTGAACGGAGCGTCTTCGTTGGTGGTCGCGACAATGCGAATCCCGTCGACCTCCCCAAACGCAAGAGTCGAAGACTCTACCGAAGTCCACGCACCGCCAATGGGTGATCCGAAGAGCGTCCCACTCATCAGAATTAGCAGGACAAGTCCCGAATTGAGTGCACGTATTTGCATAATCCCCTCCATGTCAGCGGCGCAAGTCTTCCTGAACGCGAGCACATAGGTGCCTGTTTCAAACGAATGCTCATCACTTGAAACAACCTAACTACCCGTAGTGTCTCACTCCCGCATCTTGTGTCAAGCAACTCGGCGCAATGTTTTTCCGGCAAAAGATGGTCCGAATCGCACCCATCCTGCAGGGGGACGATTCGAGTACGCCCCATCGGCCCGGAACGCTATATTGTAAAGGTAACGTTCCCTCGCAAATTCCCACGATCTGCAAGACCGGTGATGGCTGAAGTCAATCTACGTGTAATCGACGGTGCCGATCGTGGACGTATCTTCACGAGTTTAGGCACACCAGTGACGATCGGCCGGGAAGAAGGCAACGTCATTCAACTGAACGACGACCGTGTTAGTCGATTTCATTTGAAAATTCAGGAAGATCAAAATCGACTGGTCCTCACGGATCTGGAGAGCACCAACGGCACGAAGGTAAATGGTGAGGACATCCAGTTGCGCATCCTCCGCCACGGTGACATGATTTGCGTGGGCCGGTCAATCCTGCTGTTCGGTTCTCCGTCGGAGATCGAAGGTCGTATGGCGACGCTCAAGGGTGACGCCTACGAATTGGCGGAGACCGAAAGTCGCGAAATGAAGCCAGACGCGTCTTCCGATAGCGTCAGCTTTGATCTGAACTGGCAGGACGAAGAAGACCTTCAGGCAACCGTGCACGTTGCCGAACCTCCCGAGTTGCCAACCGGGCTCAGTCCCGCTCAGGCGGCGCAGCTATCGGAGCTGATCGAGTACCTGCATGTGCGAATCCGGCACCTGTTACTTTCCGTCAAGACGGAAGAAGACGAAAGCCGCGTGACGCTGGAACAGGAACGGTGGCAGCAGTTGCTGGATCTGCAATCCAGACTTTCGTCCTACCTGCGCGGCATTGGTGAACCGGATTCCGAATAACGGGTGCGGCGAAAGCGGTAGTCACTCACACTATCCATTTCCCGGGGACGTGCAGCGATGGCAAAACGCGTTCGCCCGCGGGTCAAACGTTTCGTCGCCAAGCCCCGCCTGGATCAGCGGCTTTTCAACCAGCGCTTCAGTCCCAGATAGGCGCTCAGCACCAGCACGAGTGCAATCGGCGAAGCCAGTGTAAAGATGACAAAGATCGCTCGGCCACGACCGTCGCGAATCGCCGTCGACATGTAACTGCCCGCCGCGGCCATGACGCAGAGGATCATCATGGCCAACATCATTTCAGCGATACCGAATCGCGGTAGCCACGGCGTCGCCTGCGCCGAACGGTTGATTTTGTCAGGTTGGTTCATCTCGAATTCCCGTTGTTCCTTGCTGCCATCATAGCAATGACACCAGACCGTGAATTGCCTCATTACTCGGTCATATCGAATTTCCCGATTTTCTCAATTCTACCGAAACTCAGGTCGATCATCTAAACAGGTTCGTTTTCGCCCGCATTGGAAAACGAGTCCGCTTCAAGCATTTTGCTGGCAACCCAGACGGCGTGCGCCGTTTCTGGTGAGCCGTTTTTGGGGGGAAATCAGATGATAAAGAGTATGACAGCCCTTGTGGCTGCGTTTCTGCTATGCGTCGCCACCACAGGATGTCAATCCACGGGTGGCTGCGGAGCCGGCGGTTGTGACGCTGGCCCGGTCGGTTGCGACTCGTGCAGCAGTGGTTGCGCCTCGGGCGCATGTGGTCTATCCGGACTACTGGGAAGCTTGGGTGGCGGCTGCAATAGCGGCAACTGCGCAACACCGGAAACGTTGAACGGCGATGGCTATGGCGTTCGCGGTGGGCACACCGGACCTCTGGCTTCGTTCATTGGCCAACACCATCGTGGACCGCAGTCGCACATGGGCGGAATGCCCGGTCCTGCTAACGGCCCACCAAGTCCTCAGGTAACGTATCCGTACTACACGACGCGTGGACCTCGCGACTTCTTCGTCTCGAATCCACCTTCGATCGGACCGTGATCTACAGGTCTTCGAATTCAGGATTGTGATTCCCAGATCATGATCACCGGATTTTGATTCCTCAGATCGTCGTCCCACAAAAGGATGCGTTCTTCGTTCAGTGAGTTCACCAAAGCACAAAGCCCCGCGCGGATTCGCGCGGGGCTTTGTCTTTGTTACTGGGCAATTGCTACTGGACTCCAGGTTTCAAAACCAGCTTCTCGTTCGAGCTGGCGATGTTGGCTGGACCTGGGATCAGGAAGGCTTGCCGACAATCAGCGTGATATTCTGTCCGCCGAACCCAAAGCTGTTATTCAGGGCGATGTTGCATTCCGCCTCACGAGCTTCATTGGGAATGTAATCCAGGTCGCACAGGGGATCCGGATTTTCGTAGTTGATCGTCGGCGGTAACACATTGTCCCGCATTGCCATCAGGCAAACGATCAGTTCGGTCACGCCCGCTGCCGCGATCAGATGTCCCATCATGCTCTTCGTGCTGGAAACGGGAATCTTCTCCGCATGGTCGCCAAAAGCAGCACGACAGCTGAGTGTTTCGATCTTGTCATTCACGGTGGTGCTGGTGCCGTGAGCATTCACGTAGTCAATGTCTGCGGGAGTAACGTTCGCGTCCTCCATCGCCATCTTCATACAGGCAATTGCACCGCGACCTTCCGGGTGAATGTCGGTGATGCGGTAGGCGTCGGCGGTCGTTCCGTAGCCGAGGATTTCGCCGAAAATATGAGCACCGCGTTTCTTCGCCATTTCGTACTCTTCCAGCACAACCATCGCGGAGCCCTCGCCAAGCACAAAGCCGTCACGAAGTCGATCGAAGGGTCGCGAGGCTTTCTCGGGCACTTCATTGTTCTCTGAGAGCGCCGTCAACAGGTTGAAACCTGTGACACCGAACGGATGAATCATGCTGTGCGTGCCACCGGATAGCATGACGTCCGCGTCCCCGCGGCGGATGATCTCGCTGGCTTCACCGATCGCCTGGCTACTGGCCGCGCACGCGGTCAGACAATTCAGGTTTGGGCCTTGGGCGTTAAACATGCTGGCGAGATGACCGCACGGCATGTTGGGTTCCTGCTCAAGCTCGAGCATCGGATTCAGAATCTCGAGGCCCTTACGCGTAAATTCGGCGATGTCCAAACCGTCATCCGTCAGCGCGGCGGTCATCATTTCGGTGAAGGAGCCAAAATCCTGATTACCCTCGCCGCAACCCAGATAGACACCAAAGCGAACCGGGTCCAGGCCTGCTTCGAGTACACCAGAACCCTCGACCGCCTGCGTGGCCGCACCGGCCGCAAAGCAAGTATGCCGTCCGCGAAACTTCCACTCCTCCGCATCGATTCCGGCGTCCGCAACACTCCAGTTTTTGACCTCCGCGGAGATCTTGGTCGGGAACCGACTGGCGTCAAAAATCGACGTGAAACCGACGCCCGATTTGCCTTCTTTCAGGCCTGACCAAACGGTTTCCACATCGTGTCCCATCGGGTTGATAGAACCGACTCCAGTAATGACTACTCGCCTTCGCATGGCTGGGCCTCGAACGTACAGTTGAGTTGCAGATTGATAAGCATATCACGACGGCCGTTTTTAGCCGGCGTGTCTTTCGGACCGCCGACATTCGCCGCGACGCGGATTTTGCCAAGAATGGCTCTCCGTCGACGAATTACTGTTGGACAATTCACTAACCCCAAGGAAATGAAAGTATGCAGATTGTCAAAATCGTGTTGTCGATTGTGTTTCCACCGATTGCCGCGTTCTTGCAAGTGAATACAGGGATGCACTTCTGGGTTAACATCATTCTGACTCTGCTGGGCGGCATCCCCGGCATGGTTCACGCTTTGTGGCTGGTTTTGACGGACCAAAAATAACATGGCCACCGTGAACAGACGTTCTTATACGGAGCCTTTCGATCCGGCTCGCCGGAAAGCACAAAACCTTACGAGGTCACCGAACCCGTGAGGTTCTGTTTTTCGGCTTCGAGCAGTCTCTCGGGTACTTTCAGCGGATTGCCATCGGCATCCACGCCTACATCAAAAAGCCGGAACACGCGCATCATGCGCAAAAAGTCGGCGGGAATAAACTGGCCCCGCTGAATGCCACGGTTGTCGAAGTAGGCAAAGTACAAATCAATGTTCGCCTGTAGTCGCTCACCAACATGCACGGTACAGCAGACGAGCGCTCCGTCGGTTTCGATTCTTTCCAGAACCGCGTGATACGACAATTGGTCTCCGGGCGTCGGCGCGAAATAGAACTTCGCGCTGGATACCTTCGCCAGCACGACGCTGCGTTCGAAATCGCTCAGTTGGCCAACCAGCAACCCACCGGTCTGCGCCAGTCCCTCAATGATGAGCGAGTGCGGCATGACCGGATGGGCAGGCATGTAGTCGTCGAGTTGTTCCTCGGCGAGCGAGACGTTCTTCACCGTCTTGGCGTACTTGCCGCTCTGGAATTCAACGAACCGGTCTATCCACCACCATCGCATGTCGTCAGGCCAACTTGCTTGCAACGTACCGACACATGTCATTGACGGTCAGCAGATTCGGGAATTCGGAGATCAGCGGATTCGCTTCGAACTTGGAAAGATCAGCGAAGTGCATACGTTTCTTGAGTTCCGCGACACCCGTCGACGTCACGCGACCACCTTCGACATATTCAGCGTTGGTCAGAATGTCCTCTGGGAACAACTCTGCTCGCGGAATCTCAATGCCAAAGGCCTTTTCCAGGCGAAACACGATATCCAGAAAGTCGATTGACTCCGCGCCGAGGTCACCCACCAGCGTGGATTCCGGAGTTACCTCGTCGTCATCAACGCCTAGCGCCTCAACGAGTGCCTCCTGAACTTTCTGAAACACTTCGTCATTAGATGGTGCCATCTGAATACACTCCTCTGTTTTTCTTACCGGTGCCTGCTTTTACTCTTTTTTTGCACGCACGTTCATATCTTGTAAATCGGCCGATCACAACGCTGATTCAGCCCTGTTCTATGACGACGCCACGCAGGTTCTCGTATTCCCGCCTGAGTTCCTGAATGATGTACGAATCGATGGAGCTGCTAGCAAGATCACGATCGGCTAGATTGAAACAATCCAAAACCAGCCGAGCCTTCACTGCAGATCGACCGTCCACCTTCCCCTCGGCCTGAACCGTGACGCGATTGTCCACCCGTTTGTGGATTCGACTCTCTATAGAAAGCGATTCCCCGGGTTGGACAAAATCCTTGTAAGTTACGTTTCTCGCTTCTGCAAGTTGCACCATGCTGCACGAAAAGTCATCCGTCACACGCACCAACCAACAGCTGGATTGATACAAAGCCTCCAGCATCAGCACGCCCGGCATCACCGGAAACAACGGAAAATGGTCCTGCAAATACTCTTCGGACATCGACAGGCCCTTTACCGCGCACACCCTTTCACCGGGATGTAGGTCGGTAATCTTGTCAATCAGGGTAAACCGCATAGTACTCGATGTCGCGCGTAAACTGCGGAGTATATCGCCAAGCCCTATCCTGCTCAACCGAACTAAGGCTACTGTCGGCAAGGCTTTACCAGAATCCAGGGCCCTCTGTCCAGACGAGCAACGTCGAACGGGACAGCTACGAGCGCCATTAGTTCCTGCGGGGATTAGTTAGCGCCCCATCTGGCGGCATCATTTTGGTCAGGAAGGCGGAAATCAATCGAAACACTGGGTGGCACGTGTCTGCTAAATTGCCCACATGAGAAAAGGCTTGGCAGTATCTCCCGGAGTCGCCGTTGGAACGGCTTATTGCATTCACGAGATATTCGTGGATCCGGACACGAAACGCCTTGTGGACAAGGAAATAACCGCAGAATTAGCGAGGTACGAGTCCGCGCGAGACAAGGTCAGCAGCGAACTGCGCAACCTTCAACGGAAGGTCGAAAAGCAGGTTGGCCCCGAAGAGGCCGCGATCTTCCAAACCCACCGCTCGATTCTGCGCGATACCGCATTCACCAAAAAGGTCAGGCAGTGGATCGTCAAAGATCGCATTCAGGCACAGGCCGCCTTGCAGAAACTGCTGGACGACTACGCGGCCATGTTTGGCGCGACTGCGGACGACTACATTCGTGAACGACTCGCTGACGTGCGGGATGTCGTCGTGCGACTGAGCGCACACCTGTCGGACGTCCTCAGACCGGAAGTCGCTCCGCCGCTGGATGGACCACTGATTATCTGCGTCGACGAACTCCTGCCCTCGCAGGCCGTCGCGTTGGGAGATACCGAAGTTCGTGGCATTGTGACCCAGCGGGGAAGCCAAACCAGCCATGCCGCCATCATCGCGCGGAGCCGTGGTATCCCCGCGGTCAGTGGCGTTGTGGGTGTCCTGAAGAACGTCAAGACCGGCGACGTCATTGTCGTCGACGGACGCGAGGGTCACGTCATCGTCAACCCCGACGCCGAAGCGCTGGCAGCGTATCGTAAACTCGAACGGGAATTCTTCCACCTCCGCGACCAACTGGCCGAAAACCGCGATCAACCGGCCGTCACGAAAGACGGCGAACCGTTACGGTTGCTCGCAAATATCAATCACGCCCAGGATGCGCTGGCCGCGGGTGCCATGGGCGCATCGGGTGTCGGGCTGTACCGCACCGAATATCTCTACCTGACGCACGAGGATGTACCCGACGAAGAAGAGCAGCTGGCAGCCTACCGGGACATCATTGATGCGAGCCCCGATCACAACGTCACCATACGGACACTCGACATCGGCGGCGACAAGACAATTCCTTATCTCGGCCGGCATCAGGAAGCCAATCCGTTCATGGGATGGAGGAGCATTCGTCTGTCCTTCGAACATCCGGAGTTTTTCGAGACCCAGGTGCGGGCCATCCTGCGGGCAGCATCCTATGCCGAGAAGCTGGGTGGCGGGGTCAAGCTGATGTTCCCCATGATCACAACCCTTGAGGAAATGCGCCGCGTTCGCTCGTTCGTTCGCCGCGCCGGTCGGAAGCTTGGCACGGAAGGAAAGTCCTTTTCCGAAGTCCCCGTCGGTCTCATGCTGGAGGTTCCTGCCGCAGCGGTTGCCATCGACCTGATGCTGGACGTCGTTGATTTCGTATC
Organism: Pirellulaceae bacterium; assembly: GCA_965216885.1. Taxonomy (GTDB): domain Bacteria; phylum Planctomycetota; class Planctomycetia; order Pirellulales; family Pirellulaceae; genus CAYNJG01. The sequence continues at coordinate 738,375 of OZ244208.1, read as the reverse complement.
GATTGGCTCCAACGACCTCGTGCAATATCTGATGGCAGCTGACCGCGACAATCCCAAAGTAAGCCACCTCTGTCAGCCGCTCAGCCCACCAGTGCTCCGTGTTCTTGGTGGTGTAATCCGAGCCTGCAATAAAGCTGGCAAACCCGTGACGCTTTGCGGCGAAATGGCCGGCCAGCCGCGCGCCTTCGTACTGCTGATGGGCATGGGATTGCGGCAGTTCAGCATGAGCCCGGCTTTCGTGCCCACGACCAAACAACTGGCTGCAAAGCTGACCGTCGAGATGGCCGAGGGCATTTTCCAACAGGCTCTACGCCTGAAGACGACCGCCAACGTCAAACGCTTCATGTCCGATCGTATGCGGGAAATCGCACCCGACCTGGTGATTCTCGATACCGCGTAGCCCCATGGTCAGACTGGTGTTGGGGCCCCCGACTTCGACCTCCTATAATCCGCGAAACGCAAGGAGGCTCAATCGATGTCATCGCAATTCAACGCTGTCCGCTCATTCGTGATCCGCTCGATCGGCGTCGCGGTTCTGGCCGCATTCGCATCGACCGCATTCACGGGAGACTCCGGGAACGTTGGCTTGGAAGATTCGTCTACCAACGAACAGGAACTCCTTGAGATCGAACAGCTCAAGAAACGCATGGGCGGCAGCGTGCTTCGCGGCACAGTACTCGACGGGAACGTCGAAGAAGCGGATCAGATTTTCAATGCAGAGCTGCGTTCGAAACTGGGACTAAAAGCCCAGAAGGGTCCATCGGGTTCGGTACCCGCGACGCCAACGCGAATGTCGTCGCCGGAACTGGTAAAGACGATGCGGACTCACGGTGCAATTCTGGATCGCATTGCCAACGACATCGAAGCGCTGCGGCAGTACGAGAACGCGGATCAGTTGCGTCGCACGGCGCATGAACTGCGTCGCGTGGCCCGCAGCTACGACAAGCCGGCGGGCAGCGACATCAAGTAGGGATTCTCTCCCATCGCCGCGACTTGCGGACGGCGCGGGAGGGTGAGGCTCCGGCCGAACCGTATACGAGGCAACGTCATGTTTGATTCCTGGCGCGGGAGGGTGAGGCTCCGGCCGAACCGTATACGAGGCGACGTCATGCTTGATTCCAGGCTCGGCGGGAGCCTCGCCCTCCCGTGCATGCCGCTGCTCGGGGAATTCGGCGCGGGAGGGTGAGGCTCCTGCCGAACCGTATACGAGGCAACGTCATGTTTGATTCCAGGCTCGGCGGGAGCCTCGCCCTCCCGTGCATGCCGCTGCTCGGGGAATTCGGCGCGGGAGGGTGAGGCTCCTGCCGAACCGTATACGAGGCAACGTCATGTTTGATTCCAGGCGCGGCGGGAGCCTCGCCCTCCCGTGCATGCCGCTGCTCGGGGAATTCGGCGCGGGAGGGTGAGGCTCCCGCCGAACCGTATACGAGGCGACGTCATGCTTGATTCCAGGCTCGGCGGGAGCCTCGCCCTCCCGTGCATGCCGCTTCGGGGAATTCGGCGCGGGAGGGTGAGGCTCCTGCCGAACCGTATACGAGGCAACGTCATGTTTGATTCCAGGCTCGGCGGGAGCCTCGCCCTCCCGTGCATGCCGCTGCTCGGGGAATTCGGCGCGGGAGGGTGAGGCTCCTGCCGAACCGTATACGAGGCAACGTCATGTTTGATTCCAGGCGCGGCGGGAGCCTCGCCCTCCCGTGCATGCCGCTGCTCGGGGAATTCGGCGCGGGAGGGTGAGGCTCCCGCCGAACCGTGTCCGAGGTCTTCGGAGCGTAGTCTGACGGGCGTCCCTCTGCCCGTTCTCAATACTGCGATCCCTCAATTCATATGCTATTTGTCGCGATTGGCCGACAATTAACTCATCCGATCACTACAACCACAACAACCGAAGCAACAGTGTTTCGGCTTCTTCCGCTGAGCCATTCTTGCCGGCTTCCTGCGTCCTATCCTTTTAGCGAACGGCAGTCTTCGATGTCAGAAGTCTGCCATTTTTTGCTGCCCGGCCCTAAGCGGATGACGCATGTCGACACCTTACGAACGGCGAACAGGTCTCAAACGTCTTGTTGATTTCGACAAGATCATCAACGCACTCAAGACAAACAGACTGCTCTGGGTGACACCAACAGTTGTCTTCATGGTTGTTGGGCTTCTGTATGCAGTCACAAAGGAGGACTCGTGGGAAGCCTCGCAGGCGCTGGTTGTTCGCGACGAAGCGATAGGCGAACTGGGCATGGGCTCGGGTACACCGCTGGGCCGCTTCGACAGCAATGACCTGCTAAAGCGATCACTGGAGACGATCCTGCAGATCGCCAAGAACCCCAACGTTGCACGCACGGCGATGGAGACGGTAGGCCCGGAAAAGAAGAACTCCAAGAAACCGCTGACCGACAAGGACGTTGAGAGCTTCCTTAAAGACATCAGTGTCTCCGCGCCGAAGGGCACGGAGTTTGGCACCAGCGAAGTCATCTACCTGTCGGTCACATCCAGCTCGCCAGAACGCGCCGTGGGACTCACCAATGCGGTCTGCGATCAGCTTGATGCACGCATGAAAGAGCTGCGTAACGAACACGCGACCAGCATCATTGCTGAACTCGAACAGAAACAGGAGCTGGCACAAAACACGCTGGACGAAGCCACCAGAGAGCTTTCAAAGATGGAAGGTTCTCTTGGAGCCGACCTTGGCGAGATGCGGACGCTGGTCACCGCCGGTTCGGGCGACAGCAACCTTCGTCGCTCGCTTACCCAGATCAAAATCGAAATGCGTCAGGCGGAAGGCCAGGTCGAAACCCAATCCAAGCTGATCGAATTGCTCATGAAGATCGGTGACGATCCGGACGCGATTCTGGCAACTCCCCAGCAGCTATTGGAAGTCCAACCAGCTCTCAGCCGCCTCAAGGATGGTTTTGTCGACGCTCAACTGCGAACGGCACGACTCAGCGGCGGAATGACCGAACAGCACCCACGCGTGCAGGCGGCGCGTCTCAACGAAGAGAACATCAAGCAGCAGCTACTGCGGGAAGCCCGTAACGCCATTGCCACCAGTAAAGCCCAGATGATCGTGAACCGCCAACTGAGGAATTCGCTCGGTAAGAAGCTGCGGGAAGTTCAAACGCGACTCGATGAATTGGCCCGCCAACGGGCACCCTACGCGAATCTGACTGCGAAAGTCGAACAACGAAGAGAGCAACTTCGACTGGCCAGCGTCGCTGTTGCCGAAGGTCGAGGCCGCCAGAGTGCCGCGCTTGCGGCCAGCCTGATCACCCGACTCGACGCGCCCATCGCCGGCACCCGCCCGGTCGGGCCTGGCTCAAAGATCGTGGTCCTCGGTAGTACGTTCGGTGGCCTTCTGTTGGGGCTCAGCCTCGTCTACCTCATTGCACCCTGGCAGGAAGCGAATCGAGCTGGACGTAGAAAAACGGATGTTCCCAAACGTCGTGCGTCCGACGATGGTCAAGACCCTGACCGTCGCCTACGGGAGCTCACCAATCCACGGGCTTCCGACGAACAGGACACCCCCGCCGCGCTGCAGCTCCACACGGTCGAAACGGTCGCGGAATCTTGTGGCGGTGGCACCCACGACCAGAGCACCCAGTCGCTGGACCATCTCGCGCAATTGATGAAGTCGTCCAATCAGGCCGACTAAACGGACTCGCGAATAAACGGAACAAACGGAAAGACGGACCAAACGGAAAGACGGAACAAAGATGCGCGAACGTATTTCACTATTTGATGTTGAAATTGACTCCCTCGATATGCAGGGCGCCGTTCAACAACTCGTGTCATGGATCGACGAAGACAACGCCGAGCAATGCCGCTACGTCGTCACACCCAATGTCGACCATGTGGTCATGCTGCAAGAAAACCAGCAGTTGATGGAAGCCTATAAATCAGCCGCCATGGTGCTCGCAGATGGTTTTCCGTTGATCGTGGCATCCAAATGGCTGGGTAAACCGCTGCCGGAACGTGTGGCCGGTTCCGAACTGATTCCCGCGCTCTTCGACGAACTGCAGAGACGTGAAAAGGGCGCTCGAGTCTACCTGTTAGGCGCGATGCCGGGCGTCGCCGTGAAAGCCGCTCGACGAATTGACCGCGACTGGCCCGGCCTGACAATCGCGGGCACCTACAGTCCGCCATTTGGGTTCGAGAATGACGAGCAGGAATGCGAGGCAATCCTGCAACGTATCGAAGAAGCTCGACCGGACGTCCTTGTGTTTGGCGTCGGAGCTCCCAAACAGGAACTGTGGACACATCGCTTCCGGGATCGCATCAAGGCAAAAACACTCTTCTGCGTTGGAGCAACCATCGATTTTCTTGCCGGCGAGAAACCACAGGCGCCCGTGTGGATGCGTCGCACCGGACTTGAATGGATACACCGGGTCGCTTCGGAACCGCGTCGACTGGCCCGAAGATACGCCGCCGGCGCAGTCATCTTCCCACAGATTGTGTTCCGCGAATGGACTGGCGTCAGAAGCCGCTAGAGCTGCGTCGACAAACAGTAGACGCGAGCAACACAGTCTATCGCATACGATCCGCAACGACTTTGTGCGGCGGACGACCATGAGCTGTGCGAATCTGACGAGTTACCTGATGTGGCACTCTGCCTGGCGAAAGCTGATGTGAAGCAAGTTGGCCGGTAGCAAACTGATTCGAACCACCGTGATGCACGACGTTGGAATGGACGACCGTTCCGGTCGAAGCAACTCCGCAACTACTGCAACCGTCCATCGTGACTCCCGCACAACCGCATGATGGCCCAGCGACACTCATGCCACCGGCACAGCCGCCGCAGTAATCCGAGGTGCTAAACGCGTTGCACGAACGGCATGTTGGCAGGAAGCCATAGCGAATACCTCGCAGGACACCACCCATTCCCATCCATGTCGAATAGAGTGCTCGGCCGGGTAGAGAAAACGCAGTGCGCCCTCCACCGTGCATGCTGACTCCGCAGCCCATCGCTGGCATGGCCGCTCCGCATCCGGGCGCTGGTCCAACCGCACAGCCGTCGGCACATCCGCCACCGCATGAACTGACGCCACAGCCAACCGCACCGACGCCAGAACCACAAGCTCCACCAGCACAGGACCCGGCACCATTCCAGTTTCCGCAGCCATCGCAAGGATCGGGGCAGGGCGGATCGCTGATCCAGTCGTGATAGTAAGTTTCGCCACAGCCGCCACCGCAGCCGCCTCCGCAACCGGAAAGGCATCCATAGCTGGCGATGTTGAACAGTTTGCCGATGCACTTCAGACCCAAACATCCTCCGTGTTGACCAGATCGACACGGGATGACGGGGCCTCCGCCGCAACTATCACAGCCACCGCAGTCGGCGGCAACTCCACAGCCGGGGGCAGCTCCACAGCCGGGGGCAGCTCCACAGCCGGGGGCAGCTCCGTAACCTGCCGCTCCGCAGCTGGCAGCACCGGGAGCGATTCCACAACCGACTCCGCCAACGCCACACGAAGTAGTCAGGCAACAACCGCTGCTGAGCAGCGCCGCGAGCGCGGTAAGGAGGCCGATTTTGATGTGGGATGTCATGGTAGCTTCCTTGCAATTCATTTCTGAGCCGCAGACCTTGCGCGGCGGCACATCTGGGATATCGTCCCCCAGCCCTGCGGAATCCACAAAAACTTCGCAACCGGCAAAGTCAACCATGACCGCTTGCACTGCAGCCATCTTCCCGTGAGACTACCGGACTGCGCTCGCGACGCCCACGAAATTGCAACCCGTATGGCGGCACACTGCTTCGCCGACATCATGAAGGCTCGGCGGTATCACTCGGCGACCAAATCACAGCCGTCATGGCGGCTCACCAGAATCCATAACAGAAGACTTACTATCCAAGTGTCTGCGAATCTCCACGAAGCGCTGGAAAAACATTCCATCACCCTGACGCCGGAACAAACGGCCCTGACAGAGAAGTACTGTCACATGCTGTGGGCATGGAACGAGCAGTTGAATCTGACCCGGCATCTGGATTACGACACCTTCGTCGCTCGGGACGTCGTGGACTCGATGCATTTGGCAGAATGTCTCGAGCACAAGGAACGTGTGCTCGATTTTGGTTCCGGAGGTGGTGTGCCGGGCATACTGGTCGCAATCCTCAGGCCGGACATCCGCATGACGCTCTGCGAGTCCATCGAGAAGAAAACGAAGACGCTGGTGGACATGATTCAGAAACTGGATCTGAAGACACGCGTTATCAACGCCCGTGTTCAGGATCTGTTGCGCAAGCGAAAAGGGCAGGGGCCTCGCTTCGAGGTATTGATGGCTCGAGCCGTCGGACCCATGTCCAAGATTCTTCGGTGGGTGAATCCCTACTGGACTTCCTTTGATCGGTTGCTGTTGATCAAGGGCCCTAGATGGGTTGAGGAGCGCAAGGAGGCTCGCCACCTGGGGCTTGTTTCGGAACTTGACCTTCGGTGTGTCAAGAGTTATCCCATGCCCGGAACGGAATCAGAGAGCGTCATCGTCTGCTTCACGAAGAAGCCGAAGTCGACCTCAGCAGCGAAGTAAGAGGAAGCACCGGGCGGAAACCCCCAAGGTAAGTGCACGTCGAAAACTAGCGGCGGTGCACCGCAAGTCGCGGGCGACGCAAACATTCACAGCCGAGTCCACTTATGCCCGTCCTACGAAACTGGGATACTCGGCGATTGCCTTCATTTAGCTGATTTGCCCGCACCATGTCCCCCACACTCTTACTTATCGCCTACGGCATCACGATTGTCGCGAGCGCCATGCTGGGTGGATATCTGCCGCAGATCATCCGCATGAACCATGTGCGCATGCAGCTGGTGCTCAGTTTTGTTGGCGGCATGATGCTGGGTGTCTCAGTGTTTCTGCTGCTACCACACGGTTTTGCTGAAATCCATGAGCATGCAGTCCGGAGCGAGATCGCTGACGCGCGGGCCACGTCCCCCAACGTTGACACGCTCTCCACAGCCGGATCTTTGCGAACCGCGATCGAAAGTATCGACTATGCCATGATTGCGATGGTGGTCGGTTTGATGTTCACGTTTTTTCTGATGCGAGCCTTTCATTTTCATCAGCATGCCGTCGGGGACGACGACGCCGAACACGGTGGGCATTCTCACGACGGACATTCACACGGACACGAGAACTGCTCGCACGATGATCACAGTCAGGAATGGCGCCCGACAAGACTGGGGTGGCTGGGCGTGATCTTCGGGCTGGGGCTCCATACCTTTATGGATGGAATCGCGTTAGGGGCCGCGGTACTACACGAGTCGCACCATAGCCATAGTGGCGCCATTGCACCGGCGGGCTTCGGTGTATATCTGGCGATTTTGCTACACAAGCCGCTGGATGCACTCTCGCTATCGACACTCATGGCGGCCGAAAACCGCTCGTGGCGATCAATCCAGTTGGCCAACGCCTGCTTTGGTTTGATGTGCCTTTTGGGTGCATTGGCAGCGGTCTACTGGCCGCCGCTCGCAAGCGGGGGATTCTGGCTCGGTTGCCTGCTGTCGGCATCCGCAGGAGTTTTCTTGTGCATTTCTCTCAGTGATTTGCTGCCAGAAGTTCAATTTCACCGGCACGATCGCTTACAACTCTCCGCAGCCATGCTGATCGGAATCGGGATCTCATTGATCATCGAGATTTTCCACCAACATTGACGAATGGCTTGCATTTGGTGGTAGAGTTTCGAAATCGCGATCAGTTGCCGGTTGCGCTAACTTTGGTACTATATCTAGCCAGTTTATTTATGTTCTGGCCCATTCTCTTCTGGCCATCGCCTCGTCCATGAGACTTACATGTCAGGCTACAACCTTACGCACTTAAAACAGCTCGAAGCGGAGAGCATTTTCATTATCCGGGAAGTCGCGGCCGAATTTGAGAAGCCCGTGATGCTGTACTCGGTTGGAAAAGACTCTTCGGTCATGGTCCACCTGGCGATGAAGGCGTTCTATCCCGCCAAGCCGCCATTCCCGCTGATGCACGTGGATACGACTTTCAAGTTCCGGGAGATGATCCAGTTTCGCGAGGAGTACGCCCGCAAGGAACTTGGTCTGGACGTAATCGTCCACAAGAACCAGGAAGGCATCGCCAACAACATCAACCCGTTTGATCATGGCAGCAAGCGTTACACGGACATCATGAAAACGGAGTCGCTCCTCCAGGCACTCAATGAACACCGGTTCGATGCCGCTTTCGGTGGAGCTCGTCGTGACGAGGAAAAATCGCGAGCGAAAGAGCGTGTCTACTCATTCCGCGATGAGAATCATCGTTGGGACCCCAAGAACCAGCGACCGGAACTCTGGAGTCTTTACAACTCGCGCGTGAACCAGAACGAGAGCATCCGCGTCTTCCCGCTGTCGAACTGGACCGAGCTCGACGTCTGGCAGTACATCCACCTGGAACAGATTCCGATCGTCCCACTGTACTACGCGGCGAAGCGCCCCGTTGTCGAACGCGATGGCGTGTTGATCATGGTGGACGACGAGCGGATTCCGCTGAAGGAAGGCGAAGTGCCGGAAGAGAAGATGGTTCGATTTCGGACGCTGGGTTGTTACCCACTTACCGGAGCCGTCGAGTCTGAGGCCGCCACGCTTCCCGAAATCATTCAGGAAATGTTGTTGACGACCACGTCCGAACGTAAAGACCGGGTCATTGATTTTGACCAGGCTGGTTCGATGGAAGAGAAGAAAAAGCAGGGATATTTCTAGTGTCTCATCAATCGGATTTAATCGCGACCGACATTGATTCGTACCTGAAGCAGCACGAGCAAAAAGAACTGCTCCGCTTCCTCACGTGCGGCAGTGTCGACGACGGCAAGAGTACGCTGATCGGTCGACTCTTCTACGATGCCAAGATGATCTACGAAGATCAGCTGGAATCCATCAAGAAGGATTCGAAGGTCCACGGTACCACCGGCGACGACTTCGACCCCGCATTGCTCACCGACGGTCTCAAGGCCGAGCGTGAACAGGGCATCACGATCGACGTCGCCTATCGTTACTTCTCAACCGCCAAACGCAAATTCATCATTGCGGACACTCCCGGTCACGAGCAGTACACACGGAACATGGCCACTGGTGCTTCAACCTGTGACCTCGCCATCATCCTCATCGACGCGCGGCACGGCGTCGTCGAACAGACCAAACGCCACGCGTTCATCACGTCGCTGCTGGGTATCAAGCACCTCGTTGTGGCCGTGAACAAGATGGACCTGGTCGATTTCGACGAACAGAAGTTCGAAGAAATCAAGAAGGACTACAAGGAATTCACGCAGCGGATGGCGGCCAGTGATACGCACTTCATCCCAATCTCGGCGTTGAATGGCGACAACCTGATCGACCCCAGCCCCAACACGCCGTGGTACAACGGCAGCACGCTAATGCACCAGCTGGAGAACGTGCACATCGCTCAGGACCGCAACCTGATCGACTTCCGTTTTCCGGTTCAGTTCGTCAGCCGACCCAACCTCGATTTCCGAGGCTTCTGCGGCACGGTCGCTTCGGGCGTCGTTCGCAAAGGCGACGAGATTATGGCGTTACCGTCTCGCAAGACGAGTCGCGTCAAGTCGATCATCATCGGCGAGATGGAAGGCCGCGACTGGACGTCAAAGGAACTCGACGAGGCATTCCCGCCCCAATCAGTCACGATCACGCTGGAAGACGAGATCGACGTCAGCCGCGGCGACATGCTGGTCAGGAAGGATAACGTCCCCAACAGCGGCTCGAAGCTGGACATGATGGTCGTCTGGATGGGCGAGCAGCCCATGGTTCCCGGCAAACAATATCTCTTCAAACACACGACCAACAATCCCGTTCACTGCCCCGGTACGATCGCCCAGCTCCGCTACAAAGTCGACGTCAATACGATGCGTAGCAGCCAGGCACCGGCACTGGAACTCAACGAGATTGGTCGGATCCAGGTGAACCTGGCGCAACCGATCCACTATGACTCGTATCGCCGCAACCGGGTAACGGGCGCACTGATCATCATCGACAAGATGACCAACAGCACCGTTGGGGCTGCGATGATCGTCGACCGCAATGCGGGCGATGATGACGATCACTGGGATGACACGCCCAAAGGTTCGGTCCAGAAGACGGCAGCCGAAGTCACCATTGAAGAATGGTCGGCGCGGTTCGGGCAACAACCGACCACCATCCTGCTAACGGGCCTTACCGGCGCCGGAAAAACGACGATCGCCAACGCGCTACAACGTCGACTCTTCGATCAGGGCCGTGTCGCCACGGTCATCGACGGTCAAAGCATGCGAGCGGGCCTCAGTCGTGACCTCGACTTCTCCGCAAAGGACCGGTCCGAAAACCTCCGTCGCTGCGTTGAAGTGGCTCAGCTGATCAATCAGACAGGAACGATCTGCATCTGTGCGTTCGTCGCTCCCAGTGAAGAAGTGCGTGGCAGGTTCCGCAGTGGTATCGGCGAAGAAAGATTCCTGATGGCCCATCTTTCCGCTCCGCTGGAGATCTGCCGCGAACGAGATACCGATGGCATCTATGAGGCGGCTGACAAGGGCGAAGTGCAAAGCGTACCGGGTGTTTCGCAACCCTACGAAGCTCCCGAGAACGCCGATCTTGTACTCCCGACGCACGAATGGAGCGTCGACGAATGTGTGGACGCCATCGTTGACCTCCTGAAGTCCAAGCGCCGTATCGGGTAGAGTCGGTCTCATGTTTACGACGTGGCCGGAACAGGAAGCTGCACTGGAACGGCCCGCGTTGCAATCGAGCGACTCGCAATTCACATGGCGGCAACTGCGCGATCGCGTCCGCGAGCGTGCTGCCGAATTCGCTGACCTGAAAGGCCGCCGTGTCGGCCTGTTGTTTGAACCCGCTCCGCATGCGGTGGCAGACTTTCTGGCACTGGTCAACAGTGGCGTCAACTTGTTCCTCATGGCACACGATACCGCCGTGCAGGATCTGGATGAATGGTCCGTCGACCTTCAGTTGGATGCAATCATTGAGCTGGATGGCTCCGTCCGGCAGCTTCGGAACGATGCCTCTACGGGTGACGATTCGTCGGGTTCGATCACGATTCTGACCTCCGGGACAACCGGCAAACCAAAGGCCGCCCAACACACCTGGGACAGTCTGTCGCGACCAGTTCGACGTGGCGGAGCGGAGGCTCCACGCTGGTTGCTCGCGTATCGCCCGCATCTGTACGCCGGTTTGCAGGTGATGCTGCAAAGTTTGCTGAATGGCGGCACCCTTGTGCTCTCACCAGCCGGCTCTTCGGCTGACGACGTGGCCAAACTTGCTGCCGGTCACCAGGTGCAGTTTGCATCCGCGACGCCGTCATGGTGGCGATGGCTGATGACGCTGGCCAGTGAAGAACACCTCCAAGCCATTCCGCTCGAGCAAATCACACTCGGTGGCGAAGCCGTTGACCAGGCGACGCTGGACGGACTGAAACGCAACTTCCCCAACACGCGTCTGATTCATATCTATGCGACCACGGAATTGGGCCGCTGCTTTTCAGTCACCGATGGCATGTCCGGCTTTCCTACCCGGTTCCTGGAACAGGTTTCGCCAGATGGCGTCGAAATGCGTATCGAAGACGGAGAACTGATCGTGCGATCTGCCAACGCAATGTCGGGCTACGACCGTTCGCACTCGGCGTCTCCGCGCCATGCGTGGTTCCACACCGGAGACCTTGTGGAGGTGGATGGCGACCGAGCTGTCTTTGTCGGACGAAAAAGCGACATGATTAACGTCGGCGGAAACAAGGTCTATCCGCTGGAAGTCGAAAACGTAATCCGACATGTGGCGGGTGTGGCAGACACCCGAATCTACGGCGTGGCATCTTCCATCGTCGGCGAGCTGGTCAAGTGCGATCTGGTGATCACAACGGGATTCGACGTAGCAGAGGTCGAAAAACAGGTGCGGAAGCAATGTCTCGAACATCTCAATAATTACCAACGTCCAAGATTCATCCGCATCGTCGATGACATTCCGCGCACGTCCGCCGGCAAGACCGACCGCAGTCAGGACTAAGCCGCGACTGGCTCCTTGGCCTTGATACATCCGCCCGGCACAAACCAATGTTCCTTCGTGCCTGAATGGGCGTACGTTGGTATAATATTCACTGCGTTGTCGTTCCCCCTGCTGATCCTGAATGGCAAGCGGAATGTGTGGACAACCATGAATCGAATCATCCTTGCCTTTGCTGTGCTACTCGCAGCAACCTCTGCATTTGCCAACGACGGCATCCTTTACACGAACGATTTCGAAGACGATCCAGTCGGAATCTATAGCGTGGCGAACCTCCGAGCCGACTGGAATTCACCTGGCTGGAACGATGGCGTGGACGAAGGGCGTGTCTCGATCACCGACGATGCGGACGCGTTCGGCGACAGATCGCTGGTAGTCAACTACGAGGCTGGTGAAACAACCGGTTCGAAAGCCCAATGGAAACTGGATCTCGGCGACAGCTACGAGGAACTGTTTCTCACCTATCGCGTCCGCTTCGACGACGACTTTGATTTCGTACGCGGTGGCAAGTTACCGGGGCTGATCGGAGGAGTGGGGAACACCGGTGGCAGCAAACCCAACGGAACCGATGGCTGGAGTGCGCGAATGATGTGGCGAACCGACGGTTCCGGTGGGTCGCGGTTGAATCCGAATCAGGCGAACGCTGTGCAGTACCTCTACCACCCGGATCAGCCAACCCAGTTTGGCCACGACCAACGCTGGAACGATGGCAGTTCCGGCCAATGGGCGACGTTTGATTCCGACGTCTGGTATCACTTTCAACATCGCATTGTCATGAATACCCCCGGCCAGCACGACGGAATTGTGCAGGCATGGCTGGATGGCGAAATGGTGTTGGATGTCGACGATATCCGATTTCGCGATGTCGCCTCGCTAAAGATCGACGAACTGTACTTCAGCACATTCTTTGGTGGCAGTTCCGAAGTCTGGGAGCCTGATGAGGATCAGCAGATTTACTTCGATGACTTTGTGATTGCCACCGAATACATCACGATTCCCGGCGACTACAACATCGACGGCACCGTCGATGAACGGGACCGTCAGGTGTGGCTGGCAAATGAAGGTAGCCCGGCGGGAACCTTGCCGAACGATTTTGTGGGCGGCCCCATTGGAACGGCGCAGCTCAACGCCTGGCAAGAGAACCAGGGAAACTCAACCGCATGGCCCAGTGATCCGTCACAGGCCTATTCGCCACTGGACCTGAATCTGGATCAAGACATCTCGCGGGACGACCTGTTTGCCGCGTGCAATCAGTCGCTGGATATCACTCCGTACCTCGACCAACTGAACACCGTGTTGGCCGATATCGATTTCGATGGCGAAGTCGGGTTCAGCGACTTCCTCGAACTCTCGCGAAACTTTGGCTCCGACGGGAGCTATGCGGAAGGCAACATTGATTGCCTCGGCTCGATCGACTTCGCCGACTTTCTGGCACTTTCGGCGAGATTTGGTGACCGCCAGTCAGCTGTGGCCAGCGTGCCAGAACCGGATAGCTCGCTGGCGTGGATCGTCTTGTTGATCGCACGCCTCGCGGTACGCCGAAGTCGGCCGTGAATGGCTGGCAAAACCGACGGCGCCAGGACCCAAATGGCTCTGGTATTCGCTATCGGCCTTGCAAGCCCAAGTACTACTGCAGCACGTCTCAATAACGCGTGCTACTGAGGGAACGCAGGAACACCACCGGCTCCGGCTGCACCCGCTGCCCCGATGCCCAACGCTGCAACGGCGACATTCAACAGGAACCCCAGAACGATCAGCCCGGTCCAGATGGTCATCAACTGTGTGATGCCCCATTCTCGATGCTTCATCCAACCGACGACCAATCCGCCAAGACCAAGACACGGAACGATCGAGAGAATGCCCAACATCGGCGAACTCTCTTTCTTGAAAGCCGCGATGATTTCCATGATCCAACAGACGAGACTTCCTATCCCAATGAGAAAGGACAGGGCTTGAAGTACGATCAACATTGCTGGTTTGCCTGAAATGCGTGGTTTGTGAACCGAAACACCAATCAGGGGGGATGTTACCACAACATAGAGGGGTAGGCCAGCTTTGAGTCGACTTCAGGCAGCGCGCACTCCAACTGAGAAACGTGAGTCAGCGACAGAGAGGTCAGCGCAAGAGGCAATCGTTGTTGGGGCACTCGGAAAGAGCGAGGCCCCGGTTGTCCGGAAGATCGCGGCGCGGCCGCGAGGTCTACAGTCGGCAGTTGGTGATCTGCGTTTCCAACACCGCGGAAGCGCCCAATGCTTCGAGCTGTTCCATTGCCTCGATCACGTCGGCTCGTTTGACCATTACGCGGACGCTGCACCAGTCCTTGTCTTCCAGCGTGTTGACGGTCGGCGAGTTGAATCCGGGCGTAATCTTTTCCGCTTCCGCCAATTTCACTCGCGGGACGTTGTACTCCAACAACGAGTAGCTGCGGGCGATGATGACGCCTTCGATCCGTCGCACAATGCGATCGGCGAGTTCCGAGTTCGAACACTTGGAGCCCTGGATCAGAACGGTCTGATACTGGCCAACCTCATCAATAATGCGCAGTCGGTTGGCAGCCAGCGTACTGCCGGTTTCTACCAGATCCACAATTGCATCGGCGACGCCCAGCGAGATCATGATCTCGACAGACCCTGAAAGCCAAACCATGTGGGCCGAGGTGCCGTGTTCTTTCAGGTAGGAACCGGTGATTTTTGGAAACGTGGTCGCAATGCGTTTACCGGCGAGTTCGGTGACGGACTTGACGGGGCTTTCTTCGGGCACGCAGAACGCCAGGCGGCACTTACCGACACCCAGCTCCATGCGGGTCTGCACGTCGACTTCGCTCTCCAGCACCAGGTCACTGCCCGTGATGCCCATGTCGATCGCACCTTCGGCACATAGCACGGGAATATCGTCCGTGCGCAGAAAGATGATGTCGATCGGCTTGTCTTTGACTCGGGCAAACAAACTACGGTTCTGCCTTCGAAATCGCAGTCCAGCTTCCTTGAGGAGTTCCGATGCGAGTTCACTTAGTCGCCCCTTGCTGGGGATACCGATGCGTAGATTGCTCATCCGATTGCCATGGAAATGGTTGGGAATTGGGTCATCAACCCGCCGGACTCAGTTGGTCCGATCCAAACGGGTACGCTCTTTTGTTGATGAACTGGGAGTGAAGATCAGCTCCGCCGCGCGGCTTTTTCATCGAGCCCGGAGGTTCCAAAACGCTTCGACAGTTCTTTGGCGACGTCGTCCAACGCAATGCCACGATAGCCCATCATGACAAACAGGTGATAAATCAGATCCGCTGCTTCGTGGGTCAGATGTTCGCGTCCTGCATCCGTGTCCGCCTCGTGCGCGGCATCTACCACTTCCTGCGCTTCTTCGAGAATCTTGCCACCGATCTTGTCCACGCCCGCCGCAAACAGGCTGGTCGTGTAGGAACGGGCTGGGGGATTCGCCTTGCGGTCTTCGATGACTTCCATGAGGTCCGCAAGAACCTGTGCAGAGTTGCTCATACCTTATCCGGGACTATCTCGACCTGACAGCGACTTCACGTATCCTAAAGGGTATGCCTGGCACTGACAATGAGCACCCAGGTCAATCGCGGTTCGCAGCTTTCCCGATAATTCGTTTCGGGTGTTTCGAATCCGTAATCATTCCACACCGTGACTTCGTTACCATCTGATGAAGGCTCCGCCCCGCGCGACTTTCGATTAGCACTCAGCAAGTTTTAACCTTGATACACGAATTTCCCCCGATTAACGATTGTTGGTACCTGACCGGAGCCACTGCCAGCGGAAAAACGCGAATTGGAATTCAGCTGGCCAAACGTCTCAATGCGGAGATCATTTCGCTCGATTCAATGGCCGTATATCGCGGAATGGACATTGGAACGGCCAAACCAACGACCGCCGAACAGCAGGACGTACCGCATCACCTGATTGATGTTGTCGATCCGGTGGCCGAATTCAACCTGGCCGAATACCTCGTCAGGGCGCATGAAACGGTTGATTCAATTCGTCAACGCAATCGACAGGTTCTGTTCGTCGGAGGCACACCGCTCTACCTCAAATCGCTGCTCCGCGGTCTGTGCGAAGGCCCGCCGGCCGACTTTGAATTTCGGCGTCAGGTCGAAGACGAAGTTAGCAATGTTGGCATCGAAGCCCTCCGGCAACGGCTGGAGCAGGTTGATCCTCTCTCGGCCGCCAAACTGCACCCGCACGACAAGCGGCGCATGATTCGCGCGCTGGAAGTTTACAAGCTCACGGGCCAGCCAATCAGCCACTACCAATTACAATTCGAGCAATCCGCGGCGGCGAAATGCCAAAGCGTCTTTTCGCTCGGATGGGAACGATCCGAATTGCACGAACGCATCAATTCCCGCGTCGATGCGATGTTTGCAGCGGGTTTTGTTGAGGAAGTGGAAGAACTTCTGAACGTCCACGGCGAGCTGAGCCGAACGGCTTTGCAGGGAGTCGGCTACCGCGAAGTGATTTCGATGTTCAACGGCGAGTGCGATCTGGATACCGCGAAAGAACAGACAAAAATCAGAACGCGTCGCTTCGCCCGGCGCCAGGAAACATGGTTTCGTGGCCTGGACGAATGCCGCTGGATTCCTATGAGCAATTCGATTGACGGCGATGACATCGTCTCCCAGATCATCGCCGCCAACAGTCCTCAGGAATGAGCCTGCGTGTTGGCGATCTCCTGCTTTCGTCGGGCGGGACGCTCAAAACCGCCCAGAATCCCCGCTTTTGCCCGCCCGACTCGAACCTTTCGCAGGGCGGTGGCTCCGTCTAGAATAGCGAGCTTGTATTTACATTCCGGTCGCCAGTGTGGCGACTTTCTCTCGCTTTTCGATCAGGAATACTGATGTCGTTACGTACCCGTAAACGGACTCATACCTGTGGTGAGCTTCGCTCATCAAATGTTGGTGATACTGTCACGCTTTGCGGTTGGGTCAACAGCTATCGCGACCACGGCGGCACCGTCTTTATCGATTTGCGAGACCGCTACGGTCTGGTTCAGGTCGTCTACGCACCAGAAGCCGGCGACGGCGTCATGGCCGAGGGTGGCAAGCTCCGCTGTGAGGACGTGATTCAGGTCACCGGTACCGTCGCCAAACGACCTGACGAAACCATCAACACCAAGCTCGATACGGGCGAAGTGGAGTTGCGAGTCACCGAACACGAGCTGCTGAACAAGTGCAAACAGCCGCCGTTTCTACCCAACCAATCCGACCTGCCGGGCGAAGACCTACGCCTGAAGCATCGCTATCTCGATCTTCGCCGATCGAAAATGCAGGAGACAATGCTGCTGCGTAGCCGGATCATCAAGACGATGCGCGACTACTTCGATGACAAGGGCTTCATCGATGTCGAGACGCCCATCCTCGGTCGTAGCACACCCGAAGGTGCACGAGACTACCTCGTTCCCAGCCGCGTCCACCAGGGCTCGTTCTTCGCGCTGCCGCAGTCACCCCAACTTTACAAGCAGATCTTGATGATGGCCGGCTATGACCGCTACGTCCAGATCGCACGCTGCTTCCGCGACGAGGACTTGCGAGCCGACCGGCAGCCCGAGTTCACGCAGCTCGACGTAGAGATGGCATTCGTCGATCAGGACGACATCATTGAAACGATCGACGGTCTGGTCGCGCGGCTGGCGAAAGAGCTACTGGGCATGGAAATTCAGCTTCCATTGCCACGCATGACTTACGATGAAGCCATGGCACGGTTTGGCCATGACGCGCCGGACCTCCGCTACGGACTCGAAATCGTCGACTGCACCGACATCGCGAAGGAGAGTGGGTTCAAGGTCTTCAAGTCCATCGCCGAAGGCGGCGGCTTCGTACGTTGCATCAATGCGAAGGGCGCGGCCGACAAGTACTCCCGCCGAGCCATCGACAAGCTCACGGACTACGTTCGGCAGGACTTTGGTGCCAAGGGAATGGCGTGGTTCAAAGTCAACGCCGAAGGCAAGCTGGAATCGGCTATCGCGAAGAACTTTACCCCCGAGATCCTGGCGAAAATTGGCGACCGCATGCAGGCTGAACCAGGCGACTTCCTGGTCTTCAGCGCAGACGATTGGGACGCTACCTGTCGCACGCTGAACGGATTACGTCGACGCATGGCATCCGATCTGGAATTGGTGAAACCTGGTGACATGCACTTTTCCTGGGTCGTCGAATTCCCGATGTTCGAATTCGATGACGAAGAGCAGCGATGGGTTGCCATGCATCATCCGTTCACCGCGCCGCGGCCGCAGGATCTTGAACTGCTGGATTCCGATCCAAAAAAATCACGAGCGATCGCGTATGACCTGGTCATCAACGGCTACGAGGCCGGCGGTGGCACGATCAGGATTCATGATAACGAGATTCAACAGAAGGTCTTTGGGCTGTTGGGCATGACGCCCGAATCGGCGCAGGAGCGTTTTGGGTTCCTTTTGGAAGCACTCCAGTTCGGGGCGCCTCCGCACGGCGGTATCGCGTTGGGCGTCGACCGGTGCGTAATGCTCTTCGGTGGATTGGATAACATCCGCGACGCCATCGCATTCCCGAAGACTCAGAAGGCGACCGACTTGATGACCGGTGCACCGGGCGACGTGGAACAAAAACAGTTGCGAGAGCTGGGCGTCAAAACACTGACGCCTCCCGGCAAGCAGCCGTAGTAACGGTTTTTCGTCGGCCGCCCTAACACTGCTAGCGTTCGTATTCATGTCGTCAGGGCCGCAATGACCGGTTAAAACGGCAGTCCACGAACGTAACGACGATTTTTTTCGTATGGAAGCGAAGCGGCAAGACCGTCGGGGCAAAGCAGATTCCACTCATGGTTGGAGAGAAGGAATGCGAATAGTAGCGATGGCTGGAAGCATCTGGCTAACTCTGGCATTGGTCGCTTGCGCCGTTGGCGCCGACCAGGCATCGGGAACCTCGGGCCGCTCCGGCGAGGCCGTCAAAGTCGCGAGGTCCGGAGATCGAGCTGCGAGGTCCAAAACGAACCAGCAACAAGCTGCGAAGAAAACCGGGCCGCCCACACCATCGTGGCTGCCAAAGGTTCCAACCGAACTCTGGCAACCGTCGGTCGTGCTCAGTGGAGCGCACAAATCCACGTGCGTGAAACTGGTTGGCGACTCGGTCGGCGACCTGAATACGGTCGACATCGCCGGCCAGCAGAAGAAGCTTTCGCAGCTGCTCAGTGATCGCATGACGGTTCTCGTTTTCTGGTCTGACAAATCACCTAGCGGCCGCGAGCAGTTTCAACGCTTGCCCGTCGACGTGCTGGGAAGGTATGCCGTCGATCGTGTGAAAGTCATCGCCGTCAACGTGGGCGGCGACGTGGCGACCACTCGGAAGTTGACCGGGGACGCGGCAGACAAAATCGCCAGTCTGGTCGACGCCAAATCCGAGTTGTTTCATGCTTTCGCCAGCTCTCGATCGAACCGAACGTACCTGCTGGATGCCCAGGGCAAAATCCTCTGGTTCGATGTCGAGTATTCGCAGGGGATGGTGAAAGACCTGTCCAACGCGATCGCATGGCATCTGAAGGCCGCCCAGCCTTAACGAGGCAGAACGATGGATTTTCCGTTCTCCGACGTCGGTCGTCGACTTAGTGGCGGCAGCGGCATCGAACAACTGATGGACGACCTCGGTCATGCGCTGGCAACGGGCGGCACCGGCGTCCACATGCTGGGCGGTGGCAACCCTTCGTGCATCCCGGAGATTGCAGAACTGTGGCGCAAGCAGATGACCACAATGCTGCAAGAGGACCCGGATCGGTTCGACCGCATGCTGGTGAACTACGACCCGTGCCGAGGCAACCCCGAATTCCTCGCCGCGGTCGCCGACTTCTTCAATCGACAATATGGCTGGGGACTCACGCCCGATAACGTCGTGGTCACCAATGGCGGTCAAACCGCTTTCTTCTATCTGATCAATCTGCTGGCCGGACCTCATGGCCACCAACAAAAGAAGATCCTCCTGCCACTGGTACCCGAATACATTGGGTACGCGAATCAGGGCATTGGCGAGGATGTCTTTCGCGCGGCAAAGCCTCTCATCGAAAACTCGGGCGACGACTCCTTCAAATATCGGGTTGATTTCGACAACCTGAACATCGACGACGACGTCGCGGCGATCTGCGTTTCGCGGCCCACCAATCCAACAGGCAACGTGCTGACGGATGAAGAGATCCAGCGACTGCGCGTACTCGCACTGGAACATGAGATTCCCTTGATCGTCGACAACGCCTATGGGGCTCCGTTTCCGAACATCATCTTCGGCGATGCGACGCCCCCGATGGGCGAAAACATCGTCCTCACCTACAGCCTCTCGAAACTCGGGCTACCCGGAACGAGGACAGGGATCGTTATCGGTCCAAAGCAACTGACACAGGCCATCAGTTCGATCAATGCCATCGCGGGGCTCGCCAATGGCAACATCGGACAGGTCCTGGTGACCCGTCTGTTGCAGGACGATTCGATCGCCGAGATCAGCCGTACCATTATCCGCCCGTACTACGAAGCCCGTTCCCGCGACGCACAACGCTGGCTCCGCGAGTTGATGCCTGCCGGCACCTATCGCATACACGCCAGCGAAGGCGCACTGTTCCTGTGGCTGTCGCTGAAAATGCCGATCACCAGCGGCGAACTCTACGAGCGACTCAAACAACGTGGCGTCCTTGTTGTGCCGGGCGAGTACTTCTTCTTTGGCCTTGAGGAGCCCTGGCATCATGAACACGAGTGCATTCGCATGACGTTTTCGATGTCACCCGAGACGGTCCGTGCCGGCATCGAAATCCTCGCCGAAGAAATGCGAAGTTTCGTTACGTAGTCATCCTGTGACCACGACAAACCGGGCACGTGCCCGTCGACTGGTTACGAATCCAGAGCCATCCGAAGGTTGCGTGACATCATCACCTGCGCCGCCTCCTCCAACGGCACGACGCTCCAGCACTGGTCGGCGTCCGCATGGCCAAGCTTGAGCCGAGCGATCTTGGAAAGGGCATCATCCACTTCAAAGTCGACCTCCAGCCCCAATTCCGAAAGTAGTCGCTCGACTTTTTCATCCAGCTCCTCTTCCGTTTGCGATTCACCAGACTTCAGCATCACAAAGTAGGCCAGCAACGTTTCGCGAAGTTCTTGCGCTTCGGCTTCGCCCGCGACTCGCAACAACACACCGGCGTTGTTATCAAGGTTCTGGTAGTACAGATTCCGGGTAAGGTTCAGCTCGTACCGGTTTCTGGTCTTCCAGTATCCATTGACGGACTTCCACCCCGATCCGATCGCGCCGAACAACAGCAACCCAATCTTGAACAGACCATAGATGCCCGCCACCAGAAGCAGGCCCAACTTGAACGTCGCCAGGCCAATTCCCGAGATCGTCGGCAGCAGGATCTTGCCGCGATCCAACATGCTCATGTGGATCTTGCCACCTGGCAACAGCATGTCGATATCCTGATGAGGAACGTTCTTGAACAGTCGCAGGTAGGCCACGCGTTCCTGAGTTGACTCCTCGTTCTCACGGATGCGAAACAGCACCACGAGACGCTGGTACATGGGGACTTCGATTTCGACGATCCGATACCACCAGTTCGTCCATGCCGACCTGGTTGCCGTAACAACGGCTTCTCCTCGAGCAAACACAGACAGGTGTTCGAACTGATTCAGATCGATGTCCAGCCGCACGCCAAGTGTACTTGCGCAGCCAATGGCAGCCCGAATCTCGGCTTCCGTCAATTGGCGAAAGTTTGCCCTTCGCAGTAGTTCGGCAAAGTCAAAGAACAGATCATCCGTGGCGACTTGCCGCTCGGCGTTCCCCGGAGTCGACAGTGAATCGGTGTCAGCATCCGGATTAACGTAGGCGTAAACATCCTGCAGACGCTGTAGTCGAAGTCGGCATTCGTTGTGAATCGTGGTCTCCAACTGACCGGCGAATTTGCGAAATCGACTCCGATCCTCCTTCGACAGGTGCTCGTCGCTGGCGAGGCGATTCACCAGTTCCACAGGGCGAACCGGTATAAAGTGTTCGCGACCGACACGTTTCGTTTCGGAGTTAGTCGCTGGCGCAGTCCTGGTCGGACGGAAGCTACTCAACGAAAAGTTGCCGAATCGGTAGTTCATGGTTTCCTGTGTACCTGGTCGCCCGACGGCAGACCAGAAGAAGTGAAAGAGGCCCCGGACAGACGCAGCGACAGAGTCGAAAACGTCGTCCGGGGCGCGGTGGGGTGCTTCCCCTCACGAATGATGCCGACCAGACTGCCGGGCATCATCCGGTGTGATTGTCGTTAGTCAATGTCCGGAGAATCGATGGTTTCGACGCCTCCGGTTTCCATGACCATCGCAGAGTCAATCTCATGATGATCATCCGAGAACAACGTCTCGTCATCCATCGCGTCAACAGCTTCTGCAAGGTCCGCCCGCTCGCCGGGGTCTACCGACAGGACTTTCCCCTGGAAGCTCAACATCTCCTCGATGCGAGCCAGCTTGCCGCTACGCCAGGGCGTGAGAGGCGATCGGTAAAGACCAACCACTCGCTTCATCGTAAAGATCGGCTTGTTCATTCGCGTCTTCAGCGAAAGCGTTCCGATGCCGGCAACAAAGCTCTCCAGGTAGTCGATGGGTTCGTCTTCGGTTTTCAAACCAATCAGATCGAACCGTTCGCCACGACCTCCCAGCCGTTTGATGGTAAGTCCGCTTTCATCCAGTCGCACCTGTAAGTGCGTTCGACTCCAGATCAGACTGCAAACCCAGGCGATTCCAAACACCAGAGCGCCAACCAACCAGACACCCGTGCTAACTTCCGGAGCCAGAGAACCGAGTTGGTGTCCCAGCCACTGAAAGGGGGCGATGTAGCCGGTCAGCTCAAGAATTACGGGAATACCGACGAACGTTCCCAGTAATCCAAACACCAACCAGAAGCGAGTTTTCGGCAGGTTGTAGCGGAACGCGATAAACCACGCGAGGACGATGCCCAAACCACACCAGAACAGCATGTCCTGGCTGGGTGCAATGCGAAGTGTGTTCTGCACACTCGGCATCGACAATCCCGCCAACACCAGAAACGCGGCCATGGGATATCCGCACAGCACGTCTGGTAAATGATCGTAGATGTAGATTGGCTTCAGCTTCCTGACCTGTTCTGACTTTTTCGTTTTCATGTTTTTTTGCTCCCGGTATGGCTTCGTTTCCACACTCACCTTGCCCTTGATGGGCAACCACCGCATTGCTCTCCTTTACGTAAAATGTTGAATTGTTTATTAGCTCTTCGTCCCGGCGACTACCGCATTGGCAAAATCCGGGAGCGATTTCCTGCCCGGCGCGATTCGCACCTGCAAAGTCCGTCCATTCAGTCAGCGGCATGCACGTGGGTTGATTCTCCAAACGTGAAGCCCACGTGGAGTTGCCCGATTGGGCGAAGAAATAGAGCGAGCGACAGAGAGCGAATGCCCGCGCGCTTGATGGCAATTGCCTCACCGCGATCCATGCAGGAAAGCTTGCCTACGACGAGCTTTCGTTCGTCACCATCCGCTGTGCGAGCATTTCGAAGGTTTCGTTAACCAGCTTTCCAGTCTTGGCACTGGTGCGATGAATCGCCCAACCCTGGTCGGCAAGTTCGGCGAGTCGTGACTCGTCAACATCTCGTTCGGATTCCAAATCCGATTTATTGATGAGCAAGACAAAGGGCAGATCGCCCACGGTATCGACAGCCAACTTGTGCAAGTCCATCGCGACGTCCAGCGTTTCTGCTCGCGTGCTGTCAACGACCAGAAGATACCCCGACATACCACGCAAGTAGCTTGCCCGGACGCGTTGGAATTCGTCATCGCCGTGGAGATCCCACAGCAGCATACTCACATCCCGACCATCAGCCGAAACTTGCTTCCGGTCGATTTTCACACCGATCGTCGACTGGTACTTTTCGGAAAAAATGCTGTGCACGAATCGACCGACAAGACTGGTCTTACCGACTCCGTACGAACCGAGCATGCAAATTTTTTTTTGTAGCATGGTTGCCGCGATGAGCTGCGAAGAGATAACCCAAACAGGTGTGAACTTACCCTACAACGTACAGTGAAGCCCTCCCAGTTGCCAACAACCCTGCCCCTACGTGAGGGTAGGTCGCCTTCAAGACTAACGGGATTTGCCTCCAGTGATACTGAGCCTGGTCGTGTCGATCGCAGCGGCGGTACCGAGTAGCTGCACGGTTCTCTCTAACTCTGCAACCCACTTTTCACTGGCTGAGCCCGTCAGGATGAGTCGCTTGGAGTCGGACGTGAGACTTATTGACGTGATAGTGCGTGGAAAGTCGAGGTGGCTTTTGAGTCGCTCGAGACCAATCTCTGGATCGAGTGATCGATAAGGTTCCCAGAGCTGAGTGACCGTCGCGGGATCAACGCCAACCTGCTGCATAATTTCGTCCGGTGATTTCGCGAGGGGATCCCGCCATCCACGTACGACGTACTTGCCGCCTTTCCGTTCCGCCGACGCAACAGAAATTCCGGGCTCCTGCCTCAAAAGTGACAGGTAGGAAACCCACGTTCGATCAGAGAGCTCCACCATCGAAACATCAAGGTGATCGAATTCGGCAATTCTCTCCATACGATTCTGGGCCTGAGCAATCCAGTCACTGCGTGCGGTACCCGTGACGCGCAAAGTATCGTCCTGAATCTCCAAATTGGCAGTCGGTGGGAGATCGAGCATCGCGGAGAGTTGCTCTATGTACCTCGCGCGACTTGCGAATCCCCACCATACCAATAGCCCGATCATGGCAACCGCGGGAATCGCCCAGAGACGATACCGTTTCCACGGTGATTCGTTCGCGGGCGTTGATTCGGATTCGGACTCTTCGCCGCCCTGAGCAATGAACTCTGACTCCAGGAGGTCTTCCAGTTCCGGCTGGACCGCCTGCAACAAGGCCGTGTCTCCATTGAAATCAGCGAATCGATCACTGTATCGGACCTGCAGATTTTCCAGAGTTTCCTGAAGCCGTTGACGCAACGATAGCGGCGGTTCGCCCCGCACGGCGGCAGCGAGGATCGCCGAATTGCTGTGTTCGATCCACACCGTCAGCTCGTTGGTATTCATGGTCTTCAATTCGGACCCGTCCGACGACGAGTGTGCGAACGAATCTCGCATGAAATCCTGAATCGCCGACAACAGCGACGATACCAGATCGGCATCATCGTCATCCGGATTGGCCGAGACGCTTTGCATCAGCAGACCGGTCTTGGGGTCAATCAGCAACAGCTGTTCGATCCGGTAGATCAGCGTGTGCAGCATGACGATTTCTGCGAAGGGCTTGCCCGTTCGCCACGATTCAAGCCGCCATTTCCAGCCCTTCGGGGTCACGCTGTGGTCGAGTGCCGTATTGAGCGACTGCACCATCGCGCGAATCTGTTCGCTGATGGAGCGACGAATTGCCGGCCCCATGATCGGCGAGATCGCGTCGGCCAACGATTGCGGATCTCGCTTCACCGAGTCCTGAAAGGCTTCGGACAGGGTTGGCCCCAATGCCCGGGCAAGGTCGTTGCCATCGCTGGAACTGGCACGGATCGCATCCGGCAAAACACGACTGACTTCCTCGTGCCCGACCGATTTGTCAGCAAGCTCCTGTTTGAGTTCGCGGAGCGATTGGTCCGTCGGCCCGTTCAGCAGATCTCGCAGGTGCTGCAACTGATCGGCCTCAACTGATTCTGACGTTCGCGTTGGTTCCTTTTGATCAACCATGCGTCTTGCCACATTCGACTTCCGTCATTCAATCCGCGACCGTAGGCCTGTCGCATTCGCTGCGGGGCAACCTATACCACCGGGAGGCTCTTTACCCGTCATCGAATTGTGTCGACAACTCACGCAACGCATCGCGGAACGATCGACGTGAGACCGAGGAAGCCGAAAGACTACCGACATCTCGCTGCAACTGTTCGTGCATCGATTCGATTTGCGAAGCCAGCTGTTCCTTCAACTGCGCCATGCCCAGATCCATGTCGCTGCGAACACTTCTCTCGGCCGCACTGAGTGTCTCGCTAAGCGCACCCAGTTGCTGGCGAATATCGTTCGCCGTGTCATTACTCTTGTTGTCCATTTGCGCAAAGCGTTCGTCCGCCGAGCGCCGTAGATTTCCCAGATCCTCGCGCAACGCGTGCAGCTCCTGATCCAGGCGTTGCTGCATCGCCTCTGTCCGTTCGCCAATCAGTGATCGCAGACCGCCAACGGCTTCGGCGATGCGATCATTGATTTCCTGAAAGCGGTCGTCAATGTCCCGAGACTTTGTTCCGAAAAGGATCTCTCGAATCTGTTCGAGACTCTCTGGACTGCCCGCTACGGCGTCTCCGTCCTGTGAACTGGAATTCTCTTCTGTACTCATAAAGCACTCGCTTACTCAACTCGATCTCTCAACCTTTTAGGTCGGCAATGCGTCGCCCGAAAGCACCATGATTTTCATCGCAATTGCTAGATTCGCAACCGCACGCCCCCCGACAGCTTAGCAAGCAAACCCAACTGAAGAGCTAAAAAAACCCTGCTGGCTACTCCATGGACGCCTCGTCGGCTCAGGAGGAGCGACGAGCTTCGAAAATGCGGGGGTGCTTTGCAAGATCTTTGGTCACATCAATCGAATCAAAGCGACCATCCCCCGCGAGCAAATTTTCGACGGAAGGGGCAATCATGGGACTCACTTCGAACAGCAGCCAGCCATTGCTTCGCAGCCGATCTGCGGACTGGGCGATGAGGCGCCGGATCACATCCGTTCCATCGGCGCCAGAAACCAACGCCATCTGCGGTTCGTGGTCTTTCACCTGTGGATCAAGCGTCTCGTATTCAGATTCCGTAACGTAGGGTGGATTGCTGATGACGAAGTCAAATTGATCATCCTGCGAAACGTTGGCCAACACGTCGCCTTCGATGAATTCAATTCGATCTGCTACACCGTGCGTTTCGGCATTTCTTTTGGCAACGGCCAACGCCTCCGGCGAAAGATCGACAGCCACGACCTGGCATTCGGGAACGTACAGAGCTGCACAGATCGCCAACACACCACTGCCCGTTCCTACATCGACGATGCGAAGTTTTTCGGCCCCCATCTGTTTCGCCAGATCCAATAGCCGAATCACGAGGAATTCGGTTTCCGGCCGCGGGATCAGCACGGCTGGATTGACGTAAAACGGCAGCGAATAGAATTCGCGATGCTCGACCAGATAGGCCACCGGCGTTCCGTCCGCTCGCGAACGCACGAGTCCCCGAAACGTCTGTCGCAATTCATCACTGGCGACTTCAGCAAACGCCGTATAGAGCTCGATGCGCTGACAATTGCGAGCGTGCGCCAGCAGAACTTCGGCATCGAGTCGGGCGGACGTTGCATCGGCACCGCGCTCGACGAGATAGTCCTTTGTCCACTCAAGGAGCTTTCCGATTGTCCATTCGGCGTCAGACATTCACGTTTCCGTTTCTCGACGAATTCCCGGGCGAAGTCGCAACGATGAAACCGGAATTCTTCGCCCCGGTCCACTTCGTACTTTAGCCGCTGCGTGCCGGCATGCCCATCACGGCTGGCGACATGCACGTCGAACCCACCAGGAACTCTTTCCGGCGACACGCTATCGTGCGACTGGATCGTCCATCTGGCTGCGGAGTTGCTGACGTTCGTGTTCGATCAAGCCATCGGTAATGGGCTGTAGGTCGCCGGCGATGATCTGATCGAGCTTGTAGAGTGTCAGATTGATGCGGTGATCGGTGACGCGATTTTCGGGGAAGTTGTAGGTCCGAATTCGTTGACTACGGTCACCAGATCCAATGAGCGATTTGCGTTGGTCCGCCCGTTTCTTGTTTTCTTCTTCGCGCTTAACGTCGTAGATTTTCGACTTCAACAGGCGTAGGGCACGGGCCAGATTCTTGTGCTGACTTCGCTCGTCGGCACACTGAACCATGATGCCACTTTCCTTGTGAACCAAACGGACAGCGGAAGCCGTCTTGTTGACGTGCTGGCCCCCTGGACCGGCACTCGCCGCGTAACGTTCGACGGTGTAGTCATCCGAAGCGAGTTCGATCTCCACGTCTTCCGGCTCGGCAAGCACCGCCACCGTCGCCGCGGACGTGTGAACGCGACCCTTGGTCTCCGTCTCCGGTACGCGTTGGACGCGATGTCCGCCGCTCTCGTACTGCAGCTCGCGGAAGATGCCATCACCTTCCAGCGCCAACTGCAGTTCCTTAAAACCACCCAATTCGGTTGGACTGGAGTTCAGGACCTCCAACTTCCATCCACGGGTTTCGCAATGCTTCTTGTACATCGCGAAGAGATTGCCGGCGAACAAGGCAGCCTCGTCACCACCAGCTCCGGCACGAATTTCCATCACGCAGCGTGTACGATTCGCGTCTTCGCCGCCGATTGTCATCTCGAGCAGGTCTTGCCAGATGCCTTCGACATTTTCCTTGAGCTCTGGCAGTTCCGCCTCGGCAAGTTCGACCATTTCCGGATCTCCGTCCGCAATGATCTCGTTGGCTTCCTGAATCTGCTGCTGGACCGATTTGAAGTTCCGGATTTTTTTCGCGAGCCTACCCAGCGAACCATGCTCGCGAGCAACCGCCGTCATTTTTGCGGCGTTGCCCAGCACTTCCGGGTCGGAAAGCATTCGCTCGAGCTCTTCGAAGCGAGACAGCTTTTCCTCAAGCATTTCTCGCATCGACATGGCGTACCTGCCTGTGTTTTACGGAAAGAATTCGGTTCAGCAGCAAAGCGATGGCAGCACGAAGAGAACTATTTCTTCTTCGGAGCCTTCTTCTTCTGCAGACTGGCGTAGCTGCCTGCCGCAAATTTGGTGCTGAACTTTTCGATGCGACCTGCCGTGTCAACGAACTTCAACTTGCCCGTGTAAAACGGGTGGCAAGCATCGCAGATATCGACCTTCAGCTCGGGTCGTGTGCTACCGGTCGAGAACGTGTTGCCACAACCGCAAGTCACGGTCGTTTCGAAGTATTCCGGGTGGATGCCTTCTTTCATCGCATTATCCTGCCGTCAGACGTACATTGAGAATCCCGAATCGTATCACCGCATCCAGAACCGGGCAAGGTCCTCGTATAGGCAAGAATCTCCGCCCGCCTACCCATTCTCCTTGCCTCCGTGGTCAGAAAGAGCCTCCAAACAGCCATGAATTTTGACGCGAAATCGATGGATCTGGCCAAAATCGTCGCCAATCGCCTGCGTGCAACCGGCAATCGACTGGTGCTGGCAGAAAGCTGCACCGCGGGACTGATCGCAGCAACTCTGGGCAGAGTTTCCGGAATATCGCAATCGCTGTGCGGTTCCGCCGTCGTCTACCGGGACGAAACCAAGATCACATGGCTGGGGGTCGCCCCCGACAGGCTTGCGGAAGAAACGTCCGTCAGCCAGTTTGCCTCCCGCGAAATCGCTCGTGGAGTGCTGGAAAAAACGCCGGAGGCCACCGTATCTTTGGGAATCACCGGACATCTTGGCCCCGAGGCGCCCGCCGAAGTCGATGGCCGCGTTTTTGTTTCGCTGCATACGAAACGCGATCTGCAAGTCCTCGAATCAGAATCCGCCGACTACCGTCTGGTCGGCACGGAGCGTATCGAGCGTCAGTCCGAAGCCGTGAAAATCGCGCTCGAACTGTTGGCTCACTCGCTTTCCGACTGACCGGCTGTAGCGATCACAACGGTCGTGACAGCCGCCTACGCTGCGCGATTGTTTGAGCTTTTGGCAGCTCGGCAGTTAGAATGGAAGCACCGTTTCGCTGGAGCCCGATGTCGGATGTCTCGCCTGCCTCTACTGCCCGTTCTGTGTGTACTTGCGATCTGCATCGCAAACGCCGCCGTCGCAGATACCATCCATCTTCGTTCGGGTGGCCGCCTCGAAGGGCTCGTCTTGAACGCGGACGAGAAACCGCGGCAGACCTACCAGATTCGCTTGCAGGACGGTGGCCGAATTACGCTCGATGTCGCGGACGTGAGGCGCGTCGTTCAACCATCTCCCGAGAAAAAGCAGTACCAGGAACTGCTGGCGAGGATGCCATCGGACACGGCCGAAATGCATTGGAAGATGGTCGAGGTCTGTTCGAAACTCAATTTGGCTCGCGAGCGAAAATTTCATCTCGAGCGTGTGATCGAACTCGATACGAATCACGAACAGGCCCGTCGGGCATTGCGGTACAAGCAACAGAAGGACGGCTCCTGGGCGCGACTGGAAGACATCCGCGCGGCGGAAGGCAAGATTCGGCACAACGGTAAATGGATGACTCCCGCGGAAGCCGAAATTGAGGACGCCAAAGAAGCTCGCAAACAGGCGACGATCGCGTGGAAGAAGAAACTGCGCATGTGGCGAGGCTGGCTGAAAGATCGCCGCCGGCAGCAGAAGGCGCTCGAAGAAATTCAGGCTATCACTGATCCGCTGGCCGCCGAACCGCTAGTGGAGATGTTCTGGAGCGAAAAGAGTCTTGCGCTGCGGCAGCTGCTCGCCGAGGTGCTGGGGCGTATCAACAGCGGCACGGCCACCGGGGCACTCGCCAAAGCGGCCATGCAGGGCGACACCGACGACGAAAACGAGATACGACTCTACGCGGTGAAGCTGCTGGAACAGAACAACCGCCGCAACGTTGTGCCGGCGTTCGTCAACGAACTTCGCAGTGGCAGCAACACCAACGTCCGCCGGGCCGCCTACGTGCTGGGCAAACTGGGTGACGAATCCGTCGTGCTTCCGCTGATCAAGGCTTTGCGCACCAAGCACACAAAACTGGTTGGCGGGGCCGGCAACGGAAACATCAACGTCAACCGCAACGGCGGGTTATCAGTTGGTCGCACCAAGCCGAAGAAGGTCGACGTGTATCTCAAGAACCGCGAAGTACTGAGTGCCCTTGTCAGCCTGACGGACAAGGACTTCGAGTACGACCAGCAGCGGTGGTTGGCGTGGTACCTGTCACTCACCACGCCCCCCAATCTCGATCTGCGTCGCGACAGCTAGATCACAAGCGCGCCACATCCCCGCATCGCCAACTGACTAGTGGCACGTCCAACCGCCGTCGATTGGGAACATGGCTCCCGTCACGTAGCTCGACGCAGGGCTGGCGAGAAATACGGCCGCTCCGGCGATCTCGTTCATCTCGCCCCAACGATCCAGCGGAACGGCGCCGACGATGAACTTTTTGGCTTCCTCGGAATCCTTGATCGGCTCATTCATGGGCGTCAGAAACGGGCCGGGGCAAATCGCATTGCACAGAATGTTGTCCGACGCCAGTTCCAACGCCAGTGCGCGAGTCATCTGCACCACGGCGCCTTTGCTGGAAGTGTAAGGCGTACGGTTCGCCAATCCGACAAGCCCCAGCGTGCTGGCCAGATTGATGATTCGACCTCCTCCGGCTGCCTTCATGCCGGGCACAACCGCCTTGGCCGCCAACCAGACGCCATCAACGTTGATCGCCTGAACTTTGCGGAAGTCGTCGTGACTGAGTTCTTCAATCGAGCCGCGAATGTTGATACCGGCATTGTTGATCAACACATTGATCGCGCCCAACTCGGAAGTCACGTCGGCCACCATGGAGTTGACCGCCTGCTCGTCGGTCACGTCGCATTGCACGCCCATGGTGGGTCGCCCGTAGGCCTCGGCGATTTCCGATGCGGCAGACTTTGCTTCGTCCTCATTCCGACTGCACAAAGCTACGGTAGCACCGTGAGCCGCCAGCCCGGCCGCCATGGTCTTCCCCAATCCCTTGGATCCGCCTGTCACCAACGCTACGACACCATCGAGATTGAAAATCGATTCCAGGTTTTTCATATTCGTTCTTCTGTTTTCGAAAGAGGATTCGTTGTCCGTCGCGATCGGAACCGGACGGGTGTATGATTGTGGGCTGTGATCCGGGAAATCCCGGAGAAAGGCGAGCCGATGTTACGCAAGTTTTTGTTGATCGTGTTGGGAATTGCAATGAGTACGACCGGTGAAAGTCTGGCAGAAGAAAAACTTGCGACCGTATGGTTTGGCACCAAAGGAAAATCCAGGGGCATTTATCGCGCGATCCTGAATCTCGACTCGGGCGAGCTCTCCGATGCCGAACTGGCGACAGAAATCAACAATCCGGGCTTTCTCTGCATCAATAACGCCGGCGATCGACTCTATTCGCTGGGCAGTGTCGCTGGCACGGACGACAACGTTGCGGCATTCCAGATTGGCGACGATCACCAAACACTTTCGCTGTTGGGCTCGGCCAATACCGACTGCGGAAAGCCAACGCACATCTCGCTCAGCAAGGACGAAGAAACGCTGCTGCTGGCGCACTATGGCGGCGGAGCGGTAGCGGCCCTGCCGATCAGCAGTGACGGCACCATCATGCCGCCCACCTCAAAGATCATGCACTCGGGCGCCAGCATCAACAAGCAGCGTCAGGACAAGCCACATCCGCACTGGATCGGCTCGACGCCCAAAAACAAATTCGTGCTTGTTCCCGATCTGGGAACGGATGAAGTCGTCGTCTATCGCCTGGACGCCAGCAATCACACACTCAAGCGACACGGTGCCGGCAAAGTCCCACCTGGATCCGGTCCGCGTCACCTGAAGTTTCATCCCGACGGCAAATGGGCCTACGTGCTCAATGAACTTGGACTCACGGTTACCGCTTTCCAGTACGACGCCGAACGCGGCACGCTGGATCGATTCCAGACAGTCGTCGCACTACCCAAGACCGAACTCAAGGACATCACGACACTCGGTTCCGAAATCCGCATGCACCCCACTGGCAAATTTGTCTATGCCGCAATTCGCGGTCACGACGTCATCGCCGTCTTTTCCATCAATCAGCAGTCGGGCGAACTCACGCTAGTAGAACGCGAGCCAGTTCGAGGCAGCTGGCCAAGGAATTTTGGCATCGATCCGACGGGCAAATGGCTGTTGGCTGCCGGTGCCGAATCGTCGACAATCGCCGTGTTCCGTATCGATCAGGAAACAGGTCGCCTCATCTTTACACGACAGGTCATTAACGTGCCGGAACCCATCTGCGTCGAGTTCCAGGCTCATTGAACGGTTGCCATCCGGTCGACTGGCAATAACCGCGCCGCCCGGAACAAAAAGCCGTCGATCAGCGGGAATCAGCGGGTCAAATAGACTTGTCCGTTGCTACGATAATGGATGGAGCCAAACGGCCCGCAAGGAGCGTTTTACTCCCGGAACGTGTTCTTTTTCTTGTCTCGCTTGCAGCACTCAACCGGTATGGGCGTCTACCGATATCAGGCTATCGATCCGCTCGAATCGCTCGTTCGCGGTACGGTGACGGCCGACTCGATCCACCAGGCTCGTCGTCAGTTGCGAGACCAGGGCCTGGTCGTTCGCAGAATCCGCGAACAACAACAGGTCTCCATGCGAAGCATGTTGCCGCCACTGCTCTCCGGCACCGGGCGTCAGGCCAAACAATGGGAGCGTTCCATCGACGAACTGGCCATGCTCTTGCAAGCCGGGGTGCCCCTGTTGGAGGCGCTCGAGACGCTGGCTCAACAGGTGCAGGGTGCATTTCGCACGACGCTGGAATCCGTGCGAGACAAGGTTGGCAACGGTAGTAGTCTGGCCAGCGCGTTGCGCGAGTATCCGGGCGTCTTTGATTTGGTCTCGGTGCAACTGGTCGAAGTAGGCGAGAACACGGGCGAACTGGATGTGGTCCTGCGTGAACTGGCCGAGTTCAAGCAACAGAGTTCGCAGTTCAAGGACAAAGTCGCCACCATCCTCATCTACCCCGCGTTCCTTTGTGTGCTGGGTATTGCTGCAGCCATCTTCCTGATGACGCAAGTCATGCCGCCGTTGCTGGAGAGTCTGCAGGAGACGATGCCCGAACTTCCCGCTCCCACGCGTATCGTGCAAGGCTTCAGTCAGTTTCTCATCTCGTGGGGATGGCTGGTTGGACTCCTGGTCATCGTGGTAGCAATCGTGGCCGTCATCGTGTTGCGCATCCGGTCAATACGACTCCAATTTGATTTGCTGTGGTTGCGAACTCCGGTGCTGGGCAACATGGCACTCAAACAGAGCCTGGCGCGAGTGGCGATGGTTATTTCCGTCCTCTCAAGAAGCGGCATACCACTCACGCGTGCCTTCGAACTGGCCGCACAGACCTGCCGAAACACAGGCATCCGCGATGCGCTACATCGCTGCTCGACATTGGTCGCCGAAGGAAAGAGCATCCCGGAAGCACTGCGTCACTCGCCCGTCTTTCCGCCGATCGTGTTGCAGATTTTCTCCATTGGAGAAGAATCCGGACGGCTGGAAGAGCTACTCACCAAACTGTCGACAGACTACACGCGACAGGTCGGCCAGCGATCGGCTCGTATCGCAGCGCTGCTAGAACCGATCCTCATCATTGTGTTGGCGACCTTTATTGGATTTCTCATGCTCTCGATCATCTTACCGATACTGGAGGCAGGCAATGTTGTCAGTTAGCCATTCACGAACCCGCCCACGTACCGTGCGCAGGACGGCGGCGCGACACGCTTTTTCCCTGGTGGAATTGATTGTCGTCATCATCATCATCGGCATGCTGGCGGGCCTCGTTGCCGTGCGCACGCGAAGCTATCTGGTGAAAAGCCGCCAGGAAGCCGCCCGCGTCGAAATACGAAAAATCGTAGACGCCATTC
The DNA here is from genome assembly GCA_965216885.1 of Pirellulaceae bacterium. Lineage (GTDB taxonomy): Bacteria > Planctomycetota > Planctomycetia > Pirellulales > Pirellulaceae > CAYNJG01. Next base: position 703,810 of record OZ244208.1, on the reverse strand, counting down.
AGGCATTCGAAGGCATTCGCACTCGCTATCCCAACAATGACGAAGGGCTGGCGATCCTTGCCGAACCGAGCGACGACTTCGTCGACGGACTCCTGAGCAAAATCCCAAAGGACCCGTGGGGCAATGAATACGTGTACAACGTGCCCGGCGAAAATGGGCCCTTCGAAGTCTTCTCGATGGGTGCCGATGGCCGGGAGGGTGGCGAAGCCGAGGACAAGGACATTCGTAGCGATGCGTTGTAGTGAAGGCCAGCGGACACGCACAGCGTTTACGCTGATCGAACTTGTCGTCAGCCTGGCGATCCTCTCGCTGCTGTCGCTCATCGTGTTCACGCGCAGCACGCAGCAAATGCAGAACGCTCGCGTGACCTCCAGCGTCGAACGACTGGCCATTCTCGATCAAACCGCGCGTGCCTACGCCATTCGTTCCGGGCGTTACGTCACACTTCGCTTTGCTCCGCTCGCAAGGAACGTGCGACGGGAAAACGATTCGGACGATTTGCGTAGTGACAACTACACCGTTCCGTTGCCGGGCGTGATTCAGCGAATGCGAATCCGAACCGACCGAGTCTGGTCGTCCTCTCCGACAAAAATCGCGATTGGGCGAAACGGACGTTCGCGAAACTATGCCCTTCGATTCGACCTTGGGGACCAACGCGTGCGCTACTTCGCCGTCATCGGCGCCACGGGACAAACGATCACAACGGTCGACGAAAGCGAGATCGATGCGATTTTTGAATAGCAGAACTCGCGCGCAGGTCGCAGCCCCGTCACGCACCCGAAGCGGACTCACGCTGGTCGAGGTGGTCCTGGGCATGTTCCTGCTGGCAACGTTGCTGGTGGCCATGCTACGGTCGTTCAACGATCAACGAAATCAGATTCGAAATTCAGGACTGCGTATCGAAGCCGCACAAGCAGCCGATGAACTGCTGACACAATGGATGACCGGTTCGGCTGCGGTGCCGGTCAACGCATCGGGGACGTGGAATTCCGACTGGCTTTGGCAAACGCGACTGATCCGCCGCACCGCGTTTCAGACTATTCCCATCAACGTTGTTGCCCTGGAACTCCGCAGCGCAACGCGTCCCACGCGAAACCCGCTGGTCACCGTCGAATTCGCCGACTCCTTCTCGGAGTCGGCCCCATGAAGCGTCCCCGCCGCGCATTTACGCTGATCGAAGTTCTCGTTGCTTCCACGATCGCTGCCATGGTGGTGACGGCAACCATTGGACTGACGTTTCGACTGGACCGACAGCGGCGACAACTCCAGCAGCGATTTGGATACCATCACCAAACCCAGTTGTTGCGTGAATCGTTCCGTCGCGACCTGCGGCAAAGCACAAACATTTCTGTCGTCCCCGGCAGCAACGGTCGACAGCTGCTGTGCTCGGGTCCCATCTCCACCGACGCGCTGGGGGAACCAACACTGGGCAACGCGGACGTCCGCTACTTTGTGGCAGACGATTCGCTGTACCGTGAAGAACTGGCGAACTCCGGTCCGCGACGAGATCTCTTGTGGCGGGGCGTCGCCCGCATGGAAGTCTTGCATGACATCGCAGCCGACGGGAGACCCAATCGAGTCCGTGTGGGGTTGTGGGACAACGATGAAAACCCTGTTCTCAATTTAACGTGCATGTTGCGGGGCGTGGTGTCTTCGGGAGGTGCCCGATGAGGAATTCGGCAACGACTGGTAGTCGCAAACATTCGGGTCGACAACACTCGCGACCCCGCCACTCCGCGCGCAGCCACTCCGCACGCCGACCCCGTCCCGGTTTCGTGCTGCTATCGGTGTTGGTAATTCTGGTCCTCGTAGGCGTCATCATGGCCCGTATGGCGTCGCAGGGAGTCCGATTGTCGCTGGCCGCGAAAACTCGCACCGATCAATTGCAACGCGACTGGTCGGTTCAAAGCCTCGAACGAATCATCGCGCCGCAGTCGCGAAAACTTTTCGAGGAGCGGGTGAAGGCAACCGGGTCGTCACCGCGGACGATGTCCGGTTCTGTACAACTGGGCGGTCGCATCCTTCGACTGACGGTCGCCGACGAGACCGCCAAACTCAATGTCAACCGAATTCACTTTGAGTCCGGGATCGCGGGCACCGACGCCGCGCTGAAGCGTTCCGTTCCCTCACTCGGTGAGTTCGTGCAACAGCTGCGTCCCATCGGCGGGCCAATGCGACCGACTACCGCAGAACCCAACGAGGACGAACGCGCGGTGGTCGTGCCCAACTTCTACCGGGCATGGGGACAGCTTTACGATTTCGAAGCTACCGATCCGCGTCGGCGTGGACCGTTTGTCGCTCAGGTTTCGAATCGCATTACACTCTGGGGGCAAGGCACGCTGAACTACGTTCGCTGCGATCGAAATACGCTGGAAATATTGCTCCAACAGATCGTCGACAACCAGCGGGCGACCGAATTGGCAGACGAATTTCATGCCAATCCTAAGCTTGATTTGCAGGCGTTCATGCTCGGTATCGGAATCGACGAAGAAATTCGCGACCGCGTGCTGCGAATCCTGACGAAGGAATCCACGTGTTTTTCCCTACAAACGGAAATCCTCCCCGAAGTGGCAGATACTGGGGTCATGGGCGGACAATTTGCTTCCGTCACGATTCTCAATCAGCCGACAATGATAGAAGAGTCCGACACCTCGGTGGCACCAGTCGAGCTCCATCGTTACGAATTGCACTAGTCGCCAATGAACGTCCGCACCCAAAAAAATCTGCTCAACCTTGCCAGCGCCGTGGTCGTTGCGCTGGCGATTGGTTTGGGCGTATGGACGTATCTCTCTCCCGTGGCAGGCCCCGCCAGTATCTCGTTCGAACAGACCGGCGAACAATCGCCCGGTTCGCCAACAACCAATCCGTCGGGCATTGATCTGGGTCTGGCCAGTTGGAATGTCGCGCTGGCCGGCGTGTCGGATTCCGGATTCGCCACCCCGGAACCTGAAGTCCAACGCCCGCAACCTCCGCCCCCAAAACCTCGTCCACCCCGTCGGCTCGATTTTGAACTGTTGGGCGTCGTCGTCGAAGACGGGAAATCGCAGGCGATCGTGACCGACGCCGATCGACGAATCGATGTCCGGTCACAAGGCGAGACCCTGGAATTGATCCCGGAAGGTGCGACGATCACGCAGATCGGCGAAACCTCCGTGGTGATAACTCTGGACGGCGACGAGTACGCCATTGAACTGGAGCTCTAGACGTGGCCATGGTCCTGCTGATGATCGAATCGCGGCGACAATGGCGGATCGTTTCGTGCGCCGATCCGGACCAGATGCGCAAGCTGCCAATGGACACCACACCTCGGCAGCTCGCCGAGTCCGCGATGGAACTGGCGGCCGACCAGCGAGCGTCCATCATGCTGGCGGTTCGCTCCGACCAGGTGATGACAGCGAAGCTAAATACTGCTTCCGATCGCGTTGCCGGTGACCGCGAAGCGATGCTCTTTCAGCTTGAAGAGGAATTGCCCGTCCGAGCCGAACAGCTGGCCGCCGATTTCATGACGTCCGAATCGTCGACGCTGGGTGTGGCCATCGACGCCAGTCGCTACCGCCCGATCGTGGAAGCCTTCGACGCGCTGGGCATGCGAGTGACGGGCATCGCACCGACTGCAACACTGATCGCCAGCGAATTGGCGCCGGACGTGGAGCGCGATATTGATTTCCTCCTCTTTGGCAATGAAGACGGCTGCGACCTCGTCCAGCTCAACGATCGGCAGCCGGTGAACTGGTGGTTTCAAAACTCGGTAGACAACGCGTTTGCAACCGAGCTGACCGTGGTCACGCTACCTTTTGAACGCTCTTTCAAACTACTGAATTACTCTTCAGCCACTCCACCGCCCGCCCCGAATATCGCGACCGAAACGGGCAAGTCCGACGCAACCGACCTGCAACTGCTGATCCGAGCTACCGGGCGAATTACCTCGGGCACTTCACCCTGGTTTGATCTTCGTTGCGGCCCGTTAATCGTCGGTGACCCGCACCGGGAGATTCGTTGGCCGCTCAAGGTGCTCGCCGCAAGTTTGCTACTGCTGATGTTTTCCATCGGCGCGGCCCTGTTCATTCGAGCCGGTCAGTTCGAAACGGAGATGGCGGAGCTCCACGATTCCCAACGGCAATTAATCGCGGAAGTATTGCCCAACCAGAAAATACCCGCCGGCGGAATTTTGTCCCGCCTCAAAAGTCACGTAAAGACCATGCGCGGGGCCAGAGAGAAAGCACAGAACGTCGAGCTATCCCAGTCGTCGGTGCTAATTCTTCAACACTTCATGCAGGCCATGTCGAACGCTTCCAATTTTGAAGTTCGCAACGCCAGCGTCGAAAACGGCGAGCTCGACGTCGACGTCGTCGTCAACTCGTTCGCTGCCGTGAACGAGCTGATGGGAACATTGCAACAGCACGGATTCGAAATGTCACCGCCATCCAGCGAACAGAACGGCGGAGTCGTCGTCGCCAGGCTGGTCGGAAAGTACCTCCCGGCACAGGAAATCTCGCAAGCGGCTTCGTCACCAACGGAGGCCGTACGATGAACGACGCCAACGAACATGCTCGCAGTCGACCGTGGCTGCTGATTTCGCTTTTTGCACTCGCCGCGACGTTCGTGAGTTTCGGCATCCTCGAATATCGCCAAAAGAGCAGGGCGTGGACCGGGGCACTTGCTCAGCATGACGACTGCATCCGACAACTGAAGCAGATCCAGAGACTGGAAACGGTGCCTCGCTTTGCGGTGTTGAATGCCGACTCCCCGGAAGCCATCTCGGCACGCATCGAACAGGCCGCCTCGGCAACGTTGCCAGACGATGCGCTGGTCGCCATTCAGCCCGAATCCGGACGTCGCGCCGGAAATTCCTCGTATACCGTGAATCCAACGCTCATTCAGTTGCAGGGCGTCACGATCCCGGAAATAGCTAGCTTCGCTGCCAGCCTTGAAGATGCCGGTCAGGGGCTGGTCGTGAGCGAACTTCGGCTGATGGATGTCGTACCGGGTAACGGTACCCGCACCGAACGCTGGACGAGCGATCTGAAATTGACGCAAACTATCTTTTCTGCGAACGTCTCGCGCCAGTAGTAGCATGGGGCAGTGGCCACTGCCGCGAAACTCAAACGACTTTCGTAAACCATGCACGTCAATTCGGGAAGTAATGTTCTTCAGTCGATTCGCACTTCTGATCGCGTTCGCCTTCGCAGCGGGCTGCACCGCCTGGCATGGAAACATCCATGGCGATATCGTTGGTAACTCCAACGTTCGAGCGAGTGCGCAGATTCGCAAAGGACTGCACTGGTATGCGAAGGCCGATCTGGCCCGCGCCCAGACACACTTCGAACGAGCCGTTCGTGCCGACGATCGCTCCGGCGTCGCCCACAACAATCTGGGACTCATTCTCTACGATCAGTCCGACTTTCCGGCTGCCGAACGCCATTTCCGGGCGGCCATTGAACGCATGCCGGCGACCGCCCAGCCCATCAACAACCTGGGACTCGTCCTCGAACGCACCGAGCGCTTCGATCAGGCGTTGGCGATGTTTGAACACGCGCGTTCCATGGACCCTGAAAATCCTCAGTTTCTGGGGAACGCACTTCGCACGCGACGCAAAATGGGCGAACCGGCCGATTGCATGATTCCTGAACTCAAGGAGTTACTGCGTATCGAAAATCGACCGCGGTGGCGAGCGTGGGCGGAAGACACGCTGCACTACGAAGTGCCAAGACAGTTCGAGCACCTCGACCACGATTCCGATTCGGAATCCCAGTTCGAAACGGACGACGACATGCTGGACTTTGAAACCGATGAACTGCAACATCCGTCGTACCACCCGGACCTGCCACTGGAAGGTCCCATGTCGCCATCGCCGTAATCACGAGCGATACGATTTGTTGTGCCGGCCAGGTTCGCGACGTGACAACCAATTCCGGCGGCGTTAGTACGAAATCTCGCTGCCAAGATAGAAGTTGATGCCTGGCTGATAAACGGCCAGCGCACCATTTCCGCGAGGACGGAAGTCCAGATACTCGCGATACTGCTTGTCCGTGAAATTCTCAATTCCGGCGACAAGCGTCAACTGCTGACTGGGCCGCCAGTATCCACGCACATCCCAGATCGTAAAACCAGGCGTGGCCGTTTCCAACAAGCTCGACGCAACACGATCCTGGTTGTCCACTACGCGAGCCGACAGTTCGACGCTCCATTGTGGGTCTCGACTCATCTCGTGAATTCGCAGACCCAGCCGAGCCTCTAGCGGGCTGATGCTCGCCAACGGTTCTTCGTCCGCACCGGCAACACCACTAAATTCGCCACGAGGCTGGCCGGCAACCTGTTGGCTGGCCGTGCTGCTGTCCGGGATCGGGGACGTTGTGTGCCGTTGTGTGGCAAAATCGCCGTTCCTCGAATGGTCACGTCCCTCGACGTAACTCATCGTGGCGAATGTCGTCAGCCATGGTGAGGCGTCGTGTTCGATATAGGCTTCGCCGCCAGCGAGCGTGGCGAGATCCGTATTCACAAACTTCAGTTGCAACTGCTCGCCGCTCACATCGCGGAGTGCTTCGAACGTGATGTAGTCGCGGACCCATGAATGAAAGCCGTTGATTCCCGCTCGGGAGCAACCGTTGTCATACGCCAGTCCCACATCGAGCTGCCACAGGCGTTCCTTGCGCAGATTCGGATCGCCGGTCACGGTATTCAAGCCGCTCTGCAACAGAAACATGAACGGCTCGGCCGCGTACAACTCCGTCAGCGTCGGTGCTCTTTCGGCATAACCGTAGCCCAGCGTCCCCGTCCAGTTCCGCGTGAGCTTGGCCTCCGCCAGCAGGAACGTGGAACCCAAAATGAAGTCACGATCAAAGTCGTCCGTACCAAGGATCTCAGCCAACGAGATTGGATCCTCGAAAGGCTGCCGCACCCCCGTGTCGTTCAGCTCGGCAGCGTCCTCATCTACGTTCGCCGAAACCAGATCGAGGCGACTGCCGCTGGTCAACAGCACGTCCTCGGAGAGCTGCATCGTACGCTCATAGAAGAGTCCCGGATTCGAATGGTGCGAGCGAGGAATCGGCGAATTGCGATCTTGCCAGTTCGTGAAACCCAACGATCCCGATGTGATCTCATTGAGCTCCTGGCGGAGGTAGCGCAGGTCCGTGCCCGCGGTAACCGATGAGCTATCGGCCAGCCATGTCCAGGCAGCAGTGTAGCCGGTCGACATCGAATCGACGTCCGTATTTCCCACGAAGCCAAGATCATCATAGAACGGAAACTGTTGCCGCTTGCCGGCTCGCTGAGCACTACCAACCAACTCCGTACGGTTGTACCACGACGAAAGCTCGAACTGGTCGGACAACATTCCTGCGTCATGAATCAGGGTCACTTCGTACGCGTCCGTCGTCAGCACGTCGATATCGAACGCCTGCCCCGGCATCTCGACATCCGTCTGATCCAGACGCAACGCCGTAAATTCAAGCCGCGTGTCGCTGCTCAAATCAACGCTGTAGGCAAACTCGATATCACGGGATTTGTAGCTGGAGGGAATGCCCGTCCCATCACCGCTTTCGTAGTCGTTGCCAGTGCGATGACCATAGCTGAATCGAAAGCCGGAATCGCTGTCGCCACCTTCAATCGTCTGTCGCCCGTACCACTGTTCACCGTTGCTCTTGTAGTCGATCGAAGTCGAACCACCCGCGCCGAACTGTTCGTAGCGTGGCGGCATTTGAAGCTGGAAGTCGACGAAATCAAAGCCGGGTCCATACAGCGAACTGTACGGACCACGAATCGCAACGACATCCTGCAACAGTCGTGAATCGATCTTGCTGATCGCCGTATCGAGGTCCATCCGGGCTGGCACCCAATAGGAACCGGAGGCGTTCAACTGCGCCGATCGACTACCGCGAATCTTGCTGTCAGTCACAATCGGTTGCCGACGCACGGCCCGGATGCCCAATGCCGCGGGAGACTTGAAGAACAGATTCCCGGTGTCCGTCGACTGACGCGTTTTGGATTCGATTCCCTGAATGTAAGAGGCTACGGCGACGCGACCGATGCCTCGACCCAACGAACCAAATGCGTTCTGGTTGGCATTCGAAGTGTTTCCACGCTCGAAGGTTGCGATGGGCGATGCGATGCCAAAGTTCGACCGACCGATTCGCGTCGTCGCCGTCACGCCGGGGGACAGCGAGGGCTGCAAAAGCAGACTCTGGGTCGGCTTTACATTTTCATCGAAGAGTGTTCCGTCGAAGAGCGACAGTCCCGTCGGCGAGTCGGCGGATTCGACAGATCCGAAATCCGGCATCTCGTTCGTACTGAATTCAGGGTCCGGAATCGTATCGGAAATTCGCGCGACAGCGGGACCGGATTCCGCGGCGCTCACTTGCGCGACAAGCTCAACGTCGTCCCCGTTGCCCCGGTCGTCCGATTCCTCGCCCGCGCTCGCAAACCCACCGGACCACACCGCGAGCCAAACCGAGAATACGGCGATCGACACGCTTCGCATTTGCATAATCTGTCCGCTTTGATGTTGGCGCATGGCGATCCCGAATCACGTGACAAACGCTACATCCGTTAAAGTCGGAATTCTCCACGTGACGCTGCAGAGCAAGTTGCAAATCGAGTTTTCCATCCGGGACGCGCCGGAAAACACGGCAAAAACAGCGATCTCGCCCGCGTCGAGGAGAGCAGGCACGCGCTCAGTCTCGATCAATTCCGGCAATGTGCATGCAGTGACTGCGACGCTGTGATTGCCTCAGAGTGAGCCCTTGGCTCGTCTCGCGCCGCAAAGTCACTCCGCGAAACCGGCCGCGGCTTCAAGATGCAGACGCGTTAGTTCCAGATTGCCACGCATTGATTCGTTCATCAATTGCGTCGCAGAATCGAATTGCTGCCGCGCGGCATCGGCCCGTTCGAGTCGCTGATTGGTCATCGCCAGAAACAGCAGATCATACGCCCGTGGTGACTGGCGAAAGTCATTCGCCTTCGTAAGCCACTGAGCCGCAGATTCGTAGTCGCCATTACGGAAATGGGCGATACCAACGGTGGCCGCAAATTCAGCACTCGAAGACGACCGTGCGAACGTTTCCTCCGCAACCTCGATGGCACGACCAGAATCGCGAAGTTCGATCGCTGGAGAATTGGCGAGCGTCCTCGCGTATCGATTCGCAAACGACGGAGACTGCATAGCGATGTCGGACCACAAGTCTCTTGCCTTCACGAGATACGTTTCAGCCAGCTCCGCATGTTTGGTGGGATCCGTTTCGAGCAGCATCGTTCCCGCGCGTCCACAAACATCCGCGAGGCTGGCCTTGATTTGCGAGTCCGTGCCGGGACTGGACGATTGGCGAATCTCCTCCAGTAACTGTTCGGACTGCTGAAACAAATTCAGGGCAACGGCCACCTGATTCTGTCGCCACGCAATCTGTGCCATGTTGCCCTGAGTGATGGCTAATCGATGATAGTACTTAGGTTTCTTGAACTGACTGCCCAGCTCATCGAAAATCTGGCCCGCGTTGTTGCTGTGTACAGCCGCGTCGTCAACGTTCCCGGAATCCGCCATTGCCTGCGCCAGACTATCCAGGCACGCCCCAAGACCCTCCTGGTATCTCGCGATGACGGGATTGGCTTCGACCAATCCTACGAATTGCGTGGCGGCATCCTCAAGCAAAGTAACGGACGCCACCGCATTGCCACCTTCGTGCAGTAGATGCGCTTCGTCCATTTTGGCCCGAGCGGATGACTCGCGAAATCGCACGATCGCTGGATAGCTGTTGGCAAGCTGGTCGTAGTCGGCGCGATTCATGCGGACAAAATTCAGTGCCTCCTCCGCGCGGCCAGCGATCCGCAAACTCTTAACGAGATAGCTGCGCGCGTCGGCGCGAAGTTCGCGGTAATCGCGCTCGGAGGGATGCTCGGAGACGAGGCGATCGCAATGCTTCACACCCGCAGTAAAAAATTGCTCGGCCGCCGAGTATTCGCCACGCTGGAACATGGACTCGCCCAACAGGCTCCTTGCTGTCGACAGCCCGCTGAACATTGCCGAGCTATCGTCACCCTGTGCCGTGTTCAGCGCCGTATTCGACTCCGCGTTCAGTTCGATGGCCCTGCCAAATCCGTCGATTGCCTCGCGTAGTCGCAACTCGCCCGCCGCGAAGTCCCCGTCCTCCAACAACAAAGCGCCACGCTGAATGTCGAGCGTCGCCAGGGCCTGCCGATAGTCCGGTCGTTGTGTCGATCGGGCGATCAGTTTCTCGTAAGTTTCGGCGCTCGCCTGATACCACGTCGTCGCATCCTGCCCCAGTGTTCGAGCATTCGTTCCCAAACGAAGAGCAGCATTCGCCAGTTCGTATGCGGCCTGATCTCCGTTGTCACCAGAAAATGCATGGGGCTGAAGGGCGGCGTGTGCCTTTTCAAAACTGATCGTCGCGGACTTCCACTCGCCAAGATCCGATTGCATGTCGCCCAACCGCAGCAACGTTCTGCCGCGTTCCAGTTCGATCGTCGGATCGGTACTGGCGTTCGCAAGCATGGCGTCGTACTCGTCGGCCGCCGATTGCAGCAAATGAGCTCGGAATTCCTGTACGCCGGGATAGTCGCTGAGGTCGGCAGCGGAGCCCGTAAGCCACGAATCGATCGTACGCTGCGCGCGAACGAGATTTTGCTTCGCCTCCAGTTTGCTGCGGTTGGCGTCCCGCACTGCGAGAATCGCGATACTGGTTGCCGCCAATGCCGCAAGCGTCGCCAGGGTTGCCACCACCAATCCGCGTCTGCGACGTGCGAAACGAAATGCCGCTTCGACCATCGATTCGCGATGAGCCGTGACGCGTTCGTCTCCCAGCCAGCTTTCCAGGTCCGAAGCCAAGGCTCTTGCCGATGCGTACCGGTCGTCCGCTTTGATCGACATTGCTTTCAGACATATGGCTTCCAACGGTGGCGGGATGCGCGGTTGAACCGAGCGTGGAAGATCAAAGATCCCGCGTTCAATGCGTTCCAACGTCGCCAGCTTGTCGCGAACTGCCGGCTGGGAACTACGCCCCGTGAGCAATCGGTAGAGTATCGCGCCCAAGCTATAGATATCGCTGGCCGGTCCAATGTCGTCCGTGTCACCGGACGCCTGTTCCGGACTCATATAGCCCAGCGTACCCACGACGGTTCCGAACGTCGTCGGCGCCGAATCCGTGCCCTCACCATCGCGAATAACGGGCCCCTCTTCAACGATCGTCGGTGCCGCGTGATCCGGCGCAAACGAGTCTTCCTCCGGCGATGCAGAGGATTTTTTTGCCAACCCCCAATCGACGAGCAGCGTCTCGCCGTAAGCACCCAGCATGATATTGTCGGGCTTGAGATCGCGATGCAGGATCCCGCGATGGTGCGCGTAGTGCATCGTATTGCACACATCCACAAGACGACGAATCAAGGACTGCAACTGCAACCGCGCGGCGGGCGATTTCCAGGTACTTTCGCCAAACGATTCGTGAAAGTTGGCGATCTCTTTCTTGAGCGTATGCCCACGAATGAATCGCATGGCGTAGAACGGACGCCCCGACTCATCCGCTCCCCGCGCATAAACGGGAACGACACCGGGATGTTCCAAACGACCGGTGACCTCCGCCTCCTGTTCAAAACGCAGGCGACTTTGGGCATCGTCGGCCAATCGCGGCTGGATTCGTTTCAACGCAACTTTCCGGTCCAGCTGCTGATCCTGCGCAACAAAGACTTCGCCCAGTCCACCTCGAGCGTGCGAATACAGCTCGTAGAAACGGTCTCGCGCGCGACGGGCTCCGGATGTTGCCTGCGAATCGCCACCTTGCCCCGATGACTCGACCGCTCGCAACAACGACGACTCGTTCAGTTTCGTATTCGTCTTGCTGGGCCGTGTCGTCCCGACCGGATTGGACCCCGAAATCGGGGCAGACTCCGGCAAAATGGTCTCGGCTCCCGCCGACTGACTCCCCTCACCGAGCGCCAATTCCTCGCACATCTGTTCAAGTACACGTTCACACCGTCCACAACCTTCGACGTGCGCGGACAGAGCATCGGCAGCGTCGACGGACAATTCATCCGACAGATAGGACGCCAATAGCTCTGGAGCAGGGCATTCGGACATGGAAACGATACAGTCGGACTGCGAAATTGTGGATTCGGTGTGTAGAATGATGAGGTCCCGTAAGGATATCATTTTTCGAACCACAACCCGTTTCAATAGCGGTCGGTAAAACGAGAATGTCGGTCTGACGCGATCGCGGTCTTGAAACTGAAAGATGTTCGCAAACGAATCCATACGGTAAACGGGTCAGCATCAGACTGGAGTCGGCAAGTTGGAATACTCGTCCTCGACCAACGTTTCTCTCCTCATCCGCGTCCAGGATCCTGAGAACCATGACGCGTGGTCACGGTTTGACGCAAAGTACCGCCCGATGATTGTGCAGTTCTGTCGAAAGAAGTTTGCGATGTCGGCCGAGGACGCCGACGAAGCCGCTCAGGATGTGCTCATCAAGCTGCTCAACAACATGCGCAGCTTCGAGTACAACCCAAAACGAAGTTTTCGCGCGTGGCTGTCGACGGTCACGCGCAACTCGGTCATCGACGGCATGCGAAAGCGTAAACCGGACCGGGCGTCCGGAGGAACTGACGCCATCAATCGCCTTGCCAACGTGCCGGGAAACGATTCGGGGCTGGAAGACGAACTGGTTGAAAAACTGAGTCTGGAACTGCGGCGATCCCTCTTCAGCGAATGCGAGGATCTCGTCAAAGCGCGCGTCACCGAACAAACATGGAATGCTTTCACCATGTTACGAGCGGGCAAAAAGGCTGCGGAAGTGGCCGAGGTGCTGGATATGCGAATCGCCGCCGTCTACCGTGCCAAGACTCGAGTGCTCAAACTGTTCCGCGAAGAAGTGACCATGAAGCTGAAGTCTCAGGACTAGGCTTCGATTCGCTGCCGTTCAATTCAGCTTCGGCAGGATATCGTTCAGGCCCCTGTCGTTCTTCGGCGTCATGTTCTTTCCGGCCCTGCGCAGTTGATCCGCTTTCAGGAAAGCTGCCTTCGCCTGCGGGATGCTGCCGGACCTGGCCAATGCAAACCCAAGTTTGTAGTGCCAATCCGCAATGCGGGGCATCTGATCTTGCTGTGGAGCAGTCGCTATTGTGTACACCCGCGTCGCGGCACGAAGAGCAATTGTTGCCTCTTTCCAGTTTTCCCCCACGACATGAGCCTCGCCAATCGTCGCCATCACCTCCGCTTTGATCGGTGGTGAAGTGGCGAAGCGGCGTGCCACTTCCAGGACTTTCAGCGCATCGCCTATTCTGGCTTCGTCCGTGTCGTTGGCGGGGAAGTACAAACCCCTGGACAGCTTCGCACACTCGGTCGCAATCGCGTTCTTGATGTCCAACTCCAACGCCCGCAATGCCTCCGGCAGGACCGCGTCGAATACATCACTCAGCGCCAGAACGCGATCTACGTTCATGTACCCTTTGCCCGAATCGAAACCCTCTTTCCAGTTCTCTAGCACACCGGTCGCCATGACCTGGTCACGACCGGACAGCCGAAATGCGGTGTGGAATGTTCTGTCGGACGAAATCCAGTCCTCCGCCCGGCGTTCCTCATTGGCTCGCTTCTTTAAGGCCGGGACGACATCGGTCGTGCCCAGCCGAATTGCCTCGTTGTACGCATCAATAGCGTTCTCATTCCCAAGGTGCGCACGTGCTTCACCCAGCCATCGCCAATAGTCGCCCTCGGACTCGTTGAGCTCGATCGCGGCCTGCAGATCACTTTCAGCGTGCGCCACGGCACGTTCCTTTTCCAACAGGAGCTGCTCGTTGTCGTTCGCTTCCGACTTCATGGTACGGTCAAGGAATCGGGCCAGTTTCTCGTAACACCGCCCTCGGTGGTAAAGCGATTCGCTCTTTGCCGTGGTAGTCTCCGCCGCCTCCAGCGCCTTGTCGAAATTCGCGATCGCCTTTTCATATTGGGCCTTCGAGTCCGAGTCCAACAGCCACGCAAAATCTTCCTCGATGTTGCCAAGTCGCCGATAGAACGTGCTGAGGTGCTCCTTGCCGGGTCCGGAGTTCAGCACCGCACTCGCGTCCTTGCGTGCCGCCTCAAGGTAGCCACGGATCGACCGCGATTCGTCCGCCTTCGTCACTCGCGACAACTCGCTGAGGCAGTTCGCAAATTCCAGTTGTGTTTGGGCACGACCGTCCAACACCAGTCGCTCGAGCACCTTGCTATTTTCTTGCTGTTTCAGAGCCGTCGTGTAGACCTCGACGATATCTCCAAAAGCCGCCTTTCGCTCGTCCATCGGCAGCTTTCTCGCCAGCGCCGTTCGCGCTCGAGCTCGCAGGAAATGCGCCTTCGCCATTTGCGGCTCGCGGTCGAGCGCCGCCTCTGCACCCTGCAACGCCGCGTCCAGATCGCCCAACGAATAACTGGCGATACCGCGACCGTAATGACCATTCGCCGAATCCTCAAACTTCAGAGCGGCATCGTAGAGCTCAAGCTGCCGCTTGAAGAGATCCTCGCGCTGCTCGTAGCCCCAGTCTGCGTTCGAATAGTCATGAATCAGATCGCCACCCAATGCATAGAGCCCGCTGATTTCCGAGCGGTCCTGCGGCGGCTGCCGCTGCGGTTCCAGCACGTCGCAAACTCGAATACCGCAGACGACGTAGCGGTTGAAGAAAGCAACCGGCCGGTCACTCGCCTCAGCAGGTTGCGGCAGCGAACGGACCAGCTTCGCATACGGAGCCGCGAGCACCTTGCTCCACGACACCAGTTCTTCGTCGTTGACATTGGTATCCACAAACTGCATCAGCGAATTGACGAGATACGGCGTATGCGGCAGGCTTTGCTCTGCGTCGGCCAACAGCTGTTTCGTCAGGTTCGCGGCCGTCCCGTCGTTTCGCATGTCCCACAGGGCGGCGGCACGGTGTGCGGTTTCCTGACGCGTTGGCGTGTAGCCGACGATCCGACTGGTATCAAAGAGACGGACGGCTTCAACCGCACGATTCCCATACGGTCGCTGTCGAATCTGCTCAAGCATCGTTAGCTGTTCACCGCTCGTCGACATCTCGGACGCCCGCGCGGCGAGCACCGCCCCAACTTTGCTCAGCCGGTGAGCGCCAAGCCTCGCGTAGTTCGTGGGCGAAGTCTTGCAGATGTCGTTGGCCAACCGGAACCCGTCATCGCGGTCGCCCAAACGATGCTCCCAAATCGCACGCACATAGTTTTCGTGGATGTTGGTCGCGGACTCCGGCGGCGGAGTTACTTTTGTCGCCTTCGTTTCCAGTTCGCATTCCGTCAGCAGGAACTGCAGACCCGTCGAATAGGCGTCCTGCTGCTGGCCGATCTGAGCGACCCGGCAACGCTTCAATAGTTCATCGTAGTCGCCAGCCGCCAGCCGTCCGTCCTCCAACAAGCGTTGCCGAAACGTCTGCAATTGCTGTTCGACAGCCGAATCAAGCTGACGATTGAACGCCTGGGCTTCTACTGGATCCAATTCTTGCGTCAGACGTTTTGCGATGCTGACCAACTGCAGCGAATCACCAATGTTGCCGGCAGTCACATTTTGAACCGCGATGCGAACCGCATTTCGCCGATAGGTTGTCTTCACTCGCTTCGGCATGGTGGATTCCGCGTTCAGCGAAACCTCCAACTCCATCAGCTGGAAGCGTTGAAACTGATCCAGAATCAGCCGATCCTTTGCCGCTTCCGGATCGTTACCCGCCTTGCCCAGAAACGTCTCCGCCGAATCAAAGTTTCCAGTAAGCACCGACAGACGTGCGAACGCCACAGCGTCTTCAACACTGCGAACCCTCGAAGCCCCGACACGCGCCATCAACTCCGTCGCGGGAATCAGGAAGTCTCGACTGAATTGCCTGTCATCGACATCCGATTCCAACGCCATGCGAGCGAACGGACCAGCCACCACCCTCGCAAACTCATCACGTTGCGGATGCCGCGAATCCGGAATATGCCGAGCCAGCGAGTTCACCAGATAATCGCGGTACGCAAAGTCGTCTCGTCCGTTGGCAAGGACATTCCACGTTTGCGTCGCCGCCAACGTCTCGTTCGTCGCCGACTGCCACATCGAACAGATGAACAGTATGTTCTGCTCCCTGTTGAGCTGACCCAGGCGATCCGCCACGCCTAGCAGGACAGCGACGTCCGCCACACGATCGGCAGCGAATGGCGGTTGCCGTGAATTAGCCGCCGCGGTCGGACTCGCCTGCCGCTGCGCCGTTGCCGCCAACACGTCTGATACTCGCTGCAGTCTGTCGTCGCCCAGCGCATTCGCACGACCCACGTCCACGCTGGCCACCAATTGTCGGGCCTTTTGCAATGACAACGATTCGCTGGCAATCGATCTCACGTATTCGCCATACGCTCGCCACGGAAAAGTCGAATCGAGATTGTCACCAAGCGGACGAACGGGAAGCGGCTGAGAAAGCGCCACGCCAACCTGCACTTCGCATTCTGCGAGTGCATACTTCAGACGCGGATCATCCACTTCATCAATCCGGGCGATGCCGCAAAGTTGATAGATCGAGCCGAAGTCAGGGGCCTGCGTCGCAATCCGTTCAAGCACCGACTGCCGAATCGAGTCGACGTGCTGCTGCGAAATCTGCTCGATTTGCTGTTCGAATCCCGCCGTTGCCGCTGCTTCACCCACGGACATTTCGCCGGCGAGAGCCAACTGATTCATGAGCTGCTGCTGCTCGGCCTCCGTGCGAACGACGATGCCGCGCAAGTGTTTCAACGTCGCATCGACCGCCACGTATCGCAAGCGGTCCGCGACGCTGGGCGGCAACGAAGCGTCCTTCGCCAGCAGCGACTTTAGCTCCTCCAGCCGATGATTGTTCGCAGCGTCGATCATCGACAACTCGCGTTTCGCCATCTGCAACAATTCCGCGGGATCGGTGATCGCGTTCAGGTACTTCGCCGCGCCAGCGATATCACCAGAAAGAAGATTCAAGCGAGCGAACGACAGCAAATCAGGCCCCGGAATGTCGGCGGTGGCCGTACTCAGTTTCAAGAGTTGCGAGGCCGTATTGGCAAGACCGGTATGCTGCATGGCAAGTCGGGCAAATCGCCCGGCGACCAACGTTGCATCCGCCACATTCGCTTCCCGCGCGGCGGCCTGGCCCAACGAGTAGACAAGAAAGTCGTCACCGGAATTACTGCCCGAGTTCGTGTTCTCATCGGCTCCTGCGTCTCCCGACAGGAGGACTTCACGAGTCAATGCAGCCGCCTGCGTTTCTTCGCCGGACGTCCAGTTGGCAACCGCTGATAGCCTTTTTTCAGTCACCCCCATCGACCAGCCGAGGTCTTCCGCGGCTTCCAACCGTCGCAATACGGCACGAGAATCTGCCATCGACAACGGCGACTCGGCAAACGATTCACCCGTCGCCGGCGAATACTCACCCAGCGACTCCGCCAGCATTCGGCCAATGTTGCTCCTGCGATGCGGAGCGGCCAACATCGAGTCCGTTGTCGCCGCATCCGCGAGTGCATCGATGCTTGCCGAATCAACGTTAGCCGAATCGACGCGACTGCGAATGTAGGTGCCATAATTTCGATATATGTCGCTCAACTCGTCCGCCGGAAGTGATACAGGCGGTGCGCCCGTTTCGAGTTCACATTCGATCTGAATGTACCGCAGGACGAGCTGACCGGACTGCTCGATCCTCGCGAGCTGGCAATCCTGAAGCAGCGTCGCAAAATCGATGTCGCCATTCTCTCCCGCACGCCGAATGATATCGACGCGAAGATCGTCGACGATTTCCGTTTGCAACTTCTCGATGCGATTGCTGAATTGCGACCGTACGCCCGACGGCAATCGATTATTGAGTCGACCGGCAGTAACAATCAGATCGCGAACGCTCGCAGAACGAAAGCCCTCCGGCTCGGCGTCGATTTTCGCCAACGCCGCCTCCACCGCTTGCCGTCGCAGCCGATCACGAATGGAGTCCGGCGCCCCGGAAGCGTCGATCGCCTCTTCAAATTCTGGCAACTGCGACTGATTGAGCAGCCGCAACAAGCCCAGTTCGTCAACGACTTCTGCGGATGGATTAGGTATCGATGCCAACAGCCGTTCCGCACCCGCGAAATCACCGCTCAGGCAGTTCATCCGCGCGCGACCAAGAGCATGCTCAGGTTGCGAGCCGAACTGGTCGACGAGAAAGTCATAGTACGGAGCGTACTTGTCCAGCGGCTCGAAGTTACCCGCAAGTTGCGACGACATTTGTTGCCGCAGGGACTCGCGGGCAGCGGTAAGTCTCCCACGTTCGACCTCGCTCGGTGCCCACGATCCACTTTGTATGAACCACTCGCTGGTCGAAGAGTTGTCCGTCGCGGCGATCGCTGTTTGCAACGCATCAAGAAACTCGAAGTCGGTCTGGAAGTCATCACGCTGGAGATTCTTCGCCGACGCAATGACGCCAAGAACGGCGACCAACGAATCTTGCTCGCCCGGAAGATAGCCGGCCGTTTCTCCTTCACTTCGAAGCTCTTCTAGCTGCGTGAATAGTGCCGACCAGTCAGCATGGGGTTGCAATGACTTGGCCCACACGCCGACCAATTTCAATTGCCAAACCTGTTGGAGTGCTCGTGGCTGTCCGTTCGCCGCGTCCTCTCCAAGCTCCATCCAGTTGTTGGCAATCGTCAGCGACTGCGACGTTTCGGTGCGAATGTTCTTCAACGCATGCGCAAGCTCGGTCGGCAGTTGCAGGCGAATCGCCGCCGCATTCCGCTCCAGCAACTGCTCCAGCTTGGCTCCGTCTTTTGCAAACCAGCTCTTGAATTCTTCAACTTCCGGTCGCACGGCCTGGTTGTCATCCGGTGAAGCCGAAATCCGGTCGGCAATGCTCTCGTACCATTCGTCCTTGACGCGATCGCGTTGGAAGTAGGGATCGCCATATTGCTCCAGCTTTTCGACCGCCTGCGCGTACCGGGCCGCGTCCTGAAGAGCCCGGATCTCATCACGCTGACGTGGCTTCAGCACACGGTCTTCGTAGAGCATGTAGCCGACGCCCGAAAGCAAGAGCATCAACAACACGGTAGCGACGCCCAACAGTGCCGGCACCACGCTACGATTGCCGGACGGCTGCGTTTGCGAGACTGTGTCTGTCGAAGTCCCGTTGGGTTGTGAAGTGGACGATGACGCCCACGATGGTGGAGACGAGTTCGAATCGGTCGCTCGTTGCGTGGTATCTGTCAACGGCGTCGTTGCCGCCACCTGCCCGGGATCCGTCTTCGTGATGTCCGCGCCCCGCATATCCGCGACCAAAGTGCCCTTGATCGATGGAGGCTGCGTTGGCTGTGCCGGAATGACGTTTGGAACCTGCGTGCCGCGCGGACCACGGACGGCGTCATCCAACTGACTGACGAAGTCGTTGCAGGTCTCGTAGCGTTCCTCCGGCTTGACGCTGGTTGCACGACGCACGACCTCGCGTTCGGCAGCAGGAAGCGCATCGAGTTGCAGATTACCCGTGGCCTTCGCAAGGTGAACGGCTTCGAAGGTGCGTTCCAGGTAGGGCAGTTCACCGGTTCGCAGTTCTACATAACTGATCGCCAACGAATACTGATCGCTGGACGTCGAAGGCCCTTCCCGATTCGCGATTTCCGGCGGCGAGTAACCCGGTGATTCAGCAGCGGCCGTCTCGCGGATTTCATCGACCAGCTTGGCGAGTCCAAAATCGCCGATCAACGCAGAGCCGCTCTTTAGAAAAATGTTGGCAGGCTTGATATCACAATGCTGAATACCATGATCAATATTCAGAAAGTCAATGCCACGCGCCGCGTCACGCATGTACACCAACAGGTTCTGGACGGGAATGCCGTCCGGATGCCTGTCGTGTAGCAGCTCCAGCAGATTGGATTCCGCGAGATCCATGACCACGATCAACGTGCTGGGCACCATCGCCACGGTTTCGGAGATCGTGTTCCGCAGCTCGACACTGTCCAGCGGAATTTCCTTTCCGCTTCGATCGAGGCACCAATAGCCGTGTAGAGAAATCAGATTCGCGTGAGTGCCGGCGGTGCGTAGCGTTCGCAGTGCTCGCAGTTCCTTGCCACCCACGTTGCGTCGAACGTCATGCACGATCTTGACGGCAACATCGACGCCCGGTCCCCTGGCCTGCCAGACCTCACCGAAACCGCCTTGCCCCAACCACTTCTCAAGCGTGTAACTTGGAATGGGGCGATCACCCGGTTCATAGCGACGTTTGGACATTCGCCGTCAAGGCTCCACAATGCAGGGTCAGGCTCAACGGCAATTGACGCCTGGAAATGTTCCGCCCGACAGCGGCCGCCTCAATGCCGTGGACGATCTGTCATCTTCTCGAAGTCTTCTACTTGCATAATACGCGCAGTCTTCTGCTAATCTAGCTGAACCCGATGCGGATGCAACGGCGACCGGTTAATCGAAAAACAAAGATTCCTTCTGGTGAACCAATTATGACTGACAATCCATATTCAACGCCCGTCACTCCCATGGCTGGTGCGGACAGTGTCAGTCTTTCGACGGAAGCTGGTTCGTGGCAAACCGTCACTCAACCCATGCGAGACGTTGCCGGATGGAGTCGCTTTCTGGGAATTACGATGATCGTCATCGGCGTCCTGTACTGCCTTTCGATCGTGGGAGTCATCGTTGGCTGGCTGCCGATCTGGTTGGGCATCCTGCTTTTGAAATCCGGCGACAACCTGAAAGTGGGAACCGCCGAGACAACGCTACTGGGCCTTGAGCAACAAGCGAAATCGATTCGAATTCTGGGCGTCTCGTCCATCGTCTTCCTGACTCTGATGGTGCTCTATGTGTTCCTCGTCTTCACGGTCCTGTTCCTGGCTCAGGCACCGGCCCCCGCTGTGCCACCAGCCGCACCACCACTACCAACAGCAGGGCCGTAGCCACGGACGTCCCGCGGGTTTTTTGGACATCCCTTGCCTGAATGAGGTCGAGGAAGTGGATCACTCTTCGATCAACCGCCGTGTCCACACCAAACTGCTCGGACTCACTCCCGTTCCGCCAACGCTTACGTGAACCGTCTCGACAGGTTGCCCGTATCGCTGAAATGCCGCGATTCACAATCAAGACACTGTTCGTCGCCACTGCTGGCCTGATGGTTTACGTGACGTACCTGTCTCGTTTTCCGTTCGCAATTCTGGTTTCGCTATCGATCCCGGCGCTGTGTGCTCTTCTGTTCCTGCCGTACCTGGGACTAAGGCTCCTCGCCTTGCTCCGGGATCCGGAAGAATCCAACTTGGACTCGAGACAATTGCAGAACTGTTTGTGGACGATCTTCTTTTGCCTGGTCGCCTTCGCGCCCATCGTATCGTTGGTAGCTACCACGGGGTTTGACTACCTGATGCAGCTCATTCTCAAAGGGCGCATCAGGTAGCAGCAGAGCAACTACGGGTGACTTCAAACGAGTCAGCGTTTTGGCCAGTTCAAATGGCGATGTAGAAAGTCGAAGGTTCCTTTGCCGTTGATCGTGTGCGGACCGACGAAGAACTCGAGCTCGCAACGATCACCAATCCCCAGCTTCGCCTGATACAGATGGCGGACTTTCGCGAACTCGAGCGCCACGCGTTCATCGGGCGCCACGCCATCAAAGTGCCCGCGTTCGACCATGAACGGTCGTGGCGCAATCAACGCCGCCATCTCCGAGTAGTTGAAGGTGCTGCCCAGATCCCATTCAAATATCTCGTACTCGCCCGTCCAGACGTAGCTGTACGGCGAGAGTGTCGTGGCGTTCTTCCAGACCCAGTCGTTGAAGTCTGCCGAACAGATCGACAAACAGTAACGCTCGACCAGCGGCGGAATTCGCATCGCACTCTTGCCACCATACGAGAGACCATAAAAAGCGATGCGTTCCGGATCGACGTTCGGCAGCGTGGCCAACCAGTCCACGATCTGTTGATGCTGCGGAACAATGATCGAAAAGAGCGTCTTACCCAGCGGATTCGCCTTCCGCTGCAAAGTGCGAAAATCATCGCCGCCGATGTACAGATTCTGTGGTGAAAATGTGATGAAGCCCCGCTCGACCAACTGCGTTGCATAGTCGTGATACGCGGGGTGATCTTTTTCGATGACATTGCGAGGTCGACCTTCCAAACCGTGTTGGCAAACGACGACGGGGCGCCGCTCACCGGGTCGCAGATCTTTGGGCAGCTGCAAAATCCCGTACGCGATCACGTTGGGAAAAACATCCAGTACAACTTCGTATCCCGTCCACGTCGGCTGATCGAAAACCTTTCGAGTGCGTGGTTGCGCGGGCAGCAACTTCTCATCGAATTGGCCAATTACATCGCGCCGAAAGATTTCGCGATACGGTTCGACCGTTGCCGCGTGAGTCTCCACCGAATCCCGCTTGAGCCCCTTCACGAACTCGTTCCGAACAACGGCGCTCTTCGCAAGCAACCGTTGGTTGTAACGCTCAATCTCGGCGATCTGACGCTCGGTACGTCCCTGCGCAGCCGGATTCGTAAACTCGATCTGGTTCGGTGCCGTTGTCGAAAGCTTGAGATCTAACTGCGAAGCAAACGCAACGAGTGCCGCATCGGAAACCGTGCCCTCCGCCGGTCCTTCCGAGCTCTGCCTCGCAGCTCCGTCGATCAGCCGCACTTCCGACGACCTCGAAATCCGCCTGGCTTCTGCCTTCATCTCTGCGAACGTAACAGACTTCAGTTCGTACGGCGCACCGCCACGAGTTCGAACGCTGGCGACAGGGCCGGGCGCTGCGTCCAGAACGAGTTTTCGATCGTGCTTCAGGCTGGCGATCTCGGCGTCGCCGAATCGATTGAGCAACCCGAACACATTGCGATCAATCGGCTCGTTCCACATTTCATGTCGAGAGCCAAAGTATCCGCTGACACACGTTGCTCCGATACGATCGTCCAACGCACAGGCGAGCAGTGCGAGTCGACCGCCTTCGCCCCAGCCTATGACTCCAATGTCGGTCGCATCGTTCGATGCTTTCTCGTTACCAAGACTTTCGAACCAGTCGACCACCGCAAGGACTTTCTGGATTTCGTATCCCGCCAGCTGCCGCCCGAGCTCAAAGGAACTTCGATAGAGGTACTCCCGGTCGGTCAGTTCCGATTGCCGCCGCCTCGTAACGCGTCGGCTGACAACGTAGGGAATGACGACGCGACATCCACTGCCGGCAAGGCGACGCACGTATTCTGAATTCGCAACCAGCTCCGGCGTCTGCTCACAATCCGGGATCGCCACAACGCACTTCGTTGCGGCGCCCGTTGGCTGTAGCAAAAGGCCCTCGCCGAAAACTCCATCAATCGCCTGCCATCGGACGGCGAGGATCTGGTAGCCGTTGCCCCGCGCCAGCTCGGCAGAGCGAGTTGGTGTCGACATCAACTGCATGTCGGAGGCCATGGGGCGATCGTCACGCACGCCCAGAATCCCGGCAAGCATTTTTTGCTCGTTCGCACGACGTTCGCCATCTGCCGGTGAGTTCTGCACATCGGCCCAGTAGGCCGAACGCCGGTCGCTTGATGCCTCAATCTTGCGCAACAAGAACCGATCTGCCCCCGCCACGATCGCTGCGGCGAGGTCGTCCGTGCGTTTTAGCTCGGTCGTCCCCGGCAGGACATCCGGCGATTGCGCCCTGATTTGCGGACAGGAAATGGCGGCGACGAAAACACAGCCCGATAAAATCAGGCGGAAAACGAAATTGCGAGGTGGTGTACGCATGAGTGTTCACTTCGGTTCGGTCCATGTTGGCACGAATTATAAAGTGGCGCCGCGAGCAAAGCGCCCTCACCACGAATGACTTCGTCGGGACGCCGGCAACCGGCAGCGACTTCGCGTTCGCCAGTCACACCAAGCGGCAAACGAACCGAGCAGAGCAGGGCAGGCGGTTGACGCGGCAACTGCCTGTTGCGTTAGAATGCCTGCCAATACTGACATCCAAACAATAAAGGATTGAGTGATGAAATACTGGCTCCCACTTTGCGTTGTCGTGGCTGCGATCGGCTGCAGCGCGAAAACCGACACGACGGTTGCACCACCTGTCGTAACCACAACTGAAACCGCGACGGGCAGTTCAGAAAAGACCGACCCGGTCGTCGACCCGGCCGCGGATGCCACCGAGATTGCACTCACGACAGAGAACACGCTGATTCAATTTGTCGGAACGCATGTTGGCGAGGTGCCCGACCCGAAAGCACGCACCGGCTCGTTCGCCGATTTTACTGGCGTCGCAACCATCGCCGATGACGACATTCAGTCGGTCAACGTGGCGATCCAGATGGCTTCGGTCGATACCGGGATGGACAAGTTGAACAACCATTTGCAGGCTCCCGATTTCTTCGACGTGAGGCAGCACCCGACGGCTGAATTCACCAGCACCCGGATTGCGCGTGACAAAGATGGCCGACACATAATCACGGGCGACCTGACACTGCACGGCGAGACGAAGGAAGTCAGCTTTCCTGCAGACGTCGGCATGACCAATGGCGAGCTGAAACTTGCTGCCAAACTGAAGCTGGATCGCACCGAGTTCGGCATGGACAAGATGACGGACAAGGTTAACAGTGAAGTTGCGTTGACGATCAAGATCGGCAAGTAAGCAAGCTCCAATTGATCACCCAACTTCTCAGTCTGCTGGGTCTGTGCTTCGTCATCACGCTGATGGGCGTATGGATGTTGCGTGGCTTGACGCGTGGCTTGGCGCGTGGCGATACGTCCGACTCGTCTACTCGGGAAATCGAGCGGGACGAAGTGGCGGGCGTGTTGCCAGCGGAGTCACCTTTCTCCGCCGCGGTATTCTGTTTGCCGCTCGCCATTGCGTTCGTGGTCGGCGTTTTTCAATTGCGCGAAGAGTGGGCCGCGCCCACGCAGTATTGGCACTGGCTGCCGGTAGCGGGGCTGCTGACAGCGGTGTGCTGGACTGCCGTGGCCGGCATGGGGCTTCGTACGCGGCTCTTCGTGGGATTTGCGATTGCCGCGGTGAGTGCCTGGCTGTTGGTGCCTTCGTGGCCGAACATGGAACCCAGCCGCTTCACTCATATCGTATTGCTGGCGGGATACCTCTTCGCCCTGTTTCTGGTGAGCAACGCGGTGTCTGCTGCCGGCGATCCTCGTCAACACCTCATCGCAATATTCACAACAGCGACCGTTTTGGGGCTGTCTATCGCGGGTCTGTTCAGTTTTGAATATGGCGAGTTGTCACTGCTGGTTGCCACCAGTTGCTCGGCATGTCTGGCCGCGAGCTTTTTATGGCAACCCACTCGGCGATGCACGGCTGGGCTGTTCGTCGTGTCAAATCTGCTGCTGGGCGGTACGGCATTCGTCAGCGCCGTTTACCCGCAGCCACCGATACTTGAATTCCTCTTGTTGCCGCTGGCGCCCGCGACCTTGTGGTTCGCTCGTTCCTCATCGGAAGATCGACGGCCGTTCTGGTTAGAGATGCTGCCGTTTGCCGGAGCACTCGCCCTGTTCACAATCGTGCTTGTCTTGCGACACGGCGTGAACTGAAATCTTCGGCCACACATTGGTGGGGGTGCATGCCATCGTGTATTCGCACTCCGTTCAAAGCCGGACTACCAACGAAATTTTTCTGGAACTTTTTGAAATGCGCCGGCGTCTATAAAAGTGACTCATCAAGATTCCTTTCAAACACAGGATTTTCCATGTCCAAATTAATGTTCGCGTTCGTACTGATCTCCACCATGGTCGGCACTTCGATTGCCGACGAAATCCCCCGAACCATCACGGTCACCGGACAGGGGAAGGCTGCCAGCCCCCCTGATATGGCGACCATCAATAGTGGCGTGGCAACCACTGCCGCAACGGCGAAAGAAGCGTTGGCGGCCAACAACGTCGCGATGGAAAAATTGATGGAAGTACTCAAGTCACGAGGCATCGAGAGCAAGGACATTCAAACGTCTGGTTTCGGAGTCTACCCCGAATACGCTCGTCGCAATCCCGGTCAACGTGGCAGCAACAATGAGGCTCGGATCACTGGCTACCGGGTGAACAACAACGTAACGGTTCGAGTGCGCAATCTGCCACGTCTCGGTGAAATTCTGGACGCGCTGGTGGAATCCGGCAGCAATCGCATTTCCGGCGTGAGCTTCAGTATTTCCGAACCCCGTGCCATCCAGAACAAGGCCCGAATGGATGCCGTCGACGACGCTCGCGGTCGCGCCGAGTTGTACGCCCAAGCTACGGGAGCGAGAGTTGGGAAAGTCATTGCGATCAGCGAACAGCCTATTCGCCAGCCCCAACCCGCGTTCGGTGCCAGAATGGCGATGGTGTCAGAAGTGGCTAGTTCCGTCCCCGTTGCGACCGGCGAGCAGCAAGTTTCTGCAACGGTCAACGTGATCTACGAGTTGTTGGACAAATAGTCGTTCGGGCAAGCTGGTGTGCAGACTTCCACTGTACGCCAGCGTTTCTCACGGCAGCCGATAATCGAATTGCAGAATCTTTGCACCGCGTCCAAAGTCTTCCGGCAGCAGGAACAACTCACCTCCGCGAAATGACATTCCTTCGTTAGTGAGCGGACGCGCTGTATCGTCGCGTGCCGCCAGCCGTTTCGATTTCACGGCACGTGTTTTGGGGTCGATCCATGCGATCACCGCACGAGAAATTCCTTCGTTGGCGGCGAAGGACTTATCAATCCCGCTGGCCACAATCTGGCCCGCATCGGCGTCGTACTTCCAGTCTTGCACCGCCAGTTGCCAACCCGGTGACTTCACGAAGTAAGACCAGTCCACAAGCGCCGGCTTGGCGGGTGCCCCGTTGGTCCGAACACGATGGATCTTTCTTGTATCCCAGTTCGCCCCCAGAAGTATACCGCCTGGCAGGCAACAGATCGCACCGATGTGATCCTCATTGCGAATGGATGCGACGATCGAGATCGCCGAACTGGCGGGTCGTTCTTCGTCGAACTTCATGCCCAGTATCACCGTCGGGCCTCGGCGATGACTCGTCGAAACGGGAATCCAGTAGACGCCCTGGCTGTCGCGATCAAAACCTCCGGGATGATCGAGCTGAACTCCGTCGGAGGTGGCGACGGTCAAATCGAAGTACGTGTAGTCGTCCGTTCGATCGCGAGGCAAACACAACAGCAGTGGACGTTTTGGTGATTGCTCCAGCCGGCCGGTCACCAACCAGGAGCGGTCGGTTACATAGAGTCCTTGCGTGTGGATCTTGACCGGCGATCCGTCGACAACAATTTCCGGCAATGGGACCCTACCGCGCAAGTCATCCGCTTGAGCGCTGGCGGAGAGCCCGACCGTGAGCAGGACCGCGAGCCCAACCAGGATCAATGCCGTTGACGCATTCCAACGCAAGTTTGATCCAAACGCGGAAATGACAAATTCTCTGGGCATGGTTTGCTCACAATGATGCGGGATGATTCACGGCGATGACGCATTGACTATGATAGCGAATCTGAAACCCACTCCGCGTCATGGACCCCGCCATGCACACGTTCATTCGAATCTTCAAATCGTTGCTGGTCGCGGCTTGCGTGGCCGGGCTGGTTCAGGCCGAAGACGGCGTCGACTTCGCTCACGAGATCCTGCCTCTGTTGAAAGAAAAGTGTGCCCGCTGTCACACGAACGGCAGCTACAAGGGCGGTCTGTCCATGGACTCGCGAAGTGGATTGCTTGATTCGGAATCCGTCGTGGTCGGCAATCCCGCCGAAAGCGAACTGGTTTCACGACTCACCTCGGACGACCCGGATCTGCGGATGCCCAAGGGTGGTCGCCTTTCCGAGGGCGAGATTGACTTGGTGAAGCGATGGATTCAGTCCGGACTCGAATGGGAAGAAGGCTTTACCTTTCGCGAGAAAGCCTACAAGGCAAGACTACGACCGCGTCGCCCCACGTTACCGCCGGCTTCTGATGGCCGCTCGCATCCCATTGATCGGATCGTCGATGCCTACTTCGCTGCCAACGATATCACACGGACTGACTTGGTCGACGATGCAACATTCCTGCGCCGAGTCTCCTTGGATCTGACGGGACAGTTGCCGGATAGCTCGCTGCTGGAGGCGTTCGTCAAATCGAAGGATGCGAACAAGCGAAATCGGCTGGTGCAGCTCATGTTGGGAGATTCCATCGCCTACGCGGATCACTGGATTACCTTCTGGAACGATCTGCTGCGCAATGACTATCGCGGCACGGGCTTTATTGACGGCGGTCGCAAGCAGATCACCGGCTGGCTCTATGAAGCGTTGCTCACCAACAAGCCCTACGACCAGTTTGTCCGCGAACTGATTAGCCCCACCCCGGAATCGGAGGGCTTCATCAAGGGCATCAAATGGCGTGGTCGAGTCAACGCCAGCCAGGTCCCACCATTGCAGTTTGCACAAAACGTTTCGCAGGTATTCCTTGGCATCAATCTGAAGTGCGCGTCCTGCCACGACAGCTTCATCAATGACTGGAAGTTGGCGGACGCCTACGGACTGGCAGCTATCATCAGTGATCAACCGCTTGAAATTCATCGCTGCGACAAACCCACCGGAAAGATGGCATCGGCCGCCTTTATTTTCCCGGAACTTGGTTCCATCGAGCCTTCGCAACCGCGCGAGCAGCGACTTGCCACACTTTCCCAACTGCTGACCGACGAGCAAAACGGGCGACTGGCAAGGACTATCGTCAATCGACTCTGGGACCGACTCCTGGGGCGGGGCATTGTTCACCCGGTGGACATCATGAGTAACGCCCCGTGGTCCGAAGACCTGATCGACTATCTGGCGGTCGACCTGGTCGATCACGGTTATGACCTCAAACGAACGCTGGCTCACATTGTCACGTCGGACGTTTATCAGTCCGTCACGGTGCCGTCCGAACGAGAGGTCGCCGAAGACGCATATCGTTTCCGCGGCCCGGTCGCCCGACGACTGACGGCCGAGCAGTTTCAGGATGCCGTCTGGAGCCTCACCGGTGGCACTCCCAACAAGGCAGCCGCCAAGTTTGGGTTTCGCGGAGATCGTCCTATTCGGGCTTCTTTGGTGGAATCGAACCTACTGACACGAGCACTCGGGCGACCCAATCGCGAACAGGTGGTGACGACGCGACCCGCGGAATTGACGACACTTCAGGCGCTCGACCTGACCAATGGCGACGTTCTGGCGAAACAGTTGAGCACAACGGCGGAACAAATGGCAAAGCAATTTGCGAAGGACACGCCGGAGCAAATTGTCTCGCAACTTTATCGACACGGCCTGCTTCGTGAACCCAATGACGGTGAACTTGCAGCCGGAAAAGCGTTGCTCGGCGAGCAAATTTCCGCGGCTGGAATTGCCGATTTATACTGGGCGGTGCTGATGCTGCCCGAGTTTCAGATGATTCGTTAACGGCGCGAAGCCTGACGCCAGATCGCGTACCAAGAGGAGAGAACAAAATGGACGACCAGTATCCTGCCGTTTCCGATCGACGTGAATTTCTGCATCAGTTGGCCACAGCTTCGGCGGCGGCGCTGGCCACCGGCGCTCCGCAGGCACTCGCCAACACGGCGGCCAACAATCCCACAGCGACTGCCGACGCGTGCATTTTGATCTGGATGGCAGGCGGCATGGCGGCTCCCGACACGTTCGACCCAAAACGGTACGTGCCTTTCGAAAAAGGCGTGCCCGCCGCCGACATCATCAGCACGTTTCCCGCCATCAATACCGCGGTAGACGATATCAAGTTCACCAAAGGGCTTGAGCATATTGCGCAGGTCATGGACCGCGGCACAATCATCCGTTCTGCGGTGCAGCCCGATCTCGGCCACATCCTGCATTCACGGCATCAGTACCATTGGCATACCGGGTATGTCCCGCCGCAAACGGTCGCAGCTCCGCATATGGGCGCGTGGATCGCGAAGATTCTGGGGCCTCGCAATCCGGCAATTCCGGCTTTCATTGACATTGGCCAACGTCTTGAAGGCGTGGGCGAAAAGGAGGAACTGAAGGCGTTCCACACCGCCGGCTTCCTTGGAAGTGAGCACGGTCCGTTCTTGCTGCCCTATCCGGATCAGGCGATGTCCGCCGTCCGACCTCCGGGCGACATGACTCCCGAACGATTCGAGCGCCGACACCGCTACTACAGGGAGCTCGTCAAACGTAGTCCCATCGCCGACCAGGCCAGTGAGTATCAGCAGGAATCAGTGATCCGATCGATGGAGAATGCCTATCGACTCCTGAGTTCACCGGATCGCGTCGCATTCGATCTCTCGGCCGAACCCAAAGAGAGCCACGATGTATACAACACAAGCCGCTTCGGACAGGGCTGCCTGCTGGCTCGACGGCTCGTTGAGTCCGGGGCGCGTTTCATCGAAGTCACGTCCGAATACGTTCCGTTCGTCAGTTGGGATACTCACGAGAACGGACACACAACGGTGGCGAAGATGAAACGGGATATCGACCGCCCAATCGCGCAACTGATACTCGACCTGGAAACCCGCGGGCTGCTGGATCGCACGCTGGTCGTGGTCGCCAGTGAATTCAGTCGCGACATGATGATCGAAGGCGTACCGGGCAGTTTGGCTCGTGATCAGTCACGTGCGAAGGCAGACAACCTGACAGAACTGAAGCAATACGGTCTGCACCGACATTTCACCGGCGGAACGTCGGTCCTGATGTTTGGAGGCGGCGTCAAACAAGGGTTCATGTATGGCAGGACGGCAGACGAAAGGCCGTGCCTTGCGATTGAGAATCCCGTATCGATCGCCGATCTTCACGCGACGATCTATGCCGCCATGGGAATTTCACCTCAGACGGCATTCGATGTGGAGAAGCGTCCCTTCTACATCACGGAGGACGGAAAAGGGAACGCGGTGGCAGATATCTTTGCCTGAGGTTTCGCAGACCGGTGTTAGACTGTAGAGGTCAGTAAGAGACCAAATTCAACGGGGACTAATTTCGTCTCGTCGGGTGTGAGCCATCAGATGTGGGCCATCGGGTGTGGAGTCCGCCCAACGTGTGACGGACAACTAGTCTTCTTCCTCCCACGGTTCGTCGTCGTCTTCCCATTCGCCTTCTTCGTCATCCCACTCGGCGTCGACATCTTCTTCCTCTTCGGCATCGTCGTCACCTACTTCTTCCCATTCATCGCCGTCGTCTTCTTCGTCTTCCAGTTCCTCGTCGCCGTCTTCTTCATCTTCGTCTTCGTACACCCATTCTTCGTCTTCACCTAGCTCTTCGTCTTCCTCGCCTTCCTCTTCGTCGTCTTCTTCATCTCCATCTTCGTCTTCATACACCCATTCTTCATCTTCGCCGAGCTCTTCGTCTTCCTCGCCTTCCTCTGCGTCTTCTTCATCTCCATCTTCGTCTTCATACACCCACTCTTCATCTTCGCCGAGCTCTTCGTCTTCCTCGCCTTCCTCTTCCTCCTCGCCGTCCTCCCACTCTTCATCCTCGCCCAGTTCTTCGTCTGAATCTTCGTCTTCGAGGCGGGGGGCAACGAGCCTGCGCGGATCGACCTCGTTCAGATCTTCCTCAACACCGCCAAATGGATGTTCGATGATCGCCGTCGTCACGTCAGTTCTCCTCACTATGTCCCTGGTCAGCAGTCGCGTCGTTGTTAGCTATCTGATTGTTTTGATCTACATCTTGATCTTCAATACGAAAGATTGAAGATCGCGGCAAGTCGTCAAGACTTCGCAGCCCGAACAGCTGCAGAAACCGCTTCGTTGTATTGTACAAGTATGGTCGCCCCAGTTCATTGCTACGGCCCCCGATGCGTACGAGATCCCGACTCAATAACTGAGACAGTATCTCGCCACAACTGACACCTCGGATCGCTTCGATGTCAGCACGGAGCACTGGCTGGCGATAGGCCACTACCGCCAGAGTCTCCATCGCCGGCGCCGAAAGTCGAACCTCGCCTGGAACATATTCCAGCCGCCGAAGCCACTTCGAGAACTTGGGTCGCGTCACCAATTGATGACCACCTGCAACCGGTTCAATTCGGTAGGGTCTCCCTTCCGCGTCCAACTGCCGATTCAGGCGGGTCACCAGTGTACGTGCTGCGGTACCGTCCGCCAACCTGGAATATTGGCTCAGTTTTCGGCTGGTCAGCGGCTCTTTGGCCAGAAAAAGTACCGCCAAAAGCCGAGCAATTCGATCCTCCTCCGAGTCATCTTCACACGGCGTCGCGCGAACCTCCACCGAAACGGGATCATTCGCCGGATGAGCGGTCGAAAACGCGTCGGTGCGAACCACCCGTTGATGGCCAACACCACCGTCCGATAGCAGCCGGGAACGCCAGGCTATCTGTGTCGCTCGTCTCGTCATAGGCGGTCCGACTCCCGAACGAAGCCACTATGTCCGTACCGTGGTCCAGTGTTGCCAGGGTCCCATCGACGGTAACTCCAGCGTGCTCCCCTACCGCAAATCCAATTCTGTGCGGATCTATCCCTGCGTGGCGACCGCCCTGTCGCCGCCCAATGGCGCCGAGTCTTCTCGGGGCGAAAACCGGTGGTCAACGTTGTCGTTTCCTGCATTCTGACGGGCAACCCGGAGCACTTCGGTCATGGCAGCCTCCGCCGTGTTTCGCGTCACTTCAAAGCAGCACTTGGTAGCGCTGCCTTCGCCCGCTACGTCGCACCGTACGCGGAATTGTGATCCGGATGGATCTGTCAGTTTCTCCAACAACAGATAGGAACATCCCAGCTCCCGAAGCTCCGCCGAAATCTGCTCGATGGAGGGCTGTGACGCAGCTACGGCATCCTGGCCAGAAACGGGTTCGGCCCACGACGCCTGTTGAACGCCTGAACCGTAAAATGACGGCTCGCTTGGCGACCTAATTTGGGCGGTGTCAGTCGCCACCGACGGGCCCGTACGATTCGCCGCCGCGGCCCCGATAACGCCCGTCAACTCTGGCACGGAAACGGGAGTCAGCATGCTTGGCTGAATTACCGGACTGTCCGCGACGGTTGTCTCGCCGGTGTCCATCGCCACGTCAATCGATGGAATGCCGTCCGGGAAATCTCCCGAAATCGCCGTCAGCGGTTCTTGCTGGGCGTCGAGCGGATGAGAGTTGTGAACACCACAGATTTTGGAGGCAAGAGTGTCGATTTCAGGACGAGTTACTGTTACCCACGAAAGCCCCAGTGCGAGCAAAACGGTAAGGCATTTTCCCAAAAATGATGACGCGGCGTTCACGTTTCACCTCCCTGCTTCGCGTGATTCGTTGTCTTCGAAATTGCACTCTAGATCGCTGGCACTCCCAGGCATAGACGAAAATGACACACTTCGACAGCCATGCCAGCACTCGGCGGCAAAGTGTTGAATTCACGCACAGCAATGATTCCTGATATGCTGATGAGCACAACGCTAGCAGTTGCCATTTATTGACCGCCGGGGCATTTGGAACCTTCAGAAATGAAATCGGGCAAGAACCTTCGCAACGGCAAAATCCGGCTCGGTGCGATCGCGCTCGGCGCCGTCGTGGCATTCGTCGTCTTTGTTTTCGTCGTCTGGATGTTCGGTCGCGTTTCCGGTGAGGAGTTTTCGCCGCAGAAATTCTCCATGCGTCGCTTCATCTATTGGCGGGTTCCACTGCTTCGCGTCCAGGTTTGGCCGGTTTCGCTCTCCAAAGTCAACGGCGCGGACGACAAACTGGCAAAACACATCCGCATGAATCGGCTCCACGGACCGGTCAGTGGAGCACCCGTGCATTGGGATATCGCTCACATGACCGTCATCGGACAAAATCCTTATTACGGCGATGCAACGATCCTGACGAATTACCTCAAGCAACCCGGCGCCGTTGGCCTCGAGTCGCTGTACGATTGGACGACAGCTCACCCCAAAGAAGCGAAGCACATGTGGACGCTCGTGTCGATGCTCGCCAGTGAGGGGCTGTATTCGGTAATCCCAGACGTGCTTGAATCAGCAAGAAGTGTCGAGCCCAACAAGGCAGTCACAGAAATGGCTCGTGTCGTCGGCAAGAAATGCCGCACGCTCGCAAACGCGGAAAAGGCTGCCGGGGACACCAAGAAAGCGGCGGCGACGATGCTTCTGGCGCAGCAGATCGAAACCGAATCGTTCCGAGTACGGGGCGACAAATCCGGGTCAGATGATGCGGAAGCTAATGCGGCAGAAGCTAACCCGGCGGAAGTTAACCCGGAGGAATCGACTGCCGAAACGAACGCCGAATCGACCATCGACGAGGCCAGCGATCCCTACGCAGAAGAGTAGCGACATCGAGACACGAATGCGCGTCTAGCCCTGAATCACCGTATTCGACAGCGTTCCGACACCATCGATGTCGATCTGCACTTCGTCGCCGGGATGCAAGGTGAACGACGTGTCGGGCACAATTCCCGTACCGGTCAGCAGGAACGCACCATTCTCGAAGGTATTGTCTCGACCGAGATAACCCACCAGGTGCTCGAAACTGCGTGCCATCTGACTGGTGGAGGTACTGTCCTCAAACACCTTCTCACCGCCACGCAACACGCGGAGCCGAACGCCAATCTGATCAAATGCCGGCATGGCACCGGTCGTCGTAATCCACGGCCCCAATCCACAGCACTGGTTGTACGTTTTGGCCTGAGGCAAATAGAGCGGATTCTCGCCCTCGATATCACGGCTGCTCATGTCGTTTCCAACCGTGAAGCCGACGATACGCATGTCGGGCGACAAGACCAACGCGACTTCCGGTTCCGGGACATTCCAGGTCGCATCTTCACGAATCCGAATTCCCTGTCCCGGCCCGACGACACGCTGCGGCGTCGCCTTGAAAAACAATTCGGGTCGGTCCGCTTCATAGACGCGGTCATAACAGGACGCTGCCGCCTCCGACTCTTCCATCCGGGCCGTCTGGCTGCGCTTGTACGTCACACCAGCCGCCCACACTTCCTGACTATCAATGGGAGCCAGCAACTGCACATCCGCCAGCGGAATCGGCTGGGACTGACTCGCGTTGTCGATCGCCGCCTCGATGTCTGCGGAGGCGAGAAGTTCCGCAAGTTGAACATCCGCCAGCGGAATCACCTGCTCACCGTCGACGAGACCCAGTGACGTTGAGGACGAATGCTGGAACTTGCAGATCTTCATAAGTTGGTCTCGGAACGGTGCCAACAAAAAACGAGCCCGTACGAATTTCTCGCACAGGCACGCAGTAAGGGTGAGTAAGGGGATTCGAACCCCCGACCCTCGGAACCACAATCCGATGCTCTAACCAACTGAGCTATACCCACCGTAGTCCCACAGTCTAAAAAGCGAGCCAAAGCCGGTCAATGGTCCGCCGGGCGGCCGGCTTCAAGTCTTGCCCCAGCCTGCCCAAAGCCTGGGGGCGACTCCCGGCCCGAATTCCTGGCCGGCGACCAGGTTCAACCACCGGTTGTGGCGACAAGCCCCGCCGACAAGACCGCAATCCGCTCGTTTCGAACCGGCCCGACAGTCGGTATGATCCCGGTACCCGGATGTGAAACCGCATGCAAACCAGCTGCAAACCCGGGTCCAGAAGCTGCTGATCCCGTCGTTTTGGCAACGTAAGAGAAAACCCGATGCCGCTGCACCCTCGAGCGAAACTGTTTGTCGAACAACTCGCGCAACAGGATCGTCCCGGCTGGCACGAAATGCCCATCAGTGAAAGCCGGCAAATCTTCTCCAATCTAAAAGGCACGTTCGGCCGCGGCCCCGATCTGCACCGCGTCGAAGACCGGTCGCTCGACGGCGTTCCCGTGCGTATCTATCGCCCGATTTCTGACGCTGCCAGTCCCGTGATCATGTTCTTTCACGGTGGCGGATTTGTGATTGGAGACCTCGACACCCATGATGCGGTTTGCCGGCGGCTGGCGTCGGAATCCGGTTGCGTGGTCATCGCCGTGGACTATCGGCTGGCGCCGGAGCACCCCTTCCCGGCAGCGATCGACGATTGCTTCACGGCTACCACCTACGTCGCCAAACACGCCACCGAACTGTCCGTGGAAGCCGAACGCATGATTGTCTGCGGCGACAGTGCGGGCGGGAACCTGGCGACCACCGTGGCCCTTCGAGCTCGTGATGCCGGTGGCCCCATGCTCTGCGGACAGGTGCTAATCTACCCGGTCATCAATCCAGACTATGAAACCGAGTCCTATCGTTTGTTTGCGACGGGACACGGCCTGACGCTGGAAACGATGAAGTGGTTCTGGGAACAGTACATGCAAGGCGTCGAAGCCACGGACTGCGATCGAGCATGGGCCATCCCGACGCTCGGTAAGCTCGCAGGCCTACCTCCGGCTCACGTCGTCGTCGCGGAATACGACGTCCTCCGCGACGAGGGACTCGCGTACGCGAAACAACTCGCCGACGCCGGCGTCTCAACAACCACTCGGCAGTACGACGGCATGTTGCACGGGTTCGTGCACTTCGCCGGTTTTTTCGAAGACGGTGTCACCGCGACGCAGGATGTCGCCCAGGTGATTCAGGACATGGTTCGTTAGGCAATCGCCCCCACAGTCATCTGGTCGGAGTCAAACATGAAATCGGTACAGGTTGTCGCTCGCGGCGAAGCTCAATTCATCGAGGTCGCCCAACCAGAAGTTCAGCCGGGACACGTGCTGATTCGCTGCTGCTATCTCTCGCTCTGTGGCAGCGATATTCAGATGCTGCACTACGCTTCCGATGACGCCTACCCGTTTCCGCCGGGCACCAGCGGTCACGAAATGGTTGGAATCATCGAAGCCGTCGGCGATGCCAGTTCGGGATACTCGGTTGGAGACCGAGTCCTTTCGCTGGCGCCGGGACACAAGGCGATGTGCGAATATTATGTCGCACCCTACGAACACCTCGTGCCGCTTCCGGACAACGCTCCGCCGGAGATCCTGTTGCAGGCCCAACAGCTTGGCACCGTCATCTATGCTTCGAAACGCATTCCCAACATCGTCGGAAAGAATGTTGTCGTCATCGGGCAGGGGTCGGCCGGACTGTGGTTCAACTTTCATCTACGACGTCTGGGTGCGAAAAAAGTCGTCGCCCTGGACATCGAGGATTTTCGTCTGGAACGATCCATCGCTTTCGGAGCCGACACCGCGGCAAACAATGCCTCCAGCGACCCGGCCCAGACGGTTCGCGATGCGTTCGACGGCGAGCTGGCAGATCTTGTGGTCGAAGCCGCCGGCGAAGTGGACGCGATCAATCTGTCCGTCGAACTGGTAAAAAAATACGGCGAGATCCTGTTCTTCGGCTATCCCCGCGCACAGACGTTCGCCTTCAACTTCGACCAGCTGTACCACAAATGCTGCCGGGCACAAACGATCGTCGGTGCGTCCAACGAGCCCAACCTGGATTCAATGCGAATGGCCGTCGATCTGGTGGCCCGTGGCATCGCGGATGCGAAATCACTGATTACGCATCAGGTGCCATTTTCCGAAACGATCAACGCCTACGAGCAACATCGAACGCGGTCCGACGGTGCCGTGAAGATCGTGATTGAAATGCCGTCGGCGTGAGGCGCAAATCGCTGGTCGGCGGTTAGCTTGGTGTATCGAGGTACGGATCCTGCCCCAACTCGCGGTGCATTTTCTTGCGTTGCTTTTCATGATGCAGCAACATGTTTCGATCGCGGAGGTGCTTGGCCTCCACCTTTCGCTGAGCCTTCCGGAACAGGTGTCCCATGCCTTTCAGGTCACCTGCGCGGTTCTTGCCATATTCACGCAACTTCAGCGCTTTGTTCGGCCCCAGCCCCGTAACGAGAATCTCGTCATCCAGTGACATGTACTGACGTACCGACCCCGGGTCACCCTGTCGACCACAACGTCCGACCAACTGACGATCGATACGTGCCGAGTCGTGGATCTCCGAACAGATCACATGCAAACCACCAAGTTCCGACACTTCATCGGGAAGCTTGATGTCTGTTCCGCGGCCGGCCATGTTCGTCGCCACCGTGACTTTTCCCACCTCACCCGCCTTGGCGACAATCTCGGCTTCGATCTCGACATGGTGAGCGTTCAGTACCTGGTGTTCAATGCCGCGTTCGTCCAGCAACTTTGACAGGATTTGCGAATGATCAATCGTTCGTGTACCGATCAGCACCGGCCGACCGATCTGCCGCATCTCCTGCACTTCCTCGGCGACGGCATTCCATTTCTCCATCGCGCTGCCAAAGATGCGTTCCGGCAGAATCTTTCGCTGCGGAATTCGGTTCGTCGGAACCGGGCAAACGCTCTTCTTGTAAATCTTGCGGAACTCTTTCGCCGAACTGGCCGCCGTTCCCGTCATGCCACCGAGTGCCTCGAATCGCATGAACAGGTCCTGCACCGTAATGCGGGCCGCCTGACCGGTATCCATCGTGATTTCGACACCCTCTTTGGCTTCGATGGATTGATGAATTCCATCTCGCCACTTTCGACCCTCCGCCAGTCGACCAGTCGATTCGTCGACGATCACAATCTCACCATCCAGGACCACATATTGTTGATCCAACAGAAAGTCGCGATTCACCTTGATCGCACGCTCGGCGAACTCGTAGCAATCGATCAGCCCCACAGAATCCAGCTCGGGAGGTTTTGGCAACGCTCGCACGAGCTGCCGACCCTCCAGCAACAATTCGACCTTCTTCTTTTCGTGGTCATACTCGTAGTCGACGTCTTCCTCGAACTTGTCCGCGATGCTGGCGGCCCACGTATACGTCGCCTTGATTTCCGAAACGTCGTCACCTGGAATCGCACTGATAATCAGTGGCGTACGAGCTTCGTCAATCAGGATACTGTCCGCCTCATCCACCAGCGCAAAGTAGGGATCGCGTTGAACGGGGCTCTCGCCCTGGCCGTCTTCGTTGGAATCAAAGAAGGCCAATTGTTTTTGTCGGATCTGACGTAGCACCAGTCGATCACGTAGAAAATCGAAACCGAACTCCTTTGCCGTTCCGTAAGTAATATCGCACCCGTATGCTTCTCGCCGCTGCGGACGACTCAAGTCGGTTGTTACGATTCCACACTGCATTCCCAGCAGTTGGTAAACCGGCGTCATCCATTGTGCATCGCGGGCTGCCAGATAATCGTTCACCGTTGCCAGCAGGGCTCCCTTGCCAGCCAACGCGCGTGTGTACATGGGAAGCGTGGCGGTGAGCGTCTTGCCTTCGCCCGTTGCCATCTCTGCCACGGCACCATGGAACATGACCATTCCACCAAGCAATTGCACATCAAAGTGCCGCATGCCCAAAGTACGGTCGGCGGCTTCCACCACCAAAGCGAATGCTTCCACGACCATATCCGCAAGCGGTTCGCCACTCTTCGCGCGATAGCGAAGTGAAAGACTTTCCTTGCGCAGCTTGTCGTCAGGGAAACTTGCGATCTCCGCCGCGCGTTCATGAATCTTTGGAATGTACGACATCCAGCGCGCTAGCTGCCAACCAGCAATGCCGTGGCGTAAACCCGCAACCTGCGCTCCGACGCCGGCCGATAGCGACCGACCGCGGACCGGCGCCGCCTCCGTTGCCGTCTCGGCAGGTGCTACTTCGTTCTCTTCGTCGACTAGTTGTTCTTCGCTCATATGTTCAATAGTAACGCTATCACGCGGAAAGTGCATGCTTCTTCATTTTACGCACATTGACTCCACTGCGGATAACGAAGTTTTTACTCAACCTGCAAAACAGGGATTGCCGACACAACTGCTACAGCCCGTAGCCTCAATGATTTGAGGCGTCAATGGAAGAACGAAACACAAACCTATCCGGGCTCACTTAAAGGGGATGGCGGAATGGAATTCGCAAAACACACGTGCAACGTTGCAAATGCAGGGGCAGGCAAGATGGCAAAGACAGTTCTCCTCACTGTTGTGCTGACCGGAATTCTGGTGTCCGCGCAGCTGTTCGCCCAGGAGCTCGCACCTCTGCAGCTGGAAGCCCCCATCCTGCCCGCCGGCATGCCCGCGGCCCAACCGGCTCCGTTGCCGGTCGGAACATCGATCGCTCCGATTACGCAGGGCATTCCCTCTGAACATATTCAGCCCGCCAGTTACGTTGGCGGTTGCTCGGCATGCGGCAGCGTTGGCTGCGGCGGATGTGACGAGTTCGCCGGTCCCGGCTTTCAGGCTCCACCTTCCGGTTTGGGCCTGTGGATCCGAGCCGACTATCTGAACTGGCACGAAAAGGAATCTGATTTCATTCCTCTGGTCACAAGCAGCACCGGGTTCACAGCTGATCCCGAAGACCTCCTGACCATCGGCGCCGCTGAAACCCGAATCCTGTTTGGTGGCGAAGAAGTTGGCGACAATCCACTCGATGGCTGGCGTCTGGAAATTGGCACCTGGTTGGATGCTGCCGCGACGTACGGCATCATGGGGCGCTACTTTGACGTCGCGGGTCGAGACATCACCTTCGAGTCGGGCCCCGGAGACACGAACTTTCTGGGCATTCCTTTCTTCGATCCCGATGTCGCGGGCGAAGACGCCCTGGACCTGATCATTCCCAACGAGCGAACCGGACAGGTCAATGTAAACCTTCGCGGAGACGTCAAGAACTGGGAAATTCTGTTCCGACGCCTCGCCGATACCGGATGCAACTATCGCTTCGATCTGCTCTACGGTTATCGAAACTTTTCGATGGATGAAACCCTGACGTTGAACGCAACGACGTTGACCACAGGAGGAACCGCATCGCCGCTGGACACCCTGATTGAACTCAACGACCGGTTCGACGTCGAAAACCGATTCCACGGTCTGGACTTTGGTCTGACAGGTCATTCGCATCAGGGCTGTTGGTCGCTGGACTTCCTCATGAAAGTCGCCATCGGTGTGATGGAGAAAGAAGTCGACGTTTCCGGCAGCCAGTTGATTTCGATCCCCGGTCTGGATGTGGTCCGCAACGTGGGCGGCCTGTTCTCGCAGGAATCAAACATCGGACAGAATGACGAAAGTGACTTTGCCGTCATTCCGGAATTCAA
The DNA here is from genome assembly GCA_965216885.1 of Pirellulaceae bacterium. Classification (GTDB taxonomy): domain Bacteria; phylum Planctomycetota; class Planctomycetia; order Pirellulales; family Pirellulaceae; genus CAYNJG01. The sequence goes on along the minus strand of OZ244208.1, from coordinate 663,008 downwards.
CGTCAACCTTGGTTACGGCATCACCCCGAACCTGGATGTGACCGTCGGCTACACGTTCATCTACGTCAGCGAAATTGTCCGAGCTGGTTCGGCCATCGACCGCGTTGTTGACCCCGGCCTGATTGCTGACCTCGATCCGGTCAACTCGAACCGACCGCTCGTCAACCTTGACGGTGAAGGGTACTTCCTGCACGGTTTGAACATCGGAGTCACCGGCCGCTTCTAGAGCCAGCTTGGAAAACGAATCCAACATCGAAAAACGGGTGCTGCCATAAGCAGCACCCGTTTTCTGTTCTAGCAGGGCACAAGGACCGATTTACTCGTCTTCGTGCAGCGGCTTCGAGCCACGAATTTCATCCCCGTCCTTGAAATCAAACGGGTTGTCGGCGGGCTCGACTTCTTCGCCTTTCAGCGATGGCGCTGTCTCGGCGGGCTCCGCCTCGGCAGTGACAGTGTCTTTCGCTGTTTCGACAGGAACCAGTTCTTCCGAATCCGGAATAACCCGCCACGGCGAAGTGCTCACCGAAGTACCGTCGTAAGCCGGTCGCGCGACCGTATAGGGAACAACGGGAATCGGTGCTGTCGCGTAGACGCGGCCGGGATTCGTGACAACGTGGTAGTCGTCCGGAATCGGCTCTTTCAGCATCACCGTACGCGGGATCAACTGCTCTTTTTGGTAAGGCACATATCGGCGGATGGTCTTTTCGCGTTCCATCAGCTGCTGCACTGGCACGGTACGCTGTACCTCGACTGGAATACGCCGAACTTTTTCTTCGTACTCGATCCGGGTCGTCTTCACCGGAACCCGGCGAACAACTTCGTGCTCCTCCCAACGCGTTCGCGTCACGGGCACTTTTCGCGTGTAGGTTTTGGTCACGGGCTTTCGCACCGTCTCGGGAACGTAGCGAACCTGCTCTTCGGCAACCGTGCGGTACGTCTGAACGGGCACCTTGCGATACTCGACTTCCTCTTCATATCGTGTCCGGGTAACTGGAACCTTCCGCGTTACGGTTTCCGGAACCAGTGTCGTGCGGCTCACTTGCTCGGGCACAAAATTCGGCACGAACTGTCGCTGGGAAGACCAGAAGCCGGGCCTTTGCTGGGGAACCCAGTACAAACCCGCTCGTTGGCTGGTCGCCAGTCCGGTCGTTGGATTCTGATAGGCTGTCCTCGGCAACCACCGCAGTCGATTGCGTGTCGGGCCGGGCACGTATTGCGGCACGTCTACATAGCCGCTGCGATCTCTCCATTGTGTTTCACTGGTCGTCACGGGTCGCAGCGCGGTGTACGACTCATCCCGCTCGCTGTATTCCGTAACGGGACGCAATACCGTGCGTCGCTCTTCTCTTTCACTTGTTTCGACAACAGGTTTTTGCACGGTGCGCCGCTCTTCACGCCAACGTGTTTCTGTTTCGTAGGTCGTGCGGTCGACGGTCTCTTCACGCATGAACGTCTCGGTGACCGGACGCATAACCTTATAACGTTGAATGCGTTCGGAAGTCTCGGTAACGGGCTTCGCGACGCGATAACGTTGCTCGCGCATCTCCGTTACGGTTTCCGTTCGATACGTAGTGATCGGCTTTTGCTCGACGACCTTTTCCTCCGTCAACCGATAAGCCGTCACAGGACGAGCTTCCATTACGGTGCTGGGAACCAGGCGGTACGTCGAGTTGGGAACGATCTCTGCGTTGGAAACGAGAGGGCAGAGCAGTAACAGCGTTACGGAACCGAACAGCATAGCTCGAGAGGTCATGGGCACACCCAAACAGGTTGGCGCTGAAGGAACTTTAGAGAAACCTAAAACATTTTCAGCATGGATTATAACCGCGAGAAATGGACCGAACACGGTTTCGTGGATAACGCTGTACCAGAATTGGTACTAGGAGAGTCTGCGATTCGGAATAGTCTGCGCCAAATACCGCGATGGGCGATTCGAATCACTTCGCTAGCATCTACCGGCTACCCAAACACTACGACCGTCAACCTTTAACCGCGGCGTGGTGGACACTCAACCAAACGGTAGTACGTTGCGAAACGGCAACACGGAGTAGCCGCGACGGGACGCCCCATGAATCGGTTTTGCATCGCATTCTTTGGCGTCGCCAGAACAAGCTCCTTGCCGCCGGCGCACGGCGATGAACGCACACTCCACGCGGTGTCACGACCACTCCTTCAAAGCGACGCGAGAAATCGGTTGGCGTTCGACAGATGTTTGTCCCTCTTCGCCGTGTCCATCTTCCGCGCTGCGCTGCACATCATGGCCCATCGTGGATTCTTCTGCAGATCGTCCGCGTGGTTGAGAATCCATCGCCAGTAGAGTCCATCCCAAACTTCACACCAGTCACCGCGCGCGTAGTGACTCATCTTTCGGATATAAGAGGAGCCTGAAAAATACGGCTTGGTCGTGATCTGTCCACCATCCGCGTTTTGACTCATCGCGTACACGTTGGGCACCATCACCCAGTCGTAGCTGTCTACAAACATCTCCATGAACCAGCGATAGATCTCGTCCGGATCGAATTCACAAAGGAACATGAATCCGCCCAGTACCATCAGTCGCTCGATATGGTGGCAGTATCCGGTATCCAATGCCCGGCGGATGGTATCGTCGATCGGCTCGATTCCCGTCGTTGCATCCCAGAAGCTGGATGGAATTCTGCGGTGATGAGACCAGTGGTTCGTCGTTCGCATCGACACGCCCAGATCTTCGTAGGTTGCTCGCATGAATTCACGCCAGCCGATCACCTGCCGCACGAAACCCTCAATGGAGTTCATGGGCACGTCATTGGCTTCTGCGAAACTCACGGCGGCAGCGACAACTTCCCCCGGCGTGAGCAATCCGATATTCAACATCGGCGTAAGTACGCTGTGCCAAAGCCAGGACTGACCAGGCTCGATCGCGTCCTCGAAGTCGCCGAAATCCTCGAAACGATGCTTCAGGAAGTCAGCCAACCATGACCGTGCCGTTTGGCAGGAAGTTGGCAAATAGAGCCGGTCGATGCTCCCGGGATTGTCCGGAAAACGCTCGAGGACATACTGCCGTGCTTCGCGGTCGATCCCGTCTATCGCCACGACGGGAATCTCAGGCCAGGTGCCAAGCCGGTTCTTCGGGATCTTCTTGCGATTGTCGGCGTCAAAGCTCCACTTGCCTCCGCGTGGCTCATCTCCGTCCATCAGAATGCCAAGTCGCCGGCGTTGAGCCTTGTAAAAATCGGCCATGAACCAGCGTTTCTTACCGCTGCGATATTCCGTGTTCTGAGCGGGATCATTCAGGAACAGCGGATTGCGCAACCATTCGATCTCAACGCGCCTATCACTCGAGAACCTCCGCAGCCGCCTGTTCAGGATAAAGTCACCCGGATCGCAGACGATGTATCGCGTCTTGCCTTTCTGTCGTTTCAGAACATCCCCAATTCGACGACCACGCTGGTAGTCCACATACTTGACCTTGTTCCCGCGTGATTCAAGCAGCCGTGCGTAGCGCTGCATGCTGGCCCGATGCAGCCAAAGCTTTTGCTTGTGGAAGCGCATCGGATAGTAATCATCGCCGAAGAAAAGTGAATCTTCGATAAGCAAGACTTCATCCGGTTGCTCGTCGAGACCAGGATGACGTTCAAAGAGTTGATGGGGAAAGACCAGCAGTCGAGTCTTCACGAGGTAACTTTCGAAGGGATTCCAGAGCCACTAAACTTTAGGCATCACCCCGGTTTCGAGGAGCTCCGATGCGAAATATTCTTCTGGCGATTCTGATTGCACTATCACTGGCCGGCTCGGCATTCTCGGCCGACAAACCAAACATCATTTTCATTTTGGCCGATGACCTTGGGTACGGCGATCTGGGATGTTTTGGATCGGAGCTGATCAAGACTCCCAATCTCGACCGTATGGCAGCACGCGGCCTGAAGTTTCGCAACTTCTACGCCGGGTGCACCGTCTGCGCTTCGTCACGCAGCGTACTGATGACCGGCCAGCACATGGGTCACACATGGGTGCGGGGCAACGGCAACGGAGCCGAACAGGCGCTGCGGGCGGAAGACACGACCGTCGCCGAGGTGCTGAAGGGCGCCGGTTACAGGACCGCTCTTTGCGGCAAGTGGGGACTGGGCGACGATCGACCGGGCGACACGGGATTGCCGAACGACCAGGGCTTCGACCACTTCTTTGGTTATCTGAATCAGGTTCACGCACACAACTACTATCCCGAATTTCTCTGGCTGGACAAAAGCAAAATGCCGTTGCGAAACGTCGTCGAGAAATCGACGCGCGCCTATGGTGGGTTTGTTGGTGGCTATGCGACCGAACAGGTCGACTACAGCCACGACCTGGTGATGGCCGACGCATTACGATTCGTCGAGAGCAACAAGGATGACCCGTTTTTCCTCTATCTCGCGTTGACGATTCCTCACGCCAACAACGAAGGTACCCGCATGTCGCCGGACAAGAATGGCCAGGAAGTACCGCACTATGGCATCTACGCGCAGGAAGACTGGCCCAATCCGGACAAAGGTCAGGCCGCAATGATTACGCGCATGGACTACGGTATCGGGTTGCTGATGAAAAAGTTGCAGCAGTTGAAGATCGACGACAACACGCTGGTCATGTTCACCAGCGACAATGGACATCACGATGAAGGTGGCCACAATACCGAACGGTTCGATCCGAACGGACCGCTACGCGGCAAGAAACGCGACCTCTACGAAGGCGGCATTCGCGTACCGATGATCGCCAGTTGGCCAGGCAAAATGCCCGCCGGCGAAGCGACGAACCACATCGCCTACTTTGGAGACCTGATGGCGACGGCAGCCGACCTTGCCGGTGTCGATCCACCCGCCAACATCGATTCGGTCAGCTTTGCACCAACACTCCGCGGACAAAAAGACGAACAGAAGGACCACGAATATCTGTACTGGGAATTCTACGAGCAGGGTAGCAAGCAGGCCGTTCGCTTTGGCAACTGGAAGGCCGTTCGCATGCCGATGTTCGATGGCGACATCGAGCTCTACGATCTTTCGAAGGACCTTGGCGAGTCCAGGAATGTGGCCGCTCAGCACAAGGACGTCGTGACCCGCGCCGGGCAAATGATGGCCGACGCGCACACCCCCAATCCCAACTGGGAAGTTCGCGGCAAGTCCCCGCGGAAACAACCCGAACCCGGAGACGGACGCCCGAGGTTCTAGATCCCGTGGATCCGTTTGCCGCCGGGACTGAGCCCCAGATCGCCGGCCGGGGACCCATGGCGTTCGCGCCATGCAGCGCAGCACCGTGACAGTCGTTACGAACGGCATCGCCAGCGGTCGCGTTACGTACTGAGCTCCCGCAGAATTGCACCGGCCTGGCAGGCCTGTCGTAGCGTTTCGTGTGAAATATCGCGATATCCGCTCGCGATCGCCAAAGCCCCCTCCCGCCAGCCTGTCATGCCTCCAGCTCCCCCTCTATTCCTGTCACGTGGCACCAGGATGAAAATCTGCTTGCTGCTGCTCGCAGCGTCGTGCATTGCTGCCATTTGCCGACATTTTGTCGGGCCGGGCAAACCGCAGGTGAACGTTGGTGCCGAATTTGAATTCAAGATCTTCGCCGATGACGATCTGGTTTCCCATCCAGTAGCGATTTGCGTCGATCCCGACAATCGCATCTACCTCGCCGAGACAAACTGCCTGGTCTATCCGCCCGATCACAACTTCGACGAACAGCTGGCCAGCCAAACCAGCGACAGCGGTCGAGCGCTACGAGAAAGGGCCCCCGCCGCGACTCAACCCGAACGACTTCGTGCGATCGTGGATGACGATCAGAATGGCGTCGCGGATCGGTCGGTCGTCGTCAGCGAAAGTTTCGGGCAGCACGCCGGCTGTGCATCCGGAATTGCCATTCGCGATGGAGAGATCTGGTTCGGATGTGCTCCGAATCTCTGGCGGCTACGAGATCGCAACGAAGATCTGGTTGCCGACGAGCAGACCGTCGTGCAAACCGGCTTCGGTATTCGCACGATGCAGTATGGTCACGATCTGAATTCGATTACGTTCGGACCGGATGGTCGAGCGTACTTCTGCATGGGCGACCGTGGCCTACAGATCGAAACTCGCGAAGGCAAAAGTATTTCCGTTCCCAATTGCGGTTCGGTTTTGCGATGTTGGCCCGACGGGTCCGAATTCGAGGTGTTTGCCACGGGGCTACGCAACCCGCGTGGACTTGCATTTGACCACCTCGGAAATCTCTGGACCAGCGACAACGATGCCAACAAAGGCGATCGGTCGCGACTGATTCATGTGATTGAGGGTGCGGACTACGGGTGGCGGGTCGGCTATCAACCGCTGCCAGGTTGCGGTCCATGGACATCCGAGAAACTCTACGAAGCCGACTCAGATATCCCCTGGCGAGTACCGGCGGTTGGGTTCCTCGGCAAAGCTCCCAGCGGACTGGAAGTCTACCCGGGTACGGGATTGCCTCGAAACTACGACGGTCAACTCTTCGTCGCGGACTACGTGCTTGGTGTTCACAACGTGCGTATCGTTCCAGACGGCGCGGGTTATCGCATCGGTGACAGTGAACTCTTCATGGATACTCCCGGCGCGACGGATGTTGCCTTCGGCACTCGCGGCGAGGTATTCGTGTCGGACTGGGTTTGGGCCTACGCCATGAAAGGGCAGGGGCGTCTGATTCGCATCGTTGCAAATGACAAGAACGTGCGAGCAAAGGCAGTCGCTGCGGGCGAGATTCTGGCCGCCGGAATGACAGGTCGCGAAGCAGGTGAGCTGGTCGCACTCCTTGCACATGACGACTATCGCGTGCGGCTTGCCTCGCAACAGGAAATCGCCCAACGCGGTACGGTTCATGAGCTGGATCAACTGAAGCCCGTTGCAGCCGACGGAGCTCTCCATCAGCGATTGCATGCCATCTGGGCAATCTCACAACTCGGCCGAAAACTCCCCGAGGCAGTCGATTGCCTCCGCGAACATACGTCCGACGATAACAACGAAGTGCGCTGCCAGATCGCAAAAGCACTTGGCGAGTTCACGCGACCTGACAACCGCACCGAGCTGCTCGACATGCTTTCGGACGAGCAACCGCGCGTTCGATCGCAGGCGTTGATCTCGCTGGGAAAACAAGGCGTACTCACTCGAGAGGTCGAAATCGATCGATTGGTCGCAGCAATCGGCTCGAACGCCAATAACGACGCGGTCATCCGGCATGCCGCTTCATTCGCATTGTCACGGACCGTTCGTGAGGACGAAATCGCCAAACTGGTCGACCACTCCTCGGAAACCGTACGCCTGGCGGCTGTGCTCGCGTTGCGGAGATTGAGAAGCGATCGCGTCGCGGAATTCCTTGACGACCATGTCGATTCGATCTCAACGGCAGCAGCGCGAGCCATCCACGACGTACCAATCAAGCTGGCGATTCCGCAGCTCGCCGCCAAACTGAGCGCCGCCCATTCGAACATCGCCCAACTATCGCCGCAGGTCGTACGACGTAGCATCAACGCCAATTTTCAGTTGGGTTCGTCGACGGCCGCACAGCGTCTTGTCACCTACGCGACTGATGCGCGGCATCCGGCGGAACTGCGAAACGAGGCGATGCGAACGCTGGGGGCCTGGTCCGCTGTGGCGAAGACCGACCGCGTTACGGGAGCGTGGAATCCGTTGCCTCGTCGCTCCGCGCGTCCGGCGGCGATGGCGGTTGAAGCGAAGCTCGATGCGCTGATGCGTGACCAGATCGTTGCGGAGTCTGTCGCCGCGGTTGTTGAACAACTGTCGATCAATCAGCCCCGCGAACAGCTCATCGCCCGTGTTCGAGATCCGGAGGGTTCCGATGCACTACGTATTTCTGCGCTGCGACAGTTGCAGCGCAGAAACGATCCCGAATTCCCAAATCTCATTCAGGAATGCATCGCAAGCAATTCGGAACAGGTCGTGGTAGAAGCCCTCGCACTATTCCCCGACACGGACGCCGTCGCTGAGCGAGCCTTCGCCTTGGCGAACTCCAACACCACAAGCGCTCGCATTCGACAGGCCGCCATCGACACGCTGGCTCGTTTCGAGACCGAGCCTTCGCGGGCTTACATCGCGCAACTCATCGCCAGTGACTTGCCCGACGAACTGCAACTGGAAATTCATGAAGCGGCGGCCCGCCAGGGGCTCTCCACGCAAAACGTATCGCTCGAAGACCCGGAGGCTACAAAGAGCCGCCTGCTGCTATCCGGTGGCGATGCGGGCAAGGGAGAAGTGATCTTCTACCAAAATCAGAAGGCACAGTGTGCACGCTGCCATATCGACGTCCAGCGAGACGGAATCGGTCCGTCGTTGATTGGAATCGGCAAACGCCAACCAACGAACGAACTATTGCGTTCAATCCTCGATCCCGGCGCCTCGATTGCAGACGGCTATCGAAACGTGACCATCGCACTCACCGATGGTTCACTCATCGCCGGGCGTGTGATCCGCGAGTCGAGCGAAGGAATTTCGCTCAGACGAGCTGACGGAACGGCGATGAACATCCCAACCAATCAAATCGACTGCGTTACCGATCCCGTATCCGCCATGCCAACCGGTCTTGGGAAACTCCTGTCAAAGCGCGACTTGCGAGATCTGATCGCGTACCTGCGCAAGAAGTAGAGAAAGAAACATGCACAACGAACGCCCGCAAAGTAACGCTAAGAGCCAGACGTCCATCTTCCTGCCTGTCGTTTGTACGACCGCGTCCTTCGCTCTGGTACAAGCTGTCATTTGGCTGTATCCGTCATTGGAAGCCCCGCAACGCCTGAATTGGTTCCAGCTCAGCGGTGTGCTGTCCGCCATTCCACTTTTCATTTGGGCCCATACGCAATTCAAATCAGGCGCACGGCCAATGGTTCCCGTGGCCGTCGGAGTAGCGATGGCGCTGGCCACATGGTCGAGTGTGGTGCAGGACGGCTTCTCCGGCGATGCGAAACCAATGTACGTCTGGCGGTGGCAGAAAGCGTCGAACGTGGCAGTGACGACACCGCCAGCAACGGCAATCACCAAGTCCGTGTCGATGAACAGCCAAACAAAAGCAGCGCCGACATCGACGACGTACGCTGTAGACGAAGCGCTGGACTACCCGGGATTTCTGGGCCGTGACCGTCAGGCTCACGTCGATCACGTGCGCCTGGCAGAAAATTGGGATACCGAATCTCCTCGAGAGATCTGGCGAGTTCCTGTCGGCAGCGGCTGGTCCTCGTTCGCGTTGGTTGGGAATCGGGCCGTGACGCAAGAGCAGCATGGCGCAGACGAAGCCATCGTTTGTCGTGACCTGAAAACGGGAAATACAATTTGGACGTCGCTGGCACAAGGAGAACGTTTTAGCGAAACCTACGGCGGCGAAGGGCCACGCGCTACGCCAACTGTGGCGGGCAATCGGGTCTACGCACTGGGCGCAACGGGAATCCTCAAGTGCCTGGATCTGCAATCGGGCGAACCGATGTGGCAGCGCAACATTTTGCAGGATGCTGACGCCAAGAATCTCGAATGGGGCATGGCTGGCTCACCGCTGGTATTTGACGACAAGGTCGTCGTTTGCCCCGGTGGCAAAAACAATCATTCCATCGTCGCCTACCAGCGCGAGACGGGCGAGGTGCTCTGGCACGCCGGATCGGGACGAGCCGCCTACAGCTCACCGATGTTGGTGGAAATCGCTGGCGTGCAACAGGTCGTCCTGCTGAACGGTCCCGGTCTTGAGGGCTACCAAGCCACCGACGGAACGCTGTTGTGGTCGCATGCATGGACCGTCAACGGAGCCATGATGACCAGCGTGACGCAGCCGCTGGTCATTCCCGGTGACGAACCGAATGAGAAACAATTCTTCCTGAGCGGCGGCTATGGGAAAGGTTGCGGGCTTGTGCGCGTCTGGTTTGACGGACAGGATTTCCATGCCAGCGAAGTCTGGGAACCGACGCGTTCGCTGAAATCAAAGTTCAACAACATGCTACATCACGAAGGGTTCGTCTACGGATTCGATGACAAGGTGCTGACTTGCGTTGATTTGTCCGATGGCAGTCGACGATGGAAGAAGGGCCGGTATGGCTATGGCCAATTGTTGCTGGCAAATGACTTGATTGTCGTACAGGAAGAGTCCGGCAGCGTAACGCTGGTTCGGGCGACGCCGGAAGGTCACGAGGAACTCGGTAGTTTCGAACCACTTTCGCGAAAGACCTGGAATCCGCCGGCGGTTCGCGGTAACCGACTGGTAATCCGAAACGACCGCGAAGCCGTCTGTGTCGAACTGCCCATTGCTGCAGACAATATCTAGACAGTGAAGACCTGGACTGTGCGAGCAGGATCGGGTTGATCGTGATACGAAAAAAGCTGGCCATTGCTGACCAGCTTTTCATGATTCAAAAAACGCGCTATGCGTTCGATTGACTAGTTTTCCACCGAAGGAACAACCCAGACTTTAAGCTCAGTCTCAACCGAATCGTGGAGTCGAACAACGACGTTGTAGAGACCCAGTTCTTTCAGAGCACCTTCGAGGCGAATCTGATCGGCGCTGACACTGAAACCAAGCGCCTTAAGGCCGTCAACGATTTCCGACTGGCCAACACTTCCGTAGAGGTGACCTTCGTCATTGGCGTTGGCTTCGATCGTGACGCTTTGCTTGGAGATCTCTCCAGCCAGTTTGCGAATACCAGCGAGACGCTCGCGTTCGATCGCTTCCAGCTTCTCACGGTGCTTCTCCACCATTCGCTTGTGGTGTTCCGTGGCGACGGTTGCGAGTCCCTGAGGAAGCAGGAAGTTGTTTGCAAAGCCGGCTTTGACTTCGACAACTTCACCTTGTTTTCCAAGGTTGTCGACATTGTGGATCAGAAGCAGCTCGATACCGCCGTTGGGCCCTTTTGGAAGACGCTTCGCACGACGACGACCACTGCTCTTGGTTTTGACTGGCATGATTTCGACTCTTGATTCCGGGTTTCAATTCTCAGTGATGAGACGTGATTTGTTAGTTGGGTGTTTCGTTAGAAAGGAATGTCGTCTGGCGGAGGACCCTGCGGTGCCGGACTGGAGGCAGGCGCCGCTTCGCTGTACTCATTGCTGGGGCGGCTGTTAGGCGTGCCGCCACCACCACCGCCCGTCTTGCCACCAAGCATTTGCATCTTGTCGGCGACAACTCGCAACTTTGATCGCTTCTGACCGTCCGTCTCCCATTGGTCCAGCTTCAGCCGGCCTTCAATGAGGATGGGTGATCCCTTACTGAGGTACTCGCTGGCGACTTCGGCCGTGCGTCCCCACAGGGTGACATCAACGAATGTTGTTTCGTCAATCCACTCGCCAGAAGCTGTCTTCCGACGGTCGTTGACTGCCAATCCCAACTCGGTAACAGCGGTACCGCTCTGAATGTACTTCAGCTCGATATCCCGGGTAATGTTGCCCATCAGGATGACGCGATTAAAGCTTGCCATTTTTTCCTCCACAACCAGAAGCCGACGTAGATGTTACGTCCTGTCATCCATTATCACCTGGTGGATGACACCTTTGGTCTGAAAACTTGCCTTTACTCGGCTGCAGCGGGCTTTTCCGGAGCCGGCTTCTCGGCAGGTGCTTCTTTCTTGCCACCCTGGACGGCATGCTGAACCAGGGGTTCAACAAGGCGTTCGTCCACGGAAAGCACGAGATTCCGCAATACCGAATCGTTCAGCTGGAACTCACGATTAATGCCCGACAGCTTGTCCGTCTGAAGACGGAAATACGTCAGCCAGTAGGTTCCTTTGCGATGACCGTTGATTGGGTAGGCCAGCTTTTGCTCGCTCCACAATCGGCTAGCCAGCATTTCGCCACCAGCGTTCTTGATTGTTTCGTCGATGGCAGCCGGAACACCTGCGGGATCTCGACCGTATCGGTTCGAGTCAAACAGGAACAACCCTTCGTACACCTTTGTCTGCAAAACAGTTCTCCTCAATTCAGTCCGAGCGAAATGGGCTCAAACGTGGCTTCTGCTATTTTCCGTTGTATTTGTTCATGCAGAATCCGGTTTCGTGCGTGACCCAGTCGATGACTGCGTCCGCGGCCGTTCTTACTGCAATTTCAATGTCTGTCGCTTCGTCCGCCCTGAATTTGCTCAGCACGTAGTCTGCAATTTCCCAACTATCCGGTGGCTTCCCAATGCCAACTCGCAGGCGAGGAATCTCATCCGTTCCCACGCTACGAATTATGTCTCCAAGTCCCTTTTGTCCACCAGAAGATCCTTTCCGGCGGAACCGTAGTCGCCCCAGATCCAGTGCGAAGTCGTCGCAGACAACCAGCACGTCCTCGGGCCGTATTTTGTAAAAGTCGACGGCCGGCTTCACGCTTTGGCCGCTGGCGTTCATGAATGTCTCCGGGCACAACAGCGACACCTGAAAGTCCTGCAGCCTGAATTCAGCCAATTCGCCCTTAAATTTCTTCTTTACCGCTCCCGCGTGATTGTCCTTCGCGACTTGCGCCACGACGTCGAATCCCACATTGTGTCTCGTTGATTCGTATTTCCTGCCGGGATTACCGAGCCCGACGATCAGCTTGCGACCGCCGCGGCTTTCGGATTCATCTTGTCCCTTGGTCTGGCCGAAAATCACGAATCGTCGCCGTCTTCATCTTTCTTTTTGCCGATCACTTCAGGCTCAGCACCATCCACGACAGGAGGTCCGTCTTCGCCCTCTTCACCCGGCTTGGCTTCCTTGGTCATGCAACTGACAACCACGGTTGACGCGTCCAGCACGGCCTTCGCACCCTCAGGCAATACCAGGTCGCCGACAGTAATCTTCTCACCGAGCTGCAGTTCGTTGATGCTGACCTCAACCTTGTCCGTCATGCTTCGCGGCGGGCAAAGGAGTTCCATTTCGGATAGCGGCTGCTCGACCTCGCCACCGACTTTCACGCCCGGCGCGTTTCCTCGCAAATCCAGCGAAACCGTCGTGCTGAGCATCTCGCCCGCTTCGACTCGAGCGAAGTCGACATGGATGACATTGCTGCCGAACACGTCCCACTGCACTTCGCGAATGAACGCGTCGCCAGAAAAGCCACCTACCATGCCGACAATTCGCTCGCCCCGCTGTACGATGCGATTGATGGCGTCTGCCGGAACAGAGAGGCTGACCGACTCGCCACCGTGCCCGTAAATGACGGCAGGAACCTTACCTTCTGCGCGAAGTCGTTTGACTTTCCGCTTGCCAATTTGTTCGCGAACTTCGACGGTTATATCTTCGGACTGTGCCATGACCGGAGCCTTGCTCTACACTTGGGGAAATTCCGACTGTGGAAACCCCGAATTCTGTCAGATTACGTCAAAAACACAACCCGTCCCAGCAAACTTTCAGACCCCTGAAAGCACGTAGATTTCCCCCGCAGGGGTCACAGAACTCAAAGACTACCCAAAATTTCACGCCCACTGTGCCCGAAGACGGGGGTTCGAACCCTTCTCGATTCGACCTTCCGTTGTTCCGGCAAGCTGCGGTAGGTAGAGTGACATAGCCGCGAGGCGACCCCAGCTCACTCGAATTTTCCATTTGAAATACGTTATATGGCGAAAACAAGGAAAAAGACGTTTGAATACGTCGAGCCCATTGGAGCTCGCGTGCTCGTTCGAAAAGACGAACCAAAGCGAGAAACGAAAGGCGGCATCGCGCTACCGGACGCGGCCGAGATTCCCACCATCACCGGACGCATCGTCACCATTTCCGCCCAGGTGGAAAACGACCCGGAACTGCCGCTTCGCCAATACGACAAGATTCTCTTCCATCCCAAAGATGCCATTCCGGTCGACTTTGAACCGGACAACCAACTATTCGTTGTGCCCGTCGACGATGTAGTGGCCGTCTTCCGACGAGACGAGCCTGAATAGAAGAGCCCGGTAGCCTGATATAGATAGGCCTTCGGATTTTCGCCGGCAAACCGCCCTAGCCAGTCAAGGGTAAAGGGATTGCCAGCACCGCCTCAGCCAGCCGACGCCTCCCGTGCGCACTAGAACGGGCTGAATAGCTCGGCGAGTGCGAGGAAGTCGCTGAAGTCGACGACCGTGTCGCCATCAATATCACCGTCGACCCAGCCAGCATCTGACTTGCCAAACCCTGCCGCCATAAGAAGGAAGTCGGGAAAGTCGACCGCCCCGTCCAAATCGAGGTCCCCCAACGTCGTTCCAAGAATGTCGTGGACAAGAAACTGAAAGTCGGCCAGCGACACCAGATCGTCATGGTTCAAATCAAACCGGGCTTCGCGGGTCTCATCCCGAACGGCCGCGCGAATCAGATCAATGTCCTCAGCTGAGACCAATCCGTCGCCATTCAAATCTCCAGCAAGCTCTTCGGAAGACTGCAGCGTCCAAAGCTCGCGACCATGCACACCGTCGTCGGCGGCGAAATAAAGAGTGCTATCGAGCCCAGCCAGCGAGGCAGGTGCCGTGCCGAGTGCCGGCGGCAATTCCGTCAGTTGTTCGGTGCCCTCCGGCGTTCCGTCCGTTCTCCATACTTGCGGACTGGAACTCTCCGCCCCTTCGTCGAAGAAGTAAACGCTCCCGCCAAACTCCACAAATCCGCGCGGGGCGACCGTCGGAATCGTGGGCAGAGCTGCAACGTCAACAAGGCGCTGCCCCTCCGCAGCAACACGTAACGTCTGCTCCCCGTCGTCGGCCTCGGTGACCAGGAAGGTCATGTCGAGGGCGGAAAAGATCGAGCGGACATCCTCGTCCGTTTCCAATTGCAGCGTGCCTTCGACCGTGCCATCGGTGACGTAGTGATCCCGATTACGCGAAGCGTCGAAGTAAAGCATGTCGCCAAAGACGATACGTTCATCCGTTACGCCACCAAACCCGGTGAGCTGCACGGATTCATCTCCCTCGAGCACCCACAGCCGTGAACGCGAGTCCTCGACCGGATCGGCGGTGTAGATCAATCGATTACCCACGATCGAAATTGCCGGAGTGTTGGAAAATCGATTGACGTCGTCGTGCAGCGCCCGCACTCCACCCGCAGAACTGACTTCGACAACGCGCAAGGAGTTATCGCGGTTGCCTTCGTCCAGCTCGTAAAAATAGACGTTACCGTTGAGTGCGTTCAGGTCAATGATTTGCGGCACGAATTGTTCCGTGTCGAAAGCCGTCGATGCATACAGCGACTCAACGACCTCCCCATCAATTCGCCAAACCGCCGACTGTCGACCGGATTCGTCCCGCAAGATTTCAAGGAAAGGGCCGTAGTCTGCCACGAAGAACAGACTGCCGTCACCGGCAACCAACTGGCGAGGATTTGATCCCACCGCACCTTCAATCAGATCCGCCGCCAGACGCGTACCTTCGGCAGAACCATCGGTCACCCACAGTTCGCGGCCGTGAACGCCGTCGTCCGCCACGAAGTACAACGTCTCGCCAACGATCGTGAATTCCGAGGGCAGCGAACTGCCGAACCCCTTGTGAATGTCCGCGAGCATACGGGTTCCGGCTTCCGTTCCATCCGTGCTCCACAACTCGTTTCCATGGGATCCGTCCGAACCTGCAAAATACAGTCGCCCCCCAAAGGCAAACAGTTCACCGGAAACTCCACCGTAAGTTGTCGGCCCGGCGGCGATGTCACGCACCAGTTGAGTGCCTTCGGGCGTGCCGTTCGTTTTCCAGACTTCGCGGCCCAGCTCGGTCGTCGCGGCGAAGAAATACTCGTCACCGACATTCACTAGCGAAGCCGGACTGGCTCCCGCGAATCCTGCGTGAATGTCGCGGACCTGATGTGTCCCTTCCGGGGTGCCGTTCGAAATCCAAAGTTCATCTCCGTCGCCACCATCCGCGACGAAGTACAGCGCGCCATCCTGCGGCTCTGTCAGAATACGCGGCCCCTGCAACCCTGCCGATGCGAACGCCGTCAACGGCACGGTACCTTCAGCAGTACCATCGGTGATCCAGAGCTGTTCCCCGCCGCCATCGTCGGCAATGAACCACAGATTACCCTCAGCATACGCCAGGTCGTGGGGAAACGAATCGCTTTCGCCCGCAGCAAGATCGGCAAAGACCTTGGTTCCTTCCTGGGTACCGTCCGACTCCCACAGTTCCAGCCCGAGCTCCTCCGTCGTCACCGCAAACCACACCGAGTTGTCCGCGACGGCGACGGGTTCGAACACCGCACTTGTCGTTGGAAACAAACCGAGCCCCACCGTTCCCCCGACCGTACCGTTGCTGCGCCACAATTCGGTGTGCGACGAGTCCTTTGCCAGCGAGTAGTAAACGTACTCGCCTGACACGATCATCGTATCGAAGCTCGGACGAAACTCGCGTTCCGCATTCAGCACCAGCGGCTCGCCCGCTCCCGACATGGAAACGGCAAGGACATGATCACCCTGCGCTACCAGGACATGCTCCGGTAACGCCGAGATGCCATCGATAGCCGCGAAAGTACTGAACAACGTAGTTGCCGAGCCCGTCGCGATATCGACGCGAACCAGCGAATTCTGCCCGGCGATCTCGCTGGTAACAATAAAATATTCTGCCGTCGACAAGACCTGCTGCGAGTCTTCCAGAAGAACCGGATCGTCTCCGAGTGTGATTGCCCGCGTTCCCGTCGCAGTGCCATCGCTGAGCACGATTCCACCATCGAGAAAACCCGAACGCTTGGACAGGAGAGCCGAGCCATCAGACACCGCAACGATCGAGCCGTCGACAAGGTAGTGCGTCCCAGTTTCCGTTCCGTCGCTGGACCAAACGCCTCCGTTCGCCTCGAAATAGGCGCGATCCCCGTCACTCACCAAATGCGAAGGCCACGAGCTACCCGCTCCGGGAGCGATATCACGAAGCACGGAAGTTCCCGCGGGGGTGCCGTCGGTGCGCCACACCTCGGTGCCCAATTCGTTGGCTGCGACAAAGAATCCCAGCTCGCCGGCGGCCACGAATTCGCGCGGGTTCGACGAGTGGCGCGAAAGCGAGTTGATGTCGGCTACCAATGCAGCGGTCAGCAATTCACGTTGCTCGAGACGCTCAACCTGCGCTCGAAATCTATGACTTCTGCTCGATTTCATACCGTGAACATTATTGGTTCGCCAAATATTGCATGGCCCATAGGCTAGATGCATACTATCTGCTGAATGTCTTACAAAAGCAATCAAAATCCGGCGCGCGGCCTGACCGTAATTGAACTCGTGGTGGTGATGGCGATCGTTGCGATGGCGGTTTCGCTCTTCGCGCCCCTTGTGATTAAAGCTCGGCAAAGCGTGCGGCAAAACGAGTGCGCCGCAAACCTCCGGCGGATCGCCCAGGCGTGGCTCGAACACGAACACTCGATTGGCCACCTACCAAGCTCCGGTTGGGGCTGGCGTTGGACGGGAGATCCCGACCGAGGATTCGGCGCGACGCAGCCGGGCGGCTGGGCCTTTGATACGCTTCGATTTACCGAGTACGCCGACGTCGTAAACCTTGGTGGAAACATCGTCAACGACGAGGAAAAGGCGATGGCCATGCTGGAAGCGAACGGCACCCCCATCTCTTTTCTCCACTGCCCGGATCGACGCCCCGTGCGTCCCTATCCGTTGGCACGGAATAGCTTTCTCACGAACAATCTCCAGGAGTGCCGCACAAGCTCCTGCGTCGTTAACCGCACGGACTACCAGGCAAACTCGGGAAACATCGCAGCCGGCGAAACGGGCGGTCCATCGGGCAATCGGTCCACGACGGAAATCCCCCGACTATTTAATGAACGATGGAATGGCGTCACTTTTCAGATCAGCGAGCTGCGGCTCAGCCAAATTCCGGACGGACTGAGCAAGACGATCTGCGTTGGCGAAAAGTATCTCGACCCCAACAACTATCTAAACGGCAGCGACTCTGCGGATGACAACAACGCGTTCGTCGGTATCGACCGGGATGTGAATGGCTACACGGCCACTTCCAATGCGGGCCGGTTAGAAAACATCAACTCGGCGTATTTGCCACGTCGCGACCGACCGGGACTCAGGCTCAACTGGGCCTTTGGCAGTCCACACAACAGTGGCTTCAACGCGGCGAATTGCGACTCGTCCGTTCGCTTCATCAGCTACGACGTCGACCACGTCGTCTTCTTTCGAATGGGCGGTCGAAACGACGGGCCTTGAATTACGGCCACGCTCGCAGGCACTTCACGCCGGCCCTGCTTCAATGTCTCGGTACACCGGCAACCGTGAAGCCAAACCAAGGGGTTCGTGACGTCATGACGGCGTTGGTCGTTGTTGGTGTGGGCACGGCACGGTAATCTATTCCGCTCACCTACAACCCAACCTGGAAGGAAATCAAATGAGCGATCGAATTGTGATGCGTACCGGCGAGTCCCTTGTGGCTGGTGGTCCACCCTTCACGGCAGCGGAACCCGAAGTTGTCATTGGCGAACTGGACGGCCCCGTTGGAACGGCAATCGCAACGCTCACGGGTGACCAGTCTGCCGGCCACTCGAAGGTTTTCGCGATCCTCAACACCGACATTCAGGTTCGCCCCGTGACCCTGATGGTCAGCAAAGTCACCGTGAAGAGCACCGCCTACACGAACATCCTGATGGGGACCGTTCAAGCGGCCATTGCCAACGGTGTGCTTGATGCCGTGCGGGCCGGTGACATTCCCAAAGAAAAAGCCAACGACCTTGGTATCGTTTGCTCGGTATGGCTCAATCCGGGTGCGGCAACGGACAAGAACCTCGATCACAAAGCACTCTTCGAGATTCACCGCAAGGCGACGTCGCAGGCGATTCACAAAGCCATGCACAACGAACCGTCGATCGATTGGTTGCTGGAACATCAGGAAGAAATCACGCACAAGTACTACCAGCGTGGCCTGGACGGCGAGCTCTGATTGGCCCACGGCTTTTTGCCCACGGCTTTTTGCCCACGGCTTTTTGCCCACGGCTTTTTGCCCACGGCTGACGCGTGGTGCTGGGACTGC
Source organism: Pirellulaceae bacterium (assembly GCA_965216885.1). Taxonomy (GTDB): domain Bacteria; phylum Planctomycetota; class Planctomycetia; order Pirellulales; family Pirellulaceae; genus CAYNJG01. The sequence goes on along the minus strand of OZ244208.1, from coordinate 644,147 downwards.
CCGTGCCACGCAGCATGCTGAAATTGGGCTCAGATCCTGTGTTCATCCGGTCGAAACACACGTTCTTCGACTGGCCGGCCTGATTTCGTGTAAGGTTGGTTGGTGAAATGCGTCCTATCGCAAACACCGCAGGGCAGTAACATGACAGCAAACCTCATTCGACTACTGTTTGTACCAGTTTGGATCGCCGGACTTTGGGGATCTTTACAGATTCACCGCTACGATCTGAATCTTGGCCACTCGGTCTGCGGATCGTGGGGATGCGGTCCACCAATCGAAGCACTCATTGGCTACCACGGTTTCTGGACTCTGATCATTCTGCCCATTGCTGCCGGAGTTGGGGCGTTTGTTCCAGCTGCCATCAGCCGCAAAGTGGGTTGGGCGGTGCTGTGTATTTCCGTCCTCGGAACGGTTGGCTACGTTGCCTGGGACGTGATTTCCTACGCCATGCGATCCGGTGACTACCACGTTCTTATGCAGCGCGGACTCTTCACATTGATCACGACCGTGGACATCCCGATGTTGCCCACCATCCTTGCGGGTGGCATCCTGACATTCTGGTTTGGCCGCGAGCGTGTTGCCGCCCCATCATCCGACGACGGCCTCGACTCTGTCGCCGCCTCTGAATCTGTCTCTAGCGCAAATTCTGATTCTGGTGATGCCAACCCGTTCGCACCCGTGCAGTAGAAATTGTCGCGGGCGGCTATAGTGTCGGCATGCCATCCGTCTTGAGTGATAGAAAAGTCTGCCAATCTCTGGTTCCGTTGTCGTGGAAGCAAACGCTACAGGACCTTTCCCACTTCATCTCGCTCGAAGCGCAATCGCGTCAGGCGTCCGACGATCAGGCTCTCGCTCGCGAGATTGTCGAGGCTCACGATCGACTGATCTCCGGTTCGAATTCGCTCCTTGAATCCAATGCTCTGGACGATCTCAGCCTGCGCGACGTCGAACAGATCTTCGCGCGATCGGTCGTCCTGATGACTCAGATTGCCACTTCCGTCGCCGGCGACGACGAAGTGCTGGATACGGCGGACTGTCGCATGCTTCATATGTACGAAGCCGACTTTCTGGCCAATGAGGAACATCAGCAACAGTTGCGAGCGGCGCTATTGCGAACGGTTTCGCTGGACGAGCAAGACCTGTCATCCATCGAGGCGTCCGTGCAACGCGACATCCAGCAGGCCGGTCGCAAGCATCTCATTGTGCGGGCAATCCGGGACCGATTTGGCTTGTGGGATGGCGAGACGAGTCCCGACGAATTGAGCTCAAACGTCCATCGTTTCTTTTCGGCCATCTATCCGGACGTGGGAATTACCGCCGAGGAAGTCGAACTGATCGTAACCGGGACGATGATCTTTTTCTGCATTCCGTTTTCGAAAGATGAGCTGACGACAGACCGATTCCGGCAGCTCGACGAAGCCGAACAGAAACCGATCCGTGAATTTTTGAAAAGGGTGAATCGGTTTTCACAATGGCAATTCGCCCACTTTCCAGTGTTCGGATTCCTGCGTGGCGAGGACCTCGATCCCGCGCTGTTGTCGGACCTTGCCGCTCGCAGTGGCCTCTCACCGGACACGGTCGCTCGCGAGATTTCGACTTTGACTGCCGTCATTCCCGCAGCGGAACTCGACAAGTACGTCGTCCATGATATTTGGGGACACAGCTGGCAGGCTTGCATGCTGGGTTTCGACAGTCTGTACGAAAAGTTGGCCACCTTCGCGGACGCGTTGCAGCTGGACGAATTCGCGATCGAACCGGCCGGATCCGACGCCATCTCACTCGCGGACTGTTTCGTGGGAACCGGTGACACACTGTGCCTGGACGAGACACGATTCAGGCGATTTGTCGATCTGGAGGTTGCAGAACGCCTGCCCATCGCGATGACTCCCGTACTGGCGGAAGTGCTGGCGGACGTGGCGGAATTCAAACTCCTTGAAACGAATCGCACGGATGAAATCTCCACATCGAGCGCACTCAAGACGTTCCCGGCGAAGCTGGATCTGACCATGCGGGATGTCACGTATTACTTCCGGCAGGCAACCAAAGTTTTTCGGCTGTGGGCCAGTCGTCCCCAGCGACAGGAACGAACGGTGCAGCAGCTGATCGAGGAACGCAAGGCAACCGAATCGGCGGCGCGAATGGCCGTCGAACATGCGGTGGGCATCTGGAAGGAACTGGAACAGGGTTGGCTGGCACCGCAGATTCAGATGCGGGAGGAGGACGGTCAGCTACACGTCAACGTGGTCGCCAGGCTGGCCTTGAACTTCCTCGCCATTCATCGCGAAACCCTGGAAGTGTATCGTCAAATCGGCGCGATGGACCTTGCCATGTTGCCGTTGAAGGGCATGCGAGATCTGATGTTGATCAGCGTGGCCGTCTTTTTTGAAGATTCCCCTAGCGTCAACCTCTGGCGAGTTGATGAGTTTCTGGCGCTTCGTGTGAAACCCTTGTGCGAGTCCCTTGCGCGAAATTCGCGCTGACGGCCATCCACCTCGTTCCCGGGCTCCGCCCTGGAACGCACTGCCTCGGAGGCTCTGCCTCATCACGCTGATAGTGGATTGAGTAACGCCTCGAACGAATTTCCGATTCGGCCGGGAGCGTGAAATGAGCCGCAAATCCATGGGCTCACGCCCACGGCTACGTGCTGCCGCCGCTTCGCGGCTGATTCAAATTTTTTCACCGTGTGCCTCGTCATCACCCACCTCGTTCCCGGGCTCCGCCCTGGAACGCACTGCCTCGGAGGCTCCGCCTCTTCACGCTGATAGTGGATTGAGTAACGCCTCGAACGAATCTCCAATTTGGCCTGAGCGTGAAATGAGCCGCAAATCCATGGGCTCATGCCCACGGCGACGTGCTGCCGCCGCTTCGCGGCTGGGAATTTTTCGAAAAATCGGCGTCAGATCCTAAGCACCGCCACGTTACTGCAGTAACAACCACCAAGGCGATCACTCGTGAGGGGCAGAGTCGCACGGTGGGCCTCCGGACCGTGCCAGAAGAAGCCGAATCTCCGCGCTCGGCTTTTGGGATCGGTGGCCCTTCGAGCGACTTTGGGGACTGTGGAATGATCAGGCACAGCGCGATGCGAGGCAGAGCCTCGGGTGCAGTGCGTTCCAGGGCGGAGCCCCGGAACGAGAAATGTAGCGGCGAGGTCGAGGGATGAGGCAGAGCCTCCGAGGCAGTGCGTTCCAGGGCGGAGCCCCGGAACGAGGAATGTGAGCAGCGAGATGGAGGGATGAGCCAGTGCCTCAGGCCAAGGCGCTCCAAGGCGTTCCAGGGCGGAGCCCCGGAACGAGCGTAGCCGACTAATCTTTGGCGGCTGACTCGACTTCCTCGGCCACTTTCGCCGAGTCTTTCTCGGCGCCACTTGCCGAATCTTTCTCGGACTTCTTACCCGCCGGCTCTTTCGCAGCCTTCATCTGTTCGAGAATCTCCTTGAACTGCTTCTGCAGTTTTTTATTTTCTTTTTTCATTTCGGCGATTTCCTTGCGAAGCTCAATTACTTCGCGCGGCGCCGTCGGCTTCTGCTCGCGAAGACTGTTTGCCGCTCGATCGGCGGCCCCCGCCACGCTGCTCTTTGGTGAATCCTTGAACGCATCAATCGCGGCGGTCGCCTTTTCGTCACCCAATGTCCCGAGCGCTCGAATTGCGGCAGTCTGGATGTTCGTCTTGTCGGAATTCACGTAGCCCAACAGGAATTCCCGAATCGCATCCTTCTTACGGCTGGATTTTGAAATCTGAGCCAATGCTTCCAGGCCCTGCCCAAAACCGCGTGAGGTAAACCGGTCCTCGTGCTTCGACAGTACCTTCATCAAAGGCTTTTGAAACGCGGGATCATTCTGCTGTCGAATTGCCGAGATTGCACCCACGGCCAACTCGTTGCGGAACGTCACCGAGTTCAATTGCTTGATGATCGCCTTTCGCGACTCCTCCCCCGTGAATCGACCGAGTGCCCGTACGGCGGTTGCCTTAATGCCGGGATTTTTTTCAGAAGCCAGAATTTCCCGAATCAGCTTGGGCGTGGCGTCGTCGAAGCGGGATGTCAGATGCCCCACCACCGTCTGTCGAACCTTGGCATTGTCCTGTTGCATGGAATCTCGCAATGCCTCGTAGGCGTCGTCGGTATCGTATTTCGACAACGCGTCCGCGGCTCCCATGCGAACACCAAAGAACGGATCTTCATTCAGACACTTCTTCAGTAGCTCCATGTTCTTGTTCGTCTTCCGCTTGCCCATCGCGCCAACAGCCAACAGGCGTCCCATCATGTCGTCCATGTTGGCCACCTGCGCTTCCCATAGGTCATCTGGCTTGTCGAACGAGATTTCCGCGAGCATCGTAAAGTCGGGATCGAACCGAACGATGCTGGGCTTCGATGGCAACGGAGCGTAAAAGTCTTCCTCCGTTTCACGGATCACAATCTCCCGATCGATCGTTTTTCCATCGACCACAAACCGCAGTTTCGTCGGCAGCTCATAGAGCACCACGTCGTCGTCGACCTTCTGCGTCTGGCGAATCGAGACTTTCGCCAGCTTCTCCTTTGGCATCCACTTGTAGGTGATTTTCAAATCAGGATGTCGGGGATGGTACAGCCACTGGTCGAAGAACCGGTCCATGGTGCGCCCACTGATTTCCTCAATGACCTGTCGCAGATCGTCCGACACCACGCTCGTCAGGGCGTGTCGTTCAAGGTACGTCTTGATGCATTTGCGATAGAGGTCTTCACCCAGCTGATTTCGCAGCATGTGCAGGACCCAGCTACCCTTCGGATACGAACGATAGTCAAACTGCTCCATAGGATTCTTGTAGGCGTTGTAAACGATCGGCTTCTTGTCATTCTTCTGTCGCAAGATCCCGCGTGCGTCGCCGGCCAGCCCGTAGAGCATGGCGTCGCGACCAAATTTGTGACCTTCGTAGAGATGGGTGTAGTAGGTTGCAAAGCCTTCATTCAACCATAGATGACTCCAGTCCTTGCACGTCACGTAGTCGCCAAACCACTGATGAGCCAGCTCGTGCGCATCCAGCCGACGCGTCGACCGCAGGTTCTCGGTGTCGGCGGAAAAGATCGTGTTGTGCGTGAGTGTCGTGAGCGTCGTGTTCTCCATTCCGCCGGCCGTAAAATCACGAATCGTGACCTGGTCGTACTTCACCCATGGAAATGGAACGCCAATTTCCTCTTCGAAGAAAGCCATGATGGCCGGCGTGTCGGCGAAGGAGTTCTTCGCATACTTTGCCAGCGTCGGTTGAGTGTAAAAACCCAGTGCCACATCGCCGTGTTTCTTTTCCAGCTTTTCCAGATGACCGGCGACCAGACACATCAGATAGTTGACGTGGGGTTTCTCCTGCAACCAACGTACGACCTTCAAACCGTTGCCGTCGATGTCTTCGCCCATTCGCTGACCGTTGCTGAGCACCGTCATGTCCCGCGGAACGTGGCAGACGATTTCAGTCGACGATCGTTCGTTGGGATAATCGAAGCACGGGAACCAGTGTCGCGATTCGTGCGGTTCGCCCTGCGTCCAGATGTGCGAGTCCGTCTTGGGGTATCCCATCTCCGGGGTGCGGAAGTAGAGACCCTTGACCGGTTCGGCTGAATAGTCAATGTGCAGCGTGATCTCCGCTCCCGGTTTGACCGGTTCGGTGAAGGAGATCTGCAGGTCTTCTCGTGTGGAGTAAAAGTCTTCGACGGTCGCTCCTTCGCAACGCACTTCCTTGATGCTCAGATTGATCGCATCCAGCCGCAGCAGCTCCACCGGCCGAGCGATAACGGTCGCCCGAATCGACGCCGTACCAGCGACGGTGCGTTTGTCAAAATCGGGCACCACATCCAGCTTGATATGTTGCACGTCCACCTGGCGATCCGGCGCGTAGTGGTACTTTCCTTCCAGCGTTGTCCCTGGCGGCAAAAACTGGCTAAAGCCGTCCGCACAATAGCGGCAGATCGCTGCTTCTTCGGCCTGAACGCGGGCCTGTGAACCAAGAAGAACAAGTACAAGTAGAAGGGGAAGTGTGGTGCGTGTCATGGGTTTCTCGCGGCAAAGCAATGTTCCAACTGACCAGTATAGGTCGTACAGATTGCCCATAGGGCGGCTCAATGGACAAAAGGCGGCATTCAGAATTCTTTCGCCTTTTCGAAATGCACTACATCTGCAAACATCCATTCAAGGCGACTTCGTTTCCGTGAGCCCCCATGTCCAGCGTTGAACAGTATCTGAAGCCCGATGTGATCCGCCAGATTTCGCGGCTGGATCTGCGCGCCCAGTTTGTGGTCAAGGGATTCTTGCAAGGGCTTCACGCCAGCCCGTTCCAGGGCTTTTCGGTCGAATTCTCCGAGCACCGCCGCTACTCGCCGGGCGATGATCCCGCCGACATCGACTGGCTGGTGTATGCCAAAACAGACAAGTACTACGTCAAGAAATTCGAAGCCGAAACCAACATCACGGGCTACCTGGTGCTGGATCTCAGTCAGTCGATGGGATTCACCTACCGGCAGGACCTGACCAAATTCGACTACGCCGTTTCCCTCGCCGCGGCGCTCTGTTACCTGATGGTGCATCAGCAGGATCCCGTGGGATTGATCACCTTCGATACGAAGGTCCGCCAAAGCCTCGCGCCAAAATCCAAACGCACGCAACTGGGCAATATCCTGTCGCTGCTCGCCAAACTGGAACCGACGGGCGAAACCGACATCGAACATTCCCTGAATCAGATTGCGGCCATGTTCCGGCAGCATTCTCTGGTCATGATTTTCAGCGACCTGCTGGGCGACAGCGACAACATCCTGAAGGCACTCGGTCGCCTCCGTCATGGCGGTAACGACGTCATCCTTTTTCACATCATGGATGAGGCCGAAACGCAGTTCCCCTTCACCGGCATGACGGAATTCGAAGACCCCGAGACCAACGAGAAACTGGAGCTGGACGCCACCGGGATTCGCGAGGAATATCTGGCGGAAGTTGACGAGTTTCGCGAAACGTATCGACGCGAGTGCTTTCGTATGGGCGTGGACTATGTGCCACTGGACACCAGCATGCAATTCGACAAGGCGTTGATGGAGTATCTGCTCGCTCGACGAGCACGCGGGTGATCAGCCATGGCGTGGACCAACTTTTCACTCGTCGCGATCGGCAGCCTGTTGATGGGCATCCCGATTCTGATGCATCTGTTGATGAAGCAACGGCCGCGACACCAGATTTTTCCGGCACTGCGATTTCTTCAGCAACGTCAGATTGCCAACAAACGGCAACTTCGGCTGCGCAACTGGCTGCTGCTTTTACTCCGCATGATCGCAATCGGATTACTGGCCGCGCTGTTCGCCCGACCTAGCGTAGATTCCATTACGCTGGGCGACTGGATAAAGACAATCCTGTTGGGCGTTCTGGCTCCGCTGGCAATCCTCGCGTGCGTGTGGAGCTGGATGCAGCAAAAGGGTCAGTTGCTGATCGCCACCACGGGAGTGCTCAGCGTGCTGCTCTGCGCCGCGTTGGCGTTCTTTGCGTTTCGTTCATTCACAGCGGACGGCAGTTCAAGGCTGGGTGATGCCCAGGCACCGGTCGCCGCAGTGCTGGTCTTTGACACTTCGCCGCGAATGGGTTTGCGACACGCAAATCTCACTCGACTGGAAGAAGCCCGCACGATGGCGCGGGAATTGATGAAGCAGCTACCAGCGGACAGCGAGGTAGCAATCGTCGACGCGGCGAACACGGGCGTCTTTTCAGTGGATCTGGGAACGGCCGCCAACATGATCGACAGTCTGGACATCACCGGCAGCGAGTACCCACTGCATGATCTTGTGCTGCAGGGTATCGAGCTGGCTCGACAGCGCGAGGACAAACGCCAGGAAGTGTACGTGCTCACGGAACTCAGCGAACAGGTTTGGCAAACGCGCGAGTTCACGTCCGTGCGTGATCGCCTGACGCAGATCGATGGCATCTCGCTCTTCGTCCTCGACGTAGGCGTCCAGTCACCTCGAAATGTACAGCTGGGCCAGCTAAGGCTATCGACCGATTCGATAGCCAAAGGCCAGCCACTACACATCGACTGCGACCTCACAGGGCTCAATATTGACGAGGAAGTCGAGGTCGAAGTCTCTCTGGAAGAACCGGATGCAACGCGCCCGGTGATTGTGGATGGCGAATTGCTGCTACCGGAACTCACGCCGCGCGACCGCGCTACGCAGTCCGTGACCAGCGGTGGCGGATCGACGGTCTCGTTTGACTTGCTAAATTTGCCCACCGGCATTCATCACGGACAGGTCAAGATTCGTTCAGAAGATGGACTGGCTGTCGACAATGTCCGGTACTTTACGGTCGAAGTGCGTCCGCCGCATCCCGTTCTGCTGGTTGCTTTCGACGGTACAACTCCGGATTTCGTGAAACAGGCGATCAGCCCGGACGAGTTCGAGCTTCGCGGTCGCAGCGAATTCGATTGTCACGTCGTTACGCCCGAAGAATTCGCCAGTACCAATCTGGATGACTTCGTCGTTGTCGGCTTGCTGGACCCCGGACCAATGGCGTCCGATCGCTGGCGAAAGCTCAATGATTTCGTCACGGCGGGCGGCGGGCTGGTGGCGTTCCTTGGGGGAAATATCAGGAACGCGGAAACCTTCAACCAACAGACCGGCGGACTACTTCCTATCGAGGTTGCCAAGCACTGGCGCACGGCGGAAGACGACTTTCTGTTTTTCTCACCGACCAGCCTCTCGCACCCCGTCCTCAAGCTATTTCGCAATCAGGAAGCGATTGTCGCATGGCAGGACGCCCCCATCATTCGACATTGGGTAGGGCCGGCAAAGGCCGACGCCAACGTCATCACAACCTTCACCAACAACAAACCGGCCATCGTTGAATCCATCACGGGGCAGGGCAGGGTGGTCGTCGTCACCACGCCATTCACCGACGAATGGAAGAAACGGCCGGCATGGAATCGCATTGCGGCGACGCTGCCATCGTTCATGCTGCTGCGAGGCATCTTTCCTTACCTTGCAGATCAGTCCGACGGAGCATGGAACCACGACGTTGGCCAACCCGTCGTCGTTTCAACACAGGACGCCTCGGTTGGCAGCGAGCCGTCTTTCGAGTCAGAGACATGGCAGATGGTCACGCCACGGGGCGACTGGCAGAACGTTCGTACGGAAAATGGCATCGTGACGGTCACTTCGACGGACGCTGCCGGTGCGTGGCGACTCAAGCCGTCCACGCCTGGCGAGACGGGTATCGGTTTTTCCGTCAATCTGCCCAACGCATCCACCAATATCAAACGACTCGAGGAAGGCAAGCTCGACGAAGTCCTGGGGGCCAACGCCTACACGATTGCCCGCGGTACCGGAGAAATCAATCGCGGTATTGGCCGCGCCCGCGTCGGTCGCGAGCTGTTTCCGTTTTTGGTGCTGGTCGTGGTTGGCCTGTTGGCGATGGAGCATCTGATGTCTAATCGTTTTTACTCGACCAATTCGAACCGCAACACGGAAAGTCGCAAGTTGCAGTCGGCTGCGTAGCATTTGAGCTTTGCCCATTCATGACATCGTACTGGCAACTGCAACCGATCTTTGGCAGCTATCTGCTCGCCGCGGTGCTCGCACTCGCGATGCTGTGTTTACTGTTGGTTCGCCCGTCATTCGGCCATTTGACGAAGTCAAGACATCGCACACTCAACGTGCTGCGAATGCTGATTGCCCTCATGCTGTTGGTCGCGATGTTGCGACCCACGTGGATCCGCACCAGCACGCAGGCTCAGATTTCCCAACTGGTCGTGCTCTTCGACGCCAGCCGCAGCATGAACCATCGCGACGCGGATGGTGGCGGTTCGCGGTGGGAGCAGCAAAGTTCCATCCTGCAATCCGCGTTGTCCAAACTCAGCGACATGGGCGAGGCGTACAACGTCCAGATCATCGGTTTTTCCGATCAGCTCGAACCGTTGGAGAATCTGTCGGCCGTGAGCTCGCTGCCAGAACCTACCGGCGAAGAAACGGACATTGGTGGCGCACTCCTGGACACGATCCAGCGGCTTTCCGGCAAACGCATGGCGGCCGTCTTCCTGGTGAGCGACGGATCGCAACGCGCCGTCGCGCCCAAAGCACCTCCCCAGCAAGCCGCCCGTCAGCTCGATCGACTCGCCACACCGCTGTACACGATCGCACTGGGACAATCTCGCGACCAAAGCCAGTCGCGCGACGTGGCCATCGAGAACTTGCAGGACGAGTATTCCGTTTTCGTAAAAAATGAATTCGCATTGCGAGTCGGCGTGCGCATTCAGGGCTACGTGGGCCAGCCAATTCCGGTCACGGCCACCGTGGAAGACGATGCGGGCAACCAAACGGTGCTCGGTCCCGTCGAACTGGTAGCGACACAGGACAGCCAGATTGCGATGGCTGATTTCACCTTCCGCCCCGAATTGCCAGGTCAGTATCGACTGAGAGTAAAAGCGGCCGGTCAGCCTGGCGAAACGATCGACAACAATCAGAGAACCGCTTTCCTCAATGTCAGAAAAGGTGGGCTCCGCGTGTTGCTGGTCAGTAGCGGGGCCAGTCAGGAGCAAAAATTCATTCGTCGCTCGCTCGATGAGTCCCAGGACATCGAACTCGACTACTTCCCCGTCAGCCTGGCGACCAAGGATGATTGGGCGTTGAAAGTTGACCTGCTCAAGCAACTCGATCAATACGACGTGTTCGTGATCGGCGATGTCGACGCAAGAGCTTTTCCCCTGGAAGCATGGCAGACGATGGGGCAGCTCGTCGACGCCGGTGCCGGGCTGATGATGTATGGCGGCTACCACAGCTTCGGCGCGGGTGGTTTTGCGGGTACGGCCCTTGAGGACGTGCTTCCCGTGAAGATGAATCGGTTTGAACGCGAACCCGATCCGACCAAATTCACTCGCGTGGACCGCCATCTGGAAGGCGAGCTGAGCATGATCCCCGACCGCGAAAATCTCGACCATCCCGTCATGCATCTTCGAAACGAACCGGCGGAAAACGAGCGGGCGTGGCGCGATCTGAAACCTCTGCGCGGTGCCAACAAGCTCGAACGGCTGAAGGACCAGTCCGCGGTGCTTGCCCGTTCGACGAAGGGTGACGCCCTGCTGGTGGCGAGCAACTATGTCTCGGGCCGAGTCCTTGCGTTGGCGACGGATTCGACCCATCGCTGGTATCGATTTGGGCGAATTGACGCACATCGCAAATTTTGGCGACAGGCTATTCTCTGGCTGGCGAAACGTGACCGGCAACAGGCCAACAGCGTCTTCATCGAAATGCCACAGCGCCGCTTTCAGGCGCGCACCAAGGTTCGGTTCACAACAGGACTGACGGACGAAAACGGTGACACGGTCGTCGATGCCAACCTTCGCGCAACGCTGACCCGGCCGGATGGGTCTACTGAAACCATCGCGTTGTCGACGACTTCGGACGGTAGCAACAGTTCGCAGGGCACGATCCTCGATACACAGGACGCCGGAGATTACCGCATCACGGTCGAAGCGCTCGACGGCGGACTCACGCAGACGTCCAGCTACAAGGAGTTTGTTGTCGAAAAGAAGGATCTGGAACTCGCCGACCCGGCCGCCAACCCGGGACTGCTGGATATGCTGGCCCGGATGACGCAACGCGTCGGCGGCAGAGCGATTGCTTCCGAACAGCTCGCAGGGTTACTGGATGAGCTTAAGGCGAACCCGCCCAGCGATGAAATTGAAACGCAGTCGCGCTGGCAACTCGGTGATACTCCCGCCGACGCATGGAGCTACTTTCTTGTGCTCGTTGCATTGCTTTGCACGGAGTGGTTTCTTCGCAAGCGTTGGGGCCTTGTGTAGTCCATTCGCGTGAACGCTTCACTCGGGTCTCGCTGACCTGCGCTCGTAGGCAGTTTGTTCGAAAGCACCGGCGCAAAAAGAAAGCGGGACGGTGCTGGGTTCACCGTCCCGCCGGGAAAGGTTCCATTCGATCACTGGGAGAGAAAGAATGAGAGAGGCCGTTGAATTTTGCAGAGTTAACTCTGCGGTGCGGTCGTTTGTAGGCCTCATGAGAATTCTGTTTTTTCGGGGTCTGCCACCTCCTTTTGTTGTCTCTGTTCGGTGAGTGTTTTGTTCTGACATAGCTCTAAAGCAACAGGTGTGCCATTGTGTTTCCTGTCTTCAACGAATTGATCACAAACCTTTGAATTGCATGGGTTTGCGAACCAAAAGCAAATGGGAAGAAGAGCTAAAGCTGACTCGAGTGCACAGTTTTCAGGCAGCATCTGCACAGAAACTGAAAGAATCTTGGACCTCCCAACACATGGCGGCGGGCACGGTCTTGATTTGAGGCTCAAATTGTTCAAATCCGGCGTGACGCTTGTCCGACCCTGAAGAGAGGGTGCCCGTTCAGAGCGCACTAAATCGCGAAAATTTCCGCTCAAACGCGCGTTCCACACCGGATAGCTCATCCTGTGAAGAATTTCGCTTCCGGGTACAATCTGCAAGTCGAAAGGGGCCGGTAGCTCAGTTGGTTAGAGCGGGGAACTCATAATTCTTAGGTCGCGGGTTCAAGTCCTGCCCGGCCTACCTTTGGATTCACAAAGCCTCGGGAAACATCGCTTTTCTCGGGGCTTTTCGTGTTACTGGGCGTGTCACGTGCGTGACGGGCGGCTTTGAAGCAGATCGCGTCTAAACAGATCGCATCTAGACGCTGACTTGAAGGGACATCGAAATGAGAACACCTCTTTTCCTGACGATCAGTCTGTGTATCTGCTTCGGCACGTTCGCGACGGAAGCCTTCGCCGCGGAAGTCCTCTGGACACAGTACTGTCAGCACCGTGGCAAAATGAAGCTGCTGGTTCATCTGAATTCGGATCCCACCGTAACGAGCCAACCGGAAACGGTGAAGTTGTGGTTGCGTGGAGATGCCGGCGAAGATTGGGGCTTGGAGGCGTCGCAGCCCGCCGATCGTCTCACGGCCACCGCGCTGTTTACGATGGAGTCCTGGCCACGACAAACCACAAAGCGATTCAAAGTCACCTGTGGCGATTCCGCATGGATAGGGACGTTCCGTGCCGAACCACAGCACGGCCTGAAATTGGCCGCTCTCTCTTGCCACAAAGACATTGGGTGGCCATGGAAAGAAGCGATTGCCGAGCTCATTGCGCACGACCCCGACCTCGTGTTTTTCTCCGGTGATCAGATCTATGAGAACGACTACGGCAGCCCTATGTTCCGCGCGGAAACCATCGAGGACGTTCCACGGGGTATGAGAAACTACCTGGAAAAGTATCGAAAGTTCGGTGAAGCATTCCGCGAACTCATGAGAGATCGCCCGACGATCATGATCACCGATGATCACGATGTCTTCGCCAACGACCTCTGGGGCAAAGGCGGCGTGCGGATGAAAGGCAACCGCACAACGGGAGGCTATCCAACGCATCCTGCCTGGGTCAACGCGGCCGAGTTCACACAGACCGGCAATCTACCTGATCCGATCAACCCCGGACCGCACGGTGATGGCGTGTTGGCTTACTACACGGCTTTGGAGTATGGCGGTGTCCATTTTGCCATTTTGGAGGATCGCAAGTTCAAGAGCGCTCCGTCGGAAGTCATCAAAAAGTTGATTGCGCCGCCCAATTTCCAATGGCCGATCAATCGCAAAACGGACTTTGAAATCGAAGTGGTACTGGATCCCGACTACGACTGTACGCAGCTTGACCGTTCGGATCTGAATCTGCTGGGTCGGGAACAGGAGACCTTTCTCCAACGCTGGTCGAACGACCTCAAGAAGTCTGGTCAGATTGGAGCAGTGTTGTCCCAAAGCCCCTGGGCGCACATCGCCATGTACTCGCCGACATCTGCCGACACCGATTCCAATGCATGGCCACAGTCGGGTCGAAATCGCGCACTCAAAGCGATCGGTGACGCGCCAGTCGTGATGTTGCACGGAGATGTTCACCTCGGAACCCTCTGCCGCCATGGCGTCGACGACTTCAACGATGGCCCGGTTGCCTACTCCATCCCTTCCTTTTCCTCCCGAGCCAGTCGCAAATGGGAACCGCTTGAAGCGGGCAAGAATCGTCAGCCGGGTGCTCCAGAAAACACGGGCGAATTCCATGACCGATTCGGCAACCCTGTCACGATGTACGGGGCAGGCAACGGCCTGAATGGATATGGCATCGTCTTGTTCGATACTGATAACCGAAAGACTGAATTACAGTTCCACCCGATGAACGAGGAACGCAAGCCGATCAAGGCGAAAGTGTCTGGCTGGCCGCATACCGTCCAGTTCTGAGAGCTGAGTTCGGCCCTATCCCGTTACTTGGCGTCGCTCGACTCCACACGCAACAACTTCCGTCCGTCAGTACGTCTGAATATCGAAGTCCTTCGCAAGCAGCAAGTAGTCGGCGAAGTCCACCACGCGGTCGCCGTTGAAATCTCCCTCCGCCCATGTGGCGTCCGTCCTTCCGAAGTTACCGGAGAACTCGAGGAAGTCCACGAAGTCGACCTGTCCGTCCAGATTCGCGTCACCTCGACGTGTGCTGGCGACGTGGTCGAGCCAAGAATCAACGTCCTCCTGGTCGACCTGAAGATCGTGATTCAGATCAAATCGGGATTCCGTCCCAGCATTGATTCCCGCGAACAGGGCATCGATATCTTCGTCGTCAATCGATCCGCCCGCGTCAAAATCGCCGACTGGGCGGCGCGAAACCATGGTGATACCAGTCGGTGCGAGCAACAGGCTCTCTTGAAGGCCATCCCCATCAACATCGGCGAAGCGGTAAACCGTGTCTGGGTGTGAACCCAGCATGACGGTCTCCCAGTCGATGGATGCCTCGTTTCGCCAAAGCACACTGACTGAGATCGCTGCTCCTGCATTCCAAAAATAGCTGTGATCCACGATCAGCCCGTCCCCCGAAGGCGACGGTCCCGGAATCGTATAGATGTCGTCCAACCGAACATGGGGTCCACCAAACACCACCAACGCTCTTGGCTCCTCGACAAACCGATCGCTGTACTGACCATACACGTCGTTGAAACCATCTCCGTCCACGTCGGAGATTCCGAACAGGTGGTGACCATAGGGGAGTCGACCTTGCGAAATAATCTCCAATTCGCCGTCGCGGAAACTGTAGAAGTAGGTGTCTTCGCGAGTATTGAATGAGAACCCTGCAATCTCATTTCGCCCGTCCCCCGTCAGGTCAATGTGCAGCAGCACACGTGGCCAGTCATGCTCCAGTACTAACTCCTGCGGCGATTGGCTTTCGCCACCCAAATAGACACGCGTTTCGTTGCAGGGGTCACGACAAACGCTGCGGTAGACGAACAGATCATCGAGTCCGTAAACGACGCTTCACATCAGCCACCCTGCCATAAGGTTAACGCGTCCGCGGAAACAAACGTTGAACACAGTGCCATTCATTGTCTGCCACAGTATCCCTACAAACCGTAATGGATTGCCAGGAAATCGATTACGACCGACCGCGGCAAAGTGAGCAGCGATTCACGCAGTTACTCGGGCAATACCCCGCATTGCCGATAAGCGAGTGGTCGCCGCGTCAAATAATCGAACAGTTGGCGGCGCCGTTTTCTCAAGCATACTCGTTGTGACAACCAAACGGTTCCACTTGCAATTACGCCCTTCTGCAGAAACACAAGGTACTAAACCTTTAGGAATTGATTGCGTTCCGTGTGCGGATTGATTGTGAATTACGAAGCTCTGTTCCATTTCGCTTACAAGCAATTCGTCAATCAATATTAACAGACCTATTCAACAATTATTCAAATGATTTTTTAGTTGCAATTCTGTATTCACGGCACGCCGAGGAGTGTAAGAATAGAACCTCTGGGGTGTTTGGATAGAACATAAGCAGGGAATCCGGCAGCGCTTTGCAAATAGCGATTGCCATTAGACACAGAGCCTTACCACTATGTACAAATTTTCAAGCAAGCTGTCGCGCAAGGTCCGTTCTTCACACCGGCTATTGGCGGAAATCGAGACTCTTGAAAGCCGCGCCATGCTCGCGGGCCCTGACGGAACGGGTTTTTCCACGGAACTGGTCATATCTGGATTGAACCAACCGACGTCCTTCGACTTCGCACCCGACGGACGCATGTTCGTGGCAGAGAAGGACGGCCGAGTCCAGATTGTTGAAAACGGCGCGGTGGTGAGCACGTTTCTGGACATTAATGAAGAAGTTCATTCCGGTGGAGCCAAAGGTCTGCTTGGACTGAAACTGGATCCGGACTTTGCCAACAACAACAAGGTATACCTTAATTATACCGTCGAGCAGGTACCGGAAAGCCCGGACGACCCTGCGTACGAATGGCCTGCTGGCGGTCAATTGATAAGCATCGAAGCCTCTGCTGCGAATGCCAACCTGGCCGACGAATCGACCCGCGTCGTGATCCTCGACGGGCACGTGATGACGCATATCACTCACTCGGTCGGTGAAATTGACTTCGACAACGACGGTAACATTATCTTCCTGTGGGGAGACGGTGGCTTTGACAACTCGCTTCGACTGGAAACCCAGAACCCCGATTCCAAACAGGGCAAGCTATTCCGCATCGACCCGGACACACTAGAAGGCGTCCCGGAAAATCCTTTTTACGATCCGCTGAATCCCGACAGTGTGAGATCGAAGGTCTGGGCTGTCGGATTTCGAAATCCGTGGCGCATGTCGGTGGACTCACTGACCGGTGACGTCTTTGTGACGGACGTGAAAGACGGTGGTCCCGAGGAAATCAACGTCGTGCGTGGTGATGGCTCGACGGTGCCATTGAATTACGGCTGGCCCTATTTCGAGGACGTCAATCCAACTGCTCATGCAGCACCTCCAGCAGGATTTGCGCAGACATCGGCGTGGGTGGCGTATCCACACACCGGGCTGCCCGGTGGCGACAACCTGACCGGTGGCGTCGTCTTTCGTGGCCCTGCCTATCCAGCGGAGTACAATGGGCGATTCTTCTTTGCAAACTTTCGGCAGAATACGCTGTACACAGCGGATGCACAGGGGGACTTCCAACAGTTCGGATCGTTCGGCGGGTACGATACGCCCGTAAAAATCGCACAGGCACCTGATGGCACGATCTACTTTGCTTCACTGTTCACCGGTGAGATCAATCGACTTGTGCATTCCGGTGGCGTGACGAACATACCGCCAGATGCGATCTCAACGGCATCCGTTTCGGCCGGAGCTACACCACTCACGGTGACCTTTGACGGTTCGTCTTCGAGCGACGCCAACGGCGACACGCTGAGCTACAGTTGGGATTTTGATACCAACGGCACAGTTGACTCAACCGAAGTCGCTCCGACGTTCACATTCTCGACGGTTGGACGCACAACCACGACGCTTACGGTCGACGATGGTCGCGGCGGGCAGGACACAAGCATCATCGAAATCGATACGTTGCTGGATCACCCGCGTGACGGCAATGTGGCTCTTGGTCGACCGGTCACCCAATCCACGATCGACGCTGGTGGGCTGGCGGCACGCGCTGTCGACGGCAATACCGATGGGGACTTCGCGAACGAATCCGCGTCCCAAACCACCGCCGAGCTGACACCATTCCTGGAAGTGGACCTCGAGTCGGTGCACGACATCACCGATGTCGTCTTGCACAGTCGTACCGACGGGCAGCACGCCCTGGAAGACTACTGGCTGTTGATACGTGATGTTCCGTTCGGTTCAGCGAACCTTGGTGCGGCCGCTTCCGAGCCCGGTGTGACGGCCATCGAGATCACGGGCACAACGGTCGTATCCGAAACGATTCCCGTAAATCGCACGGGACGATACGTGCGGGTGCAAATGTCCAACGTCGACGTACTGTCGCTGGCCGAATTTCAGATATTTTCACTCAATGCCGCGGATCTGGCACGAGTTGTTGTCGACGAGGGTCAGACAGCAACGATGTCGGGGACGTTCTCGATACCCGGAGCCACTCTGTCCGCATCGGTCGGTTCGGTCATCGACAACGGTGACGGTAGCTGGACGTGGACCGCGCCCACGACAGACGGTCCGGATGACAGCCAAACCGTCACGATAACGGCCGATGACGGCGCGGGAACGTCCAGTGACGCGCTCTTCGATTTGGTCGTCAACAACGTGGCGCCCTCTGTTGCACCAGATCAGGCGACGGTATCCGTTGACAGCGGCGAAGTTGCGACCATGACGGGAACGTACGGAGATCCCGGAAACGACACCGTTACGCTGACCACTTCCCTGGGAACAGTAACCGACCTGGGCAGTGGCAACTGGAGCTGGAGCTATCCGGCGACGGGCTCCGCAGACTCGCAGACCGTCACCGTTACGGCGACAGACAGCGACGGCTCAGTCTCAACCACAACCTTCGACCTTGCCGTGTTCGATACTTTGTTGACGCTCACTTTGAGCAAGACATCCATCATCGAAGCTGGCGAAACAGCCGTCGCCACAGTAACCCGGCAGACGGCGAATCTTGGCAGCGACCTTGAGGTCACGATCTCCCTGGACGACACAAGCGAGGTCACGGTACCGACGTCGGTCACGATTCCCAGCGGGCAACCGTCCGCCACTTTCGACATCACGGGGATCGATGATCTGGATGTCGACGGAACCCAGTCGGTGCTGATTTCCGTTTCTGCGCCTGGATTTGAAGCAACACCACTTGCTGGCGAGGCGTCGGGAATCGCCCTCTATCCATTTGATGACGGAACGGGCAATGACGCGATCGGTACGTTTGATGGCACGCTGGTGGGCGGTGCTTCCATCGTGGTGGATGACGCAGAATTCGGACAGGTGCTCAACATTTCCGGCACACCCGGCGACTATCTGGAAATCGCCAACCAGCCGGCACTTGAAGTTGGCGCCAGCAACGCGGACTTCAGCCTTGGCTTCTGGGTCAAGCTTGAAACCGATTCCACCGGTACCTACCGACGTCTGATTCAGAAGGGTAACAGCTGGAACGAACGAACGTTTGCGCTGTTTCTACAACCCGATTCCAATCGAATCCACTATCGCATCAGCACCAACGGTACGTTCAGTGACGGCGGCAACAGCCTTTCTGAACTTCCCCTGAACACATGGACGCACGTTACGTACGTCAAAGCGGGAAATGAATTGCAGCTCTACATGGACGGCACCCTGGATTCCGTCGACGTCCTGCTTACAGACACCATCTCCAACGATGGATCGATTTTCGTCGGACATAGTTCGTTCGGCGGAAGCGCTGCTGGAGCCAGGTACGACGATGTCTATCTTGTTTCGCGAGCCTTGTCAGCGACCGAAGTTCAACTCCTGTCAACGCAACATTCCGTGCTGCAACAGGCGTCGGCTTCTGCCAGTTTGCAAGTCACCGACTTTGAAGGCGAATCACTCACGTTGCAAATTGCGGATTCGGAAATCAGCGAAATCGAAATGACCACCGGTACCATCACACGGGATCCGCTGGACATCCACCGAAGCCTTGATGTCAACATCACCATCAATGACACCACCGAAGCCACCGCGCCGGCGATCGTCACTATTCCCGCCGGAGCAACCTCTGCGACCTTCGATATCGATGGTGTCGACGATCTCATCACGGACGGGACACAAACGGTAGCGATCCAGGCCACCAACCAGTACTACGTGACCGCCGGCAGCGCCACGCTTGCGGCGCAGGATGCGGCCGTCGCCTTGTATTCCTTTGACGACGGAACCGGAAACGACAGCATCGGCGGCTTCGATGGAAATCTCGTCGGTAGTGCAGCCATCGTCGCCGACGATCCTGACTACGGACAGGTCCTCGACATCTCCGGAGACCCCGGAGATTACTTTGAAGTGCCAAATCAATCGGCACTCGAATTCGGAGACGCAAACGCCGACTTCAGCCTCGGATTCTGGGTCAAGCTCGAAACGGACGCCACCGGGACCTACCGGCGACTCATCCAGAAAGGAAACTCGTGGAACGACAGAACCTTCGCGCTGCTACTGCGACCGGACTCCAACCGGATTCACTATCGCATCAGCACGACCGGCACGTTCAACGAGGGTGGCGATAGCGTTGCCGAGCTGCCTCTCAACACCTGGACTCATGTCGCCTACGTCAAGGCAGGGAACCGCCTGGAACTCTACCTCGACGGAGCACTCGATTCCTTCGACACGCTCGTCACGGACACCATCTCCAATGATGGCTCTATCTTCATTGGACACAGCACATTCGGCGGAAGGTCAGCGCCAGCAAGGTACGACGACGTCTACCTTGTCGACAGGGCAATGACGCCCACCGAAGTCCAATTACTGGCCACACAGCATGCTTCCACGCTCGGGTCCGGCACGTCGCCAACCCTGGATGTCACCGATGTTGGAGGTGTTCCGGTTCCAACCACGCTAACACTGGAGTTCGCCAGCCCTGAAATTAGCGAGGCGG
Source organism: Pirellulaceae bacterium (assembly GCA_965216885.1). Classification (GTDB taxonomy): domain Bacteria; phylum Planctomycetota; class Planctomycetia; order Pirellulales; family Pirellulaceae; genus CAYNJG01. The sequence continues at coordinate 623,813 of OZ244208.1, read as the reverse complement.
GTGAAACGACGATTGCCACAGTGACTCGCGACGCGACCGATCTCAGCCAAAGTCTGGACGTGTTGGTATCGGTTGATGACGCGTCAGAAGTAACCGTGCCGACGATGGTAACCATTCCCGTCGGATCTCAAACGGCCACGTTCCCCGTCACGGGCATCGACGATTTGGAGATCGACGGTACTCAGACGGTTAGCATCAGCGTTGCCTCGAATGAACTGCTTCCCGGAAACGTCGACGCGCTCGGGCATTACCCGTTCGATGACGGAACTCCAGACGACGCATTCGGCACGCACGACGGGCTACTTAACGCTGATGCTTCGATCGTTTCCGAGCCTGGTCGGGGTCAGGTGCTGAACATTACGGGATCGCTGGAAGGCTACTTTGCAGTTCCGAATGCACCGGAACTGGAAGTTGGGGCTGCCAACGGTGACTTCTCGGTCGCGCTTTGGGTCAAGCTGGAGGAGGGCCCGTCGGGAAGCTACTACCGACGTCTGATTCAGAAGGCGAATGAATGGGAAGAACGTACGTTCGCCATGATGGTTCGCCCGGAGTCCAATCGAATTCACTATCGCATTAGCTCACAGGGCACCTTCAACGAAGGCGGCGACAGTGTTGCCGAGTTGCAACTCAACACCTGGACGCACATCGCCTACGTCAAAACCGGAAACGAGCTACAACTGTATCTCGACGGTGTTCTGGATTCGTCAGATACACTCATGACGGATACGATTTCCAACGATGGCGACATTTTCATCGGGGCCAGCGATTTTGATACCAAAGCAGCGGCGGGCAAGTATGACGACGTCTACCTGGTATCGCGGGCTCTTTCGGCTGGCGAAGTTCAGGAACTGGCGACGCTGCCTCACGTCTCGGAGGAACTCAATGTGACGGACTTCGAAGGCAAGTCGTTGACATTGACCCTTGCCGATGCCGAAATTAGCGAGACCGAAATGACCACCGGAACGGTCACACGGGATCCGCTGGACATCCATCGAAGCCTTGATGTCACCATTACTATCGACGACACGACCGAAGCCACCGCGCCGGCGATCGTCACTATTCCCGCCGGAGCAACCTCCGCGACCTTTGATATCAATGGCGTCGAAGACTCGGTCGCAGACGGAACCCGAACCGTTTCCATCCAGGCAACCAATCAGTACTACGTAGCCGGAGGAAGCGTGACACTGGCGGCACAGGACGCGGCCATCGCCTTCTATTCCTTTGACGACGGAACCGGAAACGACAGCATCGGCAGCTTCGACGGAAGTCTGGTTGGAAACACTGCCATCGTCGCTGACGACCCCGCCTTCGGACAGGTCCTCGACATCTCCGGAGACCCTGGAGATTACTTCGAGGTGCCAAACCAATCGGCGCTTGAAGTCGGTGACGCAAACGCCGACTTCAGCCTCGGATTCTGGGTCAAGCTCGAAACCGACGCCACCGGGACCTACCGGCGACTCATCCAGAAAGGAAACTCCTGGACCGACAGAACCTTCGCGCTGCTACTGCGACCAGACTCCAACCGGATTCACTATCGCATCAGCACAACGGGAACGTTCAACGAGGGTGGTGACAGTGTTGCTGAGCTGCAACTCAACACCTGGACACACATTGCCTACGTCAAATCCGGCAATCGCCTGGAACTCTACCTCGATGGAGTACTCGATTCCTTCGACACGCTCGTCACGGACACCATCTCCAATGATGGCTCTATCTTCATCGGACACAGCACATTCGGCGGAAGATCAACAGCAGCAAGGTATGACGACGTCTATCTCGTCGACAGGGCAATGACGCCAACCGAAGTACAGTTGCTGGCAACACAGCATGCAACCGCGGGTGACACAGCAACCCTGGATGTGACATCCGATGACGTTGCTCTCGCAGCCGCCGTCGTCGACAACCTCTTCAGCGTCAGCTCCGTCGAGGAAGAAACGCGTACCAGTCGACGCCGCCGATTGTCTAGCCTGCAGGATTGGTTGGCGATCCCCGAGTTCGATCGCTTCGCGTAGCACCAATTCCTGACGGCGCTGCATCGTCTAGCTTCGGTTGGCGATGCAAATGTAATCCGTGTTTTCTGCCGACGAATCTCAGATCGGCACCGGGTTTGCATCGATGGGAAGAACAATGTCTCGCCACGGCTGGATTCCAGCGTGGCGGACGTTTCTTCGAGGATTTAGGCGACGGGTTCTCCCGGATTCCCGCAGCCCCAATCAGCGTGTTACCCACAAGAACCAGAACGAAGAAAAAATGCAACACGACGAACGCAGCAACTGGACGCGTCTCAACTCGTGGATCGCCCGAGCGACGCTGGTTTTCCTACTCGTTGCGACCTCCTACGGTGCCTACCAGTTCTCCGTCGAGCAGGCTCGGCGAACCAGGGCAACGGCGTCTGGCAAGTACTCGTCACTCATGCAAACGCTTTATGTTCCCGGCGACGTGGCACAATACGGCAAGTTTTGCGACTACGGCTTTTCCAACGAGACTCAGTACCGGCAGTACAAGGGATTCAAACCCGGCCACTGGGTTTACGTCGCCCCAAACTGGTATCAGTGGGAAAACTGCGTGTTCGGGCGACGCGACTGACACACGCCAGGCGTCGCATTACTTCTGCCAGGCTGACGAAAGCTTCCACGCCGTCAACGAACGCAGCGTAGCCTCGCCGCCGGTCGCAAACATTTCCACGCCCTGACTCCCCGGCGCGGGGAAGATACGTTCGGTGATTACGGTCTCACCGTCATTGCCAAACACTTCGATGGACGACGTGTCCACGAACACGTGTAATTCGATCGCTCCGTTGGACTCCCGCAGAGGCCCGCCGTGTTTGCCAGCGAACGCGGGATGGAAATCCGATTCGCCAGAATTCGTGCGATCGACAGACAACCGATCCTTTGCAATGTCGTACTCGACGACCGTTGTCTCGCCCTTTCCGACTCGTACATTGAAACCCACGGTCTTCGCGTCGCCAGTTTCAAAGACGGCGTGCAGTTCCAGTCGGTCACCGGTGATTCCATGTTCGTTCAACGATTTTGTGCCGGAGACCCGAACGTTCTCCATCGAGATGGCCTGCCCACGCAGAGACTGCATTTCCTTCACGGGTCGCTGGACCATGCGGTAACCGTCACCCGTCTTTCGCAACGACAGCGTGCGTGGAATGGACATGGCGCTGCGCCATGGTCGAGTCGGCAATCCATTTGTCTCCCAGTTGTTCATCCACCCCAGCCAGATGCGCCTTCCGTCGGCTTTGGGAATGTCTGAAAAAGAAACCGGTGCGTAAAAGTCACGTCCATAGTCCACCCACTGCGACTGATTCGGATCGTGTTCGCAAGTGAATCGGGTTCCGTCAAAACGGCCAACGAAGTATTCACCGCCGGAACCGCCCGCGATCGAACCGTTACCCATGTCAACTTCCAAAACCCACTTTGACTTGCCCGGTTCACCTTCGATTGGTAATTCGAAGAGATCAGGGCACTCCCAGTTCGGCTTACCATCAACTCCTGCCGGGCCAAACTTGCTGAGGTACTGCCAGTCTTTGAGATCCTGCGAGCCGTAGAATTCAACGTACTTCTCGTTCGCCATCGAAACGACCATCACCCACTTGCCGGTTGGTTCATGCCAGAACACTTTCGGGTCGCGAAAATCGGCTTCGTCCTTGTCGATGACCGGATTGCCGACGAACTTGGTCCATGTGCGTCCGCGATCATTGCTATAGGCAATATCCTGCGTCTGCTTGCCCAGACCGTGTCCGGTATAGATGGCGACCATCGGCGGCGTCATTTCCTTTCCGCCGCCGTAGTCCGCCGTGGCGGGGTCACCCAATCCACTGGTGTTCTTCCAGTCGATCACGCAGCAACCAGAAAAGATCATGACACCGTATTCTTCATGCAAGGCGATCGGCAGGTGCTGCCAACGTACGAGATCCTTGCTGACCGCATGGCCCCACGACATGTGCCCCCATGAATTGCCGTGCGGGTTGTGTTGATAGAAGAGATGATATTCACCATCAAAATAGACCAACCCGTTGGGATCGTTCATCCAGTTCATGGGCGGGGTAAAATGAAACTGGGGTCGATATTTCTCGCGGTAGTATTCCGGGGTCTTGGCGTATTCCGAGAGTCGCATGACACCCAGTCCCTGCCGACGCTGATCGGTCGCGATGATCTGGTCGACATTAATGTGTCCAAATCCGTCCGTCGATTTGTCGAAGATCCGTAGTCGGGCTTTCTTCCCCGCCAGCCCACCGACGTCCCACGATTGCCAACCAAGCATTTCCGCATTGCGACCGGTCGCGGTATGAACACGTTTGCCGTCCACAAGCAATTCGATTCCCGTCGCTTCCGGGTGTTTGCCGCCACCGATCAGAAACGCAATGTACGGATGAGAGATTTCGAACTCCGGCGAAGTCAGCGTTCCGGTGCTGCTGTCGCCGTCGATAAACGTATTGACCAAACGATTACCGCGATATCCGGCGACGTCCTGCTGACCATCCAACGTCCCACCCGCGGGACGCGTTCCAAATGCATTTCCGGTTGCCGCCCAGGCTCCGTAGCCGTCCTCAAAATCTTGCAGGACGACATCATCGGCCGAAGCGAAATTTGAAATCGCGATGACAAAGACTGCCAGGCAAAAAGCTCGCATGCTGTTACTCCAGTTGGAATTCATGGTCACGAGTGGCGGCCAGATCGCCACCGGCCTTACTTACGCTCGAAAATCACGGAACTCTTCCGGGATCATTGGAGTCGCTCCGGATTGTGTACACACAAATGCCGCGACCTCACACGCGTGGCGATTGATTTCGTCGGCCGGCATTTTCCGCAGGAGGCCAAGTACCAGGCTTGCGGTGTACGCGTCGCCAGCCCCCACGGTATCGTTGACTTCGATTTCCAAACCACCGCATTTGCTGAATGTGCCGCCGCAGAACAGGGTCGCTCCCGCGGCTCCGCGTGTCAGTGCAATGACGTCCAACTCGCAGGTGGCGGCCAACTGCCCCATCTGCTGGTCGTCGGTACCGGTCAATCCATAGAGCTTCGCCAACAGCGGTAACTCTTCATCGTTCAGCTTCAACACGGTGGCGAGCTGAAGGGACTCACGAATGACCGCCTCCGTATAGAACGGTGCCCGCAGATTGACGTCAAACACTCGCAGGCATGACGGGCTGGTCGCTCGCAGGAATCTCTGAATGGTGTCGCGGGATACCGGGTCTCGTTGCCCCAATGTGCCAAAGCACACGACATCGGTCCGCTGGGCCAACTGGTGCAGCGACTCTGTCCAGGGCAGGTTGTCCCAGGCACAGTTCGCGGCAAACTCGTAACTTGCCGAGCCGCCGTCGTCGAGCGTGATGAGGACTTCTCCCGTGGGGAATGGCAGGCGACTGACCTCGGCCGACTCGACACGGTGAGACGCCAGAACCTCAACCGCCTTGGCTCCGCGCTGGTCATCACCAACGGCACTCACCATCTGCACGTTGACACTTTCAGCAGCAAGGCCCGCCGTCGTGCAGGCGAAATTCGCCGGCGCGCCACCGAAACGTGGTCCCGACGGAAAGACGTCCCAGAGGATCTCGCCGATCGACGAAATGACGGTCCCCGCACTGCCGGTGGTTGGAGCTTGTTCGGTCATCCGTTGCTACCTTTCGCCTCCATGATTGTGGCCGCAAGTCTCGATTCAAGGAGTCCGTCGAATTCTCATTGCGGCTCATCTGAGCCGGGAATGGGCACGCCACGGCTACTTGCCAGACGCGACCGCTGGTCAGGCTCGACAGCCACGCATTAGCCACGCATTTGCGGGCGAATCGACATTTTCGACGACTATTGTTGTTTCCGTAAGTGTACTGGCCAACAAAATTCGCGGTGCGACCATAGTGGGCGAACCCCAGGAAAGCATGGATAATGTCAACGGATTGACACAGTCCGTCACACAACCGGCAATGACTCGACCGGCGAACGCCGTCAACGCCCACTTTAGTTCGTGTCAGTAACGGGCTGAAAATTAGAATGACTGATAAGCTGTAGGCGGCTTTGCCGCGGGCGGCCAACGTGCCTACTCCTCTGATGACAATCGTGACTCGACCTGGCCAGCGGCGAGAATCCAATTCCTCATGCGACGCGAACATCGATTCCAGCGACGACTGTCATCCGAAACGCTGGAACACCGCGTCCTGCTGTCGGCGGATCCCAGTCTTTCCAGCTGGTATGACGTCGTCGAGGTAGCCTCGCCAAGCTCCGCAGGATTTCCGGGTCCCGTCCGCATGGTCGACGGCAAGGTAGACGTTCCCGCATCGCCGGACCGCTGGATTGTGCAACTCACCGAGGCGGCGTTTGAACAACGATCTGGGCCTCACGATACCAATCTGCTGTTCGAAATTCCGGGATCCCCGGGGCTACAGATCACCCGCGGGCTTGGGCAACGAGGTTTGTTGCTGCTTGAGTCGTATGCCAACGAAACGGATATCGAACCATTTCTACGCGAGCTGGAACATGTCGACTGGTTCGAGCGGGATGGCCTGTCCGTAGGCGAAGCGACACCCAATGACAGTCTTTTCGCTCAGCAGAACGGTCTGGAACATATCAACGCTCCTGAGGCATGGGATCTGTTTCTGGACGACGAACAAACGGTCGGCGATGCGAATGTTGTCGTGGGCATCGTCGATACCGGCATCGACTACACGCACCCAGACCTCTATCTCAACATCTGGCTGAATCAGGGCGAGATCCCCGGCGAGCTGCGTGACGGCCTGGTGGATACCGACGACGACGGTTTGATTACATTCTATGACCTCAACGAGCCGGTGAATGCGACGTTCGTTCAGGACAACAACGGCAACTCGTATATCGACGCCCGAGATCTGCTGGACGACCCTCGGTGGGCGAACGAGATCGACAACGACCAGAATAGCTTGCGTGACGACCTCGTTGGCTGGAACTTCGTCAACAACAGCAACGATCCGTTTGACGATCACGCCTACGGACACGGAACGCACGTTGCCGGCATCATTGGCGCCAGCGGGCAAAACAGTCGTGACGTCGCCGGGATCTCGTGGCGCACTTCGCTAATGCCCCTCAAGGCACTCGATTCCACCAACACCGGATCGACGGGAGTTGCCAGTTCGGCAATTGACTACGCCAAGCGCATGCGACTGGATCAGGAAGTCAACGTCCGGGTCATCAACACCAGCTTCTCGGGTGCACAGGACGTGCAGTCACTCGAACGTTCCATCGAAGCCAGTGCGGAAGCCGACATCCTGGTGATCGCCGCAGCCGGCAATGGAAATACATTTGGCGAAGGCGTGAACATCGACGTGCTGCCTCGCTACCCGGCTAGCTACGAGGCGGACAACATCATCAGTGTGGCCGCTTCGGATCTGACCGGCGACGGGCTGGCCCGATTCAGCAACTTCGGAAACTGCGATGTCGATGCGTCGGCTCAGGCGGCAGCATGCTCGGTCGACCTCGCGGCTCCTGGTGTGAACATCATCAGTACGCATCCCACCTCAGGGATCGCGGGCGACTCGACCGACAGCAGGAATGGAACGAGCATGGCTTCGCCGCACGTCGCGGGCGTGGCCGCATTGATGTTTGCCAGAAACCCGAGCGCTACGACCTCCGAAGTGCGCGACTCCATTTTGGGCAGCGTCCGCAAGACTCCTCTGCTGAACGATTTCGTCGGGACCGGTGGAGTGCTGGATGCCCTCGGAGCACTGGAGACGCTGCAGGAAACTCCAACCGCGAGACTCCTGACGGCCCCCACTATTAACTCAGAATTGGGTGTTGTTGAAATCAATGTTCTCTACGAAGCAGACGCCGGATCGGGAGGCATCGATGCCGACACGGTGGGCGACGATGATCTGATCGTGACCCGAACAGGCAGCCCCGACACGGTACTCCCCGCCACGTTGACTTCCGCCTGTTGGTTTCTTGATAACGGTAGTTGCCTGCCGCTGCCGATTCCCGGCTTCACTGCCGAAGCCGAAGTGATTCTGGCGTCGTACCGGGTTGCCGCTCCCGCCGAATTTACAGAAATCGGAATGGACTCATCCTGGCAGGCAATCGACAGCGGCGACTATGTTGTCCGGCTCAATGAAAATGCCGTGGCCAACGCAGCCGGCATTGGTAACCGCGAAGCCGACTTGCTGCTACTGGACAACCGTTCGTCCTTTGCCATCGACATCGATGACGACCACGTGGTTCATGTCGGCAGTGAATCCGAGCTGCGGCGGGAGATCCTTGTCGCCAATCTGTCCGGGGAAGATGTCGTCATCGTTCTGGCGGCGGGTAACTACCGCCTGGATGTACCGGGTTCGGGCAATGATTCCGCGGGCACGGGTGATCTGGATATCAGGTCCCATGTGACGATCCTTGGCGCCGGTCCCGTTCATACCGTTATTCAGCAAGGCACCGCGGACCGTGTCTTCGACGTGCACGAAGATGGCAAACTAACGCTTGGTCGTCTCACCGTCTCCAGCGGATCCGAGCACCAGGGCGCCGGCATTCGAAACCACGGCGACTTGCTGCTCTATCGATCACGAGTCACCCAGAACGAAGCCCTCACCGGCGGAGGTATCTGGAATGCCGGTGCCGCTCATGTGTTGCAGTCGACCATCGATTCCAACACGATCGCCGACGATGGTGACATTGGCGCGGGAATCTACAATGCCGGGCAGCTGATCGTCGAACGCAGCACCATCTCGAATAACACCGCCAACAACAATGGCTTCCTGACCGGCGGCGCCAGCGGTGCGGGGATCTTTGGCGAATCCGGCGAACTTCACGTCATCAACAGCACGATCTCGGCAAACCGGGCGACGCAGCGTGGGGCGGGAATCCATGTTGCCGGCGGTACCGCCAACCTGACGCACACCACGATCGCCAATAATTCCTCGGATCGATCCGGCGGCGGCCTGGCCAGTTCCATAACTGCCACGGTGGTGATTGCGAATTCCATTGTTGCGAACAACGAAGCACCTAACGATCCAGACGTCTACGGCGCAATCGAAACTCGCGGCACCAACCTGATTGGAATTTACGAGGGATCGACCTTGCCCGCTGGCAACCTGCTGGGGACGCCCAACCGCAAGCTGGATCCCCGCCTGGAACCGTTGATTCAATACGAAGGGGAACTCACCGCGACGCATCGATTGCGTCCTGACAGTGACGCCGTTCGGGTTGCGGATCCGCTAGGCTTCATTGGCACGGGCGTCGACCAACGGGGACTCACGCGGCCATCCGATATCGACGATGGCGAGCTTGTCAGTTTGGGAGCGACGCAAAAGTACTATTCCGAAATTCGCGGCCGACTGTTCCATGACGTTGATGGCGACGGCAAAAAGACCCTGGGTGAGAATTCACTGGGCGGTTGGATTGTCTATGTCGACCTGAACGAAAATGAACAACGTGACGAAGGCGAGCCATTCACCGAAACGTTCGATGCCGATGATCCCGCCACGGGAGGTTTTGACGAATCTGAATTTGTCATCTCCGGTCTGGACCCGATGGCCGAAAACATCATCGTGCGAACCGAGGAGCGATTCGGCTACGTCGACTCGACACCCGTGACCGTCTCGCTTCCCGAGCCGCAGGTCGACGTGCCGCTGCGTCGCGTCGTGACGCCCACGGAAGATCTGATTCCGTATTTCCACCTTGATTTTTCGCAGCCAACGGATCAACTGGCTGATGTCTCCGGCGCCGCCATTCCCATTCAGGTTGGTGATTCCGTCATCACGCGAACACCCGAAGGAAACGTGATTCCCGGACCACAACTGGCCAACGGCGATCGACTGTACGCGGGCCAATGGCTGGGAACGAACGACGACAGCAACGCGATTATCATCGATACGCACGATGCCCTGGCAGACGTCAGTCGCACCGCCGGTTCCGTCGTGACGTGGATCAATGTCGACAACGACGCCGAATGGAACAGCATTTTTGTGACCGACTGCTGGACGGATTCGGACGACTGCCACGGGCTGACGCGACACCGCGGCATGGAGTTCAACGTCGACCCGCGAAGTGGCGCATTCGGCAGCGTGCAGGGATTCCACACGAACAATTTCGGCCCGGCACACGCGACCAGCGGCGGCGAAGGGGGTAGCGAATCTCCCAGTGGCGTATGGACGCACGTCGCACTGACATGGAACGACGCCGGAGATCACACGGTCTATGTGAATGGCGTTCCCGGAAAAACCGTGATGGGCGTCGGACCAGACGAACCGTTCGGACTGAACGAGATTACGCGCTGGAATATAGGTGGAACCGAGATCCTCGGATTCCCCGAAGATGATCCAAACGGACGTCGCCTCAGCGGCAAGATGTCTGACTTCGCAATCTTCAACGCGGAACTGGACGAACAGGCAATCGACAACATCATCCGCACGGGCGTTCCGACTATCGTCGACAAGGTTTTCCATCTCGATTTTGCAGATCCCGAAATTGCCGACGTGTCCGAACAACAAATGCCACTGCGAGTGGGGCATCTGATTCAAACCGTGGAGTCCGGCGGACCGCGCCTTGAAAACGGCGTGCAACTCGATTCCGCGAAGTGGCTGGACTACGACCACGACGAAAACCATATCGATATTCTCGACAATCCCGTCCTTGACGAAGTCAGCCGGTCTGCCGGTTCCATCGTCACCTGGGTGAAGGTTGAAAATGACGACGACTGGAACAACATCCTCAAGACCCAGTGCCCCGATTTGGGCGTCGCGTGTCCGGCAGGCAGCGAAACGCGGGGAATCGAATTGCAAACCGACCGGAGCCACACAGGAGCCGTTTGGGGTGCGGTACAGGGTTGGGCCAGTCAGTCACTGGGACCAATTCGTGATGTCCAGGGTGCCGGTGGAACGGAAACTCCATCGGATATCTGGACGCACGTCGCACTGACGTGGAATGCAAACGGCGATCATACAACTTATGTCAACGGCGTGCCCGGCCGACAAATTCAGGGCGTCGGCATTGATGAGTTTGGTCTCAACGATACCGGCGACTGGGCGATTGGCGGCGATCGGACTCAAGACCTGCACGGCCTGCTTGGTGACGAAAATGGCCGACGCTTGCACGGCGAGCTGGCCGACTTCGCAATCTTCAATGGCGAACTGGATCGAGAGGGAATTAATGACATCATGCGATTTGGTGTCATTCGAACCGTGCAGCCCGTCTTCCATCTCGATTTCGAAGGCACCGTCGCGGATCTCGCCGACGTATCCGGATCGGGCATTCCCGTCACCGTCGGCAACTCGGTGACGACGATCGAGCAGGGCGGTCCGCTGCTGAATAGCGGGCGTGTGCTGCCAGCGGGCCGATGGAGCGGTGCCAACGACAACTCCAATGCAATCATCGTTCACGACAATCCCATCCTTGACGACATCAGCCGATCGGAAGGTTCCGTCGTGACGTGGGTCCGCGTCGAGGACGATTCAGAACTCAACGGAATTCTGCTGACCGCGTGCGAGGATGATGCCGAAAATCTGATCTTCTGCAACGAGTACGGGCCTAACCGCGGAATCGAGCTTCGCGCGAATTCGGCTTCCGGAGCTTTCGGTGCCGTGCAAGGCTACAACACCAACGCATTCGGCCCGCAACACGGCGCCAACGGTGGACCGGGTGGCACGGAAACTCCATCGGGTGTCTGGACGCACGTTGCCATGACATGGAACGACCGCGGCGATCATACGCTCTATGTCAACGGACAGAGCGGAGTGACGGTGGAAGGCGTGGGCCTGGAACCGTTCGGCCAGAATGACGTCGGCGACTGGTTGATTGGCGGCGACAATGTGATGATTGACGCGGAACCCAACGCCTGGAAACTGCGGGGCGAGTTGGCCGACTTCGCGATTTTCGACACGCAACTCTCGGATCGTGAGATCCAGAGCATTCTGCAATTCGGCGTCGATACCGGCAGCAACGGTGCAGAACAACAGTCCATACGCTCGCTTTCGCGATTCGATCCGGAACCCAGCGTCGTTGGCAACCGAATCATCTTTGAAGATCACCTCGGCCGCGTGCAGGCGATCGAAGGCAACGGTGAAAGCCGACCGCTGGTGGGACTCAATACCGTCACGTCGCAGGTTCAACCGCTGGCCGACGGGCGTTCGATTTCCTACGACGGTGAATTCGTGGCGTTTTCCGGTGAGATCGCCGAAAACCTCGATTCGTCGGATTCCGTGCGAGGCATCTTCCTCGTGAACCAGTTCGGTGGTGTAGAAAATCTGGTGGATGAAAACTCGGACGTGCCGCTTCGCAATGCCGAGTATCCCGACGGGGAAGCCAACAGCTTCAAGAACAGGAAGTTCGTTGTCCATGCCATCGCCGATCGACTCACCGTGTTTGGCGTCACGGAACCGGACGAGATCATTGCTTCGACGGGACGTGTTGTCCGACAGGGCGTCAACGAGCAGGGCATCTATGTGGCCAGCCAGGATGGACGCCTGGTCGCGCTGATCGATCGTAGCGGCCCCGCCGTACCCGGAACGAATGCAAACTTCGAGACCTTCGGCGCAGCGGATTTCGATGGCCGAGCCGTCATTTTTCAGGGCACCCACAGCGACGGATTCGGCATCTACAAGATCGACCAGAATGGCGACTCGCTAGAGATGCTGGTCGACAATTCCACAACGCTGCCCGACGGAAGCCCACTTGTCGGGATTGGCAACTATGCATTCCACAACGGCCAGCTCGTTTTTCATGGCATCTCCGCAACCAGGCAGGGCATCTACAGCATCGACAGCGACGGAAGTTGGCACACCATCGCCGACACCCACACATTGATTCCGGGCGACCGATCCAACTTCCGTTCGTTCGAGGACATTTCGCTGGATAACGGCAGCGTGGTATTTGTCGGACGGGGAATCGGCGCGGAGGAAGCCCTTAAATCGGACCAAAAACAACAATTGGGCGTCTACGTCTACATCGACGGACGGCTGGAAAGTGTGGTCGCCATTCAGTCCGATGAGCCCGGCTCTGTCTTCGGCGATCGACAGCCCGTGTCCGTTTCCATCGGCCGCGAAGCCATCAGTGGCAGTCGAGTTGTCTTTCACGCCGCGTTCGACGATGGCTCTGACGGAATCTATTCGATGGAGTTTGGATCGACCAGCCAACACGAAGTCCAACTGACGCCCGGGTCGGTTCACGAGAACCTGAACTTCGGCCGCATTCCGTCCCCCGGCGGGATTCGGGGCACGGTCTTCAATGACATTGATGGTAATCGCCAGCGAGACGAATTCGAATTAGGCGTCGCTGGCTGGACGGTCTTCCTGGATCTCGACGCGCCCGGGGAGAGCGGATTCGGACAGCTGGATGCAGACGAACCTTCCACACGCTCGGGTGCAACCGGCGAATACGAATTCACCAATCTGCCCACGCTACAGTCGTACTCCGTCCAACTGGTTCCACAGAATGAGTGGTCTGTCGTTCCAACCGACGTCTTCAACGATGACGTGATGCTGGACGCCAGCGAGACGCGTTCTGACCTGGACTTCGCGGTACGGCAGTCGCTGATTATTGGCAATTGCCTTGGCGGAGTAACGGGGGTTTGCGAGGGGGAAGTGAATGTCCTGGTGTTCAGCGACAACAATGGCGATGGCATTCGCGATGCCAACGAACCGGCGATCGCCGGAAGAACCGTGTACGTGGACGTCAATCGGGACGGAGCCTGGTCGCCCAACGAAGACATTGTTGCGGACTTCACCAACGGCCTGTATCGGTTTACCGATCTCTCGCTGGGACAGGAATATGAGATCTTCCTCCTGCAGGAAGACGGATCGGAACAAACCGGCCCGCTGCAGATTTCACCGACTCCCGTGCGGGCGCCAATCGTTATCGAAAACATCGGGCTCAGTCCATCCTCGGTCATCACGGGAAGCTGGGACAACGACGATGCAGTGGATCTGTTGATCGCCGACTACGAGACCAACTCGCTGTCAATGGTTTCGAATGTGGGTGGGTTCCAGACCCGGCGGCGACTTGAGGAATACAACGAAATCGGGCCCGTCAATCTGGCCTCTGTGGATTTGAACGGAGACGGTCGCGAAGATCTGGCCGTGGCCAACTACGATTCCAGCAGCGTCTCGATCCTGCTATCCAACGGCGATGGCTCCTTTGAAGCATCGAAGGTTACACTCGGCGACAAAACGGGGCCGCTGAATGTCGCCATCATCAATGCGAACGGCGACGACGCCCCCGACCTGGCCGTCGTCAACAGCCTGATCAACGCGATCACCATTCTGGAAAATGACGGCTTCGGTCAGTTCATCGCGACGCAGTCTGTCTCGCTGGAAGCATCTCCGATCAGTATTTCCACAGCAGACTTTAATGGTGATGAACTCGACGACATCGCCGTGACGCTGGCCAACAAGACCGTGCAAATCGTACTGGGCGACAACGATGGATTTTTGCCGGGATCCAGTTCCGCGACGATCAACGGATTTCCAATCTCGATGGCCACCGGGGATTTTGACGGCGATGACAAGCCCGACGTGGCCATCGCCAACGGCCAGTTCGTGACCATTCTGCCCGGTGATGGTGACGGCGGATTTACCGAATCCAATCCCATCCCGCTGGACTCGTTCCCACTGGCAATCACCGTCGCCGACGTCGACGGCGACAACGACCTGGATATCGTGCTTTCCAAAGCGTCCGAAGTGGACACGGTCGTCATCCTGCGAAACGATGGAAATTCGACGTTCTTTTCAACCACGCTGGGTGGCGACGCCGCACTGCCGGATTCCGTCGCCTCACCACGCTCGGTAACGACGGCCGATGTGACCAACGACGGAATCCCCGACTTTGTGCTGGCCGATTTCTACACCGATACCGTCACGGTCATCGAGAACACACGCCAGATCGGTTCGTACAACGTGCGTCTGTATTCGAATGAACAGGACGCCGCGGAAGAGCCCGAAGCCCTGAATATCGCGTTCGCGGTTCGGCGACTCCAACCCGATTCGCTGCCCGGCGACGCCAACCGGGACGGTGTCGTTGACTTTGTGGACTTCCTCGCACTGTCGAAGTACTTCAACCAGCAGGATGTGGGTTGGGAACAGGGTGACTTCGACGGAGACGGGCTGGTCGGTTTTGGAGATTTCCTGGTGCTGTCCGGAAACTTCGCGGCGAGCTGAACGACCGCCAGCTACGCGGACGATGTCACGGCGAGCAATCTGCCGGGCGTTTCAACCCCGCCTCGTGAATCGCCAACGGTTCGATCGCTGTTTGGGTCCACGTCGCGGAGCTTCGATTCCGCTCTGCCACAGCAAATTCACGACACGAAAGCGATGCCCCGAAAACGGTTGCAACAGCCGCGTCATTTCTTCATCGTTGCTGCGTTCCTTGCCGGCAAGAAACCATCCCACCGTATGCGGCAATCCATAGTCACCCACCAACAACGCATCCGCAACTCCCATGGATGTCCCCTGCAGATGAGCGACCGTCCACGGCCCAACACCGCGAACGGATAGCAGGTACTTTTCCAACGCCGCAGGACCCGACTCCGCCAATCGCTCGATCCGGTTGCTCTCCCGAGCCAATTGCAAAATTAACCGTGCCTGTTTCGGCATGACACCGCAGTCGACCAGGTCATAGTATCCCAGTTCCGCCAACCGTTCCGGCGACGGGCCAATCCGCAGAGACGTCGGACCCGGTGCGTCGGTGCCATAGCGTTCCGTCATCCGCAGCCAGCCTCGCAAGGCGTCCGACCACACCACCAGTTGCTGCAGCACAATTTGCGTCAGTCGATGAAATACAACGGGGATGCGAGGCAAGTGCATGCCGGGATTTGCATGCGCGAGTTCACCCAACTTGCCGTCAGGGCAAAAAGCGGAAGGATCATCGTCCAGACCAAACAATCCAGTCAGCCGCGGTTCGACCCAGTCGCTACCGGGCCCGAAACAGGTCACGTCCAACCTTCGATCCGCCAGCCGACCATGCACGGTGACCGGCCCCTCGCCCGTATGAAATCCCAACCAGGCCTCCTCCGGCCCGACTTGCAGCGAAGGATCGCGCGAGCCCATACCTGCCAACCACAGCGTCTTCGCGAGGTCGTACGATTCCGGAACAATCAGTTCAGTTCGGTGGGTGTTCAATGGTCTGTCAATGCAAGAATGATTTCCCGATCGTACCACAAACACTTTCTGCCCAGCCGCTCATGTTGCCTCGATTCGCGGAGACTACAATGGCTGGCAGAGAAGATCGACAAGTAGACCCACAAGTAGACTTGCAGTTAGATCCGCAATTGGATTCCACTGCAACCGCCACGACTTAGCCATCGCACGACTGAGCCATCACCATGCCTGAATCGAAAACCTGCCAACCAGCGAACGCATCGCCTCGACGAAGATCGATGGCACGTTCGCTCCCTTGCGCACTGGCGATGCTGTTGATGACGATCGCCGGAAACGTCACGGCCGCTGAAGTCGATTTCAATCGTGACATTCGGCCCATTCTCTCCAACAACTGCTTCCACTGTCACGGCCCCGACGGCGAACATCGCGAGGCCGACCTGCGGCTGGATGTCGAGACCGACGCGCGGGCTGTCGTCACGCCCGGTGATCTTGAGAGCGAGCTGATAAGTCGTATCACTTCCGACGACGAAGACTTGCTCATGCCACCGCCGGACTCGGGCAAGCAGCTAACACCGGCCGAAGTCGAATTGCTGAAACAGTGGGTCTCGCAGGGAGCACGCTGGTCGAAGCACTGGGCATACGTCATGCCTGTCCGTTCCGATCCCCCCGCGCCAACGATAACCGCAACGCCAGCGACTACCGCTGCGAAACCAAACTGGATCGACGCCTTCGTTGGCGAGCGACTGGAGCTGGAAGGATTGCCGTTTTCAAAACGGGCGTCCAATGTCACTCTGCTGCGACGGTTGTACTTCGACCTGACCGGACTACCTCCCAACGTCGAAGACGCAAAAACAGAATCGGATTCCCTGGACACCGCCGAGGGCTACGAGGCGATTGTCGACAAGCTGCTGGCGTCGCCGCACTTTGGCGAACGGATGGCGATCTACTGGCTGGATCTGGTCCGCTATGCAGACACGGTCGGCTACCACGGCGACCAGGATCAGAACATTTCGCCCTATCGCGATTACGTCATCGACGCGTTCAATCGCAACCTGCCGTTCGATCAGTTCACGCGTGAGCAATTGGCCGGTGACCTGCTGGAAAGTCCGACCGTCGATCAACAGATCGCAACCGGATACAACCGCATGCTGCAAACTTCGCATGAAGGCGGCGTGCAACCCAAAGAATACCTGGCGATCTACCAGGCGGATCGCGTTCGCAATGTCTCGGCCGTCTGGCTGGGCGGCACGTTGGGGTGCGCCCAATGCCACGATCACAAATACGATCCGTACACCGCTCGTGATTTCTATTCCATGGCCGCGTTCTTTGCCGACATCGACGAAGAGCAGCATTTTAAGAAGGGCACGAACTCGCTGCCCACCGCACGACCGCCGGAAATTCAGGTTCTGAACCGAATCGATCGCGAACGGTTGGCGTGGGTCGAAGCAAAGCTGGCCGATCTTGAAGACTCCGCGTGCGACCCGGACGACCTTACCAAACTGCGCGACGAGAAGAAGCAACTTCAGTCGCAGCGTCGCAAGACCATGATCACCGTCTCGCTGGAAAAGCCACGCGAGATCCGCGTCTTCCCGCGAGGCAACTGGCTGGATGACAGTGGCCCGATTGTCTCGCCGGCCGTGCCCGAATTCCTTGGCAACCTACAAGCCGACGGCCGCGCGACGCGACTGGATCTTGCCAACTGGCTGATCGATCCTCGCGATGGAGCAGGACTGCTGACCGCTCGCGTCATGGTCAATCGATTCTGGTACCTGCTGATGGGCACGGGGCTATCCGAATCGCTCGATGATTTCGGCGGGCAGGGCAAGCCACCCAACCACCCTCAGCTGCTAGACAATCTGGCTATCAAATTTGTGGATAGCGGATGGAACATCAAGTCGCTCTTCAAAACGATTCTGCTGAGTCGCACCTACCAGCAATCATCCGTCGCCACCCCGGAACTCCAGTTGCGTGATCCGGGCAACCAGTTGTTTGCGAGGCAGTCGCGATTTCGATTGCCAGCGGAAATGATCCGCGACACCGCGCTTTCCGCTGGCGGTCTACTGGTCGACGAGTTCGGCGGTCCCGGCGTCAAGCCGTACCAACCGCTGGGATATTATCGACATCTGAATTTTCCACAACGCCGTTACGCGCATCATGGCGACCAACGACAATGGCGACGCGGCGTCTACGTTCACTGGCAACGTCAGTTTCTGCACCCCATGCTGCGTGCCTTCGACGCACCAACCCGCGAGGAATGTACGGCTCAGCGACCGCAGTCGAACACGCCATTGGCGGCTCTGGTCCTGCTGAATGATCCTACGTTCGTTGAAGCAGCTCGAGGACTGGCGGCCCGGTTGTTGGATGCGGGCTTCGCCAGCGACGCGAAACGGATTCGACGGGCGTTTGAAATTGTGCTCTCGCGGCAGCCTACCGACACGGAAGTCTCCACTTTGCTTGGTCTGATTTCCGTCAGCCGAAGTGAATACGAAAGCGACCTCCAGCGTCACAAAAGCACGCTGAAAATCGGCGAAATGGAACACCAGTCCGATCACCCACTGGAATTGGCGGCGTGGACCAACGTCGCCCGGGCAATCCTGAATCTCGGCGAGGCGAACACTCGACAATGATCCAAACCGATCCCGCGCGAGCGGCACAAACTCATCGACTGCAACGACGATCCTTCCTGACCCGTTCAGGCGTCGGTCTTGGCGCGTGTGCGTTAGGATCGCTCCTGCAGGGTGACGCGCAGGCACGACCGATCACCAGTCCATTGGCCGGACTTCCCCATGTGCCGCCCCGAGTCAAACGCGTCATCTTCCTGTGCATGGCCGGAGGGCCGTCGCACCTGGAAACGTTCGATTACAAACCGAAGCTGGCGGAGATGGACGGCAAGCCGATGCCGGCTTCCTATACGGACAACCAACCGATTGCGCAACTTCAGGGACAGACGCTGAAGTGCCAGGGCCCGCTGACAAAGTTCCGTCGATACGGCGAGAGTGGCCAGCTGATCAGCGACTACCTGCCGTGGCACGCAAAGATGGCCGACGACATCTGCATCCTCAAATCGATGGTTACCGAGCAGATCAATCACGACCCGGCCCACACGTTCATGAACACGGGCACCGCCATCAGCGGACGACCGTCGATGGGATCGTGGGTCAACTACGGGTTGGGAAATGCGACGCAGGACCTGCCCGGCTTTGTCGTCATGAGCAGCGTTGGTGGTCGCAATCCGCAGCCAATCGCGGCCCGACAGTGGTCCGCGGGATTCCTTCCCAGCCGATACCAGGGCGTCGAATTCAACGGCAGCGGTGACCCGGTCTACTACGTGAAGCGACCGCAGGGCGTTTCCGCACGACTTCAGCAGGAAGTGGTTCGCGCTGTGCAGAAACTGGACGGTCATCGCAACGAGTCCATTGGTGATCCGGAGATGGACACACGCATCGCGGCTTACGAAATGGCTTTTCGCATGCAGATGTCGGTTCCCGAACTGACGGACATGTCCGACGAACCGCAGCACATCCTTGATATGTACGGTGCAACGCCGGGCGATGGCTCCTACGCGTCCAACTGCCTCCTTGCACGACGTCTTGCCGAGCGTGGTGTACGCTTCATCCACCTCTACCATCGTGGCTGGGATCACCACGGCGGTTTGGACAAGTACATGAAAATTTGTTCGGGCTTCACAGACCAGGCAACGTGGGCGCTAGTGCAGGACCTGAAGCAGCGCGGCATGCTGGAAGACACCCTGATCATCTGGGGCGGTGAATTTGGCCGCACCCCCATGTTCCAGGGCAAAGGCGGCGCGGGGCGAGACCATCACGTGAAAGCATTCTCCATGTGGGTCGCCGGCGGCGGCTTAAAGGGCGGAACTAGCTACGGTGCGACGGACGAGCTGGGTTACAACTCGGTGGAAGACGTCATCCACGTCCGCGACCTGCACGCAACGATGTTGCACATGCTGGGAATCGACCACAACCGATTCAGCGTCCCCTACCAGGGCCTGGACATGCGACTGACGGGTGTTGAACCAGCCCGCGTCGTCACGGACATCCTGGGTTAGTCGCGATCGCGATGTTGCCCGTCGACGGTAGTTTGCCTCCGTAGCTTCAGTTACTTCGATGGGGACGTGAGAACGCGTGAGTACCACTCGGCGTGATTTGGTTGAGGGGCAGGGGGCGATTTCCTTACGATGGGTTACGCGTGACGCTCACCTTGCTACCCCACCGTGTTTTGAATCGTCTTGTTCTGCCCACGCCTGTTCCCCGATTCGCCAACAACTGCTGAACAACAATCATGCCTCAACGCGACTCATGGCGGACTGGTCGACGGCTGTGGCCGATATTGCTCTTCGCCTTGGGTGTTGCGGCGGGATGCTACGCGCTGCGACTTGATCTTCGCGGCTACTCGCCGCTTCAAGTGAGCCCGGATGGTACGAAGCTGCTGTTGCTTGAGTATGTCGATTCCAGCCGTGACCAGCGTAGTTGGTGCTACGTGCTGGACCTTGAATCCAATCAGGTCGTCTGCGACTTTTCCGAATTTGGACGACCTAAGTATCCTTCCTGGCGCTGGTGTGCCGATGGCAAGAGCGTCTACGGAATCTTTCAGGGTGACGCCCCGTACAGCCAGCCAGTGGAGTTGCTCCAGGTCGACGTGAGCAATCCTCGTCCGCGTATCCTGCAAAGGCAAACTCTCGATGCGCTTGACGTCGCAGCCGTGAAGATGCTGGACGATGGCACCGTCGCCTACGTAAGTCGTCATCCTGCCGCAACAACCAACACCGCAAACAGCGAGACGACGGCAACTCGCCCTTATCTGAGGTTCGTCCTCGGGCAGGAGGAGGTGGGGCGTGTCGAATACGGTCGCAATGAATACGCAGGGGTGATCTTCTACGACGATGACCCTGGCGTCGTCCGCGTGATGATTCATCCATCGACTGCCAATGGAGCGACGGGCGACTATGTAATCTCGGACGGCACAAACCTTCAATTGTTGCAATTCGATTTCGCCACCGCACGCGAGCTGTTCCGCACGACCGCCAGGTATCAGAACGGACCGCCGTTGTTTCACGGTTCCAACGCGGCGGTCTCGTTGGTGAATGGGAAACGGAGGTTGGTTACGGCCGGTCGACAAGTCGATTCGGGGGCGAGTTCAACTCTCATCATGAACCTACTGAGGGATGAGGATGTGATTGTCGTCAATGAAAAACGCGTCGTGACTGTCGACCATCCCAATTGGACCCGGCTGATTTCAATTCATGGGCCAACCGGCGGGACACCGCTCACGTCGAAGACCGTCCCGGTTGACTATGCGTCCGGCATACTTCCGGATCGAGAAGCGGAAAATCTGATCTACTCGACGGATCCGCTGGCGACCGCCGGTCGTCTCATGAAACTGAACCTTGATACGCGACGCGTCGAGCAGATGCTTATGGCGCAGCCGTGGCGAAGGGAAGCGGCCTGGTTGGCGCTCGCGGGTTGGTTGGCGTTCCCGATCCTCTGGTTCAGAAGTGCCCGACTTTCCGAAAGGCCGCTGCTGGATGGTGGCATAATGTTGATGGTGTTACTTGTCGGTAGCCTGATCAGTCTTCAGTTCACCGTGGCGCCCGTCCCGATCTGGTGGGGATTTCGATGTTTGGCGTTGGCGATTGCGTTTTCGACGGTGTCGCTATTTATCCTTGCATGGAAGGAACCGGCAAAAAGAAAATGGATGTCCGCGATGCTGATCGCCGCCGTCTCCGCAGCCCTGCTTTGCCGCGACGACATGATCGCCGACTTGCTACTGGGAGGGTTCTGGACGTGCTGGTATCTGTGCGGTTGCGTCGCGATGAATGTGCTCTTGAGTCGTACCGCGAAATTTTCAGATGTGACTGCGAATGCGAACCGGTTTTCGCTTAGGCAGATCATCGTGGTCACGGCCGTGATCGCCGCTTTGCTGGCTGCGATGCGTTTTTACGTAGCAGGCCAGACCGATTCGAGACAATCAACTCAGCAGCACATCGTCTGGATCCTGACTGCGCCCTTTGCGACGGCCGCCATTACCTTTGCTGCTTCCCATGGCGCACTCAGGATTCGTAACCTGTGGGTAGCCATCCTCGCTGTCCTTGCTGCGGTCGTCGCGTTTCCCACTCTGATGCACTCGATCGCCAGAGTCGATGTTCTCACGCCGAGTGTAGACCGGCTTGAGTGGTGGGGTTTGACGATCCTGACTGCGATTTTGCTGTTTGCCATCTATCGGCACATTCGCAATCAACACCAGCGATTGGCGGTCAATGCCCAATGTTCGATGGAGGGTCCGGATGCAGCGTGACTTATACGTGTGCCAGACGTTCAACCGTCGGGCGAACTGCCAGAGACAAGCCAGCGGCTCGCCATACGCTTCACCGCTAGTTTGACCAATCCATCGCGAGGGTTTCCGCTTGAGTCACGTTGTAGGCTAGCAGGTCGGAGATTTCGTCCTTGTAAGTCTGCAGTTGCGAGTAAGCCTTCCACACATCGGCCGATGCATCCGACGGATTTTTAGCTCAACAACCGCCAACGGCAGGCCATTCACGAACACCACAATGTCCGGTCTGCGAATCCGTTTGGTTCCCACCACACTGAACTGGTTGACGACCAGCAAGTCGTTGTTGTCCGGGTTTTGGAAGTCGATGATCTGAGCGTAGATCGTTGCCTTGCCATCATCGGTGCTGTATTCGACTTTGACGCCGTTGGTGTAGAGTCGATGCAGCGCTCGGTTGTTTTGTTCCAGCGGATCGCCGACTGCAGTTTTTCGAACTCGTGAAATTGAGTGGCTAACTCACGGGTCAAGCTCTCCACCTTTTCGGCGAAGGGGGCGCTGTCGTCTTCCACCTCTTCGGCTCCCACGTGGCGACCTGGCGTGAGCACATAGCCATGTTCGGCGATCTCGGCAAGACTCTCGCTTTTGCAGAAGCCGGAGATGTCCTCGTAAGTATCAGGGGAGATTTTGAAACGCGGAGACGCGGAGAGCGCAGAGGAAATGTCAGGACAACAACTCTGCGTCCTCAGCGTCTCTGCGTTTCCAACTTCGTCGGTGAAGAGGACTCGGTCCACCATCTAGCTCAGCTTGCGGGCGTCGATGAACAGAACTTCGCCCGGCCGGTCGCGGAAGACCGCGGCTCCTCGGACTCGCTTCTTTTCGTTTTCGTCAGGAACAAGATGTCGCAAGTTTTGAAACGCGGAGACGCGGAGAGCGCAGAGGAAGTGTGCCGCCAATAACTCTGCGCTCTCCGCGTCTCTGCGTTTCTGCGTTTCTGCGTTTCTGCGTTTCTGCGTTTCTGCGTTTCTGCGTTTCTGCGTTTCTGCGTTTCTGCGTTTCTGCGTTTCTGCGTTTCTGCGTTTCTGCGTTTCTGCGTTTCTGCGTTTCTATTTTCCCCACGCTCGATCATGATACCTCCTTGAATTTATTGACGATCCGATGCAAACCATCCACCAATTTGACTTCATGGAAATTGATCAGAAGTCCAACTTGTAGATTCATCAATCGCAGATGCGATAACGTTTGAGCTTTGTCGACTGGGTGGATTGCTGACTTGGCCTTGAGTTCGACAACAACGCTTCCGTTTACAAGCAAATCTGCTCGGAACCCGCATTCCAAATGGACGTTGTCGTAAAACACTGGAATTGGTTGTTCTTCGACAACTTCGAAGCCGCGCTTGCGAAGCTCGTAGGCAAGACATTTCCGGTAGGCCGTTTCCAACAGTCCGGGACCGAGCCGTTGATGCACTTCGATGGCCGCACCGATGATGGATTCTGTGAGTTTGTTTAGGTGGATCACGCACAGCCTCCGGTGGTGAGGATTTTGAATCGGGGAGACGCTGAGAGCGCAGAGGAAATGTCAGGACAACAACTCTGCGTCCTCAGCGTCTCTGCGTTTCTATCTGTTTTCATCCGCGTCAAGTTCTAAAGACGGCGTGTTGATAGACAGCCGCATACAGATTCGCTCGAAGCTTATCCGCTGCCGTCCAAAATTTCTTGTCGAGTTCCTTGAAGAACTGCTGTTCGTCCCTCACAGCCACCGCTGCTCCCTTCAAGGGAGGAGGACAAGCAAGGTCCTCTGAGCCCCACTGTGAGAAGCGGCAGAAGCCGCGAAAAAATTGAACATTCAATCGTACGCGCGCCCGCCGCCGATGGAACTGGAGTAGAAGACGACCCCTCGATGGCGGAGCACACGGGAGAAGTGGCGACACATTCAGTGACCAGCAGTCCACATTGGGCGCGCAGAACTACCGCAAGAGTGCGCGCGGCTGCGCGGAACGATTGATGTTGGAAGAGAAGTTCGGCTAGAGCGTTTCTGGTTGCGGGAAGGCCGGCCATGTGACGCTGCCGACCTGAATTTCGTCCGTGACTTTCCGTTGCAGAGGGGTCAAATAGTTGGGACCTGCCGGGTCATCGTAGACGGAAGTGCGGCCCCAAACCTGCGCCGTCGAATCCTGGTACAACAACACGAAGTCCTGCTGCTGTTGCTCCATGACGTTCACGCTGTGGCGGAACCGTCGGTCCACAAGGATGAGGTTTGGTTCGCCGTGCTGCAAAATACGCGTGGCATCAAACGGTCCAGACGAGGCCGCTCGACAGCGATTCTCTTTGCTGTCACCAATCAGAAAGTCAAAGTGCATGTCGATGACTTCCTGGGGATAGCAAGTACGAAAGCGGCCATCGAATTGAACTTTCGTGTCCGGGGCCAACGCGGCCAAGGCGTATTGCGCCCAGTCGAACGAGACAACCAGCCGCCCGTTCAGATCGTGGTCGGCAATGTATTGCAACGCCGCAACCGGATACTTGCTCTTCTTTACCGGGAAGTCCGATAGCCGCGAGTAGAGCTTGGTGAACAGCAGTACAAACACGAACAGCAGCGCCACGCCCATCACTCGGAATCCCGTCAAGTCCATCGGCTTTGCCGGCTCGGAACTGTTGGTTCGGCGGAATCGCGCCAGTGTCGAATCCAGATGGACCGGGACCCAGAAACCCGCGAGGATCGCAAACAGGGCGATGTGCCTCACGTGACAGGTTGCCTGCCAGAAGCACAACACCAACAGTGCCAACTGAGCGGGATCGCGTTTCTTCCGGGTTCCAATCAACGCCACCAGCGACAACAACGACAGGGCCACGAACGGCATGAAGAATTCATCGCTGAATCGAGGCGCCGCCCACTCGGTAATTTCCGGCCGGGGATTCCCCAGCGACTCGGCCAACCAAAGATGCAACTTCATGCCGTACGGATTGAACAGCGTGAACAGCCAGCAGGCCGACCCAATGCCGACCAGGTGCCAGTAGTACTTGCGACCGTTGCCACCGTCGCGACGCACGATTAGTTCGATGCCGCGAATTCCCAGGTAGCCGGACACGAGACACACGCCCGCCACGAACGCTCCGTGCGAATTGGTCCACACCGTGAACAGGGGCGGAAGCAACCACAGGAAGCCAAACCGAATCCGCTGGACAGACTGCCATTCGGCAAAGGCCGCATTCAGCAGGACCACAACCGCGGTGAGCAACAGGAAGCTGGCCAGTTGCGGCCGCATCGCCCAAAACGCGGAAAGCGTCAGCGCCGTGAGCAGGAGGTAGCACCCGGCGACCGGAAGCGATGCACCGCGCTTCAGTGAAGCAAAAATCATCAGGCCCAACACGATAAACCCGAAGGTCGCTTTGGCGATCACCAGTCCGCGAGCTCCCAGGAGCTCATAACCTTGGGCCAATGCAAGTTCAGCGAGGTTTTCGTGATTGATCCAGCGATATCCTTCTGCCGTGAAGGTGTGCGTCGCCGTACGGTGCAGTTTGCCACTGGCGAGGGCATCTTGCGCGTAGCGCACGTGTCCCCAGAGATCCGGATCCGGTTCGTTGTTGGCAAGTGCAATTCCGCACGCCAACAGAATGGCAAGCAAAAACCCGCGCTGGATCCATCGACTGCGATGATCCAGCGGGTCGATTGACAGGCCGGGGTTCAAAGGGGAGTCCAGTTCGAGCGAATGTGAAGCTTCGCAACCCGGATGTTGCGGCTGTTCAGTGAGTGTCGTCGACATGGGCGGTTTGGTTATCGATATTTGAGGATACAGTACAACGCCTGGACTGCATCCTTCCAGCCAATCTTCTTGCCTTCTTCCCATCCGCGCGCGTCGTAGGAAATGGGTCGTTCAACGATGCGTGCTTTCAGACCGGCCAACTTCGCCGTCAATTCTGGTTCAAAGCCGAACTGGTTTTGCTCCAGGCAAAACCGGTCCATCAATTCGCGACGCCAGATTTTGTAGCACGTCTCCATGTCCGTCAGCTGCAGGCCGGTCATCATGTTTGACGCTCCGGTCAGCATGCGGTTGCCAAGACGATGCAAAAACGACGAGCCCTCCCAGCGTTCTTCGAGGAACCGCGAGCCGTATACCACATCAGCTTCGTCACGGGCGAGCGGTTCCAGCAGACCGGGAATATCGTACGGGTTATATTCAAGGTCCGCGTCCTGAACCATCACGTGGCTGCCGGTGGCCATCGAGAACCCGCGGCGGAGAGCGGCGCCCTTGCCCTGATTCTGCGGCTGAAAAGCGACCTTCAGTTCGGGATAGTCCGTGTTCAACCGTGTCAGGATGGCGCAGGTTCCATCAGAGCTGCCATCGTCGACGGCGATGACTTCGACGGGAATCGGCAAAGCATACAGCGTTTCGATGACTCGCTGGATTGTCTTTTCTTCGTTGTAGATGGGCACCACAATGCTCAGCATGAATCCCACGGGCAGCTCGAAACCGAGATCCAAAGGCGGCAGTGCGCGAGCTTCCTCGTCACGCAGCTCTTCCTGTAGGGCATCCAGTTCGGCAAGTGTCGCCGTGGCCCGCTGAATGGCTTCGCTCGATTGCGTCCGGAGGGCATGTGGGACGTTTACTGGCGTCTCGGTGAGAACTTCACCTTCGGTCTGGGAATCTATGTCGAGGGCCATCGCGCTGGTACCTTGGACGGGATGTTGAAAGTTGCGGAGCTGAGCCGTAGGATCAAACCTACGACTTTTCCTTTCACCGGCGGCCGCCGGAACTGGTACCTCGAAATCATTCGGCGAAGTAGACCCTCACTTTTAACGGGTTATGCGGAAGCAATCAGTTTTGCGGCCACCCGATACCTCGTACACCACTGCGGAGTTGATCGAACGTATGACGAAGCCTACGGCCAAATCATTTCCTGTCGAAGAGGCCGGATTCGTCGAGATCGGTGGCGTCCGACTCAAGTTGAGCCATCCCAACGAGTCCGATGGACAATGGATCGGGCAAAGTGAAGTTCTCAAGCAGCTGTTAGCCTGTTGGCTGGTCGTCGATGAGAAGGACCTTCCTCTGGCGCCGCGGCTGGTCGGAGCACCCGGAATTGGCAAGACGGCGTTGGGAATGGCCGGCGCCCGAATGCGAGACCAAGATCTTTATATCTACCAATGCACGGCGGACACGCGACCGGAAGACCTGCTGGTCACGCCCGTGCTGGCCGAAAGCGGCAAGATTGCCTACCACGCATCGCCGCTGGTCACGGCCATGTTGCGAGGCGGCGTATGCCTGTTGGACGAAGGCAACCGCATGAACGAAAAGTCGTGGGCCAGCCTTGCACCGCTGCTGGACCATCGTCGCTATGCCGAATCGATCGTCGCCGGGATCACGATTCCCGCGCATCCGGATTTTCGCTGTGCGGTGACCATGAACGAGGACGAATCGACGTACGAGATTCCTGACTACATCCTCAGTCGACTGCAGCCGTCGCTGAACATCGGTTTTCCGGACCGACAGGACGAAATGGCCATCATGCAGTATCACCTGCCGTTCGCAGAAGCGGAAATGTTGGCGATGACGGTCGACTTCCTACAGCAGTCTCACGAGTTGAAACTGGACTTTTCACCTCGAGATGGAATCAACCTGCTGCGGTTTGCCATGAAGCGAATGCAGCAACAGGCAGATCACCCGATCAACAAGGACGCCATCTGGCGTGAGGCGCTGGAGCAGTGTTTGGGCGGCGACGCGCTGGATCTCGAATCGGCGGCCGAACGCGCCCGGCAGACGCTGGGTGGCGACGCCGTTCCGCTGGGACTGGGTGATTTCTTTTTCGATTCCGAAGATGAATTGCATCCCGACCGCGACGAGGAAGACGACGACGAGATGGAGTTTTGATCGCCTCGTTGGTGTGCCGGCATAACCGAGCCAGCCTAACCGTGCCGGGGCAGACTTAGGCGGCGTAGTCATTCGCCAAACTCCGTCCAGCACACCCATTCCGGAAGCACGCTTCAAGCCAACAACGCCGCGTCCCGATCGCCCATGCATCCGCTCCTGAAAATCAGTCCCCGCATTTCCGTCATGCCGGTCATTCACGGCAGTGCCGATTCTGCGTTGCAGGTTCGCAAATGCATGCTGGAAGGCAAGTTCGACTGCCTCGCGGTGGGACTGCCACCCTCTTTCCAAACCAGTGTCGAATCGGGAATCGACTTGCTGCCGGTTCCTACCGTCGTGGTTCAGTCGGAACAGACACCTTACGCAACCGAGTGGCGTCCGGACGAAAGCGAAGCCGAACCACCGTCAAAGAATCTCAGTTACGTTCCCATTGATCCCTGCCAACCGGTGATCGCCGGTCTTCGCATTGCCATTGGCGAACACCTGACTCGGCGCTTTATCGACCTTGAGACGACCGACTTTGAACCGCATTCCGCAGCGTTACCGGACGCCTTCGCGCTAAAGCGTTTGCCGATCGAGAAATTTGCGTCGGCGATTCTGCCCTTCATCCAGCGGCCACCGCAGGAACAGGTCGTACAGCGTATTCGCCACATGGCCGTTCGATTGCGTGAGCTGGAAGAGCAGCACGAGTCGATCCTGCTGCTGGCGAACATTCTGCATTGGCCGTGGATTCGCGAAGCGTACACCGAACAGCTGAAACCGGACGTTGAAGACGACTACGTCGCAGAAACCGAGCTTTACGAATCCGATCCACAGACCCTGCTATTCATGTTCGGCGAACTGCCGTTCATCACGGGACTGCACGAACGGGCGCGAGCCGAGCTGGACGACGATGAGTACCTGTCGATTGATGGCGTCAAGGAACTGCTGCTGGCCGCGCGCGATGCCTACCGCGACGACTTCCGTAACCGGGCCCGACCGATCACCACTCAGACGTTCTCCTGCCTGTTGAAATACATTCGCAACCTGACGCTCACCGAACGCCGCTTCGCGCCGGACCTGTACACCATCGTCATCGCAGCCAAGCAGGTTGCCGGCGACAGCTTTGCTTTGCACGTCGCCGAAACCGCGCGCACCTATCGCTACATCCGCGCCACCGGGTTGCCACCGGTGTCGTTTGGAATTGATCGACTTCGACTCCCCAGCGGAGACGTAGCCGATGCCGTGAGTCGTTTGCCGGGGCCGCCAGTTTCATGGCGAACGTGTGAACTGCATCGACGGCCGGACAGAAGCGAACAGCAGCAGTGGGAGATGAAATGGAATCCCTTTGGACAATGCAGTTGGCCGCCCGAAGACGAGCTGATTGAGAACTTCCGGGCGCATGTCACCCAGAAAGCTCAGGCGATCATGGGGGCTGATCTGGTGAAGACCGAAAAATTCACCTCCAGCGTGAAAGACGGGATCGACATTCGCGATACGCTGCGCAACTGGCACACGGGCGAAATTTACGTCAAGGAGATTCCGCCCGCCAAAGGCCGGCTGGATGCGGTCGCCATGATCTTTGATTCTCCAGCCGATCCACGCGACTACTCGTGGCGAGCTACCTGGTTTGCGGAACATCAGAACGAATCGACGCTGGCCTTTTATGCGACGGACTTTATGGCCGATATGGTCGGCCCCGGCATCGGCCTGGCGACCTACGGCGGAGCCATGTTCCTGTTCCCGCCGATTTCGATTCCGGACATCTGGGCCGACCCGCGGCTGGATTTCACCGACACGATGGAAGAACGATTGATTGCAGCGACGTGTATGCATAGCCAGAGTCAGCACGTTGCGCTCCTCAGCCCCTTGCCACCCAGCAACGGTTGGCGGCGTCTTGCCAAGCGATTCAAGAAGCGACTTGTCCACGTACCGCTGTCGCAGTTCAGCGGAGCCACCGTCCAGCAGCTTCGCATGGTCCACGTGCTGAATGGACGTCAGATCCGCAGTTTCGCCCAGCACTTCATTCGCAAGGCCTAACGCTGCACCGGCCCCGAAATTCCAGGGCCCAAGATTCCAGGGCCCAGCATCGCATGGCCCGACGGCCCGTTGCAGAGGCGAATTCCGACGCACTGCGAGACCCCCTCAACATCGCGTTTCCGGAATGTTTGCATGCCGTGAAGTTCGGCAGCAAGCCCACGAGATCAATGCCGCAATGCGAAAGCCGCCGTAGCATTTAACGTGACAATCACGATAATGAATCCCCTCGAAAGACGGGATTACCGCCAATTTCGCACTCCATGCACCGAATAACTGTCTGTAAGAAATACAGGAGAATCAAATGAGCGAACGAAAAAATCTGCCAGCCTTCATCAATGGAGCACTCGGTTGCGCCCTGATGATCGCACTCGCTTCGTCGTCGATCGCGCAGGAGCGATTTTCGCAGACGGTCGGTTCGGTTTCAGCGCAGAACGTACAGACATCCAGTCCGATTGAAATTCCGTTCATCACCTGGGGTGGTGACGTGGCGACATTCCATGCCAACGGTGGACTGACGACGGCCCGTGATTCCATTTATGGAAAAATGGGAATCAACATGAAACTGACGCCCGGCGATGACTTCGTCGGTCAGGTCAAAAACTACGTGAGTGGCAAAACGCCCTTTCTGCGCGGCACATTTCGTATGCTTGGACAGGCCAGCGGGGTACTGGGCAATGACCCTCGCACCAAACCCGTCGTCATCATGCAACTCTCATGGAGTGCCGGTGACCATATCGTCTCGCGAGACACTTTCACGACCCTGAATGATCTGGCACCGAAGAATGGCCGTAAGGCTCGCATCGCCTGTCAGAAAGGTGGTCCGCACGTCGGTCTGCTTTATGATTCGTTGGCATCCGCCGGACTCAGTCGCGACGACGTGGAAATTGTCTGGGTCGACGACCTCACCGGCGAAAATGGCCCTGCAGAAAAGTTCCGCAACGAGTCCGACATTGACGCCTGTTGTGTCATCACTCCCGACATGTTGGGGCTGACCGGTGGCGTCGATTCCAAAGGCACCGGCGCGGAAGGTACGGTCGCGAATGCAAAAGTCCTGAACTCGACACAGTCGATGTCGCGATCGATCGCGGATGTCTACGCGGTCCGAGCCGACTGGTACAAGGCGAACAAGCCCTTCGTGGAGAAGTTCGTCGCCGGCTACCTGAAGGCGACCAACGAGGTCGTGACCATGCGTAACAACTTCGAAAAATCGGGACAGTTGAAGGGCGACTACCGCAAGCTTCTGACGACCGCCCAGAACACTTTCGGCAAGGACGTACTGCCCACCCTGGAAGTGGACGCTCACGGGCTCTTGCTGGACTGCACGTTCGTCGGACTACCCGGACAGGTTTCGTTCTTCGAGGACAAAGGTAACCTCGACGGCTTCTTTGGAAAGATGAACAGCGCCCTCGATCTGGCCACCAACTGGGGCTATGCACTCTCGAGAAAAGGATTCGATCCTCCGGCGCTCAACTATGAATCGCTGGCAAAGCAGGCGGGCATCCAGTATGTGGCGCCGAAACGCAGCTCGACGAAGTTCGCGGACGCCGAGGGCTTCGAGAACTTTGGCAACGAGGAGCTGGATGAAAACACGATCGTCAGTTTTACGATCAGCTTCGACGTCAACCAGAACGAGTTCGCCGCGGCGCAGTTTGGCGAGGAATTTCAACGAGCGATGCAGGCAGCTTCGACGTTCGGCAACGCGGTGGTAATGATCCGCGGTCACGCCGACCCGACCAAGGCACTGGGTGAATTCGTTCGCGCCGGAATCTCGCGAAAGACAATCCGGGTCACCGGATCGGGCAAGAACAAGCGATACTACCTGAAGAATGGCGCCAAGCTGGATCTGACGCAGACGGGAACGATTTCCCAGCTGATTCAGACGGGTCAGTTCGAAACGTCGCAGTACAAACCGCAGCAGACCATGCAGGCGGCCCTGAATCTGTCGAAGGCACGCGCCGACGCGGTCAAAGCGGCGATCGTGAACTATGCGAAGAGCAAGAACGTCACGATGGACGCGTCGCAGATCAAACCGGTCGGAGCGGGAATTTCCGATCCCATCGTGCCTCGTCCGCTGAACAACGAACAGGCCGCCGAAAATCGTCGTGTCGAGTTCCGCATCGTACGGGTTCCGGCCGAAGCGCTGACAGCCGATGACTTTGATTTCTAGTCAGATCGCATCCGGTTCCGTTACGAATTCTTCAGAGGGACAAGGTATGACGATACGTACGATAGCTGTCTGGCTGATGCTATTCGCTTCGGCGATGGCGGTAGACCAGAAAGTCGTGGTGGTCGTGGACGATTCGGGATCCATGGCAGACTGGATGCGTAGCGATCGGGTTCGCAAGATTGACGCCGCCAAACAGGCGCTCAATGTCGTGCTCGAGAAGCTACCAGACGGTTCGAAGCTGGGCGTCCTTGCATTGAATGCGGGCTGGCTGATGCCGCTGCAGGACCTGGACCGTGGCAAGCTTCAGAATAGCATTCAGCAATTGAAGGCCCGCGGGTCCACACCGCTGGGTGCAAGGATGAGCGAAGCCTGTGACGAACTCCTGAAGCTTCGTACCAAGGAGATCTATGGTGACTACCGGCTGCTGGTTGTCAGCGATGGAGAGGCCGGCGACCAGGCGTTGCTGAATCACGTCCTGCCGGACATCATGTCGCGGGGATTTGCCGTCGATGTAGTGGGAGTCGACATGGTCTCCGACCACAGTCTGGCGACGCGCGTTCATAACTACCGACGGGCAGATGACCCCGGGGCACTCGAGGAAGCCATTGCCACTTCGCTGGCGGAATCGAATTCAGACGATGCCGTGGGCGGCGAGTCGGATTTTGAGCTGCTTGCCGGGCTGCCGGATGATGTGGCGCCGTTCGTGATTTCGTCGCTGACCGCCGCCAATAATGCCCCGATCAGCGGAGAGGGGTTCGAAGCCGATGACTATTTCCCTCAATCCAGCTTTGGTGGCGGCGGAAACAGTGGAGGCGGTAGCGGAGGCGGCATGATCGGCGGCGTCGTCTGCATGTTCGTGCTATTCTTTTTTGTCGCGACCGTGTCGTCACTCTTCAAGGCGATCACGCGTCGCGGACGTTGATTCGTTTTCAGAACCAGTTTCAGAACGAAATTGCTGGTCGTGAAGAAAACTGCGTGTTGGAAACCTGTTCGCAGAAAGTCGGGGGCTAAAAGTGTCAAAGGGTAAACTGCTCGCCATCGTTGTGCTTTGGCTGATCATTTTCGGCGTCGGAGCCGTTACGTGGCGAATTCTTGTTCAGCCCAAAATTGATCAAGCCGAGGAACAACGCAGTGAAGAACGCCTGAACGTTGGCAGTTCCGAATCGCGCTACGATCATCGACTGGAGCTTTCCCTGGATGCGTTCAGTGGATATGCCGTGCTACGGTCGAAAGAGTTCGCCGATGAACTGCGAAAGAAGTCCATCAAGGTCAACCTGCACGACGACGGCGCGGACTACGCCACGCGACTGGCCGACCTGAAGTCGGGCAAGTCCCAAATGGCCGTTTTTACGATCGATGCGTTGCTGAAGACCAGTTCGCAGGCCGGCGATCTGCCCGCGTCCATCGTGGCCATGATCGACGAGACGCGCGGTGCCGATGCGATCGTCGGTTACAAGAGTCAGTTCAAGAGTGTCGACGATTTCAATGATCCGGACGTCCGGTTCGTACTGACGCCCGACTCGCCCAGCGAGACGTTGGCTCGCGTTGTGATGACGCACTTTGATCTTCCAAGTCTGTCAGAAAACCCAATCGTCAAAGCAAATGACGCGCAGGATGTGTACCAGCGCTACCGCAAGTCATCGCCGAACGACAAACAGGTCTTTGTCCTGTGGGAACCCTACGTTTCCAAAATGCTGGAGAACCCAAACGTCAACACGATCATCAGCAGTCGCGATCTGTTCGGCTACATTGTGGACGTCCTGGTCGTCAGCCGCGACTACCTGCGTGATCACGAACCAATCGTCAAGGAAGTCGTCGAATGCTACTTCCGCGCAGCCTTTCACCATCGCTCAAAGATGAATGATCTGGTGTTGCAGGACGCGCAGAATCAGGGCGAGCCGCTCACCGTGCGGCAGGCCGAACAACTGGTGAACGGAGTGCAGTGGAAGGACACGCAGCGCAACTACGCCCACTTTGGCATCAGCGACAACAAGTCGCTCCAACACATCGAAGACATGATCGAAAACATCACCGACGTCCTGGTGTCGACCACGGCGATCCCTTCCGATCCGACGAATGGAAAACCAAATCTGCTGTACTATAACTCGATCCTGCAGGACCTTTCGGACGACAGTTTTCATCCGGCCGGCACTGGGGACGTGGACGATACCATGCAGTTGCGTGCCCTCAGCGACCAGGAATGGAACAATCTGATGCCCATCGGGACGCTCAAGGTCCGGCGACTCGTCTTTGATCGCGGGACGGCAAGACTGGCGGAACGCAGCCTCAACACGCTGAACGATCTGGCCGATACGCTGCGAACGCAGCAGTATTATCTGCAAATTCGTGGTGTTGCGACCCGGCGTGGCGACAAAGAGCTGAACAAGGAACTTGCCGGCAGCCGCGCGAAATCGGCTGCGGAATACTTGATTGACCGCGGAATCGACACCACCCGGATCCGGACCACCGAACCGCAGCTGGGCGACGTGCCGTCGGTGACGTTCACGTTGGGGCAGATGCCCTACTAGCACACGGTGGCTCCCGCGGGTTTGGGGCGACCGTCCAAATCGGTATCATTCCAGTCTTTCCACCACATCAAGAACTTCCGTTACGGCGACTCGATGGACGAAGTGAAACGAAAAGTCTACCTGGACCTTTTCGCTTCTCCGTGGAATCTGATTCCATTCGCAGGCGGAATCACTGCATTGATGGCATCGTGGGCAACCGGTGGCGAGCCAACGCTGACGATGGCCGGAATAGCTGGGGTGCTCGGCGGGATTGGCGTCACCGCGTCGCGATTGATCTGGGGTCTGGAGAGCCTTACGGAAAAGGCCTACTCCTACCAGTTGGATAAAAAACAGAAGGACCAGGAAACCAGACTCGACACGCTCGATGACAAACTCACTCGGGATCGAGACCCACGAACGCAGACCTGCCTGCGCGAACTGCGCGTGCTAAAGGCAAGCTTGCAAAGTGCGGCGCAAAAAGGCAATATCACGACGTCTTCCTACGAAATAATGGAAGGAGTCAACAAGGTTGTGGACCAGTGTGTCAATCAGCTCGAGCATTCCCACGCACTGTGGGAGACGGCTCGGCGCATGCAGGGTCCCACCGCTGAATCGATTATGCGACAGCGCGATGACATCATCAAGGAAGTTCAGCAAACCGTGGTCGATGTTGGTGCAATGATCGACAGCTACTTCCTCAGTGAGAGCCAACGCAGTCGAACGGAACTGGGAAAAGTGCGCCGCGAACTGGACGAATCCATCGAGGCTGCGCGTCGCGCCGGCGAACGAACCGAGGAGCTGGAACGTTCGGTGCGAGCCAAAGTGGGCGACTAGAGAATCAGACATTCGGGCGGAATCGTCTCCGCAACATTCGTTGACCAGAACAGTAACAGTCATAGAAACGTTGAAACCAAGGGAGAAACAAATGAGATACGGACTACTATTTGTTGCACTGGCGGCCTGCCTGATGGCGGGATGCAATTCGGGAACCACACCCAGCACAACGGGCGCGACGGACGCCGGTGGCGGTGATGCGACGGCGGGATCATTCACGCTGACATGGAGTGAGTATCCCAGTTGGTCGGTGTACGGTGTCGCCGAAGAAATGGGCCTCATTGACGCCGCGGAAGGCAAGCAGGGAACGCTCGAAGAAAAGTGGAAGGTCGACGTCGTCCTCAAACAGCTCGACTATGACGGTTGCCTCGCCGCCTACGGAAACAGTACTTGCGACGCGGTGTGCATCACCAACATGGACATCCTCGCTCCCGCCATTGCTCGTGGATCGGTGGCAATCCTGCCGACCTCCACCAGCGCCGGCGCGGATGCCTGTATCGTCACGGGCATCGATTCGGTCGAAGGTCTGAAGGGCAAAGATTCGTACGGACTGGAGAAGTCCGTTTCGCAGTACATGTTCGAACGAGCACTGGAAGAACTGGGGCAGAATCCGGCCGACTTCCCATTCAAGCAGATGGATCCGGGCATGGCTGCCCAGGCGATGCAAACCAACCAGGAAAACATCAGCTCGATTGTGGTCTGGAATCCGTTTGTGATTCAAACGCTACGTGCTCGCGGTGACGATGCCAAAGTCCTTTTTGACTCGACGAAAATCCCCGAAGAAATCGTCGACATGGTTGTCGTCGGTCAGGATTCGCTGGACAAGCCCGGAGGAAAAGCATTTGCAGCCTGTATTACCGAAGCATTCTATGCCGTGAATAAAGCGATTGCGGATGCCGCCACCAGTGATGACACGCTGGTCACACTCGGCAAGAAATTCGGTGACCTGGAACTGGCCGACATGAAGATCATCGTCGAACAGACGAAATTCTACGCGACGCCAGCCGATGGTTCGGCACTGTTCGAACGAGCCGACTTCCAGTCGACCATCATGCCGCGCGTTGTTGACTTCTGTGCCAGTCACGACATCATCGACGCCAAGCCGACCATTTCTTATGGCGCGGACGACGCACAACTGAAGTTCGACACTTCCTTCATGAAGCAAGTCGCGAACTAGCGTTGCCGGTGTGCAGCCGCAACGAC
This sequence comes from Pirellulaceae bacterium, assembly GCA_965216885.1. Lineage (GTDB taxonomy): Bacteria > Planctomycetota > Planctomycetia > Pirellulales > Pirellulaceae > CAYNJG01. The sequence goes on along the minus strand of OZ244208.1, from coordinate 586,896 downwards.
GATTGTTCCTTCAAACCGCATGTCATGGGCATGCGGTTTTTTTGTGGATTCACGGCCGCAACGCATCCGGGCATGCCGAGTTACGCTTCGCCCAGCTGCGGCCGCGACTTTTCCGTCCGCCGGGACAGCAGCAACTCGCCCAGTGCCATTACAGGCGAGGCGATACAGACGAAGATCCAGTCGCCCCCAAACAGACATTCGACGAACCACTCCCATGTCAGAAAGACGCCCGCCGTCTCGATTACAAAGGCGTAGGCAATCAGTCCCACAGCCCAGGCAATCACGGACCGTGCGTAACGAGATCGTTCGGTTCGATCGAGCCGCCCTGTACACGCGCGTCGGACGGCAACATAGCCCGTCGTACCCGCAGCGAGTGCCAGTGTAAGACGTGTTAGTGGATTCATAGCGTGATTCGCGAAATGGCCCTGGCAAAACGTGGATCATCCAGACGAAAGTTGTCCGGATTCGTCATGCTCTGTAAAGCTAGATGATAGGTAAACAGTTGCATGGGAATCAAACCAATCAACGCTTCGGCCGGCGTTGACACGGCTGGCACCACGCATCGACTGTCTCCACGAATACCCGGAAAACCGCGAGACGTGTCCGTCACGACGACCGCGTGCGCCTCAATATCGGCGATCATCGTCGCAAGACTCTCCAGTCGCTCGCGAGCTATTTCGGACACACCATTGGCCAGCAACACGAAGAGGTCGTTCCGGTCGCAGCATTGAAACGGCCCGTGCAGCAGCTCTTCCACCGACTGTCCCTCGGCGAGCTTGTAGGATGTTTCCTTGATTTTCAGGGCGGTCTCCCGAGCGACCACGTGAGTGGGTCCGGCTCCGATGAGCCAAATGGCCCGGCGATCGCGGTGTTTGGCCGCCCACTCCTGCATCATCATTTCGGTCGCCAACGCATTCGTCAGTGCGGCGGGAATCGTATCATCGACGAACTGGGGCGCGACGGGACGATCCGCACACTGTCGAGCCACTTCCATCAGCAGGGCCACCGAGCATACATGACTGATCGTGTGCGCCGAACTCTTCTCCTGCTCCACCGTGGTGAAGTGAAACGCCACATCCTCCGGCGGACTGACTTCGGTGCCGGTAATCATCGCGGTGCAACAGCCCGCCGATGCGGCACGCGACTGGGCTTCCCGCGTGAAACGCTTTGACCCACGGTGGCTCACGGCGATCAGGACGTCGGAGGGAGACAACAGTGGTGCGTCGTTACAAAAATCGAAAGCATGCATCGGCACGACTTCGATTTCCGGTGCAAGCGCCCGAAAGGCGTACGCGCCGATTTGCGCCGCATGAAAAGAGGTTCCCAGCCCGGTCAGGTACAGTCGACGCGCCGATCGGATGGGTGGCACCAAATCTCGCAACAAATCACGGTTCCGTGAGACGACTTCGCGGAATGCGTCCGGCTGGGACTGAATACTGCGATAGAGGAAGTAGTCGGAGGAAGCTTCGTCGCTCATGGGGATTCGATCTTCTGGCGGAACGTTACGAACAACGGACAACTTCAAGGTAGGTGGGTTCGCGCAGCATCCAGTGCGAGATATTTCTTGCTACTCCGAGCGAGACGCCTTGATCGTTTCCACCAACTCCAACATGGGAGCCGTAAGCCGGCGGCCCTTTCGCCACATGATCACGATCTGCCGACGACCAAGTTGCCGCCGAAGCGGCCGCGTTACAAGACCCCGACAAAGCAAACCGTCCTCGCGGCCGGCGAGGATACCCAATCCCATACCGGCCTGAACGCAAGCGATGGTAAAGCCGCTGTTGTCCGTCTCGACCGCGATATTCGCACTCAGTCGCTCGCGGTAAAGTGCCTGCTCCAAGGCGTCGCGGCCGTGTGTTCCCGGCGCGGTGACGACCAGATCATGGGTGACGATTTCGCGCAGGGTAGTGGTTTTTGATTTCCAGAACGGATGTCGTTTGGGGGCGACTGCCAGAAAATCGACGAGGTAGGCCGGCTCGTAGTGAATCATTGGCGACTTTTGTTCCAACCCCGGCTCCAGCGAAAGACCAATATCCGCTTCGCCGGACGCCAGCAGCTCCTCGGCGCGACGATTGTTGCCGTGCCGGATAAGCAGCGAATTGCGAAAACGCTTGCGGAATTCGGCCAGCGGACTCGCGAGATCCTCCATCATCATGCGCATACCGCTCACCAGCGTGATGGAACCCGATTGCGAATCGTCCGCGGTAACCAGTTCGAACGTCGACTCCAGCCCGACCAGCAGTTCGTCCAGCGCCGTGTATAGCCGGTCAGCCGCCGCGGTTGGACGCACTCCGCGACCGACTTTTTCGAATAATGGCACCCCGTACTGCTTTTCAACGGCGCGTATATGCTGCCAGATGGTCGGCACCGACAGCGACGACAACCTCGATGCCGCCGCATAGCCGCCTTCCTGGTAGACATCACGGAAAGTGTGTAGCTGCTGGATGTGCAGGTCGGCGGAGCGGGCCATCGATCATTCGCAATTGTTAAATGATTATTCGAGATTGTTTTATTTTACTGAAGTGGCGGCCGAGATAGAATCAGGGCCAACTGACTGGGAATCCGGGGGGAATTTATGTCTGGGACGACGGCGACGCATCAACGGTTCTGGCTGGTCCTGTTACTGTTCCTGCATACCGTGAACACGTACATGGATCGTGTTTGCATCTCCGCAGCCAAGGGGTCGATGCAGGACGAGATCAAGGGCCTGGACGACCAGATGATGGGCTACGTGTTTGGCATCTTTGCCATTGGCTACGCCCTGTTTCAGATTCCCGCGGGTTGGTTCAGCGATCGAGCCGGACCAAGGCGAGCGCTAACAATCGTTGTCATTGTGTGGAGTATTTTCACGGCGATGACCGGCGCGGTCTTTACGGCGATAAGTTTGCTTGTCGTCCGATTCCTGTTTGGTGTGGGCGAAGCCGGCGCGTACCCCGGTGCGACAAGAGCTCTTTACACATGGCTGCCGGCGAAAGAGCGCGGTATCGGGCAGGGCATTTTCCATTCGGGCGCCCGGGTTGGTGCGGCCTTGTCCCTGATTGTGATGCCGATGGTCATTCAGTCGATCGGATGGCGATGGACGTTCGTCGCGAACGCCGTGATCGGCGGAGTTTGGGGACTTGTGTGGTGGTTCTGGTATCGCGACAACCCGGCCGATCACGCTTCGGTGAACGAGCAGGAGTTGGAACTGATCGAACGCGGCATTCAGGACGATGCCGCTCCGAATCATGACGCCGTACCGTACATTCAAATCGTGACTTCGGCGAATGTGTTGCTGGCGATGTTCCAGTACGCCGCCAGCAACATTACGTTCTTCATCAGCATCACGTGGCTACAACCGTACATCAAGGAAACGTGGGGCGAGGAGTACGCGTATCTGGCGTCGCTGCCGCTGTTATGCGGAGCGGTCGCGCTCTGGATTTCCGGTTCCCTCGTAACGTACCTTCATCGCTGCGGGTGGCCCGTGATGTCGCGACGGTTGCCGGCCATGGCAGGCTATGCACTGGGAGCCGTCGGTTTACTGCTGACGACGCAGGCCGTCGAGTCCCAATCGGTGTGGACCTTCATCGCCTGCTTTTCTCTGGCAACCTTCGGCGTCGAAATGACGCTCAGCCCAAGCTGGGCGTTTTGCATGGACATCGGCGGCAACCGATCGGGGGCCGTGTCCGGTGCCATGAACATGGTGGGCAACATGGGAGCTGCCGTGAGTGCGGTGGCATTTCCCTACTTCGTCGCCAACGTAACGCTGCCCGTCTTCGCCGAAACAACCGGAACGGCGAATTCATTTTTCATCTTCGCCGCCGTGATGAATTGCCTTGCCGTGGTGGCATGGATATTCATGAATCCTCAGCGAGAGTTGAAAACGATCTCTAAAGAGGCGCTGAAAATACGCCTCGCATTCTTCGCCATCCTGATCGTTTCGGTGATCTCGGCGTTGATCTATACCAAGTTCATTTTCGACGCCAAGTCTTCCGACGCCGAACCACAACCAGAACCTCCCGTCGTCGAGGTGCAGGAATGAGTCGCCTCAAGGGAGTTGCAATTGGCGCTGGCTACTTCAGCCAGTTTCATTTCGACGCGTGGCAGCGACTGGATGCCGTCGATTTCGCCGCGATCTGCGATCTCGACGAGACGAAGGCTCGAACCGCTGCAGATCAGTACGGCGTTCCCAATCACTATTCCAGCTACGAAGAAATGCTGGACCGGGAGCTACCGGACTTCGTCGACATCATCACACGACCGGATTCGCACCTGCCACTGACGCAGGAAGCCGTCGGTCGCGGCATTGCCGTCATCTGCCAGAAGCCACTTGCGCCAACAATCGAAGAAGCACAACGATTGGTTGCGGTCGCCGAGGATGCAAACGTCCCGCTGATGGTTCACGAGAACTTTCGTTTCCAGCCGTGGTATCGGGAGATCAAACGGCTGCTGAAAAACGGGACGATCGGAAGCAGGTTGCACACTATTTCGATCCGCTGCCGGACGGGTGATGGCTGGCAACCGGATGCCTACATGGCGAGGCAACCCTATTTTCGCGACATGGAACGCTTTCTGATTTTTGAAACGGGTGTCCATTTCATCGACACGTTGCGCTACCTCGGTGGCGACATTGAAAGCGTCTATGCCTCGCTCCGCAAACTGAACCCTGACATCGCTGGCGAGGATGCCGGCACGGTGCTCTTCGAATTTGCCGGCGGTGCTCAAGCCATCTGGGATGCAAACCGGTTCAACGAGCCCAACGTAGAGGATCCTCGATACACGTTTGGCGAAGTCCTCGTCGAAGGAAACGGCGGCTCGATTCGACTCTATCCTTCGGGACGGATGACCGTGCAAACGCTTGGCGAACCCGAAACGGATCACGCATACGAACACCAACGGCGTAACTTTGCCGCTGATTGTGTGTACGAAACCCAACGCCACTTTGTGGAATGCCTACAGAGCAACGAACCCTTTGAAACGCGTGGCAGCGACTACCTGCGTACGCTTGAAATCCAGGAAGCCGTTTACCGATCGGCCCAAACCGGTCAGCCCGTTTGTGATCTTGCCAAAGGACGAAAACCGCAATGACAGTTATCGACCTGAGTCTGCCGGTCAACAACGACATGCCGGGTGTGGAAATTTCCACCGCGCGGCAGTTGGAAAAGGACGGCTGGAACGCCACAACGCTCTCGCTCTATTCCCACTGCGGAACGCACATGGACGCACCGCGGCATTTTCTGCCGGAAGGTCGCACGCTGGACCTGCAACCGCTGGATGTGTTGGTGGGTGAAGCGGTTGTTGTAGATCTGGCTCCCGCGGCTCCGAAAGAATTGATCACAGTCGGACATCTTGCGGCCGTTGAAAAACAGATTCATCCGGGAGTGAGAATTCTCTTTCGCACGGATTGGCACAAGCGATACGGCACTCCCGCCTATCGCGACGAGTTGCCACGCATCTCGCTGGAACTTGCCCGTTGGCTGGTGGAGCGACAGGTGGCCCTGATTGGTGTCGAACCTCCTTCGGTAGCCGACGTCAACAATATGCAGGAACTCACCGAAGTCCATCAAACGCTGTTCCGTGGCGACGTGGTGATCGTGGAGGGGCTGGCCAACCTTGATCAACTGACACAGCAGATCGTGAAATTTGTCGCCCTGCCCATGAAGATCACCGAGGGCGACGGATCCCCGGTCCGGGCGATTGCAATCGAGGAAGACTAACGTGACGGACAAGGAACAACTCGAACGTCGAACGCCCGTGTTGGGTTGCATCGCCGATGACGTGACGGGTGCCACGGATCTGGCATCGAACCTCACGCTGGGCGGCATGCGCGTCGTCCAGGTGCTGGGCGTACCCAGTGCGTCCTCGCTGGCGAAGTGCGATGCGGATGCCATTGTCGTTGCCTTGAAGACGCGATCGATCCCAATCGAAGCGGCCGTTGACCAGTCGTTGCAAAGCCTGCGAGCGTTGCAGGAAATTGGCGTCTCGCGTTTCTTTTTCAAATACTGTTCGACGTTTGATTCCACAGAGCAAGGAAACATTGGACCTGTCAGCGAGGCGCTGTCGGCGGAATTGGGAGTGAAGCGGACGATTTTTTGCCCCGCGTTTCCTATAAATGGACGAACGGTTTTCTCAGGCCACCTGTTTGTCAATGGAAAGCTGCTGAACGAATCGGGAATGGAGAATCATCCGCTCAATCCGATGACCGACTCGAATCTGGTTCGCTTCCTTGGCCAACAGGTGGACTGCGAAGTCAGTTTGCTGTCCCACGAGTCGCTCGATAGTGTCGAATCGGTGCGGGCGAAACTGCAGGACATGGGCGATACAGAACCGTTCCTGATTTGCGACGCCATCAACGAAGCGCATCTCAAGACGCTTGCCCATGCCGTGGCCGACATGAAACTGACGACTGGCGGTTCCGGGATCGCGAGATACCTTCCGGAAGCGTATCGCAACTCGGGTCATTTAAGCTCCGCAACGTATACACCGTCGATGCCATCCGCGGATGGACGATCCCTGATTCTGTCAGGCAGCTGTTCGGCCGCCACGAATGCCCAGGTGGCATGGATGTCCGACCGCTGCCCCGGCCGCGAAGTCGACGTGCAGGCGATCATGCAGGATCCCACCGCCTATGCGAATCAGCTAGTGGCCTGGGCGATTGCGATTCCAGCGGACGCTCCCGTCCTCATTTATTCGACGGCCAAACCGGACAAGGTGGCCCGTCTGCAACAGGAATTCGGAGCCGCCAACGTGGCCAACGCGGTGGAGCATTGCATGGCAACCGTCGCCGAACGACTGGTGGTTGGCCACGATTTCCGCCGACTGGTGCTGGCCGGTGGAGAAACTTCTGGCGCGGTGGTGAATCGACTGAGCATCCAGGCATTGGAGATCGGTCCCGAGATCTGCCCCGGCGTACCGTGGACGCAATCGGTCGGTGGCAAAACGGTCGCCGAACCTGCCATAGGACCCGTCGCCCTGGCGCTGAAGTCGGGCAACTTTGGCGATGACCGGTTCTTTGAAACCGCCCTGGAGATGCTGCCATGAGCGAACGCGAACTTCGCGAAAGAATGGCGTTACATGGAAAGTCGCTGTTTGACCGTGGCTACACTTGCGGCAGCTCGGGCAATATCAGCGTTCGCCTGCCGGACGGTGTACTGGTGACGCCGACGAACTCATGCCTTGGCCGTCTGGACCCGGAACGCATCGCCAAGGTCGGCTGGGATGGCGAGCTGCTCGCGGGCGACAAGCCTTCCAAGGAAGCCTTCCTGCATCTTTCGGTCTATAAGGTGCGACCGAAAGAGCAGTCGATCGTTCATTTGCATTCGACGCATTCCGTAGCGGTCTCGTGCCTTGCCGACATCGATGAAAACAACGTACTGCCGGCGATCACGGCCTACTACGTCATGCGAGTTGGCACGTTGCCGCTGATTCCTTACTTCGCCCCCGGTGATACCGCATTGGCCGAAGCCGTCGAACGAGCGGCCGAAGCGTCGCGTTCCGTGCTGCTTGCGAATCACGGTCCCGTCGTCGCCGGCAAGGATCTGGACGCGGCGGTATACGCCATCGAAGAGCTGGAAGAGACGGCGAAACTGTTCTTGCTGCTGCGAGGGCAGTCGACGCGATTCCTCAACGAGCAACAGTGTGCCGACCTGAGACAACGCTTTCCTTCGTAATTCACTATCCGACAAATACTTCATACGAATAACAAGAGACAACCGATGACGACGTATCGAATTGCACTTCTTCCCGGGGATGGCATTGGTCCTGAATGCATGGACGCCACCCAACTGGTACTCGATCGTTTGAGCCAACTATCTTCGGACGTGGAATTGACGTTCACGTCGCATTGGGCGGGAGCGGAACGTTACCGTGAAGAGGGCGTGACGATGCCCGACGAAGTATTGGCGGACTGCCTGGAAGCCGACGCCGTGCTGCTGAGCGCGATTGGGCTTCCCGATGTCCGACAGCCGGACGGAACGGAAGTCCAACCAACGATGATGGTCGGGCTCCGTCGTGCCATGGATCTGCATTCCGCCGTTCGCCCCGTCAAACTCTATCCGGGAGCGCCCTGTGCCCTGAAGGATACGGGCCCCGGTATCGATTTTGTCGTCATTCGCGAAAACCTCGAGGGACTGTTTGCGTCCTTCGGCGGTGGCAGCCGAGTGGGTGATGAAGTGGCGACCGACACCATGGTGGTCACGCGAAAGGGAACCTCGCGTGTGGTCGACTACGGCTTCCGACTGGCGCAACGGCGCAATGGTCGTCCGAGTGACGGAAAGAAGATGGTGACGTCCGTCGACAAGGCAAACGTGTTTCGCAGCCTCGCTTTCTTCCGGCAGGTATTCTTCGACGTCGCGGCGAAGTACCCGGACATTGAGAGCAGCGCCGTGTATGTCGACGCCATGAGTCTCTACATGGTTCAAAACCCGTGGGACTTCGACGTGCTGGTCATGGAGAATCAGTTCGGCGACATCCTTTCGGACCTTGGGGCGGGGATCGTCGGCGGACTGGGACTGGGACCTTCCGGTGAAATCGGCGAGGAACACGCGCTGTTCCAACCATCTCATGGAACCGCCCCCACAATCGCCGGCAAAGGACTGGCAAACCCGATGGCCACGATCCTCTCGGCCGCCATGATGCTGGACTGGCTGGGCGACCGAAACAACGACGATCCGTGCGTGGCGGCCGGAAAAATCGTAGAACATGCGGTAACGCAAGTGCTTTCAGAAGGAAGCGTTCGTACTCCGGACATTGGCGGCTCCTCTTCGACCACCGAGGTCGCGGAGGCAGTCGCCAATGCTTTACCCATTGTTGCCGAGAAAGTGTGATCAGGATGCCAAGCCAGACCAGTCGCCCGTTGTTCAAGTCGCCGATTTTGTCGTCGTTTCAGGTTCCATGCAAATGCTGGTGTCTGGGACTACTGCTGCTATTTTCGTTCGTGCTGAACGGGCATGCCGTGGCCGCCGACAAACCGAACGTGCTGTTGATTTTGGTCGATGACCTGAAACCGGCGCTAGGATGTTATGGAGACGACGTTGCAAAGTCGCCCAACATTGATGCGCTGGCCGCGCGAGGTATGCGGTTCGATCTGGCCTACTGCAACCAGTCGGTTTGTGCTCCGTCACGCTTCACGCTGATGTTGGGTTCGCACTCGACGTCGACGGGACTCTATGGCCTTGGAAGCCCGCTTCGCAAGATACTCCCGAACGCCGTCACGCTGCCGCAGTACTTCGCCAAACACGGTGGCTATCGAACGGAATCGCTGGGCAAAGTTTTTCACATCGGGCACGGCAACCTGGGCGACCCCGAATCGTTCGAGCAACCTCACTTTCACGAAAAGCTAATCGAGTACCTCGTACCGGAAAGCACCGATGGCGGAAAGCTGACCCGCGAAGAGGCGTTCTTCACAAATCAGAAGCTTGGACAGATTCGATCGCTTCCGCGAGGAGCGGCCTTTGAAGCTCCCGATGTGGAGGACGAAGCATACGCAGATGGCCGCGTCGCAGCCGAAACGATCAAGCGACTTCAGGCCGCCAAAACGCGTCGACAGGATGACGGAACGCCGTTCTTCATCGCCGCCGGATTCGCGCGACCGCATCTCCCGTTCAGTGCTCCAAAACGTTATTGGGATCTGTTTGATCCCAGTCAGCTTCCGATGCCGGAATTCGAGTCGCTTCCGGAAGGATCGCCGAAAATCGCAGGAAAACGTGGTGGCGAAATCAACAACTACAAACCCGTTCCCACCAAGGGCGAAATGCCCGACTCACTGAAAAGGGAACTCATCCACGGCTACTACGCCAGTACGGCCTACGTCGATGCACAGATTGGAAAAGTCGTTGACGAACTGGATCGCCTGGACCTCGCGGACAGCACCATCATCTGCCTCTGGGGCGACCACGGCTGGCATCTTGGTGACCTTGGCATCTGGACGAAGCACACGAACTACGAACAGGCGAACCGCATTCCGATCCTGATCGTGGCACCAGGAACGACGAAACCGAATTCATCCACGATGCAGCCGGCGGAAACGGTGGACATCTACCCGACGCTATGCGATCTGGCAGGACTTCCGCATCCTTCCGGGCCTCAGCCCATTGATGGCGAAAGCCTCGTCGAAGTGCTGGAAGATCCGTCACGCCGTGTGCGAGACCACGCCTTCCACGCGTATCCCAAGCGTACGCTCGGTCGTTCCATTCGCACGGAACGTTATCGAATGGTCGAGTGGCGGAACCCGGGTCAGCCGTTGGAACAGGCCGAATACGAACTCTACGACTATCAATCCGACCAACTTGAACGTAAGAACCTCGCAACCGACCAGCCGGACGTCGTGGCGAAACTACGTGAAATACTCGCGCAGTATCCCGAACCCGTCAACGGCGGACGTTGGAAGTCACGAAAACAGTAACAGACATCTCACCATGAAATCTATCGTACTCGTCACCGGACTGCTGTTTGGCGTCGTCCCGATTGCCAACGCCGAAGACAAAGCGGCCGGCTGGGAAACGTTGCAGGCCAAGGGCAAACCTACCGCTCGACACGAAGCGGCACTGGTGAGCTTCAAAGGCAAGCTGTTGCTAATTGGTGGCCGCCGCATCAATCCCGTCGACGTCTTCGACATCAGCACCAACACGTGGACGGCACGTTCCGAAACGCCATTGGAACTGCATCATTTTCAGGCGGTTCCCTATCAGGACCGCGTTTATCTGATGGGTGCCATGACGGGCAACTACCCGCGCGAGACGCCGCTGGAAAAAATCGTTGTCTATCATCCATCCACCGATAAATTCTCCTTTGTGCATTCCATTCCGGAATCGCGGCGACGGGGTGGGGCGGGAGCCGTCCTTTACAACGACAAGATCTACGTTGTCGGCGGCATCACCAATGGTCACGTCGACGGTTACCAACCGTGGCTGGACGAATACGATCCCAAGACCGGCAACTGGCGTGTATTGCCGGATGCTCCCCACGCTCGCGATCACTTCCAGGCAGTCGTGATTGGAGATCGTCTGTATTCCGTGGGCGGTCGCACGACGTCACAGGCAACCAAGCAGGTCTTCGAACTCACCGTCCCCGAGGTCGATGTCTTTGACTTCAAAACAGGGAAGTGGCTGGATGAAGCGACCTGCCCGGACCTTCCCACGGGCCGAGCGGGCAACATGGCCGTCGCCGTGGGCGGACGTCTGGTAGTCGGCGGCGGCGAAAGCCAACAGGCGACCGCACACGCCGATGTCGAGGTCTATGACCCAGCAAGCAAAAAGTGGGACGCCGCACCGAAGCTTAATCGTGGACGTCACGGTAGCGGTTTCGCCATCATCGATGAATACCTCTATACCGCATCCGGAAGCGGCAATCGCGGCGGCGGACCGGAACTGGAATCAATCGAACGAATCAAACTGTCTGCGCTGAATGAAAACTGATTCAAGCACTCTACTGGGAATCTGAGATGAGAAACAACAACCTGAAATTACTACGTGGCCTTCTATCCGCGGTGATCGTTACCGCGATATCGTCGATCCTGTCGACACATGCCATTTCGAAGACGCCGATCGCGGATTCGAAACTTGTCTTCGCTGAGAAAGGCGGCCTGCTGGCGGTCGAAGCCGAACACTTCTTCAAGCAAACCGCCAGCGACGTGCGTGCCTTCTACCTGACGACTTCGAAACAAACTCCTACGCTCAAGCCCGATGGCGACCCATCACACATCGCAGGCGCCAGCGGTGGAGCTTATCTGGAAATTCTACCCGACACGCGTCGCACGCACGGCGACAAACTGATCCGCGGTACGAACTTCGCTCCGGATGCGGGCAAGATGGCCGTCTTGCATTACAAGGTTCACATCAGCGCTCCGGGACGCTACTACGTGTGGGTTCGAGCCTACTCGACCGGCTCCGAAGACAACGGATTGCACGTGGGAATCGACGGGACCTGGCCGGCTTCCGGACAGCGTCTGCAGTGGTGCCAGGGCAAGAATACGTGGCGTTGGGACAGCAAACAACGCACCGCAGCCCAACACTGCGGAGAAGCGGGAAAAATCTATCTCGACATCGAAAAAGCCGGTGAGCACACCATTCACTTCTCCATGCGAGAGGATGGTTTTGAGTTCGACAAGTGGTTGATGACCAGCGACAGCCAGTTTGCTCGTCCCGCGGACGTTGGGCCCGAAAGTCAGGTCCACGCAGGAACGCCACCGGCTGCGTTTCCGTTCGTGAAACCCAAAATGGTCTTTCCGAAACACTGGGGATCTCCGCCAAACATTCAGACGAGAGACATTCGCCCGTTGCCCGGTGGTTATGGCCAGGGAAGTTCAACTCTGGCCGCGTGGATTCAGATGAACCTGAACAAGGATGCCGCCAGCAAGCCCCAGGCGGCTGCGAAGCAGTTGTTGATGACGGCCAAGCAGTTTTCCAACAGCGAAACGACCAATTACTATCTCGACAAGGATATCTGGTTGGCCGTGGATCCGGAGGAACACAAGTTTGGTTCCGTAGGTCGCACGTTCCCGTTCCCAACCGGGCACTACAACGTCACGCTACGGGCTGTCGCAGAAAGCGATGGCCAGTCAACTTACGAAGTTAAAGTCGACAATCAGAAACTCGGCAGTTTCAAATGTCCGCTCAGCAAGCAGATGTTTGAAGAAGGACCGGCATTCCACAAGACGTGGAAGAACGTCCAGATCACCGAAGGCGCGATCGTCTCAGTTCGTTCACAAATCGGATCGGTCGACGGCGCCGAATTCAGTCGTGCCCGATGGGCAGCGGTTGCCTTCGAACCCGCCGACGACGCGACCGCGAAACTGGCTCAGCCGTTTCTGGCAAAGCAGGCCCGCCAACAGGCCCGCGCGACGCAAAAGCGGCCCGGTACCAGCCCGACGAAGCCCGTCAGCAACAAACCGCTCATTCAGCCCCGCAAGGCAAATGGCGACGGTACGCTCAATGTGTCCGGTGAACTGAAAACATGGCACGACGTCACGCTGACGCTCGACGGGCCCTACGCCCACGAGCAGGACAATGCACCCAACCCGTTCACCGACTATCGCATGACGGTGACATTCAAACACAGCGATGGCGCCAGCTACACCGTTCCCGGCTACTTCGCTGCCGACGGTGACGCGAAAAACTCCTCCGCGGATTCGGGTACTAAATGGCGGGCGCACTTTGCTCCCGATCGTACGGGCCAGTGGAACTACTCGGTTGCATTCCACCGCGGAAGACTGGCGGCGTTGGACAACAACGTGGCCGCCGACGCATTCGCCCCCTACGACGGTAAATCCGGGTCCATCAGTATCGCGGCCAGTGACAAGACGGGACGCGATCTACGAGGGCAGGGACGTCTGCAGTATGTCGGAAAGCACTACCTGCAATTCGCCGGCAGCGGCAAGTACTTCCTGAAGGTCGGTGCTGACGCCCCTGAAACTCTGCTGGCGTATGCAGACTTCGACAATACGATCGCCGGAAATGCCAAGAAGGCTCCGATCAAAAAGTGGGCCCCGCATCTTCAGGATTGGCGAGCGGGAGATCCGACCTGGAAAGACGGCAAAGGTAAAGGGCTGATCGGCGCGATCAACTACCTTTCCGGCAAGGGCTGCAATGCCTTTTCGTTCCTGACCTACAACGCGGGTGGCGATGGCGACAACGTGTGGCCCTTCATCCACCGCGATGACAAACTGCATTACGACTGCAGCAAGCTTGACCAGTGGGCGACCGTCTTCGCTCACGGCACACACAAGGGCATGTACCTGCACTTTAAGATGCAGGAGACAGAAAACGACGACCACAACAAAGGCAATGTGCCCGAGTGTCTGGACGGCGGAAACCTTGGCGTTCAGCGTAAGCTCTACTGTCGCGAACTGATCGCAAGATTCGGACACAACCTGGCGTTGAACTGGAATCTGGGTGAAGAAAACACGCAGACGACGGCACAGCAGCAGGACATGATCAACTACATCGCCGAACTGGATACGTACGATCACAACATCGTCGTTCATACTTTTCCCGGCGAGCAAAATAAGGTCTATCGTCCATTGTTGGGATCGAAGTCCAAGCTGACGGGAACGTCACTTCAGAACAGCGGTCTCAAGACGACCCACGCACAAACGGTGAAGTGGGTGAGCGAGTCGGCGGCCGCAGGAAAGCCCTGGATCGTGGCCTTCGACGAGTCGGGATCTGCCGCACACGCCCAGTGTCCGGACCTCGGCTATCGCGGCTTCGACGGGCACGACCGCACCGGCAAGATGGTCTACACGCAACATGAAGTCCGCAAGCAAACGCTCTGGGGACAATTGATGGGTGGAGGAGCCGGTTGCGAATACTACTTTGGCTATCAATTCGCCGAGAACGACATCGTCTGCGAGGACTGGCGGAGTCGTGACCAGAGTTGGGACTACTGTCGGATTGCTATTGGCTTCTTCCACGACAATGAAATTCCCTTCCAGGAAATGAAGTGTATGGACGAGCTTGTTGGCAACGCCGAACACGGCATCTCCAAATTCTGCTTTGCGAAGGCCAACGATACCTACCTTGTTTACTTGCCGAACGGCGGAACTTCCAAACTGAATCTTGAAGGTGCCAGTGGCGACTTTGCAATCTCGTGGTTCAATCCACGAGAAGGCGGCGAATTGCTGGGCGGATCGGTGAAAACGGTTCGGGGCGGCAATTCGGTAGAACTTGGGACGCCCCCATCCGACCTGCAGGAAGATTGGTTGGTTCTAGTCCGACGCAAGTAAGCGTCAACGGTATTCATTGAGACGTGGGGCGTTTAACCGGCGCCCCACGTCTCAAACACGTCTCAAACACGTCTCAAACACGTCTCAAACACGTCTCAAACACGTCTCAAACACGTTGCACGCACGTCTCCGCATTTGGCGAAACCACTGAATACCGGTGGTTCGCAGCAAAGGGGTTTTCCCGAACGCCCACCAGGTAAGGAGACCCCCGGAGGGCACCAGAGAGGGGATGGCGGACTCCGAGTGGCACTAGCTCGACGGAATGTAGAGCCTATGGAAGAATTCAAAACGAACCAAAGTGAAATTGCCGATGCGTGAATGGGGCTATTCTGAACAGCATTAACTTCCGGTGGCGGCTAGCCGGAGGCGGCTTAATTGGTTTCGCCCGTGTCCGGTACAACAAATGGCATTCGCAGCGAACACGGAACGGTGTTCACCTACGAGCTGGCGATTGTGGCAACGGTTGTGTTCATCGGGATGACCGTAGGTCTCACTTCACTACGCGACGCCGTGATTGGAGAATCCTCGGACTTCGCTCTTTCCATGCAGGTACTGAACCAGTCCTATTCGTTTGCTCCCCCGGTCGGCACGGCTGCAACGACAAATGGCAGTGCATTCAGCGATGCCGGCGACATGTTGGACGAATACGCGGACCCATCTGGAGAAATGGCAAATTGCATTGTTCTGGTTGCAGCCCAGGATGAAACTCCTGTTGCGATTCGCATCATGCCAGATGATGACAATGTGACGAGATTCCGTGCCCAAATTCGCGACACGGGCGCGGCATTTTTTCACAGAGACGCCACGATCACGTTTGCGATCGATTTGCCAACGGATGGTGTCTATCGATTCTCTGCCGGCATTTGGGCACAACAGGCAGGAACAGATCTGGCCAATGCTGCCTTCGAATTGAACGGCGTGACGATTCAGGATTTCGACATTGCCTCGACCGACGCAACCAAACCAGAGACTCATCAAGTCAGCCAGTTTCTACCGGCAGGATCCCACACGTTCACGCTGCGTTTTACCAATGACTACAGCAGCGGTGGCAGCGATCGAAACATGTTTGTCAACTGGCTAGAGGTTGTTGGCCCGTTCTAGATTTGCTGAGACAACCAACCCGGCAATATGCAGGCAAGAGGCTCGGGCACGATTCTGCACTACAGTCTTTCCTGTCAGGTGCGAATGCCCGAAACAGCTGGATGTCAATAAAAGAGCGGCTGGATATCTCCACACCCAAAGCGTCATCCATAGAAAAAGGGCGTCGCAAATTCGCGACGCCCTTTGTGTTTCCATCTTGCCAGTTGGCGAGTTAAAAATTAATCCCACCACCAGACGTTGGCGGGCAATTCGTTCAGTGAAACGCTTTCACGCGTATCGGCGACTTTGCCTTCGCTGTCGTCCAGCAGGTTATCGCTTTCGAGGGCGACCAACGGCTGAATGCTGACGCCTCCGCCAACCGGTGTCATCAACTGACGACCACGCCAGATTGCATTGACGGCCGTGGCGACGGTCTTGGGAGCCTCAAAGACCTCGACGGGGAAACGCTCTTCGTCGCCGAAGAGATCCATGTTCCAGTCGGCCTGACCAAAGAAGTCATTCTGCTGAATGGCAGCCGCCGCAATCGTCATGTCGATCAGGTTTCGCAACTGAGCGTAGACCGGGCTGCGACGAGCCAGCTTGGGATACATCTTCGTGAAGCTTTGCGTGAAGACCTTGCTGGCACGATCGCCAGCACCTGAATTGACGCGAGATCCATCTGCCTGAACCAACTCGTTGGCCCCGACAAGTTTCACACCCTCACCGACCAACTGAATAGCCAGTCCGTCTTCACTCTGTCGCACCGACTCGTAGTTCGGTACGAAGTACCAACGAGCCATCGCGTTACGTGAGACTGATCCCGGATTGGCTTTTTCAACGTAGGTCGTAATGTCGACCGGTGGAACCTCAAGGCCAATGCCGATCAGCTTCATGCGGTAGTCAGCTTCTGTCAGCACCTGTGCGAAGTGCGTGCGAGCTGGAACACCGTGGAAAGTAACGACCTGCTGGCCAAGGCTCTTACGGAGACCGCGAACAATGTTTCGTGTCTGATTTGGAGTGACGTGACCGCCAACCCGATTCAGGAACTGCTGCATGCGACTCAGGCCTTCCTGCGTCGGATCAATCGAAACGCTGATCTTTTTCGTCGTGTCGCCATCCGGTCCAAAGGACCGCAAAGCAACAATCAGGTCCTGCAATTCCAGCGTCGCACGCCCCGATTGCAGTCCTCGTGGTCGGCCAAGGTCATCCGTGGCGAAGCCTTCAGCCGGGCCTGCGATGACAATGTCGCCCGTTTCCGGGTAAGCAAAGACATACTCGATTTTTGTGAGGCCCGCGAGATAACGCATTTCGGCCGGAATGGCCTCGCCTGCTTCCAGTCGTCGCTCTGCTTCACGCTCAAGACGCGTCAGGGAGACCTTTCGAAGCTTGGTAGGCTTGGAAAGATTCGGATTCAACTTCGCAACAGCCTGCTTCTGTCGAGCTCGCCACAAAGCTTTCGACTTCGCGGTGCTACTCATCAGGCTTAGCGTGCCTTCGGCATCAATCAGAACGCCGGCAGCCCCGCCAACGACGATATCACCGTCATCATCATCGTCGTCTTCATCGTCCTCGTCTTCATCGTCTCCGTCGTCGCGAATCTGAGCGACGGCCTCCGAAGACGAAGAAATCTGGGTGATCACCGAGTCTCCCATCACGAAGGCGAGGCTCAGAATCAGAATCAGCGTAGCAAACAGAGTACTTTTTGGCGAACCATCGGCCGGGCCTGTTCCAGGTTTAAAGGTGTCCGGTACGCTCCCGCGCCGTTGTAGTTGCAACATTTGGCGGCGCGAGAACGTGTTGGTGATTTGTGAACTGTAGAGAAGTTGCAGCAACTCGTTCAGTAAACCCTTAGTTTAGTCGGGCCATTATAGAGTCGCAACAAAACCTGTTGGCATTGCCAATCTGAAGGCACGTTTCAGAGTTGAAACGGACCCAAAGGAACGACGAGACTTGGACGATAGCACGTCGCAAACCTGCCAATAGAACTTAGCGCCGCGATCAACCCGCGGCGCGTCGTTTCCCATTCCGTGCCGGCGCCGGTCGCTGCGGACGCCCTTTTGGTCGGAGTTGCAGCGAGTTTTCCCCCAACAGGTCACGCACTCGCGACTTCAGTTCGGAAGTGACCTCGATGCGAAAATCCTCGGAAGAAATGTTGACGCGGGCCCCGTCTTCCAGAACCAGGCAAAGCTGTAGCTGACATTTCCCGGGATAGCCCCGCAAAATTTCTTTCAACTGTTGCAGGCCTTTTTCACCGTGGTGCGTCTCGCTAAGCGTAATTTGCACTCCGCCGCTGAATTCTGAGTCCAGCCGTTCCAGCGGGATTAGCTCGTTAATAATCAGATTCGCCTCATCACCTCCACCGCGCCGATCGAGCGCGCCGCGGGCCACAAGGATAGCGTCCGATTCCAGCACTTCCCCGAACTGAGCATACTGCTCCGGCCACATGATGCAGCGAATGTTGCCCACCATATCCTCAAGGTCAAAGTTCGCGTACTTGGACGGTTTGCCGGGTTTTGGATTCCGGGTGTGAGCGAGCTTGATTGATGAGATCATGCCGCCCATTGTCACGGTCGCTCGATCGGCCATGCCCGTCAGCTCGTTCGACGCGTGCGTCACGTGCGGCATCAGACTTTCTTCGTGCTCCTTCAACGGATGACTGGAGAGGTAGTATCCAAGGACTTCCTTCTCCGCCAGCAACTTGGTTCGTTCGTCAAACTCCTCCATCTCCGGCAGAGCAAAGCTGACGGCCTCCTGGGCATCCTCTTCTTCGTCATCGCCGAACAAACTTTTCTGGCCAGACTTCTTGTCGGCGAGCGCCGCCGCGCCAGATTGAAGAGCACGATCAAGAATGGCCATCCACTGCGCCCGTTTTCCACCGAGTCCATCAAAAGCGCCAGCCTTGATGAGCGTTTCAATCGCCGCACGATTACAGGCCGACGGATCAATGCGTTCACAGAAATCAAAGAGGTCCTTGAAAGGACCATCTTCCTTACGGGTCTTTTCGATCACCTCCGCCGCACTTCCACCACAACCTTTGATGGCGGACAAACCGAAAAAGATGCGTTTGCCTTCCACGGCAAAGTCAACGCATGACGTATTAACGTGGGGTGGAACGACCTCAATGTCCATCCTTGTGCAGTCCTCGAGGTGTTCAACCAACGAGTCCTTGCGTTTGAAGTTTCGCCCCGGAATGTCGCCGGAAAGCAGAGCCGCCATAAATTCGACCGGGTAGTGCGCCTTGAGGTAGGCCGTCATGTAGGCGATCAACGCGTAGGCCGTCGAGTGGCTCTTGTTGAAGCCATAGCCAGCAAACTGGATGATCAGTTCCCACAGTTCTTTCGCTTCCGATTCCTTCAGGCCCTGGTCCGTCGAGCCCTGAATGAACTGCTCATAGAAGCTGGAGATGATCTTCTCTTTCTTCTTGCTGATCGCCTTGATGCACGTATACGCTTTGGCCAGCTGGATCCCACCAAGCCGATTCAGAATCCGCATCACCTGCTCCTGATAGACCATGATGCCATTGGTCTCTTCGAGCACGTCCTTCAGGACGGGGTGCTTGTATTCGGCTTGCTTGCGGCCGTGTTTGATATCCACATAGTCGTCGACCATACCGCCCTTGAGCGGACCGGGACGATAGAGGGCGTTGGTCGCGATGATGTCGCGGAAATGGTCCGGCTTCATCTTCTGCAGCAGATCGCGAATGCCACCACTTTCCAGCTGGAAGATACCCTTGGTTTCGCCACGGCAAAGCAGTGCAAACGACTCCCTGTCATCGAGCGGAAACTTGTACGGGTCCACTCGTTCACCAGTCGTCTGCTCGATCAGATCAACAGCCTTGGCCAGAATCGTCAGGTTGCGAAGTCCGAGGAAGTCCATCTTTAGCAGGCCGGCCGCTTCGACTTCATTCATCGACCACTGCGTAATGATGTCCGTTTTTCCCGTGACACGGCAAAGGGGCACGTATTCCGTGAGCGGCTGATCCGCAATCACCACTGCCGCCGCGTGCGTTCCCACGTTGCGTGCCAGACCCTCGATCTTCATGGCAAGATCCAGAAGCTCACGAATCTCCGGATCGCCTTCGTAAGTCTGCTGTAGCTCTTCGCTTTTCTCCAGCGCCGACTTGAGCTTGATATTCAGCTCGTCGGGCACCATCTGCACAACCTGGTTCACTCGCGCAAGAGGAATTCCAAGTGCGCGACCAACGTCACGAATGGCCGCTCGGGCTGCCAGCGTACCGAAAGTACCAATCTGCGCAACGTTGTTTTCGCCATACTCGTCCTTCACGTAGCGAATGATCTCGCCGCGTCGCTCCTTGCAGAAGTCGATATCAATATCAGGCGCTTCCAGACGACTGGGATCAAGGAATCGTTCGAACAGCAGGTCATACTTGATCGGGCATACGTGACTGAGGTACAGCGCGTAGCTGACCAACGCGCCAACACCACTACCACGAGCCGTCGTGGGAATATCCAGTTCGCGCGACTTTCGCACGAAATCCCAACAGATCAGGAAGTAGTTCGGAAAGCCAAGCTGATTGATGACGCCCAACTCGCGATCGAGTCGATCGATGACAACCTGCGCGAGCTTGCCGTCCTTCAGCATCTCCTCGTTGTCGGAATAGCGATCCAGCAAACCTTCCATGCAAAGGTCGTACAGATACTGCGACGCCGTCTTGTCTTCGGGAATTGGAAACGTCGGAAAGTGGCGCTTACCCAGATCGATTTCGATATCAACGCTGTTCGCAATCTCCTGTGCACGAGCGACCGCGTCCGCATGGTCGGGAAACGCCTCATACATTTCTTCCGGACTACGCAGGAAGAACTCGCTACCCTCCATCTTCATTCGGTTCGTGTCGGTGCGGAAGCGACCGGTATTGATACACAGCATGACGTCCTGTGCCTCGGCATCCTCCCTGTCTGCGTAGTGCGCGTCGCTGGTGGCAACCAACGGCAAACCGAGCTTCTCCGCCACTCGCAAGGAACCGTCCATCGCCATCTTCTGAATGTCGACGCCGTTGTTCTGAATCTCGATGAAATAGCGGTCGCCAAAGACCTTGTGAAACCAGCGCGCGATATCCAGCGACGATTCCAGGTCCTTCTCGTCCGCTCCGGATTTCAGCAGCGTGCGACTGAGTTCGCCCGACACACATCCGCTGAGACAGATAATGCCTTCGCTGTGTTCCTTCAGCAGTTCCTTGTCAATCCGTGGCTTGAAATAGAATCCTTCCAGGTACGCAGCCGAGGCCATCTTCATGAGGTTCTGGAACCCGGTCCGGTTCTGCGCCAGCAACGTCAGATGGTAACTGGCTTCCTTCATGCTGCTGGCTTCCTTGCGGTGCCGGCTGCCGGGAGCGATGTAGGCTTCGTAACCGACGATCGGATTGATATCCGCCGCCTTTGCCTTCTGGTAGAACTCCAGGGCACCGTGAAGATTTCCATGATCCGTCAGCGCCAGGCCATTCATCCCGCGCTCTTTCGCGCGGTTGACGAGCTTGTCAATCGAGCCGGCTCCATCGAGCAGACTGTAGTGACTGTGGCAGTGGAGATGAACAAAACCACGGTTGGCGACTGAGGTTTGATCGTCCATGGATTGGATCCTTCCAACGCGGAATGAATGAAGTTCAGACCCGCATTTTAGATCAGATCACATTTTCTTGTAGCCACCTTGTTTTCCGGCGAAGTTTGCATCGCGGTCCCATTGCGCGTGCAAAGGCACACAATTTTCAAAAACCGGTCGCCACACGCGGACGCCTGAACCTATTGCGCCGGAGGATTCAGGAGTGCCCGAAAGAGGCTGTCGACCGGATCATCGGCCTTGTGTTTGGAAGGCTTCGTCAGGTCCCACGCATCCAGCCATCGCGTTTCCGCGCGGACGAGATCAAATTCCTTCTCCAACCGAACCTCAAAATCCGGTAGATGCGCGGCACCATAAAAAATCGCGATTCGTTTGTTTCCCTTGGCAAGCTCTTTCTGGAATACTCGCAATGCGGCCTTGTTCCGGTCCTCCACCAGCACGCGATTGACGGTCCCGCCCATCACGTCCGTGCCCATCGTGGAAAATTGCTCGGCCATCATCAGCTTCAGTTTCGTGTCACGCTGCGAATCAAACAGCAATGACAACGGGTCCTGCGTCAGTTGCTGAAGCGGTTCGCCGGCGGCGCTTGCCTGCTGCTGATTCAGGTTCGTCTGCTTCATCATTTCCGACAACGCATCAAGAGCCACCGTCATGGGTGTTTCGCCTCGCTTCGCCATCGCATCCTGCATTTCTTTGGGCGACATGTCCGCGTGGACGAAATTGGCTTTCGTGTAATCCACTTCATCCATTTGCGACGCGAGATTCAGCATGCTCTTTGTCATGCCCTGCAACATGGAAATCGGGTTGCCACCGGAACCCTTGCGGCTGCCTTTCGGCACCGCCGTTCCCTGCGGCGCAACAAGCTCATAAAGCACCGCATCGTACTTCTCGAAAGCCCTGTTCAGTTGCTGGTAGTACTCCCTGTCGCCCACGTGGACGGCCCCAACAAGGTCGACACGTAATTGGCTGTAGCCCGTTCGCGGCTTGAAGGTCGTAATCGCCGTCTGCAACGCAAGCGGTTCGCCTGATTCGCTCTTCTTCATCCGCAGAAATCGATTCTTGTCGGCCAGCTTGTTAGCCTGCTTGTTAGCCTGCTTGTCGGGCGCGTTCGACGACGCAACGACCTGCTCCGCCGTCGCGTTGCCACCGTCAACGAGCTGAGCCCACAGATCCGCTGCGGTCGTAAAAACGAGCCCCGTGGCACCGATAATGCAAATGCGAGAAAGACGTTTGTTCATGTTGATCTCTGGAAAGGACACGAGCGCACGAGGGAAACCTTCGCGACACACTTCTGTATTCTGAAGTTGCAATCAATTATTGCGTCGAATCGGCCGCCGAGAATGCTCGCCCATCAAAACAGGCGGAAAATCGGCCCGAAAAACCGCTCGGGCCAGGCTCAACGCGACGGCACATTTTCTGGCAGGGCAGGGTGGTCAGTCCTCCGCGCGGCTGCCGTCACCACACATCTTGACGATCTTCGGATCAAACCGGGCCACAATTTCCACCAGATCCTTTTGGTGGTTCATCACTTCGATGATGTCCTTGTAAACGCCGGGCACTTCATCTGCGCCCGCCGAAAGCACGCGCACGCCCTGGTTTTCAAGTTCCTTGCGAACCGTACCGTAGCTGAACTTCGACCTGGCAGCCTTGCGAGACATCACGCGACCGGCCCCGTGAGACGCCGAATTCAAACTCTCCGCGTTTCCTTTACCGCGAACAACGAACGCGGGATCATTCATCGAACCGGGAATCACACCCAGCACACCCTCGCCCGCCGGGGTCGCACCCTTTCGATGGACGTACAAATCCCGATCACCATGTCGTTCTTTCCAAGCGAAGTTGTGGTGATTCTCCACACCGCCAAGAATGCGCGCGCCAAGTAGCTTCGTGACATTGCGATGGATCACGGCGTGGTTGGCTGCGGCGTAGTCGCCCATCAGATTCATGGCCGCCCAGTACTCCTGCCCGGCTTCCGAATCCATGTCCAACCAGGCAAGCCGCCCAAACTGCTTGTACTTCTTTGGCAGCCGCTGCTGGGCTATCTGGCTGTACGTGGAACAAACGGCCGCACCCGTGCCGCGGCTACCGCTGTGACTGAGCAATGCGACATAGCTACCCGCATCCAGCCCCAACTCTTCGTCACGCGACTCGAGGGTAAACACGCCGAATTCGACGAAGTGGTTACCCGACCCCGATGTCCCCAACTGTTTCCACGCTTTGTCTTTGCTTGTGCGTGTGATCCGCGTGACTGTCCAATCCTGGTCCATCACCGCATGATCCTGAGGAGTCTGGTACGCGCAACCCACGCCAAAACGCGTCCCACGCTCCAGCGAATCACGATAGAACTCGAACTGGTCCTCCAGTCGATCGACGGGCATATCCAACACCGTGAGCTTCATCCGACACGCAATGTCGACACCAACCGCGTACGGAATGACGGCATTCTCTGTCCCCAACACGCCGCCGATAGGCAGGCCATAGCCGATGTGCGCATCCGGCATCAACGCCGCCCCACGCGCGCACGGCAAGCGACACGCGTCTTCCATTTGCGCGTGCGAACCCGAGTCAATTCCGTCGGCGCCCCATGTGCGATAGGCGATCGGTTCGAGCGATTTCGGTTCCACTTCCGGATTGGTCAGTTCCTTCGCGAGCGCGCTAAAATGAGCGTGTTCGGTGTAGTCCTGCGGCGACGCGACGATCTGTTTGACCAACGCCTTGACCGATTTGCTGGATACGTCGCCCGAAGAAACGCCGGACTGGATGCCAACGATCGCCGCTTTCACGCAGTATTCCGGAACGCCCAGTTTGATAAGTTGTCGTGCATTCATGCGTATCAGGACACTCCGGAACGCGAAGGGTTCAAGGCGATGGCACTACAAGACACAACCCACAACTCGACGGCCTGAATACGGGCCGCAGCGACCGGCCGCCAGGAACGGTTCGCCTACCAACGACATGACTTCGGCCTCGCAACCTCAACCCGGCTTTCGCGAGAGTCGTTTCTTCAGCGTCGCCACGGCATTGGAAAGTTCGCTCAGCAGTGCGCCACCGCGTTCGCGGCACTTCTCACCCGAGCCCTGCATGTATTCGATGACTTCCTTTTCAAGTCCCACGAATTCGTCGGCCACGTCCGCCATTTCGTTGGCAATCTCCAGCGGGATACTCGTCACGCCGTTCTCGTCACCATGCAAGAGTTCGCCGGTCCGGACGACCAGACCTCCCACGCGAACGGGCAATCCCACATGCAGGAGATGGCAGTAACCGTGCGCCGAAATCGTGCTACCTGTGAAGACGGGAAAATCGATCGCCTTGACCTGCGCGAGATCACGTCCGGCTCCGGAAGTTACCAGTCCGGCAGCACCAAAGGCACGATACGTGGAACACATGACTTCGCCAAACACCGCCGCCGCAGGGGGATCATCGATATCCTGAATAACGATGACCGCAGGACCTTCCAACTCGGCCATCTGATCCAGCTGTTGATGCAAACTCCCGTACACCGCATCGCCATCTGGTGGAGCTGCCGAGCGGAACGCAGCGGTGGCGGCGAATCCTACCATCGGCGGCATCTCGGGAAAGCAACTACGGATGCGATGGTCCATGTAGCCTTCGCTCTGCGGACGAACTTCAAAGAGTTCAATCAGATTGCAGATAGTTGGCGTGTCGTATTGCGCAAGCTTGTCGAGAACTTTCTGTTCAATGGCCATGGGTCATTCCGCTTCGAGTTTGATATTCCAGTTTTCATCAAAGAACCCGGCGCGAATGACGCGTGCTGCTCGCTCGGCGTCGGGGGGCGTAGTGTAATCGTAGACAACCCAATCCGGTAGTTTGGGATTCTGTAACGAGTTCGTACGATCGTGGGCTTCGCGAAAGGTCGGTCCACTATTGAACACGACATAGCGTTCCGGATTCAGCGGATTGGGATAAATGAAACTGACGGTCATCTTCATTCCCGCAGTCAGACCTTCCTCTTTCCCGATGCCAGCGATCATTTCTTTCATCATGCCGGTGCCCATTTTTTCTGCGACACGATCGGCAATCGAATTGTTGTAGTTGAAACCAAAGACAATCAGGTTCGCGTCGCGAATATCTTCTTCAGTCACCTCGTCCGCTCGTTTTTCCGGCAATCGCGCCCGAAACAACGAGGCCCAGCGATCACGCAGATGCTGCAATTCAGACTCGACCCAACGATCAAGTTCGCGATCAGTACTACCATCGGGCGTGACCACGAGAAATCGTTCGACAAAGGCATCGTCGATGGGCCCCTGCAGCCCGGGTTTCTTCGCCAGCCCGCCGTCTGATTTCAGCGGGCCAATTCCCCACGAGCCGGGTTTTGAAAGAACCATCGAAGCCGCGTCTACCGGCAATGTCGTACCGTCCACAATCAGTCGCTTCACCCCTGACGGAATCGGATCAAGAGTCAGTTGCCGGATATTTTTCGTCGTGACGACGGCCGCATCGCCAACGCGTTTTACATCGACGGTGGAATCGTCCCAGTGCTTCCCCAGCCGATCGATGCGCACCCAGTGCATCCCGGGATATCGCAGCGTCCGCGTCTGAAGGTGGAGCATTTCCGGATTTCGGTCTCGCCCCCGCCTGGCCGCCGCAGCCATTTTGCTCATGATGTCAGCGAGCGACGCCTTGTCGTACTTGTGTCCCATCTCTGGCCCAATGACGTGTTCCAACTGCTCGCCGTGTTCACGAAAGGCTTCTTCCATCACGCGTGCGGCCTGAATCTGCCGATCCTTTTCGCCGCTGTAGCAGACGACCGGGACATTGAAATAGTTTCGCACGTAGTTGGGCACGTCATACTGCGACCAAAGCGTACGCTCGTACCACGGCGTTGCGGCAATCTTCTCGGGCGACAGTTTTTGATAACGGGCCGTCTCCGCAAAACCCGCTCCCGGGCTGACTGCGACGAACTGATCGGTAAAGTGCGCGCCAAGGTGCCACGCTCCGGCTCCGCCCATCGAGAAGCCCATCAGCACAACTCGATCTGCGTCGATGTTGTAGTTTTGTTTGACGTGATTGATCGCTTCCAATACGTCCGTCTCACCGGCCGATTTGTAGCCAATGCACTGTCGCCCAAAGGGATGCAGCACGATGGCATTGTCCGGCGAGATCTGACCAACCTTTGACAGTCGCTCCCGTACGAAGTGAATGTCCGTCGTCTTGTCGCCGCGGCCATGCAACCAGACATACAGTGGCACGGGCTTGTCGTTGCCAAGCCCTTTGGGAATGACGAGGCCGTACGGCTGGGGCGAGTCATCAATGCGCGAGTAAAAACCCCGCACCGTCAGCTCGTCGTGCTGCCAGTTCGGCTTTCCGGTTTGCAGCGACTCAATCCTCTCGGCAGCCAGCTCCAGGGTCTCGTCGAGCAGCGCCAGGTGCGACGTCTTGTAAATTTCACCATGATCGAGGGCAAGCTCTACCGCTTTCAACAAAACATCCGCGTCCGCCGCGGAGGCATGCGTGGCGACAGTTTTGAAACGGTCGCGCAACGCGGTCAATCGGTCTTCCGCTCGCGTACGAACCTCGGCGGGAATACTGATTCCGGGCGGTGGAATGCGACGTTCGATCTGAGCGACACAGTTCGTCGCCAACACACCAACAACCAGCAACACAACTCGAATAGAATTCATCGCCCGCCTCGTTCATGTCTGTGGATATACGTAGCGTCGCCACACGCAGACGGTCCATCTTGACGGGCCGATCACGGGCAACTGACGTTACACATCGTAGTACATACAGAACTCGAACGGGTGCGGCCGGAGACGAAGTGCATCCACTTCATTTTGCCGCTTGAACTCAATCCAGGTGCGAATCACGTCTTCGGTGAATACGTCACCACGCATGAGAAACGCATGATCTTCCTCGAGAGCATCCAATGAATCGCCCAGCGACCCGGGTGTTGTCGCAATCGTGCGTTCGCTGTCGTCATACGTGTAAATGTCTTCATCCAACGGTTCGCCGGGACTGATTTTGTTCTGAACACCGTCCAGCACTGCCATCAGAATTGCGGCGAACGCCAGGTAGGGATTGCAACTGGGATCCGGGCATCGGAACTCAACCCGCTTGGCCTTGGGGTTGGAACTGTACATGGGAATTCGCACTGCGGCAGAGCGATTTCGCTGCGAGTAAACAAGATTCACGGGCGCTTCATATCCGGGCACCAGACGCTTGTAGCTGTTCGTCGACGGATTGGTGAATGCCAGTAGCGCAGGAGCGTGTTTCAGTAACCCACCGATTGCGTACTCGGCGGTCTCGCTGAGACCCGCATAATGACTTCCGGCAAAGAGCGGCTTGTCGTCTTTCCACAACGAAACGTGCGTATGCATTCCGGACCCGTTGTCGCCAAAGAGCGGTTTCGGCATAAAGGTCGCCGTCTTGCCGTGCTGGTGCGCCACGTTCTTGACGATGTACTTGTAGGTCATCAACGAATCGGCGATAGAAACAAGATCGGCGTACTTCAGATCAATTTCCGATTGTCCCGCCGTGCCCACTTCGTGGTGTTGGCATTCGACATCCAGTCCGCACTCGATCATGCACTGCATCATTTCGTTGCGGAGGTTCATCAACTGATCGGCAGGCGGCACCGGGAAGTAGCCCTGCTTGTGCCGAAGGTGGTGGCCGAGATTCGGGCCATCGCCCAACACGTTGGTCTCCTTGCCGCGATTCCACTGTGCTTCGTTACTGTCAACGGAATAGAAGGCGGCCCGTTCGCTTTGGTCAAAACGAACATTGTCGAAGACGAAAAACTCGGCCTCCGGACCAAAGTACGCTTTGTCTGCAATGCCTGTCGACTCGAGGTACGTGGCCGCTTTCTGGGCGATAGAACGTGGATCGCGCGAGTACTCCTCGCCGGTCACCGGATCCTGAATGTTGCACAGGATCGCCAGCGTTGGCAATGTGGCAAACGGATCGACGAACGCCGTGGCAGCCTGCGGCACGCACAACATGTCGCTCTCGTTGATCGCCTGCCAACCGCGAATGCTGGAGCCGTCAAAACCGAATCCATCTTCAAACACGTCTTCGCTGAGCTTCCCAACCGGAATGGTGAAATGCTGTTGAAGACCGAAGAAGTCCGTGAATCGAAGGTCGACTGCCTTGACGTCCTTCTGGCGACACATCGCCATCACTTCTTTGGGTGTCATATCGGTTCCGCCTGTCACTGATGACGCGTTCTGATTGGAAGCCGTCTCCTGCTTGCTGGCAACGGCATACTGAAAAACGGGTTCTGGTACGAAAAACGGCCGTTCAAAAATGAACGGCCGTTCCTGGTTTATTGTCGACCGGGAAGTGGCTTAGCCAGCTTCTTTGGTCGTTTTGACGATGGCTGCGGCAACCTTGTATGGATCCGCATTCGAGGCCGGACGTCGATCTTCCAGTCGACCTTTCCAACCGTCTTCGATCGTTCCCACTGGGATACGAATCGAAGCACCACGATCGGAAACACCGTAGCTGAATTTGTCGATCGACTGCGTTTCGTGCTCACCCGTCAGACGCTGATTGTTATCAGCACCGTAGACGTCGATGTGACGCTTGATGTTCTTGCCGAACTCCTCGCAGATCTTCTTGAAGGTCTCTTCTTGTCCCGACTCACGCATTGGGCCGTTCGAGAAGTTGGCGTGCATACCCGATCCGTTCCAGTCGGTCGCACCGAGTGGTTTTGGATGCCAGTTGATTGCCAAACCGTACTTTTCGCCGGTTCGCTCAAGGATGTAACGGGCAACCCATGTTTCGTCGCCGGCACGCTTGGCACCTTTGGCGAATACCTGGAACTCCCACTGACCGGTCGCGACCTCAGCGTTGATACCTTCAACGTTGATGCCAGCTTCCAGACATGCGTCCAAATGCTCATCAACCGCATCACGACCGAACGCGTTAGCAGCACCAACCGAGCAGTAGTACGGACCCTGTGGTCCGGGGTAGCCGCCCGATGGGAAGCCATAGGGTAGGTTGTTCTTCGGGCACCACAGGAAGTACTCCTGCTCGAAGCCGAACCAGAAATCATCATCGTCATCATCGATCGTGGCACGACCGTTCGACTCGTGAGGACTTCCGTCTGCGTTCAGTACCTCGGTCATGACGAGGTAGCCGTTCTTCTTCTGCGGGTCGGGGAAGATCGCAACCGGCTTCAACAAACAGTCGGACGAACCGCCGTCAGCTTGTTCCGTCGAGCTTCCATCGAACGACCACATCGGGCAGTCTTCGAGTTTGCCACTGAAGTTGTTACGAACCTGTGTCTTGCTACGAAGGCTCTGGGTGGGCTTGTAGCCGTCCAGCCAGATGTATTCGAGTTTGCTTTTGCTCACGCTAATCTCTCCTGGTCAATACTTTTCAACACGAGTTAGGTTTGGGAGCCATCCCGGGTAACTACGGAACCCCACCGTGGGTTCATTACTTGACGGCGACATGCCATGTTGCCACGCATTGGACCTGAATGAGATTTCCAGGTAGATCCGCCTTGCGCCGCACATCCGCAAGACTCGTACCGCTCTCGCGAAATCAAGTCGGCATCTTATGCGAATCGTCGCAGAAAGCAATCATAGACAGCGTCGAAATGGCTACGTTTTTCCGATGTTGACGGGGTATATGCTCATTCATCGCGCAATGATTGACTACACATTGAGCAGAATAGTGTGGAGGGTTGCGGATTGTGGAATCTGGGGCCACCTGACCGAATGGGCCGCACCCGGCTCGCTGAACCGTTACGAATCTCATGAAGCGACGGTCGCCAAATGAACGTTGGCGTCGGAATCTCCAAATTCAACGACCAGCCCTTCGAGATCGCTCGCCGGATCCCAGCCAAAATCCAGCGTTATCGAGCCGTCGATTGTCACTAACGTGCCCCATGTTCCCAGCGTAATTTGATCCGGTTGGTTCGACACGAACAGCTCAAAAGGAAGCGGAGAAGTGCCCGGGACAAGGCCCCCGTTATCGGCCATAAAATTCAGCCCCAATATCTGCTGGTTGGAGCCCGAAACCACGAACCGATGCTGCTGGTCAAGCGTCACGTTGATGCCTGTCTCCGTTGGCCCGTCGTTCAACTCGGGTACCGGAACTTCCGGTAAACGACTCATGCGATTCCCAAACAGTTTGGCAGGTTGCCAACCGGATCCGACTTGAGCGAAGCCGACCAACACGTCATCCGTTGTCTCGTCCGTCGACCACGAGACATCGAGCACAACTTCTTCCGGGAAGTTGACCGACTCCAGAGAAGCAAGGATCACCAAACCGGAATCGCTCACCACAAATTCATCAAATGGCGCGGGAGAACTTCCCGGCACCAGCGACCCCGAGGGAGACTCGATCCTCAAGACATGCGCCGACTTGTCCGATGGCCCAATCACGAACTGATTGGCTGAGTTGATGGTGACGGCTAATTCGTGGTCAGGCGCTGGTTCGTCCACTGGTTCGTCCACTGGTTCGTCCACTGGTTCGTCCACTGGTTCGTCCACTGGTTCGTCAGTCGGTTCGTCCAGGTCAGGATCGTTGCTCACACCCACTTCCAGATACGTGTCTTCATAGTGCTCCACGTTATTCGCGGCAGCGATCTCAGTTGGAATCGCAGTCGGGAATAGACTCTCGTCGACAACGGCCGTGATGCGAGCTTCGTCGTATTGCACCTGAAGGTCACGTGCCGGCGACGTCATGTCCCACTTCAAGGGCAGGGCAACGCGTCCATTGATCTCCACGGCCTCGCCGGCGACGAAACGAATGCGTTGCGATGAGCTATTGGACGAAGCGGCGAAAGGCGACTCTGCATCACCCTCCGTCCGAACCAACGAACCGCTCGGGGAAGTAAACTCGATTCCCAACAGCCGGTTTCCATTTCCCGTAACGAATAGTTGCCCGTTCTCATCGAGCGAAATGCGCAGTGGATCGGGACGCGTAGGAGGCGTCGGCGACGCGATGTTTTGCGGCCCATCGTCAAAAATCGCTACCGGCGTGTCCTGTTGAAAATCGCCCGCAGCCGCGAAGGAGACGCCACCATTTCGATCCAGGAAATAGTTACTGAAGTGATCGCCGCGATTCTCGGCAACCCACCACGTTCCGTCCGCCGCGTTACCAACCTGATCCAGCAAGCCATCGCCGTTCATATCCACGGACGTCATATGCTGCCAGTCGGCGGCTTCGACCCAGCCTGTGCCCCATCGCCACGAGTAGAAACTGGTCTCCACAGACGACGCCACCCACAACGTTCCATCGTCGCCGCGGCCAATTACGTCATCCATACCATTCGAATCGAAGTCAGCCACTCGCACGTCGTACCAGTTGTCCGCCGTCGAAAGCTTCCAGTGTCCCCAGTACTTCGCCGGCTGCATTCCGGTCTCGCTGCCCAGCCAAACCCACCACGTGTTGTCAGGAGCTCGAGCCGCGACGTCGAAAAAGGCGTCATCGTTAAACTGCCCCGCAACTACGTTTTGCCAGTCGAACGACGGAAAGGATCCCCAGTCAACTTCAACCAGCGTCGTCGCGTTACTTTGCAGCAGACGCCATCGCCCCTGGTCTCCCGTCAGAACGTCGGTGCGGCCATCGGCATCAAAATCTGCAACCAGCACGGTATCGTCGATCGGTGCACTGGAAGACATCGCCTCAAATCGGAAACCCAGTCCCGCCTGATTGAAACCCACCGTCACTTCGCCGGATTGCTGGTGGATGCCAATCAGATCCTTGCGGCCATCGGCGTCGAAGTCGCCCGTACTCCAGTCGATTGATCCCGACGGCAGAGCATCGCCCCACGGCACAAGAAACAAATGCTGACCATCATTCAGCTGGAGTGCGCCGTTGCCTTTACCGTCCGTGCCGAAGATGTCCGTGAGCCCATCGCCATTGAAGTCATCCGCTACGACAGGAGACCACGATGCGGGGGCTGACGAGTCCGGCCAATGCTGCTCGGCCACACGCTCGATCGAGCCTGCTTGAACCGCCGCGTCACCCGCGGCCGTCACCCGCAGCAACGCCGACGCCGCGGTATCCACCGGGCCCGCGTTCAACACACGACGGGTTTCGAGGGATTCAAATCCCAGACTTCTACTTCGAAAAAACATCACGCTGACCTAACCGGAAAAGTTGGCACCATCAGCGTGAACTATCGGTTTTACCCATCTTTGTCTTTAGATACACCGTCTGGTTCGCGTGCCCTGCAAGCAGCGAACGCAGTGCTACAAAGGCCAGCAGTGTGACAACGCAGCGAAAAGCTAGGCGTTTACAGAAGCCGATTGCGCCTTGGATGACGGCACCGCGCGCGATTCTTTGGCAGCATGCCAGCGAAACAGAATGGCAAGAAATGCCGGCACGAGTACGGGACGCACCACGAACGTATCCAGCAACACGCCCAACGTGAGTGCAAAACCAAGCTCGGCAATGCCGCGCAGGCTACCCGTCGTCATGGAGAAGAACGTGCCCGCCATGATGACACCGCAACTGGTGATAATGCCACCGGTTCGAATGATCGCCTGACGCAAGCCGCCAAACATGCCGTGTTCTTTCTGTTCTTCAAACACGCGCGTCGCGAGGTAAATGTTGTAGTCCTGACCAATCGCCACCAGGATAACGAACAGGAAGAGCGGAACTTTCCAGTCCAGACCTTCATACGTGTCGCCGTAGGAATACTGAAACCACAACTGCGTCGCGCCGATGGTGACGTAGTAACTGAACAGCACGGACAGGATCAAGTAGATGCAGACGGCGGGTCGCTTCAGCAAAATCAACAGAATGATCAGGACGGCCAATACGACCAACTGCTGAATGCGAACGTTATCCTTGCTGGTCACTTCTCGCAGATCCCGAATCGCCGCAGTGGTTCCGGCAAATACAAAACGCGAACCCGACCAGTAGGTCGAATCTTCCGAGCGTAGCTTCGTCAGTTTCGTACTGACGGCATCGAGCACTTCCGTGGCATGCAGCGAAAACGGATCGTGACCGAGGACCAATTCGAAGCGCGCCACGTCACCCTTCAGCGCAGGCTCCTTACTGAGATACAGTTCCCGCGCGATGCGGTGGTTGCGCTGAATCAGGCTGGAGGCCCCGGATTTTGGTTTTGTCCCGACCGGTGAAACCAGACTCCGCACCGCCAGAACGCCATCGACGTACAGCGAATTCGTCAGTTCGCCAATCGCCGCGATGCCTTCGGAAGAATCAAAGTCCCCATCCGGTTTGTGTGCGAGCACGATGATGGGGCCGCTCTCGCCAACGTCAAAATGCTGCTGCAGCAGTGTCGCGCCCTTCTTGCTATCCAGCTCCGGATTCAACTCGCTCAACAGGTCATAGGTAATCATGACGTTGAGGCCGAGGAAGAAAAACGGCAGCATCAACAGCGTGCAGGAGATCAGCACGCGCCACGGTTTATCGACGATAATATCCGCTGCCGACGTCCAGAAGGCGGAGCTGCGATCCTCTGAATCGGCATCACCCGAAGTGGCAACCTTCGTTGCGGCAACCTTCGTTGCGGCATCCCCATCAGGCGTCTTGTTCTTGCGAGACCGTCCCGGCGGAATCGTCCAGTGTACAAGTCCGCCAATGCCACGCAGCAGTGCGGGCGCCAGCGTCACGCAAGCCAATAGCGTCACAAAGAGACAGAGCCCGATGGTTGGACCGCTGTTTCGGAACTTGCCAAATTCGGCAAAGTACATCGTGCCCAGACCGACGATTGTGGTGAAGGCGCTGGCGGCCAATGCTTCACCAACTCCACCCAGCGCATCGGCGATCGCCACGTCCATCGACTTACCGGTCGCCAACTCTTCCTTGTAGCGAGAAATCAGAAACAGGCAGTAGTCCGTGCCTGCACCGAAAAGAATGACCACGACAAAAATCTTGGTGGTCGTGAAGATTTTGAAGTTCCACCACTCCATGCCCGAAACGGTGTTCAACGTCGTGATGGCCGCGACCGCACTGGTCGCCACCAACAGTGAAACCACGATCGTCACCAGCGGCACGGCAATCAGCGCGGGCGAACGGTAGACAAACAGCAGAATGACGACCACCAACATCACGGTGTAGATCTCGGTATTCGAGATACTCTCACGAGCGGACTGCAGCAGATCCGTCCCCACGGTGGCCGATCCGGAAATGCCCAACTGCAGTCCCTCGGGCCACTCTTGCAGCTTTGCCTTGCTCTTGTCCAGAATCTCTCGAACCGTATCCATCACCGGGAGATTCTCGGACGACATGAACTCGGTGGGCAACCGCAGAAAGATCAACGTCGCCTTCTTCTCGTCGCTCAGCAGTCGACCGCCGAAGGTATCGGTGTGTTGGCTCCAGACATCAATCAACGGCAAAGCTCCAAAGCTATCCGCCAACTGATCCTTCTGTTCCGCCAGCTTTGGATCCACCTGCCACGCCAACTGACGCGGATACTGCGCGTCGGCTGCGTTCCCATCTTCGCCATACAGCAATGCAAGGTTGTGCGCCGGATTGGCAAAGTAGTAGTCCCGCGACATGTCCTCGGGAGTTTCCAGGCGAGTAAGTGCTTCGTCAAAAGCCGCCAGAGATTTCTTGCGCAGTTCGTCCGCGGTCGTTCGCAGTTGAGCGGCGTCTTCGGCTTTGCCGTCCGCCTCCAGTTGGTCCGCTTCTTCGCGAAGCTCGCCTGCCTGCGCGTAGAGACTGGTTCCCAACAGATTCTGAAATCGCGACACGAGGCTACGAACAATCTTGTAGTCGTTCTCGTCCAGCGCCCGATCTTCCCGAGCAAGGATGATGACGACATCGCTCTTGGACCGACCGTTGGGAAACGCCTGCTGTAGAAGCTGTTCTCCCTGGACGCTCGCCATCGTGGGCGGCATGTATTCGAAATCACCGTCGTGCGTGACGTCATCCCATCGGGGAGCCGACATACGAGCAGCGACAACAACAACGATCCAGAACAGGATCGTTAGCAGCCAGTAGCGGGATACAACGTTCCCAAGCTGTTGAAACATAGTTGCCACTTCATGGCGGACGAGCGCCCGCTACTACCGAACAACCACGACGAAACAAGAATGTGGTCGCCAATGTTGAATCTGCGAATCTTGGTCAGCAGTTCATCGTAGCGAATTGAAGTCCGACCCGAAAGCGTCGGTCGAGCCAACAGAAACACGCTGGTAGGTTGCGTCGAAAAAGACACGCAACTTACCCAGCGTGCTGTTCTTGTCCCAATTAACGGTTGCGAAGAGCGACACTCTGTCGAGCCGCTTCGATTCCCGCGGACAGTACGGCATCCGATGTTGATTTTGGCTCGCCTTTCACGCGAACGGCAATATCGGGTTCAACACCGTGATTGCTGATAGGACGGCCACTTGGAGAGTAGAACTTCGCCGTCGTCAGGCGAATTCCTGCTTTACCAATCCGCAAGGGAAAAATCCCCTGCACTGAACCTTTTCCGTAACTCTGCTTGCCGACAATCGTGCCACGACGATGATCGTGGATCGCACCGGCAAAAATTTCACTCGCACTGGCCGACTCTTCGTCGATCAGCACAACCAGAGAGACTCGCCACGTACCCGTCCGATGCGCCTTGTAATCGAAATCCTCACGCGGACTTCGACCACGCGTGGAGACGATCGTGCCGTCGGTGACAAACTTGTCCGCAATCTCCACCGACTGCGTCAGCAGTCCGCCGGGGTTGCCGCGTACGTCAATGATCAGACTCTGCATGCCCTTGCGATGGAGTTCCCACAGGGCGGCATCAACATCGCGACTGGTCGTCTTCTGGAAACTGGTGAGCTTCAGATAGGCAATACCGGCCTGCGGGTCGAGCATGCGGACATCTTCAACGCTGGGGACTTCGACCCGTTCACGTCGCACGTTAAGTCGACGAACGCCGTCCTCACTTCGCACGGCAATCTGCACGATGCTGCCCTGTTCGCCTTTCAGCATGTCGGCAGCCTTGTCAGTCGAGATGTCTGTCATCGACAAGCGGTCGACTTCGACAATCCGATCGTTCTTGCGAATCCCGGCACGGTCCGCTGGGCCGTTACGAATAACATTGGTGATCAGCAATGAGCCTTCGGACGATTTGAGTTCGATGCCAAGGCCGACGAAGTTGCCTTCGATCTGCGAGTACACGTCGTCAAGCTGTTCTGGCGTCAGGAACGTCGAGTACTCGTCAAGGCTGCTCGTTGCTCCGCAAACGTATTCGAGGATGCTGCTGACAGCCGGCACGCCCAGTTGGGATTCGCCAACCCGTGCCAGAGCAAGCACCAGCTTTTCAGCCGCCGCACGGTCCGGGACGGATTGCTCCGACGTTCGCTGGAAGAGGTAACGCACATACTCATCGATGTTGCGATCTTCGGACCGCACACGGTTGGCACTCAGGAAACCCGAATCGCGAAGCGCGACTTCAAGGTTGCGGTTACCGAACTGCACAAGCTTCTGCCAGTTGGGCGGCTCGACATAGTGCGACTGAATTTTCAGGCAGACCTCTCGGAACAGGTCGATTGCATCGCTGGCCTGCAACTGCCGCGTCGACGCGACAAAACTGCTGTCAGCGTAGCGACGGGAAAGATCAAAACGTATGCGAACGATTTGCAGACGCTGTTTGACATCGATGCTACGGGGAAACGCCCGTGAAGCTTCCTCGTAGTGGACGAGCGCGTCGGCCCATAGGCGCTCGCGTTCCAGCGCGTAGCCGGCCTCAAGCGTATCTCTTAAAGTTGCCTCGCTCGCGACCGTTTCAATTGGTTGCGGTTCGGGAGCCTTAAATTCATTGGGACTGACTCGTGTCTGAACGTCGCGTGTCTGAGCGGACGCGACGGTGACGGGCAGTAAGAAGGCGGCAGCAGCAAGCGCCTGCAAAATCCATCGTTGCATTGGAAATTCCGTCTAGTTGGAGGGGCCGGCGGCCACGTCAACACAGCAAAGTTCGGAGCGATGCGGTGATCAGGCGTCTTGCCAGCTTTGTTTTCAGGTTCCTTAAGCGGCATCTGGCATGCTTGGGGCATTACTGCGCACGCATACTCCTGCCGTCTTCGGGAACATAGGACACGTTTTAGGGGTGGTCAAAAAAGTGACCGGAAAATTCGCCCGACCATTCGGCAACACCCAACCAGCCGCAACTTGCGGAATCGAATGTCCCGTTTATGTCACTCGGACGACTTCCCTGTGGCTTGCGTATCCAGACGCGATAGAGCAACGTCATGTTGAGATCGCCACAGACCCAATACGATTCTAGGAAGCGAAGGTTCGACGATCAAACGATTGCAATCGTGACGCCAGTGCTGTCACCACCATGACCTCAAAAGCGGTCGGCCGTGATAATCGTTCTAATCAGCTTCTTCCAGGTCGCGAACGAAACGCAGCGCTTCTTCAAATTGACGCTGCAGGATCATGAACTGCTGTCGATCGCCACCGCGATCCGGATGCATGGTCTCGGCGAGGTTGCGGTACGCCTTTTTGATATCTTCCTCATCACAGGGCAACTCCAGCCCCAGGGAACGGATGCACCCCGGCGTGAATTGACGTGCCCAAGCTGGCATTTCGCTGAGATGGTTGCGAACCACGATCAGAGCTCCTCTCATCGCTCGCAGAAACGCCCGGATATCGGCCGCCATGAACCAGTAGCCCAACAAGGGGATGCCCAACACCAGCGCGACGTAAATGCAACGAGCAATGATATCGCCGGGTTCAGACATGGACAGCGCCGTGAGGTAGCTTCATTCAATCCGCAATTGCGATACGCAGATCACAGACGTTGGTGTGTGTCGGCCCCGTCTTCACAAGACCGCCCACCGATTCAAAGAAAGGATACGCATCGTTCTTCTTGAGGAATGCACCAACATCCAATTGTTGGTCGCCGACCGCGTCCACGATGGTTTGATCCACCACAGCACCGGCTGCATCCGTCGGTCCATCTTCGCCATCGGTTCCCCCGGATACGATGCAATACTGTAGCTTGCTCGTTGGCAATCGATCCCAACTTTGTAATGCAGCCAACGCCAACTGCTGATTGCGGCCGCCTTTGCCACGCGACTCCGCAGCAACCAGACGTACGACGGGTTCGCCGCCCCAAATCAGGCATGTGCCCGATGACGCGGTCGACAACTTCTCGACAAGCTCCGCGGCGACTTCCTCCGCCGTCGTTTCCGGCGATTCAGCATCAATCACCTCCGGATGCAGCCCCAGCTCGCGGGCCGCACTCGCTGCCGCCGACACGGCCGTCGCGTTGTTGGCCAGCAAATGATTTTCGACGTTCGGTAGATGCTCCCCGATCGGTTGGCCCGCAGACCGTTTCAGACAATTCCACACACGAGCATCCAATTCCGATTCCTCCGCGAAGCGACGCAGGATTGTCTCAGGTGTCTCCTCTGGTGAGTCGGACTTCGCATCACGAAGCACGGTTGGCCCCGAGGCAATCAGATCGATCGGATCGCCAATCACGTCGGAAATAATGAGCGAAACCAGTCGCCCGGCACGGCAAGCTCGAGCGAGCCCGCCGCCCTTCACCCGACTCAACGCAATGCGAACCCGATTCAAATCCTGAATCGTTGCACCGCGCGAACTCATCAGACGAATAACGGCCAGCTTGTCCTCCAGCAGCAATCCTTCCTGGGTGGCAGGCAGTAGGGCGGACCCGCCTCCGGTCAGCAAACAGATGCAAAGATCCTCAGGGGCGAGACTGGCGACCATCTCCAGAATCTGCTGCGTCCCCTCAACCCCGGCTTTGGTTGGCTCATTGACGCCAGCGGGTCGAGCACCGTGCAGCCTGATGTGATTCGTGGGCTGCACGCAGTTCTCGGGAACGTTCACCAACCCAGAAAGCTTCAAGCGCGGAGCTCTATCCGCCAATTGCCGCTCGAGCTGCATTGCCAGGTAACCGGACGCCTTGCCCGCGCCCACAACACAGAGTTTGCCACTATCAATCGGATAATCGCGCCCACAGATCGTCAGCTTCTCGCCGACACGCACGTTGTCGTCAATCAGACGCTCGGCCCGCACGGCATCAAGCCCAGCCGTCCAAATCTGCATGGCGGTATCGCGAAGAGACATAATTTCCTGATCTGTGTTAAGCAAATTTGATTTCGCGTTAGCGTAACGCAAAAAGTAGTCCGGAAATTCCCTAAAACTATTGAACGCCGAATCGCAAAACGTGATCTTACACAAATCGGCGGGGCTGCTCGTAGTCCGCCCACCACAAGGAGGTTATGTGTACATATGAAACTTAGTCTTGTAAGTCTTCGGCCAACCTGGACAGATGTTAGACAACTCGCCCCGAAATGAAATTTCGGTTTCCTCCGCCCGAGCCATTATCTCGGATCTGTTTTCGCCCAGCCCGTTCATCTATTGGGCCGATTTCCTGCTTTCTTATTCCGTCGGACTGTATTGCTTTCAGCAGGTCCGCGGCGGTTCGCTTCTGGTGCCGCATCAGGGAATGCAGTGGACAGTCTCGCAGGCCTTCTTTTTTGTCATCTCGTGCCTGCTGTTTTACCGCTCGGCAATGTTCATCCACGAAGTGGTGCATCAACGTACGACCGGCAGACTGCGCGCTTTCCGATTCGTGTGGAACGTGTTGTGCGGAATTCCGTTTCTGATTCCCTCCTTCATTTACTACACCCATATCGACCATCATCGCCGCCACCACTTCGGAACCGACTCCGACGGCGAATACCTCGCTCTGGCGAACCGCCCGATGTGGTACTCCTTCTTCTACCTGTCATGGAGTTTCGTGATTCCGATCCTGGCGATTGTCCGCTTCGTCGTGCTGACGCCACTGGCATGGCTGATTCCCGGTTTCCGAAAATTCGTTCATCAGCGCGCCTCCTCGATGGTGATGGATCCAACCTATATCCGGCCGCTGCCACCTGAAAAAACGCTACGTGTCATCTATCTCCAGGAAGCTTGCTGTTTTGTCTTTTGCATTTCGATTGTCGTGGGTGCCTACCTGCTGAACCGCTCCATGGTTCCGCTCCTCGTGCATGTGTATCTGATGTCCGTGTGCATCGTCATGCTGAATTCCATTCGCACGCTGGGTTCGCACCGCTGGCACAATGACGGCGGCGAAATGACGTTCGTCCAGCAGCTACTTGATTCGGTCAACTACCCGCAACTGCCGCTGATCAGCGAGATCTGGGGGCCGGTTGGCACAAGATTTCACGCCTTGCATCATCTTTTTCCGTCGTTGCCGTACCACTCGATGCCAGAAGCCCATCGGAGGCTGATTCGCGAATTACCCGAAGATTCGCCCTATCGTCTCGCTCAGGAGCCCTCGTTGTCGTCTGCCATCTGGCGACATCTGCAAAACACCCGACAGAGAAGTGACTCTTCGCCGCCGCCGCGCCGCAACCCCGCCAATGTCAGCACCTCGCAAAGTGGCTCCGATTAGCCGATCCCTGCGACGGATTCCAGCCACCAGCGACCAGAACAGGACTCAGGCGACCTTTACGGATTTGGTGTGATCGCGACAATGCGGGTCTGAATGCGGAACCCCTGGTGTGCGAGCGATGAAAACGATCCTGTCTGAAGACGAACTTCTTGCCGGCGTGCGCCGACTTGCCGACGAAATCAACGCCGCCTACGACAAGCGTCCGTTAACCATTGTTGGTGTCATGACCGGTTGCATTGTCCTGTTGGCGGACATGATTCGATTGCTGGAAATGCCTTTGCGCGTGGGCGTGGTGCAGGCCAGCAGCTACCGCGATTCCACAACCTCGGGCGACCTGGTCATCAACAGCGATCTCATGCTCGACATTGCAGACCACGACGTGTTGGTCGTTGACGACATTTTCGATACCGGCAAGACGATGGTCAAACTGCTGGAGAAAATGCAGGAGCTTGGACCGAAGTCCGTCAGGACGGGCGTGCTTCTTCTGAAGAAAGACTGCCAACAAGTCGACTACCGACCGGACTACGTGGCCTTCGATATACCGGACGAATTTGTCGTCGGCTACGGACTCGACTATCGGGATGAATATCGCAATCTCCCTTTCCTCGCCGTGCTGGAGGAAAAGGAAATCAGTGCACCCCCGCGATCCTGAACCGCTCACGGAGACCACGGATGGTCCGCGTTCTACACGTATTGCCTGCCTCGCTGTCGATCGGTGAAATCCGCCAGGTGCGATACGTCCTTGCCGAACAACCGGGCGCCGTCGTGCTCAGCCTCGACCGCAATTCGACAAACAGAACCGTGTTGCGATCACATCTCCCTGACGTGCAATTTTGCGGACGGAGCGGACGATACGACGTGACACTGGTACCACGCCTTGCTGCCTGCCTTCGCAAGCAGCGACCGGACGTCGTGCATTGCTGGGGTGGCCATGTCGACAACCTGCTGCCGCTGGCCAACCGTCTCTCGGTCAACTCGCCGATTGTTGTTTCCACCGCAACTGGTGATGGCCTTTCGGATCGCACACTTCGGAACTCGCAATTTCGGTTCGTTGCCTCCACCGAAGAAGTGGCCGATCGACTACGTCGGCGACGGGTTCCACACCAGCGAATCTCCGTCGTGCAGAAGGGTACCGCCTGTGTTGAAACTCCGCCCAGCGTGCGCAGCCTGCAATCGGAACTGAACCTCCCCGCCGCGACAAAATTCTTCGGTGTGGTAAGCGATCTCGGGCCGGGCAACCGCGTCACGGACGCCATGTGGGGATTCGATCTATGGAGCGTCATACGATCGGAACTGCACCTCGTGGTGCTGGGCGACAACGCGGGTCTCGAGGAACTGGATGCGTTCCGCGCGCTGATGTCAGCGGGCGATTCCGTTCACTTTTGTAAAATCGGGAACGAACCACTGCATCGCTGGCTTTCCCAACTCGTAGGTGTGTGGCATCCCGGCACGGGCGATTGCAGTCTGCTTTTGGAAGCGATGGCCTCCGGCGTTCCGGTCATTGCGGCCGAATGTCCCGAGTCGCGTGCCATGGTCGAAGACGGGAAGTCCGGGTTCCTGGTGCCAACGAAGGACCCTGCCGAGTTCGCACGGAAGGCAAACGTGATCATCAACGACGCACCGTTGGCCGCCCAACTGGCGAAGGAAGCCCGAGATCGGACTGTAACGAATTTCCGATCTGACACGATGTGCCGGCAGCTATTCGCCGTGTACGAAGACGTCGCAGCCCGCAGAACCTCGGCCGCCTGACGCGCCGTGTGCGACCGGGCGGGATTCGAGAGTACAATCGAACGTATGCGATCACTTGTATTTCTCATCTTGGCACTAACGGCAGCGGCCATCGCAACCGCCAATGCAACCGAGCCGCTCGGGCAGAGCACCTCGATTGCCGCGCGCCGCGAGAAGCTGGAGGCCGCCTACCAGGAAAAGCTGGGGCGAACGCTTCCCTGCCTTCGCCGCGGCTACGCGCAGACGACGTACTTTCTGCCAGACAGGCAATTTGACGTCGGCGACAATGCCGAACATCAGAAGCTAACGCGTTTCTTCGCCAAACGACTCACGAGACTGGCGATGGAAGCCAGCGAGAACGGAGACGCGATATTCGCATGGCAGACGCTCAATCAGGCCAGCTTCTTCGGTGATCCAACCGCGGCAAAAATCGTCGGTCCTCAGACTTCGATCCAGCCGGTTGCGAAGCTGTCGACATCCGCTCATCCGCGCCTGAAATGGAAACGCAAATCGTTCTATCGCATTGAATCCGAACACTACCAGGTGGTTTCCCGGGATCAGGAGGCGGGCCTCGAAATCGCCCGACGGCTGGAGACGCTCTATGCGGTCTGGGGGCAGATTTTCTTCGAATGCTGGAGCAGCCCAACGCGACTCAAGATTGCCATCGAACGACAACGGACCATTCAACCGCGCAGTCGCAAACGAACTCTGAACCGCGTCGTCCTGTTCGCCAACCGAGCCGAATACAACGAGTACCTCCGCGACGACCAACCACAGATTGAAATGACACTGGGGTTCTACGATGTCGGCGATCGCACGTCGTACTTCTTCGGCGGCGAGGACTCGTCGATATCCACGCAAATCCACGAAGCAACCCACCAACTGTTTCAGG
Organism: Pirellulaceae bacterium; assembly: GCA_965216885.1. Classification (GTDB taxonomy): domain Bacteria; phylum Planctomycetota; class Planctomycetia; order Pirellulales; family Pirellulaceae; genus CAYNJG01. The sequence goes on along the minus strand of OZ244208.1, from coordinate 543,624 downwards.
AAGTGCAGTCCGCCGTCGCACCCAACCTGATGTTTTCGCGCAACTTCTGGGCGATCGAGGGAGTGGCTCTCTACATGGAGTCACTGCAATCGCACGATTCGATCACAACCGTCGGCGGCATTCTGTCCAACCGAATGCAGTTCGCTCGCTATCGCCGCATCCAGGAGCAGTTCTACGTGCCGCTGGCTGAACTCGTCACACTCAGTCGCAGCCAGCTACAACGCGACGAACGAATCCGACGCATCTACAGCCAGTCGGCGGGACTGACTCATTTCCTGATGGATGCCGAAAACGCAAAGCACCGCAAGGCGTTCATTGCCTACCTGCGACAGATTTACCAGGGACGCGACCGCACGGACTCATTGAACGAATTTACCGGAACTGCGTTGCCGCAACTCGACGAAGGCTACCGTCGCTTTCTTTCGGTAACGGATGATCAGTTGACCCGATCGATCGTCGATCGGGACTCGCTGAAGTCGCTCTGCCTGGGCGGCACGGAGGTCACCAACGCGGGGCTACAGACGATTCCACCGCAATCAACACTCGATTGGTTGGACATCGCCGGCACGAGCGTGACCGAAGGGGGACTGAGCGAGCTTGGACTGGGCACCGCCCTGCAGCAGGTCAGCTTTGACCGTACACGAGTCGGCGACCGCATCGTCGAACTCCTCGCCAACAGCCCGAACCTCGACGAGCTTGATCTGTCGAATACCGACGTCACGGACGACGGAATCGCCCGTCTGATACACGTACCCAACCTGCGGGTCCTCTGGCTTTCGAATACGAACGCCAGTGACGCCTCCATTGAAACACTCTCGCAACTCGCGTCGCTTCAATACCTTGCCATTGATGGTACGGCAATCTCCGGGGCCGCCCGGCAGCGACTACAAAAATTGTTGCCGAATCTCAAAATCGAGTAGCCGCGGTTTCACGGCCTGGCCGTCACGACAACAGTGCCACAACCTTCTGAAGTCCACGTTGCTGCGCGTAGTCTACCGGACGCCGACCCGAATCATCCGTAGCAATCCCGTCCGCACCACGGTCCAGCAGCATTGTTACCAACGTGACGTAGATATCCTCGCGTTCTTTCCAGTAGCCGCCGGCAGCAATGTGTAGCGGTGTGCGGCCCAGCGAATTTCGGGCGGTCACGTCTGCCCCCAACTCCAGCAACAGTTCGGCACTCTCTGAAAAACCTTCGCCCAGCGTGACCATCAGCGGCGTCCAGTCATATCCGCCGTGCGGTTCCGGCAGCCCGGCATCGTCCACGTCCATCGCGTTGACGTCTGCGGTTCGACTATCAACATCCACGCCGTTGGCCACGTAGAAACGAATCATGTCACACCAGCTATAGATCGAAGCAAGATGAATCGGTCGAGCACCATCCAGCGGAGCCACGTCATTCAAATCCGCACCATACTCAACAAGACATTCAGCCACTCGAACATGCTCGGCATCAAAACCCCAAATGGCCGACATGTGAATCGGACGCCAATCCGGACGATGTTTCTGCAACGCCTCATCTTCCCACGTGAACCAACCGACCTTGTTGATCGATCGATGCACGTCATCCCCATGCTCCAGAAGGCATCGCAGCGCATCAATTCGTGCTGCGGCAATCGCGTATTGAATGGGGACATAGGAATCAACGGTCGCAGAAAGTTTTGATTCAATCTCACTATCAACCGCCAACTTTTTCCGAATCACATCGACCAGGCCCAGACCGCACGCGGAATGCAGATCGACTTCGGCCCCCGCGTCGATCAACAAGTTCGCCGCGTTGCCCTTCCAGCGTCGAAACGAGGCAAACTGCAGCAGCGTGGTGGCTCGACCAAAGGCATGGCCGGTCGGATTGGGGAAAGCAATTCTCTCCGTCAACAGCGCGCTTCGATCAGACGCCACCGAGAGGATGGATGACAGCTTCCCGTCATCACCATCTTTGATAGCGGCTACCGCCTCAATAAGTGCTTCTTGCAAGGGGGGATCTGTCATGAAGTTCCAAGCGGTTTGAGGAAACGACCGAATATCGAGTGTATCAGCAACCTGAACATATGTAGTACACTCGACGGCAACAGGACTGGAATTCGCCAACTGGCACGGAGGTACTCATGTCGGCTGACATTGAGGCTATGAAACAACTCTCACCTCGCCGCAATTCAAGCGAGGCACAGAGCGTCGACGAACTGGTTGACGAGCAACTGGTTCATTTTGGCATCGACGCGACGGATGAGTACGGCGTCGCGCTCAAGCGAATTCTGGCGCGCATGTATGAGAGCCAGTCGGACGTCGAAGAACTCTGGCGACTCACGCTGGAATCGATGAACAAATTGGACCAGACCGACCGCATTCGGCGATTCAATTCGCAGAAGTTCCTCTCTTTTCAACTCGCGAAGATCCTCGACACACTGCAACACCCCTTTCGCAAGAGCTACCAGTCGCTGGGCTATTCCGGCGACACCAAATGTTCGAAGGGCCCCTATCCGGTCTTTGACAACGTCACCGCACTATTCTCCGCCACGCCCGTGATCACGCGGACGGCGACTTACATCTACGCGTGTGCCGACTGGATCGCCGACGCGTTTCGCGGCAAGGAATTGATGCTGGAGATCTATTCGCGGCTGCTGAATCCAACCAGCGTTTGCCTCGCGAATCATATCGTCGATCTCGAAGCCGGCCCCTACGCCAGCGAGTACCTGGCATGGAACTTCAATAGCGGCATGGCAGCCATCGATTCCACGCTGGCGCACGTGCTGGGACGCGATGACATCATCATCACCACTCGAAACATCTACGGCGGTGCGTATCAGCTCATCAATGACTGGTATGCCAAACCCGGCAACCTCGACGTCTCCGTCGAAATGTATGACGGCTATTCTGCCGACGACTTCTCCGCCTGCCTCGAAAAGGCCAAAGTCAAACACAAGGATCGACTCGCCGAAGGTCGCAAGATCTACGTCTACCTGGAATCACCCTGCAATCCTCACGGCTACGTGGTCAACGTCCCCACCATCTGTCGACGCGCCCATGCGGAAGGGCTGACGGTGATCCTGGACGCGACCGTGGGAACACCGTTCCTGTGCCAACCCCTTCAACGCGAGGATCCTGCCGAGCGTCCGGACTATGTCATTCACAGCTATACCAAGGATCTCAGCGGTTCAGGCGGAGCGATCGCGGGATGCGTGATCGGTCGCAACGAGAACATGTTTATTCCCAAGGGTCAGTCCGTTGGCGATTACACGTGGGACCAGACGATGTTCTGGAATGTCTACTACGTGAAAGGCGCGTTCCTGAATGCAGATGCCGCGTTCGAAGTCATGCAGGGCATGAAGAGTCTGTCGGTGCGCATGCTACAGAAATGCATCAACACCCTGGTGTTGGCTCGTTTCCTGAATTCTCATCCCGGAATTACGGTCCACTGTAACGCCGTTGGAAACAATGAGAATTCGGAATTTCGCGAACGCTACATGTATCTTCAGTTGCCCGCGCCACTGTTCACCATCGACATGGGCCAACTACCTCGCGCCGCATTCCAACAGTTCTTCGACTCCCTGTCGCCGACGTTCGGCCACATGATCAGCCTTGGACAGTCGAATACGATCGTCAGTTGCCCCTCGTTGACGACGCACTCGGAACTCGATGAAGCGGCCCTCGCCGCAGCCGGCATGTCGCCGACAACCATCCGTTTCGCCGTAGGTGATGAAGATCCCTCCGACCTGATTCGTCACCTCGTCCACACCGCTCGAGGAACGATTGATGCCGAGGTCCCCGGATTCTCCGACGGATTTATGAGTGAGCTGGAAGCCAAGAAGCTCATCCGACGTTCGTACGTCCAATGTCACGAAGCCCACGCCGACGCACTGCTGAAGAAGCACGGCGGTCCATGGTACTAAAGCAAGTTCAAGACCCGGATTCCCAATCCAGGAACTTGTACTGCATGACCGACCACGTTGGCAAAGTCGTTGTGAAACGGGCTCTCGTGGCATAGCAATCCAACGCAGCGGATCCGCGACACTCGCGAACTAACAAATTACTTGCGCAGAATCTCCAGCAGCCGTGCCACTTCTTCCGAGGTGTTGTAGTGAGCCAACCCGATGCGGACCATGCCCTCGGGTTCGACGCCAATACGCTCGGTCAGCGGCAACGCGTAGTAGTTGCCGTCCCAAACGAAAATCCCTTCCGCCGCCAACTGTTTGGCTAACGACGTGGCATCGATACCCTCGCGTGTGATGGAAACGGTGGGGAACCGCTGATCCCGTTCTGACTCGGCCGTGATGCCCCACACCTTGATGCCTGGGATTTCCGCCAGGCCATCCAACAACTGATCGAGAAGCGTGCGTTCATAGCTCCGTATCAATGTAAACGCCTGACGCAGCGCCTCGCGACGGTCGCTCGTTTTTCCCGCCAGGCGACCAATATCCGCGATATAGTCAATCGCCGCGCGGACGCCGCAGATGCATTCGAAGTTCTGCGTGCCCGTCATCCAGCGACCGGGCAAATCGTCCGGAGACGGACGCAGCTTGTACGGTTGCAGTGTCTCCAGCAGTTCGCGGCGACCGTACATGATGCCCACGTGCGGACCGAAGAATTTGTAGGCACTGCAGATCAGAAAGTCACAGTCCCAGTCCGTCACGTCGATCAAATCGTGCGGAGCGTAGTGGACGGCATCCAGAAACGACATCGCTCCTACGTCACGGGCCCACGCACAGATTTGCTTGACCGGGTTGATCGTACCGGCCGCATTCGAAGCGCAACCGACGGCCACCAGTCGCGTCCGCTCATTCAACAACTTTGCGTAGTCATCCAGTACCAGTGTGCAATCGTCGGGGTTGATGTCCACGTAGCGTACGGTCACTCCCGCATCTTCCGCCGCGAGACGCCAGGGCGAAAAGTTGGCATCATGCTCAAGGCGACTCAGAACAATCTCGTCACCGGGGTCCCACGTCCGCGCGAGGGCTCTCGAAAGGGCGAACGTCAACGTTGTCATGTTCCCACCGAACGAGACCGTGCCGGGATCATCGACGCCGACAAAATCTGCCGCCGCCTGGTGCGCGGCGTCCACCATCTCATCGCTCTCAATGCTGGTCGCGAAGACGCCGTGACTGTTGGCGTTGCAAGTCGTCAGATAGTGCGAGATCGCATCAATCACGGACTGAGGGACCTGCGTCCCCGCCGGGCCATCGAGAAAGACTGCCGGCCGGCCGTCGTGCAAACGGGCAAGGGCAGGGAATTTGGCCCGAAGTTGCGTGATATGTTCCGCGGTCAGTTGCATGCTGGTTTCCGGTTGATTGCGTGAATCAAGAGGCTACTTTTTTCGGGGATTCGGCCGGTACTCGCCGCCGTATTGTGTTCGCAGTTCGTCGCATCGCGCTCGCATGGTTTCCAGTTGTTGCGCGTGCTGATCCGACGTCACCAGATTCTCCAGCTGGTTGGGATCCGCTTGCAGGTCGTGCAGGAACTCGAATTTCGGCGACTGCTGGAAGTATCTCGCGTAAACCCAACGGTTGTCGCGAACTCCTTCCCATTTGGGAATCGATTTGTTGTCCATCAGATGTTCGCACCAAAAGTCGCGACGCCATTGATCCGGGTCGTTCCCCGCCAGCCACGGTTTGAGGCTGGAACCCTGGTACTGCCCGGGAAGTTCAACGCCGGCGAGGTCCACGATGGTCGAGGTCACATCGATGTTCAGGACGGTTGCGTCCACAACCTGCTGCTTGCGATTCGCTGGCAACCGCGGGTCCATGATGATCATGGGAACACGAAGCGACTCTTCGTAGTGCGACCACTTGCCGGCAAAACCACGCGATCCGGCGTAGTAGCCGTTGTCTCCGGCAAAGACGACAACGGTATTGTCATCGAGATCCAGCTCACGCAACTCCTTGAGCACGCGGCCCATGACGTGGTCGATACCGCTAATCATGCGATAGTAGTTTCGCAGATTCTTCTGATACTTTTCCGGTGTGTCCCAACGCCAGTACCAGCGATCACGATTCATGCTCGTGCGCAGAAACTCGGGCTGGCTTTCAAAGATCGCCGTGTCCGCGAGCTCGGGGGCGGGCATCGTTTCATTGGAATACATATCGGCCACAACCTTCGGCGGCGGATAGTGGTCTTCCTTGTCGGCGTCCTCGGCATGCGGAGCGTTAAAGCAGACGGACATGCAGAATGGCTTGCCCTGCTCACGCGTGCGCAGGAATTCGATGGCCGTATCGCCACAGAGTTGGGATATGTGCCGCTCGGTGCCGTCCGGTTGTTTCTTGAAATATGGATGGCGGTTGTAAGGCTTGAACATGTCGAACATGCGATCGCGCGAATCGCCCTCCACGTTCACGCCGAACTTGCCGATGTACGCCGTTTGGTATCCCGCCTTGCGTAGCACGCTGGGATAGCTGTTGTCACAAAACTCGCTGGCGATCGGAGGTGTCCCGAACGTGAATCGGTGCGAGCGTTCGACCAGCCCGGTAAAGTAGCTGGCGCGGCTGGCGGCACAGATCGAAGTCGTCACGAAGGCATTGCGAAAGCGAACGCCGTTGGCCGCGAGATAGTCCATCGTCGGCGTCTGAATCAGATCGTGACCGGCACAGCCCATCAGGTTGTGACGTTGATCGTCCGCAAGAAAGAAGACGATGTTGGGTCGATCCGCTGCGGAAACTCGACCGGCAAGCAGGCAGGCGTAGAAAAGCGCCAGCAAAATGAATCGCGATTTCATGTCGAAACTCTCCCTTGTTTCGCATGAATGTAACGCACGGCGCCACCAATGCGTAGCACGCAACGCTACGCCCCGTGGCCGTTGATCTACTCAGATTTTTCCTCAGGCTTCCGAACTTCCTTGCGGCGCGAAGACGCTCGGCAAACCGCGACCAGGCCAAGTCCGATCCCCGCTCCAACGATGAAGTACGACATCACGTAGCTCTTGGGTTCGGGCTCCGGTTCTTCCACCTGAGCCAACCCGGGCGCGGCCATCGACAACAAAAGCACGGTTGAGAACGCAAAATTGAGCACGCGAAGCATCTTCTTCTCCAAACAAATGGCCAACGCCGAAATGAAGGTCTCGACGTCAGACACCAGTTTACTCGACGAATCCGCGTTCGTCAGGACGCAAGAATCTGTTGCACGGCCGAGATCACCGCCGCACCCGCATCCTGCAGCGAAATATCCTTTGCTTCGCCGGAATCGAGATCCTTGACCTGAATTTCACCACGTTCAAATTCCTGTTCACCGGCCACCAGCGCGACCCGGAATCCTCTGCGATTGGCGAACTTCAACTGTTGCCCCAGTTTCTTGGCATCCGGATACATCTCCACGCCAATGCCCGCCGCCCGCAAGCTGCCGGCCAGCGCCAGATAGTCATGCAATCGCGACGGATCAAAGTACGTCATCAGTACCGGCGCGGCTGCCGCGGACTCGCTGAGCAACGACATTTCCTCCAGCGCCGCCAGCAGGCGATCGAGCCCCAGTGACGCCCCAATGCCAGGCAGTTCCTGCTTTGTATAGACGCCCGCCAGATTGTCATATCGACCACCGGAACAAACGCTGCCAATCTCGGGCATCTCGCCAAGGAACGTTTCGACGATCGTACCGGTGTAATAATCCAGACCGCGAGCGATCGAGACGTCGATGTTCAGACGCTCCGCCGGTACGCCCGCCGCCGCCACGCCGGCCACAATTTCTCGCAGTCGATTGACACCCGTCTCGCCACGTTCGTTGCCTTCCACCAAAGCGAAAGCGGCATCGAGCAGCTCGGCCGAGTCACCCGACAGATCGGCGATCTTCAGAATCTCGGTGGCGTTATCGGAATTCGTGACGCCACTATCGACCAGCTCGGCAATGACCTTCTCGCGTCCGATTTTCGCCAGCTTGTCGATCGAGCGCAGCACGTCCGTCGACTTGTCCAGCAAATCCATTTTTTCGAGCAGACCGTTCAGCACTTGTCGATGATTCACGCGCATCGTGAATTTCTCGATGCCGATCGCCGTCATCAGATCGTTGATGACCAGCAGCATCTCGATGTCTGACGCGACCGACGTTGTGCCAATCGTATCGAAATCACACTGCATGAATTCGCGGTAGCGGCCGCGATGCGTGTTCTCGCCGCGCCAGACCTTGGCGATCTGGTAGCGCTTGAACGGAAGTCCGAGATCATTGGAATGCTGAGCCACAAAACGCGCCAGCGGCACCGTCAGGTCAAACCGCATGCCGACCTCGCGCTTGCCATGATCGGTAAAGCGATACATCAGCCGGTCGCTCTCTTCGCCACCCTTGCCGTTCAGGATTTCAAAGAGCTCCAACACGGGCGTATCGATCGGAGCAAATCCGTAGCTGCGATACACGCGTCGTGCCGTGTCGATGAGTTCCTCACGCGGCATCATCTTGGCCGGCAGGAAATCACGAAAACCTTTCAGCGTTCGTGGTGTGACAATTCCAGGTTTGGACATAAGTTCGATTCTTTGATTTGGTCAGGTTTGCGATTCTGCTGCCGTTCCGCATCGCAGAGGTTGCGATCAGTTCAGGACAGGAAATAGCGGTGGCTTGGGGGTCCGGAATGTTTGTCCGCGACGCGGAGGTAGCGTGGCCTCGGCGTATTCGAAGACCTGTTCCGCAGTTTCAAAATAGTGATCGTAGGTCCAGTCGTCTTCGTACTCGCAGTTGTCCGTCGAGTACTCGCGACAGATGTCGGGGCGGGTTTCATAGATGCCACAACGATTGTCGGCCTGCAGATGCTTGCAGGTCGTATGCACCATCAAATACCAGTCGCCTTCGTCAATGAAGATGGTGGCGCGATCGTGGACGAGATACCAGCGAATGTATTCGAAGTCTTTCCATGTTTCGGGCGTGTCGATCGGCAGAGCGAAGTATTTGCAACATTTGGCGGAACAGTAGTCGCAGAGGTTCTCGGTAGACGAAATCTCGTCACGACGCGGTTTGGTCGATTCAGCGATGGACATCCTGGTGTGGTCCCGGTCGATAGCATTATTGACACGAAATGGTCGGAAATGTTCGCAGCGCTCCGCCAAATCTGACCTGCCAAGCTAACAAATGGGCCCGTTGGCGCATATACAGCGAGGTGGCGGGTTCATCACAACCAGCGAGATGGCTACGATTGCGGACACACCCGTTTTGGCCACGTCAACAGTGTCGAAATCGGGCCGGCAGGACACTCGTTCTACATTCAGGTTGAGATTCAAATGCAAGTCGTGATCACCGCCGTGGGACCGGACAACGTTCGGCTCGCTGACCCCATCATCCACTACGTTACGGGCGAGGGTGCAAACATTGGCGAAATCCAGATGTACGACCATGACGAAGAAGCCATTTTCGCCATGCTGCTACGGATCGAACTGAAAGCCGATCGCTATGAGTCCCTGAAGAAAGCACTCACGGAAATCGGCGAACTGAAGAAACTCTCCGTGCGGGTTTGGTCACCCGACGAACGAAAAGAGAAGCCACGTCTGGCGATCTGCGTGACCTATCGACCAGAACCGGCACTCGCCGTGCTGCGGGCCATCAGGGACCGACAGATTCGAGCCGAACCGGCCGTCATGATCGGCAATCGCAAAGCCTGTCGTGGAATCGCCGAACAATTCGGCGTGCCGTGGGAACACATCGGCGACCCAACGGGAAACCCAAATGAGGACCAGATGGTGGACCTCATGGACAAGTACGAAGTCGATTACGTGTTGCTGGCGCGATACATGCGAGTCCTGCCGGCCAGCACCTGCTGGAAGTACGCCGGAGGTCGCATCATCAATCTGCATCACGGACTGCTACCGGGTTTTCCGGGCATTCGGCCGTACCACGATGCCTACGAATCGCGAATGCTTACGTTCGGCGCGACGTGTCACTTCATCGTGCCAGAACTGGATGCCGGCAACCAGATTATTCACCAGGAAACCATGTCCGTTCCACCGGGGACAAAACTGGAAGACATCATTCGACGTGGGCAGGAAGATAACGAACCACGATGCCTTGTCGAAGGCGTGCGTCGCGTTGTTGATCGTGAAGTGCGATTGCACTTCCATCGCGTGATTGCGACGTAGCAGAGAACTCACGCGTCAAATCAGACGGAAGGAGGCTGACGCGTGAAGTTGCCAGGACGGGATCGCTGCGACCGCTTTGAAGAAACCAAGGTTGGCTCTTCTCTGTTCCGGAGAGTGACCTTGCGGTCGGAAGTCCCGGTCTCTTTCAAAGCGGTGCACGCGACTCGGAGGAATTGTATGAAGCGGTACACACGGGGGTGAACGAGGTAAGGGCGGGGGTGGAGGAAAAACCTTCGCTCGTTCGAATGTGCTACCCGAATCGTCTCCAGCTTTCAAAGTCCGGCGGGGTAGCCGGGTTCTTCCGTTGGATCAAATTCAACTTCATGGCGGGAATGATTCCGTTGGATCCATCCGATGGATTGGCAAGCTGCTGCAAATAGCAGCCTGCTCCAACAATCTTGCCCTGCGAGTTAGAACCTGTTGCCAGACTCTAGTTCAGCATGCCAAACTTTTTCATCTTGTTGTAAAGCGTTACGCGGCTGATACCCAGTTCAGCAGCCGTGTCTTTACGGTGATGACGATTGCGAGTCAGAGTTGACTCGATGATCTTCTGTTCGAGCAGATCAACCCGGTCAGCCAGTGTCTTTGGCATGGGCTTCTCTTCAGGGCTGGTGCTGACAATGTTCTCAATCAACTTGTCAACGTCGTGCGATGCGCCGTTCTGGCCACCGATGCCCAGAGGCAGGACAGCGCCCTGACCGTGGTGCTCAAGGTTGCGTTGTAGTTCTACGATGGAATGGCAGACGACGATGTCGAATGCGTCGCCGAAACGACGGCGCACATCATCGATCTGGTGTGGGTTGCCACCAAGGACAAACAGTTTCTGTTTCATGGTAACTTCACTCGCTACTGGCAAAATCATGGTTGCTAATTCGTCGATGCATTAATGGGTGCGGGCAGGCACCCGGGCCAAAGTGCCCCGGAAGAGATGTTTACGACGCCTCTCCCATGAATTTCAGACTAGTTAGCCAAAGCGTTGCAACAAGAAAACAATGTTGTGTTTGAGCCTTTACCCCTCTCGTAGGTTCTAACTTTTCTGGTCGTAACGGATGTGTGCCAATCGAGACGTGAAATTCGCAAGTTCTCTTTACAAATTAGGCAATACAGACGCTTTTTTGCCAAGGAATTGGTCAATCCGAACACGGAATTGCACGTGAATAGCGCGGATGAAGAATGGACGAAGCTGCCATTTCGAATCGAGAATGCGAATCTATATAAGACACCGTCGACCGAGAGGGTCGGACGTCAATTTCGGTCAGAAGGCGTGGCCAATAGGCGTGGCCAATAGGCGTGGCCAATAGGCGTGGCCATTTGTCAACGCATCGACCGGCGAGCACTCTTGTTGACTGGTGCGCACAAGCGGGACTCGCTCGCCCCGGCCTCACCGAGCACGATCCGAGGACTACTCGGCGCGCTCGTCAATCAAACGCTTCACTTCGTCGAGCACAAATCGTGAAGCGTCCGTCTGTTGAAGCACTCCTGCGTCCGACAACTTTCCGATCGCCGTGACAAGACTCGGGTCGACCGCCATCGAATCGTTCTTCTTATAGAGCTCGTTCACTCCGCGCAGGCCGTTCAGCAAAATGAGGTTGCGCTTCCAACGCCGCAACGTTTCACTTTTTTCCTCGAATCGAACCGCTTCGTCGTTATCAAGCGTAAGCATTTCTTCCAGCCGAGGAACGGCTCGCACATCGCCATTCCGGGCGAGCCCCGTTGCCGCGTTGTAGCGTGCTTCCGGGTACGGATCACTGAGCATCAGGTTCAGCGTATTGGCAGCATCGTCGCCGCCGATAACTCCCAACGAATAGGCCAGTGCACTTCGCATCTCGCCCTGTTCCATTTCCTGTTCGCGGCCGGATACGTCGGGACGTTCCAGTGCCGGGTCGCTCAGTAGTTTGACGACATCCTCGCGAGACGCCTTGATATCCTTCAGCTTCCCGGCCAGCGTACTGATACCCTCCACCGCGGCGCGTCGAATGGCGAAGTCTTCCGATTTGAGCGCTTTGAGCAGCGTATCCAACCCCGCATCAACCTCGAATTCTCCCAGCGCCCGACATAGCCACGTGGCCAGGCGATGTAGCTTGTCATTGGCGACCAGTTTCTTGTCATCCAACAAACCATCGAGCGTCTCGGCGAGCCCCGCCGCAAGTTCCGCGTTTTGCCGCAGTTCTTTTTCTCGTGGATCGCGCAACAATGTCGACAGACTGTGAGCGTCCTGCCAACTTCCCTTGTTGAGTTGCTTCAGATTCTTGGTCAGCTGTTCCGGGTTGGTGCTGGACTGGGCCAGCCACCCAAACATCAACCAGACCGCCACGATGATCGAAACAATGATCATGGGCACGAAAAAGAGTTGCATCAGCAGCCCGGTCGTGGGCGGCTTTACTGGTGGCAACTGCTTGTCGGTCCAGTTCGATCCTTCGGAGGAGGGTGCGGGAGTTTCTGACTGGTCTGTTTCTGACTGGTCTATAGACATGCGTGTTCGATCCTGCCTGAGGACGTCACGAGGAACTGGGTAGAAGTCGGTGAGTTTGGGCAAACGCGGACAATGCGTCAACCGCCGAACCGCCATATGATACAGGACCGTAACCCAAGCCCCCCTAACAACACGCTATTTCAACGATGAACTTGCTGGATTTGACCCTGCCCACGCCGGAAGCCAACCTGGCCGTCGACGAAGCCCTGCTGAACGAAGCCGAGGCCGGGACGTGCGGGGCCAACGTCCTGCGGTTGTGGGAATCGCCCCGGCCTTTCGTCGTCATTGGTAGGGCTTCTCGCCGCGATCAGGAAGTGGACCTGGCCGCCTGCGACGAGGCCCACGTCCCCGTGCTGCGGCGTTGCAGCGGTGGAACGGCCGTTGTCGCCGGCCCCGGCTGCCTGATGTATGCCGTCATCCTGAAACACGCGGACAACCCGGAATTATCCGGCGTCGATGCCGCACACCAGTTTGTCATGTCACGAATGCAGAAAGCGCTGCAAACGGTGTCAGCGAACGTCGAATTCCGTGGCACCTGCGATCTGTGTATTGGCGATCGAAAGATCTCCGGAAATAGCTTGCGTTTGAAGAGACAACATCTGCTCTACCACGGCACCGTGCTTTACGACTTCGACCTTGAATCGATCGAGCGCTTACTCGCCACTCCGCCACGCCAACCCGCCTATCGCAACCAGCGAACCCATCGCACCTTCGTCACCAATCTTCCCGCCTCCGCAAACTCCCTTCGCGAAGCGATCTGCCGAGAATGGAAAGTCAGTGACGCGCTTCAGACATGGCCCGAATCGACGACGTCGCAACTGGTTCAGGATCGCTACTCGAAAGACGAGTGGCACAAGCGTTTGTAGGTCTGTCGACGAGATACGGGCTTGTTCACAGGTCCATCGCCAACAACGTCACAGGCATCATCGAAATTTCAAATCGAACACGCTTTGTGGCTATTGGTGTAGGTAGTGCAACGCGTTGCTCACACGCGACGGCGAGATCCTTTTCACAGACCTCAGCGTATCAAAGGGCAACTCGACACTCGCGAACCTTACTCCCCACCATGCTCGCATCGATAGCGGCGATAGCTGGCTGGATGCGGGGAATCAGGCTTCCGTGCCGCGAATCGAGGTTTGCTTATCCGGCCCAGTCGCCATTCTCAGCCACTTCGCGTTGGCGGTCTCTTGAAGTCCAACTTTAAAGCCGATGATAGAACATGCGTCGGTGTGTTGTCATCGATCACGCAACCAGCCAAAACTGGGTGAACCATGCGTCAATACATCATGAACTCGATTGCCATCATGGCCATTCTGCTCGCCGGCACTGCCTGTGCGCAGCGGTCTGTCGAGCTGGAGGGAATGATTCGACTCAATGGGCTTCCGGACGAAGACGTCCCGGTGGTCAGTGCGGTCGCCCTGCAGCCCGGCGGTCAACTCGTCGCGACGGCCGGCGATGACCACATTGTGCGATTATGGGATGTCCGGACGGGGAAGCTCGTCCGTGAACTCGGCGGGCACGACGACTGGGTGACAACGATATCCTTTTGCCGCGACGGTTCCAGGCTCCTTACGGGCGGACGCGATCACCGCGTAATCATCTGGGACGCGGCGACCGGCAGGCAGCTCGGCGAACTGGGTTCGCATCAAAACGCGATCACATCAATTGTCTTCAGTCGTGAGAACGACCGAGTGGCAATCACGGGCTTCCAGTCTCCGCTGAAGGTCTATGACCTGGCCACACGCAAACTGCTCGGGCAACTCGCGTGTCCCTGCACGGACGTGCGAGCGACCGCGTTTTCCGATGACATGCGATTTCTTGCCACCGCAGGACGGACCGGCAAGCTGCGAGTTTGGGACCTGCAAAACGGAACGCGGATCGATATCCAGGCGATACCGCGACGCGTCTGGCAGGTGCTGTTTACTCCCGACAACAAGTTGCTTGTCGGTGGCGAAAACGAAATCATCTCGCTCTGGAATCCGTCGTCGGGCGAGATCGTTTCCAGTTTCAACTACGGCTCGGGGAAAGTCATGTCACTGGAGTGGCTGGACAACAAGAGTTTCGCGGCGGCGGGAGCGGACAACACGATTCGCCTGTTCTCGATCGATCGGCCCAAACCCTACGCCGTGATGACGGGACATACCGGATCCATTGCGACGCTCGACTACCGAAATCAAACACTGATTTCCGGCAGTTTTGACACGACCGTGCGGGTTTGGTCCATCAAGGGCAATACATCCACGGAGCGACATGACCCGCGAACACGATCGACGGGTTTGATAACACCGGACGCTCCGGACTAGACATATTGATTTTCGCCCGATCCGTCGGGCAGGCGCAACGGAGAAAGGATTCTCGTGCCCAACCATTCACCAGTAATCTTTCTGCTACCGGACGCGTCGAGTCGACAAGGCGGGCGACTGGTTCGCCTTGCAAGGAACGCCAACCAATTGGCCGTTCATTCGTCGGGGCTGACGCCCGGTCTTTCTCCCGTCAGGCGCGACTTGCTCGCGACGGAATGCGAGAGTCTTGAACCGCGCACCATGCTCAGTGCGGCACCCATTCAGTTTGGTGCTGTCTACACCGAACAGGATTTCGGATCGGATGCCAGTCCCGACACGATCGAAATTTCATTCGTCGGCGGCGCCGAAGGTACGCAACTGTCGCGCATCGAGCTCGACGGTGATCAACACCTGCCCGGCCTGAGCCTTGCGGACGTGATCTTCGACACGCAGCTTTCGGGGCTGGGTGTCGACCTGCCTTTCGACGGTCTGATTGCGTCGATGCACGGAGACTTCCAAACCCAGATCACCGTCGAGGATGGTTCGTCCCTGCTGGTCATGGAATTCGTGGGCTTCGAAACGGGCGATCGCCTAACGCTCAACATTGACGTGGATGAAATCCAGGGCTTTGATCCCGACGAACAGGATCTTTCCCTGATCAATGAAGAGTTGGACCCGATTGCATCCGGGGCGGAATTCCAGGGAACGCAGTTGACGGCGTACTTCACCGCTCCGCACTTCCACGATGCTGTGGGCAATGCCGAATTCCGCAACCGGTACGATCAAAACCTCGAGCCGACCGATCTCGATCTTCCGCTGGACGACGAATTCAACAACCGCGACCGAACTGCCGGCGCAGTGGGAGAGGCGACGCAATCGCCGTTGCCGATCTCGATTTCCGGTCGCGTCTACGAAGACCGCAACGTCAATCTGAATCAGGACGCGGACGACCCGGGACTCGACGGCGTGCAGCTCGACCTCTTCGTAGAAGTCGATGGCGCGTACGTGTTCACCGGTCACACAGCAATCACCAACGCGCAGGGTGACTACGTCTTTTCGGAAGACCTCGGACTACTTCCCGGCGAGTACCAACTGCGAGAGACCCAGCCCGAAGGATACTTCAGCGTGGGTGCGGAGACGGGAACGGTCGACGGCGTGGGGACGGGCTCGATTCTGACGTCCGACATACTCACCTCGATTTCAATTCCAAACGGTGGAACCGCCGCGCGAAACTACAACTTCGCGGAAGCTCGCAATGCTTCGATCCGTGGCCGAGTTCACCTCAGCACGCCCGACGGAGACTGCTGGGACGACTCGATCGAACACGATCCCGTCGTTGGCGCGACGGTCTTGCTGGTGAACGAAGCCGGAGAAACAGTCGCTGAAACGCAGACCGATGCAAACGGCACCTACGAGTTCCTGGGCCTGCGCCCCGGACAGTATTCGCTCATTGAAATCACACCCGAAGACCTCCTTGAGGGCGGCGCCCAAGCCGGTATCGTTGACGGAGAAACTCGCGGAGACGCTGAGGCCAGCAGCATTCGTGAGATTGAACTCTTCTCCGGCGATGAAGGCGTCGAGTTCGAATTCTGCGATCATCCGCCCGCTCAGCTCGCCGGCAACGTGTACCACGACAGGAACAACAACGGCCTGCGAGACGTCGGAGAGGAAGGCATCGCCGACGCGTTGCTGAGTTTGCTCGATGAAGAAGGCGAACTTGTCGACACGACGGAAACGGACGAGAACGGCCAATACGAATTCGTTGGCCTGCGAGCTGGCAACTACCGCGTCATCGAGCTGCAGCCCACCGGCTGGCTCGATGGCAAGGACCGTGCCGGTACAGCCAACGGTCGCTCGACGGGCAGGGCCCTCAATCCTGGCGACGAGATTGAAGCCATCAACCTGCTCTGGGGCGACGCGGGCATGGACTTCGACTTTGGCGAACTGAAACCCGGGACACTGTCCGGTCGCGTTCATCTTTCCACTCCGGACGGGGACTGCTGGGACATCGACGAAGACTTACTGGAGCCCATCGCCGGTGCAGTGGTGCAACTATTGGGTGCGAACGGGCAGGTACTGGCCGAATCCGTGACGGACGACGAAGGCAACTATGCATTCGGAGATCTTGAGCCGGGAGACTATTCGGTTCGCCAAATCACGCCCGACGGATTCGTTGACGGTGGAGCGAGGTCCGGCCACGTCGAAGGCGAGCAACGCGGCGACGTCAACGCGATTGGCGACATCACGAACGTCCGTTTGAACTCGGACGAAAGCGGAACCAACTACGATTTCTGCGACCACAAACCGGCCACCATTTCCGGCTTCGTGTATGAAGACGACGACAACGACGGAGTCCGCGATCCCAGCGAAGGTCCGATCGAGGGCGTCATTGTCCGGCTCTACGACGAAGACGGGAATCTCGTCGTGGAGACCACGACCGACGAAGACGGAAAGTACGTCTTTGAAGGTCTGCCACCAGGCAAGTACTCGCTGGAACAGATCCAGCCGGATGGCTATCTCGATGGGATCGATTCGGAAGGCACGATCGAAGGCGAGCGTCGTGGACGAGCGATGAACCCGGGTGATCGCATCACGGAGATCACGATCGGCTGGGGCGAGACGGGCAAGGACTACAACTTCGGAGAGCTTCGGCCCGCATTGATCCGTGGATCCGTGCATTCCAGCCCAGAAGAAAATTGCTGGGAAGATGAGGATGCCGAACCGATCGGCGGCGTACGCATCCTGCTGCTAGGCAGCGACGGTCAGACGATCGCGGAAACGACCACGAACGCGATGGGGCACTACGAGTTCGCCGACTTGCCGCCCGGGTCGTACAGCGTTCAGCAGATCCAACCGGACACGCACTTCGACGGTGCCCAACGCGCCGGTAGTGCCGGCGGCGATGCCAGTTTGCAAAATCACATCGTCGATATCGATGTCGTAGCGGGCGAAATGGCAATCGAATATGACTTTTGCGAACAGCCTGCGTCCGCGCTGTCGGGCTTCGTTTTCGTCGATGGCGATCCTGTCGAATTGTTGACCGGCGAATCGCTGCCCGAGGATCTGTCAGGCATTCGCAATGGTGAATTGACCGACGACGATCAGCGATTGACAGGCGTCGTCCTTGAACTACGCAACGGTCAGCGTGGAACTCCAATCCATGCAGACGCCGCGCTGCCGGGAATGTACGAGGACGGTCCGATCCGTACGACGACGGACGCGAACGGTTACTACGAATTCACTGGCATTCCGAAGGGCAACTACGCGATCTACGAAATCCACCCGGACGAATACGTTGATGGAATTGATACCGCGGGCACGGCGGATGGAATTCCCATCAATCCCGTAGTACATCCCGAAGACGAGCCGTTCTTTCGCGATCTGATCAATGGCCTGGAAGACAAGCCCGACGGTAATGACGCGATTCTGGCAATCGCCCTGTTCCCGGGAGTTCACTCGCAATTCAACAACTTCAGCGAAGTACAGACACTCTTCGTTGACCCGCCGGTCGATCCGCCCGGCATTCCACCGCTAACTGATTTTCCGTCACCCTCCGACCCGCCACCGGGGCTGAACATTGGCAATCCCGCTTTGTACCGCTACGTTCGCGACATCGCACCCGTGCCGCTGTTTAACGACCCCATTCCCAACGATGGAAGTTCGGGAGCACGAGCCAACACGTGGCACCTCTCAGTCATCGATGGTGGTCAACCACGCGTGTCCAACTCGCCGCAGGACGTCGAACTGCTGTTCCCAACCGCCATCTGGCAGCAACACCACCTCACAGGTGCCGAGTGGGCGATCGAGCTCAAGGACGGCGACATCAATACGCATTTCTTTGGACTGAAGAACAGCTATCCAATCACGGGCGACTTCAACGGCGACGGGTCGACAGAGATTGGTGTCTTCGCCAAAGGCCATTGGTTCATTGATTTGAATGGAAACGGCCGTTGGGATAGCGAAGACCTCTGGGCGAAGCTCGGTTACGAAGGCGACTTGCCCGTCGTCGGCGACTGGGATGGTGACGGCAAAGATGACATTGGCATCTTTGGACGAGCATGGCCGGACGATCCGATCGCGTTGCGACTGGAACACGGACTTCCAGACATGGAGAACGTTCCCGACGGCGCCAAAAAGAATATGCCACCGGTCGAGGACGAGAACGATATTGCCCGCAGCCGCCGAGTGATGAAGCACACCGCGCGCGGCAAATTGCGAGAAGACATCATTGACCACGTCTTTGTCTACGGTTCCGTGGGCGACATCGGCGTCGTGGGCGACTGGAACGGCGATGGGATCGATACGCTGGGTATCGTCCGTGGAGGCGTTTGGCATCTGGACGTCGACGGCAACGGACGCTGGACCGATCCCGATGAAGAACGCGCATTTGGCGAGCCAGGCGACTATCCCCTGGTGGGGGATTTCAACGGCGACGGCATCGACGACATGGCAATCGTGCGGAATGGCAAGATCTATATTGATGCCAATGGTAATCGACAACTGGACACCAACGACATCGCCGTCCGATTCGATGAACGCGAGGGACTTCCCGTCGTCGGTAAATGGCACGGCGACGGAAAAGATCGTATCGCAACGTTCAAGTCCGTCGACCAGGAGCCGATAACGGTAGCGAGCCGCCCCGAAACGGAGTAGAACGTTCTCACGCCAAAGATGGCGACGGACAACGACGTTTTGGGGAAATGACGAATGGCTCTGGACAAGAAATCGAAGAAGCGACTGGAAGTACTCCGAAAGAAGCTCGAGAAACTGCAGGCACAGCTGGTCGGTGCCAAGCAACAGGAAGACGAGCCTGGTGAGGTCGCGGGCATCGAAAAAGAAATCGAAGACACTCGCGCGGAGATGGCCAAACTGAAGGCTGGCTAGTGTCCCGCTTCGTTGGTGCACGCGAAAGCCGGACGATGCGAATGTCCGGTGTTTTGCTCGCTCTGTACCCAGTCAAAACCTGACTGAACTGCGTCGCCGCTGGCCATCGCGCCAGCTGCGACCTGACGCCGACTGCACCGCGGCGTTTTGACCTGGCACCGGTTATTCGATAACCACTTCCGGTACGGGTTCCGACCCGCCGTCAGCTTCTACCTTGGGAACGCGGTCGGTGACTCGCATTGTGCTGGCGGTAAGTATCAGTACCAGAACAAGTGCGGCGTTGACCGACATCCAGAAGGACATCTTTTCGCGAAACTTCGCTGCGCCTTCGCTGCGCCCGCTCAGTTTTGCTGTGATGAACATCACCACCAGCGCGAGCACGAGTTTGATCATGACAAACGCATGATAGGGCGCACCGGTGTATTCCCACGCGAGGATATTGCGGACCGCGTTGTACAGTCCCGACAGGACCAGCAAGCCGGAACACGCCATCACAACCTTCGCCCACTTGGCCCGCATCGCATCGAGCACGGCCTGTCGAGCTTCATCGTTAACGCCGCTCAATGCCGGCAGCAACGTTGCCCACATGAACAGAATGCCACCGGCCAGAAAGATCGCCGGGACGATGTGTACGAGTCGTAGCGCCAAATCAACGATCATTTTCGGGACCCCCAAGGAACCTCGGTCTAAACGGTTTCAACTCGCCATGACATTTCAACTCGCCATGCGGCTTGCCAATACTAGGCAGGTATTCGCCAAATGCCTAGCCCACCGCCATGCGAGTCTTAACATCCCAAATGCTTGTGCGCCAGCTCTAGCGCTTCTTCCGTCGTGGAAATGAGCCCATCCAACTGAGCATTTCGCACGATCGCCAGCGCCTCCTTGAATGCTGGTCCTGGTCGGATGCCGGCTTGCACAAGATCATCGCCTCCCAGCAAGGGAGCGGGATTCAATTGATCGGCGGGGAGCTTCAATTCTTCCCTACATCGCTCCACATGAGCGGATTCCGTCTGGTCGACGGCGGCCACCGCATCCTGAAGCTGCACGGCAAGTTCGATATCATCGTGAACCAGAATCGGCTGGATTTCGGAAAACTTCATCGTCGCCGCGTTATGGAGAATACTTCGAGTGCGAACAAGCCACTCGGTCGACTTGCGAATATCATTGGAGAGCTTCATTCGCCGACACGTCTGCGTGACTTCCTTGTCGGACAGGTCGCCTCCGTCAGCCCCGAACAAGACGGCCAGTACCAGTGCAAACCGCGACGACGCTGCCGCGGTAACCGTCAACGGGATATCTCCCAATTGCTGAAGCAGGGCGAGCATGCGATCAAACCTTGGTTCGTCGACCGTATTCAATTCAGGCAGCACGTCCGACAGCAATTGCGACTCTGCCAACAACCGAATCGCCCTCGCACGCTCATGATGGCAACACATGCGTTCCAGTTCATGGCTGATGCGTTCCTGACTCACCGAGCTGATGCGATCGTGTAGTCGACGAATGGCATCAAGGGTCTGTTCTTCTAACTCGAACTGATAGGTCGCCGCGAACCTCACGGCACGCAGCATGCGAAGCCTGTCTTCCTCGATCCGCTCATGAGGATCACCGATTGCCCGAATCACTCGTCGCTCAAGATCACGTTTGCCTTCGACATAGTCGATCACGCGATCCTCGACGGGATCAAAGAACATGCCATTGATCGTAAAATCGCGGCGCTGCGCATCTTCCTCGGGAGAGCTGAACGTGACGGCATCAGGATGTCGACCGTCGCTGTACTCACCATCCGAGCGAAACGTGGCAACTTCAACCTGATGCGGCTTGGGCCCGAGGACCGTGATCACACCAAAGCTCTCGCCAATTGCGAGCGCCTTGCGCCGACCGAACACGGATCGGACTTCGTCGGGCGTTGCGCTAGTGGCGACGTCGTAGTCCTTAGGTCGCACTCCAAGCAACTTGTCGCGCACGCAACCTCCGGCAAACAGCGCGACGAAGTCATGCTGTTTGAGTTTCTTAACAACTTCGGTCGCAAATTTTTCGAGTGATGATGCTGGCATCGAGGCTCACGTCAGAAACTACGTAAAACACCTAAACAGTTCGGCTACTCGACCAAGACACCCCAACGTTAGCAATCGAGCCTTGAATTCGCAATTTTCACTGCTAAAATCGTCGATAACGATCTTGGAAGTTAGGATCATGAATCACCCCTTTCTGGGTGGTATTGGGGCAAACCTTGACTTCCCTAACTTGTCTCGTTCCAATACTACGTGTCACCTGGGCAGTTTTCTGCGCGGGCTGAAGGGATTCCTGGCGGTGCGTTGCCGCTGATCTCATACCTCTTTTTTTATTTCATTCGGAGGTTTGTCTATGTCTACGCTTCGTAGAAGACAGGGTTTTACCCTTGTCGAACTTCTGGTCGTCATCGCCATCATCGCGATGCTCGTCCTCCTGCTGCTTCCTGCTGTTCAGGCAGCTCGTGAAGCCGCACGTCGTAACAACTGCTCGAACGCAGTGCGACAGCTTGTACTGGCTGTACTCAACAAAGAGAGTGCAACCCAGCGTTTCCCATCCGCACTTTCGGGTAACTTCAACGGTGTCGCCAAAAAGATCGACACTCGTCAGCCTACCCCAGGTCGTGATGACGATGGTTACAGCTATCTGATCCAGATTCTCTCCTACATGGAAGAAACGGCTCTGGCTGACCAGATCACTGAAGCATCGAATCAGTTCACGGTGCCGATTAACGACAATGCTTTCAAGATCCAAGGCACGCGTGACTACATCTGGTCGCGTCCTGTTGAGCTTGTAATTTGCCCAAGTTTCCCGGGTGAAAACACTGCTCAAGGTCGTTACCGACCTGTCAGCGACGTTCAGGTCAGCAACTACCACGCACTTGTTGCTGGTTGTGCTGCTCGTTCGCGTGGTACGTTCGAAGATACCAAGCCAACCACTGGCGGTATGATCGTCACTCAGCAAGCTTCGCCTAAGGGTCTGAAGATTGGTGATGCAAAAGACGGTACTTCGAAGACTTGTATCATCGTTGAGAGCCGTGCAGAGCAATACACCGCATGGCACTCGGGTGTGAGTACCACTGCTGTTGCTCTTCCACCGGACGCAGCAACTTGCCGCGACGTAAACGCTCGTAATGGCAACGATGGCCAGATGGCTGTCAAAGAAGGTCTTCCAAGTTCGCTGAACTACGGTCGACGTGCTGATGCTCCACGTGACGATCCAAGCCTTCCATGGTGGGATCGTAGCGACAAGCGTGACTGGGGCCCAAGCTCCGCTCACTCGGGCGACGTTGTCATGAACGGATATGCTGACGGTCACGTCAAAGCATTGAACTCGGGCATCGAGCCTACGGTTTACTTCCGCCTCGTAACTCGTGGTGGCGGTGAGTCCGCTGATGACGGTTAATGTAACCGTTACCAAATAGAATCCACGACGCTGTCACTCAGCCCGAGTGACAGCGTTTTTTTTTGTCCCACTTTTTCACCATCGAGCGTTTTTGTTGTGTCCGAACAGCTCCCAATCCTTATTACCGTTGAAGAGGTTCATGCACTGAGAGAATCAGCAGAGGCGTTTGTTCTGCTTGATTGTCGTACCAACGAGGAGCACGCCTTGGTGCACCTCGAGGGATCGGTGCTCATCCCCATGGATGAAATACCGCACAGGCTGGAACTTCTCGAAGCCCATAAGAGCGACAGAATCGTGGTTTACTGCCATATGGGGGTACGCAGCCACATGGTTTGCCAATGGCTTCGAGGGCAGGGTTTTACGCTTGCGCAGACTATGACGGGCGGCATCGACCAGTGGTCCGTCACAATCGATACAGACTTACTTCGGTATTGAATCTTTAACGAATACGGTCTGCAAAACAATTGTTGGGCTTGTAGGCGACCAATAAAATGAGACCCTCAGAGAGTGGCAATAGCAACTAGATGGTGATCCGAGATGAAAAGTAAAAGTTCCCAACTCTGGGCAACCTTTTTTAGTTTCGTAGTCGTTGCGGGTTTCTGCACGGGTGACGCCTACGCTGATTTCAAAATCCTTGCAGTTGGCGACAGTCTGTCGTCAGGAAAAATTGACATTTCCGTACCGGACCGGGCAAGTTACCGCCCGTATGTCTGGCAGTCGATTGAAAACTATCTTTCGTTCAACAACGACATGACCAATCCTTTGACGGTCGACTTTGTCGGTTCGCAATCCGGTAGTGCTGCCACTCCGTCGGGCACATACAACGTCGACGGAAGCGTGTCACAAAGTGTGGTTGGTTACGGAGCGGGCGGTGACGCCAACTCAATTAATCCAGCTTGGGACGACGATCACTACGCCCTGCCAGGCCGTAAGACAGATTCGTTTCTCAGCACCGGGTCAGACCCGATCAGCACCGAGCTCACGAACCTGGTTGGTGCTGGCGATACGCCCGACCTGGCGATCGTAATGCTCGGTACCAACGACCTGATTCAGGGTTCGGGAAACAACAATATTTTCACAGGAACCAACACAACGTTGGGCAACATCCAGAGCATCATCAGCGATCTCCTGAGCGTTAACAGCTCGATGCAGATTCTGATGGCTCCGATTCCTCCAGTCGCCTATCGCGAACCCGCACCTTCGGTCTTCAACCAGCAATTCAACTGGATTGAGACTCAACGAATCGAGTCTCCTGGTGGCATCCAGGGCGATGGCCCATACATTTCACGTGACCTTGTTGAGTGGAACGCTTCCGAAAGCAAGTATGAAGTAGCCGGTACTAACACCTCCATAAGCAACAGCAATCCAAACCTGAACAACGAGGGCGGTGGTGACGCGACGGCCAACGACGTTGTCCAGGTGCTCAACGACGTGCTACAGGAGTTCGCCGAAGACGATGGATCCACGTTCGCATTGTCCACCAACGTTAGCTGGATCGACCCCTTCACATCGAACACGGCACAAAAGTATCTCGTTGACCATGACGGTTCCAACAAGTTCGTTGACGGCAGCACGGGCTTCGACCCAACTCGCTACGACGACGACAATACTCCCGCCGACAACATCAACACCGACCTCATTGATGGACTGCACCTGAACTACCTTGGCGACCAGCACTATGCCGGTGCGATCTTCGCTCAGGGGCTCTTGCCGGCCATCGAAGCCGCGGTTGCTGCCCAGGCAGTGCCAGAACCAAGCAGCTTCCTGTTCCTGTCGATGTTGGCTCTTGCTGGTGGCATCGCCAATCGAAACCGACGACGAGCTGCGAAGAGATAGTCTTCCAGTCTCGACGTCTCCTCTCGACGTCTTTCGGAATCACCAACCCACCGGGATCACTCGGTGGGTTTTTTAATGCGCCGCATGGGGCGGCCAAATCGTTCTTCAACGCTGGCGACTTTCGATTCAATCCGCCCGCTGCGGCCCGCTCGGTAGTCAATCTTCGCCATGCAGGAGATTCTGTCGCTGTCTTCTGCCATGGCTTCAAAGCATTGCTGCATGACGGCAAGGACCTCCTCCAGCTCGCCTTCGATAATCGTGCCCATGGCGTGGAGCTCGTAGTCCAGTCCACTCGCATCAATGATCTCAAGACTGCGGGCCACCCAGGGGCTGACACTGTCGCCCTTCCCGAGCGGCGACATGCTGAATTCCAGTAAAACCATGATTTCTCCGAGATTTGCATTTCAGCGGCGAATAACCTTTGTCGGAACGCAACCATGAAGACATGGCCTGGGAACGACAACGGCGATAACAATTCGGCAAATCTAGCGGACAGAATCGAAAATCCAAGCTCGTGCTATATACTTCGCAAATCAGACATCGAGGAAACAGGTCATGATTTTGCGAACCGCATCTCTGAACAGCGCATCCACATCTACGACGACAATCGCCAGCACAACAATCGCCAGCACGATGGCGTTCCTGTTGCTGGCAACAATCACCCTGCCAACGACGCTCGCTCAGGAATCGACATCAAAGAACATTGCGATTGACCCTGCCACTTCTCCCCGCCCGGCGGTTCAGCAGGAACCAGAATCAGTTGTCGGCAAGGAGCGAGAAGACTACTACAAACTGCTCATGATTTTCGCGGACACGATCGACCAGATCGATCGCAACTACGTCGAAAAAGTCAGTCGCCGGGAATTGATGGAAGCCGCGATTGAAGGAGCGCTGAAGAAACTGGATCCGTACTCCGACTACATCGCTCCTCAGGAGCTGGACGAATTCAAGGTTGGCGTCGAAAACGAATTCGCCGGAGTTGGAATCCAGATTTCCAGCCAGGACGATCAGCTAAAGATCATCAGCCCGCTTGTCGGTTCGCCCGCCCATCGCGCGGGAATTATGGCCGGCGATCTGATCCTCATGATTGACGGTAATCCCACGAAAGACCTGTCGGTGTCCGATGCCACCAAGGCCGTGAAAGGCCCAAAAGGATCGAAGGTCAGCCTGACCGTGTTTCATCCGCTCACGAACAGGACACAGGAAGTCAGTCTCACCCGCGAGATCATCAAGGTCGCGACCGTTCTGGGAGATCGACGAAAGTCGGACGGTTCATGGAAGTACATGTACGACGACTACAACAAAATCGGCTACATCCGCGTCACGACATTTGGACGAGAAACCGCACAGGATCTCCGGAACGCGATGCAAACGCTGACCGAAGACGGGGTCCAATCTCTCATCCTCGATCTGCGATTCAACCCGGGAGGACTCCTGAGATCGGCCATCGAGGTCGGCGACATGTTCCTCCACGACGGCACGATTGTGAGCACCGAAGGACGCAACATCAAACCGAAGACGTGGAGTGCCATCGAACGCGGAACCTACAAGGACTTTCCCATGGTGGTGTTGGTGAATCAGTTCAGCGCCAGTGCCAGTGAAATCGTGGCTGCCGCTCTGCAGGATCACCAGCGTGCGGTGGTGATCGGACATCAAACATACGGCAAGGCCAGTGTCCAGAACGTCGTCGAGTTGGAAGGGGGAAAGAGCGCTTTAAAGATCACGACAGGTAGCTACCAGCGCCCCAGCGGAAAGCCCATCCATCACTTCCCGGGTGCAGAGGAATGGGGCGTTCGCCCCAACGAAGAGTTTGCGGTTCCCCTGACGGACTACGAACTACAACGCCTTATCAATCATCGATATGAAGCGGATATCGTGACAGATCGTCGATCGACGGAGGCCACTTCGAATTTTGACCCGCAGCTGCGGCGGGCGCTCACCCATCTGCGGAAAGTGTCCAATTCAGCGACCAAGCAAGTAACGAAGCCTGGCCCCGTGCCGGTGTCGGTGCCCTAACCACATAGAACCGTCTCCATTGCAGAATCACATTGCATGGCTTAGCATTTTTAATCGAGATTCCCTACTGTTTGTCATCTGGCATTGCACTCTCAGGTGCACCCTGCTCCAGAATTGCTCATAGAAGTATCGCCCCCAAGGGGGCCTTTCTCCCAGAAAAGTGAGGTAACGATGTTCCGTGCCATTGGTCGATATTTCCGTGCTTTCGGGTACTTGCTAACCGGCCGCGTCGATCAGGCGCGACGAGCCATGAGTACCGATCCGGCCGTCGTGCAAGCGACGTTCGACAATATCATCCAGGAAAAGAAGAAGCGTATTTCCCAGTACAAGGATGCCGTGGGGGCGATGATCGCCCAGGAAGAAAAGAAGAAAGCATCGCTCAAGCGTGTCACGGGTGAGGTTGAACGACTGACCAAGCTTCGTGATGGCGCCGCCGCGATGGCCCGCAAACTTGTCGAAAAGCACAATGGCAACACCGACGCCGTCCGCGAGGATCCGGAGTACATCAAGTGCCAGTCCGCTTTCAAGGACTTCAGCTCATCGTTGGGCGAGAAAGAGAGTCTCGTCGAGGAGTTGGAAGGTGACATCAAGGCGTTTGAATCCAATATCGCCGGACACAAGACGCAGTTGCAAAGTCTGCTGCGAGAAATCGAAAAACTGAAGACCGAAAAACACGAGACGGTCGCCGAAATACTCACCTCCAAAGAAGAGAAGGAAATCTCCGATATGCTGGCCGGTATCAGCCAGGATCGGACCTCGGAGGAACTTCAGGAACTACGTGACATTCGGGACAACGCGAAAGCAACCGCCCGCATCTCACGTGAGGTCTCCGGCGTGGATGCCAAACGCTCCGAAGAGGAGTTTCTTGAGTACGCCGCTCACTCGACGGCCGACTCCGAATTCGAGGCACTCATTGGACTCACGAAGGAAACCGAGGAGTCGACGCCCGACGAACCAGCTCAGAGGACTCAAATCCCCGAGGGATAACCGTCACGCTGGCGATTCGCCAGTGAGCAAGACGCAACGCTTTACCATGAAGTGCCGCCAATGTGCGGCACTTTTTCGTTTGGATGCACCATGTTCCAACGCAGCGGCTGATGGAAGCCAGCGATGCTGAAGTCACAATTGTGGTTGCCGTGGTCGTCCCGCCTGCTGGATTGTCATCGCAACCCTCACTAAGTACCAAATACCATGCAACTTTCTATTTAGAAGCTAGTTTTTCCCTAAAGAGATCCCGAACCGCCACGGGGCTCATTGCGGAGAAACGGCATGACATTCAAACCATCTTCACCCTTTCGTTCTCGCGTATTAAACGCCGAGAGACTTGAAGATCGAACGGTGCTGAACGGAACAGCTCTTGTTCAACCCTTTTCAGAAGTTGCCTACTTCGGCGGTGATCGGGAATGGGGGCTAAATGCGGTCAATGCTCCCGAGGTCTGGGCTCGCGGTTATACCGGTCGCGATGTCGTCGTCGCTGTGATCGATACGGGGGTGGACCGCCACCACGAACAACTGGCAGGTAGTATCTGGGTCAATGAAGACGAAATCGTCGGCAACAACGTCGACGACGACAACAACGGATTTATTGATGATCGCCACGGCTGGAACTTCGTAGAGTACGATGCGATTGTTCAGGACGTCACTGGGCACGGTACGCACATCTCCGGAGTGATTGTGGCTGCCGCCGATGGCGCGGGAACGACCGGTGTTGCCTACGACGCCCAGATCATGCCAATTCGCGTTCTTGGTGCGGACGGCTATGGATCGCAGATCGATATCGCCGCCGGCATCCTTTACGCCGTCGACAACGGAGCCGACATCATCAACCTGAGCTTTGGTGGACTCGGTTCCCGGCGCGTTGCTGCGGCAATCGAGCATGCACTCGATCAGGATGTGTTGATTGTTGCAGCGGCGGGCAATGATTCGGAAGGGGTGCCGGACTACCCGGCTCGCTATAGCGCGACATACGAGAACGTCATATCCGTCGAAGCGTACAATGAATCTCGCACTCGAGCGGAGTTCAGCAACAGGGTAGGAATTTCGGGAGCGGTCCAGGTCGCGGCACCGGGTGACGGAATCTACAGTACGGGCCTTGAGAACGGTCACTTCTCCTCGTCAGGATCCAGCTTGTCGGCCGCATATACAAGTGGCGTTGCAGCTCTGGTGCTTTCGGCAAATCCGAATTTGGACGCGCTACAATTGCGGGAAACAATCGTCGAGGGTGCCAATCAGTCCATTGATGATTCCGATGCCGTGGGTGGCTTGAATGCGGGCTACTCGGTCGCGATCGCGGCACGTGGCCAGGCCGAGCCGACTCGCACCGGAGACATCGATCAAAACGGTCGGATCGACTTCCAGGACTTCCTGATCCTGGCGCGCAACTTTGGCAATGAGGTCGAGGACGGCATCGACCCAATCACCGTTGGCGACCTCAATGGCGACGGGGTCGTGGGTTTCTTCGACTTTGTGGTCTTCTCGCGCGAATTCAACAATCAATAGATTGAAGAGCGTGATCTTCATGCTGGAAGCCAATGCGCCGCCCCTGGCATGTGATGAAGAAACGCCCCTATTGTGGTACCTTTGGCGTGGTCACCAGGTTTTACAGGGCACCGACGATGCAATATCCGTTCTTCAAACAGCTGGCCGGAATTCTGAATTCGCAGCAGGCGCGAAGCGTAATCCTCAGCGGCAATGTTTACGACCTGTTCTACGATGGCAACGAGTACGTGCCGTTGATTCCATTCGTGTCGGGCAAGTCAGCCGTCAAGGGACTCGTCCGCGTGGTCTACGAGCAAAACGGACCAATTCGTGTCCTTGAAGGTCGCGACAAACTGAAGAACGCGTGGATAGCATGGAAGTCGGGTGTCGACCCGGACACGCTGCTTGTGAAAGGTCTGCAATCGCGAGGTTCGTCGGACTTTGACATGCTATCGAAGCAATTCGATGGGCTAATGATTGACGCTATCGGAAACCCGACGTTGGCGCTCGAGACGATGCGTCAGCTGACCATTTGTTCGCGAGAACATCTTTCGGGGAACCTGTTGATTCTGATTGAGGCTGCCGACATGCTGTTGCCCGCTGGTAGCGGCGATGTCGCTTCGCTCAATGACAAGCAGGCGCATCGCGTTGCAATTGTTCAGGACTGGTTCAGCGATCCATCCTTCATGAATGGTGGCGACTCGGTCATTCTGGTCGCCGAGTCCCGCAGCCTCGTACACCCGCGTGTGTCGAGGTTGCCCCAGGTGTTGAATGTTGAAATTTCCTCCCCGGACGCCGAAAGCCGACTGCACTACATCGATCACTTCTGTTCGTCTGCCGAATTCAAGCCAAAGCTGTGGGCAACCGCGAAAGACCTGGCGACGTTCACTGCCGGTCTGTCTATCCACGCATTGAGACAGCTATTGCTGGGCGTTGCTTACTCACGTGAGGAACTGCAGCCCGTTGATGTCGTAGGCAAAGTTGAGCAATACATTCAGGCTCAGGTTGGCGAGGACGTCATCGAATTCAAGAAACCTTCGCACATGCTTGAATCAGTGATGGGTAACACCAAACTGAAAAAATTCATCCAGGACGAGCTGCTCCCTCGTTTTCGTGCCACGCGCGAAAAAGCGCTTGCCGGTGCGGCCGTGGCGGGACCGATTGGTGGTGGAAAAACCTTCATATTCGAAGCCGTGGCCAGCGAAATGGATGTTCCCGTCCTGGTGCTCAAGAGCATCCGCAGCCAATGGTACGGCCAAACGGATGTGATTTTCGAAAGGCTCCGTCGGGTTCTTGAGGCGATCGAAAAGGTCATCATTTTCGTTGACGAAGCCGACACGCAGTTCGGCGGCGTCGGCCAGGAAACGCATTCCACCGAACGCCGGCTGACAGGCAAGATTCAGGCGATGATGTCGGACCCGCGATTACGAGGTCGCGTCATCTGGCTGTTGATGACGGCCCGAATCCACTTGCTTTCACCGGACATCCGTCGTCCCGGCCGCGTGGGAGATCTGATCATCCCGGTGCTTGATCCTCACGGCGACGACCGGATGGAGTTTCTGCGGTGGGTGGCTGGCAGCGTGCTGGAAGATCCATCCGACGAAGATATCGACAAACTGGCGGGACTCACCAAAGGCTATTCCGCAGCGGCGTTTGCCTCGCTGCGATCACAACTGAAGGCCAAGGACTGCGATACCATTGAGGCAGTCGTCGCAGTCGTGGAAGATCAGATTCCTCCGGCGATCGGACAGACCCGGCAATACCAGACGCTTCAGGCGCTGGTGAATTGCACGCGAAGGTCATTACTGCCGAACCCCGACGTAACCGAGCAGGACCGCGAGAACTGGCAGGCAGAAATCCGCCGACTGGAATCGATGGGCATTAGCTAACTCAGGCCTCACAAGTACACGCGAGACTAGCGCTTGGCGAGGACCGCCTCGGCAGCCCGGCGACCGGATGCCATCGCGCCATTGATGGAAGCGGTGTCACAGTCGTCACCGCAACGGAACAGGCCGGGACGCAACTGCGACTCTTTTTCGACCGGCTCCAGTTTCGTTTGCGAAGGCAAAGCGAACGGGATGACATAGGTCCTCAAGTGCCGATATTCGGAGGCCGCCGGTCCAAACCAGGAAACCAGTTGAGACCTCACGTCATCCACAATCTTCGCATCGTCACGCTTAACGCCCAACACAGTTGCCGATACCAGCGACTTGCCGGCCGGAGCGTAGGTGCTGGTAACGTCGCTAGGAACACAGACGTTATTGACCGGCCCTTTGCCGTCACCATTGAGTACGAGGACCGCTTCCTTCGTAGGTGACTCATTAGCCTCGAAGTAGACGCACGTCACTCCACATTCACCACGTGCTTCAACGTTCGCGAGCGTCCGTGCTTCCGGATTGGCAGTTGCCAGAATGATGGCTGGCGCTGTTAGCGTCTCGCCGCTTGCCAGTGTTACCTCTTGATCGCTGATGCCAGTCACGCGTGAGTTCAGGCGAATCGAATCAGGCGGCAAGGAACTTGCAATTTGAAGCGGTATCGCCTGCATACCTCCGGCGGGTAACGTCGCCTCGCCGTTGGAAAACATTCGAAAGACAAACTCGAACATGCGCGTGGAGGTTTGCAGTTCTGGTTCGAGGAAAATTCCGCCAAGGAAGGGCCGAAAGAATCGCTCGATAATGACATCAGAAAATCCGAACCGCTTGAGCGCGTCGCAAGTTGGCAGTTCCGGACGACGATAGAGTTGAGCCAGATCGCCGCGTGCGACGAATTGGCGCAACGAAGCAATCTTCAGCTTGTCCATAAAGCCCGCCGCTGCCGACAGGGCGGTCGTCAGAATCCTGCCAGGGCGACGCCACGGATCGCTCAGCCGTTCGAACTTGCCTTTGAACATCACGATGGCACCGGGCTCGAACGGTTTCAAATCCAGAGCGCCATAGTTCAGAACTCGCTTTGCCTCGGGATAAGACGTCAGGAAAACCTGAAAACCACGATCCAGTTTGAAGCCGTCAACTTCATCCGTCGCCATGCGACCGCCGATCCGGTCACTCGACTCAAGGATTACGAACGTCTTACCAGCGTCCATGAGATGCTTTGCACAGCACAGACCAGAAATACCACCGCCAACAATTATCGCGTCCATCCCAGACTCTTTCCGTGTCGATTCGACCTACATGCCCAATGGCTCGAAAAAATACAACGTTACTTATGCCCCGCGAATATCAGTTTGTAGGCCCAATTCAACCTGGAACGGAGTCATTATGGTCGCAGCCCCGGACGGCCCGTGAATCAGGTCCCGATCCTGTTCTAGAGTTTCCAACACTAGCGCCAACGATCAACCGCCCTGTCCTGTGGGAGTTACACCTCGCCACGGATGCAGTGTCGCAATTTGTGATACCCACAATTGAACACTCTTCGAATATTGAGCGTCTCAAAATGCGAATCCTGATTTGAGACTCACCCAGCTATCGACATAACCGACTACCAGACAACAACTTAACGCCGAGATCCATTTTTCGGCACATGCTCTGCGTTAATGGGAAGACAGATGCCGAGGCACTTTGCCACGGCAGCTGGCCCGTGGGCCTTTGACGAAATTTTGCCGGGTGGTTGATTTGCCCCTGACCGTCTGGCACGTCACGCGTTGTGACACGTCACTGGCCCTTTTTTTATGCGCTGACACAAATTCGGAGTGCTCAGCCTCTCGCCGTCGTGCCACGGCAGACTTCCCCATGAGCTAGTTCCCGCTTGGCCTGCTTTCACAAAGACGACCGTCTCATTTTGGAATGAAAGCGATTTCCACCTTTTAGACTGAACCACTTGGCGTGATCGAAAATCGTACGTTCATCGGAATTTCACCAGCGTATTGCAGGCATCCCAAACCGGGATTGGGCCTCCGTTTTTCTTAAGCGATTCACCTACAAGGACTTACGCACGTGTCGCCCAGCTTTGGAACGCGCTATGCCTTTAAGGGAAAGCAGATGCCGAGGCACGTTGCCCCGGTAGCTGGCCCGTGGGCCTTTGACGGTTTTAGTCGTTTGGTTGCCTTGCCCCTGACCATTCGACATGTCGCACGTTGTGACACGTCACTGGCCCTTTTTTATGCGCTCACACAAGTAAAGGCGCCCGTCTACTCGGCGTTCTCTTCTGTGGAACCCGTGCCTGGAACGCCCGTGCCTGGAACGCCCGCATCTACGGCACTTCGCTGGCACCAGTACACAATCAACCCCGTGACAAGAATCCCAAGGCACACGAGGGTCGCCGTGGGCCGATAGTTGAGTGCACTCCAGATCGTCCAGGAACAACCGACGGTGAAGATGATCAGCGGAACCGGAAACAAGGGAACGCGAAACGGTCGCTGCGTCTTCGGTTCGCGAAAGCGCAGCACGGCGGTACTCCATGCCGTCGTCAGATAAAACGTATAAACAGCCGCGGACGTATAGATGAGCGCGTTCTCAAACGTTTGAGCGATCGATATCACGGCAATCGCAATGAGGCCTTCAAGAATCAACGCTCGGACAGGAGTTTGCAGTCGCGGATCCCAGTGGCCAAGCCATCGAAACGCCGGATAGACTCGCATCGCCCCGGTGATCCTCGCGCCGGTCAGCACCAGCCCGTTGATGGCTCCGGCGGCAGAAATCGTGATGACCGCGGCAACCAGCATCTGACCACCGCGCGGTAGCACTCCGGCCACGGCATCGGTGGCAATTGCCTTGCTGTCGGCCATCCCCTGCAGCGTCAGACTCTTCAGGTAGGCAGCATTGGCAAACAGGTACATCACGGTCACGGCGACCGCGCCAAGAATAAGGGCTCGCGACAGGTTACGTCTCGGTTCGCGGACTTCTGAAGCGACATAGACCATCTCGTTCCATCCACCGTAAGTGAACAGGACAAGGATCAGCGCCACGCCAATTGGCAGGTTGCGTTCCTTCGGCGCGGACGCTGCCTCGACGGCAACTTCATCACCGCCGGACGCAAAGGCAAAGGCGATGATGAGAAACAGACCGGCAATCTTGATGACCGTGAGAACGTTTTGTGCCGTCTTGCCGAATCGTAGACCGGCGATGTTGACGGCCGTTAGCAGACACACGATCAGGATTGCTGGCCAGATCGGATGGTTATCCGTTGGCGTTGGATCGACCAGGACGTGTACATAATGCGCGAAGACCAGCGCCATGAGTGAGATGTCACCGGGTCGAGCCACAAAAGTCTGCAACCAGCCAAACAGGAAGCCCGCCCATTTCCCGTAAGCTCTGCTCAGATAGACGACGTCGCCACCGGATTCCGGATAGGTCGATGCCAGTTCGGCATAGCACAGGGCACCACACAGCGAGACAATGCCGCCAACGGTCCACAGCAGGAAGACTTCCCATGGATAGCTGGCGGCTTGAGCGACGCTTGCGGGCGTCTCATAGATTCCCGACCCGACGACAATCCCAATGATCAGGCAGGTCGAATCGAACAGGTTCAGCCGATGCCCGGAAGGGTGATCGTAAGGATTCGTTTCCATGCTGCCAAAGATACCGTTTGCCAGCGAAAGAAGCAGTGGGCACACGTAAACAGATTATGGTTTTCCACACACATTTTCGCTGATTCGCGTGACATGGAGACGGTTAGTTGCATTCCCTTTGCAAAGCTACAATCGAGCAATTCGCGGGTCGCCTGCGTAGAATGGAATCGTAAACAGCCGTTTTCCCAGATACGAGAGAGTTAAATGGATCAACCTGATCCGAACGCCGATTTATTGCGACGCGTTAAGGAGGGAGACACACAGGCGCTGGCCGAGCTGTTTTCCATGTACCGCGATCGACTTTGGCGGATCATCAACTTCCGGCTTGATGCCCGGTTGTTGGGTCGCGTCGACGCGGACGACATCCTCCAGGAAGCGTACCTGGCCGCTGCGCAACGAATCGAACATTACCTTGACGATTCGACGCAAACGTTCTTCATCTGGTTGCGGCTCATTGCCAACCAGACGTTGATCGACGTACATCGTCGACATCTGGGAGCCAAAATGCGAGATGCCAGTCGGGACATGTCGATTCACGCTCACTACGCGCAGGCAACGTCCATGTCGATTGCCTCGCAGTTGTTGGGAAATTTCACATCGCCCAGTCAAATCGCGATGCGTGACGAGATTTCCCTTCAACTGGACAAGGCAATCGATTCGATGGAACCGATTGACCGTGAAGTGCTCGCCTTGCGCCACTTTGAGGAACTGACCAACAGCGAAGTCGCCGAGGTGCTGGGCATTCAACAAAAGGCGGCCAGCATACGCTACGTCCGCGCTCTCAAGAGACTCAAAGATGTAGTAAACAAATTGCCGGGTTTTAACGACGACAAACTCCTGTAGTGCCCAGTCATGCCCAACGAGCTCAACAACGACGACGGTTCCATTCCGGAGAACAACCAGACCTCCGTGTCTGATTC
This sequence comes from Pirellulaceae bacterium, assembly GCA_965216885.1. Classification (GTDB taxonomy): domain Bacteria; phylum Planctomycetota; class Planctomycetia; order Pirellulales; family Pirellulaceae; genus CAYNJG01. The sequence goes on along the minus strand of OZ244208.1, from coordinate 507,784 downwards.
GGATTCGGTGAATTCGCCGAACGGCAGCAACGAACCGGAACGTGATCCGTTCGAGGAGTTGGCGAGCGAGTTTTCCGAACGCCATCGTCGTGGCGAGATGCCGTCCGTTGAAGAGTACGCCCGCAAGTATCCGGAACTGGCCGAAGAGATCCGCGATCTTTTTCCAACGATTGCGGCCATGGAGCAACTCAAAGAGCGCAAGGCACCCGCCAAACCAGCGGACGGCGGCTTGCAACTTGAACAGTTGGGCGACTTCCGCATCCTGGGTGAAATCGGCCGAGGCGGTATGGGTGTCGTCTACGAAGCAGAGCAAGTCTCGCTCGGTCGACACGTGGCCGTGAAAGTCCTGCCGAAACAGGCGCTACTCGACGAGCGGCATTTGCGTCGGTTTGAACGCGAAGCTCAAACTGCTGCGAAGCTACATCACACCAACATCGTGCCGGTATTCGGCGTCGGTCAGCAGGACGGCTTTCACTACATCGTGATGCAGTTTATCCCCGGCGTGGGACTGGACGAGATTCTGATCTCGCTACGGACGACCGTCCTGAATGACGACTCCGCTCGCTTTCACATGGACAGCAGCAGCCGCGCCAGCCATGCCAACCACAACGCCCAGGCGCTGCTGGATGGCAACTTCGGTCGCAAGGTATCGCTCAATCTCGCATCTTCCTTCGTGAAGGACACAAAAAAGTTTGGTTCGGGTACCCAATCCATCGGTGGTGAAGCGGCCACGATGGAACTGGCCTCCAACGCAGCGATGTCCGGACTGAGTGGCTCGTCCGTTACGGAAGGCGGCGGCGATGCAAACGGCACCAAGCCGCTGGACGCTGACAACAGCAAAGTACTGGCGTCGATGGACTCCGAGTACTATCAAAGCGTCGCGAAAATCGGTCAGCAGGTCGCCGACGCCCTCGCGTACGCTCACGAACAGGGAACACTGCACCGAGACATCAAACCCGGAAACCTGCTGCTGGATGCGACCGGCACGGTTTGGGTTGCGGATTTCGGGCTCGCCAAACTCGCCGAGCAGGACAATGTCAGTCGCACGGGCGATATTGTCGGCACGCTGTCGTACATGCCGCCGGAATCCTTCTCCGGCGAGACGGATGCGCGTGGCGACATCTATGCTTTGGGTTTGACCCTGTACGAAATGCTCGCGATGCGTCCGGCCTATTTTGGGCGCGATCGCGGGAGGATCGTCAAGCAAATTACCGAGGGCGATCTTCCGCGACTCGGCAAGTTGAACCCCGGAATACCGCGCGACCTGGAAACGATCGTGATCAAGGCGATCGAACAACACCCGGACGATCGCTATGCAACCGCACGCGACCTGGAAGAAGATCTACAAAGCTATCTCCACGACATGCCCATCAAGGCGCGTCGCATGTCGGTCCCCGAACAGTTCGCACGCTGGTGCCGCAAGAACAAACTCGTCGCCAGTCTCTCGGCCGCAGTCGCGACGCTGTTGATGGTTTCGTCCGTCACATTCGGATTCCTCAACTACCAGGCCAATGAAGCGAGGAAGGACCTGCAGGTACAAAAGGACGTCGCCGAAAAACAGACCGAGAACGCCAAGAAGCAGGAACAACTGGCGACTGAGGCGGGCGAAATGGCCAAGAATACGGCGAAAGAAGCCATCGCGGCGCTGCTGAAAATCTTCGACGGTTTCGCCCCAGACCGATTACCGCCCACCGCCGATCAGACTTTGCAAGCCGATGCTTCCGATGAACTCACGGCAGACTCGCTGGTCGCATCCAGCACAGATGACGAAACGACGCAGGGCGAAGCAGCAGACGACAACGCCGTCGCGACGGTGGCTGCGGCACCCGTGACTGCGGAGACCGCCGCAAGGTTGGAGGTACTTCTGCAGTCGTTCGATTCACTGGCCAAAGGCGCTGGCAACGACGAGGACTTCGCACCCATCTTTGCGGACCTGACCATCCGTGTTGGCAAGCTGCATCGCATGCTGGGCAACAACGATGAAGCGCTCGAGCGTTTCGACGACGGCATCGCCAAGTACGAAGCGATTCTGGAAAATGGGCCAGCGGTTGCCAGCGTCGTGGTGGGCCTCGCCAGCAGCTACAACGAAAAAGGCGATGTCACGGCGCTGGTGGATAATCGCAGCAGAGCATTTTCGATCTACAGCAAGTCGCTAGAACTATTCAAGGCGCACAAGGATCTACTCGATGGCTCGCCGCGTGCGATCTATGAAAAAGCCAGAACCCTGTTCTTGATGTCCCTCGAGTACAAAGGTCGAGGCAACATGGGTCGCGGCAGGAGGGGCAGCGGCCGGGGACCAGGAGGAAGCAGGGGCGGAGGATTTTCTGGACGCGGTGAAGGTGCGCGAAGCCCGGGACCGTTCGGCGGCTGGAGAGTCCAGTCTCTCAAGACTGCCATCGGCCTGCTTGAAGGGCTCGTCCAAACAGAAAGCAATCCGGAATATCGATATCTGTTGGCTCGATGTTACACCAGCGTCGCCATCAACTCGCACAATCCCCAGGACGGTGAACAACGTGTCGAGAGTATTCAGAAAGCCATTCAGAACCTTGAACTGTTGGTGCGAGACCAGCCAGCGGTCGCGGACTACAAATTCGAATATGCCGTCGCCAAGTTCTTTGAGTTGGATATTCAGGACTACACGCCGCAAAAAGAATTTGAAATCACCCAACAGATCGTCGACGTAACGCGTGAGATTACCACGCAGAATCCGGCCATCTCCAACTACGCCTTCCTTCACTCAAGGGCGCTATTCACGCACGCGCAGGCGATAGACCGACTGGCAGATGAAATACAGATCCGGGGCGGAGGCGACCTTCTGGAGATGCGTTCCCAGACCATCATCGCCATGCAGGATGCGATCGAGTCCCTGTCTTCGCTACGCACTCGATTCCCCAACGTCATTGAAGACTTCAACGAACGGTTGCCAGAAGAAAAGGAGCTTGCCTTCCATCAGGACAAACTCCGATGGAAGCGCACCGTCGCGGAAGCGATGGACTTGAAACGCGACGGCAAACAAACTGCAGCCCGCGAGTTGCTACTGCCCCTCCGAGCCAGTCTGACCAAACAGGCCAGCAAACACATCGACGAGCCCGAACGACGCCGCGGACCCGGTCGGGGACAGGGTCAACTGCAAAGGATCTATGAATACCTGCAATTGATTGCGGCGATTGAAAACGAGCTCAAGGGAATCGACGCAACACGTAGTCTGTTAGCCAAAGTCAGGACAGCGCAACTGAAGGCAAAACAGAAGGGGCGAGAGCCTGTCTCGTGGGTCGACGAAGCCGAGTTGGACATGGCTCATGCCCGCATCCTGAAATGGATTGGTGCCGGTGAAATTGCGGATCAGGAATTCGAGCGTGTTGAGAAACAGTTGACCGAATCTATGACGAATAGTCGAGACAGGCTAACCAGCGGAAAATTTCAGCCAAATGACTTTGAAACACTCCTGTCTTCGACTCGCCTCCTTGAGCAGCTGTTCTCAGAAACTCGTCAGTGGGACAAGCGAGATTCGTTGCGTCAGCAGCGGAACGAACTCAGGGAAAAGATGATGACCCACTTTAGGTCACGGTTCTCAAGGGGAAGAGGAGGACCGGGTGGCGGACGTCCCGGCGACGATGGACGACGCGGTGACGGTGATGAATTCGGACCCGACCGACGACCTCCCGGCCCTGATGATCGTGATGGGCGGCCACCACGCCCCGAAGATGAGTTCTCCGGGGATCGTCCCGAGTTTGGCGGCCCCGAATTCGGCGGACCGGAATTTGGCGGGCAAGGTCGACAAGGACGTGGCCCGCAAGGTCGTGGACAAAATGGTCGTGAACGAGGGCAGGGTGGCGGTGGCTTTCGGGGCGAAGAAGGTCGCGGTTCTGGTCGACCGGATCGAGGAGGCACGGGGGGCCAGCGAAGAGGCCTCCGCCCAGAAGATCGTCCGCAAGACTGACGTCTCTCCGGCACACTGCTATGGCGTTGCCAACATCCATCCGTCTCGTTCTGGGACCGATATTCCTGCTAGCTATGCGCGCGCCGCAATTCGCACCCGTGCAGAATTGGACACTACAACGGTTTTCGGCGTCCAGTTATGAGACTCCAGAATTGAGACCGGCAGCTACTTTTTCTTAACCTGCTATCACGCAGCACTTTACGCCACGCAATCTTTCTGTCGGCACACGCTGTGCCTTTAAAGAGAGGCAGTTCCGGAGCTGCGTAGCTCTGGTAACTGGCCCGCGGGTCTTTGACGTATTTGTTAGCGGAACGGTTGCCTTGCCCCTGACTGTTCAGCTTGCCACTTGTCGTGGCACGTCAAAGACCCTTTTAAAACATCAACGCGGTAGCAGTGTGTGCAGACTCCTGCGACCGCTTCAGGGCCACCGAGTGACGCAAAATCGGTATGCAACGTTGAGTCGTGTCCTCGGTGGCTTCATACAACTCGCCCCGCTTGAAGCAATTCGCCTTCCTTTGAATTCGCCCGACCTCCGCCTTCCTGACAGAAGCGTGGAGGACCGCAGTGCAAGGAGACGACGACGCGTTCTTTGGTGCGAATCACATGCGTTGCATGTACTTCTGAAACGACATCCTCGAATGACTTTCGTCACTACGGTCTTCCACGCCTCGCCGCTGGACGCTCTCCTGTCAGGCCAACTTCCGTCGACGAAGTCACTTCGGAAAACGAAAACGAACGAAAAATAAATTCGAGCGTTCGGAGCGGTCCGCCGGCGCAGCATCCTGTACGAACTCAATTCGTCCAGCCTCGAGGAATATTGCTCCGCAATCGGCCGGCTGGTTGCCGCAATTTCCAGGACGGGTGCCGCCGTCCGGCGAGGACGCAAATGAGGATTGCGTTAGAAGTCCACCGTCTCGCCGCGGTAACTCATATCCAGTAGATCGATAGGGTGAAGCACTCTTAACTTCTCACCCTGAGATCTGGCTTCTCTGGCGATTTGCAGCAGGCACCCGGCGTTCGCCGTCGCAACAATCCGAGCCCCTGTCGCAAGGATGTTCTTCATTTTTCGTGCGGCCAATCGCTGTGCCATTTCCGGTTCGGTGAGGTTGTAGGTGCCGGCCGCACCGCAACATAGATCCGACTCCTGGAGATCAACCAGACGAAGACCTGGAATCTGCGACAGAAGATTGCGTGGTGCCTCGCGAATTTTCTGGGCATGCGCGAGGTGGCAGGCATCGTGATAGGTGGCCGTAAAATTGATCTCGCCCCTGGGTGGAACGATACCCAGCTCATCCAGGAATTCGTTGATGTCCCGGATGCTCGCTGCGAATTTCGTGCGATCACCTTGCTTGTCGTCATCCCAATGGTGCCCGTAGTCTTTCAACATCGCCCCGCAGCCGGCAACATTCAGAATCACGGCATCCACATCATCCACGTCGAAGGCGGCCACATTCTGATCGGCGTACGATCGCGCCGGCTCGCTGCTGCCCGCGTGAAAATGGATGGCGCCGCAACACGCCTGATTTTGGGGAATGACAACTTCGCAGCCGTTCTCCTGAAGCACGCGCGCCGTGGCCCAGTTGGTTGGCCGAAAGACAGCATCGCCAACGCAGCCGGTGAAGAGTGCCACGCGAGCACGTTTTTTCCCCTTCGCCGGTAGAAACTCAGGCAGATCCGGCTCGTTCTTGCCCATCGGCGGCAGCATGCGGGCAAGCTGACGTAGTCGCGGCGGCAACAATCCAAACAGTCCAATCGCTTCAGCAAAACGGTCCAGGCCCAGCTTCTGCGCAAGCCGCGCGGGTGCCAACGCCAGCCGCATACGCTTTGGTTCCGGGAACAGCCAGAACAGAATCCAGCGATGAAACCAGTCATTGCTCCGCGATTCCCCCGCTTCGCTTTCCATCGCAATACGAAAGGGCTCAATCAATCGGCCATACTGAACGCCGGAAGGGCAGGCCGTCTCACACGCTCGGCAATCGAGACAAAGTTCCAGATGGCGTCGCACTTCGGTCGTCATATCCAGTCGGCCATCGGTAACGGCACGCATCAGATAAATGCGACCGCGCGGACTATCGTTTTCGTTTCCCAGTTCGAGATACGTGGGGCACGAAGCGGTACACAATCCACAGTGCACGCAATCGAGAAACTTGTCGTACTCGATCAAGGCCCCGGGGTTTGGAGCGGAAGGGGTATTGGTTTCGGACATGATGTTTCTACAACGTTCGCGGCTCGTGGCGGCGGCTTGTGGTATGTGTGCTTCTTTCCCGATTCGCTGGTGACCAACTAATAGACAAAGCGGCCGGGATTGAGAACATTGTTCGGGTCGAATGCCTCTTTCACGCGTCGCATCAGATGAAACGGCACGTCTGCCGTTCCCCAAACGTTGTGGTGCGTCATTTCGGCTCCACCGGGATTTGAGAGAATCGTGGCACTGCCATGTGCGGCGGCCGCGACTGCCTTGAGTGCCGTTGTGCCGCCAGGATATTCGGGGAACTTGCCGATAACGACTCCATTTCCAGCATGGGCCTGGATGGAAACATTCTCATCAACCAGCCGCAGCGCTTCGACGTTACGTGTAACACCGCTGGGAACGCCCGTCATCTTGACGACCAGGGCCGCTTCACTGTCATCGGAAAATCCGACCAGTTGATGATAGAGCGCGTCGCCACGCGAGTCTTCCGGGATATGGGCTGTCGCTCCGAGCGATTTCCACTCAGCCGTCAATTGCGACTTCATCCAGTCGACTTCTACCTTGGTACCTTCGAAACCCACAACCAGGCAGTAGTCCGACGTGTCGTCATTGCCGGGTACATTCTGCCATGCGTCCCCGTAGAGCAGTTCGATCAAATTGGGCGTCGTTTCCGATTCAATCATTGCCGCCAACAGTGTCTCCGCGTGTTGCAGATCGTTCGGCTGACACGTCACGAACGCGCCGGTGGACGGAATTGGCTTCAGTTTCAATGTGACTTCGGTGATTACACCCAACGTCCCGAATGATCCGGTGAGCAGCTTGCAGAAGTCATAGCCTGCGACGTTCTTGACCACCCGACCGCCGGCCGCAAACACATCACCGCGACCATCGGCCGCTCGAATGCCAATCACATGATCGCGCATCGTGCCGTGTCCGTATCGCCGCGGACCACTGTGATTGGTGGCGATGACGCCGCCCAGTGTCGCAATGTCCGGCTGCGGTACGTCGATGGGAAGCTGCTGCGATTCCGCGCCCAACATGTCACGGAGCGCCGAAATCGTGATCCCGGCGCCGACGGTGATCGTCATATCACGGGACGGATAGTCGACCACTTCATTGAGACCCGTGAGCTGCAGTCCGATGCCGTCGGACTTCCCCGGCAACCCGCAGCCCAGGCTGGTGCCACCGCCGATCGGATAGATCGCCGTTCGGGACTCATTCGCGGAGCGGAGTACTTCGCTGACGTGTGATTCCGATTCAGCCACCAGTGTTTCGGTGAGTGGAAGCGATTCAGTGGTCATAGGTTTCCGAATTGCTGGACACGTTTCTGTTTCGTTGGCACAAGTTGCGACGTTCGCTGAATGTTTCGTCGACGGCGATCACAGGGCGGCGCGACGGCCGGGATGTCTCTGTTCAATTCCACACGCTCCCGCGACCGGTAGGAGTTTGTCGGGACTGAGTTTGTTGTCTGGATTGAAAGCGTCTCGCATGCGCGACATCGCCTGTAGGTCGTTCTCGGAGAACATTTTGTTCATGAAACTGATTTTCTCGACGCCGATCCCATGCTCGCCCGTAACGCTTCCACCGCAGTCCAAACATTCCTGCAGGATCTCGTGACTGGCTTCCAGTACACGCGCCGTTTGTGCTTCATCACGTTCGTCGAACAAGAGAATGGGATGGATGTTCCCGTCACCGGCGTGAAAGACATTCACGATATTGATGTCGTACTTGCTGCCGATTTCTGTGATCCTCCGCAGAATGTGCGGTAGCTTGGTGCGTGGAACCACTCCGTCCTGAGTGCAATAGCTGGGGCTAAGCCTGCCAATCGCGCCGAAGGCCTGCTTCCGACACTTCCAGAGCTTTTGGCGTTCCTTGTTGTCCGCTGCCTGTCGCACTTCGCGGGCCCCTGATTTCTCACAGAGCTCCACGATCTTGTCGCGTTGTTCGTCGAGGCCCGCCTCCAGACCGTCGACCTCAATCAGCAGGATCGCCTGAGCATCCAGTGGAAACCCAAACTTGAAAGCTTCTTCGACTGCGACCAGAATGCCGTTGTCCATCATCTCCAGCGCGGCAGGCACGATTCCGGCACCAATGATCTCGCTAATGGCCGCCGTTGCGTCGTCGACCGATTCGAAGATACCAAGCATCGTGCGATATCCCTGCGGATTTCGCGTCAGCCTTACCCAGACGCGAGTAACGATCGCCAGTGTTCCCTCGCTGCCAACGATCGTGCCAACAAGATCCAGCCCGGGCGTGTCTTCGGCAGGACCACCGAACTGAACGACCTGCCCATCGGCCATTACGGCTTCGACGCCCAGCACGTGGTTCACAGTGACTCCATATTTCAGCGTATGGGGACCGCCCGAATTGGTCGCGACATTCCCGCCGATCGTACACGCTCCCTGACTCGACGGATCAGGAGCATAGTGATACCCCATGCCCTTCAACGCCTGGGTGAGCCAGACATTCACAACGCCCGGCTGCACAATGGCGTAGCGATCCCGAAGATTGATTTCCAGTATCTCCTTCATCTTCGTCATCACGATCATGACGCCACCGCCAATTGGCAGCGACCCGCCCGCCAGACTTGTGCCGGCACCGCGAGGCAGAAAGGGGACACCATGCTCGTTGCAGACCTTCACGATCTCGACCACGTGCGCCGTCGATTCAGGGAAGACGACGACGTCGGGAGAATTCTTCTCCATGATGAAGCCATCACACTCGTAGACGATCAGGTCACTCCTGGCGGAGAGAACGTTCGTCGTACCAACGATTTTTCGAAGCGACGCAATCAGGTCGGGTGAGTTGGCAATCATGCGGAAATCTTGCGGGTGGGCGGGCAAGTTAGACGCGACAGTATAAATCGGATAGTCCGCGAATGCATTCGCACCGTTGTCCGTCGGCAGACACTTCTGGCTCGATTCCCGGTCATAATCGGTCACCCGGTCAAAACCTGAAATAGGGTTTCGAAGGGAGAATGGTTCCATTTTTGAACATCGCGAGTACTTCTTTGTACCGTGACCGCTCCTACAAATAGTCGCAGTGGCAACTTGGCGGAAAATCCGTGCATCCATTACGGAACAAAGCCGATACCCTGCAGCAGGTCGGATAATCGGCGTCGTCGATTCCTTGATGTCCTGCGGCTCGCTGAAGCCTGTCGCGAGTAGAAATGCCAAACAATTTTCGTTTCAGATTGTAGGGACCAATTGCCCTCGCAATCCATTGAGACCTCAACGGGACGACCATGCGAGCTCATAGCCAAATAGCGTTTCTGATCTGTCTCCTCTTTGCCACCAGCGTCCAGGCAAAAACCGAATCCGGTAGCACGCAGGGCACCGATTCGGTTGCATCCGTCCCGCGAGCCCGCATCAAGGCAATCAGCAAGGGAATTGACAAGCTGGTCGTGAAGCAGTTGCTCACGAACGGACAGAAACCCAACGCGGCAATCAACGATGAAGTCTTTCTTCGCCGCATCTATCTCGACGTTGTTGGCCGAATCCCAACATTTGAAGAAGCCAGTCGATTTCTGAAATCCCGCAGCAAGACCAAGCGGGCCGAACTCATTGACGAGCTCCTGGATTCGCCCGGCTATGTCAGCCATCAATACAACTACTGGGCCGACATTCTTCGTCTGAAGACTCGTCTTCAGGGAGGCAACCCGGGGCGGCCCTACATCAGCTTTGTCAAGGAATCGTTAGCCGCCAATCTTCCGTACGACCAATTCGTTCAGGCGTTGCTCAATTCCGAAGGTCTGGCCGTAGAAGCCGACAACGGCGCAACGGGCTACTACCTACGCGACCGGGGAATGCCCGAAGACAACATGGCAAACACCGTACGCATCTTTCTTGGGACGCGACTGGAATGTGCCCAGTGCCATGATCACCCCTTCGATAAATGGACGCAACGCGAGTTCTTCGAAATGGTCGCCTTCAACGGCGGTGTGCAAACCCGGCAATCCGGAAACGGACCGGGCGGGAGCGCGTTGCGACGCCAGTTGCAGAAAGCCGATGCAACGGTAGCAGAGAAACAGGCTGCAAAGCGTCTGTTACGAACACTGTCCTATGGCGTCTTCGGCAGCGGCACGGGACTCGCCAAACTGCCGGATTCGTATCAGTACGACGATGGTCAGCCCAACGAAATCGTGACGGCAAAGACCCTGTTCGAACACGAATCGCTGGTGCATCCTACGATGCCCGTTTCTCGTAATCCCAACCGCAAGAAAAAGAAAAACAACCGTCAGAATTCGACGTCGATACCGGGGGCGAAAGACGTCGGCTCCCGGCACAAACTGGCGAGCTGGCTGACCTCACCGGACAACCCACGATTCTCACTGGTCATCGCAAACCGATTGTGGAAGCGATCAATGGGGCTGGGTTTGATCGAACCCGTGGATGACATCACCGATGAGACCATACCTTCCAACGGTCCACTGCTCGACCATCTCACTCGTTCGTTGATCGACCTCGATTACGATCTCAAACAGATGTATCGGGCGATCTACAACTCGGGAATCTATCAACGCGCAGCATCCGACGTCGACGTGACCGATGCGGCGAACTACCACTTCCCCGGTCCCTTGCTGCGTCGACTCTCTGCGGAACAGTTGTGGGATTCGTTTCTGACATTGGCCGTACCCGGCCTGGATAGCCGGGAGAACCCACGCGACCGTCTCGCCAATGATGATCGCGAACAATTGTACGAAGACGTTTCAGGCATGAAACGGATCACAGCCGACAAGGTTCTTGATCTCACGAGACAGCGAATCGCAGACAAGAAGAATCCGAAAAAGCGAAAGCAGGAATACCGCGACGCGATGGCGGCCGCCAACAAATCCAACAAGTTTGAGGACGAGGCTCGGCAGATTCGCCAGAGCGTCGCCCGACTGAAGAAGGCCCAAAAGAAGGCTCGCTCCAAGGGCGACAAGCGTCTTGCGGCCGTGATCCAGAACAGAATCAAGGAACTCAGCACACAACTCAAGCATGTCCCCAGTCGCGTCAGTGGCGACCTCGTGCGCGCAAGCGAGCAGCCGTCGCCGGCACCTCCGGGACACTTCCTACGCGAGTTCGGGCAGTCCGACCGCGAACAGATCGAAAACGCCAATAGCGAACCGGCCGTCAACCAGGTCCTGTCGCTCATGAATGGCCAGATCGAAAAGCAGATCATCAGTAATCCGCGGACCGTGCTGATGCGAAACGTTGTGATGGCTCAGTCCGTGACAGACAAAATCGATACCGTGTTTCTCAGCATGCTCAGTCGACTGCCGACCGCCGCCGAGCGAACGACATGGCTGAAGATCGCAAAGAGCGAAGGCGCCCCCGCCGCGAACGATCTGATCTGGACGCTCGCGAATACCAGCGAGTTCATGTTTATCAAATAGTTCTGTTTCCGATTTCCAACAGTCGCCAACTTTCATTCGCCCCAACCGGACAACCACCAAGCAAGAGTAACGATCATGTCTCACCGGAATCTTCGAAATCGGGCATCACAACTTGACCAGCCTGCACGACGCGCTTTCCTGAGCCAGGCGGCACAGGCATTCCTGGGCGTTGCCGCGTTGCCGTTCGCTGGTATTTCGAAATCGGCCATCGCCGCAGCAACACAGCCGGCGAGCGCGAAACGTGTCATCTACCTCTACATGGGCGGAGGCATGAGCCATATCGACACGTTCGACACGAAACCGGGATCGGATACCCAAGGCCCCGTCGAATCCATTCGCACGAACGTTTCCGACATTCGTGTTTCGCAGTTTTTCCCCGAGATGGCGAAGCAGATGGACAAGGTCTGCGTCATCAACTCGCTGAATTCGACCCAGGGCGCGCACGCGCAGGGCCGCTACTTCATGCACACCAGTTATTTCCTGCGGGGCACCATCAAGCACCCGGACCTTGGCGCGTACAGCTCGTTGTTCCTACCAAAACTCAACGGCATGCTGCCATCCAATGTCAAAATTGGGGGCAACAGTTCGGGGCTGGGCGGCGGATTTCTGGAATCAAAGTACGCAGCGTTGCCCATCGGTAACCCGGAAGCCGGACTTCAGCACAGCCAGCTACCCAAGCAAATTTCCGGCAGCCGTTTCTCCAAACGGCTCGCCCGCGTGAAGCAGATGAACTCCGCGTTCGCCAGCAAGTACAACAACAAGTCGGTCCGTGCCTATTCCGCGATGTACGACGACGCCGTGAACCTCATGAAGAGCAAGGATCTCACCGCGTTCGACATCAGCGCTGAATCAGCCGCCACTCGAGCCAAATACGGTCAGGATAAATTTGCACAGGGTGTGCTCCTCGCACGAAGGCTTGTTGAAAATGACGTACGGTTTGTCGAAGTCGACTACGGAGGATGGGACACGCACACGGATAACTTCTCGCGAGTCCAGGAAAAGAGCGTCGTGTTGGATAAGGCACTGGCAGCACTGCTATCAGACCTCGCCGATCGGGACATGCTTAAGGACACGCTGGTCGTGCTGGCAACGGAGTTTGGACGCACGCCGAAAATCGTCGAGGGCCGCAATGGCCGAAACCACTACCCCAAGGCTTTCTCATGCCTGCTTGCAGGTGGTGGCGTCCGTGGCGGTCAGGTCTACGGAAAAACCGACAAGACGGGGCAGGAGGTGGTCGAAAATCCTGTCACCGTTCCGGACTTCAATGCAACCATCGGATGGGCGATGGGACTGCCTCTGAAGGAAGAGGTTTACTCTCCTTCGCGGCGACCTTTTACAGTCGCCGACAAGGGCGAACCGGTCAAAGAAATCTTTGGCTAGCAGTCGCTTGCCAGTGCTGCATTCATAACGCCACCCGCGCACAGACGTGTGTGCACGTCTAGCGGTCGCATTGGTCGGGCGCAATGGAGACAACTGCTTCCGTAGCATCTCTGTTGCCTTCGCGAGCATCGATTGCTAATCTCGCGCGTCATTCTATGAACTTCATATGCGCGGTAGTTGAGATATGGAAATCGCCCGACTGAAACGTATTGGACGTGCGCACTCTAAGCCAAACCGTTTGCTGCTGATCGCAGCGACGCTGCTCACGACGGCCGTGATGCAGTTCGGCGTTTCGGCCTCAGATGGTGAGCCCAAGCCAACAACGACTCCGCAATGGATCTGGAGTCCCGTGCATAAATCCGGTGGCGTACCCAATGGAGCTTGCTTCTTCCGCCGCTCGTTTACCGCGCAGGAGGGTCTGCCAGCCAGCCTGGATATCGCTGCGGATGACACCTTTGAAGTCTACGTAAATGGCAAACTCATGGGGCGGGGCCGAAACTGGAAACACTTTACCCGCTATGACCTGACACCGCATATCAGCACAGGGTTGAATGCCGTCGCCGTCAAGGTCGTCAATCGCACGCCGGGTGACGCGGGCCTGGCCGCCCAGCTGATGGTCGGTGGGCAAATGATCTTCTCCGATCACCACTGGAAATGCTCGACGATTTCCGGTGCAAAATGGCAACGCACAAAATTCGCCGACTCGCGATGGAAACCAGCACAGGTGCTGGGCGACTGGGGCAAGACGGACCCATGGATCATCCGTGAACTTCCGGCGCCCAAACCCAAACTGCAGCTGGTCAGTACCGGAGAGGCCAACTCCGAACCAAGAGTCGACGGTAAAGACAAGCCCAAGAGAAAAAGCGGCATGCTGCAAGCGGCGTTGAACGAAGGGCTGGGAAAGCGGCTGCCCGGCGTTCTCAAACCGTTGGAGAAGAATTTTCCGTGGCTAAGAAAGGACCGCCCCGTCCGAGCGAAGACAAATACCGACGCCGTGGCACTACCCAACGCTCCGCAGGCGATTCCCCGAAAACCAGCGGCCAAAGCGACCACACCGTCGACACAGGTCGAAGACCCGCAATATGTAGCGACCGCAGCTGGCACGACGGCACCCAAGCCCTCGAAGGCAGAACCGCAGGCCAAAGCGGCGATGGATGCAACTGCCCAAATCGTTGCGCCGGCCCAAATGCCCACTCCACCGGAACAGGTCCGACCCACAAATCATTTCGTACCGCAGCAAGGTTTTGCTGTCGAGCAGGTAATGTCCGGTGCACGTACCGGCTCGCTGATCTCCGCAACGTTCAACGAGTTTGGGCAGGTTTTGGCGGGACAGGAAGACGGACCGTTGATCCTGATGCTGGATTCAAACGGAGACGATATCGTCGACGACGTCCGTCCGTACTGCACAAAGGTCAAGAACTGTCACGGCATCCTCGCACTCAGCGGCATGGTCTTCGCCATTGCCGAGGGCCCCGACGGAACCGGGCTCTATCGACTTAGCGATGAAGACCACAACGGAGACCTGGAAGACGTCAAGCTCCTCGTCGAGTTCGAAGTTGAATCCGCCGAACATGGCCCGCACGGAATCGTGCTGGGACCGGACGGAAAGCTGTACATCGCCGTCGGGAATCACGCCAAACTGAAGGGCGAATTTTCGAAGCTCAGCCCACGACGCAACGTCTACGAAGGCGACCTCATACCGCGCTACGAAGATCCAGGCGGACACGCTGCCGGTATTCGAAAGCCGGGTGGATTCATCCTCCGTACCGACATCAACGGCAACAAGAAGGAGCTCTTCGCGAGTGGCCTTCGCAATGCATATGACCTTGCGTTCAATTTGGAAGGTCAACTGTTCACATGGGATTCGGACATGGAATCCGATTCCATGGCCAACTGGTATCGGCCGACACGCTTCTACCACGTTGTCCCAGGAAGCGAATTTGGATGGCGTAGCGGATGGGCCAAATGGCCATCCTATTTCCATGATTCCATTCCGCCCGCTGCCGAGACCGGTCGAGGTTCGCCCACAGGAATGGTGTTCTACCAGCACCACGTGTATCCGCGGAAATACCAGGATACCATCTTCATGGCGGACTGGTCCGAAGGTCGCATCGTCTCGGCGAAGCTCGACAACAAGGGCGGAAGTTACTCTGTGAAGACTGAGACGTTCCTCGAAGGTAAACCGCTGAACGCAACCGACATCGAAGTCGGGCCGGACGGCATGCTCTACTTCGTGACCGGTGGACGCGGTACCAGCGGTGGACTGTACCGGGTGAAATGGAATGGGCCTGAAACGAAACAGCCGCCCACCGACGGCATTCGCGCCGCACTGGACGCACCTCAAATTAACAGCAGCTGGGGTCGCCAGGCCGTGGCTGGAATTCAGCAGCGAATGGGGGCGACGTGGAATGAAGAAATTGTGAGTGCCGTCGTCGATACGACGCTCACGGATCGACAGCGAATCCAGTCGCTACAACTGATGCAGTGGGTCGGTCCCATCCCCGGTCGCAAACTGCTGCTGAAACTGTCCGCAGACAAGTCTCCCGCCATCCGACGCGCAGCGGCCTACCTGATGGCTTCTTCGCGGAATGACGATGTGGCACTTCGACTACTGGATATGTTGAGCGATCCACAACCAGAAGTTCGCCGGCAGGCATGCGAAGCACTGGTACGCAATCACCGATCCGTTCCGTTTGAGTTTGTGGCTCCGCTGCTTTCCTCGCAAGACACCTTCGAGGTCCATGCCGCTCGGCAATTGCTTTCGCTGGATCACCCGGCAGAATGGATGAATCAGGCGTTGGCAACCGATGACGTGCGCGCCTTCATACAAGCCGCTACGACATTGATGACCGCCTGGCCTTCGCCCGAGCGGGGCCGCGCCGTCGTGAAGCGAGCCCAAGAGCTGATGGGCAGTTACGTGTCGGATGACGATTTCATCGACATGCTGCGGCTATTGCAAATCACGGTCCTCCAGGGCGAACTGAAGCCCGCGGACGTGCCCCAACTTGCTACTATGCTTGCCGAGGAATTTCCGGCGAACCACAGCATCATCAATCGCGAGCTGATGCGACTGCTGGTTCGATTGCAGGTCACCTCGATCAAGGATCGGTATCTCAGCTACCTGAATTCGGACATTCCACCGTCGGAACGAATCCACGTCGTGACGCACCTGCGATTCCTGGAAGCCGAATGGACGGCGGAAGAAAAGCTGATTCTTTTCAAACATCTCACACCGCCCGCCAACGCGGGAAACAGCGTGGCCGGCTACCTGCAAAATGTCGGGCGTGAACTCGGAAAAACGTTGGACCCGGCGGATGACCGGTTGCTCATTCAAAAGGGACATCTGCACCCGGCGGCAGCGCTGGAGGCAGTCCTGCGAATGCCAGAAAAGCTCACCCCCGATCAGATCGACGACCTCCGAGGTCTGGACAAGAACGTTACGTCAACGGACGAAACCAGCACGAAACTGCACGTCGCAGTCCTCGCCATTCTCGCACGCGATGGTCAGCCTGAATCCATGGCATACCTCCGCGAAGTCTATGACTCGAGTCCGCAACGACGCGTCGAAGTGGCGATCGGACTTGCAGAACATCCCGGTGGAGAAAACTGGGACTACGTCGTCAAGAGTCTGCCCCTGGTCGAAGGCGATATTGCCCGCGAGCTGTTAACGCAGCTGGCATCTGTCTCGAAACGGCCCGGCGAGGCTGAACCCTACCGGCAGGTCATCATGAGCGGTCTACGACTCGGCCAGAACGGCGCGACCGACGCGATTCGCCTGCTGGAATTGTGGCAGGGGCTGGAACCCGCCGAAAACGCGCCGCCCTGGAATGAAGCCCTGAAAGCATGGCAAAACTGGTACTCCCAGACATGGCCCAATGCACCGACTGCCAAACTGACTCAGGCGACGACACCGCAAAAATGGGACTACACCAAGCTACTCGAGTTTGTTTCTCGTGCTGAAAAGACCCACCAAGGCTCAATCGAAAAAGGCAAGCTTGTCTTCAGCAAGGCGAAGTGCGCCAGTTGCCATCGCCACGGTTCGCTTGGCGAGTCGATGGGCCCGGATCTGACGGCAATTGAAAAGCGATTCCTCACCAAGGAAGTGCTGGATTCGATCATCTACCCGTCACGCGTCATTTCCGATCAGTATAAGGCCAAGACGCTGGTGACCGACGAGGGCAAGTCGTACACCGGGATCGTCGGCAGCGGCGGACTCGATGACTTTGTCGTACTTCAGCTGGACGGAACCAAGACGCGCGTGCCACGTGCGTCCGTTGAACAGACCGTGCCCAGCAAGATCTCGGCAATGCCCGAGGGGCTGATGGACAACCTCGAAGTCAGCGATGTGATCGATCTGCTCGCCTTCCTGCGATCCACCGGCGACGAACCCACCGTGGTCGCCGATGGTGAAAAGGGCACCTCGACTCGCTAGTTGAAAGCATCTCGAAATCTGCTGCAGCCAGACCGAGGTGACCCACACTCGGCAAAGATCGACGCCGCGCCTGCGCACCGGGAGGCGGGCGTTCCCTGTTTCATCCGCTTATCGCCCACGTCCGACTTCAGCGGATATAGCGGCGGATAACGTGCTGTTTGCATGAGACCTGCGCGGAAACATTGACCCAGAGTCATTTGGTCAACAGACTGGAACCTTCTGAGCGTTCTCCGGATTGATTCCAGACCTCTGCGTTGGGAAGTTCATGCCTGTTTTCGTCGAGTGCCCATCGGGACATCGCCTGAAGGTTCCCAGCAAGCTGGCCGGGCATCGAATCGTTTGCCCGGTTTGCAATGCCGGATTTAGCGTCGCACCATTGCCACCTCCGCCACGCGACAGCTCGGCGACGGAAACGTCCGCTCCGGCGATTGACGATCCCGAGTTGCCAACGAAGACGAAACCAGTCGCGTCACCACCGATCGACACCAACAACCGTGCCGAAGAGTCCAGCACGGATATTGTGCTCGACGAAGTCAGCCCACCAACAACTGCCCTTCGCGTTGATTCTATCGCAGACGAATCGGAGGCTGGTTCCGAGCCGATCGAATCATACGAAGCCGAAAGTCCCTCGGAGCCGGTTGCCCCAATCGAGACCGATCTGGCTGCTCAAATCTCTCCGGATACGGAACCTGAATACGCACAAGCCGACGAGTACGTTGAGGTCCCGGTAATTGAAAGCGTCCCGGCGATCGAAACGGAATCATTCCCGGTCGTCGAGCAACTGCCGTTGGAGGCGTATGGCGGCCCGGCATTCACAGACATTCCATCAATGGGTCCGTCTACCGAGTCCCCTGAAGAATTTGAAATCGAGCAATGGGAAACCAACAGCTCGTACCCTTCACCGACCTCCGTCGAGCAGCACACCAAACCCGCCAACCTTTTTCAGGATGAGCACTGGGGAGTGCTGGTGTTGGGTTGCGCATCGATCGCAATCGCCATCGTCTGTGCAGTACCAAGCTTGCTGAACCAGTTTCACGCCCGGCAGACGGGCCTGAATCCTCCCGACTCCTGGACGTACATCGTCCTGCTCGGTTCGCTGCTGCAGATCACGATCGCCATTTACGCGATTCGACTTCCCGACTGGAGCACGTCGTGGATGGCGAGCATCTCGGCGACACTCTTCTCGGCCGCTTACGCGCTGGCACTCTCACTGACCATGTTTGCCAGTCAGGAGCACACACTGGTTCGCAACCTCGGCTTGCTGGACGAATCGTTTCGCAACCGTTCGCAACCGTGGTGCTTCCTGGTGATGTGCGTCTCCCTGATCCTCGCGTATTCCTACGGTCGCTTTAGCGCCCGCTGGTATCGATTGCATCGGCAACTCGCCGGCAGCAAAATAGGCGTTACGTCCTAGGGTATCCTCATCACTACGGTGCCGTCAGACCTTCGGCAACCATCTTCTGCTTGGACCATCTCGGTCGGCGACGAGCTGCCGTTGGCTTTCCCGTTACCCTGTCGAATTCGTCCGCCGTTCGCAACTTCGGTGGCGCATCTCCGGTCGACTGCTCCCATTCGTGGAGCGCGGATCGCATCCGTTTCAAATCTCCGGCGAACTTTGCATCGCCGGCGAGATTCTTCATTTCATGCGGATCGTCCCACGTATCGTAGAGCTCTTCCTTTGCACGCGGCGCGGTAAAGCACTGCATGAAGGCACTATCGAGCTTGCCCTCATCGAATAGCTTCTTCATGTGAACGTAGGTCGGCGAGCGGACTGCATCCGCCGGCGGAGTATTGGGCAAGTCATCGTAATAATTCCGAATGTACTTGAATCGCACGTCCCGCACGGCGCGTGCGTGGTCTTCGAAGTCATGCCAGTTTTTCTCGGCGAATGCGTAGCGTCGTGTGACGGTAGCCGGGTTACGCAATTGTGGCACAAAGCTGATGCCGTCGACCGTTTCCGGAATGGCGGCTCCAGCCAGCTCCAGGACCGTCGGAGCGATATCGATACTGCTGACGACCGTTGGACAGACCAGCCCTGCTTTCACCATTCGCGGAAATCGAACGACAAAGGGAGTGCGAATGCCGCTGTCGTACATCGTCGTCTTGTCTCTCGGGAATGGCCGACCGTTGTCGCTGAAGAAGAGCACGAACGTGTTGTCCGCGATGCCCTGCGTTTCCAGTTCCTTGACAACCTCTCCGACGAACCGGTCGAGCCGCGTGATTTCGGCGTAGTAATCCAGGTAGTCCTTGCGTACCTCCGGACTGTCCGGGTGATACGGTGGGAGTCGCACGTCCTCCGATTCGTAACTGTCGCCCACCAACTCGCCGTCGTACGGACGATGTGGATCCAGCGCCGCCAGCCAGACGCAAAACGGCTTGTCTTGAGGGCGCTTCCTCAGCAACGGAACCCAGTCCGTACAGCCACTTCGAACGTCTCCGGCGGTCGTTTCGACGAACTTCCCGGAAGCTCCTTGCTTGCCGGTTGGCAACTGGAAACCCGACGTGTCCGCTGCCATGATCTCGTCGAATCGATCCTTGACCTCATCGCCAAGATGCCACTTACCCGCCGCGCCACACCAGTAGCCAGAACGGCGCAGTACCTCGGTGAATGTTGTCTGCTCGCCAGGCAACGGCCAATGCAATTCATCCGCGTCCGTGCGATGCGGGTAGCGCCCCGTAATAACGCTGGCTCGACTGGGACTGCAAGAACTGATCGTCAGGAATGCCTGATCGAATCGCATCCCGTCCTGCGACAGCTTGTCGATATTTGGAGTCTTGATCAGCTTGTGACCGTAGGCACCGCAGTCGTCCCACGACATGTCATCAGCAATCATGATGACGAAGTTCGGTGAATCCTGTGCGTGCAAGGCGCTGCAGAGCAACAGGAAGATGCAGCCAGAGAGTCTGAATCGTAGCGTCGAAAACATGTTTCGTCCCAGGATGGTTTTTCGATCATTCTAACGTCCGAATCCGGGCGGATGTTATCCGGGCGGATGTTATCGCAAACACGTGTCAGCTCAACGGCACGACGAGCCCAATTGTGAGCCTGCTAATTCGCGGAACCCAACCATCGATTGGCCTGGGACTCCAGTTCGCGTAGTCTCTTTTCGGCTTGTGACGGACGTTGGCGGGAGACCGACTGCGGATCAACATCCAATGCCACTCTCGTCTCGAAAATTCTCTGACTGAGCTTCTCGACCGCCGACTCGATACCTCGAATCTCACCAAGTCTGCGTTGGCGGCGACGGTCCAGCACATTCCAGTACAACGACCATAGATCCCTATCGTCCTGCACGTCTTCCATTTGCGAGACCACCGACTCCAACGCCTCAAGTGACCATTGCTCGCGCGAGTTCAGTTGGTTTTCGATTCCGGCAACGGAGTAGTTGTAAGCTTCGATTCGTCGCGCCAGTCTCGCGTGATCGAGCGCCACCTTTTCCTCCAGCACAACCGGTTTGCTGGTAGCCGGTGGATTCTCTTTGCGAGCGACGATCTCCACAATTTGCAGTACGGCCGCGGGAGATCGCTGGAATCCGTTCGGCGAAACAACTTTCGCGACCCGTGATGTGAATGGTTGCTGATCGGATTGACTGGCAAACGAAGGCACGTCAATCGAGCGTCTTACGATGGACTCGACCGGCACTCTTTGGATCGGCTGCAGCACGATGGGTGCGAGTGTCGGAAGCTCGGGCATCGCCCCGAAATCAGGCAGTGATGCAGTGGGAGAAATGGAAAATCGATGCAAGTCTGGCCCCGTCTCCCTGCCATTCGCGCCCGGGACTTCCGGGAACTCCTCGAGACGAATGCCGCGCACGTCCTCCCAGGAAATAGCCGGCTCATCCGCGATCACATTCAGCGAGCCGAACAGGGGCAGAGCGATGACAACAACGGCCGCGAAGCCTGAGTGACTAACAATCGTTTTCAACATGAGGGACCGACTACCGAGAGGAAACAGAGGTCTTAAGGTGTGAACCCACAGTACCTGTAAAACCTACGTCACCGTTCAGCGTCGTCAAATCCGGCACGTTCACACCCGCAAAGCAGCTCAGGAATCAAAACGGTCCGCACGAAACTGCACTTCGTGACCGGCTGGCTCATCAAGCAGCTTTCCATCCCGAAACACTTCGCGACCCATCACCCACGTGCGCACCGCCCACCCCGTGAGCTTCGTGCCATGCCATGCACTCCAGCCGCATTTGGCAATCTGGTTTTCATCCAGAATCGTGTCTTCCTTGGCGAGGTCAACCAACGCGAGGTCCGCATCGGCTCCAACCTGAATCACGCCCTTGTTCTCAACGTGCCACACCTTCGCAGGCGTCGAACACATCCAGCGAACAACATCTTCCAGCGTACACCGGCCCTGGTTTACCTGATCCAGAAACAGGGCCAGCGAGTTTTCGACGGCGGGCATTCCGGAAGGAGATGCCGGATACGGTTGCTGCTTTTCCTCAAGCGTATGCGGAGCGTGGTCCGTCGCGATGAGGTCGATATCACCATCTAGAAGACCTTGCCAGATCGCCTCGTTATCGGCTTTTGTCTTGACACTGGGATTCATCTGAATGCGAGATTCCAGTCGCGCATAATCGTCCACGTTGAAGAACAGATGGTGGGGACAGGCTTCCGCGGTGACCCATTCGGGTGCCTTCGAAATAATCTCCACTTCCTGTGCCGTCGAAACGTGCAACACATGAAACTGATGTCGATGCCGCGTGGAAAGATCAATGGCTCGCTTGGTGGCAATCACGGCCGCTTCATGGTTGCGCACCCGGCTGTGGTCGGCCACATCCGTCGAATCCGCGAACCGTTTTGCATTCGCCTGCACGGTCGATTCATCTTCACAGTGAGCCGTGATCGGCAGTTTGGTTTCTGCGAAGATTCGTTCGAGCGCATCCTGCCCGTCCACCAACAGTTGTCCGGTGCTGGATCCAATAAAAATCTTGATCCCCGGCGTCCGCGTCGCCGCTTTCAGCTCCTCCACGTTTTCAGGCGTGGCACCGATATAGAAACCATAATTGACGAGCGATTTACTCGCAGCAACAGCCAGCTTCTCCTCGAGTCGCGCCGTCGTGGTCGTGGTCGGTTTCGTGTTGGGCATTTCGAAGTAGGACGTAATGCCGCCCTTGGCACAGGCCCGACTGCCCGTTCGCAGATCTTCCTTGTGCTCCAGTCCGGGATCCCGAAAGTGAACCTGATCGTCAATCACTCCAGGTATCAGATGGAGCCCGTTCGCCGAGACGACTTCATCGGCTTCGGTATGAGGAGCACAGTCGATGTCGGCGATTTTTCCGTCCTCAATGAGAACGGAAGTTTTCAGTGTTTCGTCCGGGAGAACAACAGTGGCATTGTCGATGCGAGTTTTCATAACGACATCGTATAGACGAACGCCGCAGAACGAAACGGGACCGGGATGGCGTTGCGGTCAATACGTCGGCTGCCGTCGCCATGCCAGAATCGCCAGTGCAATGCAGATCAGATAGACCGGTGTGGCCGGTTCAGGAACAGCCGAGAAACCGTTCGCCATGGCCTTTTCACCAAAGTTGTTGCTCTGGAGCAGAAAATCCGGGAACGCCACTATTCCATCGCGATCAAAATCTCCAGCGTTCCAACCGCCTTCGTCCTTTCCAAAGTTTTTCGACAACGTCAGGAAGTCATCAAAATCGACGGCTCCGTCCATGTTCGTATCGCCGGCCGGAGCGACCATAAATAGTTCTCTCTCGCTGCAGGAACACGAGAAAAACAGATTGCCGTCCATCGATTCAAACGGGCCCGCCGAAGGCACCGTGGATCGGAAGAAATCGCCGTTCAGCCAATAAAGATCATTGATCTCAACATTGTTCACGTGACGACCACGAATCGTCAGGAATTCATCACCCATCTGTATGGGTCCACCGCCGTTGATGACTTGCTCCGACTGCGAACCATCAAAGGCCCACACAGAACGCTGTGCCCACGAAACGGCGGAGAACATGAACGTGCCATCCACGTTGGTAAAATGACGTGGGTCGGAAGACAGTGAGCCGGGATTTACATCCTGAAAATTCTGAACGGTTTCGCCATCGTATCGCCAGACCTCCTGTCCCAATTCGCGGGTCGTGGCTTTGAAGTACAACGTGTCTCCCACAACAGTAAAGTCTCTCGGGTAGCTATCGGCTGGGCCGGGATTGATCTCGGCAACCTGTGACACTTCTTCGCCGTCGTACTTCCACAATTCCATTCCGGTGCCGTCGTGGTCCGCCCCGAAGTAGAGTTCACCCTGGAAACTGGCGCCAGTCACGACGCTGGCGCGAGGATCCGAGAAGCTGGCCACCGGCGTCGCCTGCGTGCCATCGAACTTCCAGAGGTTGTTGTACGAGTACCCCTGCTTCGCGGAAAAGAACAGCTCGTCGTTGTGAACGAAAAGCCCCACCGGGTGTGAAGAATCGCTGCCAGTGGCAATGTCCGCCGCCAGCGTCACCGTCTGTCCATCAAATCGATAAAGCTCATGGCCGCTGCCATTCCGGTTCGCCGAAAAATAGAGCTGCCCCTGAAACTCGGTGAATTCGTCGATCGCCAGTTCTGTGAAACCAACGAAACCCGCCTCCACAAGCTCGGTCCCGGCACCGTTGTATCGCCAGAGCTCGCGATCGTTCGTATCGTCGATCGCGACGCCAAAATAGATGCTGCCATCGAACTCCGCGATTTGGGACCGCTGAACGGAGCGGCCGTGATCGCCAAAATTGCTGAGCGGCACCACCTGCCCCTGAGCTGATTGCTGGAAAATAACAGCAACGAACACAGAGACGAACGCGACCAACGCCCCATTAAAACGAGACATGACAAACCCAGAAAACAGTTTTAGCGACGCATTCGGTAGTTAGTGAATCCAACACTATTGCGAACGCACAACGTTCCCAAGACCTCACTGCGACAGACGATACCCAGAAAATCCACCTGGTCTTGCCGCTCATTCCTTCGCCGAGGCCAACAGGCGGCATATAGTGCCACACGTCAATAATCATTACAACCAACCTTTTGGGTGTATAACCAGTTTGAAAACAACCATCACCAACACCAGCGAGCTTTCAAGGCGAACACGCTGGGGCAGGATGTCGAGTTCATGGAAACTGGCTCTAGTCCATTTGGTGCTCGAGAAATTCTAAAACGATCATCCGGGAGGAACCAAGCTTATGAAGATCCACTTTCTCGGCGCAAACCGACAAGTTACCGGCTCCCGTTATTGCCTGGAAACCAAAACGACGCGAATGATGATCGACTGCGGTCTCTTTCAGGAACGGCAATATCAATCCCGCAACTGGCATGACTCGACGATCGAACCCGGCTCGCTCAACGCGATGCTGCTCACTCACGCGCATATCGATCACACCGGACTCGTCCCTCGAATGGTGAAGGAGGGTTTCAACGCTCCGATCATCGCCAGCACGCCGACGGTCGCGTTGGCTGAAATCATGTTGAAAGACGCGGCGAAAATTCAAAGGGAAGACGCCGAATACAAACGCAGACGACACAAGAAACAGGGCAAGAGTAGCCGCTACCCAATCGAGCCCCTGTACGGTATCGAGGACGTCGAGGAAACGCTGCAACTGCTGCAGAGTGCGTCGTACCATGAGCCCGTCGCCGTTGCGGACGACCTGTCGGTCACGTTTCATGATGCCGGGCACATCCTTGGATCCGCCATCCTTGAAATCCGCGTCAAGGAAGACGGAGTCGAACGCACGATCATTTTTTCAGGCGATATTGGTCAGGATGGCAAACCCCTGATTCGCGATCCCGATATTCTCAATCACGCCGACGTGTTGGTGATGGAATCGACCTATGGTGACCGCGACCACACCGTTTCGGATGACGACGTTGAAACCCAGTTTGCCAACATCATCAATGAAACGGCACAGGCTGGCGGCAAGACTATCATTCCAACGTTTGCCGTCGAACGCGCTCAGGAGGTCATGTATCACATCGCCCGACTCGTCAACCAGAATCGCATTCCGAAGATTGACGTCTATCTCGACAGCCCGATGGCCGTTGATGTCACGCAAGTCTTTCGCGACCACCGCGATTGCCTCGACAAAGAAACGTGGGAACTGATCTCTTCGGGAACCGCGCCACTCAAGTTCCCCGGCCTGCACATGTCTCGCTCGACGGACGAATCCAAACGCATCAATGCGCTCGATGAACCCTGCGTCATCATGTCAACGTCGGGAATGTGTACCGCGGGTCGCATCAAGCACCACCTGAAACGATGCATCTCCGACGAACGGAGCACGATCCTGTTTGTCGGCTACCAGGCAAACGGAACGCTGGGAAGACAGATCGTCGATGGCCGGGAAACAGTGCGAATCCATGGCAAGGAACGCAAGGTCCGCGCCAGCGTGAGACAGATCCATGGTTTTTCCGGGCACGCTGATCGCAAGGGACTCGTTAAATGGAGCAGCCATTTCGAGACAGCACCCAAACAGGTCTTCCTCACTCACGGTGACGAAGATGCGGCGGAAGCACTGGCCGCCGACCTGCGTGAAACTCGCAACTGGAATGTCGCCATTCCGCACTATCAATCGGTCCACGATATCGGCTAGGACCGGTTCCGGTTCCAATTCAAGGACAATATCAGAGCTTCTACCCGTCCAGCGATGGGCGGCTGGAACGGAGCCACGCGAACCAGAATACGCCGAACGCCAGGTCACCGCTCGCTGCCAGCAACATCGGCAAAGTACATTCGCCGTTGAACCACAGCCACGTTGAGACCACGGCGACAGCGATCTTGGCGACGGCGCCAAAAGCAAGCAGCGGGCGATTGATGACAGGCTGCCACGCAATCCATGCGTACTTCGCGCCGAAAAGGGCGATCAACAACCCGACGAACACCGTGTAGATCATGGGTGCCTCGGGCAGCCCCACCAGCTTTCCCGGCAGGCTCGTGGGAAAGGCAAACGCGATGGCGCCGACGATGTTGAACGGCACCGTTAACCAGACCGACATTCGCACCGTCGATTCGTGGATCACGCGTCACCACGAATGATTCGAGCTTCTCCAACACCGGTGGACAACACGGCGTTAGATTCAACACTTTCACGTCGCAAGTAACCCATGGCGATGGCGTCACCACCCGGACGCAAACTGGCGGACGTGACCTTACCTACGACTTTCTCACCATCCATCAGATCCGCGCCAACTTCGGGCAGCCCCGTTGGATCCGCGAACGTCAGAGACACGAGATATCGGTTGACGTGTCCCAGCGCATCAATCCTTGCAACCGTTTCCTGTCCAAGATAGCAGCCCTTGGTGAAGCTGATCGCTCGGCTGTCACGGTTGACTTCCTGTGGCAGGTTTTCGGCGCTGATATCGCGACCGTATGCGGGGTAGCCAGCCTCAAGCCGCGCCAGTTCGACAATCCTGTCGGTGACTCGAACCATTTCAAGCACCCCAAGGCTGCCAAGAAACTGATCTACTGCAGCAGCATCTACCTGGAGCAAGAAACAGGGCTCGCTGGCAAAGGGCACGCGACGTATCCGGATGTCGACGCCCAGCGCATTGACGATCTGATGACCCAGCATTTCTGACGGCGAGTGAATGGCAAGCTTCTTCAGGTCGGCCACGGCTTCGGCACCGGCAAACCAGATGTCTCGTACCGCATCCGACCGATCCGTCAGCGTGACGTCTTCGCGAATCAGATACTTGTCGAGTTGCGGCAAAATCGATTCGGCAAACCCGGGCTCGGCTGACAACAGGATTGCGTCTTCCTCACAGAAGAGCAGGCCGTGCAAGAGCGTCTTGCCTTTCACGTCCGTGAAGAAAGCCTCGCACCCTTCACCCGGCTTCAACTGGCGAACGTCATTGGTACACAGGTTGTGCAAAAACGAAATTCGGTCGTCGCCGGTGATTTCGACAAGCGTTCTGTTGGGCAGCGGAGCGAACACCGCGTCACTCTTGAGCGACGCGTAGTCTTCGGCATTGGGAGTCTTCAACTCAGATCCTCATCAACGAGTGAAATCGTAACGTGTTGGGCGTTTTCCAGAATCAGACAGGAATCATAACGTGTCGATAGCTTGGAGATTTCATCGGCACTCGCGACCCACGCAACCCCCAGATCCTC
Source organism: Pirellulaceae bacterium (assembly GCA_965216885.1). Classification (GTDB taxonomy): domain Bacteria; phylum Planctomycetota; class Planctomycetia; order Pirellulales; family Pirellulaceae; genus CAYNJG01. The sequence goes on along the minus strand of OZ244208.1, from coordinate 480,377 downwards.
GACATCGTTTTCCTTTAGATCGCTGAGCAGATAGACACGTGCATTTTGCAACGCCCGATTGAGCCGGCTGGCGGCTGGTGAATCTGCGGTCGGTTTCTTCCGGATCGCCCGATCCGCGGCCTCGTAGTCTTCCGCACCGGCCAGTTTTTGCAAAGCAGGGCCGGGACGAGTTTTGAGTTCACTGCAGATGGCAATCGTCCCATCAACCTCCACCGCATCCAGTGCCGTGTCGATCGTTCGGACAACATTGTCCCAGGTCTGCTGTTCGGGCCCGCCGCCAATCGCCGCCACGACCAGGCTTGCTCGGCGGTCGACGTCAACGCGCCAGGCTTCATCCGCCAACTGGCTGGCTCTTTGCCAAACGGCCTTGGGAGACCCCGCCAGCACATGCAGTGCGCGATCGTGCCCCGCAGGAACGACCTGCAAGACTAACTGAACGCCCAACATCCACGCGGCTTCTTCGCACTCACCCCTGCGCTTTTCGACTTTCTTTTCCGACGGCGAGGCCAGGGCTTTCGCGTATCGCTCCTGGGTTTCCACGTCCGAAAAAATGGGGAACCAGCTATGGTGGACGCCAAGACAGTCGGTCGGGTGCTCGTTGCGCTGCACGACAATGGGGATGACGACTTCGGCGTCACACAGTGTTCGATTGATGTAGCAAGCATTTTCATCGCGTGATGCACCCAGAAAACTGAGCCGTTCGCGGTCGGACGGATCATGCCTTGACACCACAATGCGACTGGCGATGGACGCATCGACTTTGGACATCAGTCGCTTGTCTGTGACGCCTTTGTCATTCGGAGCTCGCACGACCTGGATTAACTCTGGCGGTACGCCCGCCGCCATGATCGCGCTGACGGTTCCGGCGACCATTTCGGCCGCACATGGCAGTCCGGGCTCGAGCGCGATGGCAACGGTATCATCCGGAAGCACCATTTCTGCCAATGCGGGAAAATCGAGCGGCTCCCGGAGTGCCTGCTGGACGGATTCACCGATATCGGAGATAGCTTGCCGAGCTTGCGTGTTGTCCGCCACCAGCGCCTCATTCGCCAGCTCCAACGGAATGGAACCGTCTCTGCCATATTTCAAGGATGTCACCATCGCCCAACCCCCACTGCTTACCGTTCAAAATCCGCCGCTCAACGAATGCTAAGTCCCCAATCACCGCGGTTCGCGATGTGGTCAGCCGAGCGTCGGATTCCCGGAGCACATTCTTCGCCATCCTTCCAATACGGTCAATGTGCCGTCCCGGCCTGCCCAGGCTCACGTTGCCGGTTTTTGTGCGTTCGACGACAATCAGGGCATGAAGGATCGACATACAAACCAATTGATGCGTGATTCCCACGCGGTGCCACGTCCAGGTCGTCAGCCGCGAATGGGACGCTCATCGGGGGTTTTCGCCGTTTTTGCAGGCATCGCACTGCTCGTGCTTTGCGGTTGCGCGAAACCACCCCAGCCGCCCGCGGTGGAGGTTACCGGCGGTCAGGCCGCGACGGGCAAGGACACCAGCGTGAACGGGTCCGCGGACAATTCGGCAGCCGGCTCTGCAACGACAACCAACGCCGAAGTCATCGACGTGCCATCCAGACGCAGCCCTGATTCGGCGCTGGCCACTACCTACGCCGATTTGCAGCGTTACAGCGACACCACCGAACTGCGGCTCACCTATTACTTCGAAGACGGTCGTACCGAAGTCACGAAAACAGCGTATGACCTTCAGTTTGTTCGGCCCAACAAACTTCGATTGCGGATTGCCAGTGACGACAATCAAGTCGAAATCGAAAGCGATGGAGATCGCATCACGGCAAGAATCATCGACCCGGTCACCAAGAACTTTGGCGGGCAGGTTGTCCTCCAGGATGTTCCCGACAAACCAGGCATTGCCGACCTCTACAAGTTGACCGAGCTCGTCGACCCGTTGACTCCAAATGAAATGATCAGCGCGTTGGTCGGAGCACCTGCCGGGCTGGACATGACACCGATTGGACTCTTGTTGGGTGAAGGCGGCCTCGTCGAACTGGCCAGCTCCGCGAAACGGGCCGGCGAAAAGGACGGTCATCAGATTCTGGAAGCGTCCATTCAGGGCGAGAAGTACGAGCTGTGGATCAGCCCCTCGTCCGGCTTGTTGCGGCGGATCGTTTTTCCGCCGACGACTCGCGATTTGCCAGCGGGTCTCTCCAGGGTGGAACTGGTCGCGGAGTCGCAGAACATTTTGCGCGAATCCGTGCAAGACAACTTCTCCGTCAGTGAGGAGGGTGTACAGGTCAGTCACTTCGTCATGCCACCGCTGCCGCCAACCAGCGATCTGTTGGGCAAACAAATCCAGCGTCTGGAATTCGCTGGCGAAAACAAGGGAAGAGTTTCCGTTGCCAACCGAGCAGGCGAAATCGCGGTCGTAACATGGTTTCACGATCATCCCGCAAGCCGCCTCGTCCTTGAACAACTGGAACTGGTTCGCAACCGTGTGTCCGGCTCTTCGGTCAAATTCGTCCCAGTGCAGGTCGACAGCTCTACGGGCGTTCTGTCGCGCTGGAATGTCAAAATGAATTCGGTCACCGACCCGAACAAACTGGGGCGAGACGTATTAAAGGTCCAGCAGGCACCAACGACCGTCATACTCGGTCCTGGCAACGTGCTGCACTACTTCGAAGTGGGCGCGAATCCAAACATCGGAAATGACGTCGCGGTAGTCCTCGAACGATTGCGCGGTGGACAGGACGTTGCGGCCGACACGCTGGTGATCATGCAACGGGCGCAGGCGGCCTTCCAGCAGCAATTGGCATTGGCAAAATCCGGCGACGGTTGGGTCGAGCAACTCGATACGCAGCTACCAGCAGCATCGAAACCCAAACGATTGTCGTTGAAGCCCGAATGGCAACTGGAGGAGCTGACCGATCCGGGCAACATGTTAATCGTGCCCGGCAAAAAGAAGCAGATTCTGGTGACGCAAGGCTGGAACCAGATTGCCATCGTCGACTCGCTTGGAAAACAGAACCATACAATCAAACTAGCGTTGCCCCCGGAAGAAGGCATTTCCATCCTGCGAGCGTGCAAGGACAGAGGCGACCGCGCACTGATTGCAGCGGCAACACGGGGAGGTCGAGGTGCATTCCTGTTTGATTTCGCAGGCAAGCTGCTGATGCAGTATCCGCGAATTCCCCAGGACGGAGTTGCCGTGAGTGACCTCATCGCGGCCGATCTCGACGGCAATCGCGAGACAGAACTCCTGATCGGCTGGCGCGGCAATCACGGCGTCCACGCAGTGGCCCTGGATGGCTCGCAACTTTGGACAAATCGCGCGATGCCCGGGGTCGTGTCGCTGGGAGTTGCCGATATTGAAGGCCAGTCAAAGCGTCACTCGGCTGTCCTTTCCGGAGAAACAGGTTCCGTATTCCTCGTGGATGACAGTGGGAGAACGCTGCGAGAAATCTTCGCCGATAGCAACAGCGTCCACCAGGCGATTACGTGGCCCGGCAGCGCGCGGGGATTCGAGGCACTCATTGCACGAGACAACAAGCCTTCGAACGACGACAAAACGTCCATCACTTGCTGTCTGGCCCTAATGCCCAACGGACAGGTCGGCGTCACGGGCGTCAATCATCGCTGGAAAGCTATCTGGCGATACGCGCTACCCGGTGGAGTCTATCGCAACCAAATTGACGCCATACAGTCGACACAGATCGAGGGCGTTGGCGCAACCTGGCTCATGGCGGGTGCTGACGGGTCCGTGCACCTTGTCAGCGCCGACGGCAAGTTTCGCGATTCCTTTTACACCGGCCAGCATATTCGTGGTATCGCCGGCGTGGCCACCAATGGCAAGACGCTGCTGTTGATTGCCAGCGACGGCAAAGTCGAGGCTTTCAGCGTCGAAGTGGCTCGCTGATCAACGTCGCCACGGGCACGAAGATCATCATCGGTAGCCAAACGGCCAGTGTGGGCCCGATCATGTAGTTGTTGCCCATACTGTGGAAACCCAGCGTTGCCACAACAAACACAGCGACCACCGACATGCATGAGCCGACCGCAATGAAGGCATTGCGAGACTCTCGTGACAGAACGATCGGCAAGCCCAGAAACAGCACGATCATGTCCATGACCGGCTGCAGAATACGGGCATGAATGCGGACGCTGACATCAGCGCCCGAATCGAGGCTCTTGTTTCGGGCGCCAGAAATCAGATTCAAGGTCGAAGCGTACTGCCGCCAGTTCGCCGACGCGCGTAGCTGTTCGAACGGCAGCTCGGTCGCCACGTATAACTGATCTGGTTCCAGCCACGCTGCATCGTGAGGGTGAATCACGACCGGCGAACCGTCTTTCACCAGCGAAGTCCTGACACTCAGCTCGCCCGACTCGACACCCGTCACAAGAAATCCGCGAGGCCGTTCGGCAGTCGCATCCTTGTGGATGGCACGCTCGGCGACGATGCGCGTACCGCGAGGAGCCAGATCGTCTGGCAGTCCAAAGTGTGGACTTTCAATTGCACGCTCGGCAGGAATCACGCCTTTTCCATCTACGAAAATCTCCGTTGCATGATCGTATTGCGAGCGAACTTCTTCCGACTGGTCACCGGCATAATTCTTCGCCGCTCGCATGATCGACGACCCCAAGCGGGGAATCACCAGTTCGCGATTCAACATGCCCAAAATGGCAATCAACGCCACGCAAAAAACAAGCGGCTTGGCAATTCGCCAACGCGATATTCCGGCCGCCATCATGGCAGCCATTTCATTGTTCCGCTGCAAGGAGGTAATCGAAAACACCGCCGCCACCAACGCGACGATGCGGCCAATCAGATCAAAGAACCACGGCACTTTGGGACCGTAGTGCGTCATCAAAACACGAGGCAGCCCGCCGTGCGTTTGACCGTACTTCGTCAGCTCGTCAATGTTGTTCACGAAGTCCGCAACGACAAAGAGCCCCAGAAACGTGATGAAACAAATCAGGAACACTCGAACGAATTCGAACATGATGTAGCGGTCAATTCGAGTCATTGCCGTTCCGACTCCAAGGGAGTCGCATTCCTTCCTTGTCTAATTGCGGCGCATCGCTCTACCTACTGAGGGGCAGGGCGGTGATGGCTTCCGTTCCATGCGTCAAAATCTAACGGATTCGCGGATTCAGAGCGACGCGAAGATCGACGTGGGCTGCTAGCGTCGCACGGTGTCAAATCGAACTCACCAACCTCAATCGTCGCAATTCGCCAAGGTTGCTGCTGGGCGGATTTCGGACCGATGGTTATACTACGGGCGGAACGTTGAAGAAGTTTGCCATGACCTACGCGACAAGTTCGCATTCACCTCGATCGCACCCGCCGCCGCCAGACGCGAAACCCGTTACCGGGCATAACCCTCGCGATGCCGACTACAGCGGATCCCGCCTGCTCCAGGTTCGCGACTGGATTCGCCGGTGCAGCAACCTCACGTTGGGGCTGGCATTCCCGCCCTGTTGTGCCAATTGCGATGCGCCGCTGGACGTTGAAGACATCAGGCCACAGCTTTGTGATGATTGTGTCGCAACGATATTTCATTCAGGCGAAGAATCTTGCCAGCGATGCGGTGCCTACGGCGTACACCGACCCGGCGATGAGGCAGGTTGCATCGAATGTCGAGAACGTCGACCGGTTTTCGACCGAGTGGTGTCGCTGGGGCGGTATGAAGGAAGTCTCCAAGCGGCTATCGTCGAAATGAAGTACTCGGGGGGCGAACATCTTGCCGCCGCAGTCGGTCGACTGCTTGCCAATTCAATCGATTTTGACGAACCTGTCGGTCAGCCCGACCTGATAAGCTGCATACCACGTTACTGGCTGAAACGTCTCGTGACGGGCGCCAATAGTGCCGAAGCCATAATGTCCGGGTTGGGTAAACAGGCAAGTTTACCAACGTTGGAAGACTTATTGGTCTGCCAACGTAGAATTAGGAAACAGAGTCTGCTCTCGCCAGAACAGCGACGTCGCAACGTCCGTAGAGCGTGGAGCGTGAACCGCCAGTACGATATTCGGGGAACTCACGTCTTACTGGTCGATGACCTGATGACGACGGGAGCGACCGCAAACCAGGCGGCGTCGGTGCTCAAGGGTGCCGGAGCCAAAAATGTAAGTGTGGCTGTTGTTGGACGAGCCGTTCGAATCTACTGACGGGTAATCGAACCGGAATTGTCGCAACAAACGGCGTCCCACATCGAAATAAGCGAGGCGATGGACAAAGTCGAGTAAACCAGCATGTCTGCCGAACAAGAACCGATAGCCTACAACATGCAACCGTTTCGCCGGGCCGTTTTTCGCGGCCTTGGCTTGGTGCTGCCTCCGTTGTTGACGATCGTCATTCTGCTCTGGATTGGCAGTTCGGTTCAGAAATTTGTACTCAATCCCGTCGAATGGAGTTCGCGCCGCGCCACCGTCTGGTTCATGAACAAGACGCTTGCGGAAGTCCCCGAAGGCGTCACGCCCATCAATCCGGCTCAGGAAGAAGCCGTTGAGGAAGAGGCAACACCCGAAGTTGCTGACACAACTCCGTCTTCCACCAATCCGGATACGCAAAAGCTGCTGGAAGCCATCCAACAGCTGGAACGCAAAATCAACGCGTCCACCTCGCCGGAGGACTCGATCGCCACCACGAGGATGAACGAACCTCGGTTTGAGCTGGATGGTGAGATCTACGTTCAGCTTGATAACGGCGAATGGATCCCGGAAGTCGTCCGCGAGAGCGTCAACGAACACGTGCGATCGTCCGGCATTCCGTTGGCGATCAGCAGCGGCAAGGGCTACTACAACCACTACGTGGAATACCTGATTCTGAAAAAGAGCCTGGTGATTCCCGTCTTCCTGGCCGGCTTCATCCTGATGATGTACTTGCTTGGTAAGTTCCTCGCGGCGGGCGTGGGACGGATTCTCTGGAACTCAATGGAAGTTGTCATCAACCAGCTTCCCATCATCCGGACCGTCTACAACTCGGTGAAACAGGTTACTGATTTCTTTGTAGGCGAAAGCGACATCGACTTTCAACGCGTCGTCGCCGTTCAGTATCCCAGCAAGGGAATCTGGTCGATTGGATTCGTTACCGGCGAGAGCCTGCTGACAATCCGCGGCGCTGCCGATGAACCCGTCGTAAGCGTCCTGATGCCCACATCACCGGTTCCCGGAACCGGCTTCACCATTTCGGTTCGCAAAAGCGAGACCGTCGATATCGACATTCCGATCGAACAGGCCTTGCAGTTCGTCGTCAGTTGCGGGGTGGTGATTCCCGACAATGAAACGGGCGAACACATCAATCGACAGATCGAAAAAGCTCTTGGCGACGAACCCGTTGCGATGAACAGCTAGACGTTAGCGTCCCAGTCCTCGCATCGTCTCCTCCAGCGTATATTCGATCCACGGATCGGTCTCGGCACTCAGCACATCCAGCACGGCCTCGGCCACTTCGTCCGTGCTGTCCATGAAGCTACACGCCCGAACGGCCTCCAAACGCACGCGAGGATGTGGGTCGGCAATCCGTTTTTTCAGCAACTCCAGCGGCTCGTCAACTCGATCCAGCCAGTAGCTCAACACACGGACGGCCGCCGCACGAACTTCGTGGCGATCAGAATCCAGTGCCTGCTGCAAGCGATCGGCATCGACGACGTTGTGCGACTGGTGCAGCCAAAGCGCCTCCAGCGTTGCCGCATCCAGATTCTCGGCATCCCTGTTTTCGACATCCTGAAGCCACTTTGGCACCGCATTCATGACGGCTTTCGTCTCACGCTGCGCCAACTCGCGACGCACACGATATCGCGTGCGATCCTCAGGCGATGTCAGCAGCTCCAGCAGAGCGGGCACTGGCTTTTTCGACAGTTGTTCGACTTTCAGCAAGGGTCGGTCGGCGTAGCGAACCCGCCAAATTCGACCGTGACTTCGATCACGATTTGGATCTCGCAAATTGTGCTGCAGGTGGCCGATCAGAGCGTTGTGCCAATCCACAATGTACAGCGCGCCGTCGGGGCCAAACTGTAGATCAACGGGGCGGAAGTTTCTGTCGTCGCACCGAATCAACGGCTCGATTTCTTCGCCCGAATAGCCGGCTCCGCTGTCGCCCAGCGAATGCTGTAGCACTCCCTGAAATCCAATCACGTTGTTCAACAGGTAGTTGCCCTGCGCAGAATCGGGAAACTGACGCGTCGCCACCAATTCGCACCCACTCGATGGTCGCCGCTTGCGAGGCACAATCAACGGAAGCTTGTCCCAACCCTTGTTGGCAATCCAACCGCCAGGATGCTTCATCGGGTACGGGATGTATCCCGACATCGGTGCGGCCCAGTAGTTCAGGCCGTCGGATGCGTCGGCGACGAAATCCTGCCCCCAACGATCGAAAACGTGTCCCCACGGATTCGCAAAGGGAACGGACACAAACACTCGCATGTCTTCGCGACGAGGATCGTAACGCCATACCCCGGCGTCCGAAAGCCGCTCAACACCGTGCAACGTTTCGACCTGCGACTGCTTGAACGTCCCCTCCTGAAAATAGAGCCCGCCGCCTGGTCCCCATTCGAAAGCGGCGATGCCGTGATGCGAATCTGCCGTATCGAAACCTGTCAGCTTTCGGATTCGGGTGTCCTCGCGATCGTCTCCGTCCTCATCTTTCAAAAACAGGATATCCGGCTGCTGAGCGACAAAGACGCCACCGTGGCCCAGCTCGAAACCGGTCGGTTGATGGAGTCCGCCCGCGAACGTCTTGCTGCCGTGGTAACGCCCGTTCTCATCGCGGTCGGTCAGAATGATCAGCTTGTCATCGAGTTCCGTTTTCGGCTTCCATTGCGGATACGACAACATCGTCGCCACCCACAACCGGCCATCGGCATCGAAATTGATGGCCACCGGATTGGCCATGTCGGGAATGTCCTCCTCACTGGCAATGAGGTCCACGACATAACCCGGTGCGAGTTTGAATTGAGACTGCTGCTCTTCGGCGGTGAGGTAAGCCGGACCGCCACCGTCTTCGCCCTTTACGTTCGTCTTGGGCATGAAGAAGGGCAGGGTATTGCTATCGTCCACGGCGTCCGCAACCTGCTCGCCACGAGCCAGCTTCCAGATTCGAGCGTCGCGATTGGAGCACATCTGATCCAGAATCTCACGCTCGCGTTCCATCACGTGGACGTTGCGATACGTCCCGTCATAGCCCGCCTGATTTCGCTTCCCGTAAATCGAATAGCCATTCACGGCCCGATAACGGTGCCACCAGTGAAAGTTCTTGTCGTCAATTTCGCGCCGAAGCCGATCCATCGACGCATTCGAGCCCCCACGTGGGCCATCACGTAGCTCGCTGCCAAACAGTCCCTTCATCAGAATCGGCGCGAGAGCCCGGTAGCCGGCGGAGTTCAACTGGAACCCATTGAGTGTCAAACGTTCGTCGGAATCTTCGAACAGCGACTGTGTTGGGGCAAACAGATCCACGAAACCCGAACCGGTCGAATCGGCCGCCTGCTTTAAAGCCGCCGTGTATTTCGCTAACCGAAGATTGTGTTCCGATCCGTCCGGTAAGTTTGCGTCGCCCGTATTTTCAAAAGCGATCGGCGAAACGAACACACAACGCGGCGTACCCTTCCCGTAGTCTGCCTGCTGCGTCGCTTTCGCCAGCTCCACAATGCGGTCACGAAATTCCGCGACGCCCGAGTCACCCGCGAAAGATTCGTTGTACCCAAAGAAAAACAGTACGACGCTGGCCTGACTGTGCTTCAAGTGATCTTCCGGCGAACCAAAATTGAACGATCGCAGGCGATTGTCCGGCTCATCACCGGGAAAACACAGATTACGAACAACCAGTTCGTGCTGGGGAAATGCCGAATGCAGCAACGACTCGAATTGGTTCTCGTGCTGCATCCGTTCGCCCAACGAATTGCCGACGAGGCAAATATGATCGCCCTTTTTCAGATCCAGATTGGCCGCTTCGATCGCCGTCGACCAAAAGCAGCCAATCGCAATCAGCAACGAACAACAGCGAACCAACTTTGATTTGCAGCACATACACCCACCCAGTCATGCGAACGTTTTTTCCAAACCACGTTTCTATTGCCGGGACCTACGGGATGCAAGATGCGGCAATCACCAGCTCGCAACGCGTCCGGTTCGTCGCACGAAATTGCAATGGTGTTCGCCAAGGGAGCGCAAGAAAAAGGCCCGCGGTGAATCAACGCGAGCCTCGAGTCGGTCTTCTGCTTTCGGTACGGACTAGGCGGATCGAGTCGGGCTGAACGCCCGTCGGCGGCGAAGACGCATCAACAGAAATACGCTCGGCAAAAACAGCAGCATGCCAGCGGGCTCGGGGACCGTCGCAGCGACGCTCGATCCGGCAATCGACTTGCCAAAGTTACCCGACAGCTCAAGAAAGTCCGAGAAGTCGACCGCGCCATCGCAGTTCGCGTCGCCCTGACCGTAGTGCTGACTCGTTGCATTGAAATTACCCGACATGGTCAGAAAGTCCGGGAATTCAACGGCACCGTTCAGATCAAAGTCACCCGGCAGAAAGCCTTCGGCAGCTAACGCCTCCACAAGGTCTTGCCCGCCCGACGAAACTGCCGAGCACAACAACGGTGCGTCGCCGGAGTTGATCACCCCATCATCGTTCAAATCCAGATCGAATTCGGGAGCCACAAAATCACCAAACACACCCGGCGTCGCGACATCGCCTCCCGCGTGATCCGGTTGCGAAGCAATCACGGCATTCGCGAATAACGAGTCGCCGTCGTTCTCTTCACTGAGTCCCCAGTTCGTGCCAAGGTTGAAGTCCTCGTCAGCATCCAGCAGGCTGATGGAATTCCCCTGACCAACGTTTGGCCAGTCCTCATCCCCGTCGAGATAGGTCACCGATGTCACGGCGTCGATATCCGTGCGTCCGCCTTCGACACTATCGGCCAGGTAGTCATCCACGTCGTCCCACAGCGCAATCAGGTCACCTCCGTTATTCAGCGATTGCCAACCGGAAACGGCGATGTAGTTGCCTTCGCCCCACGCCGCGGTCATATCATCGGCGGTAATCCCATCACGAAACAGAACGGCCGCTTCGCCCGCGGGAATCTCTCCCGAGCTAACGTTAGGCTCCGACAACGCGCCACCAGCCGAGTCGTCAAGGAAGTAGGGCGTGCTGTCGAAACGGATCGTTGAATTCGTACCGTTGTAGACTTCGACCCACTCCCAGTCGGGTTCTGCCGACGCCGGGTTGTACATGAGTTCGGTAATCGCCAACGAATCGACGTCGGACACATCACCAATCACGGTACCAGGATTTCCTACGTCGCGAGTATCGTTGATTGGCATATCATCCAGGGAAGTTGCGACACTGACGATCGCAGAACCCTCTTCGTTGGCAAACCAGTTGTCACCCATGTCAAACTGCCCCGATCCATTCCACTGAATGGACGAGCCCGCCGGCGAGCCCGGAAATCCATCCCGATAGTCGATGGAGACAACCGCATTGCCAAATCCGGCAACCTCCAGATCTTCGTCCTCATCCAGGTTGTCGAGATCCAGGTCGTATTGATCGAAATTCTCCCACAAGCCAAACGCGTCTCCGCCGTTGTTCAAAGCCTGCCATCCGTCCACGCCAATCAACGCCTGCGAAGGAGACAAACCCCACGCATCTCGAAACCGTGAGGCATCGAAATCGAGTCCCGAGGCGTTGTAGACGATCGCCGTCTTACCTGCGGGAACGATCGTATTGATCACCGTTTCACCCACGAGGCTCACAATATTCGGTTCGGTTCGCGCTGCAGCCGTGCTGGCGTCGTCCAGGTAGTAGCCATCCAGATCAACGTCCGTACTGCCAGCATTGTAGAGTTCAAACCATTCCCAGTTGCTTTCCGGTGCCGAGTTCGAATCGTACAGAATTTCCGTAATTTGAAGTTGTCCATATACGTGACTTCCCATCAGGCACACGGTCATTAAACAAAGTGCCAATCGCAAAACATTCATGCGCAGTGGTTGCATCGTGGTCGTCCCTCTCGTTGTTATCCATTGCTGAAAAGTGAACATGCACATCACTGAACGCATGTCCACATTCCGAGTAAGAATAGGCTGCAGGCTTTAAGATGAAGTGAAGAGTCTCAGCGAAGCCGCCAGTCACCTGGCTGTCCGGGCATTAACGCGTCCGGTACGCAATTCGTGAGCCAGCCAAACAGCCATGAACTTAGCAGCAACAAGATTCCCAAACATGCCGCAATGTGGTCTCAGTCAGACACCAGTGGTGGGGGCTTCCTGTTCCGCACCGCCTTCCGGGAGGGCGAGGCTCCCGCCGAGCCGATTACAAAAAAACCGAACACTAGTGCACGGTTCGGCAGGAGCCTCACCCCCCGGCGCCGATGTGCCGGAAACGCCAATGCCGCGAGTCCCTAAGGGCCGATGGAGAGGAACTCTTCGATCGACGTTGTGCACAGGATGAGTCGTGGCACGATGTGCGGGAGGGCGAGGCTCCCGCCGAGCCGATTGCAAAAAAAAACGAACACTAGTGCACGGTTCGACAGGAGCCTCACCCTCCCGGCGCCGATGCCGCGAGTCGCTAATGCCCGCTGGAGGGAAACTCTCGCGAACGCCTTTCGAGCGCCGGATGATTCCGGAAGGGAAATTCGGGAGGGCGAGGCTCCCGCCGAGCCGATTACAAAAAAACCGAACACTAGTGCTTGGTTCGGCAGGAGCCTCACCCTCCCGGCGCCGATGTGCCGGAAACGCCAATGCCGTGAGTCCCCAAGGGCCGATGGAGAGGAACTCTTCGATCGACGTTGTGAACAGGTTGAGTCGTAGCACGAAGTGCGGGAGGGCGAGGCTCCCGCCGAGCCGATTACAAAAAACACCGATCACCAATGCACGGTTCGGCAGGAGCCTCACCCTCCCGGCGCCGATGTGCCGGAAACGCCAATGCCGTGAGTCCCCAAGGGCCGATGGAGAGGAACTCTTCGATCGACGTTGTGCACAGGTTGAGTCGTAGCACGATGTGCGGGAGGGCGAGGCTCCCGCCGAGCCGATTACAAAAAACACCGATCACTAGTGCACGGTTCGGCAGGAGCCTCACCCTCCCGGCGCCGATGTGCCGGAAGCGCCGATGCCGCGAGTCCCTAAGGGCCGATGGAGAGGAACTCTTCGATCGACGTTGTGTACAGGATGAGTCGTAGCACGATGTGCGGGAGGGCGAGGCTCCCGCCGAGCCGATTACAAAAAAACCGAACACTAGTGCACGGTTCGGCAGGAGCCTCACTCTCCCGGCGCCAATCTGCCGGAAGCGCGGATTTGCCGGAAGCGACGATGCCGATCCCCGATGCCGATTAAAGTTACTCGTCGGCTTCCGTATTCAGTTGCACGGGCTTCATCGCGCCGCGGACGCAAATCATCAACCAGCCAAAGAGGCATGAACTCAACAGCAACGAGATTCCAAGGCAGGCAGGAAAGTGGTCTCGCATTAACACAAGCGGTGGCGGCTCCGTGCTCTTCGGAGGCCGACGATACACGGGGCCATCATTCCCCATTTCCTCGGCCGCATCGCGCCAGGTTTGCCACTCAACGCCGGCGTCCGAGGTTCCATAAGTCGAAATCGCATTGGCGCGATATTGGCTCAACCCCATGACGATGCCGACCAGCATCAAAATCCAGGCCACGAACCAAGCCGTATTTGCTGGCGTCCATCGAAACATGTATCACCGGTTTCCTTTTGCTGGAAGCAAGCTTTGCACGCACGCCGCCATGGTTTGAATACCCGTTTTCAATGCCTCACGTGCATCCGGGTAGAACAGTGCAGAGTGCAAAGACGGAGGCGATTGCCCCAGAATCTCGAACCGCTTTAGGCGGCGTTCGTTAACCACCCCCAATCGAAACATCACAATTGGAACGCCCTCTTTGCCGTAGCGACTGAAATCCTCTCCACCCATCGATGGCGTGGATTCATGGACATGCTCGCCACCGAGTGCGTCTTTCAGCACTGCTCGCAGACGTCTTGATAGATCGGGATCGTTGTACAACGAGGGCGTCCCCTTCGTCAGAACAACCTCCGGCTCGGGAGCGTTAAACGTCTTCGCGGTACCAACGGCAATGCGGCGAATTGCATCGTGAAGCTGCGTCCGGACCTTCGGCGAGTAGCTGCGTACCGTCAACTGCAATCGACACTCGTCACCAATCACGTTGTGCTTCGTACCGCCGTGAATGGAACCCACCGTGACGACTGCCGGTTCAATCGGGTCAATCTCGCGACTGACGATTGTCTGTAGCGCGACAACAACGTGAGCAGCCTGAACGACGGGATCAATGGCGGTATGCGGGTAGGCTCCGTGACCGCCGCGTCCCTTGATCGTGATGTCCACACTGTCGACATTGGCCTGTTGAAATCCACCCACGAACGCAATGTCGCCCGTTCGCCGGGATGCATCCACATGCAAGGCGAGCGCATAATCGGGCTTGGGAAATCGATCGAACAATCCATCCTCCAGCATCGCCTTCGCGCCGGCGCCACGTTCCTCCGCCGGCTGACCGATGAATATGATTGTGCCTGACCAATCCTGTTTGTGCTCCGCGAGGTAACGGGCAACGCCAACCAGATTGGTCATGTGGATGTCGTGCCCGCACGCGTGCATGATTCCGACGGTAGTCCCGGTATCCGGCGATTTCGTCGTGACCGTCGATGCATAGACGAGATTCGTCTTCTCCGTCACGGGCAACGCATCCAGGTCCGCTCGCAACATCAACGTTGGACCGTCACCATTGGCAAGAAGCCCCACAACGCCGTGACCGCCGATACCCGTCGTGATTTTGGCTCCCACCGCTTTCAGCTCGGCAGCCATCTTTCGCGCGGTGTTAACCTCCTGAAACGACAACTCCGGCTGCTGATGGAACTGCCGATACAACTGCTCTAGCCCTTCCAACTCGTTTGCGATCCAGTTGACGTCGACTTTGGCCGCCCCCTCCGTTGGCGACAGGTTTTCCCCGAGAACGGGCACAACGCAGTTCGCTATGACCACTAAACAGGCCAAAAACCGCCAATTGATCAAAGTTGGACTGAATGAGTTCAGAGCTTTCAATTCTTGATTAATTCCGGATTTTCATCTTGTGAGAACACCGTATCGCACGATACACTAAGCACATCATTCTTGAACTAATCATACAAGCAGGTCACCAAATTTGGGACCTGCTTATTTTTTTGCGCTGATCGAAATTCACGCGATCACTTCCAATTGATCGCTTCGTCGGAACTTCACTTCCGATCAATCCTCTGCCGTCCCGCCGCCGGGCATCTCGGCCTCCGCGACCACAGAACCTAGCGACCAGGTCGAAAGCATACTGCCGACGTAGAACTCGCCAAACATTTTGCCGTCGACCTGCTTCGCTCGATGGAAGCGAAAAGGGGCGAGCGAGCCATTCTCGTGTCGAAGCCAATACCACTGTCCGGGTTTCATTTCGTCGGCAGTCACGAAGTTTGCTCTCCTCGTCCCGCGGTCGAATGCACACTCTTCGAGCTGGAATCGGAATCCGCGAGTGACCGAGTGACCTCCAGCAGCCGGGGAACGAAGCCACGCATCGCCCGGGCACGGTGACTGAGAATGGACTTCACGGTTGTCCCCAATTCGCCGAAAGTCTTGTGATACTCGGGCAATTCGAAAAGCGGATCGTAACCAAACCCGCCCTGTCCGCGGGCCACTTCGAGGATCCGACCACAACAACGCTCTTCGTAGTCCACTCGGATTGTGCCCGTCGGATCCGAGAGGCTCATGTGGCAGACGTAGTGAGCCGTGCGTTTTTTCAGGGGGACTCCTGCCAATTCCTTCAGCAGGTGTTCGTTGTTTTTTTCGTCGGTGGCACCGTCACCAGAATACCTTGCTGAATAGATACCCGGCCGACCGTCGAGCGCATCGACGCACAGGCCGCTGTCCTCCCCCAACACCCACTCGCCAAGATGAACCGCCTGTTGCCCCGCCTTGAGCTGCGCGTTCGCGGTAAACGTGTCGCCATCTTCGACGACGTCGATCGGGTTGTCGAATTCAGCAAGCGTCTTGAGTTCGAATCCGAACGGCTCCAGCAACTGCCGAAGCTCCACACCCTTTTTTCGGTTGTGAGTACCCAACACGATCAGCATGGAATATTCCCTGGAAGAGGACGACACGAAAGAAGCACAAGCGGAATCACACCCCGCAGTGTGACGGACTCAGTATCCCCATATTGTCGAAAGTAAATTCTTCACGACAAGCCGGGCGAACACCTGGCCGATTGCCGGCGTTCCCATTCAATACGCGCCTTCGCTTTGCTTCGTCGTAAAGATTCGTTTTTGCAAAATTCCTGGTTGTCCAAACGACGCCAATTGGCGGTCGCGGCGAGTGCCACCACGGCCTACCCCCATGGCAATGTGCCACTCACACCCGAAAGTGCCGCATTCAACATTCGTACCGTGAAGCACACGATTTCCTGGTGGAGAATCTGGCATCCAACCGTTTAATTTGGAGGAGCATTGGCATAGACGAGTCGTGGAACAGTGGCAAAGAATCGACAGCGAAAGTTGTTGCGTCCGGAGCAAGATTCTTCGGTCGCAAAACCGAATCACGCGATCAGTCGACGTGCCGCTGGTGGTCTGGCTGTGCTATTGGCAACGACCGGCTACGCAGGCTTCCATGTTGGGAAACACAACGGCAGTTCGCTTTCGACCAAAGGAGGAGTTGCTTCCGGTCCTGCGGACGGCCCGTGGGGATCTCTGCGCGAATACCCGATTTCCATCTGGGCTCCCGAAGACAGAATCACCAAAGAGCTGGTGGAGCCACCGCCGACAACATGGAGCTTCCCCAATCAGTCCAGATCTCAGGTGCACGCGACGCTAGGTTCTCGTGTGACCGAACAGGAGCGTTCGTCATTTGGAGAGAAGTCGCAAGGGCGAGAAACGAGTGGCGGCTATGAATTGCGCCCAGATGAGGGCTGGCTGCAGCGGCTCTCGCCGAATTCCCGGCGACTGATCTATCGATTCGTAAACCAGTTTGGTGCCAACCTGAAATCGTACGCGCACATCATGCCCGAGGGCTGGGAAACGATCTGGCGTGAAGTCTTCAACCTGAGCCCGTCCACCATCGAACTGGCCCGAAGCCTGACGTTCCCGCACGCCGACAGAACCTGGCTTTGTGACCGGATTCTGCTACTTCATCAGACACCCAGCGCAGAACGCATCCGGATGGTGCAGGCGCTCACGTATCGGGCGTCGCTGCGATTGTCCGTGAGGTGCTCCAGCGATTCCATAGAACGAGTTCGCCGATACTGGCGTTGCGACAGGCAGGCTGCACGCTTCCTGTCCGTCGATGGCGAAACGGACGCCATGCATTTATTGCCCGAGTTCGCGAAAGTTCGACTCTATCAGTTCCCGACGGTCCGCGCGTCCGACGAGCGAGTTGATTGTTTTTACAGCGCCGCGAACTTCCTCAACTCGTCACCTGACCAGGGTTTCCTGGAGGAGAACTACTTCAAGCAGGCTCTGGATACAAAATACCGCCGAGTGCCCAGCCCCGGTTACGGCGACATGATCCTGATGGCGAAGCGAGTGGGCAATTCGGTCGATGCAATCCACGCGGCAGCCTACGTGGCGAACGATATCGTCTTCACCAAAAACGGCGGCGCGGTGACCCAGCCGTGGATGTTGTCGCGGATCAGCGATATGGAGGCCGAGTACAGCTTTTCCGGGCCGGTAGAGACGGCGTATTTTCGCGCCATCCAGTCGTAAGGCAAATGCCCCCGTCACTGCCGCTGGAGTTGTCGCACCACAAACTGCCTTCGCTCTTTCAAGTGCTCATGAAGAGCTCGTATGTTCCAGTCTAACCGGTCAACGGCCGACCGCTCGCTGTCTCGCCGCATGCGAGCGCGGAGTCGGACTTCCGGCTCCAGATCGTCACGTAGCTTGTCAATCTTCGGCCCAAACACGCTTTCGATGAAAACTGTCCTTGTCAGCTCATCCAGTCGTTTACGAAACCGACGGTTGAATTCGGGATTGGCGAGCAGCGGTCGGGAGATCTCTCCGCCGTCTCGCCACCATCCATATCGTCCGCGTCCAAACCCACGGTGGCGACCACCGAAGCGACTGCGATCGTCGCGCGCAACGATGCCATTGGGAGTCGCTCCCTCTGCACCGAAGTAAAGCGGAAGGCGATAAAGATCATCGGGACTGCCGCCGCGCAGGCTCCATGTCGAGTCCTGGTCCCACGGATACAAGCTCCACTTCTTCGTACCCTTGCGATCGTAGTACAGGAAGTAGTTATTGAAGAAGCCGTCCCAGTGCGAAAGCAGCGAGTTCACCGCGAAGTAGTTGATGACATTGTCGACATCAAAGTTGGCTTCGATCAAACGCCACATTTCGCGATCATCCGTCGTCCGCTCCAGCCTTTCCACAAGCGTTACAAGCTCCATGTGGCTCGTGTGTCGATTCGCAATCTTTTCGTGACGACCAATGATGTCGTAGCGATTGGAAATCTCAGAACGAGGTACTCTCTCGCTCATCTGGGCATTGCCCATCCAGATGACCTTGTAGAGATCTCCGTCATTGTCAACTTCGTTACGGCGAAGGAAGTTACCGTTGGGCTGTTCAAAGTAGAGATGATAACCGGCATGCTGACCGTTAATCATCAGACGACAGTATCCGGAAATGTGCGCTGCGTTGCCTGCCAACTCATACAGTTGATACGCCAACGACTCGTTCTGAATGGTCGCCTCGTTGGATTCGTACAGAACATTCATGGTCGTGATGCCATGCAGCGGCCTGTCCTTGTGAAACCGAACCTTCCAGCCGCTCTTGCGTCGCGTAATGTTGACGAAGTCAAAAAGCTCCGTCACGCCTGTATCCGGATCGGTAAATACAACCGCGGACGCTCCCTGCGGAGAAAGCTTCGCTCGGGGCAGACCACCGTGTCGATAGCCACCTCCCCGATAGCCGCCGTAGCCTCGGCCGGTCTGCGCCGACCGATAGGACTCGCCTGCTTCAAACGCCTGCTTACCGAGATGAAAGAACTGCAACACGGGCAGCTTGTCGGCTTCCACCGCATCGTTCACGTAAACCGAATAACTTGGACGCAGGTCGTACGCCCTTGGTTTCGACGCGACGACACCGTCCTTTGATGTAGCGGCAACCCAGAAACCAAGGATCCGATTGTTTTCCTTTCCCGTTCCGATTTTGGCGGTGAATTCGCCATTCTCGCCAGCCACCATCGGCACAGATTGCACTTTGCCAGCGCGACCGGGAGCCGCCAGTCGATATCCCAGCACAACACTTTCCAGCGAATTGGGATCTTCCAGGACCGCCTTCAATCGCAACTCACTATTGGGCCCGGGTTGTTTCGGGTGCCAACTCACCGATGCAATGACCGGTGGTTTCGTATCGGCCGAGACGCTGTTGGCCCGACCGGGCGTTCCGGCAGGAATGCGCGAGTAGTCCGAGGAGGGTTCGGAGGCTTCCCAGTTCGCGACGTTGCCCGCGTCACCCTTCGCATAGACGCGCTCCAGCGATGAAGAATAACCGTCGGGCGTCACCGGCCATGGTTCCCGGTCGGCGTAAGTGACTTCCTCAACCAGTTCGCCTTCCCGATTGAGCAACTTGATCGTGTCGCCACTGTTGGACAACGACTTCTTGTATTCGCTTACGCCGTTGAGCCCATAAAACTCTTTCATCAAGGCTGAGTCTTTGGCAACCACCAGATAGTCGCCAGCTTTTAGCGTCGTATCGAATGGGCACTCGTACTTGATGCCATCGGTCAGTTTCCAGCCGCTTAAGTCAACATCCGCGTCGCCGGCATTGAACAACTCGACATACTCGAGATTCAATTCGTCCGGCGCGTGGTAGAAAATTTCGTTGATAACAACGGACTGAGCTCCGGCGTTCGGCGCGGCGAGGCTCAGCGTGGTTGCGGCCCATGCGAGGACGAGAATTCGGCCAACGGATTCAGGGGCACTCATGCTTTTCCCTCAGTTCGATTGCCAGAGACTACATCAGGCAGTTCTTGAGTCGAGGCGGTTCTTGATGCGAACGGCTCTGATGGTCATCGTAGCATGATGGCACGATTGACGGGTGCGCAAATGGGAATTCGCAGCGGCCAGCAAAACCCCGCGATGGCAAACACGTGCTACCCCTGCGAAAAACAGCGGGCGATTATCACAATCAGGTTCAGTGTGCTTCGCGGTTTGCCGTGCCATGAGGGATGCGATATTTCGCCAGGAAGCTGGACAGTGTCGACAACACAACGCGTTCAGCACCTTCCGGTCGACCCACAATTTGCCACAGAGAAAGCAGCACGACACTGTAGGCGGCGACGCCCAACGCGATCAGAGCCAACAACCAACCAACGTCAGCGAGACTCCCCTCGGTCGTCACCGATCCATACGCCGCTCGCACAATCGCGAACATGACCGCCGACGAGACGACGGGCCTCCAGAGATTGGACAAGAGTAGTGAGCACGACAATTCCAGCTTGCGTGCTGCCGCCCACAGGAACAGCGGCAAACATATCGCCGCTGTGATCAGGTGCGCAAAGCCCGCGCCGACGGCGCCGTACGTCAGTGCAAGCCCGATGACCAATGGCAACAGAACCAGCGTATAGATGCCGCTCAACACCCAGAACGCACGTACCTGACCGAGTGCCACATAGACGAAGTGTACGTTCGAATTGACCGCAGAGAACGCACCGCAAAGTGCCAGTACCTTGATCACCGGGATGGCCCCCAGCCATTCGTCTCCCAGCGCCAGGGAAACGAGCAGTTCCGCCGTTGCTGCGATTCCCACACCTACGGGAATGGCCAACAGGGAAACGGTCGAAATCACTTTCAGGAATGCGGCGCGAATCTGTGAAAGCTCGGTCGCCAGTTTTGCATACCCGGGAAAAACCGCTCGGTTGATCGGCACCATGATCTGACTGAACGGCAAGCGTGACAGTTGTTCCGAGACACTAAACAGTCCCAACGCACCGGCACTCACTCCACCAAGGACGAAGTGTGCTGATCGAACTTCAACGTAGTAGTTGAAACTGTTCAGCAACAACCACTTGGAAAAATGGAACAGCTCGCGCCATGCAGAGAGGCTGAACCGTGGCCGATAGGGGTGAACCTGGTAACTGATAACAACACTGACGATGCGACCGACGACCGTGGACGCCACAAGGGCCCAGTAGTTTCGAAACACGAGTGCCAGGCATATCGTGGCGGCGAACGTTATCAGACGCCTGGACACCTGGAAGCGAAACTCGCGATCAAACGACAGCTCCTTGCGAAATGCGACGACGCCAATGTTCTCAAAGCCGCCTACCAGCGAACCGATGGCCATGAACGACAGGACGCCGACTAATCGCGGTTCGTCAAAGAAGTAGGCCGAAGGAACCGAGAGCGCCACCAGCGCGATGGCACTGAATGCCCCGCACAACACATAAAAGGTCCAGGCCGTATCGTAGTGCCGGCGTTCGGCAGATTGGTTCTGAATCAGAGCCATGTCGAAGCCAACCGCACGAATCAGCTCGAGGAAGGCTACAAAAATAGCCGCGATCGCGACGAGTCCAAAATCATCCGGCGTAAGCAGACGCGCCAGAATAGCGACGCTCAGCAATCCAACACCGCGGTCAACGAGCTGAAACAGCCCCATCCACGCGACGCCTTTGCGAACTTGCTGTTCAAGACCCATCAGTGCGTCTCGTTGTTGGGGTTGGATGCCGAATGATTCAAACTCAGTCCGCTTCTTCGTCGTTCGTGACCGAATCCTGGCAAAATACTCTGCCGTAGCCGGATTCGCCTGACCTTCATCGCGGTGACAGGAGACGTCGCCAGGAAGTAACCAGTGCGACGCCGCCTCCCGAACTGCGGATATAACGCAACAGGAAACCGGGCGTCAGCAGCAATGCCGTCGTGCACACGCGGTGGGAAGAAAAAGCTCGCCAGTGCAACGGATGCTGCAGATAGGATCGCGTCAGTTGGCCCATCGCCTGCACGGTTTGACCTGCCTCACGCAGGTAGCGCCCCAGGTGCAATCGTCGGTCGGCCATCGACGCGCGAGCGACCCATTTGTGTTCGGCGTCAAGAAACGGCAGCATCGCCTCCAGCGTCTGAATCTGCAACTGCGTACGCATGGAATCAGTACGACCTCCATAGAGCCCGGCGGAATGAATCCGATACGCCGCCATCACCTCGGGGAGAAATCCGACCAGTCCGTGACGGGCAAACAACATCAGCAGGAACCAGTCGCCGGCGACCTCCTGGTGGTAATCCTCCGGGAAGCCATCAAACACGGATCGGCGAAACAGGTTTGCACAGGACGAGGCGAAGTTCTTTTTCAGGATGTCGGCCAACGTCGATTCGCGTTTGGGGTCGACGACAGGAATCACATGACTTCCGCCCTCATATGTTTTCAGAACCTTGTGCGAGCAGACAACCCAGTCGGGATTCGCTTCCATCGCGTCGACCTGACGCTGCAGCTTGTTTCGGGAGGTCCAGTAGTCGTCGCCGTCCAGCGTTGCAACGTACTTGCCGCGGCAGGCTTCAAACGTCGCGACCACGTTCCGACTCGCACCCTGATTCTCAGCGTGCAGCAAGAGCCGGATCTTGTCCGGATACCTCTTCTGCAATGCAATCACAAGTTCGCGAGTCCGGTCCGTCGAGCAATCTTCACCGACGACGATCTCCACGTCGAAGTTGGTCTGCTGCATCAGCACGCTTTCAATGGCTTGCGCTACAAACCGTTCGTGGTTGTAGGCCACGAGAGCGACGCTGACGGTGGGAGATTCGTTCATTACGGTTTCGAAACGGGGAGGCGATGGGGGTTGGAAATCGAGGTTGTATCGTCAGTTCTCGCCAGGTACTGTCAGGCCACTTCGCCGGCGGATTCTGGCTGGGTTGTCTTGTCGCGAGACTCCAGCTCATTCAAGCGTGTCTGCAATTCGCGCAGTCGACTGGCGCGGCTACGAACGAAAAACGAATCACGCGGGATGTGACCGGCCAGTCGAAATTTCGTCTTCCATTCGCCTCGCAGGAGTTCCACGCTGCTGGGATCATTCGCCGGCTGGAAGGTGGCCTGAACAAGAATCCGATCCGGCCCGCTGACATGCGGAGGCGAGCAGTGCCACGTACATGTGTGCAAGAGGGCGACGTCACCCGGTTCCAGTGATGGGCAGACCAGCGGCCAGTCGTCACCAAGAATCGCGGTGTTCGTTTCGCCCGCATCTCCCAGGTAACCGAAGTGATGTGTACCCGGGTAGAACGAGATTCCACCATTGTCCTTGTTGGAAACACTCAGCGGAATGAACACGGTTGTCTTGTCCGGCCATCCGAAATCGTAACAAAAGTCCTGATGCACAAAGACCGGGCTGCGACTGTTCTTGTCCTTGATGACGAACCGCTGCATGAACAACGCGATATCGGGATAGACCTGCTGCATTGCGTCCAGCAACTGCGGGCACTTGTGAATCTGCGACAACGACTCCGGAATCTGCTCGTGGACGGCGACCGGATTGAACGGATCAACGTCACGTCGATTCTCGAGTCGTTCTGCGTAGAACGCATTCCATTCGCCCTGCCATTGCTGAATCTGTTCAGCAGGAATCACGTTTCGCAAAACGAAGAAACCTGTTTCGCGATAGATGTCCAGCGAAAGCTCCGTCGAGTCCGCCTGCGGGAGCAGGTCCCGGATGCTACCGATTTCAAGTGAGTTTTTCATATTGTGCCCTGGTGAGTCGTGCTAGTTTCGGTAGTCGCTTACCCGGTCTGGAAGCAGGTCGTAGCTGCGCTTCATGTCGATTCCGTGCGTCTCGTCTTCATAAGGCACGGAGCAAAAACCAAGCACCGACTTTTGCGAATCCGTGAGAGTCTCGTAGGTCTCCTGCGGCAAATTTGACGGTACGTTGAACGCCTGCTTGATCCACCACCGAGCGAACGTGGCGATGATCGACCAGCGAGAGTTGCCGCTGACGTTGGCCATGGCTCCATGCCAGATGCGACTGTCCCAGATCACCATGTCGCCAGCCCGGGTCTTGATCGGAATCGCTTCCTCAAACGCTTCCTGCGTTGCGTACTTCGCACGCAGATGCGAGCCGGGGACGACCACCGTGCAGCCATTGTCTTCGGTTTGATCTTCCAGAATGAACGCACACTGCATGATGAATACGAATGGCCCTTCGTAAGGGACAAACGAATCAATGTGCATGGGCATCCGGTAGTTGCTGCTGCGTGCCAGGTACGATCGCAAAATGTAGTTCGGCTGGTCTTCCGGAATGGACTTGAACCAGGGGTCATTCAGGAAGTGCCGCAGAATGCCTTCGGTCGTTGCCGAGTGAAAAAGCAGCTCCAGGAAAAACGGATGCTTGCTCTGTAGGTTGTAGAGCATGGGTTGGTCTTTGTTCAGAAACGGCATCCGGTCGGATTGCAAGGCTCGCGTCTGGTCAAAAGTCCCTTTTACCAGTTCGAGTGCCCGCTCAACCTGGGGCTGGGCAATGGCCTGGGGGATCACGCAGTAACCGGTCTTCTGAATACGATCCACATAAGACGAGATGGAAGCATCCGCTTGTTGCACATCAATTCCGGTCGCATCAACCATGTCGTCTACTTTCCAAACCGGGTTACGTAAATCATTTCCGCCGAACGCACTTTTTTAGCAAATGGCAGACCGAAGCCGTCGAAGTACATGCGACAGGTTCTCGAGCTGTCGCTGCTGTGGCTTTCAACCGCCATGTCTCGGTTCGGTTCTCAACACTCGTCACCGAAATTCGCTGCGTGTACCGGCCCACTGCGCTGGGCGACGTGGAGAATTCGCCTCGTTCAGGTTGCGGGTTCGCAACAAACTCAGGAAGTTACGGCGCTAACGGTAAGCCCTGCGGGCATTGGTATTTCCAGTTCCTGCGCGGATTCAAAATCAAGCTGCGGAGAAAACGCCGCATCCGAATATTTCGCACCCACGATATCAACTCGGCGCCCATCTACGACAATTCGATCTTCCGTTAACCACCTGGCGACCTGTAACAATGACTTGCACTGCTGCACAAAAAGTCGATGTCGCATGACGGCAAGTGGCACGGTCGTATCCAGCGGACAGACCGTCTGCATGATGATCTTTCCCTCGTCCATCTTTTGATCAATAAACTCAACCGTGTTCCCGACGTATCTTGCGTGGTAGGCGACCGAGTCACCAAATCCATCCATACCCTTGAAAGCTGGCAGGACGGACGGATGAAAATTGATGATTCGATCCTTGAAAGCGTCCCGCAAGGACTGGGAATAGAATCGCGTGTAGTACGTAAACACGTAGTCGATCTCTGCGGCGATCAGGTGCTCATGCAATCGATCGCAGAATCGGTCTATGTCGTCTTCAAGAAAGGATTCAGTCGGCACACCGTGCTGACGAGCCTTTTCCGCCGCCGGGCATTCGCGGTCGGTGATGACGGACTGGCAATGCTCACGAAAGAAGTCGTTGCCCAATACCTGGTTCATGACGGAACCGGCCGTCGAGGCGACGATGGCAAATCGCAGTTTGCGTCGAGTCATGCGAGCTCTCCGTGTCGGTACGCGGGAAAGTAGTTCGTTACTGGCTGGCAAGGCTGCGCCAACTGGCCGTAGACATCCCGATTGAAGGTCCGCGTGCACAGAAACGCAGGTTTCGTGCCAGTCGACCAACCCTGCTTGAAATCAGCGAGCCCCGAAGACTTGCCATTACTTCCCGCCGCGGCACCAAGATGGAGCCAGCGTACCCGGTCGCGAAAATGATTCATCAAATGCCACTTGGTGGCGTAGGAAGCGCGTAGCTTGTAACCCACATCCGAAAACGCCACGAGATGACCGTAGGCCACATCTCCCTGGACGTACCACAGATCCAGACCAATGATTTCGTCATCAGCGCGTGCTTCGAACATCACCATGCCCGGTATCGAAAGCTGCTCGGCAAACGCTTCCCTGGAGAACGCCTGCAAACCACGGATGTTGTGTCGACGCACGAGATTACCATAGAGTTCGGTCCACCGATCCAGATAGTCCGCCGGATTCTCACATACCGCGACGTCGACCCTTCGCATCGCCTTTCGCACGTTGGCTCGATGTGACTTCTTCACGATGGACTCGATGGGTTGATCGAGGTCGGCAACGAAGTGGTCTTTGAAGTGTGTCACACCGTCGAAGCACGATTCCAGCGTTTCCACTTCCACGTTCGAAAAGGGGTCGGTCACAATGACCACGCTGACCAGTTCGGACGCAACCTCATCGAGATCTGCACGCAGGTTCGACCAGTCGTGGCAGCAAAACAGTGGATAACAACCCATGGCGTCATGATGGGATGTGTCACCGATGGGACGTTTCAACAGCCAGCCACCACATCGCGGTAGCTTCAGCGGTTCACCGAATTCACGAAGCGATCCAGCGTAATCCGCGTGCAAATAGCCACACGTTTTTTGAGTGACGTCAATCATTTCGAACCAGAAGGAAGGGACTCTCGACGCCGCTGATCTGCCTGCGGACAAATCACAATTGGCTTCAGGAAAGGTAGTCGTGAGACAAAACAGGCCGGGCGACGTCTTCAATCGGCAGCTGTGCGGTTTGATGCGTCAGCCGACGCGTGATCTCCGCGCCGTTGGTTAGGGTGGTCCTTAGCAGTCGGCAAATGTTCCGCACGTCATTCGCCGAAACGGTGTTGCCCGTTGGCAGCACCACGACACGTTCTGCAATCCGTTCGGTATTTGGCAGGTGACGACCAACATGCGGCTGCAGGGTGCGATACGGCTCCATCCTGTGGCAGCCCGGCCAGAAGTATCGGCGGGCGAGCACGTTTTCAGCATGCAGGACATCGACGACCTGATCACGGCCAATTCCGAAACGGTCCGTATCCAACTCGACAACGACATAGTGATAGTTATGCCGCTCCGAGTCGTCATACTTCAGAACCTTAACGCCCGGCAGCGTGCCCAGTTCCTGTTTATAGATTTCGTAGTTGATACGGTTCGCGGCGACGAAGTCCTGTACGTTTTCAAGCGACGTCAGCCCCATCGCGGCACAAGCTTCATTCATTTTTCCGTTGGTGCCGATCGTGGTAACGAAGTCGTACTTTCCGCCCGGAAAGCCAAAGTTACACATCAGCCGGATTTGCTGCGCCAGGGCATCGTTGTTGGTGGTGATCGCTCCACCTTCAAATGAGTTCAGAACTTTCGTGGCGTGAAAGCTGAATACTTCCGCTTCGCCAAAACCGCCAATCATCTGACCGCGATGCGAAACACCGTAGGCATGAGCGGCATCATAGAGAAGCGTCAGCTTGTGTCGTTTGGCAATGTCCGTCAGCTCGTCGACGGCACAGGGTTGCCCCCAAAGGTGCACGCCCATGATGGCCGAAGTTCGCGGCGTGATCAGTTCCTCGACCCGCGCTGGATCCAGCAAGTGAGTTGTTGGGTCAACATCACAGAAAACCGGGTTAATCCGCTGCCATTGCAGGGCGTGGGCCGTGGCGATGAACGTGTACGAGGGCAGAATCACCTCGCCTACGAGATTGAGAGCTCGAATCGCAATCTGCAGGGCGATCGTGCCGTTGCAGACCGCGATGCAATGCTTCACGCCCAACTCGCGGGCCAACTCCTTTTCGAACTCCTTGACCATTGGGCCTTCGTTGGAGAGCCGCCCGGTCGTGAGCATGTTTTCGATTCGAGCCAACAGTCGATCACGATCACCGATATTCGGTTTACCGACGTGAAGTGTCTCTTCGAAAGACGGATTTCCGGAAAAGATAGCCAGCTTGTCAATGTTGCCTGGATGCATTGGAGTCACTTCGCGAAGTTGTTGCATACGACCATTGCTGGTTCCCGATCCGGACTCCTTTCATTGGATAGTTTGGAAGTAGCTGTTTCCCCGCTGGCACTCAGGTGAACGCCGTTGGCACTCAGGTGAACGCCGTTGGCACTCAGGTGAACGCCGTTGGCACTCAGGTGAACGCCGTTGGCACTCAGGTGAACGCCGAGGAACAGATACGACTAATCCCTATGCCACCGTCGGGCACTAATCAGGGAAAGCCGCGACCCACACCTTACTTCCGCTTTGAACTAACAAGAACTCTTCATGATGTGATTCGCATTCTAGTCCGCTGCCACACCAGCGAGTAGTTTTTTCCTACCTGGTTTGCGGTGCATGAAGTGTTGCAATAATTCTTCATTGAGCTTAAAAGTCTTGACGCCTGCCGGGACGGCAATCCGAGTTTGCGCCAAAAAACGCAGACTACGCCCACGAGCCGTCGGGCATTTCGTCGCGGTGACGACGGCAGGAACGATGACGCGACCTGATCGGATCGCAGACAGTCGCGATATCTGTGCGCAAGATTACGGACGAGGCCTTCAACGGCCGGGCGCAGCGTAGCGCACCGATGAAACGGTCAGCGCGATTAACGCGCAAATTCCAGCAGGCTGCGCAGGTAGACGCCATAGGAGGACTTGATGCTTTCCGCGACCCGAGTGAACTCCGCCGTGGAGATGAATTTCTGCTGCCACGCGATTTCTTCCGGGCAGCAGATCTTCAAACCCTGACGTTCTTCGATCGTGGCAACGAAGGAGGACGCGTGCAGCATCGATTCATGCGTACCCGTATCGAGCCACGCGAAACCGCGATCGAATACTTCGACCCGAAGGGCTCGGTCTTTCATATACCGGAGATTAACATCGGTAATCTCAAGCTCGCCACGGACGGATGGCTTCAGGCTGGACGCAATTTCCACCACATCGTTGTCGTAGAAATAGAGACCCGGCACGGCGAAGGGCGATCGCGGTTGTTCAGGTTTCTCTTCCAGCCCAATCGCGACTCCGCGGTCATCAAATTCGACCACGCCATACCGCTCGGGATCCCGAACGCGATACGCAAATATCGTGGCGCCGTGGGTCTGGCTGGCTGCTTTACGCAGGATTCCTTCAAGGCCTTGTCCGTAGAAGATGTTGTCGCCCAGCACGAGTGATACGTTCTCGTTGCCGACGAATTCGCGTCCAAGAACAAAGGCCTGCGCCAAGCCATCCGGAGACGGTTGGACGGCATAGCGAATATCCAGTCCAAATCGACTACCGTCGCCCAACAAGGACTGAAAAGCCGCTTGGTCGCGCGGTGTCGAGATGAGCAGCACGTTCCGGATGCCGGCCATCATCAATGTGCAGAGCGGATAGTAGATGAGCGGCTTGTCATAAACGGGTAGCAACTGTTTACTAACCGCGACCGTCGTCGGGTAGAGTCGCGTGCCGGCACCGCCCGCCAGAATGATCCCTCGGTTACATCGATTGTCGCAGTGCGATGCGATCATCTGTTATGGCCTGGTGTGCGGACGAGGGTTCGGTTTACTTCGCAGCGGTACATTCATGAGCGGAATACGCAATCCGCAACCTGCTTTTTGCATTCTCAAGTATGGCCTACCCGTGGGGGTCTGCATCTGATCCAACAGACTTTCCGACATCCGCATGTTAAACCGACACTGCCGCCTACACCGGTCGCAACGACCCGTGGAATATCGATTGTGAGGCGCGTCGCCTCCCGCGGGCCACTTGTCCCGCAGTCACCAGCGACGTGTCGGGTTCACCCTTCCTGAGCGTGCCTGACTCACACATGGAGGTAGGGTTGGTTGTCCTACAGATAACCCGCACATTGGAATAAGCCATGTCGATTACAAGATCCGTTCGTCGAATGCTTCTCCCCGATGGGGAAACCCCACGTGTCGTTCCCTTCGGGCTCGCTCGCGGAGTGAAAGCTGCCGTTGATTTCAGATATGACACAGCGTTTTACTTTGGATTCTACGAATCCGAATTGAATCCCTATGTCCGCGAGCTGGTGCGGCCAGGTACTACCGTGTTCGATATCGGGGGACATCGCGGTTGGGACTGCGCGGCCTTTGCAAGACTCAGTGAAAACCCCGTCGTGACCTTCGAAGTCAACGAGGCGAACATTCAATTCATGGAGCGGTCATTCGCTCTGAATGACTTCGACATCAGGATTGACCATCGATACGTGGGCGACAGCAACGACGACAACAGCGTCACGATTGATGCGGCCGTCGAAGAACACTTCGTACCGTCCTTCATCAAGATGGACATTGAAGGAGCTGAAGCGAAGGCCCTTCGAGGGGCCGAAAGCACGATGGCCCAACACAAACCCTCGTGGATTATTGAAGTTCACGGACTGGAAGTCGAACAGGAGTGCCTCGAAATCCTGAAAGACTTTGCCTACGAGACCAAAATCATCAACCACTCCAAACGCCTGCTCAAAGAAGCACGCGGCGACGTACACAATCGCTGGATTGTTGCACGCCCCTAACAGACGTCACACTTGCCGGACATTGCCGGACATCGATTGCGACGCGATCCAAACGAGAGCTCGCGAGCGCATCGGCCTTCTTCGTGGCCAGACCAGTGATTGAGTGACGTTTTCTTCGCGGACCGGTTCTGTTGTTCCGTACTTTCAGCCGAACACACAGAACGTTCAACGGCCAATAATTCCCGTTCCAGTGGCCACGGCAGGACTACCGGAACCGTCCGCACTCTTGTTCGTGGGTTTCACCGGATTGCCGGCCGTTACCGACAATGGCGTGCGCGCCGAGCTGGCAGCACAACAACGTGCTAGAGCTGTGCCAGGTGGGTAAAAGATGGCGTTCGCACGCCCGGACGTTAGCGACGTCACTTTCCGGCGTATCGCTTTCCGGCGTATCGCACGATCGCCGCGAACATCTCTTTCTTGCGAATCGGCTTGGTCAGGTAGTCGACGCAACCGGCGGCAATGCAAAGCTGATCATCTCCCTGCATGGCGTTCGCGGTGCAGGCAATCAAGGGTGTCGGATTGCCCATTTCACGAAGCGTATTGGCTACTTCGTAACCATCCATTTCCGGCATTTGAATGTCCAACAGCACAACGTCGTAGGGCTTTCCAGCTTTGTCCGCCCCGACAATCATCTCCAAGGCCTCGCGACCATTGGACGCAACTTCAACTCGAGCTCCCTTCTTGGTGAGGATCGACTCAAGCAGCCGTTGATTTATTTTCGTATCCTCCGCGACCAAAATGGAATAGTCGAAAGCGGCATCGGCGACGGGAATTTTTTTTGCCACATCGAGCGAGACTTTATCGCGTTTCTTTTCGAAGGGAATCTTCAGGGTGAAGCAACTACCCGCGCCGGCGGTACTCTCGACGAGAATGTCGCCTCCCATTTCTCTGGCAATGTGGCGACTCACCGGTAGGCCCAACCCGGTGCCTCCGAATCGTCGTTTCATGGACCCGTCGACCTGAACGAACGGTTCAAAGATGGCGTCCAACTGCGATTCGGGAATCCCAATGCCCGTGTCTCGGATACTGGTAACCAGATAATGTTGTTGCCCGTCCACCTCCACGCACATATCAACTTGTACGCTTCCCTGCTCGGTGAATTTGACCGCGTTGCCCACCAGATTGATCAACACCTGTTTGACGCGAGTTGGATCGCCTTCAATCTCCTCAACGACTTCGATCGATCCGCTCAGTTCAACGGCCACATCTCCCGAATTGATGCGAACGGTTTTGATCACGTCCGCGACAAGCTCGGCAGGGGAGTACCATGTGTTCCGCAATGTCAGCTTGCCCGCTTCGATTTTCGAGAGGTCAAGAATCCCATTGATCAGATCCAGAAGGTGTTCACCGCTATTGCTAATGACGCCCAGCGACTGCCTTGTCTCGTCGTCGAGGTCGCTGCCACCAACTTCGAGAATTTCATCGGCATAACCCAGAATCGACGTAAGCGGTGTGCGAACCTCGTGACTCATGTTCGCCAGAAACTCGCTCTTGGCGATATTCGCCTGATTCACTTTTTCGATTTCGTTTCGCAGCTCAATCTCATTGGCCGCCAGCATCGAGAGGTCACGAACCCGCTGAATGTCCATTTCGGACCAGTGCCTTGGCTTGGTATCGATCACACAGAAGGCACCTAGCGGCAGGCCGTCGGCAAGGCCCAGCGGAAATCCCAGGTAGGCGATCACACCCAAATTGGGAATCGCCAGATTGTTGCGAAACACTTCGTCCTGTCTTGCATCGCTGACGACGACGGGCTGATTGTGCACGACGACATGCTTGCAAAAGGAGTGATCCAGCGGCGTTTGCCGGCGACTCGCCCAAGGCTCTCCCAGGCCCAGTGCGCTTTTGAAGAACTGTCTTTCCGTGGTCACGATGGACACAATCGACACGGGAACATCCAGCATGCCGACGGCGAGACGCGTGATCCGGTCAAACGCTTCTTCTGCCGGAGAGTCGACCAGGTCCAGTTTCTGGATTTGATCTAGCCTTCCCGCGTCGGACAAGACATTCGACACATCGGAGAGTGAGATCATTTGTTTTCTGTTTCGGCGGAAGTACGTGGTTCGCGCGGCTGGTTTCCGAGCGTCGTCCTACTATTCATCCGTCACAAACAGTTGTCCGCGCGCCATATACAGATGTACTTATGTACCTTTTCGCATAAGCCTGGCCGTTTAGTCCGATCCGCGCTGTTGCTCTATTTGTACGATGATTAACACCGCCGGCGCCCGACTTCAATCAGCAGAAATGCCATTGCCTATGGCCGAAGACCTGGAATCTGGCTACGACGCGATGAAAGTGGTCGAACGCCTACGTCTCAACAATCCCAACGGCAACAGCAGCGGCAATGCCAGGGCTAGCGCATGTGGCTCGGGAATGTTGATGAAGACCGCCGCCGATAAACGGCTCGTGCCCTGCACGGTACGTCCATCCGCTTCGAACTCGAATCGAATGGCATCGCCGAGGTGTTCATCAAAGTCGATTTCCTGCGCAAACCAGAGTCCATTGTTCATCTCCAGCGGTGTTCCATCGTTTTCCCACGAGAGCAACAGTTCGTTGGTGTCGTGGTTAAAAACGTTCACACTGGCTGTATTGAAATCCTCAAGACCTTCCCCACGCACGTCCAGTGAAAGAATTACCGGAGAGAAATCCACCTTCGGCGCCGGCAATCGCTCGACGACCGCCATCGATACCGCTCCCTCTGCAGCCCCTTCCAGGGGAATCATTGAAAAGGTGCTGACGATCCCCATGCCATGTCTGGGACGCTCCGTAAAGCCAAGTGGCATCGGCAGTCGCCGACTGAAAAGCGCACCGGTCACACCGTAGCGCGTTCCGAGTTCGTCGTACAAACGAAAATTGCCGCTCTCGGCCCGATGGTATTGCGACGTCACCAGAAATCCGCAGTCGTCCAATTCCGTCTTTACTGGCCGCGAGTCGAAACCATGATGCCGCGTTAACGCGTAGCACCTGCTCGCGGGTTCCGTATCACGCACCGACTGCAGCGTAGACCGAAAACTAACCGATTCGACAATCGCATGCGACGAACAGGGGAGACTCGCAACAACTATTAGTATCAACACGGATCTGGGCATGTTCTTTCCCTAAAACAAACGTGGTGACCAGAACCAGTTTCGCGACCTGCCCCACCTACCGCAAGGCAATTTTGCTGCAGTCTCGCTCACGCCGGCACTGTCATTTTGAAACAGGCTCGCCTGCTGGCTCAAAGCCATATCGACTTAACGAACGTGGCAGGAATTCCTGACACCAAATCACCACGATTTTTCTCGAAAAGTCGAATCACCGCTGTCGACGCTGGCAAATTCGTCTGCAAGGGTAAGCGCCAGACTGAAACTCCCGACATTCGCCTACCCGGGGCGAACAATTCCCATCGATTTCAACTTCGATGTCAGCGTCGCCGGATGAATGCCCAGTCGCTCGGCGGCGCCGCGTGGGCCATAGACTTTCCAGTTGCTCTGCTCCAGGACGGTTAGCAGATTTTTTCGCTCAAACTCCTTGAGCTGCGCGTAGGTGAGCCACTTCGTCGAAGTCAAATCGTCCGCCTCACCTGGCAGGGACGGACTGGTCGTTTCGCCCTGCGGTAGCTGAAAGTCGAGCGGCCCGGTGCGAAGGCGCAGCGCCGCTTGCTCCACAACATTCTGAAGCTCGCGGACATTTCCTGGCCACGCATACCGCAGCAGGCACTCAAAATCTCGCTTGCGTAGCCGAGGCATCTTTACGCCGAAGCGACGGCAATGAAGTTCCAGAAAGTGCTGGGTCAGCAGCGGAATGTCCTGACGGCGCTCGCGAAGTGGCGGAACATCAATCGGAAATACGCTCAGCCGATAAAAGAGATCTTCGCGAAACGTTCGCTCGGCAACACCAGCCTTGAGGTCCTTGTTGGTCGCCGCGATGACGCGACACGTGGCTTTCCGCGTCTTCGTGTCGCCAATCCGCTCGAACGTTTTCTCCTGCAACACACGCAGGAGCTTGCTCTGCATCTCCATCGGAATTTCGCCGATCTCATCGAGGAACAACGTTCCGCCGTTCGCCAGTTCGAATCGACCGACGCGATCCTGAACCGCTCCCGTGAAGGAGCCACGGATGTGCCCGAAGAATTCGCTTTCGAACAACTCTCGAGGAATCGAGGCGCAGTTAACTCGAATCAAGGGCCCTTCCCGGAACTCACTCTGTTCATGGATCGCACGAGCAATCAATTCCTTGCCAGTCCCGGATTCGCCCGTGATCAGTACGGTCGTGTCCGTGGCTGCAACCAGCGCCGTCTTTTCCAATGTCGCCGTCATCGCGGCGCTCGTGCCGACGATACCATCATCCGGGCGAGTTGCCTTCAGCTCCTCCCGAAGGTACGCATTCTCCGACGCCAGTCGTGACTTGAGCGAATTGATTTCCTCGAACGCCCGCGCGTTGACGATCGCCGACGCGAGATGATCGACGACCATCCGCAGAGACAGCAGGGCATTCTCGACAACCGGCACTCGCAGGAAGATGCCAAGTACTCCGATCAACTCATCGCGATGCACGAGCGGCTGGCCAATGAAGCCTCGAATCGATTCACGACGCGCCCACTCGGGGTCGGCAATCCATGGTGATCCCTCACTGACATCCCGGATCTCCACGGGCTGCCTGGTCTTTGCGACGTGCCCGACCTTGCGCACGCCAAACGGAATGCGACGGAAGTCCCCGTCGATCCCGCTCCAGTCGGCATCGCGTTCAAGAGGTCGACCTTCACTGGCGGCGAGGTGAAGGCAGGAAGACTGATCGGGGCAGACGTCGCTCAGTGGACACGCATCACAGATATCTCCCTCGGCGGAAATCCAGATTCGAACAAGCGCCACATCGCGTCGCTCGCACAGCTGTTTGACGGTGAGTTGCAGGAGCGATGCGATATCACGTTCACCGGCCATCTCGAGCAGCGTATCGCGGACATCTTCGAGCGTCTTGGGCATCGCCAGAACCATGATATTTCATTGCAAACAACGATTTCCAATGTAACCAATGATATTTCATGGACATAGCGAACACAAACCAATCACCGTAACGCATTACTGCGAAACCACTTACAGGAAACAATAACATCACGGCACGCTCATTGCCTTACCGCGATGCCATGAAACCACAACCAATTTCCAAGACAAGAAACTCGGTGGAAGCCATCAAGCCGAACGGCCGCGGAGCGCGCGGAGAACTTGCCTCCGAAGTACACCACGACGCCCCGTCGTTCACCTCGAAGACAACGCAGCACCTGAAGTTCCACGGTGTCTATCAGCAGGACGACCGAGACAAACGGAAGGGCGGGGCAAAGGAGTATTCATTCTTTGTGCGCACTCGACTGCCAGGTGGCGCGATGTCGGCGGAGCAGCTGCTATGCGAGCTCGACCTGTGCGACCGATTCGGCAACGGGACACTGAGGCTCACAGATCGCCAGGGAGTGCAACTTCACGGAGTCACCAAGCAAAACCTTCGCGCGGTGATTCAGGAAATCAATCGGGCCAAAGCCACAACGTGGGGTGCGTGTGGTGACGTACTTCGAAACGTGATGTGCTGCCCGTCGCCGGCGACAGATTCCGTTCGCGAACAAACCCGCAATCTGGCAAGACTTGTTGCGGCTGCGTTCAAGCCAGCCTCACAAGCGTATTGGGAATTGTGGCTGCGCAATGACGAAGGTAACACGAAGGTCGTCGAGGGCCAGCGCCACGATGAACCGTTCTATGGCGAAGCTTACCTGCCACGCAAATTCAAAATTGGCTTTTGCACACCCGACGACAATTGCATCGACGTACTGACGCACGATCTGGGTTTCGTTGCCGTCGTGCAACGCAAGCGGCTGCTGGGCTTCAATGCCTACGTCGGCGGCGGCATGGGCGTTACACCCGCTCGCAGCGACACGTTCGCGGCGGTTGCGCAACCACTCGCTTTCGTCGAGCCGAATGAAGTGTTGCTGTTGGCCAACGCAGTTATCTCCATCCACCGGGACTTTGGTAATCGCGAGGACCGCAAGCTCTCAAGACTCCGCTACCTGATTGCTGATTGGGGTTTCGAACGTTTCAACGAACACGTCAATCGACGGTTTGGCGGAGGACTCAGAGCGCCCGTTGAAATGCAAATCGCCGGAGCCCGCGATCACCTCGGCTGGCAGGAGCACGCTTCCAGCGAACTCAGCCTCGGACTGCTCATTCCCAATGGGAGACTGCAGGACACCGAAGCAATACAGCTGAAGACCGCGGTTCGCGAAGTCACGAAACGCTGGAATCTGCACACCATCGTGACACCGCACCAAAACTTGCTGCTGACGGGAATCGCCGAAGACCAGCGCGCCGATGTGGACGCGATGTTCGCGGACTTTGGTGTTGATGTCACGCCGCCGCGAGTGGCGGTTCGACGCGAGGCGATGGCATGCCCGGCGCTACCCACATGCGGTCTGGCGATCACGGAGTCCGAACGAATGCTTCCCGATTTACTGGATCAACTGGAAGCCGCCCTGCGTCGTCACGGAGTACACGAAGAACGGCTGTCCGTGCGGCTCACGGGCTGCCCCAATGGCTGCACGCGACCCTACGTGGCCGAGGTGGGCATCGTCGGCAAGGCGAAGGGCACCTACACACTTTTCCTGGGTGGATCGCGATTCGGTACACGGCTGGGCTTTATTTACCGCGACGACACGCCGGCGGACCAAATTGCGATCGAACTGGAACGTGTCATCGAGCGGTTCGCGCACCAGCGTCACGCAGACGAATCATTCGGCGACTTCTGTCATCGCGTCGGCCGCAACGACCTCGCGTCGCCCGAGCCATCCGCTTTCAAACCTACAGATTCCATGCACAACGGAAGGAAGACATTATGAAATTCAGCACGGCAATTACTCGCGCACTTCGACTCAAATGCCCGCAGTGCGGCGAGGCCGATATCGCAGACGGTTGGCTTTCGACGCAGCCGTCGTGTTCTGCATGCGGCGCCGACCTTGCGGTCGAGACTGGCTACTTCCTGGGAGCGATCTATTTCAACTACGGAGCGACCGTGCTGATCACCCTGTCTGCCGCCATCCCACTGATCTTCGTCGCGAAACTACCAACAATGCCGGTCGTGGGCGCGGCCATGATCTTTTGCGTAGCGTTTCCACTCTGGTTCTTCCGCTACGCGCGAAGCCTCTGGCTGGCGACAGACCACTACTATCACGTGCGACGGCGCGACTCGGTAGACACCACGTCCGCCCAACGCCGCGAAACGCCCGATCTGCCGTGCAGTGAGAATCGGGACATCAATTGCATCTGCCCACTCTGCCACAGTCGCTTTCAGGTCAATGCTTCACGCTCGAAAAAGTGGGGCAAGTGTCCGAATTGCTACGGCGACGTATTGTTGCTGCCAGCTCCTGCGGTCGTTGGTCACGACATGGACTCGCGGGAACAAAACGAATTCGCTTCGGAACAACCGCGGCAAATGGCGTCGTAATAGTCCGACAGACGCAAAGACGAGGCCCGCGGACACAACGCCTGAACAGCGAGAACCCAATACCGACAGACTCGCGGGAACGCATCGTCCGAAAGCTCTACGAAAGCCCACGACATGCTACACGCACTTCATACCGCGACTGAAGCCCATGCTGCTACGGCGCCGGCGAAAGCCAAGAAGGCACACGCACACCGTGGCGCCGAGGATTCCCGAAGATGGCTCTGGAAGGACCACGCCAGTTGGGAAGCTAACCCCGCCAAACGGGGCCGATAAATATGCCGACGAAGCCATGTCTGTACGTGCAATTGAGTTGTCGCGGGTGTATCCGATGTCAGTTATGAGCAAACCCGTGATGTCAACGTTCACCCCGGGGATCGCCGCGTATGAAACGTTGTTAGCATTGTTGGCAAGAAGGAACGTGAATGGAGTAGCTGACGCATCCGTCGTTCCCGGCGGGATGGGCACGAAATAACCACCGGCTGATTTCAAGTTCAAGCCGCTCATTGCGACGGTGCCCTCAACATTCACCGCGACTTTGCCGTCTATGATCGAGCTAGTTACCGGTTGGGCTTGTGCCAATTGGGCCGTGAAGGCGGCAATCAACAGCGCAGTTGCGATCGTCTTAATAATCCGTTCTCCTTGGTGTGTAGCAACAAAAAAAGCACTCAGTAGCTCGTCGAAGCGTTCAGTCCAACAAAGGCTGGACGATGTCTTCGACAAGTTATTGAGTGCTTGCGTTGGCTTTCCGTTTGGCGATTTCAGTACACAGCCAAACTTACACTAAGTAGTCTGCTGAACAAAATGAATCGCGCGCGACGTGATCTTGCAGACAGACGTCGGACACCTATTCAACGTCGTTTTGGATGGGACTGCGAAGAAGTGCCCTTAGTCCTCGAGACGAACTTCTGCCGACGAAATGCGCCCAGCCCCGCTATGGATGACACCAACAGCCACTCACTCGTCGGCTCCGGGACAGACTCTGCAGAAGATATAGTGATATCCATTGAGTCATAGATGACCGCGTAGCCGGTATGCGGTCCGTCGGCGCCACTGGCAGTGGATACTCGTTGTTCAGCGAGCGAAAATCGGCCAATTTCTATGTTTCTCCTAATTGGTGAAAATCCAACTAGCTCGGCCGAAAGCCCTGGGTCGAAGGTATCGCCGTCAAAGTCTCCTCGACCGCCATGAAACAGTACTCCGTCTGCGTCATCGTCGTCGCAAACCACCTCGAAAGTAGCATCCGTGAACACAGTACACTCAAATGCATCTGCATCACGGATAGCTGCCACAACACCTCCATCCGGCCACCAATTCCAGAACCGCACCTCGGAAGGGTCGACCCGCATGGTCACCTGAGCTTCCGCATGGTGAAGAAACGCCGAGACAAACAACATCGCCAGGAGACATATTAAGCGAGGCGTACCATGCATTGAATTCGACCTCGGTGCCGTCGTCTGTAGGAGCCCGTTACATTGCCAGCAGCCTAGCTGTCCCTTTCGAATATCGCAACGAATTGGCGAAGCGATTGAGCAAGCAGCTGTAGGACGTCCGACGAATGAGAAACTTGCCGGTCACATAGCCGAGACAGCCAGACGGATGTGAAAGGGAAGTCGCCCAAACGGCGGCGATACAAGGCTAGACCGTTGGGTATGACAGAGGATGACACCCAAGGTCTAACGGCGTTTGGCACCACAACAACCGAAACTTTCTGCTCCACCAAAAAGACAAGGCCCGCGGACACGAGGTCCGAACAGCGAGATTTCTATACCGATAAACTCGCTGAAACACATCGTTCGTAAGCACCACGAAAACCCACGAAAGGCTGCGTGAAAGGGTATATACCCTCTCACCCATCAGGCACCTCACCCAGCTCCATCGCCAACTGATGCAGACTGCTTGCGACCTGCCCGAAGTTTGGAACTTTCCGCAAGGCGGGCGACACCCCGCCGCTTCCTAAGACTGGTCGCGACAAAGCTTCCCGCCAAGAGCAGTCCCAGTGCCGCAGGTTCAGGCACAGCAATAACCAAACCTTCGGGGAAATCGCACGGTGTTGGAAAGCCCCGATAGCATTCACCCCCAAAATCTTGGCTCCACCGGCCCCGATCCCGTAACCTTACAAAGTACCCAGTGATGAATATGCCCTCCATATTTCCTCCGATCTTGGGGGCCTCCCAAACTATGGCCTGCCCTCCGTCTGAGGTGAGGGTAATCGTATCGCCGTCACGAAAAGGAAGTAAAATTCGGTCCGATTCAATTTCCACAACCGTTTCCTGGCCACGAGCAGTGACTTCAAGACCGCTGTTCGCGGGAGTGAATACATAGGAATCAAAGACGGAAGTCATCTCGATAGACCAGTCCGTGATGACTTCCTTGAAGTCAGTACCGTTTACGGTGCCAACAAATCCATTGGTCGTGAACGTCCCTCCGTCCAAGCTCCAATCGCCCGGCATCTCGTCATTCTCAACGATAGAGTACGTCGTAGCTGTTAGCCCTGGCAATGAGAACGCCGTTACAAGTAAGAGTGCCTTCACAGAGTTGATCATTATTGCCTCGCATGTCGGTGCTGGTAGCAATACCATAGCCGAGTACGTCGGATAGGCCAAAGATTCGGAAGCAGCGAGTTGGAGAGATCTCCGACATGCGTATGCGGATGTGGAAGGGACGCCGCCAGACAGCAGCGGCGCCCCATCCGTTTCATGCACTACTGGATCAACGCCCGCAACTCCCTTGTCACTCGCATCGCCTTCACCACCGAATCCCGATGGATGTCGCGACAGTGGCACGCAGCACTGAGCTTGCCGTAGGAATTTTTAAGTCGCCTCCACTCACAAACGGACAGGACGCCGTCTGATCGCAACTGTGTCAGCGACTCGTAGACCGAGTGGCGTTTCACTCCACCGTCTTTGAGAATTCGCTCAAGTGCCAGCCGTGAGATTGTCCCAGCGAGATGAACGTCACCGCAGGCCAACGCAAGACGAGCAAGCGTTCTATATGCGTGGATTCTCATGCCGGCACCTCCTCGGCAGCAGGAACAAGTGCCAACGCAGCCTGATAAATATCGTCGAGCTGCCGAGGTGACACCGAGGACCCATCCTCAACCATGTTGTGCAGCCGCCTTAACTGCTTAAACGCTTGCTGGCCAATCTGGCCGCGAGTGCGAAGCGTCTGTGCGATCTTCGCCAAGTCGATGGCGAACTTGTCGGGCAGGACTCCGCTACGCCACCAGATCGCGTAGACGACGGCAAGGCGAAGGATTCGGAGAGCTTCTGCCGCCCGCTGGTTTCGCATCAGTCGCTTGAACGTTCCAAGCATGGCTAGCAACACTTGCCGCTGTTCCTCAACTGGGAGGATGAGATCCGATTCATTGGACAGTGGGAGAATTGGAGGACGACTCATGATGCCACCTCCATTCCAATTACGTGGGACGTATCACCGGCGAGCCATTCGGGCATTTCCAGCCCGTGGCGTTTCAACACTGTTTCGAAACGGGGAATCTCAGCGAAGCGATCGAGGCCTTTCTTTGAGCACCAAGAACAGAAGTCCTCCCAAAGGTCCGTGGCCGTCTTCGGTTTGGCCTTCGCGGCCGTAGTGGGCTCAGGCAACGCGGTGCCGTGCAACAGGCGATTTGCGAGGTCGATTGTTTTCGCCGTGGACGATTGAACCAATGCCAGAACGTCGTCAGGCGACTCTCCACGCTCGCGGCACGCTTGAGTGGCTCGAGACGCGTACTTCACGCCTTTCGACGAAATAGCACGCTCGAGGCGTCTCCATGCCGGTGCTATTAGCAGGTTTTCCGGCGGGTTAACTGATAACCCGCCAGAAAGTCTTTCAGCCAAAGACGACAACAACTGCTCAAGCCTGTCCACGATGGACGCCAATAGAGTCGTTGTGGTCTCTTGTTTCTTCTCAATCTCTTCTTGTCGTTCACCATGGACGGTTGATGCCGCCACCATGGTCACTTGTTCCAAGCACGGTGAACGGTTGATTGGTGCATCTTGGACGGTTGATGGAGTTGCGGGTTGCTCAGGCTGTTCGACCAGCAGAGCCAACTCTCTCCACACGAGCCGATAGTGGTTGACGGTCATGCGGCCGCCGCGGCTCTTCCTCTCCGATGTCAGTACACCGAGCTGCTGGAGAGCCTTGAGCGAGCGTCTGACAGTCGTCGTGGACAATCCGAGTTCTTCCGCCAGACGCTGCTGTGACGCCCAGCACTGGCCGTCCCTGAGCTGGCAATACTCATCAATGAGGCCAATCAACGCTTTCAACGTCGCCGGCCGGGTTCCAGAAATGTGCGGTAAGACCGCACTACGTAACGTGCGACGCTCCCAAGAACGCCGTTTCTCGCCCTCGCGCACGAAGGGGCGTGGAGTTTGAGTCTCCATGGTTAGACCTTTCGCCGATGAAACTCGGCGCATGACAAAGCCCGGCGCTGCAGCTTAAGAAGACGGCTACTACCCCGCCCCCGCCGGTCGTCACTCCCCGCCAACGCGGATCAACACTTCGAACACGACAGACCACATCACCGGGCTGTGTCATTTCTTCATCTCGTCAGAGTGTAGTAGTTCGGTTCGTCACCCGAGCAACAGAAATGCTCGAGTCGAGTCTGGATGGTTCTTAAGCCACCCGGACACCGGACGATTTGATGAAGTTAAGAGATCGAAGCGGGGTCGTCAAGGGAATTGGCTTTCGAGTCTCGTTTTTGTGTCGCATCCTCTCGCTGCCGCCGTATTGCCTTGTAGCGGACTCGCAGTTTTAGACTGGAGAAAGAACATGGAAATTCGCGACCCTGAACTCGACATCAATAAGGAAAACCCTTTCGAGGGTGCATTTCCCGGGCGGGAGTCCACCGCGAATTCCCTTTTGTCGATTGCCGAGTGCGTAGCCGCTCCCGCGGTAATAAGCCTTGATGCTCCATGGGGCACGGGTAAGACGACCTTCTTGAAAATGTGCCACCAGAAACTTCTAAACGAAAAATCAAGGTCCGTTTATCTCAACGCATGGCAGTCCGACTATCTAGATGACCCATTGCTGGCGCTGATTACAGCAATAGAGGAGAGCTTTGGTAGCGACAGTGGCATGTTCGACAATGCAAAGCGATTTGCCGGCAAGGTGGCGATAGCATGTGCGACAACAGCATTAAAGGCGGCGACGGCTGGATTGATTGACGTCAGAGACGACATCGACGCGGTAATCGAGGGAGGTGTTTCGGACTTCGTCGATTCCGTTTCAAAGCAATATGTCAGCGACTACAAGGGCGCTCGAGACGCGCAGCGCAAGCTACGGCAATGTATTGCCGACTTGGCTGGCTCCCATGAAGGCAACGTTGTGATATTTGTTGACGAACTGGACCGGTGTCGCCCCACTTATGCGCTCCAACTGCTTGAACGAATAAAGCACGTTTTTGACGTACCACAAGTCGTATTCATTCTCGCGATTGACCAGCCGGCAATCTGTTCTGTGGTCAGAGCGACGTACGGCTCTGAGTTTCAGGCGAAAGACTACCTGCGGCGTTTTCTTGACTTGCCGCTGAAATTGCCAAGAGCGGGTTTCGATGTCTCCCATCTGCACTCGGACCAAATTGGTGGAGGCATCATGACGGCGCTTGATCCTTCTGCCCTTGCGGTTAACCAACATGTATTCAATCAATTGTGTGAAGCGTTTGAGATTAACGCTCGGCAGAAATCCAAGGCAGTGGTGAGATCGCAACTCTGCTCTCTCGCCATTCCTCATGCACAAGCGAACCCAATGACACTCCTTCACCTCACGTGCCGCATAATGATTGAAGCCGCTGATGCAAGCGTTCGTGATGCTGTAAAGAACAACCCGGAA
This sequence comes from Pirellulaceae bacterium, assembly GCA_965216885.1. Lineage (GTDB taxonomy): Bacteria > Planctomycetota > Planctomycetia > Pirellulales > Pirellulaceae > CAYNJG01. Next base: position 436,852 of record OZ244208.1, on the reverse strand, counting down.
CATGAGCTAAGGAGTCGCGGAGTCTTCGACGGTACGTATGGCAATGATTTGCAAGCGTGTTATTCGGTAATACTGAGAGAGACATTCTCACCACCACACCAAAACTCAGAAGACTATCAGCGACAAGTGCGACTGCTGCAACAAAACAGGCAGATTGCCGAAAATGCCTTTTCACTTACGTCGCCGCTTACGGACATGCAAGCAAGTGCGAGGTTCGTCGCCAGCCTAACCAAAACAATAAAGCCCGCCACGGGAGCATGAACCGTGACGGGCCGGAACCACAAACCTCAGGATGAGGGGCTTGTGTTTTACAGAGTGGCGATTGCGGCTTCGACATCGGCGACCAGAACGTCAACCGTCTTGCGATGCATTGTCTGTGGGTCCATCGCGTCGAACGCTGTGACGCTTTCGGCCGGTATCAAGGTCGAAAACTGGGTGACCGTATTGGCCACCGAGTAGTGAAGCTTCATCGTTGTGGCACCGCGAGCGTTAGCTGCTGCCACAGCGCGTTTAACCGCGACGATGTCTGAATCTCTTTTGGTCATGATTATTCTCCCAATCGAAAGTCAACGGTTGGTGCATTTGCCAAGGATGCCTCGGCACACACTCCGCCGCGCACAACGTCGCCACCTACCGGTGCCCTGGTGGCGGCTTGGGTCGCGAGGTTGATGTTAACGTCGTCGCCGATATCGAATGCGTCAGTGGGTGCCTGTTTGTCAGCCGTTTTCTGAGGCAAACATGCCTGATGGCAAGTCCGCGACCGCGATTTCGTCGACAGTCGAGCTGTCGCCTTTTGACAGTGCTCCCGCCATGATTATTCTCCCGTGTTCGTATCACGGCCACAATTCTGACATCGACGGTGCCGAACGACAGAACACTCAAAGCGGCGAGTAGTGACGACGCGAGTGTCTTCGTGACCGCAAGCGGGGCATGGTACTGAGTGACGCTGCTTGCGTTTTGCTGTCACTTTTTCGGAAGTGGTACTGTCAACGCGTAGCGTCATCGCGTCGCCTCTCCGGTGACGTGCCCGCATCGAACACAAATCTGACGAGCTGGCTCACGCATCGAGATGAATTTCGTCGGGCGACGACATGCCGTGCAAATCGTATCGCGCCGAACGTTCCCGGGGATTGCGACTTTGCGGGACTGACTCTTCATGGCTGGACCGGGGGTCGGAGACTTTCGGAAGTCTTTAGCGAAAGAATCGCTCTGTGCCTATCGTTTTCCACGGGGTCGCGAGTCCCGCTACGTGAATCCGGTCTTGGTGTCATGGTACTCACTTGCAAAATGAAAGTTAAGGTGAACGAAAGAACGAGTTTGGTTTATCGACTTCCTTCGGGGTGGGCATCCGTCGCGTCGAAGTCGGCGGAGGACCCGAAAGGCCGGGGGCTACGCCACAGTTTTCGTGCAGTATCCCATTGCGCCAGCAATGTGTCATTTCTGAAGCCTTCGAACAGCGTCAATAATCCGGTCACCGTCATCGCGAAGCATCTCCAGCCACCTCCCTCCCATGAAAATGTCAACTCCAAATCGGCCGTACCACTCAATGACGCCATCAACTAGAAACATTGACGTACCGTACTCAGGATCCCAGTCGCAATTGAAGCCGAGAAGCACGAAGGTGTGACGTGACCCGTTGTGAATTGGGACCATTGCATCCTCTAGGTAGCAATGCTCAGTGATCCTGCTGGCGTCAATTGAAACCGGAATGTTGAATTGCCCTTCGAACCTGTAGGTGTAGTATTTACGCATCGTATCCGTCATTGACTCGCTCAGTTCTAGCTTCGCAAGTGATTCGATCGCGTCATTCTGCTCTGGTGATGGATGGGACAGGCCCGCCTCCAACGCCACCGTGACATCTAGCGTATTGGGGGCAGCGGGCACATAGACACCACCTATCGTGAATCGCTCGGTATATACGTAGTAATCGTTCATATTGCAATCCTCGTCGTACAGGATTTGAGCATGCGTCCCTATTTCGCAGGGCCGAAAAACCAGCCCTCGGAATCAGACTTCGCCCCTCGATCTTGGGAAAGGCGTCGGTTACTCACGGTCGGTGGTTTACGAATTCTTCAAGGACCCTTCGCTCCGGCGCGTCAGGTGTCAAATCAAGGTGAAGTCGATTCAGTACTTCCTTATGTACTTCCGGGGTATTTACTCGTTCAGACACGAGCAACTGCGCCCGGAAGCAATTGGGGCTAGTCACATCGTGAAATTCCAAACAGTAGTAGGTTTCGACGCTCGACGCCCCACGGCGTTCCAACAGTTCTCGTACTCGACACAACGTATGTACGGAAGCTTCCAACACAATTGGGGCTAGGACGTCCGCGTAGTCATAACCCATTGAGTCATAGCAAGCATCCAGTTCCGCATTTATCTCGTTGTGACAAGCGGCATACTCAGGCAAGCCACGGTCATACACGTACCCGTCCCATGTTCCTGATGGACCAAATCTGATGTCGTGGGCGGATTTCGCTGACTCCAGTCCGTGCCTTGAAAGCAAAGATGTTGCGAGCGCGGCATAGTCTTCGCTAGTGTTGACGGCTACCGCAACAATCTGCTCACGCGAAACTAAAAAATCATCAATGGCAACTGTGGCCATCCGCCATAGTGCATCTTGTATTTTGTCCTGGCTAACCATCGAAAACGTCTCCCCATCTGTCGGTTCCAATCCAATTCTAACCGACCGAAGCCGCAAGCGATGTTGAAGTCGCCTGAGCAATTTACGTCATGCAGCCATATTGGGACAATCATCAGACGACGGGCGGTCGGTGCGGGTCAATCACGAGAGAAGTTCCCAGCTTGTCCAGGGCACGACACAGCTCCCACGCCCCCTCGTCGATTTCAAGTTGTCGCTCTTCGGTGTAGAGCGGAGACATGCGGTACACGTGGACTTCGTGCCCATCATCGCGCGTGAATCGATGCTCGTTGAGGAACAGCCAGGTTGTAAACGGCAACCCCGAATGCAGCGGTTGCGGTGGTTCCCCGTTGGCGAGTAGACCGACCATCGCTCCCAACCAGGTACCCCATTCATGCGGCCTCCGGGCACATTGCTGCAACCACATTACAGGCCACATCGCATCGCGAGACGCTGTGTCTTTGTAGGGCCAACCGGCCGGTAGTTGTAAGAACAACTCCGCGAACGCAAACTCCTCCATCTCTTCCGGCGTCGTCATCGCGACGTCGGACATTCCAGATGTGAACATGGTTACGTAGTCACGCTCATCGCTGGGCGGAACGACATGTACAGAAACCGACAATAGGCCGGCGGGAACGACTTCAGTGATAGATTGTGGCAACGCCGCACCAAAAATGGCCTCAAGATGTGCCACCACTTGCTCCGCACCCATTAATCATCATCCCAAGGCAGTTTCGCGCCCTTTGAAAGCAAATAATCGACCACATCCCTCAGCCCATGCTCTTTGGCCGTACTCAACGCGTTCATCGGCGTATCTGTGTGCTCATTGGTGAACACGGCGTGAAGATCGGCTCCATATTCTTCGAGAAGCTTGATGGCCTCGAGAGCTTTTTGTGGGGCTGTTACGACCAAAGGCGTGATGACGACTCTGACGAGATTTGGATCAGCGCCGTTCTCCAGCAATGTTCGGGCAACCTCAAGGTTTTCACGGCATAATGCACTAAAGAGTGGGACGTTTCCTTTTGCATACTTCGTGAGTTCATTGGGATCTTGGCCCTGTGCTATGAGCCACTGGACCACATGAGGGTTATTCCCCCTTGCGGCGATGTGCAACCAATTCCCTCCACCAACTGCCTCACCAAGAAGTGTTGGATAGGTCCTGTTCATTTCAGCAAAACCGTCCAAATCGCCTGACATCAGTGCCTCAGCTGCTGCAGATACTATTTCTTGATCGAGTGGCAAAACAGTCTCTTACCTCGTTTGAGTTCCCGAAAATGTAACGATAGGTAGTTCAAGCCTCTGTCCCGTTCGTTCAAACCAAATCAAGCGGGAGTCATAGGCAGTGCCAAGGCAGCTTCGCGCCTTTCGAAAGCAGGTAATCGACCACATCCCTCAGCCCATGCTCCTTGGCCGTACTCAACGCGTTCATCGGCGTATCTGTGTGCTCATTGGTGAACACGGCGTGAAGATCGGCTCCGTATTCTTCGAGAAGCTTGATGGCCTCGAGAGCTCTTTGTGGGGCTGTTACGACCAAAGGCGTGATGACGACTCTGACGAGATTTGGATCAGCGCCGTTCTCCAGCAATATTCGAGCAACTCCAAGATTTTCGCGGCCAAATGCATCAAAAAGTGGAACGTTTCCTTTCGCAAACTTCGTGAGTTCGTTGGGATCTTGGCCCTGTTCTAGGAGCCACTGGACCACCTTAGGATGATTTCTCGTTGCTGCGACGTGCAACCAATTCCCTCCGCCAACCGCCTCCCTAAGAAGTGTCGGATAGGTCCTGTTCATTTCAGCAAAACCGTCCAGATCGCCTGCCAGCAGCATCTCGGCTGCCGCGGTTGTGATTTTTTGATCAAGTGGCACTGAATCTTACCTTCGTTGACTTCCCGGAGCGCGAATCCAAAGATCTTCGAAGGCATTGTCCGGCTTTTGTCGAGAGACTCAAAACTCGCCCTTCAGTAACGGTCGTCTTCGTCCCAAGAACCATTCTCGATTAAGAGTGCCCTTTTTTCACTCGGAATGCAATCCAATACATCTGCGGGATCACAGCCTCCCGTCCAACGAGAACCATCTCCTAGCACTACAACAAAATCGTCCGTAACGTTTGGTAGTCCTTTAGGTAAGGCTTGGTTGACCGTCATTGCGCAGCTCGCCAGGCAATCGCGGTACGCCTTCATATTTTCCTCTTCGCGACCGTCCTCGGAGAGAAACTCGTATACGGAGTCCATGATCGGGCCCTTGATCTGACCCAAATTCACATTGCCTGGTTCTCCCCAGCCGTCCCAATAGTCGGATGGATCCTCCGCGTAGAGTTCCGTTCGCTTCGAAGCCGTCGTGACCATGAGATCTACGTAACAGCATGGAGCGTGCGTGTCGTAATAGACCAGATGGAGGCAGGCGGCCAGATCATCCTCTTCGTAGTCACGAATCAACTTGCTGACTTCGAAGACGACCATCTTTTTCAACTGTCCGAGAGCATTCGACATGGCTAATGAACCTAGCTATCGCCAACTGGCGGTTTGCATCCACGCGACTCCAGGTATTTCACGACATCGTGGAGCTTATTGCCGCGAGCAACGCTATACGCATTGATAAGTGTGTTGCTGAACTCGTTCATGAACTGTTCATCGAGGTCAACTCCGAATTCGTCCAGTAGCTTGATCGCTTCAAGTTGGCGTTTACCCTTACCGCCATTACACGTCAGCGGAGCAATAACCGCTCTGTCAACATTCGGGTCGGCTCCATTTTCAAGAAGAACCCGGGCGACTTCGAGATACTCCCTCGTGAGTGCAAAAACCAGGGGTGGCGAATGCGGTGCTATACGTTCAAGCTCATTGACGTCCTGCCCTTGCTCAATCAGCCATTCAGTAATTTCCACGTTGCCAGACCTCGCGGCCGAGTGCAGCCAATTGCCAGAACCAAAAGGCTCATCCAGCAGGGCAGGCGTCGCTGCAAGCTTCGCCTTGAACGCCTCAAAATCACCCGCCGAAAAGCTGAGCGAAGCATCCAGTTTTACTTCGTGCGTAAGACTCATAGTTTCTGTCCCGTCTCAAGAGTTATTGTCAAAAGGCGTGTTTTGGAATTTCAGGCGGCGGCTTCCTGCATGATTCCGTCTTTGAATGATTTTCCTTCAATGAGTGGGATGATCGCGGTGTGACCGTTGAGTCGTCGCCACTTCTTTTCGGCTGACTTACCGAGCTTGTACATCATGGTGAGTGTTGCTCGTCTTGTTCCGCAGCCTTTCGTTTTTCGTTGCCTCAGTCGAATCGTGGCGAAGGCCGATTCGATCGGGTTGGTGGTTCTGAGATGCTTCCAGTGCTCTGCCGGGAAGTCATAGAATGTCAGCAGCACATCACGATCTTTCTGGAGGCATGTGCAGGCGCCTTCGTATTTGGCACCGTACTTTTCCAGGAAGTGATCGAAAGCTTTGTTGGCATCCTCGCGCGTTTCCGCCATCCAGATTTCATGAATGTCGGCTTTCGCCTTTGGCTGAACACTCTTGGGCATCCTGTTGAGCACATTGCCGGTCTTGTGGAACCAACAACGTTGCTCGGCGGTTTCTCCAAAGATCTTGCGAATCGCTGCCCAGAAACCGAGAGCTCCATCGCCCACTGCCAGCCTCGGAGCCTGCTTGAGTCCACGTTTCTTAAGATCCATGAGCAGTTCATGCCAACTCTGTTCGCTTTCGCGGTAGCCATCGGCAATGGCAATCAGTTCCTTGCGGCCTTCGGCGGTGGCTCCCATCACGACGAGCAAACATTGCCGTTTGTTGGCGTCGTCTTCCAGACGCACATTCGCATGAATGCCATCTGCCCAAATGTAAACGTAGTGCTTGTCACTCAAGTCACGCTTGTTCCACTGATCGTATTCCTCGCCCCACTGCTCTTTGAGCCGTTGGATCACATTGGCACTGAGCGACGGAGCGTTCTCCCCGAGCAACGACTGCAACGCTTCCTGGAAATCGCCCGTCGAATTGCCTTTGAGATAAAGCCATGGAATCAGTTCGTCAATCGACTGGCTGCGACGCAGATACGTCGGCAGGATCGAGGAAGAGAAGCGAACGCGACTGGCCTTGTCGGGCGAGTTGTCTCGCACACGCGGTTGTTGCATGGTCAACGGACCAGCACCGGTGAGAATATCACGTGGATTCAGATGACCGTTGCGAACGACCAACCGTCGTCCCTGCTCATCGGTTTTATCCATATGGCGAGCAATGAAGTCACTCACTTCTTCGTCGATCGCCGTTTGCAGCATCTGCTGAGCACCTTGCCGGACGAGTTGATCCAGAACGCTACGTGCGTCCTCAAACTGAGAGCGAAACGCAAGCACTTCCGGATCGCAATCGCTGGCTGGATCTTTCGTCGTCTTTCCCGTAGTCTTCTTCATGGCGTATCTCCATGCCCTCGTTGGGCCGCTCGTGAAACTTTTGCATACACAAGCAGGTTATACGCCGCCTTTTCTCAACTCCTAAAACACACCTTTTGACAATAACTCTTGCGGTCGTTGACGATTACAGAGACGCGATCACCGATCTGGTATTCAGGGTCAGGTTTCGTTGTCACAGTTAGAACCCGTTTTCGTCAATCCGTTTCAGTGTCGCGTCTTGTTCAGCACGTTCATCAGCCGTTAGAAATCTTTGGCGACATTCTTCGATCAACTCTGGGCTGTGAAAAATGTCCTCGAATCGCCTCGCCCATTCGTGCATTTCGGGGTCACGGAATTTGTTGTTTTGGGCGACAGTGCAAGCCCCGAAGTCCAGCCAGTGTCGGGCGGCGAATTCTTCGGGTGAATATTCACGCCACGGAAAGATCGCTTCAAAGAACGAGTCGTAATAATCTTCGTCGGCTTGCATTGGCAGATTGAATTCGTGGCGAACTTGCCGCAACTCCCTTACCGCATAACTTAGAATTCTCCGGCGCGCCGGAATACTTTTCCTCATTCTAAGCGAAGTCACGCCACGAAAGCACTGCTATATCCGCTCGATCTGCCTTCGAATGGCCTTGTGGGACCAGAATTATCCGGCGCGGCCATGCACTCTCGGAAACCTGCAGCGGGGAAAACGACCTCAGAGGATAGGGTCCCGAGCCACAAGCTAGAGGTTTGACACGCCGACGTTTCGGAAGTTTTCTCCAGCCAAACAGCGGTCAACAACCCATGAGCTTGGCAAATCGGAGCTAAGCTCGGCGGGTGATGTGATTGCGCCAAGAAGCTTGGGATAGGGGGATTAGATGTAACTTACAACTTTGAAACCTATCATCGGAATCTTGCGGGTGTGAACCCCGTCCAGTAGAGCCTGACCAGCAACTGGAAGCGAGTCTAGCGTCGTGGAAGGTAACGACCTCGGCGAAGCGTAGGCAGCGAGTCCGAAAGCGATGCTATTGAGCGCCGAAAGGCCTGTCGTGGGAGCCTTTGCTTTTTGCATACCAAGGGCCATGCTGCTGCACTCTATTGGTCTGGTGCAAGTAGTCCTGCCGGCGTCGGTTTGGAACATCGCAAACGGATCATTGAGATTCCCCAGGAACTTGGGAGATCCTGTTGCTTCCTCGGCAACATCCGGCTGGAGACACCGGGTTACCAACTCCAGGCCTAGACGGCGCACTCGTCCGTCCGGGAGCGAACCCAACGAGTGCAACCGAGGTATCGCCAAGCGAAGGAAACGAAGTGCGGCGAGATGAGCATTAGGAAGTCGTAGCACCCTCATAGTACTGATGAAGCCGGGGAACTGGTCCCACGGGACCCGGCGGAGGGAAGGAAAAACCGCAAGGGGGTGCCTGATGTCGGACCCTAGGCCGGGCAATACGTCCGAGGCTTCGTACTTGGAACTACGTATCAACTTAACGACCTAGGATAGCAGTCCGGGCTCGCAGCTTGCTGCAAGGCGAAGCCGTCATCAGAGGAACCGTGTGCGCTAATGTGCGCACGCACGGGTCTGCGGGAGCCCTGGGTGAGAAATCACCCAGGGCCACCTGGCCTTCGGCGACTTAGGAGAGTGCCGAATTGACGTCGGTGTCGTCTGCGGTCGACACCTCTGAGCCTAACTCGCAAAGTCCGTCGGACGATGAATTCGACGCAAATTAGGCTTCTTTTCTGTTGTGCATCTCTTTGCGGTGACCCTAATCAACACCTGGTCGAGGCTGCCGCAGCATCTGCAAGACGGCTTTTCCGTCTTGCAGTATCGAAAAGCTGCCGTCGTCAATCTGCAAATTGTGATACTCCCATGCACCACGCCCCTCCTTGATGGCGAGCCTCGAGCCTTCGAGCTTCCGTCGAAAGACGACGTCGCGTGAAACCCCAGTATTCGTGACGTTGACAGTTCGGTCCGGGTTGAAGGTCATTACCTTGTCTTGCTTTGTGGCGGCCCAAGAACCAACAAGGCTCTGCTCAGACGTATTCAGCGGCCTTGGAATGATGAAGAGGAAAGCGACGATACATCCGAGCAGCACGATTAACAGACCGAGCAAGCAATACAAGGTGACATCACGCTTATTGTCCTTCCCTCCCATTGGGCATCTCCCCATCGGCATGCATGGTTGCTTCTAACCAAATTATGCTCGAGTGTCTGCGGGAACGCCAACAATCACCAGAAACATCCAACATCCGGTTCGGCAGGCTCTTCGTGCAGTCGGTTGAACAACCCGTTGAGGATGGCGGTTACCAGTAAACTCGGCGGATGATGTGCCCGACGCGAGTTTGGAATTCTTCAACTGCAAGCGGTGTAGTCCCTTGTTGAACACCGCCGAGGATAACTATGTGTGGCAGAACGTTTGTTGCAATCGGAGAATCGAGGCCCGCCCCGGTCCGGTCGTGGTTGACTAGTCGCGTGAAGAAGGGGCAACACGTGACGCTAAGATTGCCGCTGCATGCACGGAAAGGCCACCAGCGATGGCGAATCCACATCCAGTCATGTCTGCTGTGTACGCTAAGTTGCCTCCGGTGATGAAGAGGATGATGGCAATGACGAGAAAGGCGACTGGAGTTAGCTTCATTGTGCGATCCGTATTTAGGTTTGCTGTTGAGTACCAACATATCAGTTCTTTTGGGGAAATGGACATCATCCTGCTTCGTATGTGACGTCGTCCCGGGTATGACGGTTCGGACGATTTCTCCCGCCAAACAGCGGTCAACAAGACCGATGAGTTTGGCGCATCTGAGCTAAGCTCGGCGGGTGATGTGACCGACGCGACTTGGCTCGTGACCGAACTGCACGAGGTGAATCAGACCGATGAGGATGCCACGATTGAGATCGCTAATTTGGCCACAAACCAGAAGGACCTCCCGGCGTTAAGCTATCTATCCTTGGTCGTACACATGGGTTGCTTGGCAGCTTGCACCGTGCGAAAACCGTCGACGGCAAATCAATCCGACGCAGCACAAGCCCAAGTACAAGAAGGGGCTAGGTTCGGGGATCGCGTTGAGCCGCACGCTCATGTTTGGATTGCTACCCTGTCCAGAACTTAGGAGAAGTGTCGTGTTGGCGGTAGCTTTAGCGTAAAAGTCAGTCCGAGCTGCCGGAGTTGGAAACGTGATGGCGAACGGCGACCCTGTGCCCGTTAGCGTGATCGGTGTAGCGAGCTGGTTCGTGTCGAAAAACAAGTCGAATGCGTCATTCGCTCCGTCGTTTATAAACGCTGCGTCCTGCGGCCCGTCGATAATTCCGCTAGAAAGCGTGACTGCCCCGTTAGTAACTAGCGGAGGCGTGACAATCGACAATCCAGTAACGATATCATCGCCCGAAAGGTACCCCCATCGCACTTGGCCGTTAGCATTGGTCGTGACCGAGATTTGTCCGGTGAAGTTACCCATGTCGGTGCGCGGGTCAGCGTTTAAGACAAAGTCCCCGTACGCGACTCCGGTTGAAGATAAAGCGAGGAGCATAACAAGGTGGGCAAAGCGAATCATGATTTCATCCAATCGTGTTCTGGGTCATGGCGGGGAATTATTATTACACCGGATGTTCGTTTCGGGGAAGAAGCGAACTGGATGAAGTTGTTTCGGTTGTTGAACACACCCGCAAGCTCGCAGGTTGTCTTCACAGCGCGAAGGCCCAAGCGACCAACCGCCGAGGTTTGATAACCCGAGGGCTGCAAGGAAAACCGTTCATCTTCCATGCCAACTGAAGTCGGTTGATGTGGCCGACGCGACTTAGGAATCCGCCGAACTGCATGAGGTGAGAACGACCGATGCAGATTCTTGCCGCAAATCCGCCTCTGTAGAATACGCTGATGCTCACCAACTTGATGGAAGAAATTACGTCCGACGACGTGCTTGAACAAGCTTTTGCTTGGCTGTGCAAACGACGCGAGGACTATTCGCACAACGATGAAGTCTGGCGAGTCCGTGAGCGTTGGGACGACATCAAACCGCAGCTTCAGCGTCAGCTTCTCCGCGGCGACTATTCGTTCTCGCCACTCCGCCGAGTCCACCGGACAGACGACTACCTGGAAATCTGGTCTGCACTCGACTCATTGGTGCTCAAAGCCATCGCCATCGTCTTTGCGAAGCGACTCGTTCCGCAGCTCTCCAAACGCTGCACACACATAACCGGAAATGGCGGTTCGAAGGCCGCCGTGCGGGAAGTGATTGCCAAGCTTCCTGACAACAAGTTTGTCTTCCGCACGGATGTGAAAAGTTACTATGCCAGTATCAGTCACGACATCTTGTTCGACCAATTGAAGCAACACATCGATGACCCACGGCTGCTGGATTTGCTTTGGCAATACATGCGTCGCACGGTCGATGACGGAGGCATCTACGAAGACATCGAGCAAGGTATCTCGCTCGGTTGCCCGCTATCGCCATTGATGGGAGCGTTGTTCCTGGATGTACTGGACCGCAGGGGCGAAGCGACGGGTCTGTTCTATGTCCGCTTCATGGACGACTGGGTGATTTTGGCTCCCACCAGATGGAGCTTGCGGAAAGCGGTTCGAATTGTAAATGAAACGCTTGATGAGCTACGAGTGCAGCAGCATCCCGACAAGACGTTTATCGGAAAGACGAGCCGAGGATTTAGCTTCCTCGGATACGACTTCAATGAGCGAGGCTTGGTCGGAATCGCCCGACCGACAAAACAGAGATTCAACGAGCGTATACGCCTTGGGTGGGAACCAGCCACACTTTATGAGCAAGGTGCGAGTCTCGCTCGCAATGGCGACTACATCCGCCGTTGGTTGATTTGGGTTACGAGTGGATTGACTAGATTCGCGTTCGACGAGTTCGCCACCACCTTGAACCCACTCCAACAAAGCCCACTAACGATAAAAACATGAAGGCGGATGGTTCCGGCACGGCTGCCGTGCCCACCTTCAGCCTCTGACCCGCACCACTAGCTCCGGTGAAATGTTCATGATCCAGACCGCTGCCGTCTATAAAATTCATGAAAAAGCTCGTGTCGCTGTTAACGGGGCCCTGGAATAGTCCGAATTCTGTTGATACGCCCGACGCCGATGAGAGCCACGAGAGGCCACTGTTGGTGGACGCACCTGACTCAATGAATAACATCCCCATGGCCGATACGAAATCAACTCCCGAACCCGTTGGGATGGTTGGTAACTGCACTCCAGGGTCGGATTCATGGAAGAACATTAAATCACTTCCCAGAACCGCGTCTGTCATTAAATCTATCTCTATCGTGCCGGTAACTTGCAACGTATGACCGCCGTCCACGAGTGGACCAATGTCCACAAAGAACAAACCAGCGTAAGCCGGTGATGATAAGAGGACATATGTCGAGAACAGAGCCACGGCGGATCTGTATGAACGGCGCATGGTGATTCCTCAAATGCAGCGGTTTGCAACGTCTGATAACGGCCAAGTATGTGCGGCTAAGAACCCGCAACGTTGGCGAGTTCGTGGTATTGAAAGTTCTTGGCCAACGAGACCCTCAGGAAAAGCTTTACGAATTGTGTCTTAGGAACCTACGACTCGATTCGGAATTTTTCGAAGGGCCTCTCTTTTAGGGGCGACCGCCAAACCGACCAGACTAAGCTGCCGAGAACGAGAAAGCAATTTCGAATGACGATTTGTTCGGCACTTTGAACACATTCATTCGCCGCAGCGGTGAGCAAGACCTCCGAGTTTGGCATCTAGCCGAAACTCGCGTCGGGTTGACACGCTTCTGTCTCGGACGATTTCACCAGAAAAACAGCGGTCTACCATACCGCCGAGGTTGGCGTCGCCGAGCTAAGCTCGGCGGTTGATGTGGCCGACGCGAGTTCGAAGTTCCCTCAAGTTGCATCGGTCTGTTCGCTTACGCGAGACCGCTGAACTTTGGGTAGCACCAACATCGCCGTTTGCATGCGAACCGAAGGAAGGGTGAGAAACGACGCGTGTGGCGGTTTTCTGGCTGCAGTTAGGGAGACGTCAATCTATTCGGCGCCGCGGCGAAAGGAACGAAGTGGGGCAAACTCGAACCGTCCTGCATCCTTGTTTCGGAGCCGGGTATGGTATTGGATGTCACCAATCCTCCGGGATACCACGACGTGGCCCCGATGATGTTCGACCGTCTCCAACAGAATTGCAGTGACGTCATTGATTCCGTTGTCCTGTTCTTCAACTTTCATGCGTTCCACCACAAGGCCTTCGTGGTAGGCACGCAGGTCTTCGATACCGTAGTCGCCTCCATTCTTAAAGGAGCCACTTCCGTCATTGAGCCATACGGAGAACAGGGGGCTCGTCGGGCCATGGCGGTTTCCGTTCGTTGACAAGCCAATCCCAAAAGTGGTCAGCTTGCCATATTGGCCAACGACAACGTCGATATCGTTATCCCCATCAAAGTCAGCCGAAACAACGTCGGTCCCTGGGCGATTGCCGAGGCTTTGTGTCTTGAAGAAATCGCCGACGCCATCGTTAAACCAAACTTCGTCGGGAAGCTCGGTGAAGTTTTCACCGGCTTTTGTGAGAAAAATGTCTATGTCGCCATCATTATCAAAATCGTTCATCGTCGCAGCTCTAGTTGGCCCGTCGCCAAACATTCGTCGTGATGGTCGGCCGTGGCCACTTAAGATGATTGTGTCCGGTCCATCGCTCAGAATGAGACGGTCTAGACTCCCATCTCCATCTAAATCAGCATTCAAGGAGCCGTCGTTTGGCTGATAGGCTCGCTTCTTTGAAGGCTTGAAATTATTGGGTTCCGTTCGGACGGTTACGGTAGACTTGAATGCGTGTGGAAGTCGCCAGCCGCTGGGACGCAACTTTATGCGAGAGCCGAGTGAAACTTGAAACTCGTCTCCGTCTCTTACGGGTTCCCTTAGTTCTATCTCGATGCTTTGTCTCCCTCTCAGGGTCGCCCTTAGATGCAAATCCTCATTGCCGGAATCCCGCGACACTGACGTCTTGATGAGTCGGCTTGAAGGGTCAATCGAGCCGCTGATGAAACGAAGCTCAACAACGTTTGGTTGTGCAGTCTTCAGCAGCAACACTTTCGGCACACGTTCCTCGTTCTTCGGAGAAGCTGAGGTCTCCTCTGATTGCACAGGCCGAGCAATACAAAACACAAGGAGACCGACAACTGTTAATGATCTAGTGACTCTTGTGGGAACTGAGAGACGCTTCGAGTAGCTCAATGTTGGTCTTTCAACGATTCGTTTGCGATTGGAAAGGCCCCATTATCGGGGTGTCTGAACATCCTGCAATTCAGTCTCGATGGTCAGACCCAAAAAGGACATTGTTTGCGAGAGGTGAAGACTACCGCTGAGGATACGACAATCGAGACGTCTAACAACGTCTCTAGTTCCCTCGCACTGCAGAGGATCGTAGCTCGCGAGCCTGGGTCGGGTGATGTGCCTTCTGTTTCTTAGAGATTTGCCGAACTTCCAGCGGGTCTCTTGGCACCATCACGCCGCTGAGCATAAAGTTCACGGTGACTTTGCTGAATTTAGAATTCGCGTCAGACGATGAATTCGACGCAAATAAAGGCTTCCGTTCTGTTGTGCTTTTCGTTGCGGTGGCCTTAATCAACATTTGGCCGAGGCTGCCTCACCATCTGCAAGACGGCTTCTCCGTCTTGCAATATCGAAAAGCTGCCGTCGTCAATCTGCAAATCGTGATATTCCCATGCTCCACGCCCCTCCTTGATGGCGAGCCTCGAGCCTTCGAGCTTCCATCGAAAGACGACGTCGCGTGAAACGCCGGTATTCGTGACGTCGACAGTTCGGTCCGGGTTGAAGGTCATTACCTTGTTTTGCTCGGTGGCGGCCCAAGAACCAACAAGGCTCTGCTCAGACGAATTCAGCGGCCTTGGGACGATGAAGAGGAAAGCGATGATACATCCGAGCAGCACCATGAACAGACCGAGCAAGCAATACAAGGTTACCTCACGCTTATTGTCCTTCCCTCCCATTGGACATCTCCCCATCGGCATGCATGGTTGCTTCTAAACAAATTATGCTCGAGTGTCTGCGAGAACGCCAACAATCACTAGAAACACTCAACATCCGGCTCGAAAGACAATCCGCTATCCTGCACAGGAGTGAAACTCCGACGCACGGTAGGCTGCGTCGGTGAGCAAGACCGATGTTTGCCCCCGCGACACAGGGTTCCGGCGAGCTGTTCAGACTCCGTCCTTGAGCAACCCGCGAATATTGGACCTCTTCTTCGTCCAGTCTATTGCGGACTTTCCACTGTCGTCGACTGCTGTGATATCGGCATCTGCGTCTAACAGGACTACAACGGTTGCCGTAAGGTCCAGTGCACAGGCCATCATCAATGGGGTTTGCCCATCGTCCGGATGTTTGTCGTTCACGCCGACACCGCGACGAATCAGCTTCCGAATGAGTTTCGAGAAATTCTTGTCAAACTGCTCGTCAATCTTCAACGCTTTGGGAATTGAGCATGCCTTGCGAATTTGCAGCGCAGTCAGCAAATGCAGAATCGCTTCGTTGCCTCGGCTGTCACATCGTGAAATCTCGGCACCCGCCTTTTCGAGTCGCGCGAACACTTTCGGGTCGTAGGCTCGCATGAGAGCTGTAACGTTTGACTCGTCTCTGATGGATGGGTCCGCTCCAGAGTCCAACAAGAGCTTGCAGACATCGACTGATGTTGCAAAGAAGAGCGGCGTCATGCCATCGTAGTTCTTGGCATTGGGTTGCGCCCCCGCATCCAACAAGGTCTTTGCGATGGACTTGCTACCACCGCGTGCCGCCCAGTGTAGGCATGTCGCGCCCTCGGTTGCTAAGCAGCTTGCGTTTGGGTCGATTCCACCGCCAATCGTCTTTTTCACGGTACTCTCACGGCATTCCATCGCTGCGCGAGCTAATTCGAAGATTTGACGGGACACACTTCGTTCTAGTTTGCTATCCTGCCGCAGCCGATTTGCTCTGCGGTGGAATTTTCGTTTCGTCTTCGCTTTCAGCAAGTTGAATGCGTCCTCATGACCTTTGCGGGCTGCGTAATGAAGGGCAGTTCCTTTCTTGCCGACAGCGTTCGGGTCGGCACCTGCAGAAAGCATGCGCTCCAGAATCTCGACATTGCCCTTGTCGGCTGCGAAATGGAAGAACGTGCTTCCGTCGTCAAATTCCTGCGTTTCGTTTGGCGAAACGTATTTGAGCAGCGAAGCAACTTCCTTAGCGCGTCCGTGAGCTGTCGCCAGCCAAAGAATGAACCGGTCGTCCTCTGGGTCGCCAAGCAAGAAGCCGTTCGACTTAAGCTCGGCGACGGTCTTCTTTTCCCAAGCAGTTCGCCGCCGTTTTACTTTTGCCATGGTGCCAGCCGGGAAACTAAAAACGGACGTGTTCGTCAATTTCAGTCTAGCTCGAATAGCTCACCTGTGTCGGGATTTTGAACGAGAGCATCAGAAAGTTCTGCGTTGGGGTTCGAAGACGAAACTTGCATCGGGGAGAACCACCTCTGAGCATAGCGACCGGCTGGAACTTGCGTCGGTTTGACACGCCGCCGGGACGCAGATTTAACACGAAATTCCGAGGATGATGTGCCTTCGGCGAGTTCGAAGAACAGCAAACTGTAAGCGGTGCCTCCTCGATTCGAAGACCGAGGGTAGAAAACACCGCGAATCCGTTGGCTCTGCAACTAGCGTCGGACGATGAATTCGAAGCGTCGAAGCGATTTCCCCAGTCTGCTTCGGTTTTTTGTCCGACGCAAGTTCGGTATCGCGAGCATCCCCTGCCATATTGATTGCAAGTTGTTTCGGTCGAATCGGAGTACACTATTTACGTGGAAATGGCTGATACCAGCAAGCGAATAAATGGGCCATGCTGAAATCAAGAAAACTTGAAATCACCGCGTTGCTGCTTGGGGTTTTCGCGAACCTGCCGAGAGGTGGGTTTAGCTTCCTTAGTTTTATTTCGGAAATGGGTTTTCCATTCGTCTTTGCGGCTAGTGAGTCAGAGGGTTGGCGGCTGACAAGTTTCCTAGCTATTCCGCTGAACATCGCGTTTTGGCTTGGTGCGGTTGGATTCATCGCACTCCTTAAACGTTACGCACCGAGGCTCGGTGGTTCGCCTCGCACTCCACCCTGCGATGATCCGGTGAAAGCTGAATCATAAGACTTCATCGTCTTGGATGCGAAAACCAGTTCGCGTGTATTTGATGCGAATCAACGAAGTACCCGCGTCTCTCAAAAGGAACGTTAGCAAGTGCATCGGTGAGCAACACCTCCGAGCTTAGCAACCATTTCGAACTTGCGTCGGTTTGACACGCCGACGCGTCTTGGCGTTTTCTCGAATCTGCGGCGGTTGCATCATCCGACTTCAGATTCGGATTGGGCTGAGACGCAGAGGTCTCCAAACTCGATATAGACCTCTGCGAGTTATGCAATTTGCTATATCGGACAGCGAGTTGTCCCACCGACGCAGATTAGCCCACAGACCAGTTTGCAGCGGTGGTTCAGACAAACTCAAGCTCGAACGAACTGAGTAGGTGACCGTCTGGCCGTCAGTTCAATAGCGCCAGTCATCTGCGTGGTGCTCTGCGCGCATTGCAGATTCGAAATATGCTGCGAAGCATCGGTCTCTTCCAACTGGAGAGACCGATGAGGCTACGCCGTTCACGCAACTCGCTCGTGTTTGTCCATCCCTGAAAGAGACGAGGGTGTCAAGCGGCTGCTTCGGCAGACGGACGAAGAGCGAATTACCCCCGTCTGTTGGGGCCACGTGCGAGCCATTGTTGGAGATAGGACCGAGCTCGCATCGAGCGTTTGCGGCGGTAGGCGGCCCATGATGCTTATCAGCCAAGGACACATCGCGGTCACGGCACTTGAATCCACGAATGGACGGTATCGTCAATTGTGTTGTAGTTATTCGTCGCTCGTTCCTGATCGCGGGCAGTCAGATCTCTCCGTATCCGTATACTCTCACCAAACATCGCAGGTGCCGGAATCCGACCATAACTGCCCAAGCTGTTCACTTGGATGCCCGGAGTGTAAACATGTAAGCATTTTGAAACGTTTACCTCAACGTTCGGCACTCCAGACGTGGCATTGCGCCGGAAAATCAACGAGCCAACTAGCGTGCTTGGCAATCGAGTACTAATTGCGACGAGACGCGGGAGTGTCTCGCGTTGGTTTCGGTGAGGTTGTAAAAACCCGTACAGGTCGAAAACCGTTACCCCAGCTGCGCGTTCTGGAATCGTAGCTATTCCGGTCGGCAGAACGAGCTTCTCGCCCCAGGTAGCTGTAGGAACCTCCCCTCATTACATGCCGACGAGATTCGCCCGGATTGGACGGCGCAGTGACTGGCTTCATATAGTCATTTGAATACACATCCTGGCAGAATTCAAAAGCATTACCCAGCATATCGAAAAGACCGAAGTCATTCGGTTTCAGTCTGCCCACGGGCCACACATGATTCTCCCATGATGCGGCCTCGTCCGGATACAATGTCCATGCGTATTGCGGGAGCAAGGTCGCCGTTTGACCGAAATACCGACTCGTCGTCGTTCCAGCTCGACAGGCGAATTCCCATTCAGCTTCCGTGGGAAGGCGATAACCAACAAGCTTCAGCATATCGCCCTTGGGGATCATCCAAAAACCCGGCGTATCCTTCTCTCGTTCCAGTCTGTAGCACCATTCGGTTTCCGGAATGCCCTGCTTTGCACTCAGCCAGTTGCAGTACCGAGCTGCCTCGTGCCAGGTCACGCCCACGACCGGCGAGTCCTCGGTGAGAGCCGTGTTTCGTAAACCCTCTTCCTGCCCGGACAATACGTCGTCCTCGCATGACGCTGCAAACGTCAACCATTGGGCCTTGGTCACCTCCTTCGAGCCAATTGCGAATGGATACTCAATCTTCTTCCGATGTTGAAACTCATTCGTCGACCGACGCTCTTCTGATTTCGGAGATCCCATGTCGAATTCACTAGGCTCAAGAATCACAAATGTCTGCCCCTGATCATTCACGTACCATTTCCGATCATCTGACGCCGAAAGTTCCTTGTTGGCAAGGCGAAGCGATTTGTCTTCCTCGGCGATCCGGTCGGCTTGCCCCCACGTTCGCAGCAGCCATTCGACAGCTCCGTGCAGCCCCGAGGAGGGATGTTCCCTATAGAGGATCACCAGATCCTCTATAACCGACTCACGGTCAATCGACGCCAGTTGCGATTCACCATACGTACCCAGACACATGAGTAATGCAGCCTTGATCGAATCATCGCTTTCGTGCGACAGGCGATCCAGCACGACCTGAGCGTCAATACCCAGGGGACTGAGACGATGCATAAGGTTACTTCGAAGTCGCGGATCGCTGGAAGCTCGTAACGACGACCAGACGGATGCATTGCCGGAGGCATTGAGCCTGAGGAGCGCCGCACATGCATTCGCTATTTGGACAGCGAGAACTTCCTGCTGATTGTCGCTCGAGCGATCACTGGACTGCGAGCCTTCATACAAACTTTGCAGGTGTCGACTTGCGACATCCCGATGAGGCTCCAGCCTCTTGAAGATCACCTCAAATTGCTTGGGATTCGCATTGATCAGGAGGTCGACCAGCTTTGTGCCGTCGAACTTCAGGTATTCGGCCAGGACATCTGTGGCGATCGCCCGAACATCGTCGCCCGCGCTTTCGTCGATGAATATCGTCGACAAGGGCCCGTTTAGACGGTCGATGGCCACAGGTTTCAAACACTCGGCCCACGGAACTACCTCGTGAGGCTCCACACTCACCAGCTGACGCGCGACGAACATTGCGAACTCCGAGTGTTTCCAGTTTGGACTATCTGAATCATAGGCGGCCAACGCGCACGCTATCCGAAAACGCTCTTGAGGGGCGCGAGATTCATCCAGGGCAAATCCCCAGAACTCCTCCACAAGCCGCTCAAGCATGTCCGCATTCCCTCGCCCCAGTGCATCGCAAACATGCCGGAACTGGCTGGCGGGGACTATAAGCAAGCGTTCCTGGAGAAACGCCATTGCATCTGGATTGTTGTGGACGAGCCCCATCGCCGCATGTAACCTGGCCGGAGATTGAGGCGGTGAAGTTTCGAATGTCCGTGTTAACCCGTCCGCCGCCAACACCTTATATTCACCAAGATCATCGAGGATCGCGGCAACTTCCGATGTATTTGCGCGTTTCAGGCTCTCAATCAGTTGGTGAGCGTTTGTAGCGTTGCGAATCGTGATTCCACACAACACCGAAGCGACCACCGACGCAAGTACAACGATTGAGCGGAAGCCATGTATCGCCGCCGCTCGCTGCATCATCCTGCGCTGTGAAGGCGTCCAGCTCTTGCTGTTCGTAAGAAGCCGAATGTTGATGTGTTCCAGCCACGTTGGCAAGAACCGATTCTCCGATCTGGCGTTCCAACTAACCGACCGATCCTGAAGCAAAAGCTCGGCGCGACCGCGACGCGTCTCCTTCTGTCTCCTTGTCAACCATTCACGCACCGGCGGAACGAGGTAATCATGCGTCAATTGATAGTAGGTAACTGGCCTCGTGCTGGGCGAATCGTTAGCGCTGTCGCCAACACTGCCTTCCGGATCTGTCGGCGTGATCAATCGCAATCCAGTGTTGAGAATGCGGATCAAGTCATCAAAATCATCGTCGCGTTTCGTGTAGCCAGACGTCTCCTGTAACTCGCTGGCAGATCGCATATGCCCTTTGATATCCGTGCCCGACGGTGGAAGGAGTTCTTTTAGCACAGCTCTTGCCGAACGTTCGTGATAACGATGCAATGGAGATGCCCTTGGTGAGCTGAACGTCTCTTCCAGGAACTTGACTCCAACTCCGGCTGTTCCGCCCATCTCGTGTAAGGTTGCCGGTGACCACGCTTTCCCTTTCATTATCTCCGCAAACAGTGCCAGACGGACACAGATGACACTACCGTCCTGCGCCAACCCTTTCACGGATTGATCGATAAAGTTGTGATGATCGACGGTCATGTCGCTCGATTTCTCGGGCAGTGCGCCGTACGCCCTACCGAGCGCCGTCATTACTCTCCGGGCATGACGCTCCGGAAAGAGGTCCACGGCGGAAAAATTTTGGTCTTCAACAAGCTGGACTTCCAGTTCCTTCAGAAACCGTGTGACCGTCATCCAGAAATCATCGCGAACCATAACGATGCACTGAACCCGACTACCATCACATTGCCGCAGGGCCCGAATTAGCGGCGACGATGCTTCGCAATTGTTCGCATGCAGCCACTGCTCAAATTGATCCAGAATGATGACCAACTTGGTTCCGGCAGCAAGCAAATGCCCGCGTCGAATCGCCACCACAAGGTCTTTCAACGCCAGATCTTCATTGAGAGCACCGGTGGACTTTCGAATGCCTCTCAGTAGACGAGACTCCGTCTCGTTTGCCGTCGCCTCGACGTAGACCGGCGTCACGTTCCCGGAGAGTTGTGGCAACAGACCCGCTTTGACCAAGGAAGACTTCCCACATCCAGATGGGCCGTAGATCAGGCCAACAGAGAATGCTTTGTCGATATCAGTTTCTTCGATTCGGTTTTTCCAGAATCGCAAAGAGTCCGGTAAGCCGTTGCGATCGTACGGACCTGGAAGCAATTCCAGGAAGAAGTCCGCGTCAGCTGAATCGAAGGACCTTAACCCCTTTGGCACGATCCGGATGGGACTACTGTCCGAAGCGTCGCCCGTTCTTTGGTCATCGAGCGCAGGGAGCTCTCGTGACCCCATTGACGACGATTCAATTGCAGAATGCTCTTCAGTGCTCCTGACTGACGATACCGCAACAGGAGTTGACCGAGTCGCCAACAACTGCTGAAGCTCATCGGCCAGGTCATGGACCGATGAATATCTCTCGGTTGCCCGTTTCGCCATCGCCTTCTGACAGATTCGTTCCAATTCCTTTGGCAACGTCTCGTCGTACTGTCGAAGAGGGCGAGGATCGAACGACGTTATCTGTTGCAGTAACTCAGCTCGGGACCCGCCGCTGAAAGGTTTGCGTCCAACCAAAAGCTCGTACAGGACAACGCCGAGGCTAAAGATATCACTACGTCCATCAACGCGATGACCTTCCCCGCGCGCTTGTTCGGGTGACATATAGCTCGGCGTGCCCACATACGATGGCCGATCGGAAACGGTGTCTTCACGCAGAGCCAATCCAAAGTCCACAACATACGGTTCGCCGTCGCTGTCGATCATGATGTTGCCGGGCTTGATATCACGGTGTACAAGCCCCTGCTTGTGCGCGTGATGCAGAGCTGCTCCCACTTTCGATACCAGCGCCGCGGCTTCCGTGTAGTTATGACGATGCTGTCTGACCTTGGTTGCCAGATTGTCGCCCTCAATGTATTTGGACACAATGTAAAACGGATGCTCATCGCTGCCGCCAACGTCATAGACAGGAACGATGCCGGGATGGTCGAGACTGGCAACCATCCGAGCTTCAGCCAAATAGGCCGCCGCATCTTCGGAGCGGACTACCAACTCGGAGTGAGGAACCTTGATCGCAACGAGCCGTGCCAGTTTTTCGTCACTAGCTCGATATACTCTGCCGAACCCGCCTCTCCCCAGCAAAGCCTCAACAACATAGCGACCAATACGCCCCACATCGGGATCGCCTTCTTCCGGCAGGCTGCCTGCAATCGTTGAGTCAGTGATGTTTTCAAAGACTCGCCGCACGAGTTCCGAATCCTTGCTGAATCGAACCAGATACTCATCGAGTTGTGGCGGCGGTTCAGCCAGCCGGCGGGACGCGAGCTCGAGCCGCAGAAGCCGTTGAAGTAGAGGGCGTTGTAGGCTCTCCGCGACGCCATCCAGAAAGGACTCGATTTCTGGAACTCTACCCTGACGAAGCGCCATCGAAAAACGCCTACTAATCGCGTCAATCTCTAGCTGCCCGGTTGCACTTGGTTCTTCAGCAGACATCGAGCGGTGCCTCGATCCGAAGTTCGCTGTTCGCGGTTATCTTGGGGGGAATGGTGGTAGTCATTCTAGCAGCCTCGCGTCGGTACGCTCTTATCTAAACGGGCTATGGCTGGACGATCCGTCGAAATCCTCTCGGCAGGACCACGAGAAACGACGTATTCTTAGCCAACAGCAGTGCTTTAAGTCTGAACACGCAATGTTCAACGGTTGGGTGACTTGCTGACTCGCAGTAGATTGCGGAACTTGTGTGGGCCTGATCAGAGGCTCGCTGGTACATCGATCGCTGGCGAGTTGCCTACAACACAGTGCGACCACACAGCTCGCTGGACTACCCGACCCCGGTCGAGTTCGCAGAGGGGTGTGCCACTTCCGCTACGGTCGCTACGCTCCCTTCGCTCTAGGGGCACACCCCTCTGCCCAAAGAAACACCCGAAACCATTACCCAATCCCAACTCTCATAACCACTGGTACAGAAAATTGGGGCACTTCAGATGCGTGACGCAAACTGTCGTATTCTGACGCATGGCTGCACCAAAACCAGCGGCAGAAATGAAGCGGTTGGTGTGTGCCCTACCGTCCGAGGTGAATCCCACCTGTGCGCCTTGCGCTAAATTCTTCGTGCAGTCGGTTGCATCAACTTCAGCAGATTCGCCGAAGGGCATAGGCGCAGAGGTCTTTTTCCCCGCTGTCAGTTTCGGCGTCGGCGCAAGCTCAGCGGCTGATGCAACCGACGCGAGTTCGGAACCCGTCGAAGTGCAAGCGGGGAAATCGACGTCTGCGTGAAATCATGCTTAGTCGTTGGTGATGATTGAGATCGTCAGCCCGTGTTTTCCACATGATTTGAGCAATGCGGCAGATCCAAGTCAATCCGATTACAGTCAATCCAACCGCTGTTACGTAAGTCTGTGTTGAAGCCGGAAGTCCGAAGTGACTTGAACAAGCAGGCAGGCTGTTTGTGCTACCAAACTGCCGCGTTGTTGACCCGGGCTCTAGTTCAGCCGCAAACGATTCCGAAGGTTCTTCGTCATTCGCGAATTCGGATCGTTCGATGTACGACTCGCGGGGCTTGTGTCTTTCGCTTTTTTGACGTCATCATCGGCAGCAACAACCAGTTTGCCGAGGTACTCGGCGGGCTTTGAATTGCCACCCGTGTGTCGCCAAACCAGAAGAGTCGCCGAGAGATGCTCGACTGCCAAGGTGGTCTCGTTTACTTGCGTGACGATTGGCATAACCGGGGCGGCGCGGAAACGCTTCCGTTTTGAAAACGCGCGTTCGCCGCAAACCGTAGCAAGGTATTCAGCGAACGTGTGACCGGCAATGTATACGGCGTGCTGAAGTCCACCGAGCTAAAGTGAATTACTGGCGAGTCATCTCGAATCTCACCTTCGAGATTCAATAATATGTAGTGGACGCCATCCACCCCCATTGCTCCGAACGCGTCCGCACAATCCGGTGTCGATTCATACGCCAATTGTTCATCCGGCGGATAAATGATGCTTTCGTCACGGAGCACGGTATTGCGTTCGTTGGGTGGCAATCGCTCGACGGCGCTAGGAATGTGTCAATCATCGCAAGAGCCGCATAACTTAGAATTCTCCGGCGGGCCGAAATACCTTTCCGGATTCTAAGAGACATCGATCGATATTTGTCCGCGGTCTCCCACATTCTGTCGTAAGCCACGCTTCACTGCAAACGCCAGCCAATGTCTCCGTTGTTGAATCAGCGATCAGTGTTTTGCGGGTGTCCCCAGGGATCGTTAACAAGCGTTGGTTGACCCGACCGCCAATATGAAGTGCAATCGCCCCATCCGAAACGACTCCGACGCATGAAGACCAATTTGTTCTGATTGGGAAGCGATTAGCATGTTGGCGTGTGTATTCTGTTGAGTAACCTCCTACGAGCCCCAGCTATGTGTAGACGCGTAAACCTTCGCTCAATCGAAGCCCTTGAGTCCCGCTGGATGCTCGCCGGCGATGGCCTGTGCGAATTCGATGACTTTCCCGATGATGCCATCGACGCGCCGCAACTTGAGGTTGGCAGCTCGGTCACAGGCCACATGGATTGCCGCTATGACCGGGACTGGTTTGCGTTTTCGCCAGACCCTGATTCCATTCAGCCACCTGTCATCCAGCTCACGAGCGCCACCACGCTCCGCATCTACGATGCAGATGGCGTCACTCTGCTGGACGAGGTCACCTCGATTCCGTACGCCTTGGAATACGACCTCACCTCGCGACAGAACGTATACATCGAAGTCTCCGATGACTATGCGCGTCCCGAATACGAGTTAAACATAACCACGCGGGACGCCGATGGTTACGCAATCCCAGTTCGACAGCATATTGAAATCGATACGCCGACTTCCCTTCGCATCACCGGAACCGAAAACGACCTGTTTTCGTTCAACGCAGAGGCAAACAA
This sequence comes from Pirellulaceae bacterium, assembly GCA_965216885.1. Classification (GTDB taxonomy): domain Bacteria; phylum Planctomycetota; class Planctomycetia; order Pirellulales; family Pirellulaceae; genus CAYNJG01. The sequence goes on along the minus strand of OZ244208.1, from coordinate 411,523 downwards.
CGAATACATGTTTACGCTCACCACGTCCGACTATTTCGGCAGGTTGGATTTTCGGATTTACGACTCGGACGGAAACAACGTCTCCTACTACGAGCCACTCGATCGATCTAACTCAGACAGAAAACTCGTGGCTTGGACCGCGGCGAAGACGGAAACCTACTTCATTCAGGTCACTCAGACCCGCAGCGGTAACCACGAATATCAAGCCATCATGCAGTTGGCAAGCGATTTAGACGACCACGGCGATGACACTGAATCAGCATCCATGATCTCTGCCAACGAGACGGTCCGCGGGGACCTCATTGGCGGAGATGAAGACTGGTTTTTCCTCGACGTTGAAGCCAACACCTCGCTCGTAACGACACTTTCAGAAGGGAGCCGTTCATATGCGAGGCTGAACGTTTGGGGCGACGGTGGTACAACTCTTCTGCACACCCCCTACATCGGGTCCATGTTACGTCTGGATTTCGACTCAGATCAACGTATTTTTTTACAGGTCCTGGATGGTCTTGGCGACTACGAACTGATGCCCTCCGTGTTCGTGGATGACCACGGTAATGACGCTGAAACAGCCACCCATTTGCCTTCCAACTTTTGTCTGATCGGCAATTTCGAAGCTGCAATAGACACCGACTTCTTTACGTTTGATGTATTGGCGGGGACAACGTACAAGATTACTCACAGCGGTCTTGTGGGCCGACACTCGCAGCTATACGGTGCCTCGGGTAGTCCCACCTGGACGGCGGAACGAGACGCAACCGTCACGTGGGAAATTCAGTCGCGTTCCGGGCTGGCCGGCCAATACGCAATCAAACTTGAATCCTCTCCTGGTGAGCCTGCCAGTCCGGAAAACGCGATTCGGATTGACACGAACGCACGCGTCAGTGCCGAGCCCCGAGTGCCCTTCGTCGATTGGTATGTCTTTCATGCTATTCCGGGCGAACGCTACTCGTTCAGCACGGAAAGCGATGTGGATTTGCAATTTTGGCGGCGGGCCAATTCCCAGAACCACTCCGGGGGCTACCTCCGAGTGCTTGAACCTACCGACGTCTTCGTACGGGTAGCCGACATTCGTTCCGATTACCAATTCGCGGTCAACGCGGAGTCGCCTACCGTCATCGTCCCATCCGTGGAGTGGCAAGACGAACTCGACGCGCGGCAGGAGGCTACCTTCGCATTCCAGGCAGTGCCGGGTGAGATCTACATCGTTAAGGGCACTTCGGATATTGGTCGCCTCCGGTACAGTACCCTCGAAACCGAGGGTACCGTAATCGATGGATCCCTCGTTTCGGTGACCGTCGAACAGCCTGTGTACATCACTGTCTTCGCCGACGTGCCCACCGCGTATACCTTGCAAGTTGATCGACTGAGTGACATAGACGACTATCCTGCAAATGCTCCTCCGGGACGATTGCAGCTTGATGTGCCTGGCGATGGGGAATTCGAGGTAAGGGGTGACGTCGACAAATTTGTATTCAGCGCCAAGGCAGGTGAAAACTACACGGTCCGTCTACTTCTACCGCGGCACTACCTCGGCAGCATCTCGGTCTACGACCGGAATGGAATCATTCAGACAGGGTTCGGCCACATCGCTCCCGACGAGGGCACTTTCAACGTTGACAGTGATCAGGAGATCCTGGTGGAGGTGCGTTCGCGGTCAATTGGATTATTGGAATACAACGTTGTGATATCAACGTATGAAGACGATCATGGGAATCGAAATGATACCGCGACATTCGTGACGGCGCCGCCCGTTTTCGATGGAAATCTGGAGGTCGTCGACGACATCGACCGATTCGCTTTCGACGTGCAAAAGGGCACGGCATACCACATTTCTAATTTCGGCGTCGAATTTCGGTTGCTGGACGCACAGGGCGTTCCGGTTCCAGACGTTGGCAGTCACCATAGTATCTACTGGGTCCCAGAAGAAAACCAACGGGTTTACCTGGACATCACTTCGAAGGAGTCGAGTGAATTCCCCCGGGAATATTCGCTCGAGTTTGCCGAAGTCGGCGAGGACGATCACGGCAACACAGCGGACGACGCCACACGGCTGGATTCCGGTAATGTCGTTGATGGCCGCATCAATTTTGGTACTGACTGGTTCGTGTTTGCTGCGCTTGCGGACACGACGTACGAGTTGATCGTTGACCCGTTGGACTTTACGGTCTACTCCGCAGATGGGGTCGTCCTGAATTCCATCTACAATCGGGATGAGTTTTTCAGATCTGACGTGGACGGTGATCTATTTGTCCATGTGACTTCGCCTTATCAACAACACGACTATACGATTGAACTGCAATCGTTTCAGGATGATCACGGCGACAATGAGGAAACCGCAACCAGCATTTCGCTGAATTCCACAACGCAATTCCGCAGAGATAGCCGGCGTGACGAGGACTGGTTCCGGTTCGAAGTTGTGGCAGGGCAAACTTACGTTACGACATGGGATCGTCATGTCGACATGGTCTTTGAGTTGCCAGACGCGAGTGTGTTTGACCGTGAAAACGGAAAGATGCGGTGGGTGGCACCCTCCCGGGCACCTGTCTACGCATACGTGCCGGCGGATCGGGATTTCGGCGAAACCTACGAAATGAGATTCACTTCAGCGGCCGCGTTTGACGTCCCATCGGGCAACATGGCCGAGGCGACCAGATTCGACCTCGATTCCAGGATTGAAGGTGCAATCGATTTCCCAGGCGACATCGACTGGTATTACCTGAACGGTCAAGCAGGCACCGAATACCGATTTTCGATTTCAAACGTGATTGCCGAGTTCTATTCGTCCGACGGTACGCAACTCGAAGCGCCAGGGAAACGGGTCTCCCTCGGCGAAAACGGTCGGCTCTTCATCAAGCTGTATCACGGCCGGTTCCATGAGTATCGCATGACAGTCACCGCCGTCCGTGACGACCATGGAGATTCCATTGCAACTTCGTCGGACGGGCGGACCGCAAGGCGTGGCATCATCGAGAATGAAGACGACGTTGATGTCTTCCATTTCAATCTGGATGCCGGAACAAGCTACCTCCTGACGAACAAGACCTCGTCACACGTCGACTTCCAAATCGTAAATCCGCGTAACGAGGTTGTCGCTGAACCCGACGATTTCATCGACGACCGTTTCGTGTGGACCGCCGAAGAAACCGGCATCTATCACGGATTTGTTTCCAAGAACGCTGATTCCCGCAATTTCGGTCTCATTGAGTACACAATCCATCCTGTCGACGTCATAACCATCGCAGATGATCACGGTGACGATGCAGCGAATGCCACCAACTTGCAACTGGGAAGATCCCTGTCGGGGCAATCGGAAGTCCCCGGAGAAAAAGACTGGTTCAGGGTTTCGCTCAACGGCCAGACCTCGTACCTCGCGTCGGTGAGCGGCATCGAATTAACCCGGAGTACTCGCGTCAATATCTATGGCGGCGACGGTACGACGTTATTGGCAAGTCGCAGTTACTTTGAGACACAAGTGCCTGTCAGGTTGCCCGAAGACGGTGACATCTACATTGAAGTCGTCGGAGGTGGCCCAGCATCGAAATACAGCGTCCGGGTCGAATTGGGACAAGTTGGCTCGAAGTTCACGGCTATCGACGTCGAGGTCCCCTCAACGACGACGGTGGCATTTACCGATCGAGACGAGATTACCTACTTGGCAATTGACGCCGTTGCAGGCAGATCCTATCGCGTATTCACGTCGGATAACTTGCGTGTCAGTGACCTGTACACATCGACCAGGGAGAAATTGACTGAGAGTTTTCATCCACGCAACGTGGCATGGACTGCGGACAGGAACCTCACGATCTTTGCGAGATTGCAGGCGTGGTCCAGCGGTGAGTTCGAAGTCACTGTCGAGGAATACGTCCCTTCTTCTCCGTTAACGGCAGAACGAATCGCCGTTCCTGATGAAGGATTCGTAGAAACGTTGGTTGCGTTTGACGTGGCAGTAAGTCAGAACTGGCATCGATTTACCGCAAAGGCAAATATCAGCTATGCAATCTCAGTCAACGCGAGCTCGCAGCACAACAGCCTCATTCGTGAATCGGGCGAAGTGATAGATTTCCGGAACAGCTACGTGTTCCATTCGGACGTGGACGAAGAATTGATTCTGGAATTCACCAAGTATTCCTCACCGTGGGAATACCAGCTCAAAATCAGCAGTTTCAGCGACGATTACCCAGAAGAAGGCGAACCGCTGTTTCGCAATTCAAGCAGAACTAGCACGCTTAACAGCGAGTCCGACATCGATTCGTTTCCAGTTGTGGCATTGAGTGGTGAACGACTGACTTTCAACGCGGTCGCCGACGAGGATGTAGCACTGGAACTCGCAATTTGGAACGATCGGGGCTTCCGTGTAGCATCGAGCCGAGGCAAAGGGGAGGCGTCTCTCGTATGGGATGTCCGTTCTTCGGGATCGTACCAGGTGCAGGTTTCGTCAAGCTCCTCATCTACCCCCGTCGAAGTATCTCTGCAAGATGATGCCGAATCCCAGAAGCTTCAGCATTCGGGCATTGACGCACTTTGCGCAATGGGGACGAACGCAATCAACGTTGCCTTCGACATCGACAGGAATCTTCATATCGATGAATCGGACTTTGAAAATCTGCTTGGCGGAGTCTTGGGTACCGTCCGCGGGGATGCAGATCTTGATGGGAACGTAGACCTACCCGACTTCCTTGCACTGTCACGCAATTTTGAACGCATCGATGCGAACTGGAGCGACGGCGATTTCGACTGTAACGGTGTCGTGGACTTCGCCGACTTCCTTGAAATCGGCCGGAATTTCGGGAGGTCGCGAAGCTAACCCGGTCAGCTTCACTGCTACCCGGAGATGTTCTTCCAGATATCTTCGATCTCGCTCTTCATTTGGCCACTTCTTCACGGAGATCGCGGACTTCCTATCCAAGTGTTTCGTTCTATGCGGATGAAGTGCCGGCGCTGGAGGGGGGGGCTTCCGACGATGAGCGAACGCGCCCTAAGCGAATTCACGCACGAAAGCATGGCTATTATCCGCTCGAATTGCATACGGAGACTAGGAATATCCGGCGCTGCCATGCACTCGGAAACGTACAAGGAAACGACCTCTGGGGGCGGGCCAGAGCTATGAGTTAAACCCAACCAAGACGAAACTCATCTAGTTTCGTACGTGAACGGTCAGCCCAAACTTACCAAGGCGTTTCGGAATGACTTCCATGACGCGTTCGGCATCGCGATGGTTGCGAAAGCCGATCTCCAGATCGTCCGCCTATCGGACGAGGAAGGCATCGCCCGATAGGCGTGGCTTACACGCCTTGTTCAATCCAAAGAGCGAGCACATAGTGCCAGAACACGTTCGAAACCAACGGCGGAACAACACCACGCTGGGGTGAGCCGGAATCGGGATAGCTCACGCTCCCATATTCCATTACGCCCGCTTTCAACCACTTATCGATGAGACGCAGCAACCCACAACCACGATCCACGTAGTCGGGTTTTCTAGTAGCCTATATATAGCGGTAAAGCATCCGAACATTCCTATGATGCTTCCGATCAGAAATCCAACAGCTGCCAGTTTTTCGATATCACGTAAACGGCCGATCTTTTTTGTTAGGGTTAACGAAGTCGCGGATGCCAACAAGACCGACGCAAGACTGTGGATATAAATGCAGAGCCAATTCGCTTCCAATATCCTGTCCCGTACTGGAGATAGCCGATGGCAAGAAGGAGCTGAATCAGGAAGAGATGGCGGGTGCCAATTTGAGACTTAATCCCCTCCCCTCACTTAGTCTCTCGCCCCGAGAATTCCGGCTCACATCTACATGAAGCTAACCGGACGACGAGCTATTCGTTTAAAAGTGGCTGGCTTGACGAGCCAAAGCATCCGAAGCCACCATTTTAGACGACCAGCCGCTGTGAGTGCATCAAATATTCCAATGCCTAGGGTACAGCGGGGCAACCGACCTAGGTAGATTCGAACAGCTTGGGAAATGCCGAAGTTGGACAAGCCTCGGGAGTTGGGCATCACGCGCAATTGACAGCGGGGAAAAGACCTCGGCGAGTTGCGCCCGCGGTCTACCCTGGGATTTCAAACCGCTGCTTCTTAGCCAATTTCATCCGAGCTGTCAGTTGATGCATCCTCAGCGACTTTGCTCGAGGGCCAATTGACAGCGGTCGCGCCACCTCTGCAAGGTTGGGCGTCAAGACAGGCCCTTCGCAGAGTTAAGCTGGCTAAACTTGTGCTAGGAATTCTTGACAGATTTGCTCGGCGCGCGTTCGTGCACTGCGTTGATGCGATAACGGTCTACGGCGAAGTCCGGCGGGCCCCTTCCCGCCGGATCGCTGTTTGAGCGATAACCCCATCGCTTCCACGGGGTGCTGGCTAGTCACTCAGACGGTGATTGACGTCGCGTAGCTTGTCGATCGGCTTGCCATCCAACGTCATATTGTCGCTGATCCAAGCAAAAGTTTTTCCGCCGTCAGCGAAAACGATTTGCCCAGAGCCTTCTTGCTTTTTTCCGTTCGAGATGCTGCCGGTCATGCTGAAGCCCCATATGTCGGACGTTTCCTTCCAGAAGACCGCATTGAGAACCGTCCCTGCCGTGTTCACCAGCCGGCCAGTTATTTGTTCGGACACTGGATCGCGAGTCCACATTGCCAAGTTGGCTGCCTTGCCAACCTTTCCAGTTTGGACAATCGCTTTCTTGTCGGCTGCCCAGTGAAAATCTGTGTAGCCAACGAGTTTGTCACCCTTTTTCTGATCCAGACCAGGCCAGTCTGCGATTAAGGTGACATCGGCCGTCCAACGCCCCGCCAATCTGTTACCGAGCTCCGCAAACTCAGCGGCTGTCGAGGTCTGATGATGGTCGGCGATCAAAAACGATGAACTGAGTAGTACGAGGCTGCTTGCAATAAAACGAACTGACATAATGTTCTCCAAGGTTGGTGGCAAGAATCAAATCCAAAGCAGATACGACCGCGCATCGAGTGCCAGCATTAAGAACGCAGCATTGACAGTCTGAAAAATGAACGAATCATGCCGATACTGATCAAACGATTTTGAACCTCATCACGAAAAATGACCCGACTAGACGATCAGCACATGGAAGTTACGACCCGTCACTTATCAGTGCGAAAACTATCCACTTATTCACTCAACATTCCGTGGCAAATTCGACATCATTTTGGATTTGCCGTCATTGTTTGACATCATTGTTAGTCGACGAAATCACAAATGCCCTGTGTACCAGTTGTTTTGGCTGCAATTCTGAGAAAAGGCGCCGAATCGTGAGTGATCATTCGTTCGGATTCCGCACTGACTAGTGGGGGCCGTTAGAATCGTCTTCTCGCGCGGCCAATCGCTTCCATTTGTTTTCCAGAATTAAAGATTGGCTTGCCTATTCCTGAAGGAACAATCGATGGATATGTCGACTTGTCCAACTTGTCAGCAGTCGCTGCCTTCTCCAGCAGTTGGCACTGAACTTCGCTTTTGTTCATCGTGCGGAACCTACCTTACAGAAACTGACAATGACGCTGCCGAAATGCTGTTCGCTGAGGCCGTCCAGATCGACGCTCGGGCAAGATACGAATTCATCCGGCGAAAGTGCGCTGGCAACGACGGGTTGCTTCGGCGTTTAGAAGAGTTGCTTCACGCGAGCGATACGACTGATGGCTTGCTGGACGAAGTCAGTCAGCACCAACTTTTGGCGACGAAGGATGTCACCGGCGGCGTTTCATTTCCTGACGCCACGGGGCAGACGATTGGCAACTACAAGCTGCTGCAGAAAGTCGGCGAAGGTGGTTTTGGTGTTGTCTACATGGCGGAGCAACTGCGGCCCGTTAAACGCAAAGTTGCCTTCAAGGTGATCAAGCCGGGCATGGACAGCAAGGCGGTCCTGGCACGGTTTGAAGCCGAGCGCCAGGCACTCGCTATGATGGATCATTCGCACATCGCGAGCGTATACGATGGTGGTTCCACACCCGAAGGGCGCCCCTATTTCGTGATGGAACTCGTCAAAGGTGTTCCCATCACCACTTACTGCGACGATAACCGGCTCGCGATCAATGAGCGACTCAAGCTCTTCGTACACGTTTGTGAAGCCATTCAGCACGCACATCAAAAGGGCATTATCCATCGTGATGTCAAGCCCGCCAATGTGATGGTGACGCTCCACGATGGCAGACCTTTTGTGAAAGTCATTGACTTCGGGGTCGCGAAGGCGATGCACAATGAATTGACGGAGAAAACGCTCTTCACGGCATACGGCCAGATGATCGGGACACCGCAGTACATGAGCCCCGAACAGGCAGAGATGAGTGGGTTGGACGTTGATACGCGCAGCGACATTTACTCATTGGGTGTTTTACTCTACGAGCTATTAACCGGCACAACTCCGTTGGAAGTCGAGGAACTAAGGGCGGCTGGCCTCGGCGGCATCCAGAAGCTGATAAAAGACAAAGAGGCGCCACGGCCGAGCCTGCGTCTTAGCTCTGCTGGGGAACGTCTTACCCATCTTGCGAGTCAACGAAGTATGCATCCTGGTAGCCTTCCCAAGCAGATACGCGGTGAGCTCGACTGGATCGTGATGAAGGCGCTTGCCAAGGAACGCGAGCGTCGGTATGACACAGCAACATCTCTGGCCGATGACATATCACGTTACCTTGACGGTGACACGGTTTCCGCTAGTCCACCCTCCGCAGCTTACCGCTGGCGCAAGCTCATCGGCCGGCACAAGAAAGTGTTCATCGCGATGGGAGCCACCTTCAGTGCTCTCGCACTGGGTTTAGTACTTGCTTCATGGCAATGGCATCGTGCGGACAACGAGATGCGACGCGCTGAAGCGGAGAAAAGCCGTCAGGAGATCGTAAGCAAGGAACTCGATGCAGCGCTGGCAACACAATCACGGTCGACTTACGAATACGGCATGAACGCGGCCTACGAAGCATTCAATCGAGGAAACCGAAACCGTTTCATGGACGTCATGGGCTACCTAGACACAGAAGCAACACTACAATTCCGGGGCTTTGAATGGGACGTCATCTATCCAAAGTATCAGGAGTTATTGGATGCGGGGCAGCGGTCGGTGGAAACCTCAGCAACGGTCACATCCATTGCCCATCATCCCAACGGTGAGATGGTTGCAATAGCTTGTAATGACGGGAGCGTCGCATTTCACGATCGAGCAACACTTGAGCCTTTGCCGAGACCTGCCGACCTGCGTGGGAAGAGCCTTGCTTTCACACCACGCGGCGCTTTCCTCATTGCTTCAGACATGGTGGTAGATGACTACTTCCGGGATACTGGGATACAGATCTGGCGGTGCGAAGATTGGCGCCGGCTATCTTGGACAGCTGAGGAGGGGTTTGATCACCCACTAACAATTGCATTGTCACCCGATGAATCGTTCATCGGAATTCTCAGTGAGGACAACCGGACGATTCAAGTGCGTAGAATTGATGATGGAGAGATCATCGGAGAATGGGGCAATGCAACGAACGAAGAGGACGGCTTCAGTCCTCAAAACCTTTGGTTTCGTCCGGACGGATCGCTTTTCGTGGCCGGATACGAATATGGAGATCTTGCCATTCAGCACAGAACGATCGAGGGACTACTAAAAAGAGTCGTGAAAGCCAGCGGGCACTTCTATGGCTTACCCCGGGCTGTACTTTCTCTGGATGGAACGAGAATCGTAACTGGTGACTTTGACTCCGGTGTTCATCTCTGGAACGTGAACGAAGTGGGGATTCAATATCGCGGCAAGATTACGTCGGATAGCCCCTACTTTCTAGGCCTGAAGCAAGACATGTTCTGTATCGGCGGTTCTAACCAAACCGTGCGACTATGGGACGCTGATCGCAATGAGGAAGTAGCCAGGATACTGCAGACGAGTCTTGTAACGGCCGTGGCCGTCTCACCAGATAATCGAGAACTGGCCATTGGTACTCGATCGCGTGCGGTCGAGTTTTGGGATGCAACCAACCTAGGCCAAAACACGATTGCCGCAGCACGAACAAGTTTTCCACCCTTGGAGTTGCTGCAAAGCGGACACATTGTATGCGCGATCGACGAAGCAGGCGTTGAGCGAGAAACAATCAGACTTTGGAATCCAGAGACAGACGATAAACACAAGTTGTGGGAGGTACCCAAGAGAACAGGCGCCGTCGCTTTTTCGCCGAAACTTGAAGTTATCGCGTCGGCGAGTGATGACGGAACGGTAAGATTCAAGAGGCTTAACGGAAACGGTGCGCCTACAGAATTACCCAGAAATCACTCTGACTACCACGCCTCGATCGAATTCGCTCCAGACGGCGAAACGCTCGTGGCAGTTTCGAATCAAGAGGACGCAAAGCTTTGGTTTTGGGACTTGAAAACCAGGCAGATTACGCTTGAACTTGATGCGCCTCGAACAACCATGTCGCTTGCTTTTCATCCACGAGGCGACCTTCTGGCTGTTGGCAGCGGCGATGGCCCGGCAAGAGATGGAGAACTCGCGATTTGGGACCTTCGAGGTCCGAAACCAGTACGTAAACGCCAGCCATACCCAGAAACGGTGCGGGCTCTGGCCTTTTCCCCTGATGGTGAACTTTTGGCATTAACCTCTCAGTTTAGCGCTGGCGAGGTTACCGTAGTCGATCCAGAGACGACTTCGGCTGTCTTCCCACCGATCGACGCCCATGCAAATAAAGTTACGGCGCTGACTTTTTCGCCCGAAGGCAGCCGGTTAATCACTGGCGGGGATGACGGATTCGTTCGATTCTGGGAGCTGGAAAAGGGGCGACGTGTCGGGTCGCTGTACCTCGGTGGTCGAGTCCGTAAGCTAAAGGTGTTTGCGGATGGACATGCACTCGTCGCGTATGACGAACATGGAGCGGTTCGATATTGGCCGACGAGCAACTCCAGCGAAGAGCTCCCGTTGAAGCCGGGACCTTGATGAACCTGTTAACCGTTACGAGAAATTATGTCTAGCGTCGCGAAGATCTTAAAAACGATCGAGTCGGGAGACAAACAAGCGGCGGCTGAATTGCTACCGATTGTTTATGAAGAACTTCGCAATCTTGCAAAAGCCCGGCTCCGCTCAGAACAACCTGGCTACACTCTCCAGGCAACAGATCTGGTGCACGAAGCATACCGTAGGTTGGTAGACGATCCTCAACATGACGATGCCAAGTGGGAAAATGTTGGCCACTTTTTTGGGGCCGCCGCAGAAGCGATGCGACGGATTCTTATAGATCGTGCACGCGAAAAGTTCGCTCAGAAACGAGGTGGTGACCGTCAGCGAGTTGAATTCGAGGCGATTCAACATCCGGCGGCGAAGCGCCCAGACGAGTTGCTGGAGCTGGATATTGCACTGTCGAAGCTGGAGAAGATCGACTCGCTGAAGGCCGAGCTTGTAAAACTCCGTTTTTTTACTGGACTCACCACAAAACAAGCCGCAAAGTCACTCGGAATATCCCCAGCAACTGCCGACCGATATTGGGCGTACTCTCGCGCATGGCTGAAAGCGGAGATCAACCGCGCTAAGCTTGACGAAGAGTAGCAGGATCCGAATTCACCGTAACGATCATGAGCTCCATCGTAACCCGTTCGCTCCGGCGCATCGGTGTCTTTCACCCAATGCACGAACGCAGATTCATCGGCCAAATCGGTTTGCTTTCCGCCCGGTGCGCTGAAGAAGCACATCTGGGCCATCTGGACGCCAACAATGTTGGTCGTTTTGCTGAGGGACATTGTCAGGCACTCGCTTGGCGAAATCCAGGCGTGAATCTGCATCGGTGGCGCGACCGCTGTCTCTAAGGCCGATCGCGCATCCTCGGAAGATGGACAACTCTCGGAGGTTAGCTCGGTATTCAAAGATGCTGAGGTGTGCCCGCAGAATACACACCTCAGCAGATTCCGCTCAGACTAATCAGCTTGTTGGAACTTTCGTCGGCAACACGGGCACTCTCCGTCGAATCCACGGATCAAGCCGTTGAAGGCTGTTGGCTGCGGCAGAGTAGTAACCGCCTTGAACGCCAGCGGATCTCGGTGCGCATAGTGGCGATACGTGACTCCGCCAACAGAATGGCCCAGAATCTCGATCGAAGACTCCGGCATGTGGGCGTCGTAGTAAGTCGCACACGTCTTTCTGAGATCTTTCAGGATCCAAGGCTTCTGTGCCCCAGTAAGCACATCGGTTTTTGGCTTTACGCCGGCAAGTTCACAAAGACGCTGAAAGGTGATCCGGCGATCGGACGTAGAGTGACTCGTGGACGGGATTGAGCGTGCAATAGATGCCCTTGGGCCTGCCGGTGTCAGCTTTGGCTGCAGTTGCGTGGCCGCGGAAGAAGCCACCTACGCGACCTTTTTGGCCGATGACGCAAACTTCGGCGATTCCGTCTGGGAAGGCATCCGTCTCTACGATGCCGGAGGAGGACCCAAAGGCGTATGGGGGTATGTCGTCACCTTTCGGTAGCTGGGCCAATTGCAATGAATCGGGATCGCGTTGTGACGTAGTCGATCGGCAATCTGCGGCGACATAAGTCTCTCGAGATCCTTGCTGTTCGCGATGTTTGCCGTCATGAACGTTGGCCGCATGGCGTTGTAGCGTGCGTCGGCCAGCTCGTACCAGCGTTCCGCTTGAAATGCTGTGAGGGACTCGGAGACGACTGGGTCAGAGACGGCCAACACCCCTACACGTTGCAAATACTTCATCGTTTCTCTGTCCTCGAAGTCACGGAATTTCGAGAGTAATTCAGGACCGGTTGTCCAGGTCAACGACAGCTTTGAGTCTTTCTTGACACCGTGTAGCGAGAAACCACCGAGAACCATTCGCCTCAGCATGGCCGACATGAGGTGGTCTTTGCCCGTACCCGGCGGTCCAAAGAAAATCACGTTGTTGCCGTTTCCAAGTATCTCCTTTACGCGACTGACCGAAGTCAATTCCCGGACCTGCGCTTTCACAGCCCGCTGGACATCGCTAGTCGCATCGAAATTGTCGACGGTGCAATTCGCGTAGCGACAACCGCGAAGTAACTCCCATTGGCGAACTAACCTCCGCTCGCCCGGGACGGGTCGTGGTGGTGTGTCAGAATTCTCCACTGTGCTCAGGGTCGTAGACGACTCCAGCGCCGTTCCTAACGGGACTGCGTCCTGTCTTTGATTCTCCATTCGAGTTGCTGGCACGATAACCTCCGTTGTTGATGACTTCGACGATGTACTCGCCGCTCTTATTTTTTCCAGCGAGTAGTTTCGCTAGTGTGAACCAGCCCTTTTCAGGGCCATGAAGAAACGTGGATTCTCTGATGGCCGCCTCGAGTATGGCTAGGTCGGCAAAATAGCTCTTGAGCTCCGCAGACTTGCAGACCTTCGCAAACGCACCCTGAATGCTCTTCGCGATGGGATCCGTCCTAGCTGAGGCTCGCCCGATCGAAGGGGCCAGATGGTTCCACCAGTCGACGATCGCGATGAGCTTTGCTCTATCTTTTTCAATGGGTCTTTTTAACTGGGTCTTTTTGGAGTGCGCCTGGCGCACTAGTCCCGGTGCGCCTGGCGCACTAGTCCGGTGCGCCTGGCGCACTAGTTCCAACTGGTTCGTTTGGCGCACTAGTTCGCTTGGCGCACTAGTCAGCTGGTATTCGTTCGATTGTTTCGAGGCGGCGTTCCCAGCTCGTTTTAGATTGACCAAGTTTGCGTCTCTAAGCCGCTTAATGCACTTCGAGACCGTGCTACGACTGAAGCCGGTTAGCTGCTCGATCTTGCCGAAACTTGGATAGCAAACGCCATCGGCGCCTGCGCATTTCGCCAGCACTAAGTACACGCACATTGCGTGTGCTCCGACCTCGGCCACCTTGCCACTGTCGACGAGTGAATTAGCGACCTTGAAAAATCCCTGCGCACGCATAAGCTTGATTTCGTTGGTGATCTTTGCTTGAAGTAGCTGAGGCGTGGTCTAGTTGCTCGCTGGGCCACGCCGTTCAGCCGGGCATCAAAAGTGGGAAGCGACCCACATGTCGAATTCGATGAGCAGCTTTGTGTAGTTTTTGTCTTGGTGAACGTTGGCGGCACGATTGGGGTCCATTCCTTTCACGCTCACTAGCCAGCCCATGAACGTCATCCGAAGCGACTCGAACGCAGGCTCATGCTCCTCCCACGCGTCCGCTTTTTCCGCGGTTTCATAGAACTTTGAGACGCATTTCTCCATAGCTGATCGGGGGTGTCGGTCGCTGAGCTCTTGCACCAGCTGCCCGGTTTGTCTTTGTTTCTGTGACATACTCGTTCTCCGTTTTGGTCAATGCCATCGTTATTCACTTCGAATGGCGGGGGTTTGTTTCTTATTTCAGCGCGTTGAGTGTTCTAGAGAAAGACTCTCGCTCTAGCTCTTCGACTGCCTTCAGACGCTCCCACTTCTCTTCGGGGACAAACGCTTCGATGGCGTTTCGAACTCGACGTCGGAGCTCGTTCGGTGGGATGGCATCTATCTCCGCAGCCCGACAACCATGCCCTTGAACGAATGTTCGCCATCGCGAATCGGTCCTCTTCGGCCTAAGTTCAATGAGACGGAACTCGTCGAAATCCGAGTCGAGCACACCCAGTCGCTTCCATGGAATTGGTCCACGTTTGAACGTCTCAAGCTTGTCGCGGCAGTCTCGCTCGATATCCATTCCGCTAGGGTCGAAGTCGCCGAGGTAGCAGACGACGGCGGGCTTCTCGATATTGCGAAAGTGCGTGCCGAGCTCGTAGGCGTACGAATCACTGATGTAGCCGCGAATCGGTGACAGAGCTACGTCGTACTCTTCGGTGACGCCTGAAATGGTCCCCGCTATTGCGTCCTTTTCGCAAATCACATGCACGTACGCAGGTAGCTGCGACCAGAAATCCTTACGGTACGACTCGCGGACAGTGTCGGCGAATTCGGATAGACCTGACCAGGTGGACGGCTTCTGCGTAGCCCTCATGTTGTCGACAATGAATTCGTACGGAATGATGCCGGCCCTTCTCATCCTGCCGACCAAACGAACCGTCTTGTCGTACCACTTCGCATCAGTGGATGGAAACAATCCGCACGACACCGCCCGGTACATTAGCGAACGCACGGTCAATGGCTGGTTTTCGATGGCCAGTTCCGCAAGAACCGCGACGGCGATGTTGTTATCGATCCCTCGGAATCCGCACTTACAGATCTGCTGGTACGACTCTGGTGTCAGCCTAGGCTCGAGGCCTAGCGAGGCTAGGCCCGTTAAGAGTTCGTCGGCGGTCATACAAACTCCGTAACTGCCGGAAGTGTTTGGGGCTCAGATAGCGTCGAGCGACGCTGCTTGAATCGTTCAATCGCCGCGTCTGAGATTCGGAATTGACGTCGGCCGGAACCGGGATTTGCGATGTCGACGGCTTCAAGCTCACCTGAATCGATCCAATTCTGGACCTTGTCCTTTCCAACGCGGAACAGCTTGGCGACTTCAATTTTCGTGTTCAAAACAAGACCTCCCTAGGGTTGAAATACCGCTACAGAGGTTTTGCCAGACGATTGCGGGCCGGAGAACGCTATATCTAGCGGTTCTGGGCGGAAGGAAGGTTTTGCGGGCGGCCGCGGGCTCGCTTTCGGCAGTTAGTGGTGTTTTCCTTGGAACAACCACGCGTGGATCGTGTTTGTGACGGCCTCTAGCCGTCCATCATCGACACGCTCGCGATATTGACTCGCGATACTGCCATCGAAGTGGCCCATGATGTAGTCGAGCGCGACTTGGTCGCGAGCGTCGCCGCCAATCGTCTCGGTCACGTGACGCATCGCGTAGAAACCTCGCCCTTTGCGATACAAATCCACTGATCTGCAGAGCTTGGTGAACTGCTTCGACAGTACGCAATCACTTCCCACCGGATTCGACCATGGCGATCGAAATCGAGTGACGAACACCAAGTGGTCAAGTCTCGATGTTGGCGGCTGTTGTTTGATGGCAGTGCAGACTGCGTCGATGGTTTCCGGCCACATTTTCGCTCGTCGTCGCACCGCTGTTTTCCCGCGTGGGTAGTCGAGCCAACCTGAATTGAGGTCGATGTGTTCCGCCTCCATCTCGGCGATGTCTGCGTTGCCCAGCCCCGCATTTACACCGAGCAAAATGAACGCCCGCATATGCGGCGTCGCCGCATCGAGCAACGTTTGAATCTCGTTGGCTTCGAAGAATTTGGCGTGCGACGCGTTTCTTGCTATGCGTTGCCGCCGCTTGCTCGGCAGCGAAAGTGACTCACCAAATCGCACCTGCTCTTTGAGCAAATTCGCTTTGTACGCAGCGTTGAAGAAACTACGTACGTTTGTAATTCGAGCGACGAGTCCAGAAGGCGCCCAGCGATCAAACATCTTCCTCCGCAGCTGACCAAAATCATCTGGCCCGATGCTGCCCACCGAACGGTTTCGGCCAAAGTGCTCAACGAGAAATTTGGCGATGAACTTTAGATCGTTGAAGTGCCGGATGCTGAGATCGCCAGTATCGACTTTCTCCTTCTTGCGTTCCAGCACGAAGTTGCACATGTACTGGACAGTGACGATCTGTTCTTGATCGCGTGGCTTCTTGCCAGCGAGGAGGTCGTCCTTCTGCTTGTACCACTTTTCGAGAGCGGCCTGCTTGTCGCGGCCGAAGTAGTATCGGTGACCTTTGACGGTCTTACAGTAGTTTCCACTCCCTTTATGGAACGAAAGCGGAAACGTAGAATCAGCGCGGGCCATGCTCATCTCCTTCAGCGAAGCGTGGTCAGCCGACCAGTGTTCCAGCACTGCGTCGGCTTTTTCAGTTTAGACCACGGGGCAAAAGGGTAAACCGTGGGTATGACTGAGGATGACACACCCAGGCCTAACCATGTTTGAACCTATAAAAACCGAAACTTTCTACCCCAACAAAAAACAAGGCCCGCGGACACGAGGTCCGCGAGCCAGGCTGTGGGTGTTCGGTAATTCGGCTTTTGGCCGATGAATTGCGACAGAGAACGAGAGCGCCAGTCGACTTTTGAGCCTGTCAGGCCCACACAATGTTGCGGCTGAATTCTTTCTAGTGAACGGCTCGCCAGCCTATCGTTCGGTTGGAGCTGGACGCTGGCTGGCGTGGTGCCGATCGAGGTGCACGCTGCTGTGACCAGTCGATAGGAACCGCTGCATATCGCGATTGCGATTGCGTTTTGACAGCTTCGTCTTCGTGAACCGGACGAACGCCGCGCGTTACAGGAGCACGCCGTGTGCGAGGAGCGTTGCGAGCCGTGTTGTCATTGTCCAGCGGAAAGTTCACGTCGGGCTTCTTCACGCGATCGAGATCACGGACGGCTCGTTCGTCGAAACGAAATGCGGGAGCCTCGTCGACGGTTCTCGTCTGGTTCGCCGGAGGATCCAATGCGGGACTGCCACCGAAACTACCATCGGGCGATTTCGGATCCAACGAGAAGAGACTCTCATCATCGGCCGATGCGTAGGCATCCGCGTACGAACGAGCGGCGGGCTCGGACTGCGGTCGACGCTGATCAGTGTACGGCCGATCGTACCCGGCAGGAGCTCCGTTCTGCTGAGCGTAGCTACGGGGAGCTCGATAGTTTCTGGTTTCTTCAGATTGGCCACCGCCGTCAATGCGACGATTCCGTTTCGCGTCGTCCAGCTTGCTACGCATGTCGTCTGGCATCGGTACCGGACGAATGTACCGCGGCTCATCGCGATATCCGTATCCACGGTATTCGGTTTCCGGATCAACTCGCAAACTTGGCCGCGTGTTCGCATCACCCCGAGAAGCGGGCGGTGCCGTAGTGCCCAACGGAGACCACTGGGTAGCGCCTTCCGGGTTTCGTGTACTGGAACCGTACGGTGCTGACTGACTGTACGTGTCGGCACGAGAATCCGCAGGCCCCCACTGAGTTGCGCGGTTGCCGGAAGCTGCATCGTAGCCCGAGCCTGTTCCCGGTTGCACGGGTCGCCATGGCGTGGCGCCGCGAGCGTCATGTCCGCTCTGGCCATACGCCGACGGTGGTAGGAACGTTGCGTTGCCGGGCGTGTAACCCGGACCGCTGCCGTACGCTGACGAGCCGTTCTGGCACGAAGTACAGCCACCGGGGGCTGCCGATGACGGGCGCTGAGCGTAGGCGGGGTCACCCATATCGTCGGCGACAGGAACGGTGGTGTAGACCGGTCGATAAGTTGTGTAAGGGACTCGGCGAGCCTCATATTTGTACGACGTGCAAGGACGCGTGCAGGTTCTGGGCAAACCGTTCTGTGGATTGATGGTCGTGGACGTCTTATAGGTCGTCACGGGCACGGGCTGATAGGCAGTTCGATAGGCGATCTGAGGTACGTATCGCACAACCGTTTGCTGACACCAACCGCGGCCACAGCTGCCACCAGTTCCGCCGTAGCCGACGGTCGTTGGATTCTGACCAGCGGCGCCGTAGGCACTGGAGGGATTGTTTCGATTGGAAGCGTATGCCGATCCATTGCGCGAGCCAAAGAGGCCGCAACCCTTGAGGCACGATCCGAATCCACCCTTTTTGTTCTGAGCGCGGACCGTGCTGTTGGACGGTGCCGGCGGATAGGCGGTGTTATAGGGTGCGCTGTAACCGGCGTTGTATGCCGGGTTGCTGCCTGCGTTGTAACCGGGGGTCACACCACGCGGGTTATAGCCGGCCGTGTAGGGACCGGTGCCGTTGCCTGACTGTGCCAGCCCCTGCGAGCGATTGCGTTGGAAGAGCCAGTCAAACAGGGGACCAGCCTCAACCGTGGCAGGAACGGCAAGTACACCAAGCACGCTACTCAACAACGAAACGGCGATGAGACGTCGTCGAAAAATCACAATTGAACCCCGCTAACACGTTTGCCTGTTCCGGTGAAACCAGCGAATAGCATCCGTGCCACGCGACATCATCTGTTTGAACAATCTTCAGCAGACTCGTCAACCTTTGATGAGTGCGGTAGCCACACTTGGCAGGAACTTTCCTTCGCCCGGGTAACGCCGCATGTATCAGTCATGCCGGCAAAATCGTCAGGCGCATCCCCTGCGGTTGCAGAGACACATTTGATGTCCGTGGAATACTAGAACACGGAACGTGTTGTGAAAAGAAAACGGCAGAACCTTTTTTATTAAAGCACGAAGATAGCGTGCGATCATGACAAACATGACGATCGCCAAAAATGAGTAAAGTCGACCAGTTCGATGCCATTCCTGTCGCATAGGCGAGTTCCGCTGTCACGTGCGAGGACAACGACAGGCTAGCAGGCGACATCTGGTTTCACCGCAGTGCCGGTGTTCGAGATCCCGCAGCTTGTGCGTGGATTTTCCACCCGCGTAGAATGCAAGCTCGACAACGACCTTCCGAATCACGCAGTCAGAATCACGCGACGGTCAGAATCACGCGACGGAGAGCCACCCTTGGATAAAGTCTTATTAGTTACCGGTGACGCCGGCGAGAGCTACGAAACACTGTACGCCAAACATCGTCTGATGGAGGCGAACTACGAAGCGGTCATTGCCGCTCCCAGCAAGCGCCGCCTGAATCTGGTGATGCATGATTTCGAAGAGGGCTGGGACACTTACATTGAACGGCAGGGTTACGGTGCCGACGCCGACATTGCCTTTGACGACGTGCGGGTCGCAGACTACGTGGCCGTGCTGCTGCTTGGCGGTCGAGCTCCCGAATACCTACGACATGACGAGCGGGTGATTTCGATCGTGCGTGAGTTCAACAAGTCGGACAAGTGGATCTTCTCCGTTTGCCATGGCATCCAGATTCTGATTGCCGCCGGGCTGGTCGAGGGGCGAACGATGACTTGCTATGAGAACGTCCGCTTCGAGCTGGAATGTGTTGGCGGAACGTTCGCGACGGAGGAAGCGGTCCGGGACGGCCGCATCGTGTCGGCTCAAACGTGGCAGTCTCATCCCGAGTTCTATCGTGAAGTTTTTGCTTGCCTGTCTGAATAGACCTGTGAAACCACCCCTACGGAGTGCGGTTTATCAGTAGGGCGGATTTCGCACGGTCAGACCCGGCGTCGGGTTTTTTAACGGTTTTGACAGCCACGTCGATCTTCCCAGCCGATCTGTACGGCGGCTCGAACATCGATGTTCAGGACACGGTTCAGCCGGACTGGATGTCAACGTCCCGTATCGACGTGAACCTTTCGCGAATCGGGGCGTCCAGCTAGGATGAGGGCAGATTCAACTACCCGAGGGCAGGTATCTATAAATCACAATTTCAGGAGTATGCATGACAGACAGTCCCACAACCGCTGACTCGAAAGTTACTGTTCCCCGTTCGGACGAATGTTCGGCGATGAGCTTGCAACTGGCGATTGCCGCAGCTCGAACGGCCGACGAAAACCGTGGTCAGGATATTGTGGTACTGGATGTCCGCAAGCTCACGTCAATCTTTGATTACTTCGTGATTGCCTCGGGAACCAGTCGCCGCCAGATTCACGCCATCAGCGAAGAGATCGACGATCGGCTGGAAAAAGAGTTGGGCGACCAGCGAATGGGTATCGAAGGTTACTCGGAAAGCCGCTGGATCCTGCTGGACTACGGCAGCGTGGTGATCCACCTGTTTGACGACGAGACGCGGCAGTATTTCGCTCTGGAAGACCTGTGGGCGGACGGCGAAAAAGTCGACTGGGAAAACGCCTGAGCATCGTCCGGACCGACGCCCCAGCCGCAGTGTCCGGATGGTCTCTCCTGTGATGGAAACCCGGTTCCGCTCGGGGACCGATGGATCAGCGTGTACGAAGTGTGGTCGTGAACGTATGTTATTGGACGCGGTCCCGGTGTGGATCGTGAACCGTCGGACGACACAATCTCGACACACTCTGATTTTTGGTACGCAATGAATACGCTGGCGGCTCTGAAGGATCGATTTCGATCGGCACTTGGCAAACTGACCGACGAGGATGTTGAACCCCTCGTCGGCATGATCACGCAGGCTCATGACCCACGTCATGGTGACTACCAGGCCAACTGCGCCATGCCACTGGGCAAGAAGCTGGGCAAGCCGCCTCGTGAAGTGGCGGCGGAGCTGGTGGAACTGCTGGACTTCGGCGGAATGTGCGAGCCACCCGAGGTCGCCGGGCCGGGCTTCATTAACCTGAAGCTCAAGGATGCATGGCTGATCGAACAGATCGAGTCCATTCGTTCCGACGAGCGACTGGGAATCACTCCGGCGGCGACACCGCGAACGTATGTCGTGGACTTCTCTTCGCCAAACGTTGCCAAGCCTATGCATGTCGGTCACATCCGTTCGACCGTCATCGGCGACGCGCTCTGCCGCACACTGCGGTTCCTCGGCCACAACGTGATCTCGGACAATCACCTCGGCGACTGGGGCACACAGTTCGGCATGATCATTTACGGCTACCGCAACTTCGTCGACCAGGCGGCCTACGAGGCCAGTCCCGTTAACGAATTGGGCCGAGTCTACCGTGAGGTCCGCGCGTTGATGGACTATCACGACAGTGTGGCCGCACTGCCGAAGCAACATGAGCTGCTGGAAAAGATGGAGGAGAAGCTGTCTGCCGCTGAAGCTGTGGAACCGACCGGCAACGCGAAGGCCGACAAGAAGGCTCGAAAGCAGTTGGGCAAGCTACGCGACGATGTGAAAAAGCAGCGAGACGCGATCGCCGCAACCAAAGACAAGATTGCCGCCACCGATGCGGACCCGGACGCGAAAGCCAAAATGGCCGCCCACTCGGACATCAGCCAGACCGTGCTCCGGGAGACGGCCAAACTGCACTCGGGTGATTCCGCCAATCGCGAACTATGGAATGACTTCCTGCCAAAATGCCGAGACGAAATCGATCGCATCTACAAGCGACTCGATGTCACGTTCGATCACGAGTTGGGCGAGAGCTTCTATCACGACAAGCTCGCGGATGTAGTCCAACAGCTAACGGACAAAGGGCTCGCCAGGGAGAGCGAGGGCGCAGTCTGCGTCTTTCTGGATGGCTATGAAGCTCCGATGATCGTTCAAAAGAAGGACGGCGCGTATCTGTACGCGACAACGGATCTGGCGACGATTGCCTATCGAATGGAACAATGGAAACCCGACGCCATTCTGTATGTCGTTGACTTTCGTCAGGGCGAGCACTTTGGAAAACTCTTCGACGCGGCCAAAGCCTGGGGGCTAACGGATGTCGAACTGGCTCATGTCAGTTTTGGAACCGTTCTGGGCGAAGACAACAAACCGCTCAAGACGCGGTCCGGAGTACTGATCTCGCTCGATAGTTTGCTGGACGAAGCGGTCGACCAGGCGCACAAGGTCGTAAGCGAGAACGACGACGCCAAGAAGGGCGGAGCGGAGCTTTCCGAGGACCAGCGTCGGCATGTGGCAAACGTCGTCGGGCACGGCGCCATCAAGTACGCGGATCTGTCGCAAAACCGCACCAGCGACTACGTATTTAGCTACGAAAAGATGGTCGCCATGCAGGGTAACACGGGAGCCTATCTGCAGTATTCGTATGCTCGAACACAGGCCATCTTTGCTCGCGCCAAGGTCGACCCGGGCGAATTGCGAAGCCGAAATACGGCCGTCTTGTTCCAGGAAGAGGCCGAACGACAACTGGCGATTCAACTGCTGCGGTTCCAGGAAGCCCTGGAAGAAACGATCGTCGACTATCGCCCCAACCTGTTGGCCAACTACCTATACCAACTGGCCAAATCATTCGCGGCCTTCTACTCGGACTGTCCGATTCTCAAAGAAGGCGTGTCCGTGGAAGCTCGCGACAGTCGACTGCTGCTGTGTGACCTGGTGGCACGCACCATGCAATCGGGACTGTCACTATTGGGCATCCAGATTGTCGAAAAAATGTAGGAATCGAGACGGGGCTCCGACACGGAATCCGAAATCCCAGGTTGGAAAGGACTGCATGCCAACAACATCGAAGAGTTCTGTGAAAACGGCTTCAAAGAACGGCTTTCGGAATCAGGTCCTGCACGGCGACTGCGAGCAGGTGCTGGCTCAACTGCCAGCCGAACACGTCAACGCCATTGTGACCAGCCCGCCGTATTTCCAGCAGCGACACTATTCGGCCAAAGACGAGGTGGGTCAGGAAACGACGCCGCAACAATACACGCAACGTCTGGTGAATATCTTCCAGGAAGCGAGGCGTGTCCTGAAAGACGACGGCACACTGTGGCTGGTGCTTGGAGACAAGTACAAGGCCGGCGCGCAACTGGGCATGCCATGGCGCGTCGCGCTGGCATTGCAGGATGACGGCTGGATTTTGCGCAGCGACATCATCTGGCACAAACCCAACGCCATGCCATCGTCCGTCAAGACGCGACCGACCACGGACCA
Source organism: Pirellulaceae bacterium (assembly GCA_965216885.1). Lineage (GTDB taxonomy): Bacteria > Planctomycetota > Planctomycetia > Pirellulales > Pirellulaceae > CAYNJG01. Next base: position 388,269 of record OZ244208.1, on the reverse strand, counting down.
CGAATACGTCTTTCTGTTTTCGAAGTCCAGGAAGTACCACTATGACGTCGATGCCATTCGCGAACCGCACGTGACGTTTTCCAAGAACAGCAAAATGAAGGGCGGACGCAACCATTTCTTCAAGCAGGGCAGTACGCCCGAACGTGGCAAAAATGGCGGCGACACCAACCTCCACGATGCGCGTTGGGACCAGGCATTTCACCCTAAAGGCCGAAACAAACGCACCGTTTGGTCGATCTCCCTTTCCAAATTCCGCGACGCCCACTTTGCCGTTTTCCCGGAAGAGCTCGTCGAAAACTGCATCAAGGCCGGGTGCCCCGAAGAAGGCATCGTCCTCGATCCGTTCTTCGGGAGTGGCACCACGGGAGTGGTCGCGAAACGCCTGAATCGCTCGTGGCTGGGCATCGAGCGGTCCAAGAAGTATTGCCGTATGGCGGCCGAACGACTCGAGTAAGCTTCAGCACACAGCAACCACCAAAAACACATTCAAGGCAATGTCATGTGCCGTGGGGCCATTAGTTTTTTCGTAGATGGGAAGACGAGCCTTTCCTGTTTCCACAGCCGAGCCGTGTTCGGGCCAATGTTGCTTGCGGCACTTGTCTGTTTCTGCACAGGCACCATATCGCTCACTGGTTGTGAACGGACGCCACCACCCAAAAACCGCACGCAGGAAAAACCATCCGCTCGCCTGGCGAGCGTCAATCTGCCGGAAGAGCAAACCAAATTCCTGAAGCAACACTTCCCCAATTTCGTTTTGCCCCTTAATCGAGCTGCTCCGCCGCAAGCCATCGAGACATCCGAACCCGGCTCTCCGTCCCATCGCATTATTCACGGGCAACCGCTCGCGACGGCTGTCTACGCTGGTAATCTCGAGGCTGCCCAGAAACTGATCGACGAGGGACACGAGACCACCTACACGGAAACCGGCCGGACACTATTGCACGGAGCCGCTTTTAATGGCGATGTCGAAATGTGTCGCTTGCTGATCAACGCCGGGATGAATCCCAACACGCCAATGCTAAAGGACTACCAGCGGCAGACCGCCGTTCATTCAGCGATCCAGTCCGGGAGCATCGACACGCTCAAGTTGATGTTGGCGCAAGGCGGCAAGCTCGAGCCTGTCGAGCTGTCTCCGATGAATGGTCGGAACAGCCCTAACACGACGCCACTGATACTTGCAATTCGCGCCAATAGCCCCGACATGGTCGACTTCGTCGTGCAACAGGGAGCCAGGGTCGACGATGCGTTGTACCTTCACTCGGCCCTCACACACATGTTTCAACTGAAGGCACGGAACCGACAAGCCGACGTACAGCGGGCCAGGCAGATTGCCGCCTTCTTGCTTCGAAAGAACGTTCCTCTGCAGCCCCGGTATCCAGAGCAGCATCCTCTGCTTGCGGCCTTGCGTGCCGGTGACAAGGCCATCGTTGAACAAATTAAATCTCGACTTCCCGACGAACCCTACACGTTCGCCCATCTCAAGGCCGCGGCCGAGTCAGGGAACGCGGAACTCTGTCGCGATATCGTCAACGCAGGAGTCAAAGCATCCAAATCGCCGTCGACCGGCAAAGAGCTAATGCGATATGCGCTCATAAAACATCGCAAGCCAGAGCTGGTGGACGTGTTCGCAAGCGCCGGTGAGCAGAATCGCTATCCGGAACAGTTCGACGTGAGTGTCGGTTACAACAGCGCAGTGCAATACGCTCACCCGCTGTACCATGCAGCGCTACACGGCGACTTTCGGTTTTGCGATTACTTGTTGGAGGAGTACCGCGATGCCGACGGTTTGTGGCAGCCGCTCAAGTACGAACCGTACGAGTACGACAGTGACATCGAACTATACCGCAAGGGAAACACGCCCCTGTTTGCAGCGGTCTTTGATGACAACGCGGAAGTGCTCCGCCTTCTGTTACACCACGGCTCAAGTCAACAGTCTGGAAAAACAGCAAAGCTCGATATCAACGGCGTAAACAGTTGGGGAGAAACCGCGTTGCATGATGCCGTGCGGTTTGGCGCCCCAAAGTGTGTCCAGGTGTTGTTGGCAAACGGCGCGAACCCATTGGTGGCGAACGCTCGCGGTGCCATGCCGCTTCATATCGTCACCCACACTCAATCCGGGCATCCGTCGTTCCGATCCACGAAGCATGACGTCCAGAGCGAAATCTTCCCACTACTCGTTGCCGCCTGCATGACGCAGGACAAGTCCAAAGAGTGGCTCAATGCAAAAGATAAAAAAGGCCAGACCGTATTGCATCAACATGCCAGCGCCGGCTACGCGGAGAATTGCGAAAAGCTGATTGCTCTTGGAGCTGACGTCAACGCTCGGAACGCGCGAAACCAAACTTCCTTTCACGTCGCTTTGCGATCGCGGCTTCGCCAATACCCGGGAACGGTACGGCGAAGTGGTCGCGCAGCCACATGCGCGCTGTTGATCGAGCAAGGCACAGACGTAGAGCAGGCTACGGCACAGCCCGAAGAAAGATATTACCGAGTGGCAGCGGAAAACAATTTCTTCGAAGTCTGTGCGCTGCTGGAAACGAAAGGAGTTGGGCCGGACATTCAGGCGAATGCAGGCCCCTTGTTGTGTGCAGCGGCAACGTTTGGGCAACCCGATCGAATCAAGCAGTACCTTGCGCTTGGTGGCGACGTGCAAGCTCGCGAACCACGAGAACAAGCGACACCATTGCACTGCGCCGCCGGACAACAAGACGTGCAGATATGCAAGCTGCTAATCGAAAACGGTGCTGACCCGAACGCCCGCGATAAGCTTGGCCAAACGCCAGCGTTCTGCATTTTCCGAAGGTGGGCCACGCACATCGCGAGATTTAGCACCTCGGATCCAGCAGAGACTGAAAAGAACGCGCTCGCGACGCTCGAGTTCCTGATCGCGAACGGAGCCGACCTCAGCTCAAAGACGAATTCCACCAGCTTGATGGATCGCAGTGGAACTCTGTTGCAGGTGTTCCACAATCTCCCAGAGCCCTTTCGCGAATTGATAGATCGTCACAAACTCGACGCGACGACATTCGCAAACTGACCCGCGCGGTGCCGAAGGCAGTTTGTAGCCTGCTGCTGCTCAAAGATCTCGAACGACATAGCTCAATTCGAATCCAGGCCGGAACGGGACAGAAGAGGGGACAATCACCCGCCATAAGTGGACGCACCCATTTGGAGGCGCCATCTCTTTTGGATCGCCTTAGAGGGGACACATGAATCACCCCATTGTGCCTGCGTGGTTTTGCTCCCTGCGAGCCATCCTCGTAACAGCGGTTGCGACCGGTCGCCCGTTCGGGAAAACCTACGCACAGCGAAGCGATGATTCGTCGCCTCGTTCCCCGCTACGGTCGTATCTTTCAGACGCCCATCATTCGGATGCAACGATGGCTGAACGAAATCTGGTAAGAATGACTACACCCGTTAATGAGATCTGGTCATCCCCCGACGCACCGTCGCTTTCGACGGTGACCGTTCATTTGCTCAATGCGACCAGGACGCCCGATACGTCTCTCGTCGAAATTGTCGAGCTCGTGAAATCGGATCCGGAGCTGGCCAATCAGCTCTTGAAAACGGTGAATGCGTCAAGCCGCGGATTGCAGCACGAGATTACGTCCGTGTCGCACGCGGTAACCCTGTTGGGACGTAGCAAACTCAGGACGCTGATGCTCGTCCGTTCGCTGGCCGGAAATTCGGGAGACATCCCCGACAGCGAAGAGATGCATCGCTTCTGGCTGCGAGCCATCGTATCCGCGTGTGCCGCAAAACGGTTTGCACAATGCACATCAGGAATCACCAGCGGAGATGCGTTTCTGATCGGGCTATTGGTCGACATTGGTCAACTCACGCTATTGAGAACGCTAACTGCCAAATACGGGCCGATCTGTTTGCTCGCTCGTGCCAGGCAGGTTTGCGTACGAGAAATCGAACGCAAGACGCTCGAATTGGACCACGTCGAAGTGGGCTGCAAACTGATAGAGAGTTGGGGGATGCGCCGGACGTTCGTGGAAGCACTTCGTCATCATCACGATTCTCCGGATGAACTGCGACTGCTCGAGGCAGACATCCGGCTGGCCAGCGTAATCGCCCGATTGGCTGCCTGCACGGCGGACTATTTCGTGGAGCACCGCAAGGGCAAACCGTTCCTTGAAATTCATGAATTGCACGGCTGGCTGGGAGTTCAACCCAACAAGCAACTCAGCACGTTGCTTGAGGAGATCGCAGCGGATGTCGGCGACACCTGCGGCGTTCTTGGCGTCTCAGTAGACAGGCTCCAGCCATTGGCTGACCTCCAGGCGACAGCGAAAGACCAGTTGCTCAACGCAACCTGATTCAAGCTCAATTCGCCCCTTCTAGCACCCGCTTTCACGTGGTCACAAACTGCAATCCGGCCTCTTCGCCGATCTGCGCTTCCACGATATCCAAATCCGCGCACGCCTCGTCACTCGTCACTCGTCACTCGTCACTCGTCAGCTCGTCAGCTCGTCAGCTCGTCAGCTCGTCAGCTCTTACGTAGTCGATATAGCTTTCGCGAACTAACACCACTCTTCGATTCTTAACCAAACCATCATCGAAATGATACGGACTTTCCGAAGGCCGTCGCTAATATTCTCACGATCAAACAGGCATCGCCGTCCAGGGTTCTTCACCGACGGCATTGCATTCCGGAGGGTGGCATTGCTTGGCCTCCGCTTCTCTCATCCCGCGACTTGGCTGGAACAGATTCCCCAAAGACCTGACTATGAAACTGATTTACCTGAATGCCACACAAGGCGAACCGGACGTAACGCCTACATTGACGCAAACCGAGCGGCCTATCGAAGCAAACGGCCCATTCCCTCGCAGAGGATCCACCCGTCGCGAAGCTGGATGCCCCCTCTCGGCCGTTACACAAAGTGACAAAATTGCACCGTCAGCGACCAAATCGTTGACGCCAATGCAGGATTTGTCAGACTCCCGTGAGGGAAGCAATCGAACCCACAACCTGATTTCACAACCGCTCTATCCCGCCCGTGTCGGCCATTGGTCGGCACGGGTTTTTCTCTTTCTCTCTGGACAGCCATCGGCCTTTTGCCATTCGGCCGGCGAGATTAACGAATTATTCACATTTCGTTCATCTAGTGCTAACCGAAGTCCACTCAAATCCCGGCGTCCGCTTGGCAAGGAAGCTCGGGATCGGTTGATTTCTTCACCGATGAGGCGAACTAAGCAGGAGCAAGGCGGATCATGGTTGGTTGCACAAATGAAATTGAATTACGCTCGGCATTCGGCAAGTAAGCCGTTTCCCCGGGGTCGGTCTGCTTTTACGCTGATCGAATTGTTGGTCACGATCACCATCATTGGGATCCTGGTTTCAATCCTGATTCCATCGATCACCGTGGCGCGCGCCGCTGCAAGATCCGCGGCTTGCGGGAGCAATCTTCGTCAGTTCGGCGTCGGCTTCTTCGCTCACGCGGAACGCAACAATGGTCAGCTCTGTTCGGGTGCGTTTGATTGGCGACGCGATGGCGCCGTGACGGAAATTGGCTGGGTTGCCGATCTGGTCAACGATGGAATTCCCGTTGGTGAGATGCTCTGCGTCGCCAATGAGGCACAACTGTCTGCGACGTACAAAGATCTGCTGAAACTCACCGTGAAGACGGATGACAACGGCGAGTGTGTCGACTGGACCGGTTCGGCACCTCGTTCACTCCCTGACGGAACCAAACTGCCCAATCCCTGCTGGGCCATATCCAGCATGAACAAGGGAGCCGGGCGTCAGGCGATCGTGGCGCGAGACATCTACCTCCAAGGCTACAACACAAACTACGCCGCGTCCTGGTTGCTTGTCAGAACACAGCCAAGACTTGATGGCAGCGGCAACCTGTTTGCGGAACCGGAAGCGTGTGCCAACGACATCCTGTCGCGCAACTCGTCATTCGGTCCGCTAAGTCAGAAGGTATTGGAAGCGTCGTCGGTATCATCCAGCTTCGTACCACTTCTGGGCTGCGCACGAACATCGTCGACACTGAATGATCTCGTCGAGGTATTCGATGATGCGAGCACACCGGTTGTGGACGAATCACAGTTTTCCTGGATTGGTCCAAACGGCCCGGGTAGCTTTCTCGCCCAGCCATTTACGTCTGGTCCAAAAATTCGCAGCACCTTCGCAACTCCTTCATTTTCGGCAGGTACAAATCGTGAGGGTGCAAACGGATGGTGGAAAGTCTGGGATGGTGCCGACGAGAACGGCATTCCCAACACCATGCAGGACTACCGCGGATTCAACCCGATTCACCGTGGTGTCTGTAACGTGCTGATGGGGGACGGCAGTGTCAAAAAACTGACCGACCGGAATCGGGACGGCGGATTGAACAACGGATTCCTGAGCAGTCAGCAGTCCGGGTTTTCCGACAGCACTCCGGAAATTTCACCCAACGAAGTGTTTAGCAAAGCGTCACTACGCGGACTTTGAAATCAACACATAACGTGATTCGTGCTTCGAAGGCACAGGCTGACGACAAAACAGGAACAGCAGAAGAAGACGTCGCGAATCACACGGAAAATACAGACTTGATTCAGGGAGGTTGCATCCCCTGGAATTTTTTGGTCGCTTATTTTTTTGAATTTAGGAAAGTAAAGAATGTCAAATTCGAAAAAGTCAGGTTTTACCCTGATCGAATTGTTGGTGGTTATCGCAATCATCGGCATCCTGGTGGCTTTGTTGTCGCCAGCCCTTTCGCGTGCTCGTGAATCAGCACGCATGGCTACATGCCAGAACAACCTGCGTCAATTCGGCATCGGCATGTATGAGTTTGCCGATCGTGACGCACAAGAGCGTCTTGCATCGGGAGCATCTGACTTCCGTCGCGATGGCTGCATGGACACGTACGGATGGACTGCTGACCTTGTAAACCTTGGTGCGGCTTTCCCAAGTGAAATGCTTTGTCCTGCTAACCCTCTGAAGGGTTCGGAAAAGCTGAACGACCTTCTTGGTCGTGACACGACCGACAACAAAGACGGTGCTCCACTTGCTCGTCTGTCGGCTGGTGTTTGTGGTTCGGGAACATGGGGCGGAGTTGCTGGTGGTTCCGGCGATGAGTTCGGTGGAACGGCTGCTAACTCGCCTCAGCGTGCTGCACTTGTTGCACGTGCTTTCGTTCAGGCCGGATACAACACGAACTACGCTGCTGGTTGGCACCTCGTTCGTAGCATTCCAAACCTCGACGTTGACCTCAGCTCGACTCCCGTGGCCGTCCGTGTTGGCGGAACGGCTGGCAAGACCGGCATCAAGGGTCTGAACACGACTCGCGGTCCTCTGACGCTTCGCGTTCTTGAGAGCTCGCCTGTTGTAACTTCGCACGTTGGTCTGCTGGGTGACGCTGCACCTGGTGACGTTGACGAAGCGACTCTTGTTCAGCCTCTGCAGGTTGATCCATTCCTTGCTGACGGAACACCTGATCCGTTTTCGAAGGGATCGAACGAGAGCGTGACTTACATCACTACCGGTGAGCTGCTAACCGAGGCGTTCAACGACGGTCCAGCTTACTGGAACGCTTCGAACAACGCCGTTAGCCTGATTCCACAGGACGCTGACCTCTCGCTTCAGGTTCAAGCTGAAGCTTCGGGCAACATTGGTCCTGCAACCGCTGACAGTGGAACTTACCTGCAAGACACTCGTGACTGGTTCGCAGTACACGGTGCTTCCGGCGGTGCTTGCAACGTCCTGATGGGCGACGCCAGCGTCAAGAAGTTCTTCGACACCAGCCAGGACAAGTTCCTGAACCCTGGTTTCCCTGTACCAAAAGATCTGACCGACGCTCAGTACGCTGGCATCGGTTACCGGGACGACGTGGTTGAGCTCGAGCCAACACGCATCTTCTCGGGTGTTTTCCTGATCAGCACCTCGAAGCTCGGTATCTTCGAAGACTAAATCGGGATCGCAAGCATACATATGCGTGCAACCTCCTTGATAGTCGCAGCCGTTCAGGTCTAATCTGACCGGCTGCGGCTTCTTTTTATTTTCTGGGGAAACAATGATCCGACTGCTCTTCGCACTTTCCGTCGTTGTGATGTGTGCTGTGGGCTGCAGTCGTGAACCTGTCGCGGTCCAGTCAACGGCCACCACTTCCTCGGCATCGGCGAATGCAACGGCCGGTGAAAAAGAATCCAGCCCCACTGAAACAAATAGCGAGGGTGACAGAACGCCCCTCGAGGATTCCGCTGGTTCGAAGGCCGACGCATCGGCTTCCAATCCAACAACATCCAAAGCCGGCGGATTGCTCTCCCTGGAGTCGGACGCGGTCAACGACGATACCGACAGGAAACCGCCCTCGGGCCGGCCGATCGCGGTACTGGAGAATGCCGTCTACAACTTCGGCACGATGGAGCCCTACCAACGTCGCAAACACACGTTCATTGTCCGCAATGAAGGTGACGCGCCACTCACGCTGCGAGAAGGACATTCTTCCTGCAAGTGTACGATCGGCGAAGTGGCGAATAACGACGTCCCGCCCGGCGGGCAGACCGACGTCGTGCTCTCGTGGCGTAGTGCAGAAGGCAACAAGGTCTTTGGGCACGAGGCAGAGATCCTCACCAACGACCCGGACAACCCCATTCTGCGGTGTCGCGTAGAAGGGCGCATTCTGTCGCGATTGATTGCCGATCCCAGTGAGTTCTCCATGCCGGGCCTCCGCCCGGGCGTCGCGGAGGAGTCAACGGTCACGCTCTCTTCGCAGGTCTGGAAAAGCTTCCAGATCTCCAACGTCAAATGCACAATGAAAGAGGCCACGTGGGAGCTTACTCGTCTCACGGCCGAAGAAAAGCAGCCTCTGAAAGTCGAAGATGGTTACCGTCTGACGTTGAAACTGCCGGACGACCTTCCCCGCGGTTTTTTCAAACACACCATCCAGATGCAAATCACCCCGGAGGGCGAGGGTGACCGCAGCTATGAATTGCCCATCAACGGCAACGTTCTGCGGCGCGTATCGATTTACGGCAAGGGCATCGACTCCAGCGGTATCATCAAGCTTGGCAAGGTCCGACGCGGTAAAGGCATCAAGAAGTATTTCAATGTGAAAGTCCGGGATCCGGATCCCATACTGAAAGTCAAAAAAATTCAGACGAAGCCGGACTTCCTGCAAGTCAGCTTCATCGAAAACGAAAAGGTACCCGACGCAGGTCTGTACCGAATGTTGGTGGAGATTCCCACCGACGCACCGCGTGCAATGTTCATGGGGGACTTGGGCAAGTTGCACGTCGAATTTGAAAACCCACGATTCGAAAATATCGATTTGGATGTCGAGTTTGCGATACTCGGCGGAAGCGATTTTTGAGTCTGGGAACCCACTCATTATGAACGATCAAGCTCCATCATCCTCGATGCGCGTAATTAGCTGCGCGGGCTGCGGCCAGGACAATCCGTCCGACCGAAAATTCTGCGGCAACTGCGGACAACGGCTCTGGCTGCCGTGCCTGGAATGTAGCTCCATCAACGCGATCGACGAAAAATTCTGCGGCAACTGCGGCGTCAAGCTGGAGGATTCCGTCCAGCAGCGTGAGGACGAACTCAAAGCCAAGCTCGAACTTGCCATCCGCATGGAAAAGGAAGGCCGTTTCTACGACGCCGCCAGCAAGCTACGCGAAATAACCGAGGGTGATGAACGACTGGGCAAGTACACGCAAAATGCGATGCAATTGCTCAATCAACTCGAACAAAGGCGCGTCGCACGCACGGAAGAGTCCGAGCAGTTGGCGGCGCAGGCTCGTGTCTACTTCAAGCGTCAGGAATACACCAAGTCATTCGAATCGCTCAAGGCCATCCCCATTGGCCTGCGATCCAAACCAGTCGTCGACTTCATGGTGGAGGTCGAAGGTTTCCACAAGGAACTCGCCGAACTGAATTCCGAAATTCGAAGTTCCCTGAAAGCCAAGAACTACGAAGGTTTACGGCCGCGGGTCGAACGGCTCTGTCAGTTGCAGCCGAACAACGAAGAAGCAAAAAAACTGCTGGGCCGGCTGGCAAAACTGGAATCTGACGACCAGTCAAAGCAAAGCACATTGATGGCCAGGCTCGCGCAGAAAAAGATCGCCGAGCGTCGCTTCCGGGAAGCCGCGGAGGCTGCCGCGAAGATTGGTCCCGAATTCCGTAAGGGTCCGATCGAACAGGTGTACCGCAAGGCGCGTGAACTGTATTGGTGCACTGAGCAACTTCGCAGATCTACGGTAGCAACTCCGAATCTGCAGAAGGTCGCCGAGCGTTGGCTCAAACTGACACCCGATGATGGACGGGCAAAAAAGCTGCAGGCGCAACTAACAGAGCGTCTACAGCAGCGCACCCGCGACCGACGATTTGGGAATCCGCCATGGAGTGCGATGCCAGAGCAACCCGCGATTGGTGCGCCGCTGAAACTGTGGACGGGTTTTGCCGGCGCCGAACCGGAGGATGCCGAAGTCCAGGCGGATCTGAAGAAGCTGCCGGGTCGATTTTCGGTTGCCTACGGTCTGGCTCTGCAGGGGCTGGGCAAAGCGAAAATGGCGCACGACCTGAACCCCAAACGCAAGCTGTTCGGCATGTCATTCTCCCGTGGCAAAACCGATCGTTGTTGGGGACTCGACGTGGGTTCGACCAGTATCAAGGCAATCGAACTGGTCATCAACGAAGACCAAATCGTTATCGCCCAGAGTTTGTTGATCCCACACTCGCGACCGCTGCACAAGGTTCGCGAAGACGCTCAGGCGGACATTATCACCGAGTCGGTAGAGCAGTTCGTCGAAGAAACCGGTGTAAAGAAACCACGGGTGGCCGCCAGCTTCCCCGGACGACACGGCCTGGCTCGATTCTTCGATCTGCCGCCCATCAAATCGAAGAAGACCAAACTCAAGGATGCCGTCGGTTTTGAGATGAAGGCACAAATCCCCATGCCTATCGACGAGGCGGTGTTCGACTTTCACGCGTGGGAGCCCGTCGCCGATGGCTTCACGGAGTTGCGTCCCATCGCGGCCATGGCAGCACGAAAAGAAATCATGCAGGAATGGGTCGCACCCATCATCGCAGGCGGTTGCGAAATTGCCTTGCTGCAGTGCGATGGTTTTGCATTGTTCAATGCTCTGCATCATGAATTCATCGCCAACCATGCGGAAGAAACGGCCATTGCCGTGATTGATGTCGGTGGCGATACGACCAACGTTGTCGTTGGCGAAAGAAATTACGTTTGGATGCGATCGATCGTCCACGGCGTCAAACGCTGGGACGATGCGATTGAACGCGAACTGCCCGTCAAAGGCAGTCAGGTTGCGAAACTTCGGCAGGACCCGTCGCTCGCAAAGTGGATGCATCAGGTCGTCGACACAATGGAACCCGACTTCGGCGAACTCCTGGGCGACCTGCAGCGATCGTTGAACGGATACCCTCGAAAGTCATTGGCAGATATCGGACTTATTCTCGGAACCGGCGGCGGCTTTTCCCAGTTCGGCTTCCCTCAAACATTGCTTTACGGCGAATCAACTTCGGCAACCTGATGCCAGGAGTGAAATGATCATGAAATTCAAAAACCTTGCTTCGTCCTGGTGGTCGCTCGTTGGCCTCTTCATCATCGGCTCGTTCGTCTGCATTCCATCGATCGGCTGCGGCAAAAGCGACGCGGCCCGCATGGAAGAATTCCGCAAGTATGCGGGTGCCGGGTCATCGAAAGACGATGAGGACGAGGAAGACGATTACGTGGCACCGGTCGAATCGACGCCGTACACACCGCCTGCTCGTGGAGCCGCTCCCGGCAGCACACCTGCCGCCGACACTGCGACCGTCTCAGCAGACGCAAGCGATCCGGTTGCCGCAACACCTCAGGCAGCCGCCAAGCCACAACCAGCCGCTCCTATCGACGGCCTTACCGATACGAAGTCGCCGCCCGCGACACCCTTGTCGGAAGTCGAGCGACGACAAATCACGCTCAACAATCTGACTCGCATTTCTCAGGCTTTCGAAACCTATCGGGAATCAAAAGGTGGCGGTTCCTATCCGGCCCAGTACATCGGTGACTCCAATGGGCGACCTCTGCTGAGCTGGCGAGTGTCGATCCTGCCATTGCTGGGCTACGAGAAGCTGTACAAACAGTTCAAACTCAACCAGCCGTGGGACAGTAATCACAACCGTACGCTGATCGACAAGATTCCGTCGGTGTACCAATCGCCGGAACGCTTCGACACGTGGACCAACTACCTGGGCGTCAGCGGCTCGTCGGCAGCTTTCAATGGTGCCAGGCCAAAGCCCATTCGACGTTGGGAAGACGGCCTCGAAAACGCGCTGACCATCGTGGAAGTGAACGATGACAAATCCGTCATCTGGACACAGCCTGAGGATTACAAAGTCAACTACGACAACATTCGGGAGGGATTGGGTGGCCTCCGCGCTGAGGGCTTCTTCGCCATCTGGGGCGGGGGCGAATTGGGCGCCGTGCCCAATGCCGGCAACCTGCGAACTGCGTTTACCGTTGATGGTGGCGATATTACTCCGTCGACACTGAAAAAGCCCGCGTTTGCCGAAGCCGGCGGGCTGGCGAATGCCTTCAAACGAAACACAGGGGTTCCCCGCCCGGGAGCTCCCGCACAGCCCGGTGGCAGTCCGGCGACCGGTCCCACAGCCGGCGGAGGCGGGCCAGCCATGGCGGGCGGCGCCCGAAACGCTCCGTCATTCCAGGGTGGTCCCATTGGCATCGCTGCGGCGGATGCACAGGCCGCGTTCACCGACGGGCGCGAAGCCGACGCCATCAAGCTCTACTACGCCAACATTGCCGCCAGCGACACGGCCGATTCGTGGCTCTACCAATATCAGTGGGTTCCCGGCCTGAGCCGCCCCAGTGCCATCATTCGGTACGGCGTGGGCGTCGAATTCCGAGGCCCCAATGCGGCGAAAGCCCGCGTAACGGCACTCAAGGCAATTCTCGCCAGTATCGAAGCGGCGAAAGCTCCAACCATTAACCCGTCGACGGGCCGCCCAATCCCAAATCGCGCCCGTGGCAACTCGCAAGGTGCAGCCAAGGCATTCAATTCGGTAGCAGGAAACTTTGGAGCACAGATCCTGCAGATGGTAAAGGCTCGGCCGCTGCATGCACCGTTCATCATTGAACAACCCAAGACAACGCGTCGGCAAGGTTACATCAGCCGCGACGATCGCGAAGACATGATTTCCGGTCAGATCCAGCCTGGTAGCAAGGGCACGATCCTTGCGCCGGGAATCCAGTTCATCGGCGTCGATCGCGAACGCACACTCATTGCCGCCGCTCGCAAGCACGAAGTCGACGTTTTGATCCTGCTGCGAATTGATGAAAAACCCTCGACCCGCGGCAGCCTGATCAAGGACGTTCGCGTGTCGCTGGTGGACGTCGTTCGCAAGAAGAACATCTACCAGTCAAAGAAGCTCAACAGTCGCGCCGTGCAACAGGCAAAACTCGATTTGGTGAAAGACGACCCAACGCTGGAAGTGTTGGACGACCTGCGAGACTTTCTGGCCGACAAGCTGACGCCGGCGCCCATTCCTGCAGCTCTTCGGCCGGCGGTCGCGGCCAAGCGAGTAAACTACCTTGCCGGTCAGACCGAAAAGAACCCATTGCGATCACTTGCGGAAATCCAGTTCTATCGCCAAATGGACCTGATCCGTCTTCAGGAACAGATGAAAGCGTATTCGGAATTGATTGATCAGGAGGCTGCCCTCACGCTGATTGGCGGTTCTCCCGATGAGAAGGCTGTCGTTCTCAAGCCCTTCATGCCACGCGAAGTGCCAGCCAGCTAACGCCTCTCGAACGTTCACAACCGCGTGGCGTTGCATGTCGCCGCGCCTTCAAATTGACGATGGAACCGCACCACTTTCCGTGCTCAGAAACGGTTCGAATACCTGAACAGTTTGTCGCGGGTTTTCTTTGCGGAATGAAGGCAGGAATCTGATATTCTCCAAGGGTATCTCGATTCACCGTCAGGGGCGTACCGTGGGCAAGTCTCAACGAATGCTGTGCAGCGTCGTGCTGCTGCTGGGACTGTGCGGACCTGTCGGCGCGATTGAGATTGTCGTCGACTACACCTACGACACCCAGAATTTCTTTCGCGATCCCGTGAGACGCGAGGCAATCGAAGCCGCCGCCGCGCGATACAGCCGCATCATCACCTCGACGCTACTGGAGTCAACTCCGGCAGCCGGTGACGTTTGGCGAATCGGGTTCGAACATCCCGGTACCGGCGAGCCCTACCAGTTAAGCACTGCCAGGAACGCGCTGTCTGATCCGATCGCCCCTTCCGTCGCGGCCGACGAATATGGCTTTGACGGACTTGCCGAAGATGAATTGCGGCTCTTTGTGGGCGGACGACAACTGGCCTCCGCGGGCAAGGGCGGAACGGCGACGGGTACGAACTTCACGGACCTCTTTGATGATCTTGAGGGCCCGCTGCGACGCGGTGTGATCTCGAACACGCCCGATGACACGGTGGGAGATCTTCCCGCGTGGGGCGGTGCGGTTACGTTCGACATTGACCGGAACTGGCATTTCGATCTTGATACTGCCTCCTCCGGTTTCGAAGTCGATTTCTATTCAATTGCCCTCCACGAAATTGGCCATGTTCTGGGTATGTCGACGACCTGGAATCAATGGCAGCAGCACGTAACCGGTAACTACTACACAGGCCCCGCCGTGCTGGAGACGTACAACGAGGAACATAACACTTCGTTAACTCGACTCAATCTTGTTTCTAACATCGATCCGCACTGGGTCGATTCGACATACACGTCCGCCATTTTTGCGCCCGGCGATCCCGTGATGGTCGGCACGATCAATGGACGCATGCAGGACCTGCTGTTGGATCCGGTGACCAACTTTGACAATCAGATTCGCCGACTGGAACTAACCCGAGTGGATGTGGCAGCGTTGCAGGACGTGGGTTGGTCCGTTGTCGATCCGCTGGATATCAATAGCGACGGGCGGGTGGATCTGTATGACGTCAACGTCGCCTGTGCTGGCGGAGATGAATTGGGCGAATGGTTCGAAGCATTGGGTGCCGTACGATCGGATCTGGACTTCAACGGAGTCGTCGACTTCAACGACTTCCTGCAACTTTCACGCAACTTCAATACGGAAGGCGTGTACACGTCCGGAGACGTAACCTGCGACGGCCTCATTGAGTTCGGTGATTTCATCACGCTATCGGGAGACTTTGGCAATCGGGCTGGAACGCAGATAGCCAGTGTTCCGGAGCCGCGGACGACATTCAGCCTCATGATCGCAATCGCTTTGTTTGCAGTTTGTCGCCCACGCGTCCGAACGACTCCCGGACGGTAGCTGCGCCAACGCCCGTGCAGACCAGTCTCCCAAGCTATCCGTCACCAAGGCAATCATCGCTGTGCGACAACAATCCAGCCGCTGGCACGAAGTGAGCCCAGCAGTGACGGGAACTTCAACCTGCCCGATTGCGATGCATTCAGCGGTAGCCACTCGATCGAACGAAATCCATGTCGCCGCAACATCGACCGCAACTCGCGGCGTGTGAATGAGTGCAGGTACATGTCCGGGATACCGCGATAGAGATAGAATTTGTCGCCGATCTCAACGTCACGCTTTACGAGTGTGCGAGTGAGATTTCGGATCATCCACCAGGGGCCCTCGGGATCGAACAGATGAACCCAGTAGTTGTGGACCTGAAAAACGAAAAGTCCGCCCGGTTTGACGATTCTGGAGATGCCTTCCATCACCCGCTCGCGGGCAGCGTGACTTCGAATCATCCCCAAGGTGCTGAACAGGCAGATGGCATAGTCGAAACTGTGCTCGGCAAAACAACTGAGGTCGACAAGGTTCGCTCGGACGCAGTCCACGTCCAGTTCCAGGTCGTCTGCCTTGCGTCGAACTTCAGCCAGCATCTTGTCCGACAGGTCGACAGCCACTCCCTCCATCCCGCTCTCAATCAATGGCAGGATCGCTCGCCCGGTGCCGCAGCCCAGATCGACGACGGACTTTCCGGCAGAGAAGTAGTGCTGCAACACACTTTGATCGAGCGTAAACATGCCGTGCCGGGCAAAGTATCTGTCGTAATCAGTGGCGATCTGATCCGAACGTGAATAGTCCCAGGTTCCGCTGGAAACTCCCGTCGGCAACTGCCAGTTTGCGCGTTTCTTCATAGAGTCTGCATACGGTTGAGACCGTGCCGCTAAGGGAAAACTGCCAATTGTGGCCGCTTGTGAGCTTGGGATAGTCGCGTTACAATTCGGGGCTAAAAGTTGAAGAAGATTTACCATGGCGGACTAGATCCGCAACAATCCAAGGAGACTTTATCGTGGCAGTGCGTGTAGCAATCAACGGGTTTGGCCGTATCGGGCGCCTGACATTCCGAAACCTGATCGCACGCGGTGGCGATTTCGAAGTCGTTGGTATCAACGACCTCACTGACAACAATACTCTGGCCACTTTGCTGAAGTATGACAGTACCCACCGACGTTTTGACGGCACTGTTGAGCACGACGACAAGAACCTGATCGTCAACGGTAAAGCGATTCCGGTATTTGAGCAGCGAAATCCAGCCGATCTTCCATGGGGAGACCTGGGTGTTGATGTGGTTGTGGAAAGCACGGGCGTGTTCACCAACCGTAAAACGGCTGCCAAGCCCGGATACGACTCGCACCTCGATGCCGGTGCCAAGCGTGTTGTAATCAGTGCTCCCGCCAAGGACAGCCCTGACCTGACGGTCGTTCTGGGCGTCAATGACGACAAACTGTCGCCAGAGATGAAGTGCATCTCCAACGCAAGTTGCACGACAAACTGCCTTGCACCTGTTGCCAAGGTTCTGCAGGATTCGTTTGGCATTGATCGCGGTCTGATGACCACCGTTCACGCCTACACCAACGATCAGCGTGTTCAGGACATGCCTCACAGCGACCTGTATCGCGCTCGTTCGGCGGCTCAGAACATCATCCCGACTTCAACGGGTGCTGCCAAAGCCGTTGCTCTGGTTATTCCAGAACTGGAAGGCAAGCTGACCGGTATCGCCATGCGAGTGCCTGTTGTGACTGGCAGTGTTGTGGATCTGACCGTCGACCTGAAAAAGGGCGCGTCGGCAGACGACATCAACGCCGCCATGAAGGCTGCCGCAGATGGACCTCTCAAGGGAATCCTCTGCTACACCGAAGATCCCATCGTGTCGACCGACATCATTGGCGATCCTCACAGCTCGATCTTTGCCGCTCCGTTCACGCAAGTCATCAGTGGCGAAATGGTCAAAGTCATTAGCTGGTACGACAACGAAATGGGTTACAGCACGCGAACCGCTGACCTGTGTTCCATGTTCGGCAACATGTAAAGTTCGAACTGGACCGACCAAACACAAAGATCACTGTCCCATGGGCAGTGATCTTTTTTCATGCTTCCGCTGGAACGGAGACTCTCCATGCTGTCCCGAATCAAGGCCCGCATGCTACTGGCAGAGTGTCGCGGCGATGAAATCTGGTCGCCACAAACTTGCAAGAACAATGGCGTGCCGGAAGCGTGGATTGAGGAGCTGTCAGATACCTTTGAATCCGGTTTCAAATCAGATTCCGAGACGATCTACGAACAGGGCAAACTCACGAACCAGTATCACGGCGTGCATGACTTGGCGCTAGCGCACAAACTGGCGGAGTTTCTTGGCGTTGATGCGAGACGCGCAACCGAGTTTTCCCTAAGCCGAGAGAGTGAAGTGGCGGCGCTGAAAGAGGCCGTGGACGAGATTTAGTCGGCGGCTGGTTGGCCGTTGCTAGCGCTCGCCTGGCTTCGACCTCTTCCGACGCCACGCGACAACGTGGTCGACCCAACACCTTCGGCGCGGCTTGATTTCGAAGCAGTATCTTAGTCGGTCGCGAATTCGGCCTGAAACTCATCCAGTGCCACGGCTAGCTGGCCCAGTTCTTCTTCGAGTTTCGGTACGAGCGTCGGTGCGTGGGAAAGGTCGCCATCGCGGCTCTGTGCTTCCAAATCGTTCGCAATCGCTGCCACACGTTTTGCATAGAAGTTCCCGACGACACCCTTCATTTCGTGCGCCGCCTCGCGAACTTCGCTGGCGTTGTTCTCGCTCAAGGCAGCCTTCAACCGCACGACGACGGTAGGACTATGATCGTTGAACATCTCGATCATGTCCGCCAGGAGTTCGAGATCGTTTTCAACCAGCTGGATGAGCTGATCACGGTTGAAGATTTCGCTGATCGTTTCCATGACACTACCAATTGCCTTTTCATGAGTCTGATTCCCAAGCGTACCTCTTCAGGAAACCACTGACTGCGAACAGGACGTTCAACAAAGAAATTTGACGAATTCCTTTTCGCCCAGATTGATCAGATCCGCTCAACCGAATCGCCAGTGACCGCGTGTCGATTCAAGAAAAAAGGCGATTGACCTCTATGGCCAATCGCCTCAATGTTCATTCAAGGGCGAGCGGGTATCCCCGCCGTGTGCGGAACGGATGTCCCTGCACTTATTTGTAACAGGACTAGGCCTTGGCTTCGTCCAGCATCTCCTGCAATTGTGCCTTCGGCTTCACGCCCATGACTCGCTGGGTTACTTCGCCACCTTTGAAAAGCAACAACGTAGGGATACTTTGAATTCCGTATTCCTGAGCCGTCTTGCTGGCTTCGTCCACGTTCAACTTGGTTACCTTCACGGCACCCTGGTTCTCAGAAGCCAACTCTTCGATAACCGGGGTCAATTGACGACAGGGACCGCACCATGGAGCCCAAAAATCAACCAAAACGGGCTCTGAGGATTCCAGAACTTCGCTGGCAAAATTATCGTCTGTGATTTCTGGAACTGCGCCCATCTCAAGATACTCCTGTTGCCGAGTTAATCTGCGGCTCGCATGAACTAGCGAGCTTCGTTGGTGCCATTTCAACCGTTTGTAGCCATCCACACAAGGTGCAATCGGCGTGGTCTCAACCGAAGGTGGTCTGGCACCGGGGATGGAATTGTATTTTCAGGTTCCCTACAGTCAACGACTGAAAGGACCACATCCATGACAAGCCAAGAATTCTCGTGTTTTCAGCTGTCCGAAATCGTCGACGGACACCCGAGACACACGATCAAGACACTCACAACCGACTCCCTGCCCCCCGGAGACGTGCTAATCCGCGTTCACTGGTCGTCGCTCAACTACAAGGATGCCCTCGCAGCAAACGGC
Source organism: Pirellulaceae bacterium (assembly GCA_965216885.1). Taxonomy (GTDB): domain Bacteria; phylum Planctomycetota; class Planctomycetia; order Pirellulales; family Pirellulaceae; genus CAYNJG01. Next base: position 369,123 of record OZ244208.1, on the reverse strand, counting down.
CATCCAGGCGTCGCAGGTGCGGTGCCTCACGTTCCGGGAATTGACGCCGCTGGAGTCGTCGAGGCCAGCGATGATCCGCGATACGCCCCCGGCTCCAGCGTGCTGGTGACCGGCTACGAGCTTGGCGCGCCGAAGTGGGGAGGCTGGTCGGAATTCATTCGCGTCCCCGCCGACTGGGTTGTGCCCCTGCCGTCGGCACTTTCCCTACGGGAGAGCATGGTTCTTGGCACGGCCGGGTTTACGGCAGCTCAATGTGTCCGCGAGCTGCGAGTGAACGACGTCTTGCCCGAATCCGGGCCGGTCCTCGTCACAGGGGCAACCGGCGGCGTGGGCTGCTGGGCGATTCGGATTTTGTCCCACCTCGGGTACGAGGTCCACGCCGTCAGTGGAAAATCCGAGCTTCGTGATCGACTAATTGAACTCGGTGCCACCGAAGTCCACGGCCGCGAAGTGCTGGAAGACAACCCGAAGCGTCCCATGCTCAAAGCCGCCTGGGCAGGCGGGGTCGACACCGTCGGCGGCAGTATGCTGGACGCCTTTCTGAAGGCCACCAATATCGGCGGTTGCGTCGCCGCGTGTGGCCTCGTTGCCGGCGACAAGCTGAACCTGACCGTCTATCCATTCATCCTTCGCGGCGTGAAGCTGGCCGGCGTCACCTCATCCTCCTGCCCCCGAGGACCAAGGGAAGCGATCTGGAAACACCTTTCGTCGGACTGGCACGTCCGTCTTCCCGAAGACTGGATTTCACAAGTCGCCATGGACGAACTGGAAAACGCGATACAGAAAATCTCTGCCGGCCAATGCGTGGGGCGGTATGTCGTAAAGATCGGAGCGGAATAGTCCGGAGACGACAGTGGGCCGGTCAACAACTCACCCCGGCTGAATAAGACGCCCCGGTAGACCCGCACGCGATCAGGCCTCAAGGCGATGGAGTCGGCAAAAACCTTCAATGTCGCGACGCTTGCCCATCACGATGGCGATGTCGTTTGACTTGAACTCGTAGCTTCCACCGGGATTGAACACCATGGTGTCGTCCTTCTGCCGAACCGCGACGACCAGCAACTTGTGCTTGTAATTGACGTCGCTCTTGCCCACGGTCAGTCCAACCAGTTTGCTGCTCGGACGAATCTCCAGCTCGTCCATTTCGAAATCCTGAAACGTCCGCTCGCCCATCAGATCAATCAGATGAGCCGTCGAGGGCCGTGTAATCATCCGCAGCATATGGCGCGCGCTGTTGGCCGCGGGCATCACGACTTTGCTGGCTCCGGCCCGCTGAAGCTTACGTTCGGTCGACGGTAATTCGGCTCGAGCGATAATCTGTATTCGCTTGTTGATATCTCTTGCCGTAAGCGTGATAAACACGTTGGCGGCATCGGACGGCAGCGTGGTGACCAGCGACTTTGCTCGCTCCAGCCCTGCCGCCAAGAGAATGTCTTCTTCCGTCGCGTCACCTTCCAGCGCAAAAAAACCGTCGCTTTCGGCGGAGACCGTTTTTGCCGCATCCGCTTCGATGACCACCACCTTCTCACCTTCCGCCGCGAGATCGCTGATGAGATTATTTCCCAATCGGCCGTAACCGCAGACGATGACGTGGCGACTCAACTTGTTGATCTCACGTTCCATTCTTTTCCTTCCAAGGAATCTCTCGATTTCACCGGCCAGCAGAAGCTGAACCAACCCGGTAAACGCATAGGCCGTTGAGAAAAAACCAAACCCCACCACAAAGATCGTGAACAACTGGAATGCCGCCGGCTGCGTGCTTTCCTCCGCAAACCCCGTCGTGGAGATGCTGATCACCGCCATCCACGTCGCTTCCATCCAGTCGCGATCGAACAGAAAACGATAGCCAAAGACGGCTGCCAGAAACACAACGCCCAGCAACAGGAAGCCACGCAGAATGCGGTCAGTTGCTTTGGTCATCACGATTGTTCATCCCTGAAGATATTGTCGGACGGCCACGCTCAAAGTATCCCGTCCGCACTTCCAGGTGTCAGTCTATCTCCAACCTCCGCAATGTTGAACGGGCACCGTCCAGTTCGCGGACATTTGATTTCCATACGCAGCCAATTTACGATCTGCTGGGTCGGCAACCTCAGGGCGGACAGCGATTCCTAGGGACAGCGATTCCGAGGGAAAGCGACGAAAGCCCTTCCGGTGAGAATCTGCCGGAGAAACGAAATCGATCCGCGAAAGCCACGACAGGAAACACACATGACTCGGACAACTCTCTCACTCGTGATCTGGTTGGCGGTCGCAGCATGCGTGCTGGCCGAAGACAAGCCAAACTCTGCCGTTGAAAGGCTGGACCCGAGCTTCGACAAACTGGTCCCACCGGGAGCCAGCGTTGAACTGCTTGCTGGAGGCTTCAAGTGGTCCGAAGGCCCCGTCTGGGTCAAGGAAGGCGGATACCTGCTGTTCTCCGACATCCCCAACAATCGCATCGTCAAATGGACGGAAGACATCGGCATTTCCATCTTCCTTGAGCCCAGCGGCTATACCGGTAGCGAACCATTCACGGGCGAAGAACCAGGAACCAACGGGCTGGCGATCGACGCCGCCGGCATGTTGTGCATGTGCGAACATGGAAACCGACAAGTCAGTCGGCTCAACAAAGATGGTTCGCGGACGATCCTCGCCAGTCACTACGACGGCAAACGATTCAATAGCCCAAACGATCTCGTCTGGCATTCTAACGGAGACTTGTACTTCACCGATCCACCGTACGGGCTACCAAAACGGTACAACGACCCGGCGCGAGAACTGGATTGGTGTGGCGTCTATCGTCGCGCGAAGGACGGCAACATCACCCTGCTGACCAAATCGCTGGACCGCCCCAACGGCATCGCATTGTCGCCTGATGAAAAGACGCTTTATGTCGCCCAGTCGAAAGGGGACGCGGCGATCTACACGGCGTTTCCCGTCAAAGACGACGGAACGTTGGGTAAGGGCAACGTCATCTTCGACGCCACAAAATGGGCTGGCAAGAAAGATCGACCGGGTTCGCCCGATGGCATGACGATCGACAAAGACGGTCGACTGTGGGCATCGGGTCCAGGCGGAATCCTTGTGCTCACACCCAAGGGTAAACTGTTGGGTCGTATCTCGACCGGCGAACGGACGGCGAACTGCTGTTTCGGCGACGATGGTTCGACGCTCTACATGACGGCGGATGATTACCTTTGCCGCATCCGCACCAATACAAAAGGCCTCGGGTTTTGAAATCTGTTTCGGAAACCTCGATGCCACCACGTCTTCAACGGAGCGACACCATGCGTTTACTTCAGATAGTCCTGTTCTCATTGCTCGTCACGGCCATGACGACCGACGCTCTCGCGGAACGACCACCCAACGTTGTCGTGATCTTCATCGACGACATGGGCTACGCGGATATTGAGCCCTTCGGCGCGGCGGACTACAAGACTCCGTATCTCACAAAAATGGCCAATGAGGGCATGAAGTTCACCGACTTCCAGGTGTCGTCCGCCGTCTGCTCGGCCTCGCGAGCGGCGTTGCTGACGGGCTGCTACCACCGACGAGTTGGCTTCGCTGGTGCACTCAGTCCAAAAGCAAACGTCGGGATCAGCGATGTCGAAATGACGCTCGCCGAACTCTGTCGACAGAAAGGCTATGCGACCGCTATCTACGGCAAATGGCACCTCGGCCACCACCCACGGTTCCTGCCAACGAACCATGGCTTTGACGAGTACTTCGGCATTCCCTACTCGAACGACATGTGGCCCTTTCACCCTCGGTTTGTCAATCTCGCGCCGGACGATCCCAAACGCAAGAATAACTACCCGCCGTTGCCGTTGGTGGAAGGCACGAACGTGATCGACGCCAACGTCATCGGTGAAGAGCAGGATATGCTGACGACGTGGTACACCGAAAAGGCGGTCGACTTCATCGAACGCAATCACGAGAAACCGTTCTTCCTGTACGTACCGCACAGTATGGTCCACGTGCCTCTCTATGTTTCAGACAAATTTCGCGGCAAGAGCGGCGCGGGACTCTATGGCGACGTTGTGATGGAAGTCGACTGGTCGGTTGGTCAGATCCTGAAAACAATCCAACACCATGAACTCGATGAACACACGTTGGTCATCTTCACCTCAGACAACGGCCCGTGGCTGAGCTACGGTGATCACGCCGGTTCTTCGGGGCCGCTGCGAGAAGGGAAGGGCACCATGTTCGAAGGCGGTGTGCGGGAACCGACCGTCATGCGTTGGCCCGGGAAAATCCCCGCTGGAACGACGTGCGATGAATTGGCCAGCACGATCGACATCCTGCCGACGGTCGCGAAGCTGATCGATGCGAAACTGCCCGACCACAAGATCGACGGCAAGGACATTCGACCGCTGATGTTTGGCGAATCAGGCGCACCGTCGCCGCACGAATACTTCTATCAGTACTACAGCGGTGGCCAGTTGCATTCCGTCCGTGATCGCCAGTGGAAATTACATTTCCCTCATCAGTATCGAACCCTCGAGGGCCGCGAAGGCGGAACGGGTGGACTGCCTACCGAGTACGGGCAGGCAACGATCGGCAACGAACTATTTGACCTCAAGAGTGACGTGGGTGAAACGAAAAATGTATTCGACCAGCACCCGGAAGTCGTCAAACGTCTCGCCGCGGCGGCCGAGACAGCTCGTGCTGATCTTGGTGATCGATTGACGAATCGAAAAGGAAGCGGTGTGCGTCCGATCGGCAGGATGACCGCCGATGATGTGCGTTTGACCTGGTAGTTCAATCACTCTCCGTCTCCGGAATCCTGTCATGAAGTCCAGATTTTCAGTTTCGCTGATCACACTGATTTGCGTGTTCACCATGTTGCGCTCCGTCGCCCAAACTCAGGGCACCGACTCGCAGGCCCAATCCGCCGATGACCGGTTTCTGGATATCGTCGAGCGGGAATGGGACAACCGGATGCGGCAAAGTCCGTTGTGGGCAACGCGAACGGGCGATCATCGGTTCAACGACCAATTGCCCGAGGTCACCATTGAACAAGCGAACCAGTTCGTCTCGCAACAGACAGAATTTCTGAAGGCCGCTCGCGAAATCGAGGACGACCAGCTATCGCCGGAAGTGCGGCTGAACAAACAGATGTTCGAACGACTCCTGACGCAACATGTCGAGCAACATCGGTTCAAGGAGTATCTGATACCAATCTCGAATCGATCCGGGTTCCACATCGACTTTCCCGACTCGCGGCTGACCTCACCCACCGACACGATCGCCGATCTGGAAAACTACATCGCTCGACTACGCGGCTTTCGTCGATGGGCCGATCAACACATTGCCATTATGCGCGAGGGAATCGAACAGGGTTACACGCTGCCGGCGGTCGTTTTGCAGGAATTCGCCAAGCCAATCGAAACGCACATTGTCGATGATCCCGAGCGGAGCCTCTTCTACGAACCGTTCCAACAGAAAATCGAGAAGGCGTCCGATGCCGACTGGCAACGATTGCAGAGCGAAGCAAAATCGGCGATTCGCCAGTCAATCGTCCCGGGCTACCAGGCATTTCTGGACTTCATGCGAGATGAATACGTTCCAGCTTGTCGAGGATCCGTGGGTGCGTCGGCGCTACCTAACGGACGAGCGTACTATCGATACTGTGTGCAGAAATTCACGACACTCCCGCTGACGCCAGAAGAAGTTCACAGCACGGGGCTCGCCGAAGTGAAACGAATTCGTGGCGAGATGGACGAAATCAGAAAGCAGGTCAACTTCGAGGGTGACTTCGCCGAATTCCTCGCACATCTGCGCAGCGATCCGAAGTACTACGCGAAGGACAAGGACGAACTATTAAAGGAAACCGCGTACGTACTGAAGCGAATGGACGGACTGTTGCCGTCGCTCTTCAAGACGCTGCCGCGAACTCCGTACGGCATTCGGGAAGTGCCAGAGTACATCGCGCCGCAGACGACCGCGGCCTATTACATGGTTCCCGCGGGCGACGGTTCCAAGGCGGGATTCTACTACGTCAACACTTATAACCTCGCCAGCCGTCCGCTGTATGCTGTTCAGGCACTGTCGCTTCACGAAGCGGTCCCCGGCCACCATCTCCAACTCGCCCTGCAGCAGGAGATGACGGGTACGCCGCAGTTCCGCAAGTATTCGCAGTTCACCGCGTTCATCGAAGGCTGGGCATTGTACTCGGAACGACTGGGCCTGGAGGTCGGTTTCTACACCGATCCCTATGACGACTTTGGTCGACTGACGTATGAAATCTGGCGAGCATGTCGACTGGTGGTCGATACCGGCATCCACTATCTGGGCTGGTCGCGCAAGCAAGCCATCGAGTTCATGGAGCAAAACAGCGGCCTTTCGAAACACAACATCCGCGCCGAAGTCGATCGCTACATCGCATGGCCCGGACAGGCGCTGGGTTACAAGATCGGAGAACTGAAGATCCGCGAACTGCGCCAACGCGCGGAAGAGAAACTTGGGGACGACTTCGATATCCGCGACTTCCACGATGTCGTCCTCCGCCGCGGAGCCGTCCCGCTGGACATCCTTGAATCAGAAGTTGACGCCTACATCGAGTCCCGAAGCCAGTAACGGCACGCGACACCTGTTTATTCCGTCTCACACCCAAGCGCGTCGTGGGATTTCCTTATCCATGGCCGTGAGCAGGTAGTCCCGTAGGGACGGCAGGTTGTAGCCGCGTGTGCAAACCCGTGGTTAGAAACGCAAACCAGCCCAAGAAGCCCCGAAGGGGCGGCAGGTGGTGATGACGCGACGATTCCTGTCGTCCCTCCGGGACTAACCGCGTCGTGGGATCTCCCAATCCATGGGCTCGCGCCCATGGCTACAACCTGTCGCCACTTCGTGGCTGGACGGAAACGAAGAGTGTCACGCAATTCTCGCGTCGGTTTGAACGGACATCGACAGGCCGGGTTTGTGTAGCGCCAAGTGAGGACACACCAGATCAGGCCCACCCCATGGAAGCGTCGAAACTTCAGGCACACCGGAAATGAAACTCAGTCGGCTTTGCGATAGCGCGGATTCGGCATCGTTGGAACGGGAGCCGCCACGTCCTCCCGCCATGCTTTCATCTTTTCGTGTAGCTCCTTGAGCTTTGCCGGGTTCTCTTTGGCGAGGTTCTTCGACTCGCCGAGGTCATCCTTCAGATTGTAGAGCTCCAGCCGTCCGGTCTCGAACCACTCGATCAACTTCCAGTCACCACTACGAATCGCCCCGGCGGGTGTCGTGCGGAAGGGGCCGCCACCGGGATCACCTTTTCCCTGCAAGTAGGCAGGGAAGTGCCAATAGACGGCATCGCGATCCAGCGACGCAGTGGCATCTTTCAGCATAGAAACGAAACTCAGGCCGTCCAGACGAACATTCTCCGGGCGTTTGACACCCGTCATTTCCAGCAGTGTTGGATAGAAGTCTACGCCAATCACCACTTCGTCACACTGCGATCCCGCTTTCGTAACTCCCGGCCATTTTACAAGCAGCGGTTCGCGAATGCCGCCTTCGTACAGCATGCCCTTGGCACCACGCAGTGGGTAGTTCGTGGTTGCACCGATGTGACCACCGTTGTCGGAATAGAAAATGACGATCGTGTTTTCCGTGAGGTCCAACTCGTCAAGCTTCGCCAACACACGGCCGACGCTGTCGTCGACGCTTTCAATCATGCCGGCATACTTCGCGTTCGTGTGATGCGGGGTAGGCTTCTTGTTGCGGTACTTCTCCGCAAGTTCTTCTTTCGACTGAATCGGCGTATGGACAGCATAGTGTGTCAGATACAGAAAGAAGGGACGCGATTTATTGTCCTCAACGAACTCGACGGCACGATCGGTGATCGCATCCGTCAGGTAGGTTCCTTTTTCTTTGACAGTCAGGTTCGGATACTTCAGGGGACTGTGATAGCCGCCGCCGGATGGACTGCCCCATTCCCGGCCAGCAACATTGACGTCAAACCCCTGTGTTGTGGGATCCTTGCCAAGATGCCACTTTCCCATGGAAGCAGTTCGATATCCGGCCGATTGCAACGCTTCGGCCATCGTGACAAACCCATCGCCCAGGACCGTTTTGTTCTCAATCGGTTCCAGCCGACGTTGCTTGTGGTTTCCGCGTCGCGGATCGCCCACGGTGAAGATGCCGTGTCGCGGTGTATAGCAGCCGCTCATCAACGACGCGCGACTGGGAGCACAATTCGGCGCGCACGCGTAGGCGTTGGTAAACATCTGACTCTCGCCGGCAAGGCGATCGATGTTCGGTGACTCGTAGAACTTCTGTTCGTGCCCCAGATAGTCATACATGAATCCGAGGTCGGTCCAGCCCATATCGTCGATATAGAAGAAGACGACGTTGGGACGATCGGCCGCGACAAGGGTTGTCGAAAGAGCAATGAACAGGACGAGGGACAGAATACGCATTACGGGCTCCGCGGACTCCAGGAATCTGACGACGCCCATTCTGTCTCATTGTGACCCGCTTGTCTGCCTCCAATCGAAAACAGCCCGGCACTTTCGCACCAGGCTGTAAGAGGGAATCATCTCGATTTACGTCGTGTGCATTGTCAGCCAGTTGACGTTCGCATTGAGGACGTAGTCCACCATCCCGCCGACCAGTTCCGGACTTTCCGCCGAATCCGCGTTGACGTTTACGATGTCGAACCTGTCTGCCTCATCATTTCGGTTACTGGCCGCTCGAGCCAGTGCAGCCAGATAGAAATCGGCCGTGAACAGGTCGCCCGTCACCAGTCCGTAGTAGTGAGCGGTATCGTTACCGCCTTCACCCGCGACGGCCTTCAACTGTTCGAATCCTTTTGTGTAGCTCTGTCGTCCAGCGGACCTGAGCGACGCATATTGGTCGGTTGAGACAAACGTGTCGTCGCCTTCGTTTCCGTACAGGTACGCGGAGTCCGAGCCACTTCGTCCGAAGGCGTCTACTCGTTCAAAGCCCTTCGTGAACGATGTATGCTCGACGGTGCCCGTGCCGGTAATCACCGTATAGGCATCTCGCGAGATAAAGAGATCGTCGCTAACACTTCCGTAGAGGATGCCGCGGTCATTACCGCCTCGGCCGAAACCGTCGATTCGTTCGAAGCCCGTCACCGTCTGCTCGGTCGTCGGTGTCGTCATCTTCGCCATCTGCGGGAAGCTGTAGTAGTAGTCGTCCTGCAGCGAGCCGTAGACGTGGGCTTTGTCCGTTCCGTCACCACCGTCGAGCGTCGTGTTGTCGAACGAGTAGGTGTGAACGTCGTAGTCGTCCGATTTCAGACTGCTATAGGTGCCAATCGTGCTGCCAAGATCGTCCGCATCCGTTCCGTACACGGTGACCGAATCGTCGCCGGTCGCGGCACCGATGTGGAACGTGTCGACGACGCTGGCGTCAAACTCGTATTCCAGTCCGGAGATGCTCAACACATGCGTGGTATCGTCGAGGAAGAGTTGAACGTCATCGTCGCCGGCCGTCGCAACCGCAATGACCACGTTGCCCTCGGTGTTCACCGTTGGTGTATTGAAATTCAGATTGAGCGACTCGATGATCGAATCACCGACGATTTCCAGGTAGTACTGCCCCAACTCCGAAAGTGCGATCGTCGACAGCTCGCCACCGCCCACCGTAGCGACGATGTCCATATCTTCGTCCCGGACCGTGATCGTCGCATCTTCGTTTTCAGTGAACAACTCGATGAAGGTCTGGTGTTCGACATTGAAGGAGTACCAGACGGAGGACTGACGAACGTCAATGTACTCCCAGTTCGTGTACGGCGTGCTGGTGAGATACAGTCGTTTGTTGACGTAATCCGGCAGTAGTCCCAGTTCGCCAAAGTTGTACTCTTCACCGTTCGCGGTCAGCTCGACCGTCAGCGTATCGTTCGCGGGAATGTCACCACCAAGGTTGCCGAGCGTATCGAGTCCGTCGACAAACTGCACCGGCTGGGTTTGAGTAACCGTGTAGTTGCCGGGTGCGAGATCATTGAACTTGTAGAACCCGTCGACGTTCGTAAACGTGGTTCGCTCAACACTGTTGTTTTGCTCGTCGACGCCCACCAGTTGGATTTCGACGCCCATCAGTGGCAGTTCAATCGCCTGGAAAATACCATCGTTGTTGGTGTCGACGTAGGAGAAGCCGGACAGCATCAAGTCGGGAGATGCAACTCGGACGAACGCATCGTCTTCGTCATCTTCCTCCAGAACTGCATTCAACGGTCGCGAGTCAAAGTCTTCCTGTTCCGCCGAAGACACGCCCGCAATGTTTGTGATCGTCTGTCCCGCAACCACATCATCGGCGATGGTGGTTTCGATTGTCAGCACGGCTTCCGCACCAGGTGCCAGCTCGCCCACCTGCCAAACCGAGGATAGCGGGTTGTAGTTGCCCACCGTCGTATCGACGCTAACAACATTCAGCCCGTCCGGCAGAACATCGATCAATGTTACGCCGGTCGCCGTCGTATTGGCGTTCAGCGGATTATTGGACAGCGTTACTTCCCAGGTGACCGTATCCCCGGCATTGACGACTTCCTGGCTGACGGTCTTGATTACTTCAAGGTCGATCAAGCCTACCAGCGTCGTGGTGGCACTGGCTTCATCGTCTTCGCTCTGATCGCCATCGTCGTTTCCGGGCGTCGAGTCAAAGTCGTCCTCGTTGGCGGTCTGAACCTGAGCCGTATTGGTCAGGACGGTCGCGTCCGCCAATCCGGCATTGATCGACGTCGTGATCGTCAGCGTTTCTGATTCGCCCGGTTCAAGTGCGTCGGCAAGCGTCCAGATACCGGTGTCGTCATCAAAAGAGCCATCCGTCGCAGAGGCACTCTGGAACGTCACATCATCAGGAAGGACATCCGAAATGGTCACGCCGGTGGCCGGAATGTCCGCGTTTTCGGCGTTGTTGGTAACCGTGATCGTCCAATCGATCAACTCTCCAAACCGCACCGTATCCTGACTGACGGTCTTCGTCAGTTCGAGGTCGATGTCGCAGCACTCCGAGCAGTTGGCGTACTGGATGTGGTCGATCTCGATGCCCTGACCACCGATATTGGTGATGGTGATTTCCGCTACTCCCGTCGTCACACCGTCGCCGTAGCTCACTCCGAAGAAGGAGTCTTCTCCGGTCGATCCCGTGAATTCATCGTCGGCGATATCTCCCGCCTCAATCGTGCCCAGTGAAGATCCTCTTTCGTCGAAGGCTTCGAAGATGACGTTGGTGACCTCAACGCCTCCGTCCGTCCAGACGAGCCCCGCCGATTGCATGAGTCCCGGCAGTGTGACCGTGATCGTGTTTCCAAAAGTGAAGTAGCTATAGCCACCTTCATCCGTTTGACCGGTTCCATCAATGACGCCATCGTCTCCATCGACTGAGTCGGTCAGTCGATCGATTCCCGTGCGGAATCCCGGGCCAATAATTTCGCCTTCGGACAGGGTGATGTCCGGATCAAGCTCGCCATCCTCGAACGTTTCCAGCTCGAAGACGCAGTCGGGACAGTCCTCTACAGGAATGAAACCGGCCGGTAGGTCAGCCTCGGACAGGTAAGACGTTGGACCGTAAAACACGGGGTCCACGAAGCCGGCGGCGTCCAGCATGACGCGGTGAGCAAGTTGCTCAAGTCCAGGAATACGATGCTTCGTCTTCTGATTTCGTCTGCGGGTCATGGCGGCTTCCAAAGTTGTTTGTCATCGGTGTGAACAGCTGCGTGACGACCGAATGGGTCACACAGCTGGAGCCGGCGAAGACGGTGAAAGACCGTGAGTACCGACGACGAAGACGAACGCAGGAAGCGCGCCAAAGCTGCGACACGAAAGATAAACGGCCGTTATCCGGCTAATTCCGGGCCATCCGGCCCCGGCGTCAGAGTGACGAAGAGCGACTAACGTTGAGGACCTGAAACCTCGGTGTTGTCAGATCGCAACCTGTCCGCGATGACGGTGTCCGCCATCAACTGAATAAAGTGATAGACCACCATCGGCAGAATCGCGAGTCCGCCGAAATAGGAGATGGCGATATCCAGCCCGACCATGAGTGTCTTTTGGCTTCCGGCGATACCCACCGCGATTTGACGTGGTCGAGTAAAACCGCTTACGACCGCCAGTCGAAAACCAAGGTAAAACACAACAAGGTGCAGCAGCAATGCGACCACGCACATCAGCGGAAATCCCGACAGACTGGTCCAATCCGTGTCCTGCAATTTCAGTCCGCAGAACGTGGCCCCGGCAAGCACCATACTGAGAATCCCCGCCTGAGCGAACTTGCCCAACCACGGTTTGTTGCGAGTTGCCCACGCACCGATGGGACGATACTGACGCAACAATTGCGCACAGCCCATTGGCAATACCACCAGGAATCCAAGGCGAATTGGCATCCTCATCAGGCGCGCCTGATCTTCGGCGCTCATCTCACTTCCCGTGGTCAGGTACAACCAGAATGGCACCGTCAGAAAACACGTGATGTTGGTAATCGCCGTCACGAGAATCGAGACGGAATCGTCACCACCAGCTCGACGGGTCCAGACGGCGGCCGAAGCCAACGTGCACGGCACCGCGGCCGTAACCAGAATCCCGGTCTTCATGTCCCCCGCGAGGACCTGCGACATCAACCATGCAACCAATGGCAAAATGCCCACGTTGACGAAGGAAGCAAGCAGCGCTGGCCAGGGTCGACGAATTGAATCGCCAATCGATCCGGTATCAAGCGGCAACGCCATGATGAACAGGACGATGCCCACAATCACGTTGCGTAACGTCTTCGCTTCCGCGAACGGACGAAAGAACTCCGGTGCAGCGAATCCAAGCACGAAGAGCACGAACAGAGCGATCAAGAACCACTGACGCTGCAGGAAGCCGACCATTCGTATCGAGCACCCGCTCGCTCCCTATAATGTCGAAGTTCGACTACGTAGTGCGTGATCAGCCAGCACAATCGCCATCATGGCTTCGCCCATCGGTACGAACCGGGGCAACAGACACGGATCGTGTCGTCCCTTCGTGCTGATCTTCGTCGAATCCCCGTCGCGCGTCACCGTATCCTGCTCTTTGGAGAGCGAACTGGTTGGCTTGATGGCACATCGAAAGACAATCGGTAGTCCGCTTGAAATCCCGCCCAGCAAACCGCCGTGACGATTCGTTGGCGTGCTGATCACACCATCGACGGAAGAGAAAATGTCGTTGTTCTCGCTGCCCCTGGCCGTGGCAACGTCAAAGCCGGCACCATATTCAACACCAAGCACGGCAGGCAAACTGAAGAGCGCTTTTCCAAGGTCCGCCTTCAGCTTGTCGAAGACCGGTTCGCCCCAACCGGCTGGCACACCCGTGGCTACCAATTCAGAAACGCCGCCGATCGAATCCTGATCCTTGCGGACCTCGTCGATCAGATCAATCATCTTCGTGGCGGCATCGTCATCCGGACAACGGACAATGTTGGCTTCCACCTGTTCCAGCGTGACTTCCTCCGGTTTGGGAATGTCAGCAATGACCACGCCCACCTGTTTCACATAGCCGACGACGTTGATGCCATGCCAATGAGCGAGCAGCTTCTTCGCAATTGCACCGGCCGCCACACGGACGGACGTCTCTCGCGCGCTGGAACGCCCTCCGCCGCGATAGTCACGAAATCCATACTTCGCATCGAACGTGAAATCAGCGTGACCCGGTCGATACTTGTCCTTGATGTCCGAATAGTCGCGCGAACGCTGATCCTGATTGCGGATCAGGATGGCGATCGACGTGCCTGTTGTTTTGCCCTCAAAGACGCCGGACAGAATCTCGGGCTCGTCGGATTCTTTTCGTTGCGTCGTGATCTTCGACTGACCGGGCCGCCGGCGGGCAAGATCCGGCAGCATATCGTCCACCGACAGTGGCAACCCCGAAGGCACACCGTCGACGATCACTACATTCCCCGCCCCATGACTCTCGCCTGCGGTGGTAATGCGAAATGCCTGCCCGAAAGTATTGCCAGCCATTATTTCCTCATGCGTTGGGCCGCTCGCCCTGTCGACAAATCGTGTCGATGAACCTGGCCGATGAACGTTGTCGATGACTTCGCCGCCGGACCAATCCTCTATCGTAACTCAGGCAACGACCGACGACTATCGTCCAATCGCATTGGCCCGGCGCGGTGGCTGGTTTTACGATTCCGAATCTGAACTCGGTTCGGCCGTACCTTCCACAACGGAAGGATCATAATCGTGTTGCCCGGATGAACTTCCGGGACCGCCGCCTTGCCCACCGTTGTGTCCACCGACATGAAACTGAACATTAGGCTTGGGAAAGTATCGCTTCAGCAAGCGGCGATAGACGGCACGACAGGGCGGGAACAGCAGCGAGAACCCGAACGCGTCCGTCAGGATGCCTGGCGTCAGCAATAGGGCTCCCGCGAACAGAATCATGCCGCCGTCGACCAGTTCCGATGCGGGCATGCGACCTTCGGCCATCGCCTGCTGAATCCGTGTCAGCGTGCTCAGCCCCTGTTGCTTTGCAAGCCACGCCCCAAGAAATCCGGTAAACAGAATCAGGCCTATCGTGTAGACGATGTTGCCCGTCCACTCATGCAGACGGAAGAGCAACGATAGCTCGACGACAGGAACGATGACAAACAGCGCGACCAGTCTGGCAAACATCAGGCTTCCGTTGGCGCGAGATTCCCGTCAACGCGCTGAAGCACTGGTGCTTGCCGTTCAACGAAATACTTCGCGTTAGCGTTTCTTGGTGGATACGTCCTCAAGTCGGGCAACCAGCTTCGCGTACTCCTGCGATTTGCGATCTTGCCCAAGCTTGTTGTGCATTGTAGCAAGGTTTCCGTAGGGGACAGTCATGGCTTGCAGTTGCAACGAGCCCGTCTCCACCGCCTGCTTCATCAACTCCGCTCCGGTTTGCGTGATCTTCACAGCTTTTTGCTGCTCACCGGTCTCCCAGTACGAGAGTCCCATACTCACGTACATCTCGCCATGACCGCGATTGGAGTAGAGAGGCGATGCGAAATTGGAAGCAACGAAGGTGCTCCGGGCTTTCGCGTACCATTCGACGGCCTCTTCATGGTCCTGATCCCGAATCGCATGGATCGAGCCAATGACGAAGGATAGTTGTGCTTCGAGGTAGCGGTCATGGGCCGTCGACTCCCATTCGTCCTCGGAATTTCCCAACAGGGCAATGCCGTTGTTGGCGAATTGCATTGCCGAGTCGTACTTGCCGCGGGCACGATGAATTCTTGCCGCCTGCAACATCGTCTCCGCAAGGATACGTTCGATCTGAGCCTTGTAAGCCTCGTCCGTCGCGTTGGCGATCATGTCTCGAGCTGTCTTCAACGCCTCTTCAGTCGCCACGGCCGCGTCGAATTTGCCTTGTTGCAGTTCGCTGTAGGAAGCGAGCGTATCCCGGAAGATCTGCATCTGCAGCAACTCGTCACCCTGGTCGTCCGCAATAAATTCGTCCGCAAGTTCGGTGGCGCGAAGCAACCATTTGGGAACCACGTCCGACTGTCGCTGGAAGTTGCCCATCGCAATGTCACGGGCAACGGACATATGAGCGGTAACCAGAATGTGCTTGGCTGCGCGACGGATCGCGAATCGGCGATCATCCACAGCTCGCGAACCAAAGTCGATCGATTTGAGGTGGTGTTTGAGTGCCTCCTGATGATCGGCTTTGGGGCCAATCGCCAGCAGGTCGCCCAACAGCTTGTGGGCTCGAGCCGCAATATCGGGAGTCATGTCGACTTCCTGAATCAACTCCTTCAACTCCGCCACGGCCGTGTCCCGACGACTTGTCTTCGCCAGCAAACGTGAACGCGTGATGCGATAAACCGGATTGGTTGGCTTCAGGCGAACTGCCTTCTGGGCAGACTTCAAACCATCCCGTGTCTGACCGGATGAATCGAGGTATTCCGCTCGCAGCCAGTGCGAGTCCGCGTCCATGGGATCCAGCGTCAACGCAGAATCAAGGTCCGCGATGGAACGTTCGTAGTTGTGTCCAAAATCGTACTGAGCTCGAAGGCGGAACATCTCCGCCGATACTGGTTCGATCAAAATGGCGGAAACGCGAAAAGCGTCGGGCTTGCCCGTGTAGCTGAACAGCACACCGCGTTCAGGATACGCCTGACCAAGGACCTCACCGAATTCATCGGGAACCGGAACCGTGTCAAATTCGTCCAGACTCAGGTCACCAGCCAAATCCGCAACCACGGCGGCCTCAGGCAAGTGAACAAGCACGGCCGAAACCACGTCGTCGGTCGTCGTGATTTCAACCTGTTTGAAAGCAGGGTGTCGATACAGCAGGCTCTTCGAGCCATCTTCATGCTCGACCGTTCTGACTGGTTCGCCCAACTGTTCGATGGCTTTTTCCGACTTCGTAACGCCGGCCCGGATACCGGCAAAGTCCAGCGTATAGACGTCCCCGTCAGCGTCCTTCTTGCTGCCAAAAAGTTCAAACGGATTCTCCGGTACTGCTGGGACTTCCGCCTTTTCAGCAACGCTCAATTCCGGCATGGGAATCGGTTCGGGACCGGTCACCACCGACGACTTTTCGGGCGCGGGAGTCTTCTTCTTTTCAGGTACTGGATCGACCGCGACTTGCGGAGCCGGCGCGGCTTCGACGGCAGCGGGCTTCTCCGGCGGAGCAGGCTGCACCAGGACTTCTGTCAGCTCGACTTCTTTCTTTTCCGTCGGCGGAGCCGTGAAGGCCTGGTTGGTCGGGACCAGTTCCAACAATCCGGATTCCACTTCCTCGACAACCGACGAAGCTTCGTCCTGATCCAAATCGCGAAACTGCCATGCATGTGCCGTGGTACTCAGGCACGTAAAACACAGAATTCCGGCTACCGGAACAGCAAAAGTCGGTCTTACCCAGCGCGTCAACATGGACCCAATCCTCCGTAATACACGTCCGTCAACAGTGACGACTCGATCTAATTGATCGGAAAATCGGGCTGAGAAATATAGAACGATCTGTTAAATCGCAACGATACCGCCGATTAAAGCGGCGATACCCACCTCAAACTACGACATCAAGACAGCAGTGCGCTCAGTGTGCGCGTGGCCTCGGTGA
Source organism: Pirellulaceae bacterium (assembly GCA_965216885.1). Lineage (GTDB taxonomy): Bacteria > Planctomycetota > Planctomycetia > Pirellulales > Pirellulaceae > CAYNJG01. Next base: position 352,135 of record OZ244208.1, on the reverse strand, counting down.
GCTCGGCTAAGTCCAAATGCTGGCGCGCCTTCATGAGCTGCACAACGACTTGCTCAGAAAGCGGAACGGCCTCTCCGGGAACCGGCGGAGAGGGAATCTTTGCGACCACGATCTGATCCAGTAACGTTTGAATGCCTTGTCCCGACACCGCGCTGGTCACGACATCCAGCTCGCCGGCCAACTGTTCGACTTCGTCTTCCGCCAGGTCCGCCTTGGTACCAACCCGGATCACCACCGCGGACGGATTGGCGATCACAAATTCGGAATCGTCCAGCACGGGTGCGGCGGCTCCCGTCGTCAGGTCCCGAACCTGCAATACCACGTCGGCCTCGGCAAGCTGCCTCTGCGCGCGGCGAATTCCTTCCTGTTCGATCACATCACTGCTGTCACGAATTCCAGCCGTGTCGGTCAACGACACCGGCCAGCCATCAAGGACGGTCTCAACACTAACAAGATCACGCGTGGTGCCCGGCTGATCGAAAACGATAGCCCGACGATAGCCCACGATCGCATTCACCAGACTGCTTTTGCCCGCATTCGGAGCCCCCACCAGCACGACCGTGATAGGAGCCGACAATCGGGCACCCACGTCGCCGAGTGCAATCAATCGCTCGAGCGTCTCGCGAGCGGAAGTCAGATCCGAAGAAATCGCTGCGACAATCTCGCGGACACCACGATCAAATGCGCCGCGTATTTGGTCCAACAGAATGCAGGCAATCCGTTCCGTTCTCGCGGACGATAGCATACGTTTCGCGTGGCGAACCGTCGTATCCGACTCGGACAATTCCAACCAACCTTCATGATCCAGTCGCGTCGCGCCCGCTTGCTCAAGCGAGCCGACAATATGGCTGGCCGCCAGTCGTCCTCCGTGGCAGTGAACTTCAATCTGCTCCGGTCCCGTTCGGCAGATGACCAGCTCTTCCTCGTAGTCGTCGCAACGCCACGTTCCAAAGTATGTCTTGTCGATCTCGTATTCGTCACGACTTCCGCCACCCTGAAAGAAAGTCTGCACATAACCAGCTGCTCTCGGTCCATCCACCATCACGGTGGCCACGGCCGATCGCCCACTTCCGGTCAGTTGCACGACGTACGTTTCACTCATGACGTTGCCATCGCCAGCCCGCTCAGGACGAGCCCCGGTTCGTGGCGGACGTTGTGACCAAGGTGGTCCAGCAGTTCGGGGAATGAACCGCCCGTACCAAACAAGTCACAGGGGCCGGCCAATTCAGTCTGCAACCTCGCGAGCATCCCGTCCAACCCCGAAACGGTCATCCAGAAGACGCCAGCGCGAATGGCGGAGACCGTGTCGCACCCAACCATCGGCGGAGTGCTCGTGTCGGTCCGCACCATGGGTAGCAAATGCGTGCCCGCGGAAAGCGTTCGCGCACTCAAGTGCATTCCTGGAGCGATCATGCCGCCCACAAATTCGCCGCGGGACGACACCACGTTGATCGTGATGGCGGAACCCGAACTGATCACGATGGCCGGCCGTTCCGGTTGTCGCAACGCGTTGGCAGCAACGGCGCCCGCGATGCGATCGATCCCCACGGCCGCTGGTGCATCAACGCGGACGGGCATCTGAAAATCGGTATGTTTGAGCAGCCGGATGGAGGCCGCCGACTCTTCCAGAATTCCCGTGAGCAATTCGCGGCCGGGCTGATTCACACTGCCAACCAAACAACGCGTTGCCCGACAGCCGGCGAGCCATTTCCGAAGTCGACCTTCATCGAAATCGTCGACCGGAAATTTCCCCACCTTCATCGGCTGCGGTAGTCCAACGCCGCCCTCACCGGAGAAATCGGCAGGGAACTCGCCAAGGTCGATCGTCGAATTGCCAATATCGGCAACCAGGAGTGAACCGGGGGATGTCATTGGTGCCTCGTCGACCTACAGCAGATGCCGTGCTTTTACTTCGAGGTACTGATTGATCAGGTTGGCCGTCATGTCTTCCGGGAAAACGTCCAGCGACAGGACACCCTGATGTTGCAGGTCCTTGATGATCTCATGTCGCCAACAAATGATCTCAGCTGCCGCCGCGGTGCGGTACATGCCTGCGTCATCCCGCCAGTTCGTATCCGCCGACTGAAACAAACCGTGATCTCGCATCAACACGCCCATCGGCAAATGACGACCCACCATCGTGCTCAAATACTGATGAACCTGATTCGCGTTGATCTCGTCAATCAGATTCGTCATTAGAATCACGAGCGATCTCTTGCGACACGATTTGGACAGATGCAGGAACGCGTCGCCATAACGCGATTCCACCTGCTCCGGAAAGCGATCAAACGAAGCACGTAACAGATGATTCATTTGACGCGAGCCGCCACGGGGAGGCACGAATGAATGAATCCGATCCGAAAAACACAACAGCCCCACGGAGTCACCTCGGCGAAGGGCAATGTAGCTGAGCATCAACATGGCATTCAGCGAGTGATCCAGCAGGCTGAGGCCCTTGGCGCGACTGGTCATCATGCGGCCACAGTCGATCATGAAGATCAGCCGCTGACTCTGACTGGTCTGGAAATCACGCACCGTCAGCTTCTGCCGCCGCGCCGTGCTGCGCCAGTCAATGTGCTTGTAGTTATCATCCAGCGTATAGTCGCGCAGGCGTTCGAAGTCGTTGTCCTGACCCACTCGCCGAGTACGACGAACGCCCATCAAACTGAGCCGATTGGTTCTGGCAAGCATCTCGAATTCCGACAGTTGCTTCATGTCGGGATAGACGTTGATCGCCGTTTCCACCGGCACATCAACGATCCGTTTCCATAATCCCAACCGACTACGAACCTGCAAGTACACCTTGTGTAGGTTGAACGCACCGCGGCGCGAAGCGTGGATATCGTATTGCAACGTCGCTCGCGTGCGAGGCGGCAGATCGATGTCGAAATCCGGAGGCGTGGCGGCGAACTCCTGGGGCAGGTCGTCCTTGATGATGATTGCATGGGGACGCAGTTGCTGCAGGAAACCAGCCAGGAGCCCCAATAAACGAAAGCGTTTAGTACTGAACCCCAGATCAGGAATCCGCAGATCAGAAGTCCAGAAACGTGACGGAGGGGCTGTATTTCGAATTGTCAACGTAACAACGTGCTTCTTGCCAAGCGACGCCGTCTTCTGACAGCTACGTTCCGCGGCGAACCAGTGCGACCTTGGAATCGAAAAAAGGTCGAAGCCCATCGCGGACAGAATCAGCACATCAATCACCAGGATCACAGGAAGCGGATCCTGGGACATCGCCAGGGCCGCAACGATGGCTACGAGAATCAGCAGCACCATCGTCGTGGGACGAACCATACCCATGTAGCGGCCAATCACGCCGACAATCAGGGCAACCATCGACGCCATGAACAACAACGTCGCAATCGGCTTGAAGGCGATCCCCAACGACGGAATGACCGGTAACAGCACCAACCAGATCAGCGGTTTTGCCGGATAGACGTTTTTCCACCGACCAAGCAAAATCAGCGGAACGGTCGCCAGAGCCAGCAGGATTGCCGGGTTCTGAACCGTCGCATACTGGATCAGCGTCAGGAGATAGTCGCCAAAACTCAAAGCCGGGGTACCTCGACACTGCGAACAAGGTCCATCAGCAGATCATCGACGCTATAACCTTCAACTTCCGATTCGGCCGAAAGGATGACACGATGCCGAAGCGTTGGCAGCGTAATTTGCGCCACGTCATCCGGAACGGCATAGTCGCGACCGTGGAATGCCGCCAACGTTCTGGCTCCCTGCATGAGCGCTATCCCGGCACGCGGTGACGCCCCGAGATGGAATCCCGGCCACTCGCGCGTCTTGCGGACGATTTCATTGATGTAGTTGATCAATTTGTCGTCGATACGAATGTTGGCGTTCTCGGCGGTGACCTTCAGAATTTCTTCCGGCGAAGTTACCGTCTCGACTTCGTCTTCCAGTCGCTGGTTGATATCCAGCTGCTGACTGTGCAGACGTAGAATGTCAGCTTCCTCATTTTTCTCCGGATAGTTGGCCACCAACTTGAACATGAATCGGTCCAGCTGTGCCTCGGGAAGGTTATAGGTACCCTCGGACTCAACCGGGTTTTGCGTCGCCAGCACCAGGAACGGGCGATCCAGAACATGGCTGGTTCCATCGATGGTGACTCGGTATTCCTGCATGATCTCCAGGAGAGCAGCGTGAGTCTTGGCGGGCGAACGATTGATTTCGTCGGCCAGTAGCAACTGCGTAAACACGGGACCCGGGCGGAATTTGAACTCCTGCGTTTTCATGTCGAAGATCGGCGCACCGGTAATGTCCGACGGCATGAGGTCCGCCGTGAATTGAATGCGGCCAAAGGGAATTCCCATCACCCGGCCCAACGTCCGCACGAACAACGTCTTGCCAAGCCCCGGGACACTTTCGATTAACACATGGCCGGACGAAAACAGGGCGACCAACGTGCCAATCACCAACTCGTCCTGACCGACGTACAGCTTGCCGATCTGTTCGATGATGCGGTTAAAGAGATCCTTGGTAGGTGTCACCTGGTCGGAACTCAATGCATCCACGACGGATAGCTTCAGCGAAGTATTCACCGGCGCGGCGGGCGAGGCTGATTCGCTGACCAGAGACGAACCCGCCGGAACGGCAACACCGCTTCGCTCAACTCCTCCCGGCGAGACGGCGGACGGTTGGCCCGCGGCCGATGCCGGACTCGATGGGGTGGTCGCTGGCGTGGCGGAAGGCAAGACCGCGATTTGAACGTGGCCACACGCGGGACATTTGACTTCCGAACCGGCACGTGACTGCGGAACCTGAAGCTGCCGACCGCATTTATCGCAGTTGAAAGTCAACGGCCGTGTTCCGGTGCGTGCGTCACCGCTCTCACCATCTGCCTGTGGACCCGGGTTGCCCGCACCAAAGTTGGATTCATTCATACTTCTGACACTTTGAAAGGATTGCCGGATTCCTGACGACTCGGCGTTGGCGCGTCGACTGTGAGCGGCTCGATTTTCAGATTTCGATACTGTTTGATTTTTGCCATTGCCGTTTCACGATCACGGGAGAGAGCCAATAGCTCGCCCATCGCCCGGATATGTTTCCCAAAATTGCTGGGCGTATCATCGTCCAGCGTGCGTGGTCTGCCGAAAATCGGAAAGACCATCGCACAAAACAGGATGCCGGCTACGACCAGATGTAGGAAAGGCGAATTGATCGGCCATTGCGTCAGGGCGTCGAAGCCCGAATACGCCTTGGGATCGGAATTCGAAATTGTCACTCCACCGGCATCACTCTCAAGAAACGTCACTCGCTTTGGATCCTGGCATTCGGCAATCAGCTTCATCGCAATCTTGCGATTCGCATGATTCACCAACGGTAGATTCAGGATCGACGAACCGTTGAGACAGACAATCACCTGTCCATCCGGCCAGTCGTACTCATCCGTAATTCTGACGATGAGCGGCGTCTCGTCGGACCCCAGCAACACTTCGTAGTTCCGTCCTCCGGTATCTTCCGGCCACTGCAGTTTTCCGGCGGCGGACAACCGCGTCGCTTCTCGATCAAGGCCTTCCGCCCATTCACCCTTACTGGGCTGAACTTCCGCGAGCCGCTGGGAGTTTTCCACCGAGAACCAGTCACTGTCCATCTTCCGACCGGTCAGCGAACGGGCGTAGTCATGCTGCGACCTCGCTCGTGCAGCCTGGTTCTGACTCTTCAGAAACTGTCTCCCCGTCGTGTTTTCGGCTTGCGATTGCCAATATTGAATCGAAGCGTCGTAGTCCCTCGCAACATAGATGAGCGTTCTGAATTCACCGTCCTCGAGCTGCAGCCATTGCTTGTCGAAGTAATCCAGTTCTTTCGCCGTCGGTAACTCAAAGGAATTGGGCGTCCAGACGACGGTCTGCGAACGCCGGAGACGTGGGGAGAGCTGCGTCCAGGTGGAAACCTTCGCTCCATTGCGGCGAAACATCTCCGAAAACACCGAAGTGCCGTTTACGCTCGTTCGAGCTCGACTACGACGACGACCGTACAGCGTATTGATTTCACTGACGCCCGCCGGAGCAAAGTACGGCCAAACCAGGCTCCACACTGCCACGCTCACCAGCAACGCCACGCCAACGACAATCATCGAGTTCTGCGTCGTCCATTTCTGCTTGCTCATGACATCGCCTGCGTAATGAAGGACTGGAACTCGTCATTGGTGTTCCAACAGCCCTCAAATCGCTCGCGCGAAAGCGAGTGCTGGCCGAAGAACACGTCCTCAAACGACACAATGGTCTGCCCGAGGATCTTTTGCAGCTCGGTGGGTCGCGAAATTTCCATCAGATACTGCCGGTTGGTTTTTCCCTTCGTCAGTCGAATGAAACCGGCTTTATCCAACTGCAGGAGCCGATGGCTGAACAGGTAGATAATCGCTTCGGAAAAGTTCCCCGCCTGATACTGCTCTCGAGCGATCTGCAGGAAGTCGCCCTTCTTCTTACTGAGTTGAATTGGCAGATTTTCGATCCGCTGCTGCTCGGTACGCTGGTCCATCGCACCACGATTGGCCGCGCCAACTCCCATGAAAGGAGTTTCCATATTGAGGAAAGTGCGTACCAACGCGTAAACCAACAGCGCCAACAATCCAATCAACACAATCCAGGCGAACCACTTCAATAGTTCTCCCACCCAGCTCATGTTGGGACCGTTCCAGTTCCAGTTCCAATTCCAGTCAGGCCGCTCGGCACCTCGCCAGTCCGCGCGTTCGGCACCGTCTTCGGCATTGACGATCAGAGGCTTCAGGCCGTCCGATTCGGCGTCGTACCACGGCTGCCGGGTACTCTTCAGCGCTTGCTTGCCGATCTCGACTCCATCCTGCGCAGCGGCCACCAATGGCATCATCAGCCAGATGGCAATCGACAATAAGAGTGGAATACAGCGCCCAGGCATGGGTATCTCGACTATCCCTTCGCAAGTGATCCAGTGGCCATTCGATCCGTCATCCGGTTCGCCTCCGCTCGCATCTGTAACTCCACTTCCCAACCTTCTCTTCGAATCCGCAAGTCGAGGTAGCTGAGAAACCGGAACACCGTGACGTAAACGGTGAGTATCCAGAATGCCGCTGGTACGGCACCGTGGACGACGACAAGTCCCCACGACCAGTCGTTTGACATCGTCGCGACGACGAACCAGAGCATACCGAAGACGGCAACACCCAGCGCAAAGGTGACGGGAATCATCGCAATTCCACGTCCAAACAGATCGCCAGAGTTCGGACCGTGCAACCGACCGCTGCGTTTACCAACGGTGATCTGATTCGCATCTCGCGAGAAAACGGGACTCCGCTCCAGCAACACAATTTCGTTGATGTAGGGTCGCAGCGAACGCCAGATGAACAGCGCGAAGCAGATGAAGGGCAGGGTAGCTTCCAGAGCCGAATAGGAATCGTCCGGGTTGATCATCCAGACAAGGAAGATCGTGACCAGGACACCGCGCAACAGCAACTGCGTCCAGAAAACCCGGAATCCCAACGAAAGCACGTCGCGACAGACGTCCCACATCGTCGGAGACTCATAAAACGTGATCTTGCCGAGGTAGGACGTCGCAAGAACCCCCGCAAACGGAGCCTCAATGTAGACCAGCATCGCCATCGTCAGGAGATATCGCGAGACGGTGACCTCTTCGATGAGGTCGGCCGACATCCATTCAATTAAATAGTAGTTCAGCACGGCCAACGGCACCGCGAGAATGGCGACCAGCGTCACGATCGGCACGAAGAACTCGCGCAGCACCAGCAGGGCCAGATCGAGCGTCTCGGGCTGGCTCCGTTCGGAAATCGCGATTCGAGTCCGATCAAGTCTCACGGGGATACCCAAGGATCACGAAGTAAAACATCAGCGAACCGCTACTCAGCACGGCAATCGTCGCCTTGAACCAGTACGGCGCCGCCGATGGCGAAATGAAACCTTCAATCAAAGCCGCAAGGAAGAACATCGCCATCGCCGCACCCATCAAGGGCATCGCGTTCTTTGCCGTCTTCCTCAAGGAGTCAACGCGGGTCAGGCCATTGGTCTTCATCCACGCCAACCCCAAACGCAAACCAGCGCCGGCGGAGAGCACAATCGCCGTCAGCTCATACGGTCCGTGCGCGGTCACGAATTCGAAAAAATTCATGCTCTGCGGGACATCCGGGCGTGCCATATAGCCGAACGATGCTCCCAACACGACCGCGTTGTAGAGTGTGATAATCATCCCGGGAATCACCAGCAGGCCGCTCGCGAAACACTTCAATCCGATGCCCGTATTGTGATAGATGTAAAAGCTGGCCATGATCGCGTTCTGTTCACCAGGACGCCCCGACATGGGTTCGCTGAAGTTCTCTTCCATCATTTCAATCTGTTCGCTGGACAAGACGTTTTCGGCAAAGTCGGGCCACAGGTTTTCCGACGCCGCCAACGCCGCTGCCAGCAGGAAGGCGCCCCAGAAAATCATGAACGCCAACTGCACGCAGCCATCGTTAAAAATCTTCTGTGGCACATCGACAAACATCGTGTGCTTCCAACTCTCAATGTCAAATCGACGACTTCGGTAAAGCTGGTTGTGTGCGCGGCCCACCAGTTGATGCAGATAGTTGATCGTGTTTTGCGGAAGCCGGTTGTCGTCTGCCAACGCAAGGTCTGCGCAGGCTGCCCGATAGAGACTGGAAAACCGTGACACCGTTCGCGAGTTAATCTTGCTGCGACGACGCGACTCCATCACATCACACAGCAACTCCAGCTCTTTCCATTGAGCACGACGTAACTCCAGAAGCTCGGAAACTTTCACTTCGCATCGCCTCCTCGTCCCGAGATTGCTCGTGCCGCAATCGGCGGCGGAACCTCGGGAATCGGTCGCGCCTTGAATGGATTCGCTTCTTCCTTGATCGGTGGCAACACGACGTCATCTTCCTCGTTGCTGAGAAACGTCCGGTGGTACAGCGAGCACAACAGCAGGTCATAGCTGGTATCCGGCGGCAACCCGAAACGCTGCACCATCGGCTCGCCAAGATGCCGGGCAATTTCACGACGTCGGGGAGGCGAAAACAGTTGCCGTCGATCGACGTACGTCGCCAGCGCTTTGGCCATCGATCGACTGACCGTGAAGCCCGCCGGTAGCTCGTCTGCCAACTGGGCAACGCGTGGGTCTTCCACTTTCGCCGCATCCAGCAGCCAACCTTTTTCTTCAATCACCACCATCGTGCCACACACGATATCGCCGAGCCGCTGAAAACGCCTCGTTAGCAGCGGGGCGACCAGTCCGATCACAAATGTCGGAATACCAATCGGGCTTTGTGTTTCAAAAATGGCCGAATACGGAATCAGCGGCATCATGTCTGCGAATCGCAGAATGTTTCGCATCATCGCCTGCAGGCCATTGATCGGCTGGCCATCGATCGACAGTACGCGGATTCCCATCACCCGCTTGCCAACCGTCTGACCATTCCAGTACGTCTCCAGCAGACCGCCGTACAGCCACTCCATGATGAAGATCAAAATGAGCACGAAGGCAATGCCCAGACTGCCGCTAAGCACATCGAACAGCCCAAGGATGCTCAAGGCAAACGCGATGACGAACCATGCACCAAACCGGATCCGCAAATCGATAAAAAATGCTGGCAGTCGACGAAACGGACCCGCAACCCGGTATCGAAACGAGATACTTTCGGGCGTGACGATGTCAATCGTCGCGTCGAGCGGTTTGTCACGTTGAACCATCGTGTGGCGGAACTCTTGGAATCGCAGTTCATTGGGTCAGCAGACCGGTGTACAGCATATCAAAGTATGCCCCGAAGAGGTTATTCGACCGGCCGCTAATCACCTTTGCCTTCATCCTGTATATTTGACCGAATGAATGCAAAAGAAACAGAAAACGTGCTTGTTGTTGGCGGGGCCACCGGTATTGGTGAAGCCATCGCCGGTCTATTCGCCGAAGGAGGGCATCCGGTTGCAATCGGCGGTCGACGCGTGGAAAAACTGGAAGCAGCCGCTAACAAATACGATGGTCCGGGCGAACTGCTGTACCATCCGGTTGACGTTGCCGACCGCGAATCCGTCGCCGCGCTGCTGGAGTGGTACCGCGAAAAAATTGGCGAAGTTAACATCCTCGTCAACGCCGCCGGCATCAATATCAAGGACCGCACGATGGCCAAAATGGTTCCGGAAGACTGGGACCGAGTGCTCAGTGTCAACGCGACCGGTGCTTACAACATCATGTCTGCCGTACTCCCGCCGATGCGAGAACGGCAAGCGGGCACGATCATCAACGTCAGCTCCGTGGCCGGCAAACGGGCAATCGAATTAGGCGGCATCGCCTACTGTGCATCCAAGTTTGCCATGACCGCACTGGGCACCGCTGCCGGACAGGAAGAAGCTGCCAACGGTATTCGCATCACGAACGTCTACCCCGGCGAAGTCGACACGCCCTTGCTGGAACAACGACCGAATCCGGTCTCCGATGAACATCGAGCTCGAATGCTGCAGCCTCGCGACATCGCCGAGCTCGTGCTGACGATCTGCAAACTGCCACTGCGAGCCCACGTTCCGGAAATCGTCATCAAGCCTCGCTTGCAGACGTACTTCTAGAAACACGCTTTGCAACCAGGTTTCGCGATCAGGTTTCGCGTTACGGCGCGAAGCCTGACACTTCGGGACGCGACGCCCGACTACGGCATACTTTCGATGACACCAAACATCAGGCCGCCGTATTCGCCGTGATCCCAGGTGCCCGCGTACCGGTCTTCGTAGAAAATCAGGCGAGTGGAAAAATTCTCGCCAACGCCCGGGATGTCAAAGTCCGTGATTGAAATCATGGGCGTATCGCCCGCCCATTCCACTGGCACCACCACCGGTACCGTGAGGTCAACGTCCGCATAAGTCATTCGCGAATTGAACCGCCAACGGTTGCCGTCGAGCTTCGTGATACTCTTGATCTCGTACCGCTCCGGATGACGCTTCTTCCCTTCCTCGTTCTGCATTCCCTCCAGGGTGAAGTGCCCCACCAGCACGACGTTTTGCATGCGTTCAGCAAACCTTCGCTCGCGGTCGGTCAGCGACTCGAGATCCACCTCGCGACCGGCTCCGGTCACCGCAGTCAGCCAGCCGATACCAAACACGATCGATAACGTGACCAACAGCGCGATAAGTTTCAAAATCGTTTTCATCCAGCCGCCGGGACTTGAGCTGGTGTTTGTCGTGGACATAATTCTCTCGAAAGGAGCGGATGGAAGTCGACAGAGTGCAGGGCAGGGCACCGCAAGTTCACGTGGAAGCGTGGCTTACTTCAGCACTTCGCCCTTTGCGCCAATCACATGAGCGCTGACAAGTGTCTTCTGTGTCGGAATGCGCCATTTCCAAATGAGCTGCTTGTCGGCCGTCACTTCAATGATGTGATGGCTTCCCTGATAAAAACAGATCACCGTGTTGCCGTTCGGTAGTCGACTGAGTCCCGTCATAAAGCCCATCTTTATTTCGGGGACATCCTCGGGCGAAAGCTTCCAAACGACCTTACCCTTTGCATCGACTTCCACCGCCGACACTCCCGCGCCCGTAGAGAATAGCGTATTGCCATTTGCGAGTCGCACGACGGCATGCGGCTTTTCCATTTTGATTCCAGGCAAGTCCCTGATCACGCGCACCGTCTTGCCCGTTTCATCCAACTCGCGAATTTCATGGTCGCACGAGATCATGCAAAGGTAGTGACCATCCTTTAGCTTGCGACACATCCGGTATCGCATGTGGAGGTTGTCGTTCTTCGAAGGTACGGAAATCTCCTTCGTGACTTCGCCGCTCGCACGATCTACCTCGATCAAACGCGACCGCCCGTTCTGGGCAATAAGCACTTTGCCACCCGGTAGCGGTTGGCAGGTATGAATCTCGTCTTTCGACGTTTTCGACTTCCATTCGAAAACCAGCTTCCCATCTCCGTCAAACTGCCGCACACCTCCTCGATGCGCGAACATGACGCCACCATCCTGCAGTGCCCATACGTCGTTCGGATCTTTCGCTGCATACGTCCGGGTGATCTTTCCTTCATCGCTCATGACGCAGACTTCCCCCTTGGAGAAATCGGCGAATACAAAGTTGTACTTGGGCCCGTCCTTTACCTCCGCCAAACTGAACGGCGTGACCAGGACAACGCAAAGAAGAACAAGAATGGATCGCATTGTCGACACCTTGCGATAGAGACTCCAGTGACTGAACAGCCCAGAGCTTATCGCACTCGCGCGGCGACGTACAAATTTGCGGAGCTGGATTCTGTGTCAGTCGATGCGTTGGGCCATCCGGGAAAACTCCGCGGCAACTCCAAATCAGTTACGCAGTGACACACAACCGGGCAGCGTCTCCCCTTCGCCGCAGCAACCGGACGCAGCTTGCATCAGGCAGAAGCCGCAACGCGAAACATGTAAAACAGCCCCACGCAGGTAATCATTCCGCCGCGGATGTAAGCCCACGGCAATTGCGGCAGTTTCCAGTCCCGGCGTGAGAGCCGCTTTCCCAAAACTTGCATCACGATGCCCGTGATCGACAGAGAGGTTGCGATGCCGGCGGCGAAGAGTCCAATCACGGCGTAGGCCGCAACGGGAGAGCCTTCGGACATGCTGGTGAAGTACGCCGCCATTGCGGATGGACAGGGCAGGAGTCCGAATGCGATGCCCAACAGAGCACTCTTCGAATAGCCCGATTTCATCTTTGAAGTCGTCTCAGGATTCTCGGGCTTTTCCGTTTCGCCGCATGGTTCGTTATGCGCCCCGCAACCGCATTTGGTCGGCGTAGCCCGCCATGCGGACAGTAACATCCACAGGCCAACGACGACGATCAGTCCCGCACTGATCCACTGCATCGATGAGGTAACCGTGTCGTTGTGATGATGATGATCGCCTGTGATCAGATGATGGGTCAGATGAACCATCGCCGCGATCGCCATCAACGAAACCGAGTGAGAAATCGCGCTCGAGATGCCCGCAATAATCGGATGGATCAGACTACCGCGTTCGCTGGCGAAGTAGGCCAGCATCGCCGTCTTTCCGTGGCCGGGCTCCAGCGCGTGAAGCGCACCCAGGCCGAATGCGAGTCCAAGGGTCAGTTCGTGAGCGTGGGAATGCATGTCTGCCTTTTGCTGAGTCGTTTAGCGCACCAGAATGCCGGCCATTGCTCTCTACGGGTGAACGATCCGCAGAGTTCAATTGCTTCCCAGTTTAACTAACAGCTCAAACAATTAAGCTAATTCCAGCGCAAGCCGGTCGCAATTCGGGACATGGCAACCAACGGACTATCACGATTTTGAGGCCTACGCCTCCGCCTGGTCCGACAGGCAACACGAATTGCCCTGGCAGCTGCACGACTTGAGGTGATTCAGGATATGCCCAACCACCAGCAACAACCCGCCGAGCGGTGTCACGAAAGGTGAAATTGATGCAAAGACTGGTGAGTCCGGCAACGGTTGCTCAACTTCGGCCGCCTGGCAAAATTCACATTCATCTTCCAGACCAGCAAGATTTCCCACTCCGGTAAAATCTCCAGCACCAACAAGATCTCCAACTCCAGCGGCTTGGCCGACAGACGTACAAGTAGTGGTGGTAGAGGCACAAGTAGTGGTGGTGCACGAGGTGCAACAACCGTCCTCAAGACCGAAAGCCGCGGTCGTTAGCAGCACCAAACCACACGCACCCCAAACGGCAGGCACGAAACTACCATGCTTTCGCCAACCTGGAATAAACGCTGACGCCGCCAACACAAAACAGATGCCCGCCATCCATTGATGGAATCCCTCACTCGCAAGCCAACCGAGGCCCAGGGAGGGCAAGTATGCCAACACAAGCGGCATAGCCGCGCAATGGATCGCGCACCCGATCGACGCAATCATCCCGGCCCAATCCGTCCAGGCTCCGCGAGCGGGTGCTTCCATTACTGCTGTTGAGTCTATTGATGTCATCTAAACGCTTTATTTCAAGGGTTTTGCTATTCTCAATCCGGGAGGCTTCACTCAGCCAGCGACGCGAATTGCAATGGTGAGCCAGTGAGCGAATAGAGTCGCAAAAGCTCAGCATTCAAGTTCGCATCGAGCTGCTGTCGATGCCCGGGAAACGTTTCGGAAAGTGCTTCGTGAATAACCTTCGCTCGTTCGGCTTGTAGCTCAATTCCTGTGTTAAGGCGAGTTGAGGACAGCCGATGTGTTGCTCCGTTCGGATTTGCCGCGACCAAACGTTGTCGCCAAAACCGTTCTGCCGATCCTTCCGTCTCTTCTCGATAAAGAAGGTATCGAAACTTACTGAACCTCTTCACGCGATCGTTGCACCCGGCGTAGTCCGTGCGTAGCGGGAGGCCCTCTTTGATCAACAAGACCTCCACCTCAACAAGCTTGTCGCCAATACGCCTGACGCACTCCACATCCGAACCATCAGTGACCACAACTAGTGTCTTCGGTGGGTCGGCCATGATAACCCGCGGGCTAAACATCGAGCAAGCGCTCAATAGAGCGATCGGCAACATCCTTGATTTTCTTCCTGGTCTGAGCATCGCGAGACTCCAGTGGGTGTCTGTTGGGTATCCACGGGGATCGACCGCCTGATGTGCAAACGAACCCCACATGCAATTCACTTGCATTATGGAGCAGTTTCGAGAGCTTTCAAGTAGGCTCAGCCATTGGGCGCCGAGAATGGTCGGACAGCACACATTCGAAGCCATGTTGCATATGCAATGCATTTGCAATCCAAGCCAGATCAGGTACAGTGGAATTCAACGTAGTTCCAGTCGAGGATCCAGATGAAACGTACCGAACCCGATGCAGCGACAGCGAAACAGGCTTTGCGAGACGCAGGGCTAAGGGCCACTGCGGCGAGGGTTGCCGTATTCAAGTTCCTGTCATCCGAGAACGGGCCGAAGAGTCATGCGGAAGTTGTCGAGGCGCTCGAAGATTTCGGATTTGACCAGTCCACGTTGTTCCGCTGCCTCAACGAGATTGCCGATGCCGGTATGGTCGCCAGGCTTGATTTGGGTGATCAAACGAGGCGTTTCGAGTTGCGGATGCCCGATGAGGTCGATTTCACACATCCCCACTTCATGTGCGTCGACTGTGGCGAGTTAAAGTGCATGAACGATTTCTCGGTGCAAATCACACCGTCTCGCGGGCCCCGTCGAGCGCAGCTAGGCACGATCACGGAAGTGCTCATTCGCGGACATTGCGGCGACTGCAATTCCAGTTAGAAGAATGCTCGCGGCGCCTCCGGGCTCCGGTTCATTCATTCTCAAAAAGGCAATTCAGCAGCTCCGCTTCGAACTCTTCCCACCCGGATGTCTTCCGGTCGAGAATGATTTCGAGGCGACTGTCGCGACGATAGGCAGTGGTGGCATAGCTCGTCCCATCCTTGGCACGATTAATCGTCCACCAATCATCTTCACAGCGGAACACGCCCTTCAACCGAACAATGGGGCGGACATATCCCAGGAGATCCAACAGCTTGTCGCGATCGAAAATATCATCGATGTGAAAGACCCAACCGCAAGCGTCGTAGCTGTCGTCGCTGTTCTGAAAACGAAGAGGCCGAGCGGGAGTGGGATGAGCGGGTTCGCTGGTGTCATGGCCCCGTTCTAGCGCCGTTTCGGAGGCCAGGTCGAGAACCGGCAATTCCGGCTGACTACTCTCTGGTGACGGGTGCGCATCGACGAACAGCGGGAATCGGACGGTGTCAAATTTCCGGTCCAGCAAGTCGGAATCCATCACACCGAAACTGGTTTCGACGATCAGTTGTTTGGGTGGCCTGAAACTCTCGACCCACTCCCGACAACGATCGATCAACTCCCGCTCGCGATTGTCGGTCCAATTGAGCACGACGATGTCGGCCAGCTGTATTTGGTCCTGAAACACGGCCGTCTCACGCCACCGAACATCCTCGAAGTCTTTCGGATCGATCAGACAAATAATATTCCTCAAGTCGAGGGCGCCGGCGAAATTGGGGCTGCGGAGAATGTCGACGACTTTCGCCGGATGACTCACCCCCGATGGCTCCAGAATCAGGCGATCGGGTTTCGTCCGTCGAATGAACTGCGCCAACAAGGGCTGAAATGCAAGCGCGAGCGTGCAGCAGGCACAACCGCCCCCCAACTCTTCAACCGAGACTCCCTCGCGGTTGGATTCGACCAGCGCATGGTCGATGGAAACTTTTCCGAACTCGTTAATCAGGATCGACCACTTTTCAGCTTCCTCACGTTGCTTGATCAAATTGGCGATGGCAGTCGTTTTCCCGGAACCGAGAAAACCCACGATCACGTTCGTCGGAATTCGGCTTCTCTGTTTGGCCATGTCTGCTTCAGGTTCTTCTATCAAGGCAGGAAAGGGTCTTCGACGCCAAGCGTGTCTACAGCCACTCCACCGCTGCGAGGAAGTCTGACATGCGTTGGAAGCCCGTTCTAATTTTCGCTTGCAGTGAACCGCGTCGTCCGTCCATCGGCAGCCAGCCAAACGTTCCGCTGAACGTCGTTCGCTTTCATGCCGAACGCTTTTGGACAAGTGACGCCTGGCATCAGAGCTACATCGTACAGCTCTTCCACGTCGCCTTCGACATGAACCTGATGCAAGATGTTGCCGCGTTCAAGGTCAATAACGACGAGGCCACAGATCGCCTGCATGCCGTGCTTCTCCAACTCGGAATCTAGCTCGAGCCCCTTAAACGTCGAGTCCCTGGGCCTGGAGAGACCCACAATTGCCACGTTATCCTGAATCGCAAGCCCCCGGGCAAAACCGGGACAGAACGCGATGGGCTCAAATTTGCCGCTTTGCAAATCAACGTGACCGAATTCACCTCGGCCGGAATTCAACAGCCAAAGCTTCCCTTTCGCGAAGCGTGGCGAATGCGGCATGGAGAGCCCGTCTACAATCACTGCATTGGATTCAATATCGATGACGAGTCCGCCGGTTTTCTTTTCGGCGCGCCATCCATGGTCCGAATCCGTCTGCGCACATGCCGTCACGTATTTTGGCTTGCCTTCGTAGCAGCAGATGCCGTTGAGGTGGCAACGGTCTTCAGGTACGAGCTTGCTGATAAACGGAGGCTTCCAATACGATTCAACGCTCTGGCGTTTGCCGAGTTTCCCGACGCAACTGAACAGCGTACTCACGAAGAACAGATCGTCGTGCTCGTCAATCGTCACATCATGAACGTTGATGTCGCCGGTCGTTGCCGACTGCATCGGCACAAACAAGCGGTCGTAATCACCGTCCATCATTCCGGCGGGCAGCATGTTTTCAAAACGCCAAACCTGAAAGGCCGAAGCCAGCCAAAGTGTTTGCGAATCCGTCCAGATTCCCATACTGCGGTTGAACGTTCGCTCGAACACCGAGAGTTGGCCGGCAGGCTTACGGCCTAGCAGGAACAGCTTTCCCATGCGGTACGTCGTAAACGCGATACTCAACTCTGAATGTTCCAGCCACTCCGAAAACCCGTGTGAGGCAACTATCTGTAGGCTCTTCGACATCGACAATACGCTGCGCTGGTTGGGTCAAAACAAGAGTGCCTCCGTCGGTCAGACGGAGGCACACATCAATCACAATGGAGCACGAACGCTACCCCTGCGCGAACAGTTCGTCCACGGTCTTCCCGAAGTTATTCGAGAAAACGAGGAAGTCTTCGAACGAAACCATGCCATCTCCATCAAGGTCGCCGGAAGTAAACGGATCGACGTCCTTTCCGAATGACTCGGAAAACATCAGGAAGTCCGTGAACTGAACTTCACCGTCATTGTCGAGGTCACCAACCGACTGCGGTGTCGGAGAGCCTATCACAACGCTGGCCGACGCCGACATTGCGTTGTCGGCGACGCCGTCACCGTCGATGTCCGGATGGAAGAAGCCACTGTCATTGACGTCGACCTGAAGGCTGGCAAGATCGGAATCAGGCCCGACCTTGAACAGCAAACTTTCCAGTGCTGCGTTAACTGCTTCAAGCGGACCAACGAGCGTAAGTTCCACATCGTCGGTACCATCGCCAGTTGAAAGTTCAGCTGCACCGGGATCAATCGACAGCGTACCTCCGGTCGCTCGCAGCTTCACCTCGTAGTCGGCGCGACTCCGCTCCTCGTCCGCGATCTGAATCGCGTTTTCGTCTGTCAGTGCCACCGACTCGCCTGAGTTGGCCGCGATCGAAGTCGGCGAAATGATACTCGGCGCCGCGTTCGGAGTTTCCACTGCGAAGTAGAACGTCGACACTTCGCTTTCGCTGAAGACATCCAGCCCGGGATCGAAGACACGATTGTCGTTGACATCGATAAAGCCAGAGGCCTTAAGATCCACTTCGTAGACGCCCGGCTGCGTGAAGAAGAAGTTCGCGTGCGAATGCCCGCCCTCCCGTTGCCAGAATGCGTCGTTGGGCGCAATCCCGTCGCTGGTGGTCATCCAGACACCAATCGACACTTCGGCCTGTCGATCAATCGTCGAGTACGTACCGAAGTGGGCACCTTCTGGTGCGCGGACATCCACCATTTCGATCTTGACCCAATCACGCTCGGAGTCGACACGCGGGTCACTCTCAAAGTATCGAGCGAAGGTTGCGTTGTCCGTGCGATCCACGGCGAACCCGGGGAATGCGATCTCTTCATTGCGATCCTGAGGCAACACCCAAATCGGATCGCCAGCTTCGACGCCCATGAAATCCCACATCGCGTCTTCCGGACGAGTGGTCTTTGCCGCGGGAACACCAAAGATTGCCACTTCGTTGGAAGGGAGATACTCGTCTCCTGTTTCGAATTCAACATCCGCGGTCGCCTGCCATTCGCCAGCGACAAAGTTGAATGAAATGTCGATGTGCTCGTCGGTGACAAATTTGTCGATCGGCGGAAGTGGCCCCTGCGTATCGTCGGCTTCGGGATTGTTCTCGTACCAGGCGGCGGTGTTGTCGTAGTAGGACCCCGCCACGATGTCTTCATCACCATCGCCGTCGAGGTCCGCCGTAATGACGCTGAAAAGGCCACTCTGAGTTCGCGATACAACTTGCTGACCGCTGAAAGTTCCATCGCCATTGTTCTCATACCAGGCGACTTCATTGTCCGCGTACGAGCCGGTCACGATATCGTTGTCGCCATCACCATCAAGGTCCGCGACGTCCAGGCCATAGCTTCCCGCCGGTCCCGTCGAAATCACCTGGTCTGACGAGAAGGTTCCGTCGCCCAGATTTTCGAACCACACGAGCGGCGCGACAAAACTGGTCGCCACGACATCAATGTCACCATCACCGTCCATGTCCGCCGGTCGAGCGTACCACTTCGACACGGTCGAGCCCGTAATCACGGTTGGATTTGCAAAATTGCCCGCGCCGTCATTCTCGTACCACGCGAATGGCCGGGCTTCCGTTGGCGTCGAGGATGCTGTGAACGCGTCCAGATCGCCGTCCCCGTCCATGTCGAGGGCAAAGATCTTGTTGGATCCTTCACCCTCCGCATCGTCGATTACCTGCGCGAGCACGAAGTCCGACGTTTCCTCGTTGAGTCTGTTTTCGTACCAGAAATAGCGGCTGTCGTCGTGCGTCGACCCGAACAGATCCAGGTCCCCGTCACCGTCTGCGTCAGCCGCATCCAGCCAGCGAGGCTCACCGAGTTCCCCCTCAATGAGCTGCTGCTCGCCGAAGTTTCCGTCGCCCAGATTCTCGTACCAGGAAATTTCATTGGCACCAAACGCGGAAGTTGTGAAGACATCATTGTCCCCGTCTCCATCGAGATCAGCAGCTCCCGCAAACAGAGGTGAACCGTCCTGCGTGTCGATAACCTGAACTTCGCCGAATTCGCCACTGCCGTCATTCGGTGCCCACGCGATCTGATTCGCGCCCGTCAACGCGGCCAAGAGGTCGCGGCTTCCATCGCCATTGAGATCCACGGCATCGACCACGAAAACTGCGGTAAGGTCTTCTGAAATGATCGTCTGAGACTGGAAGCGAGTATCGTCCCGAACCGTATCGTTCCTGACCCAAAGCAACGTATCGTCCGCATAAGAGGCGACCAGCAGGTCCTCATCGCCATCCCCGTCGATATCGGCAGGTACGCCAGCGGTAGGGCTGGACCAGTTGTCGAAGATCACCGCCTGTTCAGCGAATTGTCCGCCGCCCAGGTTTTCGTGAAACGCAACCTTGTCGTCTTTTGTGGATACCGATATCAAATCCAAATCCGAATCGTTGTCCCAGTCGGCCGCCTGAAGTCGAAACGTTCCAATGACGCTGTCGCTGACGTCGCCCACTTCACTCTTCGTGAACCCGGCCTCGCCATCGTTTTCATACCAAACAATATCATCGCCGTAGTAGGCCGCGGCGATGACGTCTTCGTCTCCATCACCGTCGATGTCGGCAACTTCGACCGCCAATGGGGCGTTGAGATCGTTTGAAATCGTCGAGCGTTCAAATCCGGATTCCAAATTCGTATAGAGAGCCACAGCGCTGTCTTCGCCGAACTCCGCGGTCACGATTTCCGGACGACCATCGCCATTGAGGTCTGCGGTTTTGACGGAAAACAAACCGTCGACGCCTTCATTGATAATCGCCGCCGCTTCAAACGTTCCGTCGCCCCGATTCTCGTGCCACGCCAATCGCTTCTCCGAATAGCTCGCAGAAACAATATCCGTATCGCCATCACCGTCCATATCGGCGGCACTCAAACGAATGATCCCCGGAAGTGCGGTGACGAGCGCCTCCTCCGCGAAGGTCCCGTCACCGTTGTTCTTGATGACAACCACTCCCTTTTCGGAAGAGCTGGCGATCACATCAAGGTCGTTGTCGCCGTCAATATCTCTGGCCAGCGTCATGCCATAGCCCACTCCGTCGGAAGTCAGTTCCTGGGCTTCGGCAAATGTCCCGTCGCGATTGCTCACGTAGTACAGGACATTTGGGCCAGCGGCCACGGCGTCGTCAACGCCATCAGCGCTGATGTCAGCACCCTCGACATGGATGACTTCGTTAATGTTGGTTTCGACAATGACCGGATCACTCCAGATCGGTGTCGTAGTGAGGAGCCTACGTGACTCAAGGTATTCGATGTTTCTCAGGGGCTTACGAGGTTGCATATCAGGTCGTCTTTTGCGTGTGGATTTCATTCAATGGAACAGGGTAAAAATGGGCGCCGAAGCGACCATGTGTTCAGCGCTGCGACGTGCTTGTTCGAAACGCGATCGCGCACCAGGTACTTGATGCCCTTGTATTTCAGGGCAGTGAACGGGTGTGCTGCCGAGAAGGCAGGGAGATCAGACGCAGACCGGAAATCGTTCTGCATTACCGCTTTCCGGCGGCCCACGGGCGAAATAGCCAGAAACTACGTCCTGCCGAACAACGGTGTGGACGGGCTGAATGCGGAATACCCGCTGTTGGCATTGAGGAATGCCCAACGGTACCTCGAACAATTCGATCGTTGCGAGCAACTTGCAAATTACGCAATCGGATTCTGGAGATTCGTGCTCCGATTCCGTCTGCCTATCGATATTCGTTTGTTGTTGCCCGACGCAAAACTCGCAACAGGCAGAACCTGCCCGGTCATCAGCGTGATCAACGCCGACCAACACATGGAGCCCGTACCCAGGTCCTCGACCTACGAGAAAGAGGGCGAGCAGAATCGCGGCGATGGAACGATGGCGAATCAATGAAAGGCCTACCGGTAACAGATGGTAAGCGGTCCGACCGGCCGCATCATCGCAGAGGTCATCCGAGCGTCAAGTGGCTCAACAACAACTTTTAAAAAACAATTGCACTTGCATTCTAATTGCATTTTTACGTAGACATCCGATGTTTCGCTCACGCCACACACGACGAAGCCGAGTGTCTTGGCCGCTTGCGGAACATTCGAATGAGCGCCAGCCAGGTGGTGAAGCCCAGCATCAGAGTGCTCGCGGTGTTTGGCTCGGGCACGGTTGAGGCTTGCATCTGCCCGTCGAAACCAAAGTTTCGGGACAGCGCAAGGAAATCGGGAAAGCCAATTCCGTCCGCGAGGTCAATGTCTCCCGACGCGTAGCCAGTGCCTAAGTCGCCAAAGTTCCGGGATAGAGCCAGAAAGTCGGAGAAGTCGACCCTCCGATCTCCATTCAGATCACCGGCGACACTCCCAATTGCGCCGAGCACACGATCACGCTGTTCAATGTTGGCCACACAGGCCAGGTCATCCGGCATCAACAGACCATCACCGCTGCAGTCGAAATCGCTGTCGGCAACGAGCTGCCTTGCAGCCACGACGGATTGAATGAAGTCGGGGGTCGCCAGGCCGTGGTTGAACAGCAGCAAGAACGAATCCGAGTCGAGAAGGTCCGGCGAAGTCAGCACCTGCTGAACCGCGTAAACGCCCGTCGCGGGTGGTCCTTCCGCTTCACTGCGAAGTCGAAACCGAATGTGCTCGTGTACGATCCCCTGTCCATCGGCTTGTGCGAGCACAAACCCGTCCTGACTGCCGGACCGCCCCGTGACGGTGACGGAATGGTTCTCGACTAGCGGCCGAAAAAGCTCGAAATAGGCGGTCGATTCCGCAGGTCGCCACCCGTCACCATCAGAGAAGAGCAAAGGCCCCAATATTCTAAAGTTCAACGGAGCGCTCGGCTCAAGCAGGTTGGCGCCCCCAGTTATGTAGCCCGGATTTCTGAGCTCCAGCACGTCACCGTCGTTGTCGAGTCCACCTCGAAAGTCTGAAAGGAACAACCGCTCGTTGGTGGTTAGCCGTTCATCCACGACATCAATAATGACGTCCGCATGCTGGGCGAGCACCGACGTCGCACTCAGAAACAGAACCAGCAAGGCTGGCAGCAGCACTGCACGATGTTGCGGCATGGGAAGCCTTTCATCGGGGGTATTGGGTGGCACCGGCCGGGCCAGTGTCTGGAAAACTCGTTGCGACACGGTGGCTCGCAGGGCTGGTGCTGAACAGAACGACCCGCGTCCTGCCCAGCACTCACCAGATGCATTACTCAAGCAGAAAGACTATCCCTGGCTTGCTCGCCTCTTCCGGCGAAGAACGGTTCCGGCCAACCCAGCAACGAGCGCGAGGCTGAATCCCGCAGGTTCGGGAACCACGGCAAAATCGAAATTGATCGACCCAGACGACGGGTAGGTGCCCGACAGATCCACGAGCATGAATTCCGCGGTGTAACTTCCCGGAGCAGCGTCGTCATCCGTCCAGAAAATCGGCTCAAAAGGCAAGTCACCTTCGCCGCCAATCACAAGCTGCTCGCCCGCATCCGAGAGTTGCTCGAGCCCAAGGTAGAGCCCTGGTGTCATCGAAACCAACTCGATCGCCAGGTTCAAACCGTCCAGCGGTGCGGCTGCGTAGCCTCCACCACTGCTGCTGTACATCATCGCTTCGGGGGTTCCTGCGGTCGCGGGCTGAAGATCGTGAATCGAGAACATTCGAATGTCGCTATAAGCTTCACTTGTAGCCCCACTGATCAGCTTCCCCGCAAGATCGCCGGTTCCGGGCTGCAGCGTGAGCGGAGCCTGATCCGTGAAGTACTCAGGAATGCGATTGTTCGTGTTGGTGGGCACAACTGTCGGGCTCTCAATCGGTCCCTCATAGGCAGCAGAGCCGATTGGATGGAAGTGATTGATCGCTGGATTCTCCTGATTCCAGTGAGCATAAATCAAGGTAAGGTTTCCGAGATTTGGATTCTCCAGCCCGGTGTAGGTACCGTGCGTTAGAGGATTGCGACCATCGATTGCCACATACATCGTATTCTGATCTTGAGCGGTGGCGGTGATGGCGAGCGAGAGTAGTACGAGCGTGTTGAATAAGGTTTGAAGTTTCATTTGATGTTGTCGATTCCAGGTTGTTGGATTTCTTAAGTGGTTAGACAGATCACGACTCGGCCTCCAATTTCGACCGACTCGTGTATTGGCGAATGCTCAAGGTTTTGCTTGCCGCGAAGACGATGCGGCGACGAACGGGTGAGATACTGAACCGCGGCAAGATCACCGTGGCGACGCATTCGGCGGGCCACGCGCAAGGCCAGAGAGCTTTGGACTGGATTTGATCCGAGGTTGTCCTGGCTGAATCCGACGAACAATGAGCTTCTCGACGTTCATCACAAACCCGACCTCTACCGTTGGAACGGTAGCGATCAACTTACAGACACTGCACGGTCGCGTGTCAGTGGTTCGAG
This sequence comes from Pirellulaceae bacterium, assembly GCA_965216885.1. Taxonomy (GTDB): domain Bacteria; phylum Planctomycetota; class Planctomycetia; order Pirellulales; family Pirellulaceae; genus CAYNJG01. The sequence goes on along the minus strand of OZ244208.1, from coordinate 328,057 downwards.
AGTCAGTGGACGACTCCTTCGATTCAGAAAATGCAGTCGCTTTGCATGTCGCGCAGCAGCCGCCGATGCCGACCGGCCTGGCACGGTGTTCGATGCCAACGATTGCATGTAGGCCGTATCCAGGCACATGCAGTGCAAGGAAACAGAGCATTAGCGTTGCCCGGAGATGGCGCTGTCGAATCAATTTGGAGCCTACCGAATGAGACAGTAAGCGGTCCGACCGGCCGCATCATCGCAGAGACCCGTAATGCGTCAACCCCACATGCAAATTCATTGCACATACTATTTAATTGCACCTATGCGTAGATCCGCAGCGAGCCCCGTCCGGGCGACTCGTTGACTTCGCACGACAGTCCCTCCATGCCCTGTGCACCGGAGAGAACCTTCGATTGGGGATGCGTACGCAATTACGTACGAGCGGAGAGAGCTTCTTCGACGGTAACGTTCCATCGCGGAAACGGATCCGCGAGATGCGTCCATGCCTCGATCCCGGCGGCCAACTCGTCGTCGGTCAGCAGACACTCCTGAAGGGAGTCGTAGATGGCGATCTCATCCATGCCAATCCCAATGAAGACCAGTTCCTGCCGACAGTCGCCAACTTCAGGATGCCACTTTTGCTCGATTTCCGCCTGCAACGACTCGGAATGCGGCCAGTGCTCACGCGGAACGGCCGCCCACCAAAAGCCGCCGAAATCCAGGCGTGCAATTCGTCCAGCCTGTGACCACACGCCGATCTTGTCCAAACGGCTGGCGATCCAGAAAAACCCCTTGCTTCGCAGGACGCCATTCCAGTCCTGACTCAATCGATCGTAAAACCGCTGCGGATGAAATGGGCGCCTGGACCGGTACACAAAACTGTTGACGCCGTACTCTTCTACTTCGCTGGCTCCATCGCCGCGGAGCGTCAATTGCCAACCCTTGCTCTGCCTGGCAATCTCAAAATCAAAACGTCCTGTCCCCATGATCCGGGTTGGCTCAATTTCCCCAAACGATGTCCGCAAGATCAGTGCGTGAGGATTCAGTTGTTCGATGAATGCCTCGATCTTCGCCAGCGTGTCCTGATCGGTGAGGTCCGTCTTGTTCAGCAAAATGACGTTGGCAAATTCGACCTGTTCGGTCAGCAGATCGGCCACGGTACGGGGATCATCTTCCGTGGCTGCCTGGTCGAGGCTCTTCAAATCCTTGCCAATACGAAGGTCTTCCAGAAAATTGGCCGCATCGACCACGGTGACCATCGTGTCCAGCTCCGCGATTTCCGAGAGCGCCGTTCCATCGCCAAGAGCGAACGTGAACGTGTCGGCGACAGGCGCTGGTTCGGAAATGCCCGTCGATTCGATCAACAGATAATCAAAACGGCCATCCATGGCCAAATCTGCTACTTCCTCAAGTAGATCTTCACGTAGCGTGCAGCAGATGCATCCGTTCGTCATCTCGACAAGTTTCTCTTCCGTTCGACTGAGGGCCGCCTCGCCGCCAGCGACGAGCTGAGCATCAATGTTGACCTCGCTCATGTCGTTGACAATGACGGCCACGCGCAGGCCTGCCCGATTCGTAAGCACGTGATTTAGCAGTGTGGTTTTGCCAGCGCCGAGAAACCCGGACAGGACAGTGACGGGTAGTCTTCGAGTCATCTTCGATCCTTTGTCCTCTACGTCAGCGGCTGCGTTGGCCTAAGGGGTCGTACCTGCCAAGCGGTCCAACCAACCTGTTCAGCCAGATTTGGTACTTACCGATGCCACGTTGGCCACCAACCATGCGGATGCCGCAAACAACTGCAGCCAATCTCCACTTGAACTAATCCCATACGTGAACATACTTCCAATCCAACAAAGACTCGCAACCGTTTGCCCGAGCCATTTGACAGTCAGAATGCGCGCCAGAACAGAGCTGCCATTACCTGGGGTGGCAGTGGCGGGGGTGTCACTGGCTGGGCCAGAGTTTGAAGTCGATTCATCGACGCCAGACGTGGCACCGGCTGAGCCATGGGTCGTCAGCATACCGAGCACTCCTCTCCGCAGCAGGAGAGATCGTCCAGGTACATGCCCCACTGGCGATATTTCTCCAGCTCTTCCGCCGGCAACCCGAGCGAAGTCGCAACCGCTTTGGCGACGACGGCAAAACGCTGTCGATACTTGTAGATGAAGCAAAAGACGTGATTGTCGTGACGGACGGCTGGGCCGCAGAGGAAAATCCCCGGCGAGATCGTCGACTCATCGTGCTTGCTTAACAACGGGAAACCGTCCTCACGCTGCTCGAACAGGTCGGCGACCAGTTTGTGACTGCCCTCGAACCCGCCGGCCAGAAACGGAGGAACACTCGTTCGAAACTGTCGCCCGTCCTGTGCGAGGACTTCGTACCCGCCTTCCACGAGCTTTACCGAGGCGATGGGCGTTTTTGGAAACAGCTCCACATACTCCTCAAACCAATCCGCTCGCAAGCGTTCCTGCGAAAACGTCGACAGCGCCACGCTGGGATCGGAACTCTCCTCCTTCCACGGGCATTCCCTGTCGAACAACTTTACCCGCTTGTCGCGATAGGCCAGATGAAAGGCTGCGTCGACACCGCTCTCGTAGCCACCGATCACGATAAAATCGTCGCCCGCACACTCTTCATAGCTGCCGACGCCCGCCGTGTGCCGACAGTATTCGGCACCGGGAAACCCGTCCAGTTGCGGGTACTGGAACTCGCCAGCCGCCCAGATCACATGCCTGGCGCGAATGGTCTCACTGGCCGTATCGACGCGGAAGTCGTCGCCAACTTTCGCAATTCGCATCACGTCGGTGTGCTCGCGCACCGGTATCTCGAAGAACTTCGCGACCGCTTTTAGGTGCGCGGCGTATTCTCGGCCTGTCGGATGCTCGACCTCCAGACTGAACGCCGGCGAAACGCCGATCGCGATCGAGTTCAAGTCGAGCATTCCAACAGAATTGCTGGGAAACGACGGAGTAATGAATCGCGTTTCTGCCGGCCATGCTTCAAACGAAGCTCCAACGGCGTGTCGTTCCAGTACGACGAAATTCTCCACGCCTGCGTGCATCAGGGCAATCGAAACTCCCAGCCCGGCTGCGCCACCGCCGACAACCACAACATCGTAGGATTTGATATTTGCTTCGGCCATCAGGAAACCTCCTCAGTCTCGACTTCGATTGGCGGAAACGGATCATCGAAATTCGCCCAGGCACCCGGCCCCTGCGCGAACTCAAGATCCGTCAACAGGCAGCTATCCAGATACCGCTCAACCGTTTGCTGATCGAGCCCTTGCCCGATGAAAACCATTTCCTGATGGCGATCCCCATGCTCGCCTTCCATCCGCGCTCGGATTCCGGCGATTTCTTCTTCGTCGGTTGGCCACTCCTCCTCCGAGGCGGCCGCCCACCAAAACCCCGCCGGGTTCATGCGAATCGAACATCCTGCTTGTGACCAGTCATAGGCCCAATCATTTCGGGATGCGATCCACATCATCCCCTTGCTCCGAAGCACACCCTGAAACAAGCCTTCCTCCATGTCGCCACCGAGCGCGTCGCTCAGACGTTGCGGATGAAACGGTCGTTTGCGCCGGTAGACAAAGCTCGAGATACCGTATTCCTCCGTCTCGGTTTCCTCCTCCCCCCTTGGAGTCGACAACCACTCGGGCATCTCTTCCGCTTCGGCCAACTGAAAACGACCGGTGCCGAGAATCTTCGAAAGCGGTACCTGGCTTTCCGTCGAGTGGAGGATCTCCGCGTCTGAATTGAGTCGCCGGATGATCTGTTCCAACTGCTCCACGTCGTAGGGCGAAACAAGATCGATCTTATTGATGATGATCACGTTGGCAAATTCAACCTGGTCAACCAACAGATCGACGATGTTGCGATCATCTTCTTCGTTCAGCCCCATGCGACGATCCGTCAGATCATCCCACGAACCGAAGTCCTTCATGAAGCTCGCGGCATCAACGACGGTCACCATCGTATCCAGATCCGCGAGTTGCGACAGACTCTGGCCTTCTTCGTCCTCGAACGTGAAAGTCTCAGCAACCGGCATCGGTTCGCTGATGCCCGTCGACTCAATCAGCAAGTAGTCAAACCGGCCTTCGCGAGCCAGTCGCGACACCTCAATGAGCAGATCCTCTCGCAATGTGCAGCAGATGCAACCGTTCGTCATCTCAACCAGCTGCTCTTCCGTGCGAGACAGATCCGCACCGCCTTCGCGTACCAGCCCTGCGTCGATATTGACTTCGCTCATGTCATTCACAATCACGGCGACACGCTTTTCTTCGCGGTTCGCCAGAATGTGATTCAACAAGGTCGTCTTGCCAGCGCCGAGAAAACCACTCAGTACCGTGACCGGTAAGCGAACGGGACTCGATGGCGATTCGTTGTCGTGCATACTTTCTCCATTTCTTGTTCAGTCAGTGACCGGAGAATCTTCCGGGACGGAATTTGTTCCCTGGCGATCTACCGACGTGCTGCCGACGCTCGCTTGCCCAACCGAGCCTGAAACAGAACGAATTCGTGAACGCCGTACGCATCAACATTACACCTGCAATTGAATTGCATCAAGGGCCCTAAGGTAATTGCCTGGAACCGTCGGCCTGCGCGAGCCTGAGTGTTTTCGTCCCGATATCGCAGGAACGTTGAGACCGCACGAGCGTTCGTGGGGTGATCGCTGATTCTGCGAGCGAAAGGTGCACTCGTTGTCTTTTGCTAAATATCTGGAACAGTTACCTGTGCATTCAAATAGATGCGGCCGTGTTTCGTGTTTTCCGGCATAAAAGGAGCAAGAATCAGAAAGGCGCCAGCAATCCACATGCTCGGGTGCGGTAGTCCCAATTCGTATCCAGCCTCACGAATGGGTCGATTTTCACGTCCGGTTGTTGACACGATGTTCGAATTTAACGAGGCTTAGAAGCGGTCGGGCCGCACCACCTGCCTCTGGTGCCTTTTGATGTTGTCCTTTCGCGAAATCGCTTTTCGATCGATAGTTTGGAGCTGCCTGGCAGTCCTTTCTGTCGCCTCTGGCCTTGGTCCCTGCCTGTCGCATGTCACATGTCTCAGTCGGCTCAATCAGGCTGCGCGGATCTCCAGCTCCACATGCGAAGATGTCTGCTGCACCTTTCATTGGTTGCAACCGAACGAATCGACCAGCGACGAAACACCTCGTCCGGACACTCCGCGAGGAATGGACTGTTGCGCAGTATGTGGTCTTCTCGCTCAACTTGAAAACGGCTTCTGCGTAGCGTCACCGGAAGATCTCATCGTCGAAGTTGTCAGCCGGGAAACTTTCATCGAAAGTGCCCGCTGCCCACAAAGCTGTGTTGTCGAGTACGCGGCACGTGGCCCACCGACGACTCTCTAATAATCGCACTTGCGGTCGTAGACGCAGGATGTGATGTCATCTCGAGCCCCTGAATGCATGCGCGTTCAATCAGGCTGCGTATCGATTCGCGTATTGTTGCGATCGCCGCCGGAACGACGGGCGATATCTACGTGACTAGAGCTGGATGACCCGCGCAATTTTGCTTTTACGATTTCGTCAAAGCAAACACAACAAACGAATCACACACCACGAATATCGAATCCCAGAGATTCAAGAGGCCAGAAAATGAAGACAAGACGGTGGTTGCCATTAGTTATGTTTCTCGGAGCCTGCATTTCGAATGCAGCCTCCGCCCAGGAGATCCAGCACTCGGACGTATTCTTCGTGTATGGAGAAACGCAGATCGAAGTCGCACAACAGGACGACCGACACGCCCTGCCACAGTTGATGCCGTTGGGCGGCTTTTTTGCACAGGCCAACGTGAACCCGGGGTTCTTTTCCGAAGTAGACACCGGCGGTGGTACGGGACCCAATGACATCGTGGGGTACAACGTGCTTGACGACCTCATCTTTTGGAGCGAAGGCGACTTCGCCACGCCCCGCGAAGACACGGCCATCCGAATCATCAACAATCCGCGAACTGTGGACGACACGGTTATCGGGACAGGAACCGGCGAGCAACGAGCGACCTTTGACCCCTTGGCCAATTCCATCGGTCAGTCCAGTGGCGCGGGAGATTTTCACTCGCACGTCGATTTTCGACTGGACCCAAGATCAAGTGATCCGGACGAAATGCCGCTCCCCGGAGCGTACGGAATCAAGCTAAGCCTGTCATCGGACAACCTGAACATCCAGGAGTCGGATCCGTTCTTTATCGTGTACCGATTTGGAATGGACGACGACGCGCAATTCGCCACGGCGCTCGATGACTTCGATGCATTGCTGAATGAAATACCACCGGGCATCCTCGGAGACTTCGATTCGGATGGACTGCTCACGGCGATCGACATCGATCTCTTGAGCGACGAAGTGACAGCCAACACCAACCAGGCAGCGTTCGATTTGACCGGCGATGCCATCGTCGATCAGGCCGATCGCCAGATGTGGGTGGAAGATCTGGCCGGATCTTTCTTCGGTGACGCCAACCTGGACGGCACCGTCGAGTTCCCCGATTTCCTGGCGTTGTCCGCTGGATTCGGAATGCCCGGCGGTTGGGCCGAAGGTGATTTTGACGGAAACGGTGAAGTCGAATTCCCCGACTTCCTGACGCTCTCGGCAAGCTTTGGTCAGACGGCCGCAGCGACTGCCTCCGTTCCGGAGCCCGCAACGAAAGCGTTCGCATTGGCCATTCCGCTGGCGATGCTGCTGGTTCGACGACGAACTCGAGTCACCACCATCAGGAAGACCACATGATCCGGCCAAGGCACAAGTCGTCTGTCGGTACTTCAGCGGTCTACCCCAGGCATTGCACGATGCCTGGCAGACCGTCTCGAGATGCCTTTACGCTTGTCGAACTTCTGGTGGTCATCGTCATCATCGCGATGCTGATTGCGCTGTTGCTTCCAGCCGTCCAGGCAGCGAGAGGCTCAGCCAGAAAAACGCAGTGCACGAACAACCTGCGACAACTCGCGCTGTCGTTTCAAACCCATCATGATTCGCAGGGACATTTTCCGTTGTCGCAGATCGGCAGTGGTGATGCAGATGGTCACGGAGGCTGCCGGAGTGGTATGTACAGTTGGCATGCGAGGATTCTCCCGTACATCGAAGAGAACGGCCTGTTCGAATCGATCAGTTTCGACACCAACATGGCGGATTCGTGTACATCGGGCCAGGACGGAACGATCTCTCAACTTCATCCAAACGCACTCGCCGCGGCAACCGAAGTCTCCGTTTTCCTGTGTCCGTCTGATGGAGTGACCGGTTCGAACGGCGTCATCATGGGATCCTCGAATCCAGCTTCGGAAAACTACGCCGCGAATGCCGGTTGGCCGACCGAGACGACCGGAGTCGACGGAAACCGGGAGTCACCGATCAAATACAACGGACTTGTGACGCTGCAGAATCCTGCTCTGCCGGATCTTGAAAATCTGGCTGGATCGCCGGTACGTATTCGAAACGTCACCGACGGCCTTTCAAAAACGGCGGCAATTGCTGAACGCCTCATCCAGAGCGCCGTCGATCGCGATGCAATCGAGTCTGGCAACGAGCGGTTGAAGTCGTATCACATCACAACCGGTAACCGCACCATGGGAGTTCTTTCGGAGCGGTGCAGCGCTACTTCAACTCACGCCGATGCGCTTCAATCAGCCTACGTCGGGAGAGCCTGGATCTCCGGTTGGTCACCGACCGGAGCAACCTACCGACATCTGAAGACGCCCAACACAAACCATTGCCACTTCGGTCACAGCTTCACATCGGGTGAGTTCCTGGTCACCCCCAGCAGCGACCACCAGGGTGGAGTCAACGTCGCGATGGCAGATGGTCATGTGCGATTTGTTGGCAACGATATCGAGCCGACCATATGGTGGGGCATGGGAAGCCGCAATGACGGCCCATGAGATCAACGATTCACCGCGCACGCCGGGCTGATTGGACAGTCGGGTTCTCTTCGCAAAGTGGTCGGTTGAACGAGGCTGTTGCATTCGAGCCGTTTGAGGGCACCAACGCTGTGAAGGGATGTTAGCGATCCCAGAAGACACCAACTGACTTTCCAAGGCGATCAAACCAACGGATCAACTGAATAGAAAGCTGTCGTCGCGGACAATTCCTGAAAGACTGCGAACGGTTACTCTCCCGGCTGGACAAGATAAGCGATAATGTCCGCGATGCCTTGTTCGCCCAGATCTTTCTCGAGGCCTTCGGGCATCAGTGAACGACCGGTAGCCGTCAGTAGTTCGATGTCCGCTTTCGAGACGGACAGCACGGTTTTGTCTGCCTGAATCAGTTCGATCGACGCGACCCCGTCACTCTGCAGCAACCCCGAGATGGAGCGGCCGTCGGTCGTTACGACATTGTATGCTTCATAGCGAGCGTCGACTTCACGATTGGGATCCAGAATGTTGGTCAGCATGAATGCCGCTCCACGATTCCGCAAAGGTGCGAGGTTCGGCCCCACGTTACTTCCGTGATCGTCCAATTGATGGCACGTCGCACATGACTTTCTGAACAAGGCTTTTCCACGTTCGACGTTGCCCGTTCTATCAAGCAGCTTCGTATAGCTGGCGACGACTCGCGCCCGATCCGATTCGACAACAGCTCCAAGTACTTCCGCAGCGAGCAGGGCCACGTCTTTGTCTCGGTGTCGCAGCAATCCATTGCGATACGAGGCCGATAATTGCGAAACGGAAACCACATCGTCCGCCAACGCGCGAACCAACGTTGCTGCCCACGTCGCGCGGGAAGTCAGCAACTCCAGTGCTCGACGTCGACCCGTCGGCGGCAAACTGGGCAGCACACCAATCAAGACTTCTGCAGCCCGGGGCGAGCTGAAGTTCGCCAGCACCTCCGTCGCAGCGTTCCGTATTTCGGCAGACTCGTTTGGCGCAAGGATCGCCGCAAACACATTTCCAACGTCCTCAAAGTCACCAAGCTGCAATGTGCGGATCGCGTGAATTCTGTCGCCTATCGCGACCTTCCGATCCATCGCGCGCCGCATTGCGATCGACATCACATCCCGCAAACATTGCGTGGGTTCGTCGACATCGTGCTGCTCAAGCCACTTCAATAACGCGTTTCCTCGCTTACCAGTGCCTTCCAGCAACTTCCCCAGAATTCGAAACCGAAGCACCTCCGGCTCGGTAGAAACAAGCTCCATCGCCTCGGCCACGCTCGTGCGACTGCGACCTAACTGCAAGGCAATTTCTTCCAGCAGCGACGACTTCTCCACACCATTCGATCGCTCAAGGATCGCTGCGAACGTGGAAAAACGATCTTCGCCCATCGCACTGAGCACCGCGAACCGCATCTTGGCGCTATCCGGAAACTTCATTGCAAGTTCGACTAGTAGCTCGCGACGAACGTGCCGCGGAAAGCGACCGAGCGTCAAAGCCAGCTGATACGAAATGCGAATATCCGTGTCATCCACCAGCTTAGTCAGCTCGGAAGTTGTCGCTTCTCCGACATGCGGAACGGACTCCAGCAACTTCAACGCGTGAATTCGAACATGGGTATCTTCATCACGCAGGCGAGTGACCAGTTTCGATTCGGAAAGGCGACCTATCGTGTTCAGGCAGTACATGGCCCGAATACGGGCATAAGGCGACTCGGCCGTACACGCCTCGTTCAAGAGCGGGGCGAACTGATCTTTCACGGAGGACGATCGACCGCACTTTTCAGCAATCAGCCTTGCCGCCGTTTCGCGATGCCAACCATTCGCGTGTCCCAACATCGCCACCAACTGGCGGTCGTTTACGGCGGACGGCCACTTCACAGCCTCCTTCGTCGATGCCTTCGTATCGCCGCCTGCCTGGCGTCGGCTTATTCGATAGATGCGACCTCGCGTTCGTCCGCTGGTCAAATCCAGGTGCTGCTTGATCATGGGCGGCAAACTGAGCGGATGCTCGATGACTTCGCGGTACATGTCCAGGACGTACAGAGCTCCGTCCGGCCCGTTGGCGAACTGCACAGGGCGAAACCAATTGTCGGTCGATGTGAGAAACTCTTCCCTCGGCGGCGTAGCGCGTTCGGCTCGTTTGCTCAGACCGTCCGTGACAACCCGTTTCAAATGCACCAGGTTGCTGCCAACGTCCCCGACAAAGAAGTAGTCGTCACGTTGAAATCTGGATGAAAACGAACCGCCCGTGTACGCGGTGATTCCGCTGGCACTGGTGAAGTACCCGGACGCTCGACCGCCACCTTCTACCGGCCCGCCAACCATGCCTTTGACTCGCAACCGCGTGCGCACGATGCGCCAGGGCTCGACGGGACTCGTACGATAAACTTCTGCCGAAGCACCATCGGCGGCAATGCTCTTTCGCGAACGATAACCGCTGAGTAGCGGATTGCGACGCAAATGCCGATCCTGAAACTCAATCCACTGAAAATGATCGCTGTTGGAACAAACGAATCGCTCGCCCCAGCGATCAAATGTCGCACCGTGTTGCGACCCGCCCGATTCAGGACGCATCGTCAACGTCAATGGATCGATGGAAAGATCGCGACCGCGGATCGAAGTCGTGCGACCATCTATCGCGCTAACGATGTCACCACCGTTAACTCCCGCGGCCACATACAGACGATTATCCAGGCCCCAGCGAAACGAATTCGCCATGCCCTGCACATTGCTGCGAGCGAATCCGTCCAGCACCAACTTGCGTTCATCGGACACGTCGTCGCCATCGGTATCCTTGAAATAGTGAATTTGCGGTGGCGCTGCGACGAAGACTCCGCCGTCGTAACATGCAATCGCCGTAGGCCACGAAAGCCCGGTGACATAATCCGTACTCGTTTCATATCGACCGTCGCCGTCACGATCTTCCAGTCGTTTCACGACGCCCAAATTTTGGTCACCGTCTTCGCTGTAGCCGTGCATACACACGACGAACAGTCCACCACGTTCATCGAACGCCATCGCAATCGGATCCGCGACGACCGGTTCGTGCGCCACGAGGTCAATTTGAAAACCGTCGGCAATCTGAAAACCGGCCAATGAATCTTGCGGTTCCGTGGGCGGGATTCGCGGAAGTTGGGTGCTGTAATTCTTCGCGGCCGAATCTGATTCGAGCGACACTTCGTCGGCCAACACGCTCACCACGCCAATGAAGACGACGATAAACCAACTCGCCCCGAGTAGATGCCAACCAGTACGACGTATCACTTGCGCGACTCCAGAAATGCCAGGAGGTCTGCCAATTCAACGCGGCTCAGTTGCTTGTCCAAACCCGCGGGCATCACGGAAACCTTACCGGGCAGAACTTCCTCAATGTCAGGAACCGAAATCGTCTTCGTCTCGGTTGCGTTCAACTGTAGCTTCAATTCTGCCGCCGTCTGGTCTCGAATCACACCCGCGAATTGCCGTCCATCCGTTGTCACGACGTTGACCGGTTCGTAACTGCGAACAAAGCTGGCGCTGGGGTAGAGGATTGCCTCCAGCAAATCCCGCCGCGAACGGGTCTTGCCGATTCGCGACATGTCCGGCCCGATCGTACCACCTCGATAGCCGACCGCATGACACGTGAAGCACGCCAGCTTCTCGTTGTGAAACAGTTTCTGTCCCCGGCGAATATCGCCCACCGGCAATTCCGACACCAACGCGTCCAGGTCCCGCGCCTGCTCGGCAGGATCAACCTTCGCGGCCGAAAGCAGGGGCCTCGCAAGCTCCGTTACTTCGCTCCCGAAATGTGACGCCAGTCGTCCTACTTGCTCCGGCGGAATCGCACTCGCAACGTCCGACCGGACCAAGGATCGGAAGAGGCGAACGCCAAGCTCCGCATCCGACCGGGATTCGAACAGCCGCAGTAATCGGCTCAACTCCAGCGGGCCGACAGTATCGACCTGGTCCGCCAACCAACGCAGCTGTTGATCGCTCAATTTGACCGATTCCAGCACACCCACAGCTCGACTGCGAATCGTGGCGGGATGCTCCGACGCCATGAACGAGACGACACTTGCGAACGTCGATTCACCGAGCGTTCGTAAACTCCGCGCGGCCAACAGACGCGTTTCCGAATCAACATCGGGTGAATTCGCGACGCTCTCCAGCTGGGACAATAGCGATTTAGAAAGCGAACTCTCACGATTCGACAGAAATCGCACGGCAGCAGCAATCAACGTTCTGTCATCACTGGAGAGAAAAGAAGCGACGGCCGACTCCACGCGAGCATTGGGCGACGCAACGTTCAGCAACGATATCTTTTGGCTTGTCGTCATCGAGTCGCCATGCAAGAGCTCGCCCACGAGACCCGCGACCTCGGGGAAGACGGCAAGAGCCTCGAATTGATTGCAAAGCGTTGGCAGAGCGTCTGGACTGCTCGCCAGTTGAGACCGAAACAGCCGGACATACGATTGGCTCCATTCGGGATGCGTTGCTGCAATTTCCGTCGCCAGACTTCGCAACTCGGCGTCGGGGGCGGCCATGAACTTCAACAGCTCCTCCTGCTTGAGGTCGCCATCGCGCATGCCAATGATCGCCCTCAGTGCCGCCCGTGTCTGCAGTGAATTGTCGGCGTTAAAGGCCACGCGAACATCGGCCGACTGGTTGATCTCGATCAACGCAAAAATCAAGGAGTGCTCGAGAACTCGTTCGTTCTGCATGCCCAGCTTTTCCAACAATCGCGGGATGGCCTGACGAGTTCCCAATCGACCAAGTGCTTCGGCAGCCACGCGTTGCACCGGCAGGGACTTATCGTCAAGTAATGCAATCAGACGCTGGGCAGCAAGCGTGTCTCGCCAAACACTCACGGCGTGAGCGGCCGCTTGTCGAACACTGGCGTCACGGTCGTTCAAGCCGGCACGAACGGTGGCTCTGGCGGACGACGATTCAATGCGACACGCAGCCCACACAGCAGCACGCCGAATACTCGGCGCTGGCGCATTCACGAGTACGTCGTGAATGGCGGGCACGGCCGAATCGCCCAACGCTTCCAGTTCTGCGATGGCACGATTACGCACCGCAAATCGCGATTCGTGTAACCGCTGCGCTAGTTGATCGGCATTCAGTTGCTTCCAATCGAGTTCCCTGCCGAACGGGTCGCGTACATTCCGCGTCGAAATTTTGCTGAGTCGATAGATGGCGCCCGGCACGTCGGGCTTGTGCAATTGCGACGTTGGACAACACAGCTTGTACCATCCTCCCGTATCGACGACCAACAGACTGCCGTCGGCGTCTTCCATGACGTCGGTGGGATGAAAGTCCAGATCATCGGTGCTCACCAGCATCTGATCGGTCGACGTGAACGTGGCGCCGTGGGGCTTGAGTCGATGCCGTAGCACACCGTGCAAGTTAAACGCCGCGCTCACCAGATCGTTGCGGAATCCCAACGCATCGGATTCAAGTCGAGCGAGACCGCTGGGAGCTGCCGCCCCAAGATGAGCGAGCACCGGCATCAGTTCGCCCGTCCGCGGGTGGCCGTCGATCACTCCATGGCGTTTTCCATAGACGCCACCGTAAACGGCATGCACCAGTCCGTCGCGCTGTCCGTTGGCAGGATGTTGAAAGAAAGTCGTCGTGAAAATACGCTCGCCTTCCGGAGTAAACGCCACTTCGACCGGGTTGTCCATCCCACCTGTCATGACGTGCTCGACCAATCCACCCTCCGGGCGTCGCCGAAAAATATGCGCCGCGCTGGTCACAAACGGCTCGCCCGATAATGTCTTGTAGGTCTGCTCGGCAAACGCTCCCTTGCACCAGTAGATCCAACCGTCCGGACCCGCATACGGTCCATGCAAATCGTTGGCACAACCGGTGAGCGTCTTCGCGTCAAACCAGATTTCGCGTTCGTCCGCTACGCCGTCGTCATCCGTGTCCGTCAGTTTCCAAATCTGGGGCGGGGCGGACACATAGACCGAACCCTGATGACACAGCACACCTTCCGGGAACATCATCCTGTCAGCAAAGACCGTCCGCGTGTCGTGGACGCCGTCGCCATCCGAGTCGCTCAGGCGAAGAATCGAATGCGGTTTCTCGGCGAGCTGTTCTTGTACGTTGTCATTCGTGCCGCTCGATTCGGCAACGAACAGATTTCCGGCGTGGTCCATGTCGACAACGATAGGGCGTTCGGTCAGTCCCGGTTCGGTCGCCAAACTCAGCTTGTAGCCATCTGGAATCACAAATTCGCGGTCGCCAACCACAACCGTGTCAGCGTCGGCAAAGACGGCAGACAGAAACACAATCAGAACAGTCGCGCGAATGGATGGCATGGTGCTCACATGGGGAATTCGAAAATTCTCTTACGGACCGTCGGCGTGAATCAATCGTTCGCGCCGGGATTTGTTGGCGAATTCGTCGCCTATCGTAGCATCTCAAGTCGCCTCGACCCAATTCGTACGTCACAATGCGGGCGAACGGCAGACCGCAGGGCACGAATGTCCGATCACGCCCTGCACGCAAGAGTTATCAAGCACAAAGCGAGCATCGCATGACCACCACGCGACGGTCTTTCCACAAATCTGTTTTGCTCACGGCCGCCGGCCTGACGCCACACCTTGCGTTTGGTGCCCAACGCGGCGCTGGTTCACCGCGATATGTCGATGTTCACGTGCACCTTGGACAACCATGGAATGAACGCGGGCCGTTGACGGCGGAGATGATGCTCCGCTGGATGGATTCGAAGAACATTGAGAAAGCGTGGGTGCTGCCACTCATCTCGCCGGAATCGTGGTTCTATCCGATCACGCCGCAATGGGTTCTGGAACAGACCAAGCCTTTCCGTGATCGCCTGATTCCCTTTTGTGCCGTGGATCCACGCAGCGTCAACCTTGGAGGCTATAAGGGCTTTCTCGATATCCTCAAGCGATACCAGGATGCGGGATGTCGCGGCATGGGCGAACACAAATGGGGAGGAGCCATCGACGATCCTCGCAACATCGAACTTCTATCGGCGTGTGGCGAAGTCGGTTTTCCTGTTCTGTTTCATCTCGACAGCGTTCGCAACACCGACAAGCCGGGTTTACCGGGACTGGAGAAAGTGTTGAAGTCCGTCCCGAAAGTTAACATGATCGGCCACGCAAACGGTTGGTGGGCGTCTATCTCGGGCGACGCCACGGAATCCGACTTTGGAGGATACCCGCGTCGCGCTGTCACCGGCGGTGGGGCGATCGATCGACTGATGGAGAAGTACCCCAACATCTACGCGGACTTGTCCGCTGGTAGCGGAAACAATGCAATCGCCAGAGACAAAACGTTCGGCCGCGAGTTCCTGGTCCGCCGGGCTGACCGGGTTATGTTCGGCACGGACTACCTGGCAACCAATCAGAACGTCCCACAATTCGACCTGTTCGAAAGCCTCGATCTCGACGACGAAACGAAGCACAAGATCTTTCGCTCCAACGCCGAAAAGCTGATCGCACCGCGTTGACCCCATCGCTGAATCGACGGCAAATCGATCAATGCCGGTTCGTGATCGCACGTGACAGGTGGCCTCTGTAACTTTGCCCACAGTTCCCCCTGTCGACAAAACAACAAAAAACTCTTCCACCTCCAAACCGCGCAGTTCATGTCGGGGAACAAGCAGGTTTCAGACTTCCCTTGGTGAGCGAACTCACTCTGGAACACCTATTCCAGAAATCAGTCTGTTCACGCTCCGCAAATAGTGGAATACACGTTCCACTATGTCGAACCAAGGACTACAGTCGACGAAGCGGCGCGTGGGTACCCGAACGAGGAACTGGATGCTGCTTACGTCACGGAAAAGTTAGAAATTTTCTCTACCACGGAGGGTAGTGATGAAGAACAGACTCACGTTGTTACTCGGCTTGCTGACAATCGCGACTTGCGGTTGCAGCTCACAATTGACCCGCGACCTGGAGCTCCTGTCACCCATTCCCCTGCCGGAAATGCGATTGCCAGCGATGCCGGCATTCTCTTCCGGGAAGGCAGACTTCCGCAACGAATCAAGGGTTGTGAACGGTGTGAATGTGGACGAATTCACATCCGCGCCACTACAGCGATTCAAACAGGTGCGGCTGAATGCACCACCGGAAACCGTGTTCGACTACGTGGGAAATCATGAGGAAATGAGCGACTGGTTACCGATGCTGCATCGCGTCACGGTCGATCATTCCAACTCACAGAATGGACCGCAAACCTGCGGCGTCGGCAGCGAAAGATTGTGCGAGCTAGGGCCGGACCACATCCGGGAACGCATCGTCGTATGGGAACCGGACCGAATGTTTGCCTACCGCGTTCTGGACGGGCAAAAGGGCCTTCCGATCGACGGCGGGTTTGGACTGCTGACCTTCGAGCCCGCCGGCTCCAGAAGCACGATGATGACGTGGCGGATCTATTATTCGCCGAAGAAATGGAACCCCAAGGCGGCCGTCATGCCACAAATGGTGAACTTGCAGCTCAATGGTGGGCTGAAGAATCTCGTCAAACGATTCGGTGGCGAGATCGTCGCTCGTTAGCAGGCGCCACGAAAGGCTACCAATGAAAAACTTTTTCAGAATCGTACGTAAGTTTCACGGAAGTGCGTCGTCCGCGTCAATTGTGGAACGGTCATTCCACATAACTGACAACGACGGACCGAAACTGATTTTTCACTCCGCCGGGTCAACCCCGGCAAGTACCTGAACTGGAGCAGACATGAAACTTCGAACGACTCTACTCACGCTGGCGACGATTGCGGCAACTTGCTCAATGGCCATCGGCCAGACCGCCTCCACAACAACGCCCGGCGGCTTTCAGCAGCACGAAACACCACCGGCCGGACTTGAATCGGTCTGGGAGTTCTATAGCACGAATTTCGGTTTCGTACCGAACCTGGCGAAGGTGATGGCGGGCTCGCCGGCGTTGCTGAAGTCCTACGTGGACACGCAGAACAACCTGAAGGCGAACGCCAAGCTTTCGCAGGCCGAAATCAACGTCGTACAGATGGCGATTGCCGTCGAAAACAAGTGCGAATACTGCACGGCAGGTCATACAATGGCCGGCCAGGCTTTCTTCAAGACGCCGATGGAAGTCATGCAGGCAGTACGTACTCGAAAGGTCGTCAACGACCCGAAGATGAATGCACTTCGCAACTTTGCCATCCGCGTCTACATGAGTCGCGGCGAGGTGCGTCAGGATGACATGGAAAAATTCCTCAAGGCAGGCTACACGCGGGATCAGGCGTTGGACGTTGTCGCCTGCGTTTCGGCAAAGGTCATGAGCAACTACACAAACTCGCTCGCCAAGACGCCGCTCGACGAGCCGCTGAAGCCGCTTGCACAGGGTTTGAGTTTCGCGGGCAAGTAGGCGCGTGTTGATCGCCGGGCCCTCGCCAGCAGACGAGGGTCCGGCATTTTTCGCTTCGTCCACACGCCCCTGTTGGAGTTTCACGATGATCCGACACCTCGCCATTGTCCTATTGATATCGCTTCCATTGGGCCTGGATTGCCACGCGCAGCCGCCTGAAGTCGACGCCATCGGCCGGCTGGACAGGCCCCAAGTCCGGCCGCTGATCAAAGCCAAGGAACTGCAGCGCATTGTTGGTTCTCCGGGACTTCGCATCCTCGACATGGGCCCCGAGCGAACGTTGTTCGAAGAATCGCATCTACCAACGGCGCAATACGTCGACTGGATTGCAGACATCACCGATCCGAAGCATCCGGAGCGTTACAACGTCATCGACAAACAGACGATGGAATCACTCCTGCGACGATTGGGGATCGACGAGAGTTCGCACATCGTGATCTACGACGACCTTGATTGTCGTCTGGCAGCTCGCATGTACTGGACGTTGCGGCTGTATGGACACCGGAAAGTGCAACTGCTGGACGGTGGGCTGAGTGCATGGACGCGAGAAAAATATGACACAACGCGGAAACTAACGGATTTCCCCGCCACCGAATACCGACTTGCAAACGCGGACGCGAGCATGATTGCTGACATGGCGGACGTCAAACGATCACTCGAACGGGTACAGACGCGGTTGCTCGACGGAAGGCCAACCTCGCAGTACAGCGGGAAGGAGCCCGGAATCGTCTTTCACACAGGAACCGCGCATCGGCGTCGCGGGCACATTCCGGCTGCCGTCAACGTCCCGTGGAAAGCCAATCTGCGCGATGACGGGTGTTTCAGGTCGCAGCGTGAACTGGCACGGCTCTATTTGCCACTTCGTGGGAAGGGCAGGGTAGTGACGTACTGCAACGAAGGGCTTCACGCTGCCATGCCGTGGTTCGTGCTGCACGAACTGTTGGGCGTGAAGAACGTGGCTCTTTACGATAGCTCCATGTCAGAATGGGCGAATTCCAATGCCCCCATGTCCCTTTCATTCGAAGCCGCTTCACCACTGTAAGCTGCCGGACATTCGCATCGTCTTCTGCCAGCGGATTGGGAACGAAGATGCAATTCGTGCCTTCGTTCGGCTACCCAGCACCTCAACGGGGCCTAGAATATGGACATGAATGCAGGACGGCCCCGAGAATTCGACGAAGAAGCGACGCTTGAACGAGTCATGAACTCGTTCTGGCGCCATGGGTTCGAAGAGACCACCTTCGAGCAACTGGTCGCGGACAGTGGACTCAGTCGGTCCAGCCTCTACAACGCATTCGGCGGCAAGGAAGAGTTGTTCCGAAAAGCGATGGAACTCTACGTCGACCGCGAACACGACGAGTTTACCGAGCAGCTGTCCGACGAAGCCAGCGGCGGCGAGTACCTTCGTTCGCTGGTTCAAACTTTCCGGGAACCTTATGACCGCCGCAGCAAAGGCTGCCTTCTACAGAAGACGATTCTTCGCAACGCCGCCGACGGTGGACGCCCCAAGCAGGAATGCCGTATCGCCCGTTGTCTGGGCGAAATCTGGGAGAGCTTCAAACTGGCAATGTCCAACATTCGCAGGAAGAAACCAAAACCAATGACCGAAGACGAACGGGCGGCAGTGTTACTGGCGGTCATGTTTGGAATCGTCGTCATCTGTCGCAACGGTCGAAACAAGGAACTCGTCAACGCAATCACCGATGGTGCTGCCAAGTTGATCGAGGAATAGCGAAGCGGTCTACTGCTCTACAGAGCTACGCGCCTATTGTCGCCGTGACATCGTCGTGACCGACAGATTACGGCTTGGCCAACCACAGCATCACAGCCAATGCTACGTAGCTGACTGCCAGCCAGTCTCGCGTGGACCAGCGATCGCTCGCAGCGTTGAACCGCAGGAACTGCAATAACGCACCGGTGGGGCAGCCGAAACGACAGTAGGCCATCGGGACGAACAGGGACGCGACAAGTCCCCCTAACGCGACGCAGATGGTAGCCCAGCCGGCAATCGGAAACAGGTATGCGTCAAACGCCTCGATGTCCACCAGACTGAAGCCCCACGAAGTCATCCCGACAATCACACACCACGCAAGCAACAGAGCGGGAATCATCGACAGGAACATTCTGAGTCTCGGCGCCAGCCGCAGGCGAACGCCAATGCGATTGCGAGCCAACTGCTGAAGTGCCCCGTGCGGACAGAGGTGCGTGCAATAGAGGTTGCGACGGGTTGTGATCGGAAGGGCAAGGGCGGCAAAGCAAAGCAGCACGAGACCCGTTGCCGATTTCCAGGGAACGCCATGTCGAGCCCATCCAACCAGCATGGCCTGGGATACCAGATTGCCAGCGATGAAACCCAGATAGATCACTAGCGTCAGTTGGAATCCAATGCGAATGACTCGATTCGATCGCAGACGCGTCATGCCGATTGCCATTCCCGCGAGGACGATTAGCCCCGTGGCCACGTCATGAATCCGGATCGGCGATGCCTTTGCGACCGACTCGTTCGACCGGTTCTGGTTGCGTTCGTTCTGGGCCCTGGCGGCCAGCACCATACCTTCGGTTACGGCCATGCTGGTCATGGTCGCCCCGGAAACGCCCTCGACATCGCCCGCGAATACGTCGATCGACGCCAGCTCTTCCAACGATCGATCATTGAACAGCGAACGAAAGTACTCATCCTCACGGACGTAGCCAACGTACGGATCGTTGTCGTAGCTTTTCGCCGGTACAACTCCAACCACACGACCGTCGACGCCAAAACAGACGAGCGCGTCGGTTGGCCCCTGGTAGCCAATCACATTGTCTGCCGTGGGAGACGTCCGCAGTACGGATCCCAAGGGTTCGCCCGCCGCGTTCGCCACCGTCAACATTCCATCAACTTCGGAACTAGCAATTGACGTCGCGTCGGGTATCACGGAAACCAGGTCGCTGGCTGTTGGTGGATCCGGAAATCGCAGAGACCGAGCGACCTGGTTTGCTCCACCCAATCGATGCGTCAGTGATTCGCAAATGGCAAGACTGGTGAGCGTCGCACCCGAAACAGAATCGACGAACGAGCCATTCGCGATTTCAGCGACCGTCATGCCCTTGATCGCATACATGAAATCAGTGTCTGCGGCGACCTGTTTCAGGTGATCGCGAGTGTCTCCACTGGACAGGAATTCCATCCCCAGCGCACGGCCTTCCGCGTCAAAGGCGAGCAACACATTCGTGGGACCGGAGAAACCAATAATGTGATCGGCAGCGGGAGACGTCTGCAGAACGGTTCCCAACCTGCGGCCCTCGGTATCGAAGACCGCTACCGACCCCGCGAGGCCATCTTCAGCAGGCTCGGTTCGCGCCGCATCGGGCAACAATGAAGCGATGACGGCCATCGGTGGGTCGAAAGCCTGCGCATGCGACGCGACACTCTCATACTGCCAACGAATCAGCAGCAGGATGACGACCAACATCACGACGCGCACCGCGTGTAGCGTCACATGCCGTGCAGTAAGCTCCCTCGAACTCATTTCACTTTCAAAACCTGCACCGCGTCGGCATGCACCAGTCCACCTGCATCTTCGGTGGTAAGCGTGACGGCAACCGATTCGCCCGCCTCAAAGTCGAATTTCCCCAGGGAGATGAATCCGTATTTGATGGGCGGTTTCTTTTGCATGTTCACTCGCACCTCGTGGTCGCCACTCTTGCTTGATACGGTGACAGGAACGCGATCACCCCGATTTTCATGCGGCTGGTAGGCAATACGAACGTCATGCTGGCCGGCGGACAACGCGTTAAATTCGAATCGCACACTGCCTTCGCCATTGTTGTAGAGATAGTTGCTCCCAACGAATCCCTTCAGGCCCGCACCGGCCGTCCAGTTACCGGTCTTGATCGCCGACACATCATCAATCACCAAGCCGGCAATTTTCGCCGGATCCATCCCCGTGTTTTTGCCCGTCGTTGGGCCATAGGGTCCCGCCAGTTGCATCGCGTCGGTTGGAATCGTGATCTCGTCACGTACGGTTTTACGTCGCGCTTTGCCTGGCAACTTCATGAGCTTGTCCATTTCGCTCCAGTGGCTCTCGTACACGCCGCGAGGTGAACAGTCATTGAGAATGCAAAGGCTGGCAGCCTTCCCGACGACCTCGCCCATCATTCCGCAGGTCCGCATAACGCGCGTCGTGCCCAACGCTTCGTGCGTCACACTGATGCATCGACCGGCCATGAACAGGTTGTTGATGTTGCGAGAATAGAAACAGCGATAGGGTACGGGATACCCATAGCTACGGTCGATCCGCCGATCATGCACGGCAATCGAAATGAAAGGATTGTCGGGGAACTTTTCCGCGTACTGTTTCTTGGGGTAGTGAAGATCGATGGACCACGTACTGGGCACACAGCCGTCGGGGAATTGCACTTTCTCGACGACGTCATCCTGCTTCAGAACGATATCGCCCATTAAACGACGGGACTCGCGCGGCCCACCAATGAACGCCAACCATGTCAGATAGGCCGTCTTGTGTTTGTCAGCACCGTCGCCGTTTTTCATCGCATTGAACGCACCGTACACGGCGCGGAAATTCCAGTCGCGAATCTCTTCGGCTTCGGTGATGGCATCTTTGTCGAATCCGCCCTCCCAGAACCATTGACCATGATGATCGCGCGGGTAGGGAAAATCGGCCATCGACAACTGCAGCGCCCACGGCGTCTGCGGGAAACTGACTTCGTCTTTGCCTTCCGCCCATGCCCACATGTTGCTCATGCCCATCCGGCCCTTGGGAGTCATTTCCCAATCCGCTTCGGCGAGGTAGCCAATCGTTCCGTGACCGGTGCAGTCCGCATACAGTTTGCCGACGAATTTCTTATGCTCGCTGGTACGCGTATCAAACGCATAAACCGCGGTGATGAGCTTGCTCTTGTCATCGTGGTCCACCTGGTAGGCGTGGTGATTCAGGAAGAGATCGATGTTCGCTTCGGCAGCGACGATTGCGGCTTTCTTGTCATCTTCGAATTCTTCGTACGTGCCAGGCGATTTCGTTGCGTTGTCACAGAACTCGGAGACGATTTCACCGATGCGTGGATACTTGCCGCGGCGAACGTGCCCCATCGACCACACACGAACTTCACTGGACCCGTTGCCACCAAGCACGTGACGGTTCTGAACGAGGGCCACCTTGCAACCCATTCTTGCTGCCGAGAGAGCCGTCCCAATTCCCGAGTAGCCGCCACCAATTACCACCAGGTCGTATCCGTCCTGTACGGTAGGCGCCTCATCCAGCCCCAACAATTCACGACGCCACTTGGGCAACACGGTGGAGTCGGAAGGTGGCGGTGTTTTCTCGTGCGAGAACAGGATCGCATCGCAACGTCCGTCAAAACCCGTGACGTCGTGCAGCTTGACGATCGCCCGGTCACCTTCGACCTTGACCGTGCCGCCATACTCCCACTGCCAGTCCTTGCCCTTCGCCCCGAACGTGTGATCCATGGTCTTGCCATCGACAACGATCTGGAATTTGCCGGGCGCTCCTGGTGCATCCCAACGCGCAACCCAATCCTTGGTCCGCGCGAACACGTGGTAGGTACCAGGCTCCGGAAATTCCACCATCGTCGAAGCGTCTTCGACAGGTCGCCCCAACCCATGAGCCAGCATGTAAGGCGAACCCATGATCTCAATGAACTGCGTGTCCAGCTTCCAACCACCGGGCTCTTCGAAGCTCTCTGCTTCAACCAGGACCTGACCAGCCCAAACACTGGAGCTAAAGGCCAACAACAGCCAGATCAGCACATGAAAGGAGCCAACCGCGAAACACGGACGGGAGACAGACTTTGTAGGGAACATCGATTCAGAATTCATGATCGGAAGCTCGGTGGGGACACAGCTAGTCGTCGTTCGGGGCCGCGGCTGATTTCACGCCGCAAACCCAAGCCAGAGCATAACACTCGTGGACTCCATCAGCACGACGGTGACCGCCCCATCGCAATATTGCTGGCCACTCCATGATCATGACGTTAACATCGGCAGCGAAACCCCGTGCCGTCGTTGATTTACGACGTCCACCGTCCCATCAGAAATGCGATTGATGAGCCAACAACGTCAACTTTTCCCGCGAATTTTTCGTTGCCTTGCAGCCAGCATGGTGCTGCTGGGAACGTTCCTGTCCAGCGCGGCCCTCAGCGAACGCCCCAATATTCTCTGGATCATCGCGGACGACCTCAGTCCGGAGCTGGGATGCTACGGATACGAAGGCGTCCAAACACCGCACCTCGATCGACTCGCCGGTGAGGGAGCGCGTTACACATCGGCTTTCGCAACGGCGCCCGTTTGTTCGACATCTCGGTCCGCACTCATCACGGGCGTCCACCAGACGACCACGGGCACACACCACCACCGCACGTTGGACAAGCAACCGCTCGGCAAGCCCGTCGAACCTGTCACAGAAATTTTGCGAAGAGCAGGCTACCACGTTTGCAATTCCAACTCCGACATGTCGCGACCGGGTAAGACGGACTACAACTTTCAATGGACGGGTGACCAAAGCATGTACGATGCCGTAGACTGGTCCGAGCGCAAGGAGGGGCAGCCTTTTTTCGCTCAGGTTCAGATTCACGAGCCTCATCGGAATTTCGTTGCGGCGAAGAATACGGATCGCTATCAAAACGCCAAAATCCCTCCGTACTACCCGGAGCATCCCGTCGTCCGCAAAGACTGGTCAGATTACCTGGCAACGATCGAAGTGCTCGACCAGAAGGTAGGCCGAATTCTCGATCGACTGGAACGCGAAGGCCAGGCGAAATCAACGGTCGTCTTCTTTTTTGGCGATCATGGCCGACCCCATTACCGCGATAAGCAATGGCTCTACGACGGCGGAATCCAGGTCCCCCTGATTGCCAGATGGCCGGGGAACATCACGGCGAACACAACTCGGCCTGAATTGGTCAGTCTGATCGACGTCAGCGCCACAACGCTGAAACTCGCGGGAATCGACATCCCCACATGGATGCACGGTCGCGATATGCTCGACGACGATTTCGTTCGTGACCACATCTTTGCCGCCCGCGATCGTTGCGGCAGCACGATCGATCGCATTCGCTGTGTACGCACGAGCCATTTCAAATACATTCGCAATTTCTATCCACGGCGTCCCTACTCACAACACAGCGGCTACAAGCTTCTTCAATACCCCGGTCTCACCGCCGCCCGGGTGTTACACGAACGCGGTGAACTCCAGGGGCCGACGGCAAAATTCTGGACGAAGTCGCGTCCTGCGGAAGAGCTATATGATTTACGTTCGGATCCATATGAGCTGCGCAACCTTGCCGGAGTCGCCAAACACCAAAACACGCTCACCGAAATGCGACAGAAACTTGCGGATTGGATCAACCAATCGGACGACCAGGGACGTCATCCTGAATCGGCCCAGTCGGCAGCCGTTGCCGCCAGTGACCGTTGGTACAAGAGTCGCATGCAACAGCGCGGCATCGACCTGCCACTCGATCCGGAAATCTATCTGGAATGGTGGAAAGTGAAACTTGGCATGCCGTGAATTCCCCCGAAACGTTTTCGACGAAAATCGCGTTTAACGGCGGACTCTCACCGAATCAGATTCGAGCCAAAAAGACTATGCGCCGCCCGCATGATTACCAGGTCCATCTCAGTGACTCGGGCGTCAGCTCATACCGCGTAAAAATTCTGGTGCAATATAGCGACTCGAATATGAACCAATGACCAGTCGCTTTAGCGCGTCGAAAAAAAACGTGCTAATATCAATTTTTTTCTCCACCAGTCGACCATATTCCGGCGTGAAATACGTTTACAGATCAAGCAACGCTCGGGGCTTCCGCTGCGGGGCTGTCCACAGCCTTACCCGGATCGACACCGCCGGTGTCACTGAGCCCTTCAACGCACACCCAGAGGCCATCTAACTGGCTTTTCGAGCTTGCTTTACGCAGCCTCGTACGTGCGAACCACCGACACTTGCATGATGATTTCAAGCCGACAAATCCGTACGGATACTGACACACCGTTTTGGGTTCAAACCAACCTGACATCGGTAGAACATGACAGGACCAATTAGCGAACCCTCCGTAATGGTGCCTTCACGTCGCGTTTCATCTTGATATATAATTGAGCCAAAATACACCTATAAACCCTCGGGGCAAATGATGGCCAAGTCAAAGGCAAAAACAGTTTCCAAGACATCCGCGATTCGACAGGCACTAGCGAAATACAACGGTTCGCCCAAACTGGTCGCCGCAGCGTTAGCGAAGAAGGGCATTCAGGTGACACCTCAATATGTGAGCGTAGTCAAGGCAACCGACAAGCGCAAAGCGGAAGATCGGGGTAAAGGCCGAGCGAAAGCCAGCAAGAATGGCAATCAGCTGGAGGCGACCAAGGAGCTGTTCACAACCGCAATCGATCTCGTTCTCAAAGCTGGAAGTGCCAAAGAAGCTCACCGCCTTGTCGATTCCGTGGCTGAGATCATCCAAAAGTCCCGATGATCTGATCCTCTCCAATAGCCGCTCGTGAAGAGCCTGGAATTGCTGCAGCATGGAGGCTGCAATCTGGATTGCTGGCACTTGGTAATTCACTCCGTTTTTCGTGATGTGAATGTTGGGGTGCGTAGTTTGATTCCGTTGTCGGCCCCTCGAGCCCCTCATTGCCTGAGGCTATCCGACGTTGCCCAGTTGAGCGTTGCTGGACGCAGCGACGAAACCCAGGCATTGCAGTCGGCCCTTCGCGGACACTCCGTCCGGACGCTCTTCAACGAAGCCCCACCACGCCTAACGATTCAGGCATTTCCATTGCATAATCTCAATCGGGGCGACGCACTGTATGCCTCGGAATTCATGTGCATGCTGCATCTGCGTGGCCGCGTGACGAACTTTCGCGGCGGTCTTGATTCCCGATAACCGCATTGCCGACGCGTAAGTGTGGCTGGAGCAACAACCGGCCTCGGTACCTTCTTCTTAAAACCGGACGACTCGCAGGCGGGAACGGAAAGCACGCGAGGACATTCGGTCCACAATGCCGTCGCAATTGCGGGTCTGCGCACATGCAAATTGGACGAAGTTTTCTCTTCGAGTAATACTCATACTCACTCGGGCCATAAACTGTTGCGTATCAGGCACGCATCATGCGCAGCGCGCAATGGCGATTCCCCGCAACCGTCGGGACGACAAAGAAACCCTCATTTCAGAAGATGAATCTTATGTCCGACAAGAAGTCCACACTCGAAGAACTCATCAGCGGCCTCAAACAGGAGCGCGATGAATTGAAACTGAAATTGCATCTGGCCGGGATGGAAGCAAAAGATGAATACGAGCGGATCTCAGGAAAGATCGACGAGTTGACCGAGCAGTATGAACCGGTGAGCGAGGCCGTGGAAGAAACCGCCGGGAACGTCTGGTCGGCACTCTCGATGGTGGCTGACGAGTTGAAGGCCGGTTATCAACGCGTGCGAAATGCCATGGACGAAAACTAACCGCGTCGTCCGGCATACGAATCATTGAGTTCGTATCTGACACGCCAATTGGCTGGACCCGAGAATCCCCAGAAACAATTCACGATCGGTCACGCCGCCGCTCAGGAACGCACGACATGTTGCAAAAACTATTCTCACGGGGAGCTCGGACGGACGGCGATAGCGAGCCAACCAGCAAGCTGCCGAAGAAAAAGAGACGAGGAATGCTCGCCGTCTTCGTCTCGGTCATGCACATCCTGGGATTTCTCACGTCCGTGCATGCCGTCATGTCGACGAGAACTTCCCAAGGAGCCATCGCTTGGGCCGTCAGCGCAAATACGCTTCCGTACGTTGCCGTGCCGGCCTATTGGGTGCTGGGACTTTCCAAGTTCGATGACTATGACCTCATCCTCCGCTCGGAGCAGATCGCCAACAGCGAGGCCGCGAAGAGGGCACGTTTGAAACTGGAAGCCGCGGGCCTGCTCGTCGAACCAAAAACTCCACAACAGTCGGCGCAGCTTCAACTGCTCAACAACCTTTCGAAGTTACCTTTGACCGTCGGTAACGACGCAGATTTGTTGATCGATGGCAAACAGACATTCGATGCCATCCTGGACGCGATCTCCAAAGCGGAAAATTACGTCTTGGTTCAGTTCTACATCATGCGCGACGATGGTCTGGGGCGGGATCTCAAAAACGCGCTGCTCGAGCGATTGTCCAAAGGCGTCCGTGTTTTTGTGCTCTATGACGAGCTGGGAAGCAAAGATCTGTCAGAGCAATACATCGAAGAACTCCGAGCGGCCAGCGCGGAAATCTATCCCTTCAACACGACGCAGGGAAATCGATTTCGCGTGAACTTCCGCAACCATCGCAAGATTGTCGTTGTCGACGGAGACGTCGCTTTCGTCGGAGGTCACAACGTGGGCGATGAGTACCTTGGCAAGGACCCCGTTCTGACTCCATGGCGCGATACCCACGTGGCCCTGCGAGGGCCCGTCGTCCAGGCGATTCAGGTCCCGTTTGTTGAAGACTGGAATTGGGCGACCGGAGAAAAGAAACTGTTCGCGGAACTAAAGTGGGACGCACAGAGATCACCGGACGGCAACATTGCGGCCGCGTGCGTTCCAACCGGGCCAGCCGACGACATCGAGACCGGCACATTGTGGTTCCTGCAACAGATCAACGGAGCCCAAAAACGACTCTGGATTGTGAGCCCGTATTTCATTCCCGATGAACAGCTAATGTCTGCTCTGCAGTTGGCGGCGCTGCGAGGCGTCGACGTGCGAATTATCATTCCACAGAATCCCGATCACTTGCACGTCTACCTTTCCGGCATCTCCTACCTGGAAGAAGCCGACGCAGCGGGCATCAAGATCTATCGCTATCAACCGGGCTTCCTGCACCAGAAGGTGTTTCTGATCGATGATGCTGTTTCGTGCGTCGGAACGGCGAATCTGGACAATCGTTCGATGCGCCTGAATTTTGAAGTCACGATGTTGCTGGTCGATGAAGCATTCGCAAAACAAGTCGAAAACATGTTGCTGGAAGATCTGAAGAACTGCGAGCTGGCGTCGCCGGACGAATACACCAAAGCGTCCCTGCCATACCGCTTTCTGGTTCGAGCCTGCCGATTGCTGGCGCCAGTGCAGTAATTCGAACGTCTCTCATCGGGCACATTCAACTACGCTGACTAGCTGCGAACGACAAAGTCGGCGACCAGCGGCAAATGGTCCGACGCCGCTTTCGCCACTTTCGAATGTCCCGAAAACGCGTGCTTTAGTTTGATATCACCTCGGTAGTAGATGTTGTCCAGGGCTCGCATCGGCATCGCTGCGGGAAACGTTTTGATGTCCTGGCTGGCCGGCAGGAACCCAACGGGTTTCATGACCTTGCGACCAAGCGAACTCCAGACATCATTGAAGTCACCGCCAATGATGGCCGGCGTTTCGGCATGCGTACGCTTCACGGTACCGCTTTGAAGAAGACGATTGAGCTGCATCTTTCGTTCGAACCCCGCAAGACCAAGGTGCAGGTTGGCAACAAGCAGCGTTCGATGATGGGCTCCGATCGTCAGGCGACAATGAGCCATCAGACATCCTCGCTTCTTCTTCAGCGGTATCGTCAGATCCAACTCTTCCACATCCGCAAGTGGAAGACGACTGAGAATGGCATTGCCGTAGCAACCGTGCGTCAAACGAACATTGCGTTGAAACGCCCAATGCCCGAGCCCCAGTTCTTCCGCGAGCATCTCTGCCTGAAAGTGCCCATTCGATCGAGGCACGCCCTCATCCACTTCCTGCAGCAGCACAATATCGGGCGACTGTGCGGAGATCACCTCAACGATGCGCTCCGGTCGATAGCGGCGATCCAGCCCGCCAATCCCCTTGTGAATGTTGTAGGTCAGCACACGGAGTGAAGTTTCTTCACCGCTCATCTCCGGCTTGTCGTACCCCATGTTTCTACCAGGCGAATTCGGCTCTTCATCCAATAGTCGCCAGGCGATCTCGAATCTGTAGTACTCGCTGAAATGACGCCCGGGAATCCTGAAGTCTATTTGTCCTTGCCGCCAGTCGTCAGCGAGAATTTCTTGAAGGTCGCCCAGCGAGGCTCATCCTTGTCTCCGTTAAGCGCAAAGAGTCCAACTCCGAGCTTGTCCACGCGACCAGGGAGTGTCGTATGGCCGTGGTCCGTCCACGTTTTGTCTTTCGGCGATTTAATCTGTGCGATCACTTTTCCATTGTCGATCACCAGACGCAGTTGCAACGGTCCGTCACGAAACGGAGTCATTTTCACAGCTCGAGGTTTGGCTTCGCTTTCCAGAACCAGAGTGCATGACTGTTTTTTCTTCACCAACTCGCGATCGAACTTGATGTAGTTGTCATCGTCGCGGTAAATCATGATCCCCGCCTGCTCGTAGTTGTTCTCGGGAGTGAAGTCGACCGTCACTTCAACCGTGAACGTTTTTCCTGGCAGGGGACGCAACAGAAAATTCTCGGTCCCCTCGTTCTTCTTGCCCCAGATATTCGAAGGCTGAGCCAACAACTGCAAGTTGCCATCTTTCAATCGCCAATCAGCTTTGTCTTCTCGAATGAAGCTCCACTTCTCGTCCAGCTTCTTGCCAAAGTTCGCTTCGTATTTGTCTGCCGCCGCAACCGGCATTGCGTAGATGATTGTCATCAACAAGACAGGCAGTCGTACCATGGTAATCTCGATTGGTAAGGGAATATCGGTAGGTGGCGGACGCGTCGCTGCAGACACGCCCTGGAAAAACGGACGGCCAACGCAGAACGGGATTGCGCGAATCATTCCTTGTTGTTCCGCTGTTTGGCAACTCGGTAGAGTCGAGTGGATTGTAGTCGAGCGGAAATGACTCCGCACACCGCCGACGGCGAATGCTGCCGTCAGACACACCGCCGGACGTTACTTCACCTCCCGAACGATTCGTACGCCCGCCTTGCCAAGCCCGTTCAACAATGAAGCGCAATCACGACAGTTGAAAGTGTATGAGCGGCCAGATCGATGCGTCGTGACCTGGACGCCCGGTCCACTGCGAACGATGTAACCAATCCGACCAGGACGCCATCGCCAACCGAACCCTCCCCAGTTCTGCCAACGAATTTCTACCTGACGGACCTCGGTGATGTCGGAATAGATAAAGCGTTTCCTCCACCAACCATTGAAACCGAATTCCAACCCAAGGCCATCGTCACATACAGAATACTTCGAACATGACCATACAAGCGAACTCAGAATGGCGAAGGTTGGAACGAGCGTCACAAAGAATGGGATCACGTCACCTTGCATCCAGCCTTTTCTAAAAAGTTCCCATCCCCAAAAGGAATACACCACTGCGCAAAATAGCAGCGGTATCACGAAGAACCACCGAAACCACGGTCTTTCCGTTTCAGAATACGCTACGACCTGCATTTCCTGCGTTTCAACTTTCTGGGTCCAGTTTCAAAGCGGCGTGCCCCAGCGACAACGCGCCGGTGTTAATCGCCTGCAAATTGGGAAACGGGTTCGGAAACCGCAACCCGGATGCTGCTAAACTAGTTCCCAATATCGCCTGAAGGGAAAATAAATGACTCGTGTCATCATACTGGTTGCCGCTGCCTTAATCGCCATCGCGCCCGATGCCCTGGGAGTTTCTCCGGAAGGTACGATCGCACCGTTTCTGGGAAAGCCGACGATCGAATCGCAACAGCTCGTACGACACAAACACAGCCAGATCTGGCCCAACGTCGTCGTGGCAATGGATGGTTCTGTTGTGGCGACGTATGGAAGAGCATTCAGTGGCGGAGAGCCATTCGACAGCAATCGCCGCCATGTCGCTTTGCGGCGCAGCGAAGATGGCGGCCGGACATGGGGCAAAGAAATCATCATCGCCGAGCCCGGATTCCAGGGCGGCGGAACGATTGTCGACGAGACCACCGGCGACATCCTCGCTTTTGTCGAAGACCAACATCCGCCCGCTCCGCTCACCATCTACCGCAGCAAGGACCACGGCAAGATGTGGGCGGCACAGGCGGGCACTGTCATCAAGCCGGATAGCCGAGGCAATGTGCCGTCGATGCACATGAACGAACACGGCATTACCTTGCGCCACGGGGAACATAAGGGCAGACTGCTACGGGCGGCGCGATGGTACGCCGGCAAGAACAAGAGCGACGTATATGCCAACATGTATACGACCGCGGTCTACAGTGACGATGGCGGCAAGACATGGACGACAAGTGAGCCGTTTCCAGAGAAAGGTACGGGCGAAGCGGCCATCGCTGAACTCTCGGACGGCCAGGTCTACTACAGTTCCCGCATGCACTGGCCGGAACGACCGCAGAACCGACGACGACGCGCCGCGCGCAGCAACGACGGCGGACACACCTGGCGAGACTGGGAGGTCGTCGAAGCGCTACCCGATGGACAGCAGGGCCGAGCGGAGGGATGCCTTGGCGGACTTGTTCGACTGCCGATCGAAGGCAAAGATATTTTGATCTACAGCAATGTCGACACTTATACGTTTGACCGAAATCGCATTACGGTTTGGGCGAGTTTCGATGGCGGAAAGACCTGGCCGGTCAAACGACTGGTGTACGGCGGTCCAAGCGGCTATTCGTCTCTCGCAGCCGGTCGCCCGGGTACTCCCAGTGAAGGTTGGATTTACATCCACTACGACGGAGGCAAAGATTACAACGACCCGGTTGGCCGAGCCGATCTGTTCATTCCGCCAGACGGTTCCCTCGTCGCGCGTTTCAACCTTTCGTGGTTGATTGCAGGTCAAGGAACGGGCGACGGACACATGCCGGAGTACCTGGCAAGATAGGCTTCCAGCCTGTCGAGTTGCAAAAACAGATCATGGAATTACCGACTGGAAGGCTATCCTAATGGGAGACAAAATGTATCGACCCCAGTTCGTCCTTGCTCTGCTGGCCCTTACTCTGCTGGTCAGCGTTGATTCGCTCCCGTCACACGCCGACGAAACGCGAGCTCCCAAAATGTTGATGCCGGGCTTTACCGTGCGTGAGCTCCCGATCGACCTGACCAGTCTCAATAACATTGAATACGCGAAGGACGGGCGACTCTACGCTGGCGGCTACGATGGTCGCTTTCATCTGCTGCGTGATACGAACAACGACGGTCTCGAAGACAAAGTCGATACATTCTCCCCCGACACCAGTGCCAACTATCCGCTGGGGATCGTTGTGAAGGACGGCGAGCCTCACTTTGTGCTTGCCGACGAGATCGTCCGCTTCCGGGACACGAATGGCGATTCAGTTCCGGACAAACGAGAAACCGTCTTCAAGGGCTTCGATGATCCGGAATTGGCGAAGGCGCCCTACCTCCATCATCGCCGCGTCGATGGCGCGATGGCACTCGCATTGGGACCCAACGGAGCGTGGTACATCACGATGGGCAATGCTGGCTTCAACAATGCCTATTGGCATGACAAAAATGGACAGCGTCATTACTCGACCGACAGGCGACGCGGCTGTCTGTTGCGGTTGGATGCCGACGGTGAAATCGAGCAGCTTGCCTCGGGATTGCGGTACGTGATGTCCATGCAGTTCAACAAGCGGGGAGACCTGTTCGCAACCGACCAGGAGGGCGCGACATGGGTGCCCAACGGGAACCCGTTTGATGAACTCCTGCATGTGCAGCCGGGACGGCACTATGGCTTCCCACCACGTCATCCCGAACATCTCCCCGATGTCATCGATGAACCAAGTGTCTGGGACTACGCTCCTCAACATCAAAGTACCTGCGGTTTTCGCTTCAATACACCGGAGGTGGGCCGAGGTCGTTTTGGCCCGAAATTCTGGGAAGACGATGCGATCGTCACCGGCGAATCGCGCGGCAAACTGTGGCGCACGAAACTGGCGAAGACAACTGCGGGCTACGTCGCGACCAATCAACTTGTTGCCTCGATGGACTTGCTCATCGTGGATTGCGCAATTTCGCCCGATGGTGACCTTGCAGTCTGCTGCCATACCGGAAAACCCGATTGGGGAAATGGTCCCGCCGGCAAGGGACGCATCTTCAAGATCAGCTACACCGAACCGGAAGCTCCACTGCCGGTGCTTGCCTGGGCCGAAAGCGAAACCACAAGCGTCATTGCGTTCGACCATCCGCTGGATGCCGGGCAATGGGCCAGCAGCATGGACGAAACCCGCATTGAAACCGGTCACTACGTTCAGGCGGCGGATCGGCTGGAACGGATGCGACCTTCGTACACCATCGTCGGCTACCAACAGGCTCAGTCACGCAAGGAGATTCCAACTCGTACCGCCAAACTCTCTGAAGACGGTCGCCACCTCGTTATCACGTCGGCACCGCGAACGGAAGCATTCAACTATGCCGTCACGGTACCGGAGCTGTGCGACGTGGCACATGGCTTATCCGGCTTGGCGGTAAAGTGGCGAGGGCAGGATGGAAACTGGTCGGGTTGGTTGCCTCATGCGGACCTGGTGGCCGCTCGATCGTTCACCGAGGCCAGTGCAACGCACGACCATCTGTGGAAGCACGTTACATCCTCGGGCCAACTGGATTTTGAAACACAACTGAACCTGTGGAACCTTTTGCAACCGGCAACTCAGCCGAATGCCGAGTTGGGCTACACCCAAGAATCGGAGTCCGCAACGATCGTCTTCAAGAGCGACTCCGAACTGGCAATCCAGGCCCAGGGTGCGAGCGTCCGTCGAATCAACGATCACGAGTCACATCTCACTGTCGACGATCTGGCAAAGAACAAATGGCAGCCGCTCGCGATCACCGTGGCAACGCCCGTCACTTCGCTGGAAGTTTCGTTCTCCACTTCGCGTGACGCACGTCCCCGGGCGCTCCCGACGGGCCGGTTCCTGATGCCCTTTGCCACTCCGACTCCGCCAGCCATTCAGCGTGAGGAAATCCCGGAGATTGCCGACGGCGACTGGAAGGCAGGCCATGATCTGTTTGTTGGAAAAGCCAACTGTTCAAAGTGTCACATGAAGAGCAAAGAAGGCAATCGCGTCGGCCCCGACCTCGACAATCTGATTCATCGCGACTACGCCGGCGTGTTGCGTGATGTCGTTGATCCGAGTGCAACGATCAACCCCGACGCCATCGGCTACAACGTCCTGCTGGATGACGGCCGGACGGTTTCCGGAACGCGAGTCGCAGAGACGGAGGACGAACTGCACATCGTTCCGGCGAGCGGCGTGTTGGCAAAACTCAAAAAGAGCGAGATCGAGGCAGTAGCGCCAATGAAAATCTCACCAATGCCGGCAGGACTTGACAAGCAGCTGACGAAAAACGAGCTGCGCGACCTGATGACCTACCTGCTGCTTCGAAAACCGAAATAGTGGCACTGCCTGACAGGCCGGAAGCCTATGCCACGACCTGGCGAAGCACGTTGCCATGCACATCGGTCAACCGAAGATCGCGACCACCATGGCGGAACGTTAACTGCTCGTGATCGATGCCGAGTAAATACAAAGCCGTCGCCCAGACGTCGTAAACCGTGCTGCGGTCTTCGACTACGTGATAGCCGTACTCGTCCGTCTTACCGTGTATCGTCCCGCCCTTGATTCCGCCGCCCGCCATCCAGATCGAAAAGCCAAAAGGATTGTGATCGCGGCCGTCGGTGCCCTGAGAAAAAGGAGTTCTTCCAAACTCACTGGCGAAGATGACCAACGTTTCATCCAGAAGCCCACGCGATTTCAGGTCCGTGAGCAAGCCACCAATCGGCTGATCGACTTGCAGCGACATCGATTCGTGGCCGCCTTTCAGGTTGCCATGGTGGTCCCAAAGGTCACCCATGCACGAAATCTCGATGAAGCGCACACCTCGCTCAACCAGTCGTCGGGCCAGCAAACACTGCCTCCCGTAGTTCCGCGTATTCTCCTTCGGGTGATCAAGACCATACAATCGCTTCGTCGCTTGCGTTTCGCTGCTCAGGTCGCACAACTCCGGTACGGCCGTCTGCATCCGAAAGGCCGTCTCGTAGTTTCGGATCGCGGCCTCGACTTCGCTGTCATGCCCGTTCTCGGCCAGAAACTTATTGTCGAAGGAACGCACAAAGTCGAGGCGTTGGCGCTGATTCTCTAACGCTTCGAGACTCTTCAGATTCCGGACGACTTCCTGCTCGTCGGGGTTCAACACCGAAGCCTGATGCTGGGCCGGCAGATAGCCGTTCCCAAATACACCCAGACCGCCAATCAGTTCCTCCGTACCTTTCTTTTGCAGCACCACGAACGCGGGAAGTGTGTCGTTCGACGAGCCCAGACCATAACTCGCCCACGCTCCGGCGCTCGGATGCCCAAGATTGGGAAAGCCCGTATGAAAGAAGTAAGCACCCGAGGCGTGCTCGTTCACAGGACTGGTCATCGACCGGATGACGGCCATGTCATCGACGTGCCTTGCGATGTGTGGAAACAACGAGCTGACCGGGATGCCGCTTTCGCCGTGGCGAGTGAAGGGAAAGGGAGAACCGAAGATGTCACCGTTCTTGTTGAACTGCGTCCGTTCGATTTTCATCGGCATCGGTTTGCCGTGCTCGCGATTCAGTCGCGGTTTCGGATCGAACGAGTCGATATGCGACACGCCGCCCGCCATGAAGCAGAAAATCACGTGCTTTGCCCGCGGCGGGAAATGCAACGCAGGCGAAGTCGCCGCATCGACCCGCGACTGGAGCCCCGCCAACGCGACGGCACCGAAACCGGTGGAGCAGCGGTTGAGCATGTCGCGACGGGTGATGGAGGGGAAGTTGTTCATGGTGGAGATGATTTAGTTGGCAGTTGGCAGTCGTCAGTCGCTAGTCGCTACTCGCTACTCGCTACTCGCTACTCGCTACTCGCTACTCGCTACTCGCTACTCGCTACTCGTCGGCTTGATGGTGATTGGGTTCGTTGGATTTATCGAGTACGGTTGCTCGCCGTTTGGCAATTCGGTCAGGGAAGATATATGAACTCCTTCATGCTAAACACGGCCAGCGCAAGTTCATACCATTCATCCTGCTCTGCCGCCTGTCGCAGCTCCTTAATCTCGTGCTCAATCTCTTCCTGTCTTTCGGCTATTTCTTCGGACTCCAACTGCTCTTCTTCAGCCGCTTCCAGGAACTCACGCAGGTTCTCGTTCCACTGTTCAACCTCGCGTTCAATCGGCCCGCGGTTCCGTCGCCTGAAATCCGGACTGGAGGCCGCGGCGAGAAAACTCTTGGCTCGCTCCACTTCTTTGGCGAACGGCTTGCGTCCCAGACCGAGCTCAAACATACGAACAATGCGTTGTCCCTGATCAGAAGACTGTCG
This sequence comes from Pirellulaceae bacterium, assembly GCA_965216885.1. GTDB lineage: Bacteria > Planctomycetota > Planctomycetia > Pirellulales > Pirellulaceae > CAYNJG01. The sequence continues at coordinate 291,647 of OZ244208.1, read as the reverse complement.
TTTTACTCGCCCGGCAAACGCTCGAGCAAGATCATGCACGTAATCGTTGTTCATCATCGACAAGGCCTGTGCCGGGACGTTGGTGACAAGGCGATTACCCCGCGTGCTAATCGGAATCGGAGCGTCGAAGACCGCCAACAACGGATCGGGATTGTTGCGAGAAACCTGGACATAGACGCTTCGCCGATTTTCAACTCCGTCGACCGGTTCGCCGAAAGGTTCAAGATCCAGTCGCCCGGCCGCCAGCAGCATGGTGTCACGGATCGCCTCCGCCTCCAGACGACGAAGACTTGCATGGGACAAAAACTGATTGGCAGGATCCAGCGTGGTTGCGACGGACGAAGGAGAACTGGCCAGCTGGAATGTCCGAGACGTCGTCAGCAATCGCAGCAGCTTCTTGATAGACCAGCTCTCGCGGACGAAACGCGTTGCGAGATAATCGAGTAGTTCGGGATGACTCGGTTGCTCGCCGAGCTGTCCGAAGTTGTCCGTCGTGGGAACGAGGCCTCGGCCAAAGGTGTGATGCCAAATCCGATTTACGATGACACGTGATGTCAGGGGATTGGCCGAATCGACGATACTCTCCGCGAGGTCACGGCGGCCCGCGTCGACGGAATCGTAGGGTTCACGATCGATGGCCTCCAGAAACCGACGTTTGACCGGCTCGCTGGGCTTGTGATGATCGCCGCGGACGAAGAGCGGTTGATCGAACGAATTGCATTCCATGACGGACGGAATACGGGTCGGCACGGGTATTTCTTCTTCCAGTCTGCGATACTCGGCCAACAGTGCTTTCGCCTGTGGAACGAGCTCAATATCGTTCGGCAGCAAGCCCTCGCTGACGAAGTAGTCGAGGAAAAGAGCCTGCGAATCGCTCATGGTTTCGTCTCGCCATGCAACGATGCATTCACGCAAGGTGGTAGCGTAGTGTTTCGCCAGCGCAGAACTGCTTCGCGGTGGTTTGACGCCATCAAAGAGTGGTGAAATGAAGTACGCAATCTCATCGCGAGGCTCGGGCTGGCCATCTTCGACGACAATCGCCTGACTAACACCAAACCACGACCGCTCGCGCTGGTATTCTTCGTGTACCGGTTGGTCGGACGCGGTGGTGACTTCGATGTGCAAATGGTCACCGTCCCAATAACCCGCATCCCATTCGTGCCATCGCCAGTTGCCTTCTTCGACGACGGTGACGGGATACGTCTCACCAATGAGCGGATAATTCTGAACGACATATCGTGCAATCGATTGGTTGCCAGCGATACGCACGAAGACTTTGCTGTGCCTGGCACGAAATCGAGGCGAAGCCAACACGCCGCTGTGTTTGTCAGAGAGCGTATGTGAGTAGATTCCCGCGGGAAGAATGTTCGCGATGATGCGATCGTCTTCTTCAAGCTGCACCGTAAACTCGCCCGCCGCCGAGGGGCTGGCCGTTATTCCGTTGCCGTGCGTGTGCCATTGTTTGAAATCGTTATTCGTGAGATCCCACCTCGCCTGGCTGGCTGACTCAGAGATCGACGCGACGCGTTTCTTGCTGCTTTGCCATTGGTGAAAAAGCGATGTCCACTTTGGGGTAAACCGGTCAGCAGCTTGCTGGTGTAGTTCGCGCCACACGTAAAGCGGATCTCGTTCGTTCCGCCATGCTCTTCCTTCCCGGTAGTTCTCAGCTGCGTCTACTTCGTCTTCCTCTTCGTGCTCCTCCGCTTCGTCTTCTTCGTGCTCTTCCTCTTCGACTTCAAGCTGTTCAATGACTTTGCGCCATAGTTCGTCGGGCTCAAGCAACTTCTCCGGAACACGATCGACAGCCGTTAACCATGCGTCCGCGACAACCTTGCGAATCTGTGGCTTGAGCGCCGCGAGCCGCTCCTTGTGCATTTCTTGCCGCTCGGCAGAGTCGATCGTGATAACGGCGGGTCGGCTGCTCGCCATGATTCCGTACAGTGCATAGAAGTCGGTCTGGCTGATCGGGTCGAACTTGTGATTGTGGCAACGAGCACACGCCACGGTGACGCCAAGAAATGCTTTGGAAATCACGTCGATCTGGTTTTCCGTGAATCGCACCTGTTCATCCAGTGCGTCCGTCGGCGAATAGGCGTGCTGAACGAAGCGATACTGGCTGGTACCGATCGCCGATTCGTTCAAACCCAGTTCGTGATTGATGCGAGGCGTTTCCAGAGCGTCGCCAACCAGATGCTCCCGTACGAGCTGGTCATAGGGCACGTCGGCATTCAGGGCCCGGATCAAATAGTCCCGAAATCTCCAGGCGTTTGGAATCAGGGGATCTCCTTCGCTGCCATGCGTTTCCGCGTAGCGAATCCAGTCCATCCAGTGCCGCGCCCATCGCTCGCCAAATCGTGGCGAATCCAAAAGACGATTGACGGTGGAATCCACGGCGGCCTGCGGGTCCACTTTGGCTGCGGAGATGAACGCCCGAGTTTCCTCCACCGAGGGTGGAAGACCGGTCAGGACATAGGACAGTCGCCGAACAAGCGTACGTGGATCGGCAATCGGTGCTGCCGTAAGTCCCTGTTCTTTCCATTTCGCAGCGACGAACTGATCCACCGGATTGTGATTGAATTCCGCGAGCGCGACCCGTGGAGGCTTGTGGTCCCGGATCGGCTGGAAACTCCACCACTTCTTTCGCTCTTCCAGCACGGACTGCCACGTGCGTTCGTCATCCGCCGCGCTGTTTCCGGACGGACTGTCGCGCGGGTCCGGTGCGCCCATCGCAACCCACTTTTCAAAACGGGCAATCACGTCCGCTGGCAGCTTGCCATCGGGCGGCATCTGCAGCTCGTCGTCATAGCGCAGGGCCTTAACGAGCAGACTCGCGTCGACATCCGGCGGCGCAATCGCAGGCCCACGTTCGCCGCCCGAGCGAAGTCCGTCTCGGTAAGTCAGGTTCAACCCACCTTCGATTTCAGCCGGGTCTTCCCCGTGACAGCGATAGCACTTGTCCGCGAGCACAGGGCGAACGTGCGTCTCGAAGTACTCGACCTCCACCGCTGATTGAGCCCACACCACGGCCCCGGGAAGCAACACCCCAACCAGGATGCGAAACAGTATCAGCACTTGTTGGTGACGAACCATGGAAACTCCCGACAGAACCCGTCGCGCCAATGCAAATACTTCCCATTGCAACCGCGACTTGTACGGACCACCAGTTTAACACAGCCTACGGTAGCCTGACGCCAGACGATTCCCCCAAACCTTTCCACTCCCTTTTGTTGCAGGTTTGTATCGACCGCGTGAGCACAGAAGTCTCAGGGGGACAGCAGGCTGTAGTCACACGGGTACAAACGCGTGGATTGAATCGCAGACCATGTCGTAAAGCTCGGATCGATTGAGTCCTACGTGACGTGGACCAAATTGATTCATCGAGACCACGGTACATAGTGGATTTCGGGTGGCTTGGAGCCCTTTACTTTGACGTAAACCGCTGGTTGCGGGGGAGACAATTCGATGTCCATCCGTCGAGATAGTCGTTCAGCGGCTTTCGATGCGAGGTCGAAGTTACCGGCATCACGGTTCGTCAGTCGAATTTTTTTGCCATCTCGACGTACCAATGTCAGGCCATACGTCCAACGCGATGGAGGCTTCACCGAAACGCTACGCGCGTTTCCGCCAAAATGCGGATCGCTTTCCACAATCATGCAAAGCAAGTCATCAGCTCGAGCAACAACCGTTGACCAGCCCAAGCCAAAGAATCGAATTTCACGAATGACACATTCATCCGGTATGTCGATTCGGTAACGATCGGAAAGCCTGGAGCGCATCCAGAAACCAAGAACCGCAAGGGCCACTGAGATTCCCAACGGCAACATTAGCCACCATGCTCGTTCGTTCGCCAGACCGATGCCCCAAAACCAGATTCCGGCTACACCAAGGCATCCGATCCCGACAAAGGAAGCTTCAATTCGCGTGTGCGGATCGAGCACAATCGAATCCTCTTCAAATTCCATCAACGTCCAGAATGTGTCGTTCGTGCTGCTCAATTCGATTCACTACAAGGGACCGACCGTATCATACGTGAAGGGACTGGCGAAAAAAGTGTCCCGCAGGGCCCCGCGAAACCAGGAAAGTCGGAAAAACGCTGACCTTTCCTGGCCATAACTTCACAACGAGCCACGTTGGATACTGTGCCTGATTTGGTTGCGAGACGATACTTTACGGATGTGGCTGCCAGAACTTCATGTTTTTACTAGCACAGCGAGAAATCCGATGCCGAAGAAAATCGACCTTCCAGTCATCGGCTGGCGAGAATGGGTAGGTCTGCCAGATTTTGGTATCAAGAAAATCAAGGCCAAGGTTGATTCGGGGGCTCGGTCGTCTTCGCTTCACGCTTTTGATATCGAGTTTTTCACCAAGGCCGATGAGGAATGGGTTCGGTTCAAGGTCCATCCTGTGCAGCGACGCAGCAATTCCGTGGTTGAAATGGAGGGCAAGCTGCTTGATTCTCGAGCGGTTCGAAGCTCCAGTGGCAAATCCGATCTGCGCCCCGTAATCGAAACAAACATTACCCTCCTTGGCCAGACCTGGCCCGTGGAACTCACGCTCGCCAATCGTGACCAGATGGGATTCCGGATGCTGCTCGGTAGGCAAGCTTTTCGTAACCGGTTTCTCATAGATGCCGGTAGATCCTATTTCGGTGGCAAGCCCAGGAAATCCAGGTAGCTCGGTATCTACCGAAGAATTGAATCGCAATGAAACTCGGCATACTTTCCCGCAATCTTCGATGCTATAGCACACGCCGTCTTCGAGAAGCCGCACAACAAAGGGGACACAAAGCCAGAGTTCTGGATACGCTGAAGTTTGCGATCGACCTGCAGCAGGGCGAGCCGGACTTGTACTTCCGTCGCAAACAGCTCTCCGATTATGACGCAGTACTGCCGCGAATAGGTGCGTCCATCACCAACTTTGGAACGGCGGTCGTTCGCCAATTTGAACAGATGGATGTCTTCTGCGCGAACTCCTCGTCAGGGATTTCGAACTCACGCGACAAGCTCCGCAGTCTTCAGATACTCAGTAAACACAACGTTGGGATTCCACAAACCACGTTTGTCACCGACAAGAAAGATGTGCTTCCCGCCATCAAACGTGTTGGAGGAGCCCCCGTCGTTATCAAGCTTCTCGAAGGGACTCAGGGTATCGGCGTGCTGCTTGCCGAATCGGTCAAGACGGCCGAGGGGATTGTGGAGCTTCTTCAGAGTCAGAAACAGAACGTCCTCATTCAAAAATTTGTCGCAGAGAGTAAGGGACGAGACATCCGGGCTTTCGTCGTGGGCGACCAGGTCGTTGGTGCCATGCGTCGCGTCGCCCAGGGTCAGGAGTTTCGTAGCAATGTTCATCGAGGAGGGATAACGGAGCCTATTCTGCTGGATGAACAGTATTGCGAAACTGCAGTTCGAACTACGCAGATTCTGGGACTGCGAGTAGCGGGTGTAGACATGCTTGAAGGTAAAGACGGTCCCCAAATCATGGAGGTGAACTCGTCGCCTGGCCTGGAGGGAATTGAAAGGTGCACGCAGTTAGATATCGCCGGCGCCATCATTGACTACATCGCCGCACAGGTAGATTTCCCCGAGATTGATGTACGGCAAAGGCTCACCGTTAGCCGTGGGTATGGTGTAACGGAGATTCACGTGCCTGACGGTTCTGAATTCATTGGGAAGACAATTGTTGACTCGGGATTGCGCGAACGTGACCTCAACGTATTGACCCTCTATCGAGGAACAAGCGTCATTCCCAACCCCAAATCGACTCGCATTCTCGAATCGGGTGACCGGCTACTCTGTTTCGGAAAGCTCGAACTGATGCGAGATTTGATTCCCAAGAAAACTCGACGACGACGCAAGCCCAAGGTCCAGGACCTTCCAGACCTACCCGTCGCCGAGGAAGTCTCAACGGGAGATGACGGCACTTCAGACAACCTGGAACAGGGTGGCTAGGTTTGCATGACAACGCAACGTGAACGCAAGCCAATTCATACGTGGCAGGACCAGGAGATTGAACTCGGCGAGTCTCGCGACCTGACCTTGGGGGTTAGCGAGAGCTACAGCGGGATGACGGTCCAAATCCCCATTCATGTACGACGCGCAGAAGAGGAAGGTCCCGTCGTTTTCGTGACTGCTGCGCTACACGGCAATGAAATCAACGGTACCGGAGCGATACGTCAGCTCATTCAGGACTCCGATTTCAAGCTCATTCGCGGGGCCGTCATTTTTGCGCCGGTTCTCAACATCCTGGGGTTTGAAAGGCACTCTCGCTATTTACCGGATCGTCGTGACCTCAATCGGGCCTTCCCCGGGACGGAATCGGGTAGCCTGGCAAAGCGCATGGCAAAGACCATCTTCGACGAAATTGTCGGCCGTTGTGACTTTGGAATTGATTTGCACACGGCTGCCGTTCGAAGAACGAATTATCCCAATGTCCGGGGTGACCTGAAGGACAACGACGTCAAGAAAATCGCAGAGGCATTTGGATGCGAGCTTCTCATGAACGGACGAGGGCCTCGTGGTTCTATCAGGCGAGAAGCAACCGAAGCCGGATGCCCCACCATTGTCCTGGAAGGCGGCGAGGTCTCCAAAGTGGAGCCCGGAATCGTCGAGACGTCGGTAAGGGGAACAAGGAATGTGCTCAGTTTCCTGGGAATGCTTGATGGTCAACATGAGAGTAGTCCCGACTACCAGATTCGTATTGAATCGTCCAAGTGGGTTCGGGCAGAACGTGGAGGCTTTCTGCAATTCCACGTAGCCCCCGGTGACATTGTTGAGAAGAACCAGCCGATTGCCACCAATACAACTCTGCTTGGCCGTGAGCACAGCGTCTTGTCGGCACCATTTGATGCGGTGGTTATTGGAATGACCACGCTTCCAGCCACCAGCCCCGGGGAGCCAATTTGCAATCTCGGGAAGCTTCCAAAATCGACCAAGCCCTCGGAGTTCAGAAGACTCCGATCGGCAGAGGATGGCTTGGAGGAACGAGTCGTTGAAGAGCTTGCCTCGAATGTGCTTGTGACCGAACCGTCTGACGAATCGTCGTCCCGTTAAGCCTATAAGTGGACGCCAAAGCGTCGGTAGAGGAACGAGGCAACGGATGATACAAGTTGGCGATCGGGCACTCCGTTGAGCAAAAGAAAGGCCTACACGAAGAGCCCATCATCGAGCACGCCCAGCAATGCGAGATCGTGCTCGTCGTCGTTCAGCTCAATCGTGCCGCTGACTTCAAGGGAAGAAGCTGCGTTGGGTTGATTTGTCGGACTAAACACCGTGTTGGCCTCCACCGTCACACTCGCAGGCGTAACACCGGGCGGAACGAGTAAGACGAGGTAGTTGTCGTTGTCACCCAGATCCTCGAAGCCGGTTGGAGTGTGCGAGTTGCCCTCCTCGTCGATGATCTGGAAAGCGGCCAACTCGTCGCTCCCCGGTTCGGCGTTGAACGGACCGGTAACACCTCCGTTAAACGTCAGTTGGATGCGTGTTGGTGTTGTCTCGTTTCCGGCCGAGTTCGTTTCCGCCGGATCGACGAGCGCCAAAACCATCGCCGATCCCTCTGTCGTGATTTCGGCAGTAAGACCCTGCAGCTCCTCGCCATCCACCGACAGCACCGAGCCCACGATCTCGACACTCACGGGCAGGTCATCGGCCGATCCCAGCGGGCCAGCAAGTAGTACCGTAGTCGACTCATCGGATTCCGGAGCCGGTTCCAGCGTGGCCACCGTCGGTGTTGTGATTGCACCGGAGGCGGTTGTGATCGCGAAGTCCTCGGCTGACAAGGTCGTGGCGTCGATCGGAACGGAGAACACCATCGGCATTCCCTCGTCGCCAGCTTGTTGCTCGACGCCCGTTATGTTCGCAAGCAGCTGGGGGAAGGGAATGTCAATCACGCCGAGATTGGCCGTCAGGATTTCTGCCTCAGTGCCCGGCTCGTTCGTACTGGATTCATCCACGACATGCGTGAAGAAAAACTTCAAAGCCTCTGCGGTAAATTGTTGGACCTCTGCCGGGGAGAAGGAAACGTGTCCCGTATCACCAGGAACAATAAATGACTCCGCAGGGACGCCGACTTCCTGAAACGCGGGGATGAAGTCGCAGGTGCCCGATGCCGAGATCGGTGAGTCTGGACCGCCAAACGTGCCGCAGGGAGCAACCCCGTCAAGTTCATTGTGGACACCATAGATTGGCGCAGAATTGGCATCGATCGTATCCAACCCGAATATTGCACCGGAGATTGCATACACACCATGAACCGTTGGCGACTGATCGAGATGGTCGCCAACATTACCGTACACGCCGCCAAAGTTTTCCATGTACGCCGCCAGTTCGTCGGACACGGGATCATCAGAGTCGGTGGTGCCCACGGTTGCCGCCATGACAGCGCCGGCCGACAAGCCGCCGACGATCACTTTGTTCGGATCAATGCCGAACGTCTCAGCATTTGCTTTCATGAACCTCACGGCTCCGATCATATCGTGGGTCGCATCGAGTGCGGCATATCGGAAACCTTCCCCCGAGGCCAGTCCTCCCTGCGTGCGGTAGCTCATCACGGCGGCGACATAACCGGTCTCCGCGAATAGCTCCGCGAGTGGAATTACCAGCTCGCGAGACGTGAATGCGAATGCGCCACCATTCGCAATCAACACCAAAGGCCGATCCGTTTCCGTATCGCCTTCCGGCGTGACCACGTTCAGCAACAACTCCTGTCCGTCGACAGTGGCATACACGATGTCATCCGAAACGGTCGTCTCGAACATCGAATCAATGTAGCGCGTTGGGTCCTCCTCGACGGCTTCCACGCCCTCGATTCCGTTCGCTTCGTAGAAGGCAACCAACTGCGTCGCGATCTCTTCGCCCTGATCGTCTTGCAGGAAGTGGCTGGCCTCTGGAATTCGAGTATGAGGCTGACCTTCGGCGCCGGGTACGCTGTCGATCAGAAACTGCTGGGCTTCGCACGAGCCCTGAAAGCCCGGGTCGTTCGAGGCCCAAATCGTCAAGAACGGCTTCTCAAAGGAACTGAGTCCCTCCCACGCTTCTTCGGTCGTGCCCGGTACGTCATTGATCAGCGACGGGAACACACGCGGGCCAGCCATGTAAGTTCGACTCGGGAACGGCGCGTCGTACGCCGCTTCTTCTTCAGGCGTCAGGTCGAACCACGTTAGCGCCTCGAGCGTCCCGGAAGGTTGGAACGAGGCTCCTGTCATGGCGTATCGCATCCAGTAGCCAAACGCGTCGAAGTCCTCACCCGGGTCAGCGCCACCCGGACCGGTCGGTAGTGGAAGTCGCTCGCAACCGTCGTAGAACGGAACTTGCTGATCGGGAATCGCTGCGTACAACGCCGGAATGTCAACAATTTCGTCCGGATTCTCGACCGGTGGCTGCACATTCTCGCCTTCCGGAAACGTCGGCAGCGAACCGTTGCCGATCGAGATCGTCGCAAACAGTTCCGTATTCAATCCCGCGGTACGCAGCCCAATCAGACTGCCCCAGTCTTGCGCGAACAGATTGATATCGGTCAACTCGAGCTTGGAAATGAACTGCTCAAGTCGATGGTTGTGATCGAGGTAGCTATAGCGTTCGATGTCGACCGGCTTGTCCGATCGCCCCATACCGAGATGATCCATCGCGATGACTCGATAGCCAGCCTCGGCGAGCACCGGAATCATGTCGCGGTACAGATAGGACCACGAAGGCTGACCGTGCAAGAGCAGCACGACCGGTCCGTCTTCCGGACCTTCGTCAACATAGCCCTGACGTAAACCATCGATCTCGACGTACTGCGGTTCGTACGGCCAGTCGGGAAGATCCGCAAAGCACGAATCTGGCGTGCGGACGAATTCTGTTCCGTCGGCGGCCGTCATGATGACGGGATCGTCAAAGCAATCGGTTGAGTGTTCGCCGCCGGTTTCTCCATCAATCAACTTGCTGTACGAATTCTGCAGTTCGTCCTGCAATACTTCGATCGGCTCGGATGCGGTCAACACGATTGGCTCTTCGAGCACGCGGCTCGAGTACGTCCAGCCTTCCGGGAGATCCAGTCGCGAACCCAATCCCGGCAGGTCATCCCTTGTCAGCGTCGGATCGACGATCTGAGCGTAGGATTGCATGATGTAAACATCACCTTCGGTACTCGTCAGTTCGTAGACCTCCGAACCGGCGTTGTAAGTGAAGACGTTGTTGCGGTCGACGACCGCTGGCTGGTACGGAGTTCGGTTAGCAGCTTGAGACGGATCGGCTGTGACACTGGCAACGCGGAACATTTGAATGCCAGCAACTTCCTGTATCGGCAGAACACCACCACCCGCGAGGCGTTCGTTATTGTCGACTACGAAGTACCTCGGACCGTTCTTGATGACCTGCAACGCGCCCAGATCTTCTCCAGCCTGATCCAGATCAACGTTCCAGACGTTCGCCGTGCAGTCGGTGGGGTCGTTGGTCCACCATACCTCGGCGGAAGGCGTTCCTTGTGCGAGCGTCACGGCAAGCAGTTCGCAGTAGCGGTCTTCGTCATCGGAATGGTCGTCGCCAATCTCATCGTTCTCGCGGTTGCCAAAGTTGCGGGAGAGGATGAGGAAGTCACCGAATCCAACAACGCCGTCTTCGTCCAAATCAGCTCCCCTTCCCGCAGTTTCGACGGTCGAGCCGAACGCACCGGACAGAATCAAAAAGTCCGTAAAGCCAACCTCTCCGTCGTTATCCAGGTCGCCCTGTGTATCTTCTGCCAGTTCGCCCGAAAGTATTTCTCGCAATTCGGGCACCGGGCCCTGAAACGAGTCTTCGTTGTCGGCGCGAATATTGAGCGTTGGGTTGGGAAGCTGCACGACCAGTTCCTCGTCCAGCGTGTGCTCAACGATCTGCCAACCGTCGGGAATCGTCGACGTATCACTGGTTCGCCCGGCATCCCGAGAAACCAGCACGTAGTGTTCGTCTTCCGGCGAGATCAAAACTGACAGTGTGGTCTCGGCGTCGAACGTCAGTTCGTGTGACTTCGAAATCCTGTTGAGAGTAAGCAGCCCGTTGTCATCGAGCGGCGTGTTGGCTTCCACGACAGTCGCCACGTGTCGCCATTCGTGACCAAAGTGTTCTTCGTCAACGTACTCGCCGGGAGCGGCTCCGGGAGAGTAGGCAAACGTTGCACTGTCAGCGGTCCCTTCACGCGGTTGGTTCTTGAACCACCCCGCTGGTAGTTCGATTGCGGCGAATTCTTCCTGCGTCATGTCGTCGAAGTCACCCCAGACGATGATCTCGTTTGGCGATACGATCTGCAGGATTTCGTAGCCGACGTTGACCTCATCGTCGTCTGCGTGGCTATCCGGATCTTCCTGCGCTGAAGGGCACCCGCGGTCACTACCGTCGAGAGCACTGACTCCGGCCGAGCATTGAAGAACCAGAGTTCCTTGCTCGACGGGAGTGAGATCGATCTCGCCGGCGCTCGCGTCGTTGTTGGCTGGCTCGAACGTGGTCACGGTAAACGTCGGCGGATCGGTCGCGAGATCCGCGTCGCGAACGTTGAAGAAGTAGTTCTCCGCCATCGGATCAAGCCCACCGATCTTTATCGATCCGTCGTCCTGTAACTCGCCTTCAACGAACAGACTCTCGTACTCGGCGGCAGCACCGAGTGGAACGTTCTCGTAGCCTTCTCCGCCAACGACCCATGAGTGCTTGACCCACCATTGTCCCGTTCCATCCGCTTCCATCAGTTCTTCGCCGCTGCCGTTCAGGTAAACCGCGTTCGGATGGAAACACGCATCGCCACCGGTCGGCAATTGCGTGCATTCGCCGGGACCGACTTGAGGTGGCGCGACCACGCGACTCCCCAGAACACGAGTCTGCGCGTAGACCGTCATGCGATCGGTTTCGCTATCGTAGTAGGCGTCATTGATTACCGACGCGCTAATCGGCAAACCGGGAATGTCGACTTCGCCAACCCAGTAGCCGTCATGTTGGCTCAGTTGCGTTGTGCGGTCGGTGTCGCCCACATCCCCGCCACCGTTGTCAGGAGCTCCGGAGTCCGACATCCCGGTCATCAAAGGGATCCGAGAGATGAGTGTGTCCTCAACGACAATGTCGTAGCTGCCTTCGACTGCTGCATCCAGGTGAAGTTGGGCGTCGACGACGGCGGGGACGCTAGAGTACGCCTCGAATGCAGCGTTACTCGGTACGAAATCAATCCAAACCTCGTCCCAGTCCTGGCCATCGCCGATGAAGACACCTTCCACATTGAACCGCGCCGTTGGCTGGATGCCGACCGATTGCTGAGCTTCCTGAATGCTGGACGCATAAACGTCCATCGCTTCTTCGCCGGTGCGGGCGGGCTCTTCCGAGCCTTCCGGATACTGTGCTTGCTCGTTGTAGCGGACCACCTGCACCGACGTGAAACCCGGATCTTCGTCCGTCGACGGGAATGGAAGCGCCGAAGGATCGGGAGACTCGATATCACCGATCGGATCAAGGTGCGTAACCATGATCGTGCTTGCTGCGACGCCAGCATCTTTGTGAATCGACGCAGCCTGAAATTCGGGGTGAGCACTCATCGCGAACAGCGCGGCGGGGCACGGATACTCGACGATGGCTACTTGATCCCATTGTCCCTCAACGCCGAGCTCTGTGGCATCGACCTCGCCGACAAAGACCGGTCGCCCGCCAATTGCCTGAATAAAAGGGGTGGGACTATAAAGATCGTTGGCTTCGCGACCGGTCAGTTCGGTCTCCCGACCATCGGCGTATTCGGCCTGATCACGGAACTCGATCAGGTTGACCATGTAGAACGGGCCATCCGTCGGCGATTGCAACAGCATGCGGCGGATTTGATCTTGATTGACTTCGCCGTACGACGGACCGTCGTCGCCTCCCAAGCCGATGCTCCCCAAACCGCCACTCTGCAAATCGCCAAGCAGTGACACGAGCATGGTGGGATCTTCGCAAATCTCAGGTGTCAGGCCTGCAGTGAGATCGTTGGCAGTCCGCCCAAAGTCTTCAGAGAGCAGCAAGAAGTCGGAAAAACCGACCATTCCGTCACTATCCAGGTCGGCGCCAGCGCCCGGCGTGTCGACCGCATCGCCAAACGTGTCCGACAGGAGCAGGAAGTCGCGAAAGCCAACTTCGTTGTCGCAATCAAAATCGGCCACGATGCTCGGCGCGACCCCCAAGTCACACGTCAGCAATTGCCGACTCTCGAGAGCTTCCATGTTGGGAAGTTTACGCCGCCGGGATCGTACGTTCTTGGTGGTCGATTTCATGCGTACTCGTTCGGATTCGTGCAAGAAGTGCAGTAAGCAAAGCGATCGTTTGCTGGACGCAAGTAGTTGTTTTGCGTTCGGCAAATGTGGACAGGAATCTGTCGAGAATGAAGCAATTGCTCGAGATGAAGCGTGGGGGTAGGCATCCTGCCTGCGATTGCCTGGTATCTCAATCGCAAGCTGGAAGCTTACGCCACCTATTTGGCTCTGTTCGAAAAGAACTGAATGCCGTCTCGAAGTCTTATCATACGTTTGAACTCCTCGGCTTCGATCGCTCCGTCTCGATTCGTGTCGAGGAACGAAAATGCCTGCCCCAGCCGCGGAGGAGCCTCGGTCGGCTGTAGCTTGCCGTCGTGGTCGTTGTCGAGTTGCATCATCATCGCGACCAAATCGTCACTGCTGCGATTCACGATCGACCCGACCAGATACTGCCGAAAAGCGTCTTGAAGCTTTGCCACATCTCGTATTTGATTCGGAACCGTCATCAGCGTGACACTGCCCATTTCGTCGTTCGAACCACGGCCCCAGCGAATCTCCTGGGGAGGATGAAATGGGTTCTCGGGATTTTCGCCTGAGTTATCGTAAATCAGCTCGGACGTAAGCACGGTGTTCGCCGGAAGCTTAACGGGTTCTTCGAAAAGATACTGGTCTTGCCAATCCAGATCCCAATCAGCAATGTGAAGCAAAACCAGCGACTCGCCGCCGGGAAGCCGGGCGGTCAGCTTCATCTCTCTGCAAATGTAGTGCGCGTGCCCCGATACTCCGATGGCCAGCGTGTCGACCGGAAGCGTGAAAGAATCTGCAAGTTTGTAATTCTTTTCGCCGGCCGGGACCTTTAGATTCGACCCAAAGGCAAACATCGGTGGAACCATGACGGGAACGATCGGCCGCGAAGGTGCTCGGTCCGCAAAGTACAACGCCAGCTCGGCCTTTTCCGTCTCTGGTTTTCCCGACGGGTGGAAATGAGTCTGCATTACAACGTCGCTTCCCTTGGGGAGTGCCATCGCGAAATCGCCCGGCAGTAAGTTCGGCGTTGCACCCGGCACATAACCTCCCAAAGCACGGTTGAGTTGCTGATTCATGTTGTCGGTAGTGTCTTCGTCGGCCTTTGCATCGGACCGCAATCGATTCAACAGCGAACCTCCCCCGCCAAATAAACCGCGGCGTGTCGTGTTCGATTCCGAGCCACCACCAAAGCCGCCAAGAAAACCCATGCCCTCGATCCCGGTCGTCCCGTCCGCACCATCCATCTTTCGCGCTACGCCATCGCTATCCAGAAAGAAGATCGCATGATGTACGGAAGACTTCGCTTCAGGCCGCAGCTCCACAGCCTTCACCCATTTGTCTTCGGGTAGGTCCAGCGGAAAGACGAAAGAACGATAGATGTCCGGGCCATCCGCCGGAACATCGAACTCACCGTTCATGCGCACGACCAAGTCGGGCTTGCCGAGTGACCAGCCATCCTGAAACTTCGGCGGAGCGGGCGTAGTCTCAGGATCACCTTCTGGACAATCAGCGTCAATCCAGCGTGTCAGCGTTTCTTTTTCATGAGTCGTCAGACTGCGATTGTTGGCGAAAGCAATCCCATGATCCAACGGCTTCCACGGCGGCATGTAGTTGTCTTCCAGCACCGCTTCGATCGTTGCCGCACGACCTTGAACGTCATCGTGCGTAATCAACGAAAACGGAGCCGAAGAATTGGGCCGATGACACGTCGTACACTTCTCGTGCACAATCTTCGCCACGTCGGCAGAAAAAGTGGGTGGCTCGGCGTGACTCGCGCGCGCAAAGCTGAATAGTAGCAGCAACAGGACGATCGTTCGTTTCATGGCTCATTCCTCCTTTTAACCAGTCTCCGTACTTAAGGGCCGTCGAAACAACAAGTGGCGTAGCCTTCCAGCCTGCGATTGCTGTAAACGCAAGCTAGAGGCGTATGCCACACGACCGTCGGACATTCTCCCGACGGTCCTGGATAAAACGGCCAAAATAATAACATGGGATTCGTGCGAATCAGTTGTAGCTGCAAATCATGTGTCCGCCGGGACAAACCACGACGGTACCCAAAAGCTCAAGCTTGCGGCATTTGGGGCAAGCTCGACGGAAGCGATCCGCGCTTGGCTCTAATCGGTTCCTTTGTTTCGCGGGCCGATGACTGGTCGTTGACCAACGTAGTGGTCCTCCGCCGTGAACCAGCTATCCGACAGGTCGGGTTCTTCCTGTTGGAAAGTCATGACGACCGACTCGCGTCCTGGCTCGCCTTCTGCCAACTCCCAGCGTGCGATCATCCGAACTGCCATTCCGGTCTCACGACTCGTCCAGAGTTCAATCGTGTTGGGTAAGTTTGGGACTTGTGGGCTTGATGCGGTGGCTTGAATGTGACGGCACATGAAAGATCGACCGCTATCAAGCGAGATCACTTCATCCGCCATCGTCTTCAACCGAAAGCCTTTCGACATCATGTGATTCAGCATCGTCGAAACGTGCAGGTAAGGCGTATCCAGTTCCTCGTGAGCCCGGAGGTAAAGCTTCAAGTCCGAGACGTCGCCCTTGATCACGGGACCGATCGGCGGCACAAACCACGATTCGTCTCCGTCTCGTCCGATCCAAAAGTACGCCCGCGGCAAGAGGCCGGGATGTCGAAGAGCAAGACGATCATTGCCTTGCACATACAACTCGGCGGCGAATTTGACGGTCCGCCCTGGCGCCGGGCGGTAAGCAATGTCCAGCAAATATTTTCGCGTCAACCGTTCTGCGGCCACGTCCAACGAACGCTGAATCGCCGCCATCGCGGATTGGCTTCCGCCAGCGCGAAACGTCAGAAGCAGGGCGAGCAAAATAGTGGCAGCGACGCCAAGCGTTGGCCAACCAGTGAACCGACGGAGAATGCCGCGACTTCGCTGTTGCCTCGGACTACCTTGCGGAGTTTGCTCGGCGGATTCAATTCGACTCATTGCCTCTTCGATACGCTGCGAGTGATCCTGCGGCCTGGTTCCACTGACAAGCAGCGAGTCGATCCATGATTCCCGCATCGCATCGCGTTCTGAATTCTCGTGATCGCTCATGATGTCGCTCCCGCGAGTCCCAGTTTGCGTTCCAGGCAATCGGCGAGTTTCGACTTACCTCGCGACAGTCGCTTCTTCAGCGTTTCTCTTGCCAGGTCTAGCGTGGTCTGAATTTCGCTTAAGCCTCGCTCTTCCGTGAAACGCATTGTGATTGGTCTTTGATATCTTTCAGGCAAGGCGTCGATGCACTCTCGCAACGCGGCCAGCTTCTCGTGGAGCGTATCGCCGGGCATCGAATGAATCGCTGCAAACCGATCGTTTAGCCAGTCGAGTGTCTGCTCGTCAAGCGGCAGGGCGGACTTGCTCGTCTTGCGGTAGTAGGCGAGCATGAGCCTTCCGGCGATGCCACGTAGCCACGGGCCAATCGGTTTGTCGCGGTCATACGAATCGAGCTTCCTCCATGCCGTTAGCACGGTTTCCTGATAGAGATCGTCGACGGCATGCCGGTCTCGCACACCCGCTCTCAGGTATGCCACCAGCATGTCGCTGTTCTCGCGAATCAAAATTTGGAACAGAGATTTTGCGTCCACATCGTCCTCGGCAGTTTGGGGCGTACTTAGTTGCCGGCACCGCAAAGAATGGGGACAAATTTCCTGGCGAGTTCACCAACTTGTCGTCATGTCCAACAAGCGCGAGCTTGCCGACTCGAGCTCGCGAGCTGCAAGCTTGCGTCACACCGCAAGAATATACCGAATCAAAAACACGCCGGAATTCTGTCCACTTTTGGTGTAGGTGAGGGAGTCGATAGCAAAGACGCCGGCGAGAAATTCCAGACGTTGCCCCAGGCGGCTGCGAAGGATCAGATGCAGGTGATTGGACGGTTGTCACCGATCAAAACATCACGGGTGTAATGCCAATCGCTGATACGAATCCAAAGCCCGAAGCGAACGTTGAGACATTGCCAGAGGCGTCAACGAGCTTGACCGAATCTCGCGAACTCACGAGTATTTCAAATTGGCCGTAGAGCGTTGAAGGGAAAAGAGTTGTCGCAACTAGTAGCAGGTATTTCAGCATAGTTTCCACGGACGTGGCTCATTGACACAAAGCGTTTCAATGCCATTGTAACTGGCACAATCCGCTAAACAAAACTTGGGCGATCCAGAACAACCGTCATGGGAACTTTCTGTTCAACGAATCGTTCAAGGAACGGCCGCATGCCATGCTGCAATTCATAATCTCGTTCTTCCGTATAGAGCGGCACGAGCGTGAAAAAGTGAACCGACTTGCCGTCTTCTCTCTGTAGCGGAACCTTCAGGTTGGAAAAGTCAGGAACCATCATAAGGCACGTTTGGCTGGTGTTTGGGCCAAGGGGCTCGGGTGGATCGGCGCTCGAAACGATGGCGGCAGGACGACCGAGCCACGTGTTTTCAAGGTGCGGATAGTAAGCCATCTTGCGGAGCCACTTCAGGGGCCACATGCAGTTTGGATCGCGGCTTGCGTCGGCTGGGTGAGGCCAGTCAGCAGGCAAGTGAATCACCAATTCCGCAAATTGCCATTCTTCCTGCCCCTCCGGAACGTTCATGGGCCGGCCACTCATTCCGCTAGTAAACAGGACCATGAAGCGATGTTTGTCGTTGGGCGGAATGATGTTGATCGATACCGACATGCCCTCCACAACGGGGAGTAATTCCTGCATGCCATTTGGGTCGGCAGGTCCGAACTTCGACTCCATGTACGCCGTGATCTGTTGGTGTCGTTTGAATTCGGGCGTCTGATTGATCATGCGGTCGGGCGGCGGTTCCCAGAGTGGCTTGTCGACGCCTTCCACCGGTCTTCGACAGCCGTGAGCTGCAAGTAGATCGATGACCTCCTGATTACGACTGTTCTCCGCTTCGGTATACGCATTCTTTAACGCACCCGTTGTTATGCGGTAGGTTGCATGTGGGTCAATGTTAGTGGTCAAGAGGTACTCCACGACGTTGAAGTGTCCCCTGCTTGCGGCCCTCATCAGTGGGTTGCGTAGCGAATCACTCTCATCCAGATGTGCGCCAGCCTCCACCAAGAGTTGGGTCAGATCGAGCCGTCCGTTGGCTGCCGCATACGCAACCGGGGCCGCATCAAAAGTTCCACCACGACGATTCAGTTCGGCACCATTATCGAGTAGGAACCGTACGACCTCCGGTGTTCCAAACTTTGATGCCAAGTGCAACAGGCTGCCGCCGTATTCATTTGAGTCGAGATCACTAGGCTCAAAATGCCGGCGTACGAGATCTAAGTCGTCAATTGCGCGGTCGAATTCAGGCTTGTAATTTCTCTTCATTCTACCAGTCTTCCTTCAGCGGCTCTTTCGCCCAAATCTCGCAGTTTAGCGAGTACTGTATTCTTATGCGGCGACTTATTGAGCAACAAATTCTCCAACTCGGAAACAACGGTCTCGACAGCGGCGTTCGAAAGGGGTGAGGCAAACAGGGGCAAAACAGGGGGCAAAACAGGGACACGGGGGCAAAACAGGGACACCCATTGTTCAGCGCAACCCGATGAGGGAGCAAAACGGGACACCCATTGTTCAACGGAGGAGGCAAAACAACGGAGGAGGCAAAACAACGGAGGAGGCAAAACAACGGAGGAGGCAAAACAACGGAGGAGGCAAAACAAGGGGAGGCAAAACAGGGACACCCATTTTTCAGCGCAACCCGAAGCTCCTTCCTTGCCTGATTCGCAAACAGAACGCCTACGACGCGGCGTCAATTGGACGGCAAATCCACCGCGACAACATCGCGAACACCAAAGACGGCGCAGCAGCGAACGCAATCGTTACTCACTGGCCGTTCGAAGAAGAATGCTGAGCTACTCGATACTCAACATCTGAGCACCGGTGCCGTGTAGATATCCGACACCACGGCGCGTCGCCTCCCGGGCGAGACTATCCGCTTTGCCGGCGGCTCGCTTGAAGAGCTTGCAGGGGGCAAAACAGGGACACCCATTGTTCAGCGCAACCCGAAGCTCCTCCATTGCCTGATTCCCAAACAGAACGCCTGCGACGCGGCGTCAGGGGGGGCAAAGGGGGACACCAAAGGGGCACCAAAGGGGGACACCCATTGTTCAGAAGGGAGAGGGAAGGGGGCCAAAGGGGCGCCGCCAAAGGGGGACGCCAAAGGGGGAGGGGGACGCCAAAGGGGGACACCCATTGTTCAGCGCAACCCGAAGCTCCTCAATTGCCTGATTCGCAAACAGATTGCCTGCGACGCGGCGTCAATTGGACGGCAAATCCACCGAATCGCCCGCGACAACATCACCAACACCAAAGACGGCGCAGCAGCGAACGCAATCGGTACTCACTGGCCATTCGAAGAAGAGTGCTGAGCTACTCGGTACTCAACATCTGAGCGCCGGGGCCGTGTAGATAGCCGACACTACGGCGCGCCGCCTCCCGGGCGAGACTATCCGCTTTGCCGGCTGCCCGCTTGAAGAGCTTGCCGAACTTCTTCACAAGGTCACACCACCCCTCGGAGTCCACACCCAACCGCACCAGAATCGGAGCCAGATGCGAGGGTATCGAGCCGCGTTTGTCGCGTCGCAACTGACGACCAGTCCAGTCGAGCAATTCCAGATACTCGACCAGCGACATCGAAAGGAAACCCTTCAGGCTTGCCCGACGGTTCACCGGGCTCACGTCAGCCCCCACGGCGTCCGTCCGCTCATCAATCTCCAACGGGCTGAGCCAGCCACTGCGCGATCTGCGTCGACTGCGTTCCCAGGCATGCGTCTTCCGTGCCTTCGTTTGACGCTGGCCCAGATCATCGATGCGGTCTTTTGCTCCCGTAAACTTCGAATCCTCCGGCGTTTTCGCCATCGCCGCCCGAATGGGATTCAGGTCCACATAGGCCGCACAAGCAAGCAAAGAAGCCTCATCCAGAATCATCTGGGCCCGATATCGACCTTCCCAAAAGCGACCGGTACAGCGATCTTCGCGATTGCTGCGTCGAGCGATATTCTCGGCCGTGCACCGCATCCACCAGCTCACATCCGACAATCGCAGCCGGATTTCCGCCAGCCGTTTCTTGTCGCCGGTAATCATGGAGATCTCGAAATCCTCGGGATCGGCAGGCGAGCCATCCTTTTCCCGTCGCTTGGGAAACAACCTCAGCCAGCGTCTTGCGACCTGTTCGTCGGACCATTCTTTGGCCACATCCGGTCGGCTGCGAAGGATCAGATGTAAGTGATTGGACATGATGGTGTAGGTGAGGCAATCGATAGCAAAGACGCCGGCGAGAAACTCCAGACGTTGCCGAATCCATTCACGCCGATGCTCGAAAGACTGCCCGCTCACAGGATCGTCGCCACAGAGATAGGCCCTGCGCACGCAGCGATTCACCAGATGCAGGATCTGCACTTCGTTTGGGTTGACGTATTCACGAGGGGGGGCAAAGGGGGACACCCATTGTTCAGCGCAACCCGAAGCTCCTTCCTTGCCTGATTCGCAAACAGAACGCCTGCGACGCCGCGTCACTTGGACGGCAAATCCACCGAATCGACCGCGACAACATCACCAACACCAAAGATGGCGCAGCAGCGAACGCAATCGTTACTCGCTGGCCGTTCGAAGAAGAATGCTGAGCTACTCGATACTCAACATCTGAGCACCGGTGCCGTGTAGATATCCGACACCACGGCGCGTCGCCTCCCGGGCGAGACTATCCGCTTTGCCGGCGGCTCGCTTGAAGAGCTTGCCGAACTTCTTCACAAGGTCACACCACCCCTCGGAGTCCACACCCAACCGCACCAGAATCGCAGTCGACTGCTTGCAGTTTCCTGCGTTGATGGCCCAGCACGCACGCAAGGACGGAGAGAGTTGGCTCGGCAACAGCGTGGTTGTCGCGATGCGGCACTAAGCGATGGCCACCGACAAAGCCTTCCAGAAAGCCGCCGGGTTGGATGGTGGTCACACCGGTGGTCACATTTCAGACATAGCAGGAGGCATCAGCAGTCACCCCGCCAATGCCCCAAACGAAGAAAACCCCGGTGAAACCGGGGTTCTGATGAGTGGTGAGGAGTCTGGCGAAATCGCCGAAACCTCATTGAGTGGGCGTAACAGAAGTCGAATCTGTGACCTCTTGCATGTCAAGCCAATGGGGCGAGACAGCGAAATCCCACAACATCTTACCGTTTAAGGCGTTAGGCGATTTCACACATCGCCTGGAACGTCTTCATTTGCATGATTTCCACACATTCTGAAGACATTTTGAAGACAGGTCAATGGCCGCTTGCCCTGAGAGACAGGGGCGTTTGTCGGCGTGGTTTGATGCTTGTGGGGATGACATCTACGATGGCATGATGCGATTTAGATGCCAATTTGATTACTATCCGAGGCCCGCTGAGGCGGATGACTTTATCTGCCCAATGGTGGTGGATGTTGTTTGCAGTACGGCAGCATTTGAAGAAGTGGTTGCCGCAAGGATTGCCGTCGACCGCTTGGACTTATCGCGAGCCACCGTTGCTGGAGAAAACATCTACCAGGTCTGCGATGCTGATTCGGCCGGATGGGAAAACGTGTATGCGGCTTTGTTTGAACCCAGCAGCGATCCTTGTGACCCCGATCTCAGGAAGGATTTCGAGTTTGATGAGCCGGTTTTTAATCTGCTATTTGTCTACCGAACGGTTTTCCATCCTTCGCTTCGCCCGTGGCAATCTTTCATCATGCATCATGTGTCCGAGCTTGGTGGCGATATGTCGGCCACCATCATGTGGAAATCGGAAACGTCACTTTCCACTGCCGAATTGGGACGGCTGGGTTTTCGGATGATTGCCGGTGAGGATCTCTTGTTTTTGCCAAACATGTTGCAGCAGGAATATTCACCGGATGAGGAAGGCGAGCTGTTTGAACTTGAGCTGCCTGCTGACGTCGAGGATTATGTGAATCGGGAGTGGGGGCGGGAGGAATTGCCGCCGGCGGGATAATATTCCGATAGGATGCAACAAACGAGCCAAGTATTAGAGCTTGGCTCGTTCATTGAGCGGAGCGGGCGAGCTGCGACCGACCGCCTAAAACTGCACGTTGGCCTTGAATTTTTGGGCAATGGCAGCCGGTGACATCCTAAGGCCCAACACAGCTGGCTTAGGAAGTCCCCTTACATTCTCCACCCAAACGTCCGCCACTTTCGTTCCTCCGGGCCCTAACTCGCGGCGAACTCTGACCAATAGTTGGGCGTCTACCTCAAACGGCTCGCAATCGCTCGAATCAATGCAAACGACCTCGCAGGGCACACATACTTCGATCGTGCACCCGCACAAAGTGTATTTCTTCCTCTCAAATTTATATCGTTCGACGCATTTCGTTTTGCGCCTTGGAACTTCAACTTTGCCAGGAGCAGGAATGTCTTGATCGTAGAACGGTAGATTCTCAGGATCGAGATCAATGCATTCACTCTCATCCGGCATGACATATTCGTAGTCCTTCACATGTCGCTCGGTCGGCGGAGTGATGACACTACCACTGATCTTGAAGGTGCAATCCGGAGCAAAAACACATCCACTGCTGGTTGCCCCGCAACCGCAATCACAGAGTGATTGAGGAGCAGGCGTTATTGGCGTCGGAGTCTGATAGACAACATTAGTCGGTGCGTTGGAATGAATAATTCGCTGGCTGACGACCCGTCCTCGCGGGTATACGACTCTCGTTGGATATTGACCGTAACCTGTTGACGCCATCACACCAAGCAAACATACGATCGTTGAGAAGCGACAAAAACTCATTTTAGATTCCCTCCAAAAAACAATTTCGTGACCAGAAGTGGTACACGATACCGTCGCAATAAAGTAAAACAAGCGGTCCACGGGGTATGCGACCACTTTTTCGGTTAGGCAGCCTGCGGCCTACATAAGCAATAGGTAAGAGCCAGTTCGACACCAAGGAAAGGATGTAAAAATGAGGGCAATAGGAAGCATAGATCAAGTCGGACTCACACTCATTGCGATCGCCACAGTGATAGGAGCGGTTACGTGTTCACGTTCCGAGAGCCAAGAGGCGGGCGTGCCGCCAGCTCAAGCCAACGTTATGGTTGACATTCGCATAAGAGACCTCGTGGCCGACAAAGCGGTAGGACAGATACCGCATTCGAAGCTTATCAGCTTCAAAGATGCCGTTGATAGTGAAAGCGGTATTACGCTTGATCAGATCAACCGCATCTCAGTTGGTGTCCATATCCCCGCCCCGGGAGCCGACTCAACGCAACACGGTTTTGAGATCATCGGGAAAGTATCGTTTAACGCACGGTTAGCCGCCGAGAAGTTTGGCAAGATGCTAAACGCAACGCGACAAACAACAAACAAATTTGGGCCGGAAAACTACTGGATTATTGAGCAATCAGATCTTCCAGTGCCAGCGTATTTCCGACATGCAGATGATCACTCCATTCTCATCGGCACGGCGTCGTATCTTTCGCAGCCAAGTCGAACATACACCAGCGACTTGACTCAAGACGCGTGGGACTCCCATGAAGCAGCCAAGTTGCAATTCGCAATCGACATGCATGACATCCGTCCGTGGATTTTGGCGATGGCGGAAGGAACTCCATTGCTCAGTTCAACGATGGTCGAGAGCATAAAAATCCTCGAGGACATCGAGTTGATATCTGGACGACTTGACATCAGCGGCCCAAAGATACTTGAGATCTCATGTCGCATTAAAGACAAAAGCGATATCGCAAGTACGAAGTCGAAACTCGACGGTTTGTTATTCTTGGTTCGATCCCACTTGAACAGTCTATTAGATGCCACGGAATTCGCAGATATGACCATCAACCAAGCTATACGAACTTCTATCGATGAGCTTACGTCGACACAGCAGGGAAACTGGCTGCATGTATCGGTGAGTCGCCCAAACGATTTCACAAAGGCGATCATGGCATTATCAGAGATTGCCAAACGCTCCGATGAAGAGACAGATCACGGCCAATAGTCCGCGGCCACACAAGTCATCAAGGCCGAAGAGGCATCGCCCTCGCATCTACTGCCAACAATGGACACGAAATCTCCTTCGCTATGGCTTAGTTTCGTGAAGCGATTTGTCCCGAAATGCGGACAGCTTGGAGACGAATCGCATAACCAAGCAGAGGAGCACAAAGACGACGATAGTTGTGCGGAATACGATCGTCACGTGCGGAGGCCAAGGTACTCATTGAACGCTGGCGACGGCATTACAACACGGTGCGGCCACACGGTTCATTGGGGTACCGCCCCCCGGCACCTGAATCGATCCAGCCGCATCGTTCCGTTACGGCTGCGCCTCCACTCCATGATGAGTTATTGTCAAAAGGCGTGTTTTGGAATTTCAGGCGGCGGCTTCCTGCATGATTCCGTCTTTGAATGATTTTCCTTCAATGAGTGGGATGATCGCGGTGTGACCGTTGAGTCGTCGCCACTTCTTTTCGGCTGACTTACCGAGCTTGTACATCATGGTGAGTGTTGCTCGTCTTGTTCCGCAGCCTTTCGTTTTTCGTTGCCTCAGTCGAATCGTGGCGAAGGCCGATTCGATCGGGTTGGTGGTTCTGAGATGCTTCCAGTGCTCTGCCGGGAAGTCATAGAATGTCAGCAGCACATCACGATCTTTCTGGAGGCATGTGCAGGCGCCTTCGTATTTGGCACCGTACTTTTCCAGGAAGTGATCGAAAGCTTTGTTGGCATCCTCGCGCGTTTCCGCCATCCAGATTTCATGAATGTCGGCTTTCGCCTTTGGCTGAACACTCTTGGGCATCCTGTTGAGCACATTGCCGGTCTTGTGGAACCAACAACGTTGCTCGGCGGTTTCTCCAAAGATCTTGCGAATCGCTGCCCAGAAACCGAGAGCTCCATCGCCCACTGCCACCTTCGGAGCCTGCTTGAGGCCACGTTTTTTAAGATCCATGAGCAGTTCATGCCAGCTCTGTTCGCTTTCGCGGTATCCATCGGCAATGGCAATCAGCTCCTTGCGGCCTTCGGCGGTGGCTCCCATCACGACGAGCAAGCATTGCCGTTTGTTGGCGTCGTCTTCCAGACGCACATTCGCATGAATGCCATCTGCCCAAATGTAAACGTAGTGCTTGTCACTCAAGTCACGCTTGTTCCACTGATCGTATTCCTCGCCCCACTGCTCTTTGAGCCGTTGGATCACATTGGCACTGAGCGACGGAGCGTTCTCCCCGAGCAACGACTGCAACGCTTCCTGGAAATCGCCCGTCGAAATGCCTTTGAGATAAAGCCATGGAATCAGTTCGTCAATCGACTGGCTGCGACGGAGATACGTAGGCAGGATCGAGGAAGAGAAGCGAACGCGACTGGCCTTGTCGGGCGAGTTGTCTCGCACACGCGGTTGTTGCATGGTCAACGGACCAGCACCGGTGAGAATATCACGTGGATTCAGATGACCGTTGCGAACGACCAACCGTCGTCCCTGCTCATCGGTTTTATCCATATGGCGAGCAATGAAGTCACTCACTTCTTCGTCGATCGCCGTTTGCAGCATCTGCTGAGCACCTTGCCGGACGAGTTGATCCAGAACGCTACGTGCGTCCTCAAACTGAGAGCGAAACGCAAGCACTTCCGGATCGCAATCGCTGGCTGGATCTTTCGTCGTCTTTCCCGTAGTCTTCTTCATGGCGTATCTCCATGCCCTCGTTGGGCCGCTCGTGAAACTTTTGCATACACAAGCAGGTTATACGCCGCCTTTTCTCAACTCCTAAAACACACCTTTTGACAATAACTCCTCCATGATGCGGCTGGCATAATCGTGAGGCAAAACTTAACTTACAAACTGGTATCGTTCGTGGGGGCTGGTCACCACCATCATGTGGAAATCGGAAACGTCACTTTCCACCGCCGAATTGGGGCGGCTGGGTTTTCGGATGATTGCCGGCGAAGACTTGTTGTTTCTGCCCAACATGTTGCAACAGGACTATTTGCCGGATGAGGAAGGTGAGTTGTTTCAGCTTGACGTACCGGCTGATACTGAGGAGTACATTAATGGGGAATGGGAGAGGGAAGATTCGCGCCCGGCTGACATTAACTAGATACAGAAGGCCTCCAAGGGTTCCTTGAATCCTTCAACTCAAAGGCCCTGAATCCTCTCCTTCTGAAGCATCCGTGAGAAACTTGCTTTTGTCATCAGGCGATGGCAGCTGTAGCAGATCGATAGGTGTCTCTCGTTCCAGCAGGGGCACATTGTTTTTAAGGTTCTCCCAGATGTCGTTGGAGACATTGGAGAACACCTGAGCGATCTCAATATCGAGCTCGTCCAGCGTCTTCTCAAAGGCTGCGGAGAGCTCCTTTAAGCCAGGCAGATTCGTTGCAAATTCAAACATCGTCTTGCGGCCGAATGTCTTCAAAAAATCTCGCAGCCCTACCGTAGACAACATGTCCCCCTTGGCATTCTGCTTGATAGTTGCAATTAGCTTTTCAAGTGACTCCTTCGCTTTAATTGAGTCAATTTCACCCGTAGCGATGACAGCTTGTAGCGTTGTGACTAAGGAATCGAACAGTGCCGTCACATTCGATTTGACGTAGTGGTCTTTGAATATCTCAGCGAAATCGACGGCATGCTTAGTGGCCCCGAACCAATCATGCTTCTGAGCTTCCGATTTGTGCGTCCTCAGCCAATTTTGAAGGTTCTTACGCGAGGCTGCATTAGGTTCTTTGACGTATCGCCGTGTGTAGGTTGAGAGGGACTTGAGCCAGCCAGGGCGTTGAGCCGGAACTACGATTTGCTCCACATTCTTGATGGAGGCCAGTAGACCGTTGGCCGCCTGTTTCTTGCTGGCGGGATCATCACCAATGAACACATTCTCGAACGAATCAAGGTTTGTCTTCAGGTTGTTGTATGCCTCGGTGAGTTTATCAACGAACAGCTGATGGGACGATTGCATATGTGATTCCGAGATTTCCGACGTTCTCTGTTGCGAAAGGGGCGATGGTACAAACCATATTGCGTAGTAGGCAATTCTTGATACTTCATGTCAACCCAAATGATTCTCGAAGCAAGTATTGAGTTGAGTGATTGGCTTGCTGAGCTACGAACCGGATTCGAAAAGAGAAGCGGTTTAGATAGCAATTCGATACCCAGGCCAGACGAAGCGGATGAGACTATCCGCCCCATCGTTTGCCGGTCGTCGTTCCGACCTTCGCCATGTTTTCAATGATTTTGAAAACAATCGTCTAGTCGACAGATTTCATGGTGCGCAAACCAAAGCAAGCTATATCGAATCATGCGTTCCAGGCCTCGAAATGTAGGGGCGCGGTGCAGGAGCTTCGCGAAGTCTGGTTCAATATCCACGAATTTGCCGATTTGTTTATCAAAGTCAGACCAAATTTGAACCGCGTTGCCGAACCGTTCCCCTGTGTGAACATACCGGCTCCTCAGATCGTAAGCGGCAGCGATCGTTTGCTCGATGTTTTGTGCGGTAATTTGCTCGCTGTTTTCTAGAAAATGTGTGTTTATGGACCGCAGCAGGGTGAGTTTAAATCGGCGTTTAATCTGGAAGTACCGAGATTCTATTTCCTTGCGTTTCCTTTTCCCGTCTGGCAAGGCTGATTCGATTTCATCAAACAGGTCACGCGACGACTGCGGGTAGAGCTCATCTGGGGTGAACTCAAAGTAGTTCGATAGAACTTCCCCCGCTGTCACCAAGTCTACGTAGGCAAGTTCCGGGTGGACACCGAAAACTTGAATTGACCTCGCGTAGAACTGTCCCGCCGTAATGAACGTCTTGTAGGCACTGCTATCCTGGTATGAAAGCAGGCCTGTGATGCGGTCGACTTGCGATAGGTCTAACCGTACAGGAAAAGCAGATCGCGGCTCTTTGTTGTATATCGGCAAGTCACGGAAACGTCCCTCAACGCGCACTTGAGTTTCAAGATTTGGCATTTGGAAGTGCCCAAGCGTTTCGATAAGGCCATGATTGTCAAATCTCTTGCCAAAGTAGACACTAAGGCAAGTGATAAGAAACTCGCCCACATGAGAGTAGTCGGGTAGGACGATCTGAGCTGCCTCGATTTCATGAAAGTCACTTTGAAAACAGGCAATAAAGAAGTTTCGATCACCATAATCTACGGCTCCCCCTGAAAACGCGTGAGTCAAGAGGAAGTCGGACTGCTCAAACTCGCCCACGAATCGAACGGGGGAAGAGAGCAGGCACTTGTGGTGGTTCTTAGTAGGCTTGAATTGCGTAGGATGATTCATAACGAGTAAAGATAGTAAACCACCGCGATGGTTCAGCATAGCCTGAAGGTACGCACTAGGCCGGCGACCCGCGTCGCTCTTGCCATTTTCGGCAAAAGCCAAGGAAAGCGGCATCGGGATATTGAGGTGGTTCGGTGATCCAGCTTCGCCATTCTTGCTCTAGCATGTAGATGTCCCAGCCCGGAGCAATCGAGCGAGCGGTTTCAAGCGTTTCTGCTTTGAGGTTGGCTACGACCGCCGATGCATCGGATGGTGCCGGTGCTTCCGTCATTGTGCCACGATTTGAAAAAATGACCATGTCATCTTCATCTAGCCCCACGGCGTAGTCGGGCATGTGATGGTGCAAAGCATCTTCCTCGGCGATGGTGGTGACCAACCGCCGGAATTCTTTGAGCGTTGAGGAAGAGCCGCATTTTTTCTGAAGGAGCTCAAGTGAGATTTTCCACTCCGCCTTGCGGCCGCAATGTTTGCGGGTCAACTCATACATCCTTCGCTCAAGCGGTTTCCTGAGCCGAAAATAATTTCGATGAAGCGTGAGCACTTCCTGGCCCAGCACAGCGTTGAACACCCAATTAGAAAGCTCAACCTTGAGCTGCGACATGCGGTCCGAGTCGCCTTTGGTGACGACTTTCCAATCGTTGATTAGGCCAAAGCCCTCTCTGGTTTGCTCATCGTTGGTTTTGATGTTGGTCTTGATGCGAGTGCCGCTAAGGCGGTCGAGTGCAGCCTCAAGCTGTTCGTAACCGCGGCCATCGGTCTTGCGATTAGTGGCGACGAGCAGGTCATGAGCTTTGAGATGGAGCTCCTTGCTTGGTTGGCCGCCGGCGTTTATCTTGGCGATGAGTTGGCTGATGCAATAGATCAGCACGTCCTTGTCGTGGACGGTGGCTAGGCCAAAGGCACTTGGTGCGACGGTGATTTTCTCGCCATTGTGCTGATACTCGCGGACGCGTGTGTCTGGTTTGGTGGATAAGCTGTAGACAGGGTGCTCCATCGATGCCATATCATCCTTCAGATGTGCGTCGGCGACATCGCAAATGAAAAAATCATCGATTGGATAGCGATCCGGCAAGAGCGGCGTTTTGTCTTTCGTGTTATCACCCACCATGCGGCCACATTCGTGCTTTTACCCACCAATGTCAAGCAGAAACGTGTTATCACCCACCCGCCGATTTGGGTGATGAGTTTCGTGCTTTTACCCACCGGTTTTCGTGTTATCACCCACCGTCTTTCGTGCTTTTACCCACCGGGTGGTTTTAAAAACGGAGGAAGATCAATTGCTTGGCGACCGGCATTCACAGCGTAACACTCTATTTAACTCCTATTTAACTCACTCTGGAGTTGATGGGTTTGTGGATAAATCACCAAGGCAGGCACAAATCGATGTGCCAATTCTTCGGACAGTAACATGAGCAGCCCAACGTGGCCGACTCCAAGGAGGATGGTTCGTACTGGCTTGGCAAAGGGGTTCAAGCTGGTGGAACCGACTCGCCCTACTTGGCCTGCGAGCGTGTTGGTACATCGATTTGTTCTTCCGCTTCAACTCTTTTTTCTGTTGCATCGGGTCATTGTCATGCAATTGTCATATCTTTGCGGTTGCGCTCTGATCAAGAGTTGTGGCACTATGGTCATCTTCAGGAGACGAGCATTTGAATGGGAGATGTGCAAGATGCGGTGGCAGTTTTGGCGAGGCAAGAAACGCAGGGCGACAGGACCGGAATATTACCCGCCGGTTGAGCTGGCTTTTGCTCAAGCTCGTCTCCCTTCGCCTGCCAACGACAATTGCTTCTTCAAGTGGATGTTCGGGCCGATCCGTCCCTTCGAGACGGCTAGCTCTGTGCGAAAGCTGCAAAAGGAGGTTCTGGCCGATCCCGATTATTTCCTGGCTGACAAGGTGAGGCTGTTGGACCACGGCAACACGTTCTTGGCTTTGTTCAGGGCGGTATACGTGGATGATGACCTTGAAAAAGCCAAAGCACTTGCCCCCAGACTGAATCGGCATGTGCCGGAATTGATGGCCCGCTGCCCAATCAAGATGTTACGACCTGATTGGCGAGCAGATTGACTTCTCGTGCGTGGCGAATGGTCGCCGCACTCATCATCGAACCGTCGGTTTTCGCCGTTTGGACGTGTTCAACACATAGTGTCGACTCTGCTTGGCTAAGCGTTGACGCTTCCAATCCTGAAAATAGAATGCTGGGCTCGCAAAGATCGGCGGCATATGCGGCACGGTGATGATGCTGGTGCGTTCGGGCAGCTGTAAGATCTCTTCGGGCAGAATGAGGTCGCGCGCCTGCTCTTGTGTTGTCCAACTGCTACTCAAGCCGATATTTTGCGACACATTGATTCCGCCTCGATCTGAGTAAGATCGGCCCATGCCGGTGTTCAAACCATCTTGCGTGCCAGCGGTGCGAATGGTGTATTTACCAATCCAGCTGCTGACCTGCTTTGCGGTTTCCATGTCGCGTATGCCAGTAAAGACCGGTACGATGTTGGCCATAAAGTCATTGGCCTCTGAGCCCTCGAAGACCTCGCCGACCTGTGCCAGCGACTGAAAAAAGAAGGCCAGCTTAATTCCGTAGGAGCGACCTCGAATCAACGCAGTTCTTACGGCATCGAGGTTGGAGCCGAGCCCCTGTGACTCGTCGAGGTAAAAGCGGACAGAACGGTCGTTAGACTCTCCTTGTTCGAAAATAAAGTTGATGAGGCTTGAGAAAATCGTACGTATGAGACCGGTATAGGCGTGCATCAGATGCACCGGAATGTGGATGTAGAGCGTAAGTCCTTGCTGGCGGTCAAAGAGCTTCGACGGGTCAAAACTCGTCATTGCCAACGACTGGGCCACCGGAATAGAATCCAGCCATCGCAATTGCGAATTGATGGTCGACAAGACGCTGAATCGCGCCTCACCTTGCAGCGACATGACCTGCCCGGCCAGTTGCTGCATTTGAGCGGAGTGATGCTCGGCATCGTGCATCATATATTCGATCAGCTCTTCCATGAGGTGCGGTAGTGATAGGATCTTGCGAAGATTACCCAGGTTGCATTTCTCAGGGGACGACTGGGTAATCATGGCGGCTAGAACTGCGGTAACGAGCATTTCAGCCGCGTCATTGAAAAACGGTTGATGTTCGCCCGGCCGCCGAACGATTAAACTCTTCGAAATCGCCGCTGCATAATCCAAATAATACGGCGATTCTGGGGAAATCAGATGCAGCGGGTTGAACGTTGCGGTGGGAAAATGGAATCCGTTGGGAAGGCCGAACGGTGCATAGCAAACGACTTCATGCCCAAAGCTTTGCATGCGAGTATACGCCGAATCCCGTAGCAATTCGCCCTTAAAGTCGGTCGCCACCACGCCGGTACTCCTATCCTCCTGTAGATTTGGAATGGCATAGCCGGCCGACTTTCCCTGGCCGTTCGGAGCGAAGTAGGCGACATGACTGTAGCTTGAGGCATCCAAGCGGATCGTTTGATTTCGAAGCCGATTGTTCAACAGTAAGTTCATCGCCTGACGGGAAGACGAAAACGGTAAATTGAAAAGGGCCACGATTCCTTGCCGCGTCGTGGCCGGGGCTATTTTTCTGATCTTGCCAAGGATCATCCCGCCATTTGCATCCAGCAAGCCGGACATAAGCAGATCTGCGTAAGTGGCTAGACGAGCCGAGCCCAAAGACGTCGATAGACGTTTTCTGCCCGGCCCCAACAGTAGGAACAATGGTACCGACAGGATGACCGCCAGGAGACCTCGTTCGAACACTAAGAGCAAAAACAAGATGCCGGCCGTGACGCCAAGTAGCGTCAAGAGGCAGACGGCAGCCAGGCGGTAGAAGATAGCAAACATCAATTAGTCTCTCCGGGGGCTAATGAAGCGGTACCAAGCGGACATCAGCGAGAGCACCAAGATGATCGCCACGTGAGGTTCATGCTCGGGGATCTCGCCTGTGTGCTCGAGCTCACCGATAGTGGCAAATGTGACGGTAACAAACAGAGCTATGGAGATGATTCGCATCGTTAATGTTTCGGAGAGATGTCACGGTCCTGGTTTTGCAAACGACTGCGATATTTTTCGTAGAAGGCGCGTTTCTTATCGGCAGCGTCCGAATGCAACTTGTCTTGCCAAAAGGTAGACCTTTCTTCTTTTGGCTCTGCCTTAGTTGGCGTATTGCCACGCTCTTTGGATGGGCCCTTCCCGCTGGCCTCAATCGTCTGGGGCTTCATTTTCGGACTCGGTTTCTTGCCTCGAAAAATGCGCCGATATAGTTGTTGCAGACCGTGAAGGATGATTTTCATTTAGGGTTCCTTTGTCATTTGGTAATGGGGCCTCACTCACGTTGAACAAATTCAATGATGGGGTGAGGCGCGACCGGGAGCGGAGCATATGCTGCCCATGTGTCATGTCAGTCGATAAGCTTACGTTCGTGGTGCTCCTTGCGAGCCGATCGAATAGAGGCAATGGCGGCGGCGATGTAGCCGAGGTCGTCTCCCCAGCCAAGTACCGGCAGTACATCGGGAATGATGTCGATCGGACTAACGACCAGCAAAACGAGAATGGCCGCCCCGATATATTTCATGACCTCGATCAGATAAGAGCGAAGCTTGGATTTCGGCATTGCCAGTAGCACCACGAACGCCAGCGACAGAATTGTGAAGCAAACAAACATGATTTGGATGGTGGCAAACAAATCGCCCATGATGTGGTTCCTTGATTGGCTATGAAGTGCCGAAGCCTTTGATTTCTTTCCACTACGAATCGCCTTGTTGCTTCCGGCGTCCCGCGCTCGAACCGGACTTGTAGCTGGCCAGACAGAGCCCGTGGATAAATCGTGAACACATGATTGTCTGCGTGTATCTCGGCCGAGCCATCTCGCATGTGGATGATTTGATAGCCGGTGGCTTGACATAGCTCTGACAAGAAGGCGAATGGCGAATGTTGAATCTCCATTGAATGCAGATTGGTTACGGTTGCTGAGTGGATCACATCAGGCTCCCTAGGAATGTGGTGGGTTGACTTCGATGGATCCATGTTTAACGGACGCGATGAAACTGACCGGCGTGCCATACCCGAGTCGTTGTCAATACTGGTCTAGGGGGCCGAGACTTGGCCGCTGAGTGGGTAGGTTGGTGTTAATGGTCACCACCCTACCGTGATGAAAAGGTTTGGTCTAAGAGGCAGCTTTTTGGTGTGTTGAGAGAATGCTGCGAAGGCATGGCGATTGGGCAAATGCGACAGTGCTGTCGCATTTGATCCGCACCAATCCAACCTGCCATGTTCGCAATTAGGAGACGAATCATGACGATTGACTTATCAAAAGAACAAGCACACTTCATTGACGCGTATAAAAAACGATATGGCTGCGACGACACAACGGTGATGTACCGGGCACTGTCTGCATTGTCGGCCCGCGAAGGAAAACAATGGAAAGCACACGGCGGTATCAAGCGAGACGAGCTCAATGAAATCATTGATGCATGGTGCCAGAAACATCACATCGATCGCCACGGTACAAGTGTGAACTGGGATGAAGACGGTGGCTGGCTGCTGGGGTGGGAGAACTTCAGTGTCGGCGAGAACGAAGATTTCGTGTTTCCACGGCTTCGAAATTCTTTTCGTGAATTCATGCGAGCCTATGGGCTTTGGGTGGAAGAAGTTTCTTACGGCTGTTGCGCGATCACAGAGCAATGTGATTCTTTCGAATCTTGAGGCTCAGCATGCCCTACTCACCCTTGGCTTTCTTGAGCAATTCAGCAATGGAAGGAAGTCCACGGTTGGCGAATACACGGTCCAGCCCTTCCAGCAACAACGGATGCATTTTGGTCTCTTCTTCAAAGGCGATGGTCCTAAGCTGTTGATAAACAGGAGCATCAAGGTGGACAGCTAACTGCTTTCTTGGCTTCCCTGTTTTTTTGTCCGATGGTTGAGGTTCAGAGGCCTCCTCAAGTTTCGGCGTTGATGGCGTCGCCGCCGTCTTCGGCTCTGGCGGCGGCAAGATGCTATCTAGCGACGTGCGTTTTTTAGCCATCAAGCTTCCTCAGTTCACCGTTGAGCCAGTACCACAGAGCCATCATTTCTCTGGAGGCGTTGCCGTCCTTGCCGAATTCCTTGATGCCTTGGCCATTGCCAAGAGCGTCTTGATACGCCACACGGTGGACGATGGGCACCGGAGCCACGTCGCCGTGAGGGCCAAGTGCCCCATCCGCTTCGATGATGCGAAACCCGCTGGGTGGTGCTTGGACGATGACAAAAGCGAATGGTTTGTGGTTTCGCTTTAGCACTTCGATGGTCGCCTCCAACGCCTCCATATCAGCAGGTGTTGGCCTAGTTGCGACCAAGCAGTAATCGGAATGTTTGATGGCGGTGGCACTCGATGGATCGTCCCGCCCGGCCGTATCGACAAACACCACATCGATGCCCGCGGCCTTCGCTCGCTTGAGTGCTTCAGGCAATTGCGTGGCCGCGATCGCTACGACAGCAGGGTGTTCGGCTTTTCTACGTTGATACCACTTGGCCGAGGTCTGTTGCGGGTCTAGATCCATCAGTAGCACCCGGCGTTTCTTGGTCTGCGCAGTCGTCGCAAGGTTGATGGCCAGCGTTGACTTCCCACTCCCACCCTTTTGTGTGACCAACGTGACCGTTTTCAATTTGCCTCCGATACCCATGAGTTGATGGTTGAATGGATTTACCACAACACCAGTATGTTGGTAAAGCAAAATCGTGGCATGCCAGAATGATGACTTGCTGGCAATCTGGTTTGATTGCAAACAAGAGCAACGGTGTTCTTGTATTTCATCAAATTGGCAACTTGGTATGCCAGCACTTTGGCAAACCGCTTTGATGGTATTTTGGTAAACCATCTTGATGGTAGTTCGATCATGTATGATCGAGGCGACGTCTGACTACAGATTTTCCTTTGGTTGGCTTGCCAACCGGCGGTGGCGAGTTGGTTAACTAACTACCGGCTTTGCCTCTGGCTTGACGCCGGATTTTTGCCGGCACGACAAAAGTGGCCACTCGAAGGATGGGGAATCATGGGCATAAGCGACAGCACTGTCGCTTATGAAGTTTGCTCGGTGTGGCATGCCGAGATGAGCCTGAGTGGTCTGTTAGTTTCTGGCTATCGCCAAATGCACGTGGCGTTTGGCAACGCACGAAACTTGCAAGGTGATCCCATGCAGCTACCATCCAGGTACCCCAATGAATCCCGACTCGGCTCAGCCAGAGCCAACGCTCAATTAGTTCAATCTGCAGACAGAATTGATTCGATCAACAAGATAGCTCGACTAGTCCAAGCCGATGAGCATAGCCTGCTCCAACACGGCATCCAATTTGGCAGGGAGCTTTGCCAGCTTAAACGAGCCGTGGGGCATGGCAATTGGCAACCGCTATTCTCCGAGGGCGTATTTGACTTTCATGTGCGTAAAGCACAACGATACATGCGTCTTTATCGGCGTTACAAGGAGCTCAAACATGATGCGAAGGGTTCCAAGCAACTAACCGTTACCCAAGCACTGGAAGTCTTGGCTGAGCCGCTCCGTTATCCAGAACAAGGTAGCGAGACTGGTCCACAGGCGGATACCGAAGAAAAGACCGCGGATGAGAACCAGCAAGCTTTTCCAGCAGCCGTTGTTTCGACCAACCAATCTTCCGAAACGGTAGAAGCTGATGAGTCAACAGAGCCAACGAAGCAGCAATTACCGGACTCATCTTCCAACCAGCCTCCTCGATCAACAGCTAAGTCCGCGTCGGCATCAAGCGATGATGAATGGTTGACGCCAGATTACATTGTCGGTCCGTTGATCGAGCTGTTTGGCGACATTGATTTGGACCCGGCGTCCAATACCGACAAACACATTCCGGCAAAGGAGCACTTCACCGCTGCCGATGATGGGCTACGTGCGGATCGTCCGTGGCACGGCAAGGTGTTTTTGAATCCACCACGGACCGACACGTTGGCTGGGCGATTTGTTTACCGCTTGGCTGCGGAGCATAAGAAAGGGAGGGTCGATGAGGCTGTGGTCTTGCTTGAAGCAAAGACCGATACGCCCTGGTTTCGCCAGCTTCGACCGCACATCCGCTCCTTCTTGGCCAAGCCTGAATTTGCCCATTTCCCCGGTGTGCCGGATGCATTGGTGGCGGTGTATTTAGGGTCTAGGGTGGATCGCTTCTGTCAGATCTTCCGAGCCATTGGCGACATCTACACGCTCTACCGGCCCGTTGCAGCCGAGTGAAGAAAGTTCTTGGCGGGAGCCGCGGTCTGGCAGAGCGACTTGCCTCGACAAATGCCGGTGTTAGGCCAAGTAATCCCGTATAGTAAAAACTCGCCTGAGCCGCAGCGAGACCACATGCGGGAACGTTAAACATCGACCGGCACCGCAATTATTGACATATCTCCTGGCATGTAATACTATATTCTACGAACGATCAATTGGCATAACCCAAGGAGGATGCATGCGAGACCCGGACAGCGACGCGTGGACAAACAAGTTAGAGAACGAGCAGTCGAAGGACAGTGAACGTGCTGCCCCGAAACATCCGGCAGCAGACTACCAGAGAGTCGGGCATTTCCGGGCGGACGGTGGTCCGAAGAGCAAGGCGAACGTGTTTGTGGAGGAAGACAGATATCACCATAATCTGGCAATCAGAGTCACACAGACCATCGCTGGCGACGGAACCGATACACCATACATCGAAGCCACTCGTGTCGACGAATTATTAGCTGCCCTTGGAGAGGCTCGAGATTTTATCAAACGAATGGAGGCGAAGCGACTATTGGGGGAAATCACAGGATCCGTGATGGACAGGTGAGATTGAGCTCATGCACGCTTGAATTGCAACTTTATCGTCGTGATGGTTTTTCCGATGTTGGTTTCCGCGGAGTAGACGAGCCTGTACTCGCCTTCCTGTCGTGCCGCCCGGAAAAACTCATTTGCCAAGCCTACGTCTCTCTCAATCGTATTGATCGCTTTGGTGCGATCACTTTCTTCCACTGGCAGTCCTACAATCAATGTGAGTGGGGCATTGAATTTTCGCCAGCTTTTATCATGGGAAAAGCCGACCTTTTCTGAAATGTGTATCAACAGCTTCTCCGTCGTCGTCAGATTTGACTGATCCGTGAGTGCGACATTATGCCAGTCTGGCCCAAAGCGTGGCCTCTCGTCGATCGATTTGAGCACGCCCTTCCACTCACGTGAACTTTGCCTCTGCACACATTGCTTCAGATGAGTGGCATCTACGGGGAACACTGATGTAAGCTTCTCTGTTGGGTTGCCAAGAGTAGATGTCTTAATCGGTATTAGCTTGTCGTACGTCATGACAATATAGATGGCTGCAAAAGGTGACGCCGTAGCACCATGAAAAACGGCTCTCTTCGCGATTGCATTTTCTACCGAACGTACAAATGGGCCGAGGATCAACGAAAACCTCGTGCACGTCAGAACCACCTTACCGCATCGTTGCACTTGTCGGGCGAATCGGTCAAACTCTTCGCCATAGAGCTTCATAAATGCGTCGCTCGCATCCTCCGGGATGGATGGAAGCGTCGCTCGATACTGACGACATGAATAGCCTTCCACCAGTTTGACGAACGGCATCAGGCAGCTTAACGCATCGGCAATGACGGTGTTATTGGTGATCAAGGGGAGGGTCGACTCACTCCTGCTTGCCTTCAGTTGCTCGCGGACCACGTTGCTAAACTCAGCGATGGTTGTCCCGGCTCCCAAGAACCATGCCCTTCGATGATTTTCATCTGGGCCGGCATCCTTGCTGATCTCCTCGCTGAGTCCCAATTCCCGAGAAAGTTTTAATGCAATATTTCGCTTCGTTTTGACGTTCTGTTTGCTCTTAGTTACGAACTTGAAGCTTTCTTGCTCGGTCAATATCGGAGCAAGAGCACCGTAACGGTCCAGCGTCTCCAACGCGTCAATCAGATTGACAGTTCTGTTGTGGAACGTCGACCGCTCGCTGATTTCCACTAACACTTTGAGTGTGCTTATCAATGATTCGCCAAGCGATATATTAGAGGACTGAGTCATGATTGCCTTTGGTGGAAACAACTAACTGATAAGCATGTAGTCGACGCATTATAAGTTGACTCTCAACTGGATTCAAACGCACCCTGATGGCTTGCGGTCAATAGCGAACAGGAAGTACTCGCCGTCTCTTGCCCACCCGGTCTGCTTGTTTAGCAGATTCCTGCAGGCCCCTCTCAACACAATGGTTGCGGCGGAGCCGCTCCTTTTCCATTCAGGGCAACCAACCGTCGTCTGAAGTGTGGTCTGCCTCTTCCCTTCATCCTTTAGCCCTCGCCCAGCCGATTGGGGCTGAAGATGAAGGGAAGAGGCTAGGCAACGATCAACGGGAGCGTCAGAGCATATCCGTCAGATCGACCTGGCTACGTGCATCGCGATCAAACAATCCGATATCGCAAGGCTTCTGCTCACGTCGAGTCTTGCTTGGGAAGTAGAGCTCAACCTTGCCCGGAGCAATGAACCGCCAGTGTTTTCCGATACGTTCAAGCCGAGCATCAAGCTCGGCCTCGATGTCGGCCGCGTGAAACACGCAGGCCTGTTCGACCATGGCAATCAACGTGGATAGTGGCGTATCGGCGTAGATGGGATTCAGTGGTGTGAATGGTTTGCGTCTCATGTTTTGCCTCGCTTCGACAAGGGATATAAGTCATCGGCAACGAACTCAAGTGACTCCCAGCTAAGTCCGTATTCGGCATCATGCGTATTCTCAATGCAGCGAAGTACGAGCCTGGCCTGCTCGGCTGAAAGATCTGGCCGAATTTCCATCACGTCACCAATGTGCCATCCGAGACAGACATAGTCTTCTTGTGAAGAAATGAATGGGCCCGGTTGCGGATCGAAAGACCATTCGATTCCGGCGGCTCGCATGGCGTAGTGACAGTCACTGTCGATCCAGTGGGCCAGAGGCTCCGACGACATGCTGTAGATGATCGCTGTGGACGATTGCTCTCCGTTGGCAAACTCGACGATGTCTTCCTGGCTGACTTGGCCCGTGTCGAAGTCAACCACCGTGACATCGGCGGGTATGGTTGCAGCAACTGATTGCACGATGCCGCCACTGATGTTGATGACGAAGCGTGTCTTGTGGTTTTCGTAAGTCATAGTTCCTCCTCGAACGTTGGTTAATAGTCTTGTGGCATCAGCACGGTCGTTACGGACCGATCGGCCTCGGTGATGATCCAGAACCTGCGGTCTTTCTCGCCATAGGCTGATAACAGTCTGCTGCCATGTTCGAGGGCTTGCTCATTGAGCTTGGCATCTTCGGGCGGGACATTGCCCCAATCGCCGCTGGCGTGCCTTGCCATGCCGTCGCCGATTTCCTCGGCGGTTAAGATGGACTGAGCGTTGGCCGTAATGACGGTGTGTCCCAGTGGAAACAAAGTTTGCGTAAGTACGATCATGTGATCCTCCTTGATCTGCCGCTACCGGAAGATCCGGCAGCGGCGGGTTGATTTGCGTTAGGCGATTTCGCCAGTCTCTTCGTCAATCACCGGCTCGTCGGTGTTGGTCTGGAGTCGCTCCATGTAGTCGCCATTGAGATAGTCCCAAGCGGCCTTGAGTGCTTCTTGAGCCAGTGGAATTTGTTGATGCTCCACGAAGATGTTCATGCGGACCCAGTCGTTTTCCTTCTTACTGAAATAGCTTCGCTGTAGATTGATGCTGGGATAGCTTCTGCCTTCCTTCGTGGTTTGTTCGAAGATCGCCAAGGCGATGCCGCCGCGTAGTTGCTTCTTGAAGATGGGTTGTTGTTTTGAATTGGTCATCGTAAGTCTCCTTGTTGGTTCTTGCCGAGCACCATTGCCCGGCTGATGCACGCGACCAACGCCAGGGTTTAGCGGCTGGTGCAACCGAAGCTCGGAGGGTCCACGTAGTGGAAACCGTGCTGCAGAGTTGCCGAACGCAGTGAGGGGACAGCAGACGTGTCCTGGCGTAGCACTGCATCTTCTAGCCGGAGATGTTGCTTGCTATGCCAACGCTGAAAGGAGATAGCGACCAAGAGACACCAGCCCACCGCAATGCCGCAGGCGATTTGATGTCGATCGCGAACACAGGACTCGCGGGGTGGTAGACCGGCACCACCTATGAGGTGTTCTCATCGAAAATGCGAATCCTGTCCTTGTTGAACATTATCTTGGGGCAATACTAAAGCCAGGAACAAGTAGCATCTCAGGAGCCTGGCAAGTGGCGTTAAAGAAACCGAATCTCCACGAGGAGTCGCTGCCATGTTGAAGACGCAGGGCCTTCAAGTCACTGTTCAATATGGTCCGCGGCAGACAGAGCCGGCCAACTGGGCCATTTCAACGCGTGGCCAGAAACCCTGATAGAATCCGGGCTTGAATCGCCGCGTTTTCGTGTGGTCCGGTCACCTCGCGAAGGGTGGCCAGTTTTTTGGCGGTGTTGTTGGAGGACGAAATGACCAAGCTTGCAGATGAAGTCTTGTCGAGCATCAACTCCTGCGTGCTTTGCTGGCTGGCAACATCTTCCGCCGGCAATGTCCCCAACGTTTCCCCGAAAGAGGCTTTTGCAGCGTTCGGCGATGACACGCTTCTAATCGCCAATATTGCGTCACCACAATCGGCTGCGAACGTGCGTGAAAACCCAAAGGTATGCGTCGCATTCGTTGACGTCTTTGTTCAAAAGGGATTTCAGGTATTCGGCAACGCTTCGCTTGTTCAAAAATCAGACCCGGAATTCCAATCACTTGCGGCTCCACTTGAAGACATGACGCAAGGCAACTTCCCGTTCAACACCGTCTTCAAGGTAGTGGCGACCAAAGTTAAGCCAATCATTGCCCCCAGCTATGTCCTCTATCCAGACACCACCGAGCAACAACAAGTCGCCAGTTCGATGAAGCGTTACGGGCTGGATACCCAGTGAATCGTGGAACTCGCGACCGCTAGTGCCCCAGCTTGTCAGCTTTGCTGCCGTGGCCCAATTTGCTGATGCGTTGCGGTGGTGAGAACGGTTTGAGCAGTAACGGACCAGAATCCTACGCTAAGGACGGTGACTGACTAAGAAAACGTCGCAAACGACTTTTCCTGAACGGATACTGCCTAAGGAAGTCGACCCTTTTTGTAGTCGCATATCGACTAAAAAAACGCTCGTTTTCATAGGCACTAAGGTGCGTCGGAAGATGGCAAGCTGCTATTCAGTGCCATCGGGATTCTTGATAGTTGCTTCCTGAATGTCGAAAGCTAGATGGAATGACCTCGTCGTTTTCGTGTCGCTGGACCAATCCCAGTACTCGTAGTCAATGTCATTGGACTCAATCCAGACTGGATAATGGACCACTTTGAACGACGCGTGACCAGAAGCAGCTAAGTGGCTGTCCTCAGTCGTGAACGGAACAAAGAACTGTAGGCGGTGATTGCCGGAGGCAATGATGCACCATAGAAATGGCATCGGCTGTGTTCCGGTTCGCCTCAGCAACAGGGCTCTACCGTTGCCGTAGGGATTATCGCCATTTACGTGCGTATAAAGTACTGGCCAGGGGCTTATGCTGGCCTCGGCCCGGCCCATCAGCCAATCAATTGTTGGTTGGATTTTTGGTACTGTCATTGGAGGGCATAGCGAACACGCAGCTTTGACAAGTGCCATGGCTGCGTAACGTGGCACGAATGGTTGGGATAATCCCTCGCTGGTAAGCGGCAAGTTGAGTTGCCCATCTGTACCGTAGACCTTCTCAAACAGCTTTGGGTCGGTAATCGTTATCGCCTGTTTTCCCTCAATCCACTCAATTCGGAGGCCATTAGCCTCTTTATTGGTTGGTGAGCCATTCTTGCCACGGATTCCGGTGGCCGCCCGCTCGAAGAGCATTGCCTTACCCAGATGGTCTTCGTAGCTGTTCCCAAACTTGCGATTGCAGTTATCGCATTCGTTTGGTGAAGCAAGCGACCGGTTACCCAACGCCTCCGGCACTGCATGGGCTTCTTCTTTGAATGTCACATCTGGAGTCTGCTCTGCACAAAACCTGCAGCGTCTTGGTTCGTCGTCTTGTTCTAAGGGTGCAACCTTACCTAGCAGCGGACGGTCAATTAGCGGCTCGTAGTTTTCTTCATAGAATTCGTCAGGGGTCATGAGACGCCCTTTGTAAAAGTTTCATATCGGATTGACAGAAAAGTGTAGGTTGCGATTTCGTCACCTTCGTGACATCGACGTGAACGATGCGGGTTGCCTGTATCGCAAAGCTCGCTACGACCGTTGCTGTCACCGGATTGGTAACCAACGCCATGGCACCATTGTTCGGTGGTTAACACCATCACGATAACGGCACCGGGAGTCATCCCGGTGCCGTTGTCTTTTCGTACTTTCGGGACACACGCGTGTCCTGCACTTTCACTTCACAGCTCTGCTGCTAACAAACACTCCGTTCACATACATCGTTTGCACTTAGGAGAGACCATGCCCACGCAAGACACCGTCCAGCTACCTGAAGTTGACATCAGTTGCACTGTCGAGACGATCGGCGAAGCCGCCGTCTATGACGAAACCAGGCCGTTTCGAGGAGCAGGGGACGGCTTCAACATCGAAACCATCGTCAAGCTACTCAAGACCGAAAGAGAAGTGCCGCGAACCATTGATGATCTCAGCGAAGACCAACGTGAGCAGTTCCGCCAACTCAAAGGAAAGTTACGCGAGGACATGCAGGAACATTTGTCGGTGTACATTACCCGGCAAAACAAAGCATCACTTGATACCAAAATCAAAATTGGTCGGGTGATGAAATTTGCCAAGGACACGCTGGTTCGTAGCCGCGAGTTTTCCAAGTTCTGTGACGCAGTTCACCTGCCTCGCAACCGTGCCTATGAGTGCATTGCACTCTATGACTTGTTCGCTTCCTTTTGTCCAGATCCTGGACAAATCACCGGCCGCATCCAAATGGAAGCGGCAAAGGTATTGGCTCAATCAGGCACGCTACTACGCATCCAGCAACAACTGTTGCAGCGAGCCGAGGATGGTGAATTCATCACGCTTGAGAAAGTCAAAGAAGAGCTTTCCGATTCGAAGGAAGACACTCCGAAACTGACGAACAGCAACCGTGAGCCACCAACCTCCACCGAGCAACCCATCGAGGATGTCTACGACCGAGACGGCGTAGAAATCCGCACGGTGCTTCGCAACGCTCCCGACCTCGAAGAACTACAGCTCCACTTCAACACCGCGTTGTATGAGCTTACGCAGAAGCTTCCAGAGGTCGCTCCAGAGGAGCTTGAGGATCTTTCTCTAAGCGAATACCCCAACATCAGTTCGCTATCTGACTAACCGCTTTCTTTCCCATTTCCATTTGAGGTTTTCACATGTTCCGACCACCAATGTCATTCATCGCGAACCAGCTTCGCCAGCTAAGCACGGCACGAAAGTTATTCCTGTCCGCCTCTCTCGTGATGGCGATCGGCGTTGTCGTTGCCACCCGATCACCTAAGACCGAAAGAGATGCCGACGTTTCACCTGTGGCCCAAAAACCATTGCACGCTGCTGCAAACAATACAGCGAAACGTGACCTCCGCCCGCCGCTCACGAAGCAGGCCGCCGTTGCCAACCTGACCAAGGTGGCCCCCTTCTTCCTGCAGCTCATTGCTCACGGGCAAACCCTTCATCAAGCGGCCCACAATCGCATCCTGACTTCAGATCCACCACCAAACGCCTCTCCTCGCGAGCGAGAATTGTGGCAGCAACATCGCTTCCGACACACTTGGACCGCCATTGCCCCAACGCTTCAGCGTGCCGATCAACAACGCCACAAGGCAGTTGCTGAGAGTATCAAGCAGCTTAAGGACTTGACCCGCTCCA
This sequence comes from Pirellulaceae bacterium, assembly GCA_965216885.1. Lineage (GTDB taxonomy): Bacteria > Planctomycetota > Planctomycetia > Pirellulales > Pirellulaceae > CAYNJG01. The sequence goes on along the minus strand of OZ244208.1, from coordinate 247,384 downwards.
TCGCCAACCCAACCGGAACGCACGCCTTCATTGATGCGGCACTCGGGAGCCAGTCAAAGTATCTCAGCGTGAAAGATCAGAGCGAGCATCGCCGCTGGCTGCGAGAGCAACTTGCTGTCCACGTCTTCCCAGCAGACGAATACCAACAGCTTGTTGCCGCACACGGCCAAGCTTTGCATAGCACGCTAGGTCAAATCGACAACGATGCCCTCATTGCCCTGCAAGCAGATGTCGATTTGGATCCAGCCACTGACCTCCTCCCCCAGACGACGAACAACAAAATCATGAGAGGAATCAAAGATTATCCGAGAGGCTCGCACGTCGTGCTACGTAAGATCAATCAAGCATGTCGCGAGTTTCTGCTTGCTCGATTGAAACGGCGAGGCGGCTACACGCGTCGCCATCGTAGAGAGTCAAGAGGTAGAAGAAGCTTCCATTGGCATTAACGACTTGGCCAGAACAGTCGTTCTCAAGACCTCTTGTGCCAATGGCGAGATAGCCGGGGCTAAATTTGGAAGAGATTATGTCTGCAGTTAGCGTGATAGGCTGACTCTGTTCGATAGTTAGCGTGCTAGGAGTTAGACCGTGCCTTGCAATCAGGCGAATGTCAAACTGCTCACCTTTCTTGACGCGGAATCGCCGGGCAACATCGGTCCCCACGACGGTTTCTCGCATCTCGGGATCCAAATAAGCCCGCATTATCCGTGGAGCCGACTGATGGCTACATCGCACCGAGTATGCCCTACCAATGAACTCAGATTCGTGTAGACATCGTTGCGCTGGAAACCAAGGCATTTGGGCGATCCTTTAACTAGGCCTGTCGCGACCATTATAAAGGAATCACAACACAAGTATCAACCAGGCTGAACGTCTATGCTAACGAGGACGATCTGGTTTCGGATTTGGCCCCGCAACCATCTCCCATTCACCCTCGAAATTTTCAGGTTCACTCGCCTCAAGTTCTTCGATCGAATTGGCTGACCACAGCAACTCCCCGGTATCGGCGGAAACTGCCAGCACCTTGCCTCGTACTTGCTCAAGTTCTTCAAGTGTCAATCTCGACAAAGGCTCTCGCTGCTTGCGCATACCCTCTAGCATGCGTGCAAGTCCTTCCGGGATCTCTGATTCTGTCATGGTGTTGCTCCTGCTTTTCTTGTTGGCGACAGCAACATTTGGTGTGGAATCAGGCATCATTCAATCCGTTTCTGTTGGAATGGAGGCGGCACTTCATTGCTAATTCTCGACATCCTATCTGCTGGTCTAACAGACTAGCTACCACGATCTAACCGTACACGTCAACACAATTTAACTTTAGCAATCGCTGTTGGAAAGATCAATCGTTAGGTCCAATGCTATTGCGGAATAATTGAGCCTAAATCTTGACTCGTGTCCGGCGCCTGATTGATGTTGAAAAGGATCTTTGCGGCGAAGAAACTTGGTGGCCTGACGCCCGCCGGCGTGATCCTGTGGGAATGCCCGAGTGAAAGTGCCGGGCTCATTCGCAATTGGGAGGGTGGTAAAATGGGACGGGCGTCGACGTGACGCATAGTGGTACGATTAACGAACATGCGACAAAAGGCTTCCGGCAGAGTCGAGAACCTTGTGTGCTTCGTCGATACCGCCGGCCCGGTTGATGAGTTTGATCGCATCAGCGAACAGCTCTCGGGTTGCATCCAGTCCTTGTTTCTGGACGGTGGCGGAGCGAGCGTTGTTGAACATCGCCTTTTTCTTGTCAGCCGCCTTGATGACACTGACATATTGAGCCGTCACTTTGAGACCTTGTTTCTGAAGGGCCTCGGCGACCAGCTTGGGCGAGCCGCCATGATTCTTGAGCTCTTCGCGAATGGCAGCAGTCTTGGATTTGGGTTTGGTCTTGCCCACGGGTTTGCTCCTTGAGGTGAGGGACGTGCGATCTGTTCGACGGTACAAGCCCATCATTATGCGCGTAGGAATGTTGCCTACCACCCTAATTGGGAATTTGGAGTGCGGCTTAACGAGAGGCGTTCAACCGCCTGAGCGGCGGCGTCAACAATAATGATTTACTTTGATCAATCGTTGCGTTAATGAGACCCAATGATGGGCATAAGACACCCGAAAAGTTGCGAGATATCGGCAAGAGCCTCCCGTAGGGTCGGGAGGGTAGTGGAATAGAATACCCCCGCGGAAACACGCTGCTGGCTGCTTTTCAGCTGTCTTAACCTCCTGGCATCTTGACCCGGAAAAAATGAAGCGGGTGTTGGAATTTGTGCTGACACTGGAGGTCGGGACGGCCGTGATGGATTGGTGGTAGTCCCTGATTTTTCTTGTAGGATTTCGCCAAGGTGCTCGGCTCTCAGCCAATCTAGGCCTGTAACTAGCGAAGCTGTCGTACGGCACAACCTGTGGGCATCGCTGCTTACGTAATCGACACAGCCTGCCATCCGATGAGTGAGTGCCCCTCGAACATTCCCGCACCAGAAGCCGTAATACGGAAGATCGCAATTACACGAGCATGCCCCCGAACGAGGTCTACCTCCATGGTTTCACCGGTCTTGTCGGGGCTCGTAAACGTGTTGCGGCCAAGGAAAACATTCGGGCGGCACGGGAAGTTTCAGGGTTCAACTCCGACAAGTACCTAGGGAGGTACATCAAAGTCACCGAATAGGAAGTCGAGAGAGCCGTGACCGGACTGTATGAATAGCTTCTTATAATTCTCGTGTTCGTCTAGCTGTTGACGTTCTTGGAAGAGGCCGAGAGACACCTAACGGAACTCGGCCCTCGAGAAAAACTCGAGGGCCGATGTCACCGTTACCTATCGCTTAGCTATGGGCCGCCTGAAATCATTGCTGGATCATCCTCGAAATTCCCCGAGAGAATCAGGAAATCGCCGAATTCTACTTCTCCATCCCTATTGAAGTCACCATCGGTCCACGAGGCATTAAGGTCACCAAAATTGCCGGAAAGAGTCAGGAAGTCATCGAAATCCACAAACCCGTCCCTGTTTGCATCTCCGTTCTTCAAGCCGGCATAGTCGAGCAACAAGTCGAAGTCAGCAGAGTCACTATCACTGTCGTTGTCCAAGTCTGAACTGAAATTATTAAAGTCATCGTCATCCCAGCCATCACCGTCGGTGTCGCCGGGAATGGTGACTTCGTCTCCAAGTGCTTCTCCGAGATCCTCCATAGCCGACTCTTTGTAGTGTATGAAATTCCCGGATTCAGAAAGATAAATCTGGGTCTTGGAGAGTCCAAGGAAGACATCACCAGTGTCCACCATGATCGCGTTGGACATTTCGGATTCTGCATCCGACTGCTGGACTCTTAGTTGATCGCGGTGATCCGAAGTAATTCGTACGATCGAAGAAGCTTCATAATCCAACTTGTTAGAAAGATTTGAGTAAATGAAGGGTATCTCTTGCCCATTCCGATAGTTGGTTTGAATACTAAGGCGGTCGCGTATCCCTGTTGCAGCGTCTTCGGTTCCTGAAACTCCGGGCATCAAACCACCCTCAACGAATACCTTGAGCCTTTTTTGGTACTCACCGTCCGAGCCTAAAGCCGTCGCCTTGCTGGAAGTCGATCCTCCGGCGACGGTTGGGTACCATTTATCCAGCCCACCAGGTGTTGCCGCACTGGACCATGCTGCTGTGACGGCTTTTTCCTGCCTTGCGTCCCATTCCCCTTGTACCCAAGCTATGCCTGCGACTTTTACGGTTTCCGATTGAGCATTCGCGAAAGAGTCAAACTCAGTCTTTAGCCCCCGATACAGCTCGCCCTTCTCTCCACTAAACGATTCATCATATCTTGGGTTCCATCTGTTGTTGAGTGCAGTACCTCGCTGCACGTACTTGAAAATCGCCAAGTTCGAATGCGGGTACCTCGTACGGATCGACTTGGCGATCCCAACTTCCGGCCCAAATGGTTCCCCATTCAGCTTCTTGACGACTGTCGCTTCCCCCGTCGTAGAAGTGTCAAACCCAGCGGGTGCATTTACATCATGCGACACATATTTCATGTCGTACGAGGTACCGTTACTGCTACCGATAGATCGTCCGGCAGCATTCGACTGTCCAATCAAGACAACCACATGCAACGTCTCGGCATTTGCCACGGTGCACGTTACCATTAATCCAAGACCAAGAAATAAACGCCAACTTAAAGACAACATCCGACTTCCTTTCGTAAAGTTCCTCTAGAATTCCGCGCTTGGTGTTATGCTAGTTATAGGGACGGATGTTAACGAAGCAAGGCAATGACAATGAGACTTTTTCCTATATTTGAGAATCTTGAAAATCGACGAGTTCTTTCGGCCACAACGCTGGTTGAACACAGTGATGCTACGGGCATTTTGGCTGGACTTAGCGACATTCAAGTCTTCGATTTTGACAACGATGGCGACCAAGACATATTCAGCGCGTCCAGAGATGATGGCAAGATTTCTCTGCACAAGAACGAAGGGGGTGGCACCTTCGGATTTCAATCCGTCGTAACTCACGTTCCAAACGTTAATTCGCTTTTCCCCGTGGACTGGGATTCCGACGGAAATACTGACTTGATTGGATTGGCTGACAATTTCATCGTTCTACTCGCCAACACAGGAAGCAGCTTCCTACCGCCTGTGCAACTATTAGTAGTCGAAGATCTTGTTGATGCAGCAATCGCGGATATGGATCTTGACGGCCAATTAGATGTGCTTTGGGTCACAAAAGACGACTTGGGTTGGTCTAAGCGATTACCTGACGGAGATCTTGGCGGTGAAACCGTGATCTTCCAGGCTGATGACCCTCAGTTGCCAAGCGGCTTGATTATTGATTCCACATTTGAGTTTCAGTCGATTGCTTCTATCGGAACGAGTGATTCCAATCGGCCGGGTGTAATCTTCACCATGGCGGGTGTCGAACCGACGGGTTTGCAATTGCAGTCGTTGAGCTTTGCCAATCTCACCGAAGACATGTGGACTGCAATCACGATAGACCTGAGGTTTACCGACGAACCCGAATTCAATCCAGTAGTAGGTGACATCAATGGCGACGGAATCGATGATGTCGCGTGGAATGGTGCCGAGTTTAATGGATTGAATCCGCAACCGTCTTGGTATGCGGTGCAAGACGATGGATCATGGCAAAAGCGGTATGCAACATTCTTCGACCCGGCAGCGATCGTAGACGTCGATGGTGATGGCGATAATGACATCATTAATCATTTCACCGCGTGGGCAGAGAACGTTGATGGAGGCGGCTCATTCAACTTGGAAGACCACACCCCGATCTCTAGAGGAGGGATTTTCCAGTTTAACGTCGCAGTTCGGACAGCAGACGTTGATGGAGATGGTGATCACGATCTAGTGTCGGCGTGGGAAGGAGAGAACCTTATTTGGCACGAAAACGACGGGGACGGGATGTTTGCGGAGCCAGTTTTCATCGTTGGCGGTATGAGGGAATTTTCGTCGCGGCCCGTCCATCGTTACACCGATGTCAACGGAGATGGGACAAATGACTTAGTTTTCAGCAACCCAAGTCGATTTGATCCAAATCCGGGGCTGTTTTGGGCGGAATCCACTATTGGCGGATTCGGTCAAGCGACAACGATTCGCTCAACGCCCAACGTAAGTGAGTTCATTCTGGCTGACATTGACGAAGACGGGGATGATGACCTATTCCTAGCCGAAAGGTCCCTTAGTGGTATGCCTGCAGATGACCACGGATTGGCGTGGTATCGCAACACTGAGGGAGTATTTGAGTTGGTCGAGGTCATTGATCTGGCTGACACATCTCGCATTCAGCTCTGGGATGCAAACGGCGACGGTAACATCGACATAGTCGCCGCTTCGCCAGATGGAATCCGATGGCATGAGAATGACGGCAACAATTCGTTTGGGGAGCGGAAGGAGATTACGGATCAAACAGGCGACCTATATGTTGTCGACATCTTTGGAGATGGTTCAGAACACGTGCTTGCCGTCAACTCTAGCTCCATCACCTTGATCTCTTCGGCAGGTGGAGAACTTAATGTCAATGCGATTGAGCTACCGGCAGATCGACCAAGTGCACTCCTGCCGTTTGATGTCGATGGTGATGGACTGGATGATCTGTTTGCTGAAAACCTCTTTACTTGGTCACGAAATCTAGGAGGTCTGCAGTTTTCAGAATTTGGCCCGCTCGATGGTCCCCAACAGCAACCCGTCGATTCGGATACGCATGTGCGAGATGTCGATGGCGATGGCGACATGGATCTTGTGCTCGACAACGGTCGATTCGACTTACTAGTGTGGTATGAACAACGTTTTGTCGCCGACGCAAACGACGATTCCACTGTCGATTTCGAAGATTTCTTGGTCCTGTCACGAAATTTCGGACGTACGTCAGCCACATTCGATGAAGGAGATTTCAATCAGGACGGAAATGTTGACTTTGCTGATTTCTTACTACTCTCAGCAAACTTCGAAAATGATTCGAACTAGAAATCTACAACTTACCAAGCAAGCTGTTGACCATCTCCCAAGTCGTACATAGGCCAGCTTATCTGACCATGACGGGCAGAGTTGATTGATGGCAATCGACCAAGCGGTTGCTACTACACAACATTGTCGAACCCGCTCGCTTGGCCAACTGGACAAACGCCTGAATGCGATGTTGAGCAACTAAGGCTGGTGGATCACAGTTGCCCACCATGCGGTGTGGCACGCCGGTAGCTCACCAGCGTGCGGATAGTATTGGCACCCGTGTAGTGTCTTCGTTACCTGCAGGAGTTAGTTCATCATGACTAGCAAGCAAATCAAGGCTATCGCAACAATCGTGTTTGGAGCCGGCCAGGCCGTCAACGGAGCCGTTACCGCCACGGGGCACGGCATGTTCGGGACGATGTGTCGCAATTCCAGGCTGATGGGCATAGCGTTGTGTGTGGGCAAGCGAAGCATGGACAAAGGCAAGGCCAGAGTCGCCGAAGGCATGAAGGAATGGAGAGAAGCCAACCGTCAGTAGTGTCCTGATTTGGCACTGTCACGAAATTGTCACAATGCGTTGATAGGGTGCGGTTAGCAACCCACTTGCTAACCGCATTTTCCCTTGGCACTTTATGCTTCGAGTTACCCGACAATATTCGGCCGCTGCCGTCAAGAAATACTACGAGCACTCGGACTACTATGCCGAAGGGCCTGAGCAGCTGCAGGGATATTGGTTTGGCAAAGCGGCAACAAAACTGGGGCTGGTTGGAACGGTCAATAAGTCGCAGTTTGACCGCATCGTTGACAACCAGCACCCAACGAATGACAACCAACGCTTGACGCCACGGACACGTAGCGATCGGGTAATTGGGGCCGACTTCACCTTCAACGTTCCCAAATCCGTATCCGTCATCTGGGCCTTAACGCAAGATGAGAAGATCTTAGATGCTGTAAGAGAGGCAGTAGGGGAGACACTCACCGAGATTGAGCAAGACATCGAGACCCGCGTGCATGAAGGCAAGCAAACGCACCGGGAGAAGACTGGCAATGTGATTGGTGCCAGCTGGTTGCATACCACCGCCCGTCCAGAAAATGGCGTGCCCATGCCGCATCTTCATGTGCATGCGTGGATTGCCAATGCCACACATGACGGCAAAGGATTTAAGGCAATTGACTTTGCCAACGTCAAAGCCGATGCCCCATATTTTGAAGCCAGATTTCACAGCCGCTTAGCGTCGAAACTTCAAGAGCGTCTGGGCGTCGCCACGGAGCGTCAGGGCAAGAAATGGTTTGAGGTTAAGGGGGTGCCAAGGGACGTCGTTGAGCTCTATTCAGAGCGGACCCAAGTGATTGAATATGAGGCAGCGAAAAAGGGCATCACAAGCCCCGAGCAAAAGGCTGAACTTGGCAAGAAGACCCGCAAAGCCAAAAGCAAAACCATCGCGCCTGAGGAGTTGCCGGGAATGTGGCAATGGATGCTCAGCCCTAAGGTGACGACGGACTTAAGGGATGACGTGCTGAGGGCTGGCGTGGAAACGCTGCGTCACACCGACGCGAAGCAAGCGGTGGATTTTGCTACCGAGCATCAATTCATCAAGAACTCGACGGTCAAAGAGCGGCGGTTGGTGACCGATGCTATTTGGCGAGCCGTCGGCGATGTGCCGCTTGCAGCCATCGATAAGGAACATGCCACACGCCGTTTCATCCGTAGCGGCAAAGACGACAAGGCTTGGGTGACGACGCCAGCGGTATTGAAGGAAGAGCGGTTCTTGCTGAGATTTGCACGCAAGGGGAAGGGGCGTGAATCACCGCTGGCCAAAGACGCAAAAATCGAACGTGACTTTCTGAGTGAAGAGCAGCAGGGGGCAGTAAGGAAACTTTGGACCAGTAAGGATCGGGTGCAAGTGCTGGCCGGCAAAGCCGGCGTTGGCAAAACCACCTCAGCTACGGAAGCGGTGGAAGGCATCAAGAAACATGGGCATGACGTTATCATGCTTGGCCCGACGACGAAATCGGTGGGCGTGCTGAAGAAAGATGGATTTAGGCCGCATACGCTGGCGTCATTCCTGAAAAAGAAAGAGCTGCAAGCAAGTGCCGCTGGTCAAGTGATCTGGCTTGATGAGGCGGGGCAGGTTTCATCCATCGACATGGCTAAGCTTTTCCGCGTGGCGGATTCACTGAATGCCCGATTGATCTTGTCCGGCGACCGATTTCAGCACAGCTCTGTCGAGAGGGGCAAGCCGTTGGAGCTGCTTGAAACCGAATCGGGCATCCAACCGATCGAAATCAACACCATACGCCGCCAAGAAGATTGGCGGCTGAGATGGGTCGTATCCAAACTAAGCCAGGGCAACATCAAAGCCGCCTTCAAGGGACTTGAAAAACTCGGTGCATTTGAAGTGTTGCCCGATGATGTCCGCGACAAAGCCTTGGCCCAGAAATATGTCGAGGCGATTCAGGCCGGTGAGTCGGTCTTAGTGATTGCTCCGACGAATGCTGAGAAGGATTGGGTCACACACACGATCCGCGATAAGCTCAAATCGCACGGCATGATCAGTTCTGCGGAGCGTCAGCTGGTCACCTATAAACGCTATGAGTGGGACAAGGCCCAACGGCAAGACCCAATGCTCTACTCAACTGGTGATGTGGTGGTGTTTCGCACGAGAGGGAAAAATGGGTTCAAGCCTGGTGAGCGGGCAGAGGTGATGGAGATACGAGATCAGCAAGTGTTGGTGAATCACGGCGGCACAGTGAAAGCGTTGCCGTTTTCCTCGGCAGGCGGGTTTTCTGTTTATAAGCCAATCACGCAATCCTTTGCTGATGGCGATGTGATCAAGATCACGCAAAATCGTGGAGCCAAAGCAGGTCAGCAACGCTTGAACAATGGCGACAAGTTCCACGTCAAATTCAGAAAAGACGGCCAGTTGGATTTGGGCAATGGCGTGAAGTTTGACCCTCAAGCATTTCCATATTTCGAGCATGGCGTAGTCAGCACCAGCTTTTCATCGCAAGGAGATGGCAAGGACCGAGTATTGATTGCCCAGAGCAGCAAGAGCTTTCCGGCCTCTGACCCCGCCCAAGCTTACGTATCGGTGTCACGGGCCAAGCATGGCGTGCATATTTTCACCGATGATTTGGACGGCCTAAGAAAGGCAGTCAGCCGAGGCCAAGATGAGCAATCCGCGACCAGCCTTGCCCGCAAAGCAGAGCGAGAACAAAAGGAATCTCGCACGAAGCATCGCATTGGTCGCCTCAGGCATATGACCAATCGCGGCCGTCAGTTCATGCAGGATCACTTCAGGCGGTTGGCACAATTATTGCCAAGCCGTGGCCCTCAGACACCGTCTCTAGCGAGGTAGAGTTCATGACCGACAAACCGGCCACACTGACAGAGCAACTTGGATTGCATGCATCGGCAAAGCATCAGCCAGATTCAGATCTGTCCGAGTTTAGCGAACAGGATTTGTTTGAAGGGTCAGATGAGTATCGGGCATTCGTGTGTAGCCGTGGCACGACCAGACAGGCAGACATGCTGATTTGCAGCCTAAAAGACGGCACGCATGTCGGCTTTGAATATTCGCATCGTTATCGCTGCAACCTAGACGGGGACGGCTGCATCCACTTGGAGTTTTCCGAGCATGATGTGCAGCTCTCCGGCCTGAGGCTAGAAGATGGTTACCTCAGGCTTTGCATCCGCAAAGTGTTGAAAGTGGTGGAGGCCGACAAACCTACCGAGCAATTGCTGACGGACACGCAGGAGCCACTCATCACTGAGATTGTGATCAGGGGTCGCGAGGATGAGTAGGGTATAGAGGTCGGCGTGGCACGCCGGCAATTCCAATGAGCATGGCTAGGATTGGCAAACAGTTGAGCGTTGGTTGTTCGACCTGTCACTCAATTGTTTTCGATCGTTGGGGGCGCGGGGGGAGCATCTCTGGCAATTTCTTGAATACTCACCTTTCGACCATTAATCTCAACGAGCAAATCGGCATCCATTACGGTTCTTGCTACTCTGTAGGAGATCTCCTCTGTTACGGGGACCGCAACCGTATATGTCTCCGTTCTCGAGCGTTGCTCTGGGACATTCACCGTATACGTCTGCTTCACCGTTGCCGGAACTAATGTGGAGACGGTATACGGCTCTTGGATCGTCTCTCTCCGTCCTGTGAGTGGGTCTGTCCTTGTTATTGTCCGATATCGCGTTTCTTGTACTGTTCTCATCACGTCGACCGTGCGAGTGCGTGTTTCTGGAACCATAACTGTGTACGGCACTTCTCTCGTTCGCTGTTCAGTCTTGAGTTTTGTGACGTTACGCGTCTTCATTTCATGAACGACTTCATAGTTAACCTTCAGCTGCAGCGGTTTCTCTCGTAGCTTATGTGCGAGGGAATAGAGCTTCAAATGACCAAGCGAACTTTCGCGGCGTGCCAAATCCTGCAAGACAACCAAATGGTTCGACTCGTCCCGAACGTAATACTTCGCTGGGTACCCGTGAAAAGAATGAATGGGGCGCTTTGGCCACTTGGTGTTATTCTTAGCTCTAGACATGATCCAGATCTTCATTTCCTGACCCGTATGATTTTCAATCACTAGCGGCTGGTCAGCGGCGACTGCCAGTGGCATCATCAGAAGGAATAGGACTCTCAGAAACATGGTGATTTCACTGCTCATCGACTATTTCCAAATTCGGGTATTTGCCTTGAATCACAATATTACATTCCGCCCTTTCCAGCATGTTAATGCACCCAAGACACACATCGTCAGATGCCTCTCCGCCTTGCGGGCGGGCAAAAAAACACGTCCATCCTGAAGTAGGATCAGTAAAGATTGGCCACCGGTCGGCTTTGCCGCTGTCAATCGGTGCGACACGCCAAGGAGACATGTCACCGGCAGGCATGACGCGGGCCTTCGTGCAGTCTAAGAAAAACAGGTCGAGATCGATGTCGGACTCATTTGCAAAATCAAGTATGGGATACTGCGATGCGTTCTGTAGTGGATTGAGTTTCTCGGTCTCCGGAAAATCAGCAATTGCGGTCATATCGGGCAAATTGCCAGGGGTAAGTCTTGGCGGCTGTTCTTGTTCCCCGGCGATCGAGCTCAGAAATTGCAGCACATCCAAATATCGCGGGTCACTTTTCGTTGCGGGTTTACAGATCGCGACGTGATCAGCGACCACAGGAATTGGCTCCTCGCTAGTTCCCGGGTGTGCCGATATTCGGTCAACAATTACCGCTGTATTGCCGATTTCAACCTGCTCAAAGAATGACTGCGTCGCAATGCCCAAACCTTCCGCTCTCGACGAGTAAAATTTATCCAGCGGTTGCAGCCAGCTCGCATCATATTTCAAGTCGTCAATTGATTCAGTCAATCGCCCGACTCCGAGAGCGATGCCGTTCAGCATTTTGACAAAGTCAGCCTTATTGGATCCCTTATGCGGGGTTGCAAAAAAGACCACGCCGCGAGTGTTTTCCAATACGCGCTTGGCACGCTCATCCGTTCCTGAAAAACCATCGTGCAACATCTGTTTCACCACAAGCCCGCCAAGGCTATGCGTTATGAAAACAACTGACCGCGTCTGACCGACACCGACTGTTTTCAATCTGCTGGCAAGTGTCGTCGCTTGCTGTACGGTTGGAACGGATTCACCGAGATAGTCGGACGGAGCTGAGTTGTAATCGTATGACCAAACAGCGATTCTCGCACGGTCTTCTCCTATCCACCTTGGAAAGTAGGCATCCGGGCTGCCCTCGGGGTGCCACGTTGTGTCTTTGTCGCCACCCAAACCATGAACGAACACCACGTCCAATTCAATATTTGCCGAGTTGGTGTTGACCACCGAATAGACACGGTCAATCTTCGGATTGGGTGGCCAAAGCCAACCATAAAACCACGGCAATGCCTGTGCGACCAGGACAGCGATCGCCAAGACACCCACAATAACACTTGGTATGAGAATCCAACTCGACATTCGATTGGACTTCGGTTCATCTTGCTCGGCGGTATCGGGTGACGTTGGCGGTTGTGATCTGCTCATTGATATGTCCGAGGTTCCTCATATTGGCTTTGTCCTTGCGACAATAGCGCACTATTGTAACTGGATGGCAAGTGTTTGAACATCATTCAAGCACAGCTTGAGCTCAATCAGCGAAACTGGTCACGATTCACCGCGAAATACACACGGAGTCCCGCACAGAGAACACGGCGGCTCTTCGCCGCCGCAACCATGGTTGCTATGCGGGAAGCTTCGTTTTGCCAAACTCAGCTGAAGTCATTTTGACGTAGGCATAAAGCGTGGTCTTCGAAATGCCGTGCATGTCGCAGATTTGCCGGATGCTGTGTTGTTTGCCTTGGTAGAGGTCGATGATGTTCTGACGTTGGTCTTTCGATAGCTTCTTTGGCCTGCCGCCAAGCTTGCCTCTTGCTCTGGCGGCGGCAAGGCCAGCTTTGGTGCGATCAATGATGATGTTACGTTCAAACTCTGCCAAGGCCGCGAAGATGTGGAAGTAGAACTTGCCACCGGGGGACGTGGTATCAATCGATTCGGTGAGGCTCTTAAAGCCAACGCCCATTTGTTGGAACTCCTCGATGAGGCCAATGAGCTGCTTAAGCGTGCGGCCCAAACGATCCAGTCGCCACACCACTACCACATCGCCTGTTCGAAGCATGCTCTGTAGTTGATCAAGCCCGGTGCGTTCTTGTTTTTTGCCACTGGCAACATCCTCAAGGATTTTTGCGCAGCCGGCTTTGGTCAAGGCGTCCTTTTGCAAAGAGAGGCTTTGATCTGAAGTCGAGATGCGTGCATAACCAATCAACATGGCTATCGGTTAGAGCAATTTCATTTTGAAGTCAAGAAACTCATTGGTGGATATTGAAACTGGTGCATGATTTCTTGACTGAGTTACTGCACTCTGAACATCATGGAAAACGGTGCAGCCGAATAACTCGTAGGTGAGTTCGGAAAACCCTCGTTTTGTGAACCGCTCGTTTCTGACAGACAAGCATCGTCTGACAGATCTTTGAGACCTGCCAACAAGAAAACAGTTGACAATCAGCACAAACAGTGGCAATGTCGAAGCAAGCAACGTATTTCATGGAGGATGCACATCATGCAAGAAGGAGAAGACCAACAATTCTGGCAGGCAAGTCTTGATGGGTCAGGTCGCGTATTACTGCCGGCCGAGCTCCGGCATGCGATGAATGTCGAGACGGGTGCGTTGTTGATGTGGGTGAAAGATGAATCCGGCCTGCGTCTCAGGAGCTTCGAAGAGTCATTGCAAGCCGTGCAGGACTACTATCAGCAGCTCGCCCCAGAACATGTGCTGTGGAGTGAGGAGCTCATCAAGCAACGTCGTCAGGAGGCCTTGCATGAGTAAGGTCGTGCTCGATGCCTCCGCCGTCACCGCCGTGCTACGTAAAGAGCCCGGCCATCAAAACGTGTTGCCGCATCTCCGCGGGTCGTTGATTTCGGCGGTCAATCTCGCCGAGGTTTTTTGCACAGCAAGGTCCTACGGCTCACTGCCGGAGATGGACCAACAAGCCATTCAAATGATGCAACTGACGAGCGTCGCCTTCGACGAGTCCCAATCGCAAATCGTTGCCAGCATTTACCAACAAACCCGCGGCGGCTCGGTGGGGATTGCCGACCGAGCGTGCCTCGCCCTTGGCATTCTGCACGACCTTCCTGTGCTCACTGGCGATCACGAGTGGACCAATTACGACGTCGGCGTCGAAGTCCAGCTGTTTCGCCAACGGTCAAAAGCACCAGCGTAGCCATGGAAAACCTCATGACGCTGACACTAGAAGCCCACAGCGAAGAGCACAATCATCATCGTAAATACGAGATTGTGGTGGGCCGAGACTTGCTTAATGACTGGACGGTGGCGGTACGCTACGGGCGAGTCGGGCGATGCGGACAGGAAAAGTGTTACGCAACCAAGGACGAACAAGAAATCCGGGCGATCATCCGCGACAAGCTACAACGCCGATTGTCTGCACCGAAACGGATTGGCTGCTCATATCAGATAGTGGAGTTGGATTCAGCTAAGGGCATCAGGGCTGAGCGTTGGCTGCCCGTAGATGAAATGGCCCGATTGTTTCAAGGGGCAGTTAGCGACTCACTTAGTTGACTGACTAGCGAGTATTTCGTGCATCATCTTCAGGAGGCAAGTAGCTTTTGAGCATATTCATAGCACGCAATTCGCGGATGCAATTCAGTTAGCAACTATTGCGGCTGTCGACCGATGAGCGGATAATCGCCTGTCTATCATCATGAGGAAATCAGCAACTATGAGACTCGAGACGTTGGAGCGGCGGGACTTGCTCGCCGGGGATATCGGTATTGCCGATTTGGTTTATTATCCGCTAAGCGGTGACGTAGAGATCCGCACCGAGCAGCCGACGGCGTTTCGCAGTATGGAGTTAAGCCTCAATGGCCAGGTGTTTGCGAATCCACCAAGCGATGCTCGGCCCTTTGACAATTGGCTACCGAAAAACGACAGCACCGGCTTGTTTTGGCTCAATGACCATTCAAAGATCCTGCCTTCCTTCAGCCTTGGCCCTTTATTGGAAGCCGGTACGCCATCGGCCGTCGAGCTTGACGCGTTATTTGGTGTGGCCGAATATAGTGACGGTGAAACCAGTCAAGCCTTCGAAATATTCGTCGAATGCGGCCATGGAGAGTCTATCCAGGTCGTGCCTACGGAGCATGACACGGGTGATGCGGAACCTAGCGACGCATGTGCCTTGGATGTAGATGGGCAGCCGAGCCTTAGGGCCGCCATTGAATATTCGAACCAACAACCAGGACGGCAAGAGATCACCCTTGCGGCCGGTGTTTATGAACTCAGCCGTGGGGTACTCGACATCGACGATGACGTGGTGATTCGCGGTGAAGGCCGTGATGTCACCATTGTCACGGCCGGCGAAGAGAGTGGCATCATATCAGTTGATGCCGACGGCAGCATCAAGGTGACGCTGGAAAGCTTCACGCTTCGTGGTGGCCGTCCGAAGGGATCGGGCGGGGCAATCAATAGCGACAGTGATCTGACGCTGAATGATATGCGACTGATGGATAACCACGCTGGCAGTACCGGAGGAGCGGTGCGGGTTAGCGGCGGTGATGTGACGGTAATCGATAGTGTGTTCGAGAATAACCATTTGGGGCGGCTTACACAGGTGAGCCGGGATGGTGCATTGTCGGTTTCCAGCGGCGGCAAGCTCACAGTCAGCGGCTCCAGCTTCATTGGCAATGATGGCGGCATTGAGGCTCACCGGGTGAGCGGCACCATTGTCAACTCAACCTTTTCAGGCAATGAACAATATTACGCCATTGAGAATCTCGACGGCAATTTGCTGGTGCTGAACAATACGATTGCCCAAAACACTGGCGGCGGAGTTCGTCATGTGGATGCTGGGACAGTCAGTGGTATCCGTATCGGCAATAGCATCGTGGCTGGGAATGAGCGTGACGGTGAGGCTGAAGATGTGCATCCGTCTTCGGTGATTACGTCAATCGGGGGTAACCTATTTGGCGTTTTGCCTGATCTTCTTGATGTCGTGTTTGGGGCAATTCGCGACGTGGTAGGTGATCCCATGCTCAGTGAGCTTGGATTGTTTGGCGGTACGACACCAACTCAGCGACCATCGGCGGGCAGCCCGTCGATTGATGGTGGCGATGACAACCTCTTGGCCGTGATTGAAGGTGGCATTACGACTGATCAGCGAGGGTTGCCGCGGGTGACTGATGGTGATGAGCAGTTTGGGGCCAGGGTAGATATTGGAGCGGTGGAGATTAACGGCAGCGAGTTGATTCCGGGCCCAGCTGAAATTGAGATTGACTATCACGGCATCTCACCGAGCGAGGACGGTACGATCAACCTACCCAAAGCGGCGAAGGGCGATGATGTCGAGCTGCGCATGACCATCACCAATAGTGGTGAATCGCCGATGAATGTGTGGCTGGAGCGGATTGAGGGAGACGATTTTGAATCCGATGCGGAGGGCAAGGTTGCAACGCTGGAACCGGGCGAGACATATGAGATTGTGGTCCGAGTACGAAGCGAGGCCCTTGGCACCAAGGAAACCATGATTCGCATCCATCATGACAAGGCGGAGAATATGGCCACCCCAATCGAGCACCGGTTGGTGGCACGCATCACGCAACGTTTTTTCATCGGGTTTGATGGCTACCGCATTGAACCCGAAAAGCTTAGAGAGTGGGGAGCCGATTGGAGTCGTAGCCCCGCCTTGCTTGATTCCACTGAAGACGGCATCACTGTTGCGAAGTTTTACGACGGCCACCCAGAGCGGATACGATTGCTGAGTCTCGTCATGTTTCATGTCGAAAGGGAGCTGATGCCCTTTGAGCTCAAGGCTGAACAGCTCTTGGAGGGTGAAATGGTCATGGAGCAGCAAGGCGTGGCGACGATATTCGTTGGGAGATCAGATGTTGAAGGCGGGCCGCATGTGGCGGGTGACATAGACCATGAGAACAATAATGCCAATGTTGATGTCGGTTTCGTGGGGCAGGAAGACTGGCTTTCAACGGAGGGAACCGCTCTGCGTACTGCACAATTAGTTCTACATGAGGCGCTCCATTTATTTGGGGCGGAGCATTTACAGATGGAGCTCATTGAGACGCCCGACAATGAATTGGATATTGTGCCGTTGATGGCGGTGGGTGATGAACGGAGCAGGCGAAGGCTGGTCCATGCGACCATTCTCGACCATGAAATCGCTTTGCGGGATGATCCAACCATGAGCCAAAACACATTTGGCTACATGGCACGCATATTTGGTACGGGTGGGTCTGGCGATGAAGGGCCGCGGCCATTCATTGGCATTTTGCCGGAAGCTGAATGTTGGGAACCCGACTTCTATTCACTTGGCGATATTAACGGAGACGGCAAGGTAGACTTTGACGATTTCCTAGAGCTAAGCCGACGATTTGGGGAGCTTGTTAGTCGGCTAACTGCCGGAGATTTGGACGGTGATGGCCTTGTCGACTTCGGCGACTACCTACGACTATCAGCAAACTTCGGACGAGAATTTTACTCAACCGTTGATTGATCCATTTGGACGGCCCGTTGCCGAAGCATCTGGATCCAGCTATTTTTTTCCGCAACCTCGACATCGTCTGACTTGGCGGCCATCAAACGATTAGCTGCCTCTGCCGGATCGACATTGGGAAGATAGTAAAACACGTCGCGAAAGGTTTTCATTCGCTCTCGGTTGATATGCTTCGGGTGAAGCAGGCTATTGGCGAACTCGATGCATCGTTCGTCGGTGATTACGTCGGGTACGACCAAGTGAAAATAGGCGAGCTGATTTTTTAGGTAGGGTAAATGACCGACAAGCTTTTCTCGGTTTTTTAATGCGAGTGGAGTTTGGTTGCGATCCGTCTGATGATTGATCCGCCCATCTTCGCCCTCAAATCCGTCTAACACATATAGCCAGTCGTCCATCGCCTCGCGTAGGTAGGCTCGTGGCTTCGGGGCCATCTTCCGAAGCTCTTTGATTGATTTCCCAAAGACTTTGCTTTGTCGGTGTGAAAGGTGGCTGCGATTAAAGTAGAAGCTGGCCACGTCATAATCGCTCAAGTCACGGTTTAGCTCGTCCTGCTGAACTAGCCATTCCGCCATGCCGATGAGCCGGTTGTAATCGGTCTTGGCCGTCGCCAGATCAATCATGATTGGAGAGGGGCCCTGTTCCAGTGCTTGCTGCAGTTTGTAGAAGTCATTGAGAAATTTGAGCAAAAGACCATCTTGCTGCGGCGAACGGTCTTTGATTTCACGGAGCTGTTCGATGGTATCGCGACATTGATTGATGGAGTCTTGAATGTTTTCTGTGGAGCGTTTGGCACGGGCGAGGTCCATTGCATCCATGGCGACCATCGTTTTGGCGAGTATGGCAAAATTTTGGTTAGGGTGTTTTTGAAGCTGCTTGAGAAGTGCGACTCTGCGACCTTGTAGTGTCGCGTTGCCGGTAGCTTTTCGAACAAGGTAGAGAAGGAGCGTGCATTGGCGTTGACTGTTGATGGGGTCTAAATCGTCGTGGATGAGCGACAAAGGAGGCGGTTCTTCCCCCCATAGTTCAGAATCAACGCGGTCAGCGTTCAGCCAGGTGCGATGGGTAGAAACGACGTAGTGGTAAGTATCCATCATGGACGGGGCGAATTTGGTCATTTGCTCCTTCGATAGCGAGATGTCAATGTTCCCGTCAAGCAACTTGATCTCTTCGCATTCCAAGCCTTCTTCATCCAGCACAATGCGGAAGCGTGCGACGTTGCCTGAGACTGGCAAAGGCAGGGCAAATGCAAATGTGCCGTCGGTTGGGTTCGCAGTCAACGGCGGGATGCTCTCAACATTCAACAATGCAACGGTAGCATTTTTCGGGTAATGGCCGTCAATTCGAAGTTCACCACTGACCTTCTGGAATTCTCGTTGCGGAACGACTGGGGCGGTCGAGCGTGCTAACGCTTGATCATCATTGGTCTTTGATCCGGACAGATGTTGCGGCTTCGCTTGTTCTTGGCCACTGGCCGGCTCGTGCTGTTTGGCCAATTGGCCGGGAGAACCAGATGGGGTTTTAGGCTTGCCAGGGCTGGACGAATTTCGCAACAGCAGGAAGCCTCTCCATACAACAATGTAGGCGAACAACATCACCATGGTACGCACGCCCCACTTGTTTGAGAGGACAAACGAGGCCAAGCCAGAAATGTTTTTTCGCTGATGATTGGTGTCAGGTGAATCGTCGGTAGCTTCTTTCGAATCGAAATTGCTTACGTCGGAACCGCTGCCGTCTAGTTCATCCTCACCCGGCTCTCGCACATGTGGAGTGGAAGGCTGGTTTTCTACAAGGCTGGCATCAGCTTCGCCTTCAATTTGATCGTCGATGGCTTCGATGTCAGCTGGGTCGGGTGGGGTGGAGACAGTAGCTCCTCTGCCATTGCTCGTTATTTCCTGGCCATCCGACCCTGGCTTGGTTTCAGCGTCTTCGTCAAGCAGTTTGGAATCATCACTCTTGGGGTTGGGTAAATGTCCAACGCCATTCGTCCCAGCAGCCATGTCAGGTGGATTGGGGGTTTCCGCCTTGGCACCGCTTCCGTCTCGTTCCTGATCTTGGCGATTTGGATCAGTTGCATCCGGGCCCCTCTCGACCGTTGGTGAATCGCCATCATTGTCAGGCTTCCCTAAGTCGCTGACGCTGTTAACTCCTTCCTGCTTTTCAGGCAACGGTTCGTGAGTCGGGTCCTCTGCAGCTTTGAGGCCCGATTCTTCGTTGCCAAGACCTGGCTTGGTTTCACCTACTTCATTGGGAAGCTCAATTTCATCGTCGACTGACGAGACTACCTCCATTTGAATTTGTTCTGGCGTTCCATCCGAGTCGGGCAACTTTGAAGGAGCCACGATGACAGCGGGGGGGTCTCCACTTTTTCCAGGTTTACCCGAATCAGTTGCGGCTTGTTGACGGGCAATGATCTCGTCGATGATTTTCTCTTGTTCCGCGACTTCCCTTATCTGCCGTTTGTACGGATCGAAGCCATAGAAAAGAGCGAAGATCAATTCTCCGCTTGTCACGGTACTCCTTTCGTTAGCGTAAGTAATGTCCACCGAACCCTCTGGAAGTGTTTGAGGGTCGATCTGGGCAGTTGACTTGTTGAGAAACAGCTTGAACGCAAGACAATCTTGGGTCTTGTCGGGCCTTCCGTTAGCACTGATTGGGCCAAAAATAAGGTAGCAGTTGACTCCACCTCGTTTATTCATGGAGAGTCGTTTTTTTGTATCTTGATGAAAGCCGCTTTCGGGAACGCATGCAGGAATGGTCTTGGACCATACGTGGGTGATAAGGGCATTGGATTCTGGCCAATGCAGGGCATCAAAGATTTCGTTCTTGCTATGATAGGCGGCCAGCCAATACAGCACCGAATACACATCGGCGTAGGTGTTCGGTCTCTTGGGATTTGCTGGCGGAACGTTCTGACTTTTCCATTTCTCTTCGTCGTTTTCGTGCCAAGTCACCTCAATCGACGCTGCTCGCCACTTCTTCAAGATTGGCCAAGTTTCGTAACGGTCCTCGGACTCAAGGATCGCCGTGTAACTGATTGTCGCCTGGCTACTAGGCATAGAAACGCCTTATGGAGATGGGCCATTTTTTAACCGATTGCGATGGGTGCCATTAGACAAATCATAGCCATCAATGGTGAGGCCGTGTTGGGACGCTTCGGCGATGATGAACATGAGACTGCCTGCGTGTTCGGCGAAGTCGCCGCCAGATTTTTCAAGGAGGTCGATGGCATGAAAGAGGTTGTCCACGATTCTCTTTTGCCCTGGGATGCGGCCATCGGCGTCATACTCCATTGCTTCGAGAACAGCCATGCTGTCGGCGATATAGGCCATTGCCATACGCTTCGGAGGCACTGAGTCGCATGACTTCAGGGCAATCTTTACGTCCCTCAACCGCTGACCTAAGTCACGTGCGTGTTGATGCGGCGTCCACTCCCTGCGGACAGCCGGCTGCCAGTCCGGCGGAGCATCTGGATCACGCAGCATTTCTCGCGGGGGTGTGTAGTCATCATCTTCAGACATTCAAACTCGCAGGGGGCAGATTAACGAATCGAGAAGACATTGTCACAGAATCATGGGTTTGTAAACCATTTCCTATCGACACAGATCAATCTCGACGACACCGGTTCAATCTCGATTGAACCAGATTAACCATAAGTTCTTTTATATCAAGGACTTGCACTCGAAACTGAATCAACATCTCGTATCATAAAAACCGGCTGACAACGACTTCGATTCATGGCTGCCAGGCATGCAGGTCGCGATATATCGGGGGCAAGATCAGCCGAAGGGGCACGCAAAAGTTGCGAGCCCGCCCCAGAGGAGCAGGCTCGCGTGAAATTCGGAGCCTCTGACAGCTAAGTGCCGAAACTCCTGAATCCCGTAGCAAGATTCATTGTAACGGCCGCAGAGCTGACTGAGGCATGGTTTTTTATCGCAGTTGAGGGCACCGAGCGGTGCCCGGCTCCTCCATATGAACCTTTAGTTGGAGGAATTGTGATGCGTATTCAACGCAAGCTCGTACGGACAGGGCCCGATGGGCAAAGGGGTAACGCCCTCGCCCGGCGAAAGCCGAAACCCCGCCCAAAACCATCCGCCAGAGATGTCCGCCCGGAATTTTCCGTGTGGCTCTATCTGGATTTCATGCGAATGGTTCTGAGGGTGATGCAGGCCCAAAGGATGGACGCCGATAGCTTGGAGCAGGGGCGGTTGTCGCCCAGCATTCGGGCGGATGAAGCCGAGATTTACCGCTTGGCACAGTTACTGATTCGGCGGGGCGTAGGCAAGACGTTGCTGCCGGATTGGGGCACAGGACCGGTCAGGGCGTTTCAACGAAAAATCGTTGCCAAATTTCGGGGGCGTTTGAAGATCAAACGAGCCATGGGGTTGGGAATGAGCGACCACGTCGACCGCTGGCCAAAAGCCCGCGACCTGCACGTTCGCAATGCCGAATTGTCGGCGTCCATGCTCAAGGAGCTACTCTTTTTGTCTGGCATTTCGCCCGATGAGCTGCCGGGTGAGCTGTCGCCCATCACGGTGTTTACCTCGCGGCTGGTGTTTGCCGTCGGTCGCTTTGCTCCAATCTGGAGTGAGGTGGCGGACAAGCCGATGCTTGGTGAGCCTGGTGACAAGCTCGATTGGCTAGACGCGATGCTCCTTTATCTACTGCTTGAAGAGCCGGACCGATTGCAGCTGTTCTTGGATGTTGCCGACGAGTTTGGCGACGACATGCGGTTTGGCCTTGGCAATGATGACTTTGTCGAGTTGCTGTTTGTGCTCGCGGATCGTGTCAACTTGATAGTGAACCATGAGGGGCTTGAGCCGGCGATTGGGCACCTCGACCCACATGATGCTGAGGCAGTGCTCAAACGAATCTGTGGGAGCTTCCACCATATCGAGCACGTTTTTTGGTTGCGTGAGATTTTCCATGAGTTTGTGCCCGATGTCGAGCACTTGCTGATGGTGTGTGCGTAGGACGGTCCGAGAGCCGTATGTGGCGTTGTTATCGAAGGGCAGCATGGGAAACCGTGCTGCCCTTTTCTTTTAGTGGTGGCTCGTTTTGCCAGCGTCTGGTTTGGTTCGGCATGGCACGCCGGAACGGTTGGCGACCGCCCGTAGGATTGGTGTCGTGAGAGAGCCGCAGTGGCGGTAGTGAGTTTTTGATTCTTCAACGAAGCAAAAAGGAGAATGCCATGTGTGTCGAATGTTTGATCTACGTCGCAGCACAAGCTGCGGCGGCGGAGGCCGTCCGTCAAGCTATTACGTCGAGCACTAACTTGTCTAGCAGCAACGCAGGTGACAAGAAGTAGCGTCGATTCGAACGATCCGAAGTTGGTTTTGCCTGTCCGGCTGGAACCGCTGATCCCATGGCGAAGGATGGGTAGCGATTGCGAGCGGCCCGGCTCATTTCAATCACCAAGAAATTCAAGGGAGTATACCACGGTGGCATCTTCAACCACAAAATTATCTCGCGTCCAAACGGCAGCGAACGACACACCGACATCGCCACAGCGGAACATATTCGACCGATTGCGAGACCGCCTGGCGGCCTTGGTGTTTCAACTGTCTGACCGACGGTCGTGGCTGTTGGAACTATGTATGGCGGCGTTTGCTTTGGCCTTTTTCTTGATGCACTGCACGCAACTCGTACATGGGTTTGCAGCGTTTCCAACAGATGACCCAACCTTTATCTATCGAGCCGCAGAGGTCGTCATCAACCTATGCTTTTTCGGTTTGTCGCTGCCGTTGATGCTACTAAGCTGTGTGACGCTTCACCGGCACGACAGGCGTTACGGTACGCTGAACAGCGAAGACCCAGGCGAACAGGCTCGGCAAAGGCGTCGGCACATCGCTGATAAAATTCGTCAAGGCCGAGTGGTCTACGCCGACCCGAGATATCGCTATGCCGAGGAATTTGTTGCCAGAGAGACGCTTCGTGGCTGGCGACTCTACTTGACCGTATATCGGGCCACCAAGGCGGACCGAGACCGACAGCAATCGGTGATTGATTTGGCCTGCCTGACGACACCGCACCGATATTTCAACAGCCCGAATGAAGCGATTAACTGCTGGGTCAATGGCTTTAGCTTGGCTGGCGACCATGCAAAGGGCACGGTCTACCAGCTGGATGGCTGTGAATATTCGCTTCGCTATGCGTTGAAGAACGCAGTCTATCTTGGCGTAAGAATGGAGCATCTCGATGGCAGTGTGACGTATCAGCATGGCCTGGACAGGTTTTCTATTCCGGTGGCAGGTGAAGCGGAACGGAATGAGGTGTACCAACCTTAGCTCACGCAGTCGTGACGCTGCGTTTCTCCTGTAATAGGTCACCGATGCAAAATGAACGAACGCAGGCTGACGAGGCATTGATGAAGGTCGGCGAGGTTTCTCGCCGACTGAACATCTCCGTCAGCTTGGTCTACAAGTTGATTGATCAGGGCAAGCTTAGGGCTCACCGGATTAATTCAGCGGTGCGAGTTTCAGAAACGCAGCTGGCGGAATATCTCGCAGCCGCTGAAACGCCGGCCAAACCAGATGCGGCTTACACCACTAAGTTTTTTTGAGCTTGGTGAGCTGGTCCTTGAGGTAATCTGGATGCTTGGCGATCTGATGCATTAAATCGGCGGCGGTTTCGCAGTTCGCTTCGAAGTTTCACTCTGCCGCAGCGAAGCCAAATCCCGAAACTGCGTCGGTCTACCTGACTATCACTGACCGACGCGAGTTCCGTGAAATTCAAACTGAAGTCGGGTGATGTGCCTTCGGCAGAATTGGCAAACGCTGAACCGCACGAGGTCTTCTCTCGTTTTCTGCACCGATGAGCATCGGCCCACAACTGACCTGAGCTGACGCTGCTTAAAATTCAAACGTCCGCCTTTACCAGTTGAGCAATTGCATCGTCCAAGGTGTCAAGGTCACATACAGTCGTTCCTTGAAAGTCGTCGTTATTCGGCAGATACCTATCAAGAATAATAAAACTCTTCGAGCCAGAAAAATGCTTGCTAAGTGAATTGCCCATGCCGTCAACCCACTGTTGCTTTCTTTTCAGTTTCGAGTGGAACGATTCGTCATCCGTTTCGCCGACCTTCTTAATCAGGTTCCGAAACTGTGAAAACAGCATTGGCATTTTGAGTACTTTGCATTCGCCGATGATGACATACCCATTTGGATGAACGGCCAACAAATCTAGTTGCCCGGGAGGGTGACTGTTCGAGAGCTCGAAAAGATTCTTGTGTTTGTGCTGTGTATGCCAGATAGCGTTTTCCCCAACCTCTCCCGCAACAAATCCGTGGCGGCGAAAGACTTCGATGACGTCCGTTTCGAACGGATTGGACACAAGGCCTTCATAGCAGCTATCCGACAATACGACGTTGCCGCTGTGCTCGTATCGCATAATCGCTGATTCAACGAATTGGTTTATTGAGTCTAATATGGTCATCACGCCGCAAGCGAACAGGTCGGGAGGTGTCGCGAGGACTCGAATTACTGGCCTCTCTACTATCATCGACATCCATAGCTGACGATCGCGTTGACGGTACCAATCCCTTCGCCAAAAACATTTTTCCATAGCTTCTTGGAGTGATGCTTGATGCTTCAGAACCTCCTGCGGCATATCTGACAGTCCGATCCCAGATTTTTCCAATAAGCAAACCCCAAGCAAATCATCGCAAACACTAGTACGTGCACGACCGGCAGCAACCAACAAAAGCAATCTCATCAGGATTCCCATCCAAAATTCAATCGGTTCACCAGTTGGGATCTGCTCAAATACAGTTCCGGAGAATTTCTTGATTCTTGAAGGACTGCGACCAGACAAGACTTTGAAAATTGCATCGATCGTGCCTATCTGATCTTGCATGATCGTAGTGGTGGTGGTCGCGGCAAAGCGTTGAATTCTTCCCCGTTTCGAGAATGCGCGATAAAAGATATGAAATGCATCAATGTCCCCGTATACGACACCCCGAGGTGCTACTGCGGTTGTCATACCAGGACGGAGAATTTGCACTTGGCATATATGAAGGAGCTGATACACCATTCCTGCCATGCGGACGCAAGCAAGCACCTTCTGGTGCGATGCCTGATTTGCGGAAGGCGATAAGACTGACGGCCACGTTGCGGCTATGCAAATCTTCAGAGCCTGACCAATCCAAGCTGGTAACTCGGGAGAAGCTTTGCCGTAGAACAACTCAGTGGCGTCAATCAGTCCTGGTATGACGTGGTAACCGGATAGTTCCTTGCACTGAGTCTCGAGCTCATCTCTCGCACGTTCGTAGTTCTCTTTGGCTTGCTTGAAGGAGGTTATTCTTAAGTAGTCTTTTCTGCAAAACTGGGTAATGGGAGCCCGAAAACAATCGTCTCTTCCACCCAACTCAGCGAACAAGAAGTCTGTTAGTTCGTGAGCCTGCCGATAGAGTCGAGATCCGTTGCCAAAAAGTGCCCTATCTCGGTTGAATTCCGACATGTTTCCAACTCACATGGCCATTCTATAAACACACCTTACACGCACATGTTACTCGACGCGAACACACGGAGGTGGTCGTGACCTCGGAGGAAATAGCGGTTCAATACGACACAGAGGATTTACACGCTTCTGTCTCGGACGATGTCACCAGAAAAACAGCGGTCTACCATACCGCAGAGCTCGGCGGGTGATGTGGCCGACGCGAGTTGAGAATCCGGCCAAGTCGCAGCGGTGTCATTCCGAACTAGCCGACGAATCTGCTGCAGATCCTGACTGATTTTGCCTCGCAGTTGTGAGTCCACAGTCTCATCTCTTTCGCCCAAACCAATACCGTGTCAGATATTCTGTGAACTTCGTTGACGGCCAGAAGACCCAAACGAACAATGCAACTGAAACGACAGAAGCTATGGAAAACACTACGGCTTCCCAACCTATCGACGTCCAAACTGCACAAACCAAAGCAATAATCGCAACTATTCCGAAGAGTGATGACAGTGAATATCGTTGGTCGTTCATGAGAGTTCCGGTTCGCACAGTCCGCAGATATGTTTCGCCCGTGGTGGCTTAGCGTTTGGCGTAACGCGTTCAGCCTAGCGTGTAGTTGCGGTAGGGAAACATTCAACTCCGGTGACATCACCCGATTTCAGATCAAGCGCTGCCCACGAGACGAAGGTCGTTGCCACCTCAGAAGTTAGCGATCAGCAGCTAAGCTCCGGTTAATACGCTTCAGCGAGATACAGCCGTCCCGATCCGCTTCGTCAAAAAGACCGTCGCAGTTTACGTGAATCGCTTCGAAGCGTCGACTTCATCGTTCGAGCAGCCTAGGTTCTTTTGAGCTTGGAGAGCTGGTCCTTGAGGTAGTCGGGATGCTTGGCCAGATGGGAATAGCGTTTTGCGACCATCGTTAAATCCTTGTGGCCGGCGAGTACGCTGACGGTGATGGGGTCAATGCCGGACATGAGCGACCGGGTGACCCAGCTATGGCGAAACACCGTGGCACATAGGCCCGGCATGTTGTATTTGCGGAAGCGGCATTTCATGCTGTCCTTGTTCCAGGGCCTGCCTTTGGAATTCAAAAAGATCGGGCCGGCGGGATGACATTTGCAAAGGCGGGCAACGATTTCCAGTGATCGAGCGGTCAGATAGATCGTGCGAGCCAGAGACTTTTTGCCTTCGCTTGCGGTAAGCACGATACAAGCTTGATCAAGATTGACGTGGCGTGCTTCGATCTTGACCACTTCTTCCGCCCGCGTGCCAGTCTCCCAGAGATACTCTAGGAGATCCCGCTCCGGCTGATCGGATGCTTTTTTTAGCAGCCCTTCAAATTGTTCTTGGCTAATCGTCATCTCCCTGCCGGTTGGCTGCGGCTTTTCAATGCCAGCCAAGGGACTCCGCGTCAGAATCCGTCGCTTCACCGACCAATTGAAGACTCTGGTGATGGTTCGCATCACTCCATGAACGGTGTTGGGTTTGGCGTTGGCGTAGTGCTTGTCGACGAAGTCATAGACGTGCTGGTGTTCCAGCTCGTCAATGGTGAGCCTTCGGCCGATGAAGTGGCCGAAGGGAACCAGGTAGTTCCGATACCATGCAAGCGTGGCAGGTTTGCGGTGTTTTTCGACCCAGCACAGATAGTCATCCAGCAGTTTCTGGACAGGCACCGTTCCTGGGTCGGTTTTGAAGGCCCGCTTGAGGCTGGCATCCGCCATCAGCTGGTGATACTTGGCCTCGGCGGCTTCTTTGTCTTTGCCGAGGTTGACCTGACGGCGGGAAGTTCCCTTGCCGAGCCAGACGTACCAGCATTGGCGGCTCTTGAGAAAATACGGCTTTTGCACGATGTCCTCCCTGTCTTCCATTTTGAAGACGAAGTTGAAGACATTCGGCGTGCCGTGCCGGCCAAGATGTTCAAAAACTGCTTGTTTTTAAGAGTGGGCGTAACAGAAGTCGAATCTGTGACCTCTTGCATGTCAAGCAAGCGCTCTAACCAACTGAGCTATACGCCCTTGTATCAATTCTGGGCTCCCGATTTCCCGGGAACGCAGGCTATCAGCATCGGCCAAGTGGACCGTGTGACAGCACTGAATGTGACCCATTTCCCCGACTTTCGTCAAGTAGCCATCCAGGTGAACCTACTTTTCGCGAATTTGTCGGTTTTTCTATACTGGGACCGACCGAAAGACACGATTTTGCCCTTGTGGGTGACCGTTTTTTTGCGGACGTTCTCCATTCCTGAATTCCTACGAGATGTGGCCCTCTGTACGGGCGGCATCGCATCAACACGCGTGAGGCAAATGCTCAAGGTTCGACTCCCGGACGGAACTGAAAAAGAATATCCATCATCACTCACCATCTCCGACGTTGCGGCGGACATTGGCCCCGGACTCGCGAAGGCCGCGTTAGCCGGTGAAGTCGACGGCACCATCGTGGGACTCGATTTTACCCTGCCCGACGAGCAGACCAGCGAGCTCAGGATTCTGACCAAGAAGGACGAGGCCGCGCTGAATGTCATGCGACACAGCTGCGCGCACGTCATGGCGCGAGCCATCATGCGAAAGTTCAAAGGTGTGCAACTGGCGTTCGGTCCCACGATCGATGGCGGGTTCTACTACGACTTTGATCTCGATCATTCGCTGACCGAAGATGACTTTCCGGCCATCGAAGCCGAAATGAAAAAGATCATCAAGGACAATGAACCCTTCGTTCGCCTCGAGGAGTCCCGCGACAAGGCGTTGCAGATTTGCGAGGACCTGTCGCAGGAATACAAAGTCGAACACATCAGCACCGGTCTGGCCGAACACCAGACGCTGTCGTTCTACCGGCAGGGCGAGTTCGTGGACCTCTGTCGTGGACCCCACATTCCAACCCCCAAATCCATTGGCGCGTTCAAACTGCTCTCCATCGCCGGGGCGTACTGGAAGGGCAGTTCCGACAACAAGCAGCTACAGCGACTCTACGGTACCGCGTTCTTTGACAAGGACTCGCTGGAAGAACACCTGAATCGTATCGAAGAAGCCAAGCGTCGCGATCATCGCGTGTTGGGCAAGCAGCTTGAGCTGTTCACCATCAACAAGACCGTGGGCTCGGGCCTGGTGTTGTGGATGCCCAAGGGTGCGTCGATTCGCGCCCGACTGGAAACCTTCGTCAAGGATCAGTTGGAGAAGCGCGGCTACGACGCGGTCTACACTCCCAACATTGGCAAGGTGGATCTCTACCAGATCTCGGGACACTACCCGTATTACGCGGGCGACATGTTCAAACCGATCACGATGGAAGACGAGCCGGGGAAGCCCGCCGAAGAGTACATCCTGAAGCCGATGAACTGCCCGCATCACATCATGATCTACAAAGCTCGTCCTCGAAGTTACCGCGAGCTGCCAGTCCGGCTGGCGGAGTTTGGAACCGTTTATCGTTATGAGAAGTCGGGTCAGCTTTCGGGCATGACACGAGTGCGAGGTTTTACCCAAGACGACGCGCACATCTTCTGCACGGACGAACAGGTCGCCGATGAATTCAAGGCATGCATCGAGATGACGCAGTTTGTGCTGCGTTCGTTAGGTCTGAATGACTATCGAGTGCGACTTGGATTCCGTGATCCGGACAGCGACAAGTACGTTGGCAGTGACGAAAACTGGGAAAACGCGCAAGCCGCACTCATCAAGGTTTGCGATGACCTGGGAATCAAGGCCGATGCGGAAGAGGGCGAAGCGGCGTTCTACGGACCGAAGGCAGACTTCGTCGTGACGGACTGTCTGGGTCGCGAATGGCAGCTTGGCACCGTCCAGTTGGACTACAACCTCCCCAGTGCCGAACGATTCGACCTCGAATATGTGGGGGCGGACAACAAACCCCACCGGCCCGTCATGATCCACCGGGCTCCGCTGGGATCGATGGAACGCTTCATTGGGGTGCTGATCGAGCATTTCGCGGGGGCATTCCCCCTATGGTTGGCCCCCGAGCAGCTACGTGTGGTGACTGTCAGCGAGAAGGCGGAGGAATACGCCAAAAGTGTGGAAACACAGTTAAAATCGGCAGGCCTGCGGATTACCGCTGACTATCGATCGGAGAAATTGGGGGCAAAAATCCGCGATGCACAGTTGGAATTGATCCCCTATATGCTGGTCGTAGGGCCACGAGACGCAGAAAATGGTACAGTCTCACTTCGCGATCGAATCGACGGCGACCTGGGAACGATGACGGCAGAAGACGTCATCAAGAAGTTGCTTGGTGAAGTCGCGGAACGCACAGTCCGAAAAACCTATGGCGGCAGCGCCGGTCTGACGGACAAAAGTGCAGCCAACGAATACTGAAACGGCTCGCGGGAGTGGCGGAATTTTGACGGAACCAGTTTCCGGCCCAAAGCACCGCCCGACGGTCCCGCTGACTGTTTCCGACGTTCGGTGCGGTCATTGGATAGTCTGAAAATTGTTGGCGATTTCGGACTTTTTTGGAGTATAAAGACCATTGCCGGTCTCGTACTTTGCCTGCGTTATTTCATTCACTTGGAGAAATTTAGGGACTTGATCCTGTTTCACTTATGGCACGATTTAATTCTACGGAGCGCAACGACCAAACGCGTATCAATGACAGAATCCGAATTACTCCCGTGCGAGTTGTCTCCGCTGAAGGAGAACAACTAGGAGTCATTCCAACGGAAGAGGCCCTCACGAGGGCTCGGGAAGATGGTCTCGATCTTGTCGAGGTCGCTCCCAATGAACGACCACCCGTTTGCCGAATCATGGATTACGGCAAATACAAATACGAAAAGAACAAGAAGGCCAACAAGGGTGGTGGCCATCAAACGAAGACGAAGGAAATTCGTCTGCGTCCGAAAACCGGTCAGCACGACATCGACTTCAAGGTGAAGAAAGCCGCCGGCTTCCTGAATGGTCGTGACAAGGTTCAGGTATCTGTCGTATTTCGTGGTCGCGAGATCGTACACGTCGAGGAAGGTCGACGCGTTATGGCCAGCGTCATTGAAGCCCTGGTACCCGAATTCGGCAAGCTGGAAATTTCACCGGCCCAACAGGGACGTCGAATCATCTGCACGATCGCGCCCAAGTAGTGCGAAGCGGCAACCGGAAGATTCGATTCCTCGCCAAGAAAGGCCAGCCCGATATCGATTTGAATATCGAGCTGGCGATGGACTGTCTGCAGCAACGTGAACGCGTGCAGATTGCCGTCGTGTTTCGAGGACGCAGCGAACTCGATCTCGGCGAAGGACGTGACATTCTGAATTACGTCATTGAAGCGCTCGTTCCCGAGTACGGTCGCCTGCCGTCCGCCCCGGAGGAACAGGATCGCAGGATTCTGTGTACGATCCTTCCGAACACGGCATGAAGTGGAATGGGCCTTCCGTCCGTCCATCAAGCTTCGAAGGCCACTGCGCTCCCGTCACGCTCGCAGCTCGCAAATACAAACACAGATACAGGCAATGGTTCACGCCTGGCTGCGGTCGGCAATGAGCTCGCGCAGTTCGGCGGCGATGAAGAACGAACCCGTGATGCAGATCAGCTGACCGGGCTCGGCAATCTTGAGTGCCGTTTCCCAGGCCGCTGTGGGCGAGACCACCTGGTTGATGTGATCGACCACCGGCAACTGTCGATTCGAGGCAATCTTGCGGGCCATGTTGGCCAGCTTCTCCGCATCGACCGCTCGAGGGTTCGATTCGTACTGCGTGCAGACGATCTGACAGAACTGCGGCAACAGACGCTCGAGCATTCCTTCGACATCTTTGCCGCGGGTCGCCCCCATCACCAGCAGCATCGGATGGTCCGCGTAGGTCGTTTGCAGCACATCGACCAGCGCCTCAATCGAAGCCACGTTGTGCGCCGCGTCGATGATCGTCAGCGGCTTGCGTGATACGACTTCGATTCGCGCCGCACACCTCGCCTGAGAAAAACCCGTCCGGATCGCTTCCTCCGACAACTGCAAGTCCTCCGGAAGGCAGCTCATCGCCGCGAGCGCCACGGCCGCATTGGCTGCTTGATGTTCGCCGGGTAGTCGCACGTCGACGCCCATGAGCTCTCGCGGGCCATCGCTGGATGTCCCGGTAGGTGAAGGCAACAGGAAGTCCGCGCGAGCCTGTTCTGCGTCGCTTCGGTGGGGAACATAATTTCGATAGTCGAACTCGTGCCGCAGACGATAGAGGGGCGCATCGTGGTCGTGCGCGACGGATTCTATCACGCTGGCAGCTTCCGGATGTTGAGCCCCACTGACGATCGGCACGCCGTGTTTGATGATGCCAGCCTTTTCTCCAGCGATCAGCGCCAACGTGTTGCCCAGTTGTTTGGTGTGGTCGAAACTGATGCTGGTGATGACGGCAACCAGCGGATCGCAGACGTTCGTTGAATCAAGGCGCCCTCCCAATCCGACTTCCAGAATGGCCACGTCAACGTTGTGGTGCTGGAAGAACAGGAATGCAATCGCGGTGGCAATCTCGAAGAACGTCGGGCTACCCAACGAATCGCCATCCATCTGTTCCGCCGCGACCCGTACGGGCTTCAGCAGCTCGATCAGGACTTCGGGATCACAGGCCTCGTTGTTCAGCGAGAAGCGTTCTTCAAAGAAGTGCAGATGCGGCGAGGTGTAGCTGGCACATCGCAGGTTAGCTGCCGCGAACGCCGCGGAGAGTAGCGAAGTCGTCGAACCTTTTCCTTTGGTTCCCGCGATGTGGATGATCCGTGAATTTCGCTGCGGGTCGCCCAGTAGTTCCAGGAGTCGTCGCATTCTGGCGAGATTCAGGTCCTTCTGCGCGTAGGGCATTTTCGGCACGCGTTCATAGTCGATGCGACTGTACAGAAATCGCAATGCGTCCTGATAGGCCTCGCTTTCGCGGAAATTCGTGTTGCTTGGGTTGGAATCAGATATTGGCATTCAAATCAACAACGCGAATCAGCTGCGGATTCTCGTAAAAGATGGCCGATTGGTTTCGATATCTGCATCACGCAAGGTTTCGTGCCATCAGCATGGGGTTTTATTCTACAATCGAGTAGGACTTGAAAAAGGGAACAGAGGTTCTGGAATCCTTTTCAGAAACGGGCGTTTTGAACAGCTCCAACGACAAAACATTGCGATTCAAGTGTCCGCACTGCTCGGTAGTGCTAAAGGGCAAACTATCGAACGCGGGCAAGGAACGAAAGTGCCCCCGTTGCGACAGGACGTTTCGCATTCCGCGCCCCCGGAATTCGGAATCGGCCGAGGCTCCCCAGAAAGAGCGATCTCTGATTCCGGTCATCTGCGGAGTCTGCAGCACTCGCATGTACGCGAACTCGGATCAAATCGGTCAGTCCATGGAATGCCCCGACTGCTTCACACAAAATCTTGTGAAGCAGCCCAAGCAGGGAATCAAGCCGACGGCGCCCAGTCTGGAAACCGGCATGGGCTACGACCTGGAACCTGCCCAGGAGATCGAAATCACCCGGTCGCGAGGCGAGGATCTGCTGAAAGAGGCAGATCGCGAAGTTGAAAAGAACATCGAGGCCGAACCGGAATTGCCCGCCAAGCCGTTCATCCAGGGAGTCTGGTTGTATCCTCTTCACGGCCACATTTTCCCGATCCTGCTGGGGATGGTGCTCGCGTGGACACTGGTGTTGAGCATGGTCAAATTTGGTTGGGATCTGCAGGGCAACGCTTCGGCCATCACACCGATTCTGCTGACGGCGTCGGCGTTCATGTTCTTGCTGATGGCGTTGCCAACGGTTGTCTCCTTCCAAAAGATCCTCGTAAACACATCCAATGCCGACGATGATGCCGACTGCCGACCGGATGGCGGCATGTTCTCGTTTGTCGACTGGATCGGGGAATGCGCACCAATGGCAGCGGCACTGTTTTGCTGCGTGTCGCCCACGTTTGGAATCCTGAAGGTCGCCGAATTGAGAATCGAGTACTTTCTGGCAATTCCAATCGTCACGTACCTGCTGTTTCCGTTGCTGTTGATGTCCATCATGGAGTCCGCCTCAATCACTGGAATTTTCTCCATACCCGTGTGGAAGAGCGTCGCCCAGATTCCTGGCACATGGTTCAAGTTCTATTTTTCCACGGCTATCCTTGCGACCGTGATGGCGGGTGCGGGATATGTGATTCTTGGCCTCTCCGTGCGTGAACTGGATGGTCGAGCATTCGCAATCGGCATCGCGGCACTCTCCGCGGGATTGGCCGCCATACTGATCTACTTCCGGTTGCTTGGTCGCGTCGCTTTGATCATGACCGAGACGATCCTCGTTGATGTCACGGAACCTGATAACCCGGAAGACCGCGAACAGGAAACTTACGAGAACGACGCGGAAGTCAATCTGGGAGTCTGACGAAACACATCCAGCGGTTTCGCTCGACCGGTTTGAATTCGCCGATTCCACTTCCACATTTCAGGGAAGAAGTTCATGCCCAACCTCCATGGTCGCACGGCTCTTG
Source organism: Pirellulaceae bacterium (assembly GCA_965216885.1). Taxonomy (GTDB): domain Bacteria; phylum Planctomycetota; class Planctomycetia; order Pirellulales; family Pirellulaceae; genus CAYNJG01. The sequence continues at coordinate 213,037 of OZ244208.1, read as the reverse complement.
TCACCGGATCGTCACAGGGGATCGGACGCGCGATCGCCATCTCTCTGGCAAAATCCGGTGCGAACCTGGTGCTACACGGCCTGAAGCGTGACGCGGCGGCCGAAGCTTCCATCGCCGCGTGCCGCGAATTCGATGTCCGCGTCAGCTTTGTAGAAGGTGACCTCGCCGCCCCCAACAACAAAGCAGCGAATCGCATCGCGGCCGAAGCGAACGAGCTTGAACCGTCCATCGACCTGCTGGTGAACAACGCGGGTGGCTACTTTGACGTTCCCTTTTTGCAGATGGACGCCGACATTTTTGAGAAGACGATGCACCTCAATGTCTTTGCGTATTTCTATCTGACGCAGTGGTTCGCCCGTCGCTGGGTCGAGCAGCAAACGCCCGGCCGGGTGCTGATGATTGGATCGATCAATGGACGGCTCGCGGAGGCAACCCACGTCGCCTACGACACATCGAAGGGGGCGGTTGAAATGATGGTCAAATCGCTGTGCTGCGAACTCGCACCGCACGGTGTTCGGGTCAACGGTATCGCGCCGGGGCTCTTCTATACGCCTCTTACCGCACCCGCGTTGGACGACGCCGCTGCGAGGCAATGGATGGAGTCGCATACGCCCAACGGTAAAGTTCCCGGCCCGGAAGTCGTTGGAGATGCTGCGGTGTTTCTGCTGAGTGACGGCGCCGAGCACATCCATGGTCAGATGTTGTTGGTGGATGGCGGAATGAGTGCCTGGCAACAACCGCCGCCACCAAATTCAAACTGAACGCGATTCGTGCGCAATTACGAAGTCACCAGGTCGTCCGGCAGGTGGCTCGCATCGTTGACCGAAACGGCCGACACACCCGACTCCGTGCACTTCAGTAGCGACACGCCCGTGTTGACCAGATCTTCGTAGGCGTAAGGCTGATAGTTGTCCTGTAAGAGACACTCCAGCATCAACGCTTTAAGGTCGGCGTGAATGACACACGCGACGGTCGCCTGACTACCGGCAAAATGCTCCAGCAGACGCTTTGACTGTTGAGCCGCTCGTAACTGAGCTTGCTGGTACGTCTCTCGTGGTTTGCTTTTCCACCAGCCGTCTTCGTCGATATCGTCGGGCAGTTCGAACTCGGAAAACTGGCTGGCCAGGGTATCGCGATTCATCCCCGGCTTGCCCTCCGTGTTGTCCGCATTCCAGCCAGCGAAGCAGCCACCGACTTCGTGGAGGTCCGTCCAGATCGTGGGTGCGATGCCCAACACATCGGCGACCGGCCGCATCGTTTCCACCGCTCGCAGAAAGCCACTGGTCAACAGATGCGTAACCTCCACCTCGCGGAAGCGATTGGCGAGGTGGTTTTTCTGCTCATGCCCAATCGTTGTAAGGCCGGGATCTTCAACTCGCTGAGAATCAGGGACGGCGTTGTTCGCAGACTGAGCATGCCGAATCAAATAAAGGTCAAAGCTGGCGGACATGGGTGGCTTTCAACGGATTTGACAGGTGTAATCGCCACTCTGGCCGGACCGGTGCGGTCGGCTAGAATGAGCTGCAAGTGATAAATTTAAACAGTATTCGCGATAGGGAAACAGCGAGATGTCTGACGTTAACATTCGAATCCGTGACAATGGTCCGTTCGTCGTCGAGGGCCCGGTAACCGTGACCGACGCCGAGGGCAATGAGTTCACGACGGATTCCAGCAAACCGGCAATTGCACTCTGCCGCTGCGGTCAGTCCGCAAATCGTCCTTTTTGCGACGGTGCCCACAACAAGTGCGGCTTTGAATCGGCCGAACGCGCCCAATAGCGGGTTTGGGGCTCTGCCAATTGCGACGAATCCAATGAAATTTTCGCTGCAACGAATCTTCATGCTGCTGGCGACTTGCGGAGTTCTCTTTGCAATCGTCGGCTTTTGCTTTCGCCCCGTGCCCGATCGCGTCCCTGAGGCAATGCTGCTGCAGAACGTCGCACAGGTCCAAGAAGGTGACAGCCTCGCGGAGATTAACGATCGCTTCGGATTTTCGCCCAACGCCAGCTGGTTGAGCGAGAAAGACAACGGTTACGTTGTTTGGCGATTCGAGGTTTCCGACGTCGACTATGCAAATTCGCAGGCGAGCTACTTTGGCCTTATGAAGGACGGCTCGCTGAAGGATGGATTTCTCCTCTATCCGATAGAATCGGCCGGCGGCGGAATGAGTTTCTAGGTGGCGAGCCCACTCCGGACGCCGAATCGGCTCGGGTCTGCCCAACGACCGATTGGTCGACATGCGAACCGGCTTTTGAATGCCAGTTTGGGAGCAGCATTTTTCCGCGACACGTTATCCCCAAGTCGACGCGCGCCCCTACATCTTCGCGCGCGGTCTTAACATCTTCTTTTGCAAAGCTTTGCGATCCGGCGTGGTGGCCAGAATCTGTCCTGCTGGAGACTCAGCCGCTGCGTGACTAACATGCGAGCCAACTTGGGAAACAGGAAGTCGAGCATGGAATCGCAAGAAGCAACTGCAATTGAAGTTTCGGAACAGTTCAACGCTGCATCGTCACCTTTTGAAGGACGATGGAATCGGCTGATCAGTACCACGAACTGGGAAAAAGGTCAGATCATTTTCGAGTGGCGTACAGCTCTTAAGGAAGCTGATGCTCCGCCTACGGAATTTTCTGACGAGGCATGGGCCCGCCGTATTGGCGGCGTGACCGGCCAGCATATTGGACGTCTACGCCGCGTCTTTGAGCGGTTTGGCGAAACGGCCGAGCAATACGAAGGGCTCTTCTGGAGTCACTTCCAGGCGGCCCTTGATTGGGATGACGCCGAGCTGTGGCTGGAAGGCGGCATCCAGAACAAATGGTCCGTCTCGAAAATGCGGAAGGCACGTTGGGAGGCGCTGGGCGCTCCTGAAGAACTGAAGCCCAAAGACGAAGACATTATTGAGGCCGAGCTGAACGAGGACCTCGAAACGCGCGAGGATCATTCGCCGACGATCGTGGAAACGAACTTCCAGAATGTGGATGATCCACGGAGTCCGGCGGGCCCCGACTTTGGCGACGATGACGAATCAGGACCCGTCGATTCTCAGTCTCGTACCGTTCAGGACGGCGGTGAATCTGACGGCCGGGAAGCCAATGGTGACGCTGGAGCGAATATCTACTCGGAAGATTCCAACGCCGTTCCATTCGTTCGACCCTTCGAAGGACTGGCAGAACTGCCCGAAGATGTTGGAGAGGCGTTCGAGTCGTTCAAGCTCTCCATCATTCGTCACAAGGCCGACGAATGGCAGGCGATCTCGCGAGAAGATATGCTGGGCACTCTCGAGGCACTGAAAGAGCTGGCGTTGGCTCCGGCTGCCGCGGATTCCTCGTCGTTCTAACAGAATACATGTCGCTTGAATGGATCGATGCCGAGCTGGATAGACTGGCAGAGGCCCAACTTCTGAGACAGCGGGTTAGCCGCAGCGGTAAGCCGGGCGCCCGCGTCGTGATTGATGGCAAGCAGTATTTGGGCTTCGCATCGAACGACTATCTGGGCATCGCCGCCGATCCGCAACTGGAAGAAACGGTCGCGAAAACCATCAGCCTCGGTGGATGGGGCAGTGGTGCCAGCCCGCTGATCGTGGGACGCTCGGCCATGCACGCCGAACTGGAACGCCGACTGGCGACGCTGGTCAATCGCGAAGCTGCCATCCTGTTTCCAACCGGGTTCGCAGCCAACGCCGGAACGATCCCGGCGCTCGTGGGCAAAGGCGATGTAGTCTTTAGCGACGCAAAGAATCACGCCAGCATCATCGATGGTTGCCGGCTGTCTGGCGCGCAGAAGGTCATCTACCCACACGCCAATGTCCAACAACTGGAAGACCTGCTGACACAATACGCATCCGCCGGCAGGAAACTAATCGTCACCGACGCCCTGTTCAGCATGGATGGTGACGTGGCTCCGCTGGCCGATCTGGCAGAACTGGCGAGACGGCATCACGCCATGCTGATGGTTGATGAGGCCCACGCGTTGGGCGTCGTCGGTCCGGAAGGGCGTGGAGCAGCGGCGGAAGCGGGTGTGGGCGACGACGTCGATGTCATCGTTGGAACACTCAGTAAATCGCTGGGCAGTCACGGCGGATTCGTGGCAGGTTCCCAAAAACTCGTCGACTACCTCGCCAATCGGGCGCGTAGCTACGTCTTCTCCACCGCCAGTCCAGTGGCCGCTGCCGCCGCCGGGCTCGCAGCACTGGGTATCCTTCGTGATGAACCCGATCGACGACAGCGTCTACTCGCTTCGGCGGATCGACTGCGATTGCAACTGTCCGAGCAGGGCTTCGTCGTGGGAAAGAGCTCGCACCAAATCGTCCCGGTCGTGCTTGGCGAAGCGTCGGTCACCGTCGAGTTCGCCGCGCAACTCAAGGCCAGAGGATTTTGGGTGCCGTGCATTCGACCGCCCACGGTTCCCAAAGGCGAATCCTGTCTGCGAATCAGTCTCTCCAGCGTGCATTCTGACGCGCAGATCGACGCGTTGATTGAGGCACTCGTCGAAGTACGGGCCGAATACTGGGCCAAGTGAGCTCACGACCGTTTGTCGACGACACCGTTTGGGTTCGACATTCCGGCACCTTCGAACTCAATTAACCGGTGTCGAACCGGGTCGTGAATAGGAGCCTGCCGACTGCCAAGACGACCGCCGCTGCGATCGTGACTCAAGGCGATGATCTCACCCACTATAGCGACCGCGATTTCTGAGGGTGTCGACGCGCCAAGATCAAGCCCAACAGGCGTATGCAACCGGTCCAGCGATTCGAGGCGAGGAAACTTGCCCGCGTCGTGAAGTTCCCGCATCACTTTGGCCGTCCGCGACTTGGGCCCCAATACGCCCACGTACGAAACGTCGGCAGCCAACAAGAATGGCAACAACATTCGATCGGCATCAAAACTATGTGTCAGCAACACGGCGGCCGTTTCGGGTGTCGCCGATAGCGTACCGGGCAGTTCATGCCATGGCTGGCAAACCAGTCGCGCATGCGGAAAGCGTTCCGGACATAGCATGCTGGCCCGATGATCGGCGACCGTGACATTCCACCCCAGTTGGCTGGCCATCGCAGCCAACGGGACGGCGTCCTCCGCCGCACCGAATATCCACAACGGTTTGGGAGGAGCGACCTTTTCGATGAGCATCCGCATTTCCCCCGCCACGGATGTGACATGACAACACGTCGGGCGACCGTCGGCGTGTACCTGCTGTTGGATTCCTGCCAGCTCACGCGACACCATGTCGGGCAACCCCGGCGAAGATTCCACAAAACGTTGACCAACGTGGAACCGATCGATCGTCGATTGATAGACGGTCACGGCCACGTGCGCTGTCTCCGTTTGAAGGACGCGACGCAACAGACTCATTGGGCAATCTTGGGCTCGAGTAACTCGCTCTACCAGGACGTAGATGATGCCGTTGCAACCTACGTTGTAGCGAGGATTGAAATTCGTCGAGTCGGTCCGCGTGTCGAAGCTCACCAGTTTCGGACCCTGCTGTGTGAGTTCCGCGGCGGCCCGGCAAAGATCGCGCTCGAGGCAACCACCACTGATCGTGCCAATGTGTTGCCCCTCGGGCAGAATCAGCATTCGCGCCGTTGGGCGACGATAGGCAGAACCGACAACGTCCACGACCGTCGCGAGGTAGAGCGGTTCGTCCGTTGCCTCAACCGCTTCAATGATCCTGACCAATTCGTGCATGAAAACGTTCGTCCGATTCCTTAGAACAACAGTCGGCAGCCGTCAGGCCAGCTTCAATGGCAAGTCCGTTAGCCTCTCGCCCGTCAGCCGCCGCACCGCGTTTCCGATGGCGGCCCCGATTGGCCCCATCGGCGGTTCGCCCACCGCCATTGGCCGATCAACACCCTGAAGCAAATGCACGTCAATTTCTTTCGGCGAATTTCGCATCAGTGCCATATCGTAGGGCCCATAGATCGTCGGATACAGCTGGCCGTCTTTGAGCGTCATGTTTTCATGCAACGCGGCGCTCATTCCCATGATAATGCAACCTTCGCACTGAGCTCGAACCTGATCCGGGTTAACGGCCAGACCGCAGTCGAACGCACAAGTCACCTTGTGAACGACGATCCGCGAACCTTCAATCGACACCTCCGCGACATGAGCACACGGTGATCCGGCATCAATAGAAGCAGCAATTCCCATTGCGCGACCATCGTGTGCTTCGTCGACATAATTTGCTTTTTCCGCCGCCTCGGCAATGACGGCCTTAATACGTTTTCCCTGACGCTGGTCGCTGATCTGAGCCAACCGGAACTCAACGGGATCCTTGCCCGCCTTGATCGCCATCTCATCCACGAAACTCTCAATTGCAAACGTATTGGCCAGCAACCCGAGGCTTCGCCACCAGCTTGTCGCGAACGGAAGCGTCGTGTGCCACTGGACCGAACGGTGGTTGGGAACCTTGTCATACTGAACGTTGGCACCGCGTAGGGCCCCAATGTCGGCGCCCAAAATCGTATTGGCAATCGCCGGCAGAAGCAGCGAACCGATCGCCACGTCCCCACTGGCGTAGTGATGCTCCAGCGAATCGAACAACCCGTTACCGTCGAGCTTGCCGCGGACGATGTGGTGCGTCGGAGGTCGGAACAGGTCGTTCTGGAATTCTTCCTTCCGAGTGAAAAAGTATTTGACGGGTTTGCCAACGATCTGCGAAATCTGCGCCGCGCGGACGGCGTGCGTGGTGTTCAGCCGCCTGCCAAAACCGCCGCCGAGGTAGGTCGGTACGATGTTCACGTTTTCCAGCGGTAGGTTCAGCGCTTCGGCGACCTGTTTTTGCGTGACGCCGATCACTTGCGTCGAAAGTATGACAGTGGCTTTGCCTCCAGAGACATCTGCCACCGCGCCGTTGGGTTCGATCTGCGCGTGTGCTCCAATGGGACTGGTGAATTCAAGACTCTCGACACCTTCGCCTTCAGCAGCCAGCGCCGTGCCTTGAACTTGCGTCACCATTTCGTCGCCCTTACCAACCTGCAGGATGTCGCGAATCTCCTGCTCGGTCCATTTCTTTGGCACGTCCCAGGCGACGTTGACCTGCTGCCTTGCAGCGAGCGCCTGCGTCACGGATTCCGCGACGACGGCCACCCAATCGTCCTGCTGAATGACCTGGACAACGCCTGGCATTCGTTCAGCCTCGGTCGTATCGGCGCTCTTGAATTTTGCTCCAACATGTTCCGGTCGAATGACGACGGCGTGCAGCATTCCCGGCAACTCGGCATCCATGCCAAACATCGGATCGCCAAACACCTTCGGTTCCAGGTCAATGCGAGGAATCGGTTTGCCAATCACTTCATAGCGACTGTTCGCACGTAGCTTGGGCGTTGCCGGTACTGTCCAGTTCTGAACGCCGGCGGCAACTTCAGCATACGTGATGCTCTTGCCGGCGCCGGAAACGATACCGTTGGAGGTCGACAGTTCGCCAACCGCAACTCCCAGCTGGCCGGCCGCTTCGTTCTTGATCATCTCCCGCATGGTCGCCGCCAATTCACGCAGCGGCTGCCAAAGCCCGTTGACCGACATACTGCCGCCCGTGCTCAAGTTGTCGATCACGCCGGTATCGGTTTCCGCGGCTTTGACTTCGATCTGACTGATCGCCACATCCAACTCATCGGCGACCATCTGGGCGAGCCCCGTGTAGGTGCCCTGACCCATTTCGACCTTGGGCGAGAGCATCACGACCTTGTTGGTATCCGTGATTTCAAACCAGAGGTTCGCTTGTGTGCCCTGACCGACATACGGAAGCACGGTGTCCTCGGAGGCTTCGTAGACCGCTCGGCGTAGCGGATTCCGAAACACGTAGGTCCCCAACGCCAAGACTCCCGCCGTCCCCAATCCACCGCGCACGAGGAACTTGCGACGGGACCATTTCTTTTTCGTAGCCGTCGTCTGACCGGAGTGTGATTCGTCGGCGGGTTGTTTGCCTGATTCAGTCATGGTTTCCAACAGCGGCGGTGCCGCACCGTTTGAGGCCGTGTCGTGGCTACGCCTGATCTTGCGTCAACTCAGCGGCGCGATGGATCGCTTTCCGCATGCGGTAGTAGGTCGCACACCGGCAGACATTGATGATGTTGTTGTCGATATCTTCGTCGGTGGGCGCGGGATTTTTTTCCAACAACGCGGCGGTCGCCATCATGAAGCCCGGCTGGCAGTAGCCACACTGTGGCACGATTTCCTCAATCCACGCTTGCTGAACCGGGTGCGGCTGCTGCCGAGTGCCCAGTCCCTCGATCGTCGTGATCTGCTTGCCTTCTGCAAACTTCACCGCGTAAGAACAGCACCGCACGGCGTCACCGTCAATCAAAATCGTACACGCCCCGCAAGCCGCTTTGCCGCAGCCAAACTTGGTCCCCTTCAGGTCCAGCGTATCGCGAATGACCCACAGCAACGGAGTGTCTCCGTCGTCAACTTCGACGGATTGTTGCATGCCATTGATTGTGAATGAAACGTTCATGTTTCGTGGACCAACTGAGTTAATATCGGAGTAGGCGACGTGTCGGTTCGCCAGCGTGTTCGCCAGCGTGTTCGCCACCAAGTTCGTTACGTAGTCGTCACCTTATTTGTCCGGCACCTTGGCGCCGTTCTGAATCCATTGCTTGACTGCCGCGATGTATTCATCCTTGGGAACCGGCGGCACCGCACGAGGTTTGCCATTGGCGTCCACGCCCGGCTCCCATGCCCAAAGCACCAATTCGTGTTCGGTCAGATGATGCATGAGCTGCTCATGATTTCGACCGCCATTTCTCTTTGGGTCGAGCATGGACTTGGCGATTTCAACGCGCGACAGCCCCGCCCATCGCATACTGTGCGGCGCCAGACTCCACTCCGGTGCTCCCGGTACGCCCGAAAACGAATTGTTTTCCGACTGATGGCACGTGCTGCATCTGGTCGCCTCGAAACCCCCACCGTCCTTGCCTCGAGCGATTCCAAAGTAATGCGGATGGCTATCATCACCCTGCTTTGGGATTCCGTCACTGGGGTGGCAGTTCACACACCTTGGGTGCGTAATCACCTGCATCATCTTGTCGAAGTTCGCGTCGACGGTTGCGTTGACGTTTGCGTTGGCGGTTGCCTTCGCATTCGATCCAACATCCTGAGCGACCTGATCCACGCCATCGCGAGACTGCCAATAGGCGGTGGTCACTGCCGCAAACAGCAAGCTGGCCAGCGTTGACAAAACGAGCAATAGAATGGGGGTCCGTCGCATCTCCGTCTCTCACCTCCATTGACCGATCGACGACAATGTAGCACGCAGCCGTTGCTTGCGAAGTATGACTTACAAAAGCGTGGTTCCCCACACGTGCCACGCACTTCCCTGCAAACCCTCTTACCTAACGTCTATTGTGATTGGCGACGTTCCGCCGAAAACACATCGCCAACAGGTCGGGCCGGAAGTGACTCTCGCCAAACTTTCAGTTTTCCCTTGAGCCGTTTGACGACGTCTGGCTGCTCGTCTTTGAGATCCGTTTTCTCGTAGGGATCCGACACGATATCAACGAGCTCAACATAGTCGAGGTCACGATTCGCAACCAGTTTCCACCGGTCGTCAACGACGGCGTACGATACCCAATGATATGGTCGAGACTTGGGAATCGGCCACGCAGACTGCATCTTCCAGAACAACGGCTTCGAGCGAGTCGCTTTCTCTTCGCCCATCAGCGCGGCAACCTGGCTGATGCCATCGGGTCGGTAGGAGTCTGGCAACTGGAAACCGGCCAGCTCGCAAAACGTGGGAAGCAGATCCACTGCCGAAATCAACGTTTCACGGTCGACTCGGCCAGCGGAAATTTTTCCGGGCCAGCGAGCGATAAACGGCGTCCCAATCCCGCCTTCGAAAAGCGCTCCTTTGTAACCCTTCCGTCCGCCCGTGATTCCTCGAGCAGCACCAATCCCGTAGCCCGCACCCGTCGCGGTGTCATGCATCAGCTTCAACTCGGTCGGACGGCTTGCTCGCGCTGGACCATTGTCGGAACTGAAGATCACCAACGTATCCTCCGTCAGGCCCAAACGGTCGATCGCTTCGAGCACTTCACCAATGCGATCATCCGCATGCGAAAGTACGGAAGCATAAATGTTGTCCGGCTCATCAAGCTCGCGGAAACGCCAGCGATACCTGGGCACCGTGTGAAACGGAGTGTGTGGTTCGTGAATCCAGAGGTTGATGAAGAACGGCTTCTTCGCTTCGTGACTCTTCTCCATAAACGCGATCGCACTGCGAGCGTCTTCATGAACGGGAATCTGTTCGCCCGCACAATTGAATGCCCCGTACTCGTCGTAGCCGTATTCGCCGGGCAACGGTGAATCGGGAATCATGTTGTTGGAGAGATGCCACTTTCCAAAATGAGCGGTCGCGTAGCCTCCCTGCTGCAGGAATCGTGGAAGCAGCGGGACGCGGGGACTCAGCCAGTCCGGCATGTTGCGTTTCGCATTACTGGGCACCCAGGCGAAGTGACCGTCGATATTGTAACGAGCCGGGAAGTGACCCGTCATCACAGCCGTTCGACTGGGCGAGCACACACCACTGGCAACCGTGAAGCGGTGGAAGTCCGCCCCTTCGCGGGCAAGTCGATCGATGTTGGGCGTCTTCACATAGGGATGACCGTGGCAACCAAGATCTCCCCAGCCCCAATCGTCCGCGAAGATGAATACGATGTTCGGCTTCTCCGCCGCCGACAAACTGCCAGCAAACAGCAAGACGCACAAGCAGGACAGCAGCAGGCAGATTCCACGCACACCAATTTTCACGCCGTTCTTCACGTTGCGATCTCCAAAGTCTTCTCTTCCGGGGTAAATCTATGCCATCCGGTTACGGACTACAAACCCGAAGTTCGACTGGAACAAACGCGCTAATTCGCGGCTAACCACGACCCCGGGAGCTCAGATTCTGTTTATCATTTAGCGTCAACCCTGAGTTGAATTTTCCCGTGGACAAACACGTTGGATGGAGGATTCTTGTGGTTATTCGATTAGACTCGTCACGCACTCAGTCAACGGCGCGTAGCACGCCAAACCGCCGCCGGTATTTCAAGAACGCATCGTTTGAAAATCTTGAATCGCGTGTCTACCTCGCCGCGGATGTTACCGCCTGCCTCGACGACAGCCCACAAGCCGAAGAGACTCACGCTCAGGCAACCCGAGCCATCAATTGCCTTGGGTATGACCTTTACGAGCAAATGCGACAAACCGATGGCAATCTGCTCTTCTCTCCAACCAGCGTTTCAACGGTGCTCTCGATGTTGTACGCCGGAACAAACGGCGACACCGCGAGCCAGATGGCAGACTCGCTCCATCTTGAAGACGACGGCATCCACGAATCGTTTCGCGCGCTGACCGATTTGCTGGAGCGAGACATCGAGCACGATCTGTCTCAGGCAAATGCCGTCTGGCCCGCCGAACAATTCCAGCTACGGCCCGGGTATGTCGAACAAATCGCCAATGACTATGGCGGGACGTCGCAGTCGCTCGACTACAGCCAACCGGCAGCAAGGGAAACAATCAATGGCTGGGTGGAAGACCAGACCGAGGGAAACATTCAGGACCTCATCAAGGAACTCCCGGGTAACACACTGATGACGCTCACCAACGCAATTTACTTCAATGCGCTTTGGGAGCTTCCGTTTGATCCGTCGCACACAGCAATGCGTCGATTCACGCGTGCCGATGGAACGACCGTTAACGTGCCAATGATGGATACCTCGGGTGTCGTTGATCCCAGACCCTATACGCGTATCGACGACTTCCATCTGGTCGAGCTGCCCTACGTCGGTGGCGATGCATCAATGGTCATCCTGGTCCCGGCCGAAGGGCATTCGGCCAACGATATGACGATGGAACTACTTTCTCAGGCAGTGGAATGGGATGGAGACGGCGACGAAGCCTACGTTCAGGTGCGGATGCCAAAATTCAATACGACGGTGGGCACGGACCTCAAGCCGCTTTTGGCCGAGCTGGGTATGCCAATGACTGGCGACTACACTCGCATGGCGGATGGTGGAGATGGCCTGATGATTGATCAGGTGGGCCACAAAGCGTTCATCGAAGCCAACGAACAAGGTACGCAGGCCGCAGCCGCCACCTTCGCCAGCCTCATTCTCTGCTTTGCCAAAGGGACCCCGGTGCTTACGCCGGATGGCGCGAAGCCGATCGAAGAGTTAAAAGCCGGCGACCTCGTGCTTGCCCGAAACGAATTCGACGTCAATGCACCGGTCGAGCCGAAAAGAATCGAGGAAGTCTTTGAAAACCGCGCGGAGGTCATCAGCATGCGAATTGGCGGGCAGGTCATTCGCACAACACGCGAACATCGCTTCTTTGAAAAGCAGCGAGGTTGGACGGCGGCCGAGGACCTGAAATCAGGCGACCAGCTTTCTTTGGCGGAAAACGGAAAGTGGGAGACGGTCGCGGAGGTGGATACGATCGCGTCGGAATCCGAAATCTACAACTTCCGCGTCGCCGATCATCACACGTACTTCGTCGGCGACGATGAATGGGGCTTCGCCCTATGGACCCACAACTCCTATGCCGAGTTTACCATCGAAGCAGATCAACCGTTCCACTATTTCATCCGCGACAACGCAACCGACGCGATACTGTTCCTGGGACGTGTCAGTGACCCCTCGCCATCGGAGAACGAATTTACGATCACTCGAACCGTCCCCGCGGTACCCAACGGCGATACCGATAACGACCTCGATGTGGACTTCGATGACTTCCTCAACATGTCACGGAACTTTGGCAGGTCCGTATGGAACTCTCCGCCCTCGTCTATCGGAGACTTCAACCGGGACCTTGTCGTGGACTTCGACGACTTCCTGATCCTGTCAGCCAACTTCGGCCGAGCGTACGAACCGCTGCCAGTTGGATAATCGAGTTACGGATAGTCGAGGTCGTGGCTAGTCCAGGTCGTGGCTAGTCCGCCATGGACGATGGTCCCAGCGGTGAAGCCGTCATGGTTCCATGCGACATTCATCTTCCATGTTTTTGTAGAACTGCTGGAGCGATTTCGCAGCCTCGATAGGGTAGTGATCTCCCTGCGGAGCGATGGCTTCGATTCGATCCAGCCGAAAGACTCGAAAGTCATTCCTCAGCTCGCACCAGGCAACCAGTGTCCAGACCTTTCCCCAAAACCACAGTCCCAGCGGCCAAATCACGCGACTGGATTCTTCACCTTTCGCGTCCGAGTACGTCAGGTCCAGCTTCTGTTGTGCCTGAACGGCTTGCTCGAGCCGATCGATTCGTTGTCGAACATCTTCGGTGATGCCGGCAGCCATGGCGTGGATTTCGACTTGCCGGGTTTGCTCTCGGACAGGATCCGGCAGCACGGATTCGATTTTATCCAACGCCTGCAGAGCGGCCCGCGCCATCGCGGCGCCGCCCCAAGCCTGAATGAGCCTCGCCCCTGCGATCAGCGCGACAACTTCGTCGCGCGTGAACATGAGCGGCGGCAGGTCGAATCCACTCTTCAGTACGTAGCCGACGCCCGCCTCACCGTCGATCGGAATACCGCTCGCCTGAAGATCGGCGATATCCCGATAGATCGTCCTCGGTGAGACTTCCAGGTGTTCCCCCAATTCCGCCGCGGTGACCAGTCGACCACTGCGAAAATGTTGAACGATCCGGAAGAGTCGATCAGCTCGTCGCATTGTGTGAGAAAAATCCTATCGAGTTGCCATCGGGATCGACGCTGTAAAAGAACCGCCCCGGCGGGATGGAAATAATGTCCGACACAACTTTGCCACCGGCCTGTTTGACGCGTTCCAGTGTCTCTTCAAGGCTTCCGGGACAGGCGAGATGGACGCTGGGCCCTTCGCCATCGGTTGCTGGTTTCCCCGGATACAGATGCCCTGCCACACCAGTGGCTTCGTCTTGTGTCACAAACGTCGCCATCGGATTCGGACCTTCTTCGGTCAGTTTCAATTTCGTCTGCAACACGGTCTCATAATACTGAACGGCGCGACTCATGTCGCTCACGGGAATCTCGATCCAGACGGCGAAATGTTCTGGCTGAAAACTCATGAATTCTCTCCTCTTTTTGATTGCGAAAGCCGCCATCAACGACCAGCAACCCCATGTTGCCTCGCATCCCTGAAGCGGTCAGGGAAAGGTTACCGCCCCACTCCTGACAACGTTGTGTCAGTAGCCTTCGCAGGAAGAGCAGATTCCTGGAAGACCGCAAGCAGTCGACGGCGTCGCACGAACCAAGCGACTGTTACAGTTCGTGGCGTGCTCTCCTCGAGATCGACCGCAATCAACATCCCGACATCCAAGCCTGGTTCGCAATGCGCAAAACGAGACTCGACACCCGTTCTCGGCGATCCAAGATCTTCCCACTGCCCCCTCGCGCCAGCATGCAGACAACTGCCGCAACTCGAGAGGCCGCGAATGGAATCCAGGATACCTCCACGCGAAACAGCACCACCCCCGCAGAAGGACTGCGTGCCCCTCCAGCGATAACCAGACCGCGGTTGCAAACGCAAGATGCAACCTAACAATTGTTCGCATGGGCAATCCGCAAGACAGCACAGTTCCCGAAGACATATTTGTAGATTTATTCGGCCAGGTATTTGGTCTGAACAAAGTTCAGTTATTGTTGCCGCAACATCCGGCACGCGACATTAACGGGAACCAGCGGTTGATTGATTTCGCTCTCAAGACCGTTCGGGAAAAAGTGGCGTTCGAGATCGACGGATTAACCTGGCACCATCCCGCAGCGATTAGCGTCTCGAAATTCGAAGACGATCTACTCAGGCAAAACAGTCTGATCCATGACCAATGGCGTGTTTTTCGTTGGACTGACCGGCAGCTCGCCGAGGACCCAGAGACGGTGAAGGAGCAACTTGCTTGCTTTCTGGAATCGATTCCGGGATTGTTGGAACTTGATGACTTTTTGCCAATGCAACGTGGCGGTGTGGTTGAGCTTCGCGATCATCAGGGCGAGGCGCTCGAATGGCTACAACAACTTCGACAAGACTCAAAGACAATTGCGTTACTCAACCACGCTACGGGAACTGGTAAGACGATCGTCGCGATCGAGGACGCCCGTCGACTCGGGGGACGGACGTTGTTTCTTGCTCACCGAAAAAACCTTGTAGAGCAAAATCACAAGCAACTGGAGCAAATCTGGCCGCTGCGTTCCGCGGGCATTTTCATGGGAGATCGCCGCGACGTATCAGCGTTCAACGTATCCGCATCCATCCAAAGCCTGGCAGACCATTTGGATGCTTTCGATCCTGGTACGTTTTCCTACGTGATCGTTGATGAAGCGCACCATGCCGTCGCGGATTCCTATCAACGAGTTCTCGCCTATTTCAGGCCAAACTTTCTGCTCGGGCTTTCCGCAACGCCGGAACGCCCCGATGGCAAGTCTGTCCTGGCATTCTTCCGGGAGTCGTCCCATCGCCTTTCGCTTCGGCGAGCGGTAGAGCTGGGAGAACTCGTACCAATCCGGTGCGTGCGCGTCGAAACCAATGTCGACCTGAATCGCGTCCGGTTCAATCAGGTCCAATACAATCGCAAAGATCTGGAAGAGTCCGTGTTGATACCAAGTCGCGACCGCCTGATCGTCGACACGTACAACACCTACCTGCCTGATCGCAAGACAGTTGTATTCTGCGTAAACGTCCGGCATGGTGAAAACGTTGCCAAGTTGTTCCGCGAGCACGGCGTCGCCGCAATGTCGGTTTCTGGCCGCATGTCGGAAAAGGATCGAACAGAGGTCCTGCATCAATTCGAGGTCGGCGAGCTCAAAGTATTGTGTGCTTGCGACATTCTGAATGAAGGTTGGGATTGCCCAAACATTGAAGCCCTCTTCATGGCTCGCCCCACGCTCTCGAAAGTCATCTATCTTCAGCAGCTTGGACGCGGCACTCGCAAGTCGCCGGGCAAAGAATCGTTAGTGGTGGTCGATTTTGTCGACAATGCATCCAGATACAACGCATCGCTTTCGCTTCATCGAGTCGTCGGCAATCCGAAATATCGAAAAGGAGGGCTGGCGCTTGCGCCCGATGAGTTGCTGAAGGCGGAAGAAGCGTTACTGCAAAACGGAGACAAGCCAACGGCAACCGTGGACATCCACTTGTGGGCCAAAGACTTTATTGAAGTGGATCTCTTCAATTGGCAAGACGCCGTATCCAACATGATTTCTCTCGCCGATTTGGAGTTGGCATTGGGCACCGCCGCAAACTTTATTCGGCGAGCCATTGAACGTGATGAAGTCGTACCCGACCACCTGTTGGAATTTGGCGACCGCAAGCGGTACTACTTCGAGGACACAGACGAACGCAGGGAAACGATTCGGGCACAACTGGGAATCGAAAAGATTAACGATCAGTCGATCAAGGATCTGTTTGTCAAATACTGCAAGAAAATGGATACCTCATCTTCTTACAAGCCAGTCCTTTTGAATTCGCTGCTCGACTGCGTTGACGGCAGCGGTCGAGCGAAGATCGACGACGTGGCGAACAAGTTCCGGTGTTTCTATCAACAACGAAGCGATGAGGAGTTGCCGATCGAGAAAGATTCGATTCGGATGTCCCGTCTAAGTGAGCTGAGTGAATCGGACGTGCGGTCAATCATGTTGGAAATGCCTTTTGAGAAATTCGAGCGTCGAAAGTACCTCAGTTATCATCGCGACGTCGCCTATATTCGATTCGAACCACGCCTTTGGCGACAACTGAACGCAGCCGACATACAGTGCCTTCGCGAGGCCTGTCATAGATCCATCAACAAATACTACGAACGTGTAACTTAACTGGTCAGTTTCATGGAATCACAAATGGTATCCACGACGGAACGCACACTGCTTCCTGCTGTACAGCGCGTTCTTGAACATTCTGATTCTGCGTACCTGGCCGTCGCGTTCGTGGCTGAGGCAGGCGTGCACCTCATCAAGCCACAGCTGAAACAGCTAACCGATGACGGAAGAGTGCGGATGCTGGTATCGACCACGTTCGGCACCACCTCTCCGACGGCTCTTAAAGACGCGGTCGATATGGGGACAGAACTGAAGATACTCAATCCATCCGGGGGTACTTACCATCCCAAGCTTTACATCGGTCGTCGCAACGGTCATGCCACAGCAGTAGTCGGATCCGCCAATCTGACCGGCGGGTTAATCAGCAACATCGAAGTTGGCATGTTCCTGGCTGGGTACATCCACGACAAACCCCTCGCTGATTTGTGGGATTGGGCCGAAGCCCTCTGGGAGCGCAAAGACACCGGTGTCTGGCAACCCCCGAAAGACATCGAAGCCCGCGAACCAGTGTTCAACCCCGCGCTACTGTCGCAGATCAAAGCGGAAGTTCAAAAGAACAACGAGTTTCGTACACTTGGATCGTCACCCAAGCCAAACTGGATTACTCAAGTGACAGAATCGGCGATCTATGTGGAAACAGAACGAACGCGTGAAGGCGGTACGGGTCCCCAGGCCGTGCCGGCCTGGATGTTTGAACTCGCGTTTGAAACGCTTGAAGCGAGGGGTGAGCTTTCGAATTCCGAATTGCTGAACGAACTACGAGTACACCGTTCTTCGGCGGTGTGTGCAATCTTGTCGCGGCTACCGCGCGTTTCCGTCGCTTCGCGGAACCCGATCAAACTCGAGTACAACCGTTAAATTACGAGGAGGTCGGTAGCGAACAATTCACCGCGTTTCGAAACCAACCGATATTAGCACTCGCGGATCACTCCGCAGAATTCTGGTACCCTAAATCGGTCGCAGAGCGCCGAGAAGACTTTCAGGCGACTACTGAAACCAGCCATTTCTGGCCGGGATCTTTGCGTAAATCCATTTCACAATTGGATTTATGAAGTACACCCCACAAGATTCGAACTTGTAACCTTCGGTTTCGTAGACCGATGCTCTATCCAGTTGAGCTAGGGGTGCAAGTTGTTTCCGTGACGGCACTTATGCCAATCAACGGAAGAGGACGACGGCGTCGAGGTGACACCGAAGTACCAGCCATTGGTTCGCACAGGACCGCTGACTGACCACCAATTCTACACTGCAAAAGCGACGGCGCAAACCGTACCCGAAAGCCGACCGACCAGCCAAATCGTTCTCCCATTCGACTCAGAATAGCCTGCCTCGAACCCAAAATTGCCGCCGCAGATCGCTCCCGAATGCCCGCAAAGTGCCGCAGGGTTGGGGACCGGAATGCTGCATCTTCTCGCGGCTTCGACTTCAAGCCGGGTGTCCTGGTCGGGTTGAAACCGGCCACTCATGATCAGGTCCCAGATCGAACACGGACCACAGGCTGTTGCCGAAGCGATACCCTACGTCCTTACGCTGAGAGTACTTGCGACGACGAATGCATGCGAACGGCATCGCAAATCGCTTATTTGCTAACCCAATCCCTGACTGGCCGAGCTGTAGAGAGACGGATTCTGGTCGGCAGGGAAGATTACCTCGAGCGCCATCGCCGGTAGCCGAGGGCCAATCCAAGGAGTCCGAAATATACGAACGCGGATGGCTCGGGCACCGATGCCGTGACCGTCGTTGATGCCTGGATGACTCCAAACGGTTGGCTGTCCGGTAGACTATTGGCACTCCAGCCGAGCTGCATTGGCCCCGAGTACGTGTTGTCAAAAGCATCTTCCCCCGTCGTACAACGAACGGTCAGCCCTGTCCCCACATCCGCCGTTGTCAGGTCTCGTGCAAATTGCACCGACATTACGTCTCCCGTCTGCGAGGGACTCTTGTCCTGCGTTGACGCTGAAGCTACCGCGACGCCAGCCAAAGGAGAAGAATTGCAACTGACAGAAGCATCCGCGGTGAGCCAACTGAGCGCCGATGAACCCGGAAAGATATTCAGCACCGAAGGAAACAATACCGGTGCCGGACCAACGAGGTTGTCATTGGAGATCGACAAATCGACCGTCCGTTTGTCGACGATGTCGAACGTGAAAATCGGATCGGCCAACGCATTGCCCGTCATCAGCGCCGCCAGTAGCGACGCGTATAGAAATCTCAAACCCATTGTCTTTCCCTCACCCAGCAGATCGTTGAACAAGATCGAGACTATGCCGAGGAAAGATGTGGTCAATCGATAGAAATCGAACTGCGATTACTTTGCGGACGATACGGTCGATATCCGCCA
Organism: Pirellulaceae bacterium; assembly: GCA_965216885.1. Taxonomy (GTDB): domain Bacteria; phylum Planctomycetota; class Planctomycetia; order Pirellulales; family Pirellulaceae; genus CAYNJG01. Next base: position 193,957 of record OZ244208.1, on the reverse strand, counting down.
AGAGCGTTTGACGACGCCTGATTCCCTTATCGTACCACTGGGTAGGTTCGCACGACTTCGTGGTCGTCGCCCCAACATCGAGTAATGCGGCTCATCACGTGCCCATCAGATTTGAGGGAGCCCGACAGGACCGCACGCCAAAAGCGTACGCAGGCCCTACGCGTCGGGGATCGCGACGGCGAAAGGTATATCCGGTTCGTCCAAAGGTGGAATCACATTGGAATCGCTGGCATGAGCGATTAGCTGGGAAACCGTCAGGTCTGCCACCCAACCATCCAACCAATCGAGAATCGTTTCGGCAGAGACACCATTCGTTCGCGCATTGATCTCGGCCAACGCGATCGCCCAGCACTCAAGCGCTTCGGTTGTGGCGGGACGATAGCGAAGGAGCGTGCGGATCTCCTGCCACCACGGCGACATCGGTTCGCGCAGCTCGATCTGATAGCCGTGGCTCCGAGCGGTGTTGACGTAGATGTAAGTTTCGTCATTCAATCCGTTGCCGCGATCGACGACGATCAGGGGATGCCCCTGTTCGACGAAGCGGCAGAATCGCTGGTAATTCAGACTACGAGCCGTCTCGATGGTGCACTCTTCGCCATCTAATTCGGCTCGGAGAAACCGGTCCGTCTCGCAAACGACGCCCGTCAAACCGGCGATTTCACGAGCGGCATGGCTCTTTCCGGACGCAGGAAGTCCGCGCATCAACACGACACGCTTATCAGGATTTGATTGCTGCGAAGATATCGCGGAGTCCTGCATGGATCGCAAGAGCGCGTTCACTTGCTGCTGCGTTACTGAAGTTTCTTTTTCCATCGATTACGTCGGCGGGGGTTGGAGGTCGTTGTTGTGGTGGGAGGCTACTTTTTGTCTTTGCCGCCATCTGACTTTGATTTGGATTTGGGCTTGTCCCTGGCACCGTCGGTCTTCTTGTCCTTGCCACCGTCCGTCTTCTTCTTGTCTTTGCCGCCGTCGGTCTTTTTCTTGTCCTTGCCGCCGTCCGTCTTTTTCTTGTCTTTGCCACCGTCCGTCTTCTTCTTGTCCTTACCGCCGTCGGTTTTCTTCTTGTCTTTGCCGCCGTCGGTCTTGGACTGTTTCTTTGCCGCCTTTTCTTCTTCCCGCTCTTCCTTTTCTTCTTCCAACTCTTCCCGATGTTCCTCCTGACGCTCTTCGATCTCCTCCTTCAAGTCATCCACTCGCTGCTGCTGCGGTGTCGACACAGAGCCGGATGAACCGGCACTCGCTGCGGCTCCCGCGACGACGACCGACTGGCTGGCTGGTGTCGTGGTGCCCGGTTGCTGGGCAAGAGGATCGACGCTCGCAAGACTGGGTGCTGTTGTCTCCGCTGAGTTCGGAGCCGACGGACTGGGTGCTGGCGGGGCGTTCGAATCCCGATTGAGTGATGGCGTATCGGCCTGAGTTGCGTCGGGAGTCTGACTGGGCTGGCCGGACGAATCGGCTGGTGGACGCACGCCGTCGTCGGATTCAACTGTCTCAGAATTGCTGGGTGGCTGGCCCGGGTCGCTTGCTGAATCGTTGTTAGCGGCCGGCTCGGCTGTGCGAGATGCAGTGGCGGCGGAGGCAGGCGCGGTGTCTTGAGCTGCCTCATTGAGGTTGCTTCCTGCGTCGTCCCTGGAAGTCGGTGCATCATCAGGAGCCGGGCCTTCGCCAGTTGGAGCGGACGGGACCTGCGGTGCCGCAAGACTCGCTTCGGGCGAAACGACATCGCGCCGATCTGCTTCGCCATCGTTCCCCGTGCTCGGGACGTTAGACGACGCTGTTTGTGTACCACCTGCGTCATTGGCGGGTGAGTCCTGGACGTTGCTAACTCCGGGGCTTTCCGGGTCGTCCGCCAACAGAGCGTTGTCGGAATCGTCGAACAGGTCATCCGCCGAATCGATGTCGTCGGCCAGTTCCACGTTTGCACCTGGATCGTCATCCGGTGCATCCGGGGCATCGATATCAATGAGCTCGCCAAGCGCCGTTGCAGACAGCAACACTCGCGGTTCGCAGGATTCGATTTTGAATTGAGGTTCCTCGGTGGCCGATTCCTCGCAGGCGAGTGACCCATTCCACCAGTTACGAATTTGCCGCCACATTCTTATTCCTCCAAAGCGAGTTCCCTCGAAACTTAGGTCGCTCGATTCACAGCGACGTATGGGCAAACTCACAATGCGGTGATTACTGCGGGAATTTCCTTGTAACGTCGCTTGCGAAACGCACGCCAGCCCTCGCTCACGACCCGCGACCCCTACGACCCACAGAACCCACCCGATGGCTATTGCACTCTCAGACAAGCTGCCTTAGGATTCAGGCGTCTTGACTGAGAGTGTGTGTATGTCCCCGAAACGTATTGACGTTACTGAAACCGAGTTGGCCATACTCGATGTGCTGTGGGACCGTGATTCGGCGACCATTCGCGACATCACGGACCAGCTTTATGAGCAGGGTACGGCGGGCGAATATGCGACCGTGCAGAAGCTGCTGGACCGACTGGCGAACAAGGGTTATGTCGAGCGGCATCGTGGCTCGTTTGCCCACACGTTTTCAACGACGGTGGATCGACATCAACTGATCGGCCAGGGGCTGGAGAACCTGGCGGAACAGTTGTGCGAGGGCTCGTTCACGCCATTGCTAATGCACCTCGCCGACGCGACACCTTTGTCGAAAAAGGACCGAGATGCGCTCGTTAAGATGATTGAGGCGGCGGAAAAGAAGTCCAGGCGGGGAGGTGGCAAGAAATGAAACCGTGCATCGACATGTTGTTTTCCAATGCCTTGCTGACGATTCCCATTGCGCTGGCCGTGGCCGTGATCGCGCGCTGGGTCAAGCGACCCGCAGCCGTTCATGCCCTGTGGATTATCGTTTTACTCAAGCTGTTTTCTCCGCAAGTTTACAACCTTCCGGTGCCGCAAATCGGAGATCTCCCGGTGCCGCTTGCCGCGTGGAGTTCCGCACCATCGCACGAATCAACGCACGTATCAGTACCGCAGACTTTGTCCACCGAGGTACGGCCGCGTGAGTCGTTGTCGTCCCAACACAACTTCTTTTGGCAGGAAACCGTTCATGGATTCCGCGATTCGGAACGAGACGCACGGAATGCTATCGCATCACAACCACGTCGAGCGAAAGATGACAATAGCGTACCAAGTGGAGCACTCCCGTCGCGGATCGCAAGTCGCCGGGTTTCCACCCAGCCAGCTTCAGCCAGTTCAGTTTCAACCAAACCGGTTTTGATCAGCTCGGTTTCCCTACGCAGCATTTGCGTGGCCTTGTGGCTCATGGGCAGCGTGATTTTCTTCGCGGTGCTGGGATACCGTGTGCGACTATTCCACCGGTTTGTAAAACGTGCACCGACGGCGGATGCATCGATGCAAAAGCTGGCGGCGGAAATCGCCACGCGATATCGCCTCTCACGAATTCCACAGATTCGTTATGCCGACGGAGACTTTCCACCGTTGCTGTGGGTGCTTCCTCGGTCCGCCACGATCGTACTGCCAACCCGCTTGTTGGCGCAACTTTCTCGTGAGGACCGCCGGAGCCTGTTGGCCCACGAACTGGCACACTATGCCCGCGGCGATCATTGGGTTCGCCTGCTGGAGTCGACGGCACTGGGAATGTTCTGGTGGCATCCGCTTGTTTGGTGGATCCGTCGTCAATTGCAACATGCCGAAGAGCAGTGTTGCGATGCATGGGTCCTGTGGGCGTTCCCCAAGACACAAACTGAATACGCACGTACGTTGCTCGCAACGCTGGACTTTTTGACGGGTGCCACCCGGGCACTCCCGCCTCTCGCGAGCGGATTGGGGCGGTCAAACCTTGTTCAACGGAGATTCGAAATGATTCTGCATCAGAAATCACCGCGCAAGATCTCGCCGATCGGTGCGATTGTGCTCGCGACCGTTGCGTTCGCCATCCTGCCATTTTCCGCGTCCATGGTGGCACACGCTCAGGAAGAAGGCGTCGCCGAACGGGTCGTGGCGGCGGCAGCGACCAACGTTGAAATCAACGATTCGAAGACGAAGAAACTGGAGAAGCAAAAGAGACGCAAGGCGCGACGGGCACCGCGAAAGCAACGGACCAAGTCAGATGACACGAGTGAGTTGAAGAAATCCAACGAGCTCCAAAACCAAGACCAAGACCAAGTTCAAGTCCAAGCCCAGGATGTCAACGCGCGTGAGATCAGCCAGTTCATCAAGACGACGCTTCGCGAAGCCATCCGCGAGATGCGGCGAGGAGTCTCCGACGCGCGGGACGAGCTGGACGCGATCGCCAACGACCCCAACGCAGGAGCTCCCAGGGCGAAGGGGCAAACCGAATGGTTCGATACGCTGGCGGAACGGCTGATCGGACCCGACGGACTTTCCGAAGAAGACGTGGACGCGATCGCCGATCACGCAGAAAAGGCGCTGCAGCACTTTGGGACCGCGGTTGAAAAATCCGCCGACGCCATTGCTCAAATCATGGAAACGGAACTGAAGGCAATCGAGCAGGATCTCGCCAATGCGGAAGACGACGGAGCCGACGCAAATGAGCTCGCATCTCGCACATTTCGGGCACTCGAATCGTCTGGCATGACACAAGAACAATTGGGCGAGGTCACCGCCACCATCCAAAACGCGATGAAGCAACTGCAGTCCGACCTGAAGCACGTCATGGAGGAGGCACCCGGGAAGGCAGCAAAAGCCAACAAGCGGAAACTCAAGCAAGAGGCGGCGAAGCGGGAGAAAGCAGACAAGACTCCGCGTGGCAAGAAACGCAACTCGGAAACCATCGAAACCTCGGACGAAGAAGTCCAATCACTGCTACGTCAGATTCGGTCACTCGTCCGGCAACTTGAAGAGAAAGTAGAAGAGCAGGCCGATGCCCCAAGTGCTCGCCGTTGATCGGCTAACGAAATCCTTCGGTGATTTGCGAGCGGTCTCGGACGTCGCGCTGCAGATCAACGCGGGCGAAATCTACGGACTGCTTGGCCCCAACGGAGCAGGCAAAACCACCACGATCAAAATGATCTGTGGCTTGCTCGCTCCCGACGAGGGCACGATCTTCGTGAACGGCGTCAACTTTGCCGAGGACCCGTCGGCTGCGCAAAAGAGCATGGGCGTTGTCCCCCAGGAAGTCGCGCTCTACGAAGAACTGTCCGCCGAAGAGAACCTGCGATTCTGGGGCAAGCTCGCGGGACTCTCGTCGCAGGCGGCGACGGTTCGCTCGGCTGAAGTGCTGGAGGAGTTGTCGCTGACCGACCGCCGCAAGGACCAGGTACGCACGTACTCCGGAGGTATGAAGCGTCGCATCAACATTGGCTGCGCCCTGATGCACGAGCCGAAACTCCTGTTGTTGGATGAACCGACCGTTGGCATCGACCCACAGGCTCGCGCCAACATACTTGAATTTGTACGCGATCTGTCGGCCCGAGGTACGGGCGTGCTCTACACGACCCACTATCTGGAAGAAGCCGAAGCCATCTGCGATCGAATCGGAATTATTGATGAAGGCCGAGTGCTCGCCGATGGCACCCTGGCAGAGCTGCAGGATGGCCTGGGCGGCGAACGACTCTTCATCCTTGAAGGTGATTTCACGAACGTCGAGCCCGGAAACTGGAATGGCTTCACGGAAAAGTTTCAGGTCATCGGAAAGCGTGAGCGTCAGCTGGTGGTCTCGCCGCGTACGGATCGACATCCCTCGGACTGCCTGAAGGATCTGCTGGACATTCCCGTGCAGATTGAAAACGCCACGATGAAGCGGCCCAACCTGAATGACGTGTTTCTCCAACTTACCGGGAGAGAGCTTCGCGAGTAGATGGTCTGGACACTCATCAAGAAAGATATTGCCCGTCTTCGAGTCAACTGGCGTAACATGCTGGTCCTGCTGGCGATGCCGCTGTGCATTACGGCGCTCGTGGGTTCAGCTTTTGGTCCGGCGGCCCGCGACGGCGACGTGCCACGCATCAAACTGGCAATCGTCAATGAAGACGACAACATGGTCGGCGGCATGCTGACCAGCATTGCATCCAGCGAACAGAGCGCCGAGTTTCTCGATACGATTGTCACCGATCGCGAAGAAGCCATGCGACTGGTCAACGGCAACGAGATCAGCGCGGTGCTGGTTGTGCCGGCAGACTTTTCTTCGAAATTCCTGGCCGGAAAGGTCGCCCCACCGTTTGAGCTCATCAAGAATCCGGCGCAGTCCTGGATGCCAGCGATTAGCGAAGAGTTGATGCGGGTAGTCGCCGAATTGCTGAACGCCGTTTCGCAAACGTTGCTCAGTGAAGTGCCCGAAGTGATGGAGATTCTGGATGATTCCGGCGCGCCGGACGTCAAGAAACTGCTGCGAGTCGTGTCGCATGTGGGCGGCCGTTTCGAACGAGCAGAAGCGTATCTCTTTCCGCCGATCATCAGCATTGGCAAGGCGAAGGCGGAACCGGAAAAGCCAGACAACGAGAGCAACAATCCCGGATTCAATATTTTCTCGTTTGTGATGCCGGGACTGATCTCCGTATTTCTCCTGTTCACAGCGGATGGCTCGACGAGGGATATTTTCACCGAACAACGTAGCCGGACGCTCGATCGCTACCGAACATGCAACAATCAGTTGCTGCCTTTCCTGATCGCCAAATCCGCTTACTCGCTGTTCGTGGTTTTGACCTCGGCTTTCATCATGCTGGGAGGAGGAGCCCTTATTTTCGGCATTCAGTGGCAGGCTCCGCTGGAGACATGCGTCGTTACGATTTCGTTCGCGGTATTCTGTACGGGATTCGCTTTCCTGCTGCTGGCCGTGATATTCAGCGAACGCCTGACGGCGATGCTGAACACCGTCGTGATCATGCTGATTGGATTCCTTGGTGGGTCAATGATTCCCAGTCAGAATCTGCCGCCGCTGCTGCGCGACACGATCTCGCCGTGGATGCCCAACCACATTTTCGCCGAATCCATCAAACGGTTGCAGATGGAATTCAACGGCCCTCACTGGACAGTCGCTTCGATTGAACTCGCCGCGACAGGGGCGGTCATGTTGATGTTGGCGACGTTCGTGCTGCAGCGTCGTATGCGATCGGGAGCCCTGGCATGAGAAGTATCTGGATCATCGCAACCAACGACCTGCGAGTCTTCCTCAAGGACAAGGGCGGCTACATCTGGCTGTTCTTGATGCCACTGATGTTCATCTACCTTTTTGGCATCACCATGCGGGGGCCAAAAGGCGAGCCGTCCGACCCGCGACCTCAGGTCACCATCCGCAACAACGATGCAGGCTATCTTGGTGGCATCTTCGTCGAGCTGCTGCAGGCGGAGGGATTGAGAGTGGTCGATGCACCGACCGAGGGCGATCCATTGCGAGCGATCGACATTCCCGCCGACTTTACCGCTCGAGTTGAAGCCGCAGAAGCAGTCGAGGTTGGCTTTTCGCAGAACAGTAAAAGCAGCCCCCAACCGGCAGCCATGATCGAGGTTCGCATCACGCGGGCGATTGTCTCCATTACGTCGGCGATATTTTCGGTTGTGTCGCAGGATGAAGAAACGGACGTCAGCGAAGCAGCACTTCGCGAGTTCCTGTCGCAGGAAAAAACGGTGCGGCTCGATGCTACTTTCGCCGGGCGGCGAGTAGTCCCGTCGGGTTTCGAACAATCCGTACCGGGCTACGCGGTGATGTTCGTTCTGATGAATTTGCTCATCTTCGGTGGCTTGGGTTTGTCGGGAGAGCGCTCCAACGGCGTGCTGACGAGAATCGCCGTCCATCCAATCTCACATTGGCAGCTGGTTGCCGGGAAGATTCTCGGCCGCTTCCTGCTCGGCGTCGTGCAGATCGTTTTCCTGCTGGGGACCGGCTGGATCGCATTTGGGCTGGACTACGGTGGCAACCTGATTCCTGTCGGCATCACCCTGTTGATTTTCGCATGGGGCTGCGGGGCGATGGGCGTTCTGGTGGGCGCGGTCATCAAGACTCCCGAAACAGTGCAGGGCGTCTGCACCCTGGTTTCGATTGTGATGGCGGCACTGGGCGGATGCTGGTGGCCGCTGGAGATTGTGCCGGACCTGGTGCGGCGTGTTGGCTACCTCTTTCCGACCGCTTGGGCCATGGATGCGTTGCACCAACTGATCAGTTTCGGGAACGGCTTGACCGACATCACGACGCAACTGCTGTACCTCGTGGTTTTCGCAATCACGTCGACCGTTCTTGCAGGACGGCTACTCCGAATCGCCTGAATTGTGTCGACTTAATCCGACGCAACGTTCAAGGTGACTTCAGGTCGATCGAGCCCCAATTCATCGAACAGGGCAAGCAACGACGCGACGTGATGAAAGCGACAATAGCGGTCGACTTTCAGGCGATAGCTCTCCGCAGTGTCATCGACTAGTCGCTCTCGCACTTCTTCCAGACTCAACGACGATTCTTCGACGCGGATCACTCCCTCCGACGTCAAATTGATAATTGCGGTTTCTGCATCCACTTCGTCGGTCGACTCGGTCACCAATTCTTCCGCGGACGCTTCCATCGCTGCCTGATTGGCAATCGCCTCCGCGCGTGCAGCTTCCGCCTGCGCTCGCACTTGCTGTGCTTCGAGTCGCAGCGCCTGTTCTCTGGCCGACGTTGTATAGAACCAGGTGGCCCCGGCGAAACCTACAAATCCGATTAGCAGAAACAGGAGCAACGCCGCGGCGATTCCCAAACCAGAATCCTGATTGTCTTGCATCATCATCTCCCTGCCAGCCGACGTACCCTTGGGAGATTCTACCGCAGGTGGCCGGCAAGTCATCGCGTAAAGGGTGGGCATTTGGATTCAAATGATAATGCCGTTGGAAATGATCCGCCGCAAAAGCGACAGATGAGCCGACGAGTTGGCGAAATCTTGATTTCGCTGACTGGAATCGTGGTGCGAGTCGTCGCGAAACGGATCAGCCCTGCGTGGCGCGTATGATCCCCATCATCCGCTTGGCGGCAAGCCGCAGGGTAGAGGCCATCGCAACCAACGGTGGAAACGTATCGCGTCCCACGCAACGGATGCACCACGCATTTCCGTCTGGTGCATATTCGACCGACATTCCGGAAGTTTGCTCGATCAATTCCAGAGTAGCCCGTAGATCACCTGACAACCTTTCATCGTCAGCCGTGAACCGGACGAATTCGAGTGGCTTCTTCTTTGGCTTTTTGTCACCAGTGCGGTCTGTAGATTCGTTACCGGGTGGTTCATTACCTGTTGGTTCGTCAGTCATTCACTGTCAATCTTTCACATTCAGCCAAGTCGTCGGTTTTAAAGCACGAATCGATCCGCGTGAACATCGCGAAAACGAATGCAGGAGCCACAACACAGCCCACGACCCACACAGGTGTACATCCGTACCCCACACGTACATACTGCAATATCTATTACATTTATTGCGTAATAGCAAGATGCGTCATCACATTTACACAGGGACGGCGCACTGTGTAGCACCAAGTAACAGGACGCACTCTTATCTACAGAGGTATACGCTACCCACCCTCCAGAATCGCGGTGCCTCGGCATCCCGCCTGGATATGCAGAAATACGCTACCGAGAAGGCTCTTTAGTCTGGGGCTAGCGAGCTGTGGGCGCGTATGCGCTGCCCATTGCAGTCCGCTAACTGCAAATGGGCTTGAGATTCAAATTCGTCTGCGAATCCGAAAAAAAACTTCGATCCGTCACTTCAAACCAAGCCGCGGTCCACGAACTTACCACCGGGTGACCGTCCCGGTGTGATTTGGATCATGGGTGAACCTGCCAATTGCGGGAAGCGTTAGACGGCCGCCAACGAAGCCCCATGGTTCGGATAGCACGAAGGCGGCATTCGATGCGCACAAAAAAAGCGTCACGACCGAGTTGGGTCATGACGCCTCTACGATGTCGTCGTACGTTTGTAGGGAATCGACTACTTCGCTACCGCGAGGTCACGACGTTTCTTGAAATACTGCGATCCGCTTCCGAACAGACCAAGCAACGTGAGAAACAGGAAGGAAGAAGGCTCAGGTACAGCTTGCGTGCTCATCGAATCCGTTATCGATCCGATCGAAGCACCGGGGCTCGATCCGACTCCGTCAGCTGCGGCTGCACCGTAGTAAAAGCGAAAACCTGTTATTCCAGTTGTAGATGGAAGCCCAAACTCAGTGTTGTTCCAGGTTCCATTCCCGTTGGAGGCTCCCGTTCCACTCATTTGATTTCCAGATGCATCACGGTTGTTGATATCGTCGTTGGCAGCCAAAGCCCCGACGGAATCGCCAACGCCCTGATCTGCGCTGTTGTCGTAGTTGGAAGCATCGTTGAGATACATTTCAATCGCGGAGTCGGTCACCCCTGCACTTGCCGGCCCGAGTAGATCAAGGAAACCGAACTCATACCAGCCGCTACGTCCATTGAGGCTCGACTGACTCAAATTGAAGTCGTCCGCAGACACGAGCCCGTCGCCTGACACACCAAAGTCAGATCCGAACATGACGGTAAGGGTGATGTAGTGCCAGTTGCCGTTCGTTGGGTCCGTTGCGGGGTTCGAATAGCCGAAGTCCGAGGATACGCCGTTCGGATATGACGTACCGGGAGTCCAGCCGGCTCCGGAGCTATTCTCTGTTAGCGTGATAGTTGTTCCATCTGCAAGCGTGGTTGTGCCTCCCATCGCCGCGGGCAAATGGTCGGTTATGTCCAAAGTTATGGCGGCGTGGACATGTGCCGACAAGCCGACCGCAAGTATTGAAAGGAGGACGATTGTTTTTTTCATTGGTGTACTCGCTGTAAGATCTGAATCTGCAAAGTCAGCGAGATCCTAGAGAAGATCGAAGAACACGAAACCCACAACGTGAGCGGAACCGCCCCCTAAACAATTGACCACCGACGGCGCAAACTGCGTCCGCCTTGACGTTTAGGTCGACGAAGAAAATTCGTTCTTTTCCAATCTTTATTGAAAATTTGTACAGGTGATCACAAGTTCAGTTGCTTTGGTGATGCGCCGAATAGCCACTCGTGTGGGCAATTAGCAGTGAGTAATGCGCAATGAGTTCAGAAGATCCGGTCGAGCGGCTGTACGCTCGCCACATTGGCCCTCAGAAGACCGGTCGATCATTCGCGAGAATCACGAACGAGAGAGAGATCACCACTGTGGCTATTTCTTACTCGACGAAGTGCGGGCAAGAGTGCTCTTGAGCAGCAGCGCTGTCACCGAGACTTCCCACCATTCTGGGTTTTAAATCTAAAGCTGACGCCAGGCTTTCTCTGTCTCGCGTCCGTCTTCCTGCCCTCGCCATACGCGCTGGTCTCATACTGGCAGACTGGTTTTCCAATCATCATACGCCTCAGCGAATGATTGAAGTCCTGATAGCCACGGAGGGCTCGCGTCATGAGGGCAGCATGGTCTGCCTTCTACCCATTGCAAACGCAACACGGTCACGAGAGGTCACTTGGCGACGACGCGGCAGCAACGAGGCGAGATTCACCGATGCCTATTTCATCGCGGCACGGAGAGCGGCCACGGTATCTGGATCGGGCTTGAAAGAACCCGGGCGGTGTCCCTGGCCAATCATCACCGGGGTCCAACCGTATTTGTTCTTGTGATTCCAGACCGCCGGATCCGCTCCGTGTTTGGACAGAAACTCAATCACGGTAGGAAAGCATCGATAGGCTGCGCCGTGCATGGCCGTTTCCCGATTCTTGTCTTCCGCGTTCACATCCAACCCGTGAGCCAACAGAAACTTCAGCGTTTCGATGACTTCCTCTTCCGTTCCAGCTTCTTCCCCAACGGCGCGAACTCCAATCCCGGCGGCAGCCATCAGTGGCGTTGCCCCGTCGACATTGGCAGTTTTGGGATTGGCACCGTGTTCAACCAACAATGACAGATAGGGCACATCCGCTGTCTTCGCGGCCATCAGGAACGGCGTCGCACCTTTCCGATTCAGGACAGCCTTGCCGCCCTTGCCGTTTTCCAACTGTAGATTCACATCAGCACCCGCCGCGACGATTGCATCGACAAACTGAAGTGAACTGAGCTTTCCCGATCCGCGCGGCGGCGGGTCGCCGTTGGGGTCTTCACCCCGGTCCGGTTTACGGACCCAAGTCAGAGCATGCAGGGGGCTGTAGCCGCTGCGCTGATCATTTGGGTCGGCACCCGCTTCGATCAACAGCATGGCCAATTCGAAGTGGCCACTTTCCACGGCCAGTGTCAGTGCGGAAGTGCCTTTCCGCGGCACTCGCCTGCCACTTTTCTTTGGTTGCATCACGGCATTTACATCCACACCCGCTCGCAGCAGTTGCTGCACCACATCGATCTGCCCTTCGCGGGCGGCAAACATCATGGCCGTGAAGTCGGTTTTGTTGGCGGCATTGATATCGGCACCGGCCTCCAGCAACGCTTCCACTGACGCGAAGTTTCCGTGCGCGGCGGCCCACATCAGAGCGGTCTGGCCATTCCTTTCCGTCTCGTCGATTTTGGCCCCATGCTTCACCAGGTGCCGAATGGAATCCGCGTCGTTCACTCGAGCCGCCAACATCAGCGGCCGTTCGCCGCCGGGCAACTTCTGATTCGCGTCGGCGCCGGCTTCCAACAAGCGCCGCGTTATTTCGGACCGACCCAACTCGCAAGCAATGGACAGGGGAGTGACGTCGTAGCGGGTGACGGCCCGAGCGTTGCTGCCGGCAACCAACAGGCGATCGACCATGTCCGTCTTGCCGTGATAGGCCGCCCAATGCAGAGCCGTCATGCCATCGGCTTGCTTGGTCTCGACCTTGTGCCCCGCTTTGACAAGACTGGCGAGACGCTGCCAATCCCGCTTTTCCGCTGCGTCAGCAACAACTGATTTGACGCCGCTCTTCGCCGGTATGGGCGTGGCTGCAAAAGTCATCGCCGCCGCTGAAAAAAGGCCAGCCAACAATACGGCCGTGAAGCGGAGTTGATTGCACATAGCCCACTCTTTCGTTTCTGCAAATCAGTTTTCAGGCGAGTCAACTTGAGGCGTCCGCGAATAGCGATTCACTGGTTCGAGTTCAGCGACGCCAGCAAAACGCACGGACTGGCAAGGCCTAAACCGAAAGCGGCTCGAACAGTTCATCGGCTGTTCCATCGCTATCGGAGAACGAATCCATCTCGATACCGACCTTGTTGAGCAACGTGAGGTGCAGGTTGGCCATCGGCGTGTGTTTGTCATACTGCACGTGCCGTCCGCCCTGCATGTTTCCGGCCGCTCCGCCAGCCACGATGATGGGCAAGTCGGTGTGATCGTGTGCGTCCGAATCGCCCATGCCGCTGCCGTAGAGATACAGCGAATGGTCGAGCAGCGAACCGTTGCCTTCTTTCGTTGCCGCCATTTTCTCAAGGAATTCGGCGAACAACGAGACGTGGAATTCGTTGATCTTCGCCAGCTTGGAAAGCTTGTCTGGATTGTTGCCGTGGTGCGAAACCGGATGATGCGGTTCGGGCACGCCAATTTCCGGATAGGTTCGCGTACTGGCTTCACGAGCGAGTTGGAAGGAAATGACGCGCGTGATGTCGCCCTGAAATGCGAGCAGTTGCAGATCGAACATCAGTCGTGCGTGATCGGCATACGCCACGGGTACTCCGACGGGTCGATCGAGATCGGGAAGCGGGTTCTCGTCAACGTTTGCTTCGGCTCGCTGAATCCGTCGTTCGACTTCGCGAATGCTGGTGAAGTAATCGTCCAGCTTGTTGCGATCGTTGGCACCCAATCGCAATTTGAAGCGATTCATTTCTTCGGTGACCGAATCCAGCAGGCTGGCGCGGCGACGTAATGCGGCGCGACGATCTTCTGTCGACCCACCTTCGCCAAAGAGACTTTCAAACACAAGTCGCGGGTGCGCTTCGGCAGGCAGCGGAGTGGTGGGCGATGACCACGAAAGGTAGTTCTGGTAAACGCACGCGTAGCCATTGTCACACTGGCCAACATTGTCCAGCAGGTCCATCGCCAGCTCGAGCGAAGGCAGTTGCGTTTGTTGGCCGAGCCGACTGGCGGCGATCTGGTCGACCGTGATCCCAAGATGGTAGTCCGAGCTCTCGGTTCGGCGAGCGGTTGCGGCGCTCAGGAATGCCGAGTTCGAAGTCGCGTGCGAACCGGGGTAGGCGTTCTTCAATTCCAGGCCCGACACAACGGTCGCCTGGTCCTTGACCTTCTCCAACGACTTCAGCGTGGAGGGAAGCACGTCCAGCTTGTCGTCCTGCGGAGTCCACTCGGCAGGATTGAATCCCATCGGCATGTAGACGTACCCCAGTCGTCGAAGTTTCGACGGGGCCGCTGCGGTCTTGGCGAGTGCGGTGCTCGCAGGAATCATGGCGTCCAGCAACGGTAACGTAAATGCCACACCTGCGCCTCGCAGGACCGTTCTTCGTGAGATTGATTTTTTTGTGTTGATCATTCTGCGGTCCTCATTTGAAACGGTTTGCTTGCAGTGATGCCCATAATGATGGACGAGAAGCTGTAGTTTTTATCGGCAGATTCACGGACAACCTTGCGAATGGCCGGTCCATCGGTTGGCTCAATTCCTCGGCCGAGGGCGAACGTCATCAGTTTTTCCGTCAGCGTTCCGACGAACATTTCCGGGCGTTCTATGATACCCGCTTCGAGATCGTCCAACCCGGAAATCTCTTTTCCATCCGGCAGCGAACCCGAAGAGTCCACCAACTGGCCCTGGTCAAACAGCCTCCAACGCCCTACGGCGTCAAAGTTTTCCAGCGAAAAACCCACCGGATCCATCAAATCGTGGCAGCTCGCACATGCCGGATTCAACCGGTGTTCCGCCAGCCGTTCGCGAATACTAACGTTGGCGGAGGTCGTTTTATCTTTCAGTGTCGGCACGTTGGGCGGAGGCGGTGGTGCCGGTGTACCCAGAATGTTTTCCAAAATCCAGTTGCCGCGAATCGTGGGAGAAGTCCGTGTGGCGTACGAAGTCACGGCGAGAATGCTGGCATGTCGGAGCAGACCGCCACGGTGACTGCCCTTCGACGTCAGCTTCACCGGGCGAAACTGACTGCCAATCACACCGCGAATTCCATAGTGTCGCGCGAGCCGTTCGTTCAGGAACGTGGTGTCCGACCGAATCATGTCCAGCACACTCAGGTCGTTGCGCAACACGCTCTCAAAGAGCAACTCGGTTTCCCGTCGCATGGCCTGTCGCAAGTTGTCATCGAAGTCCGGAAACAGACGGCGATCCGGCTGCAACGAACTGAGATTCCGAAGGTACAGCCACTGTGCCGCGAAGTTGTTGACCAGCGATTCGGATCGATCGTCACCCAGCATCCGCTCGACCTGCTGCTGGAGAACGGCGGGTTCTTGAAGTTGCCCGTCGATCGCGCATTGCAGCAACTCTTCATCAGGCAAGCTACTCCAGATGAAGTACGAAAGTCGCGATGCCAGTTCCAGATCCGAAACGCGATAGACTTCGCCAGCCTTCACATCCTCAGGCACGAACTCGGCGCGAAACAGGAAGTGCGGATTGACGAGGATCGCAGTGAGGGCGGCTTCCAGTCCGGCGTCAAAGCCATCGGAGGCAAATCGCTCCTCGAAGAACTGCAGCGGAACCTCAAGGTCGGCGTCGGTTGCCGGTTTTCGATACGCCTTCTGAATCAACTTGCGGAGAATGCGTCTGGCACCGTCCACGGATTGTTCGGTTTCTCCGCCAAGGACTCGGCGCCGGCTGGGTGTTTCGCCCGGGCCAGTCGAAGTGAAAGGGCCGACGATCGAAACTTCGAACAGGGCAGGCGTGCGGCGAGGGTGGCGATGGCGGTTGAAGTTGGCTTCGAAGGGTTGGCGTCGAATTTCCGAAAGCGATGAGAACTTTCTAGGAAACGTGACGGCGATGCTGTGGGGCCCGGCCGCGACGTCAAATCGCTTCTTCAAATTTGCGTCGACCAACGTGTCGTCCTTCGCCCAACCATCCAGCTGCTTGGGCGGAGCTACCGTAAAACGATGCACGGGCTGCCGATCGATCAATACATCGATGTTGTGTTCTTCATGTAGACCTTCAATATTCTCATCGCGATCTCGCATCAGGCGCAACTGAATTTCGTATTCGCCGCCGGTCGCAAAATGGTGTTCAATCAGCGTCCCACCTCGCGTGCCCAGCGGCAAGCCTTCCACGTGCGACTCCTGAGAACGATCCGCCGGAAGTCGCACGGTCACGCCACCGGGACTCTTCTGTTCGCGGCCGACTGCCAGTCGACTGATCTTTTCCGCAGCCGCGATATATCGACTCAGCAGCACCGGCGGTAGCTCGCCCACGGTCACGTTATCAAAACCATGCCCCAACGGATCCGTCGGCAGCAGATCTTCCACCTCGATGTTCACGGCCAGCAGATCGCGGACCGAATTGCGATACTCGGATCGGTTCAACCGGCGGACGGCTTCGGTTCGACCGGGTCGCGGAAACTTGCGAGCGGTCTCATCAAGGACAGATTCAAGATGCCCGAGAACGGCCAGATAGGATTCCTCGGTAGGTCGATCCGCATCGGCGGGCGGCATCTGTCGCGCCCGCAATCGCTTGACCATCTTTTCCCAGGTCGTCGTATCCCATGCCGCATCTTCGGAAGCGACACTCATGTCGAAGTCTTCCAGATTCAATCCCCCGGTCGCATCATCGGAGTTGTGACACTCAAGACAGTAGTCGGAGACGAAGGATGTCGTAGCAGTAGCTGCGGCGACGTTCGCCACTTGGGGCAGTCCATCGGCTGCATGAGCGAATTGAACATCGCAGTTCAAACCGAACACCGCCAACACGACCGACCATGCAAAGAGAACCCGGTTCAACGTCATTCCTTCCCAGCTTAGCCTGTATTTCTGACACTGGGGACGCATGGCGTTTGGTTGACAGGCTCGAACCCGCCATTCGCCACGTTGGTCGCCAGAACTCGTAAACCAACGAACTGTGAGCCAGCGTCAGTCTGACCAAATTCGCCATTTTCCGAGGATTCGATTATAGACTTGATCGGCCACGGCGTGGCAGCACGCCCAATGGAGGGGAGATTACCGCGCCTCGTTTGTCAGCGAAAATTATTGCAAATCGACTTGAGAATCCGCCTATCATGTCAACGTCCAGTAACGGCATTCGCAGCTCGTTTCCACGAAAGATTTCGAAACTGGCGAATGCGGGGCACGCGGCTAACTTGATCGCCCGAAGCGGCTAACTTGATCGCCTGAAATGGTCATGCGTTTTACATACAGGGCAGCGGGGCTCACTGCTCTTATCCCATTCATCGATCCATTCGGTCTCCTTTCTCAAGGCATCTCGCTATGGCAAGTCGTCCAAACTACCGTAAGACCAAACGTTCGCGTCGCAGCCAGAATCGTAAACTGCAAACGGAATCGCTCGAAGCGCGTCAATTGCTTACGGCGGATGTCGTAACGGGATTGGATGTCGACGCTGAAACCGATCCGAGTATCCCCATTATCTTCCTCGGTGCGACCGCGTCGGGCACCAAATGGGAAGACATCAATGCCAACGGACGGCGCGATGATGGCGAACCGGGGCTGCCGGGCGTCACCATCTACGCGGACGAAAACTCAAACGGCACCCACGATTCCGACGAGCCGTTTACGGTCACACAACGCGACAACCCCGATACGCGATTTGATGAAACAGGAAGGTATACGCTCGACTTTCTCTGGCCCGGTTCCTATCCAATCCGTGAGATCGTGCCGGAAGGGTATCGACAGACGTTTCCCGTATCGGCCGTCGCAGACGAATTTGCTGCCGTCCGACCTTCGCAGATCGAACTGCCCGGCGTTCCCGGTGAACCCATCGAACAGAACGTGGCCATCACGGTGCATCCGTTTTGTATTCGTCCCTTTGAACTTGAAGTCGTCGCCAGTCAGGGTGGCAGTGCAGGTGTCCCCGGAGTTGAAGTGATCAATCACGACGGCCTGCAGCTGAACGGATGTGGCGGCGACACGACGGAATTCAACATCGAAATTCTGGTGATGGACCCGGACGTTGGCCCGTTTGACATTGGCTTCCTCGATATCGTTGGTGGCGATGTGATCGCGACGATCCCCGTGGGCGATCGCCCCGCTGATTCCAGTGGGCACTTCATTGACGTTGGCCCCGGCGACGTTGTTTCGGGACTCGACTTCGGTAACCATCGCTCCGCCCCCATTTCGGGATCAATCGAAGGCCGTAAGTGGCTCGACCGAAATGGCAACGGCGAGCAGGATGCCGGCGAACCCGGAGTGGGCGGAGTCACCATCTATCTGGACTACAACGACAACGGTCAACTGGATCGCAACGAACCGAGCACTCTGACGATGTTCGAGGATCCCTTCACCGACTTCGACGAAGGCGGTCTCTACTCGTTTGGTAACGTGCGACCGGGCGACCATGTTGTCCGAGAGGTCGTACCGCGTGGCTTCGAACAGACTTACCCTGAGATCGATGCGTTCGTACTCGGGTCAGAATCGGGCCAGTTCAACGCAGGAATCGCGCTGAGCATGGAAGTCAGCGAAGTTTCCTTCGAGCGGGGTGACGAAACATCATCGACCGAAATCGAGATCGACGTCGTCTGGCCCGATGGCTGCGGACAGCTGGACGCCGTTAGCGATTACGTCGTCATTGGCAATACGATTCTTGTCGACCTGCATGGCGGGCATTCGGGTGCCGACGGATGCCTACTGGCGCTGAAGACAGATACGGCAACGATTGAAGTCGAGGGCCTCGCGCACGGTGAATACTCGGTGGTCGCCACGCTGCACGAAGATTCAGCAGATGGCGAACTGGCCACACTGGGTGCGGTCGGCGAGATCCAGCTTGGGCCCGCGGCCGGACATCTCGTCACGGTTGAAGCCGGCGGTCTTGTGTCGGACGTGAACTTTGGAAATCGCCAGACTGGCCCGGGCAGCACACTATCGGGCCTGAAGTGGAATGACATTGATGGGAACGGGCATCGATCCGACAACGAACCCGGCCTGGGTGGCGTGACGATCTACATCGACCTCAACCAGAATGGGACGCTGGATGCCGATGAGCCAACCACCGTGACGCACTCGGAAGATGTCGCCGACAGTCGGCTCGGCTACTACGAGTTCACCGACCTTGAGGCGGGACGCTACACCGTTCGCGAGGTCGTCCCGGAAGGCTTCCGCCAAACGTTCCCGGCTACGTGGGATATTGGCATTCCGCCATTCGGTGGCCCCGAAGACATCTTCAGCGGCGCTCATGTCGTCGACATACGACCTGGACAGAACGTCGGTGCCATCAACTTCGGTAATCAGTCGCAAGAATCGATCACGCTCAGTGGTAACAAGTGGCATGACATCAACGGCGACGGACAACGTACCGACGATGAACCGGGACTGGCAGGCGTGACGATTTACGTTGACCTCAACCGGAACAGCCAGCTCGACGAAGGCGAACCCAGCACCGTCACCGCGGAGGACAATCCGGATACAACCGACGTCAATGAACTGGGTAGTTACCTGTTGGATGGTATCAAGCCTGGCAACCTGATCATCAAGGAAGTCGTGCCCGACGGTTATCGACAGACGTTCCCGAACGGATTCTTTTTCGATCCGCCGGTGCCGGTTCCCGTCGAAGACCGGCTGATTCTCCTGCCGCCGGGAAGTCATTTCGTATTTGCGTTGCCGGGCCAGGAGATCGAGGGGCTCGACTTTGGAAACCAGGCATTGATGACCGGTTCGCTGGAAGGCACCAAGTGGCTGGATGAGAATGGCAATGGAACGCGTGAACGCGGCGAACAGGGATTGGCGGGCGTCACGATCTATCTGGATCTCAATTTCAACGGGCAGCTCGACGAAGGCGAGCCATCCACCGTCACGGCAGAGGATGACTCGGCAACGATCGACAACGAAACGGGGCACTATGCCTTTACCGGGCTGGAACCGCTGACGACGTACCGAGTCGCCGAAGTCGTCCCCGAGGGCTATCGTCAGACGTACCCACCAACTTTCGACTTCCCGTTTCCGTGGTTACCCGTGGACGACTTCGCGCAGCCGTTTCGTCCCTTTGATCCGCTGCCGTTCGGCAACTTCCATACGGTCTACCTGAATTCCGGATCCGCCATTGAGGGGCTCGACTTTGGAAACCAACCGATCACGGAACCGGGCACGATAACCGGCATGAAATGGCTGGACGCCAACGGAAATGGCCAACCCGACGAAGACGAAACAGGATTCGCGGGTGTCACCATTTTCGCGGATCTGAACCTCAACGGCGAATTTGACTTCAACGAACCAGCCACCGTCACGCAACGCGACGATCCATCGACCGAGGCTGATGAAACCGGTGCCTACACGCTGTCGGTCCCCGCGGGAAATCATCTCATTCTGGAAGTCGTTCCTCGCGGCTACGAACAGACGCACCCCAACACGCTTCGCGAGGTTATTTTCCCATACAACCTCGGGCATTCCGTGACCGTCGCTTCCGGCGAGACGGTATCGAATGTCAACTTCGGCAACCGGATCGACGACGACTTGCCTGGCACGATTTCGGGCATCAAGTGGTCCGATGACAATGGCAACGGCGTACTCGATCGCGGCGAATCACCTCTTTCCGGCGTCACCGTTTATCTCGATCTGAACGACAATGGCGAACTGGACGAGGACGAGCCTACGACGGTAACCGGTTCGAACCTACCGGATCCTGATTTTGCACCGCCCAATGGCTACTACGAATTTGAGGTAGCACCGGGCGACTACGTCGTGCGCGAAGTCCCTCGCTTTGGGTTTGCTCAGACGTTCCCAAATGGAAGTGTCACGATCTCGGGCGCCGAGTCGACAGACTTGCCCGGCGGACTGGCGACAGGAATCGAACTGACAGATGCGACCATCACGTCCACCTCACCGTTCGACGGCGGACAGAGTACCGTTCAACTGCTGTTCAACACCCTGTGGACCGGGGCGGTAGGAGAACCGGTCGCAACGACTACGTCCCACGACGGTGAGGTCATTGAAGTCCAATTGGACTTTATCACCTTCCCACTTGAAAACGAAGAAGCATCGACACTCGTCGACATCAACGTCGGCAACCTTGCATACGGCGACTACGAGCTACGTGCGACACTGCGAGAATTTCTGCTGGGACCAAACGGAGTGCCCGAGGACGACCCGATTGGCGAAAGTCCGGTGCCATCGTTCGAGCTGGCCGCGAAAATCTCGTATCGACCGGATGACGCGCACCGCGTGACAGTCGGACCCGGCGAGAGCGTATCCGGCCTGAACTTCGGAAACTTGCCCGTCCCCATCGTCCCGGTCGCGGACTCGCAGTTCGGCGAGGATCCTCACTCGCATGATCACAACGAAGCCACCAGAACGGACTTCGAGGATGGCCACCTTGGAGTGAACTCCTTTATCGATCACGAAGGCGATGTCGACACCTTCGCATTCGTGGCCATGGCCGAAGCATTGGAAGGCGAGGGCGTTGGTATCGACCAGGAAGGCGTGCGATTTGAACTTCTGGATGGCGAGGGTGGCATTATCGCTCAGGCCGAATCCGGTGCTCCACTCTCCGGCCGGACGGTCGTTGGCGAAACGTATTTCCTACGTGTATCCGGCGAGGAAACCGGTCGCTACACAATGGACATCTTCGCCGAGGAAATCCCTGACGAAGCCGGTCCCAATCGGGCTGGCGACACAAACGGAGACGACGAAATCGACTTCTCCGATTTTCTCGCGCTGTCGGCCATGTTTGGGACAGAGACCGACGCGGTTTTTGCGGACGGCGATTTTGATGGCGATGGCGATGTGGACTTCGAAGACTTCCTCGCACTCTCCATGGCTTTCGGTAGCTGACCAGAATCGACGAACCCGCTCGTTACGTCGCTCGACACAACAAAAAACGCAGGCTGGACCTATCGTCCAACCTGCGTTTTTGCGTAATAGCGTTTTTTGTTTTCTGCGTTGCTTCGCGTCTGCCAGCTTACCCCGGCAGGGCACCGTAAATCGGTTTGTGCTTGGTGTAGCCACCGTCAGTCGTCAGGACTTCGCCCACACACCAACACTCGTCTGCCCAGAAGAACATCGTGGCTGCCGAGATATGGTTGGGAGCCGTGAGTCCCCCCAGCGGCATCGAGTCTTCTACCGCCTGAAGCCGACCGGCGCTGACGGGATTCTGCGCCGCCATCGGTCCGCGAAGGGGCGAGGGTGCAAGACCATTCAGTACCAGGCCGTATTCCTCGGCGAAGTGGCGAGACTGTAATTTCAGCAGGTTCATCAAGCCGCCCTTCGACTCCTCGTAAGCCGAGCTGGCGCGGCCTTCAGCACCCACGGTGGCGGAAGTCGAAAGCAGGATGACGCCTCGCGCGTCTCGCAGAGCGCCCGAGTTCACGCCTTGCTTGATGACGTTATGAGCACCCCAAAGGTTGACTTCGCAGGCGCCCATGATGTCGTCCTTCGTCATCTGCTCGGGCGGCGTCAACGGCTTGGGCGAAATACCCGCCGTGTGCATCAGGTAGTCGACGTTCGAATGGCGCGAGTACAGCGCGGCTACTTCTTCTTCGCTGGTGATGTTCACGGTTTCTGCAACGACCTCGGTGCCCGGCGATGCGTTGGCGATCCCGGCAGCGAAATCGGCAAGCGCCATTTTCTCTTTGCCAACGCCAATGGTCGCCGCGTGATCCGCGAGGACGAGCTTCTTTAGTTGCATCCACTGCGGGAGATGGCTGGCCATGTGTTGGCCCATCAATCCCACACCAATGATCATGGCGGTTGCGTCCGACTTGTAATTCTGCGGTGCGGTCAATGTTCGATTCCCGTAGCTAAGCGTTCGAAACAGCGGTGAATTTGTGCGTCGCCAAACGCGGCAAGGCCCAGCGTCAGCACAGTCGCTTGAACCAAAACCGGTTTCCAGCGAAGTGCGATCGTATGTTTGCCGGCAAAGCTCCACAACCTCCCGCCGAGGGAAATGTGGGTTACAATCAGCACGCTGCGCATTCCGCGTCGCCGCGATCATTTTCCCTCCGACTTTTTCCCGTCATCACGAGGCGTTCAGTTGAAGATCAAACCGCTCTATCTGCTGTTGGCGTTGCCGGTGCTGCTGTTCGTGCTCTACTTTGCTGTCGTGCCAGGCGTAACGCGGGACGCGTTCATCATCGATTTCAAGCATCGCATTGGGGCCATGTTTGGTTACGAGCCACCGCCCATCGGCGGCGAGGAAGGTCTCCGAATCGAACGACCGGAAGAGTACGGCATGGTGGAAGCCGACCCCGATAGTGAATCCGGCGACGAAGAGGCTGGTCCAACCGAGGGCGATACGGCAGACGAGTCACCGGACGACGCTACCGAAACAGCGGAACAGGACGCCGACGAACAGGACGCCGACGAACAGGACGCCGACGAACAAGACGCTGACGAACCGAACCCGGCAGAGCAGGACGCAGCCGAATAAGACGCTGACGAACCGAACCCGGACGAAGCGATTCTCCACCTGACGCCAATCCTGTGGCGACCATCGAAACCGCTGATTCCGGAGAATTGATAGCCCATCGCCCCTCCCATCGTGCGAGCAACGACGATCCGCCGGACTGGCGCGGATAATCCGGTCGCATCGCTTGCACATTTCCAACTGCGGGCGGATTATGAATGAGCGTTGTGACGTAACCTTACAGCGTCACGTCTATTGCGAGTTCGGAAACAAAGGGTCGTTGGATTCATGTGCGGTATCGTAGGTCTCTGCCTCACCGATGATTCGGTGCAGCCAGAGCAAATCGCGGCGATGAACGCAACCATCGTGCATCGTGGCCCGGATGGCGAGGGGCATCATGTCGACCGTAACGTTGGCATCGGCATGCGTCGACTCTCGATCATCGACCTCCACGGAGGTTGGCAACCGATTCCCAACGAGACTGGCGACATTCAGGTCGTTCAGAATGGCGAAATCTACAACTACCTGCTATTGCGAAAAGAATTGGAATCGCAGGGGCACACGTTCAAGACGAACAGCGATACCGAAGCCATCGTCCACGCCTACGAACAGTGGGGCGGCTACGAGTTTGCCACAAAGCTACGAGGGATGTACGGCATCGCGGTTTGGGACAGCCGCTCGCGCGAACTTTGGATTGCCCGCGACCGAATTGGCATCAAGCCGCTCTACTACGTCAAGAATAACAAGGGCTTTGCGTTTGCATCGGAAGTCAAAGCGTTGCTGGCCAGCCCGATTGTCGACGCCGAAATCGATCCCGATACGCTCAGTGAATACCTCACCTTCGGTTCTGCCGACGTCGACCGCTCCTTCGTGAAGGGCGTTCGTCAACTCATGCCCGGTTGCGTCATCCGGTACTCCACCGAGACCGGCGACATGCAGATTCACCGCTACTGGGAGTTCGGTTTTCCGGAACCTCGTCTGGACCTTTCTGAAGCGGAGGCCGCCGAAGCACTGGATGCCAAGCTTCAGGAAACGATCAAGCTACACCTTGCGTCCGACGTGCCGCTGGGCGCGTTTCTTTCCGGCGGTGTCGACTCGAGCGCCGTCGTCGGCATGGTCGCGGAAGCAGGCATCACGGACCTGAAGACCTTTTCGATCGGTTTCGACGACGAGGAATTCAACGAACTGCCGTACGCTCGTGAGGTCGCCGCGAAATGGGGCTGCGATCACCATGAACGCATCGTCTATCCGGATGCCATCGAAGTCATCGACAAACTGGTCCACCATCTGGACGAACCCTTTGCTGACGCTTCCGCAATTCCAACTTGGTACGTCTCGAAGCTGGCTGCAGAACACGTCAAAGTCGTCCTCTCGGGAGACGGCGGTGACGAACTGTTTGCCGGCTATGACCGATTTGTCACGGCGAACGATCGACTCTATCTGGATCGCGTGCCACGCCTGCTGCGCAAGTTTGGTGCGAGCCTCAGCCACGTCCTGCCGCCCGCCTTTCCCGGTAAGAACTTCCTGAATTACGCGGCGCTGGATGCGGCCGGACGGTATGCGACCGAGCACTGCCTGTTTCCGATCCTGCTGCAAAACCGGCTGTTGCGTCCCGAATTCGACCCACGCTCGAAGGGCAACCCACATCCGCTGGATCGATCGATGGAGCTGTTCCGCGGATACGGCGCCAGCGACTACATGTCCAATTGCATGCAGTTTGACACCAACCGCTATCTACCAATGGACATCCTCGTCAAAGTCGACCGGATGACGATGGCACACAGCATCGAGTCGAGACCACCCTTGCTCGACCACGAACTGATCGAATTCGCCGCCAGCTTGCCCACCGGATTCAAATATCGACCGCCGAATCACAAGAAGTACCTGCTTCGCAAGGTTGCCGAACGCGTGGTGCCGAAACACCTGATGGATCGCAAGAAGGCTGGCTTCGCCGTACCGCTACAGAGCTGGTTCGCGGGACCGTTGCGCCCCATGTTTGAAGACAGCGTGCTGGCGGATGGCAAATCCATCCAGTTCCTGAATCCGGACACGATTCGTGAAATGCTGGCGGAGAACAACAACGGCAGACGCGATCATGGGCTTCGGCTGTGGGCCATTCTGATGTTCGAGCTGTGGCTGCGGCAGATGCCAACGCACAAGCCTCAGCTGGTGAAGGTCTAGCGCTGGATTCAGGCGCTAGATTCAGGCGCTGGATTCACGCTCCAGCTTCCGATCGCGAGTCGTTCGGCCTTTCTGGTTCGCTCGCAACCGCAACATCCGCCTGAAACCCGTGGCAGACGCTCACCGCTCGTCCGACTAGTTGTGACTCATCGCTTCACTGTCTCATTCAGTGTCGACAGCGTATCTCCTGGGTTTCGTTGGGGTATGATATGGCTACATTTTCCGTCATGGCCTTCCAACAATCCCGAGTGAAATGACAGCTGAGAATCTTCCCCCCATGGATTCCTTTGCATCCGTAACGCCAATCATGGTGCATTGGGGCGACATGGACGCACTGGGACACGTGAACAACACGGTGACATTTCGCTGGTTTGAAACATCGCGGATTGGCTATCTGGAAAGCTCCCATGTTTCGCGGGAGCTACAGGCATCAAACCTTGGTCCCATCCTTGCCGCGACGAACTGCAATTACCGTCGGCAACTACACTTCCCGGACACGGTGATGGTTGGAACCCGAGTCAGCCGGCTGGGGCGTTCCAGCATGACATTGCAACACGCGGTCTACAGCGAACAACTGGGAGAGATTGCTGCCGACGGAGAATCCGTGGTCGTCGTTTTTGACTTTGACAAGCAGCGTCCCATTCGCATCCCCGACCTGGTTCGTGACTGCGTCCTGCGTTTACAACCCGACTTGTCCAACGACTGAAAAATGCCAGATCAAGGCACACACGACCATCGCGTCGCGGCTCCGCAATCCGGATTCGATATCGCGGCGCGTGCGAAGCGTCACATGCCGCTGTTTCTCTGTGCCGCCGTCTCGATTGCCATCATCCGCCTGCTGCGAGGCAATGGAACGCTTGGGGACATTACGACCAGTAACATTTCCACCGGCATCTGGCTCACACTGTACCTGGTGGTGCTGAACGAGTTTCGCAAAGTTGAATTCAAGTCATCCTACTTCCGCACGATCTTCGTCGTCTTTTCAATCTTCTTCATTTTGCAGACGGTAATGGGTCTGCCCATCCTGCGCGAAATCATGCCGGCGGGTTGGAATCAGTTTCGCGAAGTCGCCAACATCCTCATCGATTCGTGTTGGACGGTCAGCTGCGGGCTCGTTTTGCACGGCTTGCTGATCAGCATGCACAGTGTGGAAAGGGTCAGTCTCGCCAAGGACGAAGCGCTTCAACTGGCAATGGAGTCCGAAAAAGAACTCCTACTGGCACAATTTTCGTTGGACGTCGCCATCGACAGTGTCCTCTGGATTCAGCGAAATGGCGCGATCGTCTATGCGAACGACGCCGCACGACGGCTCACTGGTTCCGCCCTGAATCCAGCTCACATCTGGGACGTGGATGTGAGGTTTGATCCGGAATCGTGGCGCCACTTCTGGGGCGACGCCAACGTGTCCAGCGGTGCTGCTTACGAGACCGAGTTCCTTCGCGCCGAGCAGGCGGCGATTGAGATGGAAGTCCGTGCCTATCGTTTCTCGGACGAGCAACATGATCTGCTGTGCATGGTAGCTCGCGATATTTCGGAACGGCGAAGACTCCAGGGCGAAGTTCAACAACGGCTTAGCGAGCTGTCTCATCTCTCGCGAATGCAGACTGCCAGTGAAATGGTGGCCGGCATGGCACACGAATTGAATCAGCCTCTCGCCGCCGTCGCAAACTATTCCCACGTGATGGCCTCGGCTTTGGCCGGTAGTGATGCAGCCGTCTGGGAAGACGAAACACAACGGACCACGATCGCGGAAAAAGCGAAAATCATCTCCGAGGAATCACTCCGCGCGGGCGAAATCATCCGCCGCCTGCGAAGGCTCGTTAACAAACGGGAACCCAGGAGAAAGGCGACAGACCTGAATCGACTGGTTCTCGAGACCCTGCGGATTTTCGATTCACAGTGGCTGGATGCGGCCAATCCCATCGTGGCGGAGCTCGACGAGATGCCCGCCGAGGTCGAAATCGATGACATCCAGATTCAACAGGTGCTTCTGAACCTGCTGTCCAATGCCAAGGATGCCGTGCAGCAGGAAAATCGCAAACCGCGGATTGTAGTTTCGACATCCCGGGCCGAAAATGGAACGATCGTTGTGACGGTACAGGACAACGGAAAAGGCTTCGACGGATTCGGCGAAGAAAAACTTTTCCAGCCCTTCGTCTCAACCAAAACGAACGGAATGGGTCTTGGGCTGTCGATCAGTCGCTCAATCGCGAAAGCTCACGCGGGCGATCTGACAGCAACGCAAAACCCATCTGGAGGCGCAACGTTTTGTCTTACACTTCCCAGCGCACCAGCATAAATGAATAACCGATGAGCTACGAAGTCTTCGTCGTCGATGACGAACCCCGAGTCCGTGACAGCGTAACGGAGCTGCTGGAGAACGCCGGTATATCCTGTCGCGGTGTCGAATCGACCGAAAAGTTTCTCGCCAGCTTCCAATACTCCCGGGAAACCGATCAGTGCGTGATCGCTGATCTGCGCATGCCCGGCATGAGCGGTCTGGATCTGAAACGCGAACTGATGGCCATCGACTGCTCCGTCCCCGTCATCCTGCTGACAGGCTACCGGGACGATGAAACCGATGCCCGGGCCGCAAAGCTGGGAATCTTCGAGATACTCGAGAAACCCTATCCACCCCTTGAGCTGGTCAACGTCACTCGCCGTGCGCTGGCCGAATCAAGAAATTGCGATGCCCCCGAAGCCGGTGAAGGTTAACGTCAACGCAGCCTATTCCAGGTCGCGCGGATAGACGACTTCCTTCAGTTCCCAATTGCACCGAAAGGCGTTGGCCCAGCAGTCACACTCGCCCTCCAGCAAGGCAGCCGTCGCGGTTTTCATGGTCATGCTTACCGACGACAAACTGTGAACAACCGCTTCCCAACCAGGATTGTGTCCCATCACCAGCAGCGTCTCCACTTCCTCGGAGACACCAAGCAGTTTCGACTCCAGATCCGACGGACCGGCAAGATAAAGTTCCTTGGTGAACTCGGTTCCAATGCCAGGCTCCCACTCTTCGAGCATCAACTGAGTCGTTTCGCGTGTCCGCTGGGCATCGCTACTGAGCACAAATTGCGGCTGCCAGTCGATCTTTGTTAGATGTCGTGCAACCAGCGGCGCACTACGTCGCCCTCGATCGTTCAGCGGGCGGTCCCAGTCACGACTGACGGACGAGTCCCACGAACTTTTGGCGTGACGCATTACAATAAGTCGACGATGCACAGCAGGACCCAATCAAAAGAGGAGTATCCGCGACCATCATAGCGCAGGCCTCAAGGAGCTGGAAAGCACAATTGCGGATGCGGCAAAGCGACACCGACTCGCAGCCAGCACAGTCTCGGTCTTCAAAACAGGGGGCCACGTTAACCAGAGCTTTCCACGAGCTCAATTGGTCGATAGGACTACCTCCCACATCAAGGCTGCCGCCTGCGCATACGCGGCTTGCTCTCCTGAAACCTGTTCCGACCCGAGTGGCGGTTGTTCCCTGAAAGATCACCTCTGCCCCCAAGGGACGGTCGCGAACCGAACCAGCATCACGGCCAGCCGCCCCGCGATGTGCGCGGCGAGGCAGGGCAGGAGCCTGGGCTTGAGCTTCCGGATAACACCCAGCCGTGGGCATGCTCAGCGGCATATGCCGGTTCCCGCATCGAGCGAAGGGCACACGGTCGCGTGGACGGATTCGTGGTCCGTCGATTCTGACCAGTTTGTTACGATGACTTAACACCGCCGACTGGAAACATAGGCAAAATAGGACGCCATACCGGGATCAAACGACAAGTAACCGAAACGTTCTATTCAGGGAACACTCGTCGCCACAGTTCGAGCTTAAAAAAGCTTGTAGTCGGCGGATGCACTTCGAGCCTGCTGTTCCGTTCATACCGAATTGGCGACCTTTTTCAGTGTTCGCTACAAGTCTGGATCTCCTTGTCGTGAACGGCCGATTCACTAGACTTACGCATTACGTTTCACGGCGGAATAGCTCAGTTGGTTAGAGCAGCGGAATCATAATCCGCGTGTCGGGGGTTCGAATCCCTCTTCCGCTACTATCGTCATACTCTGCCAGTTGTTGACAGATGTTGACTAAAGCCTGCTGCGGCAAGGGTTTCTGGTCGTTCTCGACCTGCCGATCTTCACCTTCTTGGGTGACAGCTGATGCCATTTCAGGACATGCAAAGCCAGGAGTTTGGACAACCATTTGGACAACGGACTTTTCGTCACCACTGTTCGGTGTTGTGTTGTCCAAATTGTTGTCCAAGAAATTCCGCATTCCTTGGTCTGACGCCATAGGGGGAGCAGGAAGTGAATTGATAGCGGACGCTTGTTCGGCCACATGAACGTGGCTGTAGACGCCCAGTGTCAGATTCACATCGCTATGGCGAGCGACCGACTGAGCTAGTTTTGGAGACACGCCGGCTCTCGCCAGATTGGAAATGAAAGTATGGCGGTTGGCATGGAAGTCAGCATAAAGACCTTCCTCATCGCAATACGGGATTCCGGCTCTTTCCAAATCGAGCCGCATCATTTTCGAGGTTCGACGTAGTCCACCACTCGCTGTTCGCAATGCAAATAACGGCTCATCTGATTCGTGTTCGCCGCGTGCGTCGAGCCAGTTTTCAAGTCTTTCTGCGACAACGTCATGCAAGGGAACAACGTCATTTCGTTTTCGTTTGCTGTATCCCGCTTCACAACTAACGGTAGGTGGTGAACTCTTGAAGTCGAAAGAACGCAACGTCAATGACGCGAGTTCTTTTCTCCTGTATCCAGTCCATGCTGCCAGAATGTAGAGCATCGCCCGATCAGGTCCGTTCATGCACTGGACCGGAGGCCCGCTCATTGCCGATTCAATCAAGGCGGCAAACTGGTCGCCTGAAAGCGGGCGACGCTGCCACCGAACATCGGGATCGGCATTCAAGGATTGCAGGTGTGCCACGGGGTTGGATGGGACGCGACCATCTCGAACAAGCCAGTTGCAAAACTCCTTGAGTGCCGCCTGGTAATAGTTGCTCGTTTTAATCCCAATGTTTCCACGTTCTCGCTCGAGAGCGAGCCAGTTCACAACTGAAGAAGGCGAAATGTCCTTCCAGCTCTCAAATTCGCAGCCAATACAGATCCTTTCCACTCTTTTGGCCGTTTGCGTGACGTGCTTCGTCGAATTCTCCTTGTCGTCCAAGAATTGCCGGAAATCCGCCAGATGTTGGTTCAAAGGTTGGAGTTTGCCAGCTTCGTGTGGATCCGCGAGACCTGACTGAATCTGTTGTTGCTTTCGTTCTAGTTCACTAGCGAGCTGAGCTGTGGCTCCCTTATCGGAGTAACCCGGAACTCGCTGCCAGATTCCATTGCGGTCCTTGAACTTGATGTACCACTTTTTCGATTCATCACGGAACTTTGTCCCGCAATCTGTCAATGGACGGGACACTGTGCGGCCGTCACGCTGAAGACGAACGAATCTCTCCCCGTTTTTGGCGATGATTTTGGGATTGGCGGGCAAAGGACGAATGGTCGTTTGCTTGAATATCGAAGCCATTTTAATGCTCCCTCAAACGTCGAGTTTTGGGCAATATTTCAACGAAAAACTTAGTGCCAAACCGGGACAAGCTGTGCCTCAGGATGCCAAGGAGTGCCAATTGATGACACGCGGGTTCGATCCCCGCCGCCTCCACTGAGTTGCAACCCCGTGCAGAACGCTGCTGTTCTCTGCGGGGTTTTTCTATTTCTGGGGCTCCTTGCTGCATAGTTCTTGCATGTGCTGCATTCGTTTTGCATCGATTTGAAGTGGCACTGCATAGGCCTATGCACTCCTGTACTGGCACGGTGATCCTGCCGACCGCAACCCCTCAGGGCCAACACCAGAGGCCCAGAAGAGACCTGGCGAACCGACTTCTGGCCGAATTCTGGCGTGGAGGATGCGGGATGCTATTCGTCGCAGCCCGCTGCCAAGAAACGCTTCAGCTCCTCGCGAGAGTAGATTACGCGGTTTCCTACCTTCACCGCGCGCACCTTGCCCTCCTTACGAAGGGTGAATAGGGTGCGAGGGGAGATGCTTAGAAGCTTTGCTGCCTCCTGTTCACTGTAGGCCAACTGCTGACCCGGCAAATCGCTGCCCACGTCGTACCCAAGGACGGAGAGCGTCTCGAGCAAGAGTTTAACGGAGGCGTGATGTGAACCGCCTGGTACGGAAGCCTCGCTGAGTGTCGACGGTGCTTGATGCATCAGAATAGTCTCCGCTCGACTTGATTGCCGTAGACCGTCCAATCCGTATTGGGTTGTTCTACTCGACCGTAGAGTTCGAGGTAGGGGCCAGGGCTGACTTGTTCGATGAGTTCTCGGAAGCAAAATGGTTTCTTGCTGTGGCGCGTGCGGGGAGCTTGACGCCAACTGCGAACGTCGTTGCGTGCGAACTTCAATTTGCCGCGAATGCCGAAGAGCAAAAACTCGTGCGACAATCTGTAATAGTTCCCCATTCCAATGGTCGGCTTCACCCAGACCATGCACGACTTGTACTCGAAGCCCCAAGCGCGGATGACTTGGAAAGCCGCTTCCAGGAACGCATTCGTCGTCCAAAGGTGCAAATGAGCTGAATCCGCTACGAGCTGGCTGACAGGTTCATTGCAGATTTGGTCAACCGTCATCGTTTGGTAGTGATTTTCAGCGGCCGCTCGTGATGCCGTGTTCGAGTATTGCCACGGTGGATCGGCCAAGACCGTTCTGAATTTCAGCTCAGCGTCAACAAGTTCCGAAAGACTCCGGACGATGGTCGGTCGTTCATCGCTTGAGCTGTCGCTCGGAGCGATCGTTTCGGAGTTGGTGCCGCTCGAACTCACTTCGTCTCACCTCCATTGGTGAGCATCCAAGTGTGAACTTCGTCCAGAACCAATCGAACCAGTGGAATATCGTCGCGACCCAACCGAGTGGATTCCTTCCACTGATCGCCGTTGCGAAACAATCGCACGACGGTCAGCGAGTATCGCACTCCATTGTTCTTCGACCTCCGTTGCCAAACGCGTACCTTGATCAGGCCGCGACGTATTTCCAATGCTGGTTTAGCCATGATTTGCTTCGCTCCAACTCTCGGTAAGCTCATCCAAGTCTTCGAACAGAGCCAGCAAAACATGCTGCGCGTCTGTAGGCAGCCAGCCATCGTCCGTGATTGCAAACGACAAGACTTGGACGAGCTTTACCAGGTCGCGAAGATCGCACGGTCGAAGGTCGTGCATCGCCTGCATGTCTTCGCTCAGGCGAAAGATGTTGAACCGATAGTTCGATGGATCATCTGAATCGTCGCCACGCTGGACGTGCGAAATCAGATCACCCGCTCCAAGCACCGCGACTGGTTGCTCAGTTGATTTCGTTCTAGGAGCCAGCATGAGATTCTCCCTTCGTGTTCCAAATCCAGGCGTACGCCATTTCGGCAGCCTTCGCGACAAGAGGAAGGTCATCCCGACCGAACGACGTCGTCGTTTTCCATCGGTCCCCGTCGCGGTACATGCGTGCGATGGAAACGTTGAACCACGTTTCGCTTTGATCGCTCTCGTTCGTCCAAATTGACGCTCGTATGCGACCGAGCTTGATTTCGTGAATCGGTCGGTTGCCGGAACTCATGACTTACCCTTCGCCAAGTTGACCGATCGCCCTGTTGCGATCTCGTCTTCCTATGGTTGCGGAAATCAGCGAAGGGAAAATACGATTCTCGGGCTATTCTGAGACGGACGTTCGGCAACGCTCGATTGTCCGATGCTAAAATCGGAGCCTCTTGCGGGTCGCTCGCAAATCTGTCAGTTCGAGGTCGAATAGCCATGCTTACGGTCACCAAGAAAATTTGGGTAAACGCACAACCATCTTCAGTCTTCGCTGTGCTGACCAACGGCCGCCAACTCATCAAAGCGTTTCCGTTGAAATCAGCGACGATTGATCCGGAGGTTGATGGCGCTGTAACGATGATGGGCGAAACCGAAGCTGGCGAGTTCACGGACCATGGCGTCGTTACTGCATTCGAACCGCCAACTCGTTTCGCCTTTCGCTACTGAAGTACCAATCATGGAACGGAACGCACTGACGCAAACCACATGACGATCGAGTACGAACTGCTGTCAGACGCGGACGGAACGATCGTGCGCTTGCGGCACGACAATCTATTGACCCAGGAGCGAACGGAAATGATGGAAGAGGTGTGGGGCTGCTTGCGTTCCGTGCTGAAATCACACGTGGAGACTGGATGAGCTACTTCGTGACCGGATAGTTGCCGGTATCATGCATCCCCAGCAGGCGAATCGGAATCTG
Organism: Pirellulaceae bacterium; assembly: GCA_965216885.1. Lineage (GTDB taxonomy): Bacteria > Planctomycetota > Planctomycetia > Pirellulales > Pirellulaceae > CAYNJG01. The sequence continues at coordinate 160,194 of OZ244208.1, read as the reverse complement.
CGAGATGATCACCCGCGGGCGTCTCATCTGGCTGCTTCCGCCTCTGCGGCTTCTTCGATCGCTCCAAAGCCTTCAATGCGGCATCGAGCGATTTCAGCGAAGCCTTTATTTCGCGGCGTTCAACGTCAAGTTCGAAGATGCGCTTCTCTGCCGCTTCCCTCGCACGGACCAGCGATCGGCGGGCATCTGCCATCGTGTTCGCCATTGCTCAAACTCCCTTGTCCCCGCCAGCGACGAACTCGCTTGCGATCCATGTCCAATTGTGGCATTGTGAAAGAAACCTGGCGAGGAGAAGTGCTCTGAACACTTCTCCTCTAGACCCAGGAAACAAACCTATTTGTCTAACTCAGTATTCGTCCGGGAGCAGGATCGTTGTCGTTGAATGATCCGCTTCCGTGACGATCAGAAACTGATTTTTCTTCCGATCGACATAAGACGAAACAATCGGGAACCCATACTCGACCGCCATGTCGTTCGTCTTCCAATCGAAGTCATCGACCTCGCCCCAGTCGCCAAGCATGTGGCGTTCAAGGCACTCGATGACGTCTGTCTTGTTCAGACGACGAGCAGCGTTTCGCGTCGCGAATGATGCTCCAAGTTGACTAACCATGAAAGCAAGTGGAATCGTATTCATATCGGTTACCTTCCTGCGTTGGCCAACACTTCGTTGGCTGCGTTACGTTCCGCTCGCTGCACTTGGACTTGCTTTCGCCAAATCCATGTGTACGCCATGTCAATCGCCTTCATCGCAACTGGCAGATCGTCATGACCGAGCGTCGTGGTTTCCTTCCACGTGTTGCCCGTCTTATAGAGTCGCGAGACGACGGCGTTGAACCACACATCGTGATCCTCCGTCTCGTTCGCCCATATCGTGACTCTGATTTTCCCTAGCTTGATCTCATGGGCTGGTTGTTTTTTCCCCATGACACCTCCTGTCTATGTGCGTCCGGCAGAATCCTTGTCTTGCCGAATCGCGGGTTTGCAAACGCAGATCAGCCTGCCGCCAACCTGCAACGATCGAAGCTGTGCTTCCGCTTCGAATTCCAAAACTCTGTTCGCCATGCTCGCTTAATGATCTCCAGAACGTCATGGCAAAAACACACGAGAGAACTAGACCGAATAGTCTCTCGTGTGCGAAAATTACATTAGTGCGAGGGCAGATTCTTCAGCGAGAAGACGAATCACGTTGAAGATGAAATAGCCAAGCACCAAAAACACAGCATCACGTTTCGAAATCCAACTTTCGGCTGGCGGAACGAGGGATGCTTTGGCGCCTTTTGGGTTCAACAGCACTTCGGCCAAGTGCGCACCGCGATAAGAGATGCCTGAGTGGAGCGTAATCGAATCAGGAAGATCACGACCTTCGAGATGATGCAGTCTGCCGTCAGCAGCTTGTATCGCCATGGTGTGAATCCTCCTGGTTGTTGAACGCCCATTCTCGGAATGAATAACCTTGCAAAACCTTCGACCTTTAGCTTCCAATGCCATGTCGAATCCTCCCTGTCAGTGGCTTGCAGCCACACGTTGGTATCACTCGGTTTCCCGAGACCCAATGCAAACGGCTCCTTCCGGAGCCATTTGCCGACAACAACAATCTGGCCGTTCTAAACTCGCCACGAAAACGTAAAATGCCGCGTTGAATCTCTCCGGCCGAACGTTTGTAGTTGTCTATGTCTTCATTGTTTAGTCGCCTCTCGAAGACACTAATTGGTTGAGAGGGTTCTGAAGATGTGGTCATCTTAGACCGAGGCGAGGGCCCCAAAAGACGATTCTGGGGCTATTCTGAGATGTCGAATATGAGACCCGCCAGCCGTCGCCTTTTCAAATGCAGACAGCGAATAGCGCCATTTCAGTCGTATCCACCCGGTGAACTACGTCTAACGGACGTCGGCTTGCCGTTCTTCGGCGCGTCTGTCGGCGATGTTCCAGCTGTGGTTGGGGATGGTGGGCGAGCCAACGGTCGGGGAGGAAATCGGCCGGATCACTTGCGGAGTACTCAGATGTCTGAAGATATGCTTTCGCAAATCGTGACGATCAAAGCGGGGGTGGCTGGCAACGCACCCGCGTCTTATGTGCTCGAAGCACTGCATTCCTTCGATGAACCACCTTTGTCAGGCCATTGTCAGGATTTCTTGCGACCGTCTGCTCTCCTGCCACCTCCGCAGGAATCTACGACTCCCTTTCGTTCTTCGTTCGCCTCATCCCTCCGCGGATACTTCGACTGGCTTTTTGCGTAAGGACGCCCCTCTCCTGTGTCGCTCGCCTGGCCTAGCCCCACCACCAGCAGTTACCAACAACCTCCTCCGACGAGTTGGACAAGTCCCATTCTCGGAGGATGTTGATAACTGCCCCGCTCGATACGGAGAGGTTTCGCCTGCCGAATTCGGTTGCTAGACGTCCGAGGCGTGCGTCATGGCGAGAGTTTTCCATCTTTGACGAGAACAGGCCCCAGCTCTCGCAGAAATTCTTGGGCCTCCTTCAGCAGCTTCTTGTCATCCTCGGACCAGTTGCCGGGTTGTGACGCGACTCCCCAGCGAGGAGAGGAGAGCTTGCGGCTCCCACCAACTCGCGCGAGCCACTTGAGGCCTTCAGTGGTCGGTTCCAAGGCGCCAATGCCCTTGAGCGCTGACAGCGACATCGGTGCTGCATCAAATGTGGATCGAAAATTGACCGAACCGGGGCCAGCCTTCTGTGGCTGCACGTCCCGTTTGTGCAGGAAGATCGCTAGAGTCGATTGGACTTCGGCTGATCGAGCACGCGCTAATAGAGCCTCTTCCTCCAGACGTTCTTTCTCAGCAGCGGCCTCAGCTTTTTCTTTTCGCTCCGCAGCCAGTCTCTCCTTCTCTCGTTCGCGTTCCGCGGCAATTCGCTTCTGCTCGCGTTGGTACTCAGCTTCTTGCGCCTTTCTCTCTTCTTCTCGACGATCCCTTTCCTCCGACTCCGCGAGCTGCTGTTTGGCGGCCTCGACTTCGACTTTTTGCTCGAGAGTTAGCTCTTCGTTCGGAGTGACCCCCGCGTCGCCCAGTACCTTGACTGCGCGCGCGTCGTTTAACGCCTCGCTCCATTCTTCGTCCGCGATGCTCACCAATGCGTAAAGCTCCTCAATGTCGTCATGTTCTTGGGGAGTGAGCGGTGTCGGCGTAGATGATGTAGTTCGTTTCCCCAACTGACTGCGAAAAGTTCCGATGCGTTTGGCTGCGTCTCGCAGATCTTCTTCGGAGGTTCGTTTCGCATTGACGATTGTCGTTAGGCGTGTAACTAAGTCTTCGCGAGCAGCGATGTTGTCGCCGGCCTCCGTTTTCAATAGCGGAGGAATCTCCGCCTTCCAGGCGCTGATCGATTTCAACGCAGCATCAACGTGAACGCCGGATTCGACCAGACGATCGCGGGCGTCCTGGAGCGTCGCGCGGATTTCGGCCAGAGTCGGCCCAGCAGGTACGACTGGTGCGCGAAGAGAATTCGTATTCGTCGTTGTCGGTGCTGCTGCGTTTGCCGTCGATGGGCCTTGGGCCGCGGCAGTCCCGGCTTGCGGAGGGGTAGTCGGCTGGACGGCCGGTGGCGGTGGTGCCAGCCCTAACCCTTGTTTTGCTCGTTGTACAACTTGAAGTCCGATGAGAAAGATGATGATGACCACAACGAACATCAACCAACCACCGAACTTGTGGAGGTAATACGAAATCATCGCGGTGTCCTCGCATTACGGTCATGGGATAAAACCGCCTATTATACGAGGGAAATTCGTCAACTGACACTACTCAAAAACGCCTTCGGAAAGCGACTCAAAGTTGCAATCTTGCGATTCGTCGGCGCTCAACGGGACTGAAACGTGCTTTGTCGGTTTGTCGTCTGGATGTTCGGGCGGCTGAATGATGAAAGCACCTGGAGCCGTTGGCCATGGTCTTGCCCGTCGACGTAGGTACTCGTCGTACGGAATATGAAACGACGATCTCACGGGAATCGATCTGCCTGCGAATTGGGTGTATCCACTGCCGAACGTAAAACGCACCAGGCTGGAATGCAGACGCGAACTGATCGCGCGTAGCTCGTCACCATCGTAGCGAGCACGCTCTTTCTCAGTCACGCGCACGATGCCTTCCTCTGCCAGCATCTCTTCGTAGCGGTTCGAAAGGTCGCCAGTTCCGCGTTCGTACGGCTGATGCCATGTCGCAGCGTGCTCCGATCTCAGGCCGGAAAGAGCTTCAAGGCGTTCTAGCGATGTTAAGTCGGACGCTCGGAAGACTTGCTTCATTGCCGTACAAGAATCGATCGTATCTCCCAGGTCCGTTCCGTCGCGGCGAAGTTGCCCAGCCGTCTGATGGGCGCCGATGATCGTTCCGCCCATGTCACGAAATTGTTCGAAAATCAGTTTGATTCCGTCGCTGATGATCTGCTGCATTTCGTCGATGAAGAAGTAAACGCGGTTTTGGTCTTGAGGCTGATGACTGGCTGCCGTGAACATGGCCCACAGAAACATTCTCGCGATTGCCGGTGCATTGGTTGGTTCGACAGCCGAACGAAGCCAAAGGTAAATGACTTGAGGTTCTTCATAGAGATTTGCCATGTCAATCGCGTTCTCGTGAACATCACTGCCGTATTGCTCCATGTCCGGAACGACATTCAGCATCTCACTTCCACCAAGACGCTTAACAAGTGCGCTCAAGTGACGGGCTTGTTTCCAGTCTTCCTCGTAGCCGATCTTTGAGTACCATTTTCGGTCAGACAGATGCGCGCTCAGTTCGGCGAACGATCGAGCACCCGTTTCCTTCAGGACGTTGTTCAGGACGATCTCATTCATCGCCGTGAAGTATCCCGCTCCGTACTTGATTCCGTAGTCGAGTGACATCCCCTGGAGCAGCTCCTGCGTCAGTTGCTCGACCGACAACATCGCGTTGTGCGACTGCATGAAAGGGTTAAACGAAAAGGTTGACTTTCCGACTTCGTTCGAAATCCAGCGAAACCGCATTTTGCCAGTTCGCTCAGCCTCGCGACGGCAACTCTCGAACAGCGCTTTGTCTCCCTTGAGATCGACAATCACGACCGTCGAGTCCGCGCGAGCAATCATCTGCGTAGCCTGCGGTGCCATCGCGAGGGCTGTCTTGCTCGATCCACTGTCACCAAGAATATGGCCGTGTTGATCGTGAATCTTCCTGTGGACGAGGACCGGATAGTCGGTTGTCTCACTCGCCCCAATAAGAAGGTGCTCTCGCTCCAGTTCATCATTGGAATTGATCATGCGATCGACGTAATTGTCCCACTCCGTCGTGTCGCTCGCGCGATGTTGTGAAAGCTCTTTCTCGAACCGGGAAAACAAGGTGCCAGCGACGAGCCACAACGTACAGGAAAGTACTAGCGGACCGGCGGCACAGATGAGCAACACGTTCGCGGTCAACTGAACTGAGAAAGAACCACCTTGTTGCCAAACCGCAATTGGGTTCGGGCAATGGACGCCGAAGCCGAAACCGATCGACCCAAGGGTTAACGCCAGCAGCGCCCACCGGTTCCACGTTAGTCGCAGCCATTTGGTTGGGAATCGAAAAAGCCCGGCAGCCGGCGAGTTGTAGACGTTGTAGGTGACGAACGTCCGGATCGCTCGAAGCGTGGCTTTCCAACTTTCGGCAGGATCGGGCCAAGGAAGTACGACAGACACAACCGCGTGCCAAACGAGCCAGACGACGTGTACGCTGACGGCGTATGCAATCGGCCAAAACAACATCCCCGCCTGCGACCAGGCAAGCACCACCAGCGACAATCCCCAGGACAGTAAGACCAGCACCAGTCCCAACATGTAGGTGAGAAGTTCAGGGCAGTCGAGTGACAGTCCGCGTGGAATGAAGCCGGGCAGGTTCACTTGCCAGCGTTTCATCGTCTCATGATCAACGGCTGGCCCGACGAGTATCCAAGCAGCAGCCTGCTTGGCAATCAAAATACTCGTAACCCAGGCTGCTGTGACCGCGATCTCAAACGTCCATTGCTGAAGTTGGCTCGCAAGTTCCCAAGCGAGCCCTCCCAATCCGGCAGCCAACAGACCGTAGCCCACCAGAAGTTCGAATCGTTGCAATGCACCGGTCAGCCTGCGTACGCACAGACAGAGGCCATAGGTCATGCAAAGGGAGATGTAAGCATCGCACAAAAACGGCAGTGCCGTGCAAATAATGTGTGTTGCAGACGAGAGCATCAGCATGACGGGCAAGACGCCACAAATCACGATTAGCGTGAGCCTCAGCTCCTGGCCGCCTGTCAAAGGACGCGTTCGATAGTTGAGCTCTGTCTTGTCGGTGCGTGGCAACGCTGCCACGTCGAGCAATTCGTCAGCTTTTTCCGGGAAAAGAGTAAACATCATTTCTTCCTCAACATCAGGAGGTCTGCAAGTTCCGGGACGACGACGGCCGCCACCTCAATCGGTCTGAATGAATCGCCGATGCGACGCAAGATTTTCCAGCGTTGTTCCGGTGTTGCTGTCAGCACCGTGATGCGAAACTTTCCGTCACGCATCAACGAAGCGAATTGCGCCATGTCTTTTCGTTGCCAGACAAAGCGCCGCACGCGTGAGCGAATGCGATGTGCTGCTCCGCCGCGGTCAGTAACCAGCATTTCCAACGTGAAGCCGTCTTCTGTTTTGCGGAGGGCGTAGTTCGAGCTACAAATGCCGGGTCGAGTGAAGTCTGGGTATCGCTCAACGAATTCGTCCCGAGTGAATCGGTGAAGGCCGTTCGAAACGCAATAGCTGGCAGTTGCCAATACGACTGGCAACGTCTGTTCGGTTAGCGGCGGTGGCGTCTTTGCGTTCTCGTCCTTCAATGCCAGCCCACGTCTGGTCATCGTGTAGTAAGACTGCCCAGCGTCGAGCTTTGTCCGACGCAATAGCTTGCGACGTTCCAGTCTCAGCAACACTCGGTCGACATTCTTCAAACCGATGTCGGCTTCAAAGCAAGCGTCACGCAGTAACGCGTTGGTGCCGATGCGGTATCGCGTGATGAAGTCGAGTATCTGCTTGTCACGTTTCGTCAGGTATCGTTCGTGCTTTTCCATGTCCGTCACCGTTACCAGATTTCGTAGTTCAGCTCGATTGAAGACAGGCCTTCGTGCAGCTCAGCCAATCGATTTGGCGGATAGTTGCCTCCGTACTCAACCGCGCGATAAACACGGCCTTCGTCGTCCGCCAATGTGGCATCCGGTCGTTCGCGAAGAGGCCAGTCGCGAGGCAGGCGGTCTTCGCTAATCCAGTGGCGGCTCGACAGCCCTTCCGTGCGATACTTGAGATAGACTTCCGAAACTTGCAGGTCATGTGTCATCTGTGTCAGCTTGACTGACGGGGCTCGGCCTTGTCCAAACAACACGATGCTTCGCGGACTGGCGAAGACAAACGAGGTCATCGAAGCGTCTTGCATCGCTCGCTTATGAAGCGCGCGTGAAAGTCGCCAGAAGTCGGGCTTGTCGTCCCCCAGCGACCAGCTCATCAACGGTTGGTGCAGTTCAGTTACTGGCCGAGCGAGTGAGCGGTGAATCTGTAGCCAGCCACTGACCTCTAATTCCGTCATCGCTGCCTTGGCCCGACTTCGCCCCCACCGAGTATTCGTCCACCATGTTCGAGCCACCTGGAGCAGCGACAGAACGCGGACATCATTGGCCAAAGCGCGAAGAATCTGTTCTTCGTGAGGTCTCATTGATTTTGCCTCGCTTCGTTCACGGGTCGTCCGCGATCGCGTGGCGGTTCGATCGGCTTGTCGTCACCTTTCGGTGGTGGAGTCGCAATCTTGTCGGCAACCTTCTTGCGAGGCGCCTGCGGAGATTCGTCGAAGGGAGATTCCGCCGGCTTCAGCAAATGCTTTTTCGACTCGTTGAAGGACTTTTGCCTCTCCAGAAAGTTGAGAGCGTCCTGTGCGCCCGAAAGCACCGATTCGAACGCTCGTTGCCGCAAATAATCGAAGAAGGTAAGCACTGCTTCGTCTCCCAGAACTGAGGTCAGTTGAGTGCTTGAAATTGTTGCGGAGACGATGTCCCCACGGAGACGACTCTGGGGCTATTCTGAGACGCTGGAAGTCCACGACTGGCGTTCTGAAAACGCCTAAAATGCGTGTCTCAACCTTGGGGGCGAAAAATGCGACAAGCTCCCCCACGAAAAATCGAGTGTCTCAACGCTGCTAAGTACCTAGTTGACGGGTACTTAGAGGGCATTTCCGACTATTCTTGTATGTAACAACGATTAGTCCCCAAAAACGCGGCGCAACCTTGGTGCGGAGTCGCGGCTCACTAGAAAGCCGTCATTCGCCAACGACCACCAGTGCAGCATGTCGAATTCTGAACGAAAAACGATTCGTTTTCGAGGCAAAACCGAGAAGGTCTTGGAGACTTTCCGTGTGCGCGGCCGGACCTATTTCGCACTCGAAAAACTCAGTCGGCGCGGCGCGTTTCGAGTCTTCGATCCACACGCCGGACCGCACGGTGACTACCGCATTCTGTACAAGCTTTTGAAGGCGGAAACGACACAACAATCGATCGAAACGCTGCGCCGAATGAGTGGCCCAAATGGCAATCGTAACTTCCCCGGTATCGTAGATTTTGCACGGCAAGGCGACGATTTGTTCGTCGTCGCCGCGTGGGTGAGTGGTACGAATCTACGTCAGTATCTCGATGCAATTCGGCAGAAAAAGACGCCACGCCCGAGCGTATCAGAGGTCGTTCGACTCACTCGCGGACTGGTGCATGGAGTGTCCCACTATCATCGCAAAGCGAACGTTGTTCATGGCGACATCTCGCCCGCGAACATCATTCTCACCAGTGGCACAACGCAGCTTGTTCTCGTCGATTTCGGATCAGCCTGGACAATTGAAAAGACCGCTACGAAAGCTGCGGGCGATGGCGTCACCCAACCGTATGCGGCACCCGAAAGACTTGCCGGTCATGCAGCCGAGGACTTCCAGTCGGATATGTTCTCGCTGTCGATGGTCGCCTACGAGTTGCTTACGCTCAAGGTGCCATATGGTGGATTGGGCGGACGAGCTGGAATGCCGAATCTTGCGTCGAAGATGGCCAACTCCTACGAGCAACCTTCCAATTTAGTTGTCGCCGAACGCTTGCCTCGTCGTAGCATCAAGCTGCTGGACGACTGTATTGGCAAGGGGCTTGCGTTTCATCCAGACGAACGGTTTTCGACGTCGCACGATTGGCTTGCGGCATGGGATGAGCTCCACTTCGCGATGAAAAAAGGTACTCGTCTCAATAGAGTCGAGACCATAGTTGTGGACAAGATTGCCACCATCTGCGGCCTGTTTCGGCGCGGCCCATCGAAATGAAACAGGCGCGATCTTACTCCAGTATCGCCCGAAGTCCCTTGCGGACTGAGTCGCGGTGGGGCGGTGCAGAACCGAACCGATCGCCGCAATCGCAGTGAAAGACCTCATCGGATCGGCCTTGAAGTACCACGATTTGCTCCCCCGCTTTTCGCGCCGATGCGACCTCCCGGAGCGAAGTTGCGATCGGCTTTCCGTAATCACAATTCGCGCATCGGTTGCGATGATCTGGCAGGCCAGGATGAATGTCTCGCTGCTGAGACTCGTTTAGTTTCTGCTCAAATTCAGTCAGAAGTTGAGCGGCCTGTCTGCGGTGATTGTCGGTGATCGCGAACGCTAAACCGCGTGGTGAATCTACCGGGAATACCAGTCCATACGGAACCTTGAGGTGGCCATCCGCTTCCAGCAGCAACGCGTATGCCGTAAGGCGAACTTCATGCTTTGGGAAGAGTTTCCCCTTGCCGTTTCCGAGCCGATCGCCACCGGTTCGAATTACCGGAATTCGCAAGCTTTCCTTCTGCAAAACACGCCACGGACAGCCCTCCAACGGCAGCTCTGGATGCTGGAAGGGCCGCTGGTATTTGATCGGTTCGAACCCCGCATTGAGCATCGACCACCAGTTAACGGGTTGCGTCCCATCAAAGGGCGGTTCAGGCTCGCGGACCTCCGCGCGCAGTGCAGCGATACGACGGATCGTTAGTTGGATGATGGACGTGATGAGGTGAGCCGTCCAAAGCAAGGCGAAGAAGAATGTTATCGCAGCAAGATTGAATTGAGTTGGGTTTTGATCTTGGGACGACAGGGTCATGGACACCATCAGGCCAATGATCAGAACTACCGCCAGTAACAATTGTTTCAGCGACCTTGATAGCAGCTCTTCGATTCTTTCCAGGTCGAAATTTGGCAGGAACGTCAGTCGCGGTGGCGGCTCGTCAATGTCCCTTTCGTCTCCACGTTCGGCCGCGAGAATCGCCGATCGAGCACAGAACACATACTGCCCCAGCGCGTGCACGCTGAGCATATTACGAACCCGCGTTCGTGTCGACGCATTCGTTTCTTCACTTGCACTAGTGTCTTCGTTCGAGACCGTTTCAGAGGTTGGTTGTGCCGGTTTGGCGAGTGGAGCGACTGTCTCCTTAGCCGATTCGATGTCGTCTTTCTGGTTGCTGGATGTTTCGATGGAAGATTTAGCGACCAATGCGTCCCCATCCGTATCGGAAGATATCGGTTCAATGGGCAAACTGCCCGATTCCGACCCTTCAGATGGCCGCTCTTTTGTTTGGGTTGGCCACACGCTATTGCTTGGCGGATTTCTCTTGCTTGTTTTCTTCGGACCGGAAACGTTCTGAGTGAATGGTCGCCGAGCTCCAGTCAGCTCTGAATAGAAGGGCTCCAACTCGGCTGGATCGAAGAAGAACTCGAATAGTTTTCGGCTCATATCCAGCCCTCAAGTGCCTTGAGAACGACCTTCATGTCGCTCGGACGGGCGTCTGGTATCAGCTCAACAGACTGCAGGGCGACTTCACGTACGGGCTCAGGAATAAAGCCCTTGCTAGGCAGAGACTCGGCACCACGTTCGCCTAACTTTCCGGTCGCAGCATGAACAAAGGTTCTTCCCCAACTGTAAAGGTCCGCGCGAATATCGATCGGCGTGTTGCCGGTGACTTCAAGTGCTCGATATGGGTCGTCCGGCCATTCCTTCGGTGAGACGGTTGCACCTGATTCAGCGATTTTTGCAAGCTCCATGTCCGTCAACACGGGGCGGTCGCTACTCTTGCGAAGAATGATCGAATCGGGGTTGAGTTCGCGACGAATGATGTCCACTTCATGGAGCCTCGCTAGTCCGCTGGCTATCCCAGTCATGATGAACTTCAGTTCGTATTCACCCATCGCACCAGCCCTAAGCCGTTCTGTAAGCGTCTCGCCCTCTTCCCAAACGTCGAGAACCCACCACAGGTCGTTGACGTAAGCGGCAGTCACGTTCTTCGCTATGTTTGGATGGTTCCCGATCAGGTCACAAACTTCGATATGCCGTCGCAAATGCGTTTCGACTTCAGCTCGTTCAGCGGTCGTCATGTGACGTAGTTCGTAGCACTTCCCACGGGCGAAGCGATCCTTAAGAAACCGATGGTCGAGCTTCGTCAATTGAAACTGCAAACCGTTCGATGTTTCCTTCCAACCGCTCAGATATTGTGCGATTTTCCACTCGAGGACTCGCCCGTCTTCAGATACCTCAGTTTGTTTTCCTAGCTTTGCCAGTTCTTCCGGGTGAAGTACGTCGTTTACATCACTGATGTTGAACACCGTGGACACGACGTCATGGAGAGTGCTGAGAAATACGGGTTCGCCACGTAGGATTTTTCGGACCGTGTCTTTGCTGAGGCCGCTCATTTTCTGAATGTCTTGAGCCGAAAGGTTTTCGGCAATGCGCAACCGTCGTAGTAACAGCGGATCGGCTCGAAACTTGTTCTGCTCTGGTTCCATCGACGAAGTCCCGCTACTCTGATTCACCGGTCGCAGTCAATTTTGGTTTGCCATCATCGCCGAGACCGATCTGGACTCGCTCAAGTCCTTGTTCGCGAGCTGACAGTAACAACTCACCGAGCTTCGCATCCACCAGCCGAGTCAGTTCGCGCGTGTCATTCGCCGCGTCTCCCAATTCCATAATCTGGAAGACGATTTCGGCATCAATGTGTTCGATCTCCACGCCATATTCCTCAGCGGCTTTCGCGATTTTCAACGCGGCGATCTCTGCATTGACAATTCCTTCTAGCGGCTTGAAGACGTAAACCTGATCGAAACGACTGATAATCTCGGGGCGAAACGTCTTGGCGTCTTTCAAGACAGAACGGACGGCGTTGCCAAGCTCGAACTGGTCGTCAAACTGTTCCGTTAACTTGCCTATTGATTCATGCTCCGCGTTACTGGTGAGCACGATAAGAGCCTGAGTAAAGTCGGCAACCTTGCCGGAACCCTGCTCAGTAAGGCGACCTTCGCCCATCATGGAAAGCAACAGATCGAAGATTCCTGAGTAAGCTTTTTCAATCTCATCAAATAGTACAAGCCGCTTCGGATTGGATAGCATTGGCCGAGTTAGTTGTCCGCCTTTGTCGGAATCAACGTAGCCACCCGGCGTCCCGATCAAACGCGTTTTGCCTTCCGCCCCAGAGAACTCGCTGCAATCGAATCGCAGCATATGCTTCTCGTCTTCGAACAGATACTCGGCCATAGCTTTCGCGAGTTCCGTTTTACCGGTGGCGGGAGGTCCAACGAAGAGTAGGCTTGCAATCGGCTTTCCACGACGTTCTTTTCCCCATTGAAGCCGAATAAAACGAGACAGGTCATCGACAATGTGATCCTGTCCGCGAACTCGCTTCTTGATCGTCGACGCCATTTCCGCTTCGTCGATCAGACGAGCGTTCCCTTGTCGTCGAGCAGCCAACATATCAAGCAGGCGGTCTTTGTCCGTGATGTCGAGTGGGTCCATGAAATCACCTAATCGCATTTGTCAATTTGGTTCGCGGCGTGCCAGTTGCTACACGGAGGGACAACGAGTCGTGTTCATCGGCAGCGGCCGCCACCAACGGTCTGCTCAACAGCTTCTTGATTCGACTTGGCGCGTGGGCAAAGCCGGTCGCATCATCGAGTTGCAGAACCTGCGCTCCGAGGATGATTGGATCAACATGGGAAAGCTCGATGCCATGAGCCCGGCATTCCTTCTGTAAAAGCAACGAAATCACTTCGGCTTTCACTTCATCGGAAGGAGAATCGCAAAGCAGGACTTCATCGACTGAACTGAGCATTCCGCTGTCGAGTTGACGCTCATCGCGTAGATACTCGATCACCCTTTGTTGCCACGCGGATCGCCCCAGCACCGCTTCGTCCAGATTCGCAATCGAATCGGAAGGCTTGGTTGTAAAGACGATCGTCGTATGCTGAAACGAAACAGCCGATTCGCCGCCTGGCTGTGTTAACTGCCCAGTCGAAAGTAGGCGTGAAAGCACTCCGGCCACCTCCGCCGATGCTTGTTCAATTCGCTCGAAAATGAGCAGTTGAAACGGTTCTCGACGGACAATTTCCAACAGATCGCCGGGACGACCTTTGATTCCAACAAGCGATTCGGGTGTGATGCGGTCGCACTCGAAGATTTCGACGCGACCGGAGCGATAGAGCAGCTTGGACAAGACACGTGCCAAGTACCGCTTTCCGATTCCTTCGTCTCCCAGCAAGAGAAACGAAGCGACAGGTCCAAGCGACTTGCTATGGCGACGTGACTTGCGCAGAGTAATGTTTTCGAAGACCCGTGAAAGGGCTCGGTCAATCACTTCGTCGTGGCCGCGGACTATCGCTTTCGCCCGACGGCCAGCGATCTGGAAGTCGCTATTTGAACGAAGCAGAAGTGCGTCGACTGTGGCTCCGGGGCGCTCATCCATTGGCATCTGCTGTCCCGTTAGGTAGCAGATACCGCTAACGTATTTGTTGACGAATGGCTTGCGGCAGAGCTTGGCAAGTGTTTCACGATTTTCTCGAAGCATCCAGATCGTTGCTGCGTTCGCGAGGGACACCAACAGCAATAGGAAGCCGATCAGCCAGTGCCATCCGCCCAGCACAGAATAGACGTACCATGCCAACATGACGACGAAGAACGCTTGCAGGATTTTCGCCGTTCGCAGTCCCACGGGATTCTTTCTTGGTTTGGCACGAGGTTGGCTTTGTTAGCGTGAAAACAAGTACACAATCCCAACCGCCGTCAGGATCACGTTGATGCGGAAGAACCAATAATCGTTCCAGAGCGTCATGAATTTGAACAACGTCATTGCACAATCACATCCATACTATGTTCTTCGCCCACGCTCATGTAACGGGCAAAGTATTCACCCCGACTTGTCCGAAATGAAACCGTAACTCCGCCACCGCCATCCTTGACACCTCGCACCGTAATTACGTTGCTTCCCCGATCCAATGGAATCGATACCATCGTGCCTTGGTGCATGATTGGCACGGCTGCGAATGACTTGCCGTTCACAAGCACTTCGACAATATCACCGTCTTCGTGGCAGCAATCAAATAGCTCGATTTGATACAGCTCTTTGCGACCTTCTTTGATCGCCGTTGCCATTTCCGTGTCGATTGTCGGCAGCCGTACATCTGGATTCGCTGACGGACTTGGCAAGTTCTGCGCCGCTTGCAAAGCTGCAGAGGCTGAAACCAGATCGTTTCGCATCAAAGCAATCCGGATTTGCTGCATAGCGGCGCGGTTCATGTCTGCCGACGAGACTTCAAGCGATGCACTCTGGGCGGACGCCCCCGAAGCGTCTAAATGAATAAGCTGTTGGGCATCGTCAGTAGAGGCCTTGGCAGCCGCGGCCACATGCTGCCAATTCTCGTGCTGTTTTTCGAGTGAACCGCCTTGGGACGCAAAAAAAAAGCCGCCGATGGCTACTGCCCCCATCACGAATGCCGCGCCGATTGCTTTTTTGAATCGCTTTGAACTCGCCGTGAGAGCTGACGAAGTCCGATTATCCGCGCGGTTGCTGCCCTCGGATTGGCCTTCAAGAATCGGCGGTAACTCGATGTCATCTTCTGCCTGATAGTGAGCCGTTCCCTCTGGTTTCGGCGAATCGGGGTTCGGCGACATGTGGGGCATTGTGAAATTTCCTCGGCTAAATCTGCTGCGAGTGGTTCACCTCCAGTGAACTTTGTCAAGTGTAGCTACGATTATCGTACGTATGGATCGTGGCAACAAGCATATTGGATACGAATCGGCTCAATTCGACGACCGTAGCTGTGGGACATCGTTGTTCGCACTTCCAGGGTCCGGCGTTTGTTTCGACAGCGGGCCACAGCCATTCTTGCTGACTCGTGCTGCGCCTGGCAGATTTGCAGCAGCCAGCTGTCAAATTGCCAGAGACGAACATCAACAGAAACCTCACGTTGATGCGATTCCACACAAGTACGAAAGCAACTCGCGTCGCTAGCTATCCATCGGGTTCCATGTCATACCCAAACGCAAAGAGACCACGGGGAGCATGTCAAGGTGACGAACATGGATCATGCCGCTGTGTTGCTCGACGTCTTGGTAGATCGTAATTTGCCGCTCCTCCATGCTCCAATAAGTGATCGTGACTCGATGCCGTCGTCGATAACGGCGCAGTCTGCATAACTAGCAAGTCCCTTGTCTCCCGAATAATTTCAATCTTGGCCAGGCCTTTGGTTAAAACCATCGCGTAGTCACACAACCCTCAGAATGTTCGCCGTCTGCGCAACCGTCACGGTGAAATAACGCAACGTCTACTGGGTGCGTTCTTTTAACCGCATTCGTCTTCTTCCACGTGTTACTTTTTTTCAACGACAGGGAAACTGCGCGCACTTGATCACGCTTGCCTTACCTAACAACTTCCGCCCCAAGCTTAACCCCACACGTAAATTCAATGCTTAAAAGATCACCAAAGCCCGCCCGACGTCCATCCGACATCGTTCTTCGTCGTCTAGAGGATCGAATTCTTTTTGACGCTGTACCTGGAATTGCTATCGACGGGCCACATGAAGAACTGGCCAACCTCAGCCCAGCGATGGAGCAGTCCCTGGAGCAATCCTCGGATCAGCAGCAAGCTACGCGACATGAAGTCGTCTTCATTGATACGACGGTCAACGGCTACGAACAACTTGTCGATGGTCTACTGGATAACGCCGATGACAACCGTCAGCTTGAATTAGTCTTGCTCGACTCGTCTCGAAGCGGCGCGGAACAAATCACCGAGGCATTGGCCCGCTACGACGAGTTGGACGCGATTCATATCGTCTCGCACGGTAACGATAACGCGGTTCAGCTCGGTGATACGTGGATCACGGGCGATAACCTTGATGAGTTTTCGACCGTGTTCAGTGAATGGGGCCAATCGCTAGCTCAAGATGCTGATCTCTTACTTTATGGCTGCGACCTAGCAAGCAGTGCCGAAGGACGGGCTCTGGTCGATAGCCTAAGCGACCTGACTGGAGCCGACGTTGCCGCGAGCTCGGACCTAACGGGAAATGACAGCTATGGCGGCGACTGGGAGTTGGAATACGAAACGGGATTGATCGATACGAGCGTCGCGTTCGACAGCCAATCTGTCACTGCGTTCGCCGGCGTTCTGGCGGGCGCGCCTGTGCCAACCGTAACGGTTAACGCTCCTACCGAGGAGATGATCAACGAGAGCTTCCAATTTGACATCACTCTTGACAACACATCGGGAAGTCCGACTGATGTTGGATACGCCCCGTTTATTGATCTCTCGGTTCCAGACGGCATCGACATCAACGGCGCGACATACCTCGGCGCGGCGGTCAACATGATCAACGCTGGTATGTTTGATGGCACGGGAACTTTGGTCGATGGCGGCGGAAGCCCAGCAAACCACCCGCTGACCGGACTTCCGGTCACGGGCGGCAACCCCGGTGAGACTCTGTATGTTTTTGAGCTGCCGTTTGGCAGCTTCGTGCCTGCTCAGACTCCAGCCACGATCACGATTGACGCAGCGACTGACAAAGCCGACGGTGCGGTGGTGGGCGTCCCGCTAACTATGACCGCCACAGGAGGTTTTGCGCTCGGCTGTGATCCCCTTGACAATCCTGGTACTGATCCTGCCATTACGGGAGCCGCCGACACCCATTCGATTACGCCGCAAGTGATCGATCTGATCAAGGACACAACCGCGCCCGAGGATGAGCGCTCTACCGGACCCAATTTCCCGTTCGACTATACCTTGACGATCAATATCGCTGATGGAGAAACCGTTACGGCGCTGGATATCACCGACGCTTTGCCCAATTCATTCGTCTACGTTTCAGGTAGCGTGGTTGTGGACAGCTCTGCCGCTGGTGCAGCCTCCGGATTGTCGATTACCGAGGAACCTACGGCGGGCGCTCCACAAAATCCTCCCAACAATGACTTCTTAATCGAGTTTGGCAGCGTAACCGGTTCGGCTGCTGACAACGATATCGTCGTCACGTATACCGTCTACATCGATGAGCTTGATGCTAACCTCAATCCGGTGCTCGATCCGCTTAGCGGCGATGACGTCAACGCGACGAACGACGCTGAAGTCACGGGTACTTACGAAACGGGGACGGTCGGCGACAACGACGCGTTGACGGATGAGTTACTTGAGCAACAGTCGATTTCGATTCAGAAAGGTGTCGCTATCGTCAACGATCTGGGTGGCGCTGGAGCAACACCCGGGGATACACTTGAGTACACTCTGAACATCCAAGTTTCGGATTTCTTCGAGTTCAGCAACGTGGTCCTCGACGACACGTTTTCTGACGGTCAGACGTGGGACACCTCGTTCGCGCCAACTTTCTCCATTGATGAGGCCGGTACGAACACAAGCGGCAACTTCAATCCGGCGAATTTTACGGTCACGCATAACTCGCCTGGCGACGGAACGACCGACGTGCATTTCGACGTGTTCGCAGAAGTGCCCGATGGTGTTTTGACTGGCGACGAATTCGGTGACGGGACTATTGATTTCCAACCGACAACAGTACAAGTGCGATTTCGCACGGTGATCTTAGAGGAATTTACCGAGCCGACGTTTCAACCGTCGGGCGATGCTAGTGTCGACACCGGTGATATCTTGACCAACAACGTGACGGTCACGGGCACCCTGCCAAGCGGTCAGACGGAGTCGGATGGCAGTGGTACCTCAGTCGAGATTCAAGGTCCGTCGATTTCTAAGTCCATCTACGCAATCGACGGCGACACAGGTTTGGCTGGAGAAGACATCGTTGCGGGCCACACTATTACGTACCGACTGACGTTCGCCATGGCGACGGCTGATTACGAAGACCTGGTGTTGACAGACTTCTTGCCGTTACCGATTTTCGATGCAACGGAAATCACGGTCCTCAGCAATTCGCCGACCGCAACGCCGCCTCCGGCCGGCACTGCAACCTACGGGGCACTACACGATTTGCATACCGTAGTGCCGGCGACCGATCCACCCGCTATGACGACGGACGGTTCGTCAAATTCGGTGGTATTCGACTTTGGTACTTTCGATGTGGAGCCAAGTGCTCCAGCTACTGTTGATTTGCTGTTTACCGTAACTGCTCAAGACGTCTTGATGGCAGACAACCTGTTCCTCACGAACCAGGCGAATGCCACCTACAATTCCACTAACAATGGCACGGTTTCCAGCGATGCCATCGTGCAAAACCAGGTGGCATCGCCAGATTTGTTCCTAACCAAAGGCATCGTCGCGACAACCGCGGTATCGCCCACATTTGATCCAAGCACGGTAGGACCTGTGGCCTTCGCAGCACCTGGCATTGGAGGCCCGGCGTTTGCCGGAGGAATCAATAGCACGAATCTAGCCGCCAATCCCATTGACAGCAATCTGCGAGATGCCGACGCCGGCGATTTGGTGAAGTTCGCGATCGTCATTGAAAACACAGGTGGCGCAGATGGCTTTGACGTCAATATCACGGACTCGATTCCCGCCGAATACATTGTCCCTGGCAGCGGATTAAACCTGGAGGTGCGTGATGGAGATGGAAATGCAATTGGATTTACTGGTGCACCTGCGGACCTGTTTACGACCGGTATCGAATTGAATGATCCAGGCGCACTGACCGGAGCGATCAACAATTTCGACGACGCCACGACAGCTGGTGACGGATCGAACATTATCGTTCTCACCTATGACCTGGAGCTGGCGGTGGCGGTAACACCGGACACGATCTACACGAATACTGGGTTGATCGACGAATACGGCGCCGTGGAAGGTGGTAATGATCACACGGCGGGCAGTAGTAGTGCCCAATGGACCGACGACGCGACCGTCGAAACGTTGAACTTTGTTCCCACCAAAACTCTGATCAGCACCAGCGAAGCCCATACGTCAGGATCGGATGTGGCCATTGGCGAAATCGTGCGTTATCAGTTGGCCGTCGAGATTCCCGAAGGAACGATGGACAACCTGCAGTTCGACGACAACCTACCGAATCATCTGCAATTTATCGACGATGGAACAGCAACCGTCGCCTTTGTTTCGACTAGCGGAATTACTTCCAATGATGTTGCTGGGGCTCTGAACCTTGCTGTGGCTGCGGGGGCGAATGTCGTTGGCAGTGCACCAGTGACGCCGACGTTTGTGTTGGCGGACGACAACGTCGGTTCTACGTCCTCCACCAGCAGCGACCCGGATAGCTATGGGAGCGGAACCGATCCGCGTTTCAAGTTCGGCCAAATCATCAACAACGACAACGACGCCGACAGCGAGTTCATTGTTGTCGAGTTTAATGCGTTGGTGCTGAATACTTCCAGCCAGGGTGACGGAGACACACGCACTAACAACTTTGACGTCACAGTCGATGGTACGGTTGAAGCCACTAGCAACAACGTAACGGTCACCGTCGAAGAACCAGCTATTGTCAATGTCAATAAAACCGTCTCGCCAACCAGCGGCGATGCGGGGGATGTGGTGACTTACACAGTAACCTTCAGCAACACCGGTTCAACGAATGCGTTCGACGTCAACATGACCGATACGTTGCCGGCTGACCTGGCGCTTGACTTGGTCAGCGTCAATGTCGTTTTGGCCGGTGGAGCAACTGGCTCGGCGGACAATTCGGCTGGCAACACCGTCGATATTCAAATCGACGACATTCCTGTCGGTGGTTCCGTCACCGTAACTTACGACGCCACGCTGCTGATTTCAGTGCAGCCGGGTGAAGTCTTGCAGAATACGGCTCCTGTGACATACACGGGACTACCGGGTTCAAATGGCACGACGAGCAACCCAACCGGCTCCTCGAACACGGGAGCTGCAGGTGCGGACGATGGCGAGCGAGATGGCAGCGGCGGACACAACGATTATTCGGACAGCGACTCGGCCGATGTGACAGTCTTTTCACCAACGATTGCAAAGTCGCTGATCGGTACGAGCATCGTCAACGCGAACAACGCAAACGACGAAGCGGTCATTGGCGAAACGATTCAGTACCAAGTCGTCGTCACGATTCCGGAAGGAACAACCAACATCGCCGAAATCGTCGACACGCTCGATTCCGGAATCTCGTTTGTATCCCTCGACAGCATCACAACAAGTGCCGGTGTCACGACGGACAACGGGGCGATCAATTTGAACGATCCCGCTACGATTCCAACGAATGTCGCCGGACAAGATGTGACGTTTTCTTTTGGCAACCTGACTAACTCGAATAATGACGCAACGCCTGAAACGATCACCATTCGTTACACCGTCTTGGTGGATAACGAGGTTGGTAATCAAGGGGAAGGCGTCGGCACGATGCTTAACAACTCGGCCGTGTTTGGTTGGACCGAAAACGGTACACCCACCGCGACTGCCCCCGACAGTGCGGCTGAGGTCGAAGTCATCGAGCCTGATCTTGATGTCACCAAGGGCGTCAGCTCGCCAACCGTTGATGCGGGCGACTCGGTCACTTACACAATTAACATCGGCCACAACGCAAACAGCGACACGGATGCTTTCGATGTCACCTTTAGCGATCCCGTGCCAGCCAACATCTCATGGAGTTTCCCCGCCGACATCACAGCAACTCATTCGGTTCTGGGCGACATTTCCGCATTGTTCCAACAAACGGGCAATACACTCGAAACGATTCCCGGCAGCTCCTTTGACCTGCTCATTGGCGAGACGGTGACGATCACCATCACGGGCATCGTCAGCGGCGCGGTGACTCCTGGGCAGCAATTGACCAATACAGCTACTGCGGATTGGTCGAGTCTCGATGGCAACGATCCTAACGAACGGGACGGAACCGACGGCGAAGGTGGAGCACTCGACGACTACGAAGAGTCCTCTTCGGCGACCGTGACGGCAGTTGCGAATCCGACGATCGCGAAAGAATTGATCTCGACGAGCATCAACAATCCGAACAACGACGACACAGAAGTTGTCATCGGTGAGACCGCCCAGTACCGTGTCACGTTGACCGTACCTGAAGCGACAATTCCGGCCGCCGAGTTCGTTGACAACCTCGACTTGGGCCTTGAATTCATTAGTCTCGATAGCGTAACGGGCTTTTCTGGCGGAGTAGCCACTGGCGACATTACGTCAACCATTGGAGCTTTTGGCACGACGGCTCTTTTCAACCCCACGGTGACCGGCGACGGCTTCACAACCGCTCAGCAGCTAACGTTCGACTTCGGTACGCTCACTAACAGCAACACCGATAATGTCGCTGTCGAAACACTCGAGCTGATCTATACAGTTCGCGTTACCAACTCGGCGGCAAACACTAGCAACGGTGCCGCAGCAGGCACGATTCTTGACAATAGCGTTGTCTTTAACTGGGAAGATGGCGGCGGGAATCCTTTCAATACTGCACCTGCCGACGCAGAAGACATCGAAGTTATCGAGCCGGAACTCGATATTCAAAAGACAATCAGTGATGATACGCCGCATTTGGGTCAGACGGTGACCTACACACTCACGATCACGCACACTGCCGACAGTGACGCCGATGCGCAGAACATTGTCGTGACCGACAATGTTCCCGGGCTCATGACGCTCAATCTGGCGACGATCAACGTCGTTGGAGCATCGATCGTCAACAACAACTCGGCGGGCAATGCAATCGACTTGGAACTCGATCAGCTCACGCTCGGCAATACGATCACCATCACGTACGACGCGACCGTCACGAACGACCCAAATCAGATTGGCGCGAACCTGAACAATACAGCCAACACGACTTGGACTTCGTTGCCTGACGGCAATACGGATGGAACGGGTCCCGAGCGTGATGGAGACACTGGTAGCGCAGGCGAAGACGACTACAACGGCACGGTGAATGAGACTGCGGTCATAACGTATCCGCAAGTTGAACTGACCAAAACGCTGGTCGGTTCCCCTGTTCCTGCGACGAGCGGCGTTCCTGGCAATTGGGAAGTCACCTACGACTTGGAAATCACCAGTACGGGCAACGATCCGCTAACGCAGATGTCGCTAATTGAAGACTTGGCGACCCAGTACGGTGGCGCCTTTGTGCAAATCGTTGGCTCTCCGACGATCGTTGCTTCAACGGCGACCGATGATCCTGAGATTAACGCTCTATACGACGGGGGTACCTCGGACGCGGAAATCTTCGACAACAGCGGAGCGAACACCAACAACCTGGCGCTGGGCGAATCCGTCACAGTTCGGATCGTGATTGAAGTCGATCCCGACGCAGCGACCGCGATCCTAGACGCGGAAGGTGATCTCGTTAACCAAGCTGAAGTCGATGGCACGGGCGAAGACACTGGAGAAGTCGCTGAAGATGATTCAGACGATCCCAACGATCCCACCGATGTCGATCCGAACGCGGACAACAATCCAGACGACCCCAATCAAGTTCGCTTCCCAATCATCTCGCTAACGAAAGAAGTCGTCGGTTCACCGGTCGTTGCCAGCAGCGGAACGGCCGGTAACTTCGATGTCACGTACCAGTTCGTGATCGAAAACGACGGTTCGACGATGCTCGAGAATTTGACGTTAGTCGAAGACCTGGCAACGCACTTCGGGGGTGCCTTCGTCCGCATTGTGCCGCAAGCAGGTGCACCTGCCGTGATCACCGGTTCAACCGCCACCGATGATCCCGGCATCAACGCTGCTTACGACGGCACGGCCGCCAACTCGAACATTTTCGATAGCTCGACGAGCCTGCTGGATGTGAACGAAACGGTCACGGTGCAGATCATCGTCGAGGTCGATCCGGACAATGCAACAGCGATTTACGACAACATCACCGGCGACGGAAATGGTGACCTCGAAAACCAAGCCTCTACGACCGGCGACGATACCGAGACTGGTACGACCGTCGATGACAATTCGGACGACGTCAACGACGCGACCAACAACGACGACGATAACGACAACGATCCCGATGATCCGACTCCGTTGCTACTACCCGACATCACGCTGACGAAAACAACGATCAATTCCGTACCTGCCAGCAGTGGCACGGCTGGTAACTTTGACATCACGTTCGACCTGCAAATTACCAACACGGGTAACGACGGCCTCAACACGCTATCGCTGCTGGAGGACTTGAACACGCAATACGGCGGCGCATTCGTGGCGATCGTGCCTCAAGCGGGAGCACCCGCGACGATCGTTGCTTCGACGGCGACCGACGATCCGGAAATTAATGCGGCCTACGACGGCGGTATCAGTGATGCACAAATCTTCGACAACAGTGGAGCCAACACGAACCTGTTGGAGACTGGCGAGTCGGTCACGATTCGCATCATTGTCGAGATCGATCCCGATGACCCGGGAGCGATTTACACAAACAACAACTTGGTGAACCAAGCGACGACCCAAGGTACTGGCGAAGATTCCGGATTGACAGTGGATGACGAGTCGGACGATCCGAATGATCCAACCGACGGTGATCCCGATGCGGACAACAACCCCGACGACCCGAATGAACTTCGCTTCCCGGTAATTAGCCTGGAGAAGCAAGTCGTTGGCACTCCGATTCCGGCCACCAGCGGCGCGACCGGCAACTACGACGTGACGTATGAATTCGTTATTTCGAACGATGGTACCACGCCGCTTGAAAACCTTGCACTGTTGGAAGATTTCGCAACGCAGTTTGGCGGAGCGTTCGTCGGCATTGTGACCGCGCCTTCGATCACCGCCTCAACAGCGACCGACGATCCAGGTTTGAATGGAGCCTACAACGGCACCGTAGCGAACTCGAATATCTTCGATGGTTCGCCAAGTCTGCTCGACGTCAACCAAACCATCACGGTGCTGGTCGTGGTTGAAGTCGATCCCGATTCCGCGACCGCAAACTACGACGCCATTTCCGGCGATGGCAACAACGATCTCGAAAATCAAGCTTCGACGACTGCGAACGATCCGCAGGACCCAGGTAATCCGGTCGATGACAACTCGGACGATCCCACCGATGCCACAGACAACGACGACGACAGCGACAACGATCCGGACGATCCGACAGCTCTATTGTTGCCAACGATTTCGCTCGAGAAAGCTCTGATTGGTTCACCCGTGGCCGCCAGCAGCGGAACCGCAGGTAACTTCGACATCACGTTCGATCTGACGATCACCAACACCGGAAACGAGGGGCTGAATTCTCTCTCGTTGATGGAAGACCTGGCAACGCAGTACGGCGGCGCGTTTATTGCGATTGTTCCTCAAGCAGGTGCGCCGGCTTCGATCGTGGCTTCAACTGCGACCGACGATCCAGAAATCAATGCGGCCTACGATGGCGGCGCCAGCGACGCGGAAATCTTCGACAACAGCGGTGCCAACATCAACCTGCTGGATATCGGCCAGTCTGTCACGATTCGCATCATCGTCGAAGTCGATCCGGACGCCGCAGGTGCCATCTATGTCAACGAATCCTTGGAAAACCAAGCGACGGTTGAAGGAACGGGCGACGAATCGGGAGTCACCGTCGATGACGACTCGGATGATCCAACGGACGTGACCGACAGCGACAACGATGGCGACAACGATCCCGATGATCCAAATGAAGTTCGCTTCCCAGTTATCAGCATCGAAAAGCAAATCGTCGGCTCTCCCGTTCCCGCGAGCAGCGGAACGCAAGACAATTACGATGTCACTTACGAGTTCGTAATTGAAAACGACGGCTCAACGCCGCTGGAGAACATCACCTTGCTGGAAGACTTTGCCACGCAGTTTGGCGGAGCGTTCGCCGGCATCGTGACCGCGCCTTCGATCACCGCATCGACGGCAACCGACGATCCAGGCTTGAACGGCGGCTACGATGGAACGGCTGCGAACTCGAACATCTTCGACGGTTCGCCAAGTCTGCTAGACGTCAACCAAACCATCACGGTGCAGGTTGTCGTCGAAGTCGATCCAGACAACGCCACCGCGATTTACGATTCCGTCAGCGGCGACGGCAACAATGATCTCGAAAACCAAGCGTCCACATCGGGGAACGATCCGCAAGACCCGGGCAACCCGGTCGACGACAACTCGGACGACCCAACGGACGGGACCAACACCGACGATGATGGCGACAACGATCCTGATGATCCCACCGCGATCTTGTTCCCCAACATCACGCTGGAAAAAGCACTCGTCGGTTCGCCAGTCGCAGCGACCAGTGGCACCGCAGGTAATCTTGACGTCACCTTTGACCTCACCATCACCAACAACGGTAACGAAGCACTGAATTCGCTGTCGCTGTTGGAAGACTTGAACACACAGTATGGCGGAGCATTCATCGCGATCGTTCCGCAAGCGGGTGCACCGGCTACGATCGTGGCTTCAACTGCGACCGACGATCCCGAGATCAACGCGGCCTACGATGGCGGCGCGAGTGAC
Organism: Pirellulaceae bacterium; assembly: GCA_965216885.1. GTDB lineage: Bacteria > Planctomycetota > Planctomycetia > Pirellulales > Pirellulaceae > CAYNJG01. The sequence goes on along the minus strand of OZ244208.1, from coordinate 134,567 downwards.
GCGGAAATCTTCGACAACAGCGGTGCCAATACGAACCTGCTGGATATCGGCCAGTCTGTCACGATTCGCATCATCGTCGAAGTCGATCCGGACGCCGCAGGTGCCATCTACGTCAACGGAGCACTCGAAAACCAAGCGACCACCGAAGGCACCGGTGATCAATCGGGAGTTGTCGTCGATGACGATTCGGACGATCCAACCGACCCAACCGATGACGATCCAAACGGTGACAACGACCCAGACGATCCGAACTTGGTTCGCTTCCCACTCATCAGCATCGAAAAGCAAATCGTCGGCTCTCCCGTTCCCGCGAGCAGCGGAACGCAAGACAATTACGATGTCACTTACGAGTTCGTAATTGAAAACGACGGAACCACGCCGCTGGAGAACATCACCTTGCTGGAAGACTTTGCCACGCAGTTTGGCGGAGCGTTCGCCGGCATCGTGACCGCGCCTTCGATCACCGCATCGACGGCAACCGACGATCCAGGCTTGAACGGCGGCTACGATGGAACGGCTGCGAACTCGAACATCTTCGACGGTTCGCCAAGTCTGCTAGACGTCAACCAAACCATCACGGTGCAGGTTGTCGTCGAAGTCGATCCAGACAACGCCACCGCGATTTACGATTCCGTCAGCGGCGACGGCAACAATGATCTCGAAAACCAAGCGTCCACATCGGGGAACGATCCGCAAGACCCGGGCAACCCGGTCGACGACAACTCGGACGACCCAACGGACGGGACCAACACCGACGATGATGGCGACAACGATCCTGATGATCCCACCGCGATCTTGTTCCCCAACATCACGCTGGAAAAAGCACTCGTCGGTTCGCCAGTCGCAGCGACCAGTGGCACCGCAGGTAATCTTGACGTCACCTTTGACCTCACCATCACCAACAACGGTAACGAAGCACTGAATTCGCTGTCGCTGTTGGAAGACTTGAACACACAGTATGGCGGAGCATTCATCGCGATCGTTCCGCAAGCGGGTGCACCGGCTACGATCGTGGCTTCAACTGCGACCGACGATCCCGAGATCAACGCGGCCTACGATGGCGGCGCGAGTGACGCGGAAATCTTCGACAACAGCGGTGCCAATACGAACCTGCTGGATATCGGCCAGTCTGTCACGATTCGCATCATCGTCGAAGTCGATCCGGACGCCGCAGGTGCCATCTACGTCAACGGAGCACTCGAAAACCAAGCGACCACCGAAGGCACCGGTGATCAATCGGGAGTTGTCGTCGATGACGATTCGGACGATCCAACCGACCCAACCGATGACGATCCAAACGGTGACAACGACCCAGACGATCCGAACTTGGTTCGCTTCCCACTCATCAGCATCGAAAAGCAAGTCGTTGGCTCTCCCGTTCCCGCGAGCAGCGGAACGCAAGATAATTACGATGTCACTTTCGAGTTCGTGATTGAGAACGACGGAACCACGCCACTGGAAAACATCACCTTGCTGGAAGACTTTGCCACGCAGTTTGGCGGAGCGTTCGTCGGCGTCGTGACCGCGCCTTCGATCACCGCATCGACGGCAACCGACGATCCAGGCTTGAACGGCGGCTACGATGGAACGGCTGCGAACTCGAACATCTTCGACGGTTCACCAAGTCTGCTCGACGTCAACCAAACCATCACGGTGCAGGTTGTCGTCGAAGTCGATCCAGACAACGCCACCGCGATTTACGATTCCGTCAGCGGCGACGGCAACAATGATCTCGAAAACCAAGCGTCCACATCGGGGAACGATCCGCAAGACCCGGGCAACCCGGTCGACGACAACTCGGACGACCCAACGGACGGGACCAACACCGACGATGATGGCGACAACGATCCTGATGATCCCACCGCGATCTTGTTCCCCAACATCACGCTGGAAAAAGCACTCGTCGGTTCGCCAGTCGCGGCCAGCAGCGGAACGGTCGGACACTTTGATATCACTTACCATTTGACGATCACCAACAATGGCAACGAGGCGTTGAATTCGCTCTCTCTGCTGGAGGACCTCTCCACGCAATACGGTGGAGCGTTCGTGCAGATCGTGCCGCAAGCGGGAGCCCCGGCCACGATTGTGGCTTCGACGGCGACCGATGATCCGGAAATCAACGCTGCTTACGACGGCGGTAGCAGCGATTCGCAAATCTTTGATAACAGCGGAGCGAACACGAATCTGCTGGAAGTTGGTCAAGCGGTTACAATTCGCATCGTGATCGAGATTGATCCTGATAACCCAACCGCGAATATCATCAGCGGCGGTTTGCTGAATCAAGCGACGGTCGAAGGCACTGGCGACCAATCGGGCACGACGGTCGATGACGATTCGGACGACGGCACTGATCCGACCAACAACGATCCCAACGGTGACAACGATCCCGACGACCCGAACCAAATTCGGATTCCGAATATCTCGATCACCAAGCAAGTTGTCGGTACTCCGGTCGTCGCCAGCAGTGGCACACAAGACAACTACGACGTGACATACGAGTTCGTCATCGAGAACGATGGTACGACTCCGCTAGAAAACATCACGCTGCTTGAGGACTTCGCGACTCAGTTCGGCGGAGCTTTTGTAGCGATCGTGACTCCTCCGTCGATCACCGCCTCCACAGCGACCGATGATCCGGGCATCAACGGAGCATACGACGGCACCGCAGCGAATCCGAACATGTTCGATGGGTCGCCGAGCTTGCTCGATCGCAACCAGACGATCACGGTTCAAGTCGTCGTCGAAGTCGATCCAGACAATGCGACTGCGATCTACGATTCGGTCAGTGGCGATGGCAATGGCGACCTGGAAAATCAAGCCAGTACGTCTGGCAACGATCCGCAAGACCCAGGTAATCCAGTTGATGACAACTCCGATAGCCCGACTGATCCTTCAAACAACGACGATGATGGAGACAACGATCCAGACGATCCGACTGGCCTGTTCATTCCGAACATCACGTTGGAGAAGACCGGAGTCGGCTCACCGGTCGCGGCCAGCAACGGAGCCGTCGGCAACTTCGACATCACTTACGACTTTACGATTACCAACAATGGCAACGAGTCACTCAACTCGCTGTCCTTGATGGAAGACTTAGCGACTCAGTACGGTGCGGCCTTCGTGCAAATCGTGCCACAAGCTGGTAGTCCAGCGACGATCGTAGCGTCAACGGCAACCGACAACCCGGAAATCAACGCCGCCTATGACGGCGGAACCAGCGACGCCGAAATCTTTGACAACAGCGGAGCGAATACGAACCTGTTGGAAGTCGGTCAGTCGGTCACGATCCGAGTGATAATTGAGGTCGATCCGGATGCGGTGGGGGCGATCTACACCAACGGCAACCTTGTCAATCAGGCCACGACCGAAGGGACGGGAGACGATTCTGGCACCGTGGTCACCGACGACTCGGATGATCCAACCGATGCGACGGACGACGATCCGAACAGCGACAGCGATCCCGACGATCCCAACGAAATCCGTATTCCCAACATTTCACTCGAAAAGGAGATCACCAACACGGTTGTTGCCGCCAGTGGCATCCAAGGCAACTTTGATGTGACCTTCCAATTCACGATCAGCAACGACGGCGCGACTCCGCTGGAGAATCTGACGCTGATCGAGGACATGACGGCGCACTACGGCGGGGCATTCGTCGGCATCGTATCTGCTCCTGTGATTACGGCGTCTACCGCGACCGACGATCCAGGGATCAACCCTGGCTATGACGGCGACACGGTAACAAATCTCTTTGACGGTTCACCAAGCTTGCTGGACGTGAACGAAACGATCACGATCGAAATTGTGTTCGAGGTCGATCCCAACAACGTCACAGCGATTTTCGATTCGGTCAGTGGCGATGGAAATGACAATCTCGAAAATCAAGCCAGCACATCTGGTGACGACCCAGCGACAGGCGAGACGGTTGACGATAATTCAGACGATCCGGCTGACCCAACCAATAGTTCGGACGATCCGGACAATGATCCAGATGACCCCACGGCATTTGATGTTCCCTCGATCGGGTTGGCGAAGCAAGTTGTTGACGTCGAGCAAAACGGAGCAATGTTCGATCTTACGATTCACTTTGTGATTGAGAATACTGGCTCGCTCGACGTGATTGATATTGGCTTGTTCGATGACTTTGCCACCGAGTTCGCGCCTCATTACGGCAACGTTGCGGTCGCCCCAGCCATTATTGCGAGTACGGCCACGATCGACCCGAATCTGAACCCGGGTTTTGTTGCCGACACCACGCAAAACATGTTTGACGGCAGTAGCGGTCAACTGGAACCAGGGCAATCGATCACGGTCGCCGTCGTTGTAACCCTGGACCCTGACTTCACGCAACTGAATAACGGTGAACTGATCGTAGAAAACCAGGCCACAACCGAAGGACTCCCGGTGGATGACGGTGGAACACCTGTTCAGCCGCCGGTAACGGACGATTCGGATAGTGGTTCAGACGCCGAAACGACCAACCCAAGCGAACCTGGCGACACCGGAGGAGAAGATGATCCGACCCTAACCGAGATCAGTGTGTTCGCGTTCGACTCGTTCAACAACTTCGCCAATCAAGAAAGAATTCCGCGACGCGAAATCATCGATCGCACATTACCGGCATTCCCGATTGACACGCTTTACTCCGGCATCACAGAGCCTGGGACAACCCTGCGATTCAAGATCTACAACGAGGATGGCAACCAAGTCGGCGAACGTACCGTCGTTGCCGATGCCGCGGGTAACTGGGTGGCCAACTTCCCCGGCACGATCATTTACAAACAGCCACATCGCATGGAAGTCGATCAGACACCACCCGCGTACAACCAGTTGGAAGACTCGGGATTCAACCTGCGGCGTTACTTCCACCCGGCCGTACACCATTCACTGTTCTTCAGCGAACGGCTCACCGTGCAGAGTGTCATGCGATCACAGCCTGACTTCGTGCTCAACACGATGCATGCGGCCAATACTAATCCGCTTGAATTCGGATGGAAGTCTCATACGTACGAATTACTCACGTCTTCCACAAACGCTTCGTATCAATAAGCGTTCACATTTTGGAAAGCTAACATGACAGACACTCAGCCGTTTGAAATCATTCCGGTCACGGCGTCCACCAAGAAATCGCCAGTTGCACCCGCGAATGTCTTCAGTACTCGTCGTCAGGAAGAACCGTCGAAGCAAACAGCGCTAATTGTCGATCCCGATGTCGCACAGCGTCACTTAGCAACAATATTTCTCGGCGAACTCGGCTATAAAGTCTTAGAATCCAAGACCGAATCGGCCGCCATGGAGCTTGCACGAACCAACGCTCTTTCGATACTGATTACACGACTTGGCCTGCCAAGTTGTGATGGACCAACATTGGCACGCAGACTTCGACAGATTAGCCCGCGGATAAGGGTGTTGTATACCTCGGTTTGTCCATTCAGTGAAGTCAGACAACAATATGGTTCCTTGATCCAGGCAGATTCATTCGTACAAAGCCCGTTTTCAATTGACTCTTTGAACGACGCTCTTGTCCGATCTACCGGGAAATAGTGTGACGTTTGGCGTGTTATCGGGGTTGGTGCGCCATAGTAGAATCGGCCATGCAAATTGCAATTAGATTCAATTCGAATCGAGTCCGTTTGCGGTCACAGTCTCAAAGACGATGCCCAAATTAAACACGGTACGCTACGGATTCGTTTAGCTCAGCAAACTTGGCTTATCAATGCGGGGATGCCTCGTTTCGACTGCCCAGATGCCTGAAGTGGATGGGCTAGTTTCACAGGCGGTTAGGCGATGCGGACGATTTTTGGAGAATCCGATTGACCGCCAGCGTTGCTTTTGCTCGCGAAATCCGCGATTGAGCGGGATTCCGAAACTCATCGCGAACAGTCGCAATTGAAGGAATCAATTGGGGGATTGACTGAGCGAGAACGCGAAGTCATGTACTTGACCGTCGTCGGCAAGTCCACAAACAGATCGCAGCCCAATATGCGACTTCTCTTCAAACCGCAATCAAACGGTCAAACATCGAGGACGCGTGCTCACAAGATGCGTCGACAACGATGTTCTTCTTGCCAACCTTGTCAACTCTCCTTTATCGGCAAAACTCGCCCGACGTGTTGCGAGTTTACGGGTTGTAGCGGGTGCATGCACAAAAACACGCCGAACGAGCGGCAGACATGCTCATATGTTGACGCCGTCACGCCGATAAACAGGAGCTGTAGGTCTTTCACGGCCTCCTTGTTCATGAGGGGCCTGCTGCGCTTGCTCCACATATTCGGAATCGTTATTGCGAAAGCTTACTGATGGATCGACGGTGCCTAACAACCGGATTGACAGCGTTGCTTCTGACGGCCTGTGTCGTCACGGCGGCAACATCGATTACTCATGCACAAGGTTTTGACAGTCGACAGGCCGCGATTGCTCCCTACGAGGCTATGATCCCGGCGGCCGCGGACGCCGAGGACTTCGCGGAGCTTACCGAGGCACTGCCACCAGTTCCTGGCGCATTTGAGCCATGGTGGACAGGCGCCGTCACCAACCAAATGCGTCGGACGTCGAATCCGATTCCAGCGAATCTTGAATCCTTGATCATCAGCGCCCTGCAGAATTCGGCGCAGATCAAGGTATTCAGCGACCTTCCGCTAATTCGACAAACGGCTATCACTGAAGCGGATGCGGCCTTCGACTGGGAGGCGTTCATGGAGACTCGTTGGAACGATATCAGTGAACCCGTGGGCAATACGCTTACCACCGGTGGGCCTCCTCGATTTCGAGATCATGATTGGACCTACGCGGCTGGAGTGCGCCGCAAGAACACCGTTGGAGGTTTCGTCGAGGCAGCCCAGCAATTTGGCCACCAGAACAACAACTCGGTGTTCTTTCTCCCGAACAATCAAGGAACGGCACGGCTAACACTTAGCTACACGCAACCATTGTTGCGCGGTACCGGTCGCGTCTACAATACGAGCCTGACCGTATTGGCGGCCATCGACGCAGAGATCGCACAAGACGAATTCATCCGGCAGCTACAATCGCATTTGCTAGAGGTCACGCGAGCATACTGGGGACTGCATCTAGAGCGGGCGGCGCTGATACAGCGTCGCCGCGTCTACGACCGTGCCCTAGAAACTTTGAAAGAACTCGAGGGTCGGCAACGGGTTGACGCCGTCGAAAGCCAACTCGTTCGGGTTCGGGCAGCCGTTACCGAACGTCGCGCTGAGCTTGTTCGAGCGTACACGGCGGTCAAAAACGCTCAGGAACGGATTCAGGCACTTGTCAACGACCCTGAGCTTGCGACGGTCGAAGCTTTGGAACTCGTTCCAGTCGATACGCCAACGAAAGACATGGTTTCCGCTGACATGCAGTCATCGCTGTCGATTGCGCTGCAACAACGACCCGAAATCGGACAAGCTGTTAAACAAATCAAGGCGTCGTGCGTTCGGCTGAATATGGCGAAGAACGAGCTCCTTCCACAGCTCGACGCAGTTTTGGAAACCTACGTCAGCGGTCTTCAAGGTAACAGCGACATTGGCGGTGCGTGGACTGATCAGTTTACCGAAGGAGAGCCGAGTTACTCTGTGGGATTGCAATACTCGATTCCAATTTGGCGTCGTGCCGGAAATGCCCGCTTGCAACGTCGTCGCCTGGAAGTCAGACAGCTTCAGAATCAGTTTCGCTCGACCGTCGAAACTCTGATGCTGGAGGTAAAAGTCGCCGTGCGCGAAGTTTCGACCTCCTATCGAGAAGCAAGCGCAAAGTACCAGTCGATGCTGGCCGCTCAAAAGCAGCTCGAATTCATTCAAGCTCGCTGGAAACATCTGCCGGGCGAGGATCGATCGGTCGGTTTGTACCTCGAAGACCTGCTGAACGCACAGGAGCGATTGGCAGCAGCCGAATTTGGATTCCTCAAGGCCCAAACAACATACAGCCTTTCGTTGATGAATTTGAAACGGGCGATGGGTACGCTACTCCAGGATGAACAAATCGTCCACGGAGTGACCTGCGAGTGCTGCTTGCCGCGCAACGTTCTCGACAAGGCACCCACCGCAGAGACCACAATTCCGCCCATCGAAGCGATTCCCGGGCAACCGTCAGAGCCACTGTATTCGCTACCACCGATCCCCGCGACGTCTCAGCGGAATCAATCTGTTCAAACTGCTCCGGTTGTGCAAGCGGCAGGCTCACGGACAACCCGATAACCGAACAACGAGACCGTAACGGATTACGGTTTCCACTCCAAAGGCAGTTGGTGCAGTTTGAAAAGGAGGCTGTAGATTGCCTGATTGACCACTCATTGGAACGATTCGTGACGACGCTCAGGCAATATTATCGACTAACCGATCCCATCTCCGCACGTGGCTTCAAGCCGCGCCGCGGCGATCGGAGCCTGGTATCGCAAATCAATGGTTCCTTTGCCGAGCTTAGCTCGTCGACGGACAAAGAGATTGCGGACAAAACAATTGCCTTGAGGCAGCGGGTCTCCGACGGCCAATCGATCCAATCCTGCGACTTGCTTGTCGCAACGTTCGCGCTGGTCAAGGAGGCGGCCCGAAGAACTATCGGTCTCATTCACTACGACGAGCAGTTACTTGCCGGTATTGCGCTCTCCACCGGTGCCATTGCCGAAATGCAAACCGGCGAAGGCAAGACTCTCGCCAGCACGCTACCGGCCGTACTGCATGCACTGAGCGGACGCGGTGTGCATATTGCCACCGTCAACGCCTATCTGGCTGAACGTGATTTTCAGTTCTTGTCCCCACTGTACGCGTTGCTCGGTCTTACCGTTGGCTATGCCCGCGATGGCGACGCTCCGGATGAAAAACGCCAGGCCTACTCTTGCGACATCACCTACGCCACAGGCTACGAACTTGGATTCGACTACCTTCGCGACCAGGTGGCTCTTCGGCAGCAACGTAGACTGCCTGTCGGACGACGAGTCAGAGACGGATTACGTGGTCGCTCGGTGGCATCGCCAGCAGTCCAGCGAGGGCACGCATTCGTCATCATTGACGAAGTCGATAGCGTACTCATTGACGAAGCCAACACGCCACTGATTTTGAGTGCTCCTCGGAACGGACAACTTTCCACGCACGAAGCGTATTTGCACGCAGACGACTTAGCCAAAACGCTCGATCCAGACTGTGATTACGTATATCAAGCTGCGAACGACTCGCTCAAACTGACGGAATTGGGATCGCGTAAAGTTCACGGAAATATGCCGAGAGCCGCGAACGCACTGGCCCGACCTTGGTCGATGTACGTCGAACAGTCGCTGAGAGCCCAGTTACTCTATGAACGGGACGTTCACTACGTGATTCGCGATGACGTCGTGCAAATCGTTGATGAATACACCGGCCGAATCTTTACCGAACGCTCATGGCGGGATGGGTTGCACCAGGCGGTCGAAGCCAAAGAGCGCGTTCCATTCTCGGACGAGAAGCGTTCGATAGCGCGCATCTCACGTCAGCGCTATTTTCAGATGTACGCTCAGCTATGTGGGATGACCGGCACCGCGAACGGACATGAACGGGAGTTTCGCCAGTTCTACGGCTTGCCGGTTGTCTCGATGCCACTCCGCAAACCGAATCGGCGCGAAAGACTTCCTACGCGATACTTTGCAAGCCCTCACGACAAATGGGAATCGATCACTGAGGATGTGGCAAGAAGGCACCGCCTTGGCCAGCCAGTCCTCGTCGGAACCCGGACTATCGCCAACAGTCGGCAACTTGCATCACAGCTCACGCGAGCGGGCGTTCCATTTCGATTGTTAAACGGCGTTCAGGATGAGGACGAAGCCGCCCTTGTGGCAGCCGCCGGCGAACGAAGTGCGGTTACGATCGCGACGAACATGGCCGGACGCGGGACCGACATTGTGCCGACGACTGCAAGCATCGAGTGCGGAGGGCTGCACGTGATTGCCGCCGAGCACCATGACTCTCAGCGCATTGATCGGCAGTTGGCGGGCCGAGCAGCTCGGCAGGGTGATCCAGGGTCTTGTCAATTCTTTGTATCCGCAGAGGATGACCTCCTGCGCCGGCATGCCCCGCAGCTCGCCGCAACCATCAATGGGGTCGATCCTGACGGCGCCACCAATCAAGGCTTTGACGAATCAATCAAGCAAATACAGCAGCGCGCCGAGCAAACGAACTATGAGAAACGCGAGAAGCTACTTCGGCACGAAATATGGCTGGACGGGCTTCGATCTAGTGTCGCTTAGGAAAAATGAAATGATGGCATCAACTACCAGGGCGGTTACGGTGTTTCTGTTTGCAGTCGTGCTTGGCCCACTGGCCAGTTACGCCAAACAGATCGAAGGATTCACGCAGCCCTTCGAAACGGTGAACCTGGCGGCTCCGGAAGCCGGCATTATCCAACAGCTACAGGTGCGGCAGGGTGAAACCGTGACTGCCAAACAGCCTATCGCGTTGCTAGACAACCAAGTCCTCTACGCAACCTTGGAGTCGGCGCGTGCGAAAGCCGCATCGAAAGGTCCCGTTCAAGCCGCCGAAGCTGCCTTCCGACAGCGTCAGTCTCGCCTAAATCACATGCGCCAGTTGCGAAAAGAGGGTCATGGCAGTCCCGAAGAAGTAGAACGGGCGGAATCGGACGCTGAAGTCGCCAAAGCCAATCTTGTTACCGCTCGCGAAGATGCAAAGGCGAACGCGTTTGAGGTGAAACGCATTGAGGCGCAAATTGAACGCAGAACGATTCGCAGCCCGATTGACGGCGTCATTTCTTACATCGCAAAGCGTCCTGGTGAATTTGCAACCGCCACCGACCCAACCGTTGCCACAATCGTGCAGATTGACAAGCTGCGAGTCATCTTTCACGTTCCGACGGAACAATTGGCCAATCTGCGAGTGCGTGACCAGGTCAAAGTTAGATTTACGTCAGGCGATAGGGAAACCACTGCTTCAGTTGATTTCATCTCGCCGGTAACGGATGCAGAAAGCAACCTCGTTCGGGTTGAGGTAATCATCGACAATTCCGACGGGAAGTTCCGTAGTGGAGTACGCTGCGTAATGTCCGGGCAGCTCACGAGCAGGCAAGCTCAAAGAGCACGAACGTTGGGCAGCCAATCTCGCAACACCGCAATCCGTAAGCCCTATCCGGGCCGACGAACTTCTCAATTATCATCCATCCAGCCATAAGTCGAGTCTTGAACAATGTCTCAATCCACCGACAGCACGAACATAGCCATCCGCTACGACCAATCCACAGTTACTCACACAACACAGTTCATTCTGAGTGCCAATTCAGAGGCGGTCGTGATCGATTGTTCGTCTGGACCGATTCCCGGTCACACCTCAGACGAGCAGGTCTTGCCGATCCATTCACGTCATGCTCTGCCCTGGAGCGCTGTGAGACGTTTGTCCGGTTCACTGCGACAGATGCTCGACAAGCACGATCGCCAAGTAAACGCTCCCGCGCCCAAGTTCATCGAGCGTCAGGCTGGCCTGCCACGAATCGAGGGTGCGCATGTCAAGTAGCAGCTTTCAATCGACGCACATTCATCAGCGGCATATGCCATTTATTAGCCAGTCTGGCGAACCGGCTGAGGTTGCGACGTCGCCGCCGATTGACCTGACTACGGTCCAACAAGAATTGCTGGAGCTTGCTTACAGCGTAAGTCAACCAGTCCAGGCCCAATCTCGGTTCGCGCGATACGCGTTGGAACTGACGAACGCCGACAGCGTATCGTATATCTCAACCGACTCAGGAGAGCCGGAGTTGGTCGCTCATGCCAATGTCGGCGACAAGCCGTCCGAACCGCAGCTCGACAAGAAAATCGTCCAACTATCGCTCCAATCGATTGGAGAGAACAAGGCAAAGGTTCTTCGACATCAGTCTTCTACACTCGTCTGCGTGCCTGTTGCCGTTAGCGCGAGCCAAGTACAGGCCCTCACGGCAACTCTTTCTTTCAAACATGGTGATGTTGAACCGTTTGTTGTTTCGCTTCAAATGGTTGCGACATATACGACACTGTGGTGGCAACTGCAATCACAGCGAGATGTCGATTGGCAGGCAGATGCATTGGCAGGCATTGTAGAGATCGTCGCCGAAATTGAGCGTGCAGCTAGTTTGGAAGCGGCGTGCATCGTCACGGTCAACAAGCTTCATGAGCTGTTGCAAGCACGACACGTCGCCGTCGGCATTCAACGCACGAAGGGATCGTGCATCGAGCTGCGGTCCATTTCTGAACGATCTCAAGTTGACTCGAAAAGCGACACGGCACGCTCCTTCGAAAACGCCATGAATGAGTCCATCCTCCATGACGAACCAGCACTATGGCCGCCCGTCGATCCTGTAAGCCGAGCCGCGCTGCTTGCTCACCAAAAGCTGGCTGAGCAATTTCACGCGCCGACTGCACTTACAATCCCGCTGGCAACGGAAGACCGTGAACGCCTTGGTGCCATCATCGTGCTAGGTGGGACGTCCGAGAACACATCGCGACTCACGGCGTTTGGCGCAACGGCCGCCCCGTACCTTGCATCCGCTCTGCAAACCGCAGAAAAACTCGAAGGCGGTCGCCTTCAGAAAGCTACTCGGTCCCTTGCACGTTTTTCGGTGTCCCGCAACAAGCAAATCGCCGCGGTTGCGATTCTCCTGACTGCCGTTTTGCTATTTCCAATCCGGCACAAGGTCGCGTGCGATGGCACAGTCGAGGCATCCGCTCGGAGGTTTGTCGTTGCTCCCTACGCCGGCGTTTTGAAGGAAACCTTCGTCAAGCCTGGAGACGTTGTTTCACGTCACCAGCTCCTGGCACAAATGGACGACCGCGAAATCAATTGGGAACTGTCAGGACTGATCGCCGATCGCGATCGGGCTGCCAAGGAACACGACATCGCTCTGTCGAACAATGAAACCGCCAAGATGCAAATGTCTGAGCTGGAGGTTGAACGAAACAATCTGAAAATCCAGTTGCTCCAGCACCGCAAAGACAACTTGGAAATTTGTGCCGCGGTATCGGGCGTTGTATTGCGAGGCGATTTGGAAGGCGTCCAAGGGGCTCCAGTGGAAACAGGTCAAGCTCTTTTCGAAGTCGCGCCGCTCGACCAACTTCGCCTGGACGTGCGGCTACCCGACATTGATGCGAGCTACGTCCAAGAAGGGATGCCCATTACTTTCTACCTGGACGCGTTGCCGAACCAAGAGCTTGAAGGCACTGTCGCGAGAATACATCCGCAGGCCGAAGTGATCGATGCCCAAAACGTGTTTGTTGCCGAAGTGGCAATCACAGAGCCAGCCGATAATTTACGTCCTGGCATGCAAGGGGAGGGAAAAGTCATCGGTGGACGCCGACCGCTGGGATGGATTCTGTTCCACCGGCCCTGGGAAAACCTGGTCAACTTCTTGAGGTAGCGATGACAACCGAGAATACCGCCAGCGCTATCGAATTATCTGAACTTCAGCTTCGGCTGCGAGCTGATCTCGATTTCACGATGCAAACGTACGGTGGCGACAAGTACTACGTCGTTGAAGATCGAACCAATTCTCGCTTCTACCAGATTGGAATCGCGGAGTATGTATTCCTGTCTCTGTTGGACGGGACCACTACTCTCGCGGAAGCACTACAGCTCACCTCAAGCCGCTTGGGAGCTGACGCATTCACCGAACAGAATGCCATCTCGATTACGAAGTGGTTGCTGGATAGTCAACTGGTTACAGTAGGAGATTCGACGGAGACCGAACGGCTTATTGAGGAGGCGTCGAAGGCCGAGCGCCAGTCTCGAATTAGTCGTCTGAACCCGCTACTGGTGAAAATTCCGGTTTTCAACCCCGAACGGATGCTCGACGTACTTACGCCGTGGTTCGGATGGCTCGTCTCGCGCCAAGCGTTTGTTGGTTGGTTCGTACTATGCGGGCTGGCCCTCCATGCGTTTCTCTCCAAGACCGATCAACTCGGACTCGCGGCGAACGGTGTTTTTGATCGAAACAATTGGGTGTGGCTGGCCGTCACGTGGATAGGGCTCAAGTTCTTCCACGAGTTAGCCCACGCCCTGACCTGTCGCAAATTCGGCGGGCACGTTCGAGATTGCGGGTTGATGCTAATTCTTTTCGCACCGATACCGTACGTAGACGTTACGTCCTCATGGCGGTTTCCATCTAAGTGGCAACGCATCGCCACTTCCGGCGCCGGAATGTTCGTAGAACTCGCCCTGGCCGCAGCAGCCGTGCTAGTCTGGAGTCACTCGGACAACCCTGTGCTGAGAAATCATGCCTATAACGTCATGCTCTTGGGAAGCATCACAACCATTGCCTTCAACGCCAACTTTCTGATGCGGTTCGACGGCTACTACATGCTTGCCGATTGGATAGAGATACCGAACCTCCATTCGCTCGGACAACAATATCTCAGCTACTTTGGCCGCAAGTATGCCCTTGGCGTTAAGCTCGATCCACCTCGCTGGCGGAAACTGCCCTTTGTTAGGGCATACGGAATCGCATCGCTGGCATGGCGGGTATTCGTATGTGTTTGCCTGGCGATAGCCGCAGAAGCCTTCTTTTTTGGGTTCGGACTGCTGTTGTCGGTTGCTGCGGTAGTACTCTGGTTAGGTGTTCCAGTACTTCGATTCCTCAGGTATCTGGTAAAAGGCAAAGACACAGAGCGGCCAAATCTATGGCGATTTGCGACCGTCACGGTGCTTGCAGCCTCAATGCTGATAGCGGCATTCACCGTCATTCCCTGGCCCGCGCGTGTATCTGCTCCGGCTATTGTGAAATACGCCGATCCCGCGGTAGTACATACGGAAGCACCTGGTATCGTTCAAACCGTCTACGTTGAGGCCGGGCAAGAAGTCAGAGCCGGCGATCCGCTGATCGACCTCGTCAACCCGGAGTTGATTTCTCGACTGCGCGAGATCGAGTTATCCATCAAACAATCAAGAGCACGTGGCCGGCTATATCACCTTCGTGGACAACTAGGAGCTTATCAGGCGGAGTCCTCGTCGCTCGAAGCACTCGAATCGAAAGCGACAGAAATGCGGCGTCAGATCGCCGCGTTGCGAATCTCCGCACCTCGAGACGGCAAGGTTGTCGCACACAACCTCAACACGCTCGTTGATCGATATCTTCCGATTGGAACAACGCTCCTGACGATCGCAAGCGAGCAAAAGAAGGAGATCGTGGTATCAATTCATCAGGATGACATACGACATTTTCGTACCGAGGTTGGCAACCGTGTAACTGTCTGCGTAGCTCCGCCACTCGATCTCGACTGCCAACTCGACCGGGTCGACCCAAGGGCTTCGAGTGAAGTCGTCAGCGCCGCGCTGATCGCGCCATCTAGAGGACCAATCCCCGTGCGGCAAATACCGTCGACTTCAGCCACGGCCAGTGATCCGTGGCAATATATTCATCCCCGATTCGGCGGTCAGGTTCAGTTACCGGTGTCCGATGCTGAGAAACTTCGCGCCGGGCAATCAGCATCTGTAAAGCTTGCCACTCGCCATGGTACGCTCGGTGGACAGCTATGCCGCATCGTAAGGGATTGGTTTCGTGTGCGACTATCACGATCCGCACTTGTCGGCTAGTCCCAACTCAACAGCGATGCACTGGTATCATCGCCGCGGCGAGATTCAAATTCGAATTCGCTCGATTTCATCCAAACTCGGTTCATCTGATCGACGATCGTAGAGCTTGGTAGTACGGATCGATTCATGATTAGCAATGTTTTGAGCATGCTCAACTGAACCGCCGTTCTCAAGGTACGCGGTAATTCCCGTAGCTCGCATCGTGTGACAGCATACTCGCGACGCAATGCCAGCTCGTTTCGCCCTTCGCTTCACCATGCGGAGCACATCGCCGCGGTCCAAACGCTGTGACGTCAGCTTTCGGCGGACATCGATTGTCCGAAAGAGCGCACTGCTCGCGTCGTCGCGAATTCTGGCAGCGGCCAGGTAAGCTTCTACATAGTCCTCGGCTTTTCGATGGGCCGGTACATCATGGTCTTTGCCGCCCTTTTCTCGCAAACGAAACCACCGTCGGCGACGCTGAATAAAGTAGTGCTCGACATTCATGCCGACAATTGCCGAAACACGAGCAAAGCTAAACACCATCACGCCAATCAATGCCCGATCTCGAAGTCCTGAGATCGTGCTTAGGTCGATGGAATCCAAGAGCTGTCGCGCTTCTTCTGCGGACAAAACAGGTGTCTTGCCTTTCTTGACCACGTGTTTGGGACCGCGAACAGAAGATGCAGGATTAGTTGGAATGATCTGGCCGAGTACCAAATAGTCGAACATCTTACGAATGGCAGCGAGATACAGCTTCACCGTCGGTGCCTTGATGCGATGTGTCAGCAATTCAACGTAGCCTGAAACAACGATTGGGCCGATATCCTCTAAGTCACATCCGCAGGCGTCACACCAATCCAAGAATCCACGAATCGCTCGTGCGTAGGCCTCCCGCGTACCCGCATTCCGAATTTCGGCGGTGATGTACTGCAAGAATCGATTTCGAGCTGCGACTCCTGCGCGCTCGATGATTTTCGGCACATTGGTGTTGAGAGCCACCAGCTCCGTGCTGCTAGGAATGAATAGTCCATCTTGCTGCTTCATGCTCCGAGCATGCCACAAAGAAGCTCCCGCCAAAAGGACATTTTGAGGCAGCTTCTGGTCGCTGCACTGACCAACCGAAAAACTCATAGGGATTTACTACGTCCAGTGTGAGCCAATCATGTTCCGCCGTCACCGTGCATTTGTGAGAGCATTCCAACGAACGCAGGTCCAAACATACTATTCCTTGATTAGGCAATGCGATTGATAGAAGCTTCAATCAGCCCGGCGGCCATGTTGATCGTACGCTTCGGTCAAGGTCCGCCTCCGGCTGCTGCTTTCCGTTCTGCCGCGAGCGGTGGCTAGCGCCACTTTTTCTCGTCTTCCTTGCCGAGAAAAAGCAGATCGCAAAGGCTCCACCATTGACTCTTCGCTAGAAGCTCTTGCGAGCCGCCGGTCGCTCGAAGAAGGGCTGTTAAGCCAAACGTTCGTTTCGACCAGTGCATTCACGATGCCGGCCTACGCTGTCGCGTCAGCTTCGCAACGACCGGACCATTGCAAGCCTGCCTTCGCCGAGATGATAGCTGTCGCGTGACATTTCCCGCAGAACGTGATAGAAGTCAACCCGCTGTTCTCTCTCGCCTTCGACTGAGTAGTAAGTCTCAACCGCTTCTCAATGCTGACAAATCTCAGCGCTGGGAGGCTGGTGATCTCATCAGGTTTTCTCAGTCTTCTCGCGCACTTACCAGCGTAAACCGACGTTCGGTTGTATTGATCAAACGCTGGTTCGTCCGTCCTGCTGAGGTGTCGTATGGTCGAGCAATACGAGTGCGATGGCTGTGGCGAATGTTGTCGCCGCAAGCTCGTCGATGTCTTCGAAGAAGATGTCTTGCGCGAGCCCCGAGTCGGCGAGCAGATGTCACCTCTTCGCGAAACGGGACTGGATGGCGAAATTGGATATCTGAACTGTGGAAGCGGAGGCAATTGCTTCTTCCTCGACGGTGAGAACCGATGCGGCATCTATCCCACACGTCCGGTCGTTTGTGTGCTCTTTCCGGCAGGCAGCGACCAATGCCAAGAAGTTCGGCGCGAAGCTGGACTTCCATTCTTGGAGCCGAAAGCCGACGAGTCTAGCTCGAACGGCTGACGGTATTTCAATTCCTTTCCCTTGTTCCTAGGAGAACAAACTATGTCAACTGCTACGAAAGCACGTCCCGTCCATGAACTCCGCATGGGCCGCATCCGCGCCGCCATCTGGGCCAATGAAACTCAGAACGGCACACGTCACAACGTCACCGTCAGTCGCATCTACAAGGATGGCGACGATTGGAAGGACTCGTCCAGCTTCGGCCGCGACGACCTTCCGTTGGTGGCGAAGATCGCGGACCAGGCTCATTCGTGGATTTACGCGAACGGGAATCCGTCGAATGGAAATACGAGTTCGTCAAACGGAAACGGCAATGGCAATTCGGGCGGTGGCGATCAACCGTTCTAATCCGCCGTTGATTCGTGCAGTCTCCTCTGAGGGCTCGCTTGATCTTCAGGCAAGTCCGGGTGGCCATCGGTTTTCAAACGAAGTGTTTGAGATCACCGGTCCACCGAAATGATCGACTCACAAATACACACAACTCAAAGGTCGGATCAATTCAATGGCACTGGTTCGTAGAAGAATCTACTCAGATGCTGGCTTGGATTTATTGGCAGAGATCACTCAGGCGCCGAGTTCTTTTCGCCACTTCCGTACGACCTTCACGGCTCCTTCTAGATGCACGAGGTCGTTCTCTCGGAATCGCCAGTCTCGTTGGAACTTGCCCGGGTCTTTCGTGCTCATGCGTAGGCGATAGAAGTCTACATCCGTGATGCAAAAAGGGATTCGAAATCCCTTCACGACATAGTGGATGGTGCCCTTCTTTCCTTTGAGAAGTTGCTGAACTTGCGTTCCATCGAACTTTGGCCTGACGTCCATGACCATTCTCTAGCACGATTTCCTACCTGAAAGCAAGGTAATGTCAAAAGCCAGACAGAGAGTTGTCCTTTCGATCTGCCCCCGACATTTTTCAGCGCGGAAGTCTCATTCGATTCGGTTGCCTCCTGCTTGCCGCCTCTCATCGTGGGCTTGTAACTCGTTCGCGACCAGCCGCAAGGACTACTCGTCCGCAAGCTCCCTGCGTTCCTCCTTGTCCCTTGCCGCTCGCCGAGTATCGGGTTGTGCCCATGAGAATCGGCAAACAAGACAGGAGGACAAAATGACAGAAACCAAAACGAAATTAACACAAGCTGACCTTTCGCAATTCACAGGCGGCCTGGAACGATACCAAACTTGGTCGAACAAAAACGTCATCTACACAGAAGGTGTCGAATACCTCGCAAGAAGCGGTGAGGCATTCTGGCTGATCGATTGCATCACGTCGTACTTCGGAACAGGCTTAATGCGAAACGCGATGGAACAAGACGACCGATTGAATTGGCTGCAATTCTGGCGACTTGAAGTTCATGACGATCACTCAGCATCCGTCACCGCCAGAGCCGATACCGGAGTTGAACCGTTTGTGACTCAACAGATTGAGTTCACTGACTTCCCGCTGGACAGTATCGATATCTGGGCTGGCTTCGACGGAACTCGGTGGACTCTGTATCTACCGAGCGAGCACTAGACCATGGGCAACGTGCAATTTAATCGCTTTCGTGCAATGTCAAGACGAATCGAAATCCCAGTCGTTCTTTCCCCGTCGAATTTCGAGAAGCCAAATCACCATCGCTTCGAAGCGGCACAGTTGTCGCTGCGAAGCCGATGGCGTGCAGAGGTTGTACGCCTCAGGTTTTGTTCAGCCAACTCGGCCATTCTTTTCGCAAATTTGTCGATGAAGGAGGAACGATGTTCCAACGACTTCTCCAGTATCGGCACGGAAGCCGACGCCTGCTACTACTCAGGACTCTCTTGAAGGCCACCACATGCACCGAAGAGGTTTCCGATGAGTGACTTACTACACTACGCCTTTGAGTACTTTGACCGAGGCTGGTCGATCATTCCGCTCGTTGGAAAGAGACCTCCCAAGAACTTCGGATGGAAGCGATTTCAGGCCGAGCGAGCAATACTTGATGACGTCAAGCGTTGGTTCGCTCCATCGCGTGACGGATTCACAAATATCGGAATCGTCACCGGTGCTGTTTTCGGAATCACGGTCGTTGACTGCGATACGCCGGATGACACCGAGTGGTGGAGAGACAACTATCCTGCAACTCCGCTTGCGTCGCAGACCGGTCGTGGCGGAGCGCACCTGTTCTACCGCGCCAATCTGAACGTTCCGATCGGCAATCGAGCCAACATTCTCGGTCGCAACATCGACATTCGCGGTGACGGTGGATACGTCTGTGCTCCACCTTCAGTTCATCCTGACACCGATGTCGACTACGAATGGCAATTTTGGAACCACTACGCTCTCGACGAGATTCCGTTTTTCGATCCGGCGTGGTTGGGAGAAACGTCAAGCCCCGCAGCGCCCGCGAACAAGCATCGTTGTTTCGCGTTTGACGGCGAAGCTCCGAGAGTCCGTTCAATCAACGACGTTCTGCGCCAACATCCGCAATCGCGACGTGTTCGTCGTCTTGTTTCAAGGCTAGAGCAAGTTTCAGGTCATCGTAGCGTGTATCCGGCGTGTCTGAAGTAGTTTCTGCATTCGGTGTTGGAGAAACGGTCGAGTAGTTGTCCGATTTTCAGTTCGAGATTCTTGATAGTTCTTTCAGCTGCACTTCGCAGGAGTGCTTTCAGTTTTGCGAATGCCAGCTCTATGGGATTGAAGTCAGGACTATAGGGTGGCAAGTAGACCAGCGATGCTCCAGCGCCTTCGATTGCTTTCCGCACACCACGAACTTTGTGAGCGGCGAGGTTGTCCATAATCAAGATGTCATGAGGTCGCAGCGTACGCACGAGATGCTGTTGAACGTAAGCCAGGAAGACGGCGCCGTTCATCGCGCCGTCTACGACGAGAGGCGCGACAAATCCGTCGACGCGGAATCCGGCAACGAAGGTCGTTGTCTTCCAGTGACCGTGAGGCACGCGTGAAACGAGTCGGTGACCTCGAAAAGCGCGACCATAACGGCGGGCCATTTTTGTATTTGCTCCGGTCTCATCAAGGAATATCAGACGTCGAGGATCTAGATGGGCTCTCCAAAACAGCCAGCCTTGACGAAGATCGCGAACATCAGGGCGTTCCTGCTCCGCCGCGTGCAAGACTTTTTTTGAACGTGATGCCCAGAGACAGAAGGGCGCGGTAGACCGTTGGCACACTCACCGATACAGAAAGTCGCTTGCGAATCTCTTCCAGAGTGGCGTCTGGATGTTCTTCGACAATCTGTTTCAATTCACTCAGGTGGTTCTTCAGCTTCGGCCGCGGCCCCGTTTTCCCTCGGCGGGGCTCAATCTCACCAGTCTCCCGACGACGTTGTTTCAAACGCCTAACCCATGAGCTTGATACTGAAAAACGCTCAGCTACTTCCTTCGTGGGCGAGCCAGCATCGCTGGCAGCCAAAACTCGCTCTCGCAAATCCATTGAATAAGCCATTTCATGATCCTCCTTGATCTGAAACACTTATCGGCAAACGCTACGGAATTCTGAAACCTGCTCTAAACCGAGCAATGACCGATCGATCGAAACGCGACTATGCGATCGTTTGTGAACTAATCCGAGTTGGGCTTTGCGAACTGGATATCTGGTCGCTGGTCCATCAGAAGAGCAAGTTCGCTACCGACGGATGGCGCTACTTCGTAGTGACTTATCGGAACGCCTTGCAAGAGGCGACGTTGACTAGCTAATAACTCACTTACGTCGGCCGATGGGTTTTATCTCGCGTTCTTAACGCACGCCATTGGCCTTCGCGTTTGGTCAAAGGGTTTCCCCGGGAAAACCGTTCGCAAAACCTTCCTGGACGAAGACTTGCTTGCCGTTTTGGACGCGAGCCGCTCTACCTCCACTAGACGTTGTGGACGAGACCAAGGTCTACCGACTTTCGCTGATAAGACCAAATATAAAAAAATCGACACTTCTCGGCAAACGCCACCAACATGTGCCCGTCAACGGCGTTTGAGGCTGCAATTCAAGGGTTATTTGCAACCTACAGTCGCCTGACACTGGAACCGTTTTTGAACGTGTGAAGCGAATAACGATTTGAAGCCTGCAATTGCTGGCATTGCTCGCCGAACACGCGTCAAAAATGGTGGCGTTTACCGAGAAGCGTCAAAAAAATCGCGCGATTCTTGGGCGATTACCTCAATACATCATACGCTTAGTCGGACGATCATCCGGTTAGTTCGGCTTGTGACTCAAGTTCGACCATTAATTCTTCGACAGCTACTTCCAGCGGCTCGTGAATCTCTAATTCTTGAGTAACAGACTCGAAGGAGACGGCGATCGCAAACTTTGCAACTGTATCTGGATCATTGCTCCAGCCTTTGTGAGCTATCACAGCAACGCAAAACGTATCTGGTAGTTCATAGTTCTTCACTATTGCCCAATCTTTCTGGATAGTGCCAGCAGTGCGGCGAACTCCCACTATTCCGTCGTTGATCCGTTTCTGCATTTGCCACGGAATAGAACCGACATTTCCATTTTCGTCCGACACCTCATCTTTGAATATCCTTTCTCGAAATTGTTGAACCGGCTCTCTCAGTCCACAGGTCTTCCATTCCAGCCATGTTGAGAGGTAGTTGCGATACCCACGTCGAGTGCGTCTGGGCTGCGCTGCATAGGACAGCGTCACTTCGATCTGAATGTCGAAATCGTCACCTTGTTGGCGCAGCTCGCTTGGAATTGGGATTTGAAATACGCGTGCTTCATTCGGACGAACAGTTTGCTCGCCTTGTGAGATCAACGTACTTCGATATAGCGTGTTTGAAGTGGCCCGTCCGATGTCTGGAATGCCGTAGCCAAAACTCCTAACGAATTTAATTGTCTCGTTTCGATCGTCGACTTCATATGCCCATTCTGGCCATCTGGCCGATTGTACGATCAGTGCCCGATACAGTAGACATGGCTCGTCGGGTAAAGTGTCTTGCAAGGCTGCCGCGATGTGTGCAACCTTAGGGGCCGACAACGATGTTCCAACAGCGTCGCGTGCTGCCGCCGGTCCACCATGCAACGTCGATCGAACGGTTTCCGGATAACAACTCGAACCAGCATCGGGTGTGCTCACATCTCCGGACTCACTTAAAAGATAGTCTCCACCGAATTCAACAACGTCCGGTTTGGTCACTCCCCAAATGCCCAAGCCCGAACGGCTAAACGCAGACGATTCTGCAAGCTTGGACGAAAAACTACGCCATTGTGCGTTGGAATACAAACCATACGAAACGGACCCAACGGTGATGGCTTGAAAGCTCTGAGCTGGGTTGGCCGCACGAAAAGAGTTCTCATACTGAAAGTCAGGGTAATTCCTGCCTGCTGCTAGGTGTTCAGCGACTCCCGGATTGCTATGCCGAAATGTATTGCATAGTACGTTCCCGACACTTTGAATGAATAAGACATCCTTGTCATAGGAGAGCTTGTCAATTGCAGCCGCCCAAGCCGACATGTGCTTTGTTCGGCACGGCGAGTTTGCGTTGATCGACTGGTTGAAAATCTTGGTGGGCCGGGGGAGTGAGTGAAAGCGATTTACGATCTCCTCCATCAGGACTGGCGGAAATAGCGTACGCGGTAATTTATTTCCGCCGTCCAATACCCGCGCATTTTGTAACCAGTACCGAGCATCGTAAAGGCCCTGTTTCGGAATTGTTTCGGCGTACAGAATGGCTCCGGCCACTCTCGTTCCATGTCCTCCGCCTCTCACATGATCCGCCACCGAAGAATCGCTGGGCAAGAAGCAATGGGAACTGGATGCATCCATCGCAGGTTGGATCAGCGGATGCCCTTCCTGGATACCGCTGTCGATTATGCAAACGGCCGGCGCGTCTTCCGTTGGGGAATTTATTTCAACGTCAGGAAACTTGTCGTCCGAAGCGATCCCTAAGAACTCTGGGATCTCGACGTCATCGGGTTCGACAACGTCGAAGATATAAGGAAAATTCAGCACTAGGTCACGAAGTCCCGCCCCTTTGATTTTGATGCGTACGGTAAAGCTATCGGGTAATCGAGCCGCGTCGTATGCGTGGTGACTATCGAGAATTTCGCCGCCGTAAGTATCGATGAGTTCGCGAATCACTTCTTCCCGGCTCGCGTACAACTCATCCCACCACTCATAGAGCGCAAGTCTCTGTTGACTCCATTCAAGTTCGCGGCGTGCCCAATCAACGTCAGAGTCTCGCTTCCGCCGTTCGGGTTGATCCGGTATCTCCCGATTTCCAACGCATTCAACACCCACATCAACGATCAGCACAGGAACGCTTGAGAGTTTGGGCCATACGCGAAACAAACGGTCAGAGAGAATTCGACGGAGGCGTTGGACCTGATCTTCGTCATCGTCAACGCTGTAAATACTCGCAATCGTTGCAGAGCCACGCGTATCCGAAGCATAAGCGTCGACCATCGCTGTGAACCGTGCCAAGTCTAAGTCTTCGCTGGCAACGATTACGAATCCGTCGTCATCTTCCAGGACTATTTCAAAGTCAAAGAAATGTCGCAGCTTGTCTAAGTCCAAGGCGACAGGATCGACTTCAAGAACTAAAGCAACTCCCGCTGGGATATTGGTTGATGCGATCGTTTCCGAGATAGGTCGTACGTTAGTAAGGAAGTTGTCGACTTGGCTCTTGATCGCCTCGGCATGCGACCGAAAGTTACTTCGATTGTTCCGAGTTTGCTCGCTGGCTCTCGGTGGTCGCCCCAGTTTCGCCGGGCCTTTGGCCAAGAATGGCAGCGGAAGATGCTGAAAGTCTGATTTGGCCATTTTTTTCGGCGTACACTATCTCGATTGTGTCTCCTCGACCTGAAGTTTTAGTTCAGAGATGGACGCGAGAAGATGGGACTGTTTGACTTCCTTGGAGCCTGAGAGCAAAGCCGTTTTCGCTGCGATCTGCGCCGCCTTCACAACCAATGCGGCAGAGAGGCCCTCAAGACAACGTACTAATTCGCTCCATTTAACATCATCCGCCAATTCCACGCCAGACAAGCTCATGCGTAACAACTTCTCAATTTCGTTCTTTCCTGGATGAGGCACGCGGAAAACGTCGTCGAATCGTCGGAACAAGGCATGATCAAGAGACTTTTCAATGTTGGTTGTGGCGATCAACAGCCCCGGTGCATCATAGTCTTCCATCAGTTGGAGCAGCGTATTGACGATTCGCGATACTTCTCCAATGTCTTTTGACCCAGCTCGTGCACGAGCAATAAAGTCGCACTCGTCGAGAAGCAAAACACAAGGCTGATTTTTAGCAGCGTCGAATACAGATCGCAGGTTGGATGCAGATTCGCCGAAATATGACGAGACGATAGCGTCGAATCGAACCTTCATTAGTGGAAGCCCGGTGTTCCAGGCGACTCGCTGAGCCGACAATGTCTTGCCACAACCAGGAGGACCATACAGCAGAACTGTCTTGCTCGGTTTCAGCCCGTGCATCATTAGCCGCTCTCTCGCCGCGAACTCCTTTTCGATACGTGCGAAACGAACTTCTATCTCAGGCGGCAGAACGATATGGTGTTCCAGTGCCTCGCGTGGAACTATCGTTGCCAGCAGAGCCTGCCCGCGACGGCTGACTGGCAAAGAGCGTACTTCGCGATCCGAAAGTCGCTCTCGTCGTTTGTCAGTCTTCGTTTCCGGTTGTAGCGGTTGTGTTTCCGCTAAAATTCGCGCCAGTTCCTCGGCCAGCTTCGTATGACCACGCTTCTTTTCGTCCGCAACGATGGCATCAGCAAGCTTTTCCAAGTCCTGCTGGGATTCCATGGCAATAGCTGCTACCAACCGTTTCAATAAGTCGGATTTCATTTTCTTGCCTTCGGCTTCCTTGCCATGTTAGCGCCATACAATCCGTTATCGTCACCGTACCCTGTTCCATCCAATACCAGTTGCTACCAACTCAGTTGTCGGTCGAACTGACGTTCCTGCTGCTAGCATATTAAACCGCACCGAGACACGTTCGGTCAACAAAGCAAGTTCTTTTCTCGAAACGATGCGATTGCTCGAAGTTCCTGCACCTTTTGGCGATGATAGCCCTAAATCGGCAACTGGGCGACACGCAATCACGAATTCAAAGCATGGCCGCCAAATGGTGAACGACGGTATTTTTTCTTCTGTGGCTGCGTTTCGGTGTAGATGCACTCGCTCGCTGTCGTGTTCGAATCAAAAGGTTGGACGATCGTTCGCCGCAGGAGTATTGCCGAATGCGGCACCGGCTCGTGGCCGACTCGTGCGCGTGCGCTATTTACCGAGCGCTGAATCGTCAGTAGTTGACGCCGAACGGGAGCGAATCGTGCGTACGGTACGCGGGCAAAGTCCCTGGCAAGATTTTCGACCGATCGATGACAGGCCCTGTCCAGAAAGAATGCCTTTAACTCGCGATACGTCCACGGATCGATGCGGACACATGCGTGCCATTTGGGTTGGCCGCCGCCCTTTGGTGTGACGCCAGCGCGGCGGTAGCTGATTGAATACCCTTCGAATTTGATTGGGTGGCGGCGGCAGTCGCGGATGCGGTTGCGCTCTTGCTGCTTGAATGGATGATGGCCTTCGGTGACGAGGAGAAGGAACCAACTGCCAAAGCGGATGTATTGCATGTTGGCGAGACCGCGTTTTTTTCGGTACGCGCGTTGGCGGTCGGTTTGATCGATCTCGTATTTTGCGATCAGTTTGCGGTCGACTGATTCCGCGTCTTTTCCATCTGGAATACGGCCAGTCACGTACCACCAGTAACCGTGGCGTAGGTAGCTGACGGCAACTTGTTGGACGAGTCCTTCGGGTGATGAAGCGATGCACCGATACGGCATGGTTCCTCGCTGGGTTACTGCAATCAACAAAAGATGGGGTTGTTGCGGCCAGAACCCCGGTGCCGTTCTTCCATGAAAAATCCTTGGCGTAAGCAGACGTGCTCGGGTACGGTGAAGTGGTCTCGACAGAACAGAAGTCGCGATCACGAGCCAGTACTTCTCGCACGTTGCTTGGCAGTCACTATGTGTCGATGGCTTAGTTTGCACTGGTTTCGTCAGTGCACTGCCCCAATACATAGTGCCTGCAAAAAATAACCTCAGCCGAACACTCGATCCGTCGCAAGACGCAAGTCGAGTGTTCGTCGTCAGTCCGCCGCCAGAGGAAGCCACTTTTCCAAGTAGCCACCTCAAGCCGCATCGCTGCCAGCCAAGGAAGCCGACGCTCACTATTGAGCGTCGACCATACATCTCCTGACGGGGTCTTCGACTGATTGCGTGCTAAAGCACGGGTGAAAAACACCGATACAATCTCAAGCCCCTCAGCCCTTTCGTTCCTGCCAATGATCGGGACATCACTCCCAATCAGCAGACGAGCCGTGACTGCCTTGCCACGCACAATCCGAATGGTGCTTCCAAGAAAAGAAGCTCCACCGGACCATGTACGAGCCTTCGCTCGAAACATCGCTCGCGCTTCCGCACGAGTTCTACTCAGGCCACGCTCCCACACTACGGCTTTTGACGAGGCGGTAGGACCGCCAGCCAATGCGAGCTACCGCTCGGTTGCGAAAAATCGCTCCCGTTGGTCGCTCGATCGGCATTCGCTACTTCCACATGGTCGACAAACCATGCACCGAGTTGCCAAACCCGGAGGCCGCAGTGCTTCCTGCGTTAGTGTCGGTCTTCGACTCTGAAGTCACGTCGCTAGGGCCAATGACCCGGTCCGCGTGGGTATGTGCTGTCTTCCGACAAGCCATACTTTCCAGCCATGCGTGCATGACTGATTTCCCACCTACGAAACCAGAAGCTCGGGGTACCAACCCCACACAGATATTCACGGTTCGGCACCGTCTCTTCAAAGTCTTACTGGCAAGCGCTCTCTTACGTATTCGATTGCGCCTTTCATGGTTGAGCTTTTCACGTTCGAGTTTTTGGCTCGATACCCGAGGGTGTCAGCCCCGGTGTCGCCTGTCACCAGACAACAGCTCCCCACGCCAGCCGCGTTGAACGAACTCGATTGAAGCCAATCAAGTCCGAACCCCACGGACGGGATTCTCTCGCATGAGATCACCCGCTTTGTCAGTTGCAATGGTTGCAACAGAGAAGCATCGCCGAAGCGATCACTTCACCGACACGGCTTTCATTCGCAAATAAATGAGAAAGCGAAGAAAGTCTTTCCGCATCGCCCGAATTCCCAATCTCTATTGTCAGAGAATGCCATTGGATAGAACGCTGGGATTACTCCGACGGCGAAATCTTCTCCGAAACAAATGGAGCATGAATTCAATCGGGTTTACGCCAACGAGCCTCCATCGCTCTGAGCGAACGGTAGGGTAAGAAGCCAACGAGTTGTTTCAGTAACCTGAAACACTTTTTCAACAACTCCCCTCCGAACCACGCGTGAGAGTTTCCTTCTCACGTGGCTCTCCAGTAGTTGATTTTGATAGCCGTGGACCATCGTGTTGTCCGTAGTGGATCTTGCAGTGACAATCATGACAGACCGCCAACGTTTTGCGTCGACGGGCACTCATGACTCTTTCCCAACGGGTTGCTCCAGTCAGGTCAGCAAGCTTGTTAATGTGGTGCATCTCGACAGGGCCGATAGCGCCACAAAGCTCACAGGTGTCCCGAAGCATCCGCTGCTCCACTTCACTTCTTCCACTCCACACCGTGCTTGGCGTATCGCCAATCGCCTTCCATAGACTCCAGCGAAGTGGAATACCTCCAAAGTGAGCGACCAGCGGTCGCTTCTTGGGGCGTTCCACAATCACCCGGATGACTTTGTAGTCCCCCTCCATGGTCAACAGGGTCCCTCCAAACCGTCGGTAAATCTTTGGAACGCTGGTGCGAAGTTTATTCGCCAGCGTCTGGACTAACGACCGTTCTGCAATCCACTTCAGCCGGCTTAGCCGATGCAGGTTGTACGCCATGCGGTAATACTGCACGACTCCGCTGTACTCCGCCTGGTATTGGGTCACGATGCTGTACGGACTATCGTTCAACCGTTCTGGTAGGTGAGTAGGTTTCCCATATCGCATGTACTTGGCGCATTGCTTCCGAATGACGGACTCTGGCACCCGTAGACCGACGCTTCCGTTTATGGAACGTCGCCCCTTCGTATGCTTATGGTCGACGTGATGCACGTGAACTTCGTAACCTAGAAAACGAGCCTTTTCGTCTACTGCATGTGTGATTAAGGTTTTCTCGTCACTAAGCCGCAGCTTCAATCGTTCGCGTAGAAACGAGCTGATGTGCTGCTTGATTTTCACGGCTTCCGCCTTTGGACCTACGTACCCCAACAGAAAGTCGTCTGCATACCTGACGTACCACAAGCGTCGAAAGTTGGGATCATGTGGTTCGCGTGATGGAAGCTTCTGCGCCGCAAGGGCGTGCTCCCGCGCTTTGTCCACGTCACCTCGCTTCCGAGCTTGCGATGCCTTCACAGCGTGCAAGACGTACGGTGGATACGACTTTCGGCGAGCGCCGCGAGTGTGTTTCGGAACGAGTTCCGTTTCGACATACTTATCCAATCGGTCGAGTACGAGGTTCGAAAGTATCGGACTTACAACTCCTCCTTGCGGCACGCCGCTGTAGGTTTGGTTGAATTTCCAATCTTCCAGGTAGCCAGCGTGCAGCAGATTTCGGATCAGTCGCAGAAAGCGTTGGTCGTGAATGCGCTCTGCCAATATCTCGATCAAGACTGAATGATCAATCTCGTCGAAGCAGGCAGAAATATCGCCTTCAATGAACCACTTAGTCGCTTTGCCACTCTGACGAATTTGCAGCAGCGCCGTATGGCAACCTCGATTCGGTCGGAACCCGTGAGAACGGTCACTGAATTGCGGCTCATAGTAGGCTTCCAAGATGGAACGGATAACTTCCTGCAGGAGCTTATCCGACCAAGTTGGCAATCCTAGCGGTCGCTTCTTGCCGTTCTTCTTTGGAATGTGCGTGCGCCTAACCGGCGACCATCGATACCGCTCATAACGCAGCGTTTCGATGATCGAGTCGATTTTAGCTTCGGACATTCCGTCCACGGTCTCCTCCGTAACCCCCTGTGTCATGGCGCCTTGGTTGCGATATAGCTTCCCATAGGCTTTCAGATACAGGTCCTTTTGGTAGAGCAGTCGGTACACACCCTTCAAGGGCAGTCGCCGCTGTCCACGTTCACAAATGATGCTTAGTATCGTTTCGGCTGTTCGCATCCTGCGTACCTCACAATGTTTAACATCCAACTACCTGCCTTCCTTCGCCCTGTGAACGGCTCTCCCGTTCTCCCTGGTGGGGCGTTACTCCCACGACTACTACGAAGGCTCCGTTACCATAGGGCTCTCGCCCCGTAGGCAATCTCGTGTTCCGTCAACAAGGAACGGTAGAGCGACTTAGGTTCCCAACTCACAGCCTTAAATGAGCTCACTGCTCATCGTTGCATCGGGCAAGGTGTCTTGCGGTCGAGACGCGGATACCGCAACTCCCGATGCCGTCGGCGTGCAGGCGTGCTACCGACGAGTGTACCTCTGCACCACTGGCTGTTAGGGTTCAAGCAATCAAGCTTTAACCATATCGCTCAGGTGTCGCGGGACCGCGCTATACACGCCTTCGAACGCTTCCCGCTTTACCAACATGCTCTTGTCCCCTCCTCCTTTCAGATTGCAGGTAAGTTGGTTCACCTCGGAGTCATTTACCTTGAACTCCGGCCGACTCAGTCGGCAATTAGCCTTGTTGCGTACCACGACGCACCGTCTCCACGTACTCAGCGCTAAGAGCCAGCACATCGTCTATGACGAAGGGAAGCTGGCAAGGCTCCCGGTCCTTATCCGCGGTTGATGAGACCACGATTCCCGAACCCGCTGTCCCCGTCAGGAGAAATCAGCTCAATCACTCTTCTTCCGACCGCTATCGCGACCGGCTTCAAGTGAATGCGTTACACATGAGCATGACGACCGGCGAGTGGAATGCTCGCCTACGTCGAGAACCATACCAGTACCAGCGGGAATGTCACGGCATCGGCTCATCTTTTCGCTGATTCAAGCCGAAGAACGGTCGAACCAGGTTGCGGCGTGATTGACCGCCCGAGACAGAAACCTTCCATTTGAGACTGGGATCGTGGTATTCTGGTAGGACTCCGTCTAACCCAGTTGCGAAACGAAGGACAGTCACGTGAGCGAACTATCACCCGACATCAAGGAATTCGTGGACAGCGAAATCGCCAACGGCAATTTCTCAGACCAAGAAGCCGTTGTTGAGTATGCACTTCGCCTCATGCAACGTGATCGCGAGGAAGCTGTCCGCGGAATCAAAGCCGGTTTGGAGGATGTCGCCGCTGGACGAGTTGAGCCTCTGGACGAAGCATTTGACGACATTCGCAACGAATTCGGAATCGCCAAAGACGCATGAAGTTTCGCGTTGTCATCACAGCCAACGCAAAGTCCAGTCTGCGTGAATACTACGAGCGAGCTGCCAAGCACGCACCGGAAACGGCCGCGAACTGGCTTAATCGCTTTCACGATGCGCTGCAGACGCTCGCCTCGAATCCCGAACGGTGCCCGCTGGCAGCCGAGAGTGCGCTCGTCGAGCAGGAGGTACGTCAGTTCAACTTCGGAAAACGAGTCGGAACATACCGAGCTTTGTTTACCATCGCCGATGACGAAGTGCGAATTCTCCACATTCGTCGAGCTGCCATGGGAACAGCACCGGCAAGCGAACTCGAAAGCTGATCCTCAAAACTGGTGCCTGAAACGACCGCAGTTTCATTCACCGCGATTTGCGGTTTCTCTTCCTTTGTGATAGTCGATTGGTCAGAAATTACGACTAATCATCGATCAAGGAGGAAAACATGAGCACAGAAGTCGAAACCATTTACGAAGACCGTCGCGGCCGGATGAGAATGAAAATCGTTCGCAAACCTGGCAAATACGGACCGCAGTACTCAACTATCGTGTATCGGCCTTACAAGAAGGAGGAGGACGAGTTTGGCAAGCCGGTTTGGGAAGAGACGCATTGGCTCGACGAACAAGATGTTTTGAATTCGTTGAGATTACACGAAGTTGCCGACGACGCGATCGCGGAGTGCAAGCGAAATGACTCACAAAGGCCCGCAGAAGAGGCTGCGTGAAAACGCGAGGCGTCTACGGGCGACGTGTAGGGCATCTGAGGCTGCGGCCATCCGCCGCGATCAGTCACAGTCCTACAGTCGAATCGAGCAGCTCCGGTAGCTTTGACACTCAGTTGGTCGTGTTTGACCTCGAAACCGGTGGGCTGGAAACCCACCGGCCCATCATCCAAATTGCGGCGGTCGCGATTGATGAGCACTTCAATGAACGCGAAGTTTTTGAGGTGAAAGTTCGGTTCGACGAGACGAAGGCATGCCCCGATGCACTTCGACGGGTTCACTACCGCCGACCAGAATGGAAGCGGTCAGCCGTGGCTCCGAAGAAAGCCGCTTGGGCCTTCGCCCGGTTCTTACGTCGGCACGCGAACGTCGAAGTTTTCCGGCGTGATTTGTCGGTATTTCAAGTCGCTCAGCTCGCATCCCACAACAGCCAATTTGACGGGCCATTCCTGACGGAATGGTTCGATCGACTAGACATATTCCTACCCGCTTCATATCGCGTATTCTGCACGCTGCAACGAGCTTATTGGTTCTTTCATGAGAATCCCCATCTCACTCGTCCTGATGATTTTCGTCTCGGGACGCTCTGCGAATACTTCGATGTCCCGCTAAATCCCAGCGATGCCCATGAGGCATTGGCCGACACACGGGCGGCGATCGGCCTGCTTGGAAAACTATCTGGCAACACCCTCACACCTCAGACTGGTGGCGTACGGTGTCAGCTCAAATAATCTTCTTTGCAATCTTGGCCATGGGCGCGATTGTTGCCTATCCGAAAGCTGTGGCTCAGCTCGTCATGCTTTGGCTCGCAATAGCAGTCATCAAGAGCATTTGGTAGCAGGTGGAGCGCTGTTAATAACTTGTGGACAACTACTGTTGTAGTCGACGCCAATGCGTGTCGCTTCCGACATAGTTTTTGACGGTGATCACGTGTCGCTTGCGACATAGAAATATTCCGACACGTGTCGCTTCCGACATACTTTGGAAGCCTCGGCACTCAAGTGCTGTCGGTAAGCTGCCGTGATGACTGATTATTTCGGGCGGGGTTGCGAACGATCGGAAATGTACAAAGTACCTGATCAAAAGTACTTGAAATCAAATGGGTTGTCTTGGTTGAGGTCCTGTCAGGGAGCTAGCGCTTTGATCGCGATGCGGCTTTGAAGCGGCGAGCGTTTTCGGTCGCTTGCTTTTCCGATTGACCGGCGGCAAGAAATTGATGGAAGATGTCATCGCGCACACTGTCGAGCGAATCCATCGCCTTCTTCGGAAGCTGATCGGGCACTTGCGTTGAACGACGTTTCCTCGCCCGCTCGGCTCGTGCGTTTTCTTCGGCCTTACGGATGTCGTACCACCAATCTGGCGGCCCGTCCGTTCCGGCTGCAGCGCGTTTCAAGTAGAAGCGAAGGAAGGCCGCCGGACTACGATTGAAAAACTGCATTCCGAATCTTTCTTTAGCAGCCAGAGTTATGTCGACCCATTCGCGCACTAGATGCGTCGCGTATTTCGACAGCAGCCACTGGGCTCCGCGGGTATCGAATCCGATTTCGCGTAACGGTTCAAACAGCGGCGATTCGGTGTGGACGTTCATGCGCGGTTGCCGTAGCAGAATCCCTTTGGCCATTACGACTGAATATCGATTCTTCGACCGCTTGTACAGCTTCGTGTCGGCATCTCGTAGGACGCCATGCTGGATGAGCCGGCGCAAGCACCTTCGCAAACGTGCGTTCTGTTCGAAGGGCTTTAGGTCCGGATCGTACCCCATGACACCCGTGACGAGATCGCCAACGTGGATCGGATGCGTGACGTCCTTGCCAGAAAGCAGCTTGCTCGCGAACAGGTAGAGTCGTCGGCTCGCGACATCCAGTGTCCGATAAGTTTCCAGATCGAACCGCAAGGCTCCGCGAGCTGCCTTCGCAAACTGGAAGAACATCGGGTCCCAGATGATCCGCCATGCACGGGACGAAGACAAATCGGTCGGCAGGCTATAGCTGAAGAAGCCAAAGTTGATATTGCGATGCTCGCTACGAACCGGATCGTAGAAGCTGTCATTGAAATACTGAACAGCTGCGATTCGCTCGATCGCCTTCGTGATCTGGCTGTACTGGCGCCCGCCTCGGCGCGACTGTGCGTTAATCAGTCCAAGCTGCCTCAGCAAAAAATGCCGCGTGACATGTAGCTCACCGTCGGCATCCGCATCAGCTAACGTGATGGCCAGCATTCCCCACAGCACGAGTTCGTCTTGTGGTGATAGTCCCAGCGGGCAAAACACGCGAACGCGGCCTGTGCGGCGATTACGAGTGGCTGTGCTGTAGTTGAAACTTGTCTCGTGGTAATAGCTTTCGATGAGTGACATCCGCGAGTCGATCGGGCAGAGCGCGTGCTCCACGATCGTCAACTGGCCGACTCCATTCTGAATTCTCTTGCTGCTATTCCGGTGCATGTGCTTTAACTGAGTTAAACCCAGTTCGTCATAGCACGCGGTGCCGCCAAGCAACATGATAAATTTCCCAGCGCTCATTTCTTCCAACACCAAGCCGAATCCCGAGTCAAATCGCGAGGTTGCTGAGAATTGCCAGTGGCAATCGGCCCAATCCGGTCCCCAAACCTTCTGTTTGATCAATCAAAAGGGCGGCGTGGGGAAGAGCTCCACGTGCTTTCACTTGGCAGGCGCGTATGCAGGACTTGGATTTCGCGTACTTGTCATCGACGCTGATCCTCAAGGCTCGGTGAGCCAAGGATTCTTTGGCTCCACCGTCGTCGAGGAACTCGCACCGGAAATCACGGTATCGACGCTGTTCGACGAGTCGTGGGAATTCAGCGAATACTCACAGATGATTCATCCCACGAAGTTCGATCGCATTCACATCTGTCCAGCAAATCAGAATCTCGCTCAATACAACGCGCCATGCCCGGAAGAATCCGGAATGTCGCAGTTCACGATGCGGGAATTCATCGAGGACCAAGTCAATTTCGATATCGCGCTGATCGACTGCCCGCCGAATCTCTACCGTTGTAGTTGGACGGCGATGATCGCGTCCGATTGGGTCGTCATTCCGGTGAATCCCGAAGACTTTGGCACGCAAGGGCTGCGCGCAGTCCACCAAGCGGTCGAGAATGCGAGAGTGCTCAATCCGAACTTGCGTAGACTCGGCCACCTAGTGACGCGCTCTGACGGTCGACTATTGGTGCACAAGGCCTACGAACGACGCTTACGAAAGAGCTACGGCAAGCTGGTGCTGGAAAACTTGCTGCCAGAGCTTTCGGCTTTCAAGCTTGCGGTTTCTGATCGCACACCTGTGGAATTCCACGACACCCGCAGCCGGGCGGCGCGTTTGACACGAAACCTTTGCCGTGAGATTCTCGACCGAACTGATGTTAGAAACTCAAAACGGCGAGTCGCGTAGTATGGCAACCACACACAGCACCCTTGAAAGGCTAGAGATGAATCTTGATGAATCTATTGGCGTTCGAGAGCCGTCGATTCCACGACCAAAGCTAAGCCCCGTTGCGTCAGCGAAAGACGTGGGACGTCGGCCACTCCGAAACTTCGGTCGTATCCAGATTGACCAAGTCATTCCCGATCCGTCGCAGCCACGTAGTGAATTCTCAGCGGATGCGATCAATCAATTGGCCGATAGCATCAAACATAAGGGGCAACTCGCCCCGATACGCGTTCGTTGGTCGGCAGAAGTCGATAAGTGGATCATCGTCTACGGCGAACGTCGATGGCGAGCAGCTCGAGCTGCCAAACTGGAGACGATCGACTGTCGGTTCGATGAAAGTGATCTCACAGAAGCAGAAATCCTCGAACAGCAAATGATCGAGAATCTACTCCGCGAAGACTTATCCCCGATCGAGCAGGCCCGTGGCTTCTCAGCGTTGATGGAACTTCACGGTTGGAACGGGAAGCAGGTTGCTGAATCGCTACATGTTCCCGCGTCGACTGTTAGCCGAGCATTGGCGCTACTTGACCTCCCCGAAGACGTTCAAGCGAAAGTCGATGCTGGAGAACTGGCAGCGCGATCCGCTTACGAAATCAGCAAGCTGGACGACGAAACTCGTCAGCGAGAATTGGCAACTCAAGCCACGAACGGGATGACTTTGAAGGAAACGCAAGAGGCGGTCAAGCCTCGACGACCCAAAAAGAAGTCAGCCGCTCGCGGCAAATCAAAGAAGCTTGAGTTCATCGCAGAGAACGGCTGGAGAATCGTCGCCACTCCACCCGCCGACGGTAGCGCTCGGACGTACTACGAACTCAAGGACGCCATCGATCAAATCAACGAGGATGTCGAGCTACGCATCAAAAACAACATTCGTATCGACTAACGCTTTACTTCTCGTATCAAAACGTGGTACGAGTAGAAATGCTTCAATCATTTCGTGGAACCATTGATGTTGGCGGTATACGATCTCTTCATCTTGAGACCGATGCACTCGTCCGACCTCAAACCGGCAAATCCGTCGCCGAATTCTGGGCGGTGCTCGATGCCAAGGAATTGCCGGTCATCCGCGAGGCCGTCCGCGCGGGCCATCGTCGCACGGCGCTGTCATTAATCTGCGAGCGGTCAGCCTTTATTGGGTCAATCCTTCCCGACTCCTAGCGATCAAACGCACGCATCGATCTATCAACATCGGATCGGCTAGGCACTTAAAACCTGCGGCTTCTCTCATTATGCCACGGCGTCAAGGTCCGCTCACACCGTTGGCGTTCGCTGCTGCTTTTGCTGCGCAAAAGACTCCACCCTGACTTGCCGTGCCGTCATTCGTTCGGGCCGCCGGCTGGTCCAGTAGCAAGAATGATAAGGCGTATAGCCGGACGCCACGATGGAGGAACATCATGTCATTGACAGTAAAAGAGAAAGAGCATTGGAAAGATCGGATAGCGCGACGAATCGACCACGCGATCGAAGAGTTGCAGGCAACGGAAGACCCCGTTTTCTTCGAACGGATTCGAAAGAAAGCTGACGAACAGTCGTGGGCCTCGCTTGGTTTGAAAGAACTGCGAGAGGAGCGTGAAAAGGTTGCTGACGATCGAAAACGACTGGAGGACCGTGAACGCGAGCTTTGGGCTGAGATGGCATCGATTGTTAGTGGCGAGCCAGTAGAGAACCTTCATCGATCATACTGCCAACCCCACGAAGTCTCGGCGGCTATCAAACGACGTCGGCTAGTCCACGAACGTGAGTTGCTCAGTCAATCGGAACTCGGCAAGAAAATCCAACATCTTCTCGCGGAAAAAGAAGAGTTACTCGACACAGTTTGGTTGGCAAGTTCTCCGTCTCAAATCAAGGAACTTTGGAGTCGATTCGCTGAAGTTCTAAACTGGGAGCCACCCAAGCTACAACAAGAAGCTCTAACCATTCCACCGCTCTCCTCCGAATCCTAAGCACATTCGTGCTGACGCCGTCCGGTTCTCGGGCGGCTCTTTTCCATCATGCTACAACATCGAACACGTCAATCTCGGCTCATTCCTTTGTGTTTTCGTCAGGTTCGTGATACTTCTCACGACAGTTCGTTCCTTTGTTGTTCGGGAAGTCAAAGTCCGCTGCGTTTTCTGTTGACGTCGGTCGTCAGCAGAAAACCGGTGGCGTGCATTGGTTTTCGTTTGGTTTTACTTAAGCGAACGAGGTGCAGAATGACTGCGAAGCAAATCGACAATGACGAGCCCAGAAATGTATGGGATTTCTTTCGCGGACTTCTTGGGGCAGAGCCATTGACGGCATCGGAAGACGAGGTTCCATGGTTCGAACCCGGAAGACTCTACGAAATCGACCAGCGAACATACTGGTATTTCCTCGAACTGCTCCCTCCGCGATGGATGCAGGGTAACGTGTTTGCGTTTGGCGAGGGATCAGGGCCATTCCGACTCTTCTGGCAAGTGCAAGACGCCTATTTCGCGCGCGAGCTGACGAACGATGAGACTCGGACGTTTTGCGACTTGACTGGCGTTTCGCTCCATCTTTGACCGGAGCGAACCATGTCAAAAACCTCGGAATCGGAACTTGCTGAAGCGATTTCGGAACTGACTGCGCAAGTGCTCGTTCTACGAAACGCGGTCGACGAGTTGCGCGAGGAGGTCCAGTGGTCGAACCACAACGCGATCGAACGCGGTCTGCTACGCGGTCGGACGATTTTCAGTTGTTCGCCCGATCCGACAAGTCCGGAATTCAACGTGAACGATGTTGACGACGAAACGATCGAGAAACTGCGATCCGAGCTGCCCTCGATTTCTAATTGTTCCAGTCAACAAGGCGAACTCTTCAGCTAAAACGAATCGTCCCTCGTAATCGAAGGTCGGTTCAATCCTTTACTGATTGGGCTGGTCTGTCCGTCAGCTTCTCTGATTGTGCCACGGCGTCAAGGTCCGCTCGCGCCGTTGGCGTTCGCTGCTGCTTTCGCATGCGCGAAAGACTCCACCTTGAGTTGCCGTGGCCCATATCCAGCGGGCCGCCGGCAGGCCCTCATTCATCTCTTCCCTGCATTGCCGGATGCAGCATTCCTCGGAGGAAAATCATGAAACGTGAAGAAGTTAGTGAACTGGTGGAACGTGGTATTCGTGAATTGAACGAAGCCCTTGCGTCAGGTAAGAGCGATCGCTTGCAGAAGTACCTCGACGTGATGGCTCGCTTTCCAAGGTACAGTTTCAACAACTGCATTTTGGTTGCGCTGCAATTCCCGGAAGCGAAAATCGTGCAGGGCTTCCGCGCGTGGAAGAAACTCGGTCGCACCGTCAAGAAAGGCGAGAAGGGAATCGACATCATCGCACCGATGATCGGTCGAAAGAAGGACGATGACGGATGCTCTCGTGACGAATCGAACGAGAAATTAATCTTCGGTTTCAAAGTCGTTCATGTTTTCGATGTTTCTCAGACAGAAGGAGACGATCTGCCGGAGTTCGCCGAAGTATCGGGCGATCCCGGCGACAACATCGAAGCTGTCGAAGCATTGATTCGCTCGCACGGAATTGAACTGGTGTACGAAGCCATCCCCGGCGGCGCGGAAGGCTTGTCGAAGAAGGGGACGATCGTGGTCGCACCCGATCCCGAGCCGGCTGCCCGTCTCGGAGTTTTGGTTCATGAGCTGAGCCATGAGATTCTCCACCAGCCGTCTGAACGTCGGCGTGAGACCACGAAAACCATTCGTGAAACAGAAGCCGAAGCAGTATCGCATGTCGTCTGTCAGGCACTGGGGCTCGAAACTCTCGAGCACTCCGCCGACTACATCCAGCTCTACAACGGCGATGCCGAAGTGTTGGCCAAGTCGATGGACCATATCCAGAAGACGGCTGCCAAGATTCTCGAAGGCATTCAAGCACACGCGTCTCAGCTCACCGAATCGGATGAGGTGGCAGCATGACCGGAAAGATTCGACTCGGTTGCGGCTCGTGTGACCGAAACGATTTCGACTTTGTCACGAAGCTGCCAAATGACTGGACCGACATCACGGAGGTCCGCAGTTATGAGGAGTCGATTCGCGAAGTCCCGTTCGACGACAAGACGCGTTCGCCTTTCGATTGGCAAACGCATCTCGGGACGTGTCCCGATTGCCACGCGGAGGAGGACTAATATGGACCCCGACGTTTGTTTCTCAATGATTCTGTCGAGTATCGCAAGAGAAGAGTGGATCGGTGCAGCGCAACATGCCGAAAACCTCCGCGCGTGGCTTGCGAGGGGAGGATTTCCACCCGGCGCCGGAAAGCTCCATGAGTCAGCAATTCACTCTTTGGTCGAATGGGTGATCTCGCATCCACAACGCGACGACTAGTTATCAATCCTGTCGAAGGACCGAGCTACGCCTCGCAACTTCCGACACGGGCCCATGGTTTGCTGCACGCCAACCGGGGCTCATTATTCTTCTCTTCGACCGTCACTGACGCCACGATGTTGTGGCCCATGAATAGCGGCGACGCACTTGGACGTCATCCCTTTCATCCGAGTGAGGCCAGCTCGACCTCGGTCCAAGTCAACGGCAAACGAGGAACCACTAGCAGTTCGATTGCTGTCCACAACACTTTCAATTCGCACATCCAGCCACCCGAAAGATTCTGATTATCGGTTTTGCCTTTGGATTTCCACTCGCGGCAGCCGAGTGTTGACGGCTCAGGCACGCTCACGCCAGACAAGTCTGTCATTCACCTGCTATCGTCACCGCCGGTCTGCTCGGCCGCCAAGCTCGCGTCGTTCCCCCTCTGAAATGTTCCGTGTTCATCGGACGTGGTGAATGAACAACAGAACATTTCCTAACGGAGGAACTGAAAAATGGCAAAACAGAAAAACAAGAAACCAATTCGAATCAAGGCTGGACGAGGAGTTGTCGCGAAGCTTTGGAAGAACAGCAACAAGAAAGGGGAGTGGTTCAACGTTACCATCACCCGCGTCTACACCGATGACGAGGGCGAGTTCCACGACTCGGACAGCTTCTCGCGAGATGACCTGCTCCAAGTCGCATACGCCGCACAAAAGGCGTTCGACCACATCATCAATGACACCGATGAAGCGGAAAACGACGAAGAATAAGAACCCGGCGGGCGAAAGCCCGCCAATTCAGAACCTAATTGGCCGATCGTTACAACATAGATGACTTGGTCGCGACGCCGCATGGCTACTGCGCAACTGCTTCTTCCGTCGCTGCCGCAGGGGCATCATCACCTGATGCGTCCGAACTAACATTGGATTCCTTCGGATAGTACTCGTCCACATCTACCATGTGCAGACGATCGTTGTTGAAGTACGCCAACCACTTTCCGTTGGGCGAAAACTCGATGCCAGTTATTGGCTTGTCGTCTTCATCACGTTTCGGGAGCGTCGTTAAGTACTTCCCATTCTTGAAGTCAAATAGCCGAACGGTGCCATTACCAACACCGACTGCCAACATATCGCGCGATGACAGGCTAAACTCAGATATGCGCCACGACTCGGTTAGCTTCTGTCCGGGCGCTGCAAACTCAGTTGCTCCCTCGCGGGTGTCAATTTGATGCAACTCTTTGCCGGTTGCTGCGTCGATTACCTGAATGCCACTCCACGTCCCAACAAGGATGTGCGCGCTGTCGGGCGAGTAGTGAAATCCCCAGAAAGCGCTTACGGCTACGAAAGTGCTCGCATTTCGTGACTCAATGGCCGTGTGAAAAGCAACTCTCTCTCGTGTGCCAATATCAAACACCTCAATCGCAAACTCTTTTTCATTGGGCTTCAGCCGACGACCAAGAAATGCGCAATGTTTATTGTCTGGCGATATCGCGTGCCAACCGACGTTGTTCACGATGTCAGCTAGTCGAAAAGAAGAAACGAGCTTGCCGTTCTTTGCGTTGTAAAAGGCTTGGCTGCCATCCGATATACACCATGCCAGATTCTCGTCGACAACGACTTCTTCAAACGGAACAATCTCGGTTCCCGACGCCGTCGTCCGAAGAGCAGCCCGCCTCAATAACACTTCACGATCTTCAATTGTCCCTTTCGGCACGGTCTTGAGTCGCACATACTCGCCCGGTCTTCCTCGCAGCATTTCGAGCGTCCGTTCTACGGATTGACCAACCACTCTGCGAAAGTCACCCGATTTTCCAGCCGCGACAGCGACCAGTTCGTCACCCACTGCAATGGTTCCGGCCTTCTCTGCGGGACTACCTGGGCGCAATGTGGTGATCACCAGTTTCCCGTCTTTGAGGTTGAAACTGATTCCAATGACGCCTTTTTCATTCCGTTCCGTGTTGTCAATCTTGGCAGGGATGCCCGCAATCATGTCGATTAGCTCGGTGCGACGGCGACCTATCATCAAGAGTCGCGTACCATCCTTGGAAAAACTTATTGAGAATGGACTGTGCTTGAATGTACCAACCTTTTCTCCGCTGTCGGGGTTGACGTA
Source organism: Pirellulaceae bacterium (assembly GCA_965216885.1). Taxonomy (GTDB): domain Bacteria; phylum Planctomycetota; class Planctomycetia; order Pirellulales; family Pirellulaceae; genus CAYNJG01. Next base: position 93,039 of record OZ244208.1, on the reverse strand, counting down.
CGAGACGACGCCATCCGTGGTGGCAATAGCCAAGATGGAGCCATCCGGCGAGAACTGCATCGTTTCTAGACCGTAGCCAGAAAGCTGTCCTGGGCGAATAAATCGAATCAAGTGATGAGTTCCAGCAAAGACCGAGGTGGTACAGCACCACAGAACTGCAAGAACAATAAGCGACAATGTTTGGGGACCACTTCTCATCGTTGATTCTCCACTGATCAGAAATTCGTTGGTTGGCGCTTGAGTTTCCCACTTCGGTGGGCTATCAACGATCGCAGTCATTCCTTTCTGGTGCCAAGCGCACTTCGTCCATGGTCCAATCGTCAAGTTAGCCCCAGATTATAACGGAGAAAACCTTGGACTGCGCACGTCATGATCCACTCGTTGAACGCGTTGACCGAGCTCAGTCTTGGTTGACGGCAAAACCCGATTACGCCGTGAGGTATCTTCTCGCGTTCGCATCTGCCTTTGCTGTTTGCTGGACAACTTCGCTCAATGCGTCCACCAAAGTTGGCGGTGTTCTGAATGGCGAAGCCACTTGGTCGGCTGCAAATAGCCCGTACGTTGTTACGCAGAATGTCGAAGTACCGAACGGAGTAACCTTGACCATTGAGCCAGGCGTCGAGGTGCGATTCGATCGTTTTTCACTGATAGTGAGGGGACAGATCATTGCTCGTGGAAGCCAAGAATCGCAAATCGTGCTTACTTCGAGTCAGCCCGACCCAAAACCGGGTGACTGGCACTTTCTACAGCTCATGCCGGAATCGGTGCCGGCCAAGTTCGGGTCGGAAGGAAAGTTCATCAGCGGATGTGTACTGGAACACTGTATCGTCGAATATGGCGCTGGGTTTAACCTCGTTGGGGCTTCCCCGTGGATTGCACACTGCACCATTCGTCACAACTATTCTGAAGAAGGCGGGGGCATCTTTTCCGGTGGCGGTAGCCCGGTAATTCAAGATAACACGATCGCGTTCAATCGATGTAACCGCGACGGCGGCGGAATCCGAACAGCAGGTGGCCATCCCAAAATCATCAAAAACGAAATCACGTACAACACCGCACGTGGCCGAGGAGGTGGGATTGCAACCAACTACTCGCCATCGACGATTCGCGGAAACACGATCGCGCACAATTGGGCCCACACGGGCGGCGGCATCGCAACCGGTGCTCCGCGTCTCGGCGAAACATCGATGACCGGCCAGTCGCACAGCAAGCCCCTCATTGAGAATAACGCGATAACCCATAATTCGGCTCGAGCAATCGGAGGCGGCATCAGCGTTCGCGGCGTTCCCAAAATCGTTGGAAACCGAATCCTCTTCAATCGCATCATGTATGAAGGTCGAGCGAGGCGAGAGCATCGGGCGTCGCGAATGGAAAGCACTGACCGACGCAGGGCTACCGGTGCTGGAATCTACATCGAAGGGACCTATGGCGGCCCCGCCGAAGTCACAGGCAATATCATCGTCGGCAATCGAGGCGCGAAATGGGGCGGAGGCGTGTTTACGGATCGTGCATCGCTCACGTTTTCCAACAACTTCGTGGCTCGCAACCAGTCAGTCGAATTCGGCGGTGGCCTGTCAATCATTAATCGAAGATCGTCGCGTTCATTCACGAGCCAAGGGCATGGGCCGTCGCTTGCCATAAGCGGAAGCGTTTTTCGCGAGAACGACGGCGGCGACATTGAGGTATCCGGCGTCGGCGGTCAATCCGTTTCAATTCGGCGATGCAACATTCACTCCAGTGACGGTTTGGCGTTACTCAACCACTGTGTTTCGCCCATCGATGCCAAAGAGATTTGGTGGGGGACGGAAACGGTATCAGTGAACGCTCGGATTTACGACGGCTCCGACGATCAGGGGCTAGGCCGAGTTGTCCACTCCATGCCAGCCTCGCCGTATCCGCTGGAGCAGACACCCCAGGTCGACGATGCGAAGCTTTCCAAACTGACAACCCACCCAATCGAATTTCGATCGGCTCAGGGAATCTTTCAGATTCAAGGTGCGCCACCATCGATTAGCGCCGTTTGGAAGGCGATAGAAGAACCATGGGTCGCTGGCTATCGAATTCAGATATCCGAGGTCATTCCAACCTACCACGAGCGAATCGCCATCAAGACAGACAAAGGCTATTCCCCAATAGATGTCGGATCTGCAACATCCGCCAAGATCGGCGGCCTCAAACCCAAAACACAGTATGAAATCAGCGTTTGGGCATACGACGTAGAGGGTACGGAGTCGTTGTCAACCGAGCCACTGCTGGTGACAACAAAACCAGAATGAATATATGCGCTCGTCGTGTCTTCGCGAGGTTCTGCTCTATATCAGCGTAGTCAAGAATGCCAACGCACCGCCAAACACAATCCACGCGATGTCCCTAGCAGTCAGCTCAGAAAATGACCGAGGAAACGAGGATGGAGACACGACGTTGTTGTCATTGCTGTGAGAATGTAGTGAGTCGTTGTTCATCTTGAAAGAATGCCTGAATTGACGTCATTTGGCAACAAAAACTGGCACGGCGTATGCGCCGCTTCGTTTCGGAATCTGGAACGCAATGGCGTTTGAATCACTTGCGCTCTTGCAACCATGCGCAGACTTTTGCGTGGGCAACCATCGGCATTTTCATCTGCGGAGCGGCAAGTAGCTCGGCAAAAGCAACTTGGTTTGAACGGTTTTGCACTTGGGAAAAGGCGATGAGACAGACGAGACTTTCTGACAAGTCTCGCCTTGCTGTCTGTTGCACCTTCTTGCGAGTCGGTGCTGTACGCTTCTTGCACTTCATACTACCGCCCTTTTTTAGTGCCCCATGTACGCTAAGATCGCAATGTCCGTGGAGCCTTGGGCTCAATGACCATTGTCTGCGTAGCCAATTCAACAGGAATCCTCGTCGAGCAAGGTGGACGCTACGGACTATCGTACCCGTTCATGCCTATCAACACTGGCGCTTTTTCTCCGCGACAAACACAAAGGATGTTTTAGATGGCAAAACTCATTCAATTCACTTGGGCTGGGAAACGCCGCACGCTGGGGGCGGCGAAGCTAACGACCCGGCAAGTTGCCAAAACGAAGGAACTCATTGACTTAGCAGTCAAAGCCTACGGCTGCGAGGACACCGTTCTGAGGAAGGAGATTGATGATCTCGTCGCAAAGTGTCCAGAGTCGATGGTGAGCAGACTTCGAGAACTAGGTTTAATAGAGACCCCTTGCACGAGCATTCCGACAAAGTTGGAGCAATTCATTGATCTCTACATTGACCACCGTAAGGACGTGAAGCCGGCAACCAAGGAAACGTATCAGCAAGGCAGGACGTCGCTGCTGGCACATTTCGGAGACATCGAACTCAAGTCAATCTCGAGGGCAGCCGCCCAGGATTTCAAGATCACGCTGGAGCGAACGCCAGCGCAGGGCAAAACTAGTTTCATGCGACCCTCAACGATCAAGAAACGGATCGACTTTGCCCGGCAAGTATTTGAGTTTGCCAAGGACAGTCGAATTCTCGATGAGAACCCGTTCGAGAAAGTGCGAGCCAAGAAGAGTCAGCCCGCTGAACACGCAGAAGTAACGCGTGAGATGTACGAAGCCATTTACGCCGTTTGTCCAGATCAGCACTGGCGAACGATTCTCACGTTGTGTCGGTATGGAGGCATGCGCTGCCCTTCCGAAGTACTCTCGTTGAGGTGGCAGGACGTGCTTTGGGATCAGGACCGAATGGTCGTCACTTCTCCGAAGACGGAGCACCATCCCGGAAAGCATCGTCGAGTCGTTCCGTTGTATCCCGAAGTACGATCCGAGCTTGAAAACTCAATGGAGATTGCCGACGAAGGAGCGATTTACACTGTGGACGCGAAGTTCCGTCGAGCTGCCGCGAAACTCGTAGACGGACACGAGAACTGGAAGAATTCGAATCTGCGAACCACATTTGAAAAACTTGTCTGGCGAGCTGGTTTGAAACCATGGCCGCTTCTGTTCCATTCGATGCGATCATCCCGAGCAACCGAGTTGCTAGATCACTTTCCCGTCCACGTCGTTGCGGCGTGGCAAGGGGACAGCGTTGACACCCTACTTCGGCATTACGCCAAGGTTCGAGGAGATCATGTTTTGCAGGCCGCTGGGCTCAATGCAGACATGATTGCGAGGGCAGCTGCCCAACGATGCGGTTCTATGCGTGACGATGCTGCAGGCGAATTGCATAGGTTGGCTGCTGAAAGTACCATAAATCCCGAGAAAGCGGCCAAATAGGGCCGGTCCGCCGCCTCCATTTGGGCATCGCGAATGTGGATTCGATCGGATTGGTTGTCCTCAGGTGGGCCCCAGTGCTCGGCCGGGAGGTCGTGGGACGTCAGCAACACCCCTCATCCTTGGTGAGACACAGGCAGGGTTTCTTGATGCTGGTCCACACGCTAACTGTGGCGTCGGACAGGGGTGTTCTGAGCTGCAATCGCGACATCTCGTTTGCGATCCGCCGCCTTACTATCTGCCGTCGTTCGTCGGCAGCCATACTTGAGGACACACCAAAGAGCGCGAATTCCGTCACGTGCCCGAATCTTCTTGCCCGCCGCACGCGTTCGGGGGCGGTACGAAATCGGAAGTTCACGTACCTTCAAGCCACGTATCGACATCAACTTGATGGCCATCTCTATTTCGATTCCAAATCCGGTTTCCTCCAGCGTAATTGCTGCCAGACACTCGCGCCGTACTACCTTGAAGCAGGTTTCCACATCGTTGACCGGAGTCATCAAAAACCAGTTGCAACACCATGTGATTAGTGCATTCGCCGCAAAATGAAGCGGGACGGCTTCAAGTCGACTCTGTGAGTGAAACCGGTTTCCAAATACGATGTCCGCTTCCCCTTCGGTGATCGGTACCAACAACGTGAGGAGTTCGCCCGGGTCGTATTCCAGATCCGCATCCTGCACAGCGATGGCCATGCCCCTCGCAGTCTGCAATGCCGTTTGGATCGCTGCTCCCTTGCCACGATTGGAAGTGTGACGACGCACCTGTAATTCCAGTTCGTCGCCAAGTGCAGTCATCATTGGCAACGTTTCATCGGTACTGCCATCATCGACAGTGATGATTTCGATCCGGGCGGAGAGCGCACGCACGCGACGCAGCACGACCTCAATGGTCGCTTCCTCGTTATAAGCTGGGACTATAACCGTCAGCAGCGGCTTGGTTTCCGAATTCATGCGAAACTCCCAATAAGGAAAGTTTGAAGGCGTGGCTCATGGTGTATTAGGGAGCTCTCGCTGCCCCAGTTTGGTCCGCACACGATTTGCCTCTTCCAACGTGATGTGATAGATGTAAACCGAATACCCAGCATGGTCGACAGGCTCGAAATGTTGGAAATAACTGAAATCGCAATGCCTTCCGCTACGTGCTACTTCTCCTCTACCGTCACGTACAAATCGTCTCATCCCCCGAGTAAAACTGACGTCGACCGCATACCAGCCAGGTTGAGGACCCTGTGATTTATCCGCCAGTTGACAGCGATGATTCAGCGAAACGGGTCCGGACGGTGGAATGTCAAATTCGATGCTCGCCACACGAGCGTCCATGTTCCCGAAGTAGACCAACCCCAACGGCCGAGCTTCGGGATGGTCGTCGTACCAACGTTTCAAAAACAGCAGGTCCTGCCCCCAGCCGATGTTGGAATCGATGAGATGGTCGGGCCCGCCCAACGGTCCACCTACAAGCTCGTTGAAGTACGAAGCACTGTGCGGAACATATCGCATACTGCTCAATATCGAACACAGCAAGCAAACTATCACGATAGCGCGACACAGGCCAAACTGCCAAAGTGATGGTCTCGCGAGCTTACTCACCCAGACGAAAAGTAAGGGTACTGCCGGCAAGACGTACCGGATGAACATGTTGATTCCCGTCTGGCAACTCACGAGCGTAAGGATAACCGCCGCAGGTGCCAACAAGATGAGCTCATCACAGAAGTTTCCGGGTGGCGCTAGATGAAAGCACGCGTCGTCGGCACCCAATTCGCTGCCGCCCGGTTCATCTAGAGCTGTCCGCGAAGGAGCAACAAGCAGACTCACTCCGACGCACAGTCCGAATAGTGCCAGAGTGCCGACCGGGGTTTTCACGGCAAGACCATACAAGTAATAGTACCACCAGCCGCCTTTCTTCCAACGCCCTCGTAGATAACCGGTGAACTCCTGTTCGAAATCACGCTTTTGCAAATCGATTCCGCGAACGTAATCTTCCGGTAGCGGTATGGGCACGCGTCCCAGAGTCGTCCGCCGGAACTTGTTTCCGCCCACGCGAGGTGTGTTCATTCCAAGGGAATAGTCGGAACCGCCGAGCGCCCTGCTGAAGAAGTGCAGATCACCGAGCGGAGTCAGCGTACCCTTGAATCCGTACCCTGCGTTGATGATGAGCGCGGCAATGGCGAATGCCAAACCAAGTTGAACTACCGAGGCACGAATCTCCGTAGGATTGACATTCCTGTCCGTCTCTCTACGATCCGTTCGCACCGCACGACGAACAAAAATCTCCATCACACTAGGCGCCCAGTTTCGACGACTGAGCCACACAAACACGAACAGCAACACCCACAGCGGAAACAGAATCACCCACGTAAACTTACAAAGATTAGCCAACCCCAGCGTTACGCCGACGAACACTGCTCGCGCCCAGCCGGGACTTCGCGTCCAGCGCCAGAATGAATAGCTGGCTAACAGCCCCAACGCACAAGCCCCCGTGTCGGGAGTAATCGTCTGTGCAATACCAAGAATATTGGGCGAAAAGCACCACAGCGTAAGCGCGAGCAATCCAGCTCGCGCTCCATACAGCTCGGATGCCCACCGAAAGCAAACCCAGCCTCCTAGCAACGCGAACGGAATACAGGCCCACCGAGCCAGCGCAAACAGCCAGAAAACACCTTCGCCATTGGCATTGATGAAATCGTAACCAAGGCTGAATTCAGGGCGACTGAGTGGAGGATTGTCGATGTCGGCCCAATCCTCTTCATGCTCGACGAACATCAACGGAAGTGCAGCAATCGACTTCACCAGCGGCGGATTGTTCGGATACAAATCAACCCGCCCGAACTTCCAAACTGCCAGGCCGCAAGGCAAATGACCGGTCTCATCCAATACAGGGCTGTGTAGTGCCGAAGAGTAGGCCACGAGGCCTGCGTGAGCACCTAGCAGCAAGCAGACGATCACTGGGATTGAAAAAGTATTTGTGTTTCGCCAATAATCCCGTGTCATACTGTTCACTTGCCAACGGGACTCGTCATGGGGATGGGTTATTTTTTCCCCGACTTCAGTTTCTTCAAAGTCTCCATATAGATCCGAAACTCCGGATGCTGCGGATGATCAGTATGGAAAACGAGCGGATCCAGTAGCCCTGCGACCGTCTTGCGGTCCTGCATGACCAAGTCGAAGTAATGCGCTTTGGTTGTCACGTCTTCTTCTTGTACGAATACAACTCCCTCCGGTAGCTCAGCATCCACAATCCGGAACAGCGCACCGGAGCGCGAACGAATCCTGAATGAATGAACGAATTTCTCACCCTTTGGCTTCATTAATGTCTTGGTGAAGCGGTCTGGGACAAGCTCGATGTCGCCCTGAATATGAGCGACGACGGGAACGAGAATTTCCTCATTGATCTCTGGACTCTCAAACCGAACCGTAACTCGTCCGACCAACGAGTCCGTAGCATTCTCCGAGACGCGCAAAGTCACGTCCAGCACCAGAAACTCCTCGTCGACAAAACGCTTGCTAACTTCGATTCCCGGTAGGTCAGAGTCGGCACTCACAAACGATTTCCCGTATTCGGGATTACCCAACTTGATCCGTATCGGGTGTTTTTTCGTGTCACCCGGTTTTACTTGTCCAAAGTAGACGCTATTCAATGGACGTGCTGCCCGATAGGCGTCGAACCGCAGGGTAAGGGGAATGGTCTTGTAGAGTGGATTCTCCGAATCAGTCATCACTATCATCTTGCGTTCGGTTGGTCCCTCAAAGTCACTGGTGTTTAGTTCGACTTTCGCCTCGACAAAATCACCCGGCCGCACGGTGATTGGCAAGTCCCCCATCAACGTTGAAGTACATTTGCAGTCATTTTTTATCTCTAGGAACTGCAATGGCGAGTCGCTTGGGTTTCTCACTTGGAACTTGTGTGAGATGATCTTTCCAGATGGAAGTATGCCCGCATCGTGCTGGTACGGAGAGTCAGGCTGGTTACGCTGGCATCCGCAGATTACAGAAATAGCTATCAGCAGCACCGAATTCAACAACGACGACCTCGCATCACTTTGAGGTTTGTCCTGACGTGAACTTGGCATCGCTCCCCGACGACGATTATTGCGACGCCATACCAAAAAAAACGCGAACAAGCCCCCAATTGCAGCCCCACCCAAGTAGGATACGGACTTCGAAGTAGATTTGTGAAACGCGTCCGCAACGCTCGATATTGGCTCACGTGATACGACCAGGATTTCGCCTGAAAAGTGCCTGCTCATTTCCGCGAAAGTCATTTCGCGGAATTCTTTTGGCGGATCGTACACCAGAAACTTGCCGTTTTCGTAGCCAAGGACGAGACAGAATTTGTCTTGGGATCGTTGTATCCTCTGGTCCATTAGGTTCGGGAAGGCAAGCCGGACAATGGCAGGGTGCTTTAGCCGATCGAGCGACGTGACATTTGTCTTTGCGCCGAGTGTATACAGAGAAAGTTCGTCGCATGCTACTCGGAGGCCATTGAGCGTTAGCCCCTCTAGCGTTGGTGGACAGAGGTCGGCAATATCCTCGAACGTCTCCGACCTCCCGAAATAGTGCGCGATGTAGTAGACGCAAGCCGTTCCAGAGTTCTTGGCGCTATCGAGGATATATGGTGATACGCCGTCATCCATCCCAGGCTGATAGGCGCTACATACAGTCGCCCACACCAGTAAAAGGAACGCCAGTCTAACGTAAGCCATATGCAAACTCCGTCGATTGAAGAGCCGGAAATCAGTCGTGCTAGTTGCCGTCTGATCTGGCTAATCTGTTTGCCAGCACCAGAACGTCTGTCTGGTGGCTGAGTGACACAACGCTGCCATCGAAATGGGATAACACGAGCACATCGGTGTGAAAGGTGTAGATTCCATTGGAATTGTAATCGTTGATGGGTGGAACTCGATCTAAGTCGATAAACCCTTCCGGCCCTGTGTTGAACGGCCAGCCGAACCGCCATTGGTCGCCAGACCAAGCCAAGCCTTCACCAGATTCGCTGCCAAACCTCAATCCATACTTGATCGGCATTCCTGACTGCTCTATTAGCATTGCTGTCTTGGATAATCCGTCAGTAATCTTTTGTAGCTTCGCCCCTTTAGTTGCGCGCTCCCACATTTGATGGGTGGTTTTGAGGGCCTCTGCCTTGCCGGTATACCAGCCTCCAGCAAGCCGAGATCGGTCAGGCACGCCGACGGCAAACAAGACCTGGTTGTCGCGTGCACCAACTGACAAATCGTCGGTAAATCCGTCAATGTCCAAACTGAAACTATGACTCCTGGGGAAGCTTGGAGTCGAGGGACATTGAAAGACTGGTTCGACTGATGCGATAATAGGTCGGTTTACATCAGAAAACATTGGCTCATCTTGTTTGAAAGCTCTGTACAGCGAGCCACCTTCGATAAAAGGCAGAATTGGAATTCGCCACCCCAGCGACGTACCCACATCACCAATTCTGGGCGATAGCATTGGTGGAAGCCTGTCATCCGACGCGGCCGTGTACCCGAGTACGGCGAGGGAACACTGCCGAAAGTTGTTCTTGCAAGTTATCAGCCGAGCAGCCCCTCGCGTCGAATGCACAGCCGGCAGCAATATGGCCAGTAGAATTGCAATGATGCTAATGACGACGAGTAGCTCGACCAAGGTCATCCCGCGGCGTCTCATCAATACGCTCCTCTCAGGAACCCAATTGTGGCTAGGGATGATGAAATGATTCCCCCAAAGAACCAAAGCATTGGAAATGGAAACTCGCTCACGAATCCAGCGCTTTTGGCACGGCTCAAGCCGCTTAGTGTGGGCCGATTTTCAAATGACCAAAAACTTCCGTAACGAAGATCTTGGACTTCAGTTTCGTTCCAATTCTGAGTCTCGAATACGGCGTCCGCAACGGGCTTGTTCAATGAAAGTTTTTCGAGAACGAAGGTGTGTGATTCCTCCTCACCGGTTAATGCTATTCTCGTCACCGTGCCCTCCACAGGAAACCATGTGCTTCCAAACTCCTCATACTGACAAGTCGTCCTAGTCGTCGTTCCTTCCACGTCAACATCCAACACAAAAGCAGGTCTAAAGCCCATTTTACTTGCTAGGACTAACTTGGCTTGCCGTGGCCCGTTTTTCGATGCCGAAAGCATCCACTCTATGTCACCTGATTCCATATGCCGAACGCGAAATTCTTGATTTTCGGCTAAGGCTCTCTCAACGATCTCAAGGGACTTGATCAATGTTACTCGCAGCGGCGTACCTATCTGCTGAGAAAAGTCCGTTGCCACGTAACCATCACGAATGCTAGCATTCTTTTCTGCGTCACGAAACGACAATTCAGTGGTTTGTTGACCGTCGTAGCAGTAGCGATAGTGGAATCTGCCACTTCCGTCATTCCCGCTGCTATATATAATTAGCAGTCTACCCAGAGCGTCTCCTGCAGTTGAGAGCCGATGCTCGTTCCATTTGCAGGTCAACTCCGAGGAACTAATTGAATCTACGTGCCGGAGAAGCTCGGCACGTAGATTCGACAGAGACTCCTGCTCTTCGGCTGAAACGGGTTCTGAGGAACTAATTACGAATGCCAGCCCGTATGTGATGAGGAAGAACATGTGAGACACCTTGTTGCCTTGACTTCAAGAGCAGTCGTAGGGGTCAACAACAGTATCGCCCTGATTTGGACCACAAAAAATGCCGAACGGCACGAAGTCGTATGTGATGCTGCTGCATTCTGTTGCACATTCTGCTGCCCAGCATTCCCCATCAAAATAAATCGTCGCTACCGCTCCGCCAGGACTTAGGTCTGAGCATTCGTAAGTCTCCCCGCTGCTAATTGCGTCAATGCCACCTGACGCAGAGCTAAGCGTCTCCACCGAGGCAACAACGCTAGTCTCAGCCAAATCAGCCCGTGCGGCAACCACCATCATCGAGATGGCTACTCCTAACAGGGCAACACGCCACCTCTGAATCGTACTTGCATTCATGGTCTAATCTCCTACTATGAAAAATCCAACGTCGCGACAACGTGCCACGACCACCGAAACGTCCTTAACTGTTCGTCGCATCATCCGCCTGACAGTGCATCCGTCAGGACTTCCGTTACCTCGCTATTTTGAACCCTGAAGCCGACCGGTAGCTCCGCAAACCAGTCGTACTTCGCAGACAATGTTCCGCACGTTATGAAATTCTTCTCCAATCTTTGATCGATGCCTTGCTTGTGTGGCGGTAACTCCACCATCGCTACCGGCTCTCCTTGCGAGGCAATAGATGACAATTTGCGTTGGCAATCTGGGCAGTCAGATTTGAAAAGCCATATTTCATGCACGCCGGACGTTAGGTCTTTATCTATGTTGATATACGGCAATAATGGAAGCGTTTTGCCAAGCCATTCTTTCGGTTCCAACACCACAGTATCGTCGGCGCCCACAATAACTCCGTCAGTACTCAAGATCGCAGGCCGATAACTGGCCATGCCGATCGCCAAAAAAAAACCCATCACTAGCGCGAAACTCGTTGCCGCCCTCAAATGGCTTGATTGAATTGGAGAACGTGGCTCTGCCACGTCGGGACGGAGCCCTACAAACGAAACGAGCATCAGAGCGTCGATTAGTGAGGTAATCCACGGATGCACTTGAAGCTGCCCAAAGCAACCACATGACTCAACCCCGCTAAACGCTTTCCACAGCGAGAAGCATAGGAATGTAGCGATGGTGGCCAACGTGATCCGCCAAACCACGAACCGCTTGAAATCGATAAGCAATGCGACGGCTAGAAATAGCTCGAATTCGACCAAGCAAACCTGAAGGGCTCGGGAGGCAAGGATACCGTGACCAGGTATGGGTGCCGTCATCAGTTGCCAAGCCTTTAGTCCCGCCGCACCTAGCAACAGAACGGCTACGATGCAGCGAACGACCCTGTAAGCGATCTCACGTCTGGTGATTACATCAACCACATCCACCCCTGACACCGCATTATGTTGAAGTACAACTCTCTATATATAGTAAATCGTAGCAAACGGCAAAAGCACGTCAGGAATTCCGTATTAGTTCTCGTTTTGCGACCGTTGTTCACGAGGAAGAAATCTTGCCGGCAGGGAATCGCGGCGCGTCTCGTATCGTCGTTGGCGGTCTGGGGCTGTCAGATGTCCAGTGTCGCTTGCGCAGTTTCTTGCGGCTTTTGGTTCAGTCACTTGAGCAAGGGCTCGATCAGGTCGGCGACCAGCTCATGCCCCGCCTGATTTGCGTGTACGACATCAGCGAACAGTGACGTGCCTCCGTTGGCGATGAATTCAGGCACGAGATCCACCACGGGTACGTCTAGTTCATTGCCCAGGTAACGAACAACCTCTTGCTTCACAATGGACTCGTTGTTCAACATCTGTTCGCGCAGCGGCCAAACGACAAGTATTGGGCGGGCTCCGACACTTCGACATTCCTGAACCATCGATTCCAGCCGTTCGGAATACTCCTGGTCGGTAAGTCGCGGTCGTTTTTTCTTGATACTTGATTCCACGTTATCATTCGATCCGCGTTGGAGCGACGTAAGCAGTGTGGCGAACCGTGAATTCCGCACTAACCATGCACCGGGCGTCCGCTGCGCAGCTGCGTGTTCGACATCGCTACGGGCATCCCAGCTTGATTCGTCGTTGAACAAGAACGAGATCACGACAGTGTTCGGTATTGCCCTCGCGTTTTCAAGGCGTTTGGCGCCCTGATAGGCGGAGTAGCCCGGTACGCCAGCGTTGACACATTGCACGTCAGAAAATCGCCCCTGGAGCAGCGAAGCGAATGTTTCATCGTCGTTAACACCGACGCCAAACGTACAGGAATCGCCAAGGAACAGGATGCGTCGATCGGCGTTGGCAACCACCGGCATCCGCCGATGATTCTCTGCATCGGTCGAAACAGAGAAATTCAACGGGGCAGAACCGCCTATTTCGCCGGATAGCTGATGGTCTCTTACGTTGGCCCGAAGTCTCCAGAAGAGTTTCGAATCAGGTTCGAGGATCTGGTTCAGGCCGGCGAAGCCGATCGTGACAACCAGTTTCCTGTGATGCTGCCAGCGGGCGTCTGGGGAAGACGCAACAACCAGTCGACACATCGACTCGATCGATCCCAGACCGATCGTGGTGGCGACCAATGAAAATAGAAGTTTCCGTTGCCAGGATATCTTTCGGCGTACCATCAAATTTCCTCGTCAAGTGACGTTTTGTCTATGTAGAGGGCCGCCAGCTCCCGGCGAACATGGGCCATCGTCCGATCGATGGTGCTTGGCGAGCACTGAAGTCTTGCAGCGATCTCACTGATGGAATGACCACCTAGACGAAGGATCGCGACGCCGCGGTCTCGCTCGCCTAAGCGTTGCATCAGAGTCGTCAGCAGATCTCTCAATTCGGCCATTTCCTGTGGACCGGGATCACCGGAAGCTGCCAGTTCAAGACTGGCTCGGACTTGATCGCTACTGGTTGACGCGTCCCCGAATTGTACGGGCTCGTTCTTGTTCGACCGCCGGGCGTCAATTATGCGCCGAATTGTCATTCTGGCGAGCAATGCCCACAACTCGTCGCGATCGGCAAGGTCTTCAAATCGTCCCGAGGAGAGTCCGGAAAACAGGTCGTGTAGAACTGCCAAAGCGATGTCTTCATGGTCAACCTTACGCAGTTGAATATCGGACAGTCGGGATCTCGCGAACCGTGCGACTCGAGGAAAAAAGTGGTCCCAGATCACCCTCGTTGCGTCTGGCTCACCTTCACGCAACTGACGTAGCCAATGCAAAGCGTCAAAGTCAGGACGATTCGACACAATTTCCTCGGGTATAATGCCTACAGGATTAGTTTCACTATCACTTACGGATGATTCTTGACGTTCTGACTCTATACTAATGCGTTTTTGGATGGCAAGCATTCGGTAATTTCGAGTGTCTCGACCGCTGTCTGCAGGCGAAGAATGAAATTACTCTTTTTGTCGGTAGATTCACCCTGCCGATGTTCATCACTTTTGGGAGTGAAAAGTTGCAGAATCCGCTTCTCCCGTCGGCTTTGTTATCTCACCGACAATGCGGGAAATGTCCTACTAGGACGGTTTCATTGGCGATCTTGATATCAACTCTCGGATATCTCGATTAGCGCAGGGCCGTCCCGCGCTTTTCTTGGTAGTCACTGTTTTCTTCGTTGGCGAAACGATAACGATCAATGTCCCAATTGCCTTGCCCAAGTTCATGCTGACTTTCACGAGTTTCAATCGTTGCTCCGTCGTCGCGTGAATTCGTAAGGCAGGCCGGGTTCGAAGAATCTCGTTCTCGCGTTGAAGACACTGGTTCACTATCTCAAAGTAGGCGGCACGGTGATCGGCTCTTGAACTGGATCGGAGATCAGACGCAAGACGCAACTAGAGTTACATGCATCTTCTGAATGTGGGGCGAGAGCTGCGAGGACTGCTGCACGCAGCAGTCCGGGAAACGCGATTCTAACGTCGCTCAAATTCGTTTCGGCACAAGGGAATTAGCTGCAATCTTGGAGCGGGTTGAGCGAGCCGGAGCCAAAGCGACTTTGGTAGGGGACTACAAGCAGTTGCAGAGCATCACGGCGGGGGAAGAATGAAACAACGAATGGCGAACGGTACAACACTGCCTTCAATCGCATCTATCGCGTCGAGCAAGAAAAACGAGAAGGGCCGAATGACAATGGCTGGCGTGAAGTCCCGAGTTTCGGTCGCGACGACCTCTTGCTGCTCGCGAAGGTCGCAGATCAAGCTCACAAGTGGATACACCAGCAGACCAGTTCCGCCGAGTAGCTTAGACGTCATGGCCCGGCCATTTACATTTGCACCGTCTCGTACATTTACATTGCGGGCTTTCTCAAAAGGCCTCTGGAAATAAGCTCGCAAGACAGCCAGCTGACCCGCCAAAAAAGGAAGTCACTCGGTAAACACACACTCTGCTTTCATCCGATCAAGGGCAAATGCGCAAATTTTATTAAAACATCACAACACCGTTACAATAACATTTTGATCAGTCCTCATAGGTCAGCACCAAAGACGTCGACGTTTGCAAATGGTGCCTTGGTCCATTGGTGCCGTACCGATGGATGATGACCAACAATCTGTTTTGGAGACCAATGATGAAGACTATCACGACTATGTGTGCCTTGGCCTTGCTTAGCATCGTTTCTGTCGCGAATGCGCAATCCGTGACCCTTTCGGCAGCAGGCTTCCTGGAGATTACTGGAACTTCGAGTGCCGACACTATCGAAGTTGGCCACTACACTCTTTTCTCGTTTCACTTCGTTGAGGTCACGATCAATGGGACCGATTACTACCCGAACGATCCCAACACGGGGAGCGGTGCCCTCGCGTCCACGGTCGAGCTCATTGACATCTATGGAGAAGGTGGGGATGACGACATCTACACCACGGACCTCCTCGCCTCGATCTACACGGGCATGGACGACTCGACAGCAGCAACGGAGGATGACTGCCCGATCTGGATCACCGGGAATGGGGGTGCCGACAACGTAGCGGGATCGATTGACTTCAGTGAGTATTTCGAAGACTACAGTACCGCGCAGGGGGACTACTCCGGCTGGGGCATCGACTTCAACTAGAGAGAGCGAACGATTCCGGCCGCACCAGTCGCGGCCGGAACCTTC
The DNA here is from genome assembly GCA_965216885.1 of Pirellulaceae bacterium. Lineage (GTDB taxonomy): Bacteria > Planctomycetota > Planctomycetia > Pirellulales > Pirellulaceae > CAYNJG01. The sequence continues at coordinate 77,194 of OZ244208.1, read as the reverse complement.
GCCCAACTACTGAGCTCAAACTACGACACTGTTACCACTTATTCACATCTCGGGCGTGAATGACGCTGTAGTATCCAAAAACACGTTTGTTGAACTCGTTTTCTTCAGCTGTGTACGAATACCGTGCAAACAAATAGAACACTGAGAATAAAACCAAGGCTGTTGTAAGTTGCTTCCAAACCCGACCTTCTGGCGTCGTGGAATTGCGGCCGAACCAGGAGGCAACCAAGAGCACTGAACTAACAAGGCAGAGAAATAGACAAGCGACGGAAAAGGCGCGTGCGAAATCTACACGCGATTGATGGCCTCGCAGCTCTGAGTAATAGTTGTCTATCAAGAACACGCGGTTCTTGGCCAGGTAGTAGATCTCATCAACCGATTTCGTGTCAGGTTCCTCGGGTTCCTCTTTCAATTGCTCCAGCATTTCCTCGGGAACGTGCGCTTCACGCAAACTCTGTATCAGATCTGGATCGTTCAGATACCTTGAACGGAGGCTCGTCGTCAAAAGAGTTTCAGAGCGAAGCGATTTTTCAGACGGAAGAATCAACGAGAGTTTGTCCACGGCGAGATTAGAATAGTCTTCAAAAAGCATTCCCACAATTATGACGATCGCCATGAAAAATGCGGCAAAGACAGAGTTGGGGATATGATCTGACTGTAAGTACCGGAGCACTGAACCGGGCCGAGCAAGATCAATGACGAGGCCGAGACCTAGTAGGAGAAACGCGCCCAACGCCAACGTTGTTCCAAGCTCCTGCACGTTAAGATCCATTTTATTCCCTTGCAAATCGGAGTTTTGAATCACTGAGTTGAAGAACTATCGACGGCGCTATTGGTCAGGTGCCCATTTTGACTCGATTGCGACGGCGAGAGAAAAACGGGCGGCCACTCGGGGATGTGCATTACGGAGCCGCCCGCGCCGACAGGACTTCAGTTGACGGAAAATCGAAAGTCGCGAGGCTGCATCCGCAGTATCTGCCTTGAATCGTTGGACACAATTCGCCTCAAGATGCCTCGCATTGTCACAGTCCATTCACCGAAAAGCCGTGAGTTAAGCGGAGGGGCGGCGACGCCTGTTTGCTCAGCCGTCCGCCTCACCAGAAATCGCCACTGGCTCACCTGAATATCGTCGATCTCGGCCTGAATCATCGACGTGGCGCAGGAAAGCACTGCTGCGATGGCCGCATCAATGTCAGGGCAACGCTCCGTGGTGGTAGGTGAGTCGACGAGCAACGCAAACGATGCCGCGGAGATGAATTTGAGCTTCGCGTCGTTGCTGAGGTCATCGAATGGAGGTACGCCAAACACGGATTCCGCACAGCTGAGCATAGCTGTCGCAACCGAGAGCGACTCCATATACAAGCGTCGTTCCGCACCCTCAAGAGTGCGTATGCCGGTAGGTGTTTCGTACATTGCGGGCTCCGACTACAGATCAGGCTCTGTAGTGAAACTCGCAAAGCGGCTAATGCTCCCGACAAGAAAATCTGAAAACGACCTACGGACGTACGTGGTCCAAAAGGCTTGCGGCAGAATCGAGAACCTTGCGGGCCTCCGCTACTCCACCTGCTCGCTGGATCAGGTTGATCGCGTCAGCGAACAGGTCGCGCGTCGCATCTAGGTCCTGCTTTCCAGCGCCGGCGGCTCTTGCCCTTTCTAGCTGTGCCTTTTTCTTGTCTGCCGCCTTGATCACACTGACGTACTGGGGAGTGACTATGATGCCCTGTTTTTGCAACGCTTCGGCAACGAGCTTGGGGGAACCACCATGTTTTTTTAGTTCTTCTCGAATTGCCGCGGTCTTAGAGGTATGCTGTTTGTTGGCCACAGGTCGGTCCAATCGGAGTAATCGGAGTTAGCACATGATAGGGCGGCCTCTATTATGGCACCAAATAGCCTCTCGGCAAACACGCCCAATTCGGTGGCTAGAACTATGGGGCCATGGATAACACAGCGACCGTAACTCAGTGGCTGGATCAACTACAGGCTGGTGACTCCGCCGCAGCTCAGAAAATCTGGGAAAGATATTTTTCCCAGCTTGTTAAGGTCGCCCACGTGAAATTGGGGAGCGTCCCACGGCGCGTTTCCGACCAAGAAGACGTGGCAGTGGAGGCGTTTGCCTGTTTTTTCCGTAGTGTGGCGTCCGGTCGATTCCCAAGGCTCAATGACCGTGACGATCTATGGCAGCTCCTATTGCTCCTAGCCGAACGCCGTGCAGTCGATGCCCAAAGGCGGCACTTTGCAAAGAAACGGGGTGGCGGTCGCGTGCGCGGCGATTCGGTCTTGGATCAGCACCGCAACATAGGCGAATGCCAGAAACCCATGCCATCGACAGTCGAAGAGCTCGCTGCGTTTATGCGGTCGCATTGGAATTTCGAAGATCAGCGGCTCAAACAAATCACTCTAGATAAGCTGCAAGGATACACGAACAAGGAAATCGCTAGCCGGCAACAAATGTCGGTCAGATCTGTAGAGCGACACATTTCGATCATACGTAACTTACTATCTGATAAGAACGATTGATTTCATTTGCGCTACTCTGTAGGATTTTTGCCGCTGAATGAAAACTAAATACGCAGGGACTATCACTATCTATGGCAAAAGCGACGTCGAGAAAAACCGCCAAAGAAAAAACAACGAAGCCCAAAGCTGCAAAGAAAAAAGCCGCGAGCAAAAAGAAGCCCAGCAAAGCCGATAAGAAGCTCTCCAAGAAGGCAGCCCCACGCAAGGCCAAGAAAAGCTTAGTGGCCGAGACTTCAAGCAATTGCACTCCGCCGTATTGTGAATATGAGTGCGTTAATGGCACGTGGCTTTTAGTTCGCCAAGACTTTGGCGGATCGCCGTACTACACATGCATGGGGACGATGCCCGACCCATGCTCAAGCGGATCGTTTTGCACGTCGGCAATCTACGAACCGCCGACAGGAACCTCGCAGCCGGCTGAAAAAAAACCAAACAGCGGAGAGTATGTCCTGCGCGGTGGCAAGCTCTGGTTGACACGAGCGACGTGCGACCCCAACCACTATTGCCCAAACCCCATCACTCTAACTCAGCTGAAGAAGCGGGACACAAAGTCGTGGGAGATTGTAAAGGCGGTGAAGTCTCGCAAGAACTTTGACAGCGTCACGCTGTCACTCAACGCAATCAAGAAGTAGTGGGGCGGTCGCATTGCGAGCGACACGTAGCCCCGCGAACGCAGTCCGTTCGTCGATCGGTACAGTTGAGAAGACTGTACTGCTTTTCATGAATTTGCGTGGATGGACATAGGCTCCACCGCGCAGTCGTGGGCGAGGATCGTTGGGAGATGTATTTTCGATCGTCAGCTCGAGCGCATTGCCAAACGTGTCGTATGCGCCAAACGCATTCGGATACTTCGTTGCAGGCGATTGAAGATCGGAAGAGAATACCGCAAAGCGATTCATCGCAATCTCGTCAATTCCTTCAAGTGCCGCGCCCTCTCCGCCGGCTAGGGCAACCAATTCCCATTCTGCACGGTTTGGAATCCGGTACCCGTCGGCAGTCTCAACAAACCGCCAGGTGCCATCGTCGAATGTATAGCTCGGCGCAAGGTTTTCTCTGTTGCTTAGCCAATTGCAGAACTTCATCGCGTCCAATCCGCTTACGTACAAGGCAGGATGCTCGAGGTTCTTGTTTCGCGGTAGGAAGTCATCGATAGCACCAGGGGATTCCGCAATCAAGAATTCCTCAAAGAGATCCCACGAGATCTCTCTATCGCAGATTTCGAACGCTTCCGTTTCGGGGCCACACGGAATCCGAAGCATTGTGAGCCCAGATGGTGTTGTAGTCCACTGACTATTCTCTGGCGCCTTGCCGTTCGGTACTCGCTTCCCGAGCTGATTTAGTATCCAGGCTCCTGTGCTGTGCAACGCGGAGTCGCCGCTCGTAACCCATGCGCCGATTCTGTCAATAGTTGACTGATTGGGGTGATAGCCTACTGCCAGTGCGGACGACGTGGCGGCAAGCCCCATCGCTCGCTGGATGCGCAAGTCCGGCGACTTCTCTGCCATTCTATAGAGCTCGGCCGGTGAATGAGAACGCCAATTGCACGATTCGATTATCAGCGCGACTCGTTGGGCTGGATCGGCGGTCATCTCTCCTAAGATAGATTCGTGGCCCAGTAGTCCCGCGGTCACGGCGACACGGGCCTTGACTTTCCAATCTCGTGAAGAGGTGAGTGTTGCTGCCGAGTCCCCCAAAACCGTTGGCGGACAGCCAAGCTTGGTCAATGCTCTGTGAAACGCACCGATTTCGGGTCCTTCGACATCCTTGATTAGGCTTAACAGTTCCGCCGCATCACCGACACCACGCTCCGCGAGCGCGTACATTAGCGGTCGATTTGTGCTTTCCTGCGCCTTGATCTGCAAACGGATTTCGTCCAACAGCAGATGGTTTGGAAATCCATTTAGATCTTGAATCGCCTGCTCTGTAATCTCACCGCTGGAGTTGGCAACGGACTTCACTGCAGTCCTTATTGCTTCCGCGCGACCCGCCTGCATGACAACGTTGGCTATGATCGCTGCTGTGAGCAATGCAACAATGGTGACACCGCTACGAATCAGCAACCTTCTTTGGCGGCCGTCCGAGGCTTCATCACGTAGCCTCCATGCTCGCAGGTCGTTTTCCAGCTCGTCACACGTTGAATAGCGATCGGATTGTTTCTTTCGCAGACACTTCAGGCAGATTCGTTCGAGTTCAGCTGGAACGGTCGCACGAAGCATTGAGGGCGGCACTGGCGCCGCCTCTTGTATCCGAAGGAACAGTCCTGAGGTTTCGTCGTCGTCAAACGGATGTTTGCCTGTGAGCAGCTCATACATCATGACCCCCAGACTCCAAACGTCGGTGCGACCGTCAATTCGACTTGCTTGCCGGAGAGTTTGCTCGGGAGCCATGTAACGTGGAGAGCCTGACAGCTGGCCTTCCAATCCCTCCTTGGCGTCCTCGTGAACGGCGATTCCAAAGTCGGCAACATGTGGTCGCGTTTCGCCATCAACTAGGATGTTTGCTGGCTTCAGGTCGCGATGGTACAGGCGATTCTTGTGGGCACACGCCACCGCGGACGCAACCTGTTCAAGGATGCGCACGATCGTCCTTAAATCTGGGGAGGTCCTCTTTACCCAGTCTCCAAGCTGGATTCCGTCAATGTATTCTTGAACGATGTACGGCCGCGGAACCCAGATCTGCACATCATAGATTGTGACAATTGAGGGGTGGCTTATCCCGGCCGCTATTCGCGCTTCATCAGCTATCATCGAACGGGAGTGCCCACGCTGAAATGCCATACTCTTGGGAGCCTTAATCGCAACCGAACGAGACAGCTCTGTATCATTGGCGAGATAGACCTTGCCGAATGCACCTTCCCCGATCAGGCGTTCCACTTCGTAGCGTCCAAACGCCTCTGGGTCGTGGTCATCTACGATCCGCCCACCAAACCACGTATCGGCGACCCCGTACACCACTCTGTCATATTCACGGAATCGGTCGACATAAGTCTCGAGCGCCGCATGCGACGTATCGGCACCCGGTGAATCCCATTCCAGAATCAAAAGTTCTTGCAATGCCAGACCGCGCAAACGTTTGTCGACATTTCCTAACAAACCCTCGATGCTCGGGCGGTCTTCCGGGGGAATCCGCTCGAAATCATTGCACAGTTCGTTGAGATACAACTTGTCGGATAATGGCAGCGTATCAAATGACAACATCGTCATGCCTAAAGCACCTAGACCAATGACTCCAGCAGTTTTTGCTACGAGTATACTCGCAAAGCAGACGAGATTACCGGCGTCGATTCTTAATGAAAGTCGGTCAAATTTTGGATTCGCTATCGTTCAACTTTATCAAAACGCTAACGCCCGCTACGGACCTCCCAAGTGCCGAATAGACGATCTTCAACAGGGGTTGTGTATCTCCTCACCGACCCGCGGCTGGCCGCCCGTCTGGTTGTATCCCTCTACAGCCTGCGACGATGGTACTCCGGCCCCATCACGGTTTTCACGACCAGAGCCAGATCGAACGAGATTGGCCGCTGTTGTGCCGGCGATGCAACACTCTCTGTTCACCACGTCGTAGTTGACGAAGTGCGCGGGGCGAACACCTACGCGGCCGCCTATCAGACCAAAGTCGCCGCCGTACAGGCGAGCCCCTACCGAAACACTATCTACATCGACGCGGACACCTTAATCGCCAACCGGATCGACGAGTTGCTCGAATCGACACGGAACAACCCTTTGGTGTTAACAGGTTTTTTTGGCACGTCGACCAACACGGGAGGGCTGAAGGAACGCCTGAACGAATGGAGGACGGTCTGTGAATACGCGGATCCATCGTTTGGCTTGAGCAATAGGATCGACGAACTCACAGCTAACCCCCACCCCGCTATCAATGCGGGAGTTTTGGGGCTCCAGAGGAATGACGCTTTTGTCGCCAGATGGCGTGAGCTTACGCATGCGGGGCGGCTCGCACCGCTTTGTGATGAAGTAGCTCTTCAGATCATGGCGATGGAAACTTCTTACGAGTTTCTTGGCTACAAGTACAACTGTCATCCGATGGCGTGGCCGTCAGTCACTGATGTGAGTATTTTCCACTTCGCGGGAATAACTCACCTACGTGATGGATGCCATGAATTGTGGGTCCCTGCGTGGCAGGAGTGCGTGGATCGGAACGTGGCCGAAATCCAGAATTGGTCGCGAGTTGTACGGGCGACAGAGACGCACCAGCAGTCTAACGTCAGTTGATGTCTTCGTGGGCGTTAGTCGTCTAGCCACGCGTCACACGCACCCGACGAACCATCAGAGTTTTCGATCAGAAATGTCATAGGTAGCGGGCCATAGAGTGACCGCAATCGCTCAACAGCTTCCATCGCGTGGGGGCGGAACAACTCTACCTCGTTTTCGTTGAGTCTTCGCTCGTTCCCAATTCTGTCGGCGAGAATCTCAACGTATATCTTCGTTGCGGAAATATCAGTGACGCGAAGACAGCTCACTTCGATGTAAGGGCGACGTTCACCAGAGATCCCAAATTCAAAACTGCAGATGTCGCCCGCCGACAAACTACGAAGCGTTGCCTGTGTTATGTGCTGCATTGGAATCGTTCAACGAGATGCATGGATACGGCACACTAGTGTCAGTGCCTAACCGATCCTCCACCAAATTCGGGAAACTTTCACTCGACAATCACGGCTATGAAACGATCGTTAGCTAAAACCCAAACGAAAGCTCATGCTGGACTGCTAATCTGTTCACGCCCCTAGACGCACAACAACTCATCTGAAACATGGTGACTGAGCGTCACGAAAGCCTGCCTCAAGAAGGCTTTGCCGTCCGACGAAAATGACTCATCAAGGTCGTATTCGAGCGTCCGCCGTGAACTGCGCTGATGCCATAGAAGTGTGCTCGTAAGCTCACATAAATGCGGTGTCATGCACAGCGCCAAGTTACACGAACCGGAGTCGCACCTATATCCGGTGAGGTTGGGAACACCTATACGATTCCAGTGGAACTATAAACTTATGGGGAAACTGCGTAGCTATGAACGAACCAAAGAAAATCGCTCCATCGGTCGTCTTGGCAGCACTGATTTTTGGGGTCGGAACATTGCAAGAGATAAAGACTCACTGGCTACATCTCGAGCCCGCTACCAGATCCATTCGTTTCTGCGGGCCCGCCAATCACGATCGATCGAGAAAAGCAGGCGAACACTTGCAAGCCGTGCCTAGGTAATGCCTCGGCATCAACGCAACTCTTGAATCTACAACATGAGCCAAACGGGAAAGCCGGCGGACGAGCTTGGCCTCACTTCAGCCAAATGCACCTTGCGCTGGCAGAAACAATCAGCGCGAGGAGTGGCATGACTTGGACATGCCGGAACGCTCTAAGTCGATTCACTGCGTGTGCTTCGCACATTATTCAATTCGCACTGTGATTGGCTTGTGGGTCGGATCTCAGATCAGACGCGACCAGCGTCACAAGCGTCTGTTGAATATGGGGTGAGAGTTTCAACCAGCCAGGCCGCAGTCTGCCTGTAAGCTCTTCTTGACGCCCTTGCCACTCGATGCCTGCTGTTGGCAGCCGTCCGGGCAACTCTCAGGGCAACGCGATTCTAGCGTTCGCTCTAACTTGTTTTGACTTATAGGGGTTACGTTTTCCCGTTCGCAGTCTACGAAACCGACGACGTGTTGGCATCGACGATAGATAGCTTTTTCGCGGGTGACATTCTTGGCCAGGCAGCGACAATACGTGCCAAGTCAGCTTCGACCTCAACGCTTGGACAACTATGTGGACAACGGTTGGTCGCCTGGTTTCGTAAGTCGTTGTCTTGCATCGAATTCGGAAGTACGAGCCGCAGAATCATAATCCGCGTGTCGGGGGTTCGAATCCCTCTTCCGCTACTATCTCATCCCGTTGCATCGGGATACTCGGCTTCGCTTAAGTCGACGCCAGAGTACGGCTTAGGCGAATTCTCGCCGCTTGGCTGCTCAGGCCCGTCCAAGTCGGGTGTCGCAGCCGCTGTAAATTCTCGCAACTGTCTGCTGCAGCATGCGATGCGGTTGGCGATCTCCCATGTAAGAGCCACGTGGCTTACCGAGGTTTTGCCAACACTGAATCGCTTCCACTCTTTTTCAGGTCGAGACCGTTGCGCTCGATGGCATAGACCAGGATGTTTTTGTCGACGAAGCTACCGCTGATGCAACACCTCGCACGTTGGCTTGTCGCCCACACGGAAGTGGGCGGTCAAAGTCGTCTCACGAATAGGTGTCGTCGCCGCGTCCGGTCTCTTCCTTTGGATTTGGTCAACGACGAAAGATTGAAACACAGAGGCACGGAGGGCACAGAGGATTCGAGCTGAACTTTTCTCTGTGCCCTCCGTGCCTCTGTGTTTCAACTCTACTCCACTGTTCTAAGCAGTCATGAGGGACACACAAACTCCCATCGTGGCCATCGGGTTCCACGCGAAAGAACGAAAACGCAAAGGCGCAAGGACGCGAAGACGCAAAGGATTGAAGAAAAAGTCGATCTTTGCGTTTCAACTCGCGACTCCAACTGATTTCATCAGGACCAATCTCGATCACGCCATCACTGGCCAGGCTGGCCGACCAACCTGCCGGGCCACGCAAGCTGACCTCGTTACTTCGCTGATTCTTTCGCAATCCGTGAACCGGACGGTTCTTGCGAACGACTACTGGGGTGAAGATGAGGCAACATGAACGAAAACAACTTACAAGACGCTCGATTGGCCGTTCGGTGCCAGCTTGGTGACAAAGCGGCTTGGGAAGAGTTGGTGGAACGCTGGAACCCGCGATTGTGGCGGTTCATTTCAGGGATGCTGACCGACCAGGCGGCTGCCGAGGATGTTCTGCAAACTGTGTGGATGCGAGTCGTTCGGTCCATGGCACGTTTACGGGATCCTGAACGTCTGCCCGCCTGGCTCTACCGAATCGCAAGGTTGGCCGTGGCCGATCGACTTCGAAGCCAGTACCGACAGCCGGTGTCCTACCTGGTCGATGACGTCCCGGAGATGAATGAACGCATCGACCTGATTGATATTGCCGACACCGTCGAATCCGGACTGGCTCAACTGCATCCTACCGATCGCGAAGCCGTCGTACTTCACTATCTGGAACAGCGACCTATCGGCGAAGTTTCCGAAATCTGTGGTGTCCCACCGGGCACTATCAAATCACGGTTGCACCGTGCCCGCCGTGTTGTTCGCGAAAAATTCACTAACGAAAGCTGAGACCAATGATGAAAAATTCAATTCCATCCACCGAGCCGATTCATGCCATCGTGCGTGGCGAGTTATCTTCCGCTCGGCGTACCGGCTACCGTTTGATGCTTGTCGTCGTAAGCATCCTGCTGGCCCTTTTGACCACTCTGTGGGTAACAGAACCAGGGCCGTTGCCTGCCCGACTGCACGTCTCGTTCGCGGCCATGTCCGGCATCGCGGTGGGCTGGATCGGGGTGTTGGTGTGGATACTAACTCGAAAGAGTTGCCCAACCGCGATCGACCGACTGGCAACCAGCTGGATGGCAACCGTTGCGTGCGGCGTCTTTCTTGTCGTGTCTCTGTCCATCGCCGTTATCCGAGGTGACGCGAACGCCGCATTGGGATTGGGTGTTACCGGCCTTGGCTTGCTGAGCCTGGCGTTGTTCCTGCTGCGTAGGTCGTACGCGCTCAAAGCCAGACTGCAAAGCAAACTTGCGCAGCTGGAAGCCGCCTCGTGAACGACTTGTCCGCTGCTGACTCGAATTTCGAACAGGGACGAAGGTACACGAAAAGATTGCGATTCATCCGGTCCTCCCCATGAGTCTAAGGGGTGACCGGATTCTCGAACCAGACGATATTGTTGCTGGCGTGCCCGGCGATCAACAAATCCAGATCCTTGTCACCGTCCAGGTCAACGGCACGAATGTCGTAGGAGCCCTGGTCCTTGCCAAGGAGGTGGCGTTGAAAATCTCCATTGCCGGAGTTCTCATACCAAACCACCAATCCATCGGCGTTTCGACCACAGGTCGCGATGTCGACGTCGCCATCGTTGTCCAGGTCAACGGTCGCCAGACAGTGCGGGCCTTCAATCTCTCCGTCGATCTCGATCGGTGTAAACTCGGGACCTTTGAACCAAAGCACGCCTTGAGTGTGCCCACGCGTGGCAACGAAGTCGATCTCTCCGTCCGCGTTTACGTCAACGGGATGGATATTGCTGGCTCCTGGTTGTTGATCGGAAAGCAAATGCTTGCTCCAACGTTTCGTTGAGTCCATGGGCTGCTCCCACCAGGCGAACCATTCACCTCCCGGAAAGCCTTCACCACCTTTCGCGGCGCAGCAAATGTCGGGTCGGCCGTCTCCGTTGATGTCTCCAAACCCGGTGTAGTGGGATCCGCCTGGCGCGTCGCGATGAGCGAACACGTGACGGTTCCACCGCGTGGCCGAATGAGGTTGCCGGGGAATTTCCAGCCAGGTGATGGAATCCGGATACGCCGTTTGCCTGGCCGTTCGCCCCGAGTTGGCAATCAAGTCGAGGCGACCATCGCCGTTGACGTCTCCGGTGATCAGGCAGTGCGTTCCCAGAATTTCATCATCAATGGTGCGATAGGTCCACGGTTTCGAATTCGTCGGATCGTCGGGACACTCGAGCCAAAACACCGTGTTGTTGGAACCGCAAAAATCGAGATCTCCGTCGGCGTCGACATCCATCAGGCAGCTGTGAATGCAACTCGTCCGCGGTGGATTGCGTGCTTTCGCGGCGTCGAAAACATGGATCGCCTGCGGCTTCCATGCTGGCGCCCGCAACAGGACGACTTTCCCGTCATAGGAAGAGATGATGTCCATCGCGCCATCGCCATCAAAGTCGTTCGCCACTGCCGAGTTGATCATGCTGGTCGCCTTGGGCACGACAACGTGCTTCTTCCAACGTTGCTGAACCGGTGGAAGATTCTTCACCATGCCGGCATCCGTTCGCGTCAGCTCGGCGATCGTGTCCGTTCGAAGTCGACGAACCAACGCTTCGTGCTTCGGCTCGTGAGCGAGGTTTACCAGTTCCTCGGGATCTTCCTTGAGGTTGTAAAGTTCTTCGGTTTCGCCGGGAACCAGATTGCGAATGTATTTGAATTGCCGCTCGCACAACATCACATACCAGGGAATGCCGGGCCCGTGGTACAGCGCACTGTCATCTTTCGCGGGCACGACGTTGGTTGCCGAACCGTATGACTTTGCCGTGTGAACCAGCATCGCCTGATGGTCCCACCGGGCATCGCGAGACTGGAATAACGGGCTGAGGTCAAAGCCGTGCATCTTCCACGGTAGCTCCATTCCCGCCTGCGCGAAGAACGTGGGAACCAGATCGACGCCGCTCACCGGTTCTTCGACAACTCGTCCCGCGCATTTTTCAGCCTGTTGCTTTGGCGGGCGAATGATGAGTGGCGCTTCGACGGCTGCTCGGTAAGGAGCCACCTTCGATTTCAATCCATGCTGGCCCCATGCGAAACCCTGATCCGACGTAAACACCACAAGTGTGTTCTCGTCCTGACCTGACGCACGCAGCGCCTCGAGCACTCGCCCTACACCTTCGTCGATCGCCTTGACGCCCTGATGATACTGCCGCACCCAATCGCGCAACGGACGGCCCGGCGTATCCTTCATGCCCACCGGACTACGATCGCGAACTTTGCGTTCAACGGGATCGCCATTCGGGCCCGCTTCCCAAAAGTGAAAGTTCCGCGCGTACTCGGGCTTCCCCGGGCGCGGCGGATAGACATCTTTGGGAGCTGGTATCGTGACGTCTGCGTAGTCGCCGAGGTGACGTTCGGCCGGCGTGAATGGACCATGAACGGCACCGTAACACAGCCACAGGTACCAGGGTTTGTCTTCGTCGCGGCCTTCGCCCTGAATGTAGCCGACGGCCCATTTCGTGTAGTTGTCCGTCGAGTATCCTGCGACCATTTCGGGCGATCCGCCGTTTCGGCTGATGAGCTGATCGTAATAGTAGTTCGGTGCGTTCTCTGGATGTCGCGGGCGATTCCACACAATCTGAAAGTCCCAGTCGCGGCCAAAGCCGGCATCGACGCCCGTGTGCCATTTTCCGATGTGTGCCGTCGTGTACCCATTCGCCCGAAAGACGCTGGGCCAGAATCGACATTGCTCGGGGTCGTAGGCACTACCCGGGTACTTACCTTCCATCCGCATCGATTCGATGCCGTGCTGATGCAAGCCCGTCAGCAGAGTCGCTCGTGAGGGCATGCACCACGAACCAATGTAGGCGTGATCAAAACGCACTCCCTGTCGAGCGAGTTGATCAATATTCGGTGTTAGCACCCAGTCGTACGATCCCGGGTAGCAACCCACCGTGCGGTGCGATTGGTCATCCGTATAGATAAAAAGAATGTTGGGCCGCACATCGGCAATTGCCTGAGCTGTCACGAACAGCAGTAGCCCGAGAACGATCTGTGTGATTCTCAAACTCGATTTGCGCATCATCGGATTCCGGGAAGGTTTGACTTGCCATGGGCGACGACGCGTGTACACCACCATGCCCGCCGTGAGCATTCACCCCAATATCGGTGCAACCTTTTCAGCAACGACCGTCATGGTTGCAGGGAAGTGATCGTAGCCCAGAAATCGACGTGGTCCAAACCCGGCGCTTCGGCGATTCAAACTCCGATTCCCGGCTGGTGAAAGTTGAATTAGTCAGTCCCCCCTGATTCGTCACAAGTTCCTTCGCCATACAACGATCTGCCGTCGCGTTCTGCCGGCGCATTGAAACTTGCTCTAACGCACCATTTTTGAGCGACGGTCCACAACGTTGCTCGCTGCGAAACGGGATTCGCGGTAGTAGCTTTCGACCTTGCTCAAGTACTCGTCAGGGGAAGCCGCAATCTTCTTCGTACATGGAGGACAGCACACGAAAACCAACTGGCCCGCCACAATCATGGACTTCGCAGTCGCGGGAAGATCTTTCTCCATGACAGGACATTTGCCTTGGGCGTTCCTGATATTCTGCGCGATCTTCGTCCAGTGTGCTTTGTTGATTTCGCCAGACTGACAGCCCTCGCAACAGAGAAAGACGTCCAGCTTGCCAACGCGAACTTTCTTCGGTGTACCCGCCAATCCCAGCATGTTGCCCGAGACGGGACACACCTGTTGAATCGACGCTCGTAGCCGGTCGGACTCCGGCAACTTTGCCAGGGACTGCGCGATCTTTGAGCTGTCATTGGCTGTTGCGGAAACAGGGCGGCTCGCGGGAGTCTTTAGCGACGCGAGATAGTAGCCGGCAAGCTTCGTGAGATACTTTCGCGGTTCGGCCTGGATCTTCTTCGTGCACGGCGGGCAACAGATATAGACCGTCTGCCCATTCACGGTCGTCGATTTCGGATTGGCAGGAAGCGGTTTTTCCATCACGGGGCAGATGCCCTGCGCTGCCGCAAAGTTGCGGTGAATCTGCTCCCATAACGCTTTGTCAATTTTCCCCTTCGAGCACCCTTTGCAACACAGATAGATCTCCTCCTGGCCAACTTTGACCTTTATCGGATCTCCCATGCTCCTCAGTTTGTTTCCACTGACAGGACATACCTGTTGGACGTCGATCTTGATTTGATCGTAGGCGGTCAACACAGGCTCTGTTGCAGCCGCATCAAACGCGAAAGCCTGAACCACCAGAACGATTCCAACTGAAAAATTGAGTGCGATCTTCATTATGTCCTCCATGACATGGTTAAAAATTTTCAAAGTCAATGCGACGGCATCCAGCCGCGGCTTCATCTGTGTTTCTGACGTCCGTTCGACGTCCCGACTCGTGGGTCGTTGCGATGTATTCTGAAATTCATTCATGGGTCGTTGCATGGTTGTGCGTCTCAGGCGGCTCGTTCTGACGAAAAGACACGCGGGGGCAAAACTTCCAAACCAGCGTTAATGCAAAATTCTCTCCACGCGCAATAGAGCGTCGGCACCACGAAGGAAGTGATCGGTTCGACCAGCATTCCACCAAAGACCGGTAGCGCCATCGCGCGAGCAACATCGGCTCCGCGACCGGTAGAAATGAGTACCGGAATCAATGCGACCAATGTTGTGATCGTCGTCATCAGGCACGGCCGAACACGCTTGAGCCCAGCTTCATATATCAAGTCACGCAACTCCTGAATGTCATGCACCCTGCGTCGGTCCAGCAGTTGCTTGATGTATGTCGCAATGACCAGCCCGTCGTCGGCCGCGATGCCAAACAGGGCGATAAAGCCGATCCACATCGCCGTGTTCATCTCGACGCCCATCACGGCCACCGCAATCATGCCGCCGGACGCCGCAAAGGGAATTCCCGAGAAGACAACCAGCGACAACGGGAAGTTGCGGAAATGGAGGTAGTGCAACAGCAGGTTGATCAGCACGACCGCCGGCACAATCCACATCAGTCGCATGTTGGCTTCGATCTGGTTTTGAAATGAACCGACCGCTTGAAGTTCGAAGTTGCCCTCGGGAAATGTCAACTCGCCGCTGGCTCGCGCGTTGCGGAGTGAGTTCATCACGACATCCACGGTCTCCAGGTCACCGACCGCACTCGCGGGCGAGAAAGAAACATGGGCCACCAGACGCGCGTCCTCGCTGTTGATCATGCCGGGCCCCCAGGTCGTCGTCATGCTGGCGAGTTGCCCGAGCGGCACGACTTCTTGCGTGTGAGTGACAACGGGAATGGATTCCAGATTGTCGGAGTCTTCCCGAACACCCCGTTCATAGCGCACCTGAATCGGGTAACGTTCCCGACCTTCCACGGTTTCCGTAACATCCACTCCACCCAGACCCGCCGCCACAATCTGGTTCACCATCGACGTGTTCATTCCGTAGCGAGCGGACTCCTTGCGATCGACTTCAAATTCGATGTAGGGTTTGCCCAGCACGATATCCGGATTCACGGTACCGGCGTTTACGTATTGATGCTGCTTGAGATGCTCGGCGACGGCGATCGAGGCTTTTGAAAGCCCCGCCAGATCATCGCCATAAATGCGAATCGCCATCGATGCCTTGATGCCGCTCTGCAACATGACGACGCGTCCTTCGATCGGCTGCAGCGGCGAAGCGGGCGTGATCCCCGTGATCGTTGCAACCTTATTGATCTCGTCCCAAATTGCGCGTTCATCCATGCCGTCCCGCCATTCGCTGCGCGGCTTCAGCATGATGTACGTTTCGATCATCGCTGCGGGAGCCGGATCAAGCGCCGATTCAACGCGTCCGATTTTCCCAAGCACGTTGGCCACTTCCGGAATCTGGCCGATCATCGCATCCTGCGTCTGCAAAACCTCCATCGCCTGGTTGAAGCTGGCAGCCGGGTAGAGGCTCGGCATGTAGAACCAACTGCCTTCATCGAGTGCAATCCAGTCGTCAGAACGGAGGCCCGTGAAGAGGTGCTTCGCCTTCACATAGCCCGGAACGTCATTCAACTCGGCACCAACCAGCCTCGCGGCGTTCTCCAAAGGACGCAGCACGGTGGGCAAGCCAATCCATGCCCCCAACCCAAACACGAAGATCAACGCCGGCAACGAGAGTGCAATCGCCTTGTTGTTCAACGCAAACCGCAACCGGCCACCGTAGAGCCATCGCACGAATCGGCTGACCGGATTGGCTTGGATCGGCCGAACGTGTTCCGCGGACATCCACCAACCGGCCAACGCTCCGAGTAACGTTCCGCCAACCAGCAGCACTTCATGAGAGACACCCGTGTGCTGCGAAAGGCCAAGCCCCCAAACATATTTCATCAACAAGCCTACAAGCGCGGCGCAGCCAATCGTCGCGAACCACCGGGTGATCCGCTGCGGCCTTGAACTGCGAAGCAGTAGCTGGCACAGCATCGGCACGACGACCACCGCCACAATCAAACTGGACGCCAGCGCATAAGTTTTCGTCCATGCCAGCGGAGTGAACAGTCGGTGATCACGGCCCGTCAGCAGGAAGACCGGAAGGAAGCTGACGATCGTGGTTGTCACCGCGGTGATGACGGCAGGAATGACCTCCAGGGCCGACTCCCGAATCACAGTAAGCCGTTGCGCCGAACCTCCGGGTGAACCTTCGGCTTCCCATTCGGCAAGGGAATCGTACACGTTTTCCAGCACGATGATGCCCATGTCGACCATCGTGCCAATCGCAATCGCGATCCCGGCCAGCGACATAATGTTGGCATCGACGCCAAACAGATGCATGGCAATGAATGACATCAAAACAGCCATCGGTAACGTAACGGCAATGATGATGCTCGCCCGCACGTGCAGCAGGAACAGCAGCATGACGACGATCGTCACCACCATCTCTTCGGAAAGGGCCTTAGCGAGCGTGGAGATCGTTTCGCCAATCAGTTGCGTACGGTCGTAGACTCCGACGATTCGGATCCCGCCCAGCTCCGATTCCAGCGAAGCGATCTTCGCCTTCACTCGATCGATCACCTTGCGAGGGTTCTCGCCGTAGCGCATCACGACAACGCCACCGACCGCTTCATGACCGTTGAAATCGAGTGCGCCGCGTCGGAATGCCGGGCCCGTTTGCACCTTGGCCAGTTCCCCAACAGTGATGGGAACTCCATCGCGAGTCGTAACAACCGTATCTTCAATCTGCGCGATAGTCTCAGCTTCTGTCTTGCCCGAGCCAATAAAGCCGCGGCCACGGACGATGAACTCCATGCCGCCTTTTTCGACCGTCTTCGCACCAACGTCGATATTCGAAGCCTTCACCGCGCTGATGACCGCGCTCAGCGGGATCTGATGGTACCGAAGTTCATCCGGGTCCACTCCGACCTGGTATTGCTTGACGTAGCCACCGATGGACGCGACCTCTGCCACGCCCTCGACCGATTGCAGTGCATACTTGATGAAGAAATCCTGCTTCGACCTTAGCTCGGACAGATCCATTCCCGCGGGTGGGTCGAGCACGTAGTAATAGATCTGCCCCAGCGCCGTGGCGTCGGGTGCGAGCGTCGGCGTGACGTCCTCGGGCAACGAACCCGACACCGTCGTCAGCTGTTCCGCGACGCGTGATCGAGCCCAATAGAAATCGATGTCGTCATCAAACGTGACTTGCACAAAGCTGAAACCAAACATGCTCTTGCCACGCACGCTCTGGGCACCGGGTACGGCTTGCAGCGCAATCGACAGCGGATACGTAATCTGATCTTCGATATCTTTGGGCGATCGCCCCATCCACTCGGTGAGCACGATGACCTGGTTTTCGCCAACATTGGGTATCGCGTCGACCGGTACGTTCCTCGCGGAATGAATTCCGTAGGCGACGACGCCAACGCAAAACAACAGGACCAGCAGGCGTTCCCGGATGCAAAAATCGATGAGTTGTTTCATCGTTCGATGCCTCCGGCGTCAAAGCCATCCAGCGAGGGCACTTCTATCTCGAATGATTGACTGTCGTCGATCGGCTGAATCGTGAAGTCACTCGTTTCGTCCTCCGTGACGGGCCTCATCTCGCCAATCTCGGGAACTTCAAATTCGGCCGAGGCGTCCGACGCGCCGCCACCCTGACTTTTGAAGTTCTCAATCGTCGCCAGATGAACGGCGGTATTCGCCACCACGTCTTCCTTGCACGAATCGCAACAGACGAAAATGAGACGCCCGTCCACTTCCACGTAGGGCGGGACACCCATCGATCCAAGCCGGTATTCGGTGACCGGGCAAATGACCTGCTCGATCGCCAGCGCTCGTTGGGTATCCGGTAGCTGTTGGATTTCAGCGAGCTCCTGTGCGCTGAAACCCGCGATCATCTCCAAAGGCTGTGTAGCGCGTGAAGGATCGATCAGCGACGGATTTCCAGCAAGCTGCATTTGCGAGTCCAGCAGGAAGTTCCCCGAGGTCGCCACGTTTTCCCCCACGGCCAAACCTCGGGAAATGACGATGTTCGAGCCAATCGTCGGCCCCGTCACCACGCGACGAATTTCGAAGCGTCCTGTTTCCGTCTCGACATACACCACGCTCTGATTGGCGGCGCTGAGTACCGCAGTTCGCGGAACGACCAATTGTGAATCCGCCGGTTGCGGCACGGCGGTGAAGCCGAGCTGCGTTGCCGGCACCAACTCAACTCCGCACAGCCGACAACTCCCAGGCTCATCGCTGACCACATGTGGATGGCGAGGACTGATCCACTTGTTGGCGAGCGCCGGATCATAGACCGGCTGGTTCGAATCTGCACCGACCGGGACCTCGATCGTTGCACTGGCGTAGTCGCCAATCCGTATCACCCCCGGCTCATTCTCAAGTACCACCCGTACAGACACGGTTCGAGACTGCTGCTTGACTTCCGGATCAACAAACGCGATGCGACCGTGAAAAACCCGGTCGGGCAGGGACTTCAACCGCGCTTCCACGGCCTGTCCGTACCGAACTGCCGCAGCGTCGCGAGGAAACAGTTCCAACATCAACCAGACCGTCGACAGATCCGCCAGCCGAAACACGGGCTGCCCTTCCTTGACGTACTCGCCTTCCACGACCAGCCGCTCGATCACCGTTCCGTGAATGGGCGCGACAATGTCCAGTCGGTTCATTGCCTGCCGGTCCTGCGAGAGACGTTGAACCTGCTCGACGGACATCCCCATCTCCACCAGTCTCTGACGGGTGTTGGCAAGCATTCGCTGGTTGGCATCCTGCACCACACCCAGCGAGCCACGCCGGGCAGCCGAGTCGATCGCCTGCAGATATTCGACCTGAGCCGCGTGAAGCTCGGGCGAGTAGAACTCGGCGAGGCGATCGCCTTGCTTCACGACCGCGCCCACATAATCCACGTACATCCTGTCGAAGCGGCCTGTCGTGTAGGCAGAGATCGTTTTCATCTTGCCTTCGTCGTAGCCAACTTCACCCACCGTGCGGATCGTTCGACGCGCGGGGACGCGCTGGACACTGGCCGTTTGGATGTTCGCGACGCGGCGCGTGGCAGGATCGACCACCACGGAACGCTCATCTCCGCCAGAACCACCACCGCTCGCAGGAACCAACTCCATCGCGCACACGGGGCAACGACCGGGCACCTGCTGAGGTGGCGTGCACATCATCGGGCAAATGTAGTCCACTTTCGCGGCAGCTGGCGCATTGGAAGTTGCCGCGGTTCCGTCGCCCGCCGAAATCCATCCCGTTCGTTGCGCAATCCCAAGGACCGCAAGAATCGCGACGCCCGCCCCGAAAAACAACAATGGCGTCAAGACGAAACGCAACAGAAACAACAGCCGTACCCGGAGCGGTGGTCGGTTTGACTCATTGGTTGTGGACATGGCATTGGTCTCGGTAATTGCTCTCGGTACTTGATCTTTTTCCGGCGCCGCAGCGAGTAGGGAATTGCCCGATGCGGTTCGCGTCAGGCGACCGTGCGTCATCGCGCAACGACGCACCGTGATTCCCCGGCAACGAACACTCGTCGCGCGCAGAGGTAGCGTGAAATCGCTAGATCAACCAGAGACAAAAGAGTTGCTGCGGCGAAGTACCACCGCAACTTCCCAAAGAAGGGTGAAGCGAGCGCGTCGAAAAATGGCGGTCGATAACGGCGTCGCGAATGGACGTTCTCGACGAATGGAATCGCAACTGCAATTCCTTGCTTCCAGGTTCGGAAGTCGCTGGGACGGGCGTTGAAGGGTCGCTACAACCACAGTTGCAGATGCGGACTTTTTCCACTGTGACATCGAGTGTCGTCGCATGACAACAATCCGATGGAGACGCAACCGAGCCGCAACACGAGACATCCCGCTCGCTGGCACAACAACATCCCGCGGATGACTTCGCCGCGATGGAGCACTGACAGGCGTCAGCGCCAGCCATACAGGGAGCCGCCGGAAGCGTGGCGCTTCCGAAAGATTGAGCGGCAATCGCCGCAATCAAAAGCTTCTGTATGAGTCGTCGTACCATGTCAGTCCTTCAAACCTCGCTCACTCTGTAGCGACAAATCGTTTTCGAAGGCAATGTCGTTTGTGTGCCAAAATGAACAGCCGATCGCAAACCGGCGGAAAGTGGCCAAAAAACTCTTCAACCACCGATCCCGCCGACCGCTCGAAGCCCTCTCACTGGGCACACGAACGAATGCTAGCTAGTGTCCCGCGTGGTCACCGGTGCCAGCTTCGGTCAAGTGGGAAGTCTTCTCGTCTTCCGGGAGTGCCTCCCACTTGTCGATGCACTTGGGGCAACAAAAGCCAATCGTCTGACCGTTCCATTCGGTCCGCCCACCCGTGGCCGTTACCGGTTTGCCCATAATCGGACAGTTGGTATTCACGGCCGCCGCAACAGTTTCCTCGGGCGTGCTAGTCTCGGTGGTGTCGGTGACGGGTGCGGCGGGTGCGTTCGCTTCCGTTGTGGGAGTCGACGAAGTGCAACCCATAAAAAGTGAACAGCCAATGAAGAGCGCCAACGGCGCAAGAGTACGTCGATAAACCATGTGTGTAATCCTCGAAATAGTTTGAAAACAGATGCACGCGTCGGATCACAGGAACCTTGCGCGAGAAACTGACCTCGGCAGCGTTTCGCCGCTGCAAGACAGTCGCTTATGTCTGCCAAACGCAGAAGAGAATTTGAGGTGACGTGGTTTCCACCAAGCCAGAGGTCTGGCCCTCGAACATTTGGCGGGGCACGCCGGGAACTGCAAAGCGTTCCGAGGCGGAAGGCAGGTGGCCGATGATCGACTGGCCCGAAAGGCGACTCTCCTCAACAGGAGCCTGTTCTTCCTGGCTCCCCGAGTCACTGCATCCACAATCGCATGCAGTCTGCTCGACGCCACAACGTTGCTCGCAACAACAGTCGCTATCCGTGGACGCTTCCGTTGAACAGCAAGACGAGCTTTCCGGTTGCGAGTCCGAACAACCACAAACTGCGGGAATCGATGCGAACATCTGCCCGGACAGTACGAAGACTGCGAGCAATGCGGAGATCGTCTTGTGATGGAAGAGGTTCATACAGAAGCTACTGTCAGGGACACCAACCATCTCAATACTACGCCAATTTCGGGTGGAAGCAAGACTCGGAAACGTCAGTGCCACATTCCCGAAGACGTCACGGTTGCGATACTTGTACCGTGGGAGGAAATTGTGGCGTCGGCACATCAATGGCAATCTCGGGCGTTTCGCGGCCGGTGGCCTGCCAGATCCGGGCCAACGCGATGGCGACCTGCCCTCGTGAACGGTGGTAGCCCAATTCGAGCGTGATCACATTTCGTAAGTCGCGGATAACGCGATCAAACTCGACTTTGCCATTGGAATAAGCTTCCTGGTCCGCCTCGAGAACTCGTTTGGCATCCGGGAGGATCGTATCGCGATACAGCCTCGCGGTCTCGTCCGCCGCGCGGGCCTGTTCCCAGAGATCGACGAGCAGCTCTTCATATTGCTGCTGGACTTCTGCGATCGACGAAGCGGCTGCCGCGTGTTTCCAAAGCGATTCCTGCTCAATTGCGTCATACTTTTCATGACGGACCGGCAGCGTCATCATCGCCCCTACCGCCCACGCGTCCTGGCCCACGTCGACAAGGTTCGGAGTGGGTCGATTGTCGTCGATCGCAAACCACGAAGCATTCACCGTAAAGTCGGGGCGTCGCTTGAGCCGCGCAACCTCAACTCCCCAACGCGATGCCTGCCTGCGAATTCGCGCCGCCTCGATATCCGGCTGGTGAGCCCACGCCCAACTTCGCAGCAGCGCCAGGTCTACGTCGGGTAGCTGCATGTCCAGTTGCTGCGGACCATCAACAGGCGTCTCCGCATCGCGTCCGACCAGCCGATTCAGCCGCGCCTTCGTCGACGCCATCTGTTGCTGGAGTGTTACGATTTGTTCCTCAATCTTGCTGTACTCGACGGCTCCCGCCAACACATCGCCTTGCGAAGCAGCACCGGTCGAGACCTGCGCGCTGGCCACTTCAATCAGCGATTCCAGCAAACCCTGATTCCCGCGATTGATTTCGATCTGCTTTCGCAACACGAACAGGCGGTACCAGGCGGCGCGAATGTCACCCACGATCTGCAGGCGGCGGGATTCGTAGAGCTGACCGAGCGCCGCTGCTTCAAAACATGCCTGTTGAGCCTGGGCGTCCAGACGCGGTAACCACGGCAGCATTTGCGAGAGTGTGAGGTTGGCTCGCTGCGAACCAGCTGCCGTCTCGATCGGACTCAGGAAGAAGTTCGCACCCAGCTTTGGATCGGGCAGCTCATCGATATAGCGAACCTTCGCGCGAGCGGCCTGGTACTCACGCCAATGCCGGAGCAGGGTAGGGTTCTGCCGGGATTGGAATTCGAGATCCGCGAGCGACTCCGTGACCAACAACGTTGCGGAGGAAGCGTCTGGAACCTGCTTCGTACCAATCTCTTCGACGTGACTGACTTGCTGAATGTCCGCGGGCAACGACCGAGCGACCGGTCTATCAATAGCTGTTTTTTGCTGATGACGAGTCGCGCTCCGCATCGCGCAGCCGACTACCGGGCATAACATCAGCAGCAGGCATAGGTATCGCAGTCGAGTCATCGCCGGTTCCCAGAGGTCGGATCGGCACGGTTCCGCGAGTTGTATCGACACAACTTTCCCGAAACATCGGGAAACGACAGCCAAGGTCGGTTATCCGGGATACAGAAAGAATGCAGGCCAGAGAAGTTTATCCGGCCTACCGACAGGCTTGCTCCCCAGCGAGTGACTGCCACAAGTTGCTTATCTATATAAAGACCCGCATAGCGACCGCATTTCGCGAACGTGAGTCCAAACACGTAGCGAATCCCGTCACGCTGCGAAGACGATCGGCGATTCGCTAGCGTCGCGGGCGAGTGGTTCGACTTGTTGCCTGCGAGTTCACTGGCGACGCCCGAGCACACGACCATCACCTTTCCCCGCGCCCGTGACCGCTGGATCGCCTCCTCGGAAAAGGAGCCGTCCTAACTCTGACCTCCTCCCATTCTGCCAAGGTGGTTGAGATTCTTTACACGCTCATGAAGAACGCGTGAGCGGGGCACCAAACGAGTGAGCGATTCCTCTTCGTTGCCTTCCAGTTTTCGTTCCGTTCCTAACGAACAAAGCCCGGCCACCCGCGTAAAGTGTTGACAAGCCGAAAACCTTCGACGATACTCCCTGACGGTCGGACCGCTCTGTGGATCACCCCCAGTGCGTTATTTATGTCCTTATACGAAGTTAAAAAGCGAACGGTCGTTTGGACCTGCTTGGCTATCGTCACCTTGGTGGCGGGCTTTGGGCAGTCCTTGCACCAGTTAGTCGGCATTCGCCATGATTGCTCATGTGCGACGGCGGCTGCCGCTACAGACTCGGGACATTCTTGTCTGGACAGCACGTGTGCTTTTCAGTCTTCTCATTCCGACGCACCAGATCGCGACGAAGGTACCGCTCCGATATCTCCGGATTGCTGTGCCGTCTGTCGAATCATTGCTCACATGGGCAATGGATACTTCAGTCTGCCGTCGATCGATAGTGAGCTGACGGTCGCTGGTCGAGAGCTGTTTGTCGACACCTTTTGCGACTCAGCAGTCCCCAATTTCAATCATGCACCACGTGGACCGCCCAGCGTTCTCTAAACGCGGGCCAGTCCAGCCCGGGGAAGTGGTCCGGCTTTTTGAAAGCCTACCGCGTCCCTGAAACTGGTTAGCTCTCTCCGTTCGTCACCGAATGCGGAGAAGCCTACGACTGGTCACTTCCAGCTACCGCTGGTTGTCATTTCCCGCAAGCTACAGCGACCCTAACTGTCCGCTGTAGCGCCTGATCGCGGTGACGGACTCTCAAAACAAACGAAAGCTCCGTCTGCGATGTGCGGCTTTTCGCTTGCGGTCCGACCAAAACCATGAGTGCATGGCTCCATCGCGACGGAGCAATTTGAAAACCAGGAGGAATCGCTACTGACTGCATGACAACGACCCGCGAACTGAAGCGCTGGGTTCTCGCGCGCAAACCGCGCACATGCATGAAGCGATTCATACCGCCGACAGCGGTGGTTTTCAAGAAATTCCATATTCAACTGAGATTAATTCACATGAAAAAATTTATTGCTGCAGCTCTGATCCTGTTTACTTTCTCTGCCGTTACTTTCGCCCAGGAGCATGCTCATTCGGACGTCGAATTCGAGTACGCCGACGGTGCAATTGAAATCGAGCCTGGCGAAGAAGGGTTCATCTTTGAAGGTGAGTTTGGGGAAGACGCATTTGCAAACTTCGCATCCGAGCCGGGAATTGCTTCCGAGCTGGAAGAAGGCGCTGGCGTCAATCCTGGCGACATCATCGGATTCAACGTACTGGAGAACCTGTTCTACTGGGACGGTTCGCAGGTTGCTTCGCCCGGCGCCGCAACCATTAGCATCGCCGGTGTGGGTGGTTCACCCGACGCCCTCGTTTCGGGTTCCTCAGGACTGCTACCTGTCGACTTCACCGCTCCTCTCAACCTGCTTGGTCAGGCTGGCGCGGACGGCGACTTCCACGTTGATCCGGGTTTCACGATCAGCGACGGCGCACCAGCAGGTGGCTACGGTCTGATCCTCAGCCTGTCGACGGACGAAGCGGGCATCGCGGATTCGCAGCCATTCGGAATCTTCCTGAACTTCGGTTTGGAAGAAGAGATGTTTGAAGCTGGCGTCGAGTCGTTCGCCACGTCGGTTCCCGAGCCATCGTCGCTCATGCTTGTTGTGTTTGGAGTTGCTGGACTGGGTGTCTTGCGACGCAAGCGATAGTTACCCGCGGGCTGGGTGAGTGCGAGTCGACACCGGCTCGCACTCACCCTGGGGCCCACTCAACCGATGAGAACAGGGATGAATACCACAGCACTGACCGAGCTGCTCAACACGGACTTCTGTCCATGGGCGAATCAGTACGTTGACTGGCTGAAGAAGCCACTGGGCATTCTGATCCTGGCGGCCGTTGCATCACTGCTGTGCGGCGTGTTCGTGGCTCCGCAAGGTTTGGTAGTTGCCGGCACCATCGCGGCCACAATCCTGCTGGGCATGGCTTGGCCGTGGATTGGCCTGAAAGGTCTGTCCTGCGAATTACGGTTTCCAAAACAGCGGGGTGTCGAAGGTGAGTCATCGCCTGTCGAAGTCATCATCCGCAATCGATGGCCGTTTCCCGTTTGGGGTCTTGCGATCGAAGAGGGCTTCTTGCAGCGGCAAGGCGGTGAGGATGAAACCGCCGTCGCGCTGTCGGGAATCCACGGTTGGTCAAAGACGAAGTTCTGTTGGAACTTCCAACCCGAGTGTCGTGGAGTCTATCCAACCACCAGCGCTTTGATCGCCACGGAATTTCCGTTCGGCGTGTGGAAGGCGCGAAAAGAAGTTGAAACAACCGGCCGACTGACCGTCTGGCCACGAACCATTGGGCTCGATCAAGCCGTCCTCGCCGAGGGTGCCAGTCGTTCACTTTCGCGCCCCGGTGACAAACGAACCGGTAACGAGGGAGATCGCATTGGCGTGCGGGCCTATCGTGATGGCGATAGCCTGCGGTTGGTGCATTGGGCTCAGACTGCGAAGTTAGGTCGCTTGATCGTTTCGGAACGGCAGGGTCCTGCCCAGTCTTCGGCCATTATCGCGATTGATACCGATCCAGCTGTCAAGCATGCCGTTGGAGCCCAGTCTGCATTCGAATCAACAATCCGCATCGCTGCCAGTCTCTGCGAGCTGCTGTCCGGTCAGAACGTCAGCGTGCTGATGATGGCGAACGGCGAATCATGGGAAGTCCACCCAACGGAGCGCAGTCGCGCCGCATGCCTCGACCAATTGGCAGCGCTTTCCCAAACGAGCCCGCTGGAAGTGGGCAACCGCGGCCAATCATCGGGCTTCGCGGGTCTCGGCAACTACGACGAACGTTTTCTTGTGACGTCGACTTCGCAAACGCAAGACATGGAACCAGGCTGGAAGGCAATTGTCGTTTCAGACAAATCGCAAACTATGGATCGCTCAACATTGGTACACGGCGGCTGGATCGTCGTGGACGGACCAACTGACCCGCTGCACCAGTTTGCCCGTCGATGGAGACAGGCCGTGCGACGCGCGTGGAAGGGAACAGAAAGTCGAGTGGGTGTGGCGGGATGAATTCGAAGCACACACACGCGGACGATAATGGCGATAACGGCCCGGCAGAAGTCGGCATCGGCAGCGTTTCCGCGGTTGGTGTCCGAGTCGAATCCGAATCGGACGTTGGTTTCGTTCATTCCTTCATGCTGATGCTCACTTCGATCCTGCTGCTCCACATTGCCATTCAGGACGGCAGCCCCCAACCCTGGATTGAATGGGTCGAGTTGCTCGCGACGCTGGCGATTGCCGGGCTGGCGTACCGCCTGTTTCGATTCAAGCGGGAGGACCGGACGGCGAGTGTGTCGCAACGACACCTATCGAACTACCCGAAACACGATACAGTCGTCACCCGAACTTCCAGAGCAGGCGCGCCGCGTTTGATGACGCACTCGTTGCCATCCATTCGGCAGTTCGCTTTTCTACTGGCATTCTTCCTGCTGCCATTCATCACTGACATCATTTTGCGTCTGACGGTTGCGCACGGAAACCCATTGGAAATCCAGCTCACCCTGGCGATTCGCAATCTGATGTTCGGGCTTGTCGTCCTGCCGGGCAGTAACACAGACCGGCTGGCCGTTTTCACCAGTCTCTTCATCGCCATCTACGGTGCACTCGTGACCGTGTCCACCGCCACCTACGCGTTACTGGCCGCCTACGCGCTGCTGGGGCTATGGTGGCTGATGGGCGACTACTGGCGTCGACTGAGTGCCCGTTTCCCGGACGAATCCACCACGGAGATACCTTATTTTGCTCGCGTCGGAGCGATCGTGACCGTGTTGTTCTTTCTCGTCGGCGGCGCGTTAGCAGTTCAGACCGACGCGGTCACCAGCGCCGTGCAAGGCTTCCTGCCCAGCTCCGGGGGAACCGGCGGCAACGATCCGTTTGCTCGCGGAGGCGTGGGCGACGGCGACCAGATGGTGGGAGCCAAAGAGGACGCCAGCAGCTTTGGTCCGGTCGAGAGCGAACTGTTCCTCGAATCGAAACAGCCGACGCTGTACGACATGTACATCGACAACTACGAAGTAGCAGCGCCCGTGAAGCGAGACATGCGATCACGAGCGATTCCGCTGTCGACCGACGAAGTCCAGAAACAGAATCATTCGAAGCTGGCGCAAAACAAGAAGTCCAGTCGCGAATTCAGTGCGGTACGACGCGAGTCCAACAATCGCAAACGGCAACAGCTGGACGACATCAACTCCAAGGCGTTGCTCTACGTCGCAGGTCGAACACCTCTTCACCTGGGGTTGGCGATCTTCGACCATTGGGACGGCCGGAAACTGTTGCTGCAGGGCGATCAACCGGAACTGCCGATGGAACTGAAGGCCGATGAATCGCAACGCAACTGGGCCACCTGGCCGCACGAGCCCGCCGGCGACATTTACGTCCTTGAGCAACACACGCTGAAGATTACCAACCTGAAGACTCCCACGATTCCGGCGCCGCCCCTGATGACGGGCACGCTCATCGACAAGCTGCATGACGCGAACTTCTTTCGTTGGGAAAATGGCATGCTCCGTCTGCGGTCCGACCGCATCCCGTCGCTCACGGTGCTACATGTGAAGTCCAAATTGCTTCGTCGGGAACGCATCAACGAAATCTCGCTTAGCCGCTCGGACGTCACGCCGGAAACTTCTGAGCGACTCGAGCAGTTAGCGGCCGAATGGACAACGGGAGCAACGTTGGATTGGGAACGCGTGCAACGAGTAAGCGAGGCCCTCCGCAAACTCCGCCACGACCCAAACGCCTTCGTCCCTGAAGATACTTCGGACGCACTGGAACATTTCCTGTGTGAATCACAGCGTGGTCCCGATTTTCTGTTTGCCACCAGCGCCGCGGTGTTGCTGCGTTCGCAGGGTTATCACACGCGAGTCGTCAGTGGTCTCTACGCCGACCCGGACAACTACGATCGCATGGCACGAGCGACCGCCGTCTTCGCGGAAGACGTGCATTTCTGGGCAGAAGTTCAATCGAGCCAGGGCGAGTGGATTCCTGTGGAGGCCACTCCCGGTTACCGGCTGCTTTATGCCCGTCAAACGCTGATTCAACGACTTTCAGGCTTCATGGCAGCAATCCTTCGCTGGGTGCTCGCCCGACCGGTCACGTGTTGCCTGGTAATCATCGCCGTCGTGAGCGGCGTTTTGCTCCGCCATCGAATTTACGCGCTGGCCGCCACTTCGTGGTGGCGAATCGGCCTCGATGGTACACCCAGGCAACAGGTACTCGTCTCCGTCCGGCTGCTGCAGCGGCTGGCTACGGGACAACCGGCACGCCGGCAAACAGGCCAGACGATTGACCAATGGATTGCGACGCTGGGCGAGGCAAGCGATGACTCGAGGGCTCTCAAGGAGTTCCGGTCGCTGGTGTCGTGGGCCAGCTATTCGACCTCCGATCGACCAGGTTTCCCAACAGCGCCAGTTCGTCAGATCTGCGTTGAATCCGTCAACATGTTAAGGGAGTCTCTGTGAGTGCCGCGGAGAATGAAATGGAAACACTGACCCCAAACGCCAACCTCGCACCACAAGAGCTGCGTCCGCTGGTTGACCAGTTGCGAACGACGTTAAACTCCGTGCTGTGCGGCAAGGACGACGTGGTCGAGCTGGTACTAACCAGCCTGCTGGCCCAGGGCCACCTGCTGATCGAGGACCTGCCCGGCCTTGGAAAAACCACGCTTGCCAAGGCAATTGCACGAGCCATCGGAGGACAGTTCTCCCGTGTGCAATGCACGCCCGACCTGCTTCCAACGGACATTACTGGTTTCAGCATTTTTAATCAGGCGACACGCCAGTTTGAATTTCAGCGTGGGCCCGTGTTTACCGACGTGATGCTCGCTGATGAAATCAACCGTGCCACGCCGCGAACGCAAAGTTCGCTGTTCGAAGCGATGGCCGAACGGCAGGTAACCATCGACCGCAAGACACACCCGTTGCCTGGCGGCTTCTTTGTAATCGCCACGCAAAACCCGATCGACAGCCACGGCACGTACCCACTGCCGGAAGCTCAGCTGGATCGTTTCGCAGTGAAACTCAGCATCGGCTATCCAGATGGCAATGACGAAGCAAGGATGCTGGGCGAGGCGATTCAGCCATCGGAGCGGGATCGCAGCGAAGTCCATGAAGTGCTCTCGATCGATCAACTGCATCAGTTGCAACAGTACGTGGCCGCCATTGAAGTGACGGAGAAAGTACGCGAATACATTGTGTCGCTGGGCAATTCGACGCGGCGACATTCCGCGATCAGTATTGGCCTCAGCCCACGTGGACTGCTGATGTGGCAACGGCTCGCACAGGCACATGCCTATCTCGCTCATCGAGATTTTGTCACTCCCGACGACGTTCAAGCCGTCGCCCAACCGACACTGGGTGTTCGACTCACGGGAGATTTTGGTTCGACCGACGCTCTGGTCGAGGAAATTCTGGCCGAAGTGGAAACACCCTAACGGTCGCGATACAGGAAAACCCCAACACACCCATAAGGAAGACAAGATGACACGATTGGAAATCAAATTTTGCCAACTGACGCGTGGCTGCATGCTGCTACTTTTCCTCGTTTGCCTGGCGGCACCAGGTTGCACGGGCTCGAATTCAACCGCGGGCGGGGAAGACGGGCACGATCATGACCACGACCACGGTGGCCGCCCGGCAAGTTACGCCGCAGCGATCGATCAAATCCGTCACGCGCGTGATGAGGTCAAGGCCGCCTTCGACGCCGGAACTCCACACGCCTGCGATGACGCGTTGCACGAAGTTGCCGAAGTGCTGGACATCCTGCCGGTGGTTGCAGCAGAAACGGATCTGCCAAAAGAAGAGTGGCAGGTTGTAAAAGACCAGTCGAAAGCACTCTTTGGACACTTCATGAAAATCCACGACGGCTTCCACGGAGAGAGCAGCAAGGGAGTCAGCTTCGATTCCGTCGGAAGCGACATCGACGAAGTGATTGAAGTCCTCGCGTCGAAAATTGCCTTGACCGGCGAGAAGGTATCTCAGAGCGGTCACGAGGGACATGATCACGAGGGACACGATCATGACGGACATGATCATGACGGACACGAGCATGACCACGACGAGCATGATCACGACGAGCATGATCACGACCACGAAGGCGAGCACGATCATGATGAACATGATCACGACGAGCACTAGAGTCCAGCGACGAACGATGAGGGAGCGATAGGCAATAGTGCTCCCTCGTTTCGTCGATAGAACGGAACTGAGCCGGGTCTTCTGACCCAGGGGAAACCAAATGGAAGCGGCTTTGTGGGGTGGCGTTGTCCGATTCATTCAGGCACTCGCGGAAGGAGCGCCTACATTCCTTGTGGGTCTGATCATCGCGGGCGTATTCCGCCGACTCATCGGACCGGAAGGCACTCGAAAACTCTTTGGTGGGGGCACGAAACGCAGTCTGCTGCAATCATGGGGCATCGGCATGCTGTTGCCGGTTTGCTCGCTGGGTGTCATTCCCGTCGCCTACGAAATGCGTCGGGCGGGCGTATCCGGTGGAGCGATTCTGGCGTTCGCACTGACTGCGCCGTTGTTCAATCCACTTTCGTTGCTGTACGGTCTAACCCTTGCGGCACCCGTCGTCATTGTCGCGTTTGCGTTCTGTTCGTTGCTTCTGGTGACGGCGATTGGTTTCGGCTGGAATCGCATTTTTGGCGACCACGCCGAGGCCGCACCGGAAGACACCCCGGTTGCTCCGGGGATCAAACGCATGCTTTCGATCCTTGTCGAAGCTGCACGTTACGCCGCCGGACCAACGCTGATGTACTGTGTCATCGCCCTGATGGGAACGGTGATTCTGAGCTTCATTTTCGACAAGGGCAGCCTTGGTAACTCGTTTGGGCACAACGACCCCACGTCTCCGCTACTGATGTTGGGGATCGCCCCGCTTGCGTATGCAACTCCGCTGACGGTGATGATGCAAATTGGTTCCATGTTCGTACATGGTAACTCTGTTGGAGCGGCTTACACGCTGCTGGCGATGGGAGCGGGGATCAACCTGGGCACGATCGCGTGGTCATGGCGATCTTATGGTGCCAAAGAGACACTCGGCTTTGTCGCCGTGTTTGCCATCGTCGTGACGTGCATTGCGTACGCGATCGAAACACCCCTGTATTCCGGTGGTGACGTCGAGGAACCACACACCCACGCATTCGACATCTACTCCAGCCCGTTTCACAGGGGATCCCCCGTGATCCCCGAAGACTTCCAACGCAAGCTGCGGGACGCATTCGAACCCTACCAGGCAACGTCACTGGCGTGTGTTGCCGGACTGGTTTTGTTCGGAGTTGGCCTGAAACTGGCTGACAGGTCCAATCGCGTTAACAGCTTTCTTGAAAAAGCGACCAGGAAAGAAGGCGGAATGGATATTTACATTCCCAACCCGGTTCTTGGGGCCATCGCGCTGGTCGGCCTGGTCATAATGAGTGGAATGGGATGTTACGTGTACTATCCGCCAACATCCGATACGCTGCAGGACATGGCTATGGTCAAAGCCAACTACTTTGTGGCCATCCAGACCGGCGAAGCAGCGGAGGCGATCAAGGAAATTGAGGTTTACGACAATCTGACTCGCAAACTGCAGGTCGGTCACTTTCTCCGACATGGCGAGTTGGACGAATTTCAGCGGACGAAGGCGAAGGTGCTCCGCGGACGACTGGAACAACTCAAGGACCTTGTAGAAGACGGCAACTTTGAAGAAGCAAGAGAAATGTCGATTCGCGTCAGTAACGCGCATCGACGATGCCGCGAGGCATTTGATGTAGAGAGCTCCTAGGCGAAACATGACAAAGAAACTTCTGATGTGGTGCGCGGGATGCGCGATGGCCTTTCTTCCCGGTGTTGCCTTTACGCAGACCGTGTCTCATTCAGACGTGTTCTTCACTTTCGGTGAAACCCACATCGAGATCATGCCCCAGAACGACAGCCTGGTGATTCCCCAGGTCATGCCCGACTCCGGTTTTTTCGCACAGGCAAATACGAATCCCGGCTTCTTCTCGGAACGTGACCTGGGCGGCGGGACGACGCCAAACGACATCGTCGGGTACAACGTGCTGGATGATCTGGTGTTCTGGAGTGAGGGAGACTTCGCCACGCCACGCAGCGACACCAATATTCGCATCCTCAACAACCCGCAATCCGTGGAGGACACGCTGGTCGGCACGGAAACCGGGGAACAACGATTCAGCTTTGATCCGTTGGCGAACACGATCGGTCAATCGTCCGGCTCTGGCGACTTTCATGCCCATGTGGATTTTCGACTGGACCCGCGTTCCAGCGATCCCGAAGAGCAACCGCTGTTTGGCGTCTATGGCATGAAGCTCAGTCTATCCACGGACAATCCGAACATTGCCGAGTCGGATCCGTTCTTCATCGTGTTCCAGTTTGGGATCGAAGACGATCAGTTCGCCGAGGCAATCGATGACTTTGATGGGCTGCTGTCGTTGAGCGACCGTCTCCCGGGCGACTTTGACATGGACGAACTCCTCTCCAACAACGACATCGATCTGCTCGGTGCCGAAGTTCGGGCGGGCACAAACGAAACCTCGTTTGACCTTAACAATGACATGCTCGTGGACGACGTCGATCGAACCATCTGGGTCGAAGAGCTTGTTGGCACGACGTTTGGTGATGCCGACCTGAATGGAACGGTCGAATTCCCCGATTTTCTTGCCTTGTCCAGGGCATTTGGAGGTGAGGGAGGCTGGGCCGATGGTGACTTTGATGGCAGCGGCGATGTTCAGTTTCCCGATTTCCTGACCCTGTCCCGCAATTTCGGCGTCTCCAACGTGGCCATCGCATCCGTCCCGGAACCCGCGACGACCTTGCCCATGCTCTGCATGATTGTGATCTTCGGCGCTTCCTGTCGCAGGAAGACTTCGAAGTGACTGCGCACGCCTGGCCAATCACCGACTCAAATGTCGTCGTTGAATTGGCGTGGAAGATTGTGCGGCGGATCGTGCCTGGAGCTGACTCCAGGAATCAACCAACTGCGTCTATCCGGCTTTGACGTGCAGCACGACTTCGCAATTCTCGGCGGTCGGCACCTGCTTGAGATGTTTTGAAATCGTGCCCCAAACTTCTGTTATCGTGCCCCGCGCGGCTTCCGCTGCCTCGGCGTCGCGATAGATGGCCATCGAGTGCCCCTGGTTGGTATCCCGGTTGTAGGTCGTGACTGCCGTCAGCAGCCCTTCAATCTCGCGGATCTTCGGTTCGATTTCCGATACCACGATACCCATCACTGTGTCGAACGAATCTTCCGTCAAACTGAATGTCGTTACGCGCGCAAACATGGTCCACTCCAAGACTAATGTCGTTGACCGGGAAACGGAGGTGAACTGTCACCACCGGGCCCGATCACGTCCGCCAAATGTAAATTGCCGCCGGGCGGCAACTAGCCGGGTCCGGCCATGCTGCGTCCCACTGCGCGGGCGCCTTCGTCGTCCAGGACCGGGGCGATATCGAGATCCATATAGCCATTCCACTTCAAGGCGTACGCCGAAATCGAAGCCGCGGTTGGCGCTTCCGCGATCATGCATCCGGTACCACGCACGAGATCGTGCCAACGACCAATGACGGTCACATCACCACGAAGAGCCTGTTCCTGTTCCGCAGGCATTTGGCTGAAGAGTGCGAGCGTATCGTGCCGTTTGTCGACGTGCATGCGCCAGGTAACGAGAAAGAGCATTGAGTTGAACCTTGTTGCTGAATAGTTGTTTGCAGCGATAAACGTCTGCGGGAAAATAATTTTCGAGTGTGGACCGTGTGCTCCACAAAACTCTTCAAACCGCTTTCCCAACGGACCTAACATAAAAAGGGGAAGAAATTCCCAGAGAAACAGCTCTCCGCCGACACCGGCCGCAAGAAAAAACGCCGACTAACTTGCATCCAATTGTCACTCGAGGTCCGACACGATTGTGGGCAACCGCGTCGGAATCATAATGAGCGTCATTCTGTTGAAGTCTGTTGTGGGGTCAGGTCTTTGAAAGCGTCGGAAGGTCGTAGGGTCTTTGAAAGCACGCGTTGGAGTGTGGTCCTGCTTGCGTCGCAGGACGATGTCGAATCGCGGGATGCCCTGTCTGAACTATGTGAGGTGTACTGGTATCCGATCTATTCCTTTGTGCGAGGTAAGAGCTCCGGTCATCATGACGCCATGGACCTGACGCAAGGCTTCTTCGCGCATCTTCTTGCGACGAATGGTCTTTCTACCGTCCATCCCGACAAGGGTCGCTTTCGGTCGTTCCTGCTGGCTTCGGTCAAGAATTTCATGGCAAACGAATGGCGCAGCCGCAAAGCAATTCGTCGTGGGGGAGACGTTCACAATTTTTCGTTCGATGATACGGGTATCGAGCAAAGGTATCAGAGTCAGCTCTCGCTGAATTGCAGCCCGGACGAACTGTACGAGCGCAACTGGATTTCCACCTTGCTTTCACGTGTCATCGAGCTACTGCGAGAAGATTACGTACGTGCCGGGAAAGAAAAACTGTTCGATGCAATTCAGCCCTGGCTGGTCGCCAACTCCGAGCGTTCCCCCCAGGCGGAGATTGCGGACCAGCTGGGGATGAGCGTCGGCGCGATTACGATGTCGGTTCACCGTCTGCGACGACGCTACGCGGAACTGGTGCGAGCAGAAATCGCCCACACGGTCGCAGATCCGGCGGACGTTGATGACGAGCTTTCAAGAATGTTGGCGTTGCTCAGTTAGTCCGCCTTGCTGCCTCGATCCTCTGGCACCCGAAAATTTGCATGTCGACACCGCAGTCTTCCGGCGACGCCCCACGCAGTGCGAAAAGCTTCTGCAAAGAATGCGGCGGCGAACTCGATGGACTAATGCCGGGAGGCTGCATGCGATGCCTGCTCAGGCTGGCAAGTAATCCGACCTCGCTGGACAACCAGGGCGGCGACCCAAACGAGGCTTTCCTTGACGACGGTGTCCTGACTCGCTTCGATGACTACGAACTCATTGCGGAAATCGCGCGGGGCGGAATGGGCATCGTCTACCGTGCGAGACAACTTAGCCTCGGCCGGATGGTCGCGGTGAAGATGATTCTTGCCGGGCAACTGGCGACGCCAGAGTCCGTGAGGCGTTTTCAGTTTGAAGCAGAAGCCGGAGCGAAACTCGATCACCCCGGCATCGTGCCCATCTACGAAGTCGGCGAAGCAAACGCCCAACATTATTTCAGCATGAAGCTGATTGACGGCCCCAATCTCGCTCATTCCATCGCATCCTTCCAGCCGGCGGCCAACATGCGACCTACCGAGCTCCGCGGCCGACAGAGAAAAATCGCGAGACTCATGATCGACGTTGCACACGCGATTGCCTATGCACACGAGCACGGTGTGATGCATCGCGACCTCAAGCCGACCAACATTCTGCTGGACCAGGAAGGAAAACCGCATCTCACTGATTTCGGACTGGCAAAGCTCACGGGTACCGACGACCAAACCACGCGGACAGCAACGGTGCTTGGCAGCCCCGCCTACATGGCGCCGGAACAGGCAATGGGTGATTCCGCCAACGTCACCACGTCGGTAGACATCTACGGAATTGGTGCCGTGCTCTACGAGCTACTAACCGGACGTCCGCCCTTCGCAGGAAAAACTGCATTTGAAACGCTGGAGGCCGTCGTGAAGGCAGAGCCGGTACCTCCACGCTCGGCAAACCCGCGACTGGATCAGGATCTTCAAACCATCGCGCTGAAGTGTCTCGAGAAGGACCCGGCCGCCCGCTATGCGAGTGCCAAGGACGTCTCCAGCGAGCTGACGAGATTTCTGGAGGGTCGTCCCATCCTTGCCCGTCCCGTGAATTCGCTGGTTCGAGTTCAACGTTGGTGTCGTCGGAAACCGGCGATTTCCTCGTTACTGGCGGCACTAATGCTGGTCACGCTTGTCGGCCTCGTCGGAATCATTTTGCAATGGCAAACCGCGATCATGGAACGCACGAGGGCCAACATCAATGCCGCTCAAGCGACACGGGAAAGGGACGCCGCACGTCGTCAGACGTATCGGTCGAGCATTGCGCTTGCGGCGAGTGCCCTGCAGTTGCACCAAATGGATACCGCCGGTGCGGCTCTGCAAAATGCACCCACGGAATATCGGAATTGGGAGTGGAATTACTTCAGCAGCAAGATCGATGTCCCCAGCAAGTTGTGTGCTTCCCGACTGCAAGGTGCCCCATCGGCCCTGTGGTTCTCTCCCGACGGTGGGCAGCTTGCCTGTACGCGGGGCGACGAGTTTGAAGGCAGCACGCACACCAACACGATCTGGGATACCGAATCGGGAAAAACGATTCTGGAACTGGATGCCGAATCGATCCTGTCGCCCGACCTTCGACGGATGGCAACCAGCGATGGGGAGTCGGTCGTCATCACCAACCGCGCCACGGGCGACCAGGTCGAATTCGACCACCAACAACCGCTGAATCACCTTGTAGGCTTTAGCCAATCCGGAAACATACTTGTCACGCGGTCGAAGGCGGGTATGCACGCATGGGAGACGAAGAACGGGCAAAAGAAATTCGAATTCCTCGGCTCACTGGACGCCTACTACGGCCCCCGAATTCTGGAATTTGGCGAGCGACACTACCTATACCAGGGAGGTCGCGAGATGCCGGGATTCGATACCCAAACGAATTCGCCACTGGAATCACACATCTTCGATGGCAGCGAAATCCACACGGTTGCCTGTCACCCACAAACGGGATTGATGGCAACTGCCGGCGAATTCCCTGACAACGAGGCGAAACTGTGGAACGCTACAACGGGCGAGTTGCTGGCCACACTCAAGGGTCACCGAAACGTCGTCTATCGCATTGCGTTCAGCGAGGTTGGCACGCTGCTGGCCACCGGTTCCCTTGATGCTTCGGTCCGCGTTTGGGACACCGCAACGGGTGATCTGAAGCTTGTCCTGAAGGGTCACACCGATACGATTCTGGACATCGCATTTGCTCAGCGGCATCAACTACTGGCCACGTCCTCCGCCGATCGGACAGCGCGACTCTGGAGCCTTGAAACGGGAGACCAGATTGTGGCGCTGCCCGCGGACACGGTTGTCAACAAAGTCGCCATCCATCCTGATGGACGGTCGGTCGCCACGGCGGACGAATCGGGAAACGTCAGCCTCTGGACTATCGACAACCGGATGCGGGAGCGTCTCACCGGACAC
Source organism: Pirellulaceae bacterium (assembly GCA_965216885.1). GTDB lineage: Bacteria > Planctomycetota > Planctomycetia > Pirellulales > Pirellulaceae > CAYNJG01. The sequence goes on along the minus strand of OZ244208.1, from coordinate 39,545 downwards.
ACAGGATTTGTCTACGGCATTGACCATCATCCTGATGGACTGCGAATTGCGTCTGCTGGATGGGACAAGACGGTGCGGATCTGGGACGAAACCACGGGCGCACAACTCGCATCCCTCGAAACTCCGGACATCGTGCACGGCGTCCGATTCAGCCACGACGGCAAGCTGTTCGCGTGTACCTCACCGACACAACTGGCGATCGTCCAGACAGAATCGATGGAAACAATTCGCGTCATCGAGACCCAGACGTACAACATGGGCACCAAGGCGGGCACGAGAGCCGGGTTTGACATGGACGGCAAGTTAATCGCCGCCGCTATGGCAAACACGCCTTTTGTCTGCGACGTTGAAACGGGAAACAGAATCGCAAACCTCAAGGAGCATGACGGAATCGTCACGGATTGCGCCTTCGTGGCTCTCCGCAACCAGTGGATTACCATTGGCGGTCATCAGATTCGATTCCACGATGCCGAAGACTACTCCGTCGCGGGCGAGCTTACCGTGACGGGCCAACTGATGAGCATGGCATTCAACTCGGACTATTCAAGGTTCTGTGTCGCTACAGACCGGAACATGGTTCACGTGTACGACCTGACCGCGGAGACTCCCCAAAAGTTGACAGTCCTCGCACACCCCAGCACCGCCTACTCGATGGCCTTCAGTCACGACAATTCGCGGATTTTCGTCGGTTGCCATGACTCCACCATTCGACTGTGGAACCCGGAAACAGGTTTGCAAATCGCCGTGCTGCAGGGGCACGCCGACTACGTACACGGAATCTCCATGAACCCTGTCGGTTCCGCACTGGTTAGCGGGAGCGGAGATTTCAGCCTCCGCATCTGGCGCAATTGACATTCACTGTGCAGAACGGGCTGGTCGGCGATGCACCAGCGAGTACACGCAAGGCACCAGCACCAACGTCAGCAACGTCGAAACCACAAGGCCGCCCATCAAGGCGCGGGCCAGCGGAATCATGGCTTCGTTGCCGGGCGTTATCTGGAAGGACAACGGCAGCATCGAGGCCACCAGCGTTAGCGATGTCATCAGAATCGGACGCAGGCGAACCTGGGCCGCTGCCAGGGCCGCGTCGTGCGACGACAGCCCCTCTTCGCGTCGACGGTTCGCAAATTCGACCAGCAGAATGGAATTGTTCACGACCACGCCAATCATCATCAGAATGCCCATCAGCGACTGAATGTTGATGTACGTGTTCGTGTAATGAAGCACGACAAGAACCCCACCCAAACCGAGCGGCACGGCCAACATGATGATCAACGGATCAACAAACGATCGAAACTGCGCCATGAGTACCAGGTAGACCAGCACCGCCGCTACCGCCAAACCAGTGCCCAACAGTCGCATGCCTGACTGCATCGTTTGAACCGGTCCGCGGAGTGTGGTTCCGACGCCACTTTCGAATTCCATTTCCGCTAGCGCCGCCGACACATCGCGAGCTACCGAACCCACATCACGACCGCTGACATTAACGTGCACGTCATTGACTCGCGAGATGTTGTAGTGAGCAATCTCGCCGGGAATGTTGACTCGCTGCACCTTCGCCACGTTCGAAAGCGGCACCGTGATCGGTCCATCGGGCGTATCGAGCGACAGGGGAATGTTGCGGATCTCATCGAGCGACCGGAATTTGTTGTCCTCATACTGGACGCCCATGAAGAAATCGACACCCGTATTGGGATCGATCCAGATTGTTGGCGAATACCCGATGCTGGAACCCAAAGCCGTCAGCACCGTCTGAGCCACCTCTTCCTGATCCACTCCAAGGTACCTGGCCCGCGTACGATCAACCTGAACGTCCAGTTGCGGATAGTCCAGCGACTGGGCGATCTGAACGTCACGCGTCCCCGGGATTTTCTTCACAATGGAAACGATGCGTTCGGCGGCGTCGCGGCACTTGCCGACAGTACCGGCCGAAACCTGAACGCTGATCGGCGTCGGCACGCCTTCATTGAGTGCCATGTTCACGATACCACCGGAGACGAAGAGAAACTCTTCCATGGGATAGTCCGTCGCCAGCTTCTCCCGCAGCCGACCGATGTACTGCTGTGTGCTCGTGCGGCGGCGACCGTCCTGTCGGAGGTTGACGATGATGTAGGCCGTGTCCGAGCCGGAATTCGAGCTGAGTACAGTCGAGAATCCGGCGCCTTTTCCGACGGGCAGTCCAATGTTGGCGATCAACGTTTCGATCTGTTGTTCCGGAATGACTTCCTTGATCGAATCTTCAATTCGCGCGACCAGTTGCTCGGTCAATTCCAGCTTCGTGCCGGGAATCGTCTTCAGGCGAATTTCGAAAGTTCCCGCATCAACGTCCGGGAAGAGTTCGGTGCCCATCTGCGGCCAAAGCAGGAACGAAGTGCCCACCAAACCGACGATCAACACCGTGGCGAGCGCGGGGGCACCTAACGCTTTGCTCAATAGTTGACCGTAAACGCCGTTCGGTTTCGCGATGTCTCGACTGGCATCCGAATCATCACGACCTTTGCTGACCTTCTCGCGAACGAACGTGGCACAGAACGCGGGAACGACCGTGAGCGCCAGGATGTACGATGCCCCGATCGTAAACGTGGCCGCCAGCGACAACGGTTCAAACAGGTACTTGATCATGCCGGTCAGAAATACGGCTGGCAGGAACACGGCCAGTGTCGTGATCGTACCCGCCAGAATCGCTCCGGAAACTTCCCGTGTTCCTTCGCGTGCGGCTTCTACGGGCGATTTGCCCATGCGTTGATGACGAATCACGTTTTCCACCACCACGATGCCGGCATCCACAACGGTACCGATCGCGAGCGCAATTCCGCCCAGCGTCATGACGTTAATGGTCTGTCCGGTGAAGGCAAACCCAAGGCCGCCAATCAGAATCGCCAGCCCGATCAGCGAGACGATAATCAGCGTCGGCAGGAATCGACGCAGGAACAACAGCACGACGACCGCGACCAGTAGCGCACCCAGCGCCACCTGGCTGTAGAGGTTGGACATCGCTTTGCGAATGTAATGCGATTGATCCGAGACCAGCGTGACTTCCGTTTCGGCAGGAATGTCGCCACGCTCTTTCATTTTCGGAATTTCAGAACCAATCCCTTCGTAGATCCGGTCAACCACGGCGATCGTATTCTCGCCCGGTTCGCGAAGCAGCGGACAATAGACGCTACGTTTTCCGTTGACCCGAACGATGTTGTATTGCAAAGCCGAATCGTCCACGACGCGCCCGACGTCACGAATAAAGATCGGACGATTATCGCGGATCGTAATGGGGATCGCTTCGATTTCTTCGACCGTCGGTAAGGTATTCCGAGGATGCACCTGATAGTCGGTCTCGCCCAACTGCGCGGTACCGGCGGCCAGCACGAGGTTGGACTTGCGCATGGCTTCGACAACGTCCCGGGCACTCACGTGATGCGATTGCAGTTTCGCGGGATCAACGTAGACCATCATCTGACGGAACTTGCCGCCGAAGGGATGCGGAATCTGCACGCCCTTCAGTCCGCCCATTTTGTTTCGGACTGCGTAGTAACCAATGCTGTAGAGCTTTGATTCGCTCAATCCTTCGCCAGAGATGGCCGCCAGAACGACCGGCAAGTTGGACGGTTCGCTACGCAGCGTGAAGGGCCATTCGATTCCCGGTGGCAAGTGAAACATGTCACTGGCCTCGAGATTGACGATGTCGTTCATCGCCGAACTGGCATCCGCCCCGGGCTGGAAAAAGACCTTGATCACGGCGGCGCCTGGCACCGTCCGGGATTCCTGGTGTTCGATTTTGCCCGCCAGCGTCAACGCCCGTTCAACGCGCGAGGTCACCGACTTCTCCATGTCCAGCGTGGGCAGACCCGGATAGGAAAAGAAGCTGACGACAACGGGCTTCTTGAAATCCGGCAGAATGTCGACCGTAACGCCCGGAATGACGGCAGCACCCAACAGACACAACGCGATGGTTGCTGCCAGTACCGCAAAACGGTTCTTCAGTGAGAAATCTATCAGTCCCATATCGCCTTCGGTACGGCTCAGTCAGGTAGCACAGAAACTTGTTGGCCGTCCGTGAATCGCTTGAGATGGGGGCCGATTACCAGTTGCCCGACATCAACACCCGAGACAACTTCAATCTGGTTCCCGTCGTCAACGCCCGTCGTAATTGCCGCGATGGAAACCGTCTCGCCGTCACCGACCACATAGACATAGGCGTTACCCTTGTCATCAAACCGGATCGCTCGCGAGGGCAGGGTACGGGCAGCAACTTTCGTCGCAAGGCTGATCGTGGCACTGCCAAACATACCGGGAATGAGTTTCCCGTCCGGGTTCGGCACGTCCGCTTCCACGAGCATGGTTCGCGTGGATGGATCGAGATTGCCCGATCGACGCGTGACGGTCGCCTCCATGGGCGGCTCGGCGTCAAACGATGGGAAAGCAATCGAGATCGTGTCGCCAACATTGACCAGCGAAGCGTCCGCTTCCGGCACGGCGATCCGCACGCGGAGCTTGTCGACCTGGCTGACAACGAACAGCGGTGACTGGCTGCCAACTTCACCCTCTTTGCGAACGAGATTACCCGGCTCGACGCTACGTTGCGTGACAACACCGGCGAACGGAGCCTTGATGACCGCATAGTCCATCAGCACTTCCAGCTCTTCAATCTGGCGGAGGGCGATTTCCGTTTCTGCCGCAGCCGCTCGCACGTCGGCACCCGCGGCGGTCAATTGAGCCTCTGCGACGGTCACGCCAGCTTGAGCCGATTCGATGGCCGACTGAGTCGCATCACGACCCGCCAGTTGCGAATCCCTTTTCATGCGAACTTCGTCGAGCATGCGTTGTTGTAATGACCCGCGCTTCACAAGGTCTTCCGTGCGATCGAATTCCGCCTGGGAAGCTGCCACCGACGCCTCCACCTGACTCATCTTTGACTTCGCGGCGGCCAACTGCGCCTTCGCAGACTCAACACCGGCGACCGCCAGTGTCACGCCCGCACCGGCTCGCTGCTCTTCCATTTTCAGACGATGAATCCGGGCCGCGATGATGTCTCGCTGCTTTTGCATTTCCGGAACAATGATCACTGCCAGCGTCGCGCCGGCTTCGACATAGTCGCCAATGTCAGCTTTGACTTCGCCAACATATCCCGTTGCCCGCGAACGAATTTCAGCTCGGTGGTAAGCATGTACCGTGGCTGGCTGATCGCTGGTCCGCCGGACATCGGTCGCGGCGACGGCAACCGTTTTCACCCGGACTTTCTGGCTCGCTCGAGCCGTTGCCGACGCGTCTTCGTTGCCGGGAACGTTGGAACAGCCGGCACCACAACAAATCGCCAGTAGTGCGAGCCCAACCAGACCACTGGGACTTGCGGTTCGCCTTCCAGAAATGCTCATGACTTCACTTTTCCCGTATTGGCCAGCACGACGTCACGTGCCGGTCCGCTAATCCGCGTTGCAAGCACTGATACCGGGCAGCACGTAGCCGGTACAGCCGCTACGACCCTCCGGCCTGCGACATGAGGAGCATCCAGTATAGTTCGCGCCACACGCACCTTCGACACAGCAGGACGCAATTCAGCCGTACCAACACAACCAGGCGTCACCTTCCGGCCGTTCGTCAGCCGAAGAAGAACCCTGCTCACCGTCACATCCCAGACAACTCGAGCAATGGTTGACGTCCGGAAAGGATCGTAGATGCGCCGTTTTCTTATCGTTTTGGGACTGACGTGTTTCGTCGGTTGCACCGCCGTTCCGAAAGCGAATCAGTCGCAGCCCGCACCGGCGACGAGCCCGCGCGATCAGCAGACTCAGGCATCAACACCTGAACTCGACGCCACGCATGAACTCGACGACAGGCCTAAATTCGACACGAGGCCGGAACGATTGCGAGTCGACGGGCACGTTCAACGGACTAGCTATCTGGAACTTGCCGGCCAGCCAGAAGCAATCGAGGACCTCGAATTTCCCACGGTAGCTCAGTTGTCCGTTGCACCTCCGCTTCCACCCGAGGACAGGCCAGTCGTCGTGGCGGCGCAACTGCAAACGATTGAAGCAATGCCGGAAGTGACCGCCACGCCTAATGAAACCGCAACGCCTCGTGCAAGCGTCAATTCGAATTCCGTCGTGCTCAACCTGCCAACCGTTCTGTCGCGCGTCGATTCCCGACATCCAGCCGTCGGCTTGGCGCAATGGCGAGTCCAGGAGGCCTATGCCCGCCTGGCTCAGTCGCGCGTCCTGTGGCTCCCATCGATCAATGCCGGATTCAGTTTTCACCGTCACGATGGAAACTACCAGGCAAGTGACGGCACGATTGTGGACGTCAACCGAAACTCGTTTCAGTACGGACTTGGAATGGGAGCCACGGGAGCCGGCACGACCCCGCGACCGGGCGTCGTCGCCCGCTTTCATCTTGCCGATGCGATCTTCCAGCCCAAGGTCACGGAAAAAACTGCGTGGGCCAGAAGTCACGCCGCACGAGCGGTCACGAATCAGCAACTGGCGACTGCCGCTACGGCCTACGTTGATCTGTTGAACGCGCACCAGGACACACACATTCTTCAGCAGTCGCACGAGCGCACATCACACCTCGCCGAAATCACCTCAGACTTCGCCGCTGCCGGCGAGGGACTCCGGGCGGATGCCGATCGTCTGCGAACCGAACAGCAACTTGTCAGCAGTCGCATCGTAGGCTCGCATGAAGAGATCGCGATGGCATCGGCACGACTGGCTCAGGCAATCAGTCTCAGCGGGGGATGCCAGATCATTCCCACGGACGTGACCGTCGTGCCATTGCATATGGCGTCCGCGAACACGGAACTTCCCTGCCTGATCGAGCAGGGACTGGCAGGTCGTCCCGAACTGAAAGAATCACGCGCCCTGGTGGCAGCGGCCTGCGAGGCCTACCGTCGCGAAAAATATGCAACCTTCGTTCCAAGCGTTCTGCTGGGTTTCAGCACGGGCGGCTTTGGAGGCGGGCTCAGCGACAATCTGGACAACATCGACAGCCGCTACGATTTTGACGCACTGATGTCATGGGAAGTTCGCAACCTGGGGCTTGGTGAGAAAGCCATGCGACGCGCTGCCAGTTCGCGTATTCAACAGGCGAAATACGAAGCGATTCGCGTCATGGACCAGGTAGCAAGAGAAATCAGCGAGGCGCACGCCCAGATTCGATTCCGCCAGGAACAAATGGAAATCACCCAACGAGCGATTGAGTCCGCTACGACCGCCTACGAATTGAACCTCGCTCGTATTCGCGACGGTCAGGGCCTCCCGATCGAAGTGCTGCAGTCCATTCAGGCACTCGAGAGTTCGCAGCGGGCCTACCTGGAAGCGGTTTCCCGGTACAACGCAGCGCAGTTTCGATTGCAGTGGGCGATGGGCTGGCCGGTCGAGGCTCCGGGCGCAGCGTAAGCCATTCCGTGATCGGACCTATTCCTTGACGTGATCAATCGCGTGTGAACAGGCTACCCGATTTTCTTCAGGCTGCCTCTCTTGGTACTGCTACACCTGGTCGAGTGTGCCCGTGCTGCCACCGAAGCTGTCGGTCTCCACACCCAGTCGATTCAGCATGGTGACGAACAGGTTCGACAATGGAATGTCTTCGTGCACAATTTCGCGCTGCCACGGTTCGCGACCGCCCGTCCATGCTCCACCGGCCGGTTTGTCCGGACCAAGGTTCAGGTACTGGCCATGCTTGAACCCAAGATTCCTGCCGCCGGTAAGAATCAGCGGATAATTCCGGGACAGATGGAACGCACTCGATGCGGAACCGTAAAGCAGCAACGTGTTGTCGAGCATGCTGCCATCCCCACCCGGCTCCGGCGTGTCTTTCAGCCGTTTGGCGAAGCGGGTGTACTCTTCCGTCAGGAAACGACAGTACGTGCCAAAATTCTTCCAGCCACCCGGCTCTTTCGTGTTGTGCGACAACTGATGCGTCAGCTTGAACCCGACAGCACGGCCCAGATAGTCACTGATGCCCACTCCGTTCTCGCGTCCCAGTTGATAGGTTGCGACGCGAGTGGAATCCGTCTTGAAGGCGAGATAGATGAGCTCGTACATCGTCTGCAGGAACTCGCGCGGATCTTCGGGCGTGATGTCCAGCTTCAGGTGATCCACTTCAACCGTCGGAAGCGGAATGTTCATCCATCGCCTGGCTTTCTCGACCCTGATTTCGGTTTCTCGGACCGACTGCAAATACTCGTCGAGCGTATTCTGATCGTGGCTGGACAGCGAACGCCGTAGCGAGTTTGCGTCGGCCATCAGTTCATCGAGTGCATTTTGGCTGATCGCCAGACGTCGCGCCGCGTCGTCATCGCTCTTTACAAACAGCATGTCAAAAATGCGTTTCGGCCGGTGCTCGGCAGGAATCGCACGACCGCTGCGATTAAACGACATCGTGTGCGTACCGCGTGGCGTTCCCGTGCCGCCGTCGGTCGACATCACCAACGAAGAGAAACGCGTTTGATCGCCAACATGGGCGGCAAATTCCTGGTCGAGCGAAATGGAATTCTGATAGTCGCCGGCCGCACCCGTATTGGCGCCGGTGAGAAACTGATCGGCATTCGAATGACCGTGAACGGCGCGCACGGCAGGATGCGACATTCCCGATACGACCGTCACGTTGTCGCGGATCGCATCCAGCGGCTCGAGACATTTGGTGAACGTGAATTCCTTGCCGTTGCCATGGGGAAACCACGCCCAATCCTTGTGCGCAGGATCTTCCGCCAGCGGCATCGGCACTCCGTCCGGCATATAGAAGCACGCCAATCGCTTACGTTTTGCCGATTCGCCAGCGACCGTGCCAGTACCTGCGAACGATTCAAACCAGGGCAGCGCCAGCGCGATTCCGGTACCGCGTAGAAACCTGCGACGATCCAGGGAAGCCAGACTGATGTTCATAATTCCTGCTCCAAACGGTTTGCCACGTCACTTGCTTTGAAATAACTCACTGGTCGCAATCAGTTCGACCATCGTAGCAAGTCCGTCACCCTGCTTACGAAGATCGGCCGTAATTTGGTCAACGCTTGAGCGATCGCCGAAGGTCAGCGGCCGACCGAGCGCATAAGTCATCATTTTGTGGACGAGCGCCCGCACGAACTGATCCTGCCGGTTTTTTAACAGGAACCGCTTCAATCCGCCCATGCCATTGAGCTTCTGTCCATTAAATAGCTCGCTGGCTGCGTCGACCGTTTTTCCCTGCACTTCGGTGCGCCAACTGCCAACCGCGTCAAAGTTTTCGAATGCGATGCCCCACGGATCAATCTTCGCATGGCAGGAAATACATGCGGGATCGTTGCGATGATCTTCGATGCGTTGCTTCAGCGTCAGCTTTGCGATCTCCGGATCGGCGAGGTCGATTTCCGGTACCGCCGGTGGAGGTGGTGGCGGCGGATCGTTCAGAAGACTCTCCAGCAACCAAATGCCTCGCTTCAGAGGATGCGAGTCCTTGCCATCGGAGTTCATCGCTAACAGACCGGCCTGCGTCAGCAAACCTCCGCGGTCATGATCCAACGGCAAAGTCACTCGGCGAAACTCATTGCCCACAACACCCTCGACGCCATAGTGCTTCGCCAGTCGCTCGTTGGCCAGCGTATGGTCCGCGTGCAAGAAATCCAGCACGCTGCTGTCCTGTCGCAGCATGTCCTGAAAGAACGCGATGGGCTCTTCCTGCATGGCTTCTTTCAAAGCCGTGTCAAAGCGTGGATAGGCCTTGCGGTCCACATCCAGATAGTCGAGCAACTGCATTCCCAACCACTGACGCACGAAGTGCTGCGACAACCGTTGGGATCGTGAATCATGCAGCATCCGCCGCACCTGCCCAGACAGTACTTCCGCGTCCTGCAACTTTCCCTCAGCCGCCAGTTCAAGTAGTTCGTCGTCCGGAATACTGCTCCACAGGAACATGGCCAGTCGAGTCGCCAATTCGTCCGATGCAAGTCGAGCGGTAGCAACCGATTTTGCGTCGCCCGATTCTGCGATGGCGACCTCGTGGGAGTTCTTGTTGGCATTTTCGTTGGCGACTCCGTCGTGCGAGTCATTGCCAGCCGGTTCGCTGCGAACAAGGTACAGAAAACGGGGCGATGAAAGCACGGTTGCCAGGACCTCGATCATAGCCGCCTTGAAATCGGTGCAAACCGGTCGAATGCGCCCGAACAGCGCCAGCTTCCGATCGATGTCCGACTCGCTTACCCGGCCACGCCACGCACGCGACATGAAACTCGTCAGTATCTCTCGCGCCTGCGATTCTTCGTCCGTCGCCTGCAAGCTGGCGGGGAAGATGCGGGTGTGCGATTCCGGCGGCCATTGTTCGTAGCCCAACGCCGTAACTTCCACGTAGTCGATCTGCACGGCCCCCTGGCTGACCGAACTGTTGACGAACTTGATGAACTCGGACGGACTGGGCAGGTCGCCCATTTTGGAAATGTTGCGGACCGAGTTGCGAGGATAAACTTCGCCCAGGGGGATGTCCCATTGATAGAACCGGGGTTCGCCGGGCGGTGCATCAATCGCGACGTCGGTCTTGCTGACGCGTGTCGAAGCGTCCGAATCGTTACTGGCTTGCCAGCCAAATTCCAGTTGCAAACTGGGGATCCCATTGTCATCCGACTCGCAACGCGACGCCCGCACACGCACGCGTAATGGTCCGAAGTCGGGTACCCGGTCGCCCAATTCGACGATCAATTTCTGCCGTCGAGGAATGACGGCGACATGGTCGAAGTCGACCGGAACGACAGGTTTCTCATCCGCCGGGCTCCATGCATATTTGGCTCCGCCATAGCTCCACGATACTCGCGCGGCGCGGCCCGACTTGAGATCGCGATAGTGCGTGTTGTTCTGCCGTTGTTGGAATCGCTCTCGCTGCCGGGCAAGCCGCTCTTCGAGCTTTTCCGGATCGTCCTTGTGCTCTTTCCTGATCTTCTCCAGCTGCTCTTCCTGTTTCTTCCATGCATCTTCGGCCGCAGCCTTCATGGAAACGCCCCAGTAGATCGGCTGGGGTTGTTGGCCACGGACGGTGGCACGTAACAACGCTTGTCGCGCGGATTGGCGATACGTTGAAAACTGCATCGATGACATGTGCAGCATTTCGGAACTGTTCTGAAAGCCGTCTTCTGAATTTGATTCCGGTGGCAGATCTTTGGCGAAGTCGTAGGGCAGTCCCAACAGATCCTGCAACGCGTATTTGTATTCGTACCGCGTCATCCGGCGGAAAGATGAATGCCCGCCTTCCGCGCGGCGGAAAGTCGACGCTGCCTGAAGCTCCGCGGATAGCCACTCGACTACCTTTTGTCGGTCCTCCGGCGCCAATTCGGCTTCGTCCGGAGGAGGCATCTCGCCATTGCTCAGAACCGCCAACACCTCCAACCACCAATTAACGTCGTCACCGTGAAACAGATCCGGGTCCATGTCGTCGAGCCGAATGTTGCCTTCCCGCAGATCGGCTCCGTGACAGTCGACGCACGATGCATTGAGCACGGGCAGGACGATGTTGCGAAAGCCCTCGAGATTCGCAGTGGGCGCTTCACTCGCATCAAGGGTCGTCGGTTGATTGCGATAGCTCGAACGCAGTGCCGCCTGGGCCTTCAACTCTTCGAACGTAAGCACGTCAGTTTTGGCCGGGCTTACTTCGGTAGCCGGGCTTACTTCGGTCGTCAGGCTTTCTTCGGAGGGCTGGCTTTGCGCCGCGGCGAACGGGCACAGCAACGATGTGATCGTCGCGAGTGCAAGCAATGACGAAGCAAGAAATTTCATGTCAGATGAACGGTCACAAGCTCGCACTGGGCGATGGCCGGCAACGTGGCGGTGGGGATGGATGGAAGAGCAAACCTTCCGGGGCCTCTCATCTTACCGCGCGAGTTGGTCAAACAGGAATACTGTAGTGACCTGGGGACTTTGCCAAAGAACGACTCGCAACCAACCAAATGTCCAGTAAAATTGGCAAAAGAGCGAGCAGAGGCGCATCGCGGATGTAGTGCACGAACCCGGTCTGCCTCCTCTGCTCGCTGCGCGCTACGTGTCAGGTAAGGTTGGGTTTCCGCTACGGCCGAACACGCATCGTTCTTGTAATACGTACGATGGCTACATTCAGGAACTGATTTTTTTCCTGAATTTTCGGTGGTGAGAATTTCTTGCCGGGGTTGCTGGCTAAACCACGTCAGGCCGTCAGTTGATGCCCCGGGCGAACCCGCAGCCGACACGTCTTCAGGGACGTACGTTAAATCGCGGCTTACGGCTGGCGATAAGTTCGGATTCATAGGCGCGACGCACGCTCACTTTTCTTGCACGCGAATCACCGGGAAAAGCGTGCAGCTCGATGGAGATCCCGCTAATGCCCTTTGATTCGAGGTACGACGCCAGCGACTTTCGATCGGATTCATCAAGGTGTGTCGCCAGCCGCCTTCGCAAGTTTGCCGCCTCACCGACATAGAGGTAGCCCGAACTGTCGCGAAAAATGTAGATCCCCGGTTGCTCGGGAATGATGGTTGGTTGCTTCAGAATCTCTTCCGCCGGAAACGACGTCACGGTTCGATCCCAGTCCGCAATCCGCAGCACCAGCTCGGGCTTCAGTTGTCGCGCCTTGCGCAGGCCAAACGCTGCCTTGCGCATCAGATAGGGTTTCACGGTTGGAGCAATCTGTGTCGCCTCGTGATCAAACTCGCTACGCCAGGCGGCATCACACATAACACGATCGGTCGAAACACGATGGCGATCCTGCAACGTCCGCGCGACAATCTCTGCGAGATGCCGATAGCTGGAATGGTCATCGCGACGACGACGTGTGACGTTGGCTGGCAGCTTGCCCGCCTTGCGAAGATTTAGCAATCGCCAGTTGAGCTCCTGTGTCTTCAGTAGCGGGTCGAACTTTCGACAAGCTTTCAGAAACTCGCGATTGAGTTCATCCTGAAGCAGTACCTCGTCACTACTCCAGCCATCGTGCGTCGCTGCAAAGGCATTGCGAATGATCGTGTTGACGTCAACAGATTTTCGCGCGGCAGGTTCCGTTGAGGCGGATTCTGTTCTGTCCGGTTCTGTTCTATCCGGTTCTGTTCTATCCGGTTCGGTCGCATGGACGGTGTGCCCGCATAGGGTCCACGTTACGCAACAACTCGCAACGAACGCAAGCAACCGACGCTTCGAACCGACGACCACAATCACGATAATCTCCCGAAGACGATCGCCGAAGCAGCCGCCACTGCAGCCGTCTCGATTCGCAGGATCCGGTCGCCCATGAAAGCGGTGCGACATCCGATGTCCTGCGCCTGTTCGATCTCCCGCTCCGTAAAACCACCTTCTGGTCCAACGGCAATGGCAACGTCGGCGGTCTTCGCCGAGCCAACGACGCACCGCGATAGTGGCTCCGCATTCGGGTCCGGATGAAGTACCACGCAGGTACGCGGTGTCACGCGAATTGCGAACTGCAACAGGGACTCGGGTGCGGCAATGTTCATAAGAATGTTTCGGCGACACTGCTTCGAGGCGGCGATGATCCATCGCTGCATGCGCTTGGCCGTCTTGTCCTGTGCCTGCGCAACGCCGCGTTGCGTCACTAAAGGAACAAGTTCAGTGACTCCCAACTCGACGCACTTCTCGACAACCCATTGTTGACGGTCTCCTTTGGGAAGCGATACGCCGACGGTCAGACGGTAGGGCAGTTCCCGTTTGGGTAGCGAAGAGGACTCGACCTCCAGCTTCGTACTGTTTCTGCCCACCTCCAGGACGGAAGCAACGAACTCGTAGCCCGAGTTATCGAAAAGGGTCACTTTGTCGCCCGCCCCCAGACGCAACACCTTTGAAAGATGTTGGTGCTCGGATTCGGTTAGCTCGACAGGCGATTCCGTGATCGACGTTTGACTGAAGAAACGTGGATGCATTTTCAATTCCGTTTGACCAATCACAAGACGCCTGCATTGCAGGCTCGCATGCGAGGGCAATGCCGTTTTGTGCGTGGTACTAGTGCCTTCATGGCTGTCTTGAAGGCATGGCCATGTTGAAGTTTGACGATTAACTGAACGATCACGCAGTATTTACCGATCAAGGAGAATAACCAGTATTCGACCGTCGCGCGTGCGCAGCCAGGAACCCAATTGATGTCGACGACCGCCAAAACCTGGAGCTGGAATGATGCTCCATTCAGCACCAAACTTGACCCCCGAAGATTCTATGCGGGAGTCTCTCAGGAAGAGTCCCTGTCGCGCCTGCATTTTCTTGTCGATAATCGGCGACGAATGGGTGTGCTAACAGGTCCATCGGGCTGTGGCAAGTCAATGCTGCTTGATGTAGCTGCCCGACAGTTCCGTCGCCAGAACCGACAGGTAGTCCTTCTGAGTGCAGTTGGACTTGGGCTGGACGAATTTCTCTGGCAACTAGGTGCTGGCCTGGGAGCGAATCCCCCGATCGATACTTCGATTCGGCAGCTATGGCGAGACGTAAACGATCGAATCAAGGCCAGCCGCTACCAGCAAATCAATACCGTCATAATGGTGGACGACCTGGAAGAAGCCGAGACCGAAGTGTTGTCGGCGGTTACTCGAATTCTTCACCTCGACGCCAGCGATGATTCGTTCATGACGGTGGTTGCCGCCTGTGAAACCGGACGGACGCACCTGCTGGGTGAGTCCATTCACGAACAGTGCGAACTCCATGTGGAACTTGAGGCATGGACGCGAGAAGAAGTCGAGGACTTCGTCCGATCGGCACTTTCGTCGGCAGCTTGCAGCCCTGATATGTTCACTTCGAACAGCATTGGTCGACTGATGCAACTGTCCGATGGCATCCCGCGACGTGTGCAGCAACTGGCTCAATTGTCATTAATTGCGGCAGCTGCCCAAGATTTGTCCGAGATCGACGAATTGACGCTGGATGCTGTTGAACAGGAATTGAGTTCAACATCCTGGTAAACCAGGTGCCATGCGACACGACCGACCTCAAAGAGTGGGTAATACCCACAGCTCTCGATGGGTTGGAACCGGGCTGGCATTCGGTTCGCGGCCATTTGCCAGCAAATTCCGGCGTTTTCGCAGCGGAAACTGCTGATCTGGCCTCACTCACGGCATCCGATAGAATTGTCGTCTTGTTTGGATCTGGCAATCCATGCGAGTCAGGTATTCGATTACAAATCGATGGGGCCCCAACGTTCGTCGCTCACCGACAGGCTATCCGCCTGCGTGGTCCGGCCGTTCCTCTTGAGCCCGCTGCTCGACCGCTTCCAGATCCATCACGTAAAAAAGCCGCCACACGCACCTGGTAGTTACCCTTACATGAATGCACCCGTCGACGATCGACATGCCCCGGTTCCCGTCAAGCTGCGAAACCCATGGCTGGCAGCCTTCTACGCATGGCTGTGGCCGGGAGCGGGACATCTCTACCAAGGCCGAACGGCCAAGGGCATCCTGTTCATGGTGTGCGTGCTATCGACGTATTTCTTCGGATTCACGTTGGGCAAGGGGCACGTTGTCTACGCCAACTTCAACCGCGGCGATTTTCGTTATCCATACCTGTGTCAGGTTGGTGTTGGACTACCGGCGCTACCGGCGATTGTGCAAAACCGTCGATACCTCGCCAACAAATCTCCGTTGTTCGGATCGACGATGATGATGCCGCCGCGTCCGGTGTCCGAAGGTTCCGATCAACTGGCCGAATGGCACGATGAATTGAAGGGCATGTTCGAAGTCGCGACGCTGTACACCATGATCGCGGGACTGCTGAACATGCTGGCCGTCTACGATGCCTTTGCCGGCCCCGTATTTCCGCAACCCGAAGAGAAGCAGCAACGAGGTCCACCCGAGGACTCGAAATCAGACGACCCTGGCGGCAAATAGAGTACGCGCTCGCCGCGCTTGCAAAGCGCTCGCCACGCAAGTGCCCGGCGTCCGAATGGACACGTCGCACTGGAACACACCCTTATTGAGACCTCACATGTATGAACTGCTACTGAACTCTCCGCTGCTGGGTATCAGTCGTGTTTGGTACTGCCTGCCGTTGATCGTTTCGATCAGCCTCGTCTACGGGGCAACCCGCCACGAACTGATGCCGCAGATCCTTGAACACGCTGCCCGTTTCGGCGTCTGGATCGTTACTTTCATGCTGGCGATTTTTGCCGTCACTGTGCTGGTATCCTGGTTCATCTAGAATCTGTTTCCCGGACGCACTTCCGAACTCGGCTTTCGTGATTGGCTAACATGCCTGCATTTACTCAACACGTTTTCGTCTGCGGCAATCAACGCAGTTGTGATCATCCACGCGGATGCTGCGATCCCGACGGCGGAAATGCCCTGCGGAACTCCCTGAAGGCGCAGCTCAAGGAAAAGTCTTCCGGACGCGATGGCGTATTCCGTGTGAATTCGGCCGGCTGCCTCGATCAGTGCGAATTGGGACCGGCCATCGTCATCTATCCTCAAGGAACCTGGTACGGCAACGTTCAACCGGAGGACATTCCTCGCCTTGTCGATGCGATCGTCGACGGCCGAGTCGTCGAGGACTTGCTGATTTCCGACGAGATGCTCAACACGAAAGGCAAGGGGCCAGCGACCCGTCCTGCCATTACGCCGGACCGGCAAACCGAGTCGGAATCATGAGAGTCGTCGTCCTTGGAGCGGGCACGGTTGGGACATGGATCGCAGACCTGTTGTGCCGCAATCGGCACAGCGTCACGGTCGTCGATTCCAGCGTAGCCAACTGCAAACGGGTCAACACGGAACTTGACGTCCGCGTCGTCACCGGATCGGCGTCCGAATCAAGCGTGCTTTTTCAGGCCGACGTTATCGGAGCCGACCTCTGCCTCGCCGTCACGGGCAATGACGAAGTCAATATCGTCGCCGGCAGCATGGCGCGGGCGCTCGGTTCCCGCAGGGTAATTGCCCGCGTCTACAGTCGGGTATTCCGTGACCTCAGCACATTCGACTATCAACGGCACTTCAACATCGATCGTTTGCTCAGTCTGGAACACCTGTCGGCCCTGGAACTGGCGCGAGGAATCCGGACACCGGGCGCCCTGGCGGTTGAATCACTGGCCGGTGGGCAACTGGAAGTACAGGAAATTCTGCTGCCGAAAAAGAGTTCCGTGGTCGGCAAGAAGGTCCGCGAGCTGAATCTGAAGAAAGGCATTCGTATCGGTTCCATTTCGCGCGGTCACGACATGTGGATCGCAGGGGCCGAAGATGAGTTGGCCGTGGGTGACGTCATCACGCTGATGGGAAAACGGGGAGACGTCGACGACTTCCGCGACCGTTTTCAGGGACGTTCACCAGGACAACGGGGCATCGTCATTGCGGGCGGCGGCGAGACGGGATTTCATCTCGCCGAGTGCCTCAGTGGGAAACGCTATCGAGTGATGTTGATCGAGCGTAATCCGGAACGTTGTCAGTATCTCGCCCGGCATCTCCCACATGTAACCGTGGTCGAAGCGGACGCGCGACGCCGATCGGTACTGGAAGAGGAACGCGTTGGTTCAGCCGATTTTTTTGCGAGCTGCCTGGGTGATGACGAAAACAACATCATGGCCTGCGTCGAAGCCAAAGACATTGGTGCAAAGACCATCATGGCGATCGTCAGCCGCCCGGACTATGCAGGCGTCGTGGAAAAGCTGGGCATCGATCTGGCCGTCAGTCCCCGTACGGTAATCGCCAACCAGATTCTGGCCTTCATGAACTCCGGGCCCATCCTGTCTCGCACTTCGCTGGCCGAGGGGCGTGTCGGCATTTACGAAATCGAAGTTACCGAAGGTGTGCCGGTAACCGAGCACAATCTGGCGGATCTCACACTGCCGCCGAATTGCCAGATAGCAGCCGTGACCGGCAACGAACAGGTGCGGGTGCCCGGAGCCGAAGATCGCCTGGTGCCCGGTGATACCGCGATCGTGCTGGTGGATAACTCATCCGTTGAAGCATTGTTTGCTCTGTTTGGCGCGAAACATCGATAGACGACCGAGTTCAGGAAGCCGGGCAAAATGAACTATCGAATCGTATGCAGATTCCTCGGAGTCATCGCGCTACTGATCAGCGCAACGATGTTGTTCAGCCTGCCCTGGGCGTGGCCCGACTGGGGAAATCGACTGGCCATCGATCTGCCGCAGCTGGAATTCGAACGCCGCGGTTTCTATGCCCTTTGCGAGAGCATTCTGATCTGCACGGCCGTGGGGCTGCTGCTGATTGGAATCGGCGGTCGTCGAGCGGGCACCCTGTTTCACAAGGAAGCAATGGCCGTTGTCGGATTGGCGTGGCTGTTGGCCACCGTGCTGGGCGGACTTCCGTTCTGGTTGGGCGATACGATGCGTGGGCCCGCCGTACGAATCGACGAAATCCGACAGACTGTCTACGTCCACAACAACGCGTGGTTGTCGAGTTCTCAGTGGAAGCCCAAACCGGATTTATCCGGCGACGAACGGATTGCCATCGGCCGCCTGGCGAAGGCGGGAGCTTGGGGCGTAGCGCAGGACGAGCTGGCCGAATCGACCCGCACGACGTTGCGGAATGTTGCCAAACGCGACACCGACTTTGCTCGCCTTATTTCCATCCCGGACGCAGACAGCAAAGCCGCGTGGCGGCTGCGATGGGTTCCGATGTCGTTCGCCGACGCCATGTTCGAATCGCAATCGGGATTCAGCACCACCGGGGCGACCGTGATTTCGGATCTGGAAGATCCCAGGCTGGTACCACACTGCATTCTGTTTTGGCGCAGCAGCACGCACTTCCTTGGCGGGCTGGGCATCATCGTGCTGTTTGTGGTCGTGCTGGGACAGGGATCCGCCGGCAAAGCACTGATGCGCAACGAGGTACCCGGGCCAAGTCAGGAGAGCTCCGAAGCTCGCATGCAACACACGGCACAAGTGTTCGCGGGAATCTATGTCGGCCTGACGGCGCTACTAACGGTGATTCTCTGGCTGTGCGGACTGTCGTGGTTTGACGCGTTGTGTCACGCGTTTGGCACGATGGCGACCGGCGGGTTTTCAACCTACAACGCCAGCCTCGGTCACTTCGATAGCGGGCTGATTGATACGATTGTGATCGTCTTTATGCTACTGGCCGGTATGAACTTCACCTTGCTCTACTTCCTGCTTCGCGGGATGCCAGCGACGATTTATCGGGATGTTGAATGGCGGTGCTACATTGGAATTATCCTCGTGGCCACGACCGTCATCGTGGTGCTGGGATACAGTGTGGGCGATTTCGCCGACAGCAACGGTCAAAGCAGTTTCATCGGGGCGATCCGCTACGGACTGTTCCAGGTCGTGTCGATTATCACCACCACGGGTTATGGCACGCATGATTTCGACGGTTGGAACAACCTTGGCCGTTGCATTCTCGTTCTACTGATGTTTGTGGGGGGATGTGCTGGAAGCACCGGGGGTGGCATGAAGGTGATCCGCTGGATCCTGATGACAAAGATTCTTGGCATAGAACTTGAACGGGCGCATCACCCGCGCGTGGTCCGCACACTTCGATTGGGTGGCAAGTCGATTGACGACTCCAGCCTGCGACGTAGCATCCTGGTGTACTTCGTCGTGATCGGAATTGTCTTTCTGGCCAGTTGGCTGTTCGTCGTTGGCGTCGAGCCGGATACGACGTGGGCTGGAGACCAACAGCACAAGCTTATCGATTCCGCCAGCGCCGTCGCCGCCACGCTCAACAACATTGGTCCGGGATTGGGGACGGTTGGCGCCACGCAGAACTACGGTCACTTTTCCTCGACATCAAAACTGCTGTTTACGGTACTAATGATGTTGGGCCGAGTTGAGGTTTTCGCGATCCTGGTGCTGCTGATGCCCAGTTTCTGGCGAACACGCTAAAGTGCTGATGCTGAAAGACCACCCACGACGCCAAACGCGAATTGATGCCACGCTGAATGCAACTTGCCTTGCCTGACGATTTATGCCGGAACCACTCGTAACAACACAGGATCTCACCAAGCGATTCGGCAGCTTCTGCGCGCTGGATCGATGCAACTTGCGCATTGATCGCGGCGAAGTTCACGGACTACTGGGTCCCAATGGCGCAGGCAAGACGACGTTGATTCGGCTGTTGATGGGGTTCCTGGCACCGACTTCCGGATCAGCCACCATTGATGGACTGGACAGCTATCGTGATTCGGTGGAAGTCCACAAACGTGTCGCGTACATGCCCGGCGATGCTCGCCTGTTTCGTCACATGCGTGGCAAGGACGTGCTGCGATTCTTCGCAGAAGTTCGCGGGCTTTCCGGATTCGACGACGCTATGAAGCTGGCCGATCGACTGAAATTGGACGTGCGTCGATTCGTTGGATTCATGTCGACGGGCATGCGACAGAAGCTTGCGTTGGCCGTCACCATGTCAGCGCAGACGAAACTCAAGATCCTCGACGAACCGACCGCCAACCTCGATCCAAACGTACGCGGTGAGGTCATGCAGATGATTCTGGAAGCGAAAGCCGCCGGGCAGACCGTGCTCTTTTCTTCGCATGTTCTTTCCGAGGTTGAAGAGACCAGCGATCGTGTCACCATCGTACGCGCCGGCGAACTGGTACACACGCAAGTCATGTCCGACTTGCGACGACAGCATCGCATTCGTGCGCGGCTGGAAGGTGAACTGACACCGCTACCAAACGAACTGGAAAGCGAAGTCACGCTGTGCAACGTCACAGACGGACGCCTGCTGCTGGAAACGCCCAGCGAACTTTCCCGGCTGCTTGGTTGGTTGGCATCACTTCCGATCTCCGAAGTGACGGTCGAACCAATCGGACTGCGAGCGGTATACGACCGCTTCCACGGCAACCGCGCGGGCGACGGAGCGTTCGCAACTCCCGAAACCGCCTCAGCAACGACATCACCGTCATGAATCGTGCCCTCTGGAAAAAAGCGTTCTTCGAATCCATCCTGCTGTTCGCTGGATGTGCGTCGGTCCTCTACGTGTTCTGCTGGGTCCGCGTCTGGATCACCAGTCGCCTGGAGATGGGACGTTTTCAGAACATCATTGAGAATCTGCCCGAGTCGTGGCAAAAGCTCGCACCCGTGCCAATCGAACAACTGTTCTCCTACGAAGGTCGCATTGCCGTCACGTACGAGGAACCGGTCGTCTACTTGATGATGGCCATCTGGTGCATCGCTCGTTCTTCGGATGCTGTCAGCGGTGGACTGGGGCGAGGCACCATGGAAATGCTGCTCGCTCAGCCGGTCAGCCGGCGGCAGGTCATTGGCATCCATTCCGCCGTCACGATGATCGGTGTCTTCCTGCTGGCGACGCTCGCCTATCTGGGCACGAGCACAGGCATTGCCACAACCACGGTGACCGAAATGTCAGCGCCGGTTGAAGTTCCGCTGTTTGGCATCGACATTCCCTTTACCGGCGGAGAACCGGTCGACATTGCGATGTCAGAAAAAGTTGCATCGAAGACATTCCTGCCGGCGGCGATCAACTACTTTTCGTTGGGCACATTTCTGGTTGGCTTCACCACACTCATGTCATCGTGGGATCGCTACCGTTGGCGGACGATCGGTATCACGGTTGGGTTCTATGTGATCTCAACGATCCTTGAACTGGTCGGGCTTGCAGTAGAGGGATTCGGATGGGTGAAGTGCACTACTTTCTTCGGTGCCTATGAACCGATCCGTATCGTCAGCGAGGCGGTGAGCTACCCCGAAAGAGAATGGGCATGGATCGTTTACGATGCCACTGGAAGTTTCGCGGCGTTGGGCCCGATGGCCTTGAATGCGATTCTCTGTGGCCTTGGCCTTGCGGGGCTGCTTGGTGCCACAATCATCTTCTGCAAACGTGATTTGCCGGCACCAATTTGACGACACCGCATCCGCGGTACGCAATAGCTCGTGGCGGCAACTCCGAATCCCAGCGTGGCGTGCGGGCTGTTGACTTTGGCCGCAACGAGCAATTCGACCGCCGTTTTTTGGGCGACACGGACGGAAAACGTTAAGTTCGCGACTTTCGTGCGGTTGTCGACATGTAACGGGGGTTTTTGCGGATTTTGACCGCAGTTCCTGTACGCTTTCGGCTGACAGTACAACGGGCGGTCTACCCCGTGTCTTTCACCCACGGCGGACGAAAAATTTCCGGCGGATCTTCTTCCGGCCATCCCAAATCATTACGTTGAAGACTTCTCTGGAAATCTGGACGACGGGCTCATCAAGTGATCACGCTTCACAAACCATCGCACATTGAACTCAAGGAGTTCATCTGGGATCACCGGGAAACACCCTTCAACTACGAACACGTCGGCGGGACCCGTAGTCATGTCGTGCCACGCGGTTTCCTCGCGGGTAAGAATCGCGTGAAGCTGGGCCATGGTCGCATGGTGTATCTGAATGCCAAACGAGCACACGCGGATTGGAAAATGTTTCCCGCCGAGTTCGTTGATCTGATTTGGCCGCACACGGTCCAGGAGGGTCGCGTTGTTGCCACGTTGTTCTACGCGATGGGTGTCTGGACGCTGAATCCCTGCCGAGTGATCTATACCTTTGACGGATCTGACCCGGCGAACGATCAAATCGAACGCTGCGGATTCGCCTACGGTACCATTGGCCCTCATCTTGCTGCCGGCGAGGAACGATTTACCATCGAGTACGATCACACGGACGAATCGGTCTGGTACGAGGTGTACAGTTTTTCTCGCGCCAATCGATGGCTGTCAAAACTGACATACCCTTACATGAAGTGGGTGCAAAAACGATTTCGCCAGCTCTCCGCGCAGGCCATGCAAAACGCGGTCGCCTCGATGAATACCACCGAACCAACGGTAAAAACTCATTCGCACAGCGTGGCCTAACAACGAAAACGGACTGCTCCCCTTTCGTTATTGCGGATGCTGAACTTTGGGAGCCGGCAACAGGTCGACGAACTCTCCGTTCTTTTTCCGCACTTCCGTGGCTGCCTTTTCCCGGAGCCGTTTGAGACGAGCCGCGAAGTTCGCGTCGATCGCCAGATTGTTCAGTTCCAACGGATCTTGCTGCAGATCGTAGAGCTCTTCAATTGTGTCGGCCTGCATGTGGCGAATGTACTTGTGCTGGCCATCACGCATCATGATGTATCCGGGTTTGACTCCCTGGCCTACGAAGGTGCCCTGCCTGATGTCGTTCAGGAACTTCTCGCCGTAAACTCGAGCCGTGTGTGTTAGCAGCGCGGGATCCTTGAGCGTTCTATTGGGATCGTCCAGCAGCGGAGTCAGATCACGCCCGTGCAGCTCGATCGCCGGTTTCACGCCAGCGACAGCGTGAAAGGTCGAAACAATGTCCACGCCGGTGACCGGTTCGTGACAGATTTGTCCAGCGGCGACACCTTTGGGCCAGGAAAAGATTAACGGCGCAGCGATGTTTGCATCGTACGCCATCCATTTCTCTCTGCATCCGTGTTGCCCCCAGGCAAATCCCTGATCGGACGTGTACACAATCAGCGTATTGTCCAGTTTGCCGCTGCTCTTGAGCGCTTCGACGAGTCGGCCGACTCCTTCATCGAGCGCGGCGACGGCGCGGTTGTACTTTTTCACGTTGGCATCGAAACCAGTCGGTTCTCCATGATCATCTTTCTTCCACCTTGTGTAATGAACAAGATGCTTTGGCTTCGTGGGCCGAGGACCGAAAATATCGACCGGCACGTCAGCCTTGGGAGCGTCGTTGTATTGCTGTTGACGACGTTGAGCCTCCGTGAAGGGCGCGTGGACACCGCCGTAGCACAACCACAGGAACCATGGCTTATCGCTTTTTGCTGACTCTCGGATGTATTGCACAGCGATATCCGTGTAACGATCCGTGCTGTATCCATCGAGTGGAACTCGCTCGCCGCCGTTGTACCTCACCAGGGTCTTGTGGTAGTACGCCGACTTGTTGGAGCCCGGGCCGCAACGATCCCAAAGCACGGAGTAGTCCCAATCTCTGCCGTGACCAACATCCTCTCCCAGATGCCACTTGCCGATGGCCGCGGTCGCGTAACCGTTTCTGCGAAATTCCGCTGGCCAGAATGGTTGCAATTTCGGATCGTAATCGCATGCCGGATAGCGGGACGTGTCGAATCCCTGAATCGCGTGCTGCAGCCGTCCCGTCATCATCATCGCGCGCGACATCTGGCAGGAAGCGCCGGTGTAACAAGTGGTGAACCGCATACCCGACGCCGCCAATGCATCGATATTCGGTGTTCTGATCCAATCATGAGCTTGCTCGTAAGCACTCACGGACCGACGAGACTGATCATCCGTAAAGACGTACAGGATGTTCGGGCGGGAGTCGGCCTCCAATCGAGATGAACCCGCCACGAGCGCGATCACCAATGCGAGTTGAAGCAACCTAAGGCGAGAACCGTTTGTCATTTCGTTGAACCTTTCACATGATCAGTCGCAGAGCGACTTTCTGGTCTGTTGGTCATCAATGGCCGGCCACACGTCGTGGACCAAGGTCGGTCGCAAAGGCCGCCGCGTCAAAGGCCCAGTTCATCAGTTTGAATCGCACGTCGGCGTAGTCTGGGTCTTCCCAAAGATTGGTGAACTCGTGGGGGTCCTTTCGCATGTCGAACAACTCACCCAGTCCAGTCCCGTGGTAGACGACAAGTTTGTGCTCGCGCGTCCGGATCATCGACGCGTGACTCTTGCCCCCGAGCGCCCGGTAGTAAATCGAACGCACGAAGTCCCGATGGGTGTGCGGCGCAGCTTTGCCTTCCAGGATAGGGACGAGCGATTTGCCATGCATACGCTCGGGCACGGGCAAACCGGTTACGTTCAGAAGGGTTGGTACGATGTCGGTTAGCTCGACCAGAGCGTCGCTCTTCAGGCCCTGTTTGAAGTGAGCGGGCCACGAGATGATCAGCGGCACACGTGTTAGGCCCTCATAGAAGCGGCATCCTTTACGACGCAGCCCGTGGTCGCCGAGCGCTTCACCATGATCCGATGTGAAGATGACAATCGTGTTGTCTCGCTGGCCAGTTAGCTCAAGGACTCGCATCATCCGGCCGATGTTCTCGTCGACATGCTCGACCAGTGACCAGTACTCCGCCTGGTACAACTGTGCTTCTCGCCTGTCATACTTTTTGGGCTTCGTCTGAAAATCGATCTCCTGCAAACGCTTCTGAGCTTCCAGATCGGAGTCACGGAAATACGGACCGGGTAAAGACTCGATGTCGAATCGGTTGACGTAGCCTCCCGGTGGATACATCTTTCCGCCGAGTGAATGTGGGGCGAAGCAGTTCAGGCTAAACAGCCACGGTCCCGAGCGATTTTCGCGAATAAAGTCTTCTGCCAACTGCACGCACCATGTCGTTTGATGCAGGCGACCGGGAATGGAACCATGTTGCTGGATGAGCGAGTTGTAGTTAAACCCCTGAGCCTCAAGCCAATCGATGTAAGCGTGTTCGCGAGGCCACTTGTCCTGCGGGTCGTGGGACCAGCGGAAGATCCGATACCCGTCATCGGGACGTTTCTCGATCCGCTTGCTGGTGGCCGACAGATGCAGCTTCCCAGCCAGCCCGCAATCGTAACCCGCGTCCGCCAGAGTTTTGGTGATCAACGGTGCGGCATCCGCCCAGCGTTCGTTGCCGTTCGTGCACGCTCGAATGGCGTCGGGATACAAGCCGGTTAGAAAGCTGGCTCGACTGGGCGTGCAAATGGGTGACTGGCAGTAGGCATGAGTAAACGCAACACCTGACTCCACCAACTTGTCCAGGTGGGGAGTACGGATGTGGGGATTACCTAGCAATCGAATCGTGTCAAATCGTTGTTGATCCGTGCAGACCCAGAGGATATTTGGCAGCGGCAGCTCCGCGGCAACGGCGATGCATTTGCCGTGCAAGAGCACAACCAGAGCAAGGAGTATGAACATTCCGGGGTACTTCACAAAACTGCTCCTGCAATACGAATCAGACGCCTGAACGAATCACGTTGCCGTTCGAAATAGGTCAACCGAAGACCATCCCGACCACCCAAGCGGAACGTGATCTGCTCTAACTATTCTAACGGCGCTCTTGGGTCTCGCGACGCATTCGTATCGGACATGCTTCCTCGTCGGCTTCGAAAACCGGCCTGCAACGGTCTCGCGATCCTTTCGATCCATTCCGCGATGCCACCCGTGACGAGTGGATCTACTTAAAGCATGCCATCGCGAAACACAAAGTTGCCAGCCACCTTGCCATTCCTCGCGTGGATGATTGTTTGCGCGATTCTTCGGTTCCGCTCGCGGTTCCTATATCGTTCGGCGACGCTCGCGGTGCCACCCGGACAGGCCGAATCAGCCCAAGCACAGGCATCTTCACACCGATTTGAGACCGCTGCAATCTGAACGTCTATCTGCAACGGGTAGATGCAACCGTTCGACTTGGGGAGTCGCGAAACGAGCAGCGGTCTCGTGCAAGAAAAGTCATGCACAACGAAGGCCAGCCAACTTCGCTACGCCTTTGCCACCTGCCTCGGTGTGTCGGGACCGAAGCGGGGTTTGATATTCAAACTTTCAGCGGTCTGACTATATCAACGACACCGATGAGGATGCGCCGACTTTGGCATGCTCAGCGGTTTGTCCAACCGAAGCAGATTCGATCGAAGGCTAAACTGCAGCGGTCTCCCACGTTCAGAGCAGACCGCTCGATGGTCAATGCATTCAAAAACTACGTTAGGAGAAGTTCAGCCACGGTTCGGCGGCATGTTGGCAAGAACTAGCCGATGAAGGGGCGAGCTATTTCGAATTCAGCATCTACGGCGCCCGCATTGCAATGACGGCACGCTGGAAATTCCATTCTTCTCTTTCGCTCTCTGAACGGGAACCGCGGCAGCATTCGGCGAAATGCCTGCTTCCTCCGCCTGATTTGTTGATCCGCTCGATTCAGAAGACGGTGGTTCAGCAACTTGGTCAAAGCTGTCGATACTCTCAGCTCAACGCATCTTGAGCACCGGTTGTGACTCAATCGCTCGAATTGGACTATCATGTTGCGTCTTACCAATTGAAGCTGGTCCTCAGCGCGGAGTTTGCTATGCCCCTTAGTGTTGATCGCCGAAGGTTCCTCAAAGCTGCGAGTACCACCGCGGCCACGTTCACCATTCTGCAAGCCGGTTCGGCAAGAACGTATGCGGCCAACGAAAAACTAAGCATTGCGTGCATCGGCGCAGGCGGGCGAGGTGCAATCAATATTCGGGATACACGTTCAGAAAACGTCGTTGCACTGTGTGATGTTGACTTCGAACGCGTGACCGAGTCGTTCAAGAAACACGATGGATTGAAGATTCCAGCTGCGAAGCGTTTCAAGGACTACCGTGTCATGTTGTCCGAGATGGAATCGAAGATCGACGCTGTTATCGTCTCGACTCCGGACCATTCACACTTTCACGCGTCCCTGGCAGCACTTCGGTACGGCAAGCATGTGTACTGCGAGAAGCCGCTGACACATTCGATCTGGGAAGCTCGCGAATTGACCAAGGCGGCTCGTGAGGCAGGTGTCGCAACACAGATGGGAAATCAAGCCCAAGCGGACAAGGACACGCAACTGGTCCAGGAGTTCGTCATGGATAATGCGATCGGGCCGATTCGCGAAGTTCACATCTGGACAGACCGACCTTCGCGTGGCTTGTTCGGTGAATACTGGCCTCAGGGAGTTGCGCGTCCGACGGACACTCCCGCTGTTCCCGACACGCTTGACTGGGACCTGTGGATCGGGCCAGCGCAGATGCGACCGTATCATCCCGATTACGCTCCGTTCAAGTGGCGAGGTCGGTGGGACTTCGGCACCGGAGCGCTCGGCGACATGGGATGTCACTACTTCGATCCGGTCTATCGTGCCTTGAAGCTGAAAGCACCGACGAGTGTTGAAGCTGTCTCGACGCGCGTGAACGAGGACTCGTACCCACTCGGTTCCACGGTCACCTATCACTTTGCGGCTCGCGGAGAAATGCCGCCCGTGAAGGTTCAGTGGTACGACGGCGGTTTGCGACCACCAAGACCTAGCGTCTTGAAAGCAGGTGATCTGTTGGGAGCAAACGGTGTGATGCTGGTTGGTGATGACGGAGTCTTGTTGACCGACTGGGATGATCCATGGCGGATGTTCCCGGAAGAGAGAGCGAAGGAATACGGAATTCCGCCGAAAGTGCTGCCCCGTTCGCCCGGTCATCACGAAGAATGGATTCAAGCTTGCAAAGGCGGCCAGAAAGCAGGTTCCAACTTTGACTGGGCCGGTCCACTCACCGAAGGAGTCCTCTTGGGCAACATCGCACTTCGTTCACAACTGCGTGACGATCTAACTCGGCAGAAGCTCGATTGGGATTCGGAAAAGATGGTGTTCACCAATCACAAATCCGCCAACCAGTTTCTGCGTCGTGAATATCGAACCGGTTGGTAGTAAAAAGTCGGCCACGCTGGAATCCAAAGCATGAAACGACTGTTCTTCAGCGCAGCCAGCAAGAAGATTACGAGGTGTAAGGCGATGTCCCCTATGCGAATGGCGTTCTTTCTAATCGCAACCGTTACCCTTTACGCTTCGGCTCAAGAAGCAGAACGACGCAACGCAGAAAACGAGTTGCACGCTCGGCCAGCGATTCACGTTACCGTCGGGCTCTCGGACACGGACATCATCGGCAACGACAATCGCGCCTTGCAGGCTGCGGTGGACTATGTGGGGAATTTGGGCGGCGGCACCGTCGAGATTGGTCCGGGTGAGTACCTCATGCGTGATTCGTTGCATTTGCGAAGTCGCGTCGCTGTGCGAGGTGCCGGCGAACGAACCGTACTCAAGAAAGATCGAGAGTCCCGCGCGCCTCTGGCAGCCGATGGCGACTACGGTGAGTTCGCCATCACGGTCGAGGACAAGACCGGCTTCGCAGTAGGTCGTGGAGTTTACGTCGCATCGAAGCGGCAACGCAACTTTCACGGCGTCTGTGCTACGATCCTCAACGCTCGAGAAAACTACTTCACGCTCAGCCGACACATGAATGCGGATATCTTGATGTCGGACGACGCCTACGCCGCGACGATCTACCCTGTAATTAGTGGCTACAAGATTCGGGACGCTCGTGTCGAAAATCTGACTGTCGATGGCAATCGAGCAGAGAACCCAACAAAGATCGACGGCTGCCGGACTGCGGGCATTTATCTCTACCGAGGTGACGCCTGTGAGATTCGCGACTGCAACGTTCGAAATTACAATGGCGACGGAATCAGTTTCCAACAATCAAACGATGTGAAAGTCGATCAGTGTCACGTCACGAATTGCGAGGGTTTCGGACTGCACCCGGGCAGCGGCTCCCAGCGTCCATCGGTAACCAACTGCCGCTCCATCAAGAATGGCGAAGACGGTTTCTTTTTCTGTTGGCGAGTGCGAGGCGGTGTTGCCGAAGGGAATTGGCTCGAAGGCAACGGCGGATACGGCATGTCGATCGGCCACAAAGACAGCGAGAACTTTGTCCGTAAAAACACGATCGTAGGCAACAAGAAGGGAGGCGTTTATTGGCGGCAGGAGACCAAGCCGATGGCCGCCCACAACATCACTTTTGAAGCCAACACGGTGCGGGATAACGTGGCGTTAGGCTTGTTCGTCGATGGCGCGACGAATGGCACGATCATCCGCAACAATGTTATCGAGGACACCGGGGACGGCATTCAACAGACAGGAATACGTCTAGGCAAGGATGTGGGCGACATTGAGATTGAGAACAACACGATCACGGCCAATGTCCGAGTCTTGGATGAACGAGAAGAGAGGTAGTGGGACGGGCAGTTTACAATAAACTCGGCGGGCTGAAGAACTACGCGGCCAAATAACAGAGCACTATTTGGGCACCAATCATGAAACACTCCGTACTTTTCTTCATCTTGGTTGCGGGGTTCGTCCACTTTCCCCCGCAGCATACGACCCAGGCAGCGCCACCTGAATCTTCGCAGCAATCCGTGGTCAAGATCGCAGCCGTGCAGATCAATGGCTACGACAAAGGCGAGCTACCACGAGAGGGCTACGACGTTAGCAAAACGCTAGTGCCTTACATCGATCGGGCGGGTAAAGATGGCGCGGACTTGGTCGTGTTCCCTGAGTACGTGCTTGGTCATATTTCCGTTCCAGGAAACGAGACAAAGCGGATTTCGTCGGCAGCCGCAGCTAACAAGGTTTATGTGGTCGTTGGCTGTTGGGAGGTCTACGACGACAAGACTTACGCGAACACAGCTTTGATCTTTGATCGCGAGGGGAATATTGCCGGGAAGTATCACAAGACTCACGCTGCGGTGGATCATTACGAGGGCGAACCGGCTTGGTCGAAACCTCCGGCGAATAAAGGCCGAGATTGGTTTCTCCGCAACGATCCGGAATGGACGATGGAGCGTGGCAAAGACCTGCCCGTGTTTGACTTCGACTTTGGTCGCGTGGGCGTTTTGACGTGCTACGACGGATGGTTTCCGGAGAGTTTTCGCACGCTGTCGCTCAAAGGCGCCGAGCTGATCATATGGATCAACGGTCGTCGTGGCTCGGTCGAAGACTTTATCGTTAAGTCCGCAATGTTCCGGAGTCATGTCGCGATGGTAAGTACGAACCAGGCCTACGGCGGCGGCACGATGATAGGAAACGTGCCGGCGAAGCTCCTTTCACGTTGCCCTGCTGGTGAAGAGGCTTACACCGTTGCCGAGGTAGATCTGGCAAGAGTTCGGAAAGCCAGACGCAACAGTCGAAATTTCCAACAGCGCCGCCCGGAGCTATACGGATCACTGACCAAATCAAGCGTCGTCGCGGGAAGCGATCGAGAAGCAGAACGCAGTTCGCAACAAGACCGACCAGACGACAAACTGCGTGTGGCGTCTTGCCAGTTCCCTGTCAGCCGCGACATAGCCAGCAATGCCCGCTGGATTCGCAAATACATGCAGCAGGCAGAACGAAAAGGAGCTCACCTTTTACATACATCAGAGGCGTGTCTTTCCGGGTATGCTGGAACAGACTTCAAGAATTTCGATGACTTCGATTGGGATTTGCTTCGTAAAGAAACGAATGAACTTTGCCAACTAGCCAAGAAACTGGAGCTTTGGTTGGTACTAGGATCGGCACATTACCTCGACGAGGAAACAAAACCAACCAACTGTTTGTACTTGATTGATCCGACCGGAAAGATCGTCGATCGGTACGACAAATCGATGTGCACTCTTGGAGATCAGCAGCACTATTCAGCAGGCGATCGCCTGGTAATGCGAGAGATCAAGGACGTCAAAGTTGGATTAGCGATTTGCTACGACGCATGCTGGCCGCAGGTATACGCGGCGTACCAGGAACGTGGTGCGACAGTGATGCTACACTCGTTCTACAATGCCCGGGGCAAGGGCGAAAACTGTCTTGATGTTTTAACCGAACGCCAAGTGCCCACACGTTGTGCCGATAACCGCATGTGGGCTGTCGCCAACAATTCATCAGCCCCATACTCGCATTGGGCGAGTTTTGTAGCTCGTCCTGACGCGACGATTGCCCAACAATTGGACAAAGACACGCCTGGGCTCATTGTTCACGACTTTCCAGATGGTCTTTCTGAACGTTGTTGGTATCACAACGAGCAACCGATGCGAGTCCGCGACGACGAGCGGCTGACTTTCGGAACGGCGACGAAGCATCCACGCCAAGCTGATGAGACAGCGAAACCTTAGATCACTGGCATGCTGTAGCACTGAATACTCAAAACTCGTAGCGGAAGTCGTCAAGACCTTCGATGAGCGTTCTTTGCGTCAAATCGAAGCGATTTAGGTGACGACGAGACGTGAATCAACATGATCAACCATCGAACCCAATTCAATTTCCGCGTCCTCTCAACGCCGGTTGTCTTCTGTCTTTCTGCGGCAATCGGCTGGGGGCAAGAGTCGCTGCAACCCGAACTCGTCGGCCCACCGACTCGCTACTTTGTCGATGTCGAGCATTACCGATTCGGCAAAACTGATCTAGACAATTCCGACTTCTATCCGATTCCGCAAGACGCTGTCACTCGCGACACGTACCTGCGTTGCATTGACGCAATGGAGCCGCAGCAAATCGCGGCGAATCCAGTTCGTGGCATTAACGGTCCCGCGGCGTTCATGCCGGTTTTGGCAAAGTACGTGCAAACGGGCGACTCAAAGTGGTCGGACGCTTGCATCGCAATGCTGAAGCACGCTCATGCCGACATGAAAAAGATGATCCGCGAGCGAAAATGGTTTTGGCAATTCGAGCATCCCGCCGCACTCATTCCGCTTTATCGAAAACACTTGATCGAAGGCGGAGCTATGAAGCCCAACGACGAATGGTTTCGCGAGATGTGGCTTTGTTACTGTCGCAATCTTCACGTCTGGGACACGGAACCGGTTGAGTGGCGAGGTGGGTGTCATCGTTCGATGCCCGAAGCTTACGCCAAAGGCCGCGCCGCTGAATGGTACCCGGACATTCCCGAGGCCAAACACTGGGCGAATTACTCGAAAATTGTGTTCAATGACTTCTGGCGTCCGAAGGATGTTCCGCAGAATGACACGGGTTACATGATGGGGCCGTTGATCATTTTGATCTGTGGAGGCGATCAATGGACCGGCGACGACCGAGTTTACAACCATCCAGAAATGCGACGACGAGTTTGGGAGCGACTGCTTGTCGAAGTGGGCCCCGATGGCCAGATCAATCCTTATGGTCCCAATGGTGGCTGGAATAGTACGGCTGCCTATCGCATCGCGATGCTCGAACGGCTGGCGGCAAAGACGAAGGATGGACGTTATCGTTTTGCGGCGCACAAGCTGTTGAACTATTTGCGTTACCAAGCGAGTCCGAGCCATGACCCCAGCTACAACATTGGGGCCAACTGGCTTGTCGCATTGGCGTATCTGTTCGCCGACGAAACCGTCGAACCAACGCCACCCTCGGCGGGTTCGCTCTGGACGAAACGCTGCGAAGCGATTCGCATTCCGCACACCGACAAGAAACTCACCGAACGACTCCTCGGTAACGCCGATCCACGCGACAACTTCGGCCACGTCTGTTGCAGTTGGTACATGACGGGTAACGAGTGGCCGGACAAGCTGGTCCTCCGCAGCGGTTGGGGAAAGGGCGACTTCTTCGGGCTCGTCGAGCTACATCCAACCAGTTTCCCGGCGAACCCCGGAGGCATCATGGGCCTCAATCGCTGGGGAGCCGCTTTCACGCAGATCGTCACCAGCAAAGGTGCCTCC
Source organism: Pirellulaceae bacterium (assembly GCA_965216885.1). Lineage (GTDB taxonomy): Bacteria > Planctomycetota > Planctomycetia > Pirellulales > Pirellulaceae > CAYNJG01. The sequence continues at coordinate 6,479 of OZ244208.1, read as the reverse complement.
GTCGAGAATCGTTTGCTAGTCGAAGACATTGAAAAGAAAGCTTCGCGGCGTCTTCACCCCGACAAACTCCGCATCGACGAGTTCTGGAGAAGCGGCACGATGCCCGATATTCAGTCGGAAGTGACTCATTTCGAGGAAACCGAGAAAGCAACTTACGCGACAGTCCGAGTCAAGAACATGGACGGGCTTCCAGTCGTTTATCAGCGCGAGTTCATCTTTGCGAAGAATCGTTTTCTTGCCACTCGCGAGACCATCACGTTCGAAGAGAGTTTTCCGGCACGAGTCGCTCCGCTATGGAACACGCACAACATCGGGCCCCAGACCGGCACGCATTGGGCGAACACGTTCATCCACAAACCAGTCGCATCCAACGGAACAAGAAGCGCCAAGTCACCACCGGCCGACTTGCTCGTTTGGTTTGCTCCGCAAGCCGATTGTCGGCTGCAAGTTGTCGATCGACTGGTCGATGACCCGCGGGCGACGGGATGCCCGAACCAGTTAAGGTATCTCTGGGAAGGCACACCGAAAGTCGGTCAGACTCTGGTCTTCACCCAAGTCTACTACCCGCACGCGCCGTATCGTTCGATGTCGACCTCCAACAATCCCAACCCCGGATCGAAAGCCGCCTACGCCAATAATCTGCAAGCGACCGCACACGCATCGGGGATCGAGGTCATTCAAGACACCGCCGAAGGATCGATACTGCGTTTGAAGTTAGAAGGCGACAAAGTTGAATGGGTTGCGTTTAACCCGCTCGGCAAGGAGCTGGATCTCGCGAAATCGAAAGTCACCAAGAAACTGGCATACGTAGTCGAATAATGCCAAAATCGCCAAATCATGAAAAACACCGATCTCTCCTCACTCGTTCTTCGATTCGCGATCGCCTCAATCATTCTCGGCGCTTCGACTGCAATCGCGGACTTCACTGACAAGTCATTCGATCCGGACGTGTTACCCAAGGTGCCGCCTGAGTTTCAAGTGTCGGTGTTCGCGCGCGAGCCGATCGTGCGGCAGCCTTGCTCCATGGCGTTCGACGAGCAAGGACGTCTGTTTGTTGGCATGGGACCGCAGTACCGCAAGCCGAAGCCAGCGACGCCCGGCGATAGTGTTGTGATGGTGCTCGACACGGACGGCGATGGAGTGGCCGACACGACGAAAGTCTACGCGACGGGCTTCAATGCGATTCAGGGTTTAGCTTGGCATGGCCGAGACCTATGGATCGCCAACGCACCCGACCTGACCGTCGTTCGCGACACGGACGGAGACGACGTGGCCGATGAATACGTCAAGCTCTACACGGACCTTGGCAATCTCGAACATGGTTTGCATGGACTGAATTGGGCGCCCGATGGCAAGCTCTACATGAGCAAGGGCAATTCGAAGGGCATGAATCAACCGGGCCGCTACGCGCCCAAACCGTTCCGAGACTTGTGGGGACTCACGGCGCCCGCGGACGTGCCAGACTTTCCCACGCCGGCCATCTTCCACAAGGACGATTACCGCCACGCGTATCACAATCCGTCTGACGATTGGGGTATGGATGGTGGCGTGCTGCGGTGCGCAGACGGCGGCTACAACTTGGAGATCGTTTCGCGTGGGTTTCGCAATCCGTGGGACATCACGATGGATAGTGGCTTCAATTGGCTGGGCACCGACAACGACCAGAGTCAGGGAGACCGCGTCTTCGTGCCGTTCTATGGTGCTCACTTTGGTTGGAACCATCCGTGGAGCAGCCATTGGTCGCCTGAGCAACACGCTCCGACCGCACCTGTTTGCGGACCACTGTTTCAGGGTTCCGGAACGGGCGTGATCTTCTGCATGTCGCCGCAGTTTCCGCCAGCGTATCGCGGTGCGTTTCTGGTCAACGACTGGCTGTCGAAGAAGACGTACCTCTGGCGCACCAAGTGGGACGGCGCGATGTTACGACCCGATGGCGGCGAGTTCGCTTCGTTCATTGAAGGTGGCTCGGCGCTGTTTCGTCCCACTGATTTGGAGTTCGGTCCCGACGGCGCGTTGTGGGTGCTTGGATGGAGTAGCGGCTACGGGGCCGAATATGAGGACGGAAAACTCAGTAACGAAGGTCGCATCTTTCGCATTGCTTGGAAAGACGCGCCGAAGGCCAAGCCGCTGCTGACTTCGAAGCCAATTGAAAAGTTTTCGATTGAGGAACTGATTGGCGAGTTCGACAGCCCGCTCCCGGTGCGTCGTATCAATGCGCAGGACGAACTGGTGAGCCGCGGCGGCGACGTGATACCACAAATCTTGAAGCAATTGTCCAACGCCAAGCTCACAGAGAATCAAGAGACTTGGACGATCTGGTCTCTCGGGCGCATGCGGGAGGCAAAATCACTTGCCGAGTACCTACACAAAACGCTGCGATCAGATGAGTCCGCGTGGCTCAATCGCCAAGTGCAGGCGGTCCGAATTCTCTCGTACCGTGCGAACCAGTTTCAGCAAACGGATCGACTCACCGATTGTATGCGTCTCGCATTCCAACACCCACAGCCTCGCGTGCGATTCGCGGCGGTGCAAGCCGTCCACGAAGCGAATCAAAGCCAGCTTGTTCCTGAACTGCTGAACCTTCTGGAACGCGAATCTGACACGACAATCTTCTACTCGGCTTGGCAGGCGTTGCGAACGCTCAGTTCTACGGCGGATCGGCGTGGGCTGCTGAAAGACGCGCCGGTGGCTGTGCGTCGAGCTGCGTTGCTATCGTTGCTCGAAACGCAGGAGTTGACTCAACCCGAAGTGAAGCAACTGCTGAGCAGCGAAACCGACACCGAAGTACTTCGCGTCGCCAACTCGTGGATCGGAAAGATGAAGCAAGCCACCGGGCCAGCGCTCAAGGGTCGCTCGCTCAAGGAAGCATCAGGCATCGAAGAGGTCGAAGCGTCCGCGAGTCCCATCGCAACGATACGCAATCTAAAATCGCGAAGTGGTCGAGAATACAAAATCGTTCCCGGCGGCTTTGCGGAGGGGAACAAGACCTACGTGGACCGCGGCTATCGGCTGACTTCTGTCCCGCCGGCGCTTGCGGGCTGCGACTTGATCCAGACGGCCAACAGCGACGAGAGTTCCACCGGCAAGGACTGGCTCACTTTGGAAGCGATTGTGCCGGTGCGTGTGTGGGTTGGGATCGACGAAGAGCAAAAATCGCCGCCAAGCTGGCTAAGCAGCTTAGAAAAGCAACCGTTCGAAGCATCCATTGACGAAGGCGCTAAGCTGACCTTCTACTCACGAGCGTTCGACGCGGGTTCGATTTCACTTGGCGGCAACACCGACGACGGCGACGCCGGAAGCATGGTCAACTACATCGTTGCCGTGTCACCGCTGCCGCTGGAACGCAACGCACTAAAGGCGACTGCCAAAGCGGCTTTAGCGTTGTTGGATCGCGGGGATACAGACCGCGGTGAAGTCTTGTTCCGTCACTCACTCGGAGCGGGCTGCGCCAAATGTCACAGCCTCGACGAAGCCAAAAACGGCTTTGGGCCAAACCTGAGCAACATTGGCTCACGGTCGAACGCAAAGCATATCGTGCAGTCGATCGTGCAGCCGAGCGAGATCATCACCGAGGGCTTCAACCAACAGACGGTCCTCACCGACGACGGCCAATCGTATTCTGGCGTGCTGCTGGAAGAGAGCGGTTTGACGCTATCGCTCGGCCAATCGACGGGCGAGCGAATCGACATTCCGAAGTCTTCGATTGAAGAGCGAAACAGTAATCCGAAGTCTGCGATGCCCGACATGGCGGATACAATGACACCGTTGCAAGTGGCTGACTTAACTAGGTTCTTGCTTGCAATGAAGGGACCAGCCGCAACCGATTCGACTTCGGCAAAAACAACCGCTGTAGATTCGTCAAAAGGTGGTTTCCATGTCGAAAAGCAAACGAACCAGCTCCGCATTTCGCTCGACGGCAAGCCGATCGTTGAATTCGTGTTTCGCGACGACAAGACACTTCGCCCGTATTTCTCCAACGCCCGGCTTGTGAATGGATTGAAGGTCACGCGCAATCATCCTCCGGTGGAAGGAGTTGACGAGCTGGATCACTCCAGACTGCATCCCGGCATCTGGCTGGCGTTCGGCGACATCAACGGCCACGATTTCTGGCGTAACAAAGCCGCAATGGAGCACGTTCGTTTCGTTTCGGAACCGACGATCAAGGACGGGCAATTGCGTTTCGCAACCGAGTGCCGCTTGAAGAAGAGCGATGGCGAGCCACTCTGTCTACTGACGAACGAGTACACGTTGGCAGCTCGCCCGAACGGTTGGCTACTCATTTGGAGCGCCGAATTCCACGCCGACAAGCAGACGGTGACGTTCGGCGATCAAGAAGAGATGGGCTTTGGTGCTCGCATGGCAACCGCTTTCACGGAGAAGAACGGTGGTTTGATTCGCAGCTCGACCGGCAAACAGACGGCAAAGAAAACGTGGGGTCAACCAGCGAACTGGTGCGACTATTCCGGCACTGCCCCAAAGTCCGGCGGCATCATGCTGATGGCAAGCCCGAAGAATTTTCGTGGAAGTTGGTGGCACAACCGCAACTACGGAGCGTTTGTTTCCAATCCTTTCGGTCGAAAGGCCATGAAGCAAGGCGCGAAGAGTTCCGTTTCGATTGCTCCCGGTAAGAAACTGCGAATCACTTTCGGAGCGCTCCTTCACGATCACCGAGCCTTCAACCCGGAAGCCGAGTACGAATTGTTCAAGGACGCACTTGGGACTGATTGAAGGTGGGGTGCTTTCTGGAAGCCGGTTATCCATTGATGGTAAAATGTCTCGAAAACCAGCCAACCAAGAGGTAAGCAATGGCCAACTATCTTTCGCAAAACTGGTTGCTCAATCGTCGTCATGCGCTGCGAGGATTGGGAGTCACCATGGCGTTGCCGCTGCTGGAATGCATGCAGCCGCTACGGGCTGCCGAGCAAATTAGCGATCGGCCGAGTCGTAGCATCTTTGTTTATCTGCCGAACGGGGTTAACACGAACGACTACGAGATGAATTCAACGGGCCGCGACTATGAGCTGTCGCGCATCCTGCGTCCGCTTGAGCAGCAACGGGAACAGATCACGCCGATCAGTGGGCTCTATCACCCGAACTCATTCGGCATTGCTCACAACGCAACGCAAACGTGGCTGACCGGTGCCAAGCATGGCCCGAACGATCGCAATTCGATTTCGGTCGATCAGTTGATTGCGCAAGTTGCTGGGCCGAAGACGCGTTTTCCGTCGCTTGAGCTGAGTAACCAAGGGCAGCCGCTTTCGGTGAGTGCCGATGGAATTGCATTGCCCGCGGAACGAAATCCCGCAGTCGTTTTCCAGAACTTTTTCACTGAGCCAGCGGACGGTATTGCGAAACAACGCCGAGCACTCCAACGAAAGCAAAGTATCCTCGATTTGGTATTGGGTGACGCCAAATCGCTTTCGAATAAGTTGGGCAAGAGCGATCGAGGGAGGCTCGATCAGTACCTCGTGTCGGTGCGCGAGATCGAAATTCGTACGAAACGGACTGAAGAATGGCTCGAAACGCCAAGGCCGAAGATCGAACCCGACGTCGCCGCGAAACTAAATCGCGACATTGAACTCAAGCGACTGGGCGAGTACCTGCGGACGATGTACGACATCATCGTGTTGGCGTTCCAAACGGATATGACGCGAGTCGTGACCTTCAACACGGGCAACGAAGGGACCGGCCCGTCCATACCGGAAATCGGCATCAATCGAGATCGCCACTCGTTGTCGCACCACAACGGCGACAAAGACTTGCTGGATCAGCTAACACGCAGTGACGAATTCAATGTGCGTCAGTTTGCATACTTCCTCGATCGGTTGGCGAAGGCTAAAGATGCGGACGGTCCCTTGATTGATTCAACGGTAGCACTCTATGGAAGTGGTCTCTCGTATGGAAATAGCCACGGAACAACGAGCCTGCCGTTGGTGCTGGCCGGCGGGAAGTCACTTGGGTTTAAGCATGGTGCTCACGTGGACTTCAACCAACAAGTGAAGCAGTTCAAAGGCTACGGCGACGGGATTCGCATGTATCACAGTCCCGTTAATGAGAAAGCTCATTTCAGCAATCTCTTGATGACGGTCGCTCAACGCGTTGGAGTGGAGACAAATTCGTTGCCGACTCGAACGGTGCCGGTGTCCGAGGTGCTCTCGTGATGTCGAACGTTCGTAGTACCGGCTTTAGCCGGAATCGGGCGTTGGTCGGTGCGCCTTGGCGTAGCGGAACTCGTCAAGAGTTTCGGCCACACGGTAAAACGAAAGTCTTGACGACTTCCGCTACATCGAAATCCGTCACTTACCATTCCGACGGACCTAAATGGGATACTACAGACAGACCGCGACCAACAACCTCATCGTCATTGCGGTGCTCTTCCTGTTTACAGGCGGAGCCCTCGCCATTGAAGTCACTGACGACGTCAAAAACCACGTCCCCAAGCCCGGTGGCTTTCCACCGAAAGACGCTGGCATCCATAT